>NZ_CYTW01000001.1 GCF_001458215.1 Shimia thalassica | reverse complement strand
CTCACAAGCTCAGCCTTGAGGACATCAACAAGGGCTTTGATCTGATGCACGAAGGCAAATCGATCCGAACGATTATCGAGTTTTAGTTCGAGAGCAAAAGCCGGAGCCAAACCGGCTTTCATTCCTGACACCAGAGGCCACAATCAATCGCCCAACTTGCAAAAGGGGCGGATTGATGGATTCGACGCAGTGCCGCGAGCAACGAAAATATTCCGCCGCACTTGTTTGCCATTGCAACGCTTGATTTAGCCAAAGGTTGATCCGCCCGAACAAAGCCGACATTTGCGCAGAGCACAGAACCAAGTAGTTTGGCTCTAAACGGCTATTAGCCGCAGTTTCACTAATGACCGCAACGCGGACGAAGCACCATTTCGCTGCGGCTGCGCCAAGGTCTGCTTGCCGCACAGATTTGCGTCGAATGATGCGCCAAAGTTCCCATCGCGGCGTAGATCTTTGTCGTGTTCCAGTGCCTCAATTCGGGTCGGAGGTTTACTGGCCTGAGACGTGGCAATGGCAAAATTGGCGGTCTTGGGAGAGAAAGGGGCGGAAAACGAGATGCATTTTTCGGCATTCACCGTCTAAATGTCTTCATCTTCCAAAACCTGGGCAATTGTCAGACTATGCCTTGCACTCCAACGGAGTAACTGTCTCATGAAAAAACTCAGCCTTGATGCAACAGATATCCGCATTCTGAGTGCTGTTCAGCAGTATGGACAACTGAGCAAAACCAAATTGGCCGAGCTGGTGAACCTGTCGCCAACACCCTGCTGGGCGCGGCTCGATCGTCTAAAGGCTGCAGGCTACATTCGTGGGTATCACGCAACGCTCGCTTTAGAGCGCATTGTCGATTTCACCCAAGTCGTCGTGACGGTCTCGCTCACCCATCATCGCAAGACGGATTTCGAACGCTTTGAAGCCCATATTCAGGGCTTGGATGAGGTGACAGACTGCGTCGCGACAGGTGGCGGGATGGATTATGTGTTGAAGACCGCAACGCCAAGCCTGGCTGCGTTTCAAGCGATGATGGAAGAGATGCTGTCAGCCGATCTGCAAATCGACCGCTACATGACCTACATCGCAACACGGCAGGTCAAGACGAGTCGGCCAAATCTGGCAAAACTTGTCGCAAACAGATCATGAAAAACAGGCGCAGCCTGAACAGTCTGAAAACCGCGGGTTTATTAGGCCGTTCAGCCTGTGAACGCGCTTTTTTAAGTCCAGTATCTCCAAGTTTTTCGATCTATATCACCAGCAGGTTTTACCACTTCACGGGTCTGTCAGACCACCTGCTACGAGGGCGAAAACATGACACAATCAGACGGCTTTGGCTTCGGCACACAAATTCGCAAATCTCCGTATTTTGACGCGACAGTTCGCTGGGGCGCCAAGGGGTTTTCTGTTTACAACCATATGTATATTCCCCGTGATTTCGGCGATCCGGAGCAGAACTTCTGGAACCTCGTAAACGAGGCGATCCTGTGTGATGTGGCCGTCGAGCGCCAGGTCGAGATCACCGGGCCGGACGCTGCGAAATTCGTCCAGTTGCTGACCCCGCGCGATCTGTCGAAGATGGCTGTGGGCCAGTGCAAGTATATTCTGATCACCAACGCAGATGGCGGCATTCTGAACGATCCGATCCTCCTGCGCCTTGCAGAAAACCACTACTGGATTTCGCTGGCTGACAGCGACATCCTGTTTTGGGCGCAGGGCGTGGCCGTGCATTCTGGCATGGACGTGTCGATCTGCGAGCCTGATGTCTCTCCGCTTCAACTTCAGGGACCGAACTCGGGTCTCATCATGCAAGAGCTCTTCGGTGAAGACATCATGGACCTGAAATACTACTGGCTGCGAGAAGTGGATCTGGATGGCATCCCTTTGATCGTCTCGCGCACAGGCTGGTCAAGTGAGTTGGGCTACGAACTTTACTTGCGTGACGGCTCACAAGGCGATCAGCTTTGGGAACGGATCATGGCCGCCGGCATGAAGCATGGCCTCAAGCCGGGGCACACCTCGTCGATCCGCCGGATCGAGGGCGGCATGCTATCCTACCATGCCGATGCCGACATCCACACCAACCCCTACGAGCTCGGCTTTGACCGTCTTGTGAACCTCGACATGGAAGCTGATTTCATCGGCAAGGCCGCACTGCGCCGCATCAAGGAAGAAGGCCCCAAGCGCCGGCAGATCGGCCTCGTGATCGACTGCGACCCGCTTACCGGCCCGAACACGACTTTCTGGCAGATCAACTTCGGCCGCGACGCGATCGGCAAGGTGACATCGGCGGTCTACTCGCCGCGTCTTAAGAAGAACATCGCGCTGGCGATGGTCGACGCCGAGTGCGCCAACATCGGCGCAGAGGTTGAGGTTGTCACCAAGTCGGGTCCGACACCCGCAACGATCGTGGAGCGCCCCTTCTACGACCCGAAGAAAAAGATCGCCGCGGCCTAAGGCTGCTCGTCTTTCCCGGCGCGCGCATCAAGACGCGCGCGCCCAACTTCTTCTCGCCCAACAAGAGACCTAAGATATGTCCGATCTTGCCATCGAGCTGCATTGGCAGCGCGCCGAGCCCGCTTTGCAAACCGGTAAATACTCCAACGAGCATACCGTCCAATACAACAGTGGCTATGATGTTCAGGTCGATTCCGCGCCCGACTGGGGCGGCGAACCTGCCAACACCAACCCTGAGCAAGCGCTGGCCTCCGCGCTCTCCAGCTGTCATATGATGACCTTCCTGGCTCTGGCGGCAAAGGCGGGCTGGCCCGTGGCGAGCTATCACGATTATGCCGAAGCGCATCTGGGCAAGAACCCCAAGGGCCAGATGTCGGTCACGCGAATCGACTTGCACCCGGTGGTGCGCTTTGACACCGGCTTTGCCGTGGATGATGCGCAATTGGCCCAGATGCAGGACCGCGCACACCGCTATTGTTTTATCGCCAACACGCTGGCTGACAGCGTCGAGATCAACATCCGCTAAAGGAGCGCCCCATGACTACGACAGACATTCTCCTCTCTGATCTGGGTGATGATGGCGTCCTTCGTCTCACGTTTAATGATGTGGCCCGCCGCAATGCGCTTTCCGAAGCGATGCTGGGCGCTTTGGGCACAGCTATCGCCGATTCCGGGAAAAACCCAGCGGTGCGCGTCATCATCCTTGCCGCCAATGGCCCGGCCTTTTGTGCAGGTCACGACCTCAAGGAAATGACAGCAGGCCGCGCAGACGCGGATGGCGGCAAAGCGCACTTCGCCAAAGTCATGTCCATGTGCTCGGGCGTGATGCAGGGCATCGTCAACTGCCCCAAGCCGGTGATCGCCGAAGTGACAGGCGTCGCCACCGCGGCGGGCTGTCAACTCGTGGCCAGCTGTGATATGGCGGTTGCGGCGGACACGGCCCAGTTCAGCACGCCGGGCGTTCACATCGGCCTCTTCTGCTCGACACCCATGGTCGCCCTGTCGCGCAATGTCTCGGCCAAACACGCGATGGAAATGCTTCTGACAGGCGACATGACGCCTGCCGCCCGCGCCGCCGAGATGGGTCTCGTCAATCGCGCCGTGCCCGAAGACATGCTGCAAGAGGCGACGTTGGAAATGGCCCGCAAGATCGCCTCTAAGTCGTCGATGACGCTGGCCACCGGAAAGCGCGCCTTCTATGCACAACGCGAAATGCCGCTGGCGGAGGCCTATGACTATGCGTCCCAAGTGATGGTCGATAACATGCTTGCGCGCGACGCCGAGGAAGGCATCGGCGCCTTCATCGAAAAGCGCGCGCCCCAGTGGCAGGACGCTTAAAAAATGAGTGCAAACCCCTACAACACCGACCTGGACCGCACCCCGGCCAACCACCAGCCGCTGACGCCGCTCACCTTCCTTGAACGCGCCGCCACGGTGTTCCCCGTACATACTGCCATCATCCATGGCCCCCTGCGGCGCAGCTATGCCAGCTTCTATGCCCGCGCGCGACAGCTTGCCTCGGCCCTCGCGGACAAAGGCATCGGGCGGGGCGATACCGTCTCGGCCATACTGCCCAACACACCAGCCATGCTCGAATGCCACTATGGCGTGCCCATGTGCGGCGGTGTGTTGCATTCGATCAACACGCGGCTGGACGCGGCGATCATCGCCTTTCAGCTCGATCATGCGATGTCGAAGCTCGTCATCGTTGATGCCGAGTTCCTGCCGCTGATGCAAGAGGCGCTGGTGCTGGCCGAGGTCGACCCTCTAGTGATCTTGGTGGATGACCCTGAATATGACGGCGCGCGCATGGCGTTTGACGGGCCAGACTATGAAGACATCGTCGCAGGAGGCGATCCTGCGTTTGACTGGCTCATGCCCGAAGATGAATGGGACGCGATCTCGATCAACTACACCTCAGGGACGACAGGCGATCCCAAGGGTGTCGTCTCGCACCACCGCGGTGCCTATCTGCTGGCCCAAGGCAATGCGTTGACCACGTCGATGCAAAAGCATGCCGTCTACCTTTGGACCTTGCCAATGTTCCACTGCAACGGCTGGTGCTTTCCATGGACGCTCTCGGCGATCATCGGCACACATGTCTGCCTGCGCCAAGTCCGGGCCGAGCCGATCTGGAACGCGCTCGCTGATGAAAAAGTCACCCACCTCTGCGGCGCACCGATCATCATGTCGCTGCTGATCTCGGCACCTTCGGACGTCCAGCGTACGCTCGATCACACTGTGCAATTTTTCACTGCCGCCGCACCGCCCCCCGAAAAGCTGCTGGCTGATATGAAAACCGCAGGCTTTGACGTAACCCACCTGTACGGGCTCACCGAAACCTACGGCCCTGCCGTGGTGAACGATTGGCATGAAAGCTGGTCATCCCTACCCGGCGAAGAACAAGCGCGGCTGAAATCACGCCAGGGCGTGCGCTATCTGCCTCTTGAGGGGCTCGATGTGCTTGATCCTGAAACCATGGAGCCCGTCCCACGCGACGGCGAGACGATGGGCGAGGTCATGTTCCGCGGCAACGTCGTGATGAAGGGCTATTTCCGTAACCCCTCTGCCACGCAGCAGGCCTTTGAGGGCGGCTGGTTCCATTCCGGCGATCTGGGCGTGATCCATCCCGATGGTTATATCCAGCTCAAGGACCGCTCAAAGGACATTATCATTTCGGGCGGCGAGAACATTTCTTCGATCGAGGTCGAAGAAGTGCTTTACAGCTACCCCGCCATCGAGATTGCCGCTGTTGTCGCCATGCCGCATGAGAAATGGGGCGAAACCCCCTGCGCGTTCATCGAACTGACGCCGGGCCAGGAGATTGACGCCGAGACGCTGCGGACATGGTGCCGTGGCAGGCTGGCAGCCTACAAGGTTCCCGGTCGGTTTGTCGTGACAACCATTCCCAGAACGTCGACCGGCAAGATTCAAAAGTTTGCGCTGCGTGAGCACGCAAAGGAGCTCGCAGCACAATCATGAGCCAACGCCCGTGAGTTTTCGACAGATAGTCATTGATTGCTGTGACAGCTCCCTAGGCGATGGCCGTATCATCTCTGAATTTTTGATCCGTTGGGTCACATAGCAGCCATTCTCGCACTTTGCAGCATTGGGTAAAGTGGGCTCGGAGCCGCCATTCGCTACGGCCCGCCTCAATGGCAGCTCTGGGCCGTTCACACTTTAGAGTTCATACCGGAACTCGCGGATCTCAGGACTTTTTCACGAAGCCGCGATTGACTCATTTTCCATTGGCTGCACGACCCGCTGATAAAGGTGCCATGTCGTATGACCAAGGATCGGCAGCGTGAAGATCAAGCCCAAAAAGGCCGGAACCAACGACAAGAGGATGGTGGCCGAAATGATGGCCGCCCATGTGAGCATGACCACCGGATTGTCCCTGACGACGCGAATGGATGTGAGCATTGCGGTAACGAAATCGACGTCGCGTTCGAGCAACATCGGCATCGCGACGACGGTTACCGAAAACAGAGCAGCAGACAGTAAGGCCCCCGCGCAAGTGCCCACGATCAGGAATATCCAGCCCTCTTGCGTGAAGAAAACAGTGTGCATGAACCCGTCAAAATCCGAAAAGGACGCATCCTGCAGGATAATCGCAAGCCAAAGCCGAACCTGGTAAACCCAGACCCAGAAGATGAACAGGGTGGTAAACGCCATCCAGCCCATTTCGCGCTTTCGTTGTTGGACCATGACCGAAAGGATTTCAGACCAGCCGAAGCTCTCTCCTGTCTGCAGGCGCTGCGACATTTCATAAAGCCCAGCTGCTGCAAACGGCGCGACCAGCGGAAACCCGACAATTGCGGGGATTATCATCCAGATTTTACCAAGCGAGACGAGGCACCACACAAACAGTATTCCGAACACTGCATAAAACAGACCAAAGAAACCGCTCATAACAGGACGTGCCAAGAAGTCTGAAAACCCGGCCTTGAGCGACGCGGTGATGTCATCGACAGTCACGATGTTGGTCTCTGGCATGCCCTGAGGAGGGGGCGTCGGATTGGTTGGTGGTGTCCCTGTGATCTCAGATGTCATGACGCGCTCCTCTGTGTGATTGGTGCCGCGTTGATCCGTTTATCGGCCGGACCGGCCGAAAACAGACCTCTCACTTGTCTAGAGAAGTTTGTATCAGGTCACGCGCAAGAGCAAGAAATGAGTAAAGCACCAATCCAGAGGGATCTCTTGACCTGAAAAAAAACTATCGCAGTTTGGCCACAAGGTGAGAGATTCAAAGTGGGAACCAAAGTGCATACAGGGCGGGAAATAACGCGCCAGCCTCTGCGGCAGAGTTGTAGAATAATAATAAGGTATTTTTATGATTTTGGTGGGGCTGATCAGCTGCGCGCACCGTCGGTCGATGTGTCGAAGTATCCTTTGCCGCGTTGCGCCTTCAAAAACGTCATTTTTTCAACGTGTTGCTTGATGCCGTGGGTGTCATGCGGGGCCAAATCAAGGCGCATCTGGAGCCGGTCTTCAAGTCCGCAGAACACCTCAATGGGGGGCTGTGCTGGCCATGACCCACACCTGAAAATCGTAGTGATGGTTTCTCCCTTGGATGTTTTGCTCCATAAACCTCACGCATAGATGCAGCCCTGTTTTAAACGGATTTTGACAATATGCTTAAAAGAGCCCTTGTATTGCTTATGATTGTTTTGGGTATCGCCGCCCTTGCATGGAAGGGGTTCCTCTATCGGCATCATTTGCGGTTTGTCCCTGAGGAAATGGGTGTTTGGCGCATTATCTATGTTGCCGAGGAAGCTTGGGGATTCGGGCCGGGCGGAAACGAGACCGGCATCATCGTTTATGATATGCCCGAGGCTACTTATGAAGCGCTTCAGGCGGGCGGAATAAAATGGCTCCAAAACCTATCATCCAACAGTTGGTCAGGATGGCAGGGACGGTATGATGAATGGCACTCCACACCCGTGCCAGAAACGGAAACCCTGGGCAGACCCTGCACGTTGCGGCACTGGATTGAGTGATTTCTACTCAATAACTCAGCATCCGACATGCCCAAGCATCGCCGCATACATGGCAAAATACGGTTTTTGGATCCCGTTTGACGCTGAAATCGAGCTTTTGGCGAATGAAGCAGTTTTTTCCTCAGGATCTTATTTTTCTCATGGCCGGATCGGAATGCTGATTGTGATCCCGGAAAAACGCCGGTTGATCTACGTTTACAACGGATAGGCCATCAGCAAACGCGAAACCTTCTTTGTTCCTCTGACTTCTTCTCGTGGATAATTGGGATTCAAGACTAGCGTTATGGGGCGCGTCTTTTGCAACCTATTGATATTTATGGGGTGTGCTTGGGGCGGCGGCGTGGGACACAATATGATTGAAAATAACGGCGCGGATCTGGGCTTTTTCGCGTCCGGTCTTGGGGGGGAAATCTTTAAGTCGCGATGACAAAACTTTGGATTATTCTGGCTGGATTTTCCCACCTTTTCTTTCGCACCTGACACCAGTGGGCAAAAATTTCTGAAAAAGTGATTAATTTCAATTTTTTATGATTGTATTGGTAGGCCCGGCAGGACTTGAACCCGCAACCAAAGCGTTATGAGCGCTCTGCTCTAACCAGTTGAGCTACAGGCCCTACCTTGTGGGCCTTTTGCTATCAGAAGATGCGCTCGCGTCAAGGCTTACCGTTGCTTCCAAGTGCGAGTTGGTCTAGTGCCTGCGCAAGCTAAGATGTTTCGGCCTTTTCCTGAGAGGCGGAATCGTTGAAAAACGCAAGAATTGACATTGTTATGGGCGTTTCGGGCCGAACCGGCAGTGCAGGTGGGCCTCGAAACACTTCAAAGGACGGAGTGCATCATGACCGAAGGTAAAAACGGTATCACCTACGCGGACGCCGGTGTGGATATCGATGCGGGCAATGCGCTCGTGGACCGAATCAAACCAGCAGCAAAACGGACCAACCGGTCAGGCGTTATGGCCGGTTTGGGCGGCTTTGGTGCCTTGTTCGATCTCAAGGCCGCGGGCTATGTGGATCCGATCCTTGTGGGGGCGACCGACGGGGTTGGCACCAAACTGCGTATCGCGATCGATACCGGAAATGTAGACGGCGTTGGCATTGATCTTGTTGCGATGTGCGTGAATGATCTTGTTTGTCAGGGCGCCGAGCCATTGTTTTTCCTCGACTATTTCGCAACAGGCAAGCTCGAGACGGATCAGGCCGCGCGGATTATCGAAGGGATCGCCGAAGGCTGTTTCCAATCGGGCTGTGCTCTGATCGGCGGTGAAACTGCCGAGATGCCGGGCATGTATGACGACGGCGATTTCGATCTCGCCGGTTTCTCTGTTGGGGCAATGGAACGTGGCGCGGACCTACCGGCAGATGTTGCCGAGGGCGATGTCCTTTTGGGGTTGGCCTCGAACGGTGTGCACTCCAACGGGTATAGTCTTGTGCGCAAGCTGGTCGAGATTTCCGGTCTTGGCTGGGACGATGCATGCCCGTTTGACGAAGGCACCTTGGGCGCGGCACTTCTGGCCCCGACACGTTTGTATGTAAAACAGGCTTTGGCAGCTGTACGGGCAGGGGGCGTTCACGCTCTGGCCCATATCACTGGCGGCGGTCTGACCGAAAACCTGCCACGTGTCCTGCCGGATGATCTTGGCGCCGACATCGATCTGAATGCTTGGGACTTGCCACCGGTCTTTAAATGGCTGGCGGCCACAGGTGGCATGGCGGAATCCGAGTTGCTCAAAACCTTCAACTGCGGCGTTGGCATGATCCTGTCGGTTGATCCCGAACAGGCCGACGCGCTTGAAGCTTTGCTCATCGAGCAGGGTGAAACAGTTTACCGTATGGGAACTGTTACAGGTGGAGAAGGCATGCGGTATTCGGGCAGCCTGCTGTGAAAAAACGGGTCGCCATCTTCATTTCGGGGGGCGGGTCCAACATGGTGCGCCTGGTCGAAGACATGATGTCTGGCGACCATCCTGCCGAACCAGTGCTTGTGCTTGCCAATGATGCGACTGCGGGTGGCCTGAAAAAGGCCGCCGAGATGGGGGTTCCCACGGCTGTGGTCGATCACCGGCCCTTTAAGGGGGATCGTGTGGCCTTTGAAGCGGCATTGCAGGCCGAACTGGAACAGGTGCAGCCCGACATCGTGTGCCTGGCCGGGTTCATGCGGGTTTTGACAGAAGTGTTCGTGGCACCTTGGGAAGGGCGGATGCTGAACATTCATCCTTCGCTTTTGCCGAAATACAAAGGGTTGCACACCCATGCGCGTGCGCTCGAGGCCGGTGACGCGGAACACGGGTGTTCTGTGCATCTCGTGACGCCTGCGCTGGACGATGGGCCCATATTGGGGCAGGCGCGTGTGCCGGTTGTTGACGGGGATACCGCTGATGATCTTGCCGCACGTGTTCTTGTGCAAGAACACAAGCTTTACCCGGCGGTGCTGCGACGGTTTGCATCCGGCGACATGACCCCGATTTACCTTTGACTGGCCACAAACGGCACGAAAAATGGGGCGCAAATCATGCGCCCCTTTTTGTTTGAGTCTCCGCCAGTCTTTAGGACGGTGAATACCAGATCGGTGAAGAATAGGCGCGCTCCTGATGGATCAGCTCGGCCTCTTCAGGCAGTTCCAGATTATAGCGTACCTTGTCATAGAGAACCCAACGCGGGGTCGGAATTTCCAGAACACGCACATAGTAGAACGCGGACTCTGCCGGATCAAAGTCCGGGTCGGTCCAGATCGTGGCGAGCTCGGACGCACCAATGGTGTTGGTCCATGTGGCCGCTTCCATGTCGACGGTGTTGCCAACCGGCGGCAGCTTGCCATCCGATCCCGGTTCGCGGGCATCAGACCAGACAACGTCATAGACGCGTTCTTTCAGGCTTCCGTCAGCTTCCATCCAGCCTTTGACCACCTGAACACGGTCAAGGTTGGCCCCGATAGGATCACGCAGGGCGTAGACCATAAAGCTGGGCGCTGCGTCGCTTTCTCTTGGACGCAGGTCTGATCCCATGGGAACGCCTTTGGTGTATCCAATGTCTGCGGGCATACGGGTGCGCAGATCATTTTCGTCAAAGTCCCAGCCCCCAAAGAACCGCAGCGCGATGCGCGGGCCAGTCGTGGCATAGGTCTCTTTGCGTTTGAACGCATCAAAGATGGCGCTGCGGGTGTTGTCCGTCGCCCATACAGCGGTATAGCCGGAGGCCACCAGTGTGTGCCCTTCAAACGATCCCAGCTCGCTTTCTACAAAGGGGTGAAGCACCCGCGTCGCAGAGGGTTCGGCACTCACGGATTTCCCGAAATAGTTTTCTTCTTCCGCAGTGGTCAGTGATGTGTGGCTGTCAGTCGCGCCGCCCATGCCGAACTTATACGGGTTCACGCCAAACTTGGCTTCCAGTGCCAACCCAAGCTTGAGCGCCTCGCGGGCATATTCACCGCCAAGCATGTCGTCGGTCTTGAGCTGTGTAATATCAAGGTTGCCGACATCCCAGTTTTCGTAATCGGCAAACTCGTCATCCGGGCTGAGATAGGGGTGGGCTTCGCCGTCGCCCTTGATCTGGGTGACCTCATAGTGGGGTTCCCATTTCGCCCTGTTCTTTACGTATTCCTCGTCAACCTTGCCACCGTGATAGGTTTCTTCGGTAGGGAACATCCAGCCGTTAGACAGGTTGCCGTTGTGCGCAAAGGCGACAGCGCGCCCGCCGGTCTTGGCCTGATAGTCCTCAAGCCACTGATACAGGGACTTTGGATCGGTGTTGCCATAAGGGGGCTGTGTCACAGGCGGCACAACTTGCAGCGCCCGTACTGGCCCGTCGCGCAGCATCACGTTGCGGTGCAGGTTGAAGCCCTTGGGAACCGAGGTCCATTCAAAGCCGATGAAGGCTGTGAATTTGCCAGGGTCGTTGTGTGTCTCGGCGGCCTGAACGATTTTTTCCCACGTGAAAGCAAATGCATCCGCACCGGGGCTATAAGATTCAAGCAGCACTTCGGGCAGAGTCATCTGGGAGAAGTTTGTGATGATATCAAAGGCGGCCTTTGCCGCAGCTTCACCACCCTCTGAATATCCTTCGTACCATTCAAGCCCTTTGGGGTCGGCAAGGACGCCGGGTTTTCCGGCCTGAAGATCAGGTGCAAACCCCATCAAATCGGTGTGGTCTGTCAGTACCATCCAGTCGAGTGGGCGGCTGAGGCGCAGCGGTTGTCCTGTGGAGGATGTGACCTGTTCACCCTTGGCAAACCGCCATGCGTCGTCGGGGCCCAGAATGTTACCAAAGGCCCCCGCATCCAGCGAAAGGCCCGTGTGCAGGTGTGTGTCGCCCCACAACGGGCGCTCGGGTATCGTACGATTGGCATATGGTGAATAGGGTTTTGCCGGAAAACTGCCTTCGACAGATTCATGTGACGGTGTCACCTGTGCAAAGCCCATGGACGATGAAAGCAGCAAACCCGCTGCGGCACTGATGGAAAATAGCTTCATGTTCCCTCCCCAGATCGCATTGCAAACAGATCATGCGATCATGTCAAATTTTGTAATTCAACTATACCGAGAGACTAACACGCGTCCGACAAATGTCAAAAAACGAATAAAGGCGCCATCCCGCAAGGAATGGCGCCCTAAAAAGTGTTTGCCGCGAAAGGCTTATTCGGCAGCAGGTGCCTTGGCAACGGCCTTGGGCGCATCGCTGCTGCGGGTCAGCGGATCGTCCTGGCGCTGAACCGAACCTTCGAAATGCGCACCGCTTTCGATCGCGATTGTCTTGTGGATGATGTCGCCTTCGACGCGGGCGGTCGATGTCAGACGCACTTTGAGACCACGTACACGGCCCACAATACGGCCGTTGATCACAACATCGTCTGCGATGACTTCGCCTTTGATGGTGGCGCTTTCGCCGATTGTCAGAAGATGCGCACGGATGTCGCCTTCGACAGTGCCTTCAACCTGAATGTCACCAGTTGTCTTCATGTTGCCTGTGACGTGCAGGTCAGACGACAGTATCGATGCAGGTGGCTTGGCTTTCGGGGCCGGGCTTACGCTTGCATTCTGCTTTGGCGCAGGTGGGACAGATTTTGCCGGAGCGGTCGAAGCAGCAGGCTTGGCCGGATCAGCAGATTTCGGAGCGGGTTCGTTGATTTTGCTTTTAGAAAACATTCTTTCCAGCCTTGATAAACTTCATCGGGTTTACGGCTCTACCGTTAACACGCACTTCATAGTGCAAATGGGTGCCGGTAGACCTTCCGGAATTGCCCATATCACCAATGCGTTCTCCGCGCGAGACCCTTTGCCCCTTCTTTACGCGGATTCTTGCCAGATGGGCATATCGCGTCTCAATTCCGTTCGCATGCTGGATTTTTACCAGCCTTCCGTATCCCGACTGCCAGTCCGCATGAATGACAACGCCATCAGCCGTCGACAGAATCGGCGTTCCGTGGCGACCGGCGAAATCGGTGCCATTGTGCATCCGGCCCCAGCGCATGCCATATCCACTTGTATAGCGGAAGGCCGACTTGATCGGGATGTCCAGCGGAACGGTTTCCGCGGCAATGCGATACATGTTCAAGCGGTCCAGCTGATCGAGCAGGCGATTGGCGCGAACGGTTTCTTTGGTCAGCTCGCCGCCTTTGGTCGAAAAGCTGAGCGGCATCATCGGGCCACCTTGACCATTATAGCCGCGGCGCACTTCTTCCATCAGGGACTTTGTGCTGAGGCCCGCCGCCGAGAACATCTTTTCGAGGGGTTCAACCGACACCGTCATCGCATCTTCAAGCTGGCGGAAAATCTGGTCGTTCTTTTCCTCCATGAGGGCAAGCTCGTGTTCCATTTCCTCTGCGGCCTTCAAGGCGGCAGTCGCGTCCTGAATGACCTGATCCCGCTGCTTTGCGGTTTCTTCCAGCGCACCAGAGAGCAGGGTCATCATTTCGTTGCCTGCGGGGCTGCCATCCGCAATGGCCGTGCTCGCGCCGTTGGCAGATGCGGTCAGGGTTTCCACCTCATCAAGCGCCGTTTCACGTTCTTTCATGGTGCGGCGAAGGGTGGATTGGATCACTTCAATCCCGGTTTCAAGCTCGCGACGCCGTGCTTCGGAGGCAAGAAGTTCGGATTGCATGGCGGAAATCTGATCCAGAGCCGCGTTAAACCGTGCCTGTGCAGCCAAAGCTTCACTGGTGCGCGAGTCGCGTTCTTCGGACAAATCATTCAGCCGTGTTTCATAAGTCTGCTGGTCCCGACGGGCCTGTTCGCGAAAATCTCCGGCGCCGATGGAATCCATCAACAGAACCGCAGTTGCGATAATCGCCCATGCCACGATAAAGGCGCTTCCTGCCAAGGCAATCAGCTGGGTCGACGGGCGCAGTCTGATAAATCGGGCGTCGGTGTCTGAACGAAGGAATAGGCGGCGTTCAGGAAAGATCTTTTCCAGAAATTGATGAAGCCTGATCGCAAATCGAGTCCGCACGTTTATGTTTCCTCTGTTCCTTCCCGTGTGGCCGGATCATGTCCCCATCGCGACCGCTGCCGTTCTTAACCGTACGGAGAGTCGTGGGCAAGGTTTTTGACGTCGCAGCAGAGGGATAGGAGAAATTGAGGCAAAAAATTTGGCAAAGACCCGCCTATCGAACGCGGGTCTTTGTTTTGGTTTCTTCCGCCAGTGGCCAGTAAAAATCCGGTGGCAGGCCGGCTTCTGCGCGCTTCTCTTCGTTGAACGGGGGCTTGAGTGCGCTGTGAAAGTACCGACGCACCAGATCGTGGAAGACATCTTTTGGATCAAAGTTGTTGCGCCCACACAGGAAATGAAACCACTTTGACCCATAGGCGACATGGCCGACTTCTTCTGCATAGATGATTTCCAGCGCTTCCAAGGTCTGTTTTTCTTTGGCCTGTTTGAAAATCTGGATCATGCCGGGGGTGACATCCAGACCGCGCGCCTCGAGAACCATCGGAACAACCGCAAGCCGGCCCAGAAAATCCCCTGCGGTGTCTTCTGCGGCTTGCCACATGCCCGCATGGGCCGGAAGGGCGCCATAAAAGCTGTCCATTGCTTCAAGGCAATCACATATCAGATTGAAATGTTTGGATTCTTCATCTGCCGACTTGACCCAGTCATCATAGAAGCCAATCGGCATTGGCTCGTCCGTAAAGCGGGCGATGATGTCCCAATGCAGGTCCACGGCGTTCAATTCGATATGGGCCACAGCGTGCAGCAAGGCAATCCGGCCCTGCGGGCTTCCCGGGCGGCGGCGCGGCACATCCCGGGGCGACAGAAGCTCTGGTTTTTCGGGGCGCGACGGACGCATCGGCGGCACGGCATGCCCGATTTCCAAGGGCGTGCCTGCCTCTCTGGCGGCGAACCAGGTTGCGGCATGTTTGTGCGACAGGGCGGTTTTTTCGCGACCATCGGCGGTCGTGAGAACCTCGACCGCCATTTCCGCCAGAGTTTTTTGGGTCACAGTGCTTTCACAGCCTCCAATACGTCGGCGACATGGCCGTCGACTTTGACTTTGCGCCAGATGCGCGCGATTTTTCCTTCGGAGTCGATCAGAAAGGTAGACCGTTCGATGCCCATAAAGGTTTTGCCGTACATCTTCTTTTCTTTCCAAACGCCATAGCGTTCGCAGACGTCGCTGTTTTCATCAGAAAGCAAAGCCATCCCGAGCTCTTTTTTCGTGATGAACTTCTCATGCGAGGCCAGAGAGTCTTTGGAAATGCCGAAAACCCGGGCACCCGCGTCTTCAAAATTGGCAAGCGCTTCTGTGAACCCGATTGCTTCTTTCGTGCAGCCGGCCGTGTTGTCTCTGGGATAAAAAAAGAGCACAACCGGCGCAGGGCGCTGAGCGGCCAAATCAAAGTTGGTGCCATCTGAGGCAGGCAGGGAAAATTCCGGGGCAAGGTCGGCGACGTCAAACATCTTTCAAGACTCCTTGGGTAGGGCGGCGTTAAGGTATATGCTGGGGGCAGGTGAGCAACCCCAAAAGACACAAGACGAGACGTAGCGCTGACCGAGCAGCAAAACAAACCTGACGAAAAACCAAATCGTCCACCGCCTCGACAGCGTGTGGGCCTTGTTGCCATTCAGACTGTTTTCTTTCTTGGTCTGATTGCGGCCATCGGATTGTTTATCCTGATGGGGCGATCTGTTGCCCTGCCGACATGGATCGTTTCGCGTGTTGAGGTGGCTCTCAATGATAATTTTGACAGTATAAACATTAGCCTAGACGGTGTTTTTTTTGTTGTTGAGGACAAGCTGCGTCCGCGCGTCACGCTGCGGGATGTGACACTTTCCAACTCCGAGACCAACAGCACCATTTCCCTTGAAGAAATGGATGCGACGTTTTCCCTGTCTGATCTCGGCAGCGGTCTGGTTGTGCCAACAGACCTCAGGGTTGCGGGTCTGTCTCTTGCTTTGCGGCGCAGCGAAGACGGCGCGTTTGATCTTGCCTTCGGCGATCAGGGGCTCGGGATGGGGGGCATTGATGCCCAGTCCGCGCTTGCGGGCGTAGGGCAAGAGATCGAAAACCTGTTGAGTCAGCCGTTTTTCGCTCAGTTGGACCGTGTTTCCATCGAAGCGATGAGCCTGCGCTACGAAGATTTGCGTTCGGGGCGGGCGTGGAATGTTGACGGGGCCGAAGCCCGCATGGAACGGGACGGGCCGCTGATCACCTTCGGGGCGCATCTGGCGTTGCTGGGCGGACGTGGATATGCCTCGGCCGTCGATCTTGCACTCGAGACATCTTATGACACGCAAGAAGCGCGCGCCATTTTGACCTTTGATTCCTTTCCAGCCGAAGAAATCGCATCGCAATCGGCCGCTTTGGCGTGGTTGGGCGCGATCCGTGCGCCGATCTCCGGCTCTCTTCGGGCCTTTATAGACCCTCAGGGCCGCCTTGGTCCGACCACGGTCAGCCTCGCAATGGAGGAAGGTTTTTTGCGTCCTGAAGGCGCGGA
This sequence comes from Shimia thalassica, assembly GCF_001458215.1. GTDB lineage: Bacteria > Pseudomonadota > Alphaproteobacteria > Rhodobacterales > Rhodobacteraceae > Shimia > Shimia thalassica. Next base: position 2,158,143 of record NZ_CYTW01000001.1, on the reverse strand, counting down.
AAACCCCATTCCTATCCAATCTGCCCTGACGCATCTGACGTATCGCCCTGATCAGAATATTGTCACGCTGGACCGATTGGCGATTTCGTCCGACTGGGTGACTTTCAATGCCCAGGGGCAGGCCGTTTTGGGGGACTTCAAACAAGGCTTGCCACAGGAAACCGTCTTTCAGCTTGGGCTGCATAACGTGCAGGTGACTCCGACAGAAGAAAGCGCTGTGACGCTGGCTCTTGATGATGCTTATGTTGATTTTCGACTGCGCCTTGATCCGTTCGAGGTCACCCTGGGACAGTTGATCTTGAACCAGCCCGAACGACAACTGGCGTTGAAAGGCGGGCTGTCTGTCGAAAAGGGTGACTGGGTCTATCACCTCGCCGGATCGCTCAACAGCTATAACCGTGCGGATCTGATGGCGATTTGGCCTGATGGCGTAAAACCCCGTTTGCACAAATGGTTCCGGGAAAACCTGTTTGCCGGTGACTTCAAGGATCTCGTGTTTCGGTTGAAATCAAGACCGGACGACAAGCCCGAAGTCTTTCTCAACTTTCTTGTCGATAATGCAGAAGTGCGCTTTATGAAGACCATGCCCCATGTGCGAGATGTCGCGGGGTTTGCCACGCTGATCCACGACAAGTTTTATGTGACTGCGGAACAGGGTTGGGTCGAGGCCGATCAGGGCGGTCTTGTTGATGGTTCCGGAACCACGTTTGTTGTCGAGAACACCAAGCTCAGACCTTCCCCGGGCACGGTGCATCTTAAGGCGAACGGACCTGTCACGGCGTTCTTTTCCTTGCTTGAACGCGAACCGCTACAGGTCATGACCAAGGCCAATCTGCCGGTGGATCTGGCGCAGGGGGAACTGCGTGCAGAAGGTACGCTGCGCATGATTTTGAAGCCAAAGATCGCGCCCGAAGACCTGACCTTTGAAATCTTCGCCAAAGGCGAAGGCATGCGCACGGACCATTTCATCAAAGGCAAAGAGATGGTTGGCGATGTCAAGGTCAGAACAACGCACGAGCACGTTGTCGTCGATGCCGTGGGTGCGCTGGGGGCGCTGCCCGCAACCGCGCGTTGGGAAACCGCGATCGGCAAAAAGGCGGATGGAAAAAGTACACTTACAGGGCAGTCCGAAATCAGCCCTGTTGCCATTGAAGAATTCGAAATCGGATTTCCGGACGGAACGGTCCGTGACAAAGCCAAAGCCGACATCCGGATTGATATGGTCAAGGGGCAACCACCGGCAATGGTGATCACGTCTGACCTTGTCGGCGCACGTCTGAGCGTCCCGCAGCTGGGCTGGGCCAAACCCGCCTCTGTGTCTGGGCAGGCCAAGGTCAACTTGACGCTGACATCGCCACCAACAATTGACGCCTTTGAAATCACCGCTCCGGGGATCGAGGCAGAAGGCTATGTAGAACTGACCCCTGAAGGTGGCATGAAGCTCACCGATTTCACTGCGTTCCGTGTGGGGGAATGGCTGCGCGGCGCGGCACAGCTTGTCGGGCGCGGGCAGGGCAATGCCCCCGCGGTTGTGATGCGCAGTGGCGTGTTTGACATGCGGTATCTGCCGGCGGGACTTGATAGCGAAGGGGCAGACGAAGCTAACGCTGCCTCTGGTCCCATCACGGCCCAACTGGATGAAGCGCGCGTTTCGGAAACCATTGCCCTTTCCAATGTGACGGCGAACCTTACTACAAACGACGGCATGCGTGGTACTTTCACCGGCAACCTGAACGGGGCGGCGCCTGTTCGTGGTGAAATCTATCCGGAAAACGGCGGCACGGGCGTTCATGTCGTTGCCGATAATGCCGCGCGGGTTCTGATGGCCATGAATTTGCTGGATGCCGCGACGGGCGGCACCCTTAGCCTTCGATTGGCCCCAAACCCCGACCGTGATGTTTGGGATGGAAGCTTTCAGGTTCTCAACATCAAAGTGCAGGAACTGCCTGTCATTGCAGAATTGCTCAATGCGGTGAGTGTTGTTGGATTGCTGGATCAGATGAGCGGTCCAGGCATACTGTTCAACGAAATCGTCGGGCGGTTCCAGCTGTCAGACACTCGGCTTGTGCTGGGACAATCCAGTGCCGTGGGCCCTGCAATGGGCATTTCGGCGGATGGGTATTACCGGTTGGCGGACAGTTTCCTTGATATGCAGGGTGCGATATCCCCCTTGTTTGTCGTCAACCAAATGGGGCGCGTGATTTCCAAGAAAGGTGAGGGGCTGATCGCGTTCAATTACCAGGTCAAAGGCCCGATTGACGCTTATTCAATTGCTGTGAACCCTCTATCGGCCTTGACGCCCGGCTTTTTTCGAGAGATTTTCCGCCGCCCGCCTCCTTCTATGGAGGACAACACGCTTTCAGTTCCACAACAGCAGCCCCAAACCGAACCCTCTGGCGCGCCGGGGCAGCCACAAGACAACCGGTAACCTCGTATCATGCACCTTTCCGATTTTGACTTTGATCTGCCCGACCGGTTGATCGCCACCCGTCCTGCCAATCCGCGCAGCGCGGCACGGCTTCTCGTGGCAGAAGGGGATCAGATTACCGATGCCGTGGTGCGTGATATCACCGATTGGCTGCGCCCGGGCGACCGGCTTGTTCTGAACGATACCAAAGTCATTCCTGCACGGTTGAGCGGTTTCCGTCACCGCGATACGGGCACCGAAGGCCCCAGCAAAGCTAGGATCGAGGTCACATTGCTTGAGCCACGCTCTGGCGGGCAATGGTCGGCGTTGTTGAAGCCCTTGAAGAAGATCAAGGAAGGCGAAGACATTGTGTTTTCCGACGCGCTGCGGGCAACTCTTGTGGCAAAAGAAGACGGGCAGGGCGTTTTGCAGTTTGATTTGCAAGGCGACGACTTTGATGCGGCACTGGCCGAGGCGGGAAACATGCCCTTGCCCCCTTATATTGCCGCCAAACGCGCTGCCGACGCGCAGGACAAAACGGATTATCAAACGGTTTGGGCGCGAAATTCAGGCGCGGTTGCCGCGCCCACTGCATCGCTTCATTTTGATGAGGCCTTGCTGGAAAAGCTGGCCGCGCATGGCGTCACCTTCACATATGTCACTCTGCACGTCGGGGCGGGGACCTTTTTGCCGGTCAAGGTCGATGACGTGAAAGACCATAAAATGCATTCCGAGTGGGGACATGTGTCCGAACAGGCCGCGCGCGAGATCAATGCCACCAAAGCCGCCGGTGGTCGCGTTATTCCAGTTGGCACAACCGCGTTACGCCTGATCGAGAGCGCAGCACGTGATGGCGAGATCAAGCCTTGGGATGGGGGTACGGACATCTTTATATACCCCGGTTTCGACTTTCACGTCGCAGATGCCCTGATGACAAATTTCCATTTGCCAAAATCGACCTTGATGATGCTTGTTTCCGCGCTCATGGGGCAGGACCGGATCTCGCGGATCTATGATCATGCCGTGGCAGAGGACTATCGTTTCTTTTCTTATGGGGATGCGTCTTTGTTGCTGCCCTAGAGGGGAAAAGGCGATCAGGACGGGGTAAGGCCCTCTTTCATTTCGGGTGATTGTTTTTTCGCAAGATCAGCAAAGACTTGCGACAAGCTTTGGTCTGCGCGTAACCTGTCCTTAATTGGGTGAGGACGCACACGTGCGATCCGTCGCCAGCCTTGAAGATTGCGGATACCAATATGTTCTATGCACCTTTTCGAACTATGATTATTCTGGGCTGTCTGAGCCTTGCTGCAGCATGCGGCGCGCCCTATGAAAACGGCAAAAGTCCCTCTGCTACACCGGCAGAGTATGATGTGCTGACCGATGGCGAGATTACATTGCCTGCGGTTCCTGCCGAATATCTGAATGAACCGAACCGTCGTGCGGCGGTGGCCTATGAAGGATCAGAGGCGCCCGGCTCGATCGTGGTCGATCCCTATGCCAAGTTTCTGTACCTTGTCGGCGACGGGGGCAGCGCCACGCGCTATCCCATTGCGGTAGGACGCGAAGGGCGCGGTTTCACAGGACAGGCAACGATCAAGCGCAAGGAAGAATGGCCCGGATGGGCGCCCACTGCCAATATGCTGAGAAGCGAACCCGAGGTGTATGGACCTTTTGCAGGTGGTATTCCGGGTGGTGTCGCCAGCCCGCTGGGCGCACGTGCGCTGTACCTCTATCGCGGCGGGCGTGACACACGTTATCGAATTCACGGGACAAACGATCTTCAATCCATCGGAAACTCAAGCACTGCTGGCTGTATCCGGATGTTCAATCAGGATGTGATCGATTTGTATGAACGCGCACCAATGGGCACAGACGTGGTTGTGCGGACCTATGATGAATCCGTTGCCGCCGAAGGCGAAGAACTGGCCAATCGCGGTGTCGAACTTCCGCCTACAATTGTAGATCCCGACGTTGTCTATGCTGCGGTTGAAGCACAAGAAGCCAAAACCACCGAAGAATAAGGCACTGGCAAGGGCAGGCGTTTCTGCCCGATGCCGCAAATGTGTTACGCTGGTCGCAGACAGAGCATACAAGGCGCCCTTTGTCGTGTGATGAGGGGCTTCTTTGATTCACATTGATATCTTTTGGAGACCCCGATGGTTCAATTCCTCTCTGGTTCTTGGGCACTTCTGCTTGGGATGATGCTCTTGATGGTTGGCAACGGCCTGCAATCCACCTTGTTGGGTATTCGCGGCCAGATCGAAGGTTTTGGCACGTGGGAGATGTCTATTGTGATGTCTGCCTACTTTGTCGGGTTCCTTGGGGGATCTCGCATGGCACCGGAAATGATCCGGCGCGTCGGGCATGTCCGGGTCTTTGCGGCGCTGGCCTCTTTCATTTCGGCAGTTCTGATTCTGTACCCCACCTTTGCAAACCCATGGGTGTGGACGGTGGGGCGTATCATTATCGGGTTTTGCTTTTCGGGCGTGTATGTCACGGCGGAAAGCTGGCTGAACAACGCGGCGACAAATGAAACCCGCGGCAAGGCGCTTTCGCTTTATCTCATTGTGCAGATGATCGGCGTGATTGTAGCGCAGGCGCTTTTGGTGACGGCAGATCCATCCGGATTTGTTCTGTTTATCATTCCATCCGTGCTTGTTTCGATTTCCTTCGCGCCCATTCTGCTCAGCATTTCACCAACCCCCGCGTTTGAAATGACAAAGGCGATGACGCTGCGCGAACTGGTGCAGAAGTCTCCGCTTGGTACGGTGGGCATGGTGTTGCTGGGCGGCGTGTTCTCGGCCCAGTTCGGGATGTCGGCGGTTTACGGGGCCTCGATCGATTTGTCGGTCTCTGAAATTTCGATTTTTGTTGCGGCGTTTTATGTCGGTGCAACTGTCATCCAATACCCATTGGGATGGCTGTCTGACAGAATGGACCGACGGGTTTTGATCGCTTTTGCGGGTTTTGCTGGCGGTGTGGGCGCAGTGATTGGCATGGTTTATGGCGCGAATTTCTGGCTGTTGTTGTTTGCGGCAACCTTGGTCGGGGGCTTTTCGAACCCGCTTTATTCCTTGCTGATTGCGCACACGAACGACTTTCTCGAAGTAGACGAGATGGCCGCCGCATCCGGAGGTATGGTCTTTATTAACGGACTGGGCGCGATTTCGGGCCCGATCGTGACAGGTTGGATCATGGAGGTCTTTGGTCCTTCTGGGTTCTTCCTTGTGATCGCCATTCTGATGCTTGGGTTAGCAGGGTACGCCGTGTTCCGGATGACCCGTCGCGAAGGTATCGCCGTCGAAGACACAGGGGCCTATTCGCCGGTCATGCCATCGGCGTCGCCTGTTGCCCTTGAAGTGGTTCAGGAGATCGCGATCGAAACCGCGCTCGAGGAAGAGGAGCTGGCCAGCGAATCCCGAGATTAATAGTAAGGCTTCGGCAATTAAGTCTCTGAATTGTTTCTGTTTTAAAAACCACACGCCAAGAGGGACGTGTTCACTAAACTGAGACACTTTGTGTCGCGATTGACGCAATTTGTTACTTCGAATTCTGCCAGAATTCTGTGTAACATTTTTGTGTCGGTATTGGCCGGCGGTGGGTTAGGAGACAGGGTATGGCTGGACCTGAAGACATTTTGGCTTTCTGGCTCGATGAAGTCGGGCCCGAAGGGTGGTATGCAATTGATGACGATCTGGATCAAACGATCCGGGACAGGTTTCTCGATACTTGGAAAGCCGCGCAGGATGGCAGTTTTGCACAATGGCTCACATATCCAAGCGGGGCATTGGCCTATGTCATCCTGAACGATCAGTTGCCGCGCAACATGTTCCGGGGCACGGGCAAAGCGTTTGCATCTGATCGCGCGGCATTGGCTGCGGCCAAGGCGGCGATGCACCAGAAATGGGATCTCAAGATAGATGAACCTGCCCGGCAGTTCTTTTATCTACCGTTGATGCATTCGGAAAACCTGTGTGATCAGGAACGCTGTGTTCGCATGATGATGGACCGGATGCCGCAAACAGGGGCAAGCAATATGATCCATGCGCGGGCACATCGCGAAGTGATCCGCCTGTTCGGTCGCTTTCCCTATCGCAACGACGCTCTTCAACGCTCTTTTACGGGGCCGGAAAAAGAATATGTCGATCAGGGCGGATACGGCTACACGGTTCAAGAATTGCAAAAGGCGTCCTGATCGGGCGCCTTCTTCTTTTTGCGTGTTAGCTTTCCGGGCGGGTGCATCCGCGCAGATCGAACATCATATTGCTGAGGTCGGTGGTGGCCTTGGTTACGGCCACTTCGACAAGATGCTCAGGCGCGGCTTGTGCCTTGCTCATGACGCCATGCACGTTCTTTTGCATATCATCCAGACGATTTTGAATTGTGCTGATACGTCCTTGCAATTGCTGTGCTTTTTCCGATGTGAAGTCTTCGGAATTAGAGGCGATGGCTTGCAAATCGCCTCGCAACGCCGAAACTTCTGTTTTCAGGGATTTTAGTTCGGACGTCACGGGTTTCAGCACCTGAAGGTTTTCCGCAAACGCGCCCGAGGCACGCTCAACAGTGTTTGAAATCTGCCATAAGAAGAACAGGCAAACGGCGGCTAAAAGCAACGTGGCGTTGATCAGGGCCAACAATAGGTCTTTAACAATTTTCATGGGGCAGGGTCCCGGACTCGAAAGGTTTCTGTCTTTTGCAGAATGCCTTGATCGCGCGATAAATCAAAGCCAGGAATTGCCTCTGCGATGCGTTGATGTGGTTGGCCAAGTGATCTAGGCTCGGTCCTACCATCAGGAGGAGATCACAATGGCAACCAGCAATTTCGATATGATCGTCATCGGTGCCGGACCCGGCGGTTATGTGGCCGCGATACGGGGGGCGCAGCTGGGGCTGAAAGTTGCTGTTGTCGAACGCGAGCATCTTGGGGGGATTTGCCTGAACTGGGGGTGTATTCCTACCAAGGCGATGCTGCGCTCGTCCGAAGTTTTTCATCTTATGCACAGGGCAAAGGAATTTGGCCTAAAGGCAAACAAGATTGATTATGATCTGGATGCCGTCGTTAAACGGTCGCGTGGCGTGGCCAAACAGCTTTCCGGCGGTGTGGGCCATCTTTTGAAAAAGAACAAAGTCACGGTTGTCATGGGCGAGGCGTCGGTGCCAGCCAAAGGCAAAGTCAGCGTGACAACCGACAAGGGCACACAAGAGCTGTCGGCGCCCAACATTATTCTGGCCACTGGTGCGCGGGCGCGTGAATTGCCCGGACTCGAGGCAGACGGTGATCTGGTCTGGACCTACAAACATGCATTGACGCCGCCGCGTATGCCGAAAAAGCTGTTGGTGATCGGGTCCGGCGCAATCGGCATTGAATTTGCAAGCTTTTACAACACGCTGGGATCCGATACGACGGTGGTCGAAGTGATGGATCGCGTTCTGCCTGTGGAAGACGCCGAAATCAGCGCCTTTGCCAAAAAGCAGTTCGTCAAACAGGGCATGACCATCAAAGAAAAAGCCATGGTCAAACAGCTTGATCGTGGCAAGGGCAAGGTGACGGCGCATATTGAAATCGGCGGCAAGATTGAAAAGCACGACTTTGACACCGTGATTTCTGCGGTAGGGATTGTCGGCAATGTTGAAGGTCTCGGGCTTGAGGCTTTGGGCGTCAAAATTGATCGCACCCATGTTTTGACTGACGCGTATTGCCGAACCGCGGTTGAGGGCGTTTTTGCAATCGGGGATATCGCGGGCGCGCCATGGTTGGCCCACAAGGCAAGCCACGAAGGCGTGATGGTGGCCGAATTGATCGCAGGCCAGTCACCACATCCCGTAAAACCCGAAAGCATTGCTGGATGCACCTATTGTCAGCCTCAGGTCGCCAGTGTCGGGTATTCCGAAGCCAAGGCCAAAGAGCTTGGGTATGACGTCAAGGTCGGACGCTTTCCCTTTGTGGGGAACGGCAAGGCCATCGCCCTTGGAGAGCCCGAAGGCATGGTGAAGACCGTGTTTGATGCCAAAACAGGGGAACTTCTGGGGGCGCATATGATCGGCGCGGAAGTGACAGAGTTGATCCAGGGCTATGTGGTGGGGCGCACGCTTGAAACCACCGAGGCCGAGTTGATGGAAACCGTTTTCCCGCATCCCACCTTGTCCGAGATGATGCATGAAAGCGTCTTGGATGCCTATGGCCGTGCCTTGCATTTCTGAGACAGAGAAACATCATTATGGCTAGTCTGAACCGCATTGTTATGCAGAAAACCAGTCGTCGCTGGTTGTTTGAGCTGAATCTCGAGAATCTGGATATCTGCGAGATATCCGGAAAGTGGGGACGTGGCCTTCCAAACAAAAGCTATCGCGCGTTTCGCTATCCCAAATTCGATGTCTGTGCGGGGCCGTTTCTGAACAAATTGGGCAAGGTCCGGCAGTTTGATCTCATTCTCGCCAATCAGGTCTGGGAGCATCTGGACCGACCCTATATGGCGACGGTGAATGTCTATGACATGTTGCGGCCGGGCGGGTATTTCTGGGTGGCGGTTCCGTTCTTTATTCCCCTGCATGCCGCGCCTGTCGATTGTTCTCGATGGACGGCGCGGGGTCTGAAAAACCTGCTGGTCGAGGTCGGTTTCAAGGAAGAAGACATTCGGGCCGAGCAATGGGGCAATCGGGCTGCGGGGCTGCGCAACATGCATGGTTCTTGGCCGCCGCCCTATGATCCGGAAACGGACGACCTTACCAATGATCCCAGTTTTCCCATTTGTTCATGGGCACTTGCACGCAAAACGTGATGTAGGTCAGTGGGCGTCAATGGCGCCGCCTGCCTGAACCCAGTGACCAAAGCCGCCAATGTTGTGAACATCGGCGTATCCCAGTTTGCGCATCATTTGCACCGCAGAATGGGATCGCCCACCAGAGGCACAATAGACGGCAATACACGCATCATTTCGAAGCACCGAGTTATAGTCGTGATGGCGGGGATCGGCCATATCCCGCATCCGCATCAAAGGAACATGCAACGCGCCTTTGGCCTTGCCGGTGGCGGCGACTTCTTCATGCTCGCGCACATCGACAAGTACCAAATCTCCGTTTTTGGCGCGTTGGACTGCATCGGCAATGGACAATCCGGTTGGTGCAGGTTTTTTGAAGAAGAACATTTTGACCTCAATCGCAACATTTCGCTCTCATCAAAGTAACATTCCATAAGTGGAATACAACAACTTTGTTAAAAGTTCACACTTTGTTCACATTTTTTGGTTGGATACTCGCCCTATCTCACCTATTTCTAGGGCACTGTATCCGGGGGCTGAAATGGTTGAGCTGAAAAACATCGAGGTTCGTGGCGCGCGCGAACATAATCTCAAAGGCATCGACGTGGATATTCCACGAGACCAACTCGTTGTGATTACGGGGCTTTCCGGGTCGGGTAAATCCTCGTTGGCGTTTGATACGATTTACGCCGAAGGGCAGCGTCGCTATGTGGAATCGCTTTCTGCCTATGCGCGTCAGTTCCTTGACATGATGGAAAAGCCGGATGTGGATCACATCAGCGGCCTGTCACCTGCGATTTCTATCGAACAAAAGACGACCTCTAAAAACCCGCGCTCGACGGTCGGTACGGTTACCGAAATCTACGACTATATGCGCCTGTTGTTTGCGCGTGTCGGCACACCTTATTCGCCTGCGACCGGCCTTCCGATCGAGGCGCAACAGGTGCAGGACATGGTTGACCGGATCATGAGCCTTCCCGAAGACACGCGCGGCTATTTGCTGGCGCCCATCGTGCGCGACCGCAAAGGCGAGTACCGCAAAGAGTTCCTTGAGTTGCGCAAACAGGGTTTCCAGCGTGTGAAGGTTGACGGTGAATTCTACGAGCTGGACGAGCCGCCCACTCTGGACAAGAAATTCCGCCACGACATTGATGTGGTTGTAGATCGTCTTGTGGTGCGGGATGGCATGCAGACCCGTCTTGCAGATAGTTTGCGCACCGCGCTGGATCTGGCCGATGGCATTGCGGTTCTGGAAACCGCGCCCCGCGAAGGCGACCCCGAACGCATGACGTTTAGCGAAAACTTTGCATGCCCCGTGAGCGGATTTACTATCCCCGAAATCGAACCGCGCCTGTTTTCGTTTAACGCGCCCTTTGGGGCCTGTCCGGAATGTGACGGTCTTGGGGTCGAATTGTTCTTTGACGAACGTCTGGTTGTGCCGGACACGACTCTCAAGATTTATGATGGGGCATTGGCCCCATGGCGCAAGGGCAAGTCGCCCTATTTCCTGCAAACAATCGAAGCAATCGCCAAGCACTACAAGTTTGACAAGAATACGCCGTGGAAAAAGCTGTCCAAGAAGGTGCAGCAGGTGTTCCTCTATGGCTCTGGTGATGAAGAAATCGAGTTCCGCTATGATGAAGGCGGGCGCGTGTATCAGGTGACCCGCGTGTTTGAAGGGGTCATCCCCAACATGGAGCGGCGGTATCGGGAAACCGATTCAAACTGGATACGCGAAGAATTCGAAGGCTATCAGAACAACCGACCTTGCGGATCATGCGGCGGTTTTCGTCTTCGGGAAGAGGCTTTGGCGGTCAAGATCGCTGGCTTGCATGTCGGGCATGTGGTGCAGATGTCGATCCGCGAGGCTTTGGCCTGGATCGAAGATGTGCCCAACCACCTGACACCACAAAAACAAGAGATTGCACGCGCGATCGTAAAGGAAATTCGCGAGCGTCTTGGGTTCCTGAATAATGTTGGATTAGAATATCTTACGCTGTCTCGTTCAAGTGGAACTCTATCTGGTGGAGAGAGCCAGCGCATCCGGCTTGCGTCGCAAATCGGATCGGGTTTGACCGGCGTTCTCTATGTTCTGGATGAACCCTCGATTGGTTTGCACCAGCGCGACAATGACCGCCTTTTGGGAACGTTGAAGTCCCTTCGCGATCAAGGCAATACCGTGATCGTGGTCGAGCATGACGAAGAAGCCATCCGTGAAGCGGACTATGTGTTCGATATCGGGCCGGGTGCGGGTGTGCACGGCGGTCAAGTTGTGAGCGAAGGCACGCCACTGGAAATTCAGGCAGACAGCGCTTCGGTCACCGGACAATATCTGTCCGGAACGCGCGAAATCTCCATTCCGGCAGAACGTCGCGAGGGCAAGGGCAAATCACTGAAGGTGGTGAAGGCCACAGGCAACAACCTCAAGGATGTCACGGCAGAGTTCCCATTGGGCAAATTCGTTTGCGTGACCGGTGTGTCGGGCGGTGGAAAATCGACATTGACCATCGAAACCCTGTTCAAAACCGCGTCCATGCGTCTGAACGGGGCGCGTCAGACACCTGCGCCCTGTGAAACCATCAAAGGGCTCGAGCATCTGGACAAGGTGATCGACATTGACCAGCGCGCCATTGGGCGAACTCCGCGGTCGAACCCTGCGACTTATACGGGGGCCTTTACGCCCATTCGCGACTGGTTTGCGGGCTTGCCCGAGTCCAAGACCCGCGGTTACAAACCCGGCCGGTTTAGCTTTAACGTCAAGGGCGGGCGCTGTGAGGCCTGTCAGGGCGATGGTGTCATCAAAATCGAGATGCACTTTCTACCAGATGTCTACGTGACCTGTGAAACCTGTCAGGGCGCCCGATATAATCGCGAAACGCTCGAGATCAAATTCAAAGGAAAATCCATCGCGGATGTGCTGGATATGACGGTTGAAGATGCGCGCGACTTTTTCAAAGCTGTGCCTTCAATCCGGGACAAGATGGAGGCGCTCTCGCGGGTTGGGCTTGATTACATCAAGGTCGGACAACAAGCGACGACCTTGTCAGGTGGCGAAGCGCAGAGGGTGAAACTGTCCAAGGAACTGGCGAAACGCTCGACGGGGCGCACGCTCTATATTCTGGATGAACCGACAACAGGTCTGCACTTTGAAGATGTGCGCAAGCTGTTGGAAGTGCTGCATGAACTGGTAGAGCAGGGCAACACTGTCATCGTGATCGAGCATAATCTGGATGTGGTGAAAACGGCCGACTGGATCATCGATATAGGACCGGAAGGTGGAGATGGCGGCGGTGAAATTGTTGCCGTCGGAACGCCGGAAGATGTCGCCGCAGAACCGCGCAGCCACACGGGCCATTACCTCAAGGATATCCTGTCGGCGAAACGCGTCGCCGCAGAATAACCGGCAAGATTTCAGTTCGGGTCGGTCAAAACCAGATCCAGCAACGCCCCGAATTGGTCCGTCGACAGCGTATCAAATTCAGAGCACATATCTGCAATGCGCTTTGATCTTGCGGACCCGAGAACCGGATCACTGAACAGGTGGAATTTTTCAAGGATATCCTGATCTGAGAGTGGAAGATCGGTGTCTCCACGCGGGGTCCGAGGCTCTGAGGTCAAGCGTGTTCCGTCTTTCAGGACAAGGGTGACCTGTGCCCATCTTTTGCCAACGCTTATTCTTGTAAAGTGTTCATCATCAATAAGTTGCGTGGCTTTGCTGATGCGAAGAATGTCTGGATCTTTCAGGGTTTCGGGGGCCAGTTCCGACACCCCGACTTGTCTTCTTACGATGAGGGCGGCGACGGGAAACGCGATTGCATAGGCAAATTCATCGGGTGTGTCTGGCGTTTGTCCCGCCAGCCGCGTGGCATTGTGAAAGGTGCGTATTTCGACCGACTCCACCTGCATGTGATGGATCTCATGAAGGGTCATCAGTTCGGCGGCAGCATCCATTGCGGGATGCGCCCAGCGACAACAGGGATAAGGTTTATAGTGCGTATCTTCTACAAGCCTCCAGCGGCTGCCTAGATCACTCCAGAATTCGGCGGCGTCTTCCCCTTCGCAGGTCAAGGCCGGCGCGCCGGTAAACCCTTGCTGGGCCAGATAGGCAGCGGTCACGCCAGAAGGGGCGCCCCATCCAACGCCGTCCCGCACCATAGTCGGGTGATCAATACAGCGCATCATCTGGCTGCGGGGGCCGTGGTATTCCCCGATTCCGGCGGCATGCGCGATCTCGGTGGTGTTACATCCCAAAAGCTTGGCGGTCGCGGTGGCAACACCCACCGCTGTCCATGCCCCCGAGGTGTGATAATCGGCGCATGTGGCATGCTGCGCCAAGCCCGCGCGATAGCTGACCTCATAGGCGACCGCCAGCAATGTCGCGAACTGTTTTCCGTCCAGCGGTCTGCCACAGGAGGCCTCGGCGTCTGCGACCGCCAAAAGCGCGGGGAAAACTGCGGACCCCGCGTGGCCTTTGCAGGGCGAGGTGCCATCATGCGCATCAATGCTATCCACCGTGAACGCGCCGGCCATCGCGGCCCCGGTTGGGCTGACTTTCGTGCCATCCATCAAGATACGAGCGCTGCCAGCGCCCCCTGCGCCAAAAAGGGCCGTGGCACCTTTTTTGGCAATTTGCGACATATCTTGAGTGGACCCCACCGCGGCCACGCCCATCGTGTCCAGAAAACTGCGTCTCAAGACGCGCAACGCATCGGGCGGCACATCTTTGTAAGACAGGGACGCTGAAAATTCTTGGAAAGATGGCTGCATTGGAAAGCTCCGGTATGACACCTTCAGAGTAAGTGCCCGAAACCGGTGATCTTGCCTGTTTGCGACATTCCCGAAATGAGACTGGTGCAGCGCTCATGGGGTGTCGGCAGGGTGGTGGAGGCGCCCGGAATGCTCCGGGCGCGTCTTTTCTTACGACCGGCCGCGTTTTTCGAAACGTGGCAGCATGGCACTAAAGTCCATGCCAAGACCGTCTTCGTTTTCAACGTATAGCGCATAAAGATCACGGGCCATTTGACCCATTGGTGTGTCTGCGTCTGCACTTTCTGCAGCTTGCTGAGACAGGCGCAGATCCTTGAGCATCAATTCAGCGGCAAAGCCGGGCTGGTAGTCATTGTCTGACGGCGACTGCGGACCAACTCCCGGAGCAGGGCAATAGGCATTCATGGTCCAGCTGTATCCCGAAGAGGTCGACACAACGTCAAACATCTTCTGGCGATCAAGACCCAGTTTGTCAGCAAGCGCAAAGGCTTCGCAGGTGGCAATCATGGTGACGCCAAGGATCATGTTGTTACAGATTTTGGCGGCCTGACCTGCGCCGGCTTCGCCACAATGCACGGCCTTCTGGCCCATGATGTCGAAGAGCGGGGCTGCTTTGGCAAAGGCGTCGGTGCTGCCACCCGCCATAAAGGTCAGCGTGCCGCCTGCGGCGCCCCCCACGCCCCCGGAAACAGGTGCGTCAACGGCCAGCAAACCTGCGGCGTCGGCCTGTTCTGCAACGGCGCGGGCGCTGTCTACATCAACGGTCGAGCAATCCACAAGAGCGGCGCCCTGTGACATGGCCGGAACGATTTCATTGGCAACCGCACGCAGAATTTGCCCGTTGGGCAGCATGGTGATGACAACGTCTGCGCCAGTTGCCGATGCGGCGGCCGTTTCTGCCATGGAAACGCCTTCGATCGACACCTCTGCCATGTCAAATCCAGTTACGTCGTGGCCTGCTTTGGCCAGATTGGCGGCCATTGGGCCACCCATATTGCCCAGTCCGATAAATCCGATCTTCATGGCTTACTCTCCCTTTTCAAATGTCAGTTTGGCGTCCCCAAGCGGCATGAGCATTTTGCTCACGGCAACGGCAGGCAGGCTTTCGAAGGCGTGCTGCCATTGCGGATTGCGGTCTTTGTCGATGATTTGTGCGCGGATCCCTTCAAGGAAATCCCCGTGTTCCATTGCGCGGTATGTAAAGCGGTATTCCAGTTCCAGCGCTGAGCGGATGTCTTTTGCACTGCGCACGCGGTGGATGATTTCAAGAGCACACCCCATCGCAAGCGGTGAATTGCGGGACAGCTTTTTCAACGCGCCCGACGCAAAGTCCGATCCGTCATTTTGCAATGCGTTCACGATATCGCCCAGAGCCTCGCCGCCAAAGTTTGCATTGATGTCATCTTGCATTGCGGTCAGTGGACCGGCCGGGGCGTCTTGGGCCGCTTCGTCAATAAGCGTCCAGTCCCCAGTGGTTTCCAAATCCGCAATCAACGCGGGCCAATCGGCCTCTGGGATGTAATAGTCCGCAAAGCCGGAGAGAATTGCATCCGCCGCGTTCAGGCGCGCCGCTGTCAGGCCCAGATATTCGCCCAGACGTCCCGGTGCATGGGCAAGGATATAAGACCCGCCGACATCCGGAACCAGCCCGATGCCGCATTCGGGCATGGCGATCTGGCTTGTGTCTCCGACCACGCGATGCGACCCGTGACAGCCTACACCAACGCCGCCACCCATGGTGAATCCTTGCATGAAGCTGGCAACAGGCTTGCCAAATTCAAACATTTTTGCATTCATTCGGTACTCATCGGACCAGAAAGTTTGCCCAAATGCGAAATTTCCGGCTTTTCCGGTGTCATAGAGTTCTGCAATGTCACCGCCTGCGCAAAATGCCTTGTCACCCTCGGCGTCGATGACGATCATCTTCACATCGTCGTCTTTTTCCCATGCATCCAGCGCGTCTTCGATGGCGATGCACATGTCATAGCTCATCGCGTTCAACGCCTTGGGACGGGTAAACGTGATGCGGCCGGTCTTGCCGGTTTTGCGAATGGAGATATCGCTCATGATGGGGGCAATTCCTTTGAAAAGTATCTGAAAGAGGGAAAGCTCAGCACTCCGAACGGGTGCGGAAAAGAGGGCAGGTGGCGCCGGTCAACATCGATGTAACACGTTCCGGCGCATAAGGTCGTTTGGGCATTTGGGGGACTTATGTACACGCAGGCTTCGGTCGAATTTTCCGGTCAGTGCATTATCCATCTTGTGCCTCCCAAAACACGCAATTGAACGATTGTTAAATAATACAATGATTGCACAAAGGTGTCAGCGCTCAAAAAAGCAAAACAGATCCGCATTTTTGCAGACCCCACCTTTGTTGAAAAACGCCGTTTACAGATCGACGTGAAACTGTTCAATCAAGTGGCTGACCACCTTTTGCAGGGCTTCGTCATGCGAATACTCGGCCTGAACCGCATCGTAATAAACCGCGCGTTGCTGGTCTGCGCTTGTTCCAGTTGTCAGAACCGCAAGCGAATTTTCCACTTCGGCCAAGCACGAAAGCGCGGCTGCGTCTTCTTCCACCAGCTCGACCATTTCATGGGCCAGTTCGCTAAAGGGGACAATTTCGCGGCGTCCCCAATCAATAAGGCCTTCGTTCACGCCATATCTTTGGGCCCGCCACCGGTTTTCAGCAATCAGGAAGTTGTCGTAGAGCCGCCAGCGTTGGTTCGATGTGGCCAGCCGCCACAACATCCGCGTCAAAGCCTGCGTCAGCGCGGCGATGGTCAGCGTTGTCTCTAGAGCGGGGGACACATCGCAAATCCGACTTTCAACGGTCGGAAAACGTGACGAGGGCCGCAAATCCCACCAGATTTTCGAAGCATCCTCGATCACCCCGATATCTGTCATGGCCGCGACAGAGCGTTCAAATTCGCCCCAACCTTCCATAAGGGGGGGCAATCCCGTCCGCGGCAGGTTGTCGAAGACTGTGAGGCGGTAACAATTCAGTCCGGTATCTTCGCCCTGCCAGAAGGGAGAAGAGCAGCTGATCGCCAAGAGGTGAGGCAAAAAGTATTTGAGCTGGTTCATGAGATCTACGCGCTGGTCCGCGTTCTCGATACCAACATGTACGTGCATGCCACAGATCAACATCCGGCGAACCACCCCCGCAAGATCATCGCGCAGGGCGTTATATCGGTCTTTGTCTGTGTGGTGTTGATTGCGCCAATCGGAAAAAGGATGGCAAGAGGCCGCGATGGGCGCGAGATTATACCGGCCTGCAACACGCGCGACGGTGCTGCGCAATCGTTTGAGATCTTCGCGGGCCTGGCCCACATTTGCGCAGACCGTGGTGCCGATTTCGATCTGGCAATTGAGGAATTCAGGGCTGACCTGACCCTCGAGTTCGGCTGTGCAGGCCTGCATAAGACCTTCGGGGGCAGGGGCCAAATCAAGGCTGTCTTTGTCCACGAGAAGATATTCTTCTTCGACGCCAATGGTAAAATCCGGTTCTTTCAAAGACATGGCAGCCCTCCCAGCCTTGTTTGCCCAAGTTCAGCAGGATTGACGCAAGATATCAAGCAAACCCTGTAGGGGCTGCGTCAGAATAACCCTCCTGCGCTGTAATGTTCGATCTTTAATATATGTAAAAATGAGAATACGAATACTGCAACGCGCAGATACGAGGAGAAGAACATGCGAGCACTTTTGAAAAATGTGGTTTTTGTACTGGCGATGGTACTCGGCCCGATGGCCGCTTTTGCCGAAGAGGGAAAGCCGCGTTTGTTTGTGAGCTTGACGACAGATGACACCTGGGCCGCAGCAAAAGCCATCATGTTTTCGCATCAAAAAGCGCAAAAACAAGGGTATGATGCAGCAATCTGGATGAATGTGCGCGCGGTGTACCTCGCGGACAAGAAACGGCCAAGTCATGTGCATGGCCTGATGGCAGAGCAAGGCACATCGATTCAGGATATGCTGACGGCCTTTATCGCCGATGGCGGAACCGTCATCATGTGTGGTGCCTGTTCAAAAGCGGCCGGCCTTACCAAAGCGGATTACATCGACGGTGTGACGATGGGCAATACAGACCTTGTTTCCAGCTGGTTGTTTGACCCAAATACGAAAACTTTGGGCTGGTAACGGTTAGATATCACCTACAGCGGCGCTGTTGGGCGCCGTTGTTTCACAGGGTTTCTTGCAGGAAGGCTTCCAAATTCGGCTCGGTAACACCCAGCATTTCCAGAACATCGATTTCCTGTTCCAGAATAACGGGGGTGATAATGTCGAGTTGATCCCAAGGGCGTGCAGATAAAAGTGCCATGCCTTGGGCCACACGTGTGGGTGCATAAAACACGACCAAAGGACGGCGTCCCTTGGACTGGAACACTTCGGTCATCTGGGCATGGTGACGGATCAGATGAGGAGAAGCTTTTTCGTGGCCGGTAAGGTGGGACAGATCCACCAGAAGATCACGACCGGATTGAAAATCGGGACGCGACATATAGGTCGAAAAGGCTTGCATACTCTCGCTAATACCCGCGAACCCGGAATACCGGACATACAGCAAATTTTTAGGTTGATGGACCTTGAGCAATACGGGCATCGGGTCTTCCGGTCAGAGTGTGGCGAAGCGACTTCACCATATCCATTTGCCGCACAATGAGTAGATTTTTGTAACCAATTTGTGGTGAAATCACAAAACAGGTCTAAAACTGCTGAAAGTTTGGACAAAGTTATGCTTTCGGCTTCAAAGTTGCCGTCGCTGCATCAAGGATTGCGGTGCTATTTCGGACCAAACGAGCCGCGTATCAGGCGACTTTGAGCGCCTCTTTGAGATCCACGCTGTGCACCCCGAGGATGTCGCAGGCTTCCGAGACGCTTTGAACAATGATCGGAATGATGGCGACAAAGGGTTCCCACGACTTCACGATCATCGCCGACATTTTCTGGCTGATTTTTGTTGGCGACAGGTAAACGACCATGGGTTGGGCCCCCTCGGCCAGAAAAACGTCCGCTTTTTGCGCTTGCGTTTCCATCATGCGCGCAAAGTCTTTGTCATAGCCGGTCAGCCCGCTTAAATCGATCAGCTGGTTTTGACCGGGTTCGCAATCGGGGTGCGATGCATATTGTTCAAAACTCGCGATGGTTTCGTCAATATTGGCGTGGCCCTCATAGCGGACATAGACCAATTTGTGTGACTTCAGGATGCGAAATGAAACGGGCATTTTGACTGCAGACTCCAGTTCACGAAAAAAAGGGGCGGTAAACCGCCCCTTTTTGAAAACATGTTTCGATCCTCAGATCAATCCATAGGTTTGAAGTTAAATTCGCCACCTTGACGAATTCCCGACGGCCAACGCGACGTAATTGTTTTGGTGCGGGTGTAGAACTTGAAGGCATCCGGACCGTGCTGGTTCAGGTCACCAAAGGCAGATTTCTTCCAGCCGCCAAAGGTGTGATAGGCCAAAGGCACGGGAATTGGCACGTTGATACCGATCATGCCGATGTTGATACGATTGGCAAAATCACGCGCGGTGTCGCCATCGCGGGTATAGATCGCGGTGCCGTTGCCGTATTCGTGATCCATCGCATAAGACAGCGCTTCTTCGTAGGTTTCTGCGCGCACAGTCGACAGAACCGGTCCAAAGATTTCCTGTTTGTAGATGTCCATGTCGGTGGTGACGTTGTCAAACAGGCTCGGGCCGACAAAGAAACCGTCCTCATAGCCTTGCAGGCTGAAGTTACGGCCATCCACAACCAGATCCGCACCCTGATCAACGCCGGTTTGAACCAGACGTTCGATGTTGGCTTTGGCCGCACCAGTCACAACCGGACCATAGTCCACGTCGTCGCCAGCAGTGTAGGGGCCAACCTTGAGGGTTTCGACGCGCGGGATCAGCTTTTCAATCAGCTTGTCTGCGGTGTCTTTGCCAACCGGAACAGCAACCGAGATTGCCATGCAGCGTTCGCCAGCAGCGCCATAACCGGCCCCGATCAGCGCGTCAGCGGCCTGATCCAGATCGGCGTCGGGCATGATGATCATGTGGTTCTTCGCGCCGCCAAAGCACTGGACGCGCTTACCTTGCGCACAACCGGTGCCATAGATGTATTCGGCAATCGGGGTCGAGCCAACAAAGCCAACCGACTGGATCGTGTCGTTATAAAGGATCGCATCCACCGACTCTTTGTCGCCGTTGACAACTTGCAGGATGCCCTTGGGCAGACCGGCTTCTTCCATCAGTTCGGCCAGCATCAGAGGCACGGAGGGGTCACGCTCAGATGGTTTCAGGATGAAGGCGTTCCCACAGGCGATGGCAGGCGCGAACATCCACATCGGGATCATGGCGGGGAAGTTGAACGGGGTGATGCCCGCAGTCACACCAAGCGCCTGACGCATGGAGTACATGTCGATGCCGGGGCCGGCGCTGTCGGTGAATTCACCTTTCAGCATTTGCGGGGCACCGATGCAGTATTCCACAACTTCCAGACCACGCTGAACGTCGCCTTTGGCGTCGGGGAAGGTTTTACCGTGCTCGCGCGACAGTGCTTCGGCGAGCTTGTCCATGTCGCGATTCAAGAGGTCAACGAACTTCATCATGACGCGGGCGCGGCGCTGCGGGTTTACGGCTTCCCATGCGGGCTGTGCGGCAGCGGCGATTTCAACAGCGGCGTCCAGCTCTTCTTTGCTGGCCAGCGGGCATTTTGCCTGAACTTCGCCGGTCGCGGGGTTGAAGACATCCGAGAAACGGCCAGACGTACCTTTGACGTGCTCGCCGTTGATGTAATGGGTCAATTCTTGCATGGGGAATCCTCCTGAAAGATGTTGAACGCAGAATAGGCTTGCAAAAATCATTGCAAAAGAGGCAAGATTTCAAAACTGTTTTGCATTTTTTCGGGAGGGTAAAATGGAACCCCAATGGGATGACCTGCGAATTTTCCTCGCTGTGGCCCGAGAAGAGAGCCTGTCTGCGGCGGGCCGACGGCTTAAAGTGGATCCGGCTACTGTCGGGCGGCGTGTCGGGCGGCTGGAAACGGCCTTTGGATCGCCTTTGTTTGTAAAGTCGCCGACGGGATACGCGCTGACCGACAGCGGACAGCGGTTGATGCAGCACGCGATGCGGATCGAGCAAACCATGCAAGTGGCGGCAGAAGAGCTGAGCGGAGAGGCGGGGCAACTGTCCGGCCAGATCCGTATCGGCGCACCGGACGGTGCGGCAAATTACCTGTTGCCGCAGGTCTGCGCCGAAATCGCCAAGGAAAACCCCGATCTTGATGTGCAGATCGTGGCCTTGCCGCGCGTCTTTAGCCTGTCGAAGAGAGAAGCCGATATGGTGGTCGCGGTAAGCCCGCCAACCGCAGGACGTCTGATGGTGCAAAAAATCACCGACTATAAACTGCATCTGGCTGCGGCCCGCTGGTATCTGCGCAACGCGCCGCCCATCAATTCACTGGAAGATCTGAAGGACCACAAAATTGTCGGCTACATCCCCGACATGATCTTTGACAAGGAACTGGATTACCTCAGCGCTGCGGGGCTTGAAAAGCCGTCTTTGTCTTCGAATTCGGTTTCGGTTCAGATCAATTGCGTGCGGATCGGGGCAGGGGTCGGGATCGTTCATGACTTCTCTATTCCTTTCAATCGCGGCGTGCGCAAAATCCTGACAGAAGAGTTCAGTCTGACGCGGTCCTTTTATTTGGTGCGCCATGAAGATGATAAACGCCTCGAGCGTTTGAACCGGTTTTCAGAGGCATTGTGCGAAGGAATGCGTATTGCGGTGCAAAAGCTGGAAGCGGAAACTTGACACTTCAGAATATTGCGGCAACGCTTGTGTTTATGAAATTTTATTAAGGGAGGGCCTTAATGCTCGTACATCAGGTGTTGAAATCCAAAGGCAATCAAGAGGTTGTGACGGTTAAACCCGGTACTTTGGTTTCTGATGCGGCCAAGATTTTGGCGGAAAAAGGGATCGGTACTGTTGTTGTTTCTGCGACCGGAACAAGCGTGGATGGCATCCTTTCAGAGCGCGACATCGTGCGTGAAGTTGCCGCACGTGGCGCGGGATGTCTGTCTGACAAGGTGGACGATTATATGACGTCCGACATTGTGACCTGCACAATGAAAGACGATGCCACAGTTGTTCTGGAAAGAATGACCGAAGGACGTTTCCGTCACATGCCGGTGGTCGAAGACGGAGAGATGATCGGACTTGTCACGCTTGGCGATACCGTCAAGGCGCGGCTGAGCGAACTCAAGATGGAAAAAGACGCTCTGGAAGGCATGATCATGGGCCACTAGGCCCACTTGGCCACCGTCGAGCCGTCTTTTGAGGGGAGGAAGTCGGCCGGCGCGGTGGCCCGTGATTGCAGGGGCGTCAGTCACACAAGATACGCATTGGGAGGTTGGGGACACTCTGAACAAATGCGTGTTTTGATCCTTTGAAACTGATTGCTTTGATTGCCCTGTCTGGGCGAACAAATGCGTCGTTCGTCCTGCGCAGAAATCAGAGGTGTCTTGGTGACCCTGTCCGCCCAATGACGCCCCGTAAGACTACGGGTGACATTCTGTTGCACTTGCATTTTCATACGCAATAATGTTGCGTGCCCCTAAATTGAAATGCGTGGAGAATGCAAATGCGCGTTGGCTTGTATCCCGGTACGTTTGATCCGATCACACTGGGTCATATTGATATTATACGTAGGGCGGCAGTGCTTGTTGACAAGCTTGTCATTGGGGTCGCGATCAATCGCGACAAGGGCCCGCTTTACACTTTGGAAGAGCGCGTCGCCATGATCGAGGCCGAATGCGCCAAGCTTTCCGAGGAAACGGGCACAGAAATTGTGGCGCATCCCTTTGAAAACCTGTTGATCAATTGTGCCCACGATGTTGGTGCCCAGTTGATTATTCGTGGCTTGCGGGCTGTTACCGACTTTGAATACGAATACCAGATGGTTGGCATGAACCGGGCTTTGGATGACACTGTTGAAACTGTGTTTCTGATGGCGGACTTGCAGCATCAGGCGATTGCCTCGAAGCTGGTCAAGGAAATCGCGCGGCTTGGTGGGGATGTGTCGAAATTCGTCACCCCGATGGTCAATGACTCGTTGATCGAACGCTTCGGCTAACTCCGGCGTCAACAAAGCCAGACACGCGGGGGCAACCCCGTGTTTTCCCGAGCTGTTTTCCGTGGCATCTGTTCGCAGAGGTTGATAACCCGCGTCGTTGCGTTAGTGTGCGAACACGTCAGTTTCAGGAGATCTGTGTATGAGTGGTTTGTTGGCCTTGCTTGATGATGTGGCAGCCATTGCCAAAGTGGCGGCTGCGTCTATTGATGATGTTGCGGCACAGGCCGCCAAGGCCGGGGCAAAAGCTGCGGGGGCGGTGATCGACGACGCCGCCGTGACACCAAAGTACGTCCATGGCTTTGAAGCAAAGCGCGAATTGCCGATCATCTGGAAAATCGCGCGTGGATCTATCAAGAACAAACTGCTGATCTTGTTACCTGCAGCACTGCTGTTGGCAAATTTTGCTCCGGGATTGATTGCACCGCTCTTGATGCTGGGCGGGGCCTATCTTTGTTTTGAAGGGGCGGAAAAGATCGCTCATGTCCTTTTCCATAACGAAGAGGCGCATCAGGTCTTCAAGGAAGACAAGCCCGGCGATCCCGCACATCTTGAAGAAGAAAAAGCGGCAGGCGCAATCAAAACAGATTTCATCCTGTCCGCAGAAATCATGACAATCATTCTGGCGGCCATTCCCGAAAGCAACTTCTGGATGGAAGCATCCACATTGGCCGTTGCCGGTGTCGGGATCACGGTGGCGGTTTACGGATCGGTGGCCCTGATCGTCAAAATGGACGACTTTGGTCTGTGGCTGAATGCAAATGGCAATTTCTCCATAACGCGCGGCTTTGGCAGATGGCTTGTTATGGTCATGCCCAAGTTCATGAAGCTTCTCACCGTTGTGGGCACGGCAGCGATGTTGTGGGTTGGCGGGTCGATTGTGATCCACGGCATGGAGCAGCTTGGCGTTGGCTGGCTGGGTCATCACATTCATGACTGGGCTTATGCCATTGGTCATGCCGTCCCCGAGGCCTGGACAGGCTTTGTCGAATGGGTTTCCAAGGCCACAATGGACGGGATCTTTGGTCTGGCATTGGGTTTTGTGCTTATTCCGATTACCACCAAGGTGATTTCGCCTCTGGTCGGCCTGTTCCGCAAAGAGAAACCCGCCTCTCACTAAACGGATCTCGCCTTTCTCAAACGTTTGTGACGGATGGTAATTGCTGCGCGCGAGGAAACGCGCAGCTAGGCTTGGTCAAAAGCGTGAAGAGATAGGCTCATGATCAAAGAAGCGACGTTCACCGAAGTGATGGATGCCCTGTCCGAACAGGACGGGGTGTATTCGGCGCCTGTTCCCGAGAACTGGAAACAGGGGCGTACTGCCTATGGCGGTTTCACGGCGGCCTTGTTGCTGCGTGCGGCACGTCTGAGGTATCCGGACCTGCCCCCGTTGCGCTCTGTGATGGTGAATTTCACGGCCCCTGTTACGGCGCCACCGCAAATCTCGGTCGAGGTGTTGCGGCAAGGGCGGAACATTACAACGGTCTTTGTGCGCAGCGATGTGGACGGCAAACCGGCTGCGGTGGCGACCTTTACCTTTGGCCATAGTCAGGACAGCCATGTGTCTTCTGATCTTCCTGCGCCCGACGCCCTGGCGCCCGAAGACACCGAGCCCTATTTCCCACCCGCCATGAAGCAGCTGCCGATCCGCTTTGCTGAAAACTTTGATCTGCGCCTGATTGAAGGGGATCGCCCCTTTATGGGGGCCGAGCGTGGATATGCGCGGGTCTGGGCGCGCCACAAGGATCCGGCGTGCCGGGGATCGTTCGAGGATCTGTTGGGGATCGCAGATATTTTGCCACCAGCGGTGTTTCCCACCTGCAAACGGCCCGGTCCGAATTCCTCGGTCAACTGGATTTGCAATTTCATGCGCGAAGATCTCACGACCCGTGACGGGTGGTGGATGATGGATACAAACCTGTCCGCCGCCAGAAACGGCTACAGCTCACAGGTGATGCGGGTCTGGAATACGCAGGGCGAACTTGTCGTCGACGGGATGCAATCCGTTATCATCTTTGTGTGACGATCAGGACGCTGTGATCCAGTCTTGATGGGGGCGGGGTAACTTACGGCTTCCAGCGTCTTGCAGGCTGGTTGGCGCGCTCGGGGAAGAAGGCGGCAAACATGTCCTGAGCGGAATAGATGACCCGCTCTTTGCCAAAAACGGTGAACAGCTTCACATGCGCTTTGTAAGAAGGATAGGTCGTGCCGCGCCCTTGGTATTGAACCTTGAGGTTGATCTTGCGGATTTCGCCAGCAAAGTACTCGGCGCCCATCTTCCGCTCGGTGTTTCCGTATCCAAGAAGGTACTTCATATTCAGCTTGAACGACCGGTCACCGGGAACGGTACAGATCAGGGTTTCGGCCTCGTCAAAATTGGTGACCTTGTAAGACACGTTGCTGCCTGAGCCACTTTTGGTGACCGTGCCTTTACCGTTTTCTTCGCGGCACTGGATTTCATAAGGGAAATTCCGAAAATCAGCGATGAATACCCAGTCTTTCGGAGGATAGGCCGGTTGGGGCGTGCTCGAGGTGATTTTCCCGGCAGAGGCCATGCCACAAGAGATCAGCAGGGCAAGCGCGGCACAACAGATTGGGGCAAAAATTCTCATTCGTAAACACCTTGAGACAAGAAAAAGGGCGCCAAAGGGCGCCCTCTCAATTCTGTAACGTCGTTGTTAGCTCAGCAAAGCTTTGGCTTTTTCTGCAACGTTAGACGCTGTGATGCCGAATTTCTCGTACAATTCACCAGCCGGAGCAGAAGCCCCAAAGCGGTCCATGCCGACGAAATCGGATTTGCCGGGACGTGCACGCTCACCAAGCAACCACTGATCCCAGCCTTGGCGCACTGCGGCTTCGACGCCAACGCGCACAGCACCCGCAGGCAGAACCCGACGACGATAGGCTTCGTCCTGTTCTGCGAACAGCTCCATGCACGGCATGGAAACGACACGTGTTCCGATGCCTTCGGCCTCGAGCTTGGCCTTGGCGTCCATCGCAATCGACACTTCCGAGCCGGTTGCGATCAGGATCACCTGACGCTTGTTTTCGGCTTCGGCCAGAACATAGGCACCTTGTGCCGACATGTTCTTGAGCTTGTGCTCGGTACGCAGCGTGGGCAGGTTCTGGCGGGTCAGCGCCATGACCGAAGGTGTTTCCTTCGAGGAAATCGCAACTTCCCATGCCTCGGCAGTTTCAACAGTGTCTGCGGGACGGAACACATATGTGTTCGGTGTCGCACGACAGATCGCCAAATGCTCGACCGGTTGGTGTGTCGGGCCATCTTCGCCAACACCAATCGAGTCGTGGGTCATCACGAACACGGTTGGAATCTTCATCAACGCGGCCAGACGCATCGCAGGACGCGCATAGTCGGTGAAACAGAAGAACGTACCGGAGTAGGGACGAATGCCACCGTGAAGAGCCATGCCGTTCATTGCAGCGGCCATTCCATGTTCGCGGATGCCCCAATACACATAGCGGCCACGGCGGTTGTCGGTGTCAAATACCCCAAGGTCTTCGGTCTTGGTGTTGTTCGACCCTGTCAAATCAGCCGAACCACCAACGGTTTCCGGCATGATCGGGTTGATAACGGCCAAAGCCATTTCCGACGACTTGCGCGTTGCAACCGAAGGCTTTTCTTCCGAAATCTGCTTTTTCAGCGCTTTGACAACGGCCGACAGCTTTTTGGGCACGTCGAGCGCATAAGCGCGGTTGAACCGGTCCTGCTTTTGCTTGGAGGCTTCTGCAAAACGCTCTTCCCAGGCTGCACGGTCAGCAGCACCACGTGCGCCGATGGCTTCCCACTGGGATTTGATGTCGGCAGGCACTTCAAAAGGACCATAGGACCAGCCATACGCCTCTTTCGCGGCTTTCATCTGGTCCGCGTCGGTCAATGCGCCATGGCCTTTGGATGTATCTTGTGCCGCATGGCCCAGTGCGATGTGGGTTTTGCAAGCGATCATCGATGGCTTTTTGGCTTTCTTGGCGGCTTCGATCGCGGCATCAATCGCTTCTGGATCATGGCCGTCGATTTCCTGAACGTGCCAACCGGAAGCGCGGAAGCGCTGAACCTGGTTCGTGCGGTCAGACAGTTCAACAGACCCATCGATAGTGATGTTGTTGTTGTCCCAAAGCACAACCAGATGACCAAGGCTGTGACGACCGGCAAGACCGATAGCTTCCTGGCTGATGCCTTCCATCAGGCAGCCGTCGCCGACGATTGCATAGGTATAGTGGTCAACCAGCTTGCGACCGTATTGTGCGCGCTGGATTTCCTCGGCCATGGCAAAGCCGACGGCGTTGGCGATTCCCTGACCCAACGGGCCGGTTGTGGTTTCCACCGCATCCAGAAGGAAGTTTTCGGGGTGGCCTGCAGTCAGGGCGCCCATCTGGCGGAAGTTTTTGATCTGGTCCAGCGTGACCTGTGCGTCACCACACAAGTGCAAAAGCGAATAGATCAGCATCGAGCCGTGGCCGGCCGAGAGAATGAAACGGTCACGATCTGGCCATTTTGGTGCTGACGCATCAAATTTGAGATGTTTCTCGAACAAGACGGTTGCTACGTCAGCCATGCCCATGGGCATTCCGGAGTGTCCGGAGTTGGCAGCGGCAACGGCATCCAGAGTCAAAGCGCGGATCGCCGCTGCTTTCATCCAATGTTCAGGGTTCTTTTCACGAAGGGCAGCGATATCCACGGGTGAGTGTTCCTTTGATTGGTCGCTTGGAGTTTTTTGCTCAATAGCAGGCTCGGTGCGAATATCAAGCCAACTTGGGGCCCAGATAGGGTAAAGGGGGCGCAATTTGGCCTTCCATTGGGTAAAATCGGCGAGAGTCCGCAGCCAGCCGATTCGTGCTTTGTATTTGTGTCTTGCGCATTCCGGTGGCAAATTGGATTGAAGATCTAAGATCGAGCGGTGAACGGGCAGGGGATAGGCCCGGCGCTCGCAACTAAAGGATGAGGCTGATGAGTGAAATAAGCGACCTCGAAAGCAGGATCAGTGCTGCAATGGACCGGATTGGTCGCAGCCTTGAAGAGCTTCCGGGAGGAGCCGCCGACGCTGGTGAAATGGAAACATTGCAACAACAGCTCGAGGACGAGCGGTTGGCCACGGAGCAAATGCAGGAACGAAACCGCGCGTTGGTTTTGCGTCAGGAATCGCTTGAAGAGACCGTGAAGTCTCTCGAGTCTGAAATCGAGGTGTCGCGCAGCTATGTTGATGCCGGTCAGGCGGAACTGGAAGCGGCCCAAACCGTTGCCGAGTCAGCGCAAGCCGAAGCGGCCCAGGCCGTTTCAGATCTTGAAAAGGCCCGGCAAGAGATCGAAGACGCCAAAGCGGCCCTGAGCGAGGCCGAAGCTGCCGCGCAAGAAGCCGCAAATCAGGTCCCCGAGGCTGCCCCGGAGGAACCGGCGGCTCCGACGCTTGATCTTGATGAAAACCGAGATGTCATCAATCACCTGTCCAAGCGCATTCGGCGCCTGCGCATCACCAGCCGTCAGCTGCGTGAAGCCAACAACCTGTTGCGTGAAGCGACCGAGAAGCAGTTGCCGGATCACACTCTGGTCAACAAGGCGCTTCAGGCTGAACTGAGCAATCTCAAGGCCGAGCGTGAAGTCGAATTGGCCGAGATGGACGTCATCATGGGTGCTTTGCGTCCGATGCTGAACGATGACGCGCAGGAAAAGGAAGCTCAAGATGGCTGAAGTCGAAATTCATATCGGTGGCCGTGTGTTCGAAGTGGCCTGTCAGGAAGGCGAACAGCACTTCTTGCAATCCGCAGCAAAGATGCTGGACAACGAAGCCCAGGTTTTGACCTCGCAGATTGGTCGCATTCCCGAAGCACGTATGCTGTTGATGGCGGGCCTGATGCTGGCGGACAAGACGGCCGGTGTCGAAGACCGTTTGCGCGAACTGGAGGCCGAACTGGCGACTAAACAGCAAGAACTGGAAGCGTTGCAGAACCAACCTGCGCCCGAGCCTGAGAAAATTCAGGTGGCGGTTATCCCGCCCGAAGTGACGGATACATTGGCAGAACTTGCCGCCCGTGCCGAAGCTTTGGCAGCCTCTGTAGAAGAGAAGGCGTCTGTTTGATGGGATCACTGTCCAAGGCGATGGTCATGGCAGGGGGGCTGCTTTTGTTGGCTGCCCCCGCGTTCGCGATTGATATGCGCACTGCGTCTTACACTTGCGATGGCGCGGCAAAGATCATGGCGATCTATGTCGGAACCGGTGAAGATGCGGCGGTGGTCTTGCACTATCAGGATCAACTGGCAGGCCTGTCCGTAACACCGGCTGCGTCCGGTGTGCGGTACTCGGAAGTGCCCTATGGATATGTGTGGCACACCAAGGGCAAAGAGGCGATCCTGTCGCGCGAAACATCCGAAGGTGAAACCACAGTTCTCGACAAGTGTCGGGAAATGGGGTCCTAGCGCCGCAGAAGTTTCTGCATAAATGACTTTTTAGCGCGCGGCGCAATCGACAGCCGCCCGTTAACACAATCCTCAAGCACACCATCCAGTCCGCTGGTGAGACCGGTCAGGATACCCTTGATCTGCGGATCTTGCGGATCACAGTCATCTTGCGCGCCAAAATCGAGGCGTCGGGTGGCCTTGTTCAACTTGTCAGAAGCTGGCTTGAGATTGCTCGCGCTCCGAATTTGTTTTGATAATTCAGAGGCTTCCAGCGCGACTTTATCATCGTTTTGCAAGCGCACCAGAAGAGATGCAGGGGCCGTGATGCGAAGATCCGAGGTCTCGGTTTTTTCAACCGAACATCCCAGATTCTCGGACAGGCGACGCTGTAACAGGTCGAGGGAAACAATGCGAGACCCGGGCGTGTACCAGAGTCTCGCGATCACTTTTGTCATGACGTATTAAGCGTTGGCTTCGCGGATGCGATCAGCGGCTTCTTTGTCGAACGAGACCCCGTTGGTTTCAAACATCGTGTCCAGCTCGCCAGAGAGGGTCATTTCGGTGATGATGTCACATCCGCCGACAAATTCGCCCTTGATGTAAAGCTGCGGAATTGTTGGCCAATCGGAATAGTCTTTGATGCCCTGGCGGAGTTCGTCGTCGGCCAGAACATTCACATCGGCAAAGTCGATGCCCATGTAGTTCAATACGCCAGCCACACGGCTTGAAAAGCCACACTGCGGCATGTCTTTGGTGCCTTTCATGAAAAGCACAACATCATTGGCTTTGACGGTTTCGTCGATTTGCGTTTTTGCATCGCTCATTTGCGCGTTTCCTTATGCGTCTGCGCCGTGCTCTGGCGCGCTCTTTCCTCAAGAACGTCTTGAAGAAGGGAGGTGTCTGTTGCGTGTTGTCCGGCGACCAGTTTCGAAACCTTCTTGGGTCGGGACTGGGACAAGGGGCGGTATTTCTGCCCTCTGAAGTAAGCCTCGCTTCCAATTGCCAAAACCAGCAAAAGGATCACGACGCCCACGATCAGAAGGGCGGTGTTCATTACTCTGGTGCCTTGGTGGTCAGCGCAAGGGCATGCAAACGTCCGCTGTCAATCGCGGTTTTCAGCGTCGCGTTTACCGCGCGCTGCTGCTGAATGCGGCTTTTGCCGGTAAAGCTCTGGTCGATGACTTCAGCAGAAAAGTGCTGGCCGTCGTCGCCCATAACCGTGATCTTGGCGTCAGGGAAACCTTCGCGGATCATGGCCTCGATATCAGAAGCAAGAAGCATTGCTATCTCCGTATTGGTGTTCATTTGAATTTAGGGCCGACAAGAGGCCTGTGCAAGCAGATCGCGGTAAACAAAGCAAATCGGCATGTGCAAAGCCTGTCAGAGTACCAGCCCCCATATTTGGAATTTATGCTTGCCGGACAACGGGGATAGGCAAAACACATGGGAAAAGCCAAAAGGCAGGCGCGATGCACCTGCCTTTGTCATTTTTGAGCCTGCGGGCCTGTTGATCAGGCAACCGCATCAGCAAAAGCGCTGCGGAACTGCTGTGACAGCTCTTCAAGAGATGCCGAACTGTTGCCCATCCAGACCATGTCACCCGTGAACTTGCCAACGGATGTGATTGTCACACCCGCTTGACCGGCATTGATCATCAGGGCTTCGGCCTGATCAAAGTTACAGGCAACCAGATAGCGGCCCTGATCTTCGCCAAACAGGAAGGCCGTATCATCGCTGTCGAGTTGAACACCGACTCCAGCGGCTTCGGCCATTTCAAATGCCGCCAGTGCAAGGCCACCATCACTCAGATCGGTACACACCTTGATCCAGTCGCGGTTGGCGCGGACAAAGTCACCATTGCGTTTTTCCGCGTCAAGATCGACCGCAGGCGCGTCGCCTTCTTCGCGGTTGAAAACCTCGGCCAAAAGGGCGGATTGGCCCAGGTGTCCGGTTGTTTCGCCGATGACAAGTGCAACGTGGCCGTCGCGGGCCAGATCGTTGATCGGCTCTTCGTCGGCGGCAATCAGACCAACGGCCCCGATTGTCGGAGTGGGCAGGATGCCGGACCCGTCTGTTTCGTTATAGAGCGACACGTTGCCCGACACGATGGGCATGTTCAGCGCAGCAACGGCTTCACCGATACCTTTGATCGCACCAACAAACTGGCCCATGATCTCGGGCTTTTCGGGGTTGCCGAAGTTGAGGTTGTCGGTCGATGCCAGAGGTGTGGCGCCAACGGCTGTGAGGTTGCGATAAGCTTCGGCAACGGCCTGTTTGCCGCCCTCAATCGGGTTTGCCTTGACATAGCGCGGGGTCACGTCGCTGGTGAAGGCCAGCTTTTTGTCGGTGCCATGCACGCGGATGATTCCGGCGCCTTGACCGGGCAGGCGGGCACTGTCGGCCATAACCATGGTGTCATACTGTTCGTAGACCCATTGTTTGCCTGCATAGTTCGGCGAGGAAATCAGACCTTTCAGACCGTCAATCGGATCGATCTGTGGTACATCGGCCAGTTCTTCAGCCTCGGGTGTGGGGATCCATGGGCGGTCGTATTCTGGTGCGCGGCCTGACAGTGGCGACAATGGCAGATCGGCTTTGACCTCGCCGTTGTGCAGGATCAGGAACCGGTCTTCTGCCAGTGTTTCACCTACGATGGCAAAATCCAGATCCCATTTTTCGAAAACCGCGCGGGCTTCTGCTTCGAGTTCCGGGTTCAGAACCATCAGCATGCGTTCTTGGGATTCTGACAGCATCATCTCGTAGGCTGTCATGTTGTCTTCACGCTGGGGTACATCTTCGAGGTTGAGCTTGACGCCCAGTTTGCCCTTGTCGCCCATTTCCACAGCCGAACAGGTCAGACCAGCCGCACCCATGTCTTGGATCGAGATCACGGCGCCGGTTTGCATCAGTTCGAGCGTGGCTTCCATCAGGCGTTTTTCTGTGAAGGGGTCACCCACCTGAACGGTTGGTCGCTTTTCTTCGATGGTGTCGTCAAACTCTGCCGAAGCCATGGTTGCACCTCCCACACCGTCACGGCCGGTTTTCGCACCAAGGTAAACAACCGGCATTCCGATGCCCGATGCGGCGGAATAGAAAATTGCGTCGCTTTTTGCGATCCCGGCAGCAAAGGCATTCACAAGGCAGTTGCCGTTATAAGCAGGGTGAAAGCGGACTTCGCCGCCAACGGTCGGGACACCAAAACAGTTGCCGTATCCGCCAACACCTTCCACAACACCGTTTACCAACTGTCGTGTTTTGTGGTGGCTGGTCTCGCCAAAGGAAAGAGAGTTCATCGCCGCGATCGGGCGAGCCCCCATGGTGAAGACGTCACGCAGAATGCCGCCAACGCCCGTGGCCGCGCCTTGATAGGGTTCGATATAAGACGGGTGGTTGTGGCTTTCCATTTTGAAAACCACGGCGTCGCCGTCGCCGATGTCAACGATACCGGCATTTTCGCCGGGGCCGCAGATCACCTGAGGGCCGTCGGTTGGCAGCGTACGCAACCATTTTTTCGACGATTTATACGAGCAGTGTTCGTTCCACATCGCCGAGAAAATACCAAGTTCGGTAAATGTTGGCTCGCGGCCGATGATCTCGAGGATCAGCTCGTATTCGTCGGGCTTCAATCCGTGGGCTTCGATGAGATCGGTTGTAATGGCCGGTTCCTGCATGGTCCTAAGATTCCCCAAAGATGGCATGTCACAGGGCTTTTAGGTCAGTCCGGCCATAAGGGAAAGGGCAAAGGCGCCGCAGTTAGAAACGTTGACCCACATAAATATACGTCAGGTTTTCCCCTTCGTCGTTATGAGAGAAGTCGATCGAGAAATCGGCATCAAATTTTTTGCTGAGTTTGAAACGCATGCCCAGACCTCCGGCGACATGGACACCCCCTGCACTCAGCGAGGTGAACTCTTGTCCGGTCATGCCTGCGCCGGCAAAGGCAACCGCTCTAAACCGTTCACTTAAATTCTGGCGCACTTCAATCTGGGCAGACAGGCTGCGCGGGCCAAGATACTGCATGGATGAAAAGCCGCGGAATGCATCCGTGCCACCCAGCGAACACAAATCAAAGAAGGGCGAGTCCGTCGAAGCCGCGCATGTTGTGGCGCGTGCTGCGACAACCGTTTTTTCCTGAATTTGACGGTAGGCAGAAAAATTCAGCACCGCCTTGCCATATTGACGGGTCGAGGCGCTGTTAAGGACCTCGCCTGCCATGAGTTCGAAATCAAGGATATGGCCTTGAACGGGGTAAAGCGTGTTTTCGCGTGTGTCCCAGCGCGCCAAAAAACTCAGGTTAACCGTTTCCAGATCCGCGTCAGGCGACACCGAGATGGGTAAGGCAGAGGAACTGCCGGATGAAATCGTTGTGTCCAGATAGCGAAGCTTGCCCCCAAAGGACAAATCGGGCGTCACACCGTACAAAAGTTCGCCGCTAAACAGGATCCCTTTTTGGTTAAGCGGTACGGGAAGCCCCAAGACATAAAGGTCATAGTTCAGGTCTGCCTCTGCGATGGTCGCAGACAACTGCCATGTGTTGTGATCCCATGCCAAGGAACCGCTGAGCCCATAGGCGGTGGTGCCATTGTCACTGTGAAGCGCGCCAAGCCCGAGAACCGAAGTGTTGCTGTCTTCATCTGCCTGATACAGATAGCCCGCGCCAATTGCGAGGCCTGCGCCAATCAAAGGGTTGTTGAACGGGATAGGGGCTACAACAACAGATCCTGCCGAAAACCCGAACTCGTGATCAAGAGTTGCGGCCTCAATCTTTTGGGCGGGTTTTGCCATTGCCGTTTGGGCCAGACCAGGGGTGGCAAAACCAGAAAAGAGACCGGACGCAATCAAGGGGATGGCTTTGATGAGGTTCATGGCAGGGCAGCTTTTAAAAAGAGACTTGCCCGGGGTTTGGCCCGGGCAAGTCAGTGTCGTCAAGGATGTTACGTCGTCAACCTGATCAATCAGGGCCCTTTGGCGCCGCCGCCGGGGCTTCTTCCTGTTGGCTTGCCGTTGCAGCCGCAGCGCCCATGATGGCCGCCTGTTGCTGTTCTGACAGGTCTTCATGGGTGTCCGTGTCAGACAAGGCAACGCGGACTTCACGACGGGCAAAGTCGATACCCGATTCGGCAAAGGCTGCCTTAATCTTGTTGAAGATTTCCTTGCGGATCATGAACTGTTTGCCGGGTTTCGCCATGAACTTACCACGGATCACCATACCCACGTCATCAATGTCAAACACACCTTGCGATTTGAACGGTTGCAGGAAGTCGTCTTTGAAGAGCGGATCTTCGAGCATTTCCTGACCGATCTTTTTGAAGATCTTTTTGATCTGGTTGGGGTTGGTGTCGAACGGCACGGTGAACTTGAGTTTCATGATCACCCAGTCACGGCTGTAGTTGGTCAGCTTGGGGATCTCGCCATATGGAATGGTGTGAACGGCCCCGCGGTGGTGGCGCAACTGCATCGAGCGGATCGAGATCTTTTCAACGGCGCCCATTGTGCCGTCAATCTCGACGTATTCGCCGGTACGGAACGCATCGTCCACAAGGAAGAAGACACCCGAGACGATATCAGACACAAGTTTCTGGGCACCAAAGCCGATGGCCAGACCGATAACACCGGCACCTGCAAGAAGCGGCGTGATATCGATGCCAAGGTTGCCGATGGCCAAAAGACCAAACACAACGATGATCGCGATACGCGCTGTCAAAAGCATGAGCGGCAGAACGGTCGACAGGCGTGAGCCGCTTGCGCCGCCCATTTCGGCGTCTGCCTCTTCTTCGCTCATGCCCAGTGCGGTGAACTCAGCGGCCAGACGGCTGTTGATCCACAGCGATACGCCTTCATAGGCGACATAGCCCACAACAGCGGTCATCAGGAAGCCGAAGACGTTATCAGCAATGCCGACACCTTCGCGCATCAGCGCACCAACGCTAAAGTCCCAGGCATTGGCGATCATCACGATAATGATGCCTGCCGCAATCACGCGACCAATCCGAACAAGGCTGCGCTTTGTCGACAGGTAGGCACCTTCGGCTGCGGGGCCTTCACCACGCATCGGCGGCACCACATGGCGTACCAGACCACGAATGGCGGTGTCGATAACAGGCGCCATGAGCAACAGGAACATTGTGAGGTAATGCGCGCCGTGAACCAGAGCGGAAATCTGCTGCAAGCCGATCAGGGTGCTGACAAGGACCCATGTCGCAACGGCAACGCCTACTGCGAAGTAGGGATAGAATTTGGCAAAGGTTTCATCTGCGACGGTGCGGTCCGGATCGGTACCACGCATCAGGTCGATCAATCCCTCACGTGCGGTCAGGGCGATGAAGATGATGTAGACATAGACCAGGCTGTCGAGCCAGAACCCAATTCGGGTTTCGGAGGTCGGTACACCGTTGCTGTTCGAGAACCCTGTGAAGAAAAGGGTAAAGCCGGCCAGAAAGAACAGCCCGATGATGTTGCGGTGCAGGAACTTTGCCCACTGGTCGTTCACATTCACCAGTCTGAGGTCAGACCGGTGCGGTGCCAGAATGAACCGCGAGCAGGCGCCTGTGAGACGTGGCAACCAGATCAGGTTCAAAACGAAAGGACCGGCAAAGGCCAATTGTTGCGGCGACAGGACGGTGCGTCCCAGCGTCCGGATCACGACATAGAAGACCACCAACCCGAAAATTTCGCGCATGAAACGTTTAAGAAGGAAAACCACCGCTTCGCGCAGACCTGTTTCGGTACTGTCTTGAGCGGTTACGCTGCTTGAACGGGCAAGCCATGCTCGGACCGCAAATTCGACCCCCAGCGCAATTGCGATCACAAGGGCAATCAGACCCAGCATGGTCATCACGGCGCCGCCGCCACCGTAAGAGGCCGAGAAGTTCGAGAAGGCCTCACCGATTTTGGGTCCTACGACCGGCAGTTTCTTGACGGCATCGACTGTGGGTGTTGTGAACGCGGTCCACAATTTCGCGACCCGCTCGCTCGTGCTGAGAGTGGGGGTAACGGTTTCGTTTTTGGCGGCTACGGCATCCAGCTGATACAGCAGAAGGTTGCGGACTTCGTCGTCGGACATGCGTGCAACCATCGAGTTAATCTCGTCAGTTGTGATGTCTTCGGGGACAGTTGTCGCCATTTCGGCCGTGTCCGAACCGCTGCTGGTACTGGGGAGAGGCACTTGGGCCAAGGATTCTGACCCAAGCGATATGAAGATCGCAAAGGCGAGGAGTGAAAATAAACGTGTCATTAAGGACCTATATGGACTGTTCCGATATTACGCACATCTTAGCAGCCGGTCGCCGATTTGCATTAGTTTTTCCGAGAGCAGGATGAAGAATTGGAAAAGAACACTATGCATTCGGATAGGGAGACTATGCGGAATAGGCGCATTTTTTATGCGTCGGGCAAAAAAAGGCCGAGCAATAAGCTCGGCCGAAGTCCAACAGGGAGGTGAAGGTGATGCGCTAGTAAGCAATCACCGCCTTCAAGGGATGAAATAGGCATCAGTTTTGAATCGATCAAGGGAAAGAATGCCGCACCTGCAGCATGTCGGCCATGCGCTCAGCGCATAGCTCAGAGATTACCCTGTTCTCTCAACTGTTTGCGATGTGAAATGATCTCTTCCTGCACGAAGTCACGAAATGCCGCAATTCGCTTGGATTGCCGTAATTCCTCTGGATAAGCGAGGAAAACGGGAATTTCGCCCGAATCCACTTCTGGCAGCACGCGTACCAGATTCGGGAAATCCTGAACCACATAGTCTGGCAGAACACCAATCCCGAGATCATGCAGAACAGCCT
This sequence comes from Shimia thalassica, assembly GCF_001458215.1. GTDB lineage: Bacteria > Pseudomonadota > Alphaproteobacteria > Rhodobacterales > Rhodobacteraceae > Shimia > Shimia thalassica. Next base: position 2,120,892 of record NZ_CYTW01000001.1, on the reverse strand, counting down.
GAAGCACCCCGAAATAGTTGTTCACGTATAATACGGACGGGATATCGTTGCTCAGCAGGGTCTGGACGAGATTTGCCCCGGCGCCCACTTGGGCAGAGTTGATGTTCTGACAAATGAGCCTGTGGTCATTGAGATCACCCATCGTTTCGGGTGTCCCTTTGCGCGCCAGATATTGAGGCGTTGCGTAAAGACGCATGTGCACACTCATCAAACGCTTGCGGATCAGGTCGGCCTGAGAGGGTTCTTTCATGCGGATGGCGACGTCGGCCTCGCGCATTGGCAGGTCCAGCACCTTTTCCTCAAGCATGAGGTCGATGTTCAGGTCGGGGTATTCTTCATAGAGCTTGGGAAGGCGCGGGGCCAGCCAGAGCGTTCCGAACCCGATGGTCGTGGTGACGCGCAGCTCACCGAACACTTCTTCTTCTGAATCGCGGATGCGCGCTGCGGCGGCATCCAGTCGCTTGATCATGGCGCTGGTCGCATCAAACAGAAGTTCACCCTGTTCGGTGAGAATCAGTCCCCGTGCGTGACGGTGAAAAAGGGTTGTGTTGAGACTTTCTTCCAGTGCCCGAACCTGTCGGGACACTGCGGATTGCGACAAATGCAGGGTATCGCCAGCATGTGTCAGGCTGCCGGCGTCGGCAACCGCATGAAATATTCTAAGCTTGTCCCAATCCATATTCGCAACTTTCGTTTCGCTTAGATTTGTTTAGGCGAAACCATCGCAAAACGAAACCGTCTCAACAGGAGAAGGTGCATGTGTGATGTAAATATTTCTTGATAGGTCATAAATTATGACCTAATAATGCCCTATAATTATGCCAAGAGAAAATCTGCGCGGGGAGGCGTTTGATGAGTATTCAAAAAGTATCGCTAAATGATCGGTTTGACCTGACGAAAGAACAGGTCCTTCTAAATGGTACACAGGCGTTGGTCCGCCTGATGCTCATGCAAAAGGCGCGTGACACACAGGCGGGATTGAACACTGCAGGCTATGTCACCGGGTATCGCGGCTCGCCTCTGGGTGCGGTCGACAGCCAGATGATGCGTGCGGAAAAGGAACTGAAAGCAGCGGACGTGCTGTTTCAGTCGGGCCTGAACGAAGATCTCGCGGCAACGGCACTCTGGGGATCCCAGCAGGCCGAACTGCGCGGCGAAGGCAAGTTTGATGGCGTCTATGGTCTTTGGTACGGCAAGGGCCCCGGCGTGGATCGCACCGGCGATGTCATGCGCCACGCCAACATGGCGGGCACATCCACGCATGGCGGTGTTCTCATGGCGATGGGCGATGACCATACTGGCGAAAGTTCGACCGTTTTGCACCAGTCCGAATGGGCTTTGGTGGATGCCTATATGCCGATTGTGTCGCCTGCGGGTGTGCAAGAGATCATGGACTATGGTCTTTATGGTCTTGCTTTGTCACGCTTTTCCGGTGTGTGGGTCGGTCTGAAAACGATGAAAGACACCATTGAGGCCACATCGGTTGTGAATGGTGATCCGCATCGCCTGTCTTTTGTGACGCCCGATTTCGAAATGCCCGAGGGCGGTTTGAATATCCGCCTGATCGATACACCGCACGCTCAAGAAGCACGGATGATCGACTATAAACGTTTTGCGGCCGAGGCGTTTTCGCGGGCCAATAAAATGGACAAACGCATCTGGGGCACGTCGGGTGCAAAGATCGGTTTTGTTGCGGCTGGCAAAAACTGGCTTGATCTTGTGCATGCGCTTGACCTTCTCGGGATTGACGAGGCCGAGGCCGAGCGTCTTGGGATCACGACCTATAAAGTGGGGCAGACGTTCCCGCTGGATATGCAGACCTTTTCGGAATGGGCCGAAGGGTTGGATCTTGTTGTTGTGGTCGAAGAAAAACGCAAGCTGATCGAAGTGCAGATCAAGGAAGCCATTTTTGACGACCGCCGCGGTCGCCGGGTCTATGGCTGGCACAAAGGCGGTGGTGCCGGATCGATGCATGGAGAAGAGTTGTTCCCAACACGCGGGGCGCTTGATCCAATCATGATCGCCCAAAAACTGGGCGACATCCTGATCGACGAGGGCCGCGGTACGGACCGGATCAAAGCGGGTCTCGAAACACTTGCGCAGGCACAGCGCGCCGACAACGCAGAAGATATTGCAACACGCACCCCGTGGTTCTGTTCGGGGTGTCCGCACAATTCGTCGACCAAATTGCCAGACGGCAGCCGCGCCTATGCCGGAATTGGATGCCACTATATGGTTCAGTGGATGGACCGCGAAACCACGGGTTTCACGCATATGGGCGGCGAGGGGGCAAACTGGATCGGTGAATCTCCGTTCTCGAGCAGGGACCACGTTTTCCAGAACCTTGGCGATGGCACTTATAATCATTCGGGCGTGCAGGCCATTCGGGCGGCTTTGGCTGCGGGCACCAATGTCACCTACAAAATCCTGTTCAATGATGCCGTCGCCATGACGGGCGGACAGGCAAATGACGGTGACCTGTCACCTCAGCGGATCGCTGCAGAAGTACAGGCGATGGGTGTCCAGAACCTTGCCGTTGTGTATGACGAAAAGGAAGAGTTGGACCAAAGCCTGTTCCCATCGGGTATCAGCTTTCATGAGCGCGAAAACCTGATGTCTGTTCAGGAAGAGTGTAGCGATATCAAGGGTGTATCTGTTATTCTATACGTTCAGACCTGTGCATCCGAAAAGCGCCGCCGCCGCAAACGGGGACTGTTCCCTGATCCGGATCGTCGCGTTTTTATCAATACGGATATCTGCGAGGGATGCGGCGATTGCGGTGTGCAATCAAACTGTATTTCCATCGAACCTGTCGAGACCGAGCTTGGCCGGAAACGCAAGATCAACCAATCGTCCTGTAACAAGGACTTCAGCTGTGTGAACGGGTTCTGTCCGTCGTTCCTGACGGTTGAAGGGGCGACTATCCGCAAAGAGGCGACGACCTCGCTGGATCTGCCTGATTTGCCCGATCCCGAGATCAAGCCGATTGAGGGCACCCACAATGTGGTCATCACGGGTGTCGGCGGAACAGGGGTCGTGACAATCGGCGCGGTTCTGGCGCAGGCGGCCCAGATCGACGGCAAAGCTGCAGGCATGATGGAAATGGCGGGTCTGGCCCAAAAAGGCGGCGCGGTTCACATTCATTGCCGTTTGGCGGAAACACCTGAGGATATCAGCGCGATCCGTGTGGCGACAGGGGAATGCGATGCCTTGATCGGTGGTGATCTGGTGGTCAGTGCTGGGTCCAAAACGCTTGGGTTGACCAGTTCCGGTCGCACGGGGGCTGTGGTCAACAGTCACGAAATCATCACCGGTGATTTCACCCATGACTCGGACTTCAAGTTGCCGACAAGCCGTCTTGAAGTGGCGTTGCAGGCACGTTTGCGTGATGATCTGGCGCTGTTTGATGCGTCCGAACTCGCGCGTGTTGTTCTGGGGGACTCGATTTTCTCGAATATGATGATCTTTGGCGCCGCCTGGCAGCAGGGTCTCATCCCTGTGAGCCTTGACGCCATCCGCCAAGCCATCGAGGTGAATGGCGCCGCGGTTGAGCGCAATTTGCGGGCGTTCGAAATTGGTCGTTGGGCAATGCTTTATCCGGAACAGGCGGCGGGTTTGGTCACGCCAAACGTTGTCAGCCTGCCCAAATCGCTGGAAGAAAAGATCACCTTCCGCATGGATCATCTTGTCAAATATCAGGGCAAGAGACTGGCGAAAAAGTACCGCAAAATGGTCGACCGCGTTGAAGATGATCGTCTGAAAGAAGCGGTGGCGATCGGGTATCACAAGCTTTTGGCTTATAAGGATGAATACGAGGTTGCGCGCCTGCATCTCGAAAGCCGCGCAAAGGCGGAAGAGGTGTTCGCAGGTGACTTTAAGGTAAAGTACCATCTTGCGCCTCCTATGGTCTCGAAAATGGGACCAAACGGTCGCCCCTCCAAAAAGGAATACGGACCGGGGATGGAGCGTTGGTTCAAACTTCTTGCGGGGATGAAGGGGCTGCGTGGAACGCCGTTTGATATCTTTGGTCGGACGGAAGAGCGTAAAATGGAACGCGCCTTGATCCGCCAGTATGAAACTGACATGCAAAAAATCATCGCGGAACATGGCAAATCGGCACCCGACGCGGCCGTGGCTTTGGCAGATTTGCCAAAGCAAATCAGAGGCTTTGGTCCGGTCAAACACGAGAATGAAGCCAAAGCGGCCAAACGCCGTGAAGAACTGCTCATTGCGCTGAAACAAGACCCAATTGCGCAAAAAGCAGCCGAGTAACGCCCAACCCCGCGGCAAATTGTTGCCGCGGGGTCATCAGTTTGTTTCAAAAGCGTCTTAATGTCTGGTCAGGATTTCGTTTCCTTCTTATGAAGTCGGCAAATTGTAAGGTATCGCCATGTCACGCCAGAACCAGGTCGCTCGAGAAATCAGCTATGCGTATTCCGCTTCGACCAAAAGTGGTCGTGCCCTGATCCGCGTGATGGAAAATGCAACTGGACGGATTGGCCTTATCAAGCGCGCTCAAGGCTATGAAGACGAGGTTGCGGCGGGTCGAGATTTTTGGGCAGTCATGAAAGAGCGCTATGGCCTGACACTCGAAGTGGTGGGGGGCTCGTTGTCCAACATTCCCCAAACCGGCCCTTTGATTGCGATTGCAAACCATCCATATGGCATTCTTGACGGATTGATGCTTGGGCATATCCTGAGCGAGACGCGTGGAGATTTTCGCATTCTGGCCAATCAGGTGTTCAGCAAAGCCGAAGATCTGGATCGTATTGTATTGCCGGTATCCTTTGACGAAACCAAAGATGCGCTGAAGCTGAACCTGCAAACCCGCAAAGTTGCTCTCGACTATTTGAAAGAAGGGGGCGCGATCGGCATTTTCCCGGGTGGTACAGTGTCCACGGCGGTGCGTCCCTTTGGCCATCCGCTTGATCCCGGCTGGCGCGGGTTCACCGCACGAATGGTGGCCAAGTCCCAGGCCAGCGTGGTGCCGATCTTTTTTGACGGCACAACCAGCCGCCTGTTCCAGATTGCCAGCCATGTGCATGTCACACTGCGGATGGGTTTTTTGATCCGCGAGTTCAAGAAACGGGTCGACCGGCCCGTCCAGATTGCCGTTGGCAAGCCGATTGATGCAGACATTTTACGCGAGAAATCCAGAGACACCAAAGCCTTGATGGACTTCTTGCGACAGCAGACCTATGCTTTGTCCCCAAAACCAATTCCTGCCAACGGGTATGGATTTGAATTTGATGGAAAATACAGGGCACAGTGAGGCCTTGTGAGAGGATGAAATGGCAGTTGGCATTTTCGACAGTGGGCTGGGTGGTCTAACGGTTCTGGACGCGGTGACCAAGCGGTTGCCGGATGTTCCGTTTGTGTATTTTGGCGACAACGCGCACGCACCTTACGGGGTGCGGGATGCGGATGACGTATATAACCTGACCACTGCGGCGGTTGACCGTATGTGGGACGCAGGCTGTGACCTCATCATTCTGGCCTGTAACACCGCAAGCGCCGCAGCATTGCGCCGGATGCAGGAAAGCTGGATTCCCTCAGACAAGCGTGTTCTGGGTGTCTTTGTTCCGTTGATCGAAGCCCTGACCGAGCGAAGCTGGGGCGACAACTCTCCTCCACGCGAAGTCGAAGTCAAACATGTGGCGCTGTTCGCAACTCCGGCCACGGTGGCAAGCCGGGCTTTTCAACGTGAACTGGCCTTCCGGGCGATAGGTGTGGATGTCGAAGCGCAGGCCTGTGGTGGTGTGGTTGACGCCATCGAAGAAGGGGATTTGATCCTTGCCGAAGCGTTGGTGCGGTCGCATGTTGACGCCATGAAACGCAAGATGCCGGACCCCCAAGCCGCCATTTTGGGTTGTACCCATTATCCGTTGATGCATGACACGTTTCAGGATGCGCTTGGGGCCGATGTGAAGGTCTATTCCCAAGCCAATCTGGTGGCCGAGTCTTTGGCCGATTACCTTGGCAGGCATCCCAACATGATTGGCGGGGGCACCGAGTCGTTGTTTCTGACCACAGGTGATCCGTCGAAAGTGTCGGATCGGGCGACACAGTTTCTCCGACGAAAAATCACCTTTCAGAAGGCGTGACAAACGCGCCTCTCGCATTTCCCACATTCAAGACTTACATTTCGTCCCAAATGCAAAGGGACCATGCGCTTTGGTGCATGACCAAGAAAGGAAGAGGTCCGAAATGACCCACAAGATCGCAATTCTGGGTGCCAGCGGATACACCGGTGCCGAACTTGTCCGGCTGATCGCCACGCATCCGACCATGGACATTGTCGCCATGTCTGCAGATCGTAAGGCCGGCATGGAAATGGGGGCTGTGTTCCCGCATTTGCGCCACCTCGATCTGCCGACACTTTGCAAGATTGAAGAGATCGATTTCGCAGATGTTGATCTGTGCTTCTGTGCATTGCCCCATGCCACAAGCCAACGGGTGATCAAAGCTCTGCCTGATACCGTCAAAGTCGTTGATCTGTCAGCAGATTTTCGGATTCGCGACCCTGAGGAATATGCCAAATGGTATGGTGGGCAGCACGATGCGATAGAGCTGCAGCAAGAAGCCGTTTATGGCCTGACCGAGTTTTATCGGGATGACATCAAAACTGCACGCTTGGTTGCGGGCACCGGATGTAATGCGGCCACAGGCCAGTTTGTATTGCGCCCGTTGATCGCGGCAGGTGTGATTGATTTGGATCATATCATTCTTGATCTGAAATGTGCTGTATCGGGCGCAGGTCGGTCGTTGAAAGAAAACCTTTTGCATGCCGAGTTGAGCGAAGGCTACAGCGCCTATGCTGTTGGTGGCACGCACCGGCATTTGGGTGAGTTCGATCAGGAGTTTAGCAAGGTTGCCGGGCGCGAGGTGAAAATCCAGTTTACACCGCACCTGATGCCTGCGAACCGCGGAATTCTGGCGACGGCCTATGTGCATGGCAATGCGGACGAGGTTCTTGCAACCTTGGAAGCGGCTTATGCGGATGAACCGTTTGTCGAAGTCTTGCCCAAAGGCGAGACGCCGAATGTAAAACACGTGAGGGCGTCCAATTTCTGTCATATCGGCGTTGTGGCCGATCGGATCGAGGGACGGGTTATTGTGGTTGCTGTGTTGGACAACCTGACCAAAGGCTCCAGTGGACAGGCGTTGCAGAACGCCAATCTGATGCTGGGTGAAGAGGAAACAGAAGGGCTCATGCTCGCACCTGTTTTCCCGTAGGAGAGACAATGAAGAACCTTAAAAAGAGACGTCGTATTCAAGTCATCGTTTTGGCCGTTGTGGCTTTGACGGTATCTACCGCGTTGATCGGGTATGCGATGCGTGACGGAATCAACTTCTTTCGGTCACCCAGCCAGATTGCGGAACAACCGCCCGAAGCGAACGAGGTTTTTCGCATTGGCGGGCTTGTTGAAGAAGGCACATTGGTGCGTGGGCAAGGCGAAACCGTTTTGTTTAGTGTGACCGATGGCGGTGCGTCCATACCTGTATCGTTCACGGGTGTTTTGCCGGATCTGTTTGAAGAAAACCAAGGTATGGTCGGCACGGGAAGCTACGTCAACGGTGTCTTCGAAGCCTCTGAAATCCTTGCCAAACACGACGAGACTTATATGCCAAAAGAAGTTGTGGATGCGTTGAAAGAGCAGGGTGTTTATCAAGAGCCTGAATCCTGACGCCACATCTTTGACTGGATGAATGGGAACGACCTGTCGCCTCTGGCGGCGGGTCGTTTTTCGTTTGGATGCCGCCACGTACGGTGCCATGAGGGGCCGTTAACTCTGTTGCCCGAAGATTTTCACACGAAACATGTGGAAAGGGTGTGGCATGGACGTACGAGAAATTGCGCGGGAAATCGTGGCCCGCGAAGGCGGATATGTGAATGATCCGGATGATCCCGGAGGCGCCACAAAATACGGTGTGACCATTCACACGATGCGGCAGCTGGGGCTTGATCTTGATGCGGACGGTGATGTGGATGCGGCGGATGTCAAACGGTTGAGCCGCGACAAGGCCGAGAGCATTTTCCTGGAACACTATTTCCGGCGCCCCCGTATTCACCAGTTGCCCGAAATGCTACAGCCGAGTGTGTTTGATATGTACGTCAACGCCGGTGCCAATGCGGTCAAAATTCTGCAAACTTTGCTGCGGGATATGGGGCAATCGGTTTCTGTTGATGGCGTGATCGGTCCCAAGACCATCGACGCCACGCAATTGGCCAGCCAGAACGCACCCGCGCATTTGGCGGATGCCTACGGCATTGCCCGTCGTAACTATTATTTCAGACTGGCCGACCGACGTCCGGCAAGCCGCAAATATGCGCGCGCGCGGGCAGGGGGCAAAGGCGGGTGGATCAAACGCGCGGAAGAGTTCATTTCCCCGCGATACCACCTTAGTGCCGCCGAGTTTCAAAAGAGGGTGGCCTCATGGGGATGATTGGATCGATTTTGTCTTTTGTTTTTGGTGATGGGCGTAATGTCCTGCGTGAAACCGCAGAGGTTTTTCGCGAAAACGCAGAGGCCGGCGCCGAACGCGGCGTGCATATTCAAACGGCTGCGATGGAGAGCTTTTCTAACGAGTTCAGGCAAACTCAGAGGGGCCGGTTTGACAGGGTCATGGACGGGATCAATCGGTTGCCACGCCCGATGATGGCGTTGGGATGTCTGGGGCTGTTTGTTTCGGCGATGGCGAATCCGGTTTGGTTTGCCGAACGTATGGTGGGCATTTCGCTTGTGCCGCAACCTCTGTGGTGGTTGCTGGGGGTAGTTGTCAGCTTCTATTTCGGGGCACGCCATCAGGCAAAGGGGCAAGAGTTTCACCGGTCGATTGCGCAAACCATGCAAAACATCCCCGTCGTCGTGGAAAACATCAAAGAAATCAGAGGGCTGGAAGCAGAGTATCAAGACAAGAACGCAGCGATTGAGGACTGGCGTCGCAAGCAGGGTTAAGCCGATCCGCGACATTGTGAACGCAGCCTGTACGAAAGCCATTGGCCCGGAGGGCCGCGCGGAATATATACGAAGCCATGATAGCAGAGCTTGGCCATTTCGCCCTTATACTCGCCGCCTTTACCGCCCTGGTTCAGGCAATCGTCCCTCTTATCGGAGCGCACAAGCGCTGGCCGGGCTGGATGGCTGTTGCCGAACCTGCCGCAGGCGTGCAGTTCATTATGACCTTTGCGTCATTTATGGCGCTGACCTATTCCTTTGTGGTGTCGGATTTCAGCTTGCGGCTCGTGTCTTTGAACAGCCACTCGCTCAAGCCGATGCTGTATAAAATCAGCGGTGTTTGGGGCAACCACGAAGGGTCGATGCTCTTGTGGGTTCTGATCCTGACGTTGTTTGGTGCAACGCTGGCTTGGTTTGGTGGCAACCTGCCGCCAAGCTTGCGGGCGCGGGCCTTGGCAGTGCAGGCGTGGATCGCTTTGGCATTCTTTGCATTTATCCTGTTCACATCGAACCCGTTCCTGCGTTTGGGCGTGCCGCCGTTTGATGGCGAAGGCCTTAACCCGCTGTTGCAGGACCCCGGCTTGGCCTTCCATCCTCCCTTCCTGTATCTCGGCTATGTCGGGCTGAGCATGGCATTCAGTTTTGCCGTTGCCGCCCTGATCGAAGGCCGGGTCGACGCCGCATGGGGCCGCTGGGTGCGCCCATGGACGCTCGCCGCGTGGGTCTTTTTGACCATCGGTATCGCGCTGGGATCCTGGTGGGCCTACTACGAACTCGGCTGGGGCGGTTTCTGGTTCTGGGATCCGGTTGAAAACGCGTCCTTCATGCCGTGGTTGCTTGCCGCTGCGCTGGTCCATTCCGCCATTGTTGTCGAGAAACGGGAATCGTTGAAAAGCTGGACCATCTTGCTAGCGATCCTCGCGTTCGGCTTCTCTTTGATCGGCACGTTTATCGTGCGTTCTGGCGTGATTACCTCGGTGCATGCCTTTGCCAATGACCCTGAACGTGGGGTGTTTATCCTTGCCATTCTGGCGGTGTTCATGGGCGGTGCATTAACCCTGTTTGCCGCCCGTGCCAGCGCGATGGAGGCCAAAGGTATTTTTGGAACCGTCAGCCGTGAAAGCGCATTGGTTTTGAACAATATCTTGCTGGCTGTTGCGTGTTTCGTGGTGTTCATCGGCACCATCTGGCCGCTGATCTCCGAGATTTTCTTTGATCGCAAGCTGAGCGTTGGCGCGCCATTCTTTAACATGGCCTTTACGCCGTTCATGGTCATCCTTGGCTTTATCCTGCCTGTTGGGGCGATGCTGCCTTGGAAACGGGCGAACCTTGCCCGCACAACAAAGCCGCTTTTGCCAGCCTTTGTTCTGGCTGTCGCACTGGCCGGTTTGGCATGGTCCTTGCAGTCCGGCAAAAGCTTGATGGGGCCGGTTGGCGTGTTCCTCGGCACATGGCTTGTTGTCGGCTCGCTGGTTGATGTCATGAGCCGTACGGGCCGTGGCAGCTTGGGAAGCCGTCTGGGACGTCTTGCGCGTTTGCCTCGTGCAGACTGGGGCAAGGCCACTGCCCATTCGGGTCTGGGTGTCACTATGGTGGGCATCGCCGGTTTGATGGCGTGGGAAAGCGAAGATATTCGCGTTGCTTATATCGGAGAACCCTTTGAGGTTGGCGCATACGAACTGGTCTTGAACGACGTGAACACCGTTGAAGGCCCGAACTATATTTCGACCATGGGTGATGTCACGCTTCTTAAAAACGGGGAATTTGTTGCCGAACTCAATCCGGAAAAACGCGTTTATCCGGTGCGGTCGATGCCCACGACCGAGGCTTCGATTGACTATCGGTTCCTGCGGGACGTCTATGTGGTGATTGGTGACGCTCAAGATGATGGTGGATTTACCATGCGCACCTATATCAAGCCTTTGACGAACTGGATCTGGCTTGGATGTCTCATGATGTCTCTTGGCGGCGTACTTAGCCTGTCTGACAGGCGGTATCGTGTTGCGGCCGGTGCGCGCAAGGCGCCCTCTGCAGGAGTGCCCGCAGAATGAAACGTTTGTTGATGATCCTGGTTCTGGTGGCGTCCCCGGTGTGGGCCGTTCAGCCGGATGAGGTGCTGGACGATCCAGCGCTAGAGGCGCGTGCCCGCGAGTTGTCCAAAGACCTGCGTTGTCTTGTGTGCCGTAACGAGAGCATCGATGATTCCAATGCTGATTTGGCGCGGGATCTGCGCCTTTTGGTGCGTGAGCGTCTGGTGGCGGGGGACAGCAACGACGAGGCCATGGCCTTTATCGTGGACCGGTATGGCGAATATGTTCTGTTGAACCCGAAAACCAGCGGGTCCAACCTCGTCCTTTGGCTGGCCGGGCCTTTGATGCTTTTGCTTGCGGGCGGCGTGGGCGCTGTTTATCTGCGCCGCAGGTCTGTTGCGCCGGTTTCGGGTGAGGACGGTCTCAGCGACGAGGAACAGGCGCGTCTCAAAAAGATCATGGAAAAATGACGCGGGGTTTCGCTTGGAGTGAAATCCCGACAAAGTAAGGTTGGTCCCGAACAGGACGACGCGAGGGGAAATACCAATGGACTTTGAAACAATCACCTACACGCTGGAAGATGGTATCGCGGTGATCACGCTGAACCGTCCTGATGTGATGAACGCTCTGACGGCAACGATGCGCGCCGAAATCACACATGCCGTGATTGAGGCAGGCAAAACAGCCCGCGTTGTTGTCCTGACGGGCAAAGGCCGCGCCTTCTGCTCGGGACAGGATCTGGGCGATGGGGCGGACGCCGCAAATATGGATCTGGAACGCACCTTGCGCGACGAATATGGTCCGATGATCCGGGCCATCTCGGAATGCGACGTGCCGGTGATCAGTGCCGTGAATGGCGCCGCTGCAGGGGCAGGGGCCAATCTGGCACTGGCTGCCGACGTTGTGATCGCAACAGACAGCGCTTATTTCATGCAGGCATTTTCACGCATTGGTCTGATCCCGGATGCGGGTGGCACCTATGTGCTACCTCGTTTGATCGGATCGGCCAAGGCCATGGGGGCGTCGTTGTTTGCGGATAAGATTACGGCCAAACAGGCCGATGACTGGGGCATGATCTGGGAACATGTTCCCGATGACGCGTTCGAGGCGCATTGGAAGGCGCGTGCGGCACATCTGGCGAATGGACCAACCAAGGCCTATCACCGGATCAAGCAGGCCTTGCAGGCCTCGATGGAGAACTCTTTGGATGCGCAGCTGGCGCTTGAGGCGAAGCTGCAAGGCAAATGCGGTGGAACACGGGATTTCCAAGAAGGCGTGGTGGCCTTCCTTGACAAGCGATCTGCCAAGTTTGAAGGGCGCTGACCCCTAAAAACGCTTTTCCGAGTTGACGCAAAACGCCGATGCAAACATTTGCACCGGCGTTTTGGTTTTGTCGGGTCCTGTCTGATGTGTCTTGGGTCAGACCGCCGCCATTGTTTCTTCTTCGGCAGCATCCTCTGCGACCGAGGTGGACGACAATACAGTCGCCGCCGTGGCATTTGCGATTGTCATGGTATGGATGTTGTTCACCATAAGATGGACATCCTCGCCTTCCTGGGTGGCGCTCAGATCGGGCTCTGCCTCTCCGAAGGGGTAGATGACCAGAAGTTGGTCACCGTCTTCAAAGTCTGTGACCAAAGATTGCTCCTCGCCATCGTATTCGTCCGCAAACAGGCCAAAGGTATCTTCGCCCGCGCCGCCGGTGCCGGTATCATTGCCGCCAAGGTACAGCATGTCGACGCCTTCACCGCCATCCAGCGAGTCCGCGTCTTCTTCGCCATCAAGGGTGTCGTCACCTTCACCACCCAAGAGAGTGTCGAGGCCAGAGCCGCCCAAGAGGCTGTCGTTGCCCTGTTCCCCGTCCAGCATATCGTCCGACGTGTGACCGTCCATGACGTCATCGCCGGTACCACCAGTCATTTGGTCAAAGCCGCCGCCGCCGAACAAGGTGTCATTCGCCGACCCGCCGTCAATCGTGTCAGCCCCCGGGCCGCCGTTGATCGAGTCGTTTCCGGCCCAGCCCAGAAGCTCGTCATCGCCTTCAAGACCTTTGAGGGTGTCTTCGCCGCCTTTGCCGATAATCCGGTCGTCTTCATCAGTGCCGGTAATGCTATCGTCGCCTTGATCGCCTTTGACCGCTACGATCTGAGTGTCGTCTTCATCAGAATCCTCGTCGGCGTCCTCATCGTCATCCGACTCTTCGTCCTCGTCCAACATTTGTTCGGCGTCGTCATCCGCCATGCTCATGTTGTCATCGTCAGACTGGTTTTCGGAATTATCGTCGTCGTCATCAAAAATCTCGGTCAGGGCCCAACCCCAAAACGCAACGCCCAATACAACAGATAGTGCGATCATCTTCCGCCCCCCAAGAGCCAAATATTTGACATAAAATCGCCTTAATTATGGACAAACGCCGCGATGAGTCAAAGAAAGTTAATTTTTGTTAACCTTTTGGAAACAGTTTGAGGCTAGGGGGCGCATCGTTTCAACTTATTGCCGAAACAAAGAAAAACGCGCCACAGCAAAGCGGTGGCGCGTTCCAAAATCTTCGAAAAACAGGACTTAGCGGTTTTCGATATCCGAATAGTCACGCTCGGTTTCGCCAAGGTACAGCTGACGAGGGCGACCGATTTTGTGTGCTGGATCAGACAGCTGTTCTTTCCACTGCGAAATCCAGCCAACAGTCCGCGACAAAGCGAAGATGGGTGTGAACATTGAGGTTGGGAAACCCATCGCTTCGAGAATGATACCCGAGTAGAAATCGACGTTCGGGAACAGTTTCTTGTCTGCAAAGTATGGATCGCTCAGCGCGACGCGCTCAAGCTCTTTGGCAACCTGCAACAGTGGGTTGTCTTCAACACCCAGCAGATCGAGAACTTCGTCTGCCGATTGCTTCATCACGGTCGCGCGCGGGTCGTGGTTTTTGTAAACGCGGTGACCAAAGCCCATCAGACGGAAGGGGTCTTCTTTGTCTTTGGCACGTGCGATGAATTCAGGAATACGGTCCGGTGTGCCGATTTCTTTCAGCATCTCGAGACACGCCTGGTTTGCACCACCGTGTGCCGGTCCCCAGAGACAAGCGATACCAGCAGCGATACAGGCAAACGGGTTCGCACCCGAAGACGAAGCCAGACGAACAGTCGACGTCGACGCGTTCTGCTCGTGGTCGGCGTGCAGCGTGAAGATACGGTCCATCGCGCGGGCGAGGATCGGGTTCACTTCATACTCTTCTGCCGGAACAGCAAAACACATGCGCAGGAAGTTGGACGCATAATCCAGATCATTGCGCGGATACACAAACGGCTGACCCACGGTGTACTTATAGGCCATCGCAGCAATGGTTGGCATCTTCGCGATCAAACGATGCGAGGCAACTTCACGCTGGCGCGGGTCATTGATGTCTGTCGAGTCGTGATAGAACGCCGACATCGCACCGATGACACCCACGATGATCGCCATTGGGTGCGCGTCGCGACGGAACCCACGGAAGAAGTTGATCATCTGCTCATGCACCATTGTGTGACGCGTGATGGTGGTTTCAAAGTTTTCCAGCTCGGTCGCTGTTGGCAGATAGCCGTAAAGCAGCAGGAAGCAAACTTCGAGATAGTGCGATTTACCAGCCAGCTGGTCGATGGGATACCCGCGGTGCAGCAGGATGCCTTCTTCGCCGTCGATATAGGTGATGGTCGATTCACAAGATGCGGTCGAGGTAAAACCCGGATCATAGGTAAACACACCGGCCTGGCCGTACAGCTTACGGATATCCAATACATCCGGACCAGCGGTCGGCGAGTGGATCGGCAGTTCAAAGGACTTGTCGTCAATCGTCAAAGTCGCTGTTTTCTGGGTGTCAGACATTCGTGTTCCCTTCCTCTCATGCCCGGAATGCGGATCATCCGGGCGTTTTACGTTGTCGGTGGTTCAGGTTTGGTTAACCTTCCTTCACCTCCGGCTCATAATGTGATGCGTCCTCCAGGCGGGCGAGTGTTTCATCGCGGCCCAGAACGAGCATCATGTCAAATACGCTGGGTGTCACCGATCGTCCTGCAAGCGCCGCCCGAAGAGGGCCGGCCATCTTGCCGAATTTAATCTCTTTGGCTTCTGCGAAAGAGTTGGTGACAGCCTCCAATCCGTCACGCGACCAGCTAGCATTTTGCAGCTGCGGCGTCAATTCTTTCAGTATACCACGGGATACTGTATCGAGATTCTTTTGCGCCTTGGCGTCTGGTTGAAGTGGGCGGTCAACTAAAATAAATTCAGCTTTTTCAATGAGTTCAGGGAAAGTTTTCGCCCGCTCTTTGAGGCAATACATTGCCCGCGACAAACCGTCCTTCTTGTCGTCAGACAGCTCCGGCGCGTCAACAGCGGCCAGATATGCCACCAATTCGTGCAGCAGTGCGGCGTCATCGCTAACAGCGATATGCTGTCCGCACAGGTTTTCGAGCTTTTTTGTATCGAAACGGGCAGGGCTTTTGCCGATTCCATCCAGATCGAACCACTCCAGAGCCTGCGCATCGGAAAAGAACTCGTCATCTCCGTGACTCCAGCCCAGACGGGCCAGATAATTGCGCATGCCAGCGGCGGGATAGCCCATGGCCTGGTATTCCTGAGCACCAAGAGCGCCGTGCCGCTTGGACAGTTTTTTGCCATCAGGGCCGTGGATCAGCGGGATGTGTGCCCAGACCGGCAGGTCCCAGCCCATCGCGGTATAGATCATCATCTGGCGTGCGGCATTGTTCAGGTGATCATCCCCACGGATGACATGTGTCACGCCCATATCGTGATCATCCACTACAACGGCCAGCATATAAACGGGAGTGCCATCCGAACGTAACAGGATCATGTCATCCAGCTGATCGTTGCGAATGGTGACATCGCCCTGCACTTCGTCCTGAATGACGGTTGTGCCTTCCTGAGGGGCTTTGATCCGCACAACAAAGGGCGCATCCGGGTGGGTGCTGCTGTCCGCATCACGCCACGGCGAGCGATACAGTGTTGATTTGCCCTCGGCGCGCGCCGCATCACGGAAGGCTGCG
Source organism: Shimia thalassica (assembly GCF_001458215.1). GTDB lineage: Bacteria > Pseudomonadota > Alphaproteobacteria > Rhodobacterales > Rhodobacteraceae > Shimia > Shimia thalassica. Next base: position 2,104,866 of record NZ_CYTW01000001.1, on the reverse strand, counting down.
ATTTCATCCTGGGTGGCAAAACACTTGTAGGCTTTGCCTTCGGCCAGCAGTTGATGGGCCACTTCGGCGTGACGCGCTGCGCCTTCAAACTGGCTGATGACCTCACCGTCGTGGTCCAGACCCAACCAGTCCATGCCTTGCAAAATGGCGGCGGTGGCTTCGGGCGTAGAGCGTTCCCGATCGGTGTCTTCGATGCGCAGCAAGAACTTGCCGCCGCGCCCGCGCGCATACAGCCAGTTAAACAGAGCCGTGCGGGCTCCGCCAATGTGCAGATAACCTGTAGGAGATGGGGCGAAGCGGGTGACGACCTGGCCTGTCATGAGGGGATTAACCTTTCCGTAACCTAGAATGGACTAGCGTTTGGGCCTGTCTAGCGACCTGCCCGAGAGAGGACAAGGCTTGCGCATTTTTGAAGGGATTGGTTTGGCCCTTCTGGGCCAAAGAGGGCATCTGTTTGCCTGGGGACCTGTTGGTCTGGGGGGCGGGATTGGCCTGTATTTCCTGATGCCGGAAGAACCGGACCGTTTGGTTGTCGGCGCGCTGGTGATATTTGGATTTTTCTGCGCGGTTTTGGCTTTTCTTCAAAAACGGGCTTTTGCGCCTTTGATCTGGCTATGCGCCTTGCTGGCTTTGGGATTTGGTCTGGCTGCGGGGCGTGCGCATTGGGTGGGGGCACCGGTTCTTGAATGGCGCTACTATGGCGCTGTTCAGGGCCGCATCATAGGTATGGATCGCTCGGCGTCGGATGCGCTGCGTCTGACATTGGCGGATGTGACCCTTGAAAACATGCGGCCCGATCAAACCCCTGCGAAAGTCAGGGTGGCCATGCACGGCGAACAGGGGTTCATAACCCCGTCACCGGGAATGAGCGTCATGATGACCGCGCATTTGTCCCCCCCGTCCGGTCCGGTTGAACCGGGCGGTTTTGATTTTCAACGGCATGCCTGGTTCAAGGGCATTGGGGCTGTCGGCTATACCCGAACCCCTGTGTTAACGGCGGCACCACGACAAAACGGGGCATCGGTTTTTGCCTTTCGCATGAAGCTGTCCAAGGCCGTTCAGGCGCGCATGTCGCCGGATGTTGCGGGGGTTGCCGCCGCACTTACAACCGGCGACCGCAGCGGTCTGGACGAGACCACGGTTCAGGCGTTGCGCGCATCCAACCTTGCCCATCTTCTTGCAATTTCGGGCCTTCATATGGGGTTGCTCGCCGGGGTGGTGTTTGCTGCGGCCCGTCTGGCGTTTGCGCTGCTTCCCGCGGTTTCACTCAGGCTTCCGGCAAAGAAAATCGCAGCGGGCATAGCACTTGGCGCGGCTGCGGCCTATCTCGTCCTGTCCGGAGGAAGCGTCGCGACGCAACGCGCCTTTGTCATGGCTGCGGTCGCGCTGATCGCGGTCATTTTGGATCGGCGTGCCTTGTCGTTAAGAGCGGTGGCTTTGGCGGGTCTGGTCATTTTGTGCCTGCGCCCCGAAGCATTGCTGAGCCCGGGGTTCCAGATGTCATTTGCAGCCACAACAGCACTGGTGGCGGTGTTTGCTGTGATGCGGGATCAAGAGGTGCGCCTCGGCCCCAAGTGGGTGCGTGCCTTTGCAACATTGTTTCTGTCTTCCTTGGTGGCCGGATTGGCGACAGCCCCTTATGCGGCGTCAAATTTCAATGTGGTGTCGCACTATGGATTGCCGGCCAATCTTGTCGCCATGCCCGTGATGGGACTGGTTGTGGCGCCTTCGGCGGTTCTTGCCGTGTGTCTGGTGCCATTGGGCCTCGAGGGGGTGGGGCTTTGGGCCATGGAGCAGGGGCTGCGCGTTATCATGACGGTGGCAAAGCTCGTGTCCGAACAAGACGGAGCCCAAGGGTTTATCCCAAGCCCGCCACCGGCCTTTTTACCCGTTTTCAGTTTGGGTATGTTGTGGCTGATCCTGTGGCAGGGGCATCTGCGTTGGATGGGCGTGGCGGTTGCGGTTGTGGGGCTGGGGCTGTGGGCCGACACAAATCGCCCGGACGTTCTGATTTCTGACACGGGTGGGTTAGTGGGCGTCCTGACACCCAAAGGGCGCGCCCTGAGCAAAGATCGCGGGCAGGGGTTTGTGGCCCTCAACTGGTTGGCAAACGATGGCGAAAACATCACCCAGCCACAGGCTGCAACGCGGTGGCCCGAAGTGGCGGCGCAACAGATCACGCATGTTAAGGGCAAGCGGGCGGTGGCGGCGTTTCAAACATGTCCGCCCCAGATGGTCGTGGTGGCAAATTATCCGCTCGCCAACACCTTGCCCTGTCAGGTCTATGACGCCAACAGCCTCAGACGCACGGGCGCAATTGCCCTGTATCGTCTTTCGGACGGGACGTGGCAGGAACACACGGCCCGCGCCGCTAGCGGGCGGCGTCTTTGGAACACGCCAGAAATCCGTACTGCGGATTAATAGGTGCGGATAAGTCCAACCAGACAGCCCTGAACCTTGACCATGTCTTCGGGATAAACACGGGTTTCATAGGCCGGATTGGCCGCTTCCAAAGCAATCGACGTGCCATTGTGGTGGAATTTTTTCAGGGTTGCCTCCTGATCTTCAACCAGCGCAACGACGATATCGCCATTATTGGCGGTGCTTGCTTCTCGAATAATCACCGTGTCGCCATCGTTGATGCCAGCGTCGATCATCGAGTCGCCTTTGACTTCCAGCGCATAATGGCTGCCTGTGGCGCGCAACATCTGACCGGGCACGGCGACGTGGTGGTCAACATGGCTGATCGCTTCGATCGGGACACCCGCCGCGATCTTGCCCATCACGGGCAATTCGCGCGCATGCATCACAATCTCTTCCGGCGTGACATTTGCGGGCTGGGTAGGCGAAGGGTGCGGTCCGTCAATGACCTTGGGCTGGAAACCGGATGTCGGCGCACTCGGGACACCGCCCATGCTCTCTGGAAGTTTGACAACTTCGATCGCGCGGGCGCGATGGGCCAGCCGCCGGATGAACCCGCGTTCTTCAAGTGCCGTGATCAACCGGTGAATGCCAGACTTGGACCGTAGGTCCAGCGCATCCTTCATCTCGTCAAAACTGGGGGGCACACCATCGCGTTGCACGCGGGTATGAATAAATTCCAGCAAATCGAGTTGTTTTTTGGTCAGCATGACAAATCCCCGGGGTTCTTGAACGACAGGTATATTACCTTTGTTCTACGCATGTTCTCGTTTTGTGTCAAATATTTTGCGAACATTTGAGAACATGCCTCAAGATGAGGTGTCTTGGAATGCTATAAGGGGACGTAGCGGACCGTTTCGCCACTGACCCGTTCGGGATCATGCGGTGGCCTGATCAAAAGGGCATTGGCTTGGGACAAAATCGTCAGCAAAGATGAATCCTGACGCTCGAATGCGGTGATGCGGCCTGCTTCGACGCGTGCCCGCATATAGTGTTGGCGCGGCCCATTTGCAGAAAGGGGCGCAGCAAGCAAAGCGGTTTCTTCTTGTGGCGCTGACGGGCCAAGCCCGAGCATTTGGCGGATCACAGGGGCCATAAAGATATGTCCGCACACCATGGCCGAAACAGGGTTACCGGGCAGGCCGATCATGACCGCACCATTTTCCAGTCGGCCGGCCATCAAGGGTTTGCCGGGCCGCATCGCGATTTTGTAAAAGCTGCGCGACATGCCCAGATCAACGGCCACGTCGCCCACCAGATCATGATCACCGACCGAGGCGCCACCGATTGTGATCACCAGATCTGCGTCATCCGCCATCGAGAAGGCTGTCTCGAGCGAACTGCGGGTGTCTTTTGCGATTGGCAACAGGCGCGCTTCGGCGCCTAGATCGCGCAACAAGGCCTGAAGCCCGAAGCTGTTCGAGGAAATGATCTGGTCGGGGCCGGGTGTCTCACCGGGCATGACCAATTCATCACCCGTCGACATGATGGCCACGCGCGGTTTGCGGATGACGGGGACATTTGCGATATTCATGGACGCCATGAGCGCAATGTCCGACGGCGTCAGAACGCGCGGCGCCGACAAACGATCGCCTTCGGAAAAATCCCCTCCGGCGGGGCGGATGTGAAAACCGGCGTCGATCTTATCACCAAGCGTGATCGTGCTGCTGTCCCGGCTCACGTCTTCCTGAATGACCACGCGGTCCGCCCCCACAGGCACAGGTGCGCCTGTGAAAATCCGTACGGCCTGACCTGTTGTGACAGTGCCCGAAAACCCGTGTCCTGCTGCAGCTTCGCCGATCACCTCAAGGGTGGCACCAGACACGACATCCTTGGCGCAAACGGCATATCCATCCATAGCAGAGGCCGAAAAGGGCGGCTGGTCGCGGCGCGCAAAAACGTCCTGGCCAAGTACACGCCCGTTTGCCTTGGACAACGGAACGCTTTCGCTTTCCAAAGGTCCGGCAAGGGCAAACAGGTGGGAAAGGGCCTCTGAAACCGAGATCATGTCGCCTCGTATCTCCCTGATTTTCCACCATCTTTCAGGATGACGCGGATGCCGCCGATTTCCATATCTTTATCAACGGCCTTTGACATGTCATAGACCGTCAAGGCGGCGACATTCACCGCCGTCAGCGCTTCCATTTCGACACCGGTCTGGCCGGTTGTCTTAACCGTGGCCTCGATGCGTACTCCGGGCAGATCGGCATCGGTGGTCAACTCGACCGAAACCTTCGTGATGGGAAGCGGATGGCACAACGGGATCAATGTCGCACATTGCTTGGCCCCCATGATGCCAGCCAAACGGGCAACCCCGAGAACATCGCCCTTTTTGGCTCGACCTTCGGCAATAATCGCATGGGTTTCGGGCTTCATACGCACCCAGCCTTCTGCGACAGCCACGCGTGATGTGACGGCTTTTTCCGAAACATCCACCATATGGGCATCGCCCTTGCCGTCAAAATGGGTCAAACCCGACATTAAAACGCCCCCGGCTGCATCAATGGATCAGCAAGCAACTCGCGTGTGGCCGTGGCGACATCATCCTTGCGCATCAGGCTTTCCCCGATCAGGAACATGCGCGCACCATAACGTGCCATATCCGCAAGGTCGGCTGGCGTGTTCAGCCCGCTTTCGGACACGACATAGCGGTCTGCAGGCACCAGTTTAGACAGCTCGCGTGTGGTATCCAGTGATGTTTCAAAGGTTTTCAGATTGCGGTTGTTGATGCCCATAAGGGGCGATTTCAACTTGGTTGCGCGTTCCAGTTCGATCGCATCGTGCACTTCGATAAGCACATCCATGCCCCACCCAAAGGCGGCATCTTCCAGTTCCTGCGCCTGCGCATCGCTGACCGAGGCCATGATGATCAGGATACAGTCCGCACCCAATGCGCGGGCTTCGGCCACTTGATAGGTGTCGTACATGAAATCCTTGCGCAGCGCAGGCAGGTTTGTGGCCTCGCGTGCGGCGGTCAGATATTTTTTTGCGCCTTGAAAGCTGGGGGTGTCAGTCAAAACCGACAAACATGTCGCGCCACCGTCTTCATAGGCTTTGGCCAACACGGGCGGATCAAAGTCGGGGCGGATCAAACCTTTGGACGGCGAGGCTTTCTTGACCTCGGAAATCAGGCCATAGCCTTGGCGGCTGGCTTGGAACAGCGCGTCGGCAAAGCCGCGAATGGGCGATGCATCGCGCGCTTCGGCCTCGACTTCGGTCAAAGGTTTCGCGGCTTTATCGGCTGCAACCTCTTCCAGTTTATAGGCTTTGATTTTGTCCAGAACGGTTTGGGTCATGCGGTGATCCAGTTAATTTGGGACTCGCCCCGAGCGGCAAGCCAGTCGTTGATACGCGAAAACGGACGAGAACCGAAGAACCCTTTTCGCGCAGAGAGAGGGGATGGATGTGCGGTTTCGATCAAGAGGTGATCACCCGGACGTATATGTTTGGCCAATGCCTGTGCATGATTGCCCCAAAGCACAAAAGCGGTGGGGCGTTTGGACACTTCGTCAAGGATCTGATGGCTCAGGGTTTGCCACCCCAAGCCTTTGTGGCCATTGGCTTCTTTTGCGGGAACGGACAGCACGGTGTTTAAAAGAAGAACACCCTGGTTGGCCCAATGCCGCAGGTCGCCATTCACAGGAGCTTGCCCCAGATCGTCGACCATTTCCTTGTAAATATTGTTCAGGCTGCGGGGCAGTGGACGCACATCAGGCTCGACCGAAAAAGACAGCCCGTGCGCATGGCCCGGAGTCGGGTAGGGGTCCTGTCCCAGAATCACGACACGCACCTGTTCCGGCGCAGTGTTCATCAGGGCCGCAAAACGGTGTTCTTCGGGCGGAAGAATCTCGCGCGTGTCCTCTTGCAAGGCGGCTTCGATCCCCGGAAGGGACTCGGAAAAGAACGGCAAGAAAGACCAGCGTTCTGGTATCTGCATGAAAGCCGCCCCCCTCGTCGTGCTTTATGACGCTGCCGATGTGATGCGAGCCAAAGCTTCGACTTTTTCAAGGGCTTTGCCGCTGTCGATGCTTTCGCGTGCCATGTCGACACCAACACGCAGGTCGCTTGCGGCATCCGCCACAACCAGTGCTGCCGCAGAATTCAGAAGAACCGCATCCCGATAGGCGCTTTGTGCCCCGTTCAGCAGGGCACGAAAGGCCATCGCGTTTTCTTCTGGCGTGCCCCCGACAATATCCTCGAAAGGATGGACCGGCAGGCCGGCATCTTCGGGATGAAGTTCGACATCGACGACCGACCCGTCTGTTTCCAACGCCGAGACCCAGCTCACGCCCGTGATCGTCAATTCATCTGTGCCATCCGATCCATGCACCAGCCATGCGCGTTCGCTGCCCAAACGGCCAAGTGTTTCCGCCATAGGACGGATCAGGTCGCGGGTGAATGCGCCCGTCAGCTGGCGCTTGACGCCAGCGGGGTTGGTCAACGGCCCGAGAATGTTGAAAATTGTGCGCGTGCCCAGCTCTTGTCGGGTGGGCATGACGTGGGCAATCGCGGGATGGTGCATGGGCGCCATCATGAAGGCTATGCCACACTCGGCCAGCGCTTTTTCCACGACCGACGGCCCGACCATCACATTGATGCCCATCTGGCTTTGAACATCTGCGGTACCAGATTTGGAGGACAGGTTGCGGTTTCCGTGTTTTGCCACGGCGACGCCCGCACCAGCCGTGACAAAGGCCGTTGCAGTCGAAATGTTCAGCGTGTGTTTGCCGTCGCCACCAGTGCCAACGATGTCGATGGCGCCGTCCGGCGCTTTGACGGCGTTGCATTTGGCCCGCATTACGGCGGCAGCGGCGGCATACTCATCAACGGTTTCGCCGCGTGTGCGCAGCGCCATCAAAAGACCGCCAATCTGGCTTGGGGTGGCGGCGCCATCAAACAGGATTGAAAAGGCCTGTTCTGCCTCGTCGCGCGTCAAGGGGCGGTCAGCCGCGTTTCCGATCAGCGGTTTGATTGCGTCGCTCATGGATCAGGCCTCTTCTGTTGCTGGCATCGTATCAAGAAAGTTCTTCAGCATGGCGTGGCCGTGTTCCGAAGCGATGGATTCGGGGTGGAACTGCACGCCTTGAATGGGCAATTCGCGGTGCTGCAGCCCCATGATGGTGCCATCTTCAAGTTCTGCGGTGATTTCAAGGCACTCAGGCAGGGTTTCGCGTTCCACGATCAAGGAATGATACCGCGTGGCCTCAAACGGAGAGGGCAGCCCCTTGAACAGGCCTTTGTTGTGGTGATGCATCGTGCCCATTTTGCCATGTACGATTTCATGACAGCGCACCACGTTGCCCCCAAAGGCCTGACCAATGGTCTGGTGGCCGAGGCACACACCCATCAACGGTGTCCTGGTTTCGGCGGCCGCTTCGGTCAGGGCCAGACAAATTCCGGCCTGATCCGGATCGCAAGGACCCGGAGATAAAAGGATCCCGGCGGGTTTTAATCCCATTGCGTCCTGAACCGTCAGGGCATCATTGCGGTAAACGCTCACATCCGCGCCAAGCTCGCCCAGATAATGCACGAGATTGTAGGTGAAGCTGTCATAGTTATCGATCAGGAGCAGCATGTTACAGTTCTTTGTCCAAAGATGAGAAACAGGGTAGAGACCCTGGCCATGGTCGCGGTATACATGTTCAGGCTTGGCGCGTAGGGTCAAGAGGGTGTGGACAGGTTCACACCCCGCAAACCCGTCAATCGCACGAGAAACAGGCGACCAGAAGGGTCGAAAAGAGCAGGCAAGGGGGCGAAAAGCATGTTCAGAGGTTTGATATCCGGCGTTTTCTGGGGCGCAATCATCGTGGCAATTGTTGTGGGGCTTGCGTCTTTGCTGGCACCGCTGCCTGCGACGGTCACACTTCAAACGGATGCAACAGAACCCGTGGCCGGCACAGAATCTTCTGAAGGCGCCGCAATGGGTACCGGATCACAGGCAGATGAAACTGTTCCCGAAGCAGACCTGCCAGAGGTTTCGGCCTCTGCAGATGGCGATCAGCCCCCGCTTGCGGACACCGAATCTGCGCCCCAGCCCCAGATTTCGACACCCGGAACAGGGATGGTTGCGCCCGATACCGGTGCGTCCTCGTCTGAAATGAGCAGTGATGCCATGTCCGATCCCGTCTTGCCCGAAACGCAGGCACAGGTGCCGTCGGCGCCCGTTGGGGCGGATGAGTTGTCGATCACCACCAACCCCGCACAGCCAATGGCCCCAGCCGTGCCCGAGACCGAAGGCGCGTTTTCCTCCTCTGCTGACGGCGTTACGGACGAAGAGGGCATGGAAGCCCCACAAAGTGACAGCGAAGCCTTGTTGACCGAGGAAGGCGCATTTGAAACGCCAGACCCTGCGCCCGAACAGGATGTGACCCCCTCGGCCGAAGGGGGAGAAGCCGAAATGCAACAAGCAGAAGCGTCGGCAGATGGCGAGTCGATGCTAAAGCCAGCAGGCAATCTGGAAGAAACCTTCCCACAGCTTGAATCCTCACGACTGCCGACTGTTTCTGACGAGGGCGAAGGCGCGGATGCCGTTGAAGAAATGGCAAAGACGCGCCCGTTTGATGTCAACGCCGAACCGTTTGAGGCCGACCCGGGCAAGCCTGTGATGTCTATCGTGCTGATCGACGATGGCACTGCAAACATCGATGTTCAGGCACTCGGCAGCTTTCCTTATCCGCTGAGCTTCGCGGTAAACACCCTCGCACCGGATGTTGCTGACCGTGTTGCACAGTATCGCGGCATGGGGTTCGAAGTTTTGGCCATGATTGACCTTCCTGCGGGCGCGGCAGCGGGCGATGTTGAAGTGGCTCTGGATGCCCACCTGTCCGCCATACCCGAAGCCGTCGGCGTGCTTGAGGGTGTCGCAGACGGCCTGCAAGGTTCCAAAGTGGTCTCTGACCAGACTCGCGCCGTGCTGCTTGGGTCGGGGCATGGGCTCGTGATGTTCCCCAAAGGATTGAACACGGCGCAAAAACTGGCCTCTCGCGACGGGGTTCCTGCCGCAACTGTGTTTCGCGATTTTGACGGCAAAGGCCAGAACGCAACCGTCATCCGGCGCTTCCTTGATCAGGCGGCGTTCAAAGCCGGTCAGGAAGGCGGCGTGATCATGGTTGGCCGTGTCCGCGACGAAACCGTTTCCGCATTGTTGCTGTGGGGCTTGCAAGACCGGGCCAACACCGTGTCTCTGGCACCGGTGTCCACATTGCTGCGCCAGAAAGAACTCTGATCCGATAGAGGTCCTTCCAAAATAGAAAAGCCCCGAAACCAGAATCCGGTTTCGGGGCTTTTTCTTTGCAAAACAGACTGTTGGTCAGCTGTTGCCGGATCCGGTAAATCGTGCCGCATCTGCCGCTGCGCGTCGGATGGCATTCGATTTATGCACGGTTTCCATATATTCGGCCTCTGGATCGCTGTCGTAAACGACACCGCCACCAGCCTGAATATAGAGTTTTTCATCTTTCACGATGGCTGTGCGCAGGGCAATACAGATATCCATATCACCGCCCGAGCTGAAATACCCGACACCGCCGCCATAGACACCGCGCTTTTCAGGCTCGAGTTCGTCAATGATTTCCATTGCGCGCACTTTGGGTGCACCGGAAACCGTGCCTGCGGGCATGCCTGCAAAAAACGCATCCAGCGCATCTTTGTCGTCGGACAGCTCACCCACCACATTTGACACGATGTGCATCACATGGCTGTAGCGTTCGATGATGAACTTTTCGGTTGGACGTACCGTGCCAACTTTGGACACACGTGCGGTGTCATTCCGGCCCAGATCAAGCAGCATCAAATGCTCTGCCAGTTCTTTCTTGTCGGCCAGCAGATCTGCTTCCAGCGCGTTGTCTTCTTCGGGCGTGGCACCGCGAGGGCGGGTGCCGGCGATCGGACGAATGGTGACCTCGTCCCCAAAGACCCGCACAAGAATTTCGGGGCTCGCGCCTACAACCTGAAATCCGCCGAAGTTGAAATAGAACATGAACGGCGACGGGTTGGTGCGCCGCAAACTGCGATAAAGCGCAAAAGGAGGCTGGCGGAAATCCTGTGTCCAGCGTTGCGCTGGCACCACCTGAAAGATGTCACCGGCACGGATATAGTCTTTGGCCTTTTCCACAGCCGCCATATAGCCGGACTTGGTAAAGTTGCTGACCGGTGGGGCAATCTCGTCCGCATCGCCCAGATCACGCGCGGCCTGTGGCATCGCCCGTTCCAGATCGCGCACCGCATCCATTACGCGCTCTGCGGCCTGTGCATAGGCGGCCTTGGCGGTCATGCCGTCGTTCGCCCATGCTGGGCTTACCACGGTGACTTCGCCTTTGACGCCGTCCAGAACCGCCACAACAGAGGGGCGCAACATGCATCCGTCCGGCAATCCCAGAGGGTCGGGATTCACATTGGGCAAATGTTCGACAAGACGGATCATGTCATAGCCAAGATACCCGAACAGCCCGGCCGCTGCCTGAGGCAGGTCTTCCGGCAGGTCGATCCGGCTTTCCTCGATCAGGGCGCGTAGGGCTGTCAGTGGTTCGATATCCTGATCTTCGAATCCATCGGGATCAAACCGCGCACTGCGGTTGATGCGAGATTGGGTGCCGTGACACTGCCAGACCAGATCGGGTTTCATTCCGATGATCGAATAACGCCCGCGGACCTCGCCTCCGGTGACGGATTCCAACATGAATGCGTCTTTCTGGGCGCCGGTCAGTTTGAGCATGAGGGACACAGGCGTGTCCAGATCCGCCGCCAGTCGGGTATAGACGACCTGATTGCGACCAGCCTCATAGGCGGCGGCAAAGCTGTCAAAAGAGGGTGTCAGTTCCACGATAGTTACCTTTTGCGGCCGGGTGTTACGCCGGTCTTACTGGAATTGGGCGTGCACCGCATTCAGCGCCTGCTGGTTTACGGTGACAGGATAGACGTTTTGCAGATCGGCGGCATAGGCCTGATAGACATCCAGCGCCAACGCTTCTGATGCCTGCTGGAGCACCAGCTGCCGCATCTGTTGCGTGTTGGGGTTGGTGAGATCAGGTGCGCGTACCGCATCCAGACGGGCAAGAATAACGTGATCCTGTGCCTGAATGGCGATGACTTTGCCTGCTTCGAGGCCGAAGATCTGGCTCACAAAATTGGCGGGAACCTCGGCCACGAAACCGTCACGCAGAATACCGGCTTCGGAACGCGCTTCCAGACCAAAGGCATCAAATGCTGCAGTGCCTTCGAGCTGTGTCACGAGACCGTCTGCCATCTCTTGCAGGCGGCGAACCGTTTCCGAGTTGGTCCAGTCGGTCAGAACCTGAGGGCGCACTTCTTCAAACGGTTTTGGTGTCGCGTCGGTTTCATCATCCAGACGCAGAGCAAAGATGCCGCCATCCTCAAGCTGTTCAACCTGTGGGAAATCGGATGTTTTGACCTGAGCCGCAACGGCGCGGAAGGCTTCATATCCCGCGATGGGTTCCAGCGCATTTGCGTGCCATCCCAGCGTGCCGAATTCCATTTCGGTTTCTTTGGCCAGTTCTTCAACTGTGGCGCCAGCTGCCAGCAGATCGTCAATATCGCCGATCTGGGTGTCGATGATCCGGCGTGCGCGTTCCGCTGCCAGTTCTTCGCGCAGGACGGGCAGGGCGTCTTCAAAGGTGGTCGACTGTGCTGGCAAAATGCCATTGATGCGGAACAGGGCTGCGCCCAGATCAGAGTTGACCGGTCCAACAATCGATCCGCTTGGCGCAACAAAAACCGCTTCTCCAGCCGCGCCGCCCAGTTCGTTCTGGCTGACGTCGCCCATGTCGACATCGGCCAGTTGCAGGCCGCGTTCGTCAACAATCGTCTCAAAAGAAGCTTCGCCGCGGTTCATCCGGTCAAGGGCCAGCTGGGCGTCTTCTTCGGTTGCAAACCCAAGACGTTCGACAAGGCGGCGTTCGGCGCGATTGTATTCGCCACTGCGTGCCTCATAGGTTTCGCGCAGGGTGGTCTCGTCGATCTCGACAGTGTCGATCAACATGTCCGGCGTGAGCCATGCATAGGAAATATTGCGTGTGGCCGGGTGCATGTAGTTGTCGAGGTTTGCATCATAAAACGCACGCAGTGTTACATCATCGGCTGCAGGGGTGGGCACGACAAGCATATCTGCATCAAGGCGTGCAATGGTGACATCACGCTCTTCGCCGACATAGTTCAACAAAGTGTTTGCATAGGTTTCAGGCATCGCAACACCGGTGATCAGACCGGCTTGCAACCAGCGGCGGGCGGTTTCGTCACGTACGCTTTCTTCGAATTCCGCTTCGCTCAAACGGGCCTGTTCCATGGCATAGCTATAGGCATCACGGTTAAAAGATCCGTCCGCGTTCTGGAATTCCGGAATGCTGAAAAGCTCTTGCGCCAGGTTTTCGTCACCAAGCGACAGACCCATGCGCCGGTTTTCGGCATCCATTGCGTGTTGTGCAATGAGATTGGCCAATACCGCCTGATCCAATCCACCCGCGCGCGCATCGGCAAAGCTGATCGCCTGACCGGCTTGGGCCTCGATGACACCAATCTCGCGTTGCAGCTCGAGCGCATATTCATTGAGCGTGACTTCTTCATCGCCAACAGTGCCAAGCGTGGTCACGGTTCCCGAAAGATTCAAGGCGCCGAAACCGCCGAGACCGACGATGAGCATGGCCATCAGGATCCAGACCAGAATGCTTGATGTTTTTCCCTTGGACATATGTATTTCCCCGTCGTTGGCGGTCGTGAAAAAGACCCTTCGGGGATGTCTACGCTGCATGGCTTGGGGTCGCAAGAGGTGACGGGCGGCCCAAGGGCGCAGAGCATCACATTTGCGCGGGTTTTGCGGGCAAACACGCCATTCCCCGTGCCCCCGATCGTGTTGGTATCGGGGATACGGCAAGGTTCTCGGGATAAGTCGGAAGGATCAGAGCGCTCCCACGCCCTGCAATCGTTCGAACAGTGTCTGAATGCCCGCGCGGTCCACATTGGCAAAGGCGATGCGCATCTGTTTCTTGCCGTCAGGATCGCCGGTGGGGGTGAACATTGTTCCGGGCAGTGTCAAAACATGTGCCTTGCGCACCAATGACTGGGCAAGCTGATCCGAGGGCATGTCAAAGGGGTGTTCCACATAGGCGAAATAGGCGCCCACGCCCATCAGTTTCCAACCTTCGGGTTCGAGCATCGGGAAATGGTCTGAAATGGCGGCGCGACGGTCAAGGATTTCGGCACGTTCCCCCGAAAGCCATTGCCCAAGGTTCTGCATGCCCCAAAGGGCTGCGTGCTGGCCCAGCTGGTTTGGACAGATCGTGACCGTGTCGAGAAACTTTTCGGCTTCGGCCAGACGCGCGGCGCTGGTGATCATCGCGCCAACCCGATGGCCGGTTAGCCGGTACGCCTTGGAGAAGGAATAAAGCTGGATCAGCGTGTCATGCCAATCGGGATCAGCAAACAGATTGTGCGGGGCCCCTGTACGCGAATCAAAGTCGCGGTAGGTCTCGTCAACGATCAGGGCACAGCCCTTGTCGCGGGCCAGATCGAAAAAGCTCTGAACCAGATCGGAGGGGTATTCGACGCCGCCCGGATTGTTCGGGGTGACAAGTACAACCGCACGTGTGCGGTCCGTCATCAGCGCTGCAGCCTGATCAGGATCGGGCAACAGGTTTGGCCCAGTTGGCAGGGGCACAGCCGTGACACCCAACATATCCAGCCACATTTTATGGTTGAAATACCAAGGCGTTGGCAGGATCACCTCATCCCCTTCGCCGCACAGGCTCATGATCGCGGCACAGAAGGCCTGATTACAGCCGGACGTGATGGAAACCTGTTCCGCCGCGATGTCACCGCCATAGGCCGCCGAGAACTGGCTTGCCACTTCCGCGCGCAATTCCGGCAAACCCAGAACCGGCCCATAGAGATGGGCGTCGGGCACATTCAGTGCCGTTTCGGCGATGTGGCGCCGCAATGCTTCGGGGGGCGGATCAACCGGAGCCGCCTGGCTGACATTGATCAGGGGCATGTCCTGCGTAAACTGCACGCCCTCAAGCCAGCGTCGTGCCTCCATCACAGGGGGGGCAAAGGTTGTGGCGGTGCGGGGCAGGGTCATGGATTTCTCCTGAACGTTAAAACGACAAAAGCGACCCTAGGGGCCGCTTTCGCTCAAGGCAATCCGCCAAGTCGTGTTCTGTTCGAAATTCATGTTCCCCGAGAAACCATGACCATTCGAAGCGGGCAGGGATTAATCTGTGCCGCGATAGGGTTCGACGTATTGCAGCGCCATGTCCCACGGGAAGAAAATCCATGTGTCCTGGCTCACGCCGGTGATGAACGTATCCACCATGGGCTCGCCTTTGGGTTTGGCGTAAACGGTTGCGAAATGCGCTTTGGGGTAAAGTTCGCGCACCAGCTCGAGTGTTTTACCGCTGTCGACAAGGTCATCCACGATGAGGATCCCTTCGCCGTCGCCCATCAGTTCGGCGTCAGGGCTCTTGAGAACCTGCGCGTCGCGCTGCTCGTCCTGTTTGCCGCCGCCCGAGTGGTAGGATTTCACGCTGATCGTATCAACCGTGCGAATGTCGAGTTCACGGCTCACGATCATGGCAGGGGCCATGCCGCCGCGTGTGATCGCAACAACCGCTCTCCATGCGCCATTGTCGGGGCCGTGCCCGTCCAGACGCCACGCCAAGGCGCGGCTGTCGCGGTGGATTTGATCCCAGCTGATGTGGAACCCTTTTTCATGAGGCAAACGATCGGTCATTTATTTTCTCCCGGTCACGGCGTCGATATCGGGCGCGTCGACGGCTTTCATTCCGACCACGTGATATCCCGCATCAACGTGAAGGTTTTCGCCCGTGACACCCGAACCCAGATCGGACAGCAGATAAAGCGCCGAGTTGCCGACATCATCAATTGTTACATTGCGACGCAGGGGCGAATTCAGTTCGTTCCATTTCAGGATATAGCGGAAGTCACCAATGCCCGAAGCCGCCAATGTTTTGATGGGGCCGGCCGAGATCGCGTTCACACGGATACCATCTTTGCCCAGATCTTCGGCAAGATACATGACCGACGCTTCGAGGGCGGCCTTGGCCACACCCATGACATTATAATGTGGCATCACCTGTTCCGCACCATAGTAGGTGAGGGTGAGGGCAGAGCCACCTTCTTTCATCAGCTTCTCGGCGCGCTGCATCACAGCCGTGAACGAGTAGACCGAAATGTCCATAGTCATAAGGAAGTTGTCTTTCGACGTTTCCACATAGCGGCCGCGCAGTTCGTTCTTGTCTGAGAAACCGATGGCGTGCACGAGA
Organism: Shimia thalassica; assembly: GCF_001458215.1. Taxonomy (GTDB): domain Bacteria; phylum Pseudomonadota; class Alphaproteobacteria; order Rhodobacterales; family Rhodobacteraceae; genus Shimia; species Shimia thalassica. The sequence continues at coordinate 2,089,153 of NZ_CYTW01000001.1, read as the reverse complement.
AAGTCGATCTTGCCCCATTTGGCTTCGATTTCTGCAAATGCCTTGTCGATCGAGTCCGGGTCAGAAACATCACAATCGATCAGTGTTTCGACGCCAAGCTTCTCGGCCAGGGGTTCGACACGTTTCTTGAACGCATCCCCCATGTAAGAGAAAGCCATCTCTGCGCCTGCATCTGCACAGGCCTTTGCGATGCCCCAGGCAATCGACTTGTCGTTGGCTAGGCCCATAATGAGGCCGCGCTTGCCTGCCATCAGATTGTTTGACATTCCGTCATCTCCGTCCAAATTCGGTTGAAGGACGTTTAGGCGATACAACAGATCGCATCAAGAGCGGCATAAAACGCAGACAAAGGGAAAGATATGTCAGACAGAACTGGAATTTTTGCAGGGGACGACCCGTTTTCCATCGCACGTTTGTGGCTGGCCGAGGCGGAAAAATCCGAAATCAACGATCCCAACGCGATTGCATTGTCGACTGTGGACGCCGATGGCCTGCCGAATGCACGCATGGTGCTGCTCAAGGATATCGAGGATGACGCCTTTGTGTTTTACACCAATTACGGGAGCGCTAAGGCACAGGAAGTAGAGCAGGGCGGCAAAGCGGCCTTTGTCATGCACTGGAAATCATTGCGTCGCCAAATTCGGGTGCGCGGCACCGTGGCCCGTGAAGAGGGGCCACAGGCCGATGCCTATTATGCTTCGCGGTCTTTAAAGAGCCGTTTAGGTGCCTGGGCCTCGGACCAGTCCAAACCGCTTTCGTCGCGCACGGCCCTGATGGCCGAAGTCGCAAAAGTCACCGCACAACAGGGACCATCGCCCAAGCGCCCGCCATTCTGGGGGGGCTATCGCATTGATCCTGTTGAAATAGAATTCTGGGCAGACGGTGCATTTCGCCTGCATGACCGGTTCGTCTGGCGTCGCGATTCAGCCGAAACAGAATGGAAAATTAACCGTTTGAATCCCTAGTTTTCACGTCACGTGAAAAGCAAGTCTCTGAAAAACGTACATTTTCGCTTGCTGTGCAGTAATAATTGTCGCAGAATCTCTTAATGTCATGGGGATGATGTTACGTAAGGGTAATCTGTTGAGTGAAAACGAAAAAGTGAGTGTCCGAATCGCCGGAGAGGTGAAGTGGTTCGATCCGGTTAAGGGATTTGGCTTCGTTCTATCCGACGATGGCGGTCCGGATATTCTGTTACATGCGAATGTACTTCGCAATTTTGGGCAAAGCTCTGTTGCAGATTCAGCGCGGGTGGAAATCGTCGTGCAGGAAACAGACCGGGGGGTGCAGGCCGTAGAAATCCTGCGCATTGATGCACCTGCAACGGCTCTGTCTGCGACTTTGGAAGATTTTAAAGATCTTGATGAAACAGAGATGCGCAATGCACCTCTTGAACCTGCGCGGGTGAAATGGTTCGACAAGGGAAAGGGCTTTGGGTTTGCCAATATCTTTGGTCGCCCTGAAGATGTGTTTGTCCATATCGAAGTACTGCGCCGGTCCGGCTTGTCCGATCTGCAACCCGGAGAAGCCTTGGCCGTTCGCGTGATCCAAGGTAAGCGTGGATGCATGGCGACCGAAGTGTCCGCCTGGGAAAGTGCTTTGATCTAGGAAGTTTACTCATGATTAATCCCCTGAGGGGTGCAGCGGTGGCGGTGGCCACTCTGTCTGGTACAGTTGTTTTTGCGCAAGACTGCCGCGAAGACGCTGTTTTTTTGCGTGGTGATTGGGGACAGGCCCGATTTTCTGTCGAAGTTGCGGATGATGCACAGGAACGTGCCGTTGGTCTGATGAATCGCGACCAGATGTCCAGCAGTGCCGGAATGCTTTTCGTTTTTGAACAAACGGAACCGGTTTCTTTCTGGATGGAAAACACACTGATTCCCCTCGACATGCTTTTTATCGCGGAAAATGGCGTGGTTTCACGTATCCATTCGAATGCCCAACCACTGGACCGGACCCCCATTCCCAGCGGCTCACCCGTGCGCTATGTCCTTGAAATTAAGGGCGGACTGGCCGAACGCATGGGGATTGTGGCAGGCAGCGAAGTACAACATTCATCTATTTTAAAAGAAGTTGCGGTTTGGCCTTGTGACCCGTGAACATTATCGCTAAATCACCCCCACGGTCCGGGGCGTAGCGCAGTCTGGTAGCGCACCTGTTTTGGGTACAGGGGGTCGCAAGTTCGAATCTTGCCGTCCCGACCACTTAAATTTCCCAACTTCGATATGACGATGCCGCTTGCTTCAAGCGGCATGACAGTCATTCGGCGTTTGCCTAAAAGGCAACGCACATCGTGTAATAAACGGGCAGATCTGGCCCGGCCATCACGACCGGTGGGTTTTTCACCTACTCTCAGTTCCCATACCTCGCCGTGCCACTTTGAGTGCCACCCCGGCATCTGACTGCAATGCACCGCTCCGGATTCGGCAGGTTCGATTCGGTTTTTGTGTCGGTGTGATGACAAATGCACATATATTGTGTTTCCCTTGCGTAAATTGCAATTTTACCCACAACATGTTGTGGATAACTGACGCGAAAATTAACCTCTTCTGAATTTTTGTTATTTTCTAATACCTTCCGGTGACCACTTTATCCTGCTGGCGGCAGATCGGTATTTCGCACCTGCGGAAAGGAATCATTATGGGGCCTGCGGCTTCAATTTGGGCCACACCGTCAACTCCAAAAATCTCGATATTGGGTAAATAAATGGTTTGACCCGACAAGGCTCGATACGCCAGATTGTGCGGGCAGATCAGGAAGTCCACAACATATAGTGGTTAGGCCATGATCTGGGCAGGGACAGATTACAATATCACTCCAGACGTCAACGTCTTGGCATCAGCGAACGAAAGCTCATTCGGTCGCGCCTTTAGGATTGTCTTCTTTGCTCAGGGAACTCTTGAGACCTGCGCCGCCCGCAATGACGGGCGGAAGGGGAAAGACAAAAAGTTCGGGACTTAGAGGCAACAATGAAAATTGAAAGAAAATTCACCAAGGCAGGGCAGTGTGCATATTCGGATCTGGATTTCGTCACGACCGAATCCGAGATTCGCAACCCGGACGGGACCATCGTGTTCCGGCTGGACGAAATCGAAGTCCCCGCAAAATGGAGCCAGGTGGCAAGTGATGTCATCGCCCAGAAATATTTCCGCAAAGCCGGCGTGCCTTCGAAACTGAAGAAAGTACGCGAAAAAGGTGTTCCAGAGTTCTTGTGGCGCTCGGTTCCGACCGAAGACGCCGAGATTTCCGGCGAAACATCCGCGAAACAGGTGTTTGACCGCCTTGCAGGGGCATGGACCTACTGGGGCTGGAAAGGTGGCTATTTCACAGACACCGACGATGCGCGCGCCTATTTTGACGAGATGCGCTTTATGCTTGCGACCCAACGCGCCGCGCCGAACTCTCCTCAATGGTTCAACACCGGCCTGCATTGGGCCTATGGCATCGATGGCCCCGCTCAGGGTCACTATTATGTCGACTACAAGTCCGGCAAGCTGACCAAGTCGAAATCAAGCTATGAGCATCCCCAACCGCATGCCTGCTTTATTCAATCGGTCAGTGATGATCTGGTTGGCGACGGCGGCATCATGGATTTGTGGGTGCGTGAAGCCCGCCTGTTTAAATATGGCTCGGGCACTGGCACCAACTTCTCGTCCTTGCGCGCAGATGGCGAATCTTTGTCCGGCGGCGGCAAATCTTCGGGCCTGATGGGCTTTCTCAAGATCGGTGACCGCGCAGCAGGCGCCATCAAATCCGGCGGCACAACACGTCGTGCGGCCAAGATGGTGATTGTTGATGCAGATCACCCCGATGTTGAGGAATACATCAACTGGAAGGTCAAAGAAGAGCAAAAGGTCGCGTCAATCGTGGCTGGCTCGAAGATGCACGAAGAAAAGCTGAATGGTATCTTCGCAGCGATCCGCCAGTGGGATGGCGCTGCTCAAGATGCCTATGATCCCAAGGCCAACGACAGTCTTAAATCCGCGATCCGCGAAGCCAAAAAGGTTGCGATCCCAGAGACCTATGTCAAACGCGTGCTGGATTATGCCAAGCAGGGATATGACAGCATCGAATTCCCGACATATGACACAGACTGGGACTCCGAAGCCTACGCATCGGTGTCGGGCCAAAACTCGAACAACTCGATCCGCGTCACAGACGCATTCCTGAAAGCCGTCGAAAACGACGACGATTGGGAGTTGATCCGCCGGACCGACGGTAGCGTTGCCAAAACCATCAAGGCGCGCAAACTGTGGGAAGATGTGGGACACGCGGCATGGGCATGCGCCGATCCCGGCATCCAGTACCACGATACGGTCAACGCGTGGCACACATGCCCCGAAGACGGTGAGATTCGCGGCTCAAACCCTTGTTCCGAATACATGTTCCTGGATGATACGGCGTGTAACCTTGCCTCTATGAACCTTCTGACCTTCTATAAGGACGGAGAGTTTCAGGCCGAAGATTACATGCATGCCACGCGCCTGTGGACGATCACACTCGAAATTTCGGTGACCATGGCACAGTTCCCGTCCAAGGAAATTGCACAGCTGTCTTACGACTTCCGCACCTTGGGTCTGGGCTATGCCAACATCGGTGGTCTGTTGATGAACATGGGCCACAGCTATGACAGCGACGAAGGGCGCGCTTTGGCGGGTGCCCTGACGGCGATGATGACCGGTGTGGCCTATGCCACCTCGGCCGAGATGGCGGGCGAGTTGGGCGCGTTCAGCGGATACCAACGCAACGCCGACCACATGCTGCGTGTGATCCGCAACCACCGTCGTGCGGCCTATGGCGAGACTTCCGGTTACGAAGGTCTGGATATCAAACCTGTCGCACTTGACCATGCAAGCTGTCCTGATCAGCGCCTTGTCGCCTTGGCTCAATCGGCATGGGACGAAGCCCTCAAGCTGGGTGAAACGCACGGGTACCGCAACGCGCAGACCTCGGTTATTGCGCCGACAGGTACGATTGGTCTGGTAATGGATTGCGACACCACTGGGATCGAGCCTGACTTTGCACTGGTGAAGTTCAAAAAGCTGGCCGGCGGTGGCTATTTCAAGATCATCAACCGGTCCGTTCCCGCGGCTCTGGAAAAGCAGGGCTATAGCTCTGCCCAGATCGAAGAGATCGTCTCGTATGCGGTGGGTCATGGATCTTTGGGCAATGCGCCCGGCATCAATCATACTTCCTTGATTGGTCACGGATTTGGCGAAAATGAACTGAACAAGATCGAAGCCGCCTTGGCGTCGGCCTTTGATATCCGGTTTGTTTTCAACCAGTGGACCCTTGGCGAAGAGTTCTGCACCAATGTATTGGGCATCCCGACCGAAAAGCTGAACGACCCAACCTTTGATCTGCTGTCGCATCTTGGCTTCACACGCAAAGACATTGATGCCGCAAATGATCACGTATGTGGCACTATGACCCTCGAAGGGGCGCCTTTCCTCAAAGAAGAGCACTACTCGATCTTTGATTGCGCCAACCCGTGCGGTAAAAAAGGCAAACGTTATCTGAGTGTTGAAAGCCACATCACAATGATGGCCGCAGCCCAGTCGTTTATTTCCGGTGCGATCTCCAAGACCATCAACATGGCAAACGACGCCACGATCGAAGACTGCCAGAAGGCCTATGAACTCAGCTGGTCCTTGGGCATCAAGGCAAACGCGCTGTATCGTGATGGTTCCAAACTGTCCCAGCCTTTGGCAGCTGCGCTTGTTGAAGATGACGAAGAAGCCGCCGAGACCCTGGAAACAGGGAATCCGCAGGAAAAAGCACAGGTTCTTGCCGAGAAGGTGATCGAAAAGGTCGTCATCAAAGAGATCGTCAAACGTCATCGCGAAAAGATGCCCGAACGTCGCAAGGGGTATACTCAAAAGGCGGTTGTTGGCGGCCACAAGGTGTATCTGCGCACGGGCGAATATTCTGACGGTAACTTGGGCGAAATCTTCATCGACATGCATAAAGAAGGCGCAGGCTTTCGGGCGATGATGAACAACTTTGCCATCGCGGTCTCGGTAGGCTTGCAATACGGCGTGCCGCTGGAAGAGTTTGTAGATGCCTTCACTTTCACCAAATTCGAACCGGCTGGCATGGTGCAGGGCAACGACTCGATCAAGAACGCCACCTCGATCCTTGACTATATCTTCCGTGAACTCGCGGTGAGCTATCTGGACCGGACCGATCTGGCGCATGTGAAACCAGAAGGCGCATCCTTTGATGATCTGGGACGCGGCGAAGAAGAGGGCGTTTCCAACGTTAAGGAACTGTCCGAAACGGCTGCGAACCGGTCGTTGGAAGTGTTGAAGCAGATTTCGTCGACTGGATATCTGCGCAAACGCGTCCCTCAAGAACTGGTCGTCATGAACGGCGGCAACGCTGGCGGTGTTGATCTGGGAAGCAGCGATCCGGTCGCCACCTTGCAGACCCTTGTTCCCGAAACGGGTTCTTTGGGTGTGGCACAGGTCGCAACGTCGGCCGCAGCAGTGACCAGCGGTGCGGTGGCAATGGATGCCCGCGTGAAAGCCAAGATGCAGGGATACGAAGGTGATCCTTGTGGCGATTGCGGGAACTATACCTTGGTGCGGAACGGGACTTGCATGAAATGCAACACCTGTGGTGGCACCAGCGGATGCAGTTAAGCCTGTCTCGTAAGGGATTGGTTTCAGGGGAACTTTGAAAAGAGTTTCCCGCATGAAAACGGGGATGACATGTCATACCCATCAGACGCGGAGCGGGTGCGCTTGCTCCGATACGACGCTCAGGCCGCAGGCATAAACCACGGGCGGTACATAAAGAGTGAGCCTGAGCGGCGAAACTGGGGGGCTATGCGCCCCCCAATTTTTTTCTAGGCAGGTGACTCGGAAAGGCCGAGGTCGGTTTCCAGTTTTTCAATGATCGCGCGGGCTGCGTCGGGCTCTTTCTCCCACCAGTGCGAGGCAAGAATCGCCTCGCGCGTTTCTGCATCGTCAAACCGGTATCCAACGATCTTGGCCGGTGATCCAACCGCAATCGCGAATGGCGGAATATCCTTGTTTACGAATGAGTTGGCGCCCACAACGCATCCATGACCCAAGCGCACGCCGCGCCGGATAATGGCATCAACACCAATCCAGACATCTGCCTCGATGATACAGTCGCCCTTGGTCAGAACGTCATAGCCATTTTCGTAAAACATACTTGCAGTTGAAACACGGTTGAGATCATGTTCCCCGTTGCCAATTGACGCGAAATTCCCGATCGAAACATACCGGCCAATCTGCGCCTTGGTCACAAAACAATTCAGCCCAATATAGGAATGGGCGCCAATTGTTGTGTCTTTGCTCACTTGAGAGTGCCGCCCGATTTTGACGTCAGGATAGCGTTTTCGCATTTTATAGTGCTTGAGCATGGATGTTTCCGCGGCAGGAAGCTGAGAGCTTCCTGCTTAGGATGTTTTTGTCCGGATTTGAACTGTGTTTGTTAAGTCCGGACCTGGATTAAGGTTTGAGGTGGATGTTGAAGCGTTCGCGCAAGGCCTTATCCAGCGCGGGATCAAACCGCGCTCCGGACGGCTGCGAAAGAATCTCTTCTTTGCGCGCGATTGCCCTGTTATTGAGATCCGGCTTGCCGATTTCGTTCCATTCCTTGGGCGAAGACCGGTCCCCAAGCGTTGGATAGACATAGTCGGTTTCCATCCGTGCAAGGGTTTCTCTTGTGCCAAGATAATGTCCGGGCCCGCCAAGGCAGACTTCGCGCATCTGTGCGAGGGCGAGGGTGGTCTCGTCCACTTCGATGCCGCGCAACACGCGTTGTGCGTGGCCCAGCAAATCATCCCCCAGAATGAGGGATTCATGGCAGAACCCCAAAAGCGACGCATGCATGCCAACGGATTCATAGACCATGTTCAAACCGGCAACCCCGGCGAGAACGTTTGAGCACATCTGCTCCCATCCGGCCTGCATGTCGGGCAGTTTGGCATCGGTCATGCCCGCAGCCGCCCCACCGGGCAGCCCATAGAAATTGTGCATCTGGGCACACCCCGACGTCAGCAAGGCCTGTTCGCCGGACCCGCCGGTCATGGCGCCGGTGCGCAGATCAAGACCAAAGGGCCATGTCCCAAAGATCGCGGGGTGTCCGGGTTTGATCGCATTCACATAGACCAGACCGGCCAGACACTCTGCCGTGGCCTGTACAATCGCGCCCGCAACCGTGGACGGCGCGGTTGCGCCAGCCATACCGGCAGATAGCAAGAGAACGGGCATGCCGCCCGCAATACACTGTTCCATCACCTGACATGCTTCGGTCGCGAATTTCAGAGGAGGGACCACGAAGCAGTTGGAATTGCTGACAAAAGGACGGGCGCGCCATTCTGCTTCGCCGCCTGCAATCATGTGCAGCATTTCGAGGGCATCACCTACGAAATCGGGCTCGGTAAAAGAGGTGCCGATATGTTTGGTTGTGCCGGAAACCGTTGCGTAAACGGTGTTATAGTCCATTTCGCGGTTGTCCAGAATGTCGCGACAGACCATCGGGCGCTGCAAAAAGTGGATATTGTTCAGAACGTCGGTGATGCGGGCCGCATCGTGCAAATCCTGAACGGTTGATTCACGGTATTCACGTCCCTCGACGTCGACCATGTTCACGGCGGCGCCAGCGGTGCCAAAATGCACACGGGTTCCGTTCAGATGCAGGTCGTGCTGCGGGTCACGGCCGCATAGGGTGATGTCACGGCACGCCTTTCCAAGCGCGTCTTCCACCACAGCGCGTGGAAACCGGATACGGCCATCATCGCCCGCGATACATCCCGCCGAGACAAGACAATCGATCCCGCTTTGTGGCGCATCACACAGGCCAATGGTTTCAAGCGCTTCCAGAGCGGCTTCGTGGATTTGTTTAACCTGATCGTCGCTCAAGGGGCGGTATTGGCCACCGGACATGCCGGGTTTGATAGAGCGTGCTTCGGCAGCGACGGGGGCAGCTCGGGCAGCGCGACGCGCCGCGCGTCCGCCGGAACGGCGGGAAATTACATCAGTCATGTATTCTAAGGTCCTGTTTTGATTTCTGAAATGGTCGGTTCAGAGATTAAACAGAGGGGCGTCCTCGCGCGGCGCGGCCGCGTTCGGCTCCTATGGTCACGATGACCAATTTGATTTTGCTACGAATGCCCTGCATTTCGCGACTCCTGTTCACAAGGAATCTTTGCCCCAAAAATGAGACGTTTCTGGACCAAAAACGACAAATGGTCGTTTTTGGTCCAGATGCGGGAAAATCATGCAATTTTTGCCGCAAACTCACATAATTGCGTGAGGGCGCGCGCAAACGACTCGTCATCGACGGTCATGGCCACACGCACATGCCCCGCTGCAGACTGGCCAAAACTTTCGCCGGGCATAACGGCAATCAGATGTTCGTCCAAAAGACGGTTGGCAAAGTCTTCGCCAGACAGGCCCGTCGCGCGGATATCCAGCATGATGTACATCGCCCCCTGCGCGGGAATAAGACCGACCGTGTTCTGTCCGTCCAGAATGTCTTTTGCAATCAGGCGGCGACGACGGAAGGGCTCGGCGATTTTGTCTTCGAGATCCTGCCCTTGGTTCAAGGCAAAGTCAGCGGCATCCTGAATAAAACCGGCCACACCATAGGTCGTGTGGGTCGCAAGGTTAACAAGGTTTTCAATGGCGTCTTTGGGGCCGCAAATCCAGCCAACGCGGCTTCCTGTCATGGCGTGGGATTTGGACATTGAGCCCACCACCAGTGTGCGTTCGGCCATATCCGGCAGGGCGCGGGGCGACAAATGCGTGCCTTCCCAAACCTGCGTGTCGTAAACTTCGTCAGAGATCAGCCACAGTTCATGGTCCTTGCAAACCTGCGCGATGCCTTCCAGCGTTTCGCGGCTATAGACTGTGCCGGTGGGGTTGTTGGGGGTGTTGATCAACAGCGACGCCGCGCCTTTGGCCTTGGCGGCGATGTCTTCTGCGCGGGGCTGGAACGCATCTTCGGCGTGGGTTTGCACCGCTTTCGCAACCGCACCAATCCCGCGGATCGTTCCGGGGTAGGTGGCATAGTAGGGATCAAGGTACAGCGCGGTTTCGCCTTCATCACAAACGGCCAGATGCGCCGCAAACAGCGCGGCCTGACCTCCGGGTGTGATCATGATGTTTTCAAAGGTTGTTTCCACGCCTGTGCGCTCTTCAATGCGTTTGGCAACGTTTTCGCGCAAGGACTGGATGCCGGGCACCATCGCATAGCCGGTGTGGCCGCCTTTGGCTGCCTTATCCATCGCTGACAGGATTACCGGATCGGTGCGAATGTCATGCTCGCCAATAGTCAGCTCGATCACCGGCTGGCCTTCGCCCACCATGCGGCGGGCCTTGTAAAAGACGTCCCATCCGTCAGAGCCACCGCCCGTAATGTGGGTAATCCGATTGGAAAGCTGCATGTTCCGTCTCCCGTGATGCGTGTTGGTTTCCGGAAAGTGGTCAAAAGTTTCGGGCAGGGTCAAACGAAAAACCAAAGGCCGAAAATCTTTCGAATGCTATTCGGTAGGTTCCCGTCAGGGCACAGGGGGGCAGATCAGGTTTCGCCGAATATCATCAGGCCGCCCTAGTTGCCGGTTGGCGCGTCCCCCATCAGATACCGTGGTCCCGAGCCACGTTTGCGGGCCCTGTCTTCGGGATTGTAGAGCTTGCAGGTCTTGAGCGACAGGCATCCGCACCCGATGCAACCATCAAGCTTGTCCCGCAGCGCCTGCATCTGGTCAATGCGGGCATCAAGGTCCCGCCGGAACCGGGTCGAGATACGTTCCCAGTCGCGTTTTGTAGGCGTGCGCCCTTCGGGCAGGTTTTGCAGCGCCTGTTGGATCTCGGGCAGGGTAAAGCCCAACCCCTGTGCGATCATTACGAAGGACAGGCGGCGAATGTCGGATCGGTCATACCTGCGTTGACCACCCTCATTGCGCAGGGGGAAGACCAGCTTTTTCTCTTCGTAAAACCGGATTGCGGACGGGGCAAGACCGGTGCGTTCGGAAACATCCCCGATTGTCAGTCCGCCTTTGGAAAGAAAATTGTTAGGCATAGGAAAAAACCGTTTGACCTCAAGTTAACTTGAACAATTAGAACGGTTTCAACAGTGATTCAAGTGAAAGGAAATCTGATGAAACTGGAACACGTCAACATCACCGTCCCCGATCCCAAAGCCAGCGCTGCCATCCTGTGTGATCTCTTTGGATGGCACGTCCGCTGGGAAGGCGAAGCCAAAGACAACGGCTTTACCGTGCATGTCGGGGACGAGGACAGCTATCTTGCCCTTTATGCGCCCAATCTGGCGCTTGTGCCGACCGGAAATACCTATAGCCGGATTGGGGGCCTCAATCACGTTGGTGTCGTCGTGGAAGATATTGAAGTCGTTGAAGAAAAGGTGAAGCAGGCGGGATATACGCCGCACAGCCACGGAGATTACGAGCCTGGTCTGAGGTTCTATTTTGACGGGCCGGATGGCATTGAATTCGAGGTGGTGAGCTATGCGTAGATATGCCGAGAAAGTCGCGACCTGGGTCGTCAACGGGCAGGGCTATCCGATAGGTCGGGCAACCCGCGCCAGAATGTCTTCACTCCACTCGGGGCGCGAGGCTGGCCTGAAACTTTTTTGTCAGACCTGCCCGCACAGTATCGTATGACACCAAAATGCGGTGACGCAGTTCTTCTGCGTCGCCGCCAAACGGTATCAGGATCCAGCTTTTGTGAAAATAGGGGGCTTTGATGCCCACGTCGGCGTCAATCAGCATTTGCGCCGTTTCGATATTGGCCGTCTTTACGGAAACCCCGACGCCATTGGCCCCGATTGTTGCGAACATCTTGCCGCCGATTTTCCACGCGTCGTGCCCGCCGCCCCAAGGGTCGTTGCATTCCGCACCGGGCAAGGGCGCACAGATCTCATTTACCAGTTCACGCGACATGACCACAGCTTTTCACATGGCGATTGTCGTTGCAAGTTTGTCCGCTTGACCGCTGGCATCGTGCTGCCTATGGTCGGCGCCATGAACACTGTACGCACCATTATTATTTGCTGCATTCCCTGCTAAGACAACTTGGCGGGCCGTTCTTCTATTCCAAACATGACTTGAAGTTGTTAAGCCCGCCACGAGCATAACTGTGCCTTTTGGCCGCCCGAGGACGAGACATGACAACGATTAAGCTGCACAATTCGAAAACCCGAAAGAAAGAAGTTTTCGAGCCGATCGATGCCAACAATGTGCGGATGTATGTCTGTGGACCAACGGTCTATGACCGCGCCCATATCGGCAATGCGCGTCCCGTGGTGGTGTTTGATGTGCTCAACCGGTTGTTGCGCCATGTTTATGGCGAAGATCACGTCACCTATGTGCGAAATTTCACTGACGTTGACGACAAAATCAACGCCCGCGCCGCTGAAAGTGGACGCTCGATTGCCGAGATCACTGGCGAAACAACACAGTGGTTTCTGGATGATATGGCCGCCTTGGGCGCGCGTGAACCTGATCACATGCCCCGCGCGACGCAGTATATTCCGCAAATGGTCGAGATGATCGAAGGGCTGATCGCCGACGGGTATGCCTATGCCAAGGACGGGCATGTGTTGTTCCGTGTGCGGGCGTATAAACACTATGGCGCGCTGTCGGGTCGGTCGGTTGACGACATGATCGCGGGCGCACGGGTTGAAGTGGCCCCGTATAAAGAAGACCCGATGGATTTTGTGCTGTGGAAGCCGTCCTCGGATGATCTGCCCGGTTGGGACAGCCCATGGGGGCGGGGACGTCCGGGCTGGCATATTGAATGCTCGGCCATGGCCAAGGATCTGCTGGGCGAAACTTTTGATATCCATGGTGGTGGCAACGACTTGCAATTCCCGCACCATGAGAACGAAATCGCCCAAAGTTGCTGTGCCTCAGGCCATGCCGAAGACGGCGGCGGGTTCGCCAACTACTGGCTGCACAACGAGATGTTGCAGGTTGAGGGCAAGAAGATGTCCAAATCTCTGGGCAACTTCTTTACCGTGCGCGACCTGCTGGATCAGGGCTTTCCGGGCGAGGTGATCCGGTTTGTGTTCCTGTCGACCCATTACGGCAAGCCGATGGATTGGACCGCGAAAAAGGCGGCCGAGGCCGAGGCGACGTTGCGCAAGTGGCGGACGCTGACAGATGGCATTGAGCCATCGTCAACTCCGCCCAAACCAGTGGTGGACGCCTTGGCTGATGACTTGAACACTTCGTTCGCCCTCATGATTCTTCACGCAATTGCGTCTCGTACGCCTCTCCAAATGCTAGACATTGAAGGGCCCTCATTCTACTCACTCGAAGACTTCTTGGCAGGTGCAAAGCTAGTCGGCCTTCTGACCGATGAACTGGGAGAATGGGCCAAAGGCGTGGACCTTTCGGCTTATGAAATCCTGCTGGCCGACACTCGTGCCAAGGCAATGGAAACCAAAGATTTCTCGGACGTGGACCGGATCAAGACCGCCCTGATTGAGGCCGGCGTCGAAGTCAGAATGAGCAAGGCGGGCGTCGAGTTGTTGGCTGCGTTTGGCTTTGATGTGACCAAACTTGAGGGGCTTTTGTGATGACCAAAGAACGCCTCTATCTTTATGACACCACTCTGCGAGACGGCCAGCAAACCCAAGGCGTGCAATTCTCGACACCGGAAAAGGCGCAGATTGCTGCGGTTCTGGACGGGCTGGGCATTGACTATGTCGAAGGCGGCTGGCCGGGGGCAAACCCGACCGACAGCGAGTTTTTCGAGACCAAGCCCAAGATGGCCGCGACCTTTACGGCCTTTGGCATGACCAAACGCGCGGGCATGTCAGCCGAGAATGACGATGTTCTGGCTGCGGTGATGAATGCGGACACGCCAGCGGTCTGCCTGGTCGGCAAAACGCATGATTTTCACGTCGATACGGCCCTTGGCATCACGCTTGAAGAAAATACGGCAAACATTTCGAAAACAATGGAATATTTGGTTTTAAAGGGGCGTGAAACCCTGTTCGATGCCGAACATTTCTTTGACGGGTATAAATCAAATCCTGACTATGCCTTGGAAACTGTTTTGGCGGCTTATGCCGCTGGCGCGCGCTGGATCGTGCTGTGTGATACCAATGGCGGTGCTTTGCCCCGCGATGTGTATGAGACCACCAAGGCGGTGATCGCGGCGGGCATTCCCGGAACACATCTGGGCATCCACACGCACAACGATACGGAACATGCCGTGGCCAATTCACTGGCTGCCGTTGATGCAGGGGCCCGCCAGATCCAAGGCACCTTGAACGGGTTGGGGGAACGCTGTGGCAATGCCAATCTGACAACCCTGATCCCGACCTTGCTGCTAAAAGAGCCTTATGCCAGCAAATACGAAATCGGTGTATCTCTCGAGGCGTTGCAGGGGCTTACACGGGCAAGCCGGTTGCTGGACGATATCCTCAACCGCGTGCCGATGAAACAGGCCGCCTATGTCGGGGCCTCGGCCTTTGCGCACAAGGCGGGCTTGCATGCCAGTGCGATCCTCAAGGATCCGAGCACCTATGAACACGTTGACCCGTCGGTGATTGGCAACGAGCGCATCATTCCCATGTCAAATCAGGCGGGGCAGTCCAATCTGCGAAAACGCCTGTCGGATGCGGGGCTGCGCGTTGAAAAAGGCGATCCGGCTTTGGGACGTATCCTGAACCGGATCAAGGACCGCGAGGCCGAAGGCTATAGCTATGACACCGCACAGGCGAGCTTTGAGGTGTTGGCGCGTCAAGAGCTTGGCATGGCCGAGAGCTTTTTCGATGTCGAACGGTACCGCGTGATTTCCGAGCGCCGTCGCAACGCGCGGGGCCATCTTGTAGTTGAATCCGAAGCCGTTGTGACCGTGCAGCTGCCCAGTGGGCGGAAAATGACGTCGTATTTCAAAAATGAAGACGCGACCGAGATGAATGACGAGGGGCCGGTGAACGCCCTTTGGCAGGCATTGAGGCAGGATCTTGGGCCGTATCAGGACATCATCAATGATGTGCGGCTGGTCGACTTTAAGGTGCGGATCACCAATGGCGGCACCGAGGCCGTGACCCGCGTGATAATAGACTTTGAAGACGAAACCGGACGTCGTTGGGCCACTGTTGGCGTATCGGCCAACATAGTGGATGCCAGCTTTGAAGCATTGCTCGAGGCGCTGAACTGGAAGCTTTTGCGCGACGGAGCAGTGCGCGCAGCCTGAGGGGCAAACCAATGTGGAAGCAAGTGATCACCTTCGCGGCCATCAGTGTCGGGATTTCCGCAAGCATCGCCTTGGGACTTATCCTGTCGCAGCGCCCGGTAACGGATTTGCCCGAAGGCCCGATGTCTTTTGACGATGTGGCCACCGCCCCACGTCTGGCCAGCGCGCAACTGGTCAAGGACACGGCACGCGATGGCGCCACTTTGACGGCGTGGCATGTTCCGGCGCGCGTTGAAAACGCGCCGCTTCTGGTGCTTGTGCACGGATCGGGGTGGCACGGGGCACAGTTTGATCAATTGGCGGCGCAACTGGACGGCACCGCAGAGGTGCTGGCCGTGAACCTGCGCGGCCACTTCAACGGTCCCGGCACACGCGGAGATGTCGACTACCTTGGACAGTTCGAAGACGATCTGGCCGACGTGATCAAAGCCCGACGCCAGGACGGGCAAAAGGTCGTGCTAGCCGGTCACAGTTCGGGAGGCGGGCTTGTCGTGCGTTTCGCAGGGGGCGCGCATCGGGATCTGATTGATGCAGCCGTTCTGATGGCGCCGTTCCTGAAGTATAACGCCCCGACAACGCGCGAAAATTCCGGCGGATGGGCACATGTTCTGACCCGTCGTGTGATCGGGCTTTCGATGTTGAACATGGCGCGGATCAACGTTCTGGACCATTTGACGGTGATCCAGTTTGCGATGCCCGCGGAAATCCGGAACGGTCCCAAAGGGCACGAGGCGACATTGGCCTATTCGTGGCGGCTGAACCAATCCTTTGCGCCACGCGCCGACTATTTGGTGGATGTGGCGAAGCTGCCGGACTTTCTTCTTTTGGTCGGATCAGAGGACGAAAGCTTTGTTGCAGAGGGCTATGAACCCTTGATGTCCGAAGTGACGCAAAACGGGACCTATGTCGTTGTCGAGGGGGCCAATCATCTGGGCGTGGTGCACGCGGATGAAACCGTGGCCCGGTTGCGGGGATTCCTCGAAAATGTCAGATGATATCGCCGCCTGTGCAGAACTTGTTCATCGTGGAGACCCGGACAGGTTCGCCGCGATCATGGCGGCACAGCCCGCTGCGCGCGACATCCTGTTTCCCTTGTTTGCCTTTAATCTCGAGGTCGCGCGCGCGCCTTGGGTGACACAGGAAAGCATGATTGCAGAGATGCGACTGCAATGGTGGCGCGATGCGCTGGACGAGATCGGGCAGGGTGGTCAGGTCCGGCGTCACGAGGTTGTTACGCCGCTTGCTGACGTTCTGGATGCACCGGCATCGGTTTTGCTGGATGATCTTGTTCTGGCGCGACGATGGGATATCTACCGCGATCCGTTTGAGGATGACGCGGCCTTTGATGACTTTATCGACAAGACCTCAGGCAACTTGCTGTGGGTGGCGGTTCGGGCATTGGGGCAGGGCGATGAAAACGTGGTGCGCGACTTTGCCTACGGGGTTGGCATTTCAAACTGGCTGCGTGCCATTCCCGAACTGGAATCCCATCAACGTGTGCCATTGGTCGATGGCCGACCAGAAGCGGTTGCAGAATTGGCGGCCAAGGCTTTGGACCGTTTGCGAAATGCCCGCAAGGGACGCGCAAAGGTGGACAAATCCGCAGGTCAGGCGTTGCTCTGTGGCTGGCAGGCCGAAACCATTCTCAAGCAAGCGGTGAAATCTCCGGAACTTGTAAAAGAAGGGGCGTTGGGCGCAAGCGACTTTGCACAAAAGCTGGGTTTGGCGGGCCGTACCCTCACAGGCCGCTGGTGAGCCGTGATTGCCTTTGACAGGCGCGCTGCCTAGTCTTCTTCAGGACGCAGGACCAGCCAGATCAGTGCGCCACCGGCCAGCATCAGGAAAGGGGCCATCGCCAGATTGACCGAGGCCCATCCGGTTGCCGCATCCCCACCCGAGCAGTTCATCAATCCACCCGATGCGAGCGATGCAAAAGTCACCCCACCAAAGACAATCACATCGTTCATGCCTTGCATGCGGCCGCGTTCGGACGGCTCGTGCGCCCCGGCCAACATGGTTGTTGCGCCAATAAAGCCAAAGTTCCAGCCCACGCCCAACAGGATCAGCGCGATAAAGAAGTTCTCAAGCTCGACACCCTGCAACGCCACGGCCCCCGCACTGGCAAGGATCAAAAGACCCGCTGCAACGATCTTTTCTACTCCGAAACGCGCGATCAGGTGGCCGGTAAAGAACGACGGTACAAACATCGCCAAGACGTGCGCGGTCACCACGTCGGCGGCGCTGTTTTGTTCGAACCCGCATCCGACAACCGCCAGCGGGGTCGAGGTCATCACAAGGTTCATCAATGCATAAGACACCATCGCGCAGATCACGGCCACGGCAATGCGCGGCGTCTTGATCAGCTCCCAGCGGCTGCGTCCTTTGGGGGCGTCTTCGCTTGGGGCTTCGGGTGTGGGGATGTCCAGAAACAGGAATAGAGCCGAGCCAATGACGTTGATCACGATCACAGCCAGATAGGCCCCGAGAAACGGGATCACCATGGCCTGTGACGTCACTTTGACCAGCTGTGGTCCGATGATGGCAGATGCAAGACCGCCAGCCATCACATAGGAAATCGCCTTTGGGCGAAAGTCATCAGAGGCCGTGTCAGCCGCTGCAAAACGGTAAAACCCTTGCGCGCTCATATAGACGCCGGTCAAAAGACTGCCGAGCAGGAAGACGGGAAAACTGTTCAGATACAGACCATAAGCCCCGATCGCCGCGCCCAGCGCACCGCCCAGAGTGCCGACCATGAAACCGGCGCGCCGGCCATAACGCTGCATGAACGTCGACAGAGGTGTCGCAGTAAGCATCGATCCCACAACGATCAGCGATATCGGCAGCGTCGCGAAACAGATATTGGACGCAAGCGATTGTCCTGCAAGCCCACCAATGGTGAAAATCATGGGCATCTGCGCACCCAGAAACGCTTGTGCAAGCACAAGAATGATTACGGTGCGTTTGGCGCGGGTGTCATCAACGGCATGGATCATGCGAAATGGCTAGTCCCGTTTTCAGGGGAAGGAAAGAGGCGCGGGGACGATTTGTTGCGAAGTTACTTCACAATTTCACTAATCATTGAAATCTTTGCTCTGAGACCGGTTTCTAATCCGGCATCGTACACTGCACATGTTTACTTCTGACGGGACGCCGTTGCCGGGTTTGTATCTTGCCAGTCGGCTCTGGCTGTGGCTGTGTGGCCTGAAAGGAGATCCTTATGATCGGGCGCGTTATCGAAACATCAGACTGCGTCGCAGAAGGCGCTGAATGGCTGGTCGCACATGACCCGCGATTTGGGCCTGCGCTTGGGGCGACGGGGCCGTTGCCCTTGCGTTTGCGGCCTGACGGGTTTGCCCAACTTTTAAGCGCTATCATGAGTCAACAGGTCAGCGTTGCGTCGGCAAACGCGATCTGGGGCCGTTTGAAAGAGGCGCGTTTGACCGGCCCGCGCAAAATCATGTGGGCCAGCGATGACGAGTTGCGCGCGTGTGGTTTGAGTCGTCAAAAAATCCGCTATTCACGGGCTCTGGCAGAAGCGCGCATTGATTTCAAAGCCTTGCGTGATCTGCCCAGCGATCAGGTCATCAGGATCTTGACCGAAGTTCCGGGCATCGGAGCATGGACCGCAGAAGTTTATGCCATGTTCAGCTTGGGACGGGCAGACGTGTTTGCGCCGGGGGATCTGGCCTTGCAAGAGGCGGCGCGCATCCTGTTTGAAATGGACAAACGCCCTTCCGAAAAGGAACTGCGTCAAATGGCCGAAGACTGGTCGCCGTGGCGATCGGTTGCGGCGCGTGCGCTCTGGGCCTACTACAGAGTGGCAAAGGACAGGGAAGGACTCCGATGACTCGCGTTTTAACAACAGGCCGCAAAGAGCCAAAATCCGGCACCACCCGTTCCGTGGTGATTTTTCTGCACGGCTATGGGGCCAATGGCGCGGATCTTCTTGGTCTGGCCGACCCTCTGAGTGAACATTTGCCGGACACGCTGTTTCTGTCGCCCGATGCACCCGAAAGCGTTCCTGGTATGCCGTTCGGGGGATACCAGTGGTTCCCGATCCCTTGGATTGATGGATCGTCAGAAGAAGAATCGATGCGCGGCATGCAATCAGCCGTCGAAGACCTGAATGCGTTTCTTGATGCGGTGATGGTGGACGAGGATGTTTTGCCGGAACAGGTTGTCCTGTTCGGGTTCAGCCAGGGCACAATGATGAGCCTGCATGTGGCACCGCGCCGCGAAGACGAAGTTGCCGGTATTGTTGCCTTCTCGGGGCGTTTGTTGCATCCCGATCTTCTGGCCGACGAAGCGATCAGCAAGCCGCCCGTGCTGCTGGTTCATGGTGACGCGGATGACGTCGTACCGCCGCAATCCTTGCCGGAAGCCGCCGAAGCCCTTCAAAACGCAGGGTTCACGGATGTTTACGCCCACATCATGAAAGGCACCGCGCACGGTATCGCACCGGACGGTCTTTCTGTGGCTCTTGCCTTTATGCGGGACAAGCTCGGCCTGTAATTGCGTGGTATTTTGTGCACAATTGAAAGCCCAGATTGCAAAAACTGGGCTTTTTTCAAAATAGGTTTTCGCAGAAACCCGTTGATGACCCTATAAACATTTCAAACCAACGTTATTACAAAATGGAGTTCGATGTGGCCCCTTTTTCAAAAGAATTCATTAAGCAGGCCCGTTTTGCAGCCCCTTTGGGTGCATTGCTGCTCGGGGGCGCCAGTGCAACACAGGCGGTGTCCCAGCAATCTACCGTGCCGCTTCATAACCACCCGACGCGTATCTTCTCGTTTGAAACCGCCAACATGAATCCGGCAGGCACGATCGAGCTAGACGTTGGTACAATTCAAACCGACCCAAGCGGCGGTGTTGCAACGGGTAACCAGCTGTATTTTGGCGGTGGCAGCTATGCTCTGAATGATCGCTTCAGCTTTGGTCTGGATATCCATTCCTATCAGGATCCCACCGTTGACCCGATTAACGGCAGCTTCCCTGATTTCATCACCCATCTGGGGGCGCTCTGGGGCAAATACCAACTTTATGACAGCGGACGGGTTGCGATTGCGGCTCAAGCCTCGATTGAGAACTTCTTTACCCTCGAGTCCCAGCTTTGGGGCGGCAAAAGCAACAACGTACTGGCGGGGTCGATCAAGGCGCCAATCACGTTCCGCGCTTCCAACCAGCTGCAGTTTCACCTGACACCGTCGGTTTCGGTGTTTCCCGACACTGTGAACGGCGCGCAGTTTTATGGCACAATCGCGAGCATTGGCGCGGGTGTGAGCTATAAGCCTTCCGAGCGACTGGCGTTCTTTGGGTCGGTCGACACTCCAGTCAGCGGCGAAAACACCATTTCCAATACCGCCACCTATGAATCGACACCGGTATGGACCGTGGGCGGACGGTATAACGTATCTCCCAAGGTCGGGCTGGAAGGCTATGTCACCAACGGTGTTGGCTATACGCCCGCCACCAGCATTCTGACTCACTGGCCCGACGGGGACCGTGTTCTCGCAGGTTTGCGCCTTGTGTATACGCCGGGTGCGAACAAGCCCGATACCTATCGCGGCACACCGAACCCTGTAACACAGCATCAGGCCAACCTGCAAAAAGACGGCTTTACGCTTGGAACTGCGGATGTTCTGGAGCCCGGCACATTCCACTTTAGCGCTTGGGGCGGACAGGACAGTAACGCAGGTGGCCTGCTGTCGTTTAGCCCGGATCGTGATTTCGAAATCCAGCTGGCGTTTGAGCAATATTCGGACAACACAACTGCGCCAGGCGGGATCGTTCCAACAACCAAGCCCCGCTATATGGTGGGTCCAAAGCTGCGCTTTATGGATCAAAACAACGGTGATCCTTTCTCGCTGAGCGCGCGTATGTTGTACGGTCGTCAGATCGAGAGCGGCGTTGGCGGCATCGGGGTGTTCTTTGTTGACCTGCTTGGGTCCTACAAAGCCAACAGCCGGATGACTTTGAACGTCTCTCCCAAAGTTGCCACATGGGGTAATACCGAGTTGGCCGGACTGGGTCTTGGCCTGAACTATGCCGTGACCGAGGATCTCGAGTTGATCGGTGAGGTGACACCTGTCGGCATGGACAATGACGAGCCGACATGGGCGGCTGGCGTGCGTTATAACTTTGGCAACTCCGGATTTTCGGTGGATGCCAACGTAAGCAATGCCATAGGCCGTTTTGGCATTGGCACCATGATTGCGCAGGATGATCCACGGGTCACCATTGCACTGTCCAAAACATTTGGCACCAAGGGTGTGAAGTTCTAAACCCTTCTGAAGTCAATAAAACAAACAGGGCCGGCGCTTGAGAAAAGCGACCGGCTTTTTTGTATTCGCCCCTGATCCTGTGTCCGCCTCAAACACCAGCGCCTGTCATATGTGCGTTACGGAATCATCCTAGCTCTTTTCTTGCGTGCATATATCGTGAGGCTTGCCAGACGTAAGCCACGATATATAGTGAAAGATACAGGATGGGGCGGGAACCCGCCTCGATGCTCACAATCAGGCAGACGAGGCAGAGGACGACTCGCACTATGGACGGAGACTTCAGGACAGATTTCGTAAGGCAACCCGCCGGAGCCCGACATCACCCGGCGCTGGTGCTGAACGCAGATTACCGACCCTTATCTTATTACCCGCTTTCGCTTTGGCCATGGCAGGATGCGGTCAAGGCGGCCTATATGGACAGGGTCGATATCGTTGCGGAATATGACCATGTGGTCCGAAGCCCCTCGACCGAAATCAGGATCCCCAGCGTGGTTGTCCTCAAAGATTATGTAAAACCTCAAAGGCGCGTGGCATTCACGCGCTTTAATTTATTTTTGAGGGATGAATTTCGCTGTCAGTACTGCGGCAGCAAGGGGGATTTGACCTTTGATCACGTGGTGCCGCGTGCCGCGGGTGGTATTACCAGCTGGCAAAACGTAGTGGCGGCCTGCAGCCCCTGTAACCTGAAAAAAGGTTCGAAATCCCTGCGCAGGGCGGGCATGAACCTTCGCAAGCCCCCGCGCCAACCCAAATCGGAAGAGTTGCGCAACATGGGGCGCCGGTTCCCCCCGAACTATCTTCACGAAAGCTGGGTGGATTTCCTGTATTGGGACGCCGTGCTTGATGCCTAGATCATGTGAGTGGGGCAAATGTGGGGGCGGTGCCCCCACGTCCTAGCCTGCGCGTTGCAGCATACCGAACAGATCGCGTGGATCATCCGGATCGGCCAGCAGATCCAGATCATAATGGAACTCTGTATCGCGGACCTTGTCGCGCACATAGCGCAACGCGCTAAAGTCTTCGATGGCGAAACCGACACTGTCGAACAGGGTGATCTGGCGATCGCTGGTGCGGCCGTCCTTTTGCCCCAGAATAACCTGCCAAAGCTCGGTCACCGCGAAGTCATCGTCCATCTGCTGGATCTCGCCCTCGACGCGTGTTTGAGGCGGGAATTCAACAAAGACATCCGAGCGTTCAAGGATACCCTTTGCAAGTTCGGTTTTGCCAGGACAGTCACCGCCGATGGCGTTGATATGCACGCCGCTTCCGACCATGTTGTCGGTCAGGATCGTCGCGCATTGCTTGTCTGCGGTGCAGGTTGTCAAAATCTGCGCGCCCTCGATGGCTTCTTCCGGCGATGCGCAGATCACGGTTTCAAGACCGCTGCCCGCAAGGTTCGCAGCACATTTTTCCGAAGCAGCCCGGTCTTTGTCATATAGCCGGACTGTCTTGAGCCCGAGAATGGCCTTCATGGCGAGGCTCTGGAACTCGGATTGTGCGCCGTTTCCGATCATGGCCATTGTATCAGATCCCTTTGGGGCCAGATGCTTAGCCACCATTGCTGATGTGGCCGCCGTGCGCAGCGCGGTCAGGATTGTCATCTCGGTCAACAACACGGGATAGCCGGTATAGACATCTGCCAGCAGGCCAAAGGCCGTCACCGTTTGAAGACCTTCTGCTGTGTTCTTGGGGTGGCCGTTCACATATTTGAAACCATAGGCCTCGCCATCGGATGTTGGCATCAGCTCGATAACCCCCACATCGGAATGCGATGCCACACGCGGGGTTTTGTCGAACAGCTCCCAACGTTTGAAATCATCTTCGATATAGTCGGCCAGATCACGAAGCATCTGTTCCACGCCGATGTGGTGAATCAGGCGCATCATGTTGTCGACGCTGACAAAAGGGACGAGTGCTTTTTCGGAGGGGGTGTTCATCAGAGGCTCCTTTCGGTGCGACGGGTCAGATGGATGCCCGCCAGCATGCAGCGGACAGAGCCGCCTGCAGTTTCAATCGTGGGAATGTCCAGCGGCAAGGGCTGGGCTGTTTTTTCAATCACGGCCAATTGTTCGGGCCGCAGGCATCGCAGTGCACGCGAGGATAAAGCCAAAACGCGCCGGTCTCCGGTCAGCTCGATTGCGTTTCCTGCAAATTCGCCGATTTGCGCGTGGGTCAGATCGATGACCTGCCGCCCGCTTTCTTCGAGACGCTGGGCGACGGTGGCGCGTCGGTGCGCATCCACAATCATGTCCAGACAGATCTGGGCATAGTCCGTCCCGATGCCCATCAGCACATTGGTGTGATAGACATCTCTGCCTTGGGCGTCGCGCGCCTCAAAGGCGATGGGCTCATAGTTGAAATGGGTGCAAAACCGTTCCAGCAGAACAGGGTCGGCGCGGTTCGACTGGACCGCATAGGCAATGCGCCCAATATGATCGAGCACCATGGCGCCGGTACCTTCCAGCGCCAGCCCATCCTGTTCCAAGCCAGAATAATCAATCACATCCTGCACGCGATAGTCGCGTTTCAGCATTTCGATCACGTCGGTCCGGCGCTCCAGCCTGCGGTTGGGTGCAAACATCGGATAGATCGCGACATGCCCGCCGGTGTGCGTTGAAAACCAGTTGTTCGGAAAAACGCTGTCAGGTGTGGTTTTGCCCGTGTCGTCAAACACATGTACCCGAACGCCTGCTTTGCGCAGCACTTTTACGGCGATATCGAATTCTCCGCGCGCAGCCTCGGAAGTGGCCGTCGCCGTGTGGTTCGACAGGGTTTGAAATGCGTTGTCATCGCGCGTTTCCGGATTTGAACAGAAATGATGCGGGCGGATCATCACGACCGCATCTGGCGCCTGAAGCGTTTTCATCAATAGCTCCGCGTTGGACGATCAAAGATGCGACGGCCCAGCGCGCTTGCTGCCAGATCGACCATGACTTTTGCGGTACGTCCGCGTGTGTCGAGAAACGGGTTCAGCTCCACAAGATCCATGGATGTCATAAGCCCCGAGTCATGCAGCATTTCCATCACGAGGTGGGCCTCTCGTACGGTTGCGCCACCGGGAACGGTTGTGCCAACAGCGGGCGCAACATCAGGGTCCAGAAAGTCGACATCAAGGCTGACGTGCAGCATGCCGTTAACAGCAGCGACCTTTTCCAGAAACGCGGCCAGCGGGCGGGCGATCCCGTGTTCATCGATCTCGCGCATGTCGTGGCGATTGATCTGGCTGTTTTGCAGGGCGGCCCGTTCGGCGTCATCGACCGAACGCAGGCCGATGATGCAGATGTTTTCCTGTGGAACGGGATGCGGAACATCCGGAAACCCGTCAAAGCCTTTAACACCCGAGAAATAGGCCACAGGCGTGCCGTGAAGATTGCCGGAATCCGAACTGGACGGTGTGTGGTAATCACTGTGCGCATCAAGCCACAAAACAAACTGAGGACGGCCCACCTTGGCCGCGTGCTGTGACACGCCGCGCACTGTGCCGGCCGAAAGCACATGATCCCCGCCAAGGAAAATCGGCAATCCCTCGGACATGGCATCATTCGCCGCATCGCTCAGCGCTTTGGTCCAGCCAATGGTTTCGTTCAGCGCATGCAAAGGATGGTCCGGCGCGTCTTTGTCGTGTGGGGCAGGGAAGACATTGCCCTTGTCGATGACAGTGTGCCCAAGCGATGTCAGGCTTTCTTCGAGACCTGCCGTGCGATAGGCATCTGGCCCCATCAGACAGCCCCGACGCCGTTTGCCGGAATCCACCGGTGCTCCGATCAAGATACAGGTATTTGAGGTCATGTTTTGTCCGCCGCATTATGTGTCATCACAAAAATGATTTCGAAATGTGTTGATTTGCACCCCTCAAATTGTCCATTACGGGTGTGAATTGATCAAAGTGAACGGGTAAAGTTTCAAAATGGATGATTTGGATCGAAAATTGATTTCGGCACTACGGCACGATGCACGTGCGTCTTTGTCGGATCTCGCGATTCTTCTGGGCGTGTCGCGCACAACGGTGCGGGGCCGGATTGAACGCCTGCGCGAGCGGGGGGATATCGTCGGCTTTACCGTGGTATTGAAAGAGGATGCCCATCGAGACGCGGTGCGCGGTCTGATGATGATCGGCATCGAAGGGCGCGGCGCAGACCGTGTCACGCGTCAGTTGAGCGGATTGCCAGCCGTGCGCGCCATTCATTCGACGAATGGTCGTTGGGACATTATTGTCGAACTGGGAACGGCGACACTGGAAGAGCTGGATGATGTTCTGGGCCGCATCCGCAAGTTCGAAGGCGTCAGCACCAGCGAAACGAACCTTTTGCTGGCCACGCGCAAAGCAGGGTAAGGCGGGGTTCAGACCGCCTTACAGGCGTTAAAAGACCTTGCGGCCTTCTTTTGGTTGATGGGCCACCCAAATCCAGAGACCGGCCACAACCAGGGACCCAACCGCATTGAGGTTGGCCATTGTGATCCCGAAAATATCCCACGGAATTTCGTCACACAGCGCAACGCCGCCACCATCCATGCTCAACAGGTTAGAGGTGTCGAGCTGGCCGCGGCTGGTGCAGGATTCCGGCCCCAGCCACCATTTGCGTTCAATGCCAGAGTGATAAAACCCGACTAGCGATGTGGCCAGCGCGCTCAAACCCGCCAGATAGCACCAGACGCGATTGCCAAAAGCAAAGGCCAAGGCCCCAAAAAACGCCGCCACCCAATGGGGATAGCGCTGGTAGAAACACATCTGGCAAGGCGCGAGCCCCATGCCGTATTGAAAGAACCATGCCCCGAGGATCGAAAAAACTGAAAACCCGGTCAGGCAAAGAATCATAAAGCGGCGCGAAAGGATCATAGGTACCTCACCAACAGAAATCCGCCGAACAAAAGCACCAAGAAGATGGTGGTGACAAGCCCAAGACGTTTTTCGATGAAATCACGAATGGGTGAGCCGAATTTCCACAACAAACCGGCTACAAGGTAAAACCGGATGGCGCGTGCGATAATCGATGTAGCGATGAACACGCCCAAAGGCATACCAGTCCACCCCGACATGATCGTGATGACTTTGAACGGGAAGGGCGTGATGCCTGCACCCAGCACGGCCCAGAAACCAAAGTCGTTAAACCGCGTGTTGAACTCTGCAACAGCGTCGCCTTTGCCAAGGCTTTCCAGAATAGGTTGGCCAATTTGTTCAAAGGCAAAGGCGCCAATCGCATAGCCCAGCAATCCGCCCAAGACAGACGCCACCAATGCAACGGTCGCAATCAACCAGGCCCGGTTCGGGCGGGCAATGATCATCGGGATCATCAACACATCTGGTGGAATGGGAAAGAATGAGCTTTCCACAAAGCTTACAAGTGCCAAAGCCCAAAGCGCGTTGGGATGCTCGGCCAGACTCATGGTCCAGTTATAAAGTCGTTGTATCATCTCTCTCGTGCCTGCCTCGAGAAGGTTGGGGACAAAGCGGGGATGCCCCCGGATCACAGTCTTATCGAGGCTTTTCTCATGTTCCCCGAGAAAGGCAAAGCCCTGAATATGGGCACAAGACGGTTGCAGCCTTGGATGATCCCCCTGTAAACGCATAAAAACGCCAGTCGCGCACGGGTAAATTCGAAAATGGCACTCGCAAAACGAGCAGAACACACAGTGGGCCGCGTCATCGAGGCGGCATGCCGGTGGTTGGCCTATGGCGGTGGCCTTGTGTTAACGGCGATGGCTGTCATGACCGTTGTCTCGATTGTCGGACGTATGTTTACCGGTTACGGGCTGGGGCCGGTGCCCGGGGATTACGAGCTGGTCGCCAATGGCTGTGCCTTGGCGGTTTTCTCGTTTCTTCCGCTGTGTCAGTTGAAACGTGGACATGTCACCGTCGATATCCTGACCTCTCATTTGCCAAAGCGTGTGCAGGCCGTGCTGGGGGGTGTTGGGGATTGTCTGATTGCGATTGCCTCTGTCATCATCCTGCGCCAGCTGTGGCTCGGGTTCGGGGAAAAGTTCCCCTATGGCAGTGATGCGCTGCGCGATGCTTTGGGCATGGGCTATAAACCATTTTATCCCGAAACCACCTACGAGCTGCAAATCCCAGTCTGGATTCTCTACAGCGCTGCGCTGGTTGCGGCCGGTCTGTTTGTGATCGTTTCCCTTTACACGATATGGCGCAGCCTTAATTGGGTGCTGGACGGGCAGGAGGGCACGGTATGAGTGGTCTTTTGCTGGCGTTGACCGCCTTTGGCTTCATGTTGGTGGGTATTTTCCTGCGCGTTCCCATCGCGCTTGCCATGGCCATGACGGGCTTTTTCGGAAGCTGGTACGTTCTGGGCACGCCAAATGCGCCGATGGCCCAGTTGAAAACCATGACATATGAAACGTTTTCAACACAAAGCCTGTCGATTGTGCCGCTGTTCCTGCTCATGGGGCAGTTTGCAACGCGCACCGGTATGTCTGCGGCCCTGTTTCGCGCGGCCAGCGATTGGTTAGGCCACCGCAAGGGCGGGATTGCCATGGCATCGGTCGGGGCCTGCGCCGGATTTGGCGCGATCTGCGGCTCATCTCTGGCAACCGCATCGACAATGGGGCAGGTGGCCCTGCCGGAAATGCGCAAGCGCGGCTATTCCGATGCTCTGTCGACGGGGGTTTTGGCCGCTGGCGGCACGTTGGGCATTCTGATCCCGCCGTCAATCATTCTGGTGATTTACGCCATCATGGCCGAGCAGAATATCGTGAAAATGTTCATGGCTGCCCTGATACCGGGGCTTCTGGCGGCTTTGGGATATATCATCACCGTTGCGGTTTATGTGCGGCTGAGACCAGACAGCGCCACAACGGCGCCACGTGTCGGGTTTCGCGAAAGGCTGCGCACGCTTGGTGCGACATGGCCCGTGATCGTTATCTTCGGATTGACCATGGGTGGCATCGTCGGCGACTGGAACTGGGCCAAGCCGGGGCCACAGGCCCTGTTCACACCGAACGAGGCCGCGGCCTTTGGGGCGGTTGCGACCGCTCTATACGGCATTCTGGCAGGTCGGCTTGATCTGGAGGGCTTCAAAAGCGCCATTCTGGAAACGGCCAAAGCGACGGCCATGATCTTTTTCATTCTGCTGGGCGCAGAGCTTTTCAAAGGGTTCCTCGCATTGACGCGCGCGCCCGACCTTTTGGCAAATTGGGTGTCTCAGGCAGGGTTTGTGCCGATGATGGTGCTGGTCGTGATGTTGCTGGCCTATCTTGCGTTCGGCTGTGTCATGGACAGCCTGTCGATGATCCTGTTGACGGTGCCGATCTTTCTGCCCGTGATCGAAGTGCTGGACTTTGGCCTTGGTGCGGAACAGACCGCAATCTGGTTCGGAATTCTGGCATTGATCGTGGTCGAAGTCGGTCTGATCACCCCGCCAGTTGGGTTAAACCTGTTTATCATCAATGGCGTAGCGGGTGACATCCCAATGTCGCGCACCTATGCGGGCGTGGCGCCGTTTGTCGTTTCAGACCTGGTACGCGTGGTCATCTTGCTGCTGTTTCCATCGGTCACGCTATGGTTGGTCGCGGTGATGTTCTAGGCAGACTTGGTGACTTTCGGAAAAATGCAAAACCGTGCGTTTTCGATCTTTTCACTGGTGAAGTTTGCAGCTAAGTTCCGCGGCGTTGGCGAGGCGAACGGAATCTACTACGTCGCTGCAAATCGCATCAACACCTCGATGCAAGCCTTTGAACTCAAAGGACTGCTGAAGGGCCCAAGTGGCGGAATGGTAGACGCAGGGGATTCAAAATCCCCCGCCTTAACGGGCGTGCCGGTTCGAGTCCGGCCTTGGGTACCACTACTTTCCTTTAAAACAGTGGACAAAAGAACCGGTTTTACCCAAGTTCTGTGTGATCCGTTTTTCAGAGAAGGCTCTGTCTTGCAAAGCTGTCTCGCAAACAGGCACAAGTCATTGAATCCCAAGAAAGCGACGGGTATTTATGGCGTGTCTTATTGCAAATCACGCTTTTCGAATGGAAAGTCATTTTATGACCCAGTTCCCTGTTTATATATTAGGCAGTTGCGCAACACGTGATGCTTTTGACTTTGACTTTGCCAAAGATTTTGATTTGAAATCCTATCTTGCGCGGACCAGTTTTGCGTCTCTGGCTGGGAAGCCTCTTGTCGACACGGATATTCTGGACGGTATCCAGTCCTCTTTTCAAAAGCGCATGGTGCGGGCGGATATGGATAAATCCTTTCTGGCGTTGGCCGCGAATTATGCGTCCGGGGCTGTGGTGATTGATCTGGTGGATGACCGGTTTCGGCTAAACCTTTTCGAAGACGGCGCATCCCATACGCTATCGGCCGAGTATGGGAAGGTCGCCAAAAATGCGCGCTTCAAGCCTGAACGCGCGGTGTCGAACACCTCGATGGCCTACCGTGATCTCTGGGCGCAAGGATTGGCCAAGGTTGCAGCCGTTTTGAAGGCGAATAAGGGCATCAAGGTCTACGTGAACTGTTTGTATTTCGTCTTTCCGCAGGTGCCGGGGCCTTATAGTCAAGAGAGAATTGACAAGATGAATAGATATCTGGCCAAAGCCTATGATGCTCTTGAAACTACCTTCGGGGAAGAGGCGATGATCCGCTATCCGGCGGATCGCATAACGGTGGATCCGGACCACAAGTGGGGATCCGCCCCGTTTCATTACTCTGAAGAGACCTATCGGTATTTCGTGGATGAGCTTAGGCGGCGGATGGCGGCGAACCTCGCGAAATCTGCATAGCAAATTCCGGCTTGGGCTATTCCGTGCTGGATTGGGTGCGGTGCCAAGAATCCCATGCTTCAGGGGTGTCCAGGTCCAGAACAGCGTGTTGTCCGGCAAGGGGTATTCGGTGCAACACGTCCCGTGACGTCGCGATCACAGACTTGGCACCCTGATCGCCCGTCAGTTCCGTCAAATCATCGAAGACTGTGTTCGGAAATATGACCGGATGGCCGGGGCGGCCGTCTTCTGATGTGGCCTGCAATATGCTGTCGTCGGGAAGGTGTGCCCATTCTGTTGCCAGATGCGCCAGATCAGGCGCCGTGAGCTCTGGCATATCCGCCAGTACAACCATCGCTGCCGTGCAGGTCTCGGGCAACGCGGCCACGCCGGCGGCCAAGGAATGGGCCATGCCGCGCGCGGCGTCTTTTGCGATGATGGTGGCGATGGGCAGGTCGCTTATCATTTTGTGGCGGGTCGTGTCATGCGGGGCCAACACCACACAGACAGGAAACCCTGTTCCCAGTGCGCGTTGGGCCATGGTGCGCAACAAGGGCGCGCCTTCGACCACTTCGGCCAGCTTGTCACGACCACGCATCCGCGATGATTTTCCCGCGGCCAGGATGAGAATATTGAGCATGACGGCTCCAAATGAAAACACCTGTCACAGCCCCCTGAAAAGGGCCACAACAGGTGCATTTTGCCAAACTCATCGCCAAGGGGGAAGGATTATCCCCGCATGCGGGATCCGTCCTCGTCAAACAGCGGGGTTGTGATCAAGCGGGCCTTGCACATGGAGCCGAGAATTTCGATTTCGACCTCAAGCCCTTCAACGGCGCGATCTGTTGGGACGAACCCCTGCGCGATGGATTTTTGCGCATGGTGGCTGTATCCGCCCGACGTGCAAAAGCCCACAACCGCCCCGTCGAGCCAGATCGGCTCATAGGCGTTGACGTCGGCGTCCACCGCATCAACTTCAAATGCGCAAAGCTTGCGGGTCGCACCGGCGTCACGTTCGGCCTCTGCCGCGGCGCGACCGATAAAGCTGGTGTTTTTCTTGAAGCTGATGAAGCGGTCCAGACCGGTTTCTGCCGCTGTATAGTCAGGCGAAAACTCGGACAGCCATGACCCAAAGAACTTGTCCAGACGCAAGGACATCATGGCCCGCATGCCAAATGGCTTCATGCCATGCGGCTGTCCCGCGGTCCACAACACGTCCCAAAGGGCACGTTGAGAGGGCAGGTCACAGTAAATCTCATATCCAAGATCACCAGTGTAGGACACCCGCTGCACAATACAGTCCGCCATGCCAACCGTCATGCGCCGCACGTCCATGAATTTCATGTCGCTGATGTCTTGCCGTGTGCAGGCCTGAAGCACATCACGCGCCATTGGGCCGGCGATCTGAAACCCGTTGCGGGTGTCGGAAATGTTTTGCAGGGCGACACCGTCATCTAGATTCTGCTGGAACCAGCGCATGTGATAAGACTGGCTTCCATAGGACGCGGTCAGCTGGAACTCTGTTTCACTGAGACAGGAAATCGTGAAATCCCCGATCAGGCGCCCCTTGGGAGAGAGCATTGGCGTCAGGGACAGGCGTCCCGGTTTGGGAACGCGTCCGGCCATAATGCGATCCAGCCACGCACGCGCGCCTGCGCCACTGACAAGGTATTTGCCAAAGTTGTGCGTCTCGTTGATGCCGACAGCCTCGCGCACCGCCTTTACTTCGCGGGCGGTTGCCTCGAACGCATTCGAGCGGCGGAAAGACGGGGTTTCGAAACGTGGCTCGTCGCCTTCCGCGAAATAGTTCGCGACCTCAAGCCCGTATTGTGCGCCCCAGACTGCGCCCATGTTGTCAAAGATGTCGTACATCGGCGTGGTGCGGAAGGGGCGCGCAGCGGGCAGTTCTTCGTTCGGATAAGAGACCGAGAAGCGCTTTTGGTAATTCTCGATGACTTTGGGCAGGGTATAGCCGGGTGTGATCCAGTCGCCAAAACGGGCGATATCCATCGCCATCGTGTCGCGTTCGCATTCACCTTCGACCATCCATTGGGCAAGCATCAAGCCGACGCCGCCCCCTTGGGAAAAGCCCGCCATAACACCGCAAGCCGACCAATAGTTGCGCATACCCGGCACTGGCCCAACCAGCGGGTTGCCGTCAGGGGCAAAGGTGAAGGGGCCGTGGATAGACGATTTGATGCCTGCGGCTTCCAAAGCGGGGAACCGTTTATAGGCAAAGTCGATCGAATCTTCGATTTTGTCGAAATTGTCGGGCAGCAATTCGTGCCCGAAATCCCAGGATGTGCCTTCCACCGCCCAG
This sequence comes from Shimia thalassica, assembly GCF_001458215.1. Lineage (GTDB taxonomy): Bacteria > Pseudomonadota > Alphaproteobacteria > Rhodobacterales > Rhodobacteraceae > Shimia > Shimia thalassica. Next base: position 2,056,640 of record NZ_CYTW01000001.1, on the reverse strand, counting down.
GGCTTACAGGGTTGTTCATAAAAGCCGATACAAAGACCGCGCCCTTCCTGACGCAAATAGCTTTCGCCGGCGGGGTCCATCACATGCGGGTGTTCGCCGCCACCATCAATGATTTCGGCAATCATGGGCACCTCATCCGTCACCAGATAGATATGCTCCATCGGGTGCAGAGGCATGTAAACGCCTGCCATTGCCCCCACTTCGCGCGCCCAGAGACCGCCCGCATTGACGATATGCTCGGCGTGGATCGTGCCCTTGTCGGTCACAACATCCCATGTCCCATCGGGGCGCTGGTTGGTTTCCTTGACCATACAGTGGGTTTCAATTGTTGCGCCCCCCATACGCGCGGCCTTGGCATAGGCATGCGTGGTGCCGGACGGGTCAAGGTGACCATCAAGCGGATCATACAAGCCCCCGATGATGCCGTCCGTATTGGTGACAGGGGCGATTTTCTTGATTTCTTCCGGTGTGACGATTTCGGTATCAAGGCCCATAAACCGGTGCTTGGCGCGCTCGGCAACCAGCATGTCGAACCGTTCCTGATTGTCTGCCAGCGTCACGCCGCCCACATGGTGCAACCCGCAGGACATGCCGGTGATTTCTTCCAGCTCTTTATAAAGCTTGATTGTATAGCCCTGAAGGGCCGCCATATTGGTATCGCCGTTCAGCGTATGAAATCCACCTGCCGCGTGCCACGTTGATCCGGATGTCAGCTCTGACCGCTCCAGAAGCATCACATCGGACCAGCCCAGCTTGGTCAGGTGATACAGTACGGAACAGCCGACAACTCCGCCGCCGATGACGACTACGCGCGTGGTGGTTTTCATATAAGCACTCCTAAATTGTTGGGGCGAGTTTGGCAGGAAAGTTCCGGTCGGCGTGTCACTTTGCGACAAAAGGTGTCGCTTGTGGGGATCGCTGTTCCGCGAGGGGTGCGGCTTTGTCACAGAGGTTTGACTGGGTCGAGAGCCAGAATGGGGTAGGGTCGGGATCATGGTACGCTTTTTCTGGATCGGGCTTTTTGCCCTGACGCTTGTGTTTGCGCAGACCGCGCAGGCCGAACTGCAACATTACGAGTTGGATGGAACCCGCTCAAAAGTCGAGTTTTTTTATAAAACCAGCGAAACACCGTCCAAGGGCGTGTTCCCCGTCAAGGACTCGGACATCCGAATTGAATGGCGCGCCATCGGGCGGTCTTCGGTGGATGTCACGATCGATACAGGGCGCGCGCGGGTGTTCGATCCGATTGCATCGCTGGCGTTGAAAAGCGGCGATTTTTTAGACACCAGCCGCTATCCCGAAGCACGTTTCCTGAGCAGGTCCGTAAAGGCGAAAGGCAAAGGGGCCGTTGTGACGGGTGATCTTACCCTCAAGGGGGTGACGCGTCCGGTGACGCTGGATGTCGCCTTTCAACGGCTGGTTGGCGCACCCGAAGACAATTCCGAGATCGTTCTGCGCATCCGCGGCAGCGTGTCCCGCGCGGATTTCGGGATCACGGCCTTTCCTGATGTTCTGGAAGATCAGATTTCACTGGATTTCATGGTGTTTCTGCGGCGTACGCCCTAGTTTTCGACGGGTTTAACTGCTTGCACTGCCTGCCCACTTTAGAACGCACTTGGTGCCGCATTGCCACGATGTCACAGTTTATCCGGAAACAGATTTTCAAGCCGATCAAGGAGATTTATGTAAAGTAGATACAATTTAAGGTGGTTTCATGTTAGCTCTTTATATGCTGTTGGCCGTAGGTGCCGGAATTGCGATGTTTGATGTTCTGGACGACTCGGATTCATCGTCTGACGAAGATTCTGAAGAGGGCGAAGTTCCTGTTGGCGAGGATCCAGACACATTACCCGAAGCGACGCCCCCTGAATGGGAAGGCGAAGATATTCGTGTGACCGAAGACGGGGAAGACCCCGAAATGGTTGCCCAGGAAGACGTGTATCGCACCTATTTGAGCACCAATCCTGACGATCCGCATTACTTCGATTCCACAATTGTGACCGTGGGGCAGGGCTATAACGACGCTGACGCGGATGAGTTGATCGAAACCAACTATATGGATGACACCTATCAGGTGATCCGCGCGGAACAGGGGCAGGACACCGTCGAGATTGGATTGGGCGACTATGTGGATGTGCGCACCGAGGACGACGCCACGGGCGACGATGTTGCCGGCGAAGAAGGCGATACTGTCATTGTCAATCTGACGGCAGATGATTTGGAAAATGCACCGCGTCTTGAATTGAATGACCGTGGAAGGATCACTGCAGAATACGATGATCACCTGCCGTTGTTCAGGGCCAGCCTTGGATCGCAGGACAATCTGGACATCAACCTGCCCGAAGGGGTCGAGGGCACTCTTGGGGTCGTGGAAGGCACGTCCGAGCTTTACTATGGGACGATGGCGACCGGCGCCTATACGGAAGACCACTACGCCCTTCTTCTGTTTGCGCCCGAGGGGCAGACCCTGCCTGAGGATCTGACGTCGGAAGAAGAGTATATTTACGGCAGACAAATCCAATATGCGCCCGAGGATGTCGAAGGTATCCGGATTATCGGGCTGCTGGATCTTGGTGAAGATTACCGTGGCGCATGGCAGGACGAACCCGATTTTGAACGGGACCGGATCGATCACACGGTGGGGCTGCCTAACATTTCTCAGACGGTCTGATTGGGAAGGGCGCGTGCGTTAACCGCATTTCGCGTCTTTCCAAAGAATGTTTTGCGACGGGAAGTGTCGCAATTCGGCATTTCTGGTGGCAGGGCACGGGTCAGTCTTGGGGAAGATAACCGAAAGACAAAGGCATATTCCCATGCGGACCCAGGCTCAGGCAGTCGTCATCGGTGGCGGCGTCATCGGATGCTCGATCCTTTACCACCTCACCAAACTTGGCTGGAGCGACGTTGTTATGCTCGAGCGTGATGAATTGACCAGCGGCAGCACGTGGCACGCGGCGGCCAACATTCACGGGCTGCACGACAGCGCCAATATCAGCCGTCTGCAACACTATACCATGCGGCTCTATGACGAGCTTGAGTCCGAGACCGGCCAGTCCTGCGGCGTGTTTCGCCCCGGATCACTCTATCTGGCGCAGACCGAAAACCGCGAGCATCAGTTAAAATTGCAGGCCGCCAAGGCCAAGCTCTACGGCATGAATTTCCACGAGATCAGCCGCGACGAGGCCGAGCGCCTGCATCCGCTGGTGAATTTCGATGGCATCCGCACCATCATGTGGGAACCGGACGGGGGCAATGTGGACCCCTCGGGCGTGACCAACGCCTATGCCGTAGGCGCGCGCCAGCGCGGGGCCGAGATCAACCGTTTCACGCCGGTGATCGGCACCGAACAACAGCTCGACGGCAGCTGGATCGTGAAGACCACCAAGGGTGACATTCATACGCAATGGGTGATCAACGCGGCCGGTCTCTGGGGGCGCGAGGTCGCGAAACTAGCGGGTATCGAAGTGCCGCTGCAACCCACGGAACACCAGTATTTCGTCACCGAAACCATCGCCGAGATCGCCGCGATGGATCGCCGTTTGCCGTCCGTGGCCGACCGCGACGGGGAATACTACCTGCGTCAAGAGGGGCAGGGTCTTTTGGTTGGCGCCTATGAAAAGGACATGCGGTTCTGGGCCGAAAACGGCACGCCGCTGGACTTTGCCCATGACCTGTTCCCTGATGACCTTGAGCGGATCGAGGACAACATGATGCGCGCCATCGACCGCGTGCCGGCGGTCGGCACGGCGGGTATCAAGCGCGTCATCAACGGCCCGATGATCTGGTCGCCGGACAGTAACGTGATCCTTGGACCGGTGCCCGAGTTGCGCAATTACTTTATGTGTGGCGGCATCATCCCCGGTTTCTCACAGTCGGCGGGCATGGGGCTGATGGTGGCGCAATGGATCATCGAAGGCGAGATGCAATACGACATGTTCCCTTGGGACGTGGCGCGGTTTGGCCATTGGGCCAACAATCCCGATTTCGTGAAGGCCAAGGTGCAGGATGTCTATGCCCACCGCTTTGCGATCCATTTCCCGAACGAGGAACGCGCCGCGGGCCGTCCGCTGCGCACCCGTCCGGTTTATGAGTTGCAAAAAGACATGGGCGCGGTGTTCGGTCTGAACTATGGCTGGGAGCATCCGCTTTGGTTCGCCAAAGACCCCGGCACCGTGGATACCAACGGTTTCACCCGCCAGAACTGGTGGGGGCCTGTGGGCGAAGAAAGCCGGATGTTGCGGGACCGTGCAGGTATCATCGACATCTCGAATTTTGCCAAATACCGCGTCAAAGGGGCAGGGGCCGAGGATTGGCTGAACGCCGTTTTTGCCAACAACATGCCCAAGACTGTTGGCCGGTCCTGTCTGACACCGCTGATCGGCGTGCGTGGCGGGATCGCGGGCGACGCCACCGTGACCCGCGTGGCCGAAGACGAATTCTATGTCATCTCGTCCGGTATGGCCGAGAGGTATCACAAGCGCTTCTTCGATATGGTGCCGCTGCCGGAAGGAACCACATTCGAAAGTTTGACCGACACCATGTGCGGCTTCAACATTGCCGGCCCCAAGTCGCGTGACTTGTTGCAACGTCTGACCAATACATCGCTTGCGACCGAGGATTTCCCGTTTATGCGCTCGCAATGGATCGACATTGCCGGTGTGCGCGCCTTGGCCTTGCGGGTCTCGTTCACGGGTGATCTGGGGTGGGAATTGCACTGCGCCGTTGAAGATCAGCAAAGATTGTACGAAGCCCTGCTCGAGGCAGGCAAAGCGTTTGATGCGGGTCCCGTCGGTGGACGGGCGCTGATGTCGCTCAGGGTCGAAAAGGGCTATGGCTCATGGAGCCGCGAATACAGCCCCGAATACTGGCCACAAGAAGTCGGGTTCGAGCGGCTGTGCAAGATGGACAAGGAGTTCCTGAACAAGGACGCCGTTGCCGAGGTCATGAAAAACGCGCCACGCGAAACGCTGGTTCTGTTGCATCTGGACGAAGCTGACGTGACTGCATCGAATGCGGATGCGACGGGCGGCGAGCCGATTTTCAAGGACGGGGTCGGAATTGGGCGCGTCACATCGGGTGCCTATGGCTATTCGCTCGGCATGTCGCTGGCGCTGGGATACGTGAAGAACGCCGTGCCGGGCGATCAGGTTGAAGTCATGGTGCTGGGACAGCCGCACAAGGCGGTGATCCTTGATAAGCCTCCATTCGATCCGGACGGAGACAGGTTGCGGGCGTGACCGCATAAGGGTCGACCAAACGCGCAACGTCCTTGCCGGAACCGGAATACCGTGCAACTCTGGCTTGAATTCTTGGCCAAGGGGGGCTGAATGCGCGGTATTCTGAATAAAAACTGGCCAGGTGTCGCTGTTGCGTTTGTTGCTGCCTTGGTGCTGCTGTCTGTTCCGGCAGCGGCAAAAGACAGCATGAAACAGCTTTTGACCGATGCCGATGATGGCAAGTTCGATATTTCCGAATATCTGGCGCGGGGCGGGTTCATTCCCGTGCCAATCATCATCACCGAACCGGCCCTTGGTCAGGGCTTGGGGGTGGCGGCAACCTTTCTGGATTACTCGGGGCTTCCCGATGGCGAAGACCCTACGATCTCGATACTGGGGGTGGCTGCAACGGGCAACGGATCCAAGGGCGCGCTTGCGTTTCGCAGTGGTAGCTTTCGACAAGGCCGGTTCAAATATGCCGCGGCCTTGGGCGGTGGATCTGTTAATATGACCTTCTATCCGACGGGCAACCGCGGATTCACGTTCAACAACCGTGCCAAGGTGGCGTATCTCGAAGGGCGGATGCAGATCGGAAAATCCGCCTTCTACCTCGGACCAAGCATCACACTTGCCAATACAAAAATCCGGCCGGATTTCGGATCGTCTTTTCCGATCCCTCCGGCGCTGACGCAAGATATTCAAATGAACGCCTTGGGGATTTTGACGTCTTACGATTCTCTGGACAATCCCCTGACACCGCGCAACGGGTTGAATTTCAACGCCCATCTACGCCGCTATGACGATGTGATTGGCAGCGACGCAAATTTTGACACGCTGTCTGTGTTCGGCGCCGGGTTTCGGTCTCCCAATCCGGATTGGACCTTCGGGGGCATGGTTCTGGGCAATGCAACGTCTGGAAGCACGCCCTTTTTCATGGAGCCTTCAATCGCCATACGGGGCGTTCCTCTGAACCGCTATCAAGGGGATCGGGTGCTTTCGAGCGAAGTTGAAATCAGGCGGCAATTGAATCCGCGCTGGTCCGTTTTGGGGTTCGCGGGATATGGGCGCGCCACGGCCAACGGGTCGTCGAGTATTTCCAAAAACAACGAGGTTTTTACCGGCGGGCTGGGCATTCGCTACAGGATTGCCAAACGCTTTGGTCTTGATATGGGGCTGGATGTTGCGGTCGGCCCCGAAGACACGATTGTCTATATCCAGCTGGGGCACGCATGGGGGCGAAACCTGAAATAACGCGCAGATCTGCCGCTGTTATTTCTTGATTGGCACACCGTAGAGTTCAAGGCGATGCCCTTTCAGCTGATATCCCAGCTTTTCGGCAATCTTCACTTGCAGGGCCTCGATCTCTGGATCGACAAATTCAATCACTTCACCCGAATTGATATCAATCAGATGGTCGTGATGGGCGCGTTCCGCATCTTCATAACGGGCGCGACCGTCGCCAAATTCCAGCTTGTCCAGAATACCGGCTTCTTCAAACAGCTTTACCGTGCGATAGACCGTTGCGAGCGAAATGCCGTCATCCCTCTGCGAGGCGCGGGCATAAAGCTCTTCCACGTCCGGATGATCATCACTTTCCTGCAAAACAGCCGCAATCACGCGGCGTTGTCCGGTCATGCGCAGACCCTTGGTCTCGCAGCGAGAGATGATTGTGTCAGTCATGATAGGCTGTCCCAGTCGGCATTGGTTTACGGTTTTATCGTCCCACATTGAGATACGCCAGTTCTTTTCCTGACGGTGCGCGCGACTTTATTGCTTGACAGTGGCGCACAATGGCCGCATGAGCCAAAGGATGCCTTCTGCCGCGTGAGCAGCACCCGAGAGCCAGGCTTGGCCGGCGTGACCCGAGGCAACCAAACTAATCCCAAAATCACGCGTGGGGCGAGGGCGAAAAATGGCTGCGGCACAGAGGCCGAGATCGATTTTTTGCTCATCCACACCTGGCCCGACATAGGGCCCCTGTAAGCGTCCCGAATGCGTTGGGCGCGGAAAGCTGATTATTATGACCTTCGACGACCTCGGTCTGCCGAAAACTCTTGTTGCGAAACTGACGAAAACGGGCATTTCCGACCCGACCCCGATTCAGGAAGGCGCGATCCCGCACGCTTTGGAAGGCAAAGACGTTATGGGGCTGGCACAGACCGGCACCGGTAAAACGCTTGCTTTCGGGCTGCCGCTGATTGCGCGCCTTCAATCTTATGGAAGCAAACCCGAACCCCGCACCGCCCGCAGTTTGATCCTTGCGCCAACGCGTGAACTTGCCAACCAGATCAAGGAAAGCCTTGCCGTTTTGGTGGAAGGCACGCCCTTCAAGGTGGGTCTTGTGGTTGGAGGTGTGTCCATCAACCCGCAGATCACGCGTGTTTCGCGCGGCACTGACATTATCGTGGCGACCCCCGGTCGTCTGATCGACCTGATGGAGCGTAAGGCTCTTGATCTGTCGGCCACCGATTTCCTTGTGCTGGACGAAGCGGACCAGATGCTGGACCTCGGCTTTATCCATGCCTTGCGCAAAATCGCCGAGTGGCTGCCAGAAACACGTCAAACGATGCTGTTTTCGGCCACAATGCCCAAACAGATGTCCGAGATCGCAGGCTCTTACCTGAATGATCCTGTCCGTGTGCAGGTATCGCCTCCGGGCAAGGCAGCCGACAAGGTGACCCAAGGGATTCACTTTATTGCCAAGGGCGAAAAGACCAGCCTGTTGATCGAGCTTCTGGATGCGCACCGTGACGAGGCCGCGATTGTGTTTGCGCGCACCAAACACGGTTCGGATCGTTTGATGAAAGCCTTGGTCAAAGCCGGTTACGAGGCCAACGCGGTTCACGGCAACAAAAGCCAAGGCCAGCGCGAGCGTGCGATCAAGGCGTTTCGCAGCGGCGAGACCATGGTTCTGGTGGCCACCGATGTTGCGGCACGTGGTCTGGATATTCCGGAAGTGCGCCACGTCTATAACTATGATCTGCCCAATGTGCCCGAAAACTATGTCCACCGTATTGGCCGGACGGCCCGCGCGGGTATGGACGGCGCTGCGGTGGCCTTCTGTGCACCCGATGAAGTCGATGAATTGAAAGCCATTCAAAAGGTTATGAAAATCGAAATTCCGGTGCTGTCGGGAACACCTTGGATGGGCATGGATGATCCGTCACACAAATCCAAGCCCAAGCAAGCGCGCCGTCGCAGCGGGCCGCGTCGCGGTGGTCCTGCCGGTGGCAAGCCAGGCGGAGGTCGTCCCGGTGGCGCAAAATCCGGCGGCAGCCGCCCTGCAGGCGCAGGAAAACCAGCCGGCGGAGGCCAGCGTCGCCGCCGTCGCAGCAACGCCAAAACCGGCAGCTGATCTGCTAATACAAGACAGGTCGCCTCAGTAGACGAGGCGGCCTTCCATCACTTTCTTGGCCTGACCGCTGATTGTGACAGCCCCGTCGAGGGTCGTGACACCGATCACGCTGGACCGGCCCATATCGTCCCCTTGATGAATGCGCAGGGTGACATCGTTTCCTTCAATATCCGCAAGCAAGGCACCCAAAGTCGCGCAGGCACTGCCTGTTGCCGGATCTTCGGGGATGTTGTCGAGCGGCGCGAACATTCGCGCATGCACAACGTCGCCTTCGCGAACATAGGCGAACTGCGCAAAATCCAATCCTGCCGGATGGGCCTTGGCCCCTTCGCGAAAGGCGGCCACATCGGTTTGCAACGCAGACAGGGTGTCTTTGCAGTCAAGCTCAGTGATCGTAAAGGCAAGGCCCAGCGTTGCCATAACGGGTGCGTGGGCCTGTGTCAGGATCGCGTCGGCAGAGATGCCCAAGGCACGCGCCACCAGTTCCGGCGCAGGAGAGGCCAGCCGTTCCAGCGCGACCTCGGTTGTGAACTGGGCACTGCCGTCATAGGCGCGACAGGCCAGCGGGCCAACCCCGAGTTCCAGAACCATATCCGGCCCATGTCCCGTATCTGCCAGCGCCACGGTTGTGCCGATGGTCGGATGCCCTGCAAAGGGCACTTCCATGGTGGGTGTGAAAATGCGCACCTTGGCCGTGTGATCGCCGTTTTCAGGCGGATAGACAAACGTCACCTCGGAAAAGTTGAACTCTTTGGCGATGTTTTGCAGATCGTCCTCGGGCAGGTGGGTTGCATCAGGAAAGACAGCTAACTGATTGCCACCAAAGGGTTTGTCGGTGAACACGTCATAAACAGCATACTCGGTCATTACATCAGCTCCGGTTCGCGGCCCAGTTTGCCCGCAAGCGGCGCAATTGTCAGGCCCTGTACGATGATTGAGAAAATAACGACAATATACGTGGCCGTCAGGATCAGGGGTTTCCATTCATTGTCTGGCAGAGACAGCGCCAGAGCAACAGAAATCCCGCCTTTGAGACCACCCCATGTCATGATCGGAATGACACCCGGCCCAAAGCTGCGGAAGGGTTTCAGGATCAGGATGGGCACTGCCACGGCCACCAGTCGCGCAAACAGCGCAAGACCAATCGCGAGCACACCCGAGACCAGATATTCCATATCAAACGCGACGGCAAAGACCTCGAACCCGATCAACAAAAACAGGACCGCGTTCAGGATTTCATCAACCAGCTTCCAAAAGGCATCGACGTATTCCCGTGTCTGTTCGCTCATTCCGTGTTTTGTGCCGATGTCACCGATGAGAAGACCGGCACAAACCGCCATGATCGGGGCCGAAACATGCAGCGCCACGGCCAGTTCGTATCCGCCAAAGGCCAATCCGAGTGTCAGCAAAACTTCAAGCGGATAATCATCGATCTGGCGCATCACGCGGAAGGTGATCCACCCCAAAACCAGCCCGAGAACCGCGCCGCCAACGGCCTCTTGTACAAACAGAAGTGCCGCATCATCCAGTTCAGACGCTCCGTGGTCTACCGCGCCATGCGCATCGCCATGACCCATCCCCGCAAAGGCAATGCCCGACAGCACGAGAAACACAACATAGCCCACGCCGTCGTTGAACAGGCTTTCACCGGCAATTTTGGTCTCCAGCGATTTGCGCAGGTTTGCCTCGCGCAGCACACCCAGAACCGCAACCGGGTCTGTCGGAGAGATCAACGCCCCGAACACCAGCGCAATCATCAATGGCATGCCCGTGATCCAGCTAAACCCGAAACCGACGATGGTAGTTGAAAGCCCAATGCCGATTGTGGCCATCAACGCGACGGGAATCCACTGGGCCTTGAGATCGGCCAGTTTGACATGAAGTGCACCGGCAAACAGCAACAGCCCCAACATGCCTTCGAGCAGGGCATCGGAAAAGTCGATATCGTTGACCATGTTGCGCGCGGTGTCGGCAATGCCGAACTGGGGGGCTACAAAATCAATCCCCAAGAGGGCAAAACTGGCCAGCAAGGCGACCACAAGGATACCAATCGCGGACGGCAGACGCAGATAAAGATAATTGATCGCGCCAAAGACGCCGGCCATCACAATCAGAAATGATGTGATTTGAAGGAAATGCATGAAAACTGTCCTAATTCAGATATTTGCAGTTGGCCTAGCATGGGCATGCCAGCTGGCTCAACCATCAGGTGCGTTGAATATCAATCCAGACGGGAAGGTGGTCTGACGCAATATGTGCGGGCCGTTCGCGGTGCACTTGGGTGTCGGTGACCTTGATCCCTTTGCTCAGCGCGAAGGCGTCCAGTGCGGCGATCGGACGAGGTGCCGGAAAACTGTGACCTGTGTCGGCGAAAGTGACACCGGGTGTCGCGGCATCAAGCGCCGTTTTTGATCCCCATTCGTTGAAATCACCGGCAAGAACCGTGGGCATGCCACCTTTGTCGCGCATGTGCCGTGTCAAAAGGGACAGTTGCATCAGCCGGTATCGCCGGATCAGGCCAAGGTGGGTGCCGATAATACGCAATGGTCCGATCGGGGTTTCGAGTTCCGCACAAATCGCCCCTCGGGGTTCCAAACCCGGCAGGTCGAGTTTTTGGCTGTCTGTCATCGTAACAGAGCCTTTGACCAGCATGGCATTGCCATGCCACCCGAGCGAGCCGCCCACTTGTCCAAAGGGCAGAATATGCCACCCATGATGGTTCAGAATATCGTGCGGCAAGGCAGCGGGGCGCGGTGGCAGGCGTTTGTCCGCTTCCTGCAGGATCACGATGTCCGCTTTCAGCGCGTTGATCACCTGAAGGGATCGATCCGGTCGACGGCGCATGTCGAGCCCAACGCATTTTTGCAAATTATAGGTCGCGATACGCAGCGTGTCAGACATAGGTTCTTTCCGTTTGAACCCATGTGATGACACGCACCTTCACGCATTGCCAGAGGTTGTTATGTCGCTACGCAACGTTCCTTTTGTAAGTGCTTGACTTTAGGGCAGTTCGGCGCGCGACTGCGGGAATGGAACGCAAATCACATATCGATACCTTCGGGGTCACGGCGCTTGTTCTCTTTGCAGGGGTGCTGGCCTTCAATCAGGTGGTCATAAAGGTCACCAACGGAGGGTTCTCTCCGGTTTTTGCCGCGGGCGTGCGCTCGATCATCGGTCTGGTGGTGGTTGCCATCTGGATGATGTGGCGGTCCAAACCCTTCACACGCACAAGGCCGGTTGTCTGGGCCGGCATTTTGTCTGGCGCGCTTTTTACAATAGAATTCGTATGCTTATACCTGTCTCTTGATCTGACAACCGTGTCGCGGGCCAGTGTCATTTTCTATTCAATGCCGGTTTGGCTGGCGTTGGTCGCCCATTTCATTTTGCCCGGCGAACGGCTGACCAAGACACGGGTGATTGGTCTGATCCTTGCGATGATTGGCGTTGGAATTGCCCTTGCCGACAGACAGGGTGGAAGCGCATCAATTTTGGGGGATGTTCTGGCCTTTGTTGCGGCCCTTGCCTGGGCGGGGATTGCGCTTGTGGTGCGTGTGACGCCGCTGGCCAAGGAAAAGCCGGAAACGCAGTTGATGTGGCAACTGATTGTGTCGAGCATTGCACTCATTGCGGTTGCGCCCCTGTTCGGACCGCTCACTCGAGACCCGCAACTGGTTCATTTTGCTGGTCTTTTGTTCCAATCCATCGGTGTGGCGGCAATTGCCTATTTGTTCTGGTTCTGGCTGATGTCGATCTATCCGGCGTCAAGCGTTGCCTCTTTCAGCTTTCTGTCACCCGTCTTCAGCGTCTTTCTGGGCTGGTGGTTGCTGGGCGAACAGGTCAGCCTGTCGATCTGGGCCGCACTAGGGCTTGTGGCCTTGGGTCTGACCCTGATCAATCGCAAATAGCCCGCCAGCCACTGAAGGTATTAAAGGGCCTCGCCTTAGGTGCCACAGAACGTGGCACGCACCCGTTCATTTTCCAGTGGGGGCCGACGCAGATCGGCAAACTCCGAAGTGTCATCAAACGGCGCTGACAAGGCCTGCATCAAGCGGCTGAAGGGCGCCATGTCCCCCGTCACGGCGGCCTGAATCATCTGCTCAATCCGGTGGTTGCGCGGGATCAGAACCGGATTTGTTGCGCGCATCACGCCATAGGGGTCGTCTTCGCCCTCGATCCGGTTGCGCCAGGTGCGCGCCCAGCTTTCAAACGCGTCACGGTCGACAAACTGGTCCTGGGCCGTGTCGGTGCCAAGGGCGGCAAAGGTATTTGTGAAATCCGCGCCCTGATCGGTCATCATCTGCAACAAAGAGGCACTGAGTTCGCTGTCACCTTTCCGGGCGTTGCGAATGCCGATTTTACGCAAAAGGGTTTGCGACCAAAGTTCTTGCAAAAGATCGGGCATGGCGTGAATGGCTTTGGTGAACTCTTCCACGGCCAGATCACTGTCAGGCATCAGCAGTACAAGAGCTGTCGCCAGCTGTGCCATGTTCCACACGATAATGTCCGCCTGCGCCGCATAGGCATAGCGACCCGTGCGATCAATCGACGAAAACACCGTCATCGGATGATAGGCATCCATAAAGGCGCAGGGGCCGTAATCAATGGTTTCGCCGGAAATTGCACAGTTGTCCGTGTTCATAACCCCATGGATAAATCCGACCGACATCCATTGGCTGACCAGACTGGCCTGACGCGCGATAACCGCCTTGAGAAATCCAAGCGGATCGGACACGTCCGGATAATGCCGCTCACAGGCATAGTCGAACAGGGCCTGCAACCCGGCTTGATCTTGTCTGGCCGCTAACGCCTGAAAGGTGCCAACGCGGATATGGCTGCTGGCCACACGGGTCAGCACAGCGCCGGGCAGGGTGGTCTCGCGTTGGATCGTTTCGCCTGTGGCCACCGCGGCAAGGGCACGCGTGGTCGGAATGCCAAGCGCATGCATGGCTTCACTTACGACAAATTCCCGCAGCACGGGACCAACCCAGGCGCGCCCATCACCATTTCGCGAATAAGGTGTGCGCCCCGAGCCTTTGAGCTGAAGATCGCGCCCCTTGACCTCGCCCAGAAGAACGGCCCGGCCATCCCCCAACTGAGGGTTCCAGTGGCCAAACTGATGCGCCGCATAAAGCTGGGCCAGCGGATCTGCCCCATCAGGGATTTCGTTACCCCCGAAAACGCGTGCCAGCTCTTCTATGTCATCGTCTCCCGAGATGCCGAGATCACGGGCAAGCGGATGATTGAACGCCAATAGTTCTGGCGCCTTGACCGGTACCGGATGGGTGCGGGTGAACAGTCGATCCGGCAGCCGGACATAGGTGTTCTCAAAAGGGATCTGCAAAGCCATGTGCCGCACCTAAAGTTTGCGTGTCATCAACATATATCGGTCGCGGCCCTGAAAACCAGTTTTGGTATATAGGCGGTGTCCCACGTCATTGTCTCGGTCCACCTCAAGATGCACGGCCCGCACACCGGCCTCGGACAGGGCTTTGGGCAACGCAATCAGAACTTCGGTCGCAATGCCACGACCGCGCACCGCCGGACGGATGAACAATTCGTCCACAAAGGAATCCATCCCGCCAAACTCGATAGACCAGCCAAAGGTCACGACAATATATCCGATCGGTGCCCGCGTCGGACCAATAAGATAGACCGCCCCCAAGGGCGATCCCTCCAGAAGGGGCATCAATGCCGCGCGACGTGTGGCATCTTCTTGAGAAATGCCTTCCTCGGCATGAAAGGCCGCCACCAATGGCAGCAGCTTTTCAATATTTTCGGCCCGCGCCAGATGCAGGGCGGCGCTCATAACCGGCCCAGCCGCTCGGTCAGCAAATCAAAGAACCCATCCGCATCAACATCCCCGATAAACAGGGCGTTGGGCGCACGATCCGTCACCCCCCACCAATCCGCGACAGTCATGCCCAAAGTCAGTTCCGAACGCGTTTCGATCATTACGTTGACATTGCGCCCCTGAAACAGATCGGGGCGCAACAAATAGGCCGTCACGCAAGGGTCATGCAAAGGCGCGCCGCTGCTGCCGTACTTCTCTTTGTCAAACCGCTCAAAGAAATCGGTCATCTCGGCGACGGCAATCCCGACCGGAGTGCCAAGGGCGCGAAAGGCGTCGTTGCGCGGCTGTGTGACCAGCGCCTTGTGCGTCACATCCAGCGGCATCACAACAATTGGCGCACCAGCGGAAAACACAATATGCGCAGCCTGCGGGTCAACATAAATGTTGAACTCTGCCGCTGGGGTGATGTTGCCTACTTCGAAATAGGCGCCCCCCATCAAAACAATTTCCTGCACACGGTCGACAATGTCGGGGGCTTTTTCAAACGCCATCGCCACATTGGTCAGCGGCCCCAAGGGGCACAGTGTAATGGTTTTCGGGGGATGGGCGCGCAGAGTCTCAATGATGAAGTCCACCGCATGCTGATCCTGCAAGGGCATCGTCGGATCCGGCAGATCAGGCCCGTCCAGTCCCGATTTCCCGTGCACATGTTCCGCCGTGACAAGATCACGCCCCAAGGGGCGATCACACCCGGCAAAAACCTTTACGTCCGGTTTGCCTGCCAACTCACAAACAATACGCGCATTTTTCTGCGTCAGGGGAAGCGGCACATTGCCGGCAACCGCGGTAATTCCGACAACGTCGATCTCATCCGGACTGGCCAGTGCCAAAAGGATTGCAACAGCATCGTCCTGACCGGGGTCCGTGTCGATTATGATCTTGCGTGGCGCCATGCTGCCGAGCCTTTCCTGTCCTGTGGTTTTCCCTGACTTTGGTCACAGTCCGAAAGGCTTGTCTACGCCCCTCGGCAAATTTCCGCATGGCGTCTTCTTCTGGCCTCAAATATCCCGGAGCGCGAGGCAGAGCCTCGCAAAACGCTCAAGTTAATCACACAAGCCGCCAAACGAAAAATGGCGCTCCGAACAGGGCGCCATCTCAGAATTCAATTTAGCACAGACGCTTAGCCGTCAAAGTCGACTTCTTCTGTCAGCTTAAGCGCCATCGAGCGCTTTTCCGCCAGTGTCATCAGGTTCACATCGTCGGCTGTAAAGTCACCCCAGCTTTGAACCAATGCGTCAGCTTCCGAGCCGGGCGCGATGGGATATTCAAAGTTGGCCTTTGCATAGACTTCCTGCGCCTTGGGCGATGTCAGGAATTCCATCATCTTCAAAGCGGCCTCGGGGTGGGGCGCATGTTTGGCCATCGCAACACCCGAAATGTTGACATGGGTTCCGGCACCTTCAAATGTCGGGAACACGACATTGACGCTTTCAGCCCATTCTTTTTGCTCGTCGTCGTTCAGCATTTTGCCCATGTAATAGGTGTTGCCGATGGCGATGTCACATTCGCCGGCCCAGATGGCCTTGACCTGTGCGCGGTCGTTGCCTTGAGGTTTGCGGGCAAGATTGTCTTTAACACCTTCAAGCCATGCTTTTGCGCCGTCTTCACCAAGGTGGTGGATGACCGCGGATGTCAGCGCGACGTTATAGGCATTGGTGCCGGAACGCGTGCAAATACGGCCTTTCCACTTGGGATCAGCAAGGTCTTCATAGGTGGTGACTTCACCTTCTTGAACACGGTCCTTCGAGGCATAGACGATACGGGCACGTGTCGTCAAACCCCACCATTCTCCGTCGGGATCGTGATACAGGCTGGGAACGTTCGCCTTGAGGACATCGCTTTCAACGGGCTGTGTCAGACCGGCTTCGACAACGGCAGACAGGCGCGAAATGTCGACGGTCAGAACCAGATCCGCAGGCGAACGTGTGCCTTCTGCGGTCATCCGTTCGATCATGCCCTTTTTCAGATAGGCAACGTTGACTTCAATTCCTGTTTCTTCCGTGAAGGCGTCAGTCAGAGGTTTGATCAGCTCGGGCTGACGATAGGAATAGACGTTTACTTCTTCGGCCAGAACCGGTGTCGCAACTGCAAGAGCCGTAGTAGCAAGGAAGGCGGATTTGAATTTTGAAAACACTGGTCTGTCTCATTTTCACTATTTCAGTTGATGAGGCAAATACCTGAGTAATTTTATTGGGTCAATACCTGAATAAATTGTTCAGGTACTGTTTCCAGATTTTTCTTCCACCTTGATCGCATTCCAAAGCGCATCCATTTCCTCGAGGTCGGCTTGCGCGGGCGTTTTGCCTTCCGCTGCCAGTCTGGCTTCGATTCCCTCAAACCGCCGGATGAATTTCTGGTTTGTGCCGCGCAGCGCCGCTTCGGGGTCGACATTCATATGGCGGGCCAGATTTGCCATGACGAACAGCAGATCGCCAAATTCCTCTTCGACTTCGCTTTGGGTCAGCGTATCGCGGGCTTCGACCAGTTCACCGGCTTCCTCGACGATTTTGTCGATAACCTGAGACACATCAGGCCAGTCAAACCCGACACGCGCCGCGCGTTTCTGAAGCTTGACCGCCCGCAACAGCGCCGGCAGCCCGACCGCGACCCCGTCCAGCGTACCTTTTTGCTGTTTTCCCGCACGTTCTGCGGCCTTGATCGTTTCCCAGTCCCGCGTTTGTTGTTCTGCCGACTTGTCTCGGTTTTCGTCGCCAAACACATGGGGGTGGCGGGCCACCATTTTGTCCGACATGGTGTCGGCGACCTCATCAAAGGAAAACAGACCACGTTCCTGTGCCATCTGGGCATGGAAAACCGATTGGAACAAAAGATCCCCCAATTCACCCTTTAGTTCGTCCCACGCCTCGCGTTCGATCGCATCCGCGACTTCATAGGCTTCTTCGATGGTATAAGGGGCGATGGTTGCGAAATCCTGTTCAATATCCCACGGGCATCCGGTTTCCGGGTCCCGAAGACGGCGCATGATTTCCAGAAGACGGGGCATGCCACCCTTGGGGTCAAGAATAAGTGGGTTTTCGGCCATTGCAGTTCCCTTCGCGGCAGTGTTCAGATGCATATCAGATGAACGTGAACAAGGAGTCCAGCCCATGCCGGTCCTGAACAGCATTGCAGCCTATGCAGATGAGATGAAAACCTGGCGCCGCCACTTGCATGCGCATCCCGAACTGGAATTCGACTGTCATGAAACGGCGGCTTTCGTGGCCGAGCGGCTGCGCGAGTTTGGCGTGGATGAAATTCACGAAGGCATCGCCACCTCGGGTCTGGTCGCCATCATCAACGGTCAGGGCGAGGGGGGCACAATCGGGTTGCGGGCCGATATGGATGCGCTGCCGATGCCAGAGACCACCGGCCTCGACTATGCGTCGACGGTTGAGGGGGCAATGCATGCCTGCGGACATGACGGGCACACAACCATGTTGTTGGGCGCGGCCAAGTACCTTGCCGAAACACGCAGGTTTTCAGGGCGTGTTGCGTTGATCTTTCAACCCGCAGAAGAAGGCGGCGGTGGCGCCGGCGTGATGGTGGAAGAAGGCATCATGGACACCTTCGGCATCGACCAGGTCTTTGCCCTGCATAACGTGCCGGACATCGAATTGGGGCATTTCTATACGACTCCCGGCCCGATCATGGCTGCGGTGGACGAGTTTCATATCGACATTCAAGGGCGCGGCGGGCACGGGGCCTATCCGCATGAAACAAGCGATCCGGTGGTTGCCGCTGTATCAATTGCACAGGCCCTTCAAACCATTTTGAGCCGCAACCACGATGCGCGCCAAGAGGCGGTTGTGTCGGTCACACAAATCCATACGGGCAGCACCGACAATGTGATCCCCGATACGGCCTATTTAAATGGAACCGTGCGCACATTTGAACCAGAGGTTCAGGATATGATCATCCGCCGGATGCAGCAGATTGTTGCGGGTCAGGCCGCCAGCTTTGATGTCGAAGCCACGCTGCGCTATGAAAAAGGCTATCCGGCGACGGTCAACAATGCTGACAAAGTTGCCTTTGCCGCCAGTGTCGCCCGCGAGATTTCTGGAGAGGATGCGGTTGAGGACAATCAGGGCAAAGAAATGGGCGCGGAAGATTTCGCTTATATGCTGAATGCGCGTCCCGGTGCCTATTTGTTTGTCGGTCAGGGACCCGGCGCAGGGCTGCACAATCCCAACTATAACTTTAACGATGACGTCTCACCTGTCGGCGCCTCGTTCTTTGCGCGGCTGGTCGAAACCGCCCAGCCGGTTTAAGGCCGCTCATTACTGCTGCAGATCGCCCCGTGCCCACGTGATCGGGCAGGGGGCGTGGTTCAATGTTGCGTTGGGGCTTGACCAACAGATGTCTGTAGATCAGAATTTGATCAAATTATTTCTTGACCGATAAAGTGAGAGTGTCATGGCGCTGGAAGATGCAAAAAATCAGGTGGACGAGGCCTTCACCCGTAAGGATATGCGGGGGTGCAGCTTTGAAAACACCTTTGGCGGCGCGACATCGTTTCTGCGCAGAAGGTATTCAAAAGATCTGACAGATGTCGATATCGCCGTGACCGGCGTGCCATTTGATCAGGCTGTCACCAATCGTCCGGGCACACGTTTGGGGCCACGCGCCATCCGAGAGGCAAGCACGCTTCAGGCCTTTGATCCGCCTTATGGCTGGGATTATTGCGTTCTGGATGAGTTTAGCATTGTCGACTACGGCGATGTTGCTTTTGACTATGCCAAAGTCTCGGATTTTCCCGATGCCCTGACAAACCACATTCGCGGCATCCTGAAAGCGGGCGCGGCGAGCCTTGCACTGGGGGGCGACCATTATGTGACTTTCCCGATCCTCAAGGCCTACGCCGAAAAATACGGGCCGCTGTCCTTGTTGCAATTTGATGCCCATACCGACACCTGGGCGGATGATGATATGGAGCGGATCGACCACGGCACCATGTTTTACAAGGCCGTGAAAATGGGTCTCGTGGATCCTGCGCGCTCGGTTCAGGTGGGCATTCGCACCGTGAATGAAGATCCTTTGGGGGTGAACATCATAGATGCACGCGAAGTACACGAAACCGGACCGGCAGCGGTTGTGGAAAAGATCAAATCCATTCTTGGGTCACATCCGACATATGTAACGTTTGATATCGATTGTCTTGATCCGGCATTTGCGCCCGGCACGGGGACACCTGTCTGGGGTGGCCTGAGCAGTGGTCAGGCCGCGATTATCCTGCGTGATCTGGCCGGCATCAACATGGTTGGTGGCGATGTGGTCGAGGTTTCGCCTCCTTTTGACACAACAGGTGCAACCGCAATTGCGGGCGCGCATGTTGCAACAGAACTGCTTCAGATTTGGGGGGCAACGCGCCGCAAAGGGTGACCCTCAAAAAAAAAGGCACATCGGTGAGAGATGCAAATTTGGGCAAATCTCACCGGTGGGGCTTGGAAATTGACGACAACACGTTTTTAATGCCTGAAATTATTTAGGGCTCGGCCCCGTCGAACAGAATTTTGATGTTTTTGTTGTGCGAGGTCTGGGGTGAGAACTTTGAAAGGGAAACCTATGATCTTTATCTGGTTGATCGCAATTGCGATGCTTGGGGTGCTGGCCTATGTCCGCCTTGCGCCAAGTGATCCCGAAGTCTGGCATGTCACCCCGAAAGTCGAAGCCGACAAAACCTTTCGAAACGGTGCAACGCGACGGGTGTTGACCGGCGGTGGCGGGTTGAAAAAACTGGAAACCATCGCCCTGACAGAGCCGCGCACAGAAATCTTCGCCGGATCAAGCGAGAGCGGCATGATTACATTTGTCAGCCGGTCGCGCCTTGTCGGCTATCCTGATTACACAACGGCGATGCAGGTCGGGGAGGATCTGCTGATCTATGCGCGATCACGATTTGGGCGGCGCGACTTTGGCGTCAACGCCGCCAGAGTGGATGGCTGGATTGACGCTTTGGTCGCCTATTGAAGGCGCCACAAGGTTGGATGACAGGCAACCTTCGGAGATTTCGCGCCACATCGGCACGTTCAGCGACATCTGGCACTGGGCCATGAACATGCGCCCGTCCACTTGCAAACAGATCATTTCGCCCAGCTCGACGCGCCCGCCTTGCTTGTCGGTGCAATAGCAATCAATCACTTTGCCATTCAGGTTATAGTCGGCCAGCGCGGGGGCACTGGCCCCGACCAAACCAAGGATCATCATAATTCTTCGCATGTTTGGAATCTTACACCATTCAGCCCCCTTGACCAAGTCTGCGGATTGTCCCACTTAACCTCATGGTTCCTATTGAGCGATTAGAGCAAATCAAACAGCGTTTCGAGTTTCTTGAGGCGCAGATGTCGGATGGCACAGCGGGCGAGGATATTGCCCGCCTTGCCAAGGAATATTCGGATCTTAGACCCGTTATCGAGCAGATCGCGGCCTATCGTCAGCTGCTGTCCGATTTGGACGACGCCGAGATGATGCTTGACGATCCCGATATGCGGGAACTTGCCGAAGAAGAACTGCCTTTGTTGAAAGAGCGGCTTCCTGCGGCCGAAAAAGAGCTTCAGTTGGCGCTGATTCCTAAAGATGCGGCCGACACGCGGCCCGCCATGGTGGAAATCCGTCCGGGTACCGGCGGTGACGAAGCGGCGCTTTTTGCGGGTGACCTGTTGCGCATGTATCAACGCTATTCCGAGGCGCGCGGCTGGAAGTTTGAGATCATTGAAGAACAGCAAACGGAACTGGGTGGCATCAAGGAAGTGGTGGCGCATGTCAAAGGCGAAAACGTCTTTGCGCGGCTAAAGTACGAATCCGGCGTGCACCGTGTTCAGCGTGTTCCAGAAACCGAAAGCGGCGGGCGTATTCATACATCGGCGGCCACTGTCGCGGTTTTGCCCGAAGCGGAAGATGTCGATATCCAGATTGACGCCAATGACATCCGGATTGATACGATGCGGTCGTCTGGTGCGGGTGGTCAGCACGTCAACACCACGGATTCCGCCGTGCGGATCACGCATATTCCCTCGGGCATTGTCGTGACCAGTTCGGAGAAATCCCAGCACCGTAACCGCGAAATTGCCATGCAGGTTCTGAAAACACGGCTGTTTGATCAGGAGCGGCAGCGGATCGACAGCCAGCGCTCGGAGGCCCGCAAAAGCCAGGTCGGATCAGGTGACCGCTCGGAACGCATTCGCACCTATAATTTTCCGCAGGGCAGGATGACGGATCACCGGATCAACCTGACGCTCTACAAGCTGGATGCGATTATGGGGGGCGATCTGGACGAGATTGTGGATGCCCTGACGGCAGATGATCAGGCGCGTCTGCTTGCGGAGATGGAAGGGTGATCCTGCGTGATGCGCTTCGCAAAGGAATTGCCCAACTGAGGGGTGCCAATATCGAAGGACCGGAACGGGACGCCCGTATTTTGCTGGCGCATGTCATGGGCATACCCACCGGTCACATTTCCCTTGAACCGGACATGCCGGTGAGGGACGAACAGTTTCATGCCTATGAAAACGCGCTCATTCGCCGAACACAGAATATGCCGGTGTCCAAGATTATCGGGAAACGCCAGTTTTGGGGACGCGATTTTCTGGTCACGTCGGATGTTCTTGACCCGCGCCCGGAAACAGAAACCCTGATCGCCGAGGTGCTGGCCGGGCCTTCCCCCCGCCGGATTCTGGATCTTGGGACGGGGTCGGGTATTTTGCCCGTGACCCTGCTTGCCGAACGCCCTGCGGCAGTTGCGGTTGCGACAGACATCAGCCCAGCAGCTTTGGCCGTCGCGCAGGAGAATGCCGAGACACACGGCGTGTCTGACCGGTTGACGCTCCAGCAGGCCGACTGGTTCAAAGGGGTCGAAGGGCAGTTTGATCTGATCCTGTCCAACCCGCCCTATATTTCCGAAATCGAGATGTTGGACCTGTCGCCCGAGGTCTTGCAACATGACCCGCATCTGGCCCTGACACCCGGTGGCGATGGGCTTTCTCCCTATGTTAAAATAGGTGAAGACGCGCATCATCATCTGGCCCCACAGGGCAGGTTGCTTGTCGAAATTGGCTGGAAACAGGGGCCGGATGTGCTCGCTATTTTCCGCGAGGCAGGTCTGAGCCATGTTCAGATTCACACCGATCTGGATGGCAGGGATCGCGTTGTTTCTGCTACAATCGCATAGATCTTTCGAAAAAAGCGCGAAATTCCACCTATTTTCGACTTAACCTCTTGTGTGCGATGCCATACCCGATTACTCAATAAGTGTCCTTGCGAAGATGGTGCATACGCCGGTCCCGCAGGACACCAAGCCAAAAAGTCGGTACCCGGGTTTTGAGCGCAAGGGGCGCGAAACGGGTTTATCGATTGATTTTCTGACCAAGGCTGGACAGCAAGAAAAATGAGATCTTCTAAATCCCGTTCGCGGAACAAGAACAATCGCAACCGTCCCTCAGGTAACGTCGTCAACCGTGTGTTTGACAGCTCGGGCCCCGAGGGCAAAGTGCGTGGCACACCCCAGCAGATTATTGACAAGTATAATCAGCTCGCACGTGATGCGCAGCTTGCAAATGACCGTGTTGCAACCGAAAATTTCCAACAGCACGCAGAACACTATCTGCGCATGCTTGCCGAGGCTCAACGCGAGCAGGATGCACGCCGTGAAGAACACGAGCGTCAGAACCGCGAACGTCAGGCCGAGCGCGATCGCGAGCGTCAGGAACGCATTGAGCGTCAGGAACGCGAAGCAAACACCGCTTCCGATGCACCAGCCAAGGTCGAAGACCCGTCTGATGCACCACAGCCTGATGTGATTGAAATCGTGGAAGAAAGCGCAGAATCCGGTCTGGTTGAGACACCAGAGGCAAAGGCGGAAACCAAGCCAAAGCCACCGCGAAAGCCACGTCGCAAGCCTGCTCCGAAGAAAGAGCCCAAGGCGGCGGAACCTGCCGCGGCCGAGCCAGCCGCAGAGGCGCCTTCTGACAAACCGGAAGCAGCAGAATAAATCAAAAGACCCGAAGCAACGCTTCGGGTCTTTTCTTTAGGATCAGGCTTTTTTGATTTCTCTGGCCAAGGCGCAGAACTGTTCAAGTGACACCTGTTCTGCCCGTTCGGTGGGTTGAATGCCCGCCGCAAGCAACCGATCTTCGAGATCCGGTGCCGTTCCCTTCAGGGCAGCGCGCAACATTTTGCGGCGCTGGTTAAAGGCTTTTGCCACCACGTGGCTCAGGGTTGAGGCGTCGGCCTCGAATTTCGGTTCGGGCAGAGCCGCGAGGTGCACAACCGCACTGCTGACTTTGGGAGGCGGCGTAAATGCGCCCGGTGGCAGGTGCATCACAATTTTCGCATCCGCGCGCCACTGTGCCAGAATGGCCAGCCGCCCATAGGCTTTTGACCCCGGTTGCGCCACGATCCGCTCTGCGACCTCGCGTTGGAACATAAGTGTCAGGCTTTGCCAAAAGGGAGGCCACTCTTTCGGGGTGAGCCAGCGCACCAGCAATTCCGTACCGACATTATAAGGCAGATTGGCCGCGATACGGATGGGCGGTGTCAGATGGGCAAGCGGATTAATCTCGAGCGCATCACCGTTAATCACCTCGAGCTGGCCGGGATAGGCCGCGCTGATTTGTTCCAGCACCGGCATACAGCGCGTGTCTTTTTCGATGGCAAGAACCTTGCGGGCGCCTTCGGACAGCAACCCGCGTGTCAATCCGCCAGGGCCCGGACCGATCTCAAGCACATCACATTCGCGCAGGTCTCCGGCCTGTCGGGCGATTTTGGCCGTCAGGTTCAGATCCAGCAAAAAGTTCTGCCCCAGCGATTTGCGCGCAGACAGCCCATGTTCGGCGATGACGTCTCGCAAGGGGGGCAGGTTATCAATCGCGCTCATGTGTCTTCTTTCTTAGTGTTCTTTGTGATCCGACCGCGACGCCGCCATACGCTGCGCCATTCTGAGCGCCTCGATCAGGCTTGTCGGTGTGGCAATGCCTTTGCCGGCAATGTCGAAAGCGGTGCCATGATCCGGAGAGGTCCGAATAAACGGCAGCCCCAGCGTCACATTGACCCCGCGATCGAAATCCAGTGTCTTGATCGGGATCAGCGCCTGATCATGGTACATACAAACTGCGGCATCATATTTGGCGCGCGCCGCCGCATGAAACATGGTGTCGGCGGGCAGGGGGCCGGACAAGGCCCATCCCTGTGATAGCAACTCTTCAACGACGGGCGCGATCACGGTCATGTCTTCGTGTCCCATCGCACCACCTTCGCCGGCATGGGGGTTCAGCCCCGCAACGGCAATGCGCGGGTCTTCGATGCCAAACTGGTTGCGCAGGCCGTCGCGGGTGATTTCCAGAGTTTTGCGCAGCAACTGGGCCGTCAGGATTTGGGGAACGTCGGCAAGTGCGATGTGAATGGTTGTCGGTACAACCCGCAACTGTTCGCTGGCAAGCATCATCACAACGTTTTCGACACCCGCCAGATGGGCCAGATATTCGGTATGACCGGGCCACGGAAACGATGTTCCGTCCTTCAATGCCTTTTTATGGATCGGGGCTGTGCACAGGGCGCTGGCAGTTCCGTCCATTGCCAGACGGGCGCCCAGTGCAATGGCCTCCATAACACCTTCGGCATTTGCGGGATCAGGTTGACCCGCAATGGCCTGCCCACCAAAGGCGAGCGGCAAAACGGGCAGGGCGTCACGGCACGCTTGAACAGCGTCACGAGGATCTGAAAGTTCCACAACCGGCACGGTCTTGGGAACATGTCGCGGATCTGCGATCAAAAAGAAGGGCACGTCTCCCTTGAGCTGTTCCCACGCCCGCACAGCCAGTTCAAGACCGATCCCTGCCGGTTCTCCACAGCTGAGCGCGATGGGAGCCGTCATTTTATTCGACGATCCGCGCTTCTGCGCGCAGCTGAGACATATACCCGTTGGCATAGGATTGAAGTCGCTGGTTGCGCAAAGAGTTGGCGACGTCTTCACGCGAGACCTCTTCACCCAGATCCACGGTGCGACCGCACATCATGAGCAGAACCATAATCGGTTCGCCACTGGCGCTGCGGCGCTGCACATTTGTGGACACTTCGTTTTTGTCCAGCTTGGCAAGCTCGACACCATAGTCGCGTGGCACTTCACCGGGCGCAACAGCTTCGCGCACAAGGTTTTCACGCGGCATATCCTTGGCGGCACCATAAAGGTCGTCGCAAGTATCAAGATCGTCCACGATCTTTTTGATAAGGCTTATGTTTTGCTCGCTGCGGCCACCCGGCAATGACAGGGCGGCGTAATCAACCGCAGAGTAATTCGGTGTGCGGCGACCGGTTTCGCGCATCGAGCGCAGCTGGAACAGAGCAACCGCATTGGGCAGGCTTACAGGCGCGGTCACTTCGCCCGGCTTCAACGCCATGATCTGGGGGCGCAGTTCCGGCGGCAGACGCGTGATCGACATCCAGTCGATGCGCCCGTCGTTATCTTTGGTGCGTGAACCGGAATACTGACGCGCCGCTTCTGCAAATTCACTGACCGATGTCAGTTCACTGATCTGCAGGGACAGGGACTGAACCTGACTGATGGTTTGTGGAGTAACCGGAATGACGATTTCCGACAGAAGAACGTTGATCCCGCCCGATCCGCTGTTGGAGGCGATGGCGCGGTCAATTTCTTCTTCCGAAATATTGGCTTGCGAGCCATAGCGCGTCTGGATCACGCCGCGCCACGCAATCTGGGCATAGAGGAAGTCGCGCAAGGTTGCTTCGTAGAGGCCGTCTTTTTCCAGCGCCTTGAGCATGTCTTCGGGCTTCATGTTGACCCGGCGGGCAAAGTCCTGAATGCCGGCTTCCACACCTTCTTCGCTTGGGAAAATCCCGTTGATTTCAGCGGCTTCAAGCTGAAGGCGTTCTTCGATCAATTGCTCTTTGGCGAGCTTGTCCACGTTGCCGGGGCGATTCATGATGTTCAGCAAAAGAGCGCGCTGGTCGATCTCGAAGTAGGTGACAACGCGGTCGTTCACAATCACGGCAGGCGAAAACCCACTTTGCGACGCCACAGGTCCGGCCAGAGACGCACAAAGCGCCACGGCGGTCGTGAGGCGGGCGAAAAGGCGGTGTGAAATCATAATTCAGTTACCCTGCGTTGTTGCACGTGCGGTGATAGCTCTTGTCCTTGGCGTTGACACTAAATCCAAGGAAAGAAATTGTCAGGCCCACATCTGTGCTCGGTTCGACATTTGAAGTGGTTATATAGCTGCGAGAGAGCGTCAGGCCGATCCGGACACATTCGTTCTGGTATTCCAGACCGACGCCAGCCTCTGCCGATTGTTCACTGGACACATCATATCGCCAGTCAAGAAGTCCGGTCCAGTGACGGCTCAGACGATAGCGGCTGTCGATGGTCCATTCGGCCACTGTTTCGGTCCGGTCCTCGTCAGGATCAACACCCAGCCAGACATAGCTGCCTTCGAGCCACAACTTGTCATTGCTCCACGAAGCGTGGGCCGAGGCCTTGTTCACGCCGTGGAACCCGTCAAACAACCCGCGTGCGGTCAATGTCAGGCCGCTTTTGTTGCGGAACTGTCCGGCCAACAAAATATCGGAAGGCGATTGGGACAGGCCGGAACTTGTCGTGAAATCAGAGTGGACATCTGCCTGATAAACCTGACCAAATGTCAGTTTTCCCTGCCATCCGTTCGGATCGATGCGTGACCAGTTCAGACCAATTGCGGCCTGTGCGCCACGCTCGCGACGATCCCCCGAAGGGAACCGCGACAGGGACAGAAGGTTGCCCTCGTCGAATTCAACACGCGAACTTTCGTCGTTGGCCACGTTAAGCGTATCGCCTCCGCTATAGCCGATCATGGCCACCGGTTCGATCACGTAAGAGACCCCTTTGGGGGTGACTTTGCTCAAGGGATAGCGCAGATCAGCCTGAATTGTCGGGGTGAACTGGCTTTCAAAACCATCGCGCGTGGCGTCATCGTCGGTCTGGAAGGCATCAAATGCCAGTTGGGTTGTCACACCGGCACGCAGGCCGCTGTTCATCGTCCAATTGCGCCGCCACCACAAATTCGCCGAAGCCCGCGTGACATCGCGCCCGTCCACAATCGAGTCGGAATCGCCGCTATCGTAATCAAGGTTTGATGTGCGGTGGTGGTGCTGGGTCTGCACGGACCAACGTCCTTCACCGCCAATCGCCGTGGGAAAGAACCGGCGCTCGGTTTCGGCCACCGCGATAATGGTTGGGATGGTATCGTTATCTTCCGTGGCGCGCAGGGATTCATAATGGATCAACGCAAATCGCGTATTCTCGTCCCGTTTGACGCGGCGCACCGTGATATCGCTCTCCAGACGGTCCTCGTCGGAATAGTCATAGTCGAGCAGATAGGCGTCGTCGGAGGTTGCTTTGATGTCAAACGTCAACTTGTAGTCGCGTGCCAGATCAAAGTTGCCTTCACCGAACAGATAGAACCGCGGTTGGTCCGTGTTCACATCGTCATCCGACACCGCACCGTTGAATTCGATGCCCCCCTTGCGAAAGGCCTGACGGTACCTGAATTCCATCGTCCGGGTGTTTTGCGCGAGATAAGGCGTCAGCGTGAGGTCTTTGTCATCTCCGATCGGAAAGAAGTAGGGCACCTTGGCCCCGAACCCCAAAAGGCTGTTCTGGTTGATTTCCGGAATCAGAAACCCTTTTGCCCGGTCCAGTGTGGGATCCGGCAACCGAAGCTGCGGAAAATAGAAAATCGGCACATCCAGAACACGCACCTGTGCGTGATCAAAATAGATCTGACGTTCAAGCTGATCGTGAACCACCCTTTGGGCGCGAATTTGCCAGAGCGGCGGGGAATCATATTCCTGATCGCAAACGCGGCAAGAGCTGACCGTGGTCTTGGTCAAAACGTTGTACCGGTCGTCCACGCGGTCGAGCTGATTTGTGGCCATCTGAAGCTGCTGGTTCAGAACAACCCGGGCACTTTTCAAAAGGCCGTTTCTAAAATCGGTGTCCAGCTCGCCATAGCTGGCAACGATCTGGGTGTGATCACCTTGTGAAAGGTGAATAGGGCCGGTGACCCGCACAATGCCCAGATTGCCGTCGTATTCGATTTGTTTGGCGCGAACGCGCACGTCGCCTTGAAGGGCTTCGACATTTCCCTTGGCAATTAGACGGTTGTCGTTGCTGACAGAAACGCTGTCTGCGACCAGCACCACGTTTTCCTGTACCGACCCTGTGTTCGGAATCTGTTGTGCCGCAACAGGTGTCGCGGTCGCGCCGAAGGCTGCAAAACAGAGAATTCGAAACAGAGGCGTCATCCGTCTTCCATATGCAACAAAAGTCCCAGTGCCAACATCACACTTGCGATTGGGGGTGCCCAGGCTGCCAGAGCCACGGGAATCTGTCCATTTTCACCAAGAATCTGGGCAAAGTTTCGCACGTAATACATGCCAAATCCCGTCATGACCGCCGCCAGAACAGCCACGCCGGTTTTGCCCGCACGTGTGTGCCGCATGGTGAATGAGGCCGATATCAACATCATGGCCACAAGAAACAAAGGCTGGGCCAGTTCCATCTGCAACCAGACTTCGTGCCGGCGTGCCGAAAAACCAGCCTCTTCCAGATCATCAATGAACTGGGGCAGATCCCAGACGGAAATGGCCGACGGTGATCCGAAACTGTCACGTATCCGGTCCTTGGTCAGGCTGCTTTCAACCCTGAGAACATCGTGGTGTTTCGAGTTTTCTTCGGGGTTCAGACCTGCATGCAGGGGCCAGGCTTTGGCGTTGTAAAGTTCCCATGCGCCTTCGTTCAACGCGGCCGCTTCGGCCTCGATCCGGGTGACGGGGCCGCCGTCTTTGGCATAAAGCACAATCGTGAGATCATAGAAATACGAGGCATCAGGGTTGGTGCGATCCGCATGGATCACGGCCTGTCCGCGTTCACTGCCTTGGCGCAGCCAAAGCCCCTCAGCCGAGATAGAAAGCGCACTCTTCCCTCCGGAATCAAAAGATTCCTTCAACTCGCTGAAGCGGGTCGAGGTTATAGCCACAATCGGATTGACCATCGTGACCGCCAGAACACCCATAAGGAAAGTGACAGTTATGGGCGACAAAAGAGAGATCAGGGCAGACCTGCCAGAGGCCCGCACCACAACCAGCTCGCTTGATCTTGCCAGACTTTGGAACAAGGCCACCGTCGACAGGATGACCAACAGCGGCAGGATCTGGTACATCGCCGCGGGCGCATTCAACAGTGTCAGGCGCAACACCTGATCAAAGCCGATCTTTTCCACATCGAAATGCCGGACATGTTCCATCAGGTCCACAAGTTCGATCAGCGCAAAGAACAATGCGAAGATACCGAAAAAGACCCAAAGAAACTTGCGTGCGAAATAGAAATGGATCGTCATGACGTGGCCATCCTTTTTCGCAGGTTCAGCGGATAGGCCGACAGGGTTAACAAGATTAGCGCCATGATAAATCCGAGTGCAGCCGGCAAATAGATCAACGGCCAAAGATCACCATTTGATCTGACCGGATCCAAAATCGCACTGCGCACAATTTCGAGCGAAATCAGCAGTACAAAGGCAAGAACAACCTGTCGCCAAATACCAAAACGGCTGTACCCGCCCACAAGCAGGGTGCCAAAAGCGACCAAAGCGGCCAGCGCACTTGTCAGAGGTTGGCCAAACCGCGAATGCGCCTCTTCCATGATCTGGCCCCGCCGCACGTTCAATTCGGCAGAAATCTCGTCGCTTCGGGTCAAAAGGTCTTTTGTGGACATGAACCCGATCGATTGACGTACGGTTGTGGGCTTTTTGATCAGGCTGCTGATATCATAGGTAAAGTCAGAGAAGTTTGTGGTGAACAAACGTCCGCCGGGCTGAACCAGAATTTGCGATAGACCATCTACCATTACCAGTTTGGCCCCGCCTTCGTCGTTCACAAGATAGGCTTCGGCCGCTGTATAGGTAGTGATTTCGCTGCTGCCGCGCCTGTCGGAAATATAGACATCTTTCAAAACACCGGATGGCGAAATCTCGCGGATATAGAACGTGATGTCATCGGCCGGATGCAGGAATTCACCTTCGGTGAGCAACCGCGCGGTAATGTTCTGGCTGACCTCGGTCTGGCGGATGTTGAACTGTAGCAAAGAGGTCGGCACCAGATAATGCGTAAGAATCGACATCATGCTAAAGATGATGATGCCGAATAAAACGACGGGCCGCGCCAGCCGCCACGGGCTGAAACCGGTGGCCTGCATCACGGTCAGCTCGCTTTCGCTGCTCAGCCGGTTGATGACATAAACAGTGGCCGCAAACGTCGAAAACGGGATGACGTGCCGGATGATGCCGGGAAGGCTCAGCGCGGTAAACTCAAGGAAAACCGCCGTGGATTGGCCGTTCGCAATCAGCAGGTCCAAAAGCTCTACAGCGCTATTCACCCAATAGACGGCAATCAGAATAAGCGCGAAGAATCCAAAAAGGACCAGAAGCTGCGACAGTACATATCTGTCGAATCTGCTCACAATAGTCGGCCCCCGAATTCTGCTTGTTTTGACGTGACTTTAGTTGAATTGCGCAGCGGGGAAAACTGCTATCTGGTCAACTTGTCAGCAGCACGCTAGGACTCGAAGCAACAAAGAGGAGTATTGAACGTGGTCAAACCCGTTTCCGTGACATTTGAAGACACCGATATTGATGTCCTTGCGACCACAGAAGGGCGCGTGGCCATTATCATTACCCCCGACGGGCGTATGGATACCGCGGCGCGGCGCGCAAACCGTTTGTCACGCGGGGCCGTCAAACGTGTGATCGAGGCCAAAGCTGAAGAATCCAAACCCGGAGACATCGTCACCATCGCCTATCCAGCGGGTATGGCGGCCGAAGCGCTTGATGTCATGTTTCTGGCGCGGAATGTAACAGCGGTCGAGGCCCGCAAAGCAGGTGTCGGGCTTGGGCGTCTGCGCAAGGCAAAACCGATGCTGGTTTGCGCTGGCCCACATCGTCACGCCGCCCAGATCGCCTTTGGATGCGCGCTGCGGGACTATGAATTTGAAGACCATCGCAGTGGCCCTGCCAAAGAAGACGACCGCGCGGTGCGTTTCATGGTGTCAAAACCTGAGGACGTTACCCAAAAAGCGTTGCCGTTGCTGGCAATTGCAGAAGGCGTTTTCTTTACGCGTGACCTCACCAACGAGCCCGCAAACGTCTTGACCACAACCGAGTTTGCCAACCGTCTTGCCGATATGGTTGACCTTGGTCTCGATGTGGAAGTGATCGAAGAAGAAAAGCTGAAAGATCTTGGCATGGGCGCGCTTCTCTCTGTCGGAGAAGGCTCGGAAAGCCCTTCAAAGGTTGTCGTGATGCAATGGAGTGGCGGCGAAAAAGACGCCGCACCTTTGGCATTGATCGGCAAAGGTGTTGTCTTTGACACGGGCGGGATTTCGCTCAAACCGGCGGCTGGCATGGAAGATATGACCATGGACATGGGCGGCGCTGGCGTTGTGTCCGGCGTGATGCGCGCACTTGCCCTGCGCAAGGCACCTGCCAATGTTGTGGGCCTTGTCGGGCTTGTTGAAAACATGCCGTCGGGCAAAGCCACGCGTCCGGGCGATGTTGTGACCTCGATGAAAGGTGACACCATCGAGGTTATCAACACCGATGCCGAAGGGCGTTTGGTGCTGTGCGATGTGCTGCATTATGCCCAAGAGCGTTTCAAACCGGCGGCCATGGTGGATCTTGCCACCTTGACCGGGGCCATCATCATTGGTCTGGGCCACGAAAACGCAGGCGTCTTCTCGAACAATGATGCTTTCTGCAATGCGTTCCTGAAAGCGGCCAAAACCGAAGGTGAGGGCGCATGGCGCATGCCGTTGGCAAAAGCCTATGACAACCTGATCAAGTCACGCGTTGCGGATATGAAGAACACAGGTGGCCGTCCTGCGGGCTCAATCACTGCGGCAGAATTCCTGCACCGGTTTGTGCCAGATGACATGCCTTGGATTCACCTCGATATCGCTGGTGTGGCCAGCGTCAAAGCCGAAACCGCCTATGCGCCATCCGGTGCCACAGGGTGGGGTGTGATGGCGCTTGATCGTCTGGTGGCCGATAAATTCGAGACCGTAACCGAGGCGGAATAAATTGGGCGCGGCCTTTTTCTATCACCTGACACGTCATCCTCTGGACATCACGTTGCCGATGCTGATCGGCAAGGCGCGTGGTGCGGGGTGGCGTGTTTTGGTGCGGGGCCGCTCTCCTGAACGTATGGATTGGCTGGACCAGAAGCTGTGGTTGCAAGGGGACGAGAGTTTTCTGCCCCATGGTCAGGCCGGCGGGCCGCATGATGCCGACCAGCCGGTTCTGCTCAGCCACCATGAAACCGAAAACGGAAATCAGGCCGGATGTCTGATGACGATTGATGGCGCATCGATTTCATCGGATGAAGTGCGGGCAAGTGACCGGGTCTGTATCCTGTTTGATGGTCACGATATGGATGCCGTGGCGCAGGCCCGTGTTCAGTGGAAGACTCTCACAGACGCAGGGTGCGCGGCGCAATATTGGTCAGAAGAAGATGGGGGTTGGGCCAAAAAAGCCGAAAAAGCAGAGCCTTAAAACCTGCACCTAACCTGATCGTGCCAGCCCGTTATCTTTTCAGGATCAGTTTGTTGCCGGCAATAGTGACCTGTTCGAACCTTTGAAGATAGGACATGCCCAGCAATGATTTGCTCAGCTCACCTTCATTGACCTGCGCGGCAACATTGCGATCGACGATACCGCCAACACGCAGTTCATCGAGTTTGACCGGTGCAGTGCGCACTTCTCCATTTGCCGTCATCGCGCGCCCGAAATAGGGCAAGGCTTCGGGATCGAGGCCAATCCGCCGTGCGTCTGTTTTATTCAGAACAATCTGGCTTGCGCCGGTGTCCACGATAAAGCTGATTGGTGCGCCGTTGACCTCGACCGTCATGTGATAGTGACCATCCATGCCGCGCGGGATTTCTATGGCGCCTTCGCTTTCAAACGAGGCCGCTGTGGGTGTCACCGTGCTGCGGATGTCGTCCCACATGCCATAGGCCGCAACCACTCCCAGACCGATCAGGACCCACGCAAGAAGTTGCTGGATGGTTTTGCCAAAGGACTGTCGATGGCTGGTCACAAACCAGAACACAACTGCAGCCCCCAACACCACCAAATAGGTCATTTCACCAATCTGATCGCCGTTCATGTTTACCTCGTTTTGCTGGCATTGATATAGGGCAGAGGTGCTCCAATAAGAAGAGGTCTTAGCCCATCAGGCCAAAATCGCGCAGACCTTCCAGAACGAACTGAACCGACAGCGCGGCCAACAGCATCCCGAGAAGACGGGTTGCGACATTGATTCCCGTTTTGCCAAGAATACGGGCCAGCACACCGCCCATCATGAACATCCCAAGAACCGCACCCAGCACAGCCAGAGCAACCCCCAACACGAGAAAAGTGTTGGGAATACCGGAATACTGGCTCGACAGCAAAATGACGGTCGCAATTGATCCCGGACCCGCAATCAGCGGAATCGCCAGTGGAAACACTGATGGGTCGTCATTGTCGTCCTCGTCGGCCTGATCCTCGCGCCGTTTGGTGCGCCGTTCAAACAACATGTCCAGCGCGGTCAGCAGCAACAGAATGCCGCCCGCAATGCGAAACGCCGGCATTGAAATACCGACAAACCCAAGGACAGCTTCGCCAAAGAATGCGAACAACGACAGGATAAAAAAGGCGACCAGACAGGCCCGAAGAGCCACCGAACGCCGCTTTGCGGGCGCCATTTCGTGGGTTAACGCCACAAACAGGGGCGTCAGCCCCAATGGATCGATGATCACAAAGAGGGTGACAAAGGCCGTGATAAGGGATGCACTGTCCATAAAGTGACGCTACCCATCAAACCTTGGCTTTTTCAAGCTTTTCCAGCGCGGCCATCCACATGTCTTCGGCGCGGTCCTGTGCTTCTCGCACTTCGCCGTATTTGCGTTGCCAGACTTCCATCTCGCCCAGTTTGCCGTCTTCGTACAAGGCTGGATCTGCCAGCTTTTTCGCCAGCTTGTCACTCATTTCATTGAGTTTTTCGACCCGTTGCTCGCATTTGCGAACATTGGCCTTGAGCGCCAGAAGTTCATCGCGCGTGGCCTGTTTGCGCACCGGTTTCGGCTTGGATTTGCCGGACGGTTTGTCTGACGTCAACAGCAGGCTGCGATAGGCTTGCAGGTCTTCTTCATATGGTTGCACCGTGCCGTCTTTCACCAGCCAGAGCCGATCCGCGACCAAGGTGAGCAAGTGCATGTCGTGGCTCACCAGAATCACCGCACCGGTATAGGCGGTCAGCGCTTCAACCAGGGCTTCGCGGCTTTCGATATCAAGGTGGTTGGTCGGCTCATCGAGGATCAGAAGATGCGGCGCATCCAACGTGGCCAGCAACAGCGACAAACGCGCCTTTTGACCACCGGACAGGCGTCCGACCTCGGTTTCGGCCTGAGCCGCGCCCAGACCGAAACCGGCCAAACGGGCCCGCAGGCGGGATTGCCCTTCGCCGGGGCGTTCGCGCATCAGGTGCTGGATCGGTGTTTCGTCAACATAAAGCTCATCCACCTGATGCTGTGCAAAGAATCCGATCCGCAGCTTGGTCGAGGTGGTGAACTTGCCGCCCATGGGATCAAGCCGGCCCGACAGCAGTTTCGCCAAGGTGGATTTACCTTGGCCGTTTTTGCCCAGAAGTGCGATGCGGTCGTCTTGGTCGATGCGCAGATTGAGGTTCTTCAACACGACTGTGTCGCCGTAGCCGGTCGAGCCACCCTCCATTGCGATAATGGGCGGGGACAATTCTTCAGGTGTCGGGAAGGTGAACACCACGCGCGCCGCATCTTCGGGCGCGGTGATCGGTGTCATCTTCTCAAGCATTTTAACACGGCTTTGCGCCTGTTTGGCCTTGCTGGCTTTGGCCTTGAAGCGATCCACAAACGCTTGCAAATGCTCGCGTTGTGCCTGTTGTTTCTTGGCGGCTGCGGCCTGAACAGCGCGTTGTTCGGCGCGTTGGCGCGCGAACTGGTCGTAGGGACCGGAATAATAGGTCAGCTTGCGCTCATCGAGGTGCAGAATGGCCGTTACAGACCGGTTCAACAATTCCCGGTCGTGGCTGATGATCAGAACTGTGTGCGGATATTTGACGAGATAGTTCTCAAGCCAAAGCGCGCCTTCCAGATCGAGATAGTTGGTCGGTTCGTCCAACAAGAGATAATCAGGCTGTGCAAACAGAACCGCCGCCAGCGCGACACGCATCCGCCAGCCGCCGGAAAAGGCCGAACAGGGCATTTGCTGTTCCGCGTGATCAAACCCCAGACCTTTGAGAATCGATCCCGCACGCGCTTCGGCGCTCCAGGCATCAATATCGGCCAGCCGTGTTTGAATTTCCGCAATCCGGTTGGAATCGGTTGCGGTTTCAGATTCGGCCATCAAGGCCGCCCGTTCCGTGTCTGCGGCCAAAACCGTATCGATCAACGACACCTCGTTGCTGGGCACTTCCTGTGCCACACCGCCGATGCGGGCCCGCTGGGGCAGCGTGATTGTACCACCTTCAAGCGAAAGCTCGCCACGGATCAGGCGAAACAGCGTGGTTTTTCCCGCGCCGTTACGACCAATCAGGCCAACCTTGTGACCCGGAGGAATGGTGGCACTAGCCTCTTCAAAAAGGGGGCGGCCTTCGACGGAATAGTTGATGTCTGATATCTTGAGCATAGGCACCGTGTGACGGAACAAGAGACCAACGTCAATCATCGCTTTTCAAGTGGCCCATCCCGTGCTATCGGGGCGCCAATTCGAACGCTGGGACGGGCAGGGTGCCTGACCCCCTCAAAGGAGAAAAACCATGGCTCTGGAACGCACGTTCTCGATCATCAAACCCGATGCAACTCGCCGCAACCTGACTGGCGCAATCAACGCCAAATTCGAAGAAGCTGGCCTGCGCATCGTTGCTCAAAAGCGCATTCACCTGACCAAAGCGCAAGCTGGCGTTTTCTACGCTGTGCACGCCGAGCGTCCTTTCTATGACGAACTGTGCGAATTCATGGCGTCCGAGCCTATCGTCGCTCAGGTTCTGGAAGGCGAAAACGCCATCGCGAAAAACCGCGAAGTTATGGGCGCAACCAACCCAGCCGACGCTGCAGCCGGCACCATCCGCGCAGAATTCGCGGAATCGGTTGGCGAAAACTCGGTTCACGGTTCGGACGCTCCCGAAACCGCAGCTGTTGAGATCGCATACTTCTTCTCGGGTCTGGAGCTGGTGGGTTAAGCCACTCTCGACACTCGAAAATACAAAGCCGCTTCGATTATTCGGGGCGGCTTTTGTTTTGAAACAGGGCGTTACGCGACAAAACGCTTCCTCTGTTCCAATGAAATAGACCAGATGGTCTAAATCATCGCCCAATCACTAAAGAGCGGTTTGCTTGCCTCTTGGGGCGACGGTTTGCCTTTCCCTGCAGGGGCTTGCGGGGATGGTTTTGGTGGGGGCGGTGCCTGTGTTGCAAAGGGCATTTTCTGCTCCTGTCCTTTTGGTTTGGATGCACCGCATTGTAGGGCGGTTCAAACCTACCAGATCAAAACCCCAAGGCAGTCTGATGCCAGTGACAGGGAATTTTCATGCCGATTTCATGCCGAAGCACCAAAAGAAAACCTGCCCAAACGGATGCAAATTCGCGGGCTCAGATGGAGTTGGGTTTTACTTTTAGGATAGGAGCGTAAGGTTTTGAAAGTTAATATTTATTTCAAAATTTTGTGGCGTTTCAGAAGTTTAGAACGGCACCAATCCTGCCGCTGCTAGTCTGCAAACGATCACTTACACCTTAAGGCGTTCAACTTCTTGCGCCATATCTTCGGCAAGATCTGCAATTTCATTCTGCGGCGAGCCTTGATGCATCTCGATCCGGAGCGCCGTCACATTTGCCTGAAACCTGCGGGCAAGGCGATTGGGATCAGCGTCCGCCGGCAGCTGGCCTTGTTGTTTGGCCTGTTCAAAGATGCCCGCAAATTCGTCGCGGATTTCAGACAGGTATTTGGTGGTTTGACGCGCCAGAACCGGATCGGTCTTTTGCGTATCCACCAGTGTTTTTGTCAGCATACAGGCCTGTCGGGCGGTCGCATCAGGTGCAAGGTTAGCATAAGAGCGAAAGTGGTCCGCAAGGCCATCAAGAGGCGTGTCCGCCAGAGCCATCTGCGCGCGCACCTGATCACGAGAGGTGTTGAAATACCTGTCCAAAGCAAGAAGGTACAAGTTTTCCTTGCTTGAGAACGCCGCATAGATGCTGCCCGGTTTCATCTTCAAAGACGCTTCAAGATCTTTCAACGACGTCGCGTGGTATCCCTTGTCCCAAAACAGGGACAAAGCCGCATCAAGGGCGGTGTCACGATCATAAGAAGCGGCGCGGGCCATTGTGCAGTCTTTCAGGTTATCGATTGGCAAAGATTTGAGGGGCAATTTTCCACCTTGCGGTCCCCAAAGGCAAGGCCATGTTCACCGCACCCGAGGGGCAGGTTCAAATTCGCAGGAATTGCTCTGACTTTTTGCTTTTGGGGGAAGGGCGCTTTGCCCTTAAGCATAGACGCTGCGATCACCGCGCAGCCAAAGACGCGCATCGTTGGCGTCAAAGGCCAGCGAAATGGCATTCACGACGATCAGGATGGTCAGATAGGTGTCATAGGCGCCCTCTGCGGGCGGCGGGGCAAGAACCAGCCACAAAAGAAGCGGCGTCCAGGCGATGATATGCCCTGCAGAAACAAGCCGCGTCAAACCGCGACTTTTGATGGCAATGGCGAGACTGATAACTCCACCCCCAATCGCAAACATGGCGACATAGGCGCCTGAAGGCTGGCCCAGAAACGCAAGGCTGGCAGCATTCACCGGCGCGAGAATAAGAAACACCCACGCGATCACCCATGTGGGTAGGGCGCGAAAGGATGCCGTGATCTCGGCGAGCAGGCTGGGGTTTTGTGGCTGTGTCATCGTAAATCTCCCTTAAAAAAGATGACCCGGCGCAGGGCCGGGTCAAAAGCGTTTTATTCAGCGGCCAGATTGGCCTGCTTTTTCTCCCAGGCAAAGGTCTCGAAAACCTTGTCGACCGGCGTGCGGGCAAAGTGGTTGGTGTAGTTTGACATGACTTTTTGAGACACACCCAGAATGATTTCGAGGATGTTGCGTTGATCAAATCCTGCGTCCAGAAACGCTTGGGTGTCCGCATCATCCACAAAGCCGCGATTGCGCACCATCAAAAGCGTGAAATCGCGCAAGGCTTCCAGCTTTGCTGTTGGCAAAGGGGTCTCATCACGCAGCGCGTTTGTGATCGCGTCGTCAATCTTCATCATCTTTGCAATGCCCGTGTGGGCCGGAACGCAATAGTGGCAGTTCTGCTCGACATTGACGGTTTGCCAAACGACGGTTTTCTCTTCGTTGGTCAGGCTTGTTTCCATAAATTGCTGATGGGCAAAATTATAGGCCGCCATCAACGCAGGTGCTTCTGCCATGGTGCCGTGAAGACCGGGAATGCGGCCGTTATTCTTGAGGGACGTTTCAAGCATGGGTTTGCTTGCATCGGGGGCGGTTTCGATCGTGTGGATGGTAAAGTCGGCCATGATGATACCTTTCGGGCAGGTGTGTATTTGCGACAAGTCAGTCCAATCAGGTCTGACACGGAAGAGGAGGTTCGTTCTCTTCTGGCCTTGAGATAGGTCAATTTGAGTGGTCACTCAATAATATATTTGAGCGATCACTCAAAAGTGAGGCTCGCCTGCATTTGATTACGTGGTGTGCGGTAAAGGGCAGCTGGGATTTTCCATGTCCGTGGTGCTGATGGCATTACATCGCGCTGGTCACGCAGGCTTGTATCTAGGTCGATGGATACGAGATTCCGGCCATCATCAGGCATACAGGCCCCGCTAACCGCGCAAATTCCCGTGTAGGCGCCTTGTGAACATGCGTTTTGTGGCGACAATCTCTATTGTCATATTGCGTTTACACAGTTGTTAGGGCAGGGATGTCGTATCCTAACAAGACGATATCCTTACCATGAAAATGCGCGACACATTCATCAAACCGATGCATCCAGAGGGGCGCAAATTTGTCGCCATTTTTGCTGCGATCACGGCGGTTCTTTTCCTTTTGTCCTCGATCCTGGGATGGATCGGCGTGGGGCTGACGGTCTGGTGCTACTATTTCTTCCGGGATCCGGTGCGCGCCACGCCCAATCGGGAAGGCCTGATCGTGAGCCCGGCCGACGGGGTTGTGTCTTTGATTGAAAAGGCCGTTCCACCGGCAGAACTCGGCATGTCCGACGAAGCCCTGACCCGTGTCAGCGTGTTTATGAGCGTCTTTAACTGTCACGTGAACCGCGCCCCGATTGGCGGCACGCTCAAGGCGATCGCCTATCGTCCCGGCAAATTCTTCAATGCGTCCCTGGACAAGGCCAGCGCCGATAACGAACGCAACAGCTTGTGCATTGAAATGGAGGACGGTCGCCAGATCGCGGTTGTCCAGATCGCGGGCCTCGTTGCGCGCCGGATTGTCTGCTTTTCGTCGACCAACGACCGGTTGCTCACGGGCGAGCGGTTTGGTTTGATTCGCTTTGGATCGCGTCTGGATGTATACCTGCCTGATGGCGTGCAGCCTTTGGTCACTTTGGGACAAACAATGATTTCTGGCGAAACCGTACTGGCAGATCTAACTTCGAACGAGCCGGCCCGTGCGGCCCGGACCCATTAAGCCGTGACCGAGCCCGCTTCCCCAAAGAAAAAAGGCGTTGATATCATTCAACTGCTGCCAAATCTGCTGACGATCTCGGCGATTTGCGCAGGCCTGACTGCTATTCGGTTCGGGTACGAAGCGAACTATGAAATGGCTGTGAAGCTTATTCTGGCAGCCTGTGTTCTTGACGGTCTGGATGGTCGTTTGGCGCGGATGATGAAAAGCACCTCGGCGATTGGTGCGGAACTTGATTCTCTGGCGGACTTCCTGAACTTCGGCGTGGCACCTGTGTTGGTGCTGCACAGCTGGTCTCTCGGAGACTCGCGCGCCGGATGGATTGCGGTGCTGTGTTACTCCGTGTGCTGCGTTCTGCGGCTGGCCCGTTTCAATGTCAGCAGCCGGATGGAATCCGAAGGTGGCGCGCATGACTTTTTTGTGGGTGTTCCTTCGCCTGCTGGTGCCGTCCTTGTGATGTTCCCGATGGTCGTGTCCTTTGCGGTGACCGATATGTCGCCTGTGTCGCCGCTGGCTGTTTCGGTCTATGTCGGGCTGATTGGCCTTCTGATGATCAGCCGCATTCCAACCTATGCCTTCCGCAACATTTCGGTCGGGCAGGAGAGTGCCAAGTTCTATTTGCTGGGGGGCGTTTTGTTGGTGGCGGCGTTGCTGACCTACCTCTGGACAACCCTTGCTCTGCTCACGCTGGTGTATTTTGGATGCCTCATCTGGGGCTTTAAATCAGCACGCAAAGACAAGGACAAAAAATAAACCTTTACGACGAAATGGCCTGTGGTTGAGGAGTGAAATCTCCTCGACACGCATTTTGTCCCAAAGCCGGCTTTTCCGTTTGTTCAGGCTCCAGGGCGTCCTGCCGAAGGGCGCCGATCAGGCTGCGGTCGCCAAGATCTCATGCCAGCGTCACCCAGTTCACCACAGATCTCGGGAAACTTGGCGAGACCTCAACATGTCGTGCACTTGCAAGGTGGTCAAAAACCAAAAAAGCCTCCAACCCGTTGGGGTTAGAGGCTTTTCATGGCTCCGGCGGTAGGGATCGAACCTACGACAAATTGATTAACAGTCAACTGCTCTACCGCTGAGCTACGCCGGAACACGAGGCACCGTATAGCTAACCAGATTTGCGACGTCCAGAGGGGGCGTCACATTTTTTTCGTTTTAGAACAACTTTTTCACACAAGTTCAAAAACGGCTTCTGATTCAAGGGTTTGTGCCGGTTTGACCAGACCTCGACCGGTCAGGTCCACCAGATGCGCAAACACGTTTCGTGTGGCAGCGCCGATCAGGGCAGGTGGTGTTTCGGTATAGATGCGGCAGGCCAAATCATAGGCGCGCGACGGGCCTTGGGCCAGCGTTTGCAGGATTTCGGCCTCGCGCCCTTTGCGGTGGGCGACAAGCCAGGCGAGACGCCCTGCGGGGTCTTCAATGGGGGCGCCGTGTCCAGCATGAAACACCCGCCACGTGCGCGACTGCAACTTTTCGCAGGATGCCATAAAGTCTGTCAGGTCCCCGTCAGGGGGGCTTACAAGCGAGCTGGCCCACCCCATCACATGGTCACCCGTCAGACAAACATCCCCCCATGCAAGCGCAATATGGTTGCCAAAGTGGCCCGGCGTATGCAGCACCTCGAGCGTCCAGCCATCGCCCGTAATGACATCTGCGTCGGCGACCGTGTGATCCGCGTGAAAATGCATGTCGACGCCTTCTCCGCCACCGGCAAAGCCCTGACTGGCAAGATCGTCCATGACCGCACTTCTGCCAGAAAAGGCATCGCCAAAGGCCCAGATTTTTGCACCGGTCGCTTCCGACAGCTTCGCAGCAAGAGGAGAGTGATCCAGATGGGCATGAGTCACGATGATATGGCTGATGTGCTGGTCATCGGCCACGGCCGCCAGAATGGCCTCGAGATGGGCATCATTGTCGGGGCCGGGATCGATCACGGCCAGTCCTGTTGTGCCCAGAACAAAGGTGTTGGTGCCGCGAAACGTCATCGGCGAGGGGTTCGGCGCCAAGATGCGGCGCAGCCCCGGCTCCACTTCTTCCGCGACACCGGGAGCGGGATCAAAGGCAAGAATTTCGGGGTCCATGGGCTTTCCTTCTGGTCTGTGTCACTGCATGGTTTAGCCATGACTTTCCGTTGGCTCAAACACTATATGCCTCGCAGCCTTTATGGGCGTGCTGCTTTGATCCTGATCCTGCCTGTGATCACGCTGCAACTTGTTGTGTCCGTGGCGTTTATTCAGCGC
Organism: Shimia thalassica; assembly: GCF_001458215.1. Taxonomy (GTDB): domain Bacteria; phylum Pseudomonadota; class Alphaproteobacteria; order Rhodobacterales; family Rhodobacteraceae; genus Shimia; species Shimia thalassica. Next base: position 2,014,226 of record NZ_CYTW01000001.1, on the reverse strand, counting down.
CATTTTGAAGGTGTCACACGGCAAATGTCCAACGCGGCGGCGCGTGAAATCAACCTGATCGTGGAAACTGTGAACCTTGCCGATGACACGACCGAGCGCGCGTCCGATCTGGCGTTTTTGTCCGATGTGTTGAATGCGGGCATTTCCTATCAGGATGACTCTGCGATCGAGGACCGACGCAGATGGTATGATTTCTCGGGCATCGTGATCGACCGCATTTTTACAACCCGTATTCCGGGGTATCGCGGGATTGATCTGCCCGACAATGATTTTGTGAACGTTTTTGTAGACAGTGACCTTGGGTTGCTCAAAGTCCAGTTCGACCGTCGGCGTGTGTCTGCATCAAATCCGCATCAGCTGTTGGTGAGTATGGTATTTTTTGGCGGTTTGATGACCTTGATCGCCTACTTCTATCTGCGCAACCAGCTGCGGCCCATCACACGTTTGTCGACTGCGGCCGAGGCTTTTGGTAAGGGGCGCAACATTCCTTATTCTCCCAATGGTGCCATCGAAGTGCGCGCCGCGGGGAATGCGTTTCTGGACATGCGATCGCGGATCGAACGCCAGATTGAACAGCGCACGATGATGCTGTCCGGCGTGAGTCATGACCTGCGCACGCCATTGACGCGGCTCAAGCTGGGCCTTTCCCTGATCGAGGAAGAAGAGGCGGAATTGCTGCTTCAGGACGTTGATGAAATGGAACGCCTTCTGGATGTGTTCCTGAGCTTTGCCCGTGATGCCAAAGAAGGCGATCCGGAAGAGGTTGATCCTTTTGCGCTTGTTGAACGCATTGTGCAGGACAGCGCCCGTTCAGGCCATGATGTGACACTGGTGTCCTGTGAAGGAAGCGGGGTTGCGTCTTTTCGGGTGGTGGGCGTGCGTCGTGCGATCGAGAACATTATCGGCAATGCAGTGCGCTATGGCTCAAAGGCCGAGGTGTCCGTCGTGATGACAGACAAATACCTGCGTATCCGGGTAGAAGACGACGGTCCGGGCATTCCCGAAGACGCCAGAGAAGAAGCGCAAAAACCGTTCACGCGCCTTGATCCGGCGCGCAACCAAAACAAGGGCACGGGTGTGGGGCTCGGGCTTGCCATTGCCGCCGATGTGGCCCGTGCCCATGGCGGTGTCTTGCGCTTAGGCACAAGTGAAACGCTTGGAGGTCTGCGCGCGGACATTGTGATCGGACGGTAAGACTCTGACTCCAAAGGGTTTATGACACTTTCATGTGTGTTCCGGATCACTCACAGGTTGATTTCAAGGATACCTTCGGGTTCTGCCGCGCGCGACTGACACAGGATCATGGACGACTGGCGCTGTTTCTCGGAGAGAACAAAATCGCGGTGCTCTACTTCGCCTGAAAGAACCTGACATTTGCAGACCCCACAGATGCCGTCGGAACATTTTACATCCACATGAATGCCGTTCTCCAACAATACATCACTGGCGGTTTTCTCTTCCGGAACAATGAGTTCCCGACCGTCCTTTAGCCGAAGTGTAAAGGCGTGGTTTTCATAGTCGGGTTGCTCGGGCACGCTGAAATACTCCAGATGCCGTGCCTCTTCGGGAAACCCTTGTCGGGTCGCGGCGTCCATAACGCCGTCCATATATCTGTCGGGGCCACAGGTATAGACATGCCAACCGGTTTGATATCCTGACAACACTTGGTCAAGATCTGCACGCGATCCCTGATCGGAAAAATGCAGATGCACCCTGTCGGCCCACGGCATGTTTGGAAGGTCTTCCAGAAATCCCGCGTCATCCTTGACGCTGGCCGAATAATGAAACTCAAAATCAGCCCCAAGCGCATGCAGGCGATGCGCAAAGGCAATCATCGGGGTGATACCGATACCGCCGCCCATCAGAAAGGTCTTGGTGGCATCTTCAACCAGCTCGAAATGGTTAATTGGCTTTGAAATAAAGACCTTGCGGCCCTCATTGAAGATCCGGTGCATCAGTTTCGATCCACCCCGGCCCGCGTCTTCGCGCAAGACACCAATTTGATAACGGCTGGTGTCGGATGGATTGCCGGACATGGAATACTGGCGCAGGAATTCCGGTGCCACGAGGATATCAAGGTGCGCGCCTGCGCTCCACTTGGGAAGGTCTTTGCCATCCAGAGCGCGGAATTCGTATTTTGTGACCCCAGATGTCATTTTATCAACCTTGGCCACTTCGACACGCAAAACGGGGGCGTCGCCGTCGTTTTTGTAGACATGGACATGGCTGCGGTCTCCGGCGGCCAGCGCGGCTTTGTATCGATCGGCTGGGATCATCGCCTCATAGGCGCGAATACCGGCTTCGCGGTCCATCGGGAAAGGATAAGGCCAGGGATGCGGGGCAATCGGGGCGGGATAAACCGCGAGGGTCTGGTCTTCGTATTTCAGGTCCAGATCAGGTTGAAGATCCCGCGCGTTCACGGGTTTGTCCGTCGGGGCATAGTGGCCGTCAGATTGTATCTCGAGGTCCCACCACCACTTTTTGACGGGGTTCAGACTTCCGTGTTTGAGCTTGTCATCCCATTTGGCCAAGATTGGCGCGGCTGACGGAATGTGCATTGCGGCCCAGCGGGCAGGTGCCTCGGAAAACAGTCCTTCAAGGTTCCATGGGCAGGTTTTCATGCACCGGCCGCACATGGCGCCGCCTTCGGTTCCAATGCGATAGGTGGCGCATTTCTGGCTGTCCGACTTCCAGATTTCATACCCGTTAAACATCAGTTTCGGACCGGCCGTGATGGCGCCCGAGGGGCACTCGCGGGCGCATTTGTTGCAGCTTTCACAAAACGTCTGAAGACCGAAATCAATCGGCTTGTCATGGGCCATTGGCATGTCGGTGGTCACGACACCGGATTTCAAACGCGGGCCAAGATAAGGGTTCAGAATGACCTCACCGATGCGGCTGACTTCGCCCAGACCGGAAAGCAGCAAAAGCGGGGGCTGAAGCACTTCACCGTCCATCACGCTATGGGCTTTGGCCTTGTACCCGAGATTGCGGATCTGTTTGGCAATGACGCCGCCCAACAGTGAAAACCGCAAATAGGCGCGCATGGACTGGGCAACGGAAATCCAGTCGTCTCCGCTTGCGCCTTCCATGGTTTCGAACCCCTGATCGATGATCATGGAAATGGCCTGATCATGGGGGGGATTTATCTCTGCGCCCGCCGCATCATGGCTGTACCATGCCCAATCCGGACAGCGCGAAATCCCGACAGCATCCACCCCCAGAAAATAGCTGGCTGCCTTGACGTTTTCCGCATTTCGGCGGGCATCATCCGGACGGGGCCCTTGCGAGGGATCACCATCCTGCAAAAGCACAAACGCCCCAAGTGCGCGCCGCTGCGCCATCGAGGGCGCAGATTTGCGAACATAGTATCCGCCCGTTGCGTTCTTTTGGTTGATCTTTCCCATATCCCCGAACTGGGCACGGGCGAACATGTCCGCGCGCTTTGGCACGCGTGCGACGTTCGGCTCGTCTATATAGGTGGTGGGGGTATCCACGCGTTTCAGACGCTCAAAGGACTGTGCGCCATCTACATAACGACGCTTGCGATAGGGATCGCGGTTCAGTGCGCTTTTGGCGGAATGCTTGCCCACCCACCATGTGGGGCCATGGGTTTTCAGATAGGGTTGTTCGGGTGACAACGCCGCATCGGTGGCCAGCGCCATATCGGTTGTCACCGCTGCAACACCGAACCCCGTGCCAAGATAGGGGGCGACCAGCTGCCCATTTTCAACATAGGCCAGCCCCGCCGCAACGGCCGCTTTGTTCAGGTCAATATCGCTGGTTGTTCTGGAATGAGAACGCGCCGAATATCCCAGCAATCTGAGATAGTTGGCGATCACACATGATGTTTCCGTGGCACGCAGGCACGCACGGTGGTCCTGCGCATCCTCAAGCCATTCGGCACCGGGTTCGGACATGTCCGGTGTGCGGTTATGCTCGTAAAGATAAACGATCACATGGGTGTGGCTGTCGATGTTTGTCGGCGTGGCCTCGACAGATTCTTTGAGGTCCGCCATGATCATATCGATGCCAGCAGCCAGTGTTTTTGTCTGACGGGTACGCAGGTCTTTTGCGAGACGGTCAATATCCGGATTGCGCAGGGCGGCGGCCAGATGCATGCCCTTTTCAAGCGTGCCAATGCCAACCATGGAAGCATCATTAAAGTATCCGAAGGCCTTGAGATGATTGGACCTTTCCGTTTTGTCTTGCGGAATTTCCGACGTCACCGAATTGACAAGGCCTTCGCGTATGGCATCCATCATCGCCTGATACTCACCCATCGCGTTAACAAGCGAATGGGGTGTTTCAAGGCGATGGAAATCCAGCCTGTTCATAGGGGGCGGCGCAGACAACGGGGGCTCACTCAGACGGGCAAGGCGCTCTAATGGATAGGGCCCCAAATGAACGGGGCGCGTCTTGTCTGAGAATAGTTGTGTCATGCCGTTTCTCCCTGTGGAAATCCTAAACATGTTATCTTGTTTTGAAAAGCCATTCGCAGAAGTGGCGCGCGAAATTAAATATCCCAATTTTTATATATTTTAAGTTTGATATATGTCAAAGATGCATCCCGCTTGCCTTTTTAGTTTCAGGAAACGCGCATTCCATTTGTTCTTCTCACGGGAGGAGTCAGTATGATTTTGAAAAGGACCCTGACCGGTGTTGTCCTTGCTTTGGGTGTGGCGGGTTTGGCCGTGGCCGAAGAAAGTACCGGTTCATCGACAGCTGACCATTCGAAGTTTCCGATCCTTCAGAAGGACTTCAAATCGGGCCCCGAAGTGACCGAGGCCTGCCTGTCCTGCCACACAGAGGCAGACAATCAGTTCATGCATTCCATTCACTTCACATGGGAATATGAACACCCCGAAACCGGTCAGGTTTTGGGCAAGAAAAACGTGATCAACGCCTTTTGCGGAAGTGTTGCCGGAAACGAACCACGGTGCACCTCATGTCACGCGGGCTATGGCTGGGAAGACATGAGCCAACCGCCACCGCAGGCGGCAACCGCCAAGGATTGTCTGGTGTGCCACGATACGTCTGATCAATACACGAAACTGGCCACAGCGGCAGGGCACCCGCCCTTGGAAGCCAAGGGTAAAACCATTACCGGCGCCAAAGCATGGGCCGTTGATCTGACCAAGGCAGCCCAGAGTGTGGGCATGCCGGATCGTGACAACTGTGGCAATTGTCACTTTTATGGCGGCGGCGGTGACAACGTCAAACATGGTGACCTGTCTTCTGTTTTGTACGAGCCATCTTTGGATGTGGATGTCCATATGTCGCCTGAAGGCGAGAACATGGTCTGTTCCGATTGCCATGTCAGTGATCGCCACCAATGGGCGGGATCGCGCTATAATGTGCTGGCGTCTGATCCGCATGGCACGGGCAAACCCGGCGAAGAGCGTCATGCCGCATCCTGCCAATCCTGTCATGGGAATGAACCGCACCCTGCCAATATCAAAGGTTTGAAGCTGAACGATCATTCCGACACTTTGGCCTGCCAAAGCTGTCACATCCCTGAATTTGCGCGTGGTGGCGTCCCGACAAAATCATTCTGGGATTGGTCCACAGCGGGCCGTTTGGACGAGGATGGCAAACCGATCAAGGAAGACAACTACGTCTCCTCAACCGGCCAGCATCTGCACACATATATGTCTACCAAGGGCGACTTTGATTATCAGGAAGACGCAACGCCTTATTATGCCTGGTTTGATGGGCAGGTCGAATACACCACGATTGACCGCAAGATTGATCCGACCAAAACCGTTGAGGTGAACGTCATCCATGGCGACCGGGCGGACGGGACATCGCGCATCTGGCCGTTCAAGCGAATGGAAGGGCGGCAAGCCTATGATAAGGTGAATGAAAACCTTGTTTACACACATGTGTGGGGCCCCACGACAGACACGGCGTTCTGGACCAACTTTGACTGGGGCAAGGCAATTGATGCCGGTATGAAGGCCGCGAACCAGCCCTATTCCGGTGAGTTCGATTTTGTCGACACATATATGTACTGGCCGATCACCCACATGGTGGCGCCCGCGGAAAACGCAGTTGAATGCGCCGAATGCCATCAGGAAAACGGGCGGCTTGTCGATGTAGCAGGCGTGTTCATGCCCGGCACAGACCCGAACGGCTGGGTTGGTCTGTTGGGCAAGGTGATTGTGCTGATGTCCTTCTTTGGCGTGATGGGCCACGCAGTGCTGCGGATCTTCTCGCGAACTTCAAATGGAGACCATCATGGCTAAACGTATTGTAAAAGTTTATCCGCTGTTTGAACGCCTTTGGCACTGGATGCAGGTTCTCTTGATCCTGATCTTGATGATCACGGGGATGGGGCTGAACGGGGTGCATGACGCGATTCCCTTTGGTCCAGCCGTGATGCTTCACACTTTGGCGGCTCTGGGCTTGTTGGCGCTTTGGATATTCGCAACCTTCTGGCTGTTCACGACGGGCACCTGGAAGCAGTTTATCCCAAAGATCGAAGGGATGCTGTCGATGGCACGTTATTATGCCTATGGCGTATTCCAGGGCGAAGAACATCCCTACGAAAAAATGTTCTGGCGCAAACACAATCCACTTCAGGCCGCGACTTACTTTGTGTTGAAGTGGTTCATTTTTCCGGCCATCTGGATCACGGGATTGCTCTATCTGACCTATAATCTCTGGTCGTCGGGCGACTCGGTTGTGGCCATTACCCTGATCGCCAACCTTCATCTTCTGTCAGCCTATGTGATTGGCGCGTTCATCGTGGTGCATGTTTATCTGCTCACCGTGGGGCACGGGTTCAAAGAGCATGTGAAACCGATGGTGACGGGCTATGACCAGATTGATCTCACTCCCGAGCAGGAGGCCTATCTGGAAAGTAATGAACCGGATCGCCTGAAACCCGTATCCTGAGGGGATCGGCGAAAAGGATCGATGAAGGCGCAGATGGGGTCTGCGCCTTTTTTCGTGCAAGATGTGTGCAAACAGACAAAAGAAAACCGGCTATGATCCTGTCAAAGCCGGTTTCTTTATTCTCGGTAAAGAGGCGGGTTAGCCGCCCCAGGTGCGGACAACGCCGCAATCCATGTGCACAAAGTTCGACCGCGAGTAGCGGCCCACGCCGCCAGCAGCACAGGCCGAAGCCGCACGTGCCATCTGACCGACAGAGCGAGACGACAAACGAAGATCGGCCGCTTGGCCCTTCATGTGCAGGGAATTCTTGGCAACACCACGCGAGCGAGAGCGCAACATGGCGTTGGTTTGCGGGCTGCGATAGCCCGACAGAAGAGTGTAGGGTTCGTTCACATCCAGAAGATTGTGTGACGCCGCCATAATATCGACTGTGCGCAGATCAATGGATTTCACGCCGTCCGTGCGCCAGTCACGCATAAACAGGTTAATCTCTTTCACCGCGTCTTTGATATATTGACCTTCGATCCAGTAGATCGTGTCCAGCCGTTCGCCCGTGCGCCCCGAATACATACGAATGCGTCGTATGTCGCCAGAGCCGCGTAGGAACCCGGCCGCACTTGAGAAGGTGGGTGCTGCTGCAACAGTTGTTGCTGCGAATGCGCGCAAAAGGCCGCGCCTTGTCATGCTCAGCGAGCTTGTATCAGTCATAGTTTCAGCGCCTGTCCCGTCGCTTACCTGCCGCCACGATGTTACGTGGCATTGTAAAAACATCCCCAGATGCAAGGACGTTATTACATATTCGGAATCACCAACCAAGCGTTCATTTCGGCGCAGAAACCACAATCAAGCATTTTAGGCGAAAATTTGCGCAATCGCGTATTTTGTGGCTTTCTGGCCCAAAACTGCGTTCCCCTTGCATCACGTCTTCATCTCCTTCATCACCTCGAAACATTGTGAATGGACATGATTGTCATATTTTCGAAAAATCTGGTTAACGAGACAAAAGAAATTTGAGGAACGCGTGAATGGTTGGTTTTGCTCGCAAATTTTATCGGTATGCGATGGTATCGGGTCTGGCTGTTTTGAGTACAGGCGTGATTGCGGCGTCGCCAGCACAGGCACAGGTGACTGCTTTCAAACAGGCTGTTGCCGAGGCCGCATCACGCGATGATGCGTTGTCTGCCTTTTACCGCGAAAACGGGTTTCAACCGGTCTGGACCGTGGATTCGCCGATTGGCGTCGAGCGGCGGTCGGCACTATTGCGGGCCTTGCGGGATGCGGATCAACACGGGTTGCCAGTCAAACGGTATAACTTTGATGCTTTGTATGCCCAGCTCGGGGATGCGGACACGCCGCGAGAGTTGGGTCTTGCCGAAGTCGCCATGAGCGACGCTTTCCTCACCTATGCCAAAGACGTCCAGAGCGGGATGTTCAAACCGTCATCGCTGGATAATGACATCAAACGCAAAGCGCCGGTTCGGGATCGCCGTGAAAACCTCGAGACCTTCCTCGACAGTGATCCTTCGGCCTTTATCAAGACGTTGCCACCAACCACGTCGCAATATGTCGGCTTGATGAAAGAAAAGAAGCGGCTGGAGCATGTCATTGATCTGGGTGGCTGGGGCCCCACAGTTCAGGCCAAAAAGCTCAAACCCGGAGATTCCGGAAAAGCCGTAGTTGCGCTTCGTAACCGGTTGATTACGCTGGGATACCTCGAACGAAGTGCTGCCATTACCTTTGATACAGAGATGCAAAAAGCGGTGCAGGCATTCCAGCTTGCCAATGGTCTCGAGGCGGATGGCGTTGCGGGTTCGGGCACAATTGCCGAAATCAACCGCCCGCCGCAAGAGCGCCTGAAGTCGATCATGGTCGCGATGGAGCGTGAGCGGTGGTTGAACAAGGAACGTGGCGAACGCCATGTGCTTGTAAACCTGACAGATTTCACCGCGCGGATTATCGATCACGATGCGGTCACCTTCGAGACACGCTCGGTCGTCGGGAAAAACCAGAGCGACCGTCGCAGTCCGGAGTTTTCCGATGTGATGGAGCATATGGTGATCAATCCGACGTGGAATGTGCCGCGCTCGATTGCAACCAAAGAATACCTGCCCATGCTCAAGCGTAATCCCAACGCTGTCAGCTATCTGAAACTGGTGAATTCACGTGGTCAGGTGGTGAATCGCGGGAACGTCAATTTCAGCCAGTTCACGGCACGCAACTTTCCGTTCGACATCAAGCAGGCCCCCGGAAGCCGGAATGCTCTGGGTCTTGTAAAGTTTATGTTCCCGAACAAGTACAACATCTATCTGCATGATACGCCTGCGAAAAACCTGTTTTCGCGCGAAGTGCGCGCCTATAGCCATGGATGTATTCGCCTGCACCAGCCGTTTGATTTTGCCTACGCGCTTTTGGCGCGACAGGTCGACAACCCCAAAGAGTATTTTCAGACGCGGTTAAAAACCGGTCGCGAAACCACCGTCGATCTCATTCAGGACATTCCGGTTCACATTATCTATCGTACCGCGTTCAGTGATGCCAAAGGTCATATGAACTATCGTCGTGATATCTATGGACGTGACGCCAAGATATGGAAGGCGATGGCCAACGAAGGGGTGGCGCTGGACGCAGTGCAGGGGTAAAACTCCCGCAAAAAGCGGGGATTGCATGGCCTATACACTTCAGCAGATCGCAGATGCCATCGGAGCAACCGCTCTCGGGGACACCTCTCTTATTGTGGCCCGCGTGGCCGAGCCCGCATCGGCCGGGCCGGATGATCTGGCGCTGCTCACCAATCCCAAATTTGCTGCGGGTCTCGCGGCAGGCAAGGCGCGCGCCGCGATGCTTTGGGAAGGGGCTGACTGGGAAGGCATGGGGCTGGCTGGTGCAATCGTGTCCAGCCGAGGCCGGTTTGCCTTGTCGGGACTGTCGCGGATCATGGATCCGGGCCAACACTTTGGATCAGGCATCCATGCGATGGCGGTGGTGGATCCAACCGCCGAGATTGGTGAAAACGTTAGCATCGGCCCGTTTGCGATGGTTGGTGCCCGTGCACGTATTGGCGCAAACAGCATTGTTGGCCCCAATTGCAGTGTGGGCGCGGATGCGACGCTGGGGGCCGATTGTTTCCTGCGTGAGCAGGTGTCCATTGGCGCGCGTGCAACCATCGGTGACCGGTTTATTGCGCAACCCGGTGTGCGGATAGCCTCGGACGGGTTTTCCTTTGTAACGCCTGAAAAATCCGGTGTCGAAGCCGCACGGGAAACCCTGGGGGATCAGGGCGACATCAAATCCCAGACATGGGCCCGCATTCACAGCTTGGGGTCTGTCACAATCGGGGACGATGTCGAGATCGGCGCCAATTCCTGTATCGATTGCGGCACCATACGTGACACGGTTATCGGCAATGGCGTGAAAATGGATAACCTCGTGCACATCGCGCACAACGTGGAAATCGGCGACAACACCCTGCTTGCGGGGCAGGTGGGTATCGCCGGATCAACCAAAATCGGCAAAAACGTTGTGTTTGGGGGCCAATGTGGCGTGTCAGACAATATTACCGTGGGCGACAATGTGATTGCAGGGGGCGGGACCAAGATGATGTCCAAAGTGCCGGCTGGTCGTGTGGTGCTTGGATATCCGGCTGTCAAAATGGAGACACACTTGGAGATGTATAAGGGCCTCAGACGCCTGCCGCGTCTGTTCGAAGATGTGTCCGCCTTGAAGGCAGCTATTTCAAAGACGGACTCCAATGACTAAATCACTGCCAGACATGGCGAAAGGAAGACGACAATGAGCATCAAGGACCAGGTAATCGGGATTATCGCCGAACAGGCCGTTCTGGAACCTTCGGATGTTACCCTCGAAAGCACATTGGAAGATCTGGGCATCGACAGCCTTGGTCTTGTCGAGAGCATTTTTGCGATCGAAGAAGCCTTTGATATTTCCGTGCCTTTTAATGCCAACGAGCCACAGCAAAGCGATTTTGACATCTCTTCTGTGGCATCGATCATTGCCGGTATTGAAAAGCTTGTCGCGGAACAAAAGAGCTAAGTCAGCTCGGACGGAGGACCGAATGAAACGCGTCGTCATCACAGGTGCGGGAACTATTAACGCTCTGGGTCATAATGTGGCCGACACGCTGGACGCATTCCGTGAAGGGCGTTGTGGTATTGGTCCGCTGGACATGCAGGACGTGGACCGTCTTGCCGTGAAAATCGGGGCACAGGTCCGCGGGTTTGAAACCGAGGGCCTGTTCAATCGTCAACAGATGTCACTCTATGACCGGTTTACCCAGTTCACGCTGGTTGCCGCGCGCGAAGCCATCGCCCAATCCGGTCTCGAGTTTCATGGCGATCTGTCAGCGAAATCCGGTGTTGTTCTGGGAAACTCCGGCGGTGGTATGACCACGTTGGATGCCAATTATCGCACGGTCTATGAAGACGGCAAAAACCGAGTACACCCGTTTGTCGTGCCAAAGCTGATGAACAACGCTGCGGCCAGCCACGTCAGCATGGAATTCAACCTCAAAGGGCCGTCCTTTACCGTGGCCTCGGCCTGTGCGTCTTCAAACCACGCAATGGCACAGGCCTTTCAGATGGTGAAATCCGGCATGGCGCCCGTGATGATCACGGGCGGATCGGAATCCATGTTGTGCTTTGGCGGGGTCAAGGCGTGGGAAGGGCTGCGTGTCATGTCAAAAGACGCCTGTCGTCCGTTTTCGGCCAACCGAAACGGTATGGTTCAGGGCGAAGGCGCGGGTATTTTCGTGTTCGAGGAATATGACCATGCGCGTGCGCGTGGGGCCGAAATTCTGGCCGAAGTGGCCGGTTTTGCGATGAGTTCGGATGCCGCAGATATTGTGATGCCGTCCAAACAAGGGGCGTCGCGGGCAATTGCGGGGGCTTTGGCAGATGCCAAACTGAACCCTTCCGATGTGGGCTATATCAATGCGCATGGCACGGGCACGGCGGCCAATGACAAAACGGAATGCGCCGCGGTTGCGGATGTGTTTGGCGCGCATGCCGACAACCTTATGATTTCCTCGACCAAGTCCATGCACGGGCACTTGATTGGCGGAACGGGGGCTGTGGAACTGCTTGCCGGTATCATGGCGCTGCGCGAAGGCGTCATTGCGCCCACGATTGGCTATGAGGAACACGACCCCGAATGCGCGCTGGACGTTGTTCCGAACGAAGCGCGCGATGCAAAGGTGGATGCGGTTCTGTCTAACGCCTTTGCCTTTGGGGGATTGAACGCCGTGATTGCCCTGCGCAAAGTCTAAAGCAACAGGATGACCAACGAAAAACGCCTGCGACATCTCGCAGGCGTTTTTGATTCATTCAGAGATATTTTTGGGGATCAGTTCGCAACAGCCGTGGATTTGTCATACGCTGCGGTAAAGCCGCGCAAAGACATGCTGACGTTCACGGGCTGGTTCGGGGACCGCGCCGGGAAAATCGTAAGCGCCACGTTTGTGCCGGCTTTATAAGCCTCGACTTCTTCTGCGGTCAGACCGATGCGTGCGAAACAGCCAATGGTGTTACAGAAGGCAAAGGGATAGCGCTTTGTTGTTGTGCCATCGATGGTCACCGTCAACTGCGAGGTCAGCAACGTTTCCAGAGGCACGACGAATGTTGCGCCAGCCGCCGCTGGTGAGCCGTCAGGCAGACGATAGGCCGTGACTTCTGCTACTGCAGTACCCGAGGCATCTTTCAAAAGCTGGTACATGCGGCAAGGACGTGGTTCGGGACCCGTTTTTGCGCATTGCAGGCTCCAGTCGCCATAGGTGTCGTTTGTCACGTCATCCGTAGGTCCAGAGCTTTGGGCAGGTGCATTGTTGTTGACAGTTTCACCCATCGCCAACGACCCGTCGGAAAGCGAACCGACGCCCTGCGACAGAGCGGGAACAGACGTTGCAAGGAATGCCAGAGTTGCCAGATAGATTGCTTTGTTTTTCATGAATCAAACCGCCAGTTTGTTGTGTCGATATTCGCTTAACATGCGTTGGCAGCAATGTCAGGGCAAACGGGCGGCTATTTTCCAACAAGGCAAAAAATCGCCGCAGGGTGACCTAAGGTCACCTCTGAATCAAGCCCAAAATAAGAAAAGAGGCCCTAAGGCCTCTTTTCCATATTCACTCCCCGTCGGACTGGCCGACTTATTCATTGAGGGAACGCTACGAATAAAAAAGCGACCCGTCAACAGTAAAAAACGATGTTCTTCGGTTTGATATTGCACAAAAAAAGCCACGCAATATTTGCGTGGCTCAGTTCAACAGGGAGGAAACAATCCGAAAGCCAATTTGGTGTTTCGGATGGATTCAATGTGGCGCAAATTCGTTAAGATTGTATTTTGGTAAAATAGAATTTCAGTGTGGGGATGTGTCTTGGAAGATTCGGTATTTATTGGCGGGGGCGGCGAAAACTATGCCGTCAAACAGGGTCTGACACTAAAGTATGCCAACCGACATGGTTTGGTTGCCGGTGCGACCGGCACGGGCAAGTCCGTGACACTTCAGATTCTGGCGGAAGGCTTCTCCAAAGCGGGCGTGCCGGTGTTTCTGTCGGACGTAAAAGGCGATCTTTCTGGAATTGCCGCCGCTGGAAGCGAAACCTTCAAGCTTCATCAGGCATTTTCCGACCGTGCTGCCAAAATCGGGTTTGATGATTACGGATACGAGGCATTTCCCGTCACGTTCTGGGATCTGCTTGGCGAGCAGGGGCATCCGGTGCGCACCACCGTCGCCGAGATGGGGCCTTTGTTGCTGGCGCGACTTCTGGAACTCTCCGAAGCACAGGAAGGCATCCTGAACATTGCGTTCCGTCTTGCGGATGAGCAGGGGTTGCCGTTGCTGGACCTCAAAGACCTGCAGGCGCTTCTTGTCTGGGTTGGCGAGAACCGCAAAGACCTCGCGCTGCGCTACGGGGCCATCTCTGTTGCATCGGTGGGGGCGATCCAGCGTCGCTTGCTTATTCTGGAAAACCAGGGTGGTGCAAAGCTGTTTGGCGAACCCGCTCTGGAATTGACCGATATTATGATGACCGACGCGGACGGGCGGGGACGGATCAACATCCTTGCCGCGGACAAGCTGATGGGCTCGCCACGTCTCTATGCGACGTTCCTGCTGTGGTTGCTTTCGGAATTGTTCGAGGAACTGCCCGAAGTGGGAGATCCGGACAAGCCGAAACTGGTGTTCTTTTTCGACGAAGCGCATCTGCTGTTTGAAGATGCGCCAAAGGCTCTGGTGGACAAGGTTGAACAAGTGGCGCGTCTGATCCGCTCCAAAGGGGTTGGCGTCTATTTCATCTCGCAAAACCCCTCTGACATTCCTGAAGACATTCTGGGCCAGCTGGGCAACCGCATTCAGCACGCCTTGCGGGCCTTTACCGCGCGGGACCGCAAACAGCTGCGGCTGGCGGCGGAAACCTATCGCGATAACCCGAGGTTCTCGACCGAGGACGCCATTCGCGAGGTCGGCGTCGGCGAAGCCGTCACGTCGATGCTCATGAAAAAGGGCGTGCCCGGCATTGTCGAGCGCACACTCGTTCGTCCGCCATCGTCCAAACTGGGACCCATTGATCCCTCGGACCGCAAGCAGGTGATCAATACATCGCCTGTGGCAGGCAAATACGAAACGTTGAAAGACCGGCGGTCGGCCTATGAAATCCTGAAACAGCGTGCCGAGAAAGCGGCAACAGATGCCGAGGCTCTGGAAGCGCAGGAAGAAGACATGCCGGCGCACGAGCGCGAGTTCAACGCCGGGCGGCGTTATAGTGGCACCCGTGTGACACGATCGACGTCACGCACCACACGCAAGCAAGACAGCTTTGGTGAGGCCATGGGGAAAATGGTCATGAAAGAACTGTCTGGCACCACGGGCCGCAAACTTGTGCGTGGCATTCTGGGCAGCCTCTTCAAAGGCCGCTGAACGCCGGTGTCATCTTCTAAATGAGAATGAACAAAGAAAGGCCGCTCTGATGTAAGTCTCTCGGCAGAGGTGCGTTTGAACTTGGCCGTGTGTCAATGTCAGGTTTGAGCCAATTCTCATTGATGCTGCGGGACGCATGGAGGTCGGCTTTTCTGTACAAAACCAACATTGAAATTCATTTGACCGGCTGGCATCGTACTATCAACATCACTCTAGGATCGAGCATGTACCTCCAACCAATTCTGGCCTTCGTTATTGTGCTCTGTGCAAATACCACTTTCGCAGCAGAATATTGTATGGTGCCTGTTGCTGGGAGTGAACCAACTCTAAGAGTCGAGGTCGAACAACCTTACCGCATAGCTACGCGCCCAAGGGGTCTTCCTGGGTATGCTGGACTGGTTGTTAACGCGTTCAATCGGCATGAGCTCTATGAATTTGACGGGAACAACCTGAAACGTATCGAAAGTGATTTCCCGCATGTCTGGGGGGGCGCATTCGAGCAAGGAATCCGAATTTCCCCAAAACACGACGCTTACGGCCTCGGATCAAGGCCAAGGGTGGTGTTCTATATTCCGCATGGCGCTTCCAGTTGGCGGCCAATCGAAGAAACAAAGGGTTACTACAACGCGTTCTTTGATCAGGGTTCTGGTGAACTTTACGTGCGGCAAACATCGGCAGGGGCCGCCATTCGTTTAAGCGGTGGTGTTATGTACAAAGACGCAAAGCTGCCCATCTTCAATGAAGATCCAACTAAATCCATCCGGACCATACCAGAAGCTAATGGTGTCATGGCACTGACCGGGCCGCATCGTGCGACCCCTGCTGAAAGCAGTTCGGTTTGGTTTCGCGTTTTTGGCGGAATGTGGAGACGAATTGAGATTGATCTGCCGGAAGGGCAGCGGATCTTCAGTGACCTTCGCGACGCAAGAATTCAGATAAGCAATGGGTTGGTCAGAGTATTTCCTAACAACTCCGCTTTCGAGCCACTGATTTTTCGGATTTCACCCCAAGGCCTGACTTTTGCAGGAAGCGCTCCCAGAGGCGACTGGCACTACCATCCATCTAGTGAAACCTGGATTGGGTGGAGTGGCCAGCTGGTTCAGCCAATTGTTGAAACGCGGTTTGGGTTTTGGAAAGTCGTGGTTCAACCAGTTCTTCCAAAAGCCTTCTCGCTGGGACCAAACCAAACTACGGCGCAAGTTATTTTAGACTTGCAGCCGCCGTACGAAATCTCTGGCACAAAAACATTCTATCGACCGGATGTCACAATCCTAGCTGGCGACATGCCCGCACTTGTTCGCTCTGAAGAAGGGATTGCGATTTTCGACGGTGCAAACTTCGAAGATATTGAGCCACTTCGCTACGATATTATTGGCAATTTCCCTTTCATTCGCACGTTAGGGCCACTGCATCTCATCCAGTCTGAGAATGGTATCTTTTTGCTAGATGTAGATCTGTCCGTTACACGCATTAATCGCTTTCCTACTGAGAACCCTTGGCGACACCAAGTCACGATCTACTACGTAGATGCTTGGCAGACTTACGTTGTTAACGATCGTCGTTCGGGCAAAATCTATGTTTCGCCAGATATGCTGGAATTCGCCGAAGTCAATTCAGCGGAACGAATTACAGGATTTGTGGGTGTCCTAAATGAACCGGCCTCGGTTTTGGCCGTGGGTGAGAGTCACCTTTTTGCAATCACCGATCGATGCGAAATCTAAATTTTCGTAACTTCGAAGTTACAGTTCTAAAGTCGACCATGTCATTACTAGTACTCACGGAAGCAGACCTTGGCGCACTCGCAGCGAAATGGTGCTTTGTCCCGCAAAGCCGCCGTTCCGAAACAAAAACACCCCCCTCAGAAATCTGCGGGGGGTGTTTTTGTTTGGATGCGCCGGTCGTGCTGCGTGATGTTTCTCGTTTTGCAACACTTCCGCCTAGAGGACTGGCTGTGATGAACGGCCTTTTTCACCCTCCAAAGTGCATTCCTATTTTTCCGGTATCAACCCTCTGGGGCTGAAACGTAGAACAAGCAGAAGAATAATCCCCATCGTCATAAGACGCATATGCGCCGCACTATCAAGAAGATGGGCACGCAGGGCGCTGTCATCTGCCATACCGCTTGTGATCAGTTCCATGGTCCAGAGGCCGATCGGTTCCACCTGAATCCAGAGCCACCAGATCAGGAAACCACCAAGAACGGCGCCAAGGTTGTTTCCGGATCCACCCACAATCACCATCACCCAGATCAGGAAGGTAAAGCGCAAAGGGTTATACGTGCCCGGTGTCAGCTGCCCGTCCAGCGTGGTCATCATCGCGCCCGCGATGCCGCAGACAGCCGAGCCAAGAACAAAGATCTGCAAGTGGCGGCGGGTGACGTTTTTGCCCATCGCCTCGGCGGCAACTTCATTGTCGCGGATGGCGCGCATCATGCGGCCCCAAGGGCTTTTCAAGGCCAGTTGCGACGCCACAAGGATCAAGATCAGAACCGCTGCGAACAAAAGCGAATAGCCCGCTTTTACATAGAGGGACGAGGCCGTGACCGGATCCATCCCCAGATTTTGCGCAGCCTGCACAAAGCTTTCGGTTTCTTGCAGGTCGATCTCTTTGGGCACGGGGCGGGGCAGGCCATTGACGTTTTTCACGCCTCGCGCCAGCCAGTCTTCGTTTTTCATCACCGCAATGATGATTTCCGCAATACCCAAGGTCGCAATGGCAAGGTAATCCGACCGAAGGCCCAGTGCGGTTTTCCCAATCAGCCAGGCAACACCCGCAGCCAGCAAACCGCCCATGACCCAAGCCAGCAGAACCGGCAGGCCAAGACCGCCGAGATATCCCGTGGCGGCCGGATTGATTGCCTCAATCGCCTCGACAGCGGGATCAAACAGCGCACGGTAGATAAAGAAGCCACCGATCAAAATGGCCAGAACGGCCACGGTGCGTGCTCTGCCTGCAAGACGTTTATAGGCAAAGACCGTCGCGACAATCGTTGCGGCCCCAAAGGCCAACGCAGCCATGACACGCAGGCCACCCGCGGCCCATGCTTCGGTCACGGGGGGCATCGAGGTCATTACAACCGCCAGACCACCCAGCGCGACAAACCCCATCACACCGACGTTGAACAACCCGGCAAAGCCCCACTGAAGGTTCACCCCCAACGCCATGATGGCCGAGATCAATCCCATGTTCAGCAATCCAAGCGCCGAATTCCACGATTGCATGAAACCGGTGCCAACAATCAGCGCCGCAACAGCTGCGAACAGCAGCGAATTTTTCACTGTATCGTTCATACCGATTTTCCTTTGAAGATGCCGGTTGGCTTAAACAAAAGCACGACGATCAGAATGACAAAGCTGACCGCGAATTTATAGTCTGTGGACAACAGTTGCACGAGGCTGGAGGGTTCAAGCGGCTCGGGCAACCAATAGGTCAGAACCTTTTTCCACGCATATGTGATTGTCACTTCCGAAAAGGCGATGATGAAACCGCCAGCAATCGCGCCCAGCGGATTGCCCAGCCCCCCGACAATGGCGGATGCAAAGATCGGCAGCAAAAGCTGGAAATAAACAAACGGTTTGAAGGTTTTATCCAGACCATAGAGCACGCCCGCAATCGTCGCGAGTGCCGCCACGATCATCCATGTGTACATCACGACGCGCTCGGGATTGATGCCGGACAACAGCGCCAGATCCTCGTTGTCGGAATAGGCGCGCATGGATTTCCCCGTGCGCGTGCGGTTCAGGAACCAGAACAGCGCCGCCACACAGATGACGGCAACAACAACTGTCAGACCTTGTGTGGTCTTGATCGCCAGACCTTCGCGCAGACCGGTCATAGCCTTGAATTCACGCACGGAGATAATGAAACGTTCACCATCCGCGAATTTTTGATCGTTGGGCCCGATGATAAAGCGCACAAGGCCGTTCATGATGAACATCACACCCATAGACACAATCACAAGGATCACGGGTTTGGCCTTTTGTTCTCGATAAAACCGATAGACGACACTGTCGGTTAACAACACCAGCCCTATGGTGCCGAGAATGCCAAAGGGCAGGGCGAGCAGGGCGGTCGGCAGCGGGCCAAAGCTCACGCCCATGCCCTGCAACCACCATGTTACCAGCACTGTCACCATTGCCCCGAACGCCATGGTGTCGCCATGGGCAAAGTTCGAGAACCGCAGGATGCCATAGATAAGCGTCACCCCGAGCGCGCCCAAAGCCAGCTGGCTTCCGTAGGCGACCGCTGGGATCAGCACAAAGTTTGAGAGGGCCACAAGGCCATTCAGAAAGTCCATCAGGTCACGTCTCTCGTTTCGATATTCTTTTTGTCATTCATTAGGTGTCACCTTCGACACAGGTCTCGCCATACACATTCGGATCCTTGCCCTCAGTCGCAACGCAGTTGTCCGACGTGATGGTGAAGGTCTTTTCAGTGAGGCACTTCGGGCCACCAGCCAAGGCCGGCGTCGCCAAAAGTGTCAAAGCTGCAACCCAACGGATCATGTGTTACCCACCCAGGAACGATTTGCGCACTTCCGGGTCGGCCAGAAGTTCTTTGCCCGAGCCGGAATAGGCATTGGCGCCTTGCACCAGAACATAGCCCTTGTCCGCGATTTCAAGGGCTTGCTTGGCGTTCTGTTCCACCATCAGAATGGGCAGGCCGGTGCGGCTGACCTCGATGATGCGGTCGAACAGCTCATCCATTACGATGGGCGACACGCCTGCGGTGGGCTCGTCCAGCATCAACAGCTTCGGCTTGGTCATCAACGCGCGGCCCACAGCGACCTGCTGGCGCTGCCCGCCGGACAATTCGCCTGCGTGTTGGTTGCGCTTTTCCTTGAGGATCGGGAACAGTTCATAGACCTGCTCCATGGTCTCGGAAATGTCGTCCTTACGGATGAACGCCCCCATCTCGAGGTTTTCTTCCACCGACATCGACGTGAAAATGTTGTGGGTCTGGGGCACAAAGCCCATGCCCTTTTGCACGCGCGCCTGTGGCGTCAGATGGGTGATATCCTCCCCATCCAGAAATACCGTTCCAGAATGCACGTTCAACATTCCGAAAACAGCCTTCATTGCCGTCGATTTTCCGGCACCGTTCGGGCCGACAATGACGGCGATCTCGCCTTTGTCGACTTCAATCGTGCAGTCATGCAGAATGTCCGGCCCTTTTCCGTAGCCGCCGGTCATGTTCTGTCCGATCAGAAAGCTCATCGTCTTTTGTCCCTTCTGTTGCCGGTTGAGGCCCGGCAAATGCCTTTGTCTGAAACAGGAAACCGTGACGCGCTCAGGTGGCGCTGTAGGTTCCAAGATGTTGAAATGACGCAAGATACCGGCCGCCAACGGTGTTTTCCGCCCGAACAGCAAGACCCGCGTCCTGACATGCCCGGTTTGGATCACCGATCCGGTCGCAATCGCATTTCACCACAGGGTTATCGGCGTGAACGGGCAGGGTCGTCAAAACCGAAAGACCCATCGCGGCAAAAGCAAAACGCGCGATCATGCTTCCATCATCTCTTTGTTCTTAAGGCCGGTGCCCAGATAGGCCTCGATCACCTGTTCGTTCGCCTTGATCTCGTCCAGCGTACCCTCGGCAAGAACCTTGCCTTCGGCCATACAGATCACGGGATTACAGATGCGGCCGATGAACTCCATATCGTGTTCAATGACAACAAACGTGTATCCGCGCTCTTCGTTCAGGCGCTTGATGGCATCCGCAATGGTATAAAGCAGGGTACGGTTCACACCGGCGCCCACCTCGTCCAGAAACACGATCTTGGCATCAACCATCATGGTGCGCCCGAGTTCCAGCAGCTTTTTCTGGCCCCCCGAGACTTCGCCCGCCTTCAGGTCGGCGATATGCGAGATGGTCAGAAACTCCAGAACCTCGTCCGCCTTGGCGCGCAATGCGCGTTCCTCGTCCGCGATTCGCTTGCGGCCAAACCATGTGTTCCACAGCGTTTCACCCGACTGCGTGCCCGGCACCATCATCAGGTTCTCGCGGCATGTCATCGAGCTGAACTCATGCGCAATCTGGAACGTGCGCAGCAATCCCTTGTGGAACAATTCGTGCGGCGGCAATCCCGTGATGTCTTCACCCGCCATAAGCACTTTGCCTGACGTAGGATTCAGAACACCTGCGATCACATTGAAAAGTGTGGTTTTTCCGGCCCCGTTTGGACCGATCAAGCCGGTGATCGAACCCGGTTCGATCTTGAGCGTCGCACCATCAACAGCCCGAAAGCCGCCAAAATGCTTGTGAACGTCTTCTACGACGATCATATGTCTTCCCCCGTTGGCGTTCGTTGCGCCTTACAGAAATTTGAAACAGCCCGGAACATGTCCGGGCTGTTCGATATTAAGCCAACCTTTTAACAGGTCTTAGCGATATTGGGCAGTGGTCATCTTACCACCTTTGATCTCGATTTCACGGTATCCACCAGAGGCTTCACCGCCACCGATCAGCTCAACAGCTGTCGCGCCGACATAGTCGATTTCGCCGCCACCCGCGAGGATTTCGAGAGCTTTGTCCAGCTCGCCCGCAGCAATCGGTTCACCCGGTGCGTTTGCAACGTCCATGATCTTGGCAGAATAAGCCTTGGGATCGGTCGATCCGGCAGCCTGCATTGCCAGCATGATCAATGCAGCAGCGTCATAGCTTTCGCCGATGTAGGGGCCGGATGCATCTGCACCGGTCGCTGCAACAGCTTCGAGAACTTTCGACGGATCAGCAGCTTCACTGCCTGGTACCGTGCCGATCGACCCTTCGATTTCGTCGCCAAAGTTGGTTTCCAGCGCGGTGCCGATCATACCGTCAGGCAGAGCAAAGGTTTCGAACGCGCCTGTGTCCAGTGCTGCGCGGATCACGCCGGGGCCACCTTGGTCAACGTAACCGGCCACGATCAGGATGTCGCCACCAGCCGATGCCAGTGCCGCAACTTCTGCCGAGTAGTCAGCTTTGCCGTCTTCGTGCGCTGTGGTTGCAGTGATTTCACCGCCGCCTGCCTTGAAGGCTGCCGAGATGCTGTCTGCGAGACCTTTACCATAGTCGTTGTTGGTATAGGTCAAAGCCGCCGATTTGAATCCGCGCTCAAGCAGAACAGTGGCCAGAACCTGACCCTGACGGGCATCCGATGGGGCGGTGCGGAAGAACATGCCGTTGTCTTCTGCATCCGAAAGAGCAGGCGATGTTGCGGAAGGCGAAATCATGACCATGCCGTTTGGCACGGCGACGTTGGCCAGAACCGCACCGGTCACACCCGAACAGTCAGCGCCCATGATACCTTTGACACCTTCTGCGGTGATCAGGCGTTCGGCGGCAGCTGTTGCAGCGCCCGCATCGATGCAGGTCGAATCCGCACGTACCGGAGTAACAGACGCGCCACCCATCAGTTTGCCGCTTGCGGTGACTTCGGCCATGGCGACTTCGGCGCCAGCAGCCATTGCAGGGGTCAGAGATTCGATCGGGCCGGTAAAGCCCAGAATCACGCCCATTTTAATGTCTTCAGCCGAGGCGGCGCCCGTCATCAGGGCCGCGGCAGCAGATGCCATCAGCAGTTTTTTCATAAGTCCACTCCCTATTTGGATTTATTGGATATCTTGATTACCGGTCACGAGCCTATGCCGCAAATTTTCGAATGAAAAGGGGGATAGACAAGGATTTAGCCTTTGTTTGCACTATATATGTGCAAACTCTTGCTGCCTTGTGACCTGATACTTGTTGGAGATATTCGAATGCTGCGTCTTCTTTTGGTAATATGCGTGTGGCTTCTGCCTGTGGTGGTGCAGGCGCAAGTGATTTCCTCACAGAAGGGGGCGTTGACCCTCACAAAGATGGCTGTCGGATTTCGCACGCCTTGGGCCTTGGCTTTTTTGCCAGACGGTAGTTTCCTTGTGACCGAACGTGAAGGCAAGCTGTGGCAAGTCACCCCTCAGGGAAAGAAGCACCAGATCAAAGGCTTGCCAAATGTCGCTGTGCAAAACCAGGGCGGACTTCTGGATGTTATGGTGCCCCGCGATTTTGAAAACCGGCGCGAACTGTTCCTGTCCTACAGTAAGAAACAAGGCGGCGGCGCAGGCACGGCGGTGGCGCGGGCCACTTTGAAGGCCAATTCAAACCGCCTGTCGGATGTGCGTCAGATTTTCGAGATGGCACCGGGGTCAAAGGGCGGGCGCCACTTCGGAAGCCGGATTGTCGAGGCGCGGGATGGCACCCTGTTTGTGACTTTGGGCGAACGTGGGGATCGGCCGTCAGCGCAGGATCTTGGGCGCCATAACGGAAGCATCATCCGCATCACCCGAACCGGTGCTGTTCCGGCGGATAATCCTTTTGTGTCTAATGCCGCTGCCCAACCAGAGATCTGGTCCTATGGGCATCGCAATCCGCAAGGCGCGGCCTTGGACCGAAACGGCAACCTGTGGGCGGTTGAGCACGGCGCGAAAGGAGGCGACGAGGTGAACCGCATTCGTGCAGGGCGCAATTATGGCTGGCCGGTGATTTCCTATGGCACGCATTATTCGGGCGCAAAAATCGGGGAAGGCACATCTAAATCCGGGTTGGAACAGCCCAAGTTCTTCTGGGACCCGTCCATCGCGCCGTCTGGTTTGATGATTTATTCCGGCAAGCTGTGGCCGGAATGGCGGGGACATATGTTTGTTGGAAGCCTGAAGTTTGATTTTATTTCAAGGCTCTCGGGATCAAAGCTGAGCGAGCGGGAGCGGTTGAAAAGTGATGAAACCGCCCGTGTGCGTGACATCCGGGAAGCGCCAGACGGCGCAATCTGGTTTATAGCAGAAGATCAGGGAGCAATTTTTCGGATTTCCCCAAGGGATTGATTGACCTTGACCGTTTTACAAGGCCAAACTTGATCCAACTGCCAGAAAGGGCTTCCAATGATCAAAACACTTTTCAAAGTTTCCTCCCTTGTCGTTTTTGCGGCGTTGGCACCGATGGCCGCCACCGCGCAGGAAGAGACAAAGATTGGTCCGCGCGAAACCTATAATGAAGCCCGCGAAGAAATGGACGCCTTGATCAAACAGCGCAGGCTGGGGGATGCGATCCGCATGTTTGAATCACTGGGCCAGCCCGACAACAAGGAGCTGGCCGCGCTCGATACAAAAATGCGCGTGCTCTACAAAACCGATTTTACGGACGTTGCCCTGATCCGCTCTGAAATTCACAAAAACGGTTTTCGGCAGGAAATCATCGGGTACTGGAACGACGAGCAGTATCTCTATGTCTATCTGCTGATGCACACCGTGAACAACCGCCCGCGTTTGTTGAATTTCCGCTTTGACGCGGATTTCCATGCGCTGAACATGCTGTTTTAAAGGCCTCGACGGTCGAAATGAATTGGGCCTTGCGGCGGGTGTCGCAAGGCCCATTTTTGTTTTCGGTCGGCGTGCCGTTGGCCAAAAAGCGCAAGCTCTAGATCGACAGGCGGGCCGCTTGGGTGCCGCGTTCACGATACGGGGTCGTGTCGTAATGGGCGCGATAGCACTTTGAGAAATGCGACGGCGAGGCAAATCCGCAGGCCAGAGCCACGTTGATCACGCTCATATCGGTTTGCATCAACAGGTTGCGCGCCTTTTGCAGACGCAATTCCATGTAATAGCGTTTGGGCGAGCGATTGAGATAACGCCGGAACAGGCGTTCCAGCTGTCGAGTGGACATGCCCACATCCTTGGCCAGAATTGAAGGGCTGATCGGCTCTTCAATATTGGCTTCCATCATCTGGATCACCTGGCTGAGTTTCGGGTGTCGCACACCGATCCGTGTGGGCACCGACAGACGCTGTGTGTCCTGATCCGTGCGGATCGACGAATAGATCTGTTGATCCGCAACCCAATTGGCCAGTTCCTCACCGTGGTCATTCGCGATGATCTGCAAGAACATATCGATCGAAGACGTGCCACCCGCAGTGGTCATGCGGTTCCCGTCGATGACAAAGACGGATTTGCTCAGCTCGACCTCGGGGAATTCCTCGGAAAAGCTGTCCTGGTTTTCCCAGTGAATCGTTGCCCGCTTTCCATCCAGAAGCCCCGCCTTGGCCATCGGATAGGCGGCGGTACAAAGCCCACCGATGCGCACACCTTTGCGGGCCTCTCGTCGCAGCCAGTTCAGCAACCGCTTGGAGGTGACGTTCAAAATGTCCAGACCGCCGCACAGGATAACCGTATCATCACGGTGCAAATCGATCAGATCGCTTTGAAGCGAAAACTCGGTGTCTGTCGAGCATTTCGCAGTTTCACCGCCTTCTCCAATCAAGTGCCACTCGTACAAGGGGGTGTCTGTGTGTCGATTGGCCAATCGCAAACAGTCCAATGCCGACGCAAAAGACAAAAGCGTGAAATTATCAAGCAAAACAAAGATAAAGCGGCGCGGTTTGGCACCATTTTCAAGGCTTGCACTGAGACGTTTCAGCTGTGACATGCTGGGTTATCCTCAAAGTGGAGGGGCGATTTTCGCCAAGTGTTTCAATGTTAGCGCCAGATGACCATCACAGGTCAAGGCCCCAAAGCGTTTCGGTCGGAAGTTGAAGGACAACTTGGTTCTGACGGGTCCGCAACATTGAACTGTTCCAAACACGACGAACAAACTTGAATTTCAAGTTTGATGAATGGCGCATTAATTCAGTTATGGCCCTTGCTCAAGACCTTTTGTATAGAGAGGGCCTGAACATTTTTTACCGGAGTTAAGACAATGGCAGAATGGGTAAAATCTGGCTGGCGGAACAAACCGCGGATCCAGATGCCTGATTATACGGATGAGGACGCACTGAAGGCCGTGGAGGCCCAGTTGGCCAGTTATCCGCCACTCGTCTTTGCCGGTGAGGCGCGCCGCCTGAAGGAACAACTCGGTGCCGCCTCGCGCGGCGAAGCATTTTTGTTGCAAGGGGGCGATTGCGCCGAGAGCTTTGAACAGTTTTCCGCAGATGGCATCCGCGACACGTTCAAAGTGATGCTGCAAATGGCGATGGTTTTGACCTATGGCGCCAAGGTGCCGGTTGTCAAAGTCGGACGCATGGCGGGCCAGTTCGCGAAACCACGTTCGGCACCGACCGAAACCGTGGATGGTATCGAATTGCCCAGCTATCGCGGTGACATCATCAACGAGCTGGACTTCACATCAGCCTCGCGCATTCCCGACCCCAAGAAAATGCTGCAAGCCTATACGCAGGCGGCTGCAACGCTGAACCTGTTGCGCGCATTTTCAACAGGCGGTTACGCTGACGTTCATCAGGTACACTCGTGGACGCTTGGCTTTACCGAAGGTGAAAAGGCCACGAAATATCGCGATATGGCCAACCGTATCAGCAACGCGCTTGATTTCATGAAGGCCGCCGGCGTCAGCTCGGCCACATCCAGCGCACTGCGCACGGTTGATTTCTATACCAGCCACGAAGGCTTGCTTCTGGAGTATGAAGAGGCGCTGACACGTCTGGATTCGACATCCGGCAAATGGCTGGCCGGCTCGGGTCACATGATCTGGATTGGTGACCGTACCCGTCAGCCCGATGGCGCCCACGTAGAGTATTGCAGCGGTGTCCTCAACCCGATTGGTCTGAAGTGTGGTCCCACCACGACAGCAGAAGACCTCAAAGTGCTGATGGCGAAACTGAACCCTGAAAACGAAGCCGGGCGCCTGACATTGATCGCGCGCTTTGGTGCGGGCAGTGTTGGCGAACACCTGCCTCGTCTGGTGAAAGCCGTTCAGGAAGAAGGCGCAAACGTGCTGTGGACCTGTGATCCGATGCACGGCAACACGATCAAGTCGGCCACGGGTTATAAAACCCGTCCGTTTGACAGCGTTCTGCGCGAAGTCCGCGAGTTCTTTGGCGTTCACAAGGCCGAAGGCACTGTTCCGGGTGGCGTGCATTTCGAGATGACCGGTCAGGACGTTACAGAATGTACCGGTGGTGTCCGTGCAGTGACCGAAGAGGATCTGTCAGATCGGTATCACACAGCCTGTGATCCGCGTTTGAATGCATCTCAGTCTCTCGAGTTGGCATTCCTTGTCGCCGAAGAGCTGTCGTCTTTGCGTGAAACGCGCCAAGCCGAAGCCGTCTAAGCGGTTCTTGAAATTGTAAGAAAGGCGCGGTCCATAAAGGGCCGCGCCTTTTTCGTAGAGTCAGGCCTCGACAACCCGCAGATAAGACACCTGTGTCGGGCGGGATTGTTCTTTGGTCCCTTCATGAAAGGCACCGACAGGGCGTTTCAACTGACGCAGAAAGCTTCCTTTCAGGCCCAGCCGGTGCGGCCGCGCGCCGATCTGTCCGGTGAAGGACACGCCACCCAGCACACGCGATACGTCACCACGATGACCGCTTAGGGGCAGCAATAGCATTTCGGCACTTAGGGAAGGGCGGCCCAGTCCCGTTTCAGAAGCAAGTTGCAGCGTGGCTTTGGCCGGTCCGCGAAACACCTGCTCGAGAACATCGCGAAACCCGTCACGCGAGTCCGGTGTGATCAGCGCGCTCAGGGGCATGCCACGGACATCGACACCCATCAGATCGCTCACCAGATGCCCCGCAACCCGAAAGCGGGCCATGCCCGGTGCGATCCGCTCAAGGATAAAGGCCTGTCCCAAAGATTTTTGCATACTGCGCGGGTCCACCTCTGCGCGGGACGGCACACAGCGTGTGTTGCGCAGGGACTCCCAATACTCTTCGATCGCCAACATATGTGGATCGGTTTGTCTGTTCGGAACGGATTTCCCTGCATCTGTCTTGGAGCCACCGATCGACCACATGTCCTTCACCTTTCAAAACACTAATTTTCCCTTAACAATCTATGTCAGCTTTTCGAGAAATGCGGTGAAAAATCGAAGGAATTGGTTAACTTCCAACGCTGTCTTGCTGTCAACCGCTTGCGCCAAAGGGTGGTATGGCTTTAGGTGTCACAACAACAAAAAAGGAGAGACCCTTTGCTGCAATCAATGACGGGATTTGCTGTGCAAAAAGGAATGGCGCAAGGGTTTACCTGGGCCATGGACATGCGCGGCGTGAACGCCAAAGGTCTGGATTTGCGCTTGCGCGTTCCCGACTGGATTGAAGGTCTCGAACCCGCCATGCGGGCGATCCTTGGCAAAGCGATGGCACGCGGATCGGTCAGCATCTCGTTGCGGGTGTCGCGGGACGACGAGGGTGAATCGCTGGCTTTGAACAGTGCGCAGTTGTCGGCTGTTCTGGATGCCATGACCGAAATCGAAGCACAGGCCATGGACCGGGGGCTGTCCCTTGCGCCGTCTACAGCCAGTGATGTTCTCGGGCTGCGCGGCGTGCTGGATACGGCCAGCATCGAAACGGATACCAAGGCGCTGCGCGAGGCGATACTGGCCGATTTGCCGGACCTTCTGGACGCTTTCCTGCAAATGCGCCGTGCCGAGGGCGAGGCGCTCGATTCGGTTCTGAAGGACCAGTTGAACACGATTGCGGACCTGACGGATGCTGCTGCAGAGGTGCTTGAGGCCCGCCGCGACGAAACGGCTGCGGCGCTGCGGCGCAATCTGGCCAAGGTCATGGACAACACAGATGACATGGACGAAGGCCGTATCGCACAGGAGCTGGCGATCATTGCCGTCAAACAGGACATCACCGAGGAACTGGACCGGTTGCGCGCCCATATCGATGCCGCGCGCGATCTTCTTTCCGCCGGAAGCCCCGTCGGGCGCAAGCTGGATTTCCTCATGCAGGAATTCAACCGCGAGGCCAATACGTTGTGCTCAAAGTCACAGAATGCAGAATTGACGCGGATTGGTCTGGACCTCAAGGCGGTGATCGACCAGATGCGCGAACAAGTTCAAAACGTGGAATGAAACATGACTGATATGAGCAACCGCCGCGGCCTTCTTGTGATCCTGTCGTCC
Organism: Shimia thalassica; assembly: GCF_001458215.1. Lineage (GTDB taxonomy): Bacteria > Pseudomonadota > Alphaproteobacteria > Rhodobacterales > Rhodobacteraceae > Shimia > Shimia thalassica. The sequence goes on along the minus strand of NZ_CYTW01000001.1, from coordinate 1,985,530 downwards.
CCGTCCGGCGCAGGGAAATCGACACTGGCCCGACGCTTGATGGAGTGGGATCCGGGCCTCAGCTTTTCCGTATCCGCAACCACCCGTGCGCCGCGCACCGGCGAAGAACATGGCCGCGAATACTACTTTTTGTCGGAAGATGAATTCAAACGCATGGCCGCCAACGGTGAAATGCTGGAACACGCGCACGTTTTTGGCAACTTTTACGGATCGCCTCAGGCTCCTGTGCAAAAGGTGATCGAAAGCGGCAATGACGTTCTGTTTGATGTCGATTGGCAGGGCGAACAGCAAATCCGCAATTCAAACCTTGGCAAACACGCGCTGTCGATCTTTATTCTGCCGCCCTCGATCACGGAGCTGCATCGACGTCTTGTGTCGCGCGCCCAAGACAGCGAAGAGGTGATTTCCAAGCGGATGCTCAAAAGCTGGGACGAGATCAGCCACTGGGGCGCATATGACTATGTGCTGGTGAATGATGATCTTGATGCCACTGAAAAGGAATTGAAAACCATCATCACAGCGGAACGGATGCGCCGCGAACAGCAACCCATGTTGCAAGAACACGTGCGCACCCTGCATGCGGAATTTGAGGAGATGTCCTGATGCCGATTTATCAACTGGATGGGGTTTCCCCCGACATTGCAGAAGACAGCTGGGTTGCACCGGACGCCAATGTCATTGGCAATGTCCGCATTGAAGAAGGTGCGTCGGTCTGGTTCGGATGCACCATTCGTGGTGACAATGAAACCATCGTGATCGGCAAGGGATCAAACGTGCAGGAAAACACGGTCATGCACACCGATCCCGGATGTCCCTTAACAATTGGTGAGGGATGTACCATCGGACACAAGGCGATGCTGCACGGGTGCACCATCGGTGAAAACAGCCTGATCGGAATGGGCGCAACCGTCCTGAACGGGGCAAAGATCGGCAAGAATTGTCTGATCGGGGCAGGGGCGCTTGTCACCGAAGGCAAGGTCATTCCGGATGGATCTCTTGTCATGGGCGCACCGGGCAAAGTCGTGCGCACGCTGGACGAGGCGGCCATCAACGGGCTGCGTGGAAGTGCGCTGCATTATCAGCAAAACATGCGCCGTTTTCGGGCCGGTCTTGTCGCCCTGTAAAGGAAAGTTGCAAGAAAACATGATGTTTAACTTGTAACATCTTGTTTATAAAGCTGCTTATTGAATTGTAACAACTGGGTGAAACTTTTGCTTTGCCCCGTTTACAAATCTGTTTGGCTCGGAAACTCTGGCCGTGATCTGAATGGCGGACCTGACCCATGAGCGCGACACTTGCAAAATCCTTTGTACATGGCATCCCGATGCCGTCGGTCTTTGTTGGATCGAACAAACGTATCATTGCCGCAAATGAAGGGGCTTTGACGCTTAATCCCAAGGCTGACGAAACCAGCCCCTTTGTTCTGGTGTTCCGCCAGCCCGGACTGACCGAAGCGCTGGATTCCTGTCTTGCGAACGGAACCGAGCAGCGCGCCATTTACCATCATCACGACGGGCCGCTGAATGTGCGCTACAACGTGACCTTCTCGCGTGTTACGGGGGAAGAAGTGGATGGGGTGCTTTTGTGTTTCACAGATGTCACCCACCTTCAGCAGGCCGACAAGATGCGCAGGGATTTTGTGGCAAACGTCAGCCATGAATTGCGCACGCCGCTCACGGCCATTCTGGGATTTATCGAGACGATTCAGGGACCCGCCCGCGGTGATCCCGAGGCCCAGCAACGGTTTCTGACAACCATGTCCGCCGAAGCCAGCCGCATGAACCGTTTGGTCGGCGATCTTCTGTCTTTGAGCCGTGTCGAAGAAGAGGCTCGCATGCGGCCGACCTCTGCAATCGATCTGGATCAGCTTTTGCGATCTGTGCTGCGTAATCTTGAAACTGTAGCAGAAGAAAATGGCGGTCAGTTCCTTTATGACACTCCGGATGTTCCGACCAGCGTCACCGGGGATCCGGACCAACTCTTGCAGGTTTTCACCAACCTCATTGAAAACGCTTTGAAATATGGCGGGCAGGGGACGCAGGTCTCGATCAAGGTCTCTTTTGTGGCGCGCGACCACGTGTTGCGCAAACCTGCATTGTTGATTGCCATTTCGGACAACGGTCCCGGAATCGATGCCGTGCATCTGCCCCGCCTGACCGAGAGATTTTATCGGATCGACTCACATCGCTCGCGCGAGATGGGCGGCACCGGTTTGGGCCTCGCGATTGTGAAACATATCCTGAATCGGCACCGTGGACGCCTTCAGGTTGAAAGCACCCTGGGTCAGGGATCAACTTTTACGGTTATCCTTCCCAAAAAATGACGAAAGAAACGCGGATTTCTCGTGGTGTCACAAAAGCGTTACAAACCCGTCACAAAAGCTTTGTCAGAGAGACTTAGCACGCTCTCAAGGTCGTCACAGTCGGATGGCCAAAACCAATGGAGTTATTTCTCATGTCGGTAAAACTGACCGCCTCGGCTCTGGCCATCATCGCCGCTGCCACAACCGCCTCTGCCCGCGATCAGCTGCAGATCAAAGGGTCTTCGACCGTTCTGCCTTACGCTACTATCGTTGCTGAAGCATTTGGTGAAAACTTTGACTTCCCGACACCTGTTGTTGAAGGTGGTGGTTCGGGCGCAGGCCGTAAAGCAATGTGTGAAGGTGTTGGCGAAAACACCATCGACATCGCAAACTCGTCCTCGCGCATCAAGCCTTCGGACATCGAACTGTGTGCCTCGAACGGCGTCAACGAAATCATGGAAGTCCGCTTTGGCTATGACGGCATCGTCTTTGCGTCGGACATCAACGGTCCTTCGTTTGCCTTCACACCAGCTGACTGGTTCTCGGCAATCGCCAAAGAAGTTGTTGTAGATGGCAAACTGGTTGCTAACCCTGCAAAAACTTGGGCTGACGTAAACGCTGATCTGCCTGCTAACGAAATCCTGGCGTTCATCCCAGGCACCAAGCACGGTACACGTGAAGTGTTCGACAAAAAAGTTCTGGAAGCTGGCTGTAAAGCAACTGGCGCCTATGACATCTTCACAGAAGCCAACGGTGGCGACAAGAAGAAAGCAAAGAAAGCCTGTCACGCGCTGCGTACAGACGGTCTTTCGGTTGACATCGACGGTGACTACACCGAGACCCTCGCGCGTCTTGATGCAAACCCACAAGCCATCGGCGTCTTTGGCCTGTCTTTCTACCAGAACAACACGGACAAGCTGATCGTTGCGACAATGGACGACGTGACACCGTCGACCGAAACAGTTGCTTCGGGTGAATACCCTGTATCGCGCCCCTTGTTCTTCTACGTCAAGAAAGCACACCTGGGTGTGATCCCAGGCCTGCAAGAGTACATCGACTTCTTCGTGTCGGACGACATGGCTGGTCCAGACGGCCCATTGGCTGAATACGGCCTCGTGTCGGACCCAGAGCTGGCGAAAACCCAAGAAATGGTTTCGACTGGCGTCTCGATGGCTCCGCTGAACTAAGCGTTCCCTAAATCCAAGGTGGCGCCTGTTCCGGGCGCCACCTTTTTCCTGTCCACGACTATCGCGTTGGAGCACCCATGAGCGCCGGTCTCGTCATCCTCGTCGTCATCGCAATTGCGACTGCCGGCTTTTTTATTGGTCGATCCCGTTCTTTGAGCGCGGTGAATGGCAACATTCGTCAATTGCACTCGTTGCCCGGATACTATGGCCAGACTGTATTTTTGGCAGCAGCGGTTCCCGCGCTGCTTGTGGCTTTTGGATGGTTGCTGTTGCAACCCATTTTGGTGGAAAGCCAGATCACGAACATGATCGCGCCGTCGGATATCGCCGAGGGCAGTTCTCGTGGATTGGTGATGGCAGATGTGCGCCGCATCGCGACAGGTCTGGATGTGGCCATCGCAACGGGTGCCCTGACAGAAGACCAGCTCGGCGCCCTGAGCGCGGATCAGTCTGATGTGCGTGCTTTGCTTGGTTCGGTCGGGGTCGCACTGGCCTCAGAGGTCAAAGAAAGCGTCCTTGTCGCCTCCAAGACCTACCGCGAAATGACCGCGACACTGCGCAGTGCAATGGCCATTATCGTGATCCTTCTGAGCTTGGGCGGGGCCGTGTTTTCCCTGTCCCGTATCAAACCGGATTTCCGGGCGCGCAACGTGTCGGAAACCGCGGTAAAGGCGCTGTTGATCCTGTCTTCGACAGTGGCCATTTTGACCACGATCGGCATCATTGCATCGCTGTTGTTCGAGACCGCGCATTTCTTCCGCCTGTATCCGGCCAAAGACTTTTTGTTCAGCCTGACATGGAACCCGCAATTCACGGGCGGGTCTGATCTCGGGATCCTGCCGCTTTTGTGGGGCACGCTCTATGTGTCCTTTGTGGCTTTGGTTTTTGCCGTGCCAATCGGATTGCTTGTTGCGATTTACCTGTCGGAATATGCAACCCGCAAAGTGCGCTCTATCGTGAAGCCCGCGATTGAAATTCTGGCGGGTATCCCGACCATCGTTTACGGTCTCTTTGCCCTGATCACAGTGGGCCCGTTGCTGCGGGACTATTTCGCACAGCCCTTGGGGCTCGGGACCTCTTCGTCCTCTGTTATGACAGCAGGGATTGTCATGGGGATCATGCTGATCCCGTTTGTCTCGTCTCTGTCGGACGACGTGATCAATGCCGTCCCACAGGCAATGCGCGATGGCTCTTACGGTCTTGGGGCGACGCAATCCGAAACCGTGAAACAGGTCATCCTGCCCGCAGCCCTTCCGGGCATTGTCGGTGCGGTTCTTCTGGCAGCCTCGCGCGCCATCGGAGAAACCATGATCGTGGTGATGGGGGCAGGGGCCGCGGCCAAGCTTGACCTCAATCCCTTTGAAGCCATGACAACGATCACAGTCAAGATCGTCAGCCAGCTGACCGGTGATACAGAATTCGCCAGCCCTGAAACGCTGGTTGCCTTCGCACTGGGTCTGTCACTCTTTGTAGTCACGCTCGGACTGAATGTCCTGGCCCTCTATATCGTTCGCAAGTACCGGGAGCAGTACGAATGACCGACGCGACGAACAACGGTGCCCCCAAGAAGGCACTCAAAACCTCGCTTATTGCCGTTGATGAACGCACCAAGCGACGCAATGCAGCAGAAGCCCGCTTTCGCGCCTATGGCGTGGTGGCCATCGTCATCGCCATTCTGGCATTGATCGGTCTTGTCGGGTCAATCCTCAACAACGGCTCGTCCGCTTTCCGCCAGACCTTCATCACGATGGATGTCTATCTGGACCCCGCAAAACTTGACAAAGACGGCTCTGGCAATCTTGAGAAAATCGCCAAGGTGTCCACCTTCGGCTATGCACCTTTGATTGCGAAATCCTTTGAGAAGAAGTTTGAAGATCCAAATGTCGGCGTTGAAGGTCTGAGCGCCAAAAAGGCCGCCAAGATGATTTCAAAAGAAGGCCCCGCTGAAATGCGCCGCTTTGTTTTGGCCAATCCGGAAATGATTGGTGAAACGGTGTCGTTCAAGTTTCTCGCGTCGGGTCGGATTGATGGTTATTTCAAAGGCCGCGTGACAATGGAGAGCGCAAAGCTCGACAAAAACGTGTCTACCGAACAGCTGATGCTGGCGGATCAGCTCAAGGCTGAAGGCAGCCTCCAAACATCGTTCAATATGGGCTTTCTGACCCGCGCAGACGGTTCGGAAAACCGCCCCGAAGCGGCCGGTCTTGGTGTTGCGATCCTCGGGTCCTTCTACATGATGATTGTTGTGTTGTGCCTGACATTGCCAATTGGTGTGGCCGCGTCGATCTATCTTGAAGAATTTGCCCCCAAGAACTGGATCACCGATATTGTCGAGGTCAACATTTCGAACCTGGCGGCTGTGCCGTCCATTGTGTTCGGTATCCTTGGTCTTTCGATCTTTATCAACTTTATGGGGTTGCCGCAGTCTGCCCCGATTGTGGGGGGATTGGTGCTGACGCTCATGACCTTGCCAACAATCATCATCGCGACCCGCGCCTCTCTTAAGGCTGTGCCACCGTCCATTCGCGATGCCGCACTGGGCGTCGGGGCATCAAAAATGCAGGCGGTGTTCCATCACGTCCTGCCCTTGGCGGCGCCCGGTATCCTGACAGGGACCATCATTGGTCTGGCTCAGGCGCTTGGTGAAACCGCACCGTTGCTTTTGATCGGTATGGTTGCCTTCGTTCGCGAATTCCCAGCCGCTCCGCCAGAAGGCTTTTTTGACCCCGCTGCCGCGCTTCCGGTTCAGGTTTATAACTGGACCCAACGGGCAGACCCTGCTTTTGTCGAAAGAGCTTCGGGCGCGATTATCGTTCTTCTCGTCTTCCTGTTGGCCATGAATGCCATCGCAATCGTCCTCCGCCGCCGCTTTGAGCGCCGCTGGTAAAGCCCGAAGGAAACACAATAATGTATGATGCACCTAATCTGGGGGCCACCGTGGAACAAAAAGACATCAAGATCTCTGCCAAGAAGGTACAGGTCTACTATGGCGAAACCCACGCCATCAAAGACGTGGACATCGAAGTCCAGGACAAAACCGTAACGGCGTTTATCGGCCCGTCTGGATGTGGCAAGTCGACATTCCTGCGCTGTCTGAACCGGATGAATGACACCATCGATATTTGCCGCGTCGAAGGCGATATCCTTCTGGATGGCGAAGACATCTATGACAAGCGCGTTGACCCGGTTCAGTTGCGCGCCAAAGTCGGCATGGTGTTCCAGAAACCGAACCCCTTCCCGAAGTCGATTTATGACAACGTGGCCTATGGCCCCCGCATTCATGGTCTGGCTAAGAACAAGGCCGAACTGGACGAGATCGTTGAAAAAGCGCTGCGTCGTGGCGCGATCTGGAACGAGGTCAAAGATCGTCTGGACGCACCGGGCACAGGTCTTTCCGGCGGACAGCAACAGCGTTTGTGTATTGCACGCGCCGTTGCGACTGAACCCGAAGTTCTCTTGATGGACGAGCCCTGTTCGGCGCTTGACCCGATTGCAACGGCTCAGGTCGAAGAGCTGATCGACGAGCTGCGTTCGCGGTATTCCGTTGTCATCGTGACCCACTCGATGCAACAGGCCGCGCGTGTCAGCCAGAAAACAGCGTTTTTCCACCTTGGCCATCTGGTCGAGTATGACGACACCGCAAACATTTTCACCAATCCCAAAGATGAACGCACCGAGAGCTATATCACGGGCCGGATCGGGTAAGGAGTTCAACAGATGAACGACAAACATATTGTCTCTTCGTTTGACGCTGAATTGGAACAAATTCAGGCACATATCATGAAGATGGGCGGTCTGGTCGAAGAGGCCATTCTGGATGCGTCCAAATCGCTCAAGAACCGCGATGAAGAACTTGCCGAGCAAGTGCGCGCAAACGACAAAGCCATTGATGCGCTGGAACAGCGTGTAAATGACGAAGCTTTCAAGTTGATCGCACTGCGTTCACCCACAGCCGTCGATCTGCGGGTGGCCTTGTCTGTGATGAAGGTCGCGGGCAACCTCGAGCGGATTGGCGACTATGCCAAGAATATGGCCAAACGGACCAGTGTTCTGGTGCATATGACACCGGTTGAAGGCGCCCGAAGTGCGTTGCGGCGCATGGCCCGCGAAGTACAGTTGATGCTCAAGGATGCGCTGGATGCCTATATCCAGCGGGATGCCGAACTGGCGCGCGATATTCTGGAACGCGACCGCGACATCGATCAGATGTATAACGCCTTGTTCCGTGAATTCCTGACCTTCATGATGGAAGACCCGCGCTATATCACGCCCTGTATGCACCTGCATTTCATCGCCAAGAATACCGAGCGTATGGGCGACCACGTGACGTCGATTGCCGAACAGGTGATCTATCTGGTGACGGGGGCATTGCCCGACGAAAACCGCCCGCGCGAAGACCATTATCGTGCGGAACTGCACCTTTCTGACTAACTGTATCAAGGTCCATTATTATGGCACATGATCATCCCACCGTTTTGGTCGTCGAAGACGAACCCGCACAACGCGAAGTTCTGTCCTATAACCTCAAGGCAGAAGGTTTTGAGGTTGTATCTGCCGCGGATGGCGACGAAGCCCTGTTGCTGGTTCAGGAAGAGGTTCCGGACATTATTGTTCTGGACTGGATGCTGCCGGGAATTTCGGGAATCGAGATTTGCCGTCGTTTGAAAACCAAGGCCCAGACAAGCGGTATTCCGGTTATCATGCTGTCTGCGCGCTCCGAAGAAGTGGATCGCGTCAGGGGGCTCGAGACCGGTGCAGACGACTATGTTGTCAAACCGTATTCGGTTCTTGAACTCATGGCACGGGTGCGCAGCCAGTTGCGCCGCGTGCGCCCTGCGTCTGTCGGGCAGCGCCTTGAGTATCAGGACATCATGCTGGATGCGGAAACGCACCGTGTGACGCGTGACGAAAAATCTCTCAAACTGGGGCCAACCGAGTTTCGTTTGTTGTCCACGTTTATGGAGAAACCGGGCCGTGTCTGGAGCCGTGAACAGCTTCTGGATCGGGTTTGGGGCCGCGATATCTATGTCGATAGCCGCACCGTGGACGTTCACATTGGACGCCTGCGCAAAGCTTTGTGCGTACACGGTGGCGAAGACCCGCTGCGCACCGTGCGCGGGGCAGGGTACGCGCTGGGATGAACTGTCTTCTCGTTCTGGATCGAAGGAAAACACTGTTTTCTTCGATCCGGGCGTGAACTTGACCGCTTCAATTTCATCATTAATCACTTATTTTTAATACTAACGTCTTTTCTCCAGACATTTTTTTTGACGCAAGTGCCAATCCACCTTGGGTTCAATACCCCTCGCTTGAGGAGGGGACCCACACAAAAGTTCCTTGCTTTAAGAGGTTATCCCCTCCAAAATTCAGCAATTGAGATATGAATCCGTATTCGGATGCATTTGATTTTTGCGTTTCAACTTTGCTTTTTTGGAGGCACATATGACAATCTATACATTGTCCGGTTTTACGATCCACAGTCTAGAAACAGCCGGAAACTACGAACAAGTTGATTCACATTCGTCAACGCTTCGCATCGTCACCGAGGACAGTACAAATTCCTTCAGCTACACCGTTTTAGGAACCAACGATGGTGGAATTAGTGAAGTCGACATTGATACGACAGGCATAATTGGTATCGCCATCAACGCCCTTGGGTATGATTTGGATTCAAACGACCTCTATTCTCATGTTGGTCAACTGACTTGGCAAGGCAACCAAACGACCGTTGCTACTTTCTGGATGGATACTGGAAACGGAACCTCGATCGAGCATGTCTTTGCGCTTGGTGGAGCACCTTTCCCAGCAGTCAACTCGTTGGCTGAGTTGACTGCGCTAAATAGTTTGATCACGCAGGTTCGAGCCGCACCAACCAGTGGTCCGTTGGCGCCCAACACCAATATTCCTCTCAGCAGCCTATTAGGGATTACGACTGAAGCAGACAATGTAATCCAGGGAACAATAGGCAGTGATACGCTTATGGGGACGGCTGGCAACGATATTTATATGCCAGAGGAAAACGACTATCAGGATCTTCTGATTGGTTCCGCCGGTAATGATATTTTTGCGCTGACCGAATTGAACACTTCAACGTTTCACCGGTTGGATTACCACCTTTTAAACAGTGGCATCACAGTCAATCTCGATTACGAGCATCATATCGCTGATGTCCTAAAAGGGGCCAATGGAAATGATGTGCTTGTCGATTTCCACTTTGCTTCCGATTACTCCATCGGGACTGGAACTTGGCTTGACGCAACTGCGCATGCTGACACGTTTAACGTGAACATGAACCCAAACAATTCGTGGGTTGGCATTGCCGGAGGCGAGGGCAATGACACCTTCAACCTGGATGGTGGCAACATTATTCGCCTTGGATATTGGGGGAGTTCGTCGGGTGTGCCAGCCACAACTGGTGTGAACGTAAACCTCAACCAAGGGGTCGCGACCAACGACGGGTTTGGCGGCCGAGACACCATCAATATCAACGACACCTCGATACGGGTTGAAATTGAAGGCACCGATCAGAACGATACCATCACCGGCAGTGCCGGCGACGAACGGTTCATTCTGCATCAAGGCAACGACACGCTGAACGCTGGCGCGGGTTGGGATGTCCTGCGCTTTGATCGTTCGGGCGTTGGGCCCGTGACGGTAAACATCGCGGCTGGTGTGGCACGCGGGACATGGAACGGGGAAAGTTTTGATCACACCTTTAGTAATGTCGAAGAAGTGCGGGGATCTCGCGACGACGACGATGTTCTGACAGGGGATGGTCAGCACAATTACCTGTCCGGCAACGGCGGCAATGATACGCTGAACGGGGGCGGCGGTAACGACGACCTCGAAGGGGGCGCGGGCGATGATGTTCTCTATGGCGGTGACGGCCATGACGAAGCGTTCTATCGCGGCCTGTCTATCTCTGACATCTCGTATTCCGGTGACACACTTGCGGGCGTCACAGTTGTGTCCAGCCAAGGTACAGATGTGCTGTTTGGTGTTGAAGAGCTGGACCTTGAGGATGGGGACATTATTCTGCCCACGGGATCAACAGCAACGCCGACAAGTGGGGATGACGTTTTGTTGGGTGGGTCCGGCAACGACAATATTTCCGGTCTTTCTGGCAACGATTCCATTGTGGGCAACGGCGGCAATGACACGCTGCGTGGCGGCCCCGGCGGAGATACATTGGTCGGCGGGACAGGTGATGACTATCTCAATCCGGGCAACAACGATCGAAGCTATGACATCGTCCTTCCCGGTGAAGGCAACAATACCGTAGATCTGTCCGAGATGCTGACCGGCGAGGCAATCCTGCAATTCTGGGATCTTAACGCGGGGATCAATGCCGTCATTGATGGCAATGCAAACACCGGCACGGTCACAAGCAGCAGCGGAACCACGTCCATCATCAATGTGCGCAACCCCATGGATGGGTATGCCTTTACATTCGAAGGCACCGAATATGATGATGTGTTGAATGTCACGGTTTCTGACGATGGCTGGATGTCTCTCCGGCCCATTGAAGGCAATGACCGGATCATAATCGGAGACAGTGAAGGCACCGTGCGTCTCGATTATCGCGACTATGATCGTGCCGGAACCGGCGTTGCGATTGATCTGGGTAGCGGCGGTGTCTCGAATGACGGTTATGGCGGGGAGGATACGATTGTCGGCTCTGTGCCAGAGCTGCGCACCACCATGGAAAATGATATCGTCTTTGGCAGTGACGCGGACGAACGCTTTATCCTGATGGCGGGCAATGACACTCTGGATGGCGGCGGAGGATTTGACCGCGTGCGGTATGACAGATCGCAGGTCGAAGCCGTCACGGTGAACCTTGGAACCGGTATTGCGACCGGCGTTTGGCGCGGCGCAAACTTCCGTCACGAATTGACAAATGTTGAACGTGTTGAAGGCTCGAATGACTACGGCGATCTGCTTATTGGCGATGAATTCACCAATGTTCTGGATGGGAATGGCGGCGACGATACCTTGCAAGGGGCAGGGGGCGACGACACGATTCATGGCGGCGATGGTGTTGATACTGTCCTATTCGATGTTGCCAGCACCGATGTTCAAATTCACGCATGGTCTACTGGAAACGGGCTGAATGTGCACTCAACGCTTGGCGCGGTTGCAGTCAATGACGATGTCGAGGGCTTTCAGTTCACCGATACGTTTCTAAGCTATGGCGAGGTCTTGTCAAACTTACCCGGCAGGACACTTGGCACAGATGCCAACGACCTCATTTTCGCCTATTCAGACGACAACAGATACAATGGCGGCTTGGGCGACGATACAATTTACGGTTTCGGAGGCAACGATACCCTGAACGGGGGCGAGGGCGCCGACAGTCTTTTGGGCGGTTCTGGTCGAGACACGCTGAATGGCGAAAGCGGCAACGACACATTGATTGGTGGCGACAACGAGGACGATCTGCGCGATGTGATCTATGGCGGTGCGGGCAATGATCTGATCGACGGCGGCTATGGCAATGATGAACTGCGCGGGGATGCAGGCAATGATACGATTGCAGGTGGCTTCGGTGCCGACACGGTCATCGGTGGCACCGGCAACGATACTCTGACAGGCAGTGCCTTTGCCGACCAGATTTTTGGCGGCGACGGGGACGACTTTGTCAACGGAGGCTTTGGTCATGATCTTTTAAACGGGGGCTCAGGGGCCGATCGTTTTTATCATATCGGCATCTTTGATCACGGATCGGATTGGGTGCAGGACTATAGCGCCGCGGAAGGTGACATCCTTCACTTTGGCAACAGCTCTGCCACACGCAGCCAGTTCCAGGTGAACACCACACATACTGCAACCGCAGCCGGAGAACGGTCAGGTGAGGACAGCGTTGAAGAAGCGTTTGTGATCTATCGACCCACAGAACAGATCATCTGGGCCTTGGTTGATGGTGGAGGTGAATCAAGCATTAACCTTCAGATTGGCGGAGAAGTGTTTGATCTGCTGTCGTAAAATCACTTTTATCGACACCATCGGGTCATCAGGATGACCTGATGGTGTCGGGCCTATGCGATTCAGTATCAACGACTAATTTCAGGCATTCAAAACCTCGCGACACGGTTTGCGCTGGTTTTGACTGCCGCCATTTCTGCGCGGGACATGCCGGGTGAGCAGGTGTTACGCCTTATCGTGTTTGTTGATTTGTGGTGCACAAGCGATTGATCTTGTGATGAATTCTCCCAAATCACATTCGCCCGTGCGATCTCCAGTATTCAGCAAGACAAGGTGCTTTGGTGATTTGGCTTCACTGGCACAAGACGTCTTTGTAGTCCGGCGGTTTTTTGCGGCGAAAGGGATGCCAGATCGAGATCTATCTAATTCTTATAATCAGTATTATGTTAAATAATGATACAGTAAACCATTGGCCCCGCGCCAAATTGCATAATTCTGACCCTTTAGACTAATTTTCGAACATATCTACATCTTTTCCGAATGTTACGAATAAGCAAACTTTCTGTGATTCTCATCAATGACGCTAGACAGAACCAGTTTTGCGCTTGTACAATCGATCACCAACATGGGGAAATTCATGGCATCTATGCTTATTTTGAACGGCCCGAACCTCAACCTTCTGGGGCAACGGCAACCCGAGGTGTACGGTAAAACAACTCTCGGGGATATTGAAACGCGCTGTAAGGCGCATGCACAAGCCGTTGGTTGCAGCCTTCTTTTCAGCCAAAGCAACCATGAAGGCGCACTGATCGATCAGATACATGCCGCCAAAGGTGTGCATGATGGGATCATTTTGAATGCCGGTGCCTACACCCACACCTCGATTGCGTTGATGGACGCCATCGCGTCTGTCGAGCTGCCTGTGATCGAGCTGCATCTGTCGAACATCCATGCCCGCGAAGCATTCAGGCACAAGTCCTATATCGCGCCGGTTGCCGTGGGTCAGATTTGCGGCTTTGGCGCGCATGGCTATATCCTTGCGATGGACGCTTTGCTGGCACATCTGGGTGCCGCCACATGACACTCGAATACATCGAAGCCATTACAAATGCGCAGTCTCTGGAAGAACTGTGGGCCATGCACACCGAGTTCATGGCATCGTATGGCTTTGATCGTTTGATTTACGGGTATACCAATTTTCGCACCAATGGATCTTTGGGCGACGTCGAAGACTTTATGATCCTGTCCAACCATGACCGCGCGTATCTGGACAAATTTTTGGGCGAAGGTCTGTACTTTAACGGCCCCATGATGCGCTGGTCGCTTGAGAACACCGGCGCCTGTAGCTGGAGCTGGGTCCAGAGTCAGGCGGCCCAGGGCAACCTGACCAAGGATGAAATATCCGTGTTTGAGGTGAACGCACAGATGGGCGTTTTTGCCGGCTACACGATCAGCTTTCCAACGATTTCGTCGCGCACCAAAGGCGCCATTGCCATGACCGCTCAGCGCGAGCTGAGCCAGGCGGACGTCGATTTCATTTGGGCCCGCGATGGTAAATTTATCGAGTTGGCGAACAACATCGCTCATCTCAAGATACTGTCCCTGCCCTATGACTATCCTGATCGCATGTTAACCAAGCGCCAGCGCGAAGTTCTCGAGTGGGTTGGTGACGGCAAGACGATTCAGGACATCGCAACCCTTATTGACCGCACACCTGCGACCATCGAAAAGCATCTGCGGCTTGCCAGAGAAGCACTGAACGTTGAAACAACGGCTCAGGCGCTGCTCAAAGCATCATTTCTTCACCAAATTTACCGTCCCTGACATTTTTAACAGCTTTTTGACGCTGTCTGGCGTCGAGAAGTAGGGTAAACCTGACTTGATTGACGTATGGTAACTATGTGACATTGGCAATGTTCCGTGAGTGGTGGCTTTGGCCTTGGAACTTTGTGGGCAAGATCTTCGAGATACCGAGGCTCTCTTGTTCGCTCCCGGTTTATACCCGGACGCTCGGCCTTGGAGTGCATTTTCGCTTCAGGGTCAGCAATCTTCGATTACGTCTCTCATCCCCATGAATAGAGACGATCGATAAAGGCGGCGTTACCTTTCCCCGGTGACGTCGCCTTTCATTTTTGGGCCATGTCCAATGGAGTGGTTCCTGTTAGCTGAATACCATCCCGTCCAACGCAAAACGCCGCCTGCGATTGCAGACGGCGTCTTGTTGTCATTCCATTGAGAAATGAAAGACTTTAGCCTTGAGCGGCCTTTGCAACTTCTGCTGCAAAATCTTCTTCTTTTTTCTCGATGCCTTCACCCACTTCCATGCGGATGTATCCAACGATTTCAGCACCAGCTTCTTTCGCAGCTGCTTCAACAGTCAGATCAGGGTTCACAACAAAGTTCTGACCCAGCAGGGTTACTTCGCTCATGAACTTCTTCATGCGGCCAACGATCATCTTTTCGATCACTTGCTCGGGCTTGCCCGACTCGCGTGCGATTTCGATTTGAACGTTACGCTCTTTTTCAACAACGGCTGCGTCCAGATCAGCTTCTGAAAGCGACTGGGGGTTCGCAGCTGCAATGTGCATCGCAACCTGTTTACCGAATGCTTCGTCGCCGCCTTTCAGCGCAACGAGAACACCGATTTTGCCCATGCCAGCAGTTGCCGGGTTGTGGACATAAGAAACAACAGTGTCACCTTCGATCGAAGCCATGCGGCGCACCGACATGTTTTCACCGATGGTTGCAACAGCGTCAGTCACAACTTCGGTAACTGGTTTGCCGTTCATGTCAGCCGTCAGCAGAGCTTCGGTTGAGTCAACGGTCAGTGCAACATCAGCGATGCCGCCAACCATTGCCTGGAAGTCTGCGTTTTTGCCAACAAAGTCGGTTTCCGAGTTCACTTCAACCGCGATACCTTTGCCACCGTCAACTTTAACGGCAACAAGACCTTCGGCTGCAATGCGGCCAGATTTCTTGGCTGCTTTGGCGAGACCTTTGGTGCGCAGCCAATCGATTGCTGCTTCCTGGTCACCGTCGTTTTCGGTCAGGGCTTTTTTCGCGTCCATCATGCCTGCGCCAGTCATCTCGCGCAGTTCTTTGACCATAGCTGCTGTGATCGCCATCTTGGCTCTCCTCGTCAAAAATGTGGTAATCGGGGGCGGGCTTACCCTGCCCCCGTATCAGAAATGTAAAGCTTACGCTTCAGCTGGCGCTTCAACAGCAACAGCTTCTTCTGCAGGTGCTTCTTCCATCGCGCCCAAGTCGATGCCAGCGGCACCCATCTGAGCGGTCATGCCGTCCAGAGCTGCGCGTGCAGCCAGGTCACAGTACAGAGCGATCGCACGTGCCGCATCGTCGTTGCCGGGGATGATGTAATCAACACCGTCAGGCGAGCAGTTTGTGTCAACGATCGCAACAACCGGAATACCCAGTTTGTTTGCTTCTGCGATGGCCAGAGCTTCTTTTTTCACGTCGATGACGAACAGCAGATCAGGAACGCCGCCCATTTCGCGGATGCCGCCCAAAGACGCCTGCAGTTTGGTCTGGTCACGTTCCATGCCCAGACGCTCTTTCTTGGTCAGGCCTTCGGCGCCGGTTGTCATCTTCTCGTCGATTTCTTTCAGACGGTTGATCGACTGCGACACAGTTTTCCAGTTGGTGAGCGTGCCACCCAACCAGCGGTGGTTCATGTAGTACTGAGCCGATTTGTCAGCAGCGTCTGCAATCGGTGCAGCAGCCTGACGCTTGGTACCAACGAACAGAACGCGGCCGCCCTTGGCGACGGTGTCACGGATGGCGTTCAGAGCAGCGTCCAGCATTGGAACGGTCTGTGTCAGGTCCATGATGTGGATGCCGTTGCGCGAGCCATAAATGAACTCGCCCATACGAGGGTTCCAGCGTTGTGTTTGGTGACCAAAGTGTACGCCTGCTTCGAGCAGCTGGCGCATGGTGAACTCGGGAAGAGCCATGCTTGTATTTCCTTTTCCGGTTTACGCCTTGGTGGGGATAAGTGAGAGCGGATGCTCCAACCGGCGGACTGTTCGGGATGTCTCCCCGAAGCAACCCAAACCCCACCTGCGGGTTTGAATAGCGCGCGTTTACACAAGAGTTTGCCAATGCACAAGCGTGAATCTGTGAAAAGCAATACACTTTTCCAAGGTTGCGCATTGATTGCCGTGACAGACTCGCAGAGACTTGTCTGAAACGCGCATCATGTCTCTTACTCAAAGGTGTTCGATGTCCAAGGTCCACTCAGCAAATATCGCGATTTTCTTCGCCGCCGTGACTTTTGTATCCGGTGCGGCGCATGCAGAAACGTTTGGATTGCCAAGCGCCTCTATCGGGAACGGCTGGACCTATGATCCCTACGGTCGTTTTGTCATGGCCTATCAGGCTTTTGACGACGGGCAGGACACGACATCCAATATTGTCGACATGTCGACCTCGACAAGCCGGTTTGGATTTTACCTCAAACGCAAAGACACGGACGACGGGGTGTCCTTCCAGTTCGAGACAGGATTGGGCTTGCGCGGCTCAAGCAAAACCAGCCAGACAAACACACCCGATCTGTTTGGATGGGATCGCAAACAGTTTCGTCAGGTTCAGGTGATCTATCGCGGCGCATTCGGCACCCTGCGCGCGGGACAAGGCAGCATGGCAACAGACAGCATTGCCGAGCTTGATTTGGGCAAAACCACCGTGGTTGCCAAATCCAACATTTCAGAGATGGGGGGATCATACCAGTTTCGCACAACCGGCGGCGCCCTGTCGGGCATTGATCTGGGCGACACATTCGACAGTTTTGACGGCGACCGGAAATTCCGCCTGCGCTATGACACGCCGGACTGGAACGGGTTTTCCATTGCTGCGGCATACGGCGAGGAAATTCTGACTTCGGGTGTAGATGACACGTTTTATGATGTCGCGCTGCGCTATGCGACCGATTTGGGGCGGTTCAAGCTTTCTGCCGGACTCGGCAACAGTTACGTCGATGTTGCCGGAGGGGCCACAGACTACACAACGGCTGGGTCTGTTTCCGTGCTGGATAAAAACACCGGGCTGAACCTGACCCTTGCCTCGGGGCGCGATGCCACCGCGACACAGCCCAGTTATGTCTGGGCCAAGGCCGGTTGGGACGCGGATTTTGCCTCTGCCGGGGTGACGCGTCTTTATATCGAAGGGTTTTGGGGCCGCGACTATGTCTCTGCCGGATCAGAAAGCGAAATGTGGGGGCTGGGTGTGATGCAGCGCATCAAGCGGTATAATCTGGATGTGTTTGCCGGATATCGCGTCTTTTCCTTTTCCGATACCAGCGCCACCCAATATCAAGATGGTGAAGCCCTTCAAATTGGCGCGCATATCACTTTTTAGGGTTTCTGAAGTCTGTTTTCCACGCCACTGCGCACCTGTGTCTCGCAATAGGCTGCCAGATCCTTGCGGGACTTGAAATCCGAAACCTTGACCGCTGAGTGATACACCAGTTCAACCGATCCCTGACGCCGCGCGCCAAGAATTTTCAGCATATGTTCGCCAAATTCCATGTCGCCCCACCAGCCGTAGAACCGCGCATCTTCGCCTTTCGGCGCGTGATAGATCACGGAAACCGGTTGAACATAGATCGTGTCGCGCAAACCTTCCGAAAAGAACGCCGCAAACAGGGTTGGTTTGAAGGGCAAGACACGGGTGGCGTCCGTTGATGTGCCTTCGGGAAAGAACAGCAACTTGTGTCCGGCGTTCAGACGGCTTTCAAAAACACCTTTCTGGGCGCGGGCTTCTTTGGGATCACGGTTGATGAATACCGTACCTGTTGCGCGGGCCAGCCATCCGATGCCGGGCCATTGGGCGACCTCTGCCTTGGACACGAAATAGATCCGCTTGCGGGCATTCAGGGCAAAGATATCCAGCCACGAAGAATGGTTTGCAACCACCGCACCGTGTTGTTTCATAAGTGCGCCCGTGGTGCGAAACGGCACGTTCAGGATGAAAAAGGCGGTGCGACAGACAAATTGCGTTATAAAAGGCGTCCACGGACGCCGCAGCCCGAACAACGGCCGCTCGACAAGCCGGACCAGAAGCAACACCAGCAACCCGCCAAAGACCAACGTGCCAAGGATAAGACCACGGACCAGCACAAGCGCCCATCCGATAACCCCCAGCGGTTTTGACACTGGATTGTCCTGATCGCTGTCCCAGGTTGGTGTCATGTGGTTTGCCCTCTGGTGTAAATCGCTTTTTGTTTGGCGTTGAGCCGCTGGGTGTCCATCACAAGACAAATGTCGGTGGTGTTAAATTCATGATCGACAAAGGCCCCCTCGCCCACACACCCGCCAAGACGCAGATAGGCTTTGATCAACGCCGGTACATCACGCATGGCAGTGACGCGGTTGATCTCCTGTTCTGGGATCAGGTCCATGGATTGAAACGCGGCGGCTTGGGCACGCACACGCAATTCTGGCGGCGCCAAATGGCGATGGTGCAACAACGACAAAGGTTCGGCCAGCTTGGCAACATCGGTGCCATGAAAACTGGCCACACCGAACAGGATGTCGATCTCATGCTGCAAGATATAGTCCGACAGGCCGTTCCACAAATGATACATCGCGGCGCCCCCGCGATAATCCGCATGCAGGCAGCTGCGCCCCAACTCGAGAAGCTTGCGCTGGCTTTCGCGCAAAACGCTCAGGTCATATTCGCTCTCTGAGTAGAAACGGCCAATCTCATTCGCTTTGCCTCCACGTAAAAGACGATAAACACCAATGGCTTGGTCGTCGTTCTTGCGGGACATATCGTACAAGATCAGATGGTCATAAAACGGGTCGAACTGATCCCGCTCGAGCCGTTTTTCATGATCGACATCTGCGCCGCCACCGCCCAACTCTGCAACAAAGACGTCGTAGCGAAGCCGTTGCGCGGCTTCGATTTCTGCGGGCGTTTCAGCAAGCTTTAATCTGAAGTCAGGGACGGGTTTGACCATGAAGAGGCATCTTTCCTGTTTCACGGCGTCTTAACGGTGGGAAAACACCTTGGCAACATCGACGCGGCGGGATCGGGCTTTTATTCCACTCAGGGTTGCGTTAACCAATTGTCAATCTCTTGCGCCTTCAATAACGGGCAACAACATCACATGAGAGCTGTTGATGACGATCTTGCCTGCGTCCCGGAAATTCACGGTCACCCGACCTCTAATGTTGGATTGCACTTGTCCCTGCCCCCAATCGGGCTGGTTCGGGTGGGTCACGACCATACCGGGTTCAAGAAAGGCGTTCAGATCGTCCATTGAGTCCCTCAAAACTTGGAAACGTTGTTATGAACAACAGTAATACAGATTTTGCCGCGCTGGTAGGTTCGCGTATCTGCCATGACCTGATAAGCCCTGTTGGCGCCATTGGAAACGGACTTGAGCTCATTGAAATGAGCGGCGCGGCCTCGGGGCCTGAACTCGAACTGATTTCTGACAGCGTCGGAAGCGCCAATGCACGCATCCGGTTCTTTCGCATTGCATTTGGTCACAGCGGCGCAGGCCAAGGCGTTTCTTTGAGTGAAATCAAATCGTTGCTGGCCGATGTCGAGGCCGGCGGACGCATTAGCTATGACTGGCAAGGCACGACATCGGTGGATCGCCCGCAATTGCGCGCTGTCTTCCTCGCGATCATGTGCCTCGAGACGGCACTTCCCTATGGTGGCGTGATCACGATCTCGCACAGAAATGATCTCTGGGATCTGTCCATTGTGGGAAGAAAGTTGAATATTGACAAAGATTTATGGGGTGATCTTCATCGAAGCGAAAAGCGGGTCGAAATCACCGCAGGCTTTGTCCAGTTTGGTTTGTTTCCCCCAACACTTGCCGAGTTGGGGAAAACGCTTTTCATGAAAGATGCGGACGGCGGTTTTTCGATCAGCTTCTGAATGGGTTAGCTTCTGACGGTGCCGTCACCAACAACCAGATACTTGAAGCTGGTCAATTGGGCGGCACCGACTGGACCGCGCGCATGCATCTTTCCGGTTGCGATGCCGATTTCGGCGCCCATTCCGAATTCACCGCCATCGGCAAACTGGGTCGAGGCGTTGCGCATCAGAATCGCACTATCCAGGCGCTCGAAAAAGCGATCCGCGGCCGCATCATCTTCGGTGATAATGCAATCCGTATGATCAGAGCCAAAGCGGCGGATATGGGCAATGGCGGCGTCGACGTCGGACACGACACAGGCCGCAATGTCCATATCGAGGTATTCCTTGCCCCAATCCTCTTCTGTTGCGGGCACTGTGCCTGCAACCTTGGCCGCAATGGTGTCATCCGCATGAACGGTCACACCCGCCTTGATCAGCGCCTCAAGAATGCCCTGCCCCACAGTATCGAGCAGGCTTTCATGGATCAAAAGGCACTCTGCCGCGCCGCAAATGCCCGTGCGCCGTGTCTTGGCGTTCAGCACCACATCCAGCGCCTTTTGAGGATCGGCAGCAGCGTCCAGATACACATGCACGATGCCCTCAAGGTGGGCAAAAACAGGTACGCGCGCTTCGCGCTGGACCAATCCGACCAGTCCCTTGCCACCCCGGGGAACAATCACATCGACAGTGTCGATCATCGTGAGAAGTTCCTGCACCGCGGCACGGTCCCGCGTTGGCACCAGTTGAATCGCATGTTCCGGCAGGCCAGTAGATTTCAGGCCCGCGACAAGACAAGCGTGGATTTCGCTGGAAGAATGAAAGCTTTCCGATCCGCCACGCAAGATCACGGCATTGCCTGACTTCAGGCAAAGCGCACCGGCATCCGCAGTCACATTCGGACGGCTTTCATAGATCACGCCGACAACCCCCAAAGGCGTGCGGACGCGCCGGATGTTCAATCCGGTCGGGCGATCCCATTCTTCGAGAACTTCTCCTACAGGATCAGCTTGCTCTGCCACGGCCCGCAATCCGCCAACGATCCCGCCAATCCGGTCTTTATCCAGCATCAAGCGGTCCATCATGGCGGGGCTCAGACCTTTTTCGCGGCCGAACTCCAGATCTTTGAGATTGGCCTGGATAATGGCGGCGCGATTGTCCCAAACAGCATCAGCAGCGCCCAGCAAAGCAGCCTTTTTGGCCTCGGCCGGGGCAAAGGCAAGATCTGCGGCAGCTGCTTTGGCTTTGGCTCCGATGTCTGCCATCAGGGCGGGAATGTCTGCGATGTCTTTCATGCGCCTGGTCCTTTTTCGAAAGTGCCGGGGGTGGTCTCCGGCAAAACTATTTTATCAATACCGGCCCTAGAGGGCCATATCGTCACGGTGGATAAGAGCGGTGCGTCCCGGATACCCGAGGATGCCCTCGATATCTTTGCTGTGGTGGCCCTTGATCGCGTCGGCCTCGTCCACGGCATAGGCCGAAAGCCCCTGCCCCAGTTTGTGACCATCCGGGCCCAGAATGGCCACCGGATCACCACGGCCAAAGGCGCCGGAAACGGCATTCACACCAGCCGACAAAAGGCTTTTGCCTTTATGAAGCGCGATTACGGCGCCGGCGTCCAGCGTCAGCGTGCCTTGGGGCTTCATCGAGCCGATCCACCGTTTACGGGCCTGATGTGGTGTGACAGTGGCCGTAAACCACGTGGCATTGGCACCGTTTTCCAGGGCCGTCAAAGGCCGCAATGCGCTGCCTTCGGTGATGGCCATGGCGCATCCGCCCGCGGTCGCGGTCTTCGCGGCCAGCAATTTGGTGATCATGCCGCCTTTGGACAAACCGGACGTGCCTTCGCCGGCCATCGCTTCGATCTCGGGGGTGATTTCGTCAATCACGTCATAGCGGTGCGCATCGGGGTTGGTCATGGGGTTGTCGCTATAGAAACCGTCCACATCCGACAGCAGGATCAACCGGTCTGCCCCCGTGGTCAGAGCCACCTGCGCGGCCAGACGGTCATTGTCGCCATAGCGGATTTCGTCGGTGGCCACCGTGTCATTTTCGTTGACGATCGGCACTGCCCCGAAGCCCAGCAATTGTTCCAGCGTCGCACGGGAATTGAGATAGCGGCGCCGGTTTGCGCTGTCTTCCAGCGTCACCAGAACCTGTGCGGTTGTGATGTTGAGCGGCGTTAACGCCTCTTCGTATGCCCGCGCAAGGCGAATTTGCCCCACGGCCGCTGCTGCTTGTGACTGCTCAAGCGGCAACTCGGCGCGGGGCAATCCCAGAACGCCGCGCCCCAGTGCAATCGAGCCGGAAGAGACCAGAACAACGTCTGTCCCCTGCCCTTTGAGCCAAGCCACGTCTTCGGCCAGCCCCTGCAACCAGTCTTTGCGCAAATCCCCACTGTTCCGATCCACCAACAAGGCAGATCCGATTTTGATCACAACACGTTTTGCGTCAGTCAGGGTCGCCAATCTTCAGGCTCCTCGCCAAGTTTTTTCTGCCGGAGGCGGTTATCGTCAATCTGTTGGCGCAAGGCCCGCAAAACATCCGTCACGCCTTCTTTGCTGACGCCGGACATCAACATGACCTTTGTGCCTGTGGCGGCCTCGAGTTCGTCTTTGATGAACTCGCGCTCCTCTGCGTCCAGCGTGTCGATCTTGTTCAACACCGTGACGCGGGGCTTTTCGGCAAGGAAACCGCCATAGGCCTCGATTTCTTTGACGATGGTCTGGTGATCCTCGATAGGTGTGCCCGACGTGCCATCGACGAGATGCAGCAAAACGGCGCATCGTTCGACGTGTCCAAGGAACAAGTCGCCAAGACCGCGCCCCTCTGAGGCACCTTCGATCAGACCGGGAATATCGGCCACGACAAATTCGACATTATCAACGCCTACAACACCCAGATTCGGGTGCA
The DNA here is from genome assembly GCF_001458215.1 of Shimia thalassica. Lineage (GTDB taxonomy): Bacteria > Pseudomonadota > Alphaproteobacteria > Rhodobacterales > Rhodobacteraceae > Shimia > Shimia thalassica. Next base: position 1,962,316 of record NZ_CYTW01000001.1, on the reverse strand, counting down.
GCGTTGTGAACGGGTAATCTGCAATTTTGGGGCGCGCATTTGATGTCGCCGACAAGAAGGTCGATTTGCCCGCATTGGGCAGACCCAAAAGACCCACATCCGCAATCAGTTTCAGACGTAGCCACAATGTGCGCTCGACACCGGCAAGACCGGGGTTCGCACGGCGTGGCGCCTGGTTGGTCGCGGATTTGAAGTGCAGGTTCCCGAAACCGCCGTTACCGCCCTTGGCGAGCAAGACGCGCTGGCCGACTTCGGTCAGGTCGGCAATTAGGGTTTCCTGATCTTCGTCCAGAATTTCGGTGCCGACGGGCACGCGCAGAATGATATCGTCCCCGGATTTACCGGTGCGCTGTTGCCCCATTCCGGGCTGGCCGTTCTTGGCGAAAAAGTGCTGTTGATAGCGGAAATCGATCAAGGTGTTCAAGCCTTCGACCGCTTCGGCCCAGACATATCCACCATTGCCGCCGTCGCCACCATCAGGGCCACCGTATTCGATGTATTTTTCACGACGGAAGGACACACAGCCGCCACCGCCGCCACCCGAACGGATATAAACCTTGGCAAGGTCGAGGAATTTCATCTGTTTATCCTTTCGGGCGAGGGGTTGCCCCGCGTGATAACGCCAAGCGGGGCAAGGCTCAATGTTGTTTCAGCTTTGTTTCAGGCTGTAGGTCCATGTGGGCACAGCTGCGTCGCGCGCCACCGAAAAACTCTCGGCATCGCCAAGGTATTGGAAACCACAGTTGGTCAGAACACGGGCCGATGCCGGATTGTCCTGAAAGACACTTGCGAAAATCGTGTCGCTTTGCAGGGGGTTTGCCGCAATCAGGGTGCGCACCGCCTCGGAGGCAAGACCGGTGTTCCAGAACGCAGGCGCCACCCAGTAGCCGATTTCGGATTTGCCGTGATCTACGCGAGTCAGCCCGATTACGCCCATCACTTCGGGGCCGCCATCGGCCGTCCCGTCCATCGCCCAGATATCTTCCATGCGGTCTTCGGATTGCGCACGCTGAATCAGGGCTTCGATACTGCCCGGTGGCAGAGGATGCGGGATCGATGTCGTGTTTGCGGCGACATCCTTGTCTCCGGCATACATCTCGATCAGGCCTTGATCCGAACGGCGCAAGGGACGCAATACAATGCGGTCGGCATTGATAACGGGTTGGTTAACGATCGTGTCGTGTTTCATATGCCTGCCCTCCTCAAAACAGCACATACAGAACCGAGGCCACCGTCAAAGCGGCCAAGGTTCGCATCAAATAACGTTCCGCGGGACGACCCGCGACAAAACGAGCGATCCGGTCTCCTCCATAAGTCCAGATCGGGTGGAAAATCGCCTGACATGCCAGCAAACAGATGGCGATTGTCGCCGTCGCTTGCAAGACGGGCGTGTCCGGCGTCACAAAACTGGTAAAGCCCGTAACAATCATGGCCCATGCTTTGGGGTTGAGTGGGTGCACCACCAAACCAGCGGCAAAACCGGGGGCCTTTTCGACCGAGGCGCCGTCTGGTGACAAACGCAAATGCGCGACACGCCAAGCCAGATAACAGATATAGGCGGCGGAAATCCATTTCAGCGCCACAAACAGACCGGGCACCGTATCGGCCAAAGACATCAGGCCAAATCCGATGGGCCAGATAATCAATTGCTTGCCCAAGGCAACGCCGGCCACAAATGGCAAGGCGGCCCTGAACCCAAAGCGGGCTCCGGTGGCAAGAAGCGCCATGTTTGCGGGGCCCGGTGTTGCCACCTGGCTTGCTGCGAATGCACTAAAACTGATGATCGCAACGGGCATGTCCGCTGCTCCTGTTTGCTAAATAAAAAGGGACCGGCCTGTTCAGCCGGTCCCTTAATGTCTTCATACCTTTAAGGTCGGCTTATTCTGCGGCCTCCGCCAGTGGCAGAACCGAAATAAAGGTGCGGCCTTTGAGGCCTTTGTGGAACTTCACGTTGCCTTCGGTGGTTGCAAAGATGGTGTGATCTTTGCCCATGCCGACGCCTTCGCCCGGCCACATTTTTGTGCCGCGCTGACGCATGATGATGTTCCCGGGGATGACGTTCTCACCACCGTATTTTTTTACACCAAGACGGCGACCCGCTGAGTCGCGACCGTTGCGGGAGCTACCGCCAGCTTTTTTATGTGCCATATCGCTTGTCTCCTAATCTCAGCTTATGCCAGTTCTTTGGCTTGATCGACCCAGCCTTCACGCTCGATGCGGCCTTTGAACGACAATTTCTCGTCGAACTCGGCAATATCGGCTTCGGTCCAGGCTGCGATTTGTGCGAAAGTTGTCACGCCAGCTTCAAGAAGTTTCTTCTCGAGAGCGGGACCAACACCCGACAGTTTCTTCAGATCGTCTGCGCCAGCAGGAGCTTCTGCTTTAGCAGCTTTCTTTGGTGCCGCTTTCTTGGCAGGAGCAGCAGCTTCAACAGCAGCAGCCGATACCGAGCCAGCACCAACAGCAGCTTTTACGCCCGACTTGTCTGCGCCAGCGGCGAGAATGTCGGTGATACGAACCAAAGTCAGTTTTTGACGGTGACCCTTGGTGCGCTTCGAGCTGTGCTTACGACGACGCTTAACGAAGTGGATGACCTTTTCGCCTTTGATCTGGTCGATCACTTCGGCTTGAACGCCTGCGTCTGCAACCAGAGGGGCGCCAACAACAGTGTTGTCTCCGCCAAGCATCAGAACTTCGTTAAATTGTACGGTTTCGCCAGCGTCAGCAGCAAGTTTCTCAACGCGGAGCACATCGCCCGATTGAACCTTGTACTGTTTGCCGCCGGTCTTCAGGACTGCGAACATGTCCTATTCCTTTGATTTGACCGCGTTCTGTGGCCCCCTTTCGGGTGTTTGTGGATTGGGTTACCCCGCACCGCCTCGAACCGCGCGCCTATTTTTAGGCGTTGTTTCAACAAAACACGGCGCAAGGAGGTCCTTACGCCGGATGCGGGCTTATCCAGACTTTCGGCGAACGTGTCAAGACCTATTGTTTACAGGCATCAAAGCTCTTGTGCGGGCCCCAATTGCCCCAGCATCAGGGCCAATGCTTCGAACCGGTTCATCATCACTTCGTAATGCACCGCATTCATCAACTCGTACACCGTGGCCATGTCCGGATGTTCAAGCGCTTCTGCATAGATCAGAACGTCTTTGTCGGAAAAATCGCGGTATGTCCATGCGTTGGCCACCAAGGCGGATTCGTTGATGAGATCCCGCAGGGATTCATAATCTTCTGCAACCGCAGCCCGCAGCCCGTCTTCGTCCGTGCGCAACTGGATAATTCCGGCATAGGCCGCGGCAAGAACAAATCGGATCTGGACTTCCTGAAACGCCTTGGGGCCGATATCGTTGGGATCAATCGCCTGCCCCATGCGTTCAAATGCCATGACACGTTCATGGTTGTCCGACATCAATTCCTCAAGAATTTCCTGCCCCTCGGTTTGCTTTACCTCGTCATCGGCAAAATGGGCGATGTTTTCCGCCTCGACCAGACGCATGCCAAGGTCAGAAGCGTAAAATCCGGCGGCGTGTGCCAGAACATCGTCATCCAGTGTGGCCTCAAGGATTGTGATGGCACGGTCCCGCATGATCTCTTCCGAAAACACCAGATCAGCTGCCCGCGCCCATTCCGACCCGAACTCGGCCTCTTCCAGACCGAGCATCGATGGCGCCCCCGCCGCAGACAGAGCGATGGAATCAATCGCCACATCGAACCCAGTGGTTTTCAGGAACGCTTCAACGCTTTCACGCGAGGCCGAAAAAGACACGCTTGCCGTCGTGACAAGACAGATTGCACCCACCGCAATTGTCTTGAACAAACCTGCAAAACCCCTTGCCATCATAAGGTCCTTTCCGTTTCCTTTTTTTCTCGAGATGTAGCGTAGCAAAAATCTTTTGCCAAACAATGCAAAACGCCTCTTGCACCCTTCTGGAAACATCATTAAACGCCCCTTCACCAAGACCCCCGCGGAGAGGTGCCGGAGTGGTCGAACGGGGCGGTCTCGAAAACCGTTGAGCCTTCACGGGTTCCCAGGGTTCGAATCCCTGTCTCTCCGCCATTAAATCAATGACTTAGCCAAATAGAAATGAACCCTTCGGGGTGCTGTCTCGGTGTATCATTTGCATTCCATTTGCGTTTCATCACTCGGTCGCTTCGTCTTTGGTGCGTACCCAACCCTTTTGTATAGGGTGGTCAAAGGCTTCAGGTACTCTTTGTCTTATAATACGAATTAGGGGCAATGCAGTGGCCCATGCTTCGCTTGCTAGTCGATTTGTCTCCGAGATTTCATCCTGTACCTTTGCAGGCAAATTGTAATCATCGTGTTTCGGATGCTTAATACTCTGAAGCCAGCGACCATTGAATTCTTCTGGCGATGAATGAACGCCTAGATAGTTGTCAAACTGCTTGAGACTATAGCAAAAATCCTGAAATATCGGTTCTATCTTTCTGTCTTGAAAGTAAACCAAATCAAGTTCCACTTCTGTTAGAAGGTAATCGATTTCGTATAGATATCGGGACTCAATTCCTCTGTGAAAATCGTGATCTTTCAGCATGGTGCGCATTTTGCCTGTCAAATAGCACAACATCTCTCGGGCAACCCTTATGTCATTGGGAGTTGAAGCACGGAACACTACTTCTTCGCTGTGTTTGAACTCGGTCAAAATCCAAAAACCGATGGCGATTAGAAAAGCGACCGTTGGCTCTCCTTCAATACGCCATTCATCCGAAGGCCAAAGCAACCATAGAAAAGTCACGAATGCAGCCAAGCCTGAAGCAATGCGTGCAGTTGTTTGATAGTATCTACTCACAACAAAGCCCCCCTTGCCGCTTCTGCGGCTTTGCGGTCTTCTTCGTCATCTACCGTTATGTACCCTACCGTAGAGCGAATATCGGCGTGCCCTGCCCGCGTTTTGATTGTGACACTGTCTACACCCGCCTTGTGTAGTTGGGTAAGGTTGTAGTGCCTTGTGCCATGTAAAGGTGATACCTCACGCGAGACTTGCGCTGCGTCTCTTATTCGTCCAGCCGATCGGCTCATTTCTTCCAAGTCCAAAACCTGACCGAACGGATCACAGAAAACCAAATCATTGTCTGCCCATGAGCGGCCAGCCTTAAGACGCCACGCGGCGACCCTTTTACGTTGCTGGTGCAATAGCTGGACGGTTGGTTCCAACATTGAAATGTTGCGAATACCTGCGGTTGATTTGGGCGTTTTGAAATAGACCTCCCGCCCCGTTGGCTGCGTGGCCGCGCGTGTGATTGAAGCGGTCATGGCAACAAGGTCAAGATCGGACCAACGCAAGGCGGCAATTTCACCGCGTCTCAATCCAAGATGTGACGATAGACGTAAAATGAATCCAATTTGACCAAATAGCGCCCTGCTGGCTTCTGCTTCATCTAGAATTGATTGCATCTCTGTACGAGATGGGGCGCGTCGGGTGCGTTTATCCAGACCGTTTGGCGATTCCAGTGCTCTCGTGGGGTTGCGGTCAATCTCGCTAGCTTTTTCCATAGCATTGAAGAATGCACGTATTACGGACTTGTAATGATTCAAAGTCCGTGCGGACGGTATCCGCCCGGTAGGAGTGTCTCCCGCCGCAAGACGTCCATATGCAGACTCGATGTCCGCACTTGTCAGTTTTTTGTAGGGACGGTCACCCAGTAGACGACCCCATGCCGCGATCCGTTCACGGTATCCAACCGCTGTTTTTTCACCAATTTTTCCAATCCCCAAGCGATGATCAACCCAAGTATCCGCGCGACTGATAAGGGACTCTTTGCCCGTTCCCGTCCCGCGCCGTTCCTGTTCTACTTTGAAGTGAAACGCTAGGTCTTCAGACTTGAATGTTCGAGAGTCTCGGACTGTCTTGCCATGCCTGTCGCGACCTGCCGACCATTGTACGGTCCAGCGTCCATCAGATGATTTGTAAAGGCTTGCCATCTCACCCCCCTGCCCTGTGAGCCGCGATCCGACACTTATTTGAACAGAATTTGGTTACGCGGCCCTTACTGGGCACCAGCAATGCGTTGCACGTTTGGCAGTTTGCCAAATTGAGACGATCCGACCAAACCTGTGACAGCTTTTGCGCGATTTGGGTAGTCAGATGGTCCGGCGTCCAAAAATAGGTCGTTTGGAACGACCCGCCTTTTTCATCCAACGCAAAATGGAATTGCGCGAACCTGTGTTCCTGCATCGCGGTATTTATGCGCGTAGCGAATTCTTGCGAAAGGTTCGGGTCGAGTCGGTCAATCGGGGTGCGCTGTTTGTCACGGTCTGGCTCTGTCCAAGCGGCGTCAACGAACTGATTTAGCCAATCCGGAAAGGTATTGACGTCTTCACCCAAGCAAATTTTTTGCATTTCTTCATGGTTCCTTTAAACGCATTCAATGTATTTAACCTAACATGCATTTATGTTATTGACAATAAAATACCCATTCTGTTGTTTTATACAAGTAACGCTTTTTGGCGTATTTACCGTAACGATGGGAAATGCTATGGAAAAACCGACCAAATCAACCCGCCGTCCTTTGGCAGACCTTGCCGCGCCGTCCGGCGTAACACCCGCTGCGATCTACCGCGCCGCCAAACTAGGACTCATCCCCTTTATACCTGCCGGTGCGAAACTGATGATTACCGAAGAGGCGTTCGAATACCATCTAGCTAATGGGTACGGACGCCATGTGCCGCCCTACGGTTCGTAAGTTCACTTGAAATTCATCGCACGTAACACCCGGAACCTGAAACTGACAGACCAACGGTTGTGCATGAAAAAACCCCGTCGCGAAATGAATCGTGACGGGGCCAAATCGTAACCTCAAAAGGATCAAAAAAGAGGTCTGTCATATGAATGGTTATACTATAACACCCACCGCACATCAAGTGGCGTACCGTGCTGGGTTTACCGAAACCATCCCCGTAATCCCGCCGAACGCCACATTGCACGAACACAGTCTGGTGGACCCTGACGCGCGGGGCAAAGTACCCGCTGATTTCTACTCAGGTGCTTGGGACGGTCTTGGATGTTGGCCCTCCTATCAGATGACAGAAGCCCTAGCCGTCAAGTGGGACCAGCTAGGCGCAAATGTGGGCCTTAAATGCGGCCCTGTCTGGGTGGCGCTGGATATCGATGTCACCGACGAGATATTGGCCCGTGCTATGTACGATTATCTGATGGGCGAAGCCGCCAGAACGGGGGCTGTGTGGCCTGTCCGTGTCGGTAAGGCACCGAAGTTTATGATCCTGTTTAAAGTCTCTGGTGATCCGATTTTGTCGCGCCAGTACCCGATGCGGAAAGAAGGCGTCGAAGGCCGTCAACTGATCGAAGTCAAAGGTCAGTCCAACAAGAAGACCCCGACACAGGTTGTGATCTATGGTGGCCACCCAGAGGGTATGGATTACCAGTGGGATCGCACTATCACAGCCGACATGATGCCGCTTGTGACACAGGAATACATGGACGCTTTGGTGGATTACTGTTTGCGGATCGCCGAGTCACATGGCTGGACGCGTGGCAGAGCGACCAAAACAGGATCAAACGATGGCACCAGTGCTTTGGGTGCCCAGCCCTTTGATCAGTCGCTGGTCGCCCCTCTGGTGGATATGATTGGTAATGATGATCTGGAATACGACGACTGGGTGCGCGTAGGATATGCAATCAAAGCCTCGCTGGGGGATGTCGGATGGCAGGCGTTTGCCACATGGTCCGCAAAGGCCGCAAAAGACGATCCGAAAATGACCAAGCGAATATGGTCTGGACTAAAGCCTGACGGGTCCACAGGCTTTGGGACATTGGTACACCTAGCCCGACAGGACCAAGGCGGGTTTCTACCGCCTGAGATTGCGTCCCGTGTACGGTATGGGGCCGCAGTGTCCACTATGCCTACCTCACCTGCTGGTGTACCGCTCGCACCTGCTGATGGTGCAGAGAATACCCCATGGATCGATTATGTGGTGGACTCGGATGGGAACCCTGTCGCCAACAAAGGGAATGTTCACGCCTACCTTCACAACATGGATATGTGGCGAGATTGCTTTGCCTTCGATGCGTTCAACCAGCAACCAATCATGACCGCCCCGATCCCGAAATCACCTGACCGTCGTGTGGGACGCATGCTGACCGATAACGATTATCGGGTGGTCCATGTCTGGTTTCAGATGAACGTGTTTCAGAAGATTACTAAAGGGGATGTCATTGATGCCGTGGATATACGTTGTCATGAGAATGTGTATGAGCCTGTGCAGCACTATCTTGAAGGGGTTCAATGGGATGGGGTGCCCCGCATTAGCAATTGGTTGATCGACTATGGGGGAGTCGTGCTTCATACGTTGGACCCTTCCAAATTGCACTATGTCGGTCAGGTTGGGCGCAAATGGATGATCAGCGCCGTTGCACGGGCCATGAAACCGGGCTGTCAGGTCGATCACGCTCTAATCCTTGAAGGTGGCCAAGGGGTGGGTAAATCATCCGTCCTGCGAGAGTTGTGCCCCGATCCTGATTGGTTCTCTGATGGTGTGCCCGACTTTCACACCAAAGATGCCAGCGAGCATTTGAACGGGAAATGGATCATCGAACTGGCCGAACTAACATCTGTCTGGCGTAGCAATCTGGAAGATATGCGCCGTTTCCTGACACGTCGGGTGGAACAGTATCGGGCAAGCTATGGACGGCTGGAAACAAAAGCCCCGCGCCGTTGTGTGTTTGCAGGTACGACCAACCGCGATGACTACATCAAGGATGCCGAAGGCGAGCGTCGGTTCTGGATCGTGCGCTGTGACGGTGTGATGGACATTGCAGGCGTGAAGCGCGACCGCGACCAGCTATGGGCCGAAGCTGTCCATGCCTACAAAGCTGGTGAGCAATGGTGGCTGTCACCCGAGATGGAAGCTGTCGCACGTCAGGTGCAGCAAAGCCGAAATCCCAAGGAAGAATGGGAAGTCGGACTGACCATGTTTTTGGCCGATAAATCTCAAACCTGTGTGAGAGAATGCATGTTCGCGCTAGGGTTGGAACCAATCAACGGCAAGAGAGATACGAAGATGGAACAGGCTGTTGGTCGTGCCCTGCGTCAGAACGGTTGGGTTCCCGACGGTGTGATGGGTGTTCCCTACAGGAACTCAAGACGCTTTATTCGAGTGTAGAACGGTCGTATCAAAATAGGTAGAACACCCCCGTTCTACCTATTATATTCGATCACCTATCGGTTTGTAGATCGCATCGACAGTACGTACTCTCCCTCCATATGAATTCTCAATATTGTTTATTATCAATCACTTAGTGTTATATTAATATTCATATAGTAGGTAGAACGATGAGGTGTTCTACATTGGTGTTTTGGATGTTGTGTACTTTATAGAAAACCGATACGCGATCTACATTAACATGTTAAATTATAACCTATTCGCTATCGATCCGTCACCGATCCAAAGCCCTGTCCATCACCGATCCACCAACACTTCATCCCCACACACCTATAGCCCAACAGCTATTCGTTCTCTGACCGATGATGGGCCGCTGGTGTCTGTCTTGGGGGAGGGCATCCAGCAACTATCGCGGGGAACGCGCACCGCGCAGGGAAGTTGATCTTGAGAAAACACCGCAAAAATCACTTCATGGACGCGGCGATTGTGGGGTGTTAAAATACCCCATATCGCGCCCGCCCCGACACGGACAGCGCAGCCATTTGAAGGTGATTTTCGATGGATCAGACGATTCTAGACGAAATTAGGGCCATCGACGTAGCGAATGCGATCACCAACGCTAGACGACGAATTGCGCGTCACGCTGGTTGCCCGACACGGTATCAGCACCCCGCCCCGGACACCCATGTAATCACCTGTGCTGGCGTCACGCTAACAGTTGACCCCACTGGCGTCCGAAACAGCAATGACATCGTCCGACAGTGGAAACATGAGGCCGCAACGCAGGGAGTCTTTCTATGAACCAAATGTGGGCAGCTTTATTGGGTGACGCAGCACAATGGCTTGTTGTTTCATAAGGTCGGCAATTCCAATTCGACTAATTTACAGAACCTTCGTAACCTGCAACCGTCGCGCCTATGTCAGTGGGAGAGCATTATTCAAAAACAAGTTTTAGTTGCCCTGCATGTTTCGCTGTTTGCTTCAGTTGCCGACGCGGAAACCGTATGGCTTGAACAAATGTACTGTTTCTTAGATGAACAAGGTCGCGGAAGTATTCCTCACCTAGTCGCTCGAATGGATGGCTATCTTGAGCGATCATTCATGTTCTGGGACGACTCTACTGGCGGGTCACTTTCCTGCGATGGCTTCACATGCACCGGTAAGCAATTCGACGGAGAAGAAGTAACAATCCGCTTGCCCAGCCAAAGTGAAGTCTCTGAAGGCAATCATAAGTTTATTCCAGACAGGGGAATTGCAGAAATTCAAACCTCTTCACCAACCAAGAACGGCGAAAAACCAAAATTGGAGAACCGTGTATTCGATTACCGCTGTTCGCGAATTCCAAGTTACCATGACGACGGAGATATAACACTGCCTGCACGAGTGGTTGGTTTCTTAGCTTCAAACGCGATGAAAAGCGAATCGTGGCTCAGGGGGTGTAAAGAAAGAGAGGTGTTCTTGCGAGGCGACCTCAATGCTTGTGAGGCAAAAAAGTAGGGACCACTATTGGGATCAATACAACCATTTACAAACACCCCGATTGGCGCGGGTTGGGACAAGCAATGACAGATAATGTGTATTCCATCGACACAGGCGAACCGTTGCGTGACGCAGACGTTTCACCCGAACCGCACGTCATCCGCGTGCGCATCGAACTGCCAGAGCCAGAGCCTGTGCCCTTAATCACGCCTTTGGGCATCGTGTTTGCCGTGCTGGCTGGCTTGGTATCCTATGCGGCTGTGTCGTCAATGTTATGAGCCAGAGGCTGATGGAATTGCTCACTCTGCCTGTTGTCGTGAGCGTCAATTGCGACCCGAGACATTGCGGACGACATAGGGAGTTTGAGGTGCAAAAACTCATTGGCTTGCTAGGCGCTGATGCGCGGTTGGGTGATGTCACCCAGCGGCTAAGGTGCAGCACCTGTGGGCGACGTCCAGACGGTCTTGTTTTGTGTACGGTGCGTGGTGGCAGTTGACCGTTTGCAAAAATTGACCCCGCCTCCTGGGGAAGAAGCGGGGTGAGGTTGATTAAAATTCAACTCGCAAACACACACATACCCAGAATATGGGCGGGACAACTCATCTTATTCAAGATTCGATATGTGATTCCATGACCCAAATCAATTATCGCAACACCACAGCCGTCGGGCGCATTCTTATTTGCTGGTGCTGAGTGTGTAAGCGCCCCGATAAAGAGGGCCAAAATCGGGACGCTGTGCGCTTTCTTCGTGCGCCAGCCTGCGTCGGCTGGCCAGATCAAGCGCAGCCCCAGCTAACACCCGCATTAGCAAATTAGCAATATCTACTTTGCAAATTTGCAGAATCACCTCATACTGTCGGCACCTTCTTGATAGGACCGACAACAATGACGCTGAACGTAAAATCTGCACCCGTAGCAGCACGCAAAGTCACAAAGCGCACAGGCTACACGCGCCGCCAGTTGTCGGAAATCTCCAAAGCTGAACAGAATGACACACAAGGCGCGACAGCCGAACGCGAACGCATTGCGGCTGGGTTCTGTGCTGATGCTGACAATGCGCAGCAACTCATCCGTGACACAGAGCGTCACGCTGATGACTTCACCCGCGCTGCATTGTGCCTGCGCCACCCGACAACACCCGCAACCGATGCTGTGAGCCACCTAGCCCGCAAAGCCGCCCTGCTTGGCTGTGATGCCGCGCCCTTGGTTGCGCTGATGAATGACGCGGCGACAAGGGCCAGAGACAGCGCGAGACGGGCGCAAGACAGGCTATCTTGCCGCTGACTGGGTCACAGAAGGATCACTCATTCCTGTGAAACAGGGCATGGTCGGAACGGCTCTGCTGAACCGATTTAAGGTTGGCGTGATCACCACGATCACAGAAGATATCAAACGTGTCAGTGCCGTTGATCTGGTGGCCACAATCGAAGGCTCAATCATCGAAGACTGTGCCGCCGCTCTGGATCAGTTTTTCTTCGATGCCGAAGCCGCAACCGCCCATGTCCGACCCGCTGGAATGATGAACGGCGCGACGACACAGGTATCGGCAGGCGCGAGTATTGAACAGATCAACACCGACCTGAAATGGTTGCTGCAACAAATGCTGACGATCCGTGCGCGTAAGCCTGTCTTGATCCTGCACCCGCTGACGCTTGCCGCGCTTTCTATGGTCACGACCACGGGCACTGGTGTCTATGCGTTCAAGGCTGACATTGCCGCTGGGAAGCTGGCCGGACTGCCGTTTATCACCAGCGATCTTGCCGACCCGATCCAGATTATTGCCATGGATGCCGACTCGGTTTTCATCGGTCTGGACCTGCCAGAGTTCGACGCATCAAGCGAAGCAATGCTGGTCATGGGCGACGACCCAGAGGCCGACGAAGGCACCGTACAGACCCGCTCGCTGTTCCAAACTTGGACGTCCGCTGTCCGCTTTATCCAGCCTGTTTCGTGGGGAACGACACGAGCGGGTGCAGTCGTCGCGATCACGGGGGTCGATTACTGATATGGGAACGTAAAGGAGATTTTGAGGTCGCAACTGCCCGTGATCGGACGCTGATCGCAACCGTTCGATGCAGCCGCATCAAGCAAACAATCGCAACGGCAACACCCGATGCCGTGGCCTTCCACGTGCCAAGCAACCAAACCCTCAAGGCCGATGTCGAAGTGGCCTTGGTTGGATACCACGCCGCACTTAAGGAGATGTCGAAATGATCGAATACGCAATTTTGGAGGCCGAGAAAAAGTTGCGGCGCGAGTTGAAATATGAAGAGGTGGAAAGCCTGAAATCATATGTCCGAGAAGACTTGAGCGTTATGGCAATCGAATACGCCGTTTTGCTTGGTTCAATCCATGATCGGTTGGAGGACGCAGCATGAGAAGCCAAGCCGACGCGCAACGTGTTTTGGCCAACTCTGCCAAGATCGAAGGCAACCGTGAAGACCTTCTGAAACGTGCCGCTGAATGCCGCAAAGCTGGTTTGCTGGTTGCGGCAAGAGAGTTGGAAAAGGCGGCAATACGTGGATGAAATTGAAAGCTGAAACGTCGGATTTTTTACATAGTGGGCGGACGCAGACATTCGCTGCAATCGCATAGTTCAGCATGGTAGTCTCATGAGGCCCAGCCGATTGGTCATTTCTGGAGTTAATCTTGACCTCATGGAAGTAGGCAAAACTAAGTAACTCCACGCTCAGCCAAAAATTGCATTTTGCCTTGCACAGCATCCTCAAAGGTGTACCTTCTATGGACATTTATTGGTTGGTATTACTTAGATGCAAGATGGATTGGAATTGTTCCAGACGGGGCAAGTTTTTGGTTTCCCAGTAGACGTGAACCTAGTCATGCGTCATCTGCAGCAAGACATGCGAGACGACTGGTATGCCGATACACTTAGGTACACTGACATCTTTGCAGATCAAAATTATGCTGCTCAAGTTTTGTTGCGGTGTCTGAACGAATGGGGTGGACTGTATGTCGGCGACAAGCGTGTTCTGCGCGGCATCCCCAAAAAAGCATACGCAGAGCGATACTCCTTAGAAACAGACTTTTTCGATAGGTTCGTATATCAAGCTGTTTGCACATTTCTGATACCAAAGCTGGACCCGCTCCTTTCTCACCGCGTCTTAAGTTATAGGTACAACAGGGATAGTTTGGACCCAAAGTACCTCTTCCGTAGCAAAATCGGAAAGTGGTTAGACTACGAAGGCCTAACTTATCGGTTTCGAAAAGAAGGGTCCTATCTGGCCGTTACCGATGTGGGAAACTTTTTCGAAAACGTATCTTCCAAGCACTTAATCACTGAAATTCGAACCCTTGCGCAGAGAAGTGACTGCGACGGGTACGAGAAAGGACAAATACTGGCCGCAACTCGGATGCTTGAAGAACTTCTAAAAAACTGGTCGTTCTCTGGAGAGTTTGGCCTTCCGCAAAATCGAGACTGTTCGTCCTTCTTATCAAATATACTGCTCAGCAGTTTTGACTTTGAAATGCAAGAACAGGGATATGATTACTATCGTTATGTCGATGACATAAGAATCGTGTGCTCCTCCGAAAGTGAAGCACGTAAGGCGATCCAAACGTCGATAGGCTTACTCAGAGAAGTTGGTATGAATATCAACGCGCAAAAGACTAACGTTCTTTCACCGACAAGTTCAGATGCTGATGTGCAAGAGCTTTTCCCGTCTCAAAACCCTTTGGTCCTTGCCATTGATAATATGTGGCGTTCCAAAAGTCGCCGAGTCTTCATTCGATCTGTAGAATATATCATCCAAATCATTCAAACCGCGTTGACCGCAGGAGACACTCAGTCGCGATCATTTCGTTTTGCGGTGAATCGTTTGAGTCAGTTGATTGACGCAGGACTTTTTGATGTCGCCGGAGAAGAGGCTGACCAACTTCTAACTTACGCAATTTCTGCACTAGGGAGCGACGCTGTTTCAACCGACCAACTTTGCCGTCTACTGCTTGTTCTTCAGCCAAGTGATGTAGTTCTGATAGAAATACAAAATTTCCTTACAAACCGAAGCGCTTGTATACACGATTGGCAAAACCATCACCTTTGGATTTTGCTTGCATCGACGAAGTTTGACAGTGAAATTCTACATGAATTGGCGCTGAAGATAGTTTCTGCAGACCCTACTTCAGGCGAATCTTCAGGTGTATTTATCTGGCTTCAGTCGGTAGGTAACTTAGGCCCCATTGATTTGCTTCTAGAGAATTACAGCAATCTTTGGCCTTTTCAAAACCAGCGGTACTTCCTGTTCGCGGCGAGCGGGTTGTCCGCTGATCGGCAAAAGATACTTCGAGGTAAGATACCTGAAAAGCTGCTTGGAACAATGAAACGAGCAAGGAAAAAGTACCGAGCCGATGGCGTTGCCATCGTGGAGCGAGAGCGACCGTCGTTTTCGGCGCTATACGAAGACATCAAGGATTATTCATGAC
This sequence comes from Shimia thalassica, assembly GCF_001458215.1. Lineage (GTDB taxonomy): Bacteria > Pseudomonadota > Alphaproteobacteria > Rhodobacterales > Rhodobacteraceae > Shimia > Shimia thalassica. Next base: position 1,947,255 of record NZ_CYTW01000001.1, on the reverse strand, counting down.
AATTGCTGTGTTTTCGTTCATTAAGAACTTTTCATCATCATCGATTTCTAGATTTTTCTTAAGCGATTTCAATGGTTTCCGAGAGGTTACCGCCAAGGAAGTCTCTAACTATGAAGGTTACCTTATCACGCACGACTATTGGATGATCTGCCGAGACCTCTTTGAGTCTGCGGGTGCGCTGCCAAGGAAAGTCATCGACCTCGATGAATATCGAGTATTCGTTTCTCGAAACAACAAGGATAGGTTAAGACGCGAAAAAATTGACATAATCGAAGAGATCAACAGAATCTACCCAACGAATTATGAAGCCTGCCAGCGCTACAAAAAGATATTTTATGGTGAAGTAGACGTGGATGCAGAAACGGTAAGCTCATTTCATGAAATCTTAACGGTTTACTACATCGAACTTTGCCGTCACGCACATATAAATGGGGAGTTTCATAGGTTCATTGAGATTGAAGTCCCTTGTCAACTAATTTGCTCATTGATTTCCTCTCAAGGCCTTCCTGTAGACAATGCGAAAATAACTGAATTTCGCGCACAAGCGCGACATGAGTATTACACCAATTTGAGGGATTTATCAGATAAGTTTGATGTGCCACTTGAACGCCCATCCAATAAAGACGTGGAAAGATATGCCGTAGCGAAAGGTGTGGACTTCGAAGAGTATAGCTTTGAATTTGTGTTGAACTTTATGCCTCAGATTAGAGACTACACAGAGTCCGTGCTTACACTTCGAGAATTGGATTTAACTCGGGGTGTCCTCGACAGTATAGCAGTCAAAGATAGTAGGGTTCATCCTGTGCTGGACACGCAGGGGTCAAGGACATCTAGAATATCTGTTCGCAGTCCATTCCTTCAAAGCCTTGCGAAAAGGTATAGGTCTATTCTGTGCGCAGCCGAAGGTTTTGAACTTTGTTATGTTGATTTTGACCAGTTTGAGGTTGGAATCATGGCTGCATTGTCAGGAGATCCAGAGTTGCTCCGCCTATTTTCTGAGCCTGACATGTATGAGACTTTCCGTATAGAACATCTTAACGGAGAAGGTTCACGTCAAGCGGCCAAGATACTATTCTTGGCTTATGCATATGGTATGAAACTAAATAACCTCCCCATTGTTGGCCAGAAATTCGGTGTGGGCCGATCCGTTGTTAGGAATGCGTTCAAGAAATTCAAACGCTATGAGATTTGGAAACAGGAAGTTCTGAAAAGTTTCAAAAAAACAGGTTTTGTTTCCACTAGCTTTGGAAACCGATTTTATTTCTTGGGATCCAAGCCATCAAATAAGGAACAACTTTCCGCTATTAGTCAGGTCGTTCAAGGTGAAGGATCACTTATTTTCAAGAAGGCTCTGATAAAGATAAGCAGGTTGGACAATATTCAGATGCTGTTGCCGATGCATGACGCCTTGCTCTTTCAGTACTCGGCTACAGATTCACCAGAAGTTGTCGTGGATGCGTTTAAAAAAACAATGTCAGAGCATTTTGAAGGCATTATTGAAGGGAAAGCATCAGTTGAGAATTTTGGAGTTTAATCGATATTTGCCAGTGTCCATGAAAGCTACAGCTTTTCTAAGCTGCGTTGCAGCGAAGGGTCGCTGATCCAATGTCCGGTAAGGGCCGTCCGCTACATTATTTTAAGGACCCGTTGCGCCAAGTTTTGACAGGTTACGATGCGGCGAGTGCGCGGTGGGGGATATGCGTCCCGATAAAGAGGGTCAAATCGGGACGCTGTTTGCCGTCTCCGTGTCTTGCTATAAATCAGACTACCGACAGGCATATCCTCTCATGTGCCATTTGCATTTCATTTGCATTTTACGCTGTTGACGGTGTTTCCTGCATTGTCACGCGCCTCACGTTAGTCAATGAATTCAATCACCTAGCGTGACGCGCGTGACGTCGTTTTTTGTCAGGGATAACTCGAAAACCGTTGTCCCTTTACGGGGACCCAGGGTTCGAATCCCTGTCTCTCCGCCACACTACATTGTAGTTACTTTGAATGGGTCGCTTTCAGCGGCCCTTTTCATTGGTTTCCAGCGCTTTAAAGAACCGGCGGCTGTCATCCCGGATCGCGTGGCGCTTCTCGGTGCTCATCCGATCGAGGCTTTTGTACATGAACCCCATACGCGGATTGCCACGCAGTTTGGCGTCATTGCGGCCGATAAAGTCCCAGTAAAGGTAGTTGAACGGACAGGCTTTGGGGCCATTCTTGACCGTCACCTTGTACGTGCACGATGCGCAATAGTTGGACATTTTTTTGATATAGGCCCCACTCGCCGCATAGGGTTTTGAGGCCAGCTGCCCCCCATCCGCAAACAGGATCATCCCCGAAACATTGGGCAGTTCGACCCATTCATAAGCGTCGGCATAGACCAGCAAATACCAGTTGTTGACCTCGTCAGGATCAATCCCCGCAAGAAGGCAAAAGTTCCCGAGCACCATCAACCGCTGGATATGATGCGCATAGGCGTTTTGTTTGGTTTCGGTGATGCACTGGCGCATACAGTTCATCTGTGTGACGCCGGTCCAGAAAAAGTCAGGCAAGGTCCTCTTGGCTTCGAGAAAGTTTTGCGACGCGTAATGCGGCATCTCATGCCAATAGATCCCGCGCACATATTCCCGCCATCCAAGGATCTGGCGGATGAACCCTTCGACCGCGTTCAGAGGCGCGTCGCCTTTGTGAAAGGCGGCCTCGGCCCGCTCGATACATTCCAACGGATTGAGAAGACCACAATTGAGGTAAAGCCCGATGTGGCTGTGATACATCCAGGGTTCCCCTTGGATCATCGCGTCTTGGTAATCGCCAAAAAAGGTAAGACGCCGCGTAATGAATTCGTCCAGCGCGGCCAAGGCCTGATCCCGGGTGACCGCAAAGTGAAAGGGATACAGATCGCCAAAGTGATCGGGAAAATGCGTTTCAACCAGCGTCATGATCTCTTGGGTCACCGAGTCTGGCTCCGCGCGATAGGTGTCTGGCACCGTCATTCCGGCAACCGGCGGTTTGCGGTTGTCCGAGTCATAGTTCCATTGCCCCCCGACCGGTCCGGTCTCGTCCATCAACACAGAGTATTTCCGCCGCATCTCTCGGTAAAAATACTCCATCCGCAATTGTTTGCGCCCTTTCGCCCAGTTCGAAAACTCGGCAGGCGTACATAAAAACCTGTCATCTTCCCGGATCGTTACAGGTATTCCCAAAATCGACGGCCAGCTCTGCATCTCGTTTGACAAACGGTATTCACTGGGGGCGGTTACGATCACTTCGTCGTAGTCGCCCTGCGCAAGAAAGCGTGCGACTTCCCCGACCAAGCTTCCTGAATTTTGGGGGTCGTCATATTTGACATATTGGAGGTTCAATTCACTCCGAACCAACTCGGCTGCAAAGTGGCGCATGGACGAGAACACAAACACGATCTTTTTCTTGTGGTGTTTGACATAGGTCGCCTCTGCGCGCACCTCGCACATCAAAAGAGTATCGTTTTTGGCATCGACATCGCGAAGGCTGGAAATATCGGAGCTAAGTTGATCCCCAAGTATCAGGCGTAATTTCATGATGTCTCTTGATCCTCGGATTCAATTCAACTGAGCCCCTCCGGCTGGTTTGCTGGACGGGTGACCATTGTCGTATGAGGCGACTTGGCTTGGTCGGGCAAAAAATCAATGCGCGGATCAAGAACCAGAGTCTGATAATCGCCAGGCGCAGCGCGTGCGCTCTGCCAAATGGTGTGTTGATCAATCTGGTGTTTTGCTGTGCGAGCTGTTCAAGCCGTTTTCGCGCGGGCTTACAGCCATTTCAGATGTCTGAAAACGAAGAACAGGACAAAACCAATCAGGATCGAGCTGACTGTAACGGCCCAAAATCCGAACGCGGCATCGACACCGGGCATACCACCGACATTGACCCCGAACAGACCTGTCAAAAACCCAAGAGGCAGAAAGATCGCAGCCACGATCGAAAGAACATAGCTGTTGCGGCCAAGTGCGGACATGTGAAGCATATCAAGATGATCCTGCACCGCACGCAAGCGATCAGACGTTGCTTCAAGTTCTTCCATTGTGCGGGCTGTCTGATTGGCAGTTTCAAGAAAAAGGTTGGTTGAATGCGCCTCGAGTGGCCAGATTTTACCATCGGCAAGCTCGGCAATTGCTTCGCTTTGGGGTCTCACGAACCGCCGCAACTTGATTACGCTTTGCCGCAGCCCCGCCAGTTCTGCAGCAAGGGTTGTTGAGGGCGACAGGGCATTTTCCTCAAAGGCGTCTGTTTCCTCGGCCAAAGAAAGTGACACCTTTTCGATCCGTCGTGTCAGCCCATGTGCCAGTTCCGCCAGAAACAAAGTGGTTGAAACGGGCGCCTGCCCTGCTTCCATTTGCTGCCGGATCGCATCGGCGGCCCAAACTTTGCGCACGCGGGCGCTGATGATCAACCCTTCGGTGACCCACAAGCGCAGCGAAACCATATCCTCGGCATCGGCACCGGGGTTCATGTTCACGCCCCGCAGGTTAATCACCAGCCCGTTTTCGACGCGGTCGCACCTTGGGCGTGTTTCCGACGCGACCAGCGCCTTGGCAACAGTCTCCGGCAACTGATGCATTAACCATGCTTCAAAAGCAGGGTCTCCGACGTCGAAATGAAGCCAGACATAGCCATCCGTTTTTGACAGCGTTTGCAGATCCGACGGCAATGCGATCGGCCGTGGAACCCCGTCAGAGGAAACGGCAAAGGCGCAGATGGGATTGGGCGTGGTGTGGGCCATGTGATGTCCTTCTCCGGCAGGGTCATTCGAATGCCTTTATCCGGTAATCATTGCACTTTTCAGATTCGCAGCACAACAAAGCCTGAACTGGCCTGTGCGGTGTTGATCCGGCACTCGGATTGTATGCGAAACCAAAGTAAAAACAGCATATTGTACGCGTAAATTAACGCTTTAGAGTGCGATATCTGGAGGGCGAATTTCCAACATATTTCACAAAAGCGCGGGAAAAATTCGAAGGATCCGAATACCCCAGATCAAGAGCAATCTCTTCTGTCTTTTGATCTGACGTCTTTAACGCCTCTTGGGCGTATTCCATTTTTGCCGCCAGTATTTCCTTGGCCGTGGTTGTCCCGAATTTTGCCAGCCTGCGAGAAAGCGTTCTGGCGTTCAGATGCACCAAATTGGCCGCGTCATTCACGCTGATGCCGCCGTTCGGGACCTGTTGACGCAACAAGGCACGAAAACCTGTCAAAAAATCTGAATCGGCAACATTGATTTCGTTGCTTATCTTTTCGTCTTGAGGCGCAAAAATGGACAACGGCGCGTTTAACCACGCAGAGGGAAACTGGACTTTCGAGCCCATATCATCCCCTTTCAATGCCGTAATCCGCGACATGTTTTTTGACAAAACGCCCGGATCGCTCAGCGTCAAGATCACCTGACTGGGGTCCCACACCGCGCCCACCGCTCTTTCGATCAACGAGAGTTTGAGACTGATCATAAACCCGTCATTTTGCGCCGGAACGATAAGAGGTTTGAACTTTCGATGTTCGCCAAACTCGGCCCTGACGCCTTGAATATTCAGGAAAGAAGTGACCGAAGAGGCCACTTGCGAGGACTGCATGACATAAATGGTGAGGAACTCGCCCAGAGTCTTTGCCTCGGACATTGCTTTTTGGATCATGGGCCAGCCGGTTGTGTCCAGCCCAGCGCCGACTTCCGAGCAAAAGGTTTTATCGTTGGTTGCTTCGGCACATTTCTGAAGAAACTGGTGGATGACCATGACATGAACCGAAGACTCCGGGTTTTCGACCGCAGAACGCGTCAACCCCACACTTTCCAGCACAGCGCCCAGATCAATGTCCCGCGCTTTCAAGGCTTTCAGCAAGGGCACAATAAGTTGCAATTGCACCAGCGGTAGCGAGTCAGGCATTTATGACAAGTTCCCTTTTCCAGACATATTTGGCGAAAATGATATCCAGTCCGCACCAAAAACTCTAGCTATCCGTCATTTTTGGTCAACTAAATACAGGTCTGTCTGATTATGACCGGAAGATTTGGATATTTCTGTGCTTAAACTAGATGGATGATTTGAGCGAAAAAATGACCACCGGGGAGTACGTCATGAAGAATTCTCGTTTTGTTGCTGGTGCAGTCGCCAGCTTTCTACTGACAATGGTGCCACATCTCGGCACCGCACAAGAAGACGCCGGACCGCCACCGATCCTGTTCACCAACGTAAACGTGTTTGACGGGTTTAACCCAGAACTCATCATGGATGCCAATGTATTGGTCGAAGGTAATGTAATCACACAGGTTTCGACTGACCCAATTGATGCCGATGGCGCATTTGTAGTCGACGGAACCGGCAAGACGATGACGCCTGGTCTGGTCGACATGCACACACACATCATGTTTGAAACTCCCGAAGGGACGAACTCATATCAGGACGAGTGGGATTTTGGCGGAGGTGGAGCGATGGCTGCGCAAGCGATCCGCGAAAATTACCTAATGAGAGGAATTACAACGATCCGCGATATCGCGGGTAATTCTCGGGGCGTTGCCCGCGCAGTCCAACGCGGCCTTTTGATTGCACCGCGGGTCTATACCTCCGGCGGCGTACTGAGCCACACAGGCGGCCATGGTGACTGGGGTGACCGCAATGACCTAACCGCAAATGACTACGGAGAAATCGTCCAAAACTCATTCAAAGTTGACAGTCGTGATGACGTAATCAAAGCGTCTCGTCGCAACTACCGTAACGGTGCGCATTTTACCAAGTTGATGGCCGGCGGCGGCGTGGCCAGCCGCTTTGATCCGTTGGAGATTTCGGCGGCGACGCAGGAAGAAGTCGAAGCGGCCGTGGAGATTGCAGAGAATTATGGCACATATGTCGCCGTTCACGCATATCACGACACTTCCTACCAACGTGCTCTGGACGCAGGCGTGCGCAGCTTTGAACATGGTTTTCTCGTCTCTGAGGACATCGTCAAGCAGATGGCGGCCAAAGGGGAGGAGGTCGTTTGGTCTTTCCAATGCTACATGAGCATCAATTCCTTCGGGTCTTACGAGACGATGCCAGACTTCTTCACACATGAACAAAAGCTCAAAGGTGTTGCCGTCGGCGAAGGGGCGAGAAATGCAGCCAAAATGATGTTGGAAAACGATGTGTTTATGATCGGTGGGGCCGATATGTTCGGCCCGGGTCTCAGCGAGATCGCCAAGGAAGACATCACCTGTAAGGTCAACGAGGCCGGATATCCCTCAGCACATGTCTGGAAGATGCACACAGGAAATGCAGGCAAGGTGCTCAAGTGGTCCGGGCCGCTCGACCCGTATCCGACCTATGCGATTGGGACAATCGCGCCGGACAGCTATGCGGATATTCTGATCTGGGACGGAAATCCTGTTGAAAACATCGACATGATTTTGGACGAAAGCAAGCTTCAACTCGTCATGAAAGACGGGCGAGCCTATAAAAATACTTTAGTGGAAGCAGACAGCATCATGTACCGCCCGGGTACGACCAAGGCATCAATAATGCAGTTCCAGTAAGCAAAATTGATGGGTGGGGCGGTTTATTACCTCGGCCGCCCCGCACCCTTGATGAAATCAGGACGCTTCCAATGAAAATGATCTGGGTGGTTTTGATGGTCCTCGGCTTTGCCCTGACATCTGCAATCGCTGAAGGCTTCTCGCACAGCGTGACAAACGAAAAGAAGCCATGGACCACAGATGCCTTTGAGGGCGACGTCCAGAAATTCACTTTTGCCATTCATTCTGATCTGACCGGCGGTGAACGTCCGCAAGTTTTCGAGATCGCGATGGCGCAACTCGCGCTTCTGGGGCCGGAATTTGTGATCAGCGTTGGAGATCTGATCGAAGGCGGCGGAACACGGGACGAGCTGATCGCGCAATGGCAGAGCTTTGACCAGCGCGCCGCCAAGGTTGGTGTGCCGATGTTTTATGTTGGCGGCAATCACGACCTTTCCAGCGCGCTTGAGCGGGACGTCTGGGAAGACCGCTATGGCCCGCATTATTATCACTTTCGCTATAAAGACGTGTTGTTTCTGGTGCTTGATACCGAGGACCTGTCCCAGACACGTCGGGACACCATCGCGACACAGCGCGCCGAGGCTGTGGAAATCTACAAAACGGTTGGTCCAGAGGCCTTTGCGAAAACACCCTATGCAAAAAGCCAGGAACGTGTGACAGGTGCGATCAGTGATCAGCAAGGCGCCTATTTTGTCGACGCCATCGCGCAAAACAAAGACGTTCGCCACGTTTTTGTCTTCACGCACAAACCAGCGTGGAATGCAGACGAAACCCGGTTTCACGATATCGAAGCCGCACTGGCCGATATCCCCTATACGGTCTTCAACGGACACGAACACTTTTACAAACATCAGAGCCGGTTTGGTCGGGACTATATTCAACTTGCCACAACCGGCGGGAAACAGTTTCCGGAACTGGGCATGTCCGAAGATCATGTGGTCCTCGTGACGGTTGCCGGCACAGAGGTCAGCATTGCAACTTTGATGCTGTCTGGCATCCGGGATCGGACGGGACACATACCTCTTGACGGCGAAGGCGTTTGTTTTGCTGTTGGATCATGCAAATGACAGGAGCAGTCACATGAGAGCATTCACGAAACACCTTTTGGGGATTACCGTGACGTTCACAGCCTCCATGGCGGCGGTGTCCGGTCTGGCCCAAGGGCTTTCTGGCCCGTCTTCCGTGGGCGCAGAACTGCAACCCGGAGATGGGTTGACCGATCCGCAATTCCGGTCGGATTTTCCACGCAATATCGCGCCGGGTTGGTACGAATGGAAAGACGGGCTGGCCGAAAACGGGTTCACGTTCAATCTGGATTACCTTTCTCTTGGGCAATGGTCCAATTCCGACCTTGGTGAAGGCGAAGCCGCAGGCGGGATCGCGCGGATTTATGGCAACTTGCAGGCAACCGACCACGGGTCTTTGACGTTCAAAATCGAGAACCGCCATGCCTATGGTGCCGTCGCACCACAGTTTTTCGGGTTTGACGGGGGCGCGTTGTCCGTGACGGGCACGGCCTTTAACGACAATGGAACGATGTTGACCAACCTCTACTGGACGCAACGTGCTCAGGACGGGTCCTGGACACTTCAGTTCGGGCAAATCGACGTGACGGATTTCGTCGATGTCTATGGTCTGGTCAGCCCCTATACCGGGTTTCAGAACCTTGCCTTCAATACAAATCCGACAATCAACGCACCCAATCCGGGCCTTGGTGTCGCGGGTGGGGTCAAGCTCGGCCAGAACTTCTATGCCGTCGGCAGTATCGCCGATGCAAATGCCGATCCCACGTCACCGGATTTCGATGTTTTCAGCGATGGCGATCTCTTCAAGAGCCTCGAAATCGGCTATACAAGCGGCTTTGAAAGGATCTATTTCGACAACATCCACATGACCTTCTGGCATGCCGATGCCGCGTCCGACGGATCACGGGCAGAAGACTATGGCGTGGCGTTTTCCGCCGCATGGTTTGTCGACAACAAATGGATGCCCTTTGTGCGCGCCGGAAGTTCCAAGGGCACAGCCGCACTCTATGAAAACTCGGTCTCGGTGGGTTTGGGCTATTACGGGCGCAATACCGACATGGCGGGGGTCGGTTTCAACTGGGCCGAAGCCAACGGTATTGCGGGAAACCAGAAAACCGTCGAGGCGTTCTATCGTTTCTCGCTGTCTCCAAGCCTGCAAATCACACCGTCGGTTCAATACATCAAAGATCCGTTGCTGAACCCTTCGGCATCAAGCGTTACCCTGTGGGGCGTCAGAGCGCGCATTGTCTTTTGATCCGCAACGCGGGCCTTGTAAGAGGACTTCCCTGCCCTTGCGCCTTGCGACCATTGCTGGCTGTTATTCCTGCTCCCAGGCCGGTTTTTTGCCAATGTGGTCCAGCAGGAAATCGATGAAGACACGCACCTTTGCCGACAGGACATTCGCTTTGGGATAGACCAGCCACAGAACGGTCTCGTCCGCGACCTGATACGCGGGCAACACTCGGACAAGCTGACCGTTGCGAAGCTCCTGATGCACGCTCCAGATTGAGTTGATTGAAATTCCCGCACCTGCAATCGTCGCGATTTTCTGGCTCAGCCCATCGTCAATGATCAGCTGCCCCTGCGAGTCGCGGGGGGAAAAGGCGCCGGTCTGTCCATTTGGTCCCGCCAATGGACGCGTTTCCTGATCCGCAAAAGAGATCAGGTTATGATCGATCAGATCCTCTGGACGTGCCGGTGTGCCATGTTCGGCAAGATAGGCCGGCGACGCACACAGAATGCGCCGGTCACTGGCCAGCTTTCGCCCCTTCAGGCTGGTGTCTTCCAGTGCCGAATTCCGGATCGCCAGATCAAAGCTGCCTTCGATCAGGTCAAACCGGCTGTCTGACAGGCGCAAATCCAGCGTAATGCCAGGGTAGGCTTTCAGAAACAGGGGCAATATGGGTGCGATATAAAGCTGGGCAAAGGTGCTGGGTGCCGTAAAGCGCAGCTTACCCGTTGGGGTGGCCTGTCCCTGCCCCAATGCGGCGCGACCGGCCTCCTCCTGTGCCAGCATCTCGCGGGCATAGGGCAGAAATTCCGCCCCCTCCAGAGACAGCGAAACCTTTCGGGTCGAGCGATGCAGCAGGTCCGCCCCAAGGGTTTGTTCCAGTTTCGCAAGGCGTGCGCTGGATACGGCAGGCGCAAGCCCCAAAGCACGCCCTGCGGCGCTGATGTTCAACTTTTCCGCGGCCAAAACAAACAGGCGTAGGCTGTCAGTATCCATCGTATTCTATCCAATACCCGAATTATCAATCAATATTTGCCCTGTTTTTATTCAAATCTCAATGGGTATCTTGAAGGAAGCCAGAACCGGCGCATTCGGCAAGAACATAAGGCTGGCGCCATTTTTTTCGGGCCGCACAAGGACATCTTCAATGCGAGACACACAGGACACACATGACTTTGCGCCCATCAATCGGGCCTATAACGCGGTTTTCAAACCGGACCGCTTGAGCGTTGGTCTGGTGGTGCCGCTTGAGGCCTATCCAAACAGTGCCGTGCCTGCGATGGACCAACATATCGAGCGGATACAGCGCGCAGAGGCGTTGGGCTTTTCGTCGGTCTGGCTGCGCGATGTGCCTTTCAATGTGCCGTCTTTTGGCGATGCCGGACAGGTTTTTGATCCATTTGTGTATCTCGGGGCGCTCTCTTTTGCGACACGCGACATCGCTTTGGGCGTGGCCAGCATCGTTTTACCTTTGCGGCATCCGGCGCATGTAGCCAAGGCCGCAGCCTCGGTTGATGCTTTGGCAGGGGGGCGTCTGTTGCTGGGTGTGGCTTCGGGTGATCGCCCCGAAGAATACCCCGCGATGAATATGACGTTTCCGGATCGTGGTGAACGCTTTCGTGACAGCGTTGCGTATATCCGCGCGATGAACGACAGCTATCCAACGCTGGAAAATGGCTACGGATCTTTGTCTGGCGGGATGGACATGTTGCCCAAACCCCAATCGGGTCGCCTGCCCCTTCTGATCACGGGGGGCAGCCAGCAATCTCCGGACTGGGTTGCACAAAACGGCGATGGCTGGATGACCTACCCACGCGATGCGGCCTCACAGGGCCGCGTCGTTGCAGACTATCGCGCGCGCATTACCCGTGCGGGAGGTTCGAATAAACCGGTGATGCAATCCCTGTATGTGGATCTGGTCGCTGATGCCGAAGCCGCCCCAAGCCCGATACATTTGGGGTTCCGCTCTGGCGTAACCTTTCTGCGCTCTTATCTGAAAGAGGTACAGTCATTGGGGATCAACCACGTGGCCCTGAACCTGCGCTTCAATCAGGCTGATATTGACACAACATTGCAGCGCCTTTCGGATGATCTGCTGCCCGACTTCTCTGTTTAAGGAAACTCTCATGTCCAAGATTATACTTATCACCGGATCGACCGATGGCATCGGTTTGTTGACGGCGAAAACCCTTGCCGCACAAGGGCACACGATCCTGTTGCATGGTCGAAGCCAGACAAAACTCGACGCCGCCAAAGATGAAATCGGTGGTACCACAGAAGCCTATATCGCTGATCTGTCCACAATGTCGGATGTCGAAAATCTGGCTTCGGAAATCCTCGCCCGTCATGACCGCCTTGATGTGCTGATCAACAACGCGGGTGTCTATAAGGTGCCCCAGATCAGAACGTCAGACGGGTTTGATGTGCGGTTTATGGTCAACACATTTGCGCCGTGGGTTCTGACGCAACGCCTGTTGCCGATTATCCCGCAAGAGGGTCGTATCGTGAACCTGTCGTCCGCGGCGCAGGCGGCGGTTGACCTGAGCGCCATGGCAGGACAAGGCGCACTGGATGATTTTGGTGCCTATGCGCAAAGCAAGCTGGCAATCACGATCTGGACACAGGAACTGGCGCGCGCCTTGCCGGACGGGCCAAGTGTTGTGGCGGTTAATCCAGGGTCGCTGTTGGCGTCGAAGATGGTCAAGGAAGGGTTCGGAGTTGCAGGCAATGATCTGAGCATTGGGGCCGATATTCTGATGCGCGCAGCGTTGTCATCTGAGTTCGATGGCGCCTCTGGCGCGTATTTCGACAATGACTCGGGCGGTTTTGCACAGCCCCACGCCACAGCACTTGATCCCGATCACGCGAGCGCTGTGATGAAAGAGATTAAAGAGATCACTGCAACGCTCTGAATGAAAAGGGTTTTGCCACTGCAGAAAAAGACAGAGGCAAAACCCGGCACGTTTTAAATCAACGGTGTGACGTGAATTGAAGTGAATCCGTAAGTGCGCCCGGTTGCCTGAGAAAGGCCATATACAAGCCCGTTTATTATATATCAAATCAGAATTATGAAGTTTGAATTGCGTCAATTTACCGTGAATGTAAGGTAATCTAAATAGGTCTCATCAAACATCGATTTGGAGACCCACGATGAAATCCATGATATTGAACGCCTATGGCGCAGACGCAAAATTCGAACCTGCCGAGCTGCCTCGCCCATCGGTCAAACCGGGCCATGTCGTTCTGCGCGTTGCAGCCAGCAGCGTGAACACCGTTGATACAATGATCAAAGGCATGGGCAAAGACCTGCCTCTTTCGCCTGACCTGCCTGCCGTATTGGGCATGGATTTTGCGGGCACCATCGAAGACGTCGGCGAAGGTGTTTCCGGATTCGCCATCGGGGACGAAGTCTATGGCTGTGCTGGTGGTTTGGCTGACCTTCAGGGTGCTTTAGCGGAATACATGCTGGCGGATGCAAGGCTGATTGCCCACAAACCCAAATCGCTCAGCATGCGAGAGGCAGCCGCCCTGCCCCTTGTTGGGATCACGGCCTTTGAAGGTCTGAAACGCGCCGGCGCCAGAACCGGACAAAAGGTTCTTGTGCATGGTGGCGCTGGTGGTGTCGGACACTTGGCCATCCAGCTGGCAAAGCATCTTGGCGCCGACGTTTATGCGACAGGCAGAGGCCAGACCCAGCTTGACGTGATCAGCGGATATGGGGCCACGGCGATTGATTTCACAACCCAGCAGGTTGCGGACTATGTTGCGCAACACACCGGCGGTGCGGGTTTTGACGTGATCTTCGACGCGGTGGGCGGTGCCAATATGTCCAACTCGTTCGAAGCGGCTGCCTTGAACGGTCAGATCGCTTCGACGGTGGCTCTGCTGGAGCTGGACCTGTCTCCGGCACATTTCAAAGGATTGACGCTGCATGTGATCTTTATGCTGATCCCGATGCTCTATGATCACAAACGCGAAGACCACGGCGCCATTCTTGCCAAGCTGGCCGAGATCGTCGACGCAGGGGCGCTCAAGCCTTTGCTGGATGAGCAACGCTTTGGGTTTGACGAGGTCGGAGCGGCCTATGACCGGCTGTCCAGCGGACAGGCGATGGGCAAAGTGGTCGTCGATATCTGAACCTGAAAGAAGGTTCACAAAAAGTTGCGGGCCGCGAGGGTGCAAACCACCTTCGCGGTCCTTATGTGTCTCTGACCCAACTTCCGACGCCTTTATGAGCAGCGACAATGAACGCCATCCCCAAAAACATGTTTTCCGATCCGGCCCCCGTGCCCTCGCCTGTGTTGCGTAACTACCCCGCTGGCGTGTGCCTGTTGAACCGCAATGTGTTTCACATTGATCGGACCGTGTCGCTTGCCCCGAGTGATGTCGAGAACTGGTTGCTGGATCAGGCAAACAAGGTCGAAGACACAACCGCGCTGATCGAGGGGTTTGGCGCGCGTCTGGTGCAGGCCGGACTGGGCGTTGCCCGTTTGGGTCTGAATGTTGGCACCTTGCATCCGCAGGCGTTGGGCTATGCGTGGAACTGGAACATTCTGGATGGGTTCTGCGATGAAATCATGCTGAACGAAGGCGTCCTTTCGATGGACGCCTATCGCAGCAGCCCCCTGTATCGCACCATGGAGTTTGGCGCGCAGGTGCAAATCTCGCTCGAGTCCGAGAGGCCCGAGCGCGACGGCGCCCTTATGACTGAACTCGCTGAAGCAGGGTTCACTGAATACCTCGCGGTTCCGCTTCCTACCAGAAAGACCAGAAGCAACGCCGTCACTCTTGCGACCTTGCAACCGGGCGGGTTCACCGATCTTCAGAAGCATACGCTTCACCGGCTGCTCAAGATCTTTGCCCTGCACGTAGAACGCCACGTTGCCGAGCGGATCACCGAAAATATCTCGCGGGCCTATCTGGGGCGCGAAGCGGCTCAACGGGTTGTGAGCGGCACAATCAAACGTGGCGGTGGGCGCCCGATCCGCGCGATTGTCTGGAGCTCGGACATGCGCGGCTTTTCCGGCCTGTCGGAAACCATGGACAACCAGATCACCGCCCAAATGCTGGACCGTTACTTTTCGGTCATGGCGGATGCGGTCATCAAACACGGTGGCGATGTGATCAAGTTCATTGGTGACGGAATGCTGGCCGTGTTTCTTCTGGAAGACTTTGACACACCCGAAATGGCGGCCAAGGCTGCGGCCACCTCTGCCAGAGAAGCGGTCGCGTTGCTGGATGCGTTGAACCTCGAGATGCAGGATGATCCCGACTGGGCGCACCTGCAAACCGGCATTGGTCTGCATTTGGGAGAGGTCTTTTTTGGCAATATCGGGTCGGCCAAACGTCTTGATTTCACCGTCATTGGCGAGGCCGTGAACATCGCCAGCCGGATCGAAGGGTTCTGTAAACCTTTGAACAGAAACATCCTGATGTCGGCGCCGGTTGCCTCTCTTTTACCTGAGAGTTTCGAGGATATGGGCACCCAGAGGCTTAACGGGATTTCACGTACTGAAAACCTGTTTGCACTCGGGGAATAGGCCCCTTGCGGTGCAGTACGTTCTAAATGTCGCCTCGTGCGAGCGTGACGGAAACCTTGAGGCCCGGCGTGGTGTTTTCAAGATGAACATTGCCGTCGTGCATCCGCGCCACCGCAGCCACAAGAGCAAGCCCCAGCCCCGCGCCGGGGTTTGATCTGCTTGGATCAAGTGTCTGGAACGGTTGGATTGCGGTCTTGATAAAGGCGTCGGGCATGCCGGGCCCTTCGTCGCACACTTCGATACAAAGCCCGCCATCCTGATCCACTAGCCGGACATTGATTGTGCTGTTGTCCGGCGCATAGCGCAGGGCGTTTTCAAGGATGTTGGACAGCACCTGCATCAACAGGGCGCGATGCCCGTTGATGGGTTTGGCCGTGCCAACACCTAACAGATTTACGCCGCGCTCTTCTCCGACAGGGGCATAAAGTTCGACAGCGTCGCGCACCAAGGCATTCATATCCACCGTTTCGAAATCGGATTTAGGCAGGCGGGCCTCTGCCCGTGCAATCTCTGTCAGATTGGCAAAGACGCGCAGCAAATGGTCCACTTCTTCAAGCGCCCGTTTGCCGGCTTTGTCGCGATCCTGTTGTTCTGCGTCCTCCAACAGTAGCGTATCCAGATGGGTGCGCAAACGGGTCAAAGGGCTGCGCAGATCATGCGAGAGACTGTTGGTCGTTAGTTGCAGATTGTTGACGAGCTCTTCTATCCGGCCAAGCATATCGTTCAACGTCACGGCCAGCCGGTCAAATTCATCCCCTGTGCCCCGCACCGGAATGCGCCGTGCAAAATCACCGGCAACGATGGTGTTTGCCGTGTCGGAAATGTCTGTAATCCGGCTAAAGACAAGCCGCGTCAAAAGCCAGCTTGTGATCAAGCTGAGCACAAAGGCCGCGATCAATGCGAGACCTGCGGATTGCACGAGGATCCGGTCGAATTTTTGTCGGCCTGACGCATCGCGGCCCACCAATAGCCGCGCATTGCTTTCCAGACGGATTGAAATCGCGGCAATGGGCACTTCTTCTTCGCTGTCGGTGCGCACCAGATCAAGTTCGACCCAGCCCCCGCCAGGTTCAACCGATGTGGGCCATGTCGCGAGGTTGCCGGAAATGGTGCGCCCGCGGTAATCCGTCAAAAGATAGATGGCATCCTGTTTGGTCGAACTTTGCACACGGCGGTCGATGGCAGCGGCCAGTCCAAGCAAACCCAGACGTTCAAAATCATCCGACAAGCCGGTGATTTCGGCCTCAACGACGCTGCGTGTTTCCTGTTCGATGATCACATTCGTGGTCACATAAACAATGCCCAGCACAGACACGGTAACCACACTGCTAAGCAGGATGCTGGCAAGGATCAGTCTGGTTCGGGCATTGAGAAACATGAAACTCAACCTGCGTCAGACAGGATGTAACCGGCGCTTCGGACGGTTTTGATCAATTGGGGTTCACCGGGACCATCCAGTTCGCGACGCAATTTGCTAATGTGGACATCGATGATGTTTGTGTGAGGATCAAAGTTGTAGTCCCAAATCCCCTCAAGCAGCATTGTGCGGGTGATCACGCGGTTCACGCGCCGCAGGAAAAACTCTAGAATCTGAAATTCGCGCGGAGTCAGCACAAGCGTTCTGCCCGCACGCGTGACACTGCGCCGCTCAAGATCCATTGTCAGGTCTGCACAGGTCAACACACGGCTTTCGGTGTGATCCTGCGGACGCCGCATAAGCGCCTCAATACGGGCGTGGAGTTCCTGAAAAGAAAAGGGTTTGACGAGATAGTCATCCGCGCCTGCTCTCAATCCGCGCACGCGTTCGTCAACGGCGCTCATCGCGGTAAGCAAAAGGATCGGCGTGTTGATCCCTGCGGCACGAACCGATTGCACAACCGCAAGCCCATCCAGTTCGGGCAGCATCCGATCCAAAATCAACGCGTCCATCCCGCCATCTGTCGCCAGATACAGACCGTCGCGACCGTTGGTGGCGGTTTCCACAACATAGCCCTGTGCCTCGAACCCTTTGCTAATAAATTCAAGGGTTTCCGCATCGTCTTCGACGACAAGAATTCTGCGACTCATGGGCCAATGTCCTTTCATCGTTCACGCTACACGCAATGCAGGCAAATTTGAAATTGCACATTCCAAAGCCACCGGGAAAAGGATGCCCGGTGGCCTGGGGAAACGATGTGTGTCTTACCGTGATGTTTAACAAGGCCGCATTATTGCAAAAGCGGCCTTGCTCAAACGGGTCAACTAGGCAATCTCGACGGCCAGAAACAACGATTGTCCCCCGCGATTGATCAAGACCAGCGCCGGATCGGTCTTTTCGTTCTGCAACGCGTCTTTCAGGGATTGCAGCGTCTGAACGTCTTTATCGCCCAGTTTAACAATCACATCTCCGCTTTGAATGCCTGCTTTGGCTGCGGGGCTGTCAGATACCACTGACATGATCACCATGCCGGTTGCGGTTTCATCGACGCCAAGTGCAGACCGGTTTTCAGGGGTAAGCGGGGCCACTGACACGCCAAGAAACTTGGTTGCTTCACCGTCTTTTGTGGTCAGATCATCCACATTGGCGCGCGCGCTTTCGTGTTGACCAATGGTGACATCCAGAACCAGGCTTTCGCTATTGCGGATCACGCTGACCTTCGAGACCTCGCCCGCCTGTGCGGCGGCCACGAATTTGGGAAGATCGCGGCTTTGGGAAACGGCATTGCCGTCAAATGCGGTGATCACATCCCCAACCTTGATCGACCCATCCGAGGGACCGTCTTTGACAACTTCTGACACCAGCACGCCGTTTGATGTCTCTTGTCCAAGAGCAACCGCGAGATCGGGAGAGATGTTCTGAATAGAAACCCCGAGCCAGCCACGATCAACCTGACCGTCATCGCGCAGGTCATCGGTGATCAACTCGACAATGTTCGATGTCACCGCAAAGCCGAGCCCCACCGAGCCGCCGCTTGGGGAAAACATTGCGGAATTCACGCCGACTACTTCGCCGTCCATGTTGAACAGGGGGCCGCCCGAATTGCCTTTGTTGATCGCCGCATCGGTTTGCAGAAAGTCGGCATAAGGCCCCACGCCGATGCTACGGTTCTTGGCAGAAACAATGCCGCTGGTCACGGTACCGCCCAGACCAAAAGGGTTGCCGACGGCAACAACGTCTTCTCCGACGCGAATTTCGTCAGAGTCTCCTAAAGTCACCGTGGGAAGGTCTTTGCCCGCATCGATGGACAACAGGGCAAGGTCGGTCTGTGGATCGGTCCCAATGATTTCCGCGTCAAACTCGGTGCCGTCGCTCAGGCGGACGGTGATTTCAGTGGCATCGTCAATCACATGGAAGTTGGTCACGATCAGACCGTCTTGTTCCAGAATGAAACCGGACCCCAGTCCGGTGCTGGGCTTGCGTTGCGCCCCTTGGGGGCCCTGACCTTGAAACCCGAACTGCTGCGAGAATTTTTGCGATGGCATGTTTGGATGCCGTTTGGACGTTGGCATCATTGCGGGCGCATCGTTTTCGGCAATGATTGTCACAACCGTCGGGCCAACTTGTTCCACCAGATCGGCCAAAGCCGCGTCTGCGTTTGCCGCACCTGACAACAAAAGCGCGCCCGTCAATGTGGTTCCCCCGACAAGGGTAGAAAGGCGGCGCCAGTTTTGATGTGTGGATGTTTCAGTCATGTCGTGTCTCCTTGAAACGTCAGTGGCCTTACCGGCCTTGACCAGACACTTAGGCGGTCGACATGAAAGGCACCCTTAAGCTAGATTAAGAAACCTTAATGTTTGCGGTGTGACGCATCATGAAACGCGGATCACAGCGGCGACACGGTAAAATTCTCGAACGCCTTTTTGAGGTTTTCCGTATCCGTTTCGCTCCAGTCTTGTGGTCGGGTTACGGAAATCCATGCATCAATATACTCGGACGCGACAAAGTTATGGCCATAGCCCTGTGACACCGTGGTGGCCATCGGGATGTCAAACCCGACCTGAAGGAAGCTGACGATGGGCACCCATCGAAAATGGGGCGAGATATCGCGCCCACGGTCTTTGCCCAGCCATGCCGGTTTTCGAAACGCCATGCCGGTTGAAAAGAACGTCATCGGGTCGCTGGGATGCTGAAGATAGGTCACCCGGATGCGTTCCCATTCCGCAAAGCCGCCCGGATCAAACCCGTCTTGTGTCATGAACCGGATCACAGATCCGTCCCGATAACGTGGGCGCCACTGCGGAGAGCCCGCCTCGCGGTTTTTGGTAACGCTGGCCCATGTGCTGCTGGCAAAGGGCGGCCCCACCCAGACCGCGCCGTCAATCGGGTCAGAAATGAGTTCGATCAGGTCCGTTGAATTCTCCGATCCCAGCGCGCCAAGGCTTAGTCCAAACAGATAGATTTGCGGGCGTGTGTCCTCGGGCAAGGTTGTCCAATGGTTATAGACGGCAAGAAACAGGGCTCGCGCCGCGGCTTTGGGGCGGTCCGGATCGATCAACAACGTGAGCCAGCTGGGTAAATAGGAATACTGCATCGAGACGATAGACAGATCGCCCTGATGCAAATAGGCGACCGGCTGAATGGCGGCAGGGTCAAGCCATCCTGTGCCTGTTGGCGTCGCAATGATCAGCACGGAACGCTCGAACCCGCCTGCACGCTCAAGATCGGACACCGCGAGGGCTGCGCGTTCTTCAAAATCTGCGCCCGTGTTAAATCCGGCATAGACGCGCACGGGTTGTTGTGCGGGGCGACCCGTCAACTGTTCAATGTCTTCGCGGTCTGGGCCATTGGTCAAAAACCGTTTTCCGTTTCGTCCGATGTCGTCCCAGTCGATCAACATCTCTGCGTCGGAAAACTCTGCTGGCACATCAACACCATCGTCGAACACCATATCCATTTCGGCAAAGGCTTCATCCATCGCAATCAATATGTTGCGCACGACCAACCCATCCACCAATGCCCCAACGACCAGTGCAACACACAGTGCCCCCATTCCCAGCGACAGCCTTTGCGGCAGGAATTTATTCACCCAGCCTGATACCCGAAGGGACAACCGCCGGAGCCCACGCACCACCAACAAAAGAACCGTCGCCGACACAATGGCAACGCCCAGCACCTGAAATGGATAGGCGCTGTCGACCAGTTCCATTTCCATCAGGGTTCTGATCGAATTCTGCCAAACGGACATCCGGTTTAGGGTCAGGATTGACATCACGCTTGCAACAGACAAAGCCGCAAATCCAAGCCGGACTTTCCATGCCCCTTTGATCAATGGGATTTCAAGGAACGTCAGAATGCTGACAATCAGAAACCCGAGCCCGTATCCACAGACAAACGAAACGCCTGACAATGCGCCTTGGATGGTTGGAATGCGGGGCAAAAGAGACGGCGTTAAAGAAAAACAGAAAAAAGCCATGCCAACCACAACACCCGTAATGGACAATGACGTCAGAAAACGGGACAGGGTTTGAGGCATCATGTCCAACAATTGGTGTGTTCGGGAAGGCGGCATGAAACCACTCCAAAGCTGTCAAAACCGTTCATAGCGCCGTTGACTTTAAGGATGAAACAGGTCGTTCCGCCAGCATAGAATGTCTTGTCCGAAACGCGAACCCAATCGTGATGTTGCCGACTTTTGGTGGCCATCGCGGGGCGCTTTGCTTCATTCGGGAAATTTAGCGTCGTTCACAACGTCGATAACAAACAAATCGGGCGCTCCGACCGAAACCGAAACGCCCTCATTAACATCATCGATGGTCGCTGGATTAACCGCGAAAACCCATTGCGACGACGAATTTTTCGGAACTGTCCGACCGGCTGGATGGGGGCTTCATATTCATCACCTTGGTGAATTTCTGCTTGAGCAGTTTTTGCAATTCTCCTTCGGCCCCGCCTGCCAGAACCTTGGCCACGAAGGTGCCGCCCTCTTCCAGAACATCAAAGGCAAAATAGGCCGCAGCCTCGCACAGCGAAATGATACGCAGGTGGTCGGTCTGTTTGTGACCCGAACTGGACGCCGCCATATCCGACATCACAACATCGGCCTTGCCGCCCAGCCATTCTTTGACCTTGAGGTCTGCATCGTCTTCCATGAAATCCAGCTGGTGAATTTCGCAGCCCGCAATCGGTTCGACCTCTTGAAGATCAACCCCGAGGATGCTGCCAACCCGTTTGCCGGGCCGTTCATCCAGCGCATTCACGCGTTTGACGGCAACCTGACACCATCCTCCCGGCGCGCAGCCAAGATCGACGATGCGGGCCCCCGGAACCAGAAACCGGTATTTGTCGTCCAGCTCCATGATCTTGAAGGCCGCGCGCCCACGATACCCTTCGGCCTGAGCACGTTTTACATAAGGATCGTTCAACTGTCGTTGCAACCAACGCGTCGAGCTAAGCCGACGCCCGCGCGCCGTCTTCACCTTGACCTTCAGATCGCGCTGTCCGCGCCCCGAGTTGTTTTTGCCAGTTGGTGTCTTTGCCATCGTGTCATTCCTTCGCAACGCGCAATGTTTCCCAAAAAACCTTGCGGTTGGAAAATCCTCTAGAAGAACTCTCTTTACCCTTTAAAACGGGCCACCTTCAAGTACACCATCCGCACTCATCTGGGCATAAAGCAAACCTTCGCGCAGGCCACGGTCCGCAACCGACAATCTGTCGGTGGGCCAGCAGCGCAACAATGCCTGCAAAATCGCGGATCCCGACATGATCAACGCCTGACGATCCTGCCCGATCCGGGGATCGCGCCGCCGCCCTGCCGGTCCAAGATCCAGATATCCGCGTATCACCTTGTCGATCTGCTCGCTGGTCATCCGCAGCCCGTCGACCTTGGTACGGTCATACCGGCGCAGCCCCAGATGGCTTGCGGCCACTGTGGTGACGGTTCCCGATGTGCCGACGATCTGAAAACCCAAACTGGGAGGCACATCTTTGTAAGGCGCAAATTCGGTCAGGTTTTCTTCAAAGAACCAGCTCATCAGCGCAAACCGTGCCGAGTCGTCCTCGACATCGCTGAACTGGTCACGAAGCGTTGCCACACCCAATGGTACCGAAATCCAGTCCAAAACCTTGGCCGCCGGAAACAGGCTGTCTCCGGCATGAAACCCTGTGTGCAGACGCATGATGGCCTTGGGACGATCAATCTTGGGCACCTTTGTCATGTCGATCCAGACCAGTTCGGTCGACCCGCCCCCGATATCTACCACCAAAAGCTGTTCGGTATTGGTGCTGACCAGCGGCGCACAGGAAATCACGGCCAGACGTGCTTCTTCCTCCGGCTCGATGATTTCAAGCTGAAGTCCGGTTTCTCGGCGCACCTGCTGAATGAATTCTTTGGCATTACGGGCCCGACGACAGGCCTCGGTCGCCACAAGACGCATGCGCCTGACTTTGTGTCGTTTCAACTTTTGCTGGCAGATTCTCAGGGCCTGAATGGTGCGACGCATCGATCCGCGCGACAACCTGCCCGTGCTTTCGAGACCCGATCCAAGCTGGACGGATTTGGAAAAGCTATCGACCACATGAAACTGGTTGCCCTTGGGTTGGGCAATCAGCATACGGCAACTGTTCGTACCCAAATCCAAGGCGGCATAAAGCTCACTTGGATCGGGCGGTTTCGGCGCGGGGCTTTCAACCGGTTTCGGGAACGCGCCCGCACCTTTGGGACGCTTGGGCGCCATAACTTACGCCCTCCATTTCGAGTTACCTTCAACCTATGTCGTCATGTGGCTTCGTGCAATCCCCAGCCGACCTCATCAAGATCATTAGATATTTTCCAATGAAAGCCGCGTAAGGGCCGGTTACAAGCCCTGAGGTCGCGGAAAGAAGTTGTTCTGTCGAAAACGTACATAAGCGATGCCCAAGCGTGAATTAGAGAAAAAAGACCAAAACCGAGGAATCAGATATGCCCGACGTCACTATCGTTTACTGGAGAGACATCCCTGCACAGGTCATCGTGGGCAAAGGGCGCCGTGGCGCCAAGGTTCAATTGACTGAACGTTTTGAGCAGGCAATCGACCGCGCGGCCATGAAAATTGGTGCAAAAGACGCTGACGCGTATCTGGCGGAGTGGCGCAAAGCCACCCCATATCCGGTTGAAGGTGAAGCAGCAGACGTGGTTGCCGCCGAAGCAGCCCGTCTCGAGGCGGAATACGATCAGGCCCGTTTGAAAGCCTTGATCGACAATGAAGGCCGGGAATGACCCGCAACGCGCTATGGGAGGCCGTAATGGCTTTGTTGAGTTTCAAGAAAAAGACGGACGACACCAAAACCGTCACCCCCGAAGTCGAAGCCTTTCTGAAAGGCTATTCGATTGAAGTGATGCCGCGTACGGCCGCCAAGGTCGAAGATTTCCGCGCGTTGTTGCCCGAAGGCACCCGCGTCTACATCGCGCACATCGAAGGCACCCCCATCGAAGACATGGTGGCCACGGCAAAGCGTCTGAACGAAGATGGCTATCCCGTGATGCCGCACTTCCCGGCCCGTATCATTCACGACAAGGCGATGCTGGAAAACTGGATCGCCATGTATCAGGGCGAAGCCGACGTCAAAGAAGCGCTTTTGCTGGCAGGTGGTGTCGACAAGCCCCACGGTGATTTCCATTGCTCGATGCAACTTTTGGAAACCGGCCTGTTCGACAAAGCCGGATTCACAAATCTGCACGTGGCCGGCCACCCCGAAGGCAACAAAGACATTGATCCCGACGGATCGTCCAAGAACGTTGACGATGCATTGCGCTGGAAACAGAAATTCTCTGAAACCACAGATGCACAGATGGCTCTGGCCACACAATTCTGCTTTGAGGCAAAACCGATCATCGAATGGGCCAACGGCCTGAAAGAAGCGGGCATCGATATTCCGGTCCACATTGGCATTGCGGGTCCGGCCAAGCTTCAGACCATGATCAAATTCGCCATTGCCTGTGGTGTGGGACCGTCTGTGAAAGTGCTGCAAAAGCGCGCGATGGACGTCTCGAAGCTTCTTTTGCCCTATGAACCACATGATGTGATCAATGAGCTGGCAGCCCACAAAGCGGCCAATCCGGATTTCAACATCGAAAAAGTCCACTTCTTCCCACTGGGCGGCATCAAGACAAATGCCAACTGGGCCATCGACAATGGCGGCGCGTCTACTGCGCCTGCAAACGCCTAAACCAAGGATCAACTATGACCCGTACTATTATTGAATCTAAATCAAAAACAACAATCATGGGGTTTGATCAACCGTTCACCGTTATCGGTGAGCGCATCAACCCCACGGGCCGCAAAATCCTGAATGCCGAGTTGGAAGCCGGCGACTTTAGCCGTGTTGAAGCCGATGCTTTGGCTCAGGTTGCTGCAGGTGCAACTGTTCTCGACATCAACTCGGGCGCTGTTTTCTCGAACAAAATGGCCGAAGATCCCCGTTATGCCGACAACAACTTTGTCGAGCCGGAACTGATGCGCGAACTCGTGAAACGCGTTCAGGCGATCACCGACTGCCCGCTCTGCATTGACTCGTCGGTTCCCGGCGCGCTTGAAGCAGGTCTGGAAGCTGCCGAAGGCCGCCCGCTGCTGAACTCGGTCACAGGTGAAGAAGAACGCCTCGAGCTGGTTTTGCCGCTGGTCAAAAAATACAACGTGCCTGTTGTTGCGATTTCCAACGATGACACCGGTATTTCGGAAGACCCCGAAGTGCGCTTTGCGGTTGCCAAAAAGATCGTGGAACGTGCGGCTGATTTCGGCATTCCGGCCCATGACATCGTGGTTGACCCTCTTGTGATGCCTATCGGCGCGATGGGCACCGCCGGTTTGCAGGTGTTCGAACTGAACCGTCGTCTGCGCAATGAACTGGGTGTGAACACCACTTGCGGTGCATCGAACATCTCGTTTGGTCTGCCGAACCGCCACGGCATCAACAACGCCTTCCTGCCGATGGCGATGGCGACCGGCATGACCTCAGCGATCATGAACCCGATTGCCCTGCCTGTTGGTCCGAAAAAGCTGGCCGAGAAAAAAGCGGAAATCGAAGCTGCCGGTATCATCATCCCCGCCGATATGGATGACGAAACCTTCTGTCAGATGTTCGGGCTGGGCTCGACCAAGCCACGTGCAGGCAAGGAAATGGAAGCCATCCGCGCTGCCAACTTCTTGACAAACAACGATGAATCCGGTGGCGAATGGATCAAGTTTAACAAGGTCCCTGCCAAAGCCGGTGAAGAAGGCCGTGGACGCGGTGGTCGTGCTGGCGGTCGTCGCCGTCGCGCCTGACCCTTGTTTGCAAGGTCCTAAACAGACAAAGGGCAGAGTGGTCATGTGACCGCCCTGCCCTTTTTTTCATGAGGCTGACCTAACCGCGTTTCTTGCGGGCGCGGAAATCCGTGGCGCCTTCTGTCGGGTCGCTGTCGTTGTCAAACATCGCGTGTTTCTGGATCTTCTGCGTGCCTGTCACTGGAATATCGGTCACGAACCTGATCCATCCCGGTGCCTTGTAGTAACTCAACCGCTCAAAACACCAGTCGAACAACTCATCTGCCGACGTGTCCTCGGACGCGCACATGATACAGGCCAGCACCTCTTCATCCCGCATGGCATCGGCCACAGCCATGACCGCAACACGTTCAACGGCAGGATGATCCTGCAGGCAGGCTTCGATCTCGGCGGCCGCGATGTTTTCACCGGACCGGCGGATGATATTCTTTTTGCGGTCCACAAAACAAAGCATGCCGGTGTCGTCCATGGTGACCGTATCACCCGTATGGAACCATCCCCCACGCCAGGCGTCCTCTGTGGCCTCCGGCAGGTTCAGGTAGCCGGAAAATGCCCCCTTGCGCGGCGTGTCTCTATCAAACCTGATCACCATTTCACCCGCAGTGCCACGGGGAACTTCGACATCTTTTTCGTCTACAACACGCACATCCAATCCGGGCACCGGACGCCCAAAGGCGCGCGTGTCGATGGCGCGGGGTTCCGTGTTGGCGCAAATGATGCGGCACATTTCGGTCATGCCCCAGACCTCGATCAAGGGAAAGCCGAACCGCTCTTCAAATGGTGCATGAAGCGTTGGTTCCACACCCGCCCCAACCGCAAACCGAAGCGTGTTTTTGTGATCCCATTCCCCTTCTGGAAGGTTCATGAGCGCAGGAATGACAATGCCAAGGTAATGCGCGACGGTTGCCTTTGTTTCCGACAGTTCACGCCACCACGCAGAGGCGCGGAACCGTTCGGGGATAATGTGACAATTGCCCGTTTCAATCATGCAAAACAACACCAGAATGGCGGCGTTGACGTGAAACAGAGGAAGCGGACAATAGAGCCGGTCCTGACCTTCCCTGAAATCCAGAAGCCCGCCACGGCTTGCATACCAGCGCCCCATATCCAGCTCATAGGCGTGGCTCATGATGCATCCCTTTGGCCGTCCTGTGGTGCCCGAGGTATAGATCAGGCTGGCCTCGGTCTCGCCCGAGATGCCCTCAGAAGAAACCTTGCGTGATGCCATTGGCAACGCAGGTAGATCATGATCCAGTTCGACCACCTGCACCGCATGATCCGAGGCGGCGATCCCCTTTTGCATCAATCCGCCAAGCTCTGGCGCGGTGATCGTAAGATCGGCTTTGCTGTCTTCAAGAAGATAGGAAAGCTCAGCCGGACGGTAATCGGGATTGACGGGCACCCAGCTTATACCAAGCCCGTTCAGTGCCAGTTTGAGCAGGATCATCTCGGGCCGGTTTCCCAGCAAAACCGCAATCCGGTGGCCGTGGCCGTATCCAGCATCGCGGAGTTTTGTTTGCCATTGCAAAACCGTCTGAAGCGCCACTCCATACGAGATCTCGTACCCCTTCGGATGATACAGACGCGCGGTATCCTCGGGCACCAGCAAGAACAGGTTGTCTTTATAAGTATTTGCTTTTGAATTGAAAAAATCTGATATCGTATCCATGAAACAGCCCCTCCTGCCTGCAACCTTCGACTTGGGGTGACAATACCTAACAGGCCGCAACGCGCAATCCCCGCCACTGCGCGTCTGTTGTGTAATCTGGATTGGCTGGCTTTTCCCTTGCGTCACATTTCGCTATCTTGCTTCAATTCACCAAGGCCCGAGCGTGGAGACGCAAATGTATACGACCTTTTCGTTGATCCTTTTTATCGCGCTGGAAAGTGTTGCCATCTATTTTGCGTTTCGCGCGGTTCAGAATGCACGCACCCCGCAGGGTTCTGTGGCCTGGGTCGTCTTTCTGCTCGCGGCGCCTTACCTCGGGATTTTGAGCTATCTGTTTCTGGGTCACAAAAAGTTCGCCGGTTATGTCGTAAAGCGGCGTGAAACCGAACGCGTTGTCGAAGGTATCGAAGCATCCCGTGCCATCCATGCGGCGGTGGGTGATGCGGATGATGTCGGCTATGCCACCTTCGAACGTTTGGCCGCGGCCCCTGTGGTTTCGGGCAATGCGATGGATTTGCTGATCGACGGTGAAGAAACGTTTGATGCGATTTTTGAAGCGATTGACGCCGCTGAAACCTATATCTTGCTTCAGTTCTATATCGTGCGGGATGACGCATTGGGCGGTACGTTGCGCGACCATCTTCTTCGGGCGCGGTCACGAGGTGTCAAGGTGCGGTTTCTGTACGATTCGATCGGAAGCAACCAGTTGTCGCGCATCTATATCGAAGAGCTGACCCAAGCAGGCGTTGAAATACTGGACACCAATGCCCTTCGTGGGCCGACGAACCGGCTTCAGGTCAACTTTCGCAATCACCGCAAGACCGTGATCGTGGACGGACGCGTTGGATTTACCGGCGGGTTGAATGTCGGTGACGAATATATGGGGCGCGATCCGGGCCTCGGACACTGGCGGGATACGCATGTTCATCTGCGCGGGCCCATCGTGGCGCAGCTGCAGCTGGTCTTTTGTGAAGACTGGCATTGGGCCACAGAGCAAAGCCTTCTGGATGATCTGTTCTGGCAGGCACCCCGCGCCGACGAGAACATGGATGCGCTGTTGCTGGCCCCCGGTCCAGCGGACGAGATGGAGACGGGAAACCTCTATTTCTGTGCCGCCATCCGCGCCGCCCGCAAACGGATCTGGATCACGTCGCCGTATTTCGTGCCCGATGCCGACATTGGATCCGCTTTGAAAATTGCCGCCTTGCAAGGCATTGATGTGCGTATTCTCGTCCCTGGCAAGGCCGATCACTGGTCAACCTATCTGGCCGCCTTCGACTATTTCGACGACCTGCGAGATGCGGGTGTAAAGTTCTTTGTTTATGACAACGGCTTCATCCATCAAAAAGTGCTTTTGGTGGACAACAGCATTGCCTCGGTGGGTACCATCAACCTCGACAACAGGTCATGCCGTTTGAACTTTGAAGAGACCGCAATGTTCTTTGATCATCGGGCTGCCGAAAACGTCGCGACCATGCTTGAGGCGGATTTTGCGCAATCCTACCTGCTGGAAAAATCGCTTGGCGACCATCCTTTATGGATCAGGCTTGGCGCGCCCATTGCCCGTCTGTTTGCGCCCTTACTCTGACGGTGTTTTGGTTTGGCGGCGTTGCCGGACCAGCTCGCCCAATCTGGCGTTATATTCTGCCCCAAAGACAAACACGGCCGCCATCAGATACAGAAAGATCAACGCCGTCATTACACCGGCCAGACCGGCATAGGTCACGCTGTAATTCGAGAACTTCTGGATATAGAAATCAAAGGCAGTGGCCCCCAGCGCCCAAAGTACCATGGTCAACAGCACGCCGGGAAGGATGTCCTTGATCGGGCGCTTTAGTCCGGGCAGCCATTTGTGCACCGCAATCAATCCAAAAAACAAAAAGCCAACCGTCACAACCGAGGCGATCATCTCGTGCTTTACGATTTCGAGGTGCAGCACAGGCGCAAGATCAGAGGCATATTTCAGGTAAGCAGGCACCAGCACGCCAACAATACCGGCCAGTGTGACCAGAATGGCCCCGCCGATGGCAAACAAAACAGCCAGCAGACGGCGTTGCCACAGGGGATGTGGGTCGCTTTCATGGTAGGCCTCGCAAATCACGTCGCGCACGGCCTCGAACCCGTTTGATGCCAGCAAAAGCGTCAGCAAGGCCCCAAAGGTCGCTGTTGTGCCCCCGCTTGCCTCAAGCACGGCGCGGACTTCGCTTTCGATGGGTTGGGCGATTTCATCGGGCCATGACCCGAACACCACATGCAGCAGATCATCCATACTGCCGAAATTGTGGGTGATCTGTCCGACAGACAGCATCACGGCGATTGACAGGGCCAAAATACAAAACGGAAAAATGGCAAGCATCATGGACATCGCGACATAGCTTGCGCGCTTCATCCCGTCCTTGTTGAAAAAACGTGATGGCGAGTCCTTGAGGGCCTGCCAGTAATCGAACAAGGGATGGCTGTTTTCTATCATGGCTGAATAAGGCCGTGCGCAATGGATGGGGTCAACCACAAAGACATAAGTGGCGAGACCTCAGGAACTGTCTTGTCCTGAAATCAAAAGTTTTTGACCCCTTCGCCCAAGAAACGCCGGACACCCATACACATATACGATGTGTAGCGAACAGACCTTCTTCACTTTACCGAACTTCGAACCCCCGGATGTTTTACGCCTTGGTGCGTCCGGGCTGCCACTCACAAAACCAACAAGGCTGGCGCTGGCTTTGGTCAGCGCCAACAAAAATTCCCACATCTGATGTGGACACGTCACGTTTGCCTAAAAACGCCGCCTACCCAGTCTCGGGTGGTGATAATATGGGGGCAACGTACCGGCCGCAGAAATGCGTGTCCGGTGATACAGGCGCAGTGGCCCAGCCCTATCCATGGCTGCTGCGTCTGTATCAATCGTTTAAGGCAGTAACGGAACACCCCGGCGCACCTTGAGCGGCGAACGGTCAAACCAACGTCGAAACGCCTGATTAAAGGCCGTCTGGTCCGAATACGCCACGGCCAGCGCGACCTCGGACAGCGGCAAATCGGTCTGTTGCACAAGGGCCAGCGCGCGTTTGCGGCGCTCTTCATCCAGAATTTCGCGGAAACTGCTGTTTTCGGCCTTGAGCCGGCGCTGGAGGGTTCTGGGCTGGATATTCAGGGCCGCCGCCACACGATCCTGTGACACAAGCCCCAAACTCAGCTGGCGAAACACTTCAAGACGCACGATTTCTGCGAAACTGCGGTTCTTTTCAACGCTGATCTCTGCCAGATACCGGCGAATGATCGGGTGAAATGCGACGTCCGTTTTCTTGAGCCGTGTGTTTAAAACCTTGGACTCGAAAAACAGGATGCTTTTGTCCCCCTCATAGCGCACCGGACACTTCAGCTCGGCCGAGAGGGAATCCCGCCCTTTGGGGGCATCATGCGGCACAACCGCTTCGTAGATTGGCACCTTGCCACCTGCGACACACTCAAGAATGTTACGAGCGTTGCACAAGGCACTTTCGCGAAACTGGCGCATCTCGCTTCGGTCACCGCGCAAAACCATCGTCAGCTCTGCCGGACCTTCGGTTTCGGGTTCTGTAATACCAACGACCGCACCATTTGTGTGCAGATACAGATTGCGCATGATCGCATTCAGAGCCGTCCGCACAGAGGTTTCCATACGCGTGACCAAAGCGACAACGCCCAGCGTGTCCAGGGCGTGATAACGTGACAGACGAACACCCAGATCAGGCACGTCCCAACCGGTGGCGCAGTCCTCAAGAAGGGCACATGCGTCTTCAAACGTAACTTCGGCTTCTTGCGCTTTGAAAACAGAAGGATCGATGTTGTGCTGTTCAAGGTTCGACAGAAGATTTTTGTCATACCTGTTGGCGAGATCGTCCAAACCAGACAAAGCGGAGGCTCTGAGATAAGTGCCCATGATCCAATACCATTGTTTCTAATACGGGCACTTTAACATGGTTGTTCGGCAAGCCAATACATAGGTTGTCAATCCTGTCCTATTTTTGTGCATGTGCCAAAAAATGGGCTGAAATCCTGTGGATGATCGGAAACAAGGATTGATGATTATTGCAGAGGCAGAGCTGCGCCGCGGTTGGCGGTGATCGCCTCACTTCAGATTAGTGTAAGTATCCCAGTCTGTTAACCAAAATATGGATTGCCAAAGTGATTCTCGAACCGCCCGTGCGCGCGTGATCGGCCTTTCATGCCCTTCTTCCCTTCGTCGAGGGGACGTGACCGGGCGGAACCGCTCTATTTTTTAGTCGCCTATCACGCCTTTGGTGGTGGATTGTTTCACTCTAATGAACAGTTTTCTTGCGATATCTGAGGCACATTTGCGCCGCCGAACAGGCGCACGCCAGAGGTCGAAATCTCCGGTGAACACCGGCCTATCCCAAAGATGAGCGGAAACCGCTCATTATTTTTGACGTCTTGGATGCAGCATGCGTCCAAAGATGCTAAAAATTGGGCAAAGGACGAACGCTTGAAACTATCGCTACCAATTACAAGGCTAAATGTGGTGCGCCGATATCTTTTGGGCGCGCTGTTTGCGGCGCTTATTCCGCTCGCTTTGATTGCCGGTCTTTATGATCGCTACAGTGCCAATCTTCTGAACAATCTGATTGCCAACAGGGTTGAAACCAATCTCGAGGCCACCGCCGCACGCATGAGCAACTTTATGGCGGTTCAGGTGAAGCGGCTTGAAAACATTGCGGACCTCCCAGACGCGACCGACTTTTTCAAAGCGGGCTCGAAAAATGAGGTGTCCCTTCTTCTAAGCGATATCCTGAGCCTCGAAGCGGAAAATCCGGACATCTATGCAATTGAATTGTCCGATAACGACGGGACAATCCTGCACACGGTGCCCCGAACGCGCAGCCGCAGCCAGCCCCCGTCACACAGCACATTGCCTTTGGTACAGCATGAAAGCGTCGAGGTTCTGGGTCCGGTTCTGCCCGACAAGGGGCGCCCCGGATGGTTTCTTATTTCCAAGCCAGTGATGGTGGATCACCAGAAAATCGGGACTGTGTCGTTGCGTATGCGTCTGGCGTCCCTGACCGAACAAACCGGCGCTTTGGTCGAGCCGAGTGTTTTCGAGCCTCAGATCGTTGTCTTTGATCGCGTGCGTCTGACGCCGGTGGGCACTGCGGCCGCCCCAAAGGACGTGATTGCTATGTCGCGCCAGTTCTTTCCCGGATGGCGCATTCATCTCGTGTCAGGGCGAAATGACTATCAGGAACCAAAGACCTATATCCGCTACCTTCTGATGTTTGTTGCGGTGTTGACGGCGCTTGGGGTGATCTTTCTTTTTTATAAGATGTCCATGAGGTTATCCGGATATCTTCAACCCCTTAGCAAAGGCGCCCAGGCGGTTGCGAACGGCGATTTCTCGGTCCGTGTGATCGAAGACGGCCCCGGCGAGCTGGGCATTCTGGCAAGATCTTATAACCGCATGCGCGAACAGTTGGGCAAGCTGATTGAGTCACGCGTCGAAGTGGAACGCCGCGCCGCACTGGGCAGTATGGCCGCTGGTATCGCCCATGAAATCCGCAATCCCCTCACAACGGTGTCGACCACGGTTCACGGGCTGAAGCGCAGCGAAGAAGACCCCATGCGCAAAGAGATGTTCGATGTGATCTCCTCGGAAATCGCCCGTGCGGATGACGCCATCAGCGAATTTCTGAACTATGCACGTCCAAGCGATCCCGAAAAAGAACCTGTCAGCGTGAAAGAGGCCTTTCGCACCATCAAGACGCTGATCAGCGCGACCGCTCATGAAAAGCATGTCGTCATCAGCATTTCCGGTGAATCCGATCTGGTTTTGTTGATTGATCCCACACATTTTCGACAAATCCTGTTGAACCTGATGCTGAATGCCATCGAGGCGATGCCGGGGGGCGGTCATCTGACCATTCGGGCCTATCGTGATAGCGGCCACGCGGTGCTGCTGATTGCGGATGATGGGATCGGCATGGATGATACGCTGCAGACAAAAATCATGCGGCCCTTTTTTACAACGCGGGCCAACGGGTCGGGTCTGGGGCTGCCGATTACCAAACAACTTGTCGATGCCAACGATGGCACTATCGCGATCGAGAGTGAACCACAGGTCGGCACAACCATCACGCTCACCTTTCCATTTTCAAGACAGACCAGCGGGGAAAGGTCATGATCAATTCCACCGTTCTCATCATCGACGATGAAATCAAACTTACGCAATCCCTTGCCTTCACGCTGAATCAGGCCGGATTTGATTGTCTCAAGGCCCATAACGGCGTTGACGGGTGCCGCATCGCCCAGCGTGAAAAGCCGGATGTGGTTTTGCTTGATATTCGTATGCCGGGGCAAAATGGCATCGAGGTTCTTCAATGGCTGATTGAGAATACCCCCGATATTCCGGTGATCATGATGTCGGCCTTTGATGACACACAGGACGCCGTAACCGCGATCAAGATGGGGGCCATTGATTACCTGTCCAAACCCTTTGATGTGGATGAGTTGATCCTGCTCATCCAGGAGGTTGATAAGCGCAAACAGCTCGAATTCGAGGTCCGGTATTTGCGGGACCGTTTCACCAATGACACGGCCTTTATCGGAACCTCTGCACCGATCAAACTGCTGCGCGAACAGATTGACCTAATCACAAACAGTCAGGTCGCAACGGTTCTGCTGTCTGGCGAAACGGGGGTTGGTAAGGCAATCATCGCAAGGCAGTTGCACATCAAGGGCACCTCCCAAGAAAGCCCCTTTGTGGAAATCAATTGTGCCACCCTGCCCGAAAGCCAGATCGAAGCCGAACTCTTTGGGGCAGAAAAAGGCGCCCTGCCCGGTCTGGTGTCGCGCCGGCGCGGGTTGGTTGAAATCGCGGATGGTGGCACGCTGTTTCTGGACGAGATCAGCCAAATGCCCCTGTCCGTGCAGGCCAAACTGCTGACCTATATCGAAACGCGCAGCTATCGCCCTGTTGGCATTGCGCGCGAGCATAAATCCGACGTCCGCGTCATTGCCGCCACCAACAACAGCCTTGAACAGGCCGTCGAAGAAGGCACTTTCCGACAGGATCTATTCTTTCGACTGAATGTCATGCCGGTTGAAATCCCGCCGCTGCGCGAACGTGATACGGATATTCAGGTGCTGGCCAACCATTTCGCACAGAAGTTCGCCGAAGACGCCGCCGTGCGCCCCATTGCCATCGGAAAATCCGCTTTGGCGTTGTTAAAGGGCTACCCCTGGCCCGGGAACGTGAGAGAGCTTAAAAATCTGGTCGAACGGCTGACGATTTTGCACGCGGGTCAGATCATCGAGGCGGATCATCTGCCTTCTGAATTCAAAGATGTGGAACCGACCGGACCTGTCTCGATTGAGGATTCCATGCAGTCTGTTGAACGCGCAATGATACAGGATGCGCTGCTCAAATCGGGGGGCAAAAAAGGCATGGCCGCCGAAAGACTTGGGATTTCCCGTCACGCCCTGAAGCGCAAGATGCAAAGGTTGACCCTGTCATGAGATGTTTGCTTGCTGGCGCTTTCGCGCTGTTGTCAGGTTTGGCGGCGCCATTTGGCGCATCGGCAGAACCACCTGCCGTCAAGGTCGGATGTCTTTTTCCGCTGACCGGTCCCGGCGGTCTTTATGGACGAGACAGTGCCGTGGCCGTGCAAATGGCCCTTGATGATCTGTCGGCTTTGGCTGTGCCGGATTACCCGCAACTGGACGTCAAGATTGCCGACACCCGATCCAAGGCGCTGCGCTCGGTTCAGATTGCGCAGTCTTTTATCGAGGAAGACGAGATTGATTTTTTGTGCGGAGTTGTCAGCTCCAGCATTGCCAGAGCGGTCTCGGCCAAGGCGCTCAAACACGAAGTTTTCTTTATTGGCACAGACCATGCCTCGCCGTCATTGGTGTCCGAAGATTTGCATCCCTATTACTTTCGGGTCAGCAACGACACGCGCCAATCCATGTTGGCGGGCGCAAAATATATCGCCGAGAACCACAGGCTTGCCGATCGTCCATTGCGGATTGCATTTGTCGGGCCTGACTATGAATACGGGTATCAGGCGTGGGAAGACCTGAGGGCGTTTCTGGACCAACAGGATGTGGATTATGAAGTCTCAGGGGAGTATTGGCCGAAACTCTTTGAAACGGATTATACCCTTTATCTGCAGCAGCTCACGGCCTCGTCTTCGGACATCGTGGTCAGTGGTCACTGGGGGCTTGATCTGGTGACCTTTGTCAAACAGGCGGGTCAGTTTGATCTTTTTGAAGAGGCCCAGTTCATGAACTTCGACGCGGGCGCGAACTATGAGATTTTTGCAGAACTCGGTAATGATATGCCCTTGGGGCTGGTGCTTTCTGCCAGACATCACGTGAACTGGCCGCCAACGGAGCGCAACACCGACTTTGTGAACGCCTTTCATGCGCGTGCGGGCCGGTATCCAAGCTATGCCGCCCAAGGCGCCTATGCAGGTGTTTGGGCCATCGCAGAGGCCGTGCGTCATGCAGAGGATCCATCCAACAAGGATCACATTCGCGCCGAGCTAGAGGGGCTGGTGCTACCGCTTCCGGAGGACCCCAAAGGGTTCATGTCGACCATGGACCCCGCTTCCCACCAGTTGCTACAGGTTCAGGCGATCGGCCGGACCATGTTCAACAACCGGTATCCGCCCGCCACGGTGCAGCTGGGCGATTGGTCCGTCTATTTTCCACCAGACTCATGGCCCAAGCTAAATCAGGGTGCCAGTGCCGATTGACGGCCCGCACACCCAAGAAACAGGCACCTCTCCTAAAAAACAAGCGATGAGCGGATTCCGCCCACAGGGTTTCGCAAATGAGCGCATAGCGCTCGTTTCGGGTCTTTGGCTCCGTAGAATTCGACCGTGACCTCCCGTCTTTTGTGAGTGCGTTTGATTGAAAACGCTTCGGGAGGACTTTGCCTAAACCACCATCACCGGGTCATGCCGGTCTTTGTGGGTATGGGCAAACTTCTATCCCTTTTGGGTTAGAAACTGGAGGAAACTAATGACTAAATCTCGGCTTGGCGCATCGTTTGGATCGCTGCTCAGAAACTCAACATCCATCATCATGGCAGCAGGCATTGGCGTTACGGCTGCTTTTGCGACCGCAGGAACCGCACAGGCAGAAGACGCATCGGTCAAGATCGGCTTTGTCACCTTTCTGTCCGGTGGGGCCGCAGGCCCGTTCGGGGTTCCCGCTCGCAATGCAGCAGAATTGATGATCCAATCGATCAATTCCGGCGCGATCCCTGCGCCCTATGGCACCGCAGGTGTGGGTGGGGCAAAAATCGACCCGATTTTTGTTGATGAAAACTCGAAACAAAAGAACGCTGACTATCTGAAATTGGTGGAAAAAGACGGCGTTGATATGGTCGTCGGCTATATTTCATCAGGCAGCTGCAAGGCGATTGCCCCAGAGGCCGAAAAGGCCCAGAAGCTGACCATTCTGTTTGATTGCGGCACGCCACAGATTTTCGAAGACATCGTCACTGACCCCAAATACACCTTCCGCACCGGCGGCCATGCTACGATGGATAACGTCGCAGCAGCGCGGTATTTGCAGCAACAGGACGTGTCTCTCGACAGCATCGCCGGCATCAACCAGAACTATGCTTGGGGTCAGGATTCATGGCGCGACTTTTCGCAGTCCGTACTACAGTTGAAGGACGGTGCAACCGTCTCGACCGAGCAGTTCCCGAAGATATATGCCGGTCAATACGGATCGGAAGTATCTGCCATTTTGACATCGAAACCGAATGTCGTGCATTCCAGCTTCTGGGGCGGCGATATGGAAGCCTTCATCATTCAGGGATCGGCCCGCGGCGTGTTTGAGCGGTCAAAAGTTGTGCTGACCACGGGTGAGACGGCGATGCATCGTCTTGGCGGTCAGATGCCAAACGGCACGGTGATCGGCGCACGGGGCCCACATGGGGATCTGGCACCGGAGTCCGAATTGAATGACTGGTTCCGCAAAGCCTATTTCGACCGGTTCGGGACGCTTCCGACCTATCCGTCTTATAAAATGGCCCAAGCGCTGTTGGGGGTGAAAGCCGCCGCAGACAAAGCCGGAAGTGCGGATCAGGATGCCATCATCGGTGCCCTGCGTGGTCTTGAATGGGAAGGTCCAAGCGGCAAGGTCACAATGGCACTGGCCAACGGGCATCAGGCCATTCAGGACACGGCCTATGGCACATACATGTATGACAAAGACGCTGGCAAAGCGACGCTGGTCGACATCGTGCGCTTTCCCGCCGAATGTGTGAACCCGCCTGCGGGTGTCACCTCGATCGACTGGATCAAGGGTGGCTTCCAAGGCGCGGCCTGCGATTGATCTTGGTCACTCCCGTGAGGGCCGAACATCGTCTTGTTCTGCCCTCGCTTAACTGGCTGGTTCTCAAAGAACACTTCTCTTCCCTTTGAGAACCGGTCTTTTAACGCGGCTGGCCTTGTCGCCCCGCGAAATCCATAAAAATTCTGGAGTTAATAATGCTTACCGCAATTGCGATAGCAGTGGATGGGCTTGGCTTTGCTGCATGGCTTTTCCTGTCATCGGTCGGCCTGACGCTGATCTATGGTGTGATGCGAATTCTGAACATTGCGCACGGCGGGTTTTACGCGCTGGGGGCATATTCATCCGCATGGGCCATCGGCCTTTACACCGCAACCGGATCGCCCGTTGCCTTTTCGTTTCTTCTTATTCCCTTGGCCGCATTGATTGCCGGCGGGATTGCAGGTTTGCTTGTGGAACGGGGCATCCTGAAATTCATGTATGGCCGCGACGAAGTTTTGATGGTGCTGGTCACCTATGCGGTTTTTCTCATTCTTGAGGACGTGACCAAGTTGATCTGGGGGACCGAGTCCTATATCGCCTGGCAACCGGCCTTTCATTTCGGAACTGTTGAAATCGTTGGTATCCCCTATACCGTTTACAAGTTCCTGATCATTGGCACGGCCCTTCTGGTTGGTCTGAGCCTGTTTCTGGTTCTGAACAAAACCCGTGTTGGCAAACTGCTTCTTGTCGTGATCGAGGATCGCGAAATCAGCAGCGCGCTGGGTATCAATGTCACCCTGTTCTTTTCGGTCACATTCGTTGTGGGCGCCATTCTTGGGGCTCTTGGCGGGGCCATTACCGCACCCGAGATTTCCGTATCTCCCGGGATTGGCGCGGAAATCATCGTGTTGTCCTTTGCGGTGATCGTGATCGGCGGCATGGGCTCAATTGGCGGCGCGATGATCGGCGCGGTGATTGTAGGCTTTGCGCGCGCGGCGTCGGTGCATCTCTATCCGCCTGCCGAACTCTTCTCCATCTACCTTGTTATGGCCGCTGTGTTGGCTGTGAAGCCTTATGGCCTGTTTGCCTTGGCAGAAAGCAGAAAGATATGACCAAACATCTTGATCGTACCGAAATCGGGCTTCTTGTTGCCCTTCCTCTTTTGATCTGTATCGCCTTTGTCCTGCCCAAATGGATTGTGAACTATGTCCATGTGTCCATGGGAACCGGGCTTGTTGCGCTGGGTGTCATGATCCAGATGCGCGCCGGTCTGGTGTCCTTCGGGCAAGGTCTTTACTTTTGTGTCGGCGGCTATGCTGCTGGTATGACGGGAAAGTTTCTGGGTGTGACCGACTTTTTCGTCCTGTTGTCTGCGGGCATCGCGGCGGCACTGTGTCTGTCATTTGTTCTGGGATTTTTGCTGCGCCGGTATCGCGAGATTTTCTATGCGATGTTGTCGCTGGCGATCTCGATGATCCTGTTCGGCTTGCTGTCGAGCACCGAAGAACTGGGATCGACCGACGGGTTCAACCTGCCCACGGCCTCGTATTTTGGCTGGTCGCCCACCGGTGAAACCGCACGGCTGACGCTTTACACCCTCACCTGCTTTATCGCGATTGGCTGTGCCATTGCCCTGAACCGGTTTCTCAAAAGCCGCGTGGGATATGTGAACGAGGCCATCCGCGAAAACGAACTGCGTGTCGAATATCTGGGTACCTCTGCACATAACGCCGTGCATCTGACCTATGTTGTGGCGGCTGTCGTGTCTGCCATTGGCGGTGTGTTGTGGGCGCTTCCACTCGGTCACGTCGACCCCGAGATGACCAACTGGACCACTTCTGGCCAGTTTGTGTTTGTGTCGATCCTTTCGGGCACCGGCAACATTGCCGCGCCTCTGATCGGCACCTTCCTTCTCGAGATCATCCGCGTCTATGCCGTCGAACTGTCCCCCAACACATGGCAGCTGATTTTGGGTTCCGTGATGCTTTTCACCATCATTTTCCTGCCCAAGGGACTGTGGTCGCTGATCACTTCGAAACAGAAATCCAGCAAGAAAATCGGAGCCTCCGCCCCGAAACCGGGTGAATGATATGACAACACTTTTGGAAACCAGACATCTCGAAATGAAGTTCGGCGCGGTGTATGCCGCGCGGGATGTAAACATCACCATCAACGAAGGAGAAATCCTTGGGGTGATCGGATCAAACGGGGCCGGAAAAACAACCTTTGTCAACATGGTCACGGGGTATCTGTCCCCGACATCGGGCGACATTATCTATCGCGGCAACAAGATCACCGGAAAGGCAACGCGCGACATCACCCGTCTGGGCATCTGTCGGTCGTTTCAAATTCCACAGCTGTTTCCCGAATTGCCTGTCTTGGAAAACATGCTCATTGCCCTGACGATCGCCAAACAGGAAAAGCCGTCGCTGTTTCGCCCTGCCATTGACCGAGCCCTTGAAGACGAGGCGCATGAACTGCTCTCTCATTTCGATATCGATCAATACGCGGATCAGCTGATCCAAACCCTGCCCCAAGGTGTTCGCAAGCTCGTCGATATTGCGATGGCAACGGTGGCAAAGCCAGATCTTCTATTTCTTGATGAACCCACAAGCGGCGTCAGCGCGGACGAAAAGATGGAGTTCATGCGCGTTCTGATTGCCGCGCTGAAAACCACCAAAACAGCCGTTCTGTTCATCGAGCATGATATGGAAATCGTGGAGGAATTTTCACCGCGCTGCGTTGCGTTCTATGAGGGCACGATCCTTGCGGATGGCCCGACAGATGAGGTTTTGCAGGATGACAAGGTTCGCGAATTTGTCATCGGCAGTGAATTCCATCGCACCCCGACAGACGCAGCCCCCAAGGAAGGAGCACAGCAATGCTGACCCTAAGCAATATTGATTTGTCCATCCAGCGTGTTCCGATTTTGCGCGATGTCAGTCTTGATATCGAGACCGGCACGACCTGCGGTCTGATCGGGCGCAACGGAGCGGGGAAAACCACACTGATGCGCGCCATCATGGGGGCTCTGCCGGTGGAAAAAGGCGCGATACAGTTCAACCATGTCGACCTGCATACCGCCAAAGGCCACGAACGCGCTGCGCTCGGGATCGGATACCTTCCCGAAGATCGCCGGTTGGTGCCGCATTTCACCGTTGAAGAAAACATCATGGTGTCTTTCTGGGCGACAAAGAACACCGACATGGCACGATTGAAGTGGGTCTATGATCTGATGCCGGAAATTGGCCGCTTTGCCGACCGCAAGGCCATGACCCTGAGTGGTGGCCAGCAAAAGCTTGTTGCCCTTGCGCGGGCCATGGTGGCGGGGTCGAATCTGCTGTTGCTGGATGAACCTTTCGAAGGGGTCGCGCCGGCTTTGGCGCAACGTCTTATGGAAGTCATCGGTGATCTTCACAATGAAAAGCTGACCGTGCTTGTGTCCGAGTCCGACTACACGCACTCTCAAAAGGTGGTCGACAAGGTCTATGCGATCGAACGCGGCCAAATCAGTCTCATGAACAACACAAAGGCAGCATGACAATGGGTGATTTTACCTTCAACACCACCGCCTCTATCCGTCAGGGATGGGGCATGGCCGCAACGCTTGGGGAGTGTGTGGGCAGCCTGCCTTTTGCAGCGACACAGACCGAGGTTCTGTTTGTGACAGACCCCGGCATCATGAAGCTGGGCCTTGCAACGGCAGCCATTGCACATCTCGAACAAAGCGGGTTTTCCGTCACCCTGTTCGACCAGATCGAAGCAGACCCCAAAGCCACCACTGTGTTGCAGGCCGTCTCGCTTGCAAAACAGAACGGGGTTGCCTGTGTGGTGGGCTTTGGCGGCGGCAGCTCGATGGATGTGGCCAAGATGATTGCCCTGCTGGCCAACAGCGACCAGCCTC
This sequence comes from Shimia thalassica, assembly GCF_001458215.1. Classification (GTDB taxonomy): domain Bacteria; phylum Pseudomonadota; class Alphaproteobacteria; order Rhodobacterales; family Rhodobacteraceae; genus Shimia; species Shimia thalassica. Next base: position 1,905,862 of record NZ_CYTW01000001.1, on the reverse strand, counting down.
TGGATGAGATATACGGCGTCAATCAGGTCACGGGATCGCGCTTGCCGCTGACCCTTGTGCCCACGACGGCGGGCACCGGATCCGAGGTCACGGCGGTTTCGATCCTGACCACCGGCACCGAAGAGAAAAAAGGCGTGGTCTCGCCCGTGATCCTGCCGGACATCGCAGTCCTGGATGCAGAGCTGACCCTTGGGTTGCCTGCCCATATCACCGCCGCCACAGGCGTGGATGCGATGGTGCACGCGATCGAGGCGTTTACCTCGCGCAGTGTGAACAACAACCCCATTTCCCGTATCCTCGCGAAACAGGCACTTGATCTATTGGGCGCCAATATTCGCGAGGCGGTCTCGAACGGTGCAAACCGCCAAGCCCGTGAAAACATGCTGTTGGGATCGATGCTGGCCGGTCAGGCCTTTGCCAATTCACCGGTCGCGGCGGTTCATGCGCTGGCCTATCCCGTCGGAAGCCTGTTCCATGTGCCGCACGGGTTGTCCAATGCGCTGGTTCTCGAGGCGGTCATGCGGTTCAATGCACCCGAGTGCGGCGCGGAATATGCCGAACTGGCCCCGCATGTGTTTCCCGACACGGACACCGCGCGCGACAGTCAGGCCATTGCAGCCGAGTTTATCGAACGTCTTGGGCAGTTGAACATCGACCTCGGTCTTGAAGCAGGGCTTCAGCAGGTTGGCATCAGCGCATCTGACATCCCACGGCTGGCCTCTGATGCCATGAACCAAAGCCGCCTTCTTGTGAACAATCCGCGCGTTTTGAGCGAACAGGACGCCGCGCAGATTTACGCGGCATCGCTTTAGCGGTGCGCATCAACCAGAGGCGCGGCCCCCTCTGGTAAAGCACGAAAACAGGGCCGCATTTCCAATGGGAGGAAAAACATTGAAACACCTTGTATTAACCGCTGCGTTGACATGCGCCCTGTCCGGGGCTGGACTTGCCGAAGGCTGGCATGCATCCCCATGGGGGCCGGAAGATGAAATTGGGGCCGCCAACCATATCACCCCCGAAAGCGTTCTTGAGGCTGCGAAGCTGATCAAGACCGGCAAAACCTATAATCTGGGGATTGTGGTCGATTCAAAAACACCGGCCTTTTCGCCCCGCTCGATGAGCATCACCGTTCTGCAACCCAACCAGATCACCACACAGGGTCTGGGCACCAATGGCATGACCTATAACGATGACATTTTCATGGGATGGCTTGGCATTGGACCGCAGATTGACGGTCTGGGGCATATCGGGATCAAGCATGAATATTATAATGGTCTCAAAGGCGGCGAAGTGGCCAAGGCCGACGGTCTGGCCAAGCTGGGTCTCGAAAACCTGCCGCCCCTCGTGACGCGCGGCGTGGTGCTGGACATGACCAAACACTTTGGTCAGGACATCATCAAGGAAGGAACGCCCTATACCAAAGAAGACATTATCGCCGTTGCGGATACCCAAGGGGTCGAGCTGAAAAAGGGCGATACTGTCTTTTTCCATTCCGGCTGGCTTGATCTTTTGGACGGCGAAACACCAGACCACGCTCGCTATGTTTCGGTTGAGCCGGGTCTTGGGATCACAGGGGCTGAATACCTTGCCGAGATTGGCGTCGTGGCCGTTGGGGCCGACACCTGGGGGCTTGAGGCTGTGCCGTTTGAAAATGGCCCTGATGGGGTGTTTGCCGTGCACCAGATCCTGATCCCCCAGAACGGGATCTATATTCTGGAGAATATGGACACACGCGAACTGGTGGCGGACGAAGCATGGGAATTCATGTTCGTCTTGGGCGTGACGCGTATGAAAGGGGCTGTTCAGATGATGATCAACCCGACCGCGATCCGCTAGGAAAAACAGGGGTGAGGACACCTGCCCTCTCCCCAATTGCCTTGGGGCGATCTCGGATTATGTTCAATCTGTGAACTGGCGCATTACCGGTTTTGTCAGGTCTGCATTGGAATACCGGCTGTGATGTGCCGCCATGTTTTCCGCAATTGAATTTGACCAAAGGTTAAAATCTTGTACACCTTCGTAACAACACTAGGAGGTCCCATGATTAATACAAAAGCAATTCTCGCAGCCGCTGCTGTGTTTGCAACGACATTCGCAGGAGCGAGCGTTGCAGAAACACGCATCACCTATAAATCCGCCAAGGCCGGAACGTCCTATTACCAGATGGGTGTCCAGATTGCCGAAGCAATGAAAGCCGGCTCGAATGGTGAAGTCATTGTGACCATCGAAGAAGGTCAGGGATCCGTTCAGAACGTCATGGAGGTGCGCGCGCGCGGAGCAGACTATGTCTTTACTACACCGCCGGTTCTGGTGCGTCTTGCCCAAGGTGGCAAAGCCATGTTCAAGGACAAAAGCGATCCGGCCTTTGACGACATTCGCGCCCTTTTCCCGATCCCGTCGCTGACGATGCACTTTGTCATGTCCGCAGACAGCGGCGTGACCGATTTTGCAGGTCTGGAAGGCAAATCCATCCTTCTGGGCAAAGGCAGCTTTGGCGCGCGCGAAGGTGCGAAATATCTCAAGATTTTCGGTCTTGAAGGCAAGGTCGAGATTGCCGACGCGGAACTGTCAAACGCCGTCGCCGCTCTGAAAAATGGTCAGATCGACGGGTTTGTGACCGCCGGATCCTGGCCTGCGCCAAATGTCGTCGAAGCTGCGGCCTCGACGGGTGTGTCTGTCCTGTCATTGAACGACGAACAGGTCGCCATGACCAAGCGCACACGTCTGGTTATTCCGGCCGGAACCTATGCGGGTCAGGACGAGGATATCGTGACGACCTCTTTGCCGGTTGTGACCTACACCACCACCAAAATGGATGACGACACGGCCTATCAGCTGACCAAAACCTATTGGGAAAGCAAAGGCGAAATGGCCAGTGCTGCGGCTTGGTGGGGTGGTGTCGACACCGACCTGATGAGCAACATCACAGGCAAAATCCACCCCGGTGCGATCCGCTATTATGAAGAAGCGGGCGTTGCTCTGGACGACGCGCAGAAGTAAACCCTGTTCCAAACCACGACTGCAGGCCGGACCATGCAAGGTCCGGCCTTTCTTACGAAGGGGCCTCACATGAACGCGCTGGACGACCTGCCCGAAAACCGAATGTTGAAATGGGGATGGCTCGGGTTCGCGCTTGTCCTTGTGGCGTTTCACATTGGTCTGATCTTTTCGGGTCTTGTTCCCAACCTTGTGAGCCGCCCCTTGCACCTCGCGCTGATCCTGCCTTGGGTTTTTCTTTATGGAAAAACAGGGCGCTGGACGCTTTTGTCAGGCGTGGTGCTGACCGTTGTTGGCATGGGCGCCGCGATCTGGATCGCGTGGAACGCAGATATGCTGGCGGACCAATACGGGTTTCTGGAATCCCGCGCTCAGGTCTGGATCGGATTTGCCCTTCTGGCCGTGATCATCGAGGCCGCCCGTCGTTCGATAGGCTGGCCCCTGCCCCTTGTTGCGGTTGTCGCGCTGCTTTACGCGTTTTTCGGCCATCATATCCCCGGTGAATTTGGCCATGCCGGTATGCCGCTTCGGTCGTTTTTGGGCACGATGACCATTGCAGAAGGCGGCATCTGGGGCAGCCTTGCGGCTGTTTCGGTTGGCGTTGTGTCGATCTTCGTGATTTTTGGAGCCGTTCTCAATGCGGGGGAAGCAGGTCAGGGCTTTATGAATGTGGCCGCCGCAGCAGCGGGCCGCCTGACCGGAGGGGCCGCCAAGGTTTCGGTGATATCTTCGGCACTCTTTGGATCAATTTCGGGCTCGGCCAGCGCCAATGTCGCCTCGACTGGGGCGATCACCCTGCCCGCGATGACGCGCCTTGGCTATCCCAAACGTCTTGCTGCGGGTGTCGAGGCCGTTGCAAGCTCGGGCGGACAGATCATGCCGCCGCTTATGGGGGCCGGTGCCTTTGTCATGGTCGAATTGACCGGCACGCCTTACACGCAGATCATGGGCGCCGCCCTGTTGCCTGCCTTCCTCTACTTCTGGGCCGCATGGATCGGGATCAATGCCTATGCCACGCGGTTTCCCCTGCGCGGTCTGGCCGAAGAGGACCACCCTGCCACCCGCGATGTGATCATCACGTCGCTGTTTTTCCTCGTGCCCTTCACCATTCTTTTGCTCGGCATGTTCTGGTGGGGGTTCACACCGCAATATGCTGCCTGTCTCGCGATCTTTGCTGGCGCGCTTTTGCTTTTAATTGACGGTAAGTTGAGTTTTGACATGGACCGCACCCGCGAACGGGTCACGCTGGCCCTGCTCACCGCATCCAGACAGGTCGCGATGATCGCATCCATCATCTTTTGCGCATCAATCGTGATTGGTGTTCTGGGCGCGACAGGGCTTGGGGTCAAGATCACGTCGGTGATCCTTGAAAGCTCGAGCGGCGCCTTGTGGGGCTCGTTGTTACTGACGGCACTGGCCTGTTTGATCCTTGGCATGGAAGTGCCCACCACGGCGGCCTATGTGATCTGCGTATCGGTTGCGGGGCCTGCGCTGATGAAGCTGGGGCTTGATCCCCTTCAGGCGCATCTCTTCGTGTTCTGGTTCGCCCTTCTGTCGACCATCACACCGCCGGTTTGTGGCGCAGTTTTCATTGCAGCCGGTATGATTGAGGAAAACTGGCTCAAGGTTGCCATGACCGCGATGTCGCTTGGTCTCGGGCTGTATCTGATCCCGTTGGGCATGATTACATGGCCCGCCCTGATCAAGCTGCCAACCGATCCTTCCGGCGCGCTGTTGGCGACAGGCGCAATCGGGATTGCGCTTGCGGCATTGTCCTATGGTTTGATTGCACGATTGCCGATGGTAACCCGTATCTTGCTGGCATTTACGGGATTGGCCGTTTTATTCGGCCCCGCCCTAGTATAAGCGCGCCTCCGCTTCCTGTTTTCGGCTGCGCTGGCGGTCAATGAAAAAGGCCCCGGATGAAAACAGCTGTTCACCCGGGGCCCGTATCAATCAAACAGGATCATGCGTCTTCTTTGGTGTCTGCTTCCGGCGCGTCCTCATCAGACTGCATCGCCTTGGCGGTCTTTTCCAAAAGCGGCTGAAGGTTGTTCATCGACTGGAGATGCACAAACAAAAGCTCGAGCTCATCACTGCGCAGCATCTTTTCGAGGGTTTCGCCCGACAGCTCTTTCAACTTGTCACGGTTGACGGCTGAAAATCCGGACAAACGCCCCGGAGACCCGTCGGGCATGGTGTATTGGGCATGCATCGGTTCAAGCAGTTTATGCTCGACAAGGCGTTGGCAAAACGCGCGGGTGCGCGCGAATTGTGACTGATACTCACGCATGAAATCAAGAACCTGCGACAGATACATAGAGCGCTCGCCACGGCTGTCGAAAAGCTTTTCGCCTTCTCCGTTCTTGTTGATGCCTTCATAGTCCTCATCAACAAACAGGGTGAAAGATGCCCCGTCTTCGGCGGTCGCAAAGACAAAAGGATACCGCCGCATAAAGGCCGGAACATAGCGTCCGTTCCAAGTACCATCTTCATTCACATAGAGGTTTTGTTTGTCCCGCATCCCCAGAATGACAACGGGCATCATTTCATCGCCCTGTCCTGCAAACACGATTGTACAATCAGACGCGGCCGCTCTGAACTCGGCGGCAACCAATGGCACGGAATTCGCTTCCTTGGCAAAACCGTAGTGGCCAGCTGCGCGTATCGACACGTCTTTGTGTGCCTCGCTCGTGACGGGAACGGCCTTTTTGTAGAAAAGCAATTGAGTGTCCATTTATTATCTCCCTGCACCGAAGAGTGTTTATGTAGAAAGTCATTTTGTTTCGGGCTGTTGAACAGCCTAGGATACTCTAAGCCATGCGCCAAGAAGGATTATTCACGAATTCAGGAAACTCTCCGTTGCCACAGGTCCCATATCTCCGATACGCTCGATCAACGTTCATTGGGAAAAAACATGCTTCGCACACTCAAAGCTGGCGCTTGCCTTATCCTTTGTCCACTACCTGTTCTCGCACTCGAGGTCGGTTCCTGCATCGCAGTTCCAAGTCAAGTCATTGATGTCTCTGTCGAATTTCCCGGACTTGTCGAAACGGTTCTGGTGGATCGCGGAAGCACGGTTGTCGAAGGGGATCTTCTTGTCAAATTGCGAGACAGCTCCATCCGCGCACAGGTCGCACTGGCCGCGCGCAGGGCTGAAGACCTTAATCAAATCAATGGTGTAAAGGCAAGAATTGAAGTTCTTGAAGCACAGCTGGTACGGGTCGAAAGCCTTTATGAACGCAATTTGATAGCGCAAAGGGAAGTGGACCGCGTCGATGCCGAACTATTGGCGTTGTATCAGGAACGTGATCGCCTGTTCACAGAGCACGACCTTGCCAAGATCGAGCACGCCCGTGTTCAGGAATTGATGACCCAGCGTGCCGTGAAAAGCACGATTGAAGGCCTTGTCACCGCTCGTAATATCGACCCCGGTGAATATGCCAGTGAACAAGCCCCTCTGTTGACAATCGCTGCTTTGGATCCGCTGTATGTTGAGATTTTTGTGCCACAGTCGATGGCTGGAAAGCTGGCCATTGGCGACGAAGTCGAGGTTCTCTTGAACACCGCGCCTGAGACACCGCTTGTGGCGACGGTGGATGTGATCGATCAGGTCTTTGATGCGGCTTCGGCCACCTTCGGGATGCGTCTTGTCCTTCCCAATCCTGATGGGGCCCTGCCGGCGGGTGTAAGATGCCGCGCCCGTCTCTGACAAAAATGCCCCGCTGAATGAGCAGGGCATTTTTACGGTTCATGTATGGCTCAGTGACTTAGGACTTTTTGCTACCGTTCCCTTTGGCGGTGTTTGCAACCCAGACCCAATCCACCAGTTCTGTTTCTTCATCCGGTGTCGCGGTCGCATCGGTGCCAGCATCATTTGCAGGTGCAGGAACGATCAAAAGCTCCACAACTTCAACGCCTTGCTCGGCGGTGTTGGCAGGCGCATCGTCAAAGGTTTCCTGCGTTTGAACGATCCAGCCTTCGGTTTCGTCAGTTTCGGACGAGAACACCGACAGTTTTTGGAACGAAGCCGTGGGCGCAGGATCAGCCACAAGATCTACAGTTGCCGGATCAGTGGCCGCTGGCGCAGGTTCGATACCACGACCATCGCGTTTGCCGGATGAGTTTCCGGGCTGTCCGCCGTCTGGTGATCCGGTGTTGTCGCCCCATTCATCGTCTGACTGTGTGACCATACCCAATTCGCCGTAAGGTTCGCCCAGACGTTCAGGATCTGCCCCCTGTTCGACGCGGGTTTGATCGGCGCCATCGCTATGGCCCACCTGCATCAGGAATTCCTGAATCCATGGGGCCGGAGAGCGTACAACGGTCCAGTTTCCAAAGGGCGAGAATGGCACAACGAAGTTGTTAAATTCGCCTGACCAGTCAACCATTCGGTCATGGGATGTGTTGGCAATCAACAGATCACGGCCGCCGCCGCCATAGGCCAGATCTCCGTACTCCGAAATATCCGTGCTGGCGGCATCAGGCGCGTCATTGGCCCCACCGTTTGTGTCCAGCACATCATCAAGGTTCAGGATATCCCCGCCAAGGCCACCCCAGAGGTGGTCACGGCCCGTGCCACCCATGATCCAGTCAAAGCCGATATCGCCAAACAGTTTGTCGTCACCATCACCCTTGGCCCATTCACGCGCCATGGGCGTCAGTTCGCCTTCGTCAGAGTTAAAGTTCAAGACGTGTCCATCAATGCGCGCCAAGGCATTGTTGACGTCAAAGTACCCGTCCGGCACGACCAGACGGCCTGTGACCGCATCAATCTCGGGGCGCCAGTCGCTTGGGGCGTCATAGAACTCGGCAAGGGCTTCTGCCCCTGACAATCCATCCTGCCCTGCACCACCATGGATCGAGTCATCACCCAGACCACCATAGATCAGATCATTGCCGCCAAGATCCCAAGGCTCCAGATCGGCCGTTTTGGTCAATTCACCAAGCGGGTTCAAAATGGCGTGGAAGGCGCTGGCCTGTGTTGAAACGATTTCTTCGCTCCGCGCCGAGGTCAACCCGATCAGGGCTTCTGTCAAACCATTCCGGCTTGTCAGAATTTTACCGTCATCTCCAAGAGTACCATCATGGCCGGTGCCGCCCGAAATCCAGTCATCTCCGGCGCCGCCAATCACGTCATCGTTCTGCGCACCTGCATAGATCGTATCATCGCCGGACATGCCGTGGATCGTATCATCCCCACCTTCGCCGTGAATCCAGTCATCGCCACCGATATCGCTCAGATCACCGCCGGGGGTATAAGCGGCATATTCAATGGCGCGCACATCGATACGTTCCACACCGGTATCCCCGTATGTGTCCCACTGGTAATGCAGGGCCGAATTGTTTGCGATTATGCGGAAGATATTGCCATTGTCGCCAAGAATCACATCCGCATCTCTGGCATGGCCACTTTCCGAAGTGTCGCCAAGGCTGTTGCGTGTGGTATCAAGACCATCGCCGCCATAGATCGTATCGGCCCCGTCAATCAGGGTTTCGCCCAATGGATCGCCACAGCTTTCGCCAAGGAACATCAACGAAGAGCCACCAATCAGATCATCCTGGCCCAAACCGCCGATGAGAATGTCGTCATCTCCGCCGCCCTCGATGTAATCCGATCCATCGCTGACAAGACCACCCTGTTCTGCAACCGGACCTCCGACAGCATCAAAGTCGATCGAGCCATCTCCCATGACAGTGTCGTTGCCGCGTTGTCCGAACAGACGATCGCTATCGGCCCCACCAGCAATAAGGTCATTGCCCCATGTTTCCGGCGATGCGTTTTCGGAATGATCCAAGAGCGCGATATCGCGGCCCTGAACACCATCAAGACTTGGCTCCCACACAGCGGACACATCTGGCGCATAGCCCGATGCGATATAGCCCGTAACAGGATCAATCTGGTAAAGCGTTTCGCCATTCAGGCTGCGCAAACGCTGGTCCAGCGTATCATCGCGGCGCAGAATGTCTGCATTGTCGCCCGCAACAACATCATCGCCTTCGTCGGCATCAATGACGTCATCGCCGTCAAAGCCGCCACACACGTTGTGCCCGCCAATGATATCGTCGGCACCAAGGCCTCCTGAAATCAGATCAGCACCCTGCCCGCCCAATGCGATATCGTCGCCGGCTCCCATGATGATCCGGTCACCATCGCCCGCGTCATCGCCGGATGTGGCAATCGAGGTAAAGCTGAACGGCAAGGCCGCAGCGGTGGTCAATGGCAGTTGGCTCAGGTCGATAGACCCGTTTTCGAGGCGTTCAATACGGCCGTGGTCACCAAAGGCAAGGTCATTGCCCAATCCGCCAAGCAAAAGGTCCGCGCCGGTGCCGCCGAAGATGGCATCATTGTCATCCCCGCCATCGATGTCATCCGCGCCACCATCTGTCGGGGCAATCACTTCGACAACATCAAGGCTGGATGCGTCCCCGTCCAAGGCAAAGCTGTCAAGCCGCGCCGCATCACCAAACAGGATATCCATCCCTGCTGCGCCCCGGATCACATCTTCGCCAAAGCCGCCAACCGCAATATCATCGCCCGTTCCGGACAACATGGTGTCATTGCCACCACGGGTGGTGTCGATCGATCTCATTGAGGTCACGACACCAAACTGCAACAGGATTTCTGCATGATCCCCGAACAGGACGTCTGCGCCGTCGCCGGCATCCATGCTGTCCCCTGCGGTGCCCCCGAGAAGGATATCGTCGCCCTCGTCTGTATCGATCAGGTCAACCCCGCCGATTTCCGGCAGGCGCGTGACGATCTCCACTGGACGCAGTCCGTCCATATCCCAAGTAATCTGTCCCTGATCGCCAAGAACAATATCATCCTGAAGGCCGGATTCGACGGTATCAGCGCCGTCGCCCGCAAGCACGGTATCAGCGCCTGAATCTGTTTGGATAAGATCGTTCCCGCCGCCAAGACCTTCAAATCGGGTCTGAGCGATCTGCAGGACGCCGTCCGTGTAGGACACCTCACCGCTGTCCCCGATCACCAGATCGTCGCCGGCCGAGGTCTGGATTGTATCTGCTCCCGTACCACCAAGAACGGTATCGTTTCCTGCGCCGGACCGGATCAGATCACTGGCGCCCAAAGTGGACGAACTGCTCCGCACGGTTACAACCGAACCGGCGTTAAAGATCACCACGCCGTTGTCGCCCAGAATGACGTCACCGCCATCTCCTGAATCCACCGTGTCACGTCCAACACCCGCCAGAACGACGTTATCGCCATTGCCGACATCGATCTGATCATGACCCCATGAGGGGCCCGCATCCGATGTTTCGATCCGTTCAATTGTTGTTTCGCCCAACAATTGCGACCACGTTACAGCGCCGGCATCACCGATGACGACATCATGACCGGCACCTGATGTGATCTGATCATTTGCACGGCCACCAAGAACCACATTGTTCCCTTCGCCAGCCTGAATATCGTCAGTTCCCCCAGCGGTGTCATCCAATGTCCGGAGTGTAATTGGAGCAGAATTTACCTGAATAAGTATGCCGCTGTCTCCGACCACAAGATCATCGCCTTCGGCAGAAACAATCCTGTCACTATAGAACCCACCAAAGACGGTATCATCACCTAGACCTGTTTCGATAAAGTCCCAGCCACCTATGGTAAGGCCATTCAGAGAACGCAACATATCTAATGTTGAGAGATCGCCATCCAGATTGAAGATTGCTTCCCCTTCATCTCCGAGCACGACATCTGCGCCTTCTTTGGTCACGATCCTGTCGTTATCCGCACCGCCAAAAACTGTGTCGTCACCAATGCCGGAGAAAATTCTGTCACGACCACCAATTCCGCTGGATTTGGTTGAAAGGTGGTCCAACACACCTGCTGTAAACAATCCAATCGCACCGTCGCCCACCACAACATCATCGCCGTCCGAAGTGTAAACAGTGTCATTTCCTGCACCGCCAAACACCGTATCATTTCCGGTATATGTCGAAATTCTATCGTTGCCACCGATATCTGGAAGCATGGTTTCGAAAGAACTCAACAAGCCCCCTTCGAAAAGCGCAATTCCGTTATCTCCGATAACGAAATCATCGCCGCTACCACTGCGAACGCTATCAGCACCAACACCCGCTAGAACAACTTCTTCTCCGCTATAAGCAGTGATAAGATCATTGCCGCCTGTCGTAGCGACACTATCGGTGGTTCTGATGGATTGAAGTATTCCGTTATCTAGCAGAATTTCGCCGTTATCTCCGATGAGGATACCGCCGACACCACTGTTAATTATGGTATCTCCACCCTCGCCACCGATAACGCTGTCATATCCTGATCCGGAAAGAATTCGGTCCGCATCACCCGAGCCTAGATTTTCCAGACTACTAGATGCTGATTGTAGCGAACCGTTGTCGAATATCGCTATTCCATTGTCGCCAATTATCAAATCAGCGCCGTGGCCTCCCGACAAGGTGTCGCGACCTTCACCGCCGAAAACAATATCCGAACCGCTGTTGGCTGTAATGCTATCTGCGCCGCCTCTTCCTTCAGAGGCAAAGATGCTTTGGGCCTGAACCAGCGTGCCGCTTGCGATGATAAGGTCCACATGATCGCCAAACAGGGCATCCGCACCACCTGATCCCGTCAAGGTGTCTCCGCTAGAGCCGCCGATGAGAGTGTCATTGCCGGAAACGCTGGTGATATAGTCGGCGCCACCTTCTGCGGCGTTTGCGGATGTCGCTGAAATCACGCCTTGCGTGGTCAGGACCTTGAACAGGCCCGGCTGAAGGATCAAGCCGTGGTCGCCAAAGATTAGGTCGGAGCCTGCGCCGCCGCTGATCGTATCCGCGTCACCGCCCTGAGACACATCTGTCGATGTGACACGGGTCACGAGATTGACCTCGAAACGGCTGTCACCATAGATGTGATCCGCGCCGCCATTGCCCGAGAGGTCATCCTGACCATCGCCACCTGCGATGTGGTCGCCCGCCGAACCGCCGAATACGGTATCATTTCCGCCGCCGGCATCGACAACAACGGTTGTGCTGGTGCCGGAAATATCAATCAGATCATTACCATCGGCGCCATAGGCATACCCGTTTTCGGTCAGGTTGCCCTGTTCGGAAGAATAACGAAGATTGCTAGCGGAGGTATCCCCATAGATCACCAGCGGGCCATCATGGCTGTGTGCGGTAATCGTATCGTCACCGCCGCCACCGTGGATCGCGGTGATGGTATCAGTGGCCGTGCTCTCGATCACAAAGGTATCATTCGAACGTCCCAGCAGAACTTCGAAGATGTCCATATTGGCATAGGTGATGCCGCCCTGATACGTCACGGGCACCGGATCCTGGGTCGTTCCCTCGTTCAGCGTAAGCGCGCCACCCATGCCCAGTCCGGACAAATTGGTTGCCGTCAAAAGACCTGTATCTGCGGCGTTCGAGCTGTCGTTGAAGACGTTGACGCGATCTACGTCTTCGCCAGTGTCATCAACAGGCGGACGCTCACCCAGCGGCAGGTCGATTTCAGTTGGCAAAATGATCGCTGGCGAGATGGATCGGCTGTCCGGTCCGGCGTCCCCTTCGAGGATCAAAGGCCCTTGGATGCCATCCACCAGATGCGGACGTGCAGAGACAACGCGGATCGGGTTCTCCGGATCGGCCAGCGGTGTGGTTGGATCAACGGCAACGTCGATGATCACCGGCTGGTCCCAGTTTGACGCATCAAACGTCAGGGTTCCGGCCACGAAACGCGCATCGCTGCTGCTCAAAAGCGTCTGTCCGTCGCCTTCGACGGAAACCGTGACGGACCCGACAGGCGCACGGCTCAATTGAACCGCATAGCTGTCATCGCCGTTTGTACCGGTTGAAACAACGGTGCTGCCATCTGTTTCGGTCACGATCACCGAGGCCGTATCGTTGTCGATCACCTCAACGTCCAGATCAACATCTTCAGCGGCAAAGGCCCCTGTCGAGCTGGTCACCGAATGTACGATGTCAAACTCTTCGCGGTTTTCTTCGGTGGTGTCGTCCGTTGCGGTCACCGTGACGATCTGGGCCGTGTTCCAGTTTGTTTCGTCAAACTGAAGCGAGGTCGCATTCAGAGACACATCCGCATCCACATCCAGCGCGACCGTGACGATTTCACCTGCATCAGGCTGACGCGAGAGGGACACACTGTAGGTGTCGGTCATCCCACCTTCATGAACAACCGTATCTGCGCCCGTGCGGGTCACAACGATTTCCGCTTTGTCATCGTCTTGCAGATCAACCTTGATGTCTTCCAGACGGATACCGTTCAGCTCGGCTTCGTTCGAGATGATCGAATGGCTTATCAGGGCAACGCGGCTGCCATCTTCGGCAGTGTCATCCACAGCGCGAACATAAACGGTGCGCAGGTCATTCCAGTTTGTATTGTCAAAGCTGGCAACTGCCTGATCCGCGAAATTCACACCATCAAGCGAGACCAGAACCGTCCGCGATCCCGTCGGAAGTGCTGTGGATGCCTGGGCGGCAGAGATCGTGATATAGGCGACTGATCCGGTGCCGATGGGGGCGTTCGGCATCTGGATTGTATAGGTGTCAATGTTGCCAGAGCCTTCGGAAACGGCTGTATCCGGGCCAGACTGTTCGATAATCACCGGATCGGAATTGGCGGGTTTGACAATCAGGTCAATGCCTTGGCCGACAAGGTTCACATAGTCGGGATCGGTTAGTTCATTTGCATCTGCAAAATGGTTGATGATACCGGACTGTCCGCCATTTGGTGCCGAAATGATATCTTCCAGAACGCTGCCGCCGATATTGAACGTATCACTGCCAACGCCGCCGATCAGGCGCGTGGTCACACCTGACTGTGTCGACAACACATAAAAATTGTCGTCGCCTTCCAGACCATCCACCTCAAGTGCTTCTTCCACACCGGACAGGGTGACGGTCAGGCCCGCACCGAAAATACCGTCTTTGGTCACAAGGAAATTGTCTGCCCCTTCAGAGCCGACCGCGACGACTTTGTCAAAACCGGCGCCGCCATCGATGTCTACGGGTGCGTTCACGTTATACCGGATTTCATCGTCACCCGAGCCCGCATTCAACGCGGATTGCCCGACAAGAGACGACCCGCCTTCACTTGTGTTGAGCAAGAAGGCGCGCAGAACAAAGACGTCGTTGCCTGCTTCACCTTCCATGCGCAAACCGGCCTGATTTGAATAAACACGGAAGTTGTCGTTCCCGAGGCCGCCATAAAGAATGGTCGATACGCTGTTGCCTCGGCTGAGCCAACCAAGAGTGGTTTCGATTGTGGCAATCTCGTCTCCGGCGGCCACATTGGGCACAAGCCGGTCCGCACCGAACATCTGGCCAATCTGGAAGGTGTCGTCCCCGACGCCGCCATCCAAGGTCATCAGAGCGCTGTTATCATCCATGGCGAACATATCGTTGCCAACGCCGGATTCGACGCGCACACGCGCATTGATCGACTGGTCATAGTTGATGCGTTCGAGGGAATTCAGGAACCCGCCCGCCCCGTCGCTTTGCATCAGGGCAATAAAATTGCGACGCACAAGGATGGTGTCGTCCTGATCCGTTGTGCGGATCAACATCCGGTCAAGTCCATCGTTGGGTGCACCGCTGTCGCTGTTGTTCACGATCACATCGCTGACACCGGTCAGATCAATCGTGGTCACATCCGTACCGCCCTGACCATCAACCGAGAACGTATCGCGCACACCGTCGCGCAGCGTTGTCATCGAGGGCAGTTCAATAAGGTTGATCTCGTCATCCCCGTCACCGGCCAGCAACTCTGTGTTGCCGTCAATCGATGTGACTTCGATGTTGAAGATATCGTTATCAGCGCCGCCCAGCAGTGTAATGGCCAGGCTGTCCAGCGCCCCGTTCAGCGCCATGATGCCGCCTGCGGCGTCAACATCGCCGAGATCGATCGACAGAACGATCAACGATCCGGACGTAAAGGTCGCCCCAAGGTTTTGAGACAGCGTATCGGCCGCCGCAATGGACAGCGTGTTGCCGGCAGTCATAACACTACCGGTTTCAAACACTGCATTGCTGGCCATGAGATCCACATTCACGCCGCCCGTTACCATGGCGTCTTGCATCGCATGTAGTGTTGCACCGACCGTCATGGATACATTTGTACCGGCCGATACCATGCTCTTGACGTCAAGGGTGGCATCACCCGCAACCGAAGCCGCCACATTGTTGGTCGCGTCCATCACGGCATTCGGACCATGAGACAGGCGTCCGACGTTCAATGTCAGGGTGCTGCCTGCTGAAATCGTGCTTTCTTGTTGGGTGGTCAACGCACCGGACAGGCCAATCGTACCATTCTGCCCCGCGCCTGTTGTCAGCAACGCACGTTCGCCATGCGTCATCGACGCGCCCGTCAGATTATAACCTGTCCGCCCAAGAAGAGAGCTGTCCACGCCAGTGGAAATCGCGCCACCTGCATTCATGCGCAGATAGCCCATGTTGACCGTGCTGCCGGTGCCGCTCGCAAGGGACGACGCCGCGTTAAAGTAACCGGTGCCGGATTGGTTCGACAGGGCCGCATTTGCCAGAATGGAAATGCCGCCAGTGGTCGAGACCACCGAGACGCTGTTTCCGGAGGCGCTGCCGGATGTTGATCGCGTTTGCGACCCTTCCCCGAATTCGACAGTCGCACCTGTGATGGCGACAGTCTGCGCGGTTATTGTTGCGTCGGTTCTGAGGGAAACCGCCCGCGCGGCATCCAGCGAGGCGTGGCCCGACGCCGTTACTGCGGTTCCGTATTCCAATACGATTTCCGATGCGGCATCCAGATCAACAACGCCGTTGTGAGCAGTGATCAAACCACCCGCTCTCAAACGCAACGTCCAGGCGTCCGCCCGCAATGCCACGTTGCCGGTGTCAGCTTCGGCGCGCATCACATTGAAACTACCTGAAGTTTCCGAAACAAAGATGCCCGTTCCGGCATCCAGATCCGAGTAAGACATCACGCCACGGCTTGTGTCGACTTCAAGGAAGTCACCGGCGGTGCCGATCGAACCGGACGCCGTAATGGACAGGCCATTGCTGAGGATTCCTGCGGCGGTACTTGCGGTTCCATCCAGAACGCTGCCTGCGGGTGTTGTCAAAATGGCGTCACCGTTTGCAGAAATCGTTTCTACATAAAGGTTCCCGCCAGCCACGTTCAGAATGACATTTCCGGCGCTCGCGGCAACGCTTCCGGCCACCATATGTCCCGAGGTTTCGTTCAAATGGATCGAACGTGCGCTGACAGATCCCAGACGGTTCGAATTCACATCAAGGCTGTTGCTGCTGCTGCCGATGTGTCCATTGCTTGCCGCGAGGACGAGCGTCGTGCCGATCACATCCGCCACGCCGTCATTCGACGCATCAACAATGCCGCCCGCACTGGTCAGGGTAACCGTGCTGTTAGACAGAATCTGCCCCACGCGCATGTCGCCCGAGGTTTCGTTCAGAACAATGGCGCCCGGCGCGGTTGCATTGACCGATCCAAGCGCATTGTTGGACGAGTCAAAGTCAAACGCATTGCTTGCCGAACCGATGCCACCAAAGCGCGACGTCAGGAAAATGCTGCGTGCTGTGACATCAGAACTGCTGGTTGCGTTGCGGTCGGTCAGGTTACCCCCGGCAATAAGCGTTGCCGATCCGTTTACGGCAGACACATGGCCGATGCCCATGGACGACTGGCCCAGAACCTCAAGCATGACGTTGCCACCTGTCGACGTGCCGTTCAGGACTTCATACTGGCCTTCAACGGTATAATCGGTGCGGGCTGTGATAAAGGTGTTCGGTTGTGATCCAGCCTCGACGGTGACACGGGTCAGACGCCCTTCAAGACCGGTAAAGTCGAGCTGATCACCCGCCTGCATATCCAGCAGAATACCGTCAGCAGGTGTGGTGATCGGCGTCGATCCAAGGAAGGAAACATTTGTCCCCTGTACTTCGAGATAGAGATCATCCCCTGCACGCCCGACAAAGTTGATCGGGTCATAGGCGATTGTTCCATCGCGGAAATCCCGTCCGCGTATCATCTCGAGATAGAACGGATTGGACACCGTCCCGATCGAGCCACGATCCGCGATTATGGTGACCGCAGGAACCAAAATTCCGCTGTTCAGGTCGGTTGCAAACATCTGGCCGGCATCGCCCGCCACCAATGTAATGCCCGCAGCCTGCGTGATGTTGCCGCCATAGGCGCGGAAGTCAAAGATCGCGGCGACATTGCTGATATTATCAAGGAACAGAACGTCAGAACCGGCATTGGTCGAGAAGTTCCGCACCGTGAAGGTGGTAAAGTCACCACCGGCATTTCGGATATTGAAGCCCGGCTGCACATCGGCAGGCGCAGGGCGGCTGTCGACCACATTGATATCCGGCTCACCGGCATTGTCCGAGATCATCTCGACCCTTTGGATATGCAGATCACGCGAGGTATTGTTCTCGATTGTGACGCTGGTGAGAAGCTTTGGCAGGTAAACATCTGCATCCCCGCTGACCACACCTCTGACCAGACGGATATCCAACGTCCCGCCAGAGTCATTGACGATGTCATCAACAAGAATACGCGATGAGTTGATCGAGGCGCCGACATTTGACACCGGATCGATACTGCCATCCGCGTTCACACGCAGAAGTTTGTCCGTGCCATCGCCCAGGTAAATCGAGCCGCGCAGATCAACAATATCATCCGCGGTGTCACCCACAGTGGTGGTTTCGGCATTGCTGTCGGCAAATTCAAACACAGTGACAAGGTCAATCACCGTATCCGTGACCCACTCGACAATCGCGTCCAGTGGCCATGGCAACCATTTCGTCACCTTGCGCACCACTTCGCGCACCACTTCGACGATTTTGGTGATAACACCCGAGGCTTCAGCTGCCGCCACTTCGGTGATCAACAGGTTCGAGCTGCCATCAATATCTACGGCGCGGGAAACCATCACGGCATCGTCCGCCATATCAACAATGGATTGACCAAAGGCCGTGCCAAAAGCTTCGGCGTTTGCAGTGGCAAGGACAGTCGTGTCCGCATTGGAAATCGCGCGGGAAATGACCTCGTTTCCGATTGCGGCATCCGGATTGTTCAAGGCGTTTCCGAAGGCGTCGATCTTGATCAGCTCACCACCTTCAATTCGTGCAGTGCCCTGTTGAAGAACGCGGGCCTGCGCCTTGTCGGCGTTGGTGCCGATGGTCAATTTGGACACAGCCGTCGAGAACGCGCCAGCAAGGGTGACGCGAGTATTGGACTGGGCTTCCTGTGTGCCGCCGACTTCGTTCAAGGCATCGATATCAACGGTCGAGCCCGCCAGAATTTGGGAGCCGGTCCGCAAAATGACATCCGCATCTGTGTCAATGTCTGTCAGGACATAAGCCGTCGACGACGAGGCAACCGCCCCTCCGGTCTGCATAGAGACAGCAATATCAAGGTTGATCCGGTTGGCCGCAAACAGCGTTGCATTGCGTCCAGCATTCACCACTGCGCCGGAATTCACGTCAACATTTGAATCCGAAGTAATGTTCACATCGGCCAATGCACCGCCAGCTGCGGCAATCGAAGGCACGCTGACATTGGCGAAATCACCCGAGAACAAGGCAGACAACGTCTCGCCAAGCTCTTGACCGGACGATCCGGTCACACGGCTAATTGCATCCGCAAAGGTGCGCGCAATCAGTTCAGCATCATTTGCGTCAATCCGGCTGTTGGTGCCCATTCTGGCGTCTGCGGTTGTCGTCATATTGGTCGTGCCGCTTGACGATCCTGCCGTCAAAAGACCGGCCGATCCGCCAGTGACGCTGTTGCGGGTTTCGGCCACCGCGAAGGCGCGGATTTGTGCCAGATCCCCGGCCGTCAACACGGTTCCGTTGCCGACCTCTACATCCACGTTGGTTGTGGTGGATGACGTGCCCGAGGCGTTTCCGCCAGAGATCAAACCCGTTGCGTTGTTGTTGGCAACTGCGTCTGCTTCATTAAAAGTGCGTCCTGTCACAAGAATATCGTCATCTGCTGTGACAACCGCACTGGCACCAAATCCGGCCCAGACGTTTGCAGTTGATGAGGCGGTGACGTTTGAACTGGAGATCGATCCCGCGCCGCCAACAGACGTCGTGGATGATGCGCGGGCGGCGTCTGTCACACGACCGTTTCCATTGGCATCAGACACGTTGAAGAAGGCATTGACCGTGACATCGCCGGTTGTGGCCTCGACAAGAGCGGCCTCTTTGATTTCTGCGCGCACGGTAGCGACAACCGTAGAGGTTGCGTTTGAGTTGCCAACCGCAACGGCGCCGCCTGCGACGCCTGATGTGACGGCCTCTGATTGCACCATAGAGACCGCAGCAACGGTCACGTCGCTGCCGGATACATTTGCGCTGTTGCCTTGGATCATCGCGTTCACGGAACGTATGACAGTGCTGTTTGATGCGCCGCCGACACCTGCAGCAAGGCCACCGGCGCCTGCTGTTGCGTCTGCGTCTGCATCCACGCCATCAAGGGCCAGAACCGAAACAATACCGGTGTTGTCGACGGTTGTTCCATCGATGCGCGCGGTATTGCTGCCTCCGACAGTTACGGTGCTGTTCGAGGTTCCGCCGCCGATTAGCGCGCCTATCACGCTGGTGGCATCGGCAAAGCCGGTAATGTCACCCATCGAGCGCACGTTAAGAGATCCGGCTCGCACTGTTCCCGAGGTGGCTTGCGACACAAGGGTTGCACTTGATGTTGCATTGGCGCGCGCACCAGAGAGACCGACCAGAGCACCGGCCGAGGCTTGCGAAACCGCGCTGGCATCCAAACCGTAATCACCGACTTCGGTCAAAACAGTGCCGTCAAAGGCCACGTTGTGGCGCGCAAGAACGGTGACATCGCCAGTCGCGGTGATAACAGCTCCGCCGCCGATTTGCGCGGTGATTGTGGGGGTAACACTTGCGATGGCTTCAGATTCACCCACCGTTAAGGCACCGCCATTAATCCCTCTGGATTCCGCATCCGCATCCGCTTTGCTGGCGGCGTCGACTGTGACGCTGCCCGCATCCACGGTCATTCCGGAACCGGACAGCGATGCGGTCAGGCTGCCGGCAATCGTGGCGTTGGCTTCGACTTCGGAAATTGATCCGACGGCACCTGCACTTGCGTTTGCAATTGCGTTGCCTTCATGATCGCTGTTGGCCAGTACCGATACCGATCCGGCATCGATGTCAGACGCGCCGCGCACTTGTGCTGTCACATTCGGATTGATGGTGACGGCCGCGCGTGAACTGCCCAAAGACACACCGCTGAGCGAGAAGCCGACAAGCGTCACTGTGGACGTCACATCACTTTCTGCATCAACAGTAAACGCACCGGAAATATTAACCGTTGCAGCATTCACATCCGCAAGAACCGTGCCGCCGACCGTGGTGCGCACTTCGTTCAGGGACCCGTTTCCAATCCCGCCGGACAAGGACCGGCCCGTCAGGTTTGAAATGGTGTCGCCCTTGGCGTCGATGTCAAAACGCGCAACGCCTCCAAATGTGCCACCGCCAACATCGCTTGCCGATCCCACACGGGCTTGCGTTGTTCCTGTAATATCAAGCGTGCTCACCGAGGCACCACCGACATAGCTCCCGCCCGCAGCCTGACTGCTGCTCAGGGTGATATCGCGTTCGCTCGACGCCAGAAGCCGCACGGTGTCACCATCCGAAACATCGCCATAAATCTCGGCATTTGCGCCCGAAGCGTCATTGTGTACCACGACGGATGCACCAAGCGCCCCTGCAAGGCCGCCAGAGGCCAGAATGGACACGCTGTCGACGTTGATGCGCATGTCTGACAGAACATCAACGCGGCTTGATCCTGCGATGCGTCCGGCCGAGACCGATCCCGTTCCATCAATGCTGGCGGTTGTTGTCCGCGCAATTGTATTCACTGTGATCCCGGCACCCAGCGATGCCAGACCGACGGCCACTGTGCCCGCGTCTGTATCCAGATCAATCCGTTCGTTGGCCTGAATTTTGACGTTTCCTCCGGCCTCGACGTTTCCGGCGACAAAGGCATCTGTGCCTTGGGTTGTCACACGCGAAGTTGCATCGCTTGCAGCCGATACCGAAGTTTCGCTGCCGACGACCGTATTGGCATTCGACATGACAGAGCCCAAACGCGATGTCGCTGAAGGCTGACCCGTGCCATCAACATCTTCTGATCCGTCGCTTGTGGCGAACCCGCCAAGGATCGACCCGCTCCAGGATGTTGACGTCGCATCGTCCGCTTCATCCATCGCGTCAACCCCGCCCGAGGAAATCTCGGTGGTCTGGGTGCTGTTCAATTCGTTGCCAAAAGACAGAACGGAAACTGATGCGGCAAAGGCCGCTGCGCCGCCACTGCCTGAAATGACGATCTGGTCCACATCCATGATTTCTGCGGCACCGACCGTGACGTCGCCCCCTGCGCGGACATTTGTCCCTGACGCGGTATAGGCCGAGGTGTCAGACCGGATCACACCGACACCCAACGCC
The DNA here is from genome assembly GCF_001458215.1 of Shimia thalassica. Taxonomy (GTDB): domain Bacteria; phylum Pseudomonadota; class Alphaproteobacteria; order Rhodobacterales; family Rhodobacteraceae; genus Shimia; species Shimia thalassica. Next base: position 1,884,391 of record NZ_CYTW01000001.1, on the reverse strand, counting down.
CCGCCAGCCCCGCCCGCAAGACCAACCGCCAGCGCGCCATTGCCCACAAACAACTCAAGCGTATTGCCCGCAGCAATCACTACATCCTGAGAGCTGTCGCCAGTCGCATTCTGGTTCACGCCAGCCGAGCCACCAACAAAGGCGCTGGTGTCGCTATCAACCACGGTCACGGCAATCGCACCGGCCAGACCGGCGGTTGCGCCGATGCCTGCGGCGGCTCCAAAGACAAAGATATCCTCGTCGCTTTCCGACGTAATCAGAACCCCTTCTTCTGTGCTGCGCGTCAGGGCGTCGCCATCGTCGTAGCGGTCATTTGTTCCACTCAGACCGCCGTTCAGTACGGAAACACCCGAACCACCTGCATTTGCATCAACCTGAGCCGACCCTGCGATAAAGGCATTTGTGGTTTTGTCGACAACGACGACATTGACGCCTGCGCCAAATCCGGTGCCACCGGACACCCCTGCGGCGCCCGCAATCACGTCCACATCACTCGAGTGTTCTGCTGCGACAACAACGTTGTACGCCGCGTCGACATCTGCGGCCCCGTCGATACCCGACGTCACCTCGGAAGTGATCACCACCGCATTGGCCGAGACGCCGCCAGCAACCGTTCCGCCGCCTGCAAAGGCCAGTGTCACGGCAAGCGCATCATCGGTGCCAGATGCGGCAATCACCACATCGCCGGCACTGTCGAGCGTGGCGCCTGTGACGCGGGCTTCTGTTCTGTTACCGAATACGGCGGCACTGGCGCCCGGTGCGCCAGCGGTTCCGCCAACGGCAACGGCTGCCATGATGTTCAATGCGTAACTGTCTGAATTCGCACCAATTTTAATATCATCACCGGTGCCGTTGGTTGTCAGCTCGGCGCCATTTCCAACCAAGGCTTCGGTTTCATTCGAGATAACATTGACCGTTCCACCAAGCGCGATCGCGCCTGCGCCCCCCGACCCATTTACGGAGAAGGTTTCAATGCTGTCGGTCGATACGGACTGGATCGAAATACCGTTAACCATGCCGGTCTGGGCCGAAGAAACACGTTCCTGATCGAAGCCTTCGTCGTTGAACCCCTGTCCGGCCGCTTCGGTGCTGCTGGCGCCGGATTGGCTCACACTGATTTCGTGCTCACTGTCTGGTTCGGCCTCGAAATCAACGCCAATGTCACCGGTGAGGCCCAAGACGCCACTGCCGGAACCCGAGGAAGTCAGGCTCGCGCCGCCTTCCACTTCGGCCTTGGTGTTTTTGTTGATCACGGTCACGCCAGCCGAGCCAGCCCCCGAAACCAACCCACCCGAGGCGGCCCCGGCAACGACATCCGCGATTGTTTCATCCAAAGCAACCACAGAGATTGTATCGCCTGCCGTGAGGTCCGCCGTGGATGAGATCACGGCGTGTGTGGTGTTGTCGATGCTCAAAACCGATGCTGCGCCGGCCATCGATCCATAAGGCGCACCCGATCCGCTCACGGCGACGACAACGGATGTGTCCTCTGACAGTGCACGAACGGTAATGTCATCTCTGACCGAGACATCACCGGCAATCCAGGCCTGGGTATTCTTGACGCTGGATTGGGCACCGGCCCCTGCCGAGGCACCAACAGACCCGCCAGCCGCCGCAGCGCCGCCGCCGCTGACAACAAAACTCACATCCCGCGCAAGAACAGCCGCGTCCTGTTGGCTTCCAGCGCCCGTGTTTGCCACGGTGACCCCTGCGCCAATCCAGGCGTGAGTTGTTTCATTTTGAACTGTAACAGCCCCCGAGCCAGCGACGCCAACCGTGCCGCTGCCCCCTGCGCCGATCGCGCTGGTGATGATCAATTCGTTTGAAACAGCAGAGACCGCAACACCAAACGAGCTGCTTTGAGTTGTCGGACCATCACCCAGTTCGTTGCCCATTGGCATGGTGGTCGACCCCAACCTGCCGGATGCCGTAATGTTGGTGGTTCCGTCAATCGCCGCCGTTGTTGTATCCGTGTGAACAGAAACCGCAGCCCCTGCCCCGACACCCGCCGTGCCACCCCCGCCAATACCGCCAGCGAGTGTTTCAAGCGTGCTGTCGCTGTTGGCCAGCACAGTCAGGTTACCATCGGTCGTAACCGACCCGCCCGTGACACGCGCGGTTGTGGTTTCGGTTACAGTCGTGCTGGAAACGGCACCGGCCACACCAACACTCGAGCTTGCGCCGCCCGCCACTGTCAGGGCTGAGGCAAAGATGCCGGATTGCGCGACAACATCAACGCCCCGCGCCACACGTTGCGACGCCCCCGTGAGCGCACGATCCGTGCCCCCCGTTGTCCCGTTTGCCACAATGGCAGAGTTGCCGTGAATTTTTGCTTCTACCGTGTGATCCGCAACAACCGTGCCGATCGATCCACCAACACCCGCAGCGCCGCTGTCAACCGCAATGGATCCCGCACCGGCAACCAGCACGGCCGAGCTCACAGGTTCGATTACCGCATCCCCAAGATCATAGGCCGAAAGACCATCAAGACCTGTTCTGGTGTCAGCAAAAACCGTTAGGTTTCCGTCGGTTGATACCGTCGCGCCTTCGACACGCGCGCGGACGTTTTCCGTATTCGTGACCACCGAGATCACACCAGCCGCCGCACCGGAGCTGCCAAGCGCCCCGGCCAGACCTGCCGCGACAAGAACCGGTGAAGAAGACGCAACAAGGTCGACACCGCGAATGTTGCGCGTCACACCTGTATCCAGAATGGTGTTCTGGTGTGTTCCTGTTGCCGTTACCGAGGCTTCGCGCCCGACAAGGGCTTCGGTGTCAGCTATTCTGGTCAAAGTGACAATCGTCGCGCCAAAGGCCGCACCGTTGCCGGACGACAGACCACCCGACAAAGGAACAATCACGGCATCGCTGTCTGCTTCAAGAGACACGCTGCCCGCTGTCAAAATTGTGGTTGCATCAGGCGACGCCACGCCACCATCTGCCGTGGACAATGCACCAATGCGCGCGCGGGTGGTGTCGGTCTGAACCACCGTGTTGATCGTGCCTGCCCCAGAGAGACCCGAGCCACCACCGGCACCAGCCATGGTGATCCCTGTCACGACAAAGAAACTATCGGCATAAACATCGACGCCACGGATCGAACGGGTGCCTTCATCATCCGGCACAACAGAGGCATCGCGCAGGGCGCGCGCAGTGACATTTGCGCCGGCGTCGATTTCGGCCAGTGTTTCCGAAAGGGTGACAGACACCGCAATAGAGGCACCGATGCCGCCGGATGAACCAAGCGCAACAGCGCCCGATCCGAACAGCAAAATCAGATCACTGTCGGCAGCAATGGTCACATTGCCATCTGTCGTGATATCCGCGCCCGCCCCAATCAGCGCCTGCGTCTCGTCATCAGTGACCACAACGGTAATCGCACCAGCGCCTGCAAAGCCACCTGCGCCGCTACCGCCGACGGTCAGCCCGACAATCACCAGATCGCTGTCGGCCGAAACATCAACACCGCGCACTGTGCGTGTACCGTCATCGTCGGGCAGAATGGTCGCGCCGACATTGCCCGCAGCAACGATTGTCGCGTCCCCGATAAAGGCCCGCGTAATGCTTTTGCGCGCAATCACCCCACCGGACAGACCAACCCCTGTTGATCCCGCAGAAGCGGCGATAGCACCTGTCATTGCGGCGGCCTCGGCAAAGGCATTGGCCCTTACAGAGACATTGCCTTCGGTTGTAACCGTTGCCCCCCCATCGATCGAGGCTTCTGTGATCGAGGCGTCGCCGCTGGTCTCTGGATCTTCGTATTCGAGCGAGGCAACGGGTGTGTCCGTGTTGATGTCTTCATCCGTGCCAAACAGGAAGCTTCCCGAGAAGCTGCCCGCGCCAGCAAAGGATCCGCTTGAAGAGCTGCCCGAGATGGCCAGCGTGTTCGAAAGCACCCGATCGTTGGCAAAGACATCAACGCCGCGCAGTGTCCGTGTATCGCCATTTACCGTTTGGGTGATGGCCGAATTGCCGTTTGCCGTTACATTCGCGTTTCCACGAATTTCTGCGCGGGTTTCGGAAAGCGTGACAAGCGGCGCTGCGGCGATGCCCACGGCGCCGGAGCTTCCGCTGAGTGCGATTGCGCCTGCAACCATGGCGCCAAAGAGATCGCTATCGGCATAGATGCTTACGCTGCCATCCGACAAGACGGTGCCGTCGATATAGGCATTGGTTGACCGGTCCAGAACGCCAAGAGAGACCGATCCGGCACCGGCAAAGCTCTGAGACTGGGCGCCTCCAACGGCGAAATTGATCAATACATCATTCGAGAAGGCCGAAACCCCGACGTTGCCCTTGGCCTCGACGGTTGCGCCGGTTCCGATAAAGGACAGCACATCACGGTCCATCGTCTGGACCCCAAAGGCCGCCCCAACAGCGCCGGTGCCCCCCTTGGCCACACCACCCGACAAGGTGATCTGAAGTGTGTGCGCGCGTGCATCCACCAAGACCCCTTGCGCCAAATGCGCACCGGGTGCGATCTCGGCGGCATCCGGATCAGCCGGATCTGCGTTTATCCGTGCGCCACCTTCTATGGACGCTTGGGTTGTGCCGGTCACAACTGTTGTAGCCACGGACCCCGCAACAGCCACCTGATCGGCCTTGGCACCCGCAACAGACACCATGAACAGGCTGTCGTCCGTGTCGGCCCCAACCATCACGCCACGCTGTGTTGCGCCACGGAATTGCAGCCCTGCGCCCTGACCCAGAGCAACCACATTTGCCGTGCCGGTGATTGTGGCCGTCGTCTCGTGATCCACAACCAGTGTTCCGGGCGCAATGCCGATCCCTGTTGACCCGCTGGCAAACCCACCCACAACGCCAATGGCGATAAGATCATCATCGGCCAAAACGCCGACGCTGCCCAATGCAGAAACCGACCCGCCGATCTGGGCGGTTACATCGCTGTCGACAAAATTGAACCCGACAGAACCCGCCAGCCCGAGACCGCTATCGGCCGAGCCTACGCTGGCCGCAAGCGATACGATCAAAGAGAAGTTTTCCGCGTTTACAAGAACATCGCCGTCTGCGGTCACATCCCCATCGATCCGGGCATCCACGTCATCGGTGAAAATTCCGATGTCAAATGCCGCCCCGACAGAGGTTCTGTTGCTGTCAGCGGCTGCACCGGCCACATTGACGCTAATGCCATAGTCTTTGGCCGTGACGGTCACGTCGCCGCCGGACGTCACGACAGCCGCTGATCCGATCAGAGCCTCTGTTGTGTCATCCGCAACGGTCACATTGACCGATCCGGCAATCGAGGTGTCCGCCTGAGAGCCCCCTGCGCCACCAACAACGAAACCAACGCTCTCCGATCGCGTTTCCGCTTCGACCAGTACATTGCCGGTGCCTGTGGTGGTCACGGAACCGGATTCAATTGCCGCGCGTGTCGTACGATCAAAGACCGTCGCCCCCACACCACCCGCAATCGCAGTGTCACCAGCCCCGCCATCGCCAGAACCGGTGATCATGGTCAATGGAATGGACACGGCCACAACCGGACCTGATGTTTCTGCATGCACAGTGACCGACCCGCCAGACGTCACCGAAGTGTCAGAGATCACCGCCTCTGTGGTTTGACCCACAAGGTTGATCCCGACCGCACCGGAAATCCCGAGGCCAGCCGTTCCGCCAGCCACATCAACACCATTCGAATTTGCAGTCACACTGTTCTGGTTCACTGCGGGCGGTGTCGAATTGTTGGCAGGATCAGGTGCTGGCGACGAGGATCCGCTGTCGGGCTTGGAAGCCGCCAAGGCAATCACAAGACCCAAATTCACGCTGTCCGCTTCAACCGTCACATCCCCGGCGGCAGATACGCCTGCTACAAAGGCGGGATCGGTGGGAATCGTGCCATCTTCGATATTGCCGATCATGGCCAAAGTGGTGTTGGTCATGTCGTTTACTGCGGCGCTCGCGCCGACACCGGTGCTGCCACCTTTTGCAAACGCCACGCCAAAGCTTAGCATGGTTGCGGAATGGTCTGCATCCACGGTGACGGTATCCGCACCAACCATGGCGCCATCTTCGATCCACGCGCGGGCCGTGTTGGTGTGATCATTGATCGACACGCTGCCCTGGAAGTTGAGGTCATCCCCGCTTCCGCCTGCATCGGTAAGGTTCATGACAAACTGTCGGGTGTCGGCATCCACGACAAGACCATGTGTCACGATGATCTGGGCACCATCAGCGATATAGGAATCTGCCTCGTTGGTTTTTTCGACATAGCTGAACGATCCGCCAACCGACGATCCATCACTTTTCGTCGCCCCTGTGAAAATCGCCTTGATGTTGGGGGGACCAACGATATCAACGGTTTCGATCAACCCTCTTGAACGCACGGTCGCGCCTTCTGCGCCGGTGATCGTGACCATCGCACCGCTACCAATTCCGGCAGTGGCCTTGTTCGCGATCATCATCACGTTGACTGCACCGCTGAGGGCGAATTTGCCCGAGGTGCCGGTGTCGTCATTGCCCGCTGCCGCACTGGCCGCGACATAGCTTGTGGCGACCTTGTCCGGCAGACCGCCTGCGGGATTGGCATAGCCGAGGAAGGGCGTGGAGGCATCGACAACACCGGTCAAAGCTGGGCCAAGCGACTCGTCATAATATTGCTGGAAGACACCAATCGATGTGTTGGCGGCCTGACGTGTTCTGTTGGGATCTTCGGGGTCGATGTTATCCGCAACATTGCCAAAAGCATCGCTGATCGACGGCATCGCACCAAGCGTGTCGCCGAGGTCTCCCATGGCGCTCAAAAAAGCCGGAATTTCGTCAAGGAAATCAACTTGATTGGGGACTTCCGCATTGGCATCCACCGTCAAAGAGGCCGCAGTGATTGTCGCGCCATCAATCCGCGCCACGGCATCATTGTCGAACATCGAGACATTGACGCCGCCCGCAAGACCGACGCTTGCGCCGGCCTTCGAACCACCAATTGCGGTGGTCCGGAAATTGTCTTCGGTGTGCGCCGTCACCGCAAGCGCACCACCGGCATCGACCGCGCCCCCATCCAGAATAAGCGCTTCGGCCAGCAACCTGTTTTCAGACACAAGGACAGCTGCAGAGAGACCAAAGGCCCCTGGCCCGCCCCATTTTCCGGCCGCACTGCCGGCGTTCGCCATCAACCGTTGCTGGGCGGCCTGTTGTGGGCTTTGATCAGCCAGTGAAGGCTTGGACTTGGTTGTGGCTTTGGAGCCAAGGATTGTTTCGGCATTGATGGCTTCGGCGCTAACCGTGACGTCTTCGGTCGCTGTCAAAGAACCGGCAACCTGAGTTGATGCGGTGTTGTCCAAGAAGGCCAGCGTGATCGATACCGCTTCGCCCTGATTGGCCTGTGGTTGCACAATACGGGTTTTGGTGCTGACCGATTGCTCTGTTGAGGTGTTGCTGTCGATGGTGACATTGAAGCCGGTGATCAACGCCCCTTCTGCGATGTCCGTCTGGGCCAGCGTTGTCGCATCGCCCAGTGTCATGGCGATGGCAGGGCCTTTGACGCGTTTGAACCCGCGGGGCGCATTGGAAGAGGTCTTTTTCTTCTTCGCAACAACAAGGCCCGAAACGATATTTGTCGTGACATCAATCGTGTTTGTGCTGCGCGATTCAACGGTAACGTCACCACCGGCAACAAGGGTAACGCCGCTTGCCACACTTGTTCTGGCCGTCGCATCGGACTCGCCAAAGGTAAATCCGATATTCAGACCCGGATTGGTAAATTCGAGGATCGATGTTGCCTCGGACGCGATATCAAGCGTGTCTTCTGCCCAGATGAACGCCCCCGACAGGATGTTGACCTGCGCAATTGCAACCGAACGTACAAGATGCACGGGGATTTTGGTCGCAAAGGCCCCAAGCAGCGGGAAATCGTCGATTTGTTCTTGAATGGCGCCCTCTAATTCGGACGCGGCGAGCTGAATGCCGCCAACAACCAACGGGATATCGCCGTCTTCCACTTCGCCATCGGTGGATTCATCATCGGGCAGGCCCAAAAGAGCATCCACATCGATTTCAATCTCGACCGCTTTGCCAGAGTCTGCGGTGGCCGAAATGTCCACGGTGCCACCGCGGATGACGACGTCGCCGATTTCGATAAATGCCGCCGCAACTTTTTCATTCAGAACCGGTGTAAAGGCCAGTGCATCAAGAGAAAATCCGGCATCCACTGTGATGGACACCGCGCCACCAGAAATGCCCCCAACCGTGCCTTGAGGTTCAGCCGCCAAAAGCTGGGCACCGCCGCCAACCGCGATACCGGCACCTTCCAGTATTTCATCGGGATCAGAGAACGGGTTCTGACCCGAAAATGCGCCCGCAAACCGCGTTCCGGACACCGAGCTTCCGCCCCCCATCAGCGTGATGTCGCCATGGCTGACCGCAGTCAAAAGAGAGGTCACGCGAGAGTCTATGATTGCCCCGTTGCCCACGACGATCAACTCGGCGTCCATGGTAATGTCGCCGCCATCGGTCGACAGGTTTTCATTCATCTCGATCAGGTCCGAGCCGAAATCACCGCGCACCGTGAGACCACCGGCCCAGTTTTCAAGCCCAAGCCCAAGACGGAAAGTGTCGTCGCCAAAACCAAGGTTGATCACAAGGGGCGCGCCACTTGCGAAATCACCGCCGCCGTATTGTGCGCCACCTTCCGTGACCAGTTCGAACCGTCCGGCAGATGCGGCCGCCTGAAGCGTAAGGTCATCGCCGCCGATCGTGCCGCCGATTGTAATCGCAGGTTCCAAACCAGTGTAATTGAATGTGTGCAGGTTGATTGTGGCCGTGCCCGAGGCTGATGTCGCAGCACCACTAAAGATGGCGTTCTGCTGAACAATCGTATCCTTTCCGCCTGCTCCACCGTTGATTGTCCCGTCAAAACTTCCCGGACGATCAATCAGTTCACCCGGATCCCCAAGACCGCTGGTAAACTCGAAATAGAATGTATCTTCGTTGCCTTCTGCGCCGGTCAGGGTCTCGATGTTCTGGAAAAATGATCCTTCGACATGACCACGGTTTTCGTCCGTTATCCGCCAGGTAATGTCCTTTTGCGGACCAAAGATTTCGTCATTTCCGTCACCGCCATCAATGGTGATGATCACATCTGGATTGCCAGCACCGTCAAGATCGGTAGCGGCCTGATAAAGCTGCGCATCGATACCTTCATAGCGGATCTGGTCATCGCCATCACCCAGGTTAAAGGTGATCACCCCGTTGTCATAATCCCCGCCGCCGTTTGATTTGATGAAATCAAGGGTGGTCAGAGTTCCGGCAGGTCCCATCTCGACACGTGACACGCCGTTTGCTTCGGTGTCATCATCGCTGATGGTGACCACACCACCACGGCCTGCCACGTCATCATTGATAATCCGTTCGTCCGCCGAGGTCAGGTCGGTGACGTTTTCAACATCGACGAAGGTGCGGATATGGTCTTCGGTGTCGTGGGTCTGGGTGATTGTGCCGGAACCGTCATCGCCAAGATCATAGGTCACGGTTGAAAAGCGTGGCCCCTCGAGGATCAGCTGGTCTTCACCGTCACCGCCATCGAAATTGATTGCAAAGGCCGGATCCGGACGGAACATGAAATCGACGGTCAGGACATCATTGTCACCACTGCCCGTGATGTTGATGTTGACCAGCCCTTCCATCTCGCTGCTGGCGACAACAAGACCGGATTCATCCTCAAGAATACGGACCTGATACAGGTCTGCGTCCGTGTCGTGATTAAGGTCGAGCGTGTAGTCCCCTGCATCGCCTAAAGTGTAGGCAAAAATCGGGTCCGCCGCCAAAAGAATGCGCGGCTCCATCGCTTCGATATTCAGAAGGCGGCGTGCGCCCCTTTCAGAGCGCCGTTTCTCGTGGACCCGCGCAAGCAATTCGCGAACCGCAGTCGTATAGCTTCGACGCTTCGATTTTTTCGAAGTATCGGGTCGAATTCTGTCGCCTGCGCCGAACGGAAAAGCCATTTGCGGACCTCAAAGCTGAAATGAAAATCGTAAGACTGTGTGGGAACTCGAACTAACAATCTTTCGATCATCGCATAAAAGGTGCGGATAACATAATCTTTTACGGAAACGGTGTTTTTCCTCACTATTTTATGACGTTAGAAACCAATTTTTATTTACTGGTCTGACCGGCAAAAGCCAAAAGTCGTTTCCGGCGCGATTCGACGTCAACGACGTTGTACCGAATGCCCGCTGATTTCGCGGCCATTTTTCCTTGGCGAAACTCAATAATTCTACGGGTTAAATATTGACGGAATGGCAGGAAATTCCAGCACTTTCTGAGGACGAATATCCGCACACCTGCCCTCAGAAAAGGGTCCTCAAGAGACAGGTATTGGCACACCTCTGCGCCCGCGTTCAGCTGCGACAAAGCAACCGGAATACGGGGCGAAATCGGGACGTCACACAGCACCAAAACGGGCTTGGAATTCAGCTCTAGCCGTTCCTGAATGCCCCCCTGTCCGGCAAGCGCGGATTCGACCCCGATTGCCCCGTCCAGACCTCCTGAATCCGAGATCAGGATCGCCCCGTTTGACGCCAGATCAGCAATCTGTAAATCGCGCTTTTGATCTGTCGGAAAAACGTGGATCTTGCCCGGATTGCGGGGCGCTGTTCCTGGCCAGACAGGGGCATGATACTGCCTGTGCAATTCGCGTGCTGCGCCCTCAAAAGCAACAGCCGTTCCCCCGATTGACGAAAACTGGCCCAAAGCAGCGGGGATGCTCATTTGCGCCATAGTTCTTTGAACCTGACTCATCCTGAGACCTTCCCGTACTTCGACCATCTGGCGCACGCCGCTGCCCCAGTTGCGTCCGGGTTCCGGCTGGCGGGTTTCAGGATTGATCAAAACAACCTGTTGATTTTCAACAATATAGTCGCGACCCCTTTCGAGTTCAGAAAAGACCGTCAAGGCCAGAACCACAAGATAGTTGCGCCGCGCCTCGTCTTCGGGCAAGCCCTGCAATTCGCCGGCCGCCTTCATCTCCGCCAGACGTTTTCGTCCCAATGCGGTTAGCCCGAGTGCCTTTCTTGACGGGTCTGCCTTATAGTCCCGTTCAACATCGAGTTTTTGGGCAATCTGGATGGCACTTCGGGCCTCTGTGGCGGTGAACAAATCATCCAAGGCACCACCAGCGGACAACGCGGTTGCGGCATCATCCAACAACCCCCGGTCGGCATCCATCACCAAAACGGACGGCGCAGGTGCCCATGGGCGGGGTGATGGCACTTTGCCGCGCAAATCACGGGTGGCAAGCCGAAGTCCGGAGGCAGGTTCGCCCAATTGAATTTGGTCACGAAGGCTTGTGTTGCAGAGGTTGCGCAAACTGGAAATCACGGCCCGATTATTTGGGGCATCGGGCACTTCGCCTTGTGGTCCCATCTCCACGAGCGACAGCCCGATCCGTTCAAAACATGGGGCCATTTCGGCCTGTGTCCGCTCCAGATTTCGGGCGTAGGACACGGCAATGCGAACCCCTTCTGGGCGTTGAGCGGCACTGAGAGCGGCCAACAAAAGGATATCTTTGCGGCGTTGTTCAACAGGCTCTGCGATGATCCATCCACGCGATACGGCAATGGCGCGCACAAGGCACGACATCGCAACGGGACGCCCCATCGCCCCCAGTGCGTTTGAAAACCGTTCGATTTCACTTTTCGATTTGCTAGCAACCGCCGAAGGTTTTCTGACGCGGGCCGCAATGGCCACCCGCCACAAACCAGCCACCGCAAAAGGTCTCCAGACAGGCCAGACCGACGTCCAGAGACGATAGGCCCGAATATCGAGTGGGGTTTTCCAGAGGTCGCGTGTCTGCTGCTCCATGATCCGCCTAGAACCCGAAACGATCCAAAAAGACCTGCCGGACGATCCGCCAACCCTGCGTCGCCAACGAGGCGGTGCCATGATCAAACCGCACGTGCACTCTTTCGTTATAGAACTGAACCGGTTCCGCACGATCGACGGCGATATCCACCACAAACACGCTCTCAAGTGCGCGCGTACCATCGTACCCGGGGTCGCTCAGAATGGGACCACCCCCGACCGTGCCCAACGCCGCGCTCGGCAGTTGATAGGTGGCACTTGGAGTCTGCGCGACGATGTGGCCCTCAGAGACGCGATCAAGAGAGGACGAAAGACGCACCGAAATCGACGAGGTGCGCGCGTTGACAAGGTCAATCTGTGTTTGCGGCACGACGGTGCGGATCAAAAAGGTGTCCGAACGCAGGACATATCCCAACAAAGCCCCCTTGCGCACAAAGCGGCCTTGCAAATCGCCCTCGATCAATGGCTCAAACCGCCCTGCTTGAGGGGCGCGAACAACCAGACCGTCGCGGCGTTGGGATATCCTGTCAAGCTCGCCCCGTGACAGGTTCATGCGTGCTTCTTCGATTTCGATCTGAACGGGCCGCCCCGCCGCACTCGACGCAAGGCGAATACCGGACTCGTCAAGCTGCGCCTGCACCATGGCCTCACGCGCATCGATGATGGGGTTTTCCAACTGGCCGAGCTCGGCACCGCTGTTGGGGATGTCGCGGGCTTCGGTGCCCATCTCGCGCAGCCAACCGTCCGTTTGCGCAACAACCCGCGTTTCCCCCGGCACCCAGACCACCCCTTGGGCCAGAGTTGCATCCGGAACAGGAAAAGCGACAATCGGACCAATGATAAGCGCAGCCAAAAAGGCACTTGCGATCAGCGCACGCCCACGCCGATTTTCAAGCTCGGACGCACCCAAAAGGTACTTCAGAGACTTCACAATCGGCATCCCGATCAACATAAACACGGCCCAGATCGCAAGCCCGATGCCGATGAAAAAGAACTTTCCCGCGACCAGCAAGGAAATCCCGATCATCACAACGATCCGATAGAGGAAAGCCGCGATGGCATATCCGGCAAGCCACTTTTTCTCTCCGGGGGCGCTGACCGGTGACGAGACATGCGGCAACCCGAAAAGATACCGCTTTACCAGATAGCTGAGATAGGTCTTGGAGCGTTGTCCAAGGTTCGGAATTTCGATCAGGTCGGAAAACACATAGTACCCGTCAAACCTCAACAGCGGGTTTCCGTTAAACAAAAGTGTCGAAACACCGCCAATCAACATCACGTTAAAGGCCAAGGCCCGCAGGGGTCCGGGCTGCATCTCGGGGTACGCCAGCATGGCAATGGCGGCCAGGGCCAGTTCGACCATCACACCCGCAGCACTGACAACAATGCGTTGGCGTTTTGAGGGGAAACCGGTGGCGGCTGACGCATCGACATATGGCACGGGAACAAACACCAACAACATGATACCAACTTCGCGCACCGTGCCGCCCCAATGTTTGACAGCAAACCCGTGGCCCAATTCGTGCAGCGTTTTGACCAGAGGATAGGCAATCAGCAACAACGCCAGCCCCTGAGCCGACAGAACCCTGTCGGTCACATCCGTGGTCACCTCTTGCCAATGGATACCGGCGGACACGACACCCGCCACAACAAGGCAAAGCCATGCGAAAAAGCCCACCCACGTGAACAATGGACGCACCAGTGGCATCAACGTCGAAACAAATCCGTCAATCGGGAACAGCGGGATACGGATGCCCAGCGGATTTTTGAACGATTGCATCAACTTGCGACGCGCAGTGGATTGAGAGCGCTCGCCGATTTCCTCAAGATCAGGCACCGCATCGCTGGTCAGGACACCGGCCAGATAAAGCTGCGACAAAAGCTGAACGATCTCGTCTTGTGACGGCAGCGACTCTCCCAGTTTCGTTTCGCAAATGCGGTAAATCTCGGCCAGAGTGCGATGTCCGTCCATCAAGCCGATGATGGAATAGGCTTCGGGTGAAAACCGGAAGAACCTGCCGCTGGCACGGTCCTCGACAATATACCAAAGCCCGCCCCGAAAGAACTGGCGGTACAACTCGGCATGGGGCCGCAAAGCCGGCTTGAGCAAGGCCACCCGTGGCCAGACCGAAGAAAAGGGATTGGAGGCTGGTGTCGCCATTTATGGCATCCAGCGCCACAGCGCGAGTTTGAACCAGTTCAGGGCATCCCGTGTCCAGACATCCACCAAAAGGCGGGTATCAATCGTGACGCGCGCGACGCCTTCCATTCCCGGCAACAGCAGCCCCTGGTTTTCGCCCTCCAATGCTTGCATCCGAGCCTCGACACCAAAACGATTGGCCCCGGCGCTGACATCCGCAACCGACAGAATGCGCTGAACGGAAAATCCGTATTCCTCGTCTGGTTGCGCGGAAAAACGGACCTCGCCCACCTGTCCTTTGGCCAGTTCCGCGATGTCTCTTTCATCCACCAAAAGACGCAGTCGGTAGGCACCCAAGGGGGCGACAACAAACAGCTCTTCACCACGTGCGACAGCGGACCCCAATTGTTGGCTGCGGTCGCCGGACACCACGACACCATCAAACGGCGCCCTCAGGACGGTTCGTGACAGCTGAGTTTCAAGCAGATCCCGCTGCGCCAGAACCTGCCGAATTTGCGCATTTAACAGGGCCTGATCGGTGCGCCGCGCCCCTGCCACCGCCGCATTCAGCTCGATCTGGCGCTCGGCGAGTTCGGATTCGACCGCCAAAAGTTGCAGTCTCAAATCCTGATCATCAATCTGCGCCAGAACGTCTCCGGTTTGCACACGGTCACCGGGGCGCACGGCCTGATCAACGAGATAGCCATCAAAAGGCGCGGAAATCACGCGTTGCACAACGCCTTCCAGCTTGGCGTCTGCGGGTATTTGAAATTCCGTGGTTGCCCGCGACAAGAAAAAGCCCACAGCAACAACAACAAGAACAAACAGTTTTAGGCCAATCCGCGCAGGCCCGAGCAAGGCCCCTGCAAGCCCGCCAACCCATTGCAGGGCCCGAACGGGCCACGCCCTGTCGTTCTTGCGTTTTTGTTGAAGGATCGGCCCAACCAGCGCCGCGATCCCGCGCGCCAGATTGCGTTTGTCCTCGGTGAGGCCATTTGCATCGCGATGTTCAAAGGTCATAGCGCCAACGACCTGATCGTTGGCGTCATACAGCGGCAGCGTGAAAACTGACATCGCTCCGTGGCCCCGGATCAACGCATCATGGGCCCGAGACACATAGGGGTCTTCTGCGTCGTCGTTCTCTGGTGTGACACTGCGCAAGATGGGCGCCGCCTGATCCAAAGTCTCCAGCATGGCCTGTTTGAGGGCCTGACTGAGTTGCAACTGGGTGCCCACTTCGGCGGAATGCGACAGCGCCGTGATCTTGATACCGCGCCTTTTCACCAAACCGATGCTGACGCGCTCCAACCCCAGAAACGCCGCTGTGCTGGTCGCCACTGCAATCGAGGCCGATTTGTGATCGCGTTTTTCAAGCATCGCCACCAGCACATCAAGTGCTACGCGCCCCTGATCGCGTTCGCGTTCGGCCACACTCAAGGCATCGCGCCGCTCAAGCAATTCGATCCACCCAGCGGCCCATTGCAGATGCCGCATGATGCGTCGTGTCTCGACCTCGCCCCCTTTCGACAGGTGCAGGGCAACAACGCCCAGCAAACGATCGTCAAGAACATAGGGATAGGCCAGACACACCTCGCCGGATTCTATCGAAACTTCGCGCAGCACGCCCTGTTTTTCCGACATCGCGCGCTCGACAGTCGAGGTGAGCGCCTCGTCCATGTCGCCGTTCTCTGGCCAGATCGCAACCGGCACGAATTTTGACGTGTCAGGCGATGGCATCACCAGCGTGGCGACTTTTACGCCGCCCACGAATTGGCACAGCAACGCCAACCAGGCGCCTGTGAATTCATCCAATTGTGCATCTGGTGTCAGGTATGACCAAAGCGCCCGATCAACGATGGCTGATGCTTTACCAGCGGCCTTTGCGGGCTCTGGGTCTTTACCTACGTCTCCGTCCAATCCTGCGTCCTCCCAAGACGACATCGGCGCATTGCTCGCTCGTTACCGCAATGTTTACGCAAATCCCCAAAAACTGAAAGAAGTTTCGGATTTTGAGACCCTGTCCGACCAACCCCACCTGATTTGGTGCAGGGCTTCAACATCTTGGTTTTTGGCACGCTGAAGTGGTTGAAATGTGGCGAGGCGTGACTTTGCAGGTTGAAAGATGCCAGATAACCAATCGGTTTTCGTGCGACGTTCACTACCAAATAAGGCAAGGCCGTTCCCCGATTATACCCAAATTTGAGCAAGCAGCTGCACAGAGTCAAAAGTCGCGCAAAGCGTCCGATCCAAAGCTAGCAATAAGGGGAATGTGGCGGAGCGACAGGGATTCGAACCCTGGAGACGGTCTCCCGCCTACACACTTTCCAGGCGTGCGCCTTCGACCACTCGGCCACCGCTCCGTTCTGCGGTCTTTAGCGGTTCTTCCAATAGGGATGCAAGAGGCAAAATCCAGTCAAACGAGATTTCTCGGTCGTGAGGGCGCGACGCGGCCTTAATCGTCCAGAAACAGGTTAACCCGCCGGTTCTGACGGCCTTTTTTCTCGATCTTTCCGATACGGACCCGACC
Organism: Shimia thalassica; assembly: GCF_001458215.1. GTDB lineage: Bacteria > Pseudomonadota > Alphaproteobacteria > Rhodobacterales > Rhodobacteraceae > Shimia > Shimia thalassica. The sequence goes on along the minus strand of NZ_CYTW01000001.1, from coordinate 1,867,910 downwards.
GATTTCCGACGTGCGGGCCACATGCGTGCCGCCGCAGGGTTGAAGATCGATTTGCTGGGCCCCTTCCCCAATACGCACAAGGCGCACGCGGCCTGATCCGATTGGCGGCGTGACGGACATGGTTTTGACCAGTCCGGGATTCGCAGCCAGCTCTTCATCAGTGATCCAAGCATCGTTGACGGGCAGATCACGCTCGATCAACGTGTTGAGTGTTTCGATCAGCGCATCCTTGTCTTCGGGCGCCTCGGGCATGTCGAAATCGAGACGCCCCTTTTCGGCCGAGATTGAGCCGCCGGTCACCGGCAAAGGAATAACCACGGACAACAAATGCAGTGCCGTGTGAATGCGCATGTGCCGGTAGCGTCGTTCCCAATCAAGGGTTTGGGTGACCTTTGTGCCCACCGCCGGAAGCGCCGACGCCTCGGCCGGAACAAGAATAACACCGTCATTCTCGCCCTTGATGGTGGTCGCGATGGTCAGCGCGCCATTGGACCAGCTTAACATACCGTTGTCACCCGGTTGACCGCCGCCAGTGGGATAGAACACTGTCCGATCCAGAATAACGCCGCCCTCGGGCGTGATCCCCGTAACAGTGGCCTCTGTCTCGCGTAGATAGGCGTCTTCTCTAAAGATCAGGTCAGTCATCGTTCTACGCCTCCCTCTCCGTCATTGTCCGGTGTGGCTTTGGGCGGTTGAGACGCCGTTTGCCTTTGTTGGTCCAGGGCGATCTCCTGATCCAGATTGACCGGTTCCACGCGCGCCGCCGGTTGCAGGCTTTCGGGATTGCGCAGCCAGAGATCCTGTTGCGGGAACGGAATTTCAATGCCTTCTTCTGCGAACAGACGGGCTATTTCATAGTTCATTTCGGAACGTACCGACAAAACCCAGTTCACATCGCGCAGAATGGCGCGAATTTCGAAATCAAGCGAGCTTGCTCCGAACCCCTGAAACACGACATAGGGCGACGGAATGCCCAACACCATCGGATGGGCTTTGGCCACCTTGAGCAGGATGGCCTCGACCTTGCGCGGGTCGGTGCCGTATGCCACGCCCACGGGTACAATCACCCGTCCCACGGTATTGCCGCGGGTATAGTTGGTCACGGTTCCGGCAACCAGATCCGAGTTGGGGACAATCACATCCGTGCGATCAAAGGTTTCGATCCGCGTCGAGCGTACCGAGATATCGCGCACATAGCCCATCTGCCCACCAACCTCGATCCAGTCGCCTTCGGCGATGGGACGCTCGACCAACAGAATAATCCCGCTGACAAAATTGGAGACGATAGTTTGAAGGCCAAAACCGATCCCGACCGACAGCGCCGAGGCCACAAGCGCAATCGAGCCAAGGTCGATACCGGTGTTGTTGATCGCCAACAGCGCGGCCACGAAGACCCCGACATAGCCGATGCCGGACACAACAGCGTTTTGACCGCCAACATCCAGCTTTGTTTTGGGCAGGACAGTATTCTTCATTGTCGACTGCAGCAGCCGCGTCAAAGCGTATCCAACGCCAAAGATGAAGAAGAACAGAAGGATCTCACGCGGCGAAATTTTCACATCGCCGACGCGCAGTCCGGATCCGATCTGACGATAGAGGTCGGCCACTTCCTGAGAGCGCACCCCCCAGATGAGCAGAATGGCCGGAATGGCCAGCATCACCAACACAAAAGCAATGGCAACCGGCCAGAGCGATTTATCCCGCGCCTCGAGCCCCTCGCCCATCAGTTTGAGAACAACACCGGTCAGCGTTTGATGCAGCAGAAGCAAAAAAGCCAACAGCTGAACCGTGGCAATCGCAGGGAAAACCAATTGTTCGGCCGCGCTTGAAAAGCCCAAAGCCCCCAAAACGATGGCGGCAATTGCGCCAAACTGAAACAGGCGCGCAGACACGAAAACCGCGCGGCTGTAATAGACCTTTTTGCCCTCTTCAGTGTTAATGGCCCGCAGGTGGCTCAGCAACAGTGACGACAGGCGCAACATCAGAAAAGATGAGAACACGATAATCGGAAAGAACAGAACAGAGCGGGCTTCGGGTGACCAAGAGTCAAACCGGGCGATTTCCGTCATCAGCACGTTCACCGCCATGGCGAGGCCGATCAGGCTCGAGTCTGCCCGCCCTTCCATGCGCTTTCCCGCGGGTAGGAACAGAATTTGCTGGTCGTCTTCATTGACAGGGAAAATACGGTTCCCGATCCATGCCGACATGAGCAAAAGGAAACTTGCCAGTGGCAGGATTGACAGGATTTGATCGCCGCGCAGCCCTGCCAGATTGGTGGCATAGATCGACTCGGTAAAGGCATAGACCCCGAGTAGTGGCAAAAACACGGTGCCCAAAGACAGCGTGAAAATGATAAATCCACGGATACCCGGTGTGCGGAATTGCCGGACCCGATCTTCGAGCATGCGCGTCCATGCACGTCCGCGCGAGATAAGAACAACCCCGATCAGCAGGAACAATACGGCGCGGGGAATGTTGTTTCCAAAGTCCTCGCGGTGCCGCACATAAACCCATGCGACGCGCACTTCGCTGACAACATGGTTCATCGATTTGGTCAGCGTTGACAGGGCATCACCCCAATACAACGGGTTCACCGGCAGAGGTCCGCGCTCCATGAGCGCCTCTGTGTGGCGGTCGCGCCGCAGCTTGTCCACACCGGCAATAAGCTCGGCCGCGGCACTTTGGGCCAGTTCGGCGCGCACGGTTGGTGTGCTCGCTTCTGACAGCTTCAGCTTAAGCTCAGCCCGTTGAAGCGCAATGGCTTCGGGTTCACCGCTTTCAGGCTCTGGTCCCAAAGTCTCGAGTTGAGCGCGAAGGGTTTGCGTCGAGATACTGTAATCGGTTGAAGCGTCCGCAAAGGTGTCGCGCCAGATCTCAAGCTGCCCCCGCAGCACATCCATAGCGGCGTCAGACGCCCTGCCCGTTTCAATGGCTTCGGTCGCCCTGATGACGACCTTGTTCCATTCATCATAATCGGGCGCCGCTGTTTGGGCGTGAACCATTGTGATCCAAGGAAGACACAACAGCGACAAAGCCAACAAAAGGCGGCGCATCATGATCATAGGGTTCTCAATCGTCGACAAACACACCGGGGATGCTGGATGGTCCGTCCCCCAGCCACTCTGGTGCAGGTAGTCCTTTTTCCTTCAGGAACGAAGGATTGAACAATTTGGACTGATACCGCGTGCCATAATCACACAAAATGGTCACAATCGTGTGGCCAGGACCCATTTCTTTGGCCATCCGCATCGCACCGGCAATGTTGACGCCTGACGATCCACCAAGGCACAGGCCTTCGTTTTGCAGAAGATCAAAAACAACAGGCAGGCTTTCTGAATCCGCGATGCGGCACGAGAAATCCGGTGTGAACCCTTCGAGGTTCGCCGTGATGCGGCCCTGTCCGATGCCTTCGGTGATCGAGTTTCCGGGGTTTTCTTCGCCGGTATACAGTTTGAGAAGACCCGCACCTTCGGGATCTGCCAGACCGATTTTGACGCCCTTGGGCTGCAAGGCCATGCCGACGCCTGCCAGCGTGCCGCCAGAGCCGACCGCGCAGACGAAACCGTCAACCTTGCCGCCGGTCTGTTCCCAAATCTCGGGACCTGTGCCTTCGATGTGTGACTGGCGGTTCGCCACGTTGTCGAACTGGTTCGCCCAGATCGCACCATTTGGTTCTGTTTTGGCAAGTTCTGCGGCCAGACGGCCCGAATAACGAACGTAATTGTTCATATTTTTATATGGCGCCGCAGGCACCTGAACCAGTTCTGCACCCGCAAGGCGCAGCATGTCTTTCTTTTCCTGGCTCTGGGTCTCGGGGATCACGATGACGGTTTTGAACCCCATCGAGGCACCAACAAGGGCCAGCCCGATACCGGTGTTACCGGCGGTTCCTTCCACAATCGTGCCACCGGGGCGCAACTCACCCTTCGCGATCGCATCCTTGATGATGTAAAGCGCGGCGCGGTCCTTGACGGATTGGCCGGGGTTCATGAACTCGGCCTTGCCTAAAATCTCACAGCCGGTCATTTCGCTGGCTTTGTTCAGGCGAATAAGTGGGGTGTTTCCCACGGCGGCAGCCAAATCGGCAGCAATACGCATTGATGCGTCCCTTCCATTCTAGTCGTCTAAATGTTTAGGCGTCCCGCAACGGGAACTCAAGCGGCGTTGCGCAAACCTTCACGATGTCGTGCGAGCCAAAGCGCCGCAAGGACCAGCGGCGCATTCACCGCTTGCATGCTGTCTACCATATCCATGAGGGTCTCGTAGTCGAAAACATAAGACCGGATGTCTTCTGCTTCGCTGTCCAGTCCCGCCACGCCCGCAACCTCGTCCGGCAGGTCGGCGATCCCGACGTAAATGTTGTAATACTCTGTCGAACACCCGGGTGACGCATAACAATGCGCCACGTCATGCAGCGTCTTGAGGGCCAGCCCCGCCTCTTCCTGAGCCTCGCGATGCGCCGTTTCTTCGGGTGTTTCACCAGCGTCCACACGTCCCGCAACCGGTTCAAGCTGCCAAGGCGTTTCATCGCCGCGCGCATAGGGACCGGGGCGGAATTGCTCAACCAGCAAAACGCGATCCCGCACAGGGTCATACGGCAGCACAATCACCGCATCGGTGGCCACAAAAACGGCACGGCGCACCATGTCGCTTTGGCCCCCGTCATAGCGGCGAAAGCTGAGGTCATATTCATCCAGCGCGAAAAAGTTCACATAGGACCGGACCCGTTCGTCAACCGTCACGTCTTTTCCGGAAAAACCGGACGGGCTCAGCGCATGATTGCGGCGCACGGCATTTACACGTGCGGTGGCACGCGCACGCACCATCGGGAACATCTCGGCGACTTCTGCCGCAGAGAACCGTCCATAATATCCCATGACCTCAGTCGCCGCCTGAAGGGTCATGTCCCCCCATTGCGTGACCCAGTCATCCAGCGACCACGGCGCACCCTGATCCCACAGGCCCGGTGTCGGGAAATAGACTTCGGTAGGAACCTCTTCGCCTTCTGCCTGCACCTCGACCTGTTTCAGCGCATAGTCAAATCCGCCTTCATAAAAATTCAAACGGGCGATATCTTCGTCGGACAAGCCGCGCACCAGCAGACCGGTTGCGGTGCCATTATCTTCACAGATGGTCGGAAAGGCCTGCCCCTTAGCCCAATACACCCCATGCTTCAAAAGTCGCGCCTCAACAGCGTCCACTTGGTCTGCCGCGCGGCCAAGCACGATCGTCAACAACGGCATAAACCGCAGTGTTCCGTAAAAAAACAGGGATTTCAAAAACTTATCTCCAGCGACGATAGGAAAACTCGGTCACGATACCAGAGACAATCGCCCCGACGACCAAAGTTGCAATCACCTTCACATCCAACAGGTATTGGGCATAGTCAATGGCCTCTTCCAAAATCGCCTTGATCGCGACCATTGGATCATCAAAACGATGCCGAAGGGCCTGTCGCAACATCTCGTTTGCCCCAAAGGTAAACAACCCCACAACAATCAGGATCACCACCGATGTGATGCCCGAGTTGATCGCGTTGACATAGGTGCCGCCGACCCGCGGCCCCAGGATAAACCACCCCACAACCACGCCAATCCCTGCGCTGGTCAATGTGAAATGCCCGAACCCTGTGCCTTCGGGCATCAGGGGTTTGACAAGTTCTGCAATGACAGCGCCCAGAATGGCGAGGCAAATCGCGGCGGCAAGTCGGTTTGTTGTGGGCATCAGCGGGGCCTGGACATTGTTATTTGCGTTACATCACAGTTTCCGCTGTGAAAGGCCGCAGCGCAAGAGGTCAGATAAAAGTTCCACATGCGCCGGAACCGGTCATCAAATCCAAGCCTTTGAACCTCGTCCCATTTTGAGTTGAACACCTCATGCCAGCGTCGCAGGGTCTGGCTATAGCTTTCGCCAAATTCAACTGACCGGACAAACTGAAGACCCGCTTTTGAAATCTCGGAATGAAGCGCGGTCGGACTGGGAAGCATCCCCCCCGGAAAGATGTATTTCTGGATGAAATCCACGCCCTTGCGATAGGTCTCAAAACGTTCTTCCGTCAGGGTGATGATCTGGAGTGTTGCGTATTTACCGGGTTTCAGGCGATCACGTACCGTTTCAAAATAGACCGGCCAGAATTTCTCTCCGACGGCCTCGAACATCTCGATGCTGGCGATCCCGTCATATTCTCCTGTCTCGTCGCGATAATCCTGAAGGCGAAACTCGACGAGGTCCGATAATCCTTCCCTTTCAATGCGTTGTTGTGCAAAGTTCAATTGTTCCTGACTGATCGTTAGCCCCGTTACGCGCAGGCCGCGTTCCTTTGCGGCGTATTCTGCAAAGCCACCCCACCCACAGCCGATTTCCAGAACGTGATCGCCGGGCTGCGCGCCAATTTCATCCACCATCGAGGCATATTTGGCAGTCTGCGCGGCCTCCATGCTTTCCTGTCCGGTTTCAAACAAGGCCGACGAATAGGTCATCGTTTCGTCCAGCCAGAGGGCATAAAACTCGTTCCCGAGATCATAGTGGTGCGAGATGTTTTTCTTGGCCTGTTCGCGGGTGTTGCGGTTCATCCAATGTCGCATGCGTTCATAAAGACGCACAAAGAACATGCCCGGAAACCCGTCATAAAGCGCATCATTGTCGGACTGCAAGAAATCCAGAAACGCCTGAAGATCGGGTGTGCTCCAACCGCCTTCTATATAGGCATCACAAAAGCCAAGATCACCTTCCCGAACCAGTCGGGCGAACGTGTCCTCGTCATGCACAATCAACTCGGCCACAGGTCCAACCTGCGTGCCTTCTGCGCGAAACCTGCGCCCGTCCGGCATCACGAAATCAATGCGGCCTGTATTGATCTTCTGTGCCACCTCAAACACGTTGGCAAAGTATCTTGGCAGGTTTTCCTGCCCCTCGAGTGTCTTCAGGATCATCCGCTTCCTCCCCTCGCGGCTAACATGAAAATGCTAGGCCCAAAGACGGGGATCGGGCAAGGATTTCCGAAAATCACATATTATTATATTTTTTCAGATAGTTGATGGAGTTTTCACCGAGGTTTTGGGTTCCGGACCGATATCAGAATGCCCCCAAAAGTGACGTTCCGGCCCAAAACCGGGGCCGGAACCGTGGTGGGAAACCGTTTAAAGAACCGTTTCCAAGGCGGTAAGCAGCTGATCAATCTCTTCGCGAGAGGTATAGTGCACAAAGCTCAACCGCAGCACGCCTTTGGTCTGATCCACGCCCTGCGCTTCCAGCGCCCGAACGGCATAGAAATCGCCACCGCCCGCCATGATGCCCATCGGGGCCAGCGCTGTCGCCAGATCTGCGCCCGCCTTTTCGCAGGCAAGGGCAACCGTCGGTGCCCGTTTTGAGGCGTCTTTCGGACCCAGCAAGCGCACTGAATTGCGCGCGGCCGCGAAGTCGAGAACAGGCTGCAACAGTTTGGTTTCATGGGCGCGCATCAGATCATGCACCCCCGCACCACGCGCGACTGCGGTGCCTTCAAGACCATGATGATCGGCCAAAGCATCAAAGTAATCCGCCATGCCCGCACAAGCCGCAATCTGTGCATGATCAGGGCCCGCCGGTGTGAACCGTTTATAGAGCGTGTCCGCGTTGAAATAATGTCCCTGATTGGGCAGCATATTTCCAAGCGCTCGCCGGATCACCATGCCGCCCTGATGCGGGCCATAGATCTTGTATGTTGAAAACAAATAGATATCTGCGCCCAGCGTCCCCACATCCGGCAGACCATGCGGTGCATAGCTGACCCCGTCGACACAGACAAAGGCGCCGGCGGCATGGGCAAGGGCCGCAATTTCCGTGACAGGATTTATTTCCCCGACAACGTTGGAACAATGCGGGAAACACACCAGACGCACCTTGTCATCTAACAGGTTTTCCAGCTGTTCCGTATCCAAATGGCCGGTTTCGGGATCGATCCGCCATTCGCGCACCTCGATTCCTTCATCGGCCAGCCTGCGCCACGGGCCTGTATTGGCCTCGTGATCCTGATTTGTCACGATGATCGCATCACCCGGTTGCATCCACTGGCGAAAGGCCTGTGCCAAAACATAGGTGTTTTGCGTAGTTGACGGCCCAAAGGACAATTCGTCGGTGTCGACCCCGAGAATGGCCGCCAGCCGCAGGCGGGCTTCGTCCATTTCTTCTCCGCCAAGGCGAGATGCCTCGTAGGGCGCATAGGGCTGCACTTTGCGCTCATGATAAAAGCGCGTCAGGCGCTCAATCACGGGGCGGCATGTATAAGACCCGCCTGCATTTTCGAAAAAGGCCTGACCTTGCAGCGAAGCCTGCTCAAACGCGGGGAATTGCGCCCGCACGAAATTGATATCAAGTTCCATGGGCGCACCTTGCCACCCTGATTGGGGCCGTCAAGGCATAGGCTTTGGTTGGAGATAAAAAAGACGCGGTGGCATGACGACATGCCACCGCGTGGAACCAGTCAAAGCCTGCTGGGGACAGACCTTGCCGGATTAGAAATTCAGGCTGGCGTCGGCCTCAAGCACAGACATCGCCATGGCACCGGGTTTGGCAACGGTAATGCCGTCCAGCAGGATCTCGGGCCCCTGCCCGCGTGCTGGCAGGTAAATCGCGCAGACTTCAACCTTGGCCCCCGGCAGGCCCATGATTTTGGTCATCAACCCTTGTGGGCTCATGCCTTTGGGCGGCTGTGGCGCGGTGGCGCTTTCCGGGGCTTGTTTCAGCGCAATGTCGCCCGCGGGCCCACATAGCATGACATGTGGCACGGCCCCTTTCTGGGCGGCCTGCATGGTCAACACCATCGCCATCAATTGGGTTTGGGGGTTTTCTTCGGTCACAATCGTAACCAGTTTCGTCGGCTCATCTGCCATCGCCATTCCTGCAAGCGCAGAAAGACCGAAAGCTGCGGCCATCAAACCTTTGAACATCGTTATTCCCTACAAAATTTTGCTTTGTAAGGTGCCTCGCAAACATTGTTAGGATTGCGGAGGAAACATATGTCTTTGATGCACCTTACAGAACCGAAATTGCCGACCCTTTCGAGTCGGCAACATGATCCAGATCAAATAGATGCAATTATCGGAATATTAATTCCAGCTACCCGAGAGCCGCTCGGATTTTGTCTGCATTTTCTTTCAAGACACCAAAGTCTTCCATCTTTCCCGGAGGACGCAGTTTGACACCATCGTGGCGCGGCAGGATGTGGAAATGCAGGTGGAACACTTCTTGCCCGCCGACGGCCTCGTTAAACTGCTGAAGGGTGATGCCTTCTGCGCCAAACGCTTGCATGCAGGCATGGCTCAGCTTTTGAACGGTTTTCAAACAGGCTGTCAGTTGTTCGGGTGAGGCATCCAGCATATTGCGGCATGGCGTTTTCGGGATCACCAAACAATGCCCGTCCGCACGCGGCATGATATCCATGAACACATAGGTGTCTTCATCTTCATAAAGTTTCTCGCTTGGAATCTCTCCACGCAGGATTTTTGCAAAGATATTGTCGTTGTCATAGCTCATCAGCCGGCACCTCTCAGAATCAAAAAGGGCGCGAAAACCTCGTCGCGCCCCTTCTTCTAGCTCAATTCTCAGGCGTTCACATCCACAACAACACGCCCTTTGACCAACCCTTGCAGGATATCTGCACCCAATTGCGGCAGATCGGACAGGGTTGCCGGTTTGACCATCGCTTCCAGCTTGTCCATGGGCAGGTCTTTGGCGATACGCTCCCACGCGCGCAGGCGGTTTTCATAGGGCTGCATGACCGAGTCGATGCCCAGAAGGTTCACACCACGCAGCAGGAACGGAATGACGGTGGCAGGCAAACCCGCACCACCGGCCAGACCAACCGCCGAAACCGAACCACCGTATTTCATCTGGCCCAAGACGCGCGCCAGCATCTCGCCGCCAACGGCATCCACGCAACCGGCCCACGTTTCTGCTTCCAGTGGACGTTTGGTGGTTTCGTTCAGGTCTTCGCGCGGCACAATCTGTGTGGCCCCCAAGGATTTGAGATAGTCTTCCGTGTCGGGACGTCCGGTAACACCGGCCACTTCGTAGCCAAGGTTCGCCAAAATCGCGGTCGCGACCGAGCCCACACCGCCAGCCGCACCCGTGACCAGAACCGGCCCCTGACCCGGCTTCAGCCCGTGATCCTCAAGCGCCATGACAGCCAACATCGACGTAAAACCGGCGGTGCCGACGGCCATTGCCTGTTGCGGGGTCAAACCCGCAGGCAACGGGACAAGCCAGTCCGCATTCACGCGCGCCTTTTGGGCATATCCGCCCCAGTACATTTCACCAACACGCCAGCCGGTCAGGACCACTTTGTCGCCAGCCTTGTAACGGTCATCATCCGAAGATTCGACAGTGCCGGCAAAATCGATGCCCGGAACGTGGGGGTAATTGCGCACCAGCCCGCCGCCTTTGGCCGACAGGCACAGACCATCTTTGTAGTTCACGGTCGAATATTCGATGGCAACCGTAACATTGCCTTCGGGCAGCTGGTCTTCACCGATCTCCTTGATCGTTGCAGACGCCAGTCCGTCGTCATTTTTTTCCATGATCAATGCGTTAAACATCTCATCTCTCCATAAATCCCTACAGACATCATGTCCGCAGCTTTGTTTCGGTGGACCCTGTTCAGGTCCAGAAGGCTTCGTAGACGGTTGCGGGCTGAACACCGTTCGGGGTGATCACATCCAGCTCGGTGCCGGTGTTCCAGTGGGTCATGCGCACCATGCCGATGGCCACGTTTGTATTGTAGTCCGGCGACCATGCCGCGCTGCTGACGTTGCCGACGTGAAGGTCGCCGTCCATGACAGGCCACAGGCGATCACAGGGCGGCACCGCCGATCCGTGAATTTCAATGGGGCGGATTTGCTTGACGGGGCCTTCCTTGGCCACGCGCAACAACGCATCGCGGCCTACACAGCCAATCGCGGTATTGGTATTACAGAACCGGCCAAGACCACATTCATGAGGGGTGTTGTCCTCTGTCATGTCGTTGCCATAGCTCAGCAATCCCCCTTCGATCCGCTCGATCAGATTGGGGCATCCCGCATGGACATCCAGATCTTTGCCCGCCTCGATCAGCGCATTCCACAGAGGCATGCCGATGTCGGACCCTTCGACATAGATTTCAAAGCCACCCTGTTTGGAATACCCGGACCGCGCGATAACAAGATCACGCCCCATGAATTCGAACCAGCCAAACCGGAAGAACCGAAGGTCACGCACACGATCACCGAACACGCGCGACATCAGCTCGTCAGATTTCGGCCCCTGAATGGCCAGCGGCGAAACATCCGGTTCGGTGACAAGCACATCAAGCCGGTATCCATAGGCCACACCCTTGACCCACAGCAGAAGATCGCTGTCTGCAATCGAAATCCACCAACGGTCCTCGGCCAGCTTTACGGCCACCGGATCATTCAGCATACCGCCCGTTTCGTCCACGATGGGCACGTAATAACACTGGCCGGGCAACATGCTGCGCAGATCGCGCGGTGTCAGCATCTGCATCAGGCGCCCCGCATCCGGGCCGCGCAACTCGACCTGTCTTTCGACAGCAACATCCCAAATCTGGACCGCTTCCTTGAGGTGACGGTAATCTTCTTCGACAGATCTAAACATCGTTGGCAGAAGCATCCGGTTATACACTGTATATCCGCGCACCCCTGCGGCCTCGACACCATCCGAAAACGGAGTGCGCCGCAACCGACGTGAGAGAGAAATCAAAGCCATGGCTTTTCCTCAGGCAAAAACACCAGATCGGTGTCGCCCGTGTTTTGCCCCGCCGCTGTCAGCATCGCATGGATTTGCCCGCGGTGATGGGTCTGGTGATTGAAAAAATGAACGGCGCATTGCGCCATTGGCAACGTGATGTCCTTTTTCAAAACCGCTGAAGTGTATGTCAGGTTCCCGACAAGATTGACCGCCAGAAGACCGTCAGCCCATTGACGGATTCGCCCGTCTGTCCGGAACCGCTCCGCCCCCCAAACCGCCAGTGTCGGTGTCACCGAGACGCTTTCTGCCACGCCCCCATTCGGGGGCGCTCCGCCATCAAAGCGCCCCATCCAGAGCAGGTCGGCCCACAGTATGTGGTTCAGCGTGCCCATGATCGATCCGAAAAACGCACCGCGCTCTTTGCGCAAATCGGCCTCGGTCAGCCGCTCGGCGGCCGCCTTGATCTGATTATTCTGCCACGCATTATAGCGCGCCATCATCTGACAATATTCGGGATCAATCATTGAGCTGTTCCTTATCGAGGACCTTTCCAGTCGATCTGGCAGATTTCGGCAGAACGCCCTTCGAAATCCCAGACACGACCAAAGGCACGCACACGTCCTTTGGTGGCTTGCGCGACCGTAATATCGGGGCCCATCCAGTATTCCGTGTTGGTGACCACGATATCTTTTCCGTCTTTGCCTTCTACCGGCACAACCGCACCCTGGATCTTTTTACCAACCATCAAGCGACGTTCGTTGCCTTCGGTTTCAAATACGACCTGTTCGCGCTCGGCGCCAAGAAACTCTCCTACCAGCATGCCGAACAAACCAGTTGAGCCGCGTGCGGCACCGCTGAAGATATTGACCAGACCGGCATAGGCCTCTTCCGAGGCGCGATCGTCAATGAACGCTGCCGCTTTCCAGTTGCCGCGCCCCATGTTGCCCGGAATCTCGAGGAACAGACCCACGTTCAAACCCGAAAGGTCTGCGTCGCCGTACTGGCCTTCGTCGATGCGAATTCCGGACCACGCCTGACAGTGGCCTTCTGTGGGGGGGTGCTTGCCCAAGCTGACAACGCAGGGGCAAAAGACCGTGCAGTTACAGTTGAGGATTAATTCCCCTTTGATGGTCCAGGGCACTGTGCCCACTTCATCCAACGCCATTTTTCTTCCTCCGATTTAAATAATTCCAAGTGATCCGGCACCGATCCAGATGCCCGAAGCGATCAGCACAACGCCCAAAGGCTTGGTCACGAACCGTCCAATTTGTGGCAGTTTTTCCAGCACCATAATGACGGTCGCCAATCCCATGAACGCGATGTTCATGACCCCTCCGACGAACGCCAAAAGCATCAGGGCCCAGCAACAGCCCAAACACACCAGCCCGAGGCGGATGCCGTTTTTCAGCGGTCCCTCGTCCCAATGCTGCATGAAGAACGTCAACGGCATGCGGCATTTGCTAAGGCAGGCTTCTTTCACGGGCGAGAACTGATATCCCCCCGCCAAAAGCAGCAAGGCCGCAGACAAGGCGTTGGACCTGCTGTCTCCAAACGCCGAGATCAATTCCATCTGGAACAGCCCCATCTGGACCAAAGCGGCACAGACCGAAAACCCGAGCCACACAAAGAGATATCCGCCAACCAAGACGCCGAACCGCGTCCCTTCCGTGGCCTGACCCAAGTCTTCATAAGTCGCAAACGCAGGCAGCGCCGTGGGCGCCATCATGGCTGCCGACATCAAAACCCACATTAACAAGACCCGAAAGAACCCCGCAGCATCCGGTGTGACCGTGCAAAGCGTTGTCCAGAAGTCCGCGCCATAAATCAGGCCCGCCTGACGCAGGTCGTCAGGCAACGCCATCAGGTACAGCACGACCCAAGCGCAAAGAATGCTCCCGAACAGGGCAATCCAATGCCATCCAGTCATGGCTCTGATACGTGCCGCTACCACTGTGTTCTCTCCAACGACTCAATCCTTGTGTTTAAATTGTCAGACATTTAGAATTCGATCAAACAATAAATGTCAGACATATGAAAATTGATCCAAAAAGCAGCGCGGATCTCTCTGCGCAAATCGCCAAATCCATCAGGGACGCCATTATCAATGGGGAAATGGATGTCGACACACGCCTGCCCTCCGAGGCGGAACTGTCCGAACAATTCGACGTTTCACGCCCCACCGTGCGCGAGGCGCTGAAACGGCTTGCGGCCCAGAACCTGATCCGGACCCAACGCGGTGCATCCGGCGGGGCCTTTGTGCGCCGCCTGTCCTATCAGGACGCTTATGCCAACCATATCACGACATCGACGCTTTTGTTGTCGATGAATGCGGTGGATTTTGAAACCGCTTGTGAAGCCCGCTACGCGCTTGAACGGGCCTGTGCACCCCTGTCGGCCGTGCGCCGTACGCCGGATCATCTCGCGACGATGCGCGCCGAAATCCACCGTCAGTCTCAACCCGGGCTTTCTGACGAAAGCTTTTGTGACAGCGACGTCGCCTTTCACCGTGCGCTGGTGGATGGCGCAGACAATCCGGTCTTGTCCTATCAGCTGGCCGGTGCGGTTGAAGCGATGCAACCCCTGATGAACATGATCACCTTCACCGCCCGAAACCGCGAAATGATCGTGGGATTGCACACCCGCATTGCCGACGCTCTGGATGAAAAAGAACCTGCGCTGGCCGATACCGCCCTTGCGGAGCTGACCGCCTATACCCTGCAACTGGGTGAAGAAGCGATGGCCGCGCGGGACGCCAGAGCCGCCAAACCGGACACGACATCATGACACCACGACCACCGGCCATGCTGCACATTCTTGTTGGCAAGATTGCGGCGGGAAAATCCACGTTATCCAATACGTTATCAGCCGAACCTAACACGGTTGTCATCGCCGAAGATCTTTGGCTGTCCGAACTTTTCGGGCCGGAAATGAACACGATCTCCGACTATGTGAGGTTCTCCAGCCGTCTGCGCAATGTCATGTCCGGTCACACGGCCCGTTTGCTGAATGCCGGAACATCTGTTGTACTTGATTTTGGCGCGAACACATTGGAAAGCCGTGCCTGGCTGCATGATATCCTGAAAGATACCAGATGTGACCACATTCTGCATTTTCTCGATGTGCCGACCGAGGTGTGCCGGGAACGTGTGCGTGCCCGAAACGCAGCGGGCACCCACCCTTTTTCGGTGACAGATACGCAGTTTGACCAGATCATGAAACACTTTCTGGCCCCGACCGAGGCCGAAGGATTCAACATCCGGCACTACACGCGCTAGCCCCTTGGGAAAGCGTCAGATTTTGCGAAATTTTTGCCCGCAAGCGCAAGTCGCCCCTTTTTTTCTCTGACGCGAGTGGTTATCTAACAGATGTCTCTTCGGGGACTATGGACATAAACGCGCTCGTAATAAGCGGATCGGACCCGGGGGCGGTACCCGGCGTCTCCACCAAACACCCTTCATTTGGGGGTCATGGGGACGAAATAGGATCGACGAACGTCTAAAGGGGTTTGCTTTGTCTCGGCAGTCTGCCACCGTTATCGGCGAATTTTGTACAATTGCAAATGACAATCGTGCTCCGGCAATGGCAGTAGCAGCGTAAGCTGTTAATGTCGCCGAAACTAACTCCTTGGGTTTAGCGACCTAAGGCGGGGTTCGCAGGTACCTGGCAACAGAAACCTGCACTTTCCCCAAAAATTAACGAATTCCTCATGCCTGCGACTTAACGATTGGTTTGCGCGAATTGTTCAAAAGGCGGGCGAAAAATGGAAAAACGTGAGATTCTTACCCAATGGTATCAACGTGTCTGGGAAAGTGGCGATCTCGACGCGATCGATGAATTGTTTAGTCCGGACACACAGGCCGCGGGATTGCTGCCGGAAATGCAGGTTGGGCCTGATGACTTTCGGGAACTTGTCCCGATGTTTCTCGACATGGTCGAAGACCCCCGTGTGTCTCTTGACAAGGTGATGGAGGACGGCGACTGGGCCTCTGCTCTTTATTCGATGCGTGTCACCGATTCCGCGACCGGCAAACCGGTTATTGGCTCGGGTCAGCTTTTTGCTCGTTTTGATGGGGATAAGATGGTCGAAACCTACAACAGCTTCGATTTCATGAGCTTTTTCGAACAAATCGGCCTGCTGCCGGAACAATGTCTGGCACTTTGTTTGACGGGTCAGAAGATCGCCTAGCGGGTCCTTGGTTTCCCCTATGAATTGACGCTTGCGGGAATCAAGCGAGTGTGATGCCTGTTGGCCATGTCTCTGCACCCTTCCCTTTCCGACCTGATACGCGTTTTTGGACGCATCGGCCTTTTGTCTTTTGGTGGACCTGCCGCACAGATCGGCCTGATGCACCGAGAACTGGTTGAAGAACGCAGTTGGCTCAAAGAAAAGGAATTTCTGGGCGCGCTTTCTTTTTGCATGTTGCTGCCCGGTCCCGAGGCGATGCAACTGGCCACCTACACCGGATGGAAACTGCGCGGTACCGTGGGTGGGTTGATCGGTGGTGGTCTGTTCTTCATTCCGGGGGCCTTCATCATCGCCGCCTTGGCGGCGCTCTATCTCTCTTATGGCGATGTGCCTCTTGTTGCTGCGGCCTTTCTTGGCGTGCAGGCCACGGTTGTTGCCATCATCATTCAGGCGCTTGTGCGCCTGTCGGGCAAAGTCCTGAGCGCGCGTTTGAACTGGATCGTGGCGGCAATTGCTTTTGTGACCTTGTATTCAGGGCTCGCTCCCTTTCCTGCGGTCATCTTATTGGCCGGAATTGTGGGCGCCCTTGCAGGGGCTGACACGGACACCGAGGCAGCTGTGCCTCAAAAAGTGGCACTTCGATCCACCTTGCAAACCATCGCCACATGGCTGGTGATCTGGCTCTCTCCGATTGCAGTTCTCTGGTTGTTGGACGCGCAGTTTCTTGTGACGTTGTCGTTGTTTTTCTCAAAGCTTGCCGTGGTGACCTTTGGCGGGGCCTATGCGGTTCTGGCCTATATGGTTCAGGCGGTCGTGTCCGAGTATCAGTGGGTTTCAACACCACAGATGATGGATGCCTTGGGGTTGGCGGAAACAACGCCGGGGCCTCTGATCCTTGTCACCCAGTTCACGGGACACCTCGCCGGATATCAGGCCGGTGGTGTTTCCCTGGCCGTTGTTGCGGGCCTTATGACATTGTGGTGCACATTTACTCCTTGTTTTCTATGGATTTTCGCCGGCGCGCCTTATGTTGACTATCTTTTGTCGCAACCACGTTTGACGGGCGCGTTACAGATGATTTCCGCGGCAGTTCTCGGCGTGATTGCAAACCTGAGCCTTTGGTTCACGTTGCATCTGCTGTTTGCCGACGTGCAGTCCACCGCCTGGGGGGCATGGCCCACGCCAGAGAGCTTTCAAATCATCCCCGCCGGATTGGCGATCCTGGCTTGCGTGTTGTTGCTTTGGAAACGGGTGCCGTTGCTTTTGACACTCGCGTTGATGGCCGTTGCCAGTTCTTTGATAAGTCTGGTCTAATTCCTGTCTGTTTTTTCGTTGGGTCTCTTTTGTTTCGCGCCGAATCTATTATGGTGGGGAAAAACAACGCCAAAGGTGATCCCATGCCGCGTACCATCGATTATGGAAACCTGATGCACCGTGCCATGCGCAGCCTGATTCAGGAGGTGCTGAACGATGTTGAAGCCAACGGCCTTCCCGGTGAACACCACTTCTTTATCACCTTCGACACCAACCATCCCGAGGTAAAAATCGCCGACTGGCTGGTGGACCGCTATCCCGGTGAAATGACGGTTGTTATGCAGCATTGGTATGAAAACCTTCATGTCACGGACGAAGGCTTTTCGGTCACGCTCAACTTTGGCGATGCGCCAGAGCCCCTTTATATTCCCTATGACGCGATCAAGACCTTTGTTGATCCATCCGTAGAATTCGGCCTGCGTTTCGAAACACAAGAAGACGAGCTGGACGAGATCGATCTGGATGATGACGACGATGAAGAAATCGTCTCGATCGAAGTCGAAGAAGACGACCGCAAAGAGGCGGACGTCGTGAGTCTCGACAGTTTCCGCAAGTAAATCTTGCCACCTGAGCCATTATGCCGCCGCTGGATCATTGTATCCAACGGTATACAGCATTGAGTTTTTCGCTGATTTGTCTATGACACGACGAGACACAGTTACGGAGCACAACCGATGACCAACACCCGCACCGAAACAGACAGCTTCGGCCCTCTTGAAGTCCCGTCTGAGAAATATTGGGGCGCACAGACCCAGCGTTCGATCATGAACTTCCCAATCGGCTGGGAAAAACAGCCCGTCGCCATCGTGCGCGCCTTGGGTGTGATCAAACAGGCCTGTGCCATGGCCAACAAAGCCTCGGGCGATATGGATGCCAAGATCGCTGATGCGGTGATCGAGGCCGCGAGCGAAGTGGTCGCGGGCAAATTCGACGACAACTTCCCTCTGGTGGTTTGGCAGACAGGGTCCGGTACCCAGTCGAACATGAACTCGAACGAAGTGATCGCCAACCGTGCGATTGAAATTCTGGGCGGCGTGATCGGATCAAAAGATCCGGTTCACCCCAATGACCACTGCAACATGGGTCAATCTTCAAACGACACCTTCCCGACGGCCATGCATATTGCAACCGCGATGAGTGTTCGTGATGTTCTCATGCCCGGTCTGAACAAACTGGCTGAAGGTCTCGAGCAGAAGTCGGAAGAGTTCAAAGACATCATCAAAATTGGCCGGACGCACACACAGGATGCGACGCCTTTGACATTGGGTCAGGAATTCTCGGGTTATGCCCACCAGATCCGTCAGGGCATGGCACGTGTTGAGGCCGCCCTGCCCGGTATTTACGAGCTGGCCCAAGGTGGCACCGCGGTTGGTACAGGGTTGAACACCAAAAAAGGCTGGGGCGAAACCGTCGCGGCCAACATGGCAGAGATCACCGGTCTGCCCTTCGTCACTGCCCCGAACAAGTTCGAAGCTCTTGCCGCCCACGACGCCATGGTGTTTATGTCCGGCGCTTTGGCGACGGTTGCCGGTGCGATGTATAAAATCGCCAACGACATCCGTTTCCTCGGGTCCGGCCCACGCTCTGGCCTTGGTGAATTGATCCTGCCCGAAAACGAGCCTGGTTCTTCGATCATGCCGGGCAAAGTGAACCCGACGCAGGCCGAGGCCATGACGCAGGTCGCTGCACATGTCATGGGCAACAACGCCGCCATGACATTCGCCGGTTCACAAGGCCATTTCGAGTTGAACGTTTACAACCCGATGATGTCTTACAACCTGCTTCAGTCGATTCAGCTGATCGGCGACGTCGCAGACAGCTTTACCGAGCGTATGTTGCTGGGCATCAAGGCGAACGAACCGCGTATCGACAAGCTGATGAAAGAATCCCTGATGCTTGTCACGGCGCTTGCGCCCACCATCGGTTACGACAACGCGACCAAGGTTGCCAAAACCGCGCATAAAAACGGCACGACCCTCAAGGAAGAGGCCATCGCGCTTGGTTTTGTGGACTCGGACACCTTTGATGCGGTTGTGCGTCCCGAGCAAATGATCGGTCCCAAGGACTAATGGCTGAGCCGGTCAATCTGAACCGGTTCCGGAAACAAAAAGCGCGGGCTGACAAAAAGGCCCGCGCTGACGAAAACGCTGTTAGGTTTGGCCGGACCAAGGCCGAGAAAAACCGCGAACAGAACGAAGCAGACAAAGCCGCGTCGCATATTGACAGCCACAAGCGTGACGACACATGAACGCGCGCCCTATCAAACGCTCGCTGACATTGCGGGGCCACCGCACAAGCGTATCTCTGGAAGATGAATTCTGGCAAGCCTTTCGCGACATCGCCGCCGAAAAATCAACAGCAATCAACGCATTAGCCGCCGATATTGACGCAAAAAGAGATATGGAAACAGGTCTTGCGACCGCCATTCGTCTCTATGTTTTGCAGCACTACAAATCGTTGTCTGGCAAATAGACCCGCGCACCAGTTTCGGGTGCGGTCCCTAGCTGGCGGCCTCGGCTGCAACAAGCCGGATCCGTTCAATCATGGCACGCAGCCCGTTCGAGCGTTGCGACGACAGGTGTTCGTTCATCCCGAGGCGTTCCATTTCGGCGCGGGCATCCACCTTGATCACATCCGCGACCGGCAAACCGCTGTAAAGCGCACGCAGCACCGCAATCAGCCCCCGCACGATCATGGCGTCGCTGTCGCCTTCAAAGGAGAAAACACCGTCTTCGATCTTGGGGTGCAGCCACACCTGCGAGGCACAGCCGTCAACCTTGGTTGCGGGCACCTTCAGGGCATCTTCAAGGGGCTCCATCCCCTTGCCAAGGTCAATCACGTGACGATACCGGTCTTCCCAGTCGTCCATGAATTCGAAATCTTCGACGATCTCTTCAAAGCTTTCCGTGGCCATGATCCGCTCCGTGTGTTGTTGAAAACCAACTAGGCCCTGAAACAGCAAAGGTCCAGCCCTGCCTTGGCGCTTTTCAAGCGCGTCGCAATGCGTTACCCAGAGACCAAAGAGAACGAGGTCGAGCCAATGCGCAAAACAGTCCTGCTTCTGCTGGTATCTGCAACACTGTTGAGTGCCTGCCAGTCGCGTTACAATCCGGTTAACTGGTTTGGAAACGGTGAAGAGGTCGAGGTCGACCCGAATGCGGCACCACCCAACCCGCTTTTGCCTGAGAAAAGCGCTATTGCTCGCCCAGAGGAAGTCTATCCCGGTGTGCCGATCACCCGCGTGACCGAGCTGAAAATTGAACGTGTTGCGGGCGGCGCAATCATTCGCGCGACAGGTGTTGCCGACCGTCAGGGTGTTTTTGCCCTGAAACTTCGCCCCTTGAACGAAGGCGAAGCTGTTGATGGTGTGCTGACATATGAATTCCTTGGAATTCACCCGCAAAATCCCATCGGGATCGGCGCCGAGTCGTCACGCACCCTGATCGTGGCCCATTCTTTGACGGATCAACAGCTCGAAGGCGTGCGCACGATCAAAGTCACCGCCCACCAGAACGCATTGCAAGCGCGCCGCTAAACGGCGCGCGCAGCACTCTTTAGATTTTGACGGTTCCGACGGAATTGCCTTTGGCAACAAGCGCAATTTCGCCTTGGCACAGACGCAGGGCGTCCGCGCCAAACACCTCGTTGCGCCAGCCTTTGAGCGCGGCAAGGTCTCTTTGACCGGCCGCAATCGCATCAAGGTCAGCCGCACTCGCAATCAGCTTTGACGCGACACCAGACGTTTCTGTCTTGGCCTTGAGAAGCACCCGCAACAAATCCGCCAGCGCAGGGTTCACCTGAAGTTTTTCGCGGCTCTTGTCGGGGCGCGGCAAATCTTCGGGCGCACAGTTCTGCCCGGCCTCGATCGCGGCAAGAATGCCTTCTGCGACTTCGCCTTTGCGGGCTTCGCGCAGCAACAGACGCGACCGGCCAAGATCCTGAAGGGATTTCGGTTTTGTCGACGCAAGTTCGATCAGCGCATCATCTTTGAAAACGCGGTTGCGTGGCACATTCCGGCTTTGGGCATAGCCTTCGCGGAAACGCGCCAGTTCACGCACCATGGCAAGAAACTTTGGTGTGGTCGTGCGGGTTTTCACCCGTTGCCACGCTTCTGAGGGTTTGATGGTATAGGTGGCGGGATTTGTCAGGATCTGAAGCTCTTCCTGAACCCAGTGTTCGCGCCCGTTTTCAGCCAGCTTTGCAGCCAGAAATTCGTAAATCCGGCGCAAATGGGTCACGTCCCCAATGGCGTATTTCTGCTGAGCTTCGGTCAGGGGACGTCGCGACCAATCTGTAAAACGGCTTGATTTATCAAGGGCCTGCTTGGCGATCTTGCGCACAAGCGTTTCATAGCCAACCTGATCGCCGAACCCGCAAACCATCGCTGCGACCTGTGTGTCGAACAACGGATCGGGAAAGACGCCTGCTTCGACAAAAAAGATTTCCAGATCCTGTCGGGCCGCATGGAAAACCTTGACGACACTGGTGTCGCGAAACAGCTCATACATCGGTTCCAGAGACAGCCCATCCACCAGAGGATCAACCAACACCGCGTCGTCGCCATCTTCATGATCGGGAATGGCCATCTGGATCAGACACAACTTGGAGAAATAGGTTCGCTCGCGCAGGAATTCGGTATCAATCGTCACATAGGGTTTGGTGCGTGCCAATTCGCAAAACCGCGCAAGCTCTTCGGTGGTATTTACAGTTTTCATATGGGATTTTCTTCTGTCGTTTTTATTCAGCGTCCCGCTAGAACCACGCTTACGGGCAAAACGGCAGAATTGCAAATTGCCGGTACGTCAACCGCCAGAGTTGTCCTCATTTGCCCATCATCCAGACACCTTCGGGCCAGAATGCATGAAAGGCGAATGCAAACATTACGTCATGAGGCAAATCGCGCCCCTGCCCGTCCTGCACCCGGATCGAGCCGACATCACGGCCCTGTCCGATCACCGTACTGTCGAGAGCAGACGCCTGCCCCGGTTTCCAACGCAGCGTCAGCCCCGCTTCGGTAATATTGGGCGTTTTGCGCAGCCGCTCGAGTGGCCAGGCACGGTTATCGACACGCACAACCCGCGCCAACGCCGGCACACCATGCGGCGGCAACTCGCCACTATAGAGAAACGGGCGATGCGAACTGTCATAGCTGCGATAGGGGTTTTGGCCGTATCGACGATTATAGGCAGGTTCCGCCATGACCAACCCCTCTGGATGGCGCGCGCGGAACTGGTCCCAACTTTCAAGCCATGTGGGCAGTGCGGTCAAAGCCGTGCCCGTCAGATCGCCAACAATCGCTTCGCCGATCGCCTGTTGCCACCAGCTTTGGGTTTCGCGGTCGTACATGATCATATCGGAATTGCGCAGCTTGCCCGACACTCCCAATGTCAGGGTCTGCCCCTTTACGCGGCGGTCAAACGTCATCGCAGAATTGCAAAGCGGACAAAAAGTGACGGCAATCGGCACGCCCCCAACAGTGTCGTTCACAATTTCATGCCAAGTCAGATACCGCAGCGGATAGGCGCGCGGCTCTGCACCCGGCATCTCGACCGTGACCACAGGTTCGGTGCCTTCAATGCGGGTTTCCTGTGAGGCACGTATAAACTGCGGATCGCTGAGCGCCGGAATGCCGTCTTTGGGTGGACCCCCGGAAAGGATTTCTACCCAGTTATCAACAGACGTGGTGCTGAAATCCGTATCTGGCCATTCATGTTTCCAGAACATCGGATCGGCCATGACCGCCGAAGAGGTCACGGATATCACGGCGGCGAGGATCAATCTGAAATGGCGCATTGGTGCTCTCCCGAAGGCTGACCCTGATCATCGCGCAAAAAAAGGGGGGCCGCATAGCCCCCCTCACGTCTCTGTGACAAGTGGTGAGACCGATCAGTCGGTCACAGTGACCTTTGTCATGCGATCAGGCTGGCCAATGACGGCACCGTTGCGGCCTTCGCCGCGTTTGATCGCATCGACCACGTCCATGCCTGACGTCACCTTGCCAACAACCGTATACTGGCCATTCAGGAAGCTGCCTTCGTCGAACATGATGAAGAATTGCGAGTTGGCCGAGTTCGGGTCTTGCGACCGTGCCATGCCAACGATCCCGCGATCAAAGTTCATGTCGGAAAATTCCGCAGGAAGATCCGAGCGCAAAGACCCGCCACGACCTGCCATGCGAAGATCGCCGCCCATCTTGCCGAATTCCACGTCACCGGTCTGGGCCATGAAGCGGTCGATCACACGGTGAAACACCACATCATCGTATTTGCCTTCGCTGGCCAGCGCGGTGATTTGCTCAACGTGCTTTGGCGCGACATCTTCGAACAGATCAATCACGACGGTGCCGTTGGCCCCTTCGCCTTCGATCTGAACTTCGAGGCCGGTTGCCAGGGCTGGCGCGGCCATCAGCGAAAACGCTGCTGCAAGCTTAAGCATCGACATCAGCAGCCACTTTCACGCTGACCATGCGATCGGGGTTCGCAGGAGGTTCGCCCAAAGCAATCGCGTCAACGTGCTCCATGCCTTCGATCACACGGCCATAAACGGTGTATTGACCGTTCAGGAAGTGGTTGTCCTTGAAGTTGATGAAGAACTGCGAGTTGGCGCTGTCGGGGTTGGCCGAACGTGCCGCGCCCAAGGTGCCGCGGTCGTGGGGCAACTTCGAGAATTCCGCTTTGAGGTTCGGCAGGTCGGAACCGCCGGTGCCTGCGCTGCGCAGGTTAAAGTCTTTTTCCATGTTGCCGTTGGCGACGTCGCCCGTCTGCGCCATGAAGCCCGCGATCACACGGTGAAAGCACACGTTGTCATAGTGGCCGGCGCGCGCCAGTTCTTTCATGCGCTCGCTGTGACCGGGTGCCACATCAGGCAACAGTTCGATTACGACGGTGCCATCTTTAAGCTCCATCAGGATGGTGTTTTCGGGATCTTTGATCTCGGCCATAGGGCCCTCCTGTTTAATCTTTGATGCGTAGTTAATCATCCCGCACCAGAAAGCCAAGTCGCCCCATTGACCTATGGGCTGTTTCCTATAGGAACGCGGCAAAGTATTTCTTTTCAGGAGTTGTAGAATGGGCTGGAAAACACTCGACGAAATGGATCTGGACGGCAAGCGTGTGCTGACCCGTGTGGACATCAACGTTCCAATCGTTGACGGCATGGTCACGGATTCGACCCGCATTCGTCGTATCGCACCTTCGGTCAAACATATTGTTGCTGCGGGTGGTCGCCCGATCCTTCTGGCGCACTTTGGCCGCCCGGGTGGCGAGCGTCGCGAAAACCTGTCGCTAAAGCAACTGGTGCCCACGCTGGAACGCGCCTTTGATGCACCTGTAAAATTTGCGGCCGATTGTGTCGGGTCCGAGGCAGCCATGGCGGCCGAAACCCTGCAACCCGGCGAAGTTCTTTTGCTGGAAAACACCCGTTTTCATGCTGGCGAGACCAAAAACGATCCTGAGCTTGCGGCGGGTATGGCCAAGTTGGGCGATGTGTTTTGTAACGACGCGTTTTCGGCGGCGCACCGCGCGCACAGCTCGACCGAAGGTCTGGCGCATTTGCTGCCAGCCTGCGCCGGTCGTCTGATGCAAGCTGAACTCGAAGCTCTTGAAAGTGCTTTGGGCGAACCAAAGCGCCCCGTCACGGCCGTTGTAGGCGGCGCAAAAGTGTCGACCAAGCTGGAACTGCTGTCGAACCTGATCGAAAAGGTGGATAACCTTGTGATCGGTGGTGGCATGGCCAACACCTTCCTTGCGGCCAAAGACATCCAGATCGGCAAATCTCTGGCCGAGCGCATGATGACTGACACCGCTCTTGAAATCATGGCCAAGGCCGAGTCAACGGGATGTAATATCGTGTTGCCGCGTGACGTTGTTGTTGCGCGCAAATTCGAAGCCAACGCAGATAATGAAACCGTAGCCGTGGACCAGTGCCCCGAAGACGCAATGATCCTTGATGCGGGTCCCGAAAGCGTCGCCGCCATCAGCGCGGTTCTGGCAGAGAGCAAAACGCTGATCTGGAACGGGCCTTTGGGTGCCTTTGAAATCGAGCCTTTTGATGCGGCGACAAATGCAGCGGCCCTCAAGGCGGCGGCATTGACACGCTCGGGCCAGATCATTTCGGTTGCAGGCGGCGGTGACACGGTTGCGGCACTGAACGCATCCGGCGCGGCTGGCGATTTCACCTATATTTCAACCGCTGGCGGTGCTTTCCTTGAGTGGATGGAAGGCAAAGTTCTGCCCGGTGTGGCAGCACTGGACCAATAAACGTAACGGTTGCACGAAATTCGGGCAGCCACACCTTTCGTTAGCGCCACCATGATTGCAACACACGCCCCGCTGGCCTAGAAGCGGGGCGCATTCATTATGCAGCTGAGACAACACTAAATTTTAAGGGCGGAACACTGACATGTCCAATCAAGCACAAATCGAAAAGATGACCTCTGGCGCCGGTTTCATTGCCGCCCTCGACCAGAGCGGCGGCTCCACTCCGAAGGCGCTGCGCCTGTACGGTGTTGAAGAAGACGCCTACGGGTCGGAAGCCGAAATGTTCGACATGATCCACGCAATGCGAGCCCGTATTGCCATGGCGCCTGCCTTTACCGGCGATCAGGTGATTGGTGCGATCCTGTTCGAAATGACCATGGACCGCGAAATCGACGGCAAGCCAACTGCCACCTACATGTGGGAAGAGCGCGGCGTTGTTCCTTTCCTGAAAGTGGACAAAGGTCTGGCTGACGAAGCCAACGGTGTTCAGCTGATGAAAGACATGCCCGAACTGGACGCCCTGTGCGCACGCGCTGCCAAAGCCGGTATCTTCGGCACCAAGATGCGCTCGGTCGTGAACGCCGCCAATCAGGAAGGTATTGCCGCCATCGTCGCCCAACAGTTCGAAGTTGGCAAACAGATCCTGAGCCACGGCCTCGTGCCGATCATCGAGCCCGAAGTGACCATCTCGATTGCAGACAAGGCCGCCGCAGAAGATATCCTGCTGGCAGAACTGACCAAGCAACTGGACGCCCTGCCCGAAGATCAACAGGTCATGTTGAAATTGACGCTGCCAGAAACCGCAAACCACTATAAATCGCTGGTGGATCATCCACGTGTGATGCGTGTTGTTGCCCTGTCCGGCGGTTACAGCCGCGACGAAGCCAACACCCGCCTGTCCAACAACACCGGCGTTATTGCATCGTTCAGCCGTGCGCTGACCGAAGGTCTGTCGGCACAGCAATCGGACGACGACTTTAACGGCACCATCGCAGGCACCATTGGCGCGATCTACGATGCGTCGGTTGCGGGCTAACCCCCCATCGGTTGCACGCGGTCATTGAAGACCTGAGAAATGACGGTTTCCGCGACTTCGCGGAACCGTCGCAAAAGCGCGGGCTTGCCCGTCGTATGACGCCAGATCAGACCCACCGTCCGATAAAGCCCGCCTTTGACCGGCACCACGGCCACATCACCGTTTTCATCCGGCACTTCCGAACGCACATAAAGCGACGGCAACAGGGTGATCCCCATATTCATGGCAACCATCTGGCGCAGCGCATCAAGGCTGGTGCCTTCATAGTCGTCTCGCAGGCGCGCGCCCGACGCCATTCCCAGGCGCGAAACCTCATTTCGCAAGGCATAGGCATCCCCGAGCGCCAAAAGGTCTTCTCCTGCCAGATCCTCGGGCGTGACCAGACCTCGCCCCGCAAGCCGGTGATCCCGGGCCACGGCCAGCATCAAGGGCTCACGGTACAACGGTACAGATTGGAAGTCCTTCTCGCGGATCGGAAGCTGGGAAATCACGACGTCATGCACACCGTTGCCCAACTCATTGAGCAACTCACGCGGCGCGCCGTCGCGCACCACCAGTTTCAAATCCGGATGTTCCGCGTGCAGATGTTGCAAAAAGCGGGGCAGAACATACGGCCCGATTGTGGAAGTCGATCCAAGCCGCAGGGTGCCCGACACCCCATCTTGCAAGGATTGCGATACCCCCATCAGGCGATCTACCCCGTCGAGAATGCCTTGTGCCTGATCCAGAACCTCGCGCCCTGCCGGCGTCAGGATCACACCGCGCCGCCCTCTTTCCACCAGCTTGACCCCCAAAACGCTTTCAAAGGCGGCGATCTGTTGGCTGAGCGAAGGTTGGCTCAGGTCCAACTGTTCCGCCGCGCGACGATACTGTCCACTATGGGCCAGCGCGACGAAATACCGAAGGTGTTTCAAGGTTAGAAGTCGGTCTTGCATGCGCTTTCCTAGGTATAGGTTTTTCCTATCTAACTGAGTGAAAGGTTTGCATTCACTTATCCTTTTTCAAGCCCATCTCTATTCCAACGGCAAGACAACGCCGTGTAGATGAGCAACGATAGGAGGCTTTTATGTCCAGTAGACTTCTCAAGCGCGCAACAACCCTTTCAACGCATGTGGCATCACTGAAGACCCGTCATCGCAAGATCGACTCAGAGATCACACAGGAACACACCCATGCGGCGCCTGACCAGACAAAGCTGCGCTGGCTCAAAACACGTCGTTTGATGCTGCGCGACCAGATGAAACACTACGAAGCCATCCTGAAGGATTTGAAACCCCTCGCAGGACATGCTCTGGCCCGGAAAGGCGGTGTGGCATGACGATGATGCGCCCGAACGACCTGTTGAATGCAGGTCGGATGTTTCAAAGCCAAGAGATCGACGAACTCTATGACGCGCTGACCGAAGACGATGATGGCCCCGATGGGGGTAACATCAAAAAGGCAATGCCGCCCACCAAAAAACAGGTTCAAACTTGGCCTTGGTATTAAACTATGATCGATCACAACAACGCCCGCCCTTATGCAAAGCGGGCGTTGTTTTTCTAAATTCGCGACAGGATGGCCTCTTCGTCAAGACCTGAAATAGCACCGTGTATCGCCCCGCGCTGAGCGGCGACACGGCTGGTCACATATCCATCCACCACGGCATTTGGTGCCGTCTGCATCAGCGCCGCTGTGGTTAACAAAGTCGCGAGATTTTCAGCGAACCACCGCGCCTCGGACTGGGCAGGAATAGAGGGCCAGCGGGCGCGATGTGCATCAAGTGCCAAGTCATAGCGTTTGTCATTGCCTTTCGCCCCGTCCAACACCGCATTCAACGCTTCGGCGGCACGCGGTTCATTGATTATCGTGCGCAGGATATCCAGACAAATAACATTCCCCGACCCTTCCCAGATCGAATTGAGCGGCGCTTCGCGGTACAGCATCGGCATGGGGGTCTCCTCGACATACCCCATCCCCCCAAGCACCTCCATCGCTTCGCCCACAACACCGATAGAACGTTTGTTCGACAGGAACTTGGCCAGCGCCACGCCAATCCGCGCCAAAGCGCGTGACTCGTCGTCGTCGCGATCAAAGGCGCGCGCCAGATACATCGACACTGCCAAGGCCCCTTCGCAATCCAGCGAAAGGTCCGCCAGAACCGTGCGCATCAGAGGTTGGTCGATCAGTCGCCGTTGAAACGCCGACCTGTGGCTGACCCAGTGATGTGCTTCCGAAAGCGCGGCCCGCATCAGCGCGGCGGGGGCGATTGCGGTATCAAGACGGGTGTGGTGCACCATCTCGATAATGGTGCGCACCCCTGCCCCTTCGTCGCCCAGCCGATAGGCAAGCGCGTTGTGGTATTCGATCTCGGAGCTGGCATTGGCCTGATTGCCAAGCTTGTCCTTGAGGCGCTGCAAACGGATCGCGTTCCGCTCTCCCTCCAGCCATCTGGGCACGAGAAAACAGGTCAATCCCCCCTCGGCCTGCGCCAGTGTCAAAAAGCCGTCGCACATCGGGGCCGAACAAAACCATTTATGCCCTGTCAGCCGATAGGCTTCGCCGTCCCGCACTGCACGGGTGGTATTGGCCCGCACGTCCGAGCCGCCCTGCTTTTCCGTCATGGCCATGCCCAGAGTTGCGCCCTGTTTCTCCCAGATGGGGCGCGTTGACGGATCATAAATGCCGGAACTCAGCTTTGGTGCCCATTGAGCGAACAAGGCCTGATCATTGCGTAATGCGGGCACGGCAGCATAAGTCATAGTCATCGGACAACCTGCCCCCGGCTCAAGCTGCATCTGCATATAAACAAGGGCCGCGTGCGTGGCATGGCCGCCCGGTTGCCCATCCCACGCAGCGGCGGCATACCCTTCTTCGAGGCCAGCCTGCATCACCTGATGATAGCCCGGATGAAACTCCACCTCGTCCAGCCGGCGCCCGCCCCGATCAAACAGCTTCAGGCGTGGCAGGTCCCGTCGGGCATCTTGCGCCGCATTCTGGAGCGGTTCGGATCCCAGCCGTTTTCCGGCCCGTGCAAGATCTTCGACGCGCCCACCTGCGGCGGTGGATGCCTCGCGCAAGGGAATGTCATCGGCCCAATAATCACGGGCGGTTCTGAATACCGGTTGGTTGGCTACATCATGCGTGCCGAGGTGGCTGCTGGCTTGTAAACGTGACATCTGAAGGCTCCTGTCTCCCTGTGCACAGCCTAAGCTTTGAAAATATCGCAGCGCCAGCAAACCGTTACGTCACAAAAACAATGTGACACATGCAATTTTTTGATTCACAGAATGCGCCGCCTATGCCATAGTGCGACCAGATGTCCGGCAAACGGATGCACACGAGGCAGACATGACAAACCAGAAATCCCGTCCCGCTTTTGGCGTATTCGCATTTTTTGCATTTGCGTTTGCCCTGTCTTCCTATTTCACATTTGCAGCCGTCCAAGGGGACTATGGCCTGTTTCGGCGGGTTGAAATCGAAGCTGAAAAAGCCGCCCTTGAAACGGAACTGGCCACGTTGCAGATCGAAGTGGACCGGATGGAAAACCTGACCCAACGCTTGTCGGATTCCTATCTGGACCTTGATCTTCTGGATGAACAGGCGCGTGATGTTCTCGGGCTGATCCGCTCTGATGAAATGGTCATCCGTTAAGTCTTTCAATTTCCGTAATTGCGATATTTCCTCTCGACCATCGGGTCCGAGAGAGGCTATCATATTGTTTAACACTAAACTAAAAACGCCCCTCTTGCATTACGGCAAGCTCTGACCGGGGTGTCCTACCATCTGCTGGGAGGCTTGTGATGGCTGCCAAAAAACCTGCTGCCAAGACCAATGTGTCTGGTGAAGAGTTGCAAAAATTCTATCGAGAAATGCTTTTGATCCGACGGTTTGAAGAAAAAGCCGGACAGCTTTACGGAATGGGTCTGATTGGTGGATTTTGCCACCTTTATATCGGCCAGGAAGCTGTTGTTGTCGGGCTCGAGGCCGCGGCGGAAGAAGGTGACAAGCGCATCACGTCCTATCGCGATCATGGTCATATGCTGGCCTGTGGCATGGATCCCAACGGTGTCATGGCCGAACTGACGGGCCGCGAGGGCGGTTATTCCAAAGGCAAAGGCGGCTCGATGCACATGTTCTCGAAAGAGAAACATTTTTATGGCGGGCACGGCATCGTCGGCGCGCAGGTGCCGTTGGGCGCTGGGCTGGCGTTTGCTGACAAATACAAGGGCAACGGTCGCGTTACGTTTACCTATTTCGGTGATGGCGCCGCCAATCAGGGGCAGGTTTATGAAACCTTCAACATGGCCGCCCTTTGGGATTTGCCTGTCGTTTTTGTGATTGAAAACAACCAATACGCCATGGGCACCGCGCAACAACGCTCGACGTCCTCGCCCGATATTCACACCCGTGGCGAAAGCTTTGGCATCCCCGGAGAAGCGGTGGACGGCATGGATGTTCTGGCGGTCAAGGATGCCGGAGAGCGCGCCGTCGCGCACTGTCGCAAAGGCAAAGGTCCCTATATTCTCGAGGTCAAAACATACCGTTACCGCGGTCACTCGATGTCTGATCCTGCCAAATACCGAACCCGCGAAGAGGTTCAGAAAATGCGCGAGGAACGCGACGCCATCGACCACGTGCGCCAGTTGTTGATTGATGGCAAGCACGCGAGCGAAGAAGACCTCAAAGCCGTAGACAAAGAAATCAAGGCCATCGTGAGCGCCTCGGCGGATTTTGCCAAGGAAAGCCCCCTGCCTGCCGCCGAAGAGTTGTGGACAGATATCTATGCGGAGGCCACGTAATGCCGCATTTCGAAATTCACGCAAGCGACGTGTCCCGCGCAAAGAGTTTTTACAGCGGTTTGCTGGGATGGCGGTTTTCGCCCATGCCCGGCGGTGAAGATGTTGATTATCACCTGATCGAAGGCACAGATTTCGTTGAGGGCGGATCCCTCACGGGTGGTCTTATGCGCCGCATGGATGCCCAACCTGCCAGCGGATCGCCCGTACGGGGCGGCACCATGACATTCGAAGTCGAGAACTGTGACGAACGCTATGCCTGGGCGCTGGCAAACGGTGGCGCCGAAGCATTACCCCCCACTGATTTTCCGGGCGTCGGTCGGTGCGCCTATGTTGAAGACGGCGAAGGCAATATCGTCGGAATGATCTCTGCGCCAAAAGAAGGGTCCTGAGAATGGCTACTGAAATCCTAATGCCCGCCCTGTCGCCCACGATGGAAGAAGGCACCTTGGCCAAATGGCTAGTCAAAGAAGGCGATAGCGTACAATCCGGCGATATTCTCGCGGAAATCGAAACCGACAAAGCCACGATGGAATTCGAAGCGGTTGATGATGGTGTGATCGGTCATATCCTTGTGCCCGAAGGCACCGAGAATGTTCCTGTGAACACGGCAATTGCCACGCTTCTGGAAGACGGTGAAGAGGCCGGCGCGGCCCCCGCGCCCGCGGCAACACCTGTTGCGTCTGCGCCGGCGCAAGCCGCTGCGCCTGCCGCACCGACGGAAATCGTTTCCCAAGCTGATCTGACACCGGATTGGCCCGAAGGCACCCCCATGAAACAACAGACCGTGCGCGAAGCGCTGCGGGATGCCATGGCCGAAGAAATGCGCGGAGATGAAAACGTCTATTTGATGGGCGAAGAAGTTGCCGAATACCAAGGGGCCTATAAGGTCAGCCAGGGATTGCTGGACGAATTCGGATCAAAACGGGTGATTGATACGCCAATCACCGAGCATGGATTTGCCGGTATCGCAGTGGGTGCCGCTTTTGGCGGGTTGAAGCCCGTTGTTGAATTCATGACGTTCAACTTTGCCATGCAAGCCATTGATCAGATTATCAATTCAGCAGCAAAGACGCTCTATATGTCAGGTGGCCAGATGGGCGCACCGATGGTATTTCGTGGCCCCAATGGCGCAGCTGCCCGCGTTGGCGCGCAGCACTCTCAGGACTATGCCGCGTGGTATGCACAGATACCGGGTCTCAAGGTTGTGATGCCCTATTCGGCGGCGGACGCAAAAGGTCTTCTCAAAAGTGCCATTCGCGATCCAAACCCTGTTATCTTCCTTGAGAACGAAATTCTGTATGGCCGTTCGTTTGACGTGCCTGCGATGGAAGATTTCACGATCCCCTTCGGCAAGGCCAAAATTTGGCGGGAAGGCACGGACGTGACCCTTGTGAGCTTTGGTATAGGGATGCAATATGCCTTGGAAGCTGCTGAAAAGCTTGAAGAAGACGGGATCAGTGCAGAGGTGATCGACCTTCGCACGCTGCGCCCGATCGACTATGACACAGTGCTCAAATCAGTCATGAAAACCAACAGATGCGTGACCGTTGAAGAAGGATGGCCCGTCGGATCAATCGGCAACCACCTTGCTGCAACAATTATGCAAAAGGCTTTCGACTATCTGGATGCACCCGTGTTGAATTGCACCGGCAATGACGTACCCATGCCCTATGCGGCCAACCTCGAAAAACTGGCGCTTGTGACCACCAATGACGTGATCGTTGCGGTCAAAGAAGTCACCTATCGTTAAGGAGACGGGACGATGCCTATTGAAATATTGATGCCAGCCCTTTCCCCGACGATGGAAGAAGGCACCTTGGCCAAATGGCTGGTCAAAGAAGGTGACGAAGTCCAGTCGGGCGACGTTATCGCGGAAATCGAAACCGACAAGGCCACGATGGAATTCGAAGCCGTCGACGAAGGCATCATGGGGCCATTGGTCGTGCCGGAAGGAACCGAAGGCGTTCAGGTGAACACCGTGATTGCCCTTATGCTGGAAGAAGGCGAAGACGCATCGGATGTATCGGCACCTGCCGCCGCGACACCAGCTGCACCTGCGGCGCCCGCCGAAGCATCCCCAGCATCAGCTGCCCCTCAGGCGGTTCCGTCTTCTCAGGCAGCAGACGGCAGCCGCGTCTTTGCTTCGCCTTTGGCACGGCGCATTGCCGCCGACGCGCAGATTGATCTGTCCGCGGTTGCCGGTACGGGCCCCCGTGGCCGCATCGTCAAAAAAGACGTCGAAGCCGCAATCGCCGGAGGCACGGCCCAGGCTGCCGCCTCTGCCCCAGCTGCTGCGGCAGTTTCCGCGTCGCCAGCCGCCGCGCCAGCGCATGCTGTTATGGCCCAAAGTGCCGATGCTGCTTCGGTCGCACGGATGTACGAAGGGCGCGACTATGAAGAGATTCCACTGGACGGCATGCGCAAAACCATCGCGGCGCGCCTGACCGAAGCCAAACAGACCATTCCTCACTTCTATTTGCGTCGGGACATCCGTCTTGATGCCCTGCTGAAGTTCCGCGCGGACCTGAACTCTCAACTTGAGAGCCGAGGCGTCAAACTGTCAGTGAACGACTTTATCATCAAGGCCTGCGCTCTTGCGTTGCAAGCCGCGCCTGATGCAAACGCTGTGTGGGCCGGCGACAGAATGTTAAAGCTGAAACCCTCGGATGTGGCCGTTGCGGTCGCGATCGAAGGCGGATTGTTCACACCGGTTCTGAAAGATGCCGAGACAAAGACCCTGTCCACCTTGTCTGCCGAGATGAAAGATCTGGCCACACGGGCGCGGGATCGCAAGCTAGCGCCGCATGAATATCAAGGGGGCAGTTTTGCAATCTCGAACCTTGGCATGTTTGGCATCGACAATTTCGATGCGGTGATCAACCCGCCCCATGGGGCGATCCTTGCCGTGGGGGCCGGTGTGAAAAAACCGGTGGTCGGCAAGGACGGCACGCTCGAGGCCGCGACGATAATGTCTGTTACCCTGTCAGTGGATCATCGGGTGATTGATGGCGCGTTGGGAGCCGAGCTTTTGAAACACATCGTCGATTATCTGGAAAACCCGATGTCTATGCTTGTCTAAAATAAACAAAGCGCCGCAATTACTTGCGGCGCTTTTTACATGTGAATTGACTGTCTCATCGTGACAGCAATTGATCCATTTCGACGGATGGCTGATCACAACCTGCTTCGCCAACGATTTTAGCGGGAACGCCCGCGACCGTGGAACAGGGCGGTACTTCTTGTAGTACGACCGAACCCGCAGCAATGCGGCTACAATGGCCCACTTTGATATTGCCGAGAACCTTTGCCCCTGCGCCAATCAGGACACCATCACCAATCTTGGGGTGACGGTCTTCTTCTTCCTTACCGGTGCCGCCCAAGGTAACGGAATGCAGCATGGATACATTGTCGCCGACAACAGCCGTTTCACCAATCACGATGGAATGGGCATGGTCGATCATGATCCCGCGGCCGATCTTTGCGCCGGGATGGATATCAATTCCGAAAATCTCGGAGGTGCGCATCTGGATGAAATAGGCCAAATCCTTGCGGCCCTGACGCCACAGCCAATTTCCGATACGATACGCCTGAATTGCCTGAAACCCTTTGAAGTACAGGATTGGCTGCAACAAACGGTGGCACGCCGGATCGCGATCCAGAACAGCCATCAGATCTGCACGGGCACTTTCGGCCAGTGACGGATCGGACGAAAAGGCCTCATCCGCGATTTCGCGCAAGATAACCATCGACATCTCGTTCGAAGACAGCTTGGCCGCGAACCGATAGCTAAGCGCCCGTTCCACAGATTTATGGTGCAATACACAAGCATGAACCAAGCCCCCCATCAAAGGGTCCTGTCGTACAGCATCCTCTGCCTCAGAGGTTATACGTTGCCAGACCGGGTCGATCTCGGTGATTTTTGCGCGCGTCTCAGCCATGGGTTTCCATCCTTTGCTGACATTAGGATACTCTACATAATGCAAATCACGCAAATTCAAAGAGGTGAAGAAAAGGATCACGGTCATGAATGAAATCGAACGGACACATTTTCGTGTGCTCATTCTCGACAAACTCGCCTCTTTGGAAGAGGAGAACCGACTGGGTCTTGAAGGGCAATCCGTGGTGACTTTGGACCAGCAAGCCGTTGGCCGGCTTAGCAGAATGGACGCCCTGCAATCCCAGGCAATGGCCAAAGCCCAACAAACGCGCCGCGATCTGCAACTCAAAGGGTTGCACAAGGCCCTGCAACGTTTGGCTGATGGTGACTTTGGCTATTGCGACGACTGCGGTGAAGACATTGCGCGAAAGCGGCTCGTCTTTGATCCTTCCGTCACACGGTGCATCAATTGCGCGCGCGGTTGATCTGACGGTCAGATCGCCAAGTCACCAATTCACTCAGAACCAGTTCGACACATGTGCAATACTCGCTGTTGGCAAATCCGGGTTCCGGTCGCATCTGGTGGCGGTGCGCCAAGGCCATCAGCGATCCGTCCCCCCACAAGGAATGCGCGCGCCCAAACCGTTTGAAGAACCGGTGCGCGGCATGGGATTGCTCTATCATGCGGCGACACATCTGCGGGCGCAGGGGGGCGGCACAGGTCAACAAAACCCGTGCCACAGATACAACATCGCCGTGCATGACACGCCGCATGGCTCACACGCCCAATGTGAGGCGCGCCCACGCCCCCGGCCCATAACGGGCCGAGTTCTGCGCCACTTCGATAGCAACCGCACCACTGGCCGTGTCTGCCATCAATTGCGACGCTGAATAGGACCAAAGGGGCGCAACAACCGTTTCTTGCCGCAAGAGCGTGTTTCCCTGAACCACACGCACCTCGTAAGATTCGGCTTCTTCGTTTAGCGGCACTTCGGCCAGATCCCAGCTGTCACCATCAAGGCGCGTGCGCCTGATCCATGACACGTCATACCCGCCTGTCCCGTCACTCTGCGCCCCAAGGTGGCACGGCGCATAGGGTCGAAGACCATTGCCCGCAAATGCTTGCACAACATGCTCATAGCTTGGATCGTCATAGCTGCGTTGTGATGGTCCAATCCGGAAATGCCGCGCAATATTGCGCTGAGACGCGGCAAACTCGATCTGATCAACCCCTTCCGTCAACAGGACAAACCATGATCCGGGCGGCCAGACATCAGGCATTAGAGCATCTGTACCTCCCTGCCCGCGAAGGCGTTTTCCAAGATGCCAAGTATTGGTATCCACCAGATCGGCCGTCTCAAATTGAAAGACCTCCCAACCATCCGGAGTGCCATCTCCAATCGCGGCGAGATTTGCCCCCGCAAGCACGGCCTCTTCAGACACGCTTTCAAGCCCGCCGGAAACAAGTTGAACCTGCAAGGGACCTGAGGTGTCCCAAACACCTGAACTGGCTCGGAAAAGCGGCGTCTGTGTCATCCCGACCGTGGCGCGCGTATTGATCAGCTTGTTTAGGCTGTAATTGGAATCTCTGGCAGCATCATACACCCCGACACTTCCCGGCCACGGTTGGGCCGTCACCGCAAGGTAAGGCGCATGAGGCACCTCATCCCCTGTCAGCAATGGCAGATCCAGAAACAACGGCTGAACCGGAACAGGCGCGGTAAACGGTTTGAGGACAACCGCCTCATCAGCGAGATCGGAGGGCTCATAAACCGACGGATCCATGCGAACCGCTTCGATGATCTGAAACGGTCCTTGCTCGACTCGATCCACACGATACATCTTGCGGGCGCCTTTGGGATCGGATTGCAGGGTGACGACATCCCCTGCGCCAATGCTCATCTGCGACAGTGGCAGACAAAACCGAACCGTGTCTTGGGCCACGCGCGCCTCGATCAGCCACCGCTCGGCGACCTGTCGTCCTTCTGCGCGGGTCATAACAAGAGGCATCTCGCTTCTTGCCAGGCTGATCGCATCACTGTCTGGCAGGACCGCTTGTTCTGTTACAGCCTCAAAATCGGCGTCTGCCTGAACGAAACTCAACTGGACCCGCCCTGAAACCTCGGCTTCGGCCTCTCGGGTCAATTCAAGCGTGCCATTTAGTTCCGAAGTGTCCGCAAGGGTTTCAACTTCGAGATCATAGGCCTGCGCTGCGTTTCGCATCTGGAACAGCAGGGTTCCATTTCTTTCGATCGCGTCAAAACCATAGCGCAGCATCAAAGGCTGAAGCGCCGAACGCGCATCACCTGCATCGGTCACGACGTAGCCCTGAACAACACCATACAGGCCACTAACGTCGAAATGAAACAGCCCTGCCCGCTCGCAGATTTCACGCACGACGGATGCCAGCGGTCTCGAGGTCGAGCGCCCGTTTAGCCAGTGCCCGCGCGCATAGTTGCCACCATCGCTCCACATGGTCCCGAGATTGGGAAAAAACGGATAAGGCCGCGCATCCCACGCCCACACATGCGCCCGTGACATATCGACCATCGGACTTTGGTATTCGTCTGAAACAGGATTGTTGTTCGGATCTTCCCAAAAACTCAGCATCGCAAGCAGGTATTGCTGCTGGATAAAATCATCCCGGCGTCCATCCGAATAATGCGGCAACGAAGATTCCGAGGATTTGGGATCGATGAACTTGTTCGGCTGGTTGGTGCCCTTGTTGATGGCTGCACACCCCAGTTCGGTGAACCAGATCGGTTTGGATTGTGGCACCCACGCGGTGGCCTCTTCCTGTCTGAGACCGGCCACCCTGTTGTGGTGGTCATTGCGCCACCAACCCTCCAAATCCTTGTACCGATAGACCCAAGGCTCGCCGTAAGCGCCATCCGTGATCGGGGTCCGGATTTGTGCCTCTCGCGCCTCTTGAGAGTGGTAATACCAGTCATAGCCTTCGCCACCGGCGACATTGGCGCGCAGATAGTCCGGATTATAGATACTCGACCAGTGTTGATCTTCATGCCCGTCGGTATCGCGCCAATCTGACAGCGGCATATAATTGTCGATGCCCACAAAATCGATGTCATCATGCGCCCAAAGCGGGTCGAGGTGAAACAACACGTCGCCGGTGCCGTCTTGGGGGTGATACCCAAAATACTCGCTCCAGTCGGCGGCATATCCGATTTTTGTATCGGGCCCAAGAATTTGGCGCACGTCTGCCGCAAGCTGGCACAGGGCCGCCACTGCGGGAAACCCGTTTTGCGGGCCGCGAATTTGCGTCAGGCTGCGCATCTCTGATCCGATACAGAAAGACGCAACTCCTCCCGCGGCCTTACAAAGTGCTGCATAGTGCAGGATAAACCGGCGATAGCGCCACTCTTGAGGACCGGAATAGGTCACGGTGTTTTCCGAGATGGCAAAATCCGACACTTGCGCAGACCCGAAAAATGCGTCGACTTCCATGTCTGCCAATGCACTTTGATCGGCACTGCCTGTCTGGCCCGGTGCCTTGTCCAGCGTGATCCGGCCACGCCACGGCAAAACCGCTTGCGTATCGGCATCACTCCAGGGATCCGGCAACGCGTTGTCTTGCATCTGTTCCATCAAGATAAACGGATAGAACATCACATCTTTGCCCGCGTCGTTCATCTTTTGAATCGCTTCGACAACCGACATGTCACAGGGTGTTCCGCCATAGACCGGCCGGTCATCCGCGCGCGGAACTTCTGACGCCTGGCCACGACCCAGCCCAGAAACAGACCAAGGCATTTTACGGCCATCAAAGGCCACACGTTCGACCTTTGGCTGAATGTCACAGCTTTGACAGCGCAGATCATTGCCGAACCAGCTCACCACCAGTGAAATAGAGGAACAGTTGGGAAGTTCGTTTTCCAACGCTTTGAAAGAGCTTGAAAAATCGGTCAGTCCCGCAGGTGTGTTTTCATTCGCGGATTGGGATGAGGCCACGCCCGTCCCGTATTGGACCGACGTGGTGCCCAAAGCATATTCGCCGGTTCCCGGTATCAACGCAACACCGCGCACGGCGTGTGTCGGCTCCCATTCGGCATCCACCTGAGACACCGGCGACGGGCGACAAACCTCAAACGAAAACTGTGGCACGCGATTGCCAAACTGCGCCAGCGACAGGTCTTCGATCACCACATAGGCCGTGCCCCGATACCCCGGCACCTTTCCCTGCCCCTCAACCGCTTCAATCAACGAGTCTGGCAGTTGATCCTCGGTGCCCTTGTAAACGCGCATATTCAGGTCTTCCGGTGAGATCTCCTGACCGTCTGCCCAAATACGCCCGACGTGTGAAACAACACCTTTGCAAAGCGCAAGCGCCAGTGAAACAGAATAGCTGTATTCTGCCACCTCGGGTTGCGACGACATGCCTTTGCCCGACCCGCCAGAGCGTTTGACCGTTTCCTTGAAACGGGTTGCCCAGATAACATGGCCCGGCACCCGCATGCGCCCGTAAACCTGCGGGATCGAACTGCCTTCGGCGGCGCCCGAAATCCGAAACCTGTCAACCTTGCCGCTTTCCACGACCGAGCCACCCTGCCCCAGAATACGCTGGTCGATTGCGCGCCCCAATGTTGCACCCGCAACCCGCCCCAAAGCGACAGAAGACAGTCCTGCAAAGGCCCCGCCAAGAGAGCCTCCGATGGCCGCACCTGCGGCAGATAACAACATCGTTGCCATATTACTTTACCTCCAAAGGAAACTTGAACCGCGCCACGATCCGGCGACGCCACGCCGTGCTGAGCGGACTTTCTGTGACCGCATGTCCGGAATAGGCGTGGATGAAACTGGCGTTTGCCCCTATGTCTGCCGCGATCCCAAGGTGTTTCGCGACGGCCCGATCACGCATACGAAACAACAAGACCTGTCCAGCCAGCTCTTCTTGAAGCGGGGATGGGATCAGCCACCGGCGCGCCGCCCGCCAAAGGCGTTCATCCCCCTGAGGTTCGGACCAATCCATGCTATAAGCCGGAACATGCTCGGGTTCGTGGCCGAGCAATTCGCTCCAGATACCGCGGATCAGCCCCAAACAATCGCAGCCCGCCCCTATACAGGCCGCCTGATGAACATAAGGTGTGCCAATCCAGCGCCGCGCCAGCGTCACGACCTCGTTCATTCTCTCAAGCTCCCGCCATCGTTAATGGCACTGCTTGACGGATAGGTGGTGAACCAGTCATCACCGGGAATGTCCGGAAATCCGCGAAACCCGACCGCGTTGTTGAACTTGAGGCGGCTGGTTTCGAAACGATGATCGGACCCCGCATCCAGCCGAACCCGCACACCGGACCCAATCGGGGCTCGGATCGGCTCCCACAACTCGATGATGCGACGTGCCCCATCGAACACGTCCCGTTTTATGGCTCCGGCCAATCCAATCGCCTCCCCCGACAAAACCGTCAGGCGACCGCGCTGAAACCAACCGGCATCGTATTCTGTCATGTTCTCCCATTTGAACTCGCGGTTGTCCTCGATCACCTCGATGTCTCGAATGTCGAAATAACCCGCAGCGTCGCTTAGCCCCTGACAGCAACTGCTATTATCGTCTGCGGAACAAGTTTTCTGGAAAACACGCCCCAGAGGTTGATTGAGAACCTCTGTCAGACCGCGCAATTCGGCATGGAAGGCCCCGCCGGAACGGCGCAACTCGCCAATGGATCCGCGAAACAAAATACTGCGCTGGGCCACATCCGCCCAGTTAACAAGCCAGCAGATCACCTCGGCCCCGTCAAAACGTCCGGCCTCGATATCGCTCTCGGTCAGACTTGCATCACTCAAAGCCCCAAGCGCCTCGGTGTTGTCGACCGACAGCCCCGTTGTCTGCTCCAGTGAAGCGGCCGTGACACCGGTGTCGGCGCGAAACGTGATATCGTCAAATACCAGATCACAATCATGATCGGTAAATCCAAACGCCTGACCATCCGTGCGACGAATGCCCCAGCACCGCGCCACGGTTGTCAGACCCGTTTTGAGATGTTGCAAAAGATCATCATGAAACGTCATCACACGCGGACCTCCACAACTGGGACGTTGGGCACATCGCCAGCCTGAAAACTGGCGACACTGGTCTGGATCATGTCGGTGTCAAATCGCACCGGCACATCGAACTCAAACCCGGCTGTAATTTCGAGATCCCGTGTCGGCGGCTCTTCAAACGTCAAAAGACCCGTGCTCGTATCCACGACAAAATGTTCCGCTTCTTGCAGCACATCCCCCGCAACACCCACGCGCACGGTTCCTTCAACAGGTTTGAAAACCGGTCTTTGATAGGTTTGCGCGCCGGACTTATAGGTTTTGAGCAGTTGGAATTCGGTTTGAACCCCGTCTGCAACGGCAATCACCTGATCCCGGTAATCCACGTCTCCGCTGGCTTTGCTCGACTTGAAATCCGACCAGTCCTTCCACCGAAAGGCAAACAACTGACCGCGGCGGGCTTCGAAAAAGGCGATCAGCGTTTCGATGTCATCCAGCGACCGAACCCCGATCCCTGCATCATAGCGCCGACGCGAATGTGCCCATGGTGTGTTTCGTTCCTCAAAACCGTTGGCCAGCGTCACAACATCCGTGCGCCGCTCTGGTCCCCCGATGGACCCAAAACTCAGATTTGCCGGAAACCGGACCTCATGAAATCCCATCTGCCTTATCCCCTCTTACCGATTGCGTTGACCGCGCCCAAGAACACGCCCCATCTGTGCCGCCATTTGTCCCTGGCTGCGTCGAAAACTGTCTGCATCAGGGGTTTGGATATTCATCACCACATTGACCGGCGCCGCGCCGCCTGCGGCCCGCACACCCAACTTGCCATCTGCGCCCCGTGTCAGAGGCATGATCGCTTCTGGCCCAGCTTCCCCCATAAGACCCATGCCGCCGCGCATCGGAAAACTCACAGGTCCCGACACAACGCCGCCATTGGCAAAGGGCATCACCCGCCCTTGCGAAAAGCTGCCGCCGTTTTGAAATGGCAGAATGCCCTGCATCAACGTCCCGATGCCGCTGGCAATGGTGCCGCTAATTTGATCGGTGACCGGCTTCATCGCTGCGTTATAGGCGGTGTTCATCATCGACCGCGCCATGTCACTCAGCGCATCCGACAACTTGGCACCGTCGAAAACCACATCATCAAACGCCCGACGAAGCCCTTTGCTCAGACCGCGCTCCAGTGTTTTCACATCCTTGCCCGTGTCTGACAAAGCCTGCCGCATGCTGCGCAATTCCGTATCGAAACTGGCGGCAACGGTTGCCGTTTGACCAAGAGATATCTCAAGCGCATCAACCTGCGCCTCGAAATCCGCTAAAACGTCAGTGTCGCTCATCTTCGGATCCTTTTTGTTTATCGGGATAGGCTTCAAGCAGAGCCTCGAGCCCGGTCCGGTTCAGCGTTCGGGACACACCGCTTTCACCCAGCATGATCCGTAGCTCAAATGGGGTCAGCGCCCAGAACTCTTCCGGTTTCAGTCGCAGCCCCTGAAGCCCGACACGCAAAAGTTCTGGCCAGTTGAACATCGTCACACGGCCCCCTCCGGCGTTGCAAACGCCCGAGCGAGCAGTTGCGCCGAAACTTTGGCGGCGTGGATAGGACCGCCGGCGATCTCTGCGGCCAGCAAGGTGGACGCATCCCCCTGCCAGCCGCCCCCGCGAAGACCCGCCACAATCAACGCAAGCACATCTCGCGTTGAAAAGGCGCCGCCCTCGAACCGCTCAACCAGATCGACAAGAGATCTGCTTCCCAGATCGCCCTCAAGTTCCGCCAAAGCCCCAAGCGTGAGTTTCAGCACGTGACGCTGCCCATCAATCACAAGCGCCACTTCGCCAGCAAAAGGGTTCGCCATCGTCACAGCGCCACAAATGTCAGCGCCCCGGCAGAGGCCAATGACAGCTCATACGTTGCCTCGCCGTTATGGCTTCCGGCATATTCGATCGACGTCACCTGAAACGGACCTTCGATTGTGCCAAAATCGGGAATGATCACCTGAAAGTCTGGCATCTCGCCGTCAAAAAAGATCTGACGAGTGCGCTCATCGGTGTTTTCATCCTTGAAAATACCCGATCCGGAAATTGCGGCGGCTTTGACACCTGCCCCTGCCAGCAGTTCGCGCCAACCTCCCTGGCTCTCCAGACTGGTGACATCCACGCTTTCCGCGTTAAAGCTGATCCGCGTTGCACGCAGTCCTGCCACGGTTTCAAATTGACCGTCGCCGGTCAGGTCCACTTTGATCAAAAGATCCTTGCCGTTTTGGGCACCCATAGCTTCTTCTCCGATTGATTAATTGTCTTCCACACGCGCGCGGAATTTGAGATCGATACGACGTGTGTTGGCGCTGCCTTCCCGACGTGCCGTGGCACGATCAAATTTCAGAAAGACAAGACGACCTCGGCTCAACGACAAATCCGCCTCTTGCAAAATGTCACTGATGCGTCCCGCGATTGATTTCGCCCCGGCGAAACCTACCTCTGAGGACAGCACCGAAAACGTGAGCAGATGTTCTGCACCGCTTTGGGACATGTCCGACCGGTCGCGCACGGTCTCGGCCCCTAACA
This sequence comes from Shimia thalassica, assembly GCF_001458215.1. GTDB lineage: Bacteria > Pseudomonadota > Alphaproteobacteria > Rhodobacterales > Rhodobacteraceae > Shimia > Shimia thalassica. Next base: position 1,824,175 of record NZ_CYTW01000001.1, on the reverse strand, counting down.
TCACATATGTTGCGGGTACGTCCCCTTGCGGAACAGCGTCGTAAATCGCTCCGTTCAAAGATGCGGAAAGCTCTACATCCGATTGTAAATGCTGAAAGATTGCCGATTGAAGGGCTTCAGAAAGTGCATAGCTCATTGTACGACCTCTTCGGTTGCAAAACAGGTCAGGTATCGTCCCTTGGGATCACGGTCCGACACGGCATTGATGACAAACGCGCGGTGTCCTTCGCGAAACCGCATCCCTGCGACGGGGCGCGACGGCGCACCAACGGGGGCGGCGCGCACAATGACCCGATATCCCGTCGACGACAGCGACAGCTCGCCACCATCCCGCGTGCGTCCCGTTCGGGCGCGCATATCAGCCCACAGTGTGCCCAACGTGATCCAGGTTTCCTCGAACCCGCCAGCCCCGTCAGACACACGTTGCGCGCCCTCCAGTTCCAACTTTCGCGACAGATGCACATCCTTCATCTGCCTGCCCCCAATCGCACCGGACGATACCGCGCAATCAAAGAGGTCACACCAAAGGGCATGCATCCTCCGCTCAACGCTGTTTCATCGCGGTATTCGTAATAATGCGCCGCCAACAACAGCACCGCCTGCTGCAAATCTGCCGGAAGGTCGGACCACTCGGGACCATAGCCCGCCAGAAACCCGACCACGACACGACCGTCATTCGGAATTGTGGGCAAGGCGTTTCCAACCGGGCGCAGTTCGGGCGATTGCAGGTCCGGAAACAGGCGATACGCACTTGACGCGACAACGACCTGCTCTCCAAGACGATCCTCAAGAGAGACCGATTCAATCGCATTCACCGGCGCCGTGGGCAAAGGCTGCGCACAAGAATTGCGCCATGCCACAAGCGTCCAGGAAAAGGACCGTTCCAACAACACCTTACCTGTGCGGGCCTCGATGGCGGCCATCGCCGCCCGCAAAAAGCTTTCAAGAACACTGTCCTGAAGGCTTTCATCTGAAAACCCGCTGCCTAACCGCAAATGGGCCTTGAATTCTTCAACCGGAAGGGCCGCCGACGGCACCGAGGTTTCTTCGACTAACATCATGGAATTACTCCGAATATTTCGGCTGCTCCGAAGGGTTGGACGCGTGTCCCATACGTCGCTCGAACGGAGGGGATTGCCAGACAACGCAAAAGCGAACACGCGCCCGTCAATCAGGGCGACACAGGCCGCCCTGACCTTTCCCGGCCACTTAAACGACCGAGAACTTCAAAACTTTGATGGCTGCAAAATCGCTGACATCGCCCCCGATGCGCTTGGTCGCATAAAACAGAACATGCGGTTTGGCCGAGAACGGATCGCGCAACACGCGCAGATCGGGGCGTTCGGCAACGGTATACCCCGAAGCAAAATCACCAAAGGCAATGGCATTGGCGCCGGACGCAATGTCGGGCATGTCTTCGGCAATCAGCACCGGATACCCCAGAAGACGTGCCGGTTCACCAGCCGCCAGCCCGTCAGACCACAGGAAACGCCCGTCATTGTCCTTGAGCTTGCGCACGGCGCCTGCCGTCTTGGAATTCATGACAAAGCTTGCATTGGCGCGGTATTCGGCACCAAGCGCATAAACCAGATCAATCAATGCATCGCCGCCGGCAAACGCCCCGTCTACGCCGGTTGCCACATATCCGATCTGCCCCCAGGACCACGATGCATCCGCAACATCCGGATGGGTCAGAAATCCGGTAGGTTTATCAATGCCGTCCCCCGTCACAAAGGCCGCGGCTTCGGCGCGTGCGAACTTGTCGGCAATGCGCCCTGCCAACCAGCCTTCAATGTCGAACGCACTGTCATCCAACAGACGCTGCGACGCCTTGGGCAGCGCCGAAAGCTCATGCAGCGGAATTGTGATCCGTTCGATGGTCGGCGTTCCGGTTTCCGAACTGGCGCTGGTTTCATCTGCCCAGCCTGCGCCAACGTCGGTTGAGTCAATCAGCACATCGTATGACGTCGCCTCTACGTTCACCACATTGGCAATGGCGCGGATTGATGCCGTAGTGTTCAACACCGACTTCACCGTGTCGCTGGTCTGCGGATCCACAAGGTATCCACCGTCGCTATTGACTGCCGTCGACATCGACTTGGCATCAAATTCAAGACCTCGCAGGCCATCATCTTCGCCCGAGCGCAGATAGGCATTAAACGCCTTCTTGTGGGGGGCTTCGAAATCCGTTTCCACAGCCAGTGCGGGACGTGCAAAAGTTTGCGATTTACGATCAAGCATGGTCAGTCGTTCTTCCTGTTTGTGAAGTCGTTGGTGAATGTCATCTTTGAAGTCTTTGAAGTCGCTCATGAAACCCGTCACAGCAGACTTCACCTCGGAAACCGGAGACACACCTTCTCCGGTCCGAGACTTGGTCTCGGTCTTACCCATCGGTTCTTCCTCGATTTGGTTAATGCAAACGCCTCAGGGGCGTTTCATCTCCTGACGGGCGCCCTCAAAGGCCGCCGCCAATTCGCGCAACACATCCACCGCAAGGGTTTCTCCCTTGGCGGACACCCGCGCACTGGGCAACATCGGAAACGTCACCAGTGACACTTCCCAAAGCTCCAGTTCCTGCAAGAGCCTACAGCCCTTTTCATCTTTGCTCGCGCGCAGGGTGCGGTATCCAATCGACAATCCGTCAATCGCACCTGCACCCACCAGGGCAGCAGCCTCGCGCCCTTTCTCGATCTCGGTCAAAAGCCGTCCCTTGACCCAAAGACCGTGCTGATCTTCGCGCACCTCGTCCCAAACCCCGATGGGCTGTGCCGGATCATGCTGCCACAGCATCTTAACAGCGCGCCCCGACGCAATCAGGCGCTGCAACGAGGCCGCATAAGCCCCCTTCTGAACGATATCGCCGCCTTGATCCTTGGCATCAAACAGGCTCGCATATCCTTCGATGACATGGCCGTCCTGCACCTGCAGCTCGTCCCCGAACTGCGCGAACTTGTGTTCAAGATTGCTTTTCTCTGTCATCTCTCACCCTTTCCATCATCCTGCCCGCTAGGGGGTCGCCGTCAGCAGCGATTGAAACGCCTGCGCGAGGATCACGCCCACCACGCCATACACCGTCAACCAAAGCCGCTTCTCCAGCCGCTCAATCAGCTCTTCAATCTTGTCCAGACGCCGGTTCAGCCCGTCGAACTGTAATTTCGCGACCCGTTCATGTGCTTCCAATCGCAAGGCGGGTGCACAATCAAAGGCTTCGAACCCGTATTTTTGCTCAGCCATCCGATGTCCCATCCGCCTCGGCCGGCAGCCCCAAAAGACGGCGCTTTTCCGCTTTGCTCAGGAAATCCGCGCCCTGAACCCGCGACCACTGGGCATCGCGTTCCGCAGCAAGCGCCGGAACCTGATCCAGATCGGGTTTCAAAACCAGTGTTTCCCCCGTGAACCGCGACAGCCACGTGCCCACCGTTGCCGCAACGCGCGTCGCAAGGGGCAATACCGTCAGCCGATAAAAGGCCCGATTGGCTTCCTGATAATTGGCATAGGTCGCATCCCCCTGGATACCCAACAACATCGGCGGCACCCCAAAGGCCAAAGCGATCTCGCGCGCGGCAGATTCCTTTGTTTTCTGGAACTCCATGTCAGACGGAGAGAACCCCATCGGTTTCCAGTCGAGTCCCCCTTCCAGCAACATCGGCCGCCCGGCGTTGCGCGCCCCCTGATGGTGGCTTTCCATTTCAGACACCAACCGGTCATACTGATCCGTGCTCAGGCTGCCTGACCCATCCATTCCTTTGTAAACAATCGCCCCAGACGGGCGGGCCGCGTTGTCCAGCAGCGCCTTCGACCACCGCGATGCCGCATTATGAACGTCCACCGCCATGGCCGCCGCCTGCAACGGGGAAAACCCGTAGTGGTCATCCTGAGGGTGGAAATTGCGCACGTGGCAAATCGTGTTGCTTTGCGTGGCATCAAACCGGTGCGCCCTGGCCCCGACCTTGTATTCATAGGCCACAGGCCAACCATCCGTGCCCGGAACAACATTCATCCGGTCCGATCGCAACACGTGCAACTCAAGCGGCACGGCGTCGTCGTCCCCCACGGCCTCGAGATATCCGTCACCTGACAACAACAGCTGTCCGAACAGGGTTTCAAACAGTTCGGCCCGCCCCTGCGCCAGATTGGGCGACGTCAACAGCCCCAGCAACGGATGCTCTTCAAACCGCGTCTGACCATCCTGCAAAACCAAAGGCAAAGCCGCCGCACTTTCCGCGATCAATTTCACCGACCGGTACCCCACCGGATTACCGCTGAACCCTGTGCGGGTCAGAGACACCGTATCACGCGGGCTCCAGGCCACGCGACCGGCACTGTGATAGGCGACCACTGGTCCGGTTGCGCTGGCTTTGTGTTCCGGAGCCTCAGTTGTCTGCCTGCGTAGAAAGTCGAATACCATATGTGTCGCTCCTGCTTTTGCCCTGTCCGTTGCGGGCTCTAACGCCTTGGACAAGATCAGTTTTCCCACAACTTTGTTAATTTGGTCCGTGACCACCGTACGGTGCAGATTTCAAAGGCTGCGCATTTTCGGACGGCGCCATTTGGCCGACGGTTCGATAATCAGCTCATGCAAGGCCCAGACCAACGCATCGACACGGTCAGGGCTGTTTTTGCCCCAATAACCGTCCATCGCCATCTGGCTCATCTGATCCTCAAGCGTGTCAAAGGCACCCACATGGTGCACTTTTCCCTGCTCATAGAGGGCCGCCACAGGTTCGGCGCGCGCGACCTTGCCGCGGGACGCCCTTACAGCCTTGTAGGGGACCAACGGGTCCACCTGCCGGATCACTTCGGCGACAAGGTCACCACCCTGATTGACCTCCGCCACAAGCTTGTCCGCGCCCCAGGTTTCCATGGCTGCTATCGCAACACGCGCCCAATTTGCAGGGCTCGCCGCGCGTAACGACACATCATCCAGAACATAGGCCCGCCAATCCTGCACCGGCCCGTTCATCACCACACCCGCAACAATGATGCCGCAATCATCGGATCCTGCATGCCCTGTGACGGGCGGGTCGACTGCAACCACAATCCGATCCATGTCAGGGGCTTTCTTGACGCGGGACTTCTCCAGCCCAGCCAGTGTCCACAATGCGCCTTCAACCTCATCCAGCAGGACGCCATCCAACTCTTGCCGGCCCAACCGCGTGCCCGCATATCGCGCCCGCACTTCCTCAAGGAAACTATCGGCCAGAAAGGCTTTGTTCACCTCTGTTGCGGCATGTGTGACAACCGTTGACTCCTGCTCCAACAGGTCCTTCAGAACGCCGACATTGCGCGGTGTGGTTGTCACACAGACCTGTGGATGCGATCCCAACCGCAGCCCGAATTGCAACATATCCCAGGTCTCTTGCGCCTTCTTCCATTTGGCCAGCTCATCAACCCACGCGGCATCAAACTGTGGTCCACGCAGGCTCTCGGGTTCATGTGCCGAAAACACCTGCGCAATGGCCCCGTTGGGCCAAACAAGCCGTTTGCGCGTGGCTTCCCAAACCGGCGTACGGTCCGGCGGCGAACAGGCCAAAATGCCGCTATCGCCAAAGACCATGACTTCGCGCACTTGCTCAATGGTTTCCCCGATCAACGCAACCCGTCTGGCGCGCCCGTGATCCATGGGGCCTGCACCTTCAACCATACTGCGCACCCATTCCGCACCAGCCCGTGTTTTCCCGGCACCCCGCCCGCCAAGAATGACCCAGGACTTCCAATGCCCCTCTGGCGGCAACTGATGATCAAAGGCCCAGAATTCGAACAAATACGGGAGAGCCAGAAGCTCTCCCTCATTGAGTTCATTCAGAAACCCGTCCCTCACTGCTTGCGGCGCGCAAGCTAGCCAGACGGCGCCCGATCGAAGTTCGGGCTTCGTCGAGGTCAAGTTTGTAGGTGTGGACGATCCCGTCCATTTCCTTTCGACGTTTTTCAAAAATCTTCTCCGTATCAATGGCCGAACGCAGGGTATGCCGCAATTCGGTCAGCGCCTTGCCCAGCTCTCCCGGTGCCAGGGTGTCTTCCTGTTTCATGCGCATTCTGGCGCCATCCAGAATAAATCTCAGGTCAGACAGCAGATGACGCAGTTGCTCGATCTCTCCATCCAGCGGCGCCTCGCCTGTTGGCGGTTTGAATGTGTCCATGTATGCTCGTTGCCTCTCATGCGTGGTGTTCCCCTCCGCACAAGTGGACGTGACCCACCGTCCACGCCCATCCAGCACAGATCACTCTAGTGCCAACAGGCTGACGTGGTCTTAGGGCACCGTGACGGTGCCGCGTTTGCAAACGAAAAAGGCGCGGAAAGGTTTCCCCTTCCGCGCCTTTTCTAATTTGACTTTCAACAGCTTACTGGTTTTGTTCCTTACGCTGCTTTTCGATCTCGCGCCATTTCACAACGTTCCGATTGTGCTCGGCCAGCGTCGCCGCAAAGGCGTGCCCCCCCGTCCCGTCAGCCACAAAGAAGATATACTCTGTCTGATCAGGATTGGCGGCCGCTTCAAGGCTCGCACGGCCCGGATTGGCAATCGGTGTCGGCGGCAAACCAAAGATCACATAGGTGTTCCATGGTGTCTCACGACGCAATTCGCTCTGGCGCAAACCACGGCCAAGCACACCCTGCCCCTTGGTGACACCATAAATCACGGTCGGGTCCGTTTGCAGTTTCATACCACGGTTCAAGCGGTTTTCAAAAACACTTGCCACTTGGCGACGCTCTTCTGGAACACCAGTCTCTTTTTCGATGATCGACGCCAGAATCAACAACTCTTCCGGCGATTTCAATGGCGTGTCTTCTGACCGGCTTTCCCACGCTGCGGCGACCAGAATCGACTGCGCTTCTTGCATCCGCGTGATCACCGACGCCCGCGTATCGCCCTTGCGCACTTCATAGCTGTCAGGCGCAAGAGCACCCTCGGCAGGCACCTCGACCTCACCTTCCAGCAGATCAATTTTGTTCAACGCATCAACAACCTGCCAGCTGGTCACACCTTCCGCGACAGAAATCCGATACCGCGTATCGGCCGCGTCCCGCTTTTCAACAAACACGGGCGGCACTTCATCCTCAACCGGATTGAACGCCGCGATTTCGACAAAACGGTTTTGCGCCGGATCAAGCTCGCGCACCTGAACGCCCTGACGGGTTACGCCAATGCGATATACGATCTCTGTTCCACAGGTGCTTGCCCCGCCACGCGTCACGATGTCTGCGATATCCTCCATCGAGGCCGCCGCAGGCACCAAAAAGCTTCCCGCCTTCAGCTTGTCAGCCTTTTCGTCATAGTCGACGCCGATACGGAAGATCAGACCATTCGAAATTGCATCTTGTTTCTCAAGGTCTTGCGACACGGCTCTCATGTTAGAGCCGCGCTCGACCTGCAAACAGATCGCGCCGTCCAAGGGCCCCTCAGCGTAGTATTCGTTCTTGCCCCAGAGGATCAGCCCCCCAAAGAGAAACACAACCACGATCAGCAGCGTTATCGCGTTCGAGGCGATATGGCGCGCCATCAGTCAGCCTTTCCGAAGATCACCGATGCGTTGGTGCCCCCAAATCCGAACGAGTTTGACAGCGCAACATTGATCTCGCGCTCAACTTTCTTGTTCGGGGCCAGATCAACCGCCGTATCAACAGCAGGGTTGTCCAGATTGATTGTGGGTGGTGCAACCTGATCGCGCAGGGCCAGAACCGAGAAAATCGCCTCAATCGCGCCAGCCGCGCCCAACAGGTGGCCGGTCATCGATTTGGTCGACGACATGGTCACTGTACCTGCATCCTCGCCCATCATGCGCTCAACCGCGCCCAATTCGATCACGTCTGCCATGGTCGAGGTGCCGTGTGCGTTGATATAGTCGACGTCTTTCGGCTCGAGGCCCGCGTTCTTCAAGGCAGCGCGCATGGACCGCTCACCGCCCTCGCCATCGTCCGCCGGGGCCGTGATGTGGTATGCATCACCCGACAGACCATAGCCGAGAACTTCTGCATAGATTTTCGCACCGCGCGCTTTGGCGTGCTCATATTCTTCCAGAACCACAATCCCTGCGCCCTCGCCCATGACGAACCCGTCACGATCGGCGTCATAAGGGCGGCTGGCAGATGCCGGATCTTCCGTGCGGCTGGTCGACAACGCTTTACAAGCGTTGAAACCGGCAATACCGATCTCGCAAATCGCTGCTTCTGCACCACCGGCAACCATCACGTCGGCGTCACCATGCATAATCAGTCGCGACGCATCACCAATGGCGTGTGCGCCGGTTGAACAGGCGGTCACAACCGAGTGGTTCGGGCCCTTAAAGCCGTATTTGATGCTGACCTGACCCGAGATCAGGTTGATCAGTGCACCGGGAATAAAGAAAGGCGACACACGACGCGGGCCTTTATCAGCCATCAACAGTGTTGTCTGCTCAATCGATTGCAGGCCACCAATGCCGGATCCGATCATAACGCCGGTGCGTTCACGATCTTCCTTGTCTTCGGGCATCCAGCCAGAATCCTGTACCGCTTGCGTTGCCGCAGCGACGCCATACAGAATGAAATCATCGACCTTGCGACGCTCTTTCGGGGCCATCCAGTCGTCAGGGTTAAAGGTCCCGTCCGATCCATCACCATAAGGTACTTCGCAGGCATATTTTGTTGCGACCCGTTCCGCATTGAAGCGGGTGATCGGACCTGCGCCCGATTTGCCATCCAAAATACGCGACCAGCTCTCTTCAACACCACATGCCAGTGGGGTTACCAGTCCAAGTCCTGTGACTACGACACGACGCATATAGCTGCCCTTTCCTCAAAAGCGCTTCGCGACAAAGTTGACTAACAACCCGCGCACGAAACGCCCATAACATCTATTGGTTCCAAGCAGTCTACGGCAAACTTTTGTACCAAGTTTTTCGCAAACCGCCTTTGTTCTTGCACGCTATTACCGTGCCTTGCCCCTGATGGGCAAGTCTAACCCGCTTTATCCGCGGGCTTCTGCCATGTTTACCGGAAACATTCCGCAGGATGCATATCCGATTTCGGCAGATTTTCTCTCATGTCCGGGTCGCTCAACGCACCGCACACCATCGAAAAAAGAAAAACCCCCGCCGGATGGCAGGGGTTTTCCGATGCCCTGCAAAGGGCGTCTAACTTAGGAAGCTTCAGTGATGAATTTCACTGCGTCGCCAAAAGTCTGAATTGTTTCTGCCGCGTCGTCCGGAATTTCGATGCCGAACTCTTCTTCGAAAGCCATAACCAGTTCCACGGTGTCAAGGCTGTCTGCGCCCAGATCATCGATGAACGAAGCGTTTTCAGTTACTTTATCTTCTTCAACACCCAGGTGCTCTACAACGATCTTTTTCACGCGGTCTGCGACGTCGCTCATGTCAATTCCTCATTCGTCATGGGCGCTCTGGCCCTGTGATCTCCCACCCCGGAAAGCCCCCAAGTGACTTCAGTAGCGGGTTCTGTTGTGCCCCAAGGGGCGGCTCTTAAGTCCGGTAAACCGGTATCTCCAAGAGAACCAGCATGGGACCCTTGGTAAATCTCCGCCGCCTATAGCACATGTTCATGCAGAGGCAAACGCTTTCAGCATGTGTGCGTCGACGGCGAAAAAACAACCCCAACCTGAAAAATATCAGATCGGGGAAATCTTACAGCATGGCCATGCCACCATTCACGTGCAATGTCGATCCGGTAACGTAACCGGCCTCGTTGCTGGCAAGGTACAAGACAGCCGCCGCAATTTCTTCGGGCGCGCCCATGCGGGCCGCTGGGATCTGAACGTTGATCTTGTCTTTTTGTTCATCAGTCAGCTTGTCAGTCATCGCTGTCGCGATAAATCCGGGGGCAACGGCATTGGCGGTAATGCCACGGCTTGCCACCTCGTAAGCGATTGATTTTGTGAGACCAACCATCCCCGCCTTAGAGGCCGCATAGTTGGCCTGGCCGGGGTTGCCTGTGGCACCAACGATGGATGAAATGTTGATGATCCGTCCCCAACGGGCTTTCATCATCGGACGCATCACACCGCGACACAGGCGCATCGTTGATGTCAGGTTTACGTCCAGAACGCTTTGCCACTCTTCATCCGACATGCGCATGAAAATCTGGTCGCGCGTGATACCGGCGTTGTTCACCAGAATATCGAGACGACCCATGGCTTCGATGGCTTGTTTGGGCAAGGCATCAACCGCTTCAGAATCGCTTAGGTTACAAGGCAGAACATGCGCGCGCTCGCCCAGTTCCGCTGCCAGCGCCTCAAGAGGTTCAACGCGTGTGCCGGACAGGCCAACCGTTGCGCCCGCGGCATGCAACGTTTTGGCGATTTCGCCACCAATGCCACCAGATGCGCCAGTGACCAGAGCGGTCTTTCCAGTAAGATCAAACATTTATAATTCCTTACTCTTCCTATTCGACCAGCAATGCCTAATGGCGGTTTACGGGCCAGAAACTTTGTCGTTTCGAGTTATGCCAGGCTTTCAGCGGCGGCTTTCACATCATCGGGCGTTCCGACCGCTTTGCAGCCAATCGAACGATCGATACGGCGGATCATGCCCGAAAGCGCCTTGCCCGCACCGATTTCCCAAATCTCTGTCACGCCGTTTTCGCTCATCCAGCTTACCGACTCGCGCCAGCGTACCGACCCTGTCACCTGATCCACCAACAAAGACCGGATCGTTGCCGGATCTTTCACCGGCTCGGCAATCACGTTCGCAACGACAGGCACCGATGGTTCGTTCAGATCAACACCCGCCAGCGCAACGGCCATTGCCTCGGCAGCGGGGCCCATCAATGCACAGTGGAAAGGCGCGCTCACAGGCAACAACACCGCGCGTTTCGCGCCTTGCTCCTTGGCAAGCAGCACAGCGCGCTCAACAGCGCCCTTGTGACCAGAGACAACAACCTGTCCCGGATCGTTGTCGTTTGCGGCCTGACAGATATCACCCTCTGCGGCGGCGGCGGCAACATCACGCGCCGTCTCGAAGTTCAATCCAAGCAAGGCCGCCATCGCGCCAACACCAACCGGCACAGCCGCTTGCATGGCTTCTCCGCGTGTCCGCAGCAAACGTGCTGTGTCGGAAATGCTCAGGGCGCCAGCAGCAGCCAAAGCCGAATACTCACCCAGCGAGTGGCCCGCCACGTAAGACGCCGCTTCGATGGTGACACCCTCGGATTCCAAAGCCTTCATTGCCGCCAATGAGGTCGCCATCAGGGCGGGTTGCGCGTTCTGCGTCAATGTCAGCGCGTCAATCTCGCCTTCCCAGATCAAAGAGCTCAGTTTTTCCCCCAGCGCGTCATCCACTTCGTCAAAAACGGCTTTGGCAGCAGGATAGGCATCTGCGAGTGCTTTGCCCATTCCGATGGTTTGGGCACCCTGCCCTGGAAATACGAATGCTCGGCTCATTTGATCCTCGTTTACTTTAGGTCGTGTAGGCAGATACCCCGTGTCGCGCATCGGCGCAACGGCCTTGCGCATTCCTGCACGAAGCATGTGCAAGTCACGCGCTATCGCCCCGCCCCTTAACCCCGTATTGTCACGGCAATCACATGTGGCGGAGACCCTTTATGCCCCTAAGCAATTCCCCAAGCCGATATGGCGGTCTGACAAAGACGTTCCACTGGCTGACGGCACTTTTTATCCTGACGGCGCTTCCTCTTGGATTGCTGGCCGAAAACGCGCCGTTTGCGGATGGCGATCAACTCGCGCGCAAGGCCATGTTGTTCAGCCTGCATAAAACGGTGGGAATCGCCGCCTTCTTTACGTCCCTGCTCCGTATTCTCTGGGCACTTGGCCAAACGCGTCCCGGGCTGTTGAATGCGGACAACCGTCTTGAAGCCTTCGGAGCCCATCTTGTGCACTGGCTTTTGTATGGTGCGATGCTTCTGGTGCCCCTCACAGGGTGGATACATCACGCGGCCACAACCGGATTCGCGCCGATCCTCTGGCCCTTGGGGCAGGATTTGCCGCTTGTCCCCAAAAACGAAGCGCTGGCTGACATCACCGCGATGATGCACTTCACCTTTATGATTGTGCTGGCGCTTTCGATCCTTGCCCATGTTGGTGGGGCACTGAAACACGCGGTCATTGATCGGGACCAGACGCTTCAGCGGATGTTGCCCGGCACCAACACGGCCCCCGATCCCGAACCTGAATCCCCCTCTCGTGCACCTTTGGTTTCGGCGCTCGTCATCTGGGCCGGTGCTGTTGGCATTGGCATAACGGCAGGACTAGGCGGTCTGGCATCAGACACAGACGCCGCCCCAGCAACAACACTTCAAGCTGTCGCGTCCGGCTGGCAGGTTCAGGACGGCACTCTTTATCTGAGCGTGGTGCAATTCGGATCTGAGGTAGACGGTCAATTCACCAACTGGACTGCCGCCATCACCTTTGATGAAACGGCCACCTCGGACAAACATGGCAATGTCGATGTGTCGATCGCCATCGATTCCCTGACTTTGGGGTCCGTAACGGACCAGGCGCTTGGGCCAGACTTCTTTGATGTCACGGTGCATCCGGTTGCGACCTTCAAAGCGGATATTCTGAAATCCGTCACGGGCGCCTTTGTGGCCGAAGGTGTTTTGACGCTCAAAGGAGCGTCCCAGCCGGTAACCTTACCGTTCGATCTCACCATCAACGGGGACACCGCGACCATGCAGGGCCAAACCACCCTGAACCGTCTGGACTTTGGGATCGGCGCAAATATGCCGGACGAAAGTTCTCTCGGGTTTGCGGTCAACGTCGATATCTCTCTTGTCGCCGAGCGCGACAAGGGCTGAGGTGACTTCCTCGACAACGAAGCCAATCTTCGTGTTTCTGAGTGCCGACCCAAACACGAAAAAGGCCGCCGAAGGTAATCGGCGGCCTTTCTTTTGGTTAATGAAGCGCCCTTAGTCGGCTTTCATTGCCTCGATTGAAATCATCACCTGAACTTCGTCGCTGACGAACGGTGCGAACTTTTCAACGCCATAGTCGCTGCGCAGCAAAGTAGTGGTCGCGTCAAAGCCTGCCCATTCCTTGCCGGCCATCGGGTGTTTGCCGGATTGGTTCAGCTTGGCATCCAGAACCACAGATTTGGTCTGGCCATTCAGGGTCAGGTCGCCTGTGATTTTTGCGGTCATGTCGCCAGTAACTTCGATTGATGTCGACGTGAACGAGACCAGCTCACCGTCGGTGGCACCGAAAAAGTCTGCTGACATAAAGTGCGCATCGCGTTGTTCCCAACCGGTGAACATCGAGCTGAGCGGCATGGATACTTTTACCGAAGAACCAGCAGGGTTTTCCTGATCGAACATGATTTCGCCTTCAAAGCCAGAAAACATGCCGTATGTGGTGGAATAGCCGAGGTGGTTGTAATTGAACAGAATTTGGCTGTGGCTGGCGTCCAGCACGTATTTCTCGGGTTCGGCGTAGGCAAGTCCGGCAGCGGCAATCAGACCGGCTGCAAAAAGGGGAAGTTTCATTGGAGCTCCATTGAAGACGTTTTAGATATCCTCAATGTGCGCTCTTACGGTTCTTCCCTCAATTCAACAGAACTCAACATCACGTGTTGAGGAATGAACATCAGGTCTGGATAAGGGCCTGGCTGCGCAGACGTGCGATGGCGTCCAGACGGGCATGTGGTCCGTCCAGCGGCAGTTCCAGGAGGCATTGGCCTTTGTGATCAAGGAATTTCAGACTTGAATCCGTTACATCCGCACGGCCGATCTCTTCGTAATTGATCGATTGCACAACATTGGTCCGGCCACGTGCCAGTGTTTCGACGAGGTGAATCTGACGGTGACGCGGATCAAAATGCAGGTCCTGCTGTGCGCGTTCGGTTGCGATATGGGTCATACCGACACCGGCCGTCACCATCAAAACAGACAAAACCATCTTCGACGCAAGGATCGAAGGTTCCATTTCCAAACCCGGCACGAACCAAAGTCCCGCCCCGGCCCAAATAAACCCAAAGCCAAAAACGACCGAGGCAACACGTACCAGAAACGTGTGTCCGGACCGCGTTTGCTTGGCGGTTTTCAAGTTCAATTGTGTCAGGTATTCCGATGCAGCAGCCATCCCCTGAAACTCCTTGGATTACGGGTTAAGAATTAACTAAGATCAGATTGGCGGTGAAATCGGGCGAGAATGAGGCAGCAAAAGGGAATTACCCTGCCAGCGTGCCGCAAAGATACAAATTCGAACGCCAGACCCCGCCTTGGAAACAAGGCTTGCAACCCTCTCGAATTCGGCTATACAGCGCCTTCCTTTCGCAAAGTTTTTGAACCGCGCAGTCTCTCGTGGGTGGGAGCGGAAGGAACATAGTCCCGCTCGTTGAAATGCGCCTTAAAATGACTGGAGTTCACATGCCTTTGTATGAGCATGTCTTCATCTCGCGCCAGGACCTGTCCAACGCGCAAGCTGAAAGCCTCGTTGAACACTTTAGCACCGTACTTGCAGACAATGGCGGCACCGTCGTTGACAGCGAATACTGGGGTGTCAAAACGATGGCCTACAAGATCAACAAGAACCGTAAGGGCCACTATGCCTTCCTGAGAACCAATGCGCCTTCCGGTGCGGTTCAGGAAATGGAACGCCTGATGCGCCTGCATGACGACGTTATGCGCGTTCTGACCATCAAGGTCGACGAACATGCCGAGGGCCCTTCGGTCCAAATGCAAAAACGTGACGAACGCGACAACCGTCGCGAGCGCCGCTGATCAACGCTTGAAGAAAGGACACTAAATCATGGCTGCAAAACCGTTTTTCCGCCGTCGTAAAGTTTGCCCCTTCTCGGGCGACAACGCACCGAAGATCGATTACAAAGACACACGTCTTCTGCAACGCTACGTTTCTGAGCGCGGCAAAATCGTTCCTTCGCGCATCACCGCCGTTTCGGCCAAGAAGCAGCGTGAACTGGCCCGTGCTATCAAACGCGCTCGTTTCCTCGCCCTTCTGCCCTACGCAGTGAAGTAAGGAGACCCTGATATGCAAGTTATCCTGCTTGAACGTGTTGCCAAGCTTGGCCAAATGGGTGACGTCGTTGACGTTAAATCCGGCTACGCTCGTAACTTCCTGCTGCCACAAGGCAAAGCCCTGACTGCTTCGTCCGCAAACATTGCGAGCTTCGAAGAGCAGAAAGCACAGCTGGAAGCACGCAACCTCGAAACCAAAAAAGAAGCCGAAGCTCTTGGCGAAAAACTCGATGGCCAACAGTTCATCGTGATTCGCTCGGCATCGGATGCTGGCGCCCTCTACGGTTCGGTCACACCTCGTGACGCCGCAGACGCTGCAACCGAAGGTGGGTTCTCTGTTGACAAGAAACAGGTTGTATTGGCCAAGCCAATCAAAGACCTGGGTCTGCACGACGTTCACGTTCTGCTGCACCCCGAAGTCGACATCACCATCGAATTGAACGTTGCACGTTCGCAAGAAGAAGCTGAGCTTCAAGCGTCGGGCAAATCGATTCAAGAGCTGGCCGCTGAGGCAGAAGCTGAAGCAGAATTCGAAATCGCCGAACTGTTCGACGATATCGGTGCTGCTGCGTCTGACGACGACATGGGCGACGCCCCAGCTGAAGAAGAAGAAACAAAAGCCTAATCGGCCCGCATTTCTTTTTGAAATTCTGAACCGGCGCGTGCAAACGCGCCGGTTTTCTTTTAACACCAGATCAAGGCCGGTATGATCAACGTGTGACCTGCACCGCGAAAGAACGGGCTTCACAGGTTTATTGAAGATTTTACAGGCTTAGTATGTCAGACACCCCTGCCCCCAACTTGCATCCCCTTGCTCCGGAACACCTTCCCGGGTTCCTGCCCGACGCGGCCGGTCATGATCCAATTATGGTTCACATGATCCTTTTTGTCGCTGTGATGATCTTTCTGTTGGTGACGGCCTTTCTTCACCTGCACTCATTGCCGGAAAAACTTGCGCATAAAGTTGGGGCCACCCAATTACAGATCGTCGGCATTCTGGGTCTGATTGCCCTGTTCACCCACAATAACCTCTACTGGGTCGCCGCGCTGCTGCTGGCCGTCGTCCAAATCCCCGATTACGAGACCCCGCTTTTACGGATTGCGGATGCACTGGACCGCCAAAAATCGCCTGAGCCCGCGCCGCAACCGCAGCCTCAGAGCGAACCTAAAGAAGAGGAGGCCTGATCCATGCTTGAGTTTATTTGCTGCTCCCTTCTGACAATCTTTCCCGATTATCTGTTTCGCCGGTTCAAACAAGGCAAACGTATCGGGCAGGAAATCACATTGTTTTCAATGTGGTACGAACTTCGTTACGGGTTGAGCGCGTGTTTTGTGCTGACTGTCAGCCTCATCACAACAATTTTGTATTTCCACCCGTCCACGCAAAACGTGTCGTCCTATTTCCGCACCGTGACCATTCTGCCAGAGCTGAGCGGACGCGTAGAAGAAGTGATGATCGTCAACAATCAAAGCATCAAAAAGGGCGAACCCATTTTCCGGCTGAATGACAGCCGTCAAAGAGCCGCCGAAGCCACGGCAAGTGCAAACCTGATCGAGCTTGAATCAGCCGAGCTTTTGGCGCGGGATGATCTTCGCTCTGCCAAGGCCAATCTCGACGCCGCAGAAGCGGCCTATGAACAGACAAGCGACGAATACTACCGCAAGAACACCCTGTTCCTTGAAAACTCTGCCGCGGTCTCTGCGCGCGAGGTCGAGCGTCTGGAAAACCTGTTGAACGAAAGACAGGCGGGCATCGATGCGGCGAAATCAGCGGTCACATCCGCGACGCACCGGCTGGAAGCCCAAATTCCGGCCCAACGCCAGAGCGCCGAAGCCGCTCTGCATCAGGCCGAAATCGAACTGTCCAAGATGACGGTCTATGCGGGCGTTGACGGGCGCATAGAACAGTTTGATCTGCGGGTTGGCGACTATATCAATCCGATCTTGCGCCCCGCCGGTATCCTTGTCCCAAGCGACAGCGGACGCACGCGGTTTCAGGCCGGATTTGGCCAGCTGTCCGCACAGGTGATCAAACCCGGTATGGTTGCTGAAATGTCCTGTATCACAGCACCGTTCAAGATCATTCCGATGGTGATCACCAATGTGCAGGATGTCATCCCAGCAGGGCAAATCCGCCCCTCAGACACGCTTCGCGATCCGCAGGACAATCCGCGCCCCGGAACGCTCATCGCCTATCTCGAGCCGCTCTATGAGGGTCAGGCAGACGGCATCCCACCCGGCAGCCGCTGCGCCGTCAACGCGTACACAAGCAATCATGAACGCCTGCAGGATCCGGACCTTGGCACAGCGGCCTATGTCGGCCTGCATGTCATTGATACCGTTGGATATGCCCATGCGCTGATCCTGCGGTTCCGTTCGGTTCTGCTCCCGTTCAAAATGCTGGTCTTCTCGGGCGGGCACTGACCCTGTTTTCATAAATACAGCTGGCGCAGTCCTACTGATTGCGCCGGTCTTTCGGTTCCGGCTCGCGCCTGTCGCAGCCCGGAACATCCGCTTAGTGAGGTTTGGAATGTCTGTGTTTTCGAGACGCAATTTTTTGGTATTCGGCGCGGTTGCGTTTGTGTCTGCGTGCGGTGGCGGGCGTCGTTCCAGCCGTCCGGAAAAGCTTGAGCGGTCCGAATTCAACCCACCGCTATACCCCAATGAAACACCTGAATTACGGGCGTTGATTAACAAATACGCCGCCCATTACGAGCTGCCGACAGAATTGCTTCACAAGCTGGCGATCCGCGAGAGCACGCACCGCCCGTGGGCCGTGAACCGCCCCTACTATGGGATGCTACAAATCCTGCCGGCCACTGCGCGCTCAATGGGCTACAAAGGCTCGCCCGACGGGCTTCTCGATGCGGAAACCAACCTGATCTATGCCGGAAAATACCTGCGCGGCGCGTGGCTGGTGTCAGGTGGTGATATCGACGAAGCCATCGGGTGGTACGCCAAAGGCTACTATTACGAAGCCAAAAGACTGGGATTGCTGGAAGAGACCGGTCTGAAATCCTGATCAGTCGGCAAAGGTCTCGCGTGTCTCGGTCGGGGCCATTCTGATCAACCGGGAATCCGCGACAGACACCTGTCGGTGAACCATTGCCCTGCGATATTCGGGATCGCTTATCATCGCGATAAAGGCTGCAGGCGACGGGTATTCGGCAATAAAACACACATCCCATTGTTCGTCATCGGATGGGCCGATCAACATCTGCTCGACCTTTCCACGCCAAACGATTTTGCCGCCAACACGTTGAAAAATAGGCGCTGTTTCACGCCCGTATGTGGCATAGGCCTCGGCGCCGTCCACCTCGGTGCCATCTTCATATTTCGCCTTTGGCAAAAGGTTGACAAGATTGAGCATATGGATGGGCCCCTCGCGGTCATTCGCTTTGAAGGCCTCGAAATCTTCTTTCCCAAATGACAGATGCGGCATGGTGCGTTTCCTTCGCTCGTATGTGTCAGCAAAGCCTAGCATCGCGTTTCCGCTTCGCGAATTGTTTCGTAGCGTCCCAAAGAAAATGGGCCGCTGAACGCCGCAGCGGCCCATTCCAAAAAACATGACTGGTTTAGTCGTCTGTGCTCATCGCTTTCCAGATCAATCCACCCAGAGCAGCCCCCACCAATGGAGCAACCCAGAACAGCCAAAGCTGTGACAACGCCGGACCATCCGCGAACAGTGCAACGCCGGTTGAGCGCGCAGGGTTAACCGACGTGTTGGTGACGGGGATCGAAATCAAATGGATCAGCGTCAAACCCAGACCAATCGCGATGGGTCCAAAACCCGCTGGTGCGCCCGCAGAAGTGGCCCCCAGAATGATGATCAGGAAAAAGGCCGTCAGGACTACTTCGATGATCAGCGCGGACATCATGGAATACCCTTGCGGTGACGCCTCGCCATATCCGTTCGAGGCAAAGCCGCCTACCCCTTCAAAACCCGGCGCACCGGACACGATAGTGTACAACACCACCGCCGCGGCAATGGCGCCGATGACCTGAGCCACCCAATAGGGCAACAACTCTTTGCTGTCGAATTTGCCCGCGACCATCAGGCCCAGAGAAACCGCCGGATTAAAGTGGCCTCCGGAAATGTGACCCACGGCAAATGCCATGGTCAAAACCGTCAAACCAAAAGCCAGACTGACACCCAGCCAGCCAATACCCACATCCGCGACACCCGCGGCCAGAACGGCACTTCCGCAGCCGCCAAACACCAGCCAGAATGTGCCGAAAAATTCGGCCATAAGTTTGTTTTTCATTTTGTCTTCCCCGTTGCATTACCCATTACAAAGTGCCGGGACGATAACAGACATCTCACACGCTGCGCGTGAATGTCGCAGGCCGACGATCAGCTTTCCTGTTTTTTCGAAATGCAAACCCGAACCCAATTCCAATATAAATGTTACTTTTCATATGGATGGAGGAAATTTCACTGTCCCAATGCACATCACACCTGTCGCCAATAAATCACGTGCAATAAAAAAGACCCGGTGCAAAATCTGCACCGGGTCCCGATTTTTCAAGCATAAAGCGGTGTGGACTTATTCGTCCTCAAGCGCCTCAACAGCTTTTTCCAGATCGTCTTTGCTGACTTCTTTTTCAGAAATCGTGGCCTGATCGAACACGTGGTCTACAACCTTGTCTTCGAACAAAGGCGCACGCAGCTGTTGTTGCATTTGCTGGTTCTGCTGGATGAATTCAAAGAACTGACGCTCTTGACCAGGGTACTGACGTGCCTGGTTCATGATCGCTTGTGTCATTTCAGCGTCGGTCACTTCGACTTCTGCTTTTTGACCCAGCTCGGCCAACAACAGGCCCAGACGTACGCGGCGCTCGGCCAGAGCGTTGTGCTCGTCGGTCGCTTCGATTTCCGGGTGGTTGTGATCCTGAACCTCTGGGTTCTCTTCGTGCCACAGCTGGTGAGCGATTTGACCGGCTTCTGCTTCTACCAGCGAAGGTGGCAGATCGAAGGAGACCAGCTCGTCCAGTTGGTCAAGCAAAGCGCGCTTCATGACGGCACGGGCCGCACCAGCGTATTCTGCTTCGAGACGCTCGGAGATCTGACCTTTCAGACCTTCGAGGTCTTCTGCGCCAAATTTCTGGGCCAGCTCGTCGTCGATTTTCGCGGCAACGGGCTTTTTCACGTCTTTGATGGTGCAAGAGAAAACAGCTTCTTTACCGGCAAGGTGATCCGCTTGGTAATCTTCAGGGAAAGAAACAGTTACGTCTTTTTCCTCTTCGGCTTTTACGCCAACCAGCTGCTCTTCGAAACCGGGGATGAACTGGTTAGAACCCAGAACCAGTGGGAAATCTTCGCCGGAACCGCCTTCAAAGGCTTCGCCGTCGATTTTGCCCACGAAGTCCATGACAACCTGATCGCCGTCTTTGGCTTTTACGCCAGCTTTGCGCGATTTGAAATCTTGTGCAGTTTCGGCCAGATTGTTCAGCGCGTCTTCAACGGCTGCGTCGTCAGCTTTGACAACCAGTTTCTCCAAAGAGATACCCGACATGTCAACTTCTGGAATGACGGGCAGAGCTTCGTAGGCCATTTCGACTTCTACGTCGCTGCCTGGCTTCCACTCTTCGCCGTTTTTCATTTCGACTTTTGGCTGCATCGCAGGACGATCGCCCGAGTCTTCGAAGTGCTTGTTCATGGCACCGTCGATGACTTCCTGCATCGATTCACCCAGCAGCTGCTCGCCGAATTGCTTCTTCAGAAGCGCCATAGGGACTTTGCCCTTGCGAAAGCCCTTCATTTCGATTTCGGGCTGAGCTTCAACCAGCTTATCGTTGACTTTAGCGTCAAGCTCGTCTGCGGTTACGGTGATCGCGTAAGCGCGCTTCAGACCTTCGTTCAGAGTCTCGGTGACCTGCATGTCGGTTCCCCATAGGTTAAGGGCGCGCATGGTCGCGCGCGGGCGAAAATTTTTGCCCTTCTATTGGTCCCAAGCGGCCTGCGCAAGAGGCATTGCACGAGTTTTCGGCAACTGGCGGATTGTTTCCGTTAGCCTTGCCACAAACCTTCGAAAACGCTTCTGCGATTTTCCAATCTGCGAAACTTCCAACGCATTCCAAACATGACGGATTGCATGTCGCGATAATTCACAACCGAACCACCGTCGGCCGAGTATTCGCGGTAGCCCAGAAACACCTCGATGTTCTGACGTTCCAGATCCTGCACGATCCCGACCCCCACGGAACGGGCCCGCGTTCCCTTGCCAAACGTGTCATATCCTTCATAGAGGTCGACCGAAAAGCGGGTCTCGCCAATTCCGAACCAGTCGCGCCGGATGCCCACCTTGGTGTACCCATAGGCCCCACCGTTGTTGCGGCTGCCCGTTACTGAGGTCAGGTTCAGCCCCGTTGGAATATGCAGAATGCTGAACGATCCGGCGACCTGTGGCTCGCGTCCGGTGCTGGTTTCGGCCAAAGACAGGCCGGCGCTTCCGGCAATGCTGAAATTGCCAAGCATGTTGTGATAGAAAACGCCGGCGTCGGTCAGGGACTCGTTCAGGGTTTCAATGCGGTTTATGTCTTCAACCCCGATTGATGCCGCAAACCTGAGTTTTCCAAAATACGACAGGTTCAGGTCGGGCGTGTCATAGCGGATACGCCGTGTTCGGCCGCCATCAAATGTGGGAAAGGCATCCTTGACGCGCACGGTCGAAATGGTGCCTGATCCGGTGCGAAACAGAAAACCGCCCGCCGTATCCGCGATCCCGACATGGGACGCCAGAGAGGTGCCCGACAGATCGGATTCCGTCACACCATCTGATCCCATCGCACCCTGCCCGATGGACACGGACCCCCACCTGTCGGTTTGAAGGGTCACTTCCAGTTTGCGAATACTATGTGTGCCAAAATCAATGATGTCTGGCTGATATCCCTGGCTGATCCCCGATGAAGACCGCAGCCCGAGAGAGAGCTCTCCGTTGAAGCGCAGGTTGTTGTAGCCCAGAAAATCGTCCCACCAGACCCCGATGCGCCCACCGGAATGCGAATTGTCCACCAGATCGTGCTCGTGTGACACTCCATCATCAACAGACAAGACCGATGGGGTAAAGTGTCCATAAAACCGGACGTTTTGCGGCAAAGGATCATGTTCGGGCGTGTCCGGTTCTGCACATACGGCCGACGCCGCGATCAGCCCCGCACATCCAAACCGTATGATCCCAGTCCAGCCCATTTACCCTGCTTGCCTTTTACCGATGTTCCGTTTCGGCCCAAATTGCCAATAACAGGATCACAGGCCAAAACCTCTGGGTCAAGCTGCGGGTGCACCAATACCGGCATCAGATCCATTGCCCAATGGAGCGCCTGTCTGCCCGCATGTATTTAAATGAGAGCGTATTATTTACGAGGTTCGAGAAGTTCGACTTCGACAAAGGCACATTCAAAGTCATTTGCGTTGATGACGTCGTGCTCAACACCGATTTCGCGAAAATAGGGCACGCCGCTTTGCATTTGTGCGGTGATACGCTCGCCATTGCCCAAATCGATTTCCAGAACCCCGTCAAATTGCGGAATAACAACATAGTCATAGGCATGGCGATGCCAGCCGGTATTGTCGCCCCGTTTCTTAAAGCGCCACTCGGTCACGAGAACACGCTCGTTCTGGATCATGACAGTGGGAATTGCGGTGCCTGTTGCGCTGCACATGTTTTGCCTCGTGACCTTGCCAATAAGTAAGGGGTACGGCGTTTTCTCACCCAAATCTAGCGCCACGCCTGTACGCCGAATGGAGCCAGATTGGCTATTTTGGAAAAGGTTCTGCGCCGCCTTTGCCAAGCGACGCAGAACGCGAGGTCACGTCAGACTATGACGCAGCTTTGGCAGTTTCGACAGGATCACAACATCCAGCGCCAAAACGCAGAGCAAGGCCACCCCCGCCATTGGAAAGGCCATCGAGACACCAAGCCCCACAAGAGCAGCCCCTTGCCAAAGGGGCATTTCCTTGGGCATCGGAGGTGCGGACAAACGCCCCGCCTTGGCAGGACGCCGCTTCCACCACAACACAATCGCGCTGACGCTCAGGAAAATCACCGAGAGACACACCAGCGTATTCGCGACGACGCTCCAGAACCCGAGCGTGCCCATATGAAGCGCGATGCCCACGGCCATCGCCTTGCCCGCGAGCGAATAGTCTTCATAGCGCACATCCGCGAGGATCTTGCCCGAGAATTGATCCACATGCACGGTGCGGTCCGACAGGGGATCGGTGCTGTCTGTGCTCATGGAATCGCGGCTCAGGGTCCAGACACCGGTTTCGGACTGGGGCACGTTCAACTGGTAACGGGCCTCAAACCCGATCTCGCGGGCAAGGGCATCAATCGCATCAATCGAGACCATGTCCCCGATCACGCCAACGGCACCAGCCTCACCTCCCGAGGCAGGCAGCGGGGTTTGTTCAAGCGCCCAAGGCACCTCGCGGCGTTTGTGGTTCATGCTGGCATGGGTTTCATCCGACAACGGGACATTGTCCCATTTTTCGGCCGGAAACTGGCTTCAGGCTTGCACCAGTTTGCCGCCCCAGATTCCGGCCCATGCAAGGCCCGAAATCAGGAAAAACACCAGAAAAAAAGAGACCCAGATACCGACGACCCCGTGCAGCGACTTCCACAAGGCCCGCCCTTTGGCAAAGCCGGGCACAAGCGCCTTGCGCCAGCCCGCCTGTCTCGGCCACCACATGTAAAGGCCGGTCGCAATCAGCACCAGCGTCAGCGACGCTGCGGTTTCCAGCATCCTGTCCCCTGTCACCCCGAGCATCAGATCACTGTGGATACCGTGGACAAAATCATACCACCCGCTTCGACGCGGAAAGGTTTCGATGACCTTGGCCGTGTAGGGATCAACGGCGACCATGATGGCGTCGCCTTCTGCGTCGACGCGGAACAACGCGGCCACGTCATCGGTGCGCGGGGCGATATACTGCTTTAGGGTACCGTCGGGAATTGCGGCCACCGCCGCTTGGGACTGCGCGGATACGGGCAAGGCGATCTCTTGCGGAATGACCGCGGTGCGTTCGCCGTCACGCCCGTCAATCCATGCGATCCACAACATCGCCATGCCGGTGATGGCAAGGATTGTCAGAAATGGGATTACGCAAAGCCCGGCATAAAAATGCCAGCGCCACGCAGCGAAATAGAGTTTGTTGGCGCCGCCTTCCGGCTGCGCGTGAGTGTCAGTCTGTGTCATATGTTGGCTCCAAGCCTTTTGGCCCGCACACTGCGGGTGGAAATTGAACTCAAATGGGTGAGATCAGGCTTTTGGAGGCGCGCGTGTCAGACGTGCAGGATCAAGCGGATGACGTTGATGAAGGCGCTTTGCGACAAAGGACAGAACACGTGTTTGATCTGTCAGAACCAAGGGAACGCCATGGCAGACGCGTGGCACAAGCGCGGCCCCGATCAGCTGACAGGCATAACACTCCTGCCCAAGCCCGCCGCCCTGTTCTCCGCCAAGGCCACAAATATCAGAAAGAGACCCGCCCGCGGCAACATAGGCCTCAAGCTCTGCGCTCAAAGCCGGACGTGCGCCGGAATGCGCAAATCCGGAAGCCGCCATCGCAAAGATCACTGCGACCGAGGTTAGAATCCTCAGAAATGATGTCGAAAGCATGGACATGGCAATCGATTAAACAAGTTTCCCGCATTCGACGAGAGGGCAAATTTCAAAAAAATGGCGTTTTTGAAAACCCTTTTGCATTGACACCCTAAAACCTTGAGAAAACCGGATACAAATTCAATTTATACAATATATTTAGAGGCTTAGCCGTAAAGACTCCCACTTGCCAAACCATGTATCGATGATGTGAAATCTGTCTGACATTACGCTGCGACCTCTGGCAGGTGCCTTTCAAATCCTCTATCCCGTACCCATGTCGCGCACTTCCTTTGGCACCGTTACTCTTGTTCTTGCTTTATGGCTGGCGGGCCTTGGGGCCTCTGCGCAATTTGCAAAATTTGCGGTCCCTTTTTCCTATGTTCACCTGCAATACCCCGACACGGGAACAGAACTCGGCTGGTTGTTGACCCTAATCAGCTCCGTAGGGGCGGTGCTGGGCATGACGGCAGGAGTTCTTGTTGCAAGAGCGGGTCTGGGGCGCACGGTTGTCACCGCGCTTTTTCTTGGTGGGGCTATCTCTTTGTGGCAGTCCACCCTGCCCGCTCTGCCTGTCATGCTGTTCAGCCGCGTCTTTGAGGGCATCTCCCACCTGATGATCGTGGTCGCGGCCCCGACCCTGATGGCACAGCTTGCGTCGGACCGGTATCGCGGCCTGTGCATGACGTTGTGGAGCACGTTCTTTGGCGTCTCGTTTGCGTTGATGGCGTGGTTCGGTCTGTCCTTTGTCGAGGATCAGGGCCTTGGCGCGCTTTTGACGGGGCACGGGGTCTACATGGTCATCACCGGGCTGGTGATCTGGGTTTGCCTGAACCGGTTTGGCCCAACCCTTTCCCTGCCTGCCGAAGGCATAAGCCTTGCTATTGTCCTCAAGAAACATCTCGACGCCTATCGCTCGCCAAATGTGGCCGCGCCTGCGGTCGGGTGGTTTTTCTACACGTTGACCTTCGTGTCGCTGCTGACGCTTCTGCCCGAACTGTTGCCGCCCGAAAGCCGCGCAACAATTGCGGGCCTGTTGCCCTTGGTGAGCATCGCTGTCTCATTGTTTTTTTGTGTCCGCACTGCTTTCACGGTTTTCGGCGGTTGCCGTCACGGTTCTGGGTTTTGCCTTGTCAGCGGTGGCCATTGCGCTCTTTTTTGCAGGGTTTTCACTGCCGTTTGTTTGCATCGGCCTGTTTTCGGCGCTGGGTCTGATTCAGGGCGCGAGTTTCGCCTCTGTGCCAGAACTCAACCTCACAAACGAAGCCCGCGCCACGGCAAACGGGGCCGTTGCCCAGATGGGCAACCTTGGCAACCTGATCGGCACTCCGATCTTGCTTGTGGTTCTGGCGAACGGCGGACCACCGGCCATGCTGATGACGGTTCTCGGTCTTTATTGCGCCGGTGGGATCGCCCATCTGGTTTTGCGCCGCGTGCGAAACTCGCGCGCTATCCAACAACAGCCCTAGGGCACCAGCCACCTAGCCACGGCGCACAAACTTGCGACGCAGCCCCTTCATTGTGGTCCGGTTGAGATACCAGAAGAAATACCCGATCGCATTGTTGCGTATCTTGTCCTGTGGTGCCTGACCGCGTGACATGCGGGTCATTTGCCATGCATAAAATTCCACCTGCGACACCGTATTGATCAGATTGATCAGCCAGCTTTTGGTATTTGCACCAAAACGGCCGCGCCCCATCATGAGCCCCTCTTCGTTGACTGCAATCGTGTCCACCGACCCGTCGAGAAGCGACGCAACGGCGTCCGGTTGAATGCACAAGGGCCGCGCAAGACCAATCACATCAATGCCGTCCTCGGAAATCGCCTCTTCCATTGCTGACAGGCTGCGAAATCCGCCCGTCACCATCAAAGGCACATCGACGGCCTTTCGCACCTCTCTGGCATACTCCAGAAAATAGGCCTCGCGCCGTTTCGTGCTATCGCGTTGCTCTTCGGGGGCGTCGTTCACAAAACTCATTTGCTCGTATGTGCCACCAGACAGTTCGATCAGATCAATGCCGTCCTGTTCCAGCCATCTTGCAACCTGACAGCTGTCCTCAAGGGTAAATCCACCCTTTTGAAAGTCGGCAGAATTGAGTTTGACCGCGACGGCAAATTTCGGACCAACAACGTCTCGTATCGCGCTGTAAACACGTCGTAAAAATCGTGCGCGATTTTCCAGAGGCCCGCCCCATTCGTCCGTCCGCCGATTGGTGATCGGGGACAAGAACTGGCTGATCAGATACCCGTGCGCGGCGTGGATCTGAACGCCCTCAAACCCTGCTTTTTGCGCAATTCTCGCAGTTTCGGCGTACCGTCCAATGGCGTCTTCGATATCTTCCGGTGTCATCGCCCGAGGTTTCCCGAACAGCCCCAGCATCTGAAGCTTCTCGGCAGACGGCGACAAAGGATGCATGTTCACAACGATCGGGCATTGCCGGCCGGGATGGCTGATTTGCATCCAGACCTGGCACCCGTCGACCTTGGAGGCCTCGGCCCAACGCCGCAGCGCGTCAAGGTTGCTTTCGTCCTCGACAACCACATTGCCGGGGCGCTCGAGGTAACGCCGGTCAATCATCACGTTGCCCGTGACCTGAACGCCCATGCCCCCTTCGGCCCACCGCTTGTAAAGTACCTCATGCCCCCTGATCGGGTTGTCGCTTGCGTCGGCAAAGGCTTCTGTCATCGCACTTTTGGAAAACCGGTTTTTCAGCCGCGCCCCACAGCGCAGAACCAGCGGCTCACTCAGTTTCGTATTTGTCATCACGTGTCGCCTTTGCAATCAGATTAGGGCATCCAGTGCTTCTGGCAGGACGCAGACCCGCAGCTTGTCACAGCCCATTGTGAAAAGCCAATGACACTGTGCCCAACGCACTAAAGCCCCGATAACGTTTCTGCGGATTGGCCATCACCTTTCGAAGTGACCCAACGTTGTTCTGGCATGATGATCGCACGCAGGTCAGCATCAGACAGTCAACATCAGGAGATTGTCATGATCACGGTCCACCACTTGAACAACTCTCGGTCCCAGCGCGTTTTATGGCTGCTGGAAGAACTCAGTGTTCCCTATGACCTCGAAATCCACCAGCGCGATGCAGTGACAAACCTCGCGCCCCCGTCTCTGATCGCCAAACACCCATTGGGCAAATCGCCCATGATCGATGTGGATGGCCGTATCATCACGGAAAGCGGTGCGATTGTAGAATATCTTTGCGCTAACTACGGGCCTCAACTGGTGCCCGCAAAAGACACGGATGCCTATATCAGCCATCTGGAACTGATGCACTTTGCCGAAGGTTCGGCCATGACGCCAATCCTCCTGAACCTCTATGTCAGCAAACTTGGCGAGGCCGCCGCGCCACTGACCCCGCGGATCACCCATCAGCTAAAAAGCCACTTTGAATATATGGAAAACATCCTGCGCCCGTCCGGACATTTCGTCCAAGATGAACTGTCCGCTGCAGACATCATGCTGAGCTTTCCCGCAGAAATCGCCATACGACAGGGATTTGGCGACAAACTGCCTAAGCTGGCCGCCTTCGTGGCCCATATTCAATCGCGTCCGGCATATCAACGCGCCATCGAAAAAGGCGGCGATTACGCCTTTGCCTGATGACCTGCTTTGCGGCTAGAGGCCTCTACCGGTTTCTCGTTAGAGACTGCACGACCTCAGCACGCGCAGTCTTGCCAGATCAAAACACCAACGGGCAAGTTTCCCAATGCATCTGACCTAATTCGGACACCGGCGAAACGCGCCGCGAACAGCAGGAATGAGCCCAATATGCTTGATTCTGCGTGATGCTCGGATGACCGCTTTGGCTTTGTTGCCTAAATCGGTTTGCGCTGCCGTTCGGATTTGCGGTCCATTTCGGTTTTGCGGGTGAGCAGATGTGGTCTACACATATTGTCAGCATGCGACGTCCAAACACTCTATATCGCGTGACCACGGCAGCGGTGGTGTTCTCACTCATTCTGGGAATTGTTTTCATTGCTCGAACGGGTCTCCCGTCAGCGGATGTAATTGCACGGCAAGAGGCAAGCCGACCAATTATCAAAGTCTCTGATTTCAATCCCGGAGATGTGGAGATTATATCCCTGAACAATCGTAGAGTGATTGTCTGGAGGCGCAATGAAACTGATAGGACACTTGCGGCAAGCCAAAACGCTCCCGAAGGTTGGCGACATCAGAATTCAAGGGTTTTGGGTCAGGCACAGACTGTCTTTGCCGACGATACAAATGTAACGTTGGAAGGTGAATGGTTCTTTGCGTTGGCAGAGTTTTCAAACCCTTATCAACACCTGATCCTGAGAAGTGGTGATTTCGAGGGATTCTTTGAGGGCCTGTATGCAGGACATTTTGACTTGGCAGGGCGTATAAGAATTGGCGGCGGTAGTACCAACCTTACTGTGATAAAAGCGGAGTATGTCGATGATGGACAAGGCATCCAGCTTTATCTTGACGGAAAACCCTGAAGCCGACATCGGCGCAACTGCAGCGAATTTTTGCTCCGTTCCGCTCAATCGCCACTAAGAGTAGCGTCGCGAACACCCGATTCCGCCTGTAAACAAAACAATGACACCGGCCGGTTCGTTTGCGTGCGCATAAAGGGTTTCAGCCTGCTGTTGACGACCTGTTTTTAAGTCACCGGCATACGCGCCGACGATCCCAGCTGAGATCGCACTTGCCTACCGGCGCGTCTGGGTGGTGGCCATCATCCAGCATCGCATTCTGCGCCCCTATCTTTGCACTATCGCGCAGTGAACCTTTCAGAAACGATGCAAAGTGCCAATTCCAGAGCGGAAAACCAGCATCATAGACCGAATTTACAGAAAGAGTGGCGCACCTTAGAGGATTCGAACCTCTGGCCTCTGCCTTCGGAGGGCAGCGCTCTATCCAGCTGAGCTAAAGGTGCGTTATGCGGGGTATAGCCAGCCTCGGCGCGCCCCGCAATCGCTATTTGCACTCAGGCAAACAGTTCGTGAGCCAGTTCGAGAGCATCGACCAGTTTGTCGACCTCTTCCGTGGTGTTATAGAGACCAAAAGACGCCCGACAGGTGGCTGTCACGCCAAGATGATCCATCAACGGACCCGCACAGTGATGACCAGCGCGAACCGCGACACCTTTTTTGTCCAGAATCGTCGAAATATCATGCGCATGGGCGGCCCCGTCCAGCGTGAAAGAGAAGATGGCGGCCTTGTCCGCGGTTGTGCCTTGAACCTGTAACCAGTTCAAACCACCCAGTTTTTGCGCAGCGTAGTCCCGCAGGCCCGCTTCGTGGGCCGCGATATTGTCCATGCCAAGGTCCATCATATACTCAAGCGCGACGCCCAGACCGATGGTCTGAACAATTCCGGGCGTGCCGGCTTCGAATTTCATGGGTGGGTCATTATAGACCACCGCCTCTTTCGAGACCTCTTTGATCATATCTCCGCCGCCGATAAAGGGGCGCATTTCGGCCATCCGCTCGGACTTGCAGAAGATTGCACCGGATCCCGACGGACCATAGAGCTTGTGCCCCGTGATCGCGTAGAAATCACAATCAAGATCCTGCACATCGACAGGCGCATGAACCGAGCCTTGAGAGCCATCCACCAGAACAGGCACGCCCTTGGCGTGTGCCCCGGCGGTGATTTCCTTGATGTCGACCATCGTGCCCAGAACATTGGAACACTGTGTCACCGCGACAAGCTTGGTCTTGGGGCCAATTGCATCGATCACGGCCTGTGGATCAAGCGCACCCGTGGCGTCCACATCGACCCATTTGAGAACAACGCCCTGACGTTCGCGCAAAAAGTGCCAGGGCACGATATTGGCGTGGTGTTCCATCACGGACAGGATGATTTCATCGCCCGCCTGCATCCGCGGCATGGCCCAGCCATAGGCAACCATGTTGATGCCCTCGGTGGTGCCCGAATTCAGAACGATCTCGTCTTCGGTTTTCGCGTTCAGGAACCGCGCAATTGTGCCGCGCACGGCTTCGTATTTGTCGGTTGCCAAATTGGACAGAAAATGCAGCCCGCGATGCACGTTGGCATACTCATTTGAATAGGCGTTCGTGATGGCATCGATGACAACCTGCGGCTTTTGTGCAGACGCCCCGTTATCAAGATAAACCAATGGCTTACCGTTCACTTCTCGCGACAGAATTGGAAAGTCCCGGCGAATTTTCGCGACATCATACATCAGCTAATTCCTATGGCTGCAACACCCATCACGGACAAGAACAGGGACAGGCCCATCGTCATGCCAAGGGTTGCTAAAACAAGGGTCACAATGGCTTTACCGGTCGAGCTGAACCGGTGCGCCACCTTGAGAAAGTGGATCAGAACCCAGAGACCATAAAGGCTTGCCGCCATCACAAGGATATAGGCGATCCCGGGAACGATAAACATGAGAACAATCGTGGCCAGCTGCAGCAGCACACGCAAGAACTGTAACCAGGCGATCATGGTGAGGATGTCGCCGAACCGGGCTTTGCCGTCCAGCATCCGCCCCGTCCAGAAAAGAGCGAACACGCTGACCGTCATTGCCGAAGACAGGGTGACCAGCACCATGACCGGCGTCGACATCATCGGCAACATGGCTTCCGGCGGAACCGGAAACAGGGTGATCGACGCGAAATAGGCCAGCGTATTGAGAATACAGGCCAGAAACAGCGCCGCCCAGCCTTGTTCGCGTGTGAGGTTCATGGCGCACAACAGTTCGCCCGCCTGCGTGGGATTGCGCAGGGTCTGAACCAACAGCACCTTGATCAGATCAATCATTTGGCGCTCCTGCCTGCTTGCATGAGACCGGAACTCCAAAACCAGAAGAACACCAGCACCCATATCAAACCGATGGCCTGTTGCGCCATTCCCGGCCCGGCAAATCCAAGGACAAGACCGTGGATCAAGACCAGAGGCGATGAGGCCAGCAAGGCCCAGAACAACGCGATACGGCTGCCATAGGTGCCGCCTTTCCAACCTAATGCGGACAACACAAGGCCAACCACAAAAGACAGTGTGTAAAAGGCAAGTGGCGCAATAAAGATCCAGCCCATCAAGGCACCGCCCAGAAGCGGGTTCAATTCACGCCCTTCCAGATGGGCAATGCGGGCATTGATCGGCCAAGAGGATACGAAAAACAGCAGACAGGCCGCCATCACCAAGACCAAAGCACGGTCTTCGCGTTCTCCAATGGCCAGATGCCGGTCCACCACCTTGTGTGGACCGGCATAGGTTGCAGCGATATCGCGGATTACGGACATCCGGTTTTTAAGCCTGACGCCGGCGGATCAGCCAACCTTCAAGGCGGCTCGAGATTTCCTCGGACAATTCATCGCTTTCGATTTCAGCAACGGCTTCGGCAAGAAATGCCAGCGTCATGAGATCGGTTGCGATATCCTTGGGAACCCCGCGCGCACGCAGATAGAACAGGCCTTCTTCGTCAATCGCACCAGTGGTCGAGCCATGCGAACAGGCCACGTCATCGGCATAGATTTCCAGTTCGGGCTTGGCATAAAACTGGCTGTCATCATCCAGCAACAACGCCTGGCTGATCTGGTAGCCATCGGTTTTCTGGGCGCCGGGCTGCACAAGGATTTTCCCTTGGAACACACCGGTTGCGCCGTTGCGCAGAACCTTTTTGTAAACCTGACGGCTTTCACAGTTCACAGCGTCATGCGTGATAAAGACGGTGTCGTCGTGATGGAAATCACCATCGCCCAACGCCGCGCCTGCCACATGTGCAATCGCGTCATCACCGGTCAGTTCAAGCACGCATTCGTTACGTGTCATCACGCCATTCACCGTCAGCGTAAAGGATTTGAACGTGCTTTCCTTGCCCAGACGACCAAACATGTGGGTGATGGCACGACGCTCGTGATCTCGGCCTTGAGCGCGGACATGGTGGAACCCTGCCCCGTCTGCAACGTCGATTTCCATCACTTTGTTGAACCGTGCCGCTGCCGGACCGTTTTCAAGCAATGTCAGGTCTGCGCCTTCTTCCATCTTGATAATGTGGTGCAACACTACATCAGAAGATTCCGACACATGTTGGTAAATCAGGCTCACCGGGCGGGCCACCTTACCGGTTGCACGAATAACGATGCCATCCGTGGCAAACGCGGTGTTCAAAGCAGCAAGAGGACGCTCAACCGGAGACTGACCCTTGGCTTCAAGGGCACCATAAAGATCTTTGGCCCAATGAATGTCCGCAGCACCGATGTCGGCCAGACGTTCAATGGTCAGGTTTTCCCCGTCCAGCGCATCCGATTGCGCAGGATCGAAGACACCATCGACAAAAACGATCTTGAGACGGTCGATATCTCCGAAAACCGGCGCCTCACCATGATCGAAAACAGCCGCTGTCGTGGCAGCCGCGTCAACCAACGTGTCAGGACGGGTGTATTTCCAGTATTCGTCCCGACGTGCCGGCAATCCCATGTCACGCACGCGGGCCAAAGCGGTCTCGCGGGCTTCTGTCAGCCATGCACCACCCTCGGGCAGAGCCATCGCTGACAAACGCGCTTCGGTGGCGTCAAGTTTGCGTTGCGATACGGCCATTATGCAATCTCCGCCAGAATGTCGGCATATCCGTTGTGCTCAACTTCAAGCGCCAGCTCGGGACCGCCGGATTTGACGATACGACCGTTGGCCATGATGTGCACAACATCAGGTTTGATGTGGTCCAACAGACGCTGGTAGTGGGTGATGACAAGGAAGCTCCGGCCTGCGTCACGCAGCGCGTTGACGCCTTCGGAGACCAGTTTCATCGCATCAACATCCAGACCCGAGTCTGTTTCGTCAAGGATGCACATCTTTGGCTCAAGCATGGCCATCTGCAGGATTTCGTTACGCTTTTTCTCGCCACCCGAGAAGCCCACGTTGACAGGACGTTTCAGCATGTCCGCGTCGATCTTGAGAGTTTTGGCCTTGGCACGCACCACTTTGAGGAACTCTGTGGCGCTCATTTCTTCTTCGCCGCGCGCTTTGCGCTGTGCATTTACCGCTGTGCGCAGGAACGTCATGTTGCCGACACCGGGAATTTCCACAGGGTACTGGAATGCCAGAAACAGGCCAGCGGCGGCGCGTTCTTCTGCGTCCAGATCCAGCAGGTCTTCCCCTTCCAGAGATGCTTCGCCCTCTGTCACCTCATAGCCGTCGCGGCCCGAAAGAACATAAGACAAGGTCGATTTACCCGACCCGTTTGGCCCCATGATGGCGTGTACCTTGCCTGCCTCGACAGTCAGGTCGACACCTTTGAGGATTTGCTTGTCCTCTTCTTCCAATTTGACGTGCAGGTTTTTGATTTCCAGCATGTTTTCCATCCTTCGCGTTTCCAAAGACGGCCCGAAAGCCGCTCTATTATCCCAATGTCACAGCCGTGCCGCTTGCTGAGACCATCAGCATTGAGCCATTCACGACTTCATAGTCCAGATCGACGCCGACAACGGCGTTCGCTCCGAGGGCCACCGCGCGGCCCTCAAGTTCTCGCAACGCGGTTTCACGCGCGTCTTGCAGTTTGCTTTCATATGCGCCCGAGCGACCGCCAACGATGTCGGTGATCGACGCAAATACATCGCGCACCACGTTGGCGCCCATAATGGCCTCGCCGACGACGATGCCGTTGTATTTGACAATCTTGCGGCCCTCGACCGAGGGGGTGGTTGTCACAATCATGCGAAATCTCCGCTTAATGCCCCAACGGGGTAACAAGTCCGGTGCGCATCAGCATGTTTTCCAGATGCTGTGGCGTATAAAATCCCGACCAGAGGTCCGGCAGCAGATAAGCCAGGTAGGGCTCGGCGAAATACATCACGCCCGCTCCGGCCACGATGCCCAGAACATGCGGCTTGTCGCGCATTCCGAACCCGATCATCAAAACGCCCAGAAACAGCCCCGCCAGCCCGAACGGCCCCAGCACGGCGGCCGAGTTTTCGAACAGGTTGCGCGCATTCGGCGTGATCGCTTTCATATGAAACGCCAGAATGCTGCCAATCAGAACGCACGCTGCGGCCAGAACGGCGGCAATCAGAAAGGGCACCACGGGCAGCTTTGGCTTGTCCTCGGGGGCCGCGCGTTTTCGCCGCGACGCAGACGCGCCTTGTGGTGGCGCCGCCTCTTCGTGCTGCGCGTTGATCCGTTGAATTCGTTCCTGAAAAGACTTCTGTGGTCCGCCTTGGCTTTGGTTCATTCCAATCGTCCTCGTCGCGCACAAAGTACATGGCGCAAGTGCTTAAATTTAATAAACAAAAGGGGGAAGATTGCGCACCAAAGACTGTCACGATCCGAACCCCAGATACAGAACCAGCATGTAAGCGCCCATCGCGACCATGCCGCAAACGGCAGAGGTCACAAAAACCGATCCCCCGATCAGGCCCTTGCCCGATCCGGTCCGCTTTTTGCGAATAACAAAACCCACGGCACTTCCCAATGCGATGCCCGCACCGATACCGGCAGACTGCTGCATAAGTTGATGAATGGTTTCCATGCCTATCTTCCTTTTGCGTCCGCAAAACCAGAAATCTGGCGCGACAAGGCCTTGCCCTCGTCGCCACCAAAAACGGGATCAAACAGGGAAGCAGACACCGACGGCGTGATCTGGAACGCGCAAATCTGCACGCCCAAACCAGCCAAGGCCCCTGTGACTTCCCTATCCAACCTGTTTTGCATCAGCCAACAGACCCTTCGAGCGAAATCGCCACAAGCTGTTGCGCTTCCATGGCAAATTCCATCGGCAGCGCCTGAAGCACTTCCTTGGCAAAGCCATTCACGATCAGCGCCACGGCCTCTTCCTCGTCCATGCCACGCTGGCGGCAATAGAACATCTGCTCATCATCCACCTTCGACGTGGTGGCTTCGTGCTCGACACGGGCCGAGTTGTTGCGCACTTCGATATAGGGCACGGTGTGCGCGCCACATTTGTCACCGATCAGCAGGCTGTCACACTGGGTGTAGTTCCGGCCGTTTTTCGCTTTGGGGTGCATCGACACCTGCCCGCGATAGGTGTTCTGGGCAAAACCCGCCGAGATACCTTTGGACACGATCCGAGACTTGGTGTTTTTGCCAAGGTGGATCATCTTGGTGCCGGTATCGGCCTGTTGATAATGGTTGGTGATCGCGATCGAGTAGAACTCGCCCTGGCTGTCGTCCCCGCGCAGAATGCACGACGGATATTTCCATGTCACGGCAGACCCGGTTTCAACCTGTGTCCACATCACCTTGGCACGGTCGCCACGGCAATCGGCACGTTTGGTCACAAAGTTATAGATGCCGCCTTTGCCGTTTTCATCACCGGGATACCAGTTCTGAACGGTCGAGTATTTCACTTCGGCGTCTTCCTCGATGACAATCTCGACCACCGCTGCGTGCAGTTGCGAGGTGTCACGCTGAGGCGCAGTACAGCCTTCGAGGTAAGACACGTAAGAGCCTTTGTCAGCAATGATCAGGGTGCGTTCGAACTGACCTGTATTTTCGGCGTTGATCCGGAAATAGGTCGACAGCTCCATCGGGCAGCGTACACCTGGTGGCACGTAAACAAACGAGCCGTCCGAGAACACAGCACTGTTCAGCGTCGCATAAAAGTTGTCCGACACAGGCACAACCGAGCCAAGATATTTCTTGACCAACTCGGGGTGCTCGCGGATTGCTTCAGAGATCGAGCAGAAGATGACGCCCGCGTCCTGCAATTCTTTCTGGAAGGTTGTTCCGACTGAAACCGAGTCAAACACAGCGTCCACAGCAACCTTGCGGCCTTCTGCGGGTGCATCTTCCGCGCCCTCGACACCTGCCAAAATCATCTGTTCTTTCAGCGGGATACCCAGCTTTTCATAGGTCGCCAGCAGCTTTGGGTCGACCTCGTCCAGCGATTTGGGCTTTTCTTCCATGCTTTTGGGACGGGCATAGTAATATTGATCCTGAAAATCGACTTCAGGATAATCCAGCATCGCCCAGTCGGGCTCTTCCAGTTTTTTCCAACGCGCGAACGCCTCAAGACGCCATTCGGTCATCCATTCGGGTTCTTCGTTCTTGTCGGAAATCAGGCGGACAATGTCCTCGGTCAGCCCTTTGGGGGCATATTCCATTTCGATCTCGGTTTCCCAACCGTATTTGTATTTGCCGCCGACTTCGCGCACGGCATCCACGGTTTCCTGATCGACACCTTCTTTGACTTCTGTCTGGTCCAGACTGGCCATGATCGTCTCTCCTGTTCGCTTACGCCGCGCGGGCGCGATGTTTCCTGTAATGGGCCAGCCAGCTTTCGGCAAAACCCAGTACGTCCTGTTCTGTTGATTCAGGTCCCAAAGAGACCCGGATCGCCCCTGCGGCGATCTCTTCCGCGTATCCCATTGCCTTTAGCACCCGACTGGCGCGGACCTTGCCCGATGAACAGGCTGATCCGGCGGAAATGGCGTATCCGGCAAGGTCCATCTGCATGACCTGCGTTTCGCCTTTCCAGCCCGGTGTCGCGAGGCAGAGCGTGTTCGGCAATCGATCCACGCCAGCTCCGACAAAGATGGTGTCATCGGCTTCTGCGACAAGGGTCTCTTCCAGTAAATCTCGAAGAGATGCAACCCGATCCCAAACCCCGTTCGCGAGGTCATCTGCCGCAGCTTTCGCCGCCGCCGCAAAGCCCGCCGCACCAATGATGTTTTCTGTACCCGACCGGCGGCCCATTTCCTGTCCGCCGCCCCGGATCTGGGCCTCGATGTCTGTGCCACGTTTGACAACCAACGCACCGATCCCCTTGGGACCACCCAGCTTGTGCGCCGAGATCATCGCCATCTGGCAACCAGACCAGTTAAAGGCCACAGGCAGTTTGCCAAAGGCTTGCGTCATGTCACTTACGGCCAGACCTTCGGGCAGTTTCTGCACGATTCCCGTTTCTGAATTCGCAGCCTGCAAAACGGTTTGCGCCGGTTCCGTTACAGTGACCGCGCCGTCCAGCCCCACCGACAGATCCGAAGTAACCCAAGCGGCCACCGCATCATGTTCGATATCACCGGCATGAAATGCCCGATCCCGAAGGGCCAAGGCCGCCGCCTCGGTCGCGGTTGCGGTAAAAATCACATCCGCGCCATCCGCCCCAAAGGCCGTCGTCACGTCAGCGCGCGCCCGTTCAAGAACCGATTTGGCCTTGCGACCTTCGGCGTGCACGCTTGATGGATTTCCAATGACATCCATCGCGTCAGTCATCGCCGCCCGCGCCTCGGCGCGCAGCGGGGTTGTCGCATTATGGTCCAGATACACACGAGGCTTCATGTTAGCCACCTTTGGCATGGGCCAGAAAGCAGTAGGTCTTGGTCACACCAAACCTGCTGAAAAGCATCCGATTTATGGCAATTGAAACAGATCACGCCTCGTCCACCACGGCAAACAAGCTGGGCAGCGCAGGACACGGGGCCAGTTCATTTCCAACAACATCCGACAGGCGTGTCTGGTGAAGAAAAACATAAACCTGTGCAGACAACCCTTCCCACAAACGGTTCGACAACGACTGCGCACGTGTGCCAGACGCCCCACCAGAAGCCCCTGCCCCCGTGTGCAACGCTGATACGGTCTCATCTACAGCCGACAGAATTTCCACGACCCGAATTTCGGACGGCGTCTTTGCAAGCCGATATCCGCCGCCGGGTCCGCGCACACTCTCGACCAGACCAGCGCGGCGCAGTTTGACAAACAACTGCTCAAGATAAGCCAATGAAATGTCCTGACGCTCTGAAATCTCGGCAAGAGTCACCAAGCCATCATCCTTTTTCAAGGCGATATCAGCCAATGCTACGACGGCGTAACGTCCCTTCGTGGATAGTTTCATGGCAGCCTCCCAAAGCGAATTGATTGACTGGACGCGCGTCACCCCTTAAGCCGCTAGAAACGCATCCGACAATATGTCTGTAAGTTTAGAAACGTTCTAAAGTGACTTAGCAAATTCGTCAAGAATTTCTGTCACACTTTGCGCAGGAGACAGGGACACACATGCCCGAGGTCATTTTTCCAGGACCCGAAGGCCGCCTCGAAGGCCGCTATCACCCACAAAAAGACCGTGACGCCCCCATTGCGATCGTGCTTCATCCGCACCCGCAATTCGGCGGGACCATGAACAACAAGGTCGTCTATAACCTTCACTACGCGTTCTACAACATGGGCTTTACCGTGTTGCGCTTTAACTTCCGTGGTGTCGGTCGTTCGCAAGGCGAATACGACCAAGGTGTTGGCGAGCTGTCGGACGCAGCTTCGGCGCTTGATTACCTCCAATCGATGAACAACAACTCCAAGCATTGCTGGGTTGCCGGTTTCTCGTTTGGGGCCTGGATCGGTATGCAGCTTTTGATGCGCCGCCCCGAGATCACCGGATTTATTTCCGTCGCGCCGCCCGCAAACATGTACGATTTCTCGTTCCTCGCGCCCTGCCCGTCTTCGGGTCTGGTGATCAACGGAACGGCAGACCGTGTTGCCCCACCTGCGGACACCGAAAACCTCGTTGGCAAACTGCACGAGCAAAAAGGCATCACCATCACGCACCAACAGATCGAAGGTGCGGGCCATTTCTTCGAAACAGACGAATATATGGACACGATGGTTGGCAATGTTTCCGAGTATGTGAAACGCCGCCTAACCGAAACCTCGCGCTAAGACATGGCATATTTTGACGAGCTTGCGGACAAGCTGGCAAGGGACGTGATCGAGGCGCAAAAAGCGCTGGATGACGACCAGTTGATTCAAGATATCGCCGCCACCCTCGAGGCGAGTTCGTCAACCATGCACGAAGCCTTCATGACGGCCGTGCGCGTTCACATCTCTGAAGAACGCGCACGTGCGCAGCTTGATGCCCGTCTCAAGGCCAAGGGTTTTGCCCTGCGAAAGTCATGACATCGCGTATTGAGTCACACATCGCGTTTCTGAACGAAGCCGACAAGCTCAAGACCGTTGAGCGCTCTAATGTCCTGATGAACCTGTCACGGGCGGAAAACTCGGCCGAACACAGCTGGCATCTTGCGCTTTATGCGTTGGTCTTTGCGCCTATCGCTGCCCCCGAGGTATCGATAGCGCGTGTCATCCGCATGCTTTTGCTGCACGATCTTGTGGAAATCGATGTTGGGGACCACCCCATTCATCTCGACACCGATTGGGACGCCGTGGCGCAGGCCGAAACAGAGGCCGCCGCGCGCGTGTTTGGTCTTTTGCCGCCAGACCAGGCTGCGGATCTCACCGCGCTTTGGTCCGAGTTCGAAGCAAGCACAACGCCCGATGCGCAATTTGCAAAGATGCTGGATCACAGCCAGCCGTTGTTTCAGGTGCTTTACGCAAAAGAGCCTTTGGCAGATCACATGGGCATTGTGCACGAAAACCTGTCCACGGGTCGCGCGTCCTACCTCAAATCCAGCTTCCCCGAGGCTTTTGTCCAAGCCAGCCTGATGGCCAAAGGGGGGCAGCCTGACCAAGACACGGATATGTCACGACGTCTGGCGTTTCTGGCCGAGGCGGATGGTCTCAAATCCGTTTATCGCGCCACCCGCATTCTGGACGCGAGCCGCCGTGAAAACTCGGGCGAACACAGTTGGCATATCGCGCTTTATGCGTTGATTCTGGCCGAGCACGCAAAGCGCCCCGTCGATTTGGACCGCGTGATCCGGATGCTGCTGATTCACGATCTTGTTGAAATCGATGTTGGCGACAGCCCGATTCACGGCGATCACGACATTTCCGAAATGGAAGCTGCAGAACAGGCCGCTGCCGACCGCATCTTTGGCCTGTTGCCTGACGAACAAGGCACCGCCCTGCGTGCGCTTTGGGACGAGTTTGAAGCGGCGACAAGCGACGATGCCGTCTTTGCGAAATCCATTGATCGGGTCCAGCCCGTGATCTGCAATCTGGAAACTGGTGGCGGGACATGGCCTGAATATAACGTGACCGCCCAACAGCTTGAAGATCGCGTTGGATGGAAAGTCGCAAAGGGCGCCCCGGCGATTTGGGACCATCTGCAATCACGCATCAGGGCATGGTTCGCCGCCGCCTGATCCCTAATCGATCAGGCAACTTGGCCAGCCATAGCCCCATCGCCACGGCAGCCCAGAACAGGGTCCGCCACCAAAACGCACAGCGTCATACATGGTTGCCCCGATCATGCGAAAGGCCATGTCGATCTGGCTGTCCGACATGCCATATTCCGACTTCAAAACATCCCTGCGCGATTCGGCGGTCTCTGCGACACAGGCCTGCAATGCCTGGTCCGCGACAAGCCGCGCGGTATAACTGGCGTTTGGTGTCGGATCTTCGTTTCCAAGGTGATAGGCCCGATCATGCGTGACACAGCAGTCTTGCCATGGCGGTGTTTCCATATGGATGTCTTCGAACGTCGGGAACAGATGGGCCACCACCGACCACGTGGCAGACATGCCGCCGGAACACCCGTCTGTGGTAAAGGGCGCAAGCGTTGATTGCGCCCGCACATCCGCCAGTTTTTCGTGGCTTTTCAGCTCGAACATTTTGAGAAAGCCCGCGTCTTCGGCCAATACAGGCGTTGCCACCACCAGAGATACGGCAAAAACGAGTTTACGGAGAGTCATCACGATACACCTTTTGTTCCATATCGACGCCCATCAGGCTGCCCAAGGTCAAAATAAGACGCTCTGTATTACTCAGCGCGGCACGTTGCCGGATCACGTCACGCGCCATCGCCGGCTCATCCGTGATCAGCCCCGTCGCCCCCAAAGACAACACATGGGACATGCTCAGCGGGTCGTTCACCGTCCACACATACAGATCCTTGTCCCGTTCCTTCATTTCGCGCGCCAAACGCGGGGTGAGCATCGCCTTGTTCACAGCAAGGAAATCCGTGTCCAGTTCCCAGACACGCCCCACCGAGGCCGACGCCAACAGCCCAGAATCCCACTCGGGGCGCAACGCCTTCATCTTTTGCACCGCATCGTATTTCAGGGACATGATCTTGACGGAATCGGCCATGCCCGCCGCAACAACGATGTCCGAAACCCGCTGTTCCAGCATCACATCATGACCGTAATACTTTAATTCTATCAATACCTTGCTGCGCCCTTTGGCGGTTTCAAGAACCTCAAGCAGGGTCGGTGTACGCTGATCCGCATAGTCGGGTCCGTACCAGCTTCCGATGTCGATATCTTCCAGATCGGCCATGGTCGCATCCCAGATTTTGAGATCCACACCGGAGATTTTCATAAAGTCGCTGTCGTGGATGACCACAACCTCGCCATCCGCTGTTTCCTGAACGTCGATCTCGACCCAATCGGTTTTGTCCTCAAGCGCCTTTTCGATCGACGCCATTGTGTTTTCCGGCCGCGCCCCCGCCGCGCCACGGTGCGCGATCACTTCGGCGTCTTGCAGGGTTTTCAATCCGTTAAGGTTCATCACCGCCCCAAGCATCACGCCCCCGGTGATGACGATTGCACCGATCAATGCCGGCATCACCCAACCGGGTGTCTCTGCGGGCGTGGCCGCTTTCCCCGGCCAATCGGCTTCGTCCATTAACATGATACACAAGGCCCCATTGATGATGGTGGTGATCAACAGGTTCAGCGCGCTCCAGACCAGCCCAAAGATCAACAGCATACGAGCCAGCATGCCCAGATCCTGAGCAGCGCCCCCAATAAGCCATTCTGCCATCCAGTTGACGATGGCAAAGGCAATCGCCAACCCGATCGAGGCGCTGATCGCCCAGCCAATCAACCTGACAAACAACAGGCGGCGGTTGCCTTCCATGCGCAGCTCACTTTGCTCGAAACTGTCCCGTGGCTTCACCCCGTCGAAAATCACCATGGGCAGTGCAACCGCCCACCCCAGCAACCGACGCAGCAAAATCAACGCCATAACCGCAAGAATCGCGCCAATCACCGCGACGGACACCATGAATTCCGGTGGATGTTCGCTCAGGTAATAGTTGATGTCGAATTCGGTCAGACGGAATTTATAGATCAAGGCCGCTGCGATCAGGAACGGCAAGGTGATGACCAGGACCCGCAGGACAAGCAACGCGCCGAAAATCGCGATCTTGGGCAGATGCGGCAAGACAAGCAGCAACCCCTCTTGAAAGCGGTGTTCCCCCGTCTTTCTGTCATGCAACGCGACCGCCATCATAAAGGCCGAATTCATCACGGACAGGGCGATCACCAAACTGATAACCAATAAGAACGCCCCGAAACCCACTGGAGACAATAGGAAAAAAGCAATATCGAAATCTGAAAGCGCAGGATTGCCCGACAGCGAAA
This sequence comes from Shimia thalassica, assembly GCF_001458215.1. Taxonomy (GTDB): domain Bacteria; phylum Pseudomonadota; class Alphaproteobacteria; order Rhodobacterales; family Rhodobacteraceae; genus Shimia; species Shimia thalassica. The sequence continues at coordinate 1,781,426 of NZ_CYTW01000001.1, read as the reverse complement.
TCGCCATGCGCACAACCAGAGCCATCAAAGGTGCGACAAAGGCCGTGACCATGACATTGAACATGAGGTTGCTCAAAAGAAACGGCCACTTGAGTCGCCATGCCAGCCCGTAAGCTTCGTAAACGCCAATTGATTTAGATGAATCCATGCCACTTTCCCCGATAATTGGTCAAAGCGTAGCGTCTTTTATTCGAGGGGTCGACAACCGAGATTTTCTTTTCGGTATACAATAGCATACAAAGCCTTTTCATCCGTTTGTGATTGCGCTAGGATTGGACAACACCCCAGCCAACCGAAAAGGGTAATCCCCGTGACCAAGATCAAAGTTGCCAATCCCATCGTCGAAATGGACGGTGATGAAATGACCCGCATCATGTGGCAGTTCATCAAGGACAAGCTGATCCTGCCCTATCTGGACATTGACCTGCTGTATTATGATCTGGGCATCGAAGAACGTGACCGTACCGAAGACCAGATCACGATCGACGCTGCCGAAAAAACCAAAGAGGTCGGTGTCGCGGTCAAATGCGCCACCATCACCCCTGACGAGGCCCGCGTTGAAGAATTCGGCCTGAAAAAGATGTGGCGCAGCCCCAATGGCACGATCCGCAACATTCTGGGTGGTGTCGTGTTCCGCCAGCCCATCATCTGTAAAAACGTGCCACGCCTTGTTCCGGGCTGGACCTCTCCGATTGTTGTGGGGCGTCACGCCTTTGGCGATCAGTACAAAGCTACGGATTTCACCTTTCCCGGTGCGGGCAAGTTGACCATGAAGTTTGAAGGCGAAGATGGCACCGTGATCGAACGCGAAGTCTATGACGCGCCGTCCGCAGGTGTATATCAGGCGATGTATAATCTCGACAGTTCGATCATCGATTTTGCACGCGCCTCTTTGAACTATGGTCTGAACGTGGGCTGGCCGGTGTATCTATCGACCAAGAACACAATCCTCAAGGCCTATGACGGACGTTTCAAGGATCTGTTCGAACAGGTTTATGAAGAAGAATTCGCAGAACGCTTTAAGGAAAAAGGCATCTGGTACGAACACCGCCTGATCGATGACATGGTGGCCTGCGCCATGAAGTGGAACGGCAAATTTGTCTGGGCCTGCAAGAACTATGACGGCGACGTACAGTCCGACACCGTGGCCCAAGGGTTCGGCTCTCTGGGGTTGATGGCGTCGCAGTTGATGACACCTGACGGGAAAATCGTCGAGGCCGAGGCCGCACACGGCACCGTCACGCGCCACTATCGCCAGCACCAGAAAGGCGAGCAAACATCGACCAACTCGATCGCCTCGATCTATGCCTGGACCGGAGGTCTCAAGCACCGTGCCAAGCTGGACGACAATGCCGAATTGATGACTTTTGCCGAAACGCTGGAAAAAGTCATCGTCGACACCGTTGAAAGCGGCTTCATGACCAAGGATCTGGCACTGCTTGTTGGTCCTGATCAGGGCTGGCTGACGACCATGGGCTTCCTCGAAAAAATCGACGAAAACCTGAACAAGGCTTTGGTTGGGTAACCCGCCTTGACTGCTTAAATTTCACGCGATGCATACCGGTTATGCATCGCGTTTTGCGTTTTAGCGTCTGCGCCCTCTGGACATGAGCGGTCAATCGGGACACATCGCATCATGACTTTCTTGCTTGAAACACCCCCTGCCGACCGCCACTCTTTGAATGAAGACGTTCAAGGGTTGATCGTGGGCACTTTGTTGGTGGCCCTCTCGGTGCAATTCCTGCAAGCCAGCCATCTCATCACCGGACAAATCGCGGGCCTGTCCCTGCTGGGCGCCTATTGGGGCGGCTGGAGTTTTGGTGCCGTGTTCTTTGTGCTGAACCTGCCGTTTTACGGCATTGCGATGTGGCGCATGGGCTTGCGGTTCACGCTCAAGACCTTTGCGGCTGTCGGCACCCTGACCGCCTGGACCTTTATCCTGCCCAAGGCGTTTACCATCGGCACCATTCATCCTGCCGCCGCCGCCGTTCTGGCCGGAGTGACAGCTGGCGCGGGTCTTTTGGCGCTGTTCCGGCACGGGGCCACTCTGGGCGGTGTCGGCATCGTCGCAGTCTGGCTTCAGGACACCAGAGGGATCAAGGCCGGCTGGGTTCAACTGGGGTTTGACGCTTGTGTCTTTACGTTGGCCCTGATGCTGTTCCCCCTGCCCGTAGTGGGCTGGTCTCTTTTGGGGGCTGTTGTCACGAACATCGTGATCGTCACCAATCACAGACGCGACCGGTATATCGCTCGCTGATCTCTTGACTTGCCTCACCGTGCAGGCCACTTCGGAACAAACGCCCCTTTAAGGACTGTACAGCCATGTATGTGCCCCAAAAGCCGATCGAGCGCCTGTTTCCCAAGGCCGGAAAAAAGATGCTTTTCATCCACACGCCGAAATGCGGGGGCAAATTCATCGGGGCATCCTTTGGCCGAAGGTTCCGCAAGTGCTTTAGCCTGCACCACCCCGATTTGCGCGGCCACCTCACATGGCAGCAATATCGCGATGCGTTTCAAAAGAACGGCTGGGATCTGGACGACTATGCCCTGTTTTCGGTCATTCGCAATCCGTGGCAATGGCATCTGAGCTGGTTCAACTATATCCGCAAAGACACCGATGGCAAAAAATCGGGGCTCCCGGACGAGCACGCCTTGTTCGTCAACTTTTCCTTTCTCGACTATTTGCGCTGGCTCGATGATCCACTGATCACCGGCAAACCCAACCAGTATTATCTCAATCAGGTGTCGGACTGGTTCATCGATGAAAATGAAGCTGTCAGGGTCCCCGACATTTTACGCCAGGAGGCACTTGTCGAAGACCTCGAGCGACTGCAAGCCAAACATAACCTGTTGCTGTCCATTCCCAAAAACCGGCGTAACCAGTCGTTCTGGGGGGATTATCGCAGCGAGTATTGCGCGGAAAGCGTCGATATCGTGGCCCGCCGCCATCAACGTGACATCGCCATGTTCGGCTATGAATTTGAAAACCCAAAGGCCAGCCGCGCCGCTGGACTGATACAGAATTAGGCAGTTGCGCAAATTTATACTGTCGTGACGCAAACAGGATTTCCCATTTGATCAAAAACGTCTAGGGCTGAGAGAAAGCCACTCCGACACAGGGACGTTTCTGGTCATGCAAAAAGCCTATTTGCTCTTGATTGCTGCCGTTTTGATGGAAACCATCGGCACGTCTGCCCTTCAAGCGAGCCAACAGTTTTCGCGCCTGTGGCCGTCGGTTATTGTGGTCGTGGCTTATGCGGTTTCGTTCTATCTTCTGGCGATGACACTCAAGTTTCTGCCGGTCGGGATCACCTATGCAATCTGGTCGGGGTTCGGCATCGTCTTCATCGCCGTGATCGGGTATTTTGTCTTTGGACAGAAACTGGATTTGCCCGCAGTTCTCGGGATGGGGCTTATCCTTGTCGGCATTCTTGTCATTCACCTGTTTTCTAAGACTGTGGCGCACTAAAAGGGCTGGCCTTTTCCGTGTACCCGCGTTAGGCGGGGCGCGAATAGGAAAGGCATACCTCAAATGGATCTTCGTAACATTGCGATCATTGCGCACGTTGACCACGGCAAAACCACCCTTGTGGATGAGTTGCTGAAGCAGTCCGGCGCATTCCGCGAAAACCAAGACGTGGCCGAACGCGCCATGGACTCTAACGATCTCGAGCGCGAGCGCGGCATCACCATTTTCGCCAAACCGACTTCGGTCGAGTGGAAAGGCACACGTATCAACATCGTGGACACGCCCGGCCACGCCGACTTTGGCGGCGAAGTTGAACGTATTCTGAGCATGGTTGACGGTGTTGTTCTGCTGGTTGACGCGGCCGAAGGCCCGATGCCCCAGACCAAATTCGTGACCTCCAAGGCGCTTGCCCTTGGCCTGCGTCCGATTGTTGTGCTGAACAAGGTCGACAAACCAGACGCCGAACCCGATCGCGCGCTGGACGAATGTTTTGACCTGTTTGCATCGCTGGATGCCAACGATGACCAGCTCGACTTCCCGCACATGTATGCTTCTGGCCGTAACGGCTGGGCCGATGCAGAGCTGGACGGCCCGCGCAAAGACCTGCATGCCCTGTTCAACCTGATCGTGAACCACGTTCCCGAGCCAAAGCAGATCAAGCGTCAAGCAGAAGACTTCCGTATGCTGGCCACCACATTGGGCGCTGACCCGTTTGTGGGCCGTATTCTGACCGGTCGAGTTGAAACCGGCACCCTGCGTGTGGGTGCAACTGTTCAGGCCCTGACCCGCATGGGCCAGAAAATCGAACAGTTCCGCGTCACAAAAATTCAGGCGTTCCGTGGTCTGGCCCAGCAGGACATCGAAGAAGCCCAAGCCGGTGACATCGTGTCCTTGGCCGGTATGTCCAAAGCAACCGTGGCAGACACGATCTGTGCCCTTGCCGTGGACGAACCGCTTGATGCGCAACCGATTGACCCTCCCACCATCACCGTGACCTTTGGCATCAATGACAGCCCCCTTGCGGGCCGCGATGGTAAAAAGGTTCAGTCGCGCGTGATCCGTGACCGTCTGATGAAAGAAGCCGAATCCAACGTTGCGATCAAGATTTCGGACACACCCGGCGGCGAAGCCTTTGAAGTTGCCGGTCGTGGCGAACTTCAGATGGGTGTTCTGATTGAAAACATGCGCCGCGAAGGGTTCGAACTGTCGATCTCTCGTCCGCAGGTTCTGATGCGGGAAGACGACGGTCAGCGCATGGAACCCATCGAAGAAGCCACAATCGACGTGGATGACGAATATTCCGGTGCGGTGATTGAAAAAATCACTGGCGCACGCAAAGGCGAACTGGTCGAAATGCGCCCCGCTGGCGCAGGCAAGACCCGTATCATCGCTCACGTGCCGTCACGTGGTCTGATCGGCTATCACGGCGAATTCCTGACCGACACACGCGGCACAGGCGTTCTGAACCGTGTGTTCCACGGCTGGGCCCCCTTCAAAGGTGCCATTCCTGGACGTCGCTCGGGTGTTCTGATCTCGATGGAAGACGGTGTGTCCGTGGCCTATGCGCTGTGGAACCTCGAAGACCGTGGCAAAATGATGATCGGCGCGCAGGAACAGGTGTATCAGGGCATGATCATCGGCGAACACAGCCGCGACAATGACCTTGAAGTGAACCCGCTCAAAGGCAAAAAGCTGACCAACGTTCGGGCCTCGGGCACCGACGAGGCCGTTCGCCTGACAACTCCGATGAAACTGTCCTTGGAAGAGGCGATTGCCTATATCAACGACGACGAATTGGTAGAAGTCACGCCAAACAGCATTCGTTTGCGCAAGCGCTATCTTGACCCGCACGAGCGCAAGCGCCAGTCGCGCGCAGCACAGTAAAAGTAAGGGCCGCCATCGAGCGGCCCTTTTCTTTGGAAATCGAAGGGTTGTCAGAAGGCAGGTTCTGTCGGATGTTTAACGCATCTGCTCAAAGGATTGTTGCCGCCTATGTTGCCTTTCACGTCACGACTTTCCGCATCTCTGGCTCTATTGATCTACGCAGCTCTTGCGGTCCTTGCCTTGTCTCCGTCAGGTCATGCCATGGGGTTTGGCGAAAACGGATCGTGGGAACCCTATTATATTCCGGATCAGCCACAGACCGTCGGCGTGGGGATCAAGGTCGACCAGATCACCTCGATTGACCAACAATCCGAAAACTTCGGAATCGTGGGAACGATCATTCTAAAGTTTTCCGACCCACGATTGACCTATGAGGTTCAGGGCAATCAGGTTCCATTGCGGACAATGCCCTTGGATTCGTTTATCAAGATTGCACGGGAAAAGCAGGTGAACCTGCCCTCGTTTATCCTGAGCAACCAACAGGGGCGCCGCTTTGTGCAGCAGGACATGATCGTTCACCATGCCAATGGTGACATCTTGTATCACGAAAGATTCACCGCAACGCTGCAGGCGCCGCACTTCAATTTTCGCAGATACCCTTTTGATAAACAGAAGTTTTTCATCGAGGTTCAGGCGTTACTGCCCGACACCCATTTCAAGCTGACACCTATTGAAGACCTGTCCGGTCTTGGGGATATGCTCGGAGAGGAAGAATGGATTCCGCACAATCCAAAACTGGAAGCCATTACCGTTCAGGGCCCGACCGGGCTTGATACCTCGCAGGTGCAGCTTTCATTCGAAGCCAACCGGCACATCCAGTTTTACGCGCTTCGGATTTTGCTGCCGCTGCTGATAATCCTGTTTGTCAGCTGGGCCACTTTCTTTCTCGAGGAATACCGCCGGCGGGTCGATATGGCGAATGCGAACCTGCTGGTGTTCGTGGCCTTCAACTTTGCGATTTCGACAACCCTGCCCCGTTTGGGATACCTGACGTTTCTGGATTCACTGCTGGTCGGGATGTTCGTCATCACTGGATCGATGGTGCTGGTCAATATCGCGCTGCGGCGGCTCAAGCTGAATGGCCGAGAAGTTCTGGCGAAAAAGATAGACCGCTATCTTGTGATTTGGGTCTACCCTTTGACCTATGCCGGTTTTCTGTTCTGGGCGATCCGGTTCTACCTGCTTTAGAGCAGCGGCCGGAAAGGTTCGATATGCACCGCGCCATCGGATGAGAACCGGCAAAAACTGCCTGCTGGCACCTCTTCCCAATCCTGTTCGGCCCCGACAAGAGGTTCGCTCACCACTGCACGCCCCTGTCTGCTGTCGCTCCAGCGGTGATAAACGGTTGGGGCTCGCGCATCCGATGCATACCGGATGGCATAAAGCGACTCGCCATCTGAAAAGGCCGCTGCCAGCCGGATATGGGGCTTTGCCCCCTTTTCGCGACTCATCCGTTGCAGGACGCCGACCGCAATCTCCAACGCCTCTTTCGGACGATTTTCGAGATCCTCGCTGAGGCCCAAAAGAAAGATTACCTCGCTGTCGGTGGCGCCTTTGCGTTCATGGTAAAGATCATCGGGAATAAGCATATCGGCCCGTCGGCGAAAGCGTTCGAAACCGCCCACCTGACCATTATGCATGAAAGACCAGTTGCCAACGACAAAAGGATGACAGTTGTTCCGGCTGGTCGCGGTCCCTGTCGAGGCGCGCACATGCGCCAGAAACAACCCCGAACAGACCTGAGCGGTCAGGGCCTTGAGGTTTGGATCCGACCATGCGGGATGGGTATCGCGGTACAATCCGGGCTCGGGGCGCCGGTCGTACCAAGCCAGACCAACGCCATCGGCATTGGTCTGGGTCTTGCATTCTGTCGCTTGGATACTTTGCTGGATCAGCGAGTGATCTGGCCGGGTGACGACGTCTTCTAAGAAACAGGGTTGCCCGATATAGGCGGCCCAACGGCACATGCGACCAATCTCCTTTTGGTTACTCGCTGGTTTCCACAACCATCAGTTCGCGTTCAGAGGCCCCACGCGCATGGCTCAGCGCCTCTTGGTATTCAGGGCTGTGATAGCATTCCACCGCCGCATCGACGCTGGGGAATTTCGCTACCACGTTGCGGGGGCGTTCTTTGCCCTCAAGCTGAACAAAACGGCCACCGCGGGCGACAAATGTGCCGCCATGTTTGGCAATCGCGGGTCCCGCCAGTTCAGCGTATTTCCCATAAGCGTCGGCATCAGTCACCGTCACGTGGGCAATCCAGAGTGCACCCATATCTTATCCTCCGATCACGGCTTCGGCGGCTGCAATAGCCGCGTCCGCGTTGCTTGCATCTTTGGCCCCACCCTGGGCCATGTCGGGACGGCCACCGCCGCCCTTGCCGCCCAGAGCTTCTACGGCTGCACGCACAAGGTCAACCGCAGACACGTTGCCGGTCAGATCATCGGTGACACCGGCGGCCACGGCCACTTTGGCGCCTTCATCCGCGATCAGCAGAACAGCGCCACTTTCAAGACGGGTTTTGTGTTCATCCAGCAGAGGTCGCAGGTCTTTTCCAGACACGCCAGTCAGAACCTGTGCAAAGAACTTCACGCCATTGACGTCTTTGGCTTCTGCGCCGCCGCCCTGTCCCGCACCACCGGCCATCGCCAGTTCGCGGCGCAGCTGGGCCACTTCGTTTTGCAAGGACTTGCGTTCATCAAGCAGGGCTTTGACACGGTCAGCCACATCGGCCGGTTGCGCCTTGAGCGTTCCCGCGATCTCGGCCATGCGGACCGCTTCGCGTTCCAGATGCTCGAATGCAGCCGCGCCTGTCAGGGCTTCGATCCGGCGCACACCCGCAGAAGACGCGCTGTCGCCCAGCAACACAAACACGCCGATATCACCGGTTTGTTTGACATGTGTGCCACCGCAAAGCTCGATCGAATAGGTGTCCCCACCAAAACCTTTGCCGGTGTTGGCGCGTCCCATCGATACAACACGCACCTCGTCGCCGTATTTCTCGCCGAACAAGGCTTGTGCACCGATCTCGCGGGCATCATCCGGAGTCATGATCCGAGTTTCGACAGTGGTGTTCTGGCGAATAAAGGCGTTCACATCCATACCCACCTTGTGCAGCTCTTCTGCCGACAGGGCTTTGGCATGGCTAAAGTCAAACCGCAGGCGATCTTCTGCATTCAGCGACCCGCGCTGAGCCACGTGATCCCCCAATGTTTCGCGCAAGGCTTCGTGCAACAGGTGTGTTGCCGAGTGGTTGGCACGGATTGCCGTGCGGCGTCCATGATCCACCTCCATCGCAATGGGATCGCCTTTGGCGATTTTTCCGCGCTCGACGGTGACCTTGTGAGCAAACAGCTTGCCTTCAGCGAACTTTTGAACGGCATCCACCTTGGCAATCTCGTCGCGGTTCTCGAGACGGCTCACGAAACCATGATCGGCAACCTGTCCGCCAGATTCGGCATAAAACGGCGTCTGGTTCAACACCAGCCACCCTGTTTTGCCCTCATCCAGCGCATCAACCGCGGCGCCGTCGACGACGATGGCCATTACCTGACCTTCGGCGCTTTCGGTGTCATACCCCAGAAATTCGGTCGCGCCGTGTTCTTCGGCCAGATCAAACCAGATCGCATTGTCGGCCGCATCACCCGATCCGGACCATGCCGCGCGCGCCTTGGCCTTTTGTTCGGCCATAGCGGTGTCGAACCCGTCGGTATCAACCTCGCGCCCTTTTTCACGCAGGGCATCCTGTGTCAGATCAAGCGGAAAGCCGTAGGTGTCATAGAGTTTGAACGCAGCCGCACCGGACAATGGCGCGCCCTCTTCAAGACCGCCCAACTCATCGTCCAGCAGTTTCAGACCGCGATCCAGCGTTTGCTTAAAGCGTGTTTCTTCAAGGTTCAGCGTTTCTTCGATAAGCGCCTGAGCACGACCCAGTTCCGGATAGGCCTGACCCATCTGTGTGACCAATGCCGGCACCAGTTGGTGCATGACCGGATCTTTGGCACCCAACAGGTGAGCGTGGCGCATCGCGCGACGCATGATCCGGCGCAGAACATAGCCCCGCCCGTCGTTTGACGGCATCACGCCATCAGCAATCAAAAACGAGGTCGAGCGCAAGTGGTCCGCAATCACGCGGTGATGCACGTTCTTGTCCCCGTAAGGATCAGACGAAGTCGCATGCGCAGAGGCCTCGATCAAAGCCTTGAACAGATCGGTGTCATAGTTGTCATGGCTGCCCTGAAGCAACGCGCCAATCCGCTCGAGGCCCATGCCGGTGTCGATCGACTGCATGTCGAGATCGATCATCGACCCGTCTTCGAACTTTTCGTTCTGCATGAAAACGATGTTCCAGATCTCGATGAACCGGTCCCCGTCTTCTTCGGGTGAACCGGGAGGGCCACCCCAGATGTGGTCGCCGTGGTCATAGAAAATCTCGGTACAGGGACCACACGGCCCGGTCGGGCCCATCTGCCAGAAGTTGTCGGACGTCGCGATGCGGATGATCCGCTCTTCGGGTACGCCGATCTTTTTCCAGATGTCATAGGCTTCGTCATCCGTGTGGAACACGGTGACATAAAGCCGTTCTTTTGGAATGCCGAATTCTTTGGTGATCAGCTCCCATGCGAACGGGATGGCTTCGTGTTTGAAGTAATCGCCGAACGAGAAGTTACCAAGCATCTCAAAGAATGTGTGGTGGCGTGCGGTATAGCCCACATTGTCCAGATCGTTGTGTTTGCCACCGGCGCGCACACATTTTTGCGCCGTAGTGGCGCGGACATAATCCCGTTTATCAACGCCGGTGAAACAGTTCTTGAACTGCACCATGCCCGAGTTGACGAACATGAGTGTGGGGTCGTTGCGTGGCACCAGCGGGGAGGAGTCGACGACTTCATGCCCTTGCTTGGCGAAATAATTTAGAAAGGTCGACCGGATGTCGTTCAAACTGGGCATGAGATAGGGTTCTCGCGGCTGTCTTTTGGGTTCTCAGCGGGTGTATAACCCCTGCCCGCGCCTGTCCACATCTCAAACGCCCGGCGCGTCAACTGGACTTATGTTCAGGCTCGATTTTTCGAAGTGTATCCCCGGTTCGGATCACACCATCGCGCTCAACGCTGCACAGAATTCCTCGCAACCGCAAAGGCGCGTGTTCCGGCAGGTTGATCCACTCTTTTGAGGCCGCGCCGTATCGCACTTTCCACTTTACGCAGGCGTCATTGAACACGTCAGAGACGCGAAGACGCGCCGTGCCCACTTCGAGAACCTGACCTGTCGGCAGATTTTCCTCTGACAGGTCCATATCCACAATAAAGGTATCACCGGGGTGCACGGTGTTCTCACGGTCCCGCCAGACAAGATCAAGCACACGTTTGGAGAGGATACAGACCTGAATGCCGGGATGCGGTGCCCCGTCTTCGGTGCGCAACCACGGTTGAGTTACCCAACGCTCGCCGGGAATACCCTGTTGCGATGTGAGATGGATTGCATCGACAAAGCGCCGTTCGTTTCGCGCAGGCCGCAGGCACAACATGGAAATGGCCGCCCCGTTTTTGGGGGCAGCCATCACATCAGGCAGCGCCTGATCAAGTTCGTCACGTGTGACGTGGGTCATGCATCGTCTTCCATTAACGAGTCATTGTCATCGATGCCTTTGGGCATGTCGAAGTCCAACCCGTGTGCGGCCCGAATTTTGTCTTCAACTTCATAGGCCACACGTTTGTTTTCCTTGAGGAAAGTCTTTGCATTCTCGCGGCCCTGACCAATGCGTTCATCGCCATAGCTGTACCAGCTACCGGATTTGCCGACCACGCCCGCCTTGACCCCAAGATCAAGCAATTCGCCGGTTTTCGAAATACCTTCGCCATACATGATGTCGAACTCGACTTGTTTGAACGGCGGGGCCACCTTGTTCTTAACGACTTTCACACGTGTCGCGTTGCCCACAACTTCGTCACGATCTTTGACCGCGCCGATACGGCGGATGTCCAGACGCACCGAGCTGTAGAATTTAAGAGCGTTACCGCCCGTTGTCGTTTCAGGCGATCCAAACATGACGCCAATCTTCATCCGAATCTGGTTGATGAAGATCACCATACAGTTCGAACGCGAGATCGAACCGGTCAGTTTGCGCATGGCTTGGCTCATCAGGCGGGCCTGAACACCCACGCTGCTGTCGCCCATGTCACCTTCCAGTTCGGACTTTGGTGTCAGCGCCGCAACCGAGTCGACCACAACCATATTGACGGCACCCGAGCGCACCAGCGTATCCGTGATCTCGAGGGCCTGCTCACCGGTGTCGGGCTGTGAAATCAGCAATTCGTCCAGATCAACACCCAGACGTTTGGCATATTGCGGATCAAGCGCGTGTTCAGCGTCGACAAAGGCGCAAACGCCGCCCTTTTTCTGCTCTTCGGCAATGCAATGCAGTGTCAGGGTGGTTTTACCAGAACTTTCAGGGCCGTAGATCTCGATGATCCGCCCTTTTGGCAACCCGCCAATACCCAAGGCAATATCCAGGCTCAAAGAACCAGTGGATGTCGACTCGATTTCCTGCGCGGGATTGTCCGCGCCCAGCTTCATGATGGACCCTTTACCAAACTGACGTTCGATCTGGGCCAAGGCACTGTCCAGCGCCTTTTGCTTGTCTGCGGTTTTCTTGCTGCTCATTTCTAAAAGATCTGCCGTTGCCATTGGTTCGGTTCCTTATTCCACACAGCGCTGCCTGCGGCAATGCCTGGCTTTGTTCCCGTCTTGTTCTTTTTTGTTATGAGATCAAAACGGGAACATTTCAACTAAAATTTTGTTGGAACAATTTTCTGGCCTGTAGGTTAAAGAGTGGTTTACGATTGGATAAATGATCGAGTTGACCCCTGTTTGAGGCAAATAAATGCTTGTTTTCTGGAAAGAAAAATTAGTTTTCCTGTCTGTTCCCAAAACCGGAACAACCGCCATTGAAGCGGCTTTGTCACATCGGGCGTCGATGGTTATTTCTGATCCGCCCGAACTCAAACACGCACCGGTCTATCGCTATAACCGTTTTTTTCGCCCCATGTTCGAAAAGGCCTGCAATGAAACAAGCATGGAAACACTTGCCGTTATGCGTGAACCAATCAGCTGGTTGGGCAGTTGGTACCGCTATCGCAAACGGGATTTTCTGGATGGCACCAACCGGTCCACAAAAAATCTGAGTTTTGATGAATTTGTTGATGCCTACACGCGCGGGGACAAACCGCCCTTTGCAAATGTCGGCAGCCAGGCCAAATTTCTTGAACCGCGTCCCAATGGCACAAAGGTCGACCACCTGTTTCGCTATGAAGATCAGCCGGCTTTGGTGCGTTTTTTGGAAGACCGGCTGAAGACACAGATTACCTTTGATCGAACGAACGAATCTCCCGCGATGCCTCTAACCCTGTCGGCCAAGGTTGAAGACAAGTTGAGGCGGAAATGCAGCGCCGAGTTCGAGCTTTATGACAGCCTGTCCTAGTGTTTGACCATCATGTCTTGGACGGATTCGACCAGCTGGTTCAATGAAAAGGGTTTTTGCAAAAAGGCGGTGTTGGGAATGCGCGCCTGCGTGTCTGAAAAACTGTCTTCGGCATAGCCGGACATAAAGACCACAGGGGTGCCCGGCCTGTTTTCATGCGCTTGGGTGACCCAGCCGGGACCATCGAGGCCGGGCATCACAACATCAGATACAAAGAGATCAATCCCGATCGAGGCATCTTCCAGAGTTTCCAGTGCCTCTTCTCCGGAGGCCGCTTCGAGCACGGTAAATCCTTTGAGGCGCAGTGCGCGACATGCAAAAGAGCGGACTGGCGCCTCGTCCTCGACCAACAAGATGACACCCCCTTCTACCAAAGGTATCTGTTCCTGCTTCTGTGAAGGGAGCGCAGGCCCCGCCACATCATAAACCTCATGCACCGGAAACAGCAGGCTAAAGCATGTGCCCTGGTCAATCACGCTGTCTACAAAGATGTATCCGCCGGTCTGCTTCACGATGCCATAGGCCGTGGATAACCCCAGCCCCGTGCCCTCGCCTGTTCGTTTGGTGGTATAAAACGGCTCGAACACCTTCTGGATTTTGTCCGATGGAATACCAACGCCCTGATCCTTGACCTTAACACAGACATAGTCACCGGGCGGAACAGTGGCGCGATCCCTTTTCCAGGCACGCTCAAGACTAAGGCTTTCGGTCTCGATCACGATCTCACCGCCGTCGGGCATTGCATCGCGCGCATTTACCACCAGATTCATCAAGACCTGTTCAAGCTGCCGTTTGTCGGCGCGGACCGACCGCAGCGCCGGATCATGGCACAGCGTCAAATGGATGCGCTCTCCGACCAAACGGTTCAACAGATGTGTCAGATCCGCAAGCGTATCGCGCAAGTCCAACACTTCAGGACGCAGGTTCTGCTTTCTCGAAAAAGCAAGCAACTGGCCCACCAAAGCCGCGGCGCGATTGGCGTTCTGATTGATTTGAACAAGGTCGGCATAATCCGGATCAGATTGATCATGTCGCATCAACAACAAATCACAATGCCCTGTTATTGCTGTCAAAAGATTATTGAAGTCATGTGCAACACCACCCGCCAACTGTCCGATAGCTTGCATTTTTTGGCTTTGCACAAACTGTGCTTCCAGCGACTTGAGTTCGGTTGCGTCGGTCAAAACCGCCATCAATGCGACCCGATCTTCAACCATAATGCGCGACAGGGAAACCTGAACAAAGACTTCGCGATCACTGCGTTTGAGAACAAGAAACTCGGTATGGCTGTCCCCTAACCCCGCCGCAGCCTCGGCCAGCCAATCATTGATCGAACGCCCCAACCCCTCCATCAGGTCATGCAATGGGCGGCGGATCACATTTTCGTCCCCCAAAAGACGGCGTGCGGATTCGTTCGCGACGATCACATGTCCGTCCGGAGCAAGTTTGAGAAGAGCCACGGGCAGAGCCTCAAACCGGATCGCATCGCGACTGTCCAGAGCCGCCGATAAGGGCATCAGGAACAATGCGCGATAGTTGTCCGGCATATCGATACAAGACACATTGCACTGCGTGGGACCGTCTTTTGTATCCAAAAAGACCGGCTTTTCCAGATTTTCCAGAATGTCGGGAAAGTTCTGAGACCGCCCCGCGAACAGGACATGCGCGGCCCTGTTCATGAACTGAACATCGCCTTCACCGTTCAACACAACTTGGGGAACATGCGCCAAAGCGTTCTCTGTCTCACCTGCCTGACCCAATACGGGTTCACCCAAAGTCCAGACAAAAATCCCGAGCCCAAGCGGGCGCACTTCCAGACAGTGGCGCCCTTCGCGCCCCATTCCCGAGCGAACAACAGGCCCGTCCTGTTGCACCTGCGCCAAAAGCGTGGCGCGCTCCGCCTCAGAAAAGGAAAACCGTGCACCCACCCCTTCTGGCCCATCCGACGGAGTGAGCAGGCGTCCACGGCGATCGGTAAGCCACTGCAACTGGCAAGAGGCATCTAAAAGAGCATTCGTTTTTTGGATAAACGCATGGCGAAACGCTGTATAAAACAAGAACGCTAAGGTCACGATCGCCAAAAACACCAACGTCACACCCTGCAGCGGCCCGAGGGTGAGGTTGGTCCAGTAAAAGACAAGTCCGGCAGCCAAGGTCATCACAACACCAGCCAAAGACCAAAACAAAAATGTTTGGAACTTTTGCACTCGTTCGGTCTGATAAGCGGGCACATGTGCCAAGTCGGACAAATCGATCTCCTTCCCGAACCATTGGCCGGCATCAAAAGGTGGAAATCTTAAGAAATCATAAACAACCGCAAAGAAGAAGAACTACCTAAAGTTGTTTAACTTTTTCCCTATGTCCGTGCCAATTTTGCGAGATAGAACCCGTCGGCCCCTTCATCCAGACGCCATTGGCGCTCGGAAACGCAATGCCAATCCGGGTTCTGTGCCAGAAACGCAGCAATCTGATCAGAATTTTCCGGTGGAAACAGCGAGCAAGTCGCATAGGCCAGAATGCCCCCGGTCTCGACAAACCTGGAAGCAGTTCGCAGGATCTCAGCCTGCAGCGCTGTCAGCGCCTCGAGATCTTCTTTCTGGAACCGCCATTTTGCATCTGGTGTCCGACGCCATGTTCCGCTTCCAGAGCACGGCACATCACAAAACACCAAGTCGAATCTCGCAGCTTTCTCAACCTCTTCGAGAGATTTGATCTGAATGGCCGCACCGGCGCGTTTCCCGCGCAAAGGAAGGTCTTTCATACGTGCGACGTTTGCATCATGCGCCACATATGTGGCCTCACATCGCCCTGCCATGGCCAGAACCTTGCCCCCGCCCCCAGCGCAAAAATCAAGCACACGCATGCCAGTTTTCAGAGAAAGAGACTGAATGGCCGCCTGACTGGAAACGTCCTGCAACTCCACATATCCATTCCGAAAGGTTTCGGTATTGGAAACGCGACGTGCGCCTTCGGTGACGTGCAAGGCCGTATCACTTAGCGGGTGCGGCTCCGCAAGAACGCCTTCCTCTTTAAGTTGTAAAACCGCCAGTTCAACCGTGGTCTTTTGAAGGTTTACACGCAGAAAAACAGGGGCGCGCTGACGCATCTGTTCAACGTTTTCGTCAATCTCGTCTCCCAACGTGTCTTGCAACATGGGCAACATCCACTCGGGAATATCTTCCAATGGGGCCACATCGGCAGACGACGACATCATCTCTTTTTCAAGATCGCTCAAAGGCTCGGGGGCATATGGCGGACCGGAAAACAACGCGTCAGCATCCGCCCCGTCTTGCATGAGCAGCCCGAGCAGTATGCCCCGTCCGGTCAAAGCCCCGCCAATCCGGGCGGCGCTTTGACGTCGACGCAACGCGTCATAAACGTGATCGCGCACGGCGGCACGATCTTTGGACCCGGCAAAGCGCGATTTACGCGCCCAGCCTGTCAGGGTTTTCTCTGCAGGCGCGCCCGCAAGAATTTGATCAAGAAGTTCAATCGCTGTTTGAACGCGCGCTGCAGGTGTCATTTATCCGATCCGGTAATTCGGGCTTTCGCGCGTGATCTGAACATCATGCACGTGGCTTTCCTTGAGACCTGCGCCGGTGATTTTCACAAAACGACAGTTCTTGCGCATCTCTTCGACAGTGGCATTACCGGTATAGCCCATGGCCGCCCGCAATCCGCCCACCAGCTGGTGCACAACGGGGCCTGCGCCCCCTTTATAAGGCACCTGCCCCTCGATGCCTTCCGGAACAAGCTTGTCGCTGGCTGCATCTTTCTGGAAATACCGGTCGGCCGACCCGCGCGCCATGGCGCCCAGACTTCCCATACCCCGATAGCTTTTAAAGCTGCGGCCCTGATACAGAATAACCTCGCCCGGAGATTCGTCCGTGCCCGCAATCATCGATCCAACCATGGCACAGGACGCACCCGCCGCGATTGCCTTGGCAAAATCGCCCGAGAATTTGATCCCGCCATCCGCAATGATGGGCACAGTGCCGGCCGCATCCGAACAGTCGCTGATCGCGGTCAGCTGTGGAACACCGACACCGGCGACCATGCGTGTTGTACAAATCGATCCGGGCCCGATGCCGACCTTGACCGCATCCGCGCCCGCATCGATCAAGGCCCTGGTGGCCTCCGCGGTTGCGACGTTTCCGGCAATCACCTGAACATCACCGTATTGTGCTTTGATACGCTTCACGGCATCGATCACACCGATCGAGTGACCATGCGCGGTGTCAACCACCACGATATCCACACCGGCGTCAATCAAGGCTTCCGACCGCGCAAATCCGCTATCACCCACCGAAGACGCCGCCGCCACGCGCAACCGGCCAAGCTGATCCTTACAAGCGGTCGGGTTCAAAACGGCCTGTTCGGTATCTTTCAGTGTCAAAAGACCGGTCAGAATACCCGTTCCATCCGTCACCAATAGTTTTTCAATCCGACGCGCCCGCATCAGGCTTTTGGCTTCTTCCAGATCGGCCGGCTCATGCAGGATAGCAAGATCATTGGTGGTCATGACAACGCTCACGGGCGTGTCATCCGATGTGGCAAACCGCATGTCACGGTTGGTCACGATACCTTCGATGCGACCATCCGCATCCACCACCGGAAAACCGGTAAAGTTATACCGTTCAATCAGCGCCTTGGCATCCGCGATGGTCTGGTCACGGTGCAATGTCACCGGGTTGTAAACAATTCCGGACTCGAACCGCTTCACACGGCGCACTTCGCGCGCTTGCGTCTCTGCATCAAGGTTTTTGTGAATGACACCCATGCCACCGGCTTGTGCCATGGCAATGGCCATACGGGCCTCTGTCACCGTGTCCATCGCACTGGACAAAAGCGGTATATTGAGATCGATACTCTGGGTGACGCGTGTCCGCGTATCCGCCGTTGTCGGCAGAACGTCAGACGCCGCCGGAACCAATAGAACATCGTCGAAAGTGAGTGCCTCACGAATCTCCATCACACATCTCCTGGGGGAACCTCGTTTGACGCGTCCATATCGCATGGGTTGCCCAAACGTTAAACCCCCAAAATTTACCGCCCCCCGCTTTCTGGCAGGAATGCCTCTTTCCGCTTCTTCTGGCCACACATATCCCGGGGGGAGGCTTTGCCGCGCAAAGCCGGGGGGCAGCGCCCCCAACTGGCGCATGAACATCTGACCACAGGACTGATTTTTCTGCAAAATGCCGCGCATTTACATTTCCATGCCGCTCCTTGCCTTTCACCTCTCAACAAGTCACATATCCTGAACGTCGCGCGAACAGCTATTACAGGTACCCGAACATGAGCACTGAACCCCTCGTGATCTTCACCCCTTCTGGCAAACGAGGCCACTTTCCCGCCGGAACACCCATTTTGACGGCGGCACGTCAATTGGGGGTCGACCTCGACTCGGTCTGCGGGGGGCGTGGTATCTGTTCCAAATGCCAGATCACGCCATCGTTCGGTGAATTCTCCAAACACGGCGTCACCGTACAGGAAGACGCCATCTCCGAGTGGAATTCGGTCGAACAGCGCTACAAGGACAAACGTGGCCTGATCGACGGGCGGCGTCTGGGCTGTCAGGCAACGGTTCAGGGCGACATCGTCATTGACGTCCCCCCCGAAAGCCAGGTTCACCGTCAGGTCGTGCGCAAAGCCGCCTCTGACCGCACCATCACGATGGATCCCGCGACCCACCTCTATTATGTCGAGGTCGACGAGCCCGACATGCACGAACCCACAGGCGATCTCGAGCGACTGGAACGCGCGCTTCAGGAACAATGGGAGATCGGATCGATCACGGCCGACCTCAAGATCCTGACCCGTCTGCAAACCGTCCTGCGCAAGGGCAAATGGGCGGCCACCGTCGCCTTGCACAAATCCCACAAGGACGAAGCCCACAAGGTCGTTGAAATCTGGTCAGGCATGACCGAAGACCGCATTTACGGGCTTGCCATCGATCTGGGGTCAACCACCATCGCGGCCCATCTTTGTGACCTGCGCAACGGCGAGGTCAAAGCCTCGACCGGCGTGATGAACCCGCAAATCCGTTTTGGCGAAGACCTGATGAGCCGGGTGTCCTATGCCATGATGAATCCCGGTGGTGATCAGGAAATGACCAATGCCGTGCGCACCGCCATCAATGGTTTGACAGAGGCCATTGCAACCGAAGCCGGAATTCGCCCCTTTCAAATTCTTGAAACCGTTTTTGTCTGTAATCCGGTGATGCATCACCTTTTGCTGGGCATTGATCCGGTTGAATTGGGACAGGCACCTTTTGCGCTGGCAACCTCCGAGTCGCTGGCATTGAACGCGCGGGATCTCGATCTGAACGTGATGAACGAAAACGCACAGGTCTATATCCTGCCCTGTATCGCCGGTCACGTTGGCGCAGATGCCGCGGCGGTGGCCTTGTCGGAAGAGCCCGACAAATCCGAAGATCTTGTTCTGGTGGTGGATGTTGGCACCAACGCGGAAATCCTTCTGGGCAACAAGGAACGGGTTCTGGCCTGTTCGTCGCCTACGGGCCCCGCCTTTGAAGGTGCCCAGATTTCCAGCGGACAACGCGCCGCGCCGGGGGCGATTGAACGTATTGAAATCAACCCCGAGACCAAAGAACCCCGCTTCCGCGTGATCGGTTCGGATATCTGGTCGGACGAAGACGGCTTTGATGCAGTGATCGCAACCACCGGCATTACCGGCATTTGCGGCTCTGGCATCATCGAGGCCGTGGCCGAAATGCGCATCGCCGGATTGCTGGACCCCAAAGGTCTTATCGGGTCGGCCGAGCAGACAGGCACCTCAAGAAGCATTCCCGAAGGGCGCACACATTCCTATGTCATCCATGATGGCAGCGCCGAAGGCGGCCCAGTGATCACCGTCACCCAAGGCGACATCCGTGCCATTCAGCTTGCCAAGTCTGCATTGTATGCGGGCGCACGCCTCTTGATGGACGAAATGGGTGTCGACACTGTGGATCGCGTGGTTCTGGCAGGCGCCTTTGGGGCACATATTTCTACCAAACACGCGATGGTTCTGGGCATGATCCCCGACGCCCCGCTGGACAAAGTGACCTCTGCAGGCAACGCGGCAGGCACCGGCGCAAGGATCGCGCTGTCCAATCTGGGCGCGCGGGTCGAAATCGAACGCATTGTGCGAGAAATCACCAAGGTTGAAACCGCGATTGAGCCCAAGTTTCAGGAACACTTCGTCAACGCCAATGCAATCCCGCATGCTACCGACCCCTTCCCGGAACTGGCAAAGATCACCACCCTGCCAGATGTCAGCTTTAACACCGGCGGATCAGGCGGTGGAGATCAGGGCGGGCGACGTCGCCGCCGGCGCGGTTAGAACGAACAAGGGCGCGGAACACTCCGCGCCCTTCTTTGTTTCAGGTCCCTGATTTGGTGAGATACCGATCCCTTGGATCAGGACGCCGCCAGGGCCAGGAAATGTTCAAGCAACATACGGGTGGACCCGTTTGCGTTCTCTGGCGCCTTGCCAGATGCAATCGCGGGAACCAGACCATCGGCCAGCTCTTTGCCCAACTCGACGCCCCACTGATCAAAGCTGTTCAGCCCAAGGATCACGCCTTCGACAAACACGCGGTGCTCGTACAAGGCGATCATCTGCCCCAGCACATAAGGGGTCAGTTTCTTGTAAACCAAAGTGGTTGACGGACGGTTGCCCGAGAACACCCGGTGACGCGCCAGAACCTCAAGCTCATCACCTGATTTCCCCTGCCCGATCAACTGGTTGCGCGCCTCTTCCAAAGTGCGCCCCTTGAGCAGTGCTTCGGATTGCGCAAGGCAGTTTGCCAGCAGCGCTTCGTGGTGTTCACGCAGGTCCGGTTCGTGCCCCATCGCGCCAACGATGAATTCAACCGGCACCACATTTGTACCCTGATGGATCAGCTGGAAAAAAGCGTGCTGGCCGTTGGTGCCTGGCTCGCCCCAAACAACGGGGCCGCCGCCATGCTTCAAAGGCGTGCCATCCATGGCAACACTTTTGCCGTTGGATTCCATTTCAAGCTGCTGAAGATAGGCAGGAAGTCGTGACAGACGGTGCTCGTAAGGGACCACCGCACGGGTTGCATACCCGCAGAATTTCTGATGCCACAGCCCCACAAGAGCCAGCATCACAGGCATGTTCTCTTGAAGCGGGGCGTCCACAAAGTGGCAATCCATTGAATGGCCACCGCGCAAGAACTCGGTCGCATTCTCTGGACCAACCGCCAGCATCAGCGACAGCCCGATAGGGCTCCAGACCGAATACCGTCCGCCGATCCAGTCACCAAACCCGAAAACACGCTCGGGTGCGATGCCAAAGGCCTCGGTGCGCTCGCGAGAGGTCGAAATCGCAACAAACCGCTCCATCGCGTTGTCACTGCCCGCTTCCATCCAGCGCATCGCAGTGCGCGCATTCATCAGCGTTTCCTGCGTGCCAAAGGTTTTGGAAGACACAATCACCAGCGTGGTGTTTGGATCCAGACCATGCAGCGCATCGTGAATGTCCGCGCCATCCACGTTCGACACAAAATGTACGCGCGGCCCGTCGATGTAAGGCATCAGAGCCTTATACGCCATAACCGGACCAAGGTCGGATCCGCCAATCCCGATGTTTACGACATCCGTGATCTTTGGTCCGTTTGCAGGCCAGGCGCCCGACCGCAGATCATTGCTGAACTGGATCATGCGCTCGAAGGTTTCGCGGCCTTCCGCCATGATGTTACGACCGTCGATCTCTATGTCATCCGCATCGCCCGCCAATGCACGGCTGGCGACATGCAGAACCGCACGATCTTCGGTTGTATTGATTTTGTCACCACGAAACATCGCGGCGCGTTTGCCTTCCACGTCCGCCTCGCGGGCAAGATCGATCAGTGCCGTCCGGATGTCGTCATCAAGTGTTGTCTTTGAATAATCAAATAAAAGTCCGTCATTTTGCAGCGAAAATGCGCTGGCTCTGGAGGTGTCGTTAAAAAGTTCAGAAATCTTCCGCGATTCAGTGGCTTCGCGCAGCCGGATCAATTCATTCCACATAGTCAATTCGCCCAATGTACCTTCGCGCCCGTTAATACCGCCCGGATCGGTGCCTGGGCAACCGGCAATTTCACAGCGTTCTCGATTACCTGCCTTTTCTCGGCTCCGGTAATCAAAACATGCTTAGAAAGTGCACCTTCCAACACGCGTGCCGACAACGAGACGCGTTGCTCGCCCGAACCGGGCTGTTGAAGGGGCACCAGAATGGGCGCATGCGCATCAAGCGCGGCCTCAAGCCCCTCTGCCTCGGGGAACAAAGACGCGGTATGCATGTCCAACCCCATACCCAGCACAGCCACCGCAATCGGCAGCTCAGGCGCGATCAGAGACTCGAGTTCCGCCAGTACCTCTTGTGGTTGGTGCGCTGCGGCAAACAAGGGCAGGTAACGCGCTTTGGCGGCCCGATTGACCAAAAGCCGTTCCTTGATCAGACGCGCATTCGACCGAGGATGTTCCTCGGGAACCCAGCGTTCATCCGTTGGCAACACATCCACACGCGACCAATCAAGGTCGACCCCGCAGAGGTCATCAAACAGAGGACCCGGCGTTGTGCCGCCCGGCACGGCAAACAAGACCCGCTCATGATGATGCAGCGCCTCGTTCAATTCGTCCGCAATCAGGCTGGCAACATCAATTGCCATCAACTCAAAATCTGGATACTCGATTATATTCAACGTTTTATCCCCCGCCATTCACGTTTATCACGCCGCAAAAGCTGTGATGAATCATCTGGGCCGTTTGCAAAGGAATCGTAGGGTTTCGGCACATCCCCCCGCAATTCCCATCCCTTGATCACGGGATCGGTCCACGCCCATGCGGCCTCGACCTCGTCGTTGCGCATAAACAAGGTCTGATTGCCCCGGATCACATCCATAATCAGGCGTTCATAGGCGTCTGCCGCATCTGCTTTGGGGCCCAAAGCCTCGGCAAAGCTCATATCAAGGGGCACATCGATCAGCTTCATCCCCCCTGCGCCGGGTTCCTTGATGGTCACATCCAGAATGATGCCTTCGTCCGGTTGTAGCTGGATCGTCAGTTCATTGTTGTGCCGGCCAGAGGCCGGACCAAAGATCGAATGCGGGGCATCCTTGAACACAACCGTGATCTGCGAACTGCGCGTCTTGAGCCTCTTGCCTGTTCGCAAATAGAACGGCGTGCCCGCCCACCGCCAATTGCTGAGATGGCATTTGAGGGCGATAAAGCTCTCTGTTTTGGATCGCGCATCCGCTACGTCTTCACGAAAGCTGGCCACATCTTCGCCTGATGTGTATTGGCCGCGAATGATATGATGCGGCTCGACAGGATCAAGCGCACGGATCACCTTTAGCTTTTCATCGCGCACCGCTTCCGGATCGAATTTTGCAGGAGGTTCCATCGCGATCAGGCACAAAAGCTGCATCATGTGGTTTTGCATCATATCGCGCATGGCGCCGGCCTTTTGGTAATAGGCCCCGCGCCCGCCAACCCCGACTGTTTCCGCGACGGTGATCTGGATGTGGTCGATATACTGAGAGTTCCAAAGCGGCTCGAACAGCATGTTGCCAAACCGGACCGCCATCAGGTTCTGTACGGTTTCCTTGCCCAGATAGTGGTCGATCCGGTAAATCTGGCACTCTTTGAAATGGGTCGCCAGTTCCGCGTTCAGCGCTTTGGCTGTTTCCAGATCATGACCAAAGGGCTTTTCAACTACAATGCGGCTGTTTTCGTCGGCAAGCCCCCACAGACGCAGACGTGCAGCAAGATCGCTGAAGAGGCTCGGGCCGACCGAAAAATAGAACGCGCGCATGCGATCGGGCAGCATCATCTCGGCCAGAGATTGCCAACCGTCTTCGCCCTGCGCGTCAAGTTGCACATACTCGATACGCTGCAGGAAGTGTTCGACCGCTTCCGGATCGATAGGTGTCTTTAGAAACTCGTCAAGCGCCGCGCGCACCATATCACGGTAGGCCTCGGCCGGCATTGCGCGACGAGCGACACCAATCAAACGGGACCCGTCCGGCATTTCTCCGGCACAGAATCGTTTGAACATCGCCGGAAGAATTTTGCGCCGTGCCAAATCCCCCGTGCCGCCAAAGACGACCAGATCAAACACATTCACCGGTGTTTTGCGCGTATTCATCCCGACTCTGTCCTTCTTGATTGCTCCGGTCCTATCGCGAAACCGGCTGCAATAACCATCCAGAACGACTCTAGCACCGCATTCGCGCATCACAACTGTGTCAGTCACCTGCAATGGTGGTTTTCTAGGGCCAGCACGTGCGCTAACTTCCTGAAAAATGGGGAACGCCACATGAAAGACAACACCACAGCCAACGCCAATATTGGCAAATTCAGCGATCCTTTTGTAACGGCCAAAGGCGAAACACGGGCGCACGTGGCTCTTGGTGACCCTGAAACCCTCTGGTTCAACACCGGAACACTCTGCAACATCGAGTGTGAAAACTGCTATATCTTCAGCTCTCCGACCAATGATGCGCTGGTTTATCTGACCGCTGACGAGGTGTCCGACTATCTCGACCAGCTTGAAACCCGCAACTGGAATGTGCGCGAAATCGGATTTACGGGCGGTGAGCCGTTCATGAACCCCGAGATGGTTGAAATGACACGGCGGGCGTTGGCGCGGGGCTATGATGTTCTGATCCTCACCAATGCGATGCGTCCCATGATGCGCAAACGTGTCCAGGCCGGTCTTCTGGACCTGCAGGAAACCTATGGCGACAAGCTCACCCTGCGGATTTCAGTCGATCACTGGAACAGCGATCTTCACGACAAAGAGCGCGGCAAAGGCAGCTTTGATCTCACCATCGAAGGCATGGCATGGTTGCGCGACAACGGGTTCCGCATGGCAATTGCCGGTCGCACGGTTTGGGGCGAATCCGACCCTGATGCGCGTGCGGGCTATGCCCGTCTTTTTGCCGAACACGGCTTTGATATCGATGCCGCAAATCCCGGCCAGACCGTTCTGTTCCCAGAGATGGACGAAGCAGTAGAAGTACCTGAAATCACAACCGATTGTTGGCGTATTCTGGGCAAATCACAAACCGATGTGATGTGCTCGAACTCTCGTATGGTGGTCAAGCATAAGGGCGCAGACCACCCTTCCGTGATTGCCTGCACCCTGTTGCCATTTGAGCCGGAATTCGACCTTGGGCAAACGCTGGAGGACGCTGAGCGCCCTGTTCAGCTTAACCACCCCCATTGCGCCAAGTTTTGCGTTCTGGGCGGGGCGTCCTGCTCTGCCTAAAGCGCGATAACATGACCGTCACGCGGCGCGGCCTGCCCTTTGGCAAGCGCGTCGTAAACCGGAA
This sequence comes from Shimia thalassica, assembly GCF_001458215.1. Classification (GTDB taxonomy): domain Bacteria; phylum Pseudomonadota; class Alphaproteobacteria; order Rhodobacterales; family Rhodobacteraceae; genus Shimia; species Shimia thalassica. Next base: position 1,756,250 of record NZ_CYTW01000001.1, on the reverse strand, counting down.
GCGCCGCATCAAGCCCTTGGTGTTCTTTTAGATCAAGCCAGGTTTGCGCATCTGACGCGATGCGTTTCCAGGCGCTCGTGATCTGGCGCTCAATCTCGCCCGGCCCCCAGTCTGCCCGCCGCTTTTCGATCTGGCTGGGTGCGAAAAAGAACTGTGGCTTTGGACCTGCAAGCTCCTGTTTGGGCTGGAACTGATCCCAATGACTTGTTCCGACAGCGCTCGAGTGGCGCAAGAGATCGCCAAGATGGGCATGCAGCCGCTGTTTGACTTCTGCATTGCCTGCCATATCCACATAGACGGACGGTATTTTCTCAAGGGTTTCAATCTCGTCATAGACCACGACGCTGTCACATCCGGATTGGGCATCAACAAAGTCTTTGTTGCCTGCTGACGTCAGGCCCACAACGGTCACGGGGCGCGGCGATACCTCGGCAAGGAATTTGCACAGTCCCAAACCCGTTTTGGATGAAGCACTTCCGATAATAACCTGTTTTGCCTCAAAAAATCCATTATCCTGCAACCAGTCACTTAACAGATAAGATGTGGCCAGCAAGGGTTGCAGCAACGATTGCAACCCTTCCTCCTCGGGCGTCTTTGGCTTACCGCGGTTATATCGATTGTAGACCACGGGCAGCTTGCGGCGATGCTCGGTTACATCCAGAATGACGGCGCCTCCTTGTGGCTCTGGTGTGATAACCAATTCGTCGGCCAGCGGGTAAAACCCGTAAAAGCGTTCTCCGACCGGTGCGAATTCCGAGCGGCTTTCGACCACTTCGCCAAACCCCCAGACAGGCACAATGCCCTGCCCGTCGATGCCCGACGGAAAAAAGTGCCAATACCCGATCACGAACCCCGTGGCGGCATAAGTGATGTTGTTCGTGGTCAAAGCGAACCGTTCGATTTTCAACCGCGCCTGACCGGCCTTGAGGGGCTCGGACGGCACCTCGTCCATCGTGATCTGCGTTATGTCCTTCTGGTTTACCAAAAGCCGTTTCATGGTCGTCCTCCCTACGCCAGCACCTGACAAGCCTAACCGCAGTCCGCAGCGGCGCGATAGAGGGGCCACTTGTCGGGACGTGACGTCATCGCCCGCACAAACTAGCGATGGCCCTTAAACGTCCCGACGTCTTGGGAAACTAATTGCCCAACGGGCCGTAAAACACGGAACAACCATTGCCCCAATATGCTGTGGCTGATATAAACATGACAACTACATGAAGACCGCCAGACAGAAGCGAGCCACTACGTGAGCGACACCCCGGAAATCCCTGAAAACGAAGAAGAAAACGTGCACGAATATATGGCGCATGATGGTCCATCCGTGACAATCGAAGACGAGATGCGCACATCGTATCTCGACTATGCCATGAGCGTGATCGTGAGCCGGGCCATTCCCGACCTGCGTGACGGTCTGAAACCGGTGCATCGTCGAATTCTTTATGCCATGCACGAAACCAACAACAGCCACGACAAGCCCTATCGCAAGTCGGCCCGTCCTGTTGGGGATGTGATGGGTAAGTATCACCCGCACGGTGACAGCGCGATCTATGACGCCCTTGTCCGGATGGCACAGGACTTCTCGATGTCCCTGCCGCTTTTGGACGGTCAGGGTAACTTTGGATCGATGGACGGCGATAACCCGGCGGCGATGCGTTACACCGAAGTGCGCATGGACAAGCCGGCAGCGTTTGTTCTGGCCGATATCGAAAAAGAAACCGTCGATTTTCAGGACAACTATGATGGTAAAGACCGTGAACCCACGGTTTTGCCCGCACGTTTTCCGAACATGCTGGTCAATGGTGCCGGCGGTATTGCGGTTGGTATGGCGACCAATATTCCGCCACATAACCTTGGTGAAGTGTGCGATGCCACACTGGCGCTGATTGAAGATCCCGATCTCACCAGCGAGCAGTTGATCGAATATGTTCCGGGCCCCGACTTTCCCACTGGCGGGATCATGCTGGGCCGGTCTGGTGCACGCAAAGCCTATCTCGAAGGGCGTGGCAGCGTCATTATCCGCGCCAAAACCCGTGTTGAGGAAATTCGCAAAGACCGGTTCGCCATTATCATCGACGAAATCCCCTATCAGGTGAACAAAGCGTCGATGATCGAAAAGATTGCCGAACAGGTTCGCGAGAAAAAGATCGAAGGCGTGTCCCACGTTCAGGATGAATCGGACCGTAACGGTGTGCGCGTTGTTGTGGAACTCAAGCGCGACGCAACGGCCGAGGTCGTGCTGAACCAGCTGTTCCGCTTTACGCCGATGCAAACCTATTTCGGCTGTAACATGCTGGCCCTGAACGGGGGCCGCCCCGAGCAGCTGACCCTGCGCCGGTTCCTGACGTCCTTTGTCGACTTCCGGGAAGAGGTTGTCGCCCGCCGGACCGCATATGATCTGCGCAAGGCACGCGAACGCAGCCATATCCTGTGTGGTTTGGCGGTGGCTGTGTCCAACGTCGATGAAATTGTTGCGACCATTCGGGCCTCGGCCGATGCTGCAGAGGCGCGTGAAAAACTGATGACCCGCCGCTGGCCGGCAGGCGACATCGCGCCTTATATCCAGCTGATCGATGATCCGACCCACAAGATGAACGAAGATGGCACCTATAATCTGTCCGAAACACAGGCCCGTGCCATTCTCGAATTGCGTCTTCAGCGTCTGACCCAGATTGGTGTCAAGGAAGTCACTGACGAACTTGAACAACTGGCTGGTAAGATCAAGGAATATCTGGAAATTCTCGGTTCACGCGAACGCATTATGGGACTCATCTCGGACGAGCTTCGCGAGGTTCGTGACCAGTTTGCCGTGCCGCGTCGGACAGAAATTGTCGACTGGTCCGGTGACATGGACGACGAAGATCTGATTGAACGGGAAGACATGGTCGTCACGGTCACCTCGGGTGGCTACATCAAACGGACGCCTCTTGTTGATTTCCGCGCTCAAAAGCGTGGCGGCAAGGGGATTTCGGGGATGCAGACCAAAGAAGAGGACGTGGTGACCACGCTCTTCGTGGCCAATACCCACACCCAGCTTCTGTTCTTCACGACCGAAGGTATGGTTTACAAGCTCAAGACTTGGCGTCTGCCGCAAGGGGGCCGCACGGCCAAGGGCAAGGCAATCGTAAACATTCTGCCGATCCCGACAGGTGTGTCGATTGCAGCGATCATGCCGGTCGATGTTCCCGAAGATCAGTGGCAGGATTTGCAAATCGTGTTTGCAACCTCGGCAGGGACCGTTCGCCGGAACCGCCTGTCCGATTTCACCAATGTGAAATCAAACGGCAAGATCGCCATGAAGTTCGAAGATGATCACGCAGAAACCGAGCTGATCAATGCGCGCATCTGTTCCGAAGACGACGATGTGATGCTTGTGACAAGTTCCGGTCGCGCGATCCGCTTCCCCACCACAGAGGTGCGTGTTTTCAACTCGCGCGCGTCGGTGGGTGTGCGCGGGATCAAGCTGTCCGGTGAGGACAGGGTTGTCTCGATGTCGGTCATTCGCCACTTCAAGGCCGAATCCGATGAACGCGCCGCATATCTCAAGATGCGCCGTGCCGTTGCCGGTGTCACCGAAGGTGGTGAAGAAGAGGAAACCATCGAAGGGTCCATCAGTCAGGAACGCTATGCTGAAATGTCGGCTGCGGAGAACCTGATCCTAACGATCACCTCGGGTGGCGCGGGCAAGTTGTCGTCGTCCCATGATTATCCGGTGCGCGGTCGCGGGGGCCAAGGTGTGGCCGCCATGGACAAGGCCATGCGCGGCGGTGCTCTGGTGGCATCCTTCCCTGTCGAAATGGGTGACCAGATCATGCTGGCCACATCGAAAGGCCAATCCATCCGGGTTCCGGTCGATGGTATTTCCTTCCGATCACGCAGCGCCGGCGGCGTGCGCGTCTTCAACACCGGCAAAGGTGAGGAAGTTGTCTCTGTGGCATGGATCGCGGAGCAAAACGAAGACGACGCGGAAGCGGACGATATCGAATAAAATCAAAAGCCACCGTCGGGCGAAACCGATGGTGGCTTTTTTTTCTTTTCGGGGTTTTTCCGGAAAAACACCCACCTAAGTCGCGCGCAATCCTTCATCAAAGCGAACTCCGGCGCAGCACACGATCCCAGCCAGAAATCACTCTTATCCCTTTGATATTGAAGGGGGCGCGCGTTGGGCTGACGACACAACAGATCCAAAAAATTGCGACCTGAACGCCAGCCTTTACCGGCGCTCAGGCAAAGCAATCAAAGCCCGTAAAGCGCAGTGAACTTCTCTTCGAGGTAGGACAGCAGAGGCTCGGGCGATGGGGTCATGCCACTTGCGTGTTGGATCGTTTCGTGTGGGGACCGCAATCCGCCATACTGTTGAAGATTTTCACGCAACCAGCCCGTTGCCGCCGTGGTGTCACCCATGGCAAGACGCCCATCCAGATCAGGAACGGCTTTGCGCAAGGTTTCATGCAAACATCCTGCATAGACATTGCCCAGAGAATAAGTCGGGAAATACCCGAACAACCCGACAGACCAATGCACATCCTGAAGACATCCGTTCGAAGGCTTATCAACGGCATAGCCGAAATCGGCTTTGAACCGGTCATTCCAGGCCGCTTCGAGGTCTCCAACAGCCAAATCGCCAGACATCAACGCCCGCTCGAGATCAAACCGAAGCATGATATGCAGGTTATATTGAACCTCATCCGCTTCTGTCCGGATATAGCCGTCGTGCACACAGTTCACGGCCTTGTAAAACGCGTCTGCGGTTGAAACGCCCAAGTCGCCAAAAGCGGCCTGCATTTCTGTGAACAACCAGCTGGTGAACGCTTTGCTGCGCCCAAGCTGGTTTTCGTAAATCCGGCTTTGGCTTTCGTGAACGCCCATCGACACGCCGCGCCCGAGTGGCGTCAGCGCATAGGCATCATCGATCCCCATCTCGTAACAGCCATGACCAACCTCGTGAATTGTTGAGTACAAACAATTGAATGGATCATCTTCACTGGTGCGGGTCGTGATGCGAACATCATGGCCGGACCCCGAAGAAAACGGATGCACGGCCTTATCAATGCGGCCCATGCTCATGTCATAGCCAAAGGTTTTGGCCAGTTTTCGCGTCAGCTTCATCTGGGCGCCCGATGGGAAGTTTCCGCTCAGATGCACCGGAGTTGCCTTGGCCAGAACCGCGGCCCGCAACGCCACAAGGCGCGGGCGCATGGCGTCAAACATCGCTTGCAACTCGGCGGCCGTCATGTCGGGCTCGTAGTCATCAATCATGGCGTCATAGACGTCGCCACCATCTGCAAGAGCCTGCCCCTCTTGCCGTTTCAGGTTCACAACCTCGTCCAGCACGGGCAAGAACCCCGACACATCCTCATCCGCACGCGATTGCGCCCACAATCCTTGGGACCGGCTGGTCACTTTGGCAATTTCCGCAGCCAGATCCGCAGGCACCTTCATGGTTCGTGCATAGCTTTTGCGGATGTGGCGCATCTGTGCCTGCCCAACCGTATCCAGAGACGCGTCGTCAATCTCGGCCAGCCACGCCGCAACCTGCGGGTCGGTCTTGCGCGCATGCAGCACGCTTTCCATTGCCGCCATTTCCTCGGCGCGTTGACCCGCAGACTCGCGCGGCATCATCGTTTCCTGATCCCAGCCCAAGCGGCCAGCCACCTGCCCCAGCGCCTCGGTTGTGTGCTGGAACGCCATCAGCGCGTCATAGGCTGTCATCTCTTATCCTTTTCGAATGGACTGGACTTGCGGATAGTTCGAAAGGAACCGTGCCCGCAAAATCAAAACCCAGACCACAATAGCGATGATCTGGTGGGTAATCGCGATATGCACCTGCGCGGCATAAAGCACCGTGCCAATGCCCATCAAAAGCTGCACACCAAAGGCGGCCATGACAGCATTAAACGCAAACCGTGTCGCGCCATTTGCCGATTTGCGCCCGCGGGTCCAAACGACCACCGCAAAGATCACCAGAATATAACCCCACATGCGGTGAATGAACTGAACCAGCCCCGGATTTTCAAAGAAGTTTTTCCAAAGCGGCTCGATCATAAAGGCCTCGGGCGGGAACACCTGCCCCCCCATCAAAGGCCAATCCGTATAGGACCGTCCGGCATCAATACCGGCAACCAGAGCCCCCAGCAGAATTTGGACAAAGGTCGCATGAAGAAGACCCGTCGACAGCGAAAACAGCTTGTCTTCCTTGCTGCGTCTGGCCTGCATCAGATCACGTTCTTCACGTCCCAAAAGGAACACGTACCAAGCAATGAATCCAAGGATGACAAAGGCCAGACCCAGATGCACGGCCAACCGATAAGAGGCCACTGTTGTGACACCTTCACCCGAGGTTACACCGGACGCTACCATCCACCAGCCGACAGCCCCTTGCAAACCGCCAAGGGCCCCGATCAGCACCAGTCGCCCGGTCCATCCCGTCGGAATTTTGCGTGCAACGGCAAAGCCCGCAAAGCCCAAAGCCCAGACCAGACCAATCACACGACCGATCTGGCGGTGTCCCCACTCCCACCAATAGATTTGTTTGAAATCTTCAAGATTCATCCATTGGTTTTCAATCTGCCACTGGTCTATTTGTTTGTATTTATCAAATTCAGCCTGCCACTCGACCTCGCTCATAGGGGGCAAAGCACCGGTAACGGGGCGCCATTCGGTGATCGAAAGCCCGCTGTCGGTCAACCGTGTCAATCCGCCGACCGCGATCATCACAACCACCATGGCAAACAACACCATCAGCCAGGCGCGGATGCCACGACGGCCCCCTTTGGCGCCCTTATCGATGACGCCAACGGCGGCTTTGGGCTGGTCTTTGGCGGGGGCGTCGCCCACCTCTTCGAAAATACTGCGTTTCTGGCTCATGGTTGTCCCTTGCACCACGTCTGCGAAAATACTTCAGGAGAGAGTAGAGCGGCCCCTGCCCGCCTTCAAGCGCCTGCGACGTTATTCGTCGCCGCGTTCTTTCCAACGTACCATCTGTCGCAGGATACCATGTAGCATCTGCACATCGGCACGCGTCAAAGGCATGCGCGACCACATGTTGCGCAGGTTGACTTTCATCCCCTCTGCCTTGGGTTCGGGGAAAAAGAACCCCGCCTCATCCAGACGCTCTTCATAGTGCCCGCTCAAGGCTTCGATTTCATTGTGGTTGGCCCAGACCGACTTGGCCATATCCACACGTTCGGCGTCCACCTCGACGGACTGGCGGCGCCATTCGTAGGCGGTCAACAACACACATTGCGCCAGATTGAGCGAGGCAAACTCGGGATTCACAGGCACATTGATAATCGCGTTGGCCTTGGCGATATCCTCGTTTTCAAGGCCGGCACGTTCCGGCCCAAACAACACCGCAACTTTCTGGCCTGCGGCGATCTTCTCGCGGGCCATTTCCATCGCGCGTTCGGGGGTCACAACGGGCTTGGTCAATCCACGTGCACGCGCCGTTGTGGCAAACACGTAATGGCAATCATCCAGCGCGTCTTCGACAGAGGATGTCAGCAAAGCTTCGTCCAGAAGACGCCCCGCCCCCGACGCCATGGCAATTGCCTTCTGGTTCGGCCAGCCGTCACGCGGTGCAACAATGCGCATCCGGTCGAGACCAAAGTTCCACATCGCGCGCGCCGCGCCTCCGATATTCTCGCCCATTTGCGGGCGCACCAGAACAAAAGCAGGTTGCGGGGTTCCACTTGGCATTGGCCACTCCATCATTCACGTCTGGCCGCTCATATCACCTCAGCCCTCAGAAAACACAAGCCAATGCCCTTCTTTTGGCTATAAATATCCCCGCCGGAGGCCTAAAATCATCTGGCAGAACCTCAAAAGGATGTCCCATGGCTTATGATGAAGGGCTCGCCACACTTTTGCGCGACGATCTGGCGGATCATTATGGTCTTTCCGAGAAACGCATGTTTGGCGGACTTTGCTTTCTGCTGCATGGCAATATGCTCTGTGGTGTGCACAAGGGCGGCGGCATGTTTCGCGTCGGAAAAGACAACGAGACCGAGGCTTTGGCAATCGAAGGGGCCCGCCCGATGGACTTTACGGGACGAAAGATGGGCGGCATGATTGACGTTGACGATGATCTCATGGCAGACGACGCGCGACGCGCTGCGGTTCTTTCCCTTGCACTCGATTTTGTGGCGCCGTTACCCGCAAAGTAGCCAATCCTGCAAAACCGCGTTATAGCGGCGCAACCCCTCTTTCCAAGGAGCCCGAAGATGGCCGAAACCGAGCTGCCCCAGATCTATCTCATCACCCCGCCCGAGATTGAACTCAGCCGGTTCCCCGACCAGCTTGGCAAGGTTCTCGACAGCACCGACATCGCCTGTGTCCGGCTGGCTTTGGCCACACGCGACGAAGACCGCATCAGCCGCGCGGCGGACGCATTGCGTGAAACCTGTCATGCGCGGGACGTGGCTTTGGTGATTTCGGAACATATCATGTTGTCCGAACGTCTTGGTCTTGATGGTGTGCACCTGACCGATGGGGCACGGTCCGTGCGCAAAACGCGCAAGGAACTGGGCGATGACGCGATTGTTGGCGCGTTCTGCGGTGCCTCTTCCCACGACGGGATGACGGCCGGTGAACTGGGATGTGACTACATCGCGTTCGGACCCGTCGGAAGCACACCTCTCGGGGATGGCACCGTCGCCGAAGCTGACCTCTTTGAATGGTGGTCGCAAATGATCGAAGTGCCCGTTGTCGCCGAAGGTGCTCTGGACATCGACATCATTCGCAAACTGTCCCCTTTCACCGATTTCTTCGGAATCGGCGAAGAAATCTGGCGCGCCGAAGATCCCGCAGCCAGACTGGCAGAATTGCGCGCGGCGTTCTGAACGCCTTGCGCGTCTCTTGCCAAGTTTTGCGTTTCGGGCGAGAAGCGATGCCATGACACATGATCCCGATATTCTTTGTATTGGCTCCGTCCTGTGGGACGTGATCGGTCGCGCCCCTGTTCATATGCGACAGGGGTCGGACGTGCCGGGCCGTATCACCCGCCTGCCGGGAGGGGTCGCGATGAACATCGCCATGACCCTTGCCCGCTTTGGCCTGCGCCCCGGGTTGTTGACGGCAATTGGACAGGACCCAGCCGGGCACGAACTCATCACTGCCTGTCGGGAACTGGGCATGGTCACGGACTATGTCTATCGCTCTCAGGACCTGCCCACAGACCAGTATATGGCCGTTGAAGGCGCCAATGGCCTGATCGCGGCCATTGCCGATGCGCATTCTCTGGAAGCCGCTGGTGACAAGATCCTGCACCCGCTGGTCAGTGGCATTTTGGGCAGCGCCTCGGACCCTTATGAAGGGTTCATCGCGCTGGATGGCAACCTGACCCAACGCCTTTTGGAAAATATCGCACAAAGCCCGCTGTTTGCGCGCGCCGATCTGCGCGTTGCGCCGGCCAGCCCCGGCAAGGCCACGCGCCTGATGCCCTTTTTGACCCATGACCGCGCGGTTCTTTATGTGAACCTCGAAGAAGCGGGACTTTTGTGTCAGACCACGTTTGAAACCTCGGCGGATGCGGCCTCTGGCCTGTTGGCGCGCGGCGCCCGTCGCGCCCTCGTCACGGATGGCGGAGAATCCGCCAGTGACGCCAGCGCAGACGGTGTCATCACCCAAAAACCGCCCTCTGTACTGGTCACGCGCGTCACTGGCGCGGGCGATACATTCATGGCTGCCCATATTGCCGCAGAAGTATCAGGCAGCGATCGAAACACCTCTCTGTCGCGCGCCCTTCATGCCGCCGCCACCTATGTTTCCGGAGGAAACGCACAATGAGCCTTGTCACCACCAGCCCAGAAGTGACCGAAGCCCTTGCCGCCGGACGTCCGGTTGTCGCGCTTGAAAGCACGATCATCACACATGGCATGCCTTGGCCGCAAAACCTTGAAATGGCGCGTAAAGTCGAAGCAACCATTCGCGCCAACGGGGCGACACCTGCCACTATTGCGGTCATCGGTGGCGCGCTGTTTGCCGGTCTGACCGATGCCCAGCTGGAAAATCTGGCCCAGACAAAAGACGCCGCCAAACTGTCACGTGCAGATCTGGCCGTGTGCATGGCCCAAGGCGGCACCGGCGCCACCACCGTTGCCGCCACCATGATTGCGGCGCGTCTGGCAGGCATTCATGTCTTTGCCACCGGCGGGATCGGCGGCGTTCACAAAGGCGCGGAAGAGACCTTTGATATTTCTGCCGACCTCAGCGAACTGGCCCAAACCGAGGTGACCGTGGTCGCAGCGGGCGCCAAAGCCATCCTCGACATTCCAAAAACGCTTGAAGTGCTGGAAACCAATGGCGTTCCGGTGATCGCCTATGGTCAGGACAGCATCCCCGCCTTCTGGTCCAGAGAATCCGATCTACAGGCGCCGTTGCGCATGGACACGGCAAAAGACATCGCCAGCGCCCATCTCTTGCGAGGCCAGATCGGCCTGCCCGGGGGACAGTTGGTTGCAAACCCGATTCCCCAAGAGGACGAAATCCCCGCAGCCGTTCTGGCGCCCATCATTGCTCAGGCCACGAAAGAGGCCGGCGAACAGGGTGTGAGCGGTAAAAAGGTAACGCCGTTTTTGCTGTCGCGTATCTTCGAGCTGACCGAGGGGCGCTCATTGGAGGCTAATATCGCGCTGGTGCTGAACAATGCGCGTCTTGCGTCGGAAATCGCCGTGGAAATCGCCAAACAATGCGAATAAGTGTCATTTGGTCACTGCAAGGTTGCAGCGGTGCTAGGTTACTCATAGGTAACACTTAAACACTCACGGACGTCCCATGACCTCGCCTTTTAACGAAGACCATCAGCACAAGAGACCCGGCCTGTTCTCAAGGCTCCGCTCGTCGTTCCTGACGGGTATTGTTGTGATCGCCCCTGTTGGCATGACGATCTGGCTGATCTGGACCCTGATCGGCTGGGTTGACGGTGTTGTGTTGCCTTTGGTGCCCAACCGGTTCCAGCCGGAACAGTATGTCGGCATCAACCTGCGCGGCGTGGGCGTGTTGTTTTTCCTGTTTTTCACGATTTTTATCGGCTGGATCGCAAAAGGTATCATCGGACGGTCCTTTATTGGGTTTGCCGAGAGCCTTGTGGATCGTATGCCCATCGTGCGGTCCATCTATTCCGGCGTAAAACAGATCGCCGAAACCGTTTTTGCGCAGACCGAGCGTAACTTCGAGAAAGCCTGCCTTGTGGAATATCCCCGCAAAGGCATCTGGGCGGTTGGCTTTATTTCGACCGAGGCCAAAGGCGAAGTCGACAAGCGCGCCCAGACCACGGGCAAGCTGATGGGTGTGTTTGTGCCCACCACGCCGAACCCCACATCGGGCTTTCTGCTGTTCTTTCCAAAAGACGATATCATCGAGCTGGATATGAGCATTGAAGACGCGGCCAAATTGGTGATCTCGGCAGGACTTGTGTATCCAAACTCCAAAGACCCGAGCCAACCACCCGAGGCGTGATCTTCAGCCGAACGTCGCCTGAAGATCCACCGTGCTGCGTTGACCCAAATCCTGTTTATGGGCCGTCAGGAAATCCGATGCGGCCTTGCGGCCCGCGTCTTTCAATTCTTTCAGGATATAGGGTGTCGGAACCGATTTCGTCGCAGATGACAGGTCGTTCATCAGCGCATCATCCGAGATCATATGCACCTTGACGTTTTTCATCTCGCCTTCGGCAAAGGCCCCCCGTTCGATCAGACGCTGCACAAAAGAAATCGCGCGCAGTTCGCCCAACAAGGCAGAGTTAAAGCTGATCTCGTTGATCCGGCTTTGGATTTGTTGTGGTGTTACCGGCTTTTCCGCACGCTCGATCGGGTTCAGGTTTATCACCACTATATCGTCTGGCAACTCTTTGTCGTACAACGGAAAAAGCGCAGGGTTGCCGGTGTATCCACCATCCCAATAGGCATCTTTCACACCTGTCTTGGGGTCTTCGATCTCGACCGCCTGAAACAAGGTTGGCAGACAGGCAGACGCCAGAATGACATCCGTCGTGATCTCGTCTCGCGTGAACACCCGCGCCTTGCCGGTGCGGACGTTTGTGGCACACACATAGAGCCGCGGACCGCTTTGAGAACACACGCCGGCATAGTTGAACGCATCGACCACAGGCCGCAGCGGGTTCTGATAAAAAGGTCCATAGGCATAGGGCGACACAAGCCGCGACATGGTTTCCCCCACAGAATAGGCAAACGAATACTCCAGCGCCCGCGCCACAGAGGCCGGACCAATACCCGTCATCCAGTTCATAAGGCGCGTGTCACCGACGGCCCCCATCCGGCTCCAGAGCGCCTCAAGATTGGTAAGCGCGCCTTCACGCCCCGCTTCAATCATGCCCGACTTTACCGCAGCGCCGTTCAACGCCCCCGCTGATGTGCCGGTCATACCCGCAATCTCGACATCCGGGTCCTGTAACAGCACCTCAAGCGCGCCCCAGGTAAAGGCCCCATGCGCACCGCCCCCTTGAAGGGCCAGATTGATCCGTTTTGGTTTTTTAGTCATCTTTGGTCTGCGCATCATAAAGGGCGATCAGGTCACTGACGCGAATACCGTCAATTGTCATATCGGTGATGTCAGCATCTCGAATGGCAAGCCCCCGCAGGTTGGCATTCGTGATCGTCACATCCGCCATGTTAACGTCGTGAAACCGCGCCTTGCTCAGATTGACATTCTCGACAGAAAGACCGCTGGCATTCACGTCTTCCAGCTTTGCCTCGATCAAATGGGCATCGCGAAATTCGGCGCCTTTGAGGCTCACGCGGGTAAAGCGCGAGCCACAGAGGTACATATTGTCGATTTCAAGCTTGTCCGTGCCAGCTTCGTTTTCGTGGCTCATAGAGCCGTCCATCCACCATCGACGCTGATTGTGGTGCCCGTGATTTGCGCCGCGGCATCCGAACACAGGAACACCGTTGTGCCCCCCAACTGTTCGACCGTGGCGAATTCTTTCGAAGGCTGACGTGTAAGCATCACGTTTTTCACCACATCTTCACGCGACATGTTGTATTCGCGCATGGTGTCGGGGATCTGGGCCTCGACCAGTGGCGTCAGGACATAGCCCGGGCAGATGGCGTTACAGGTGATCGGCTCTTGCGCGGTTTCAAGCGCAACTGTCTTGGACATGCCAACAACACCATGTTTCGCCGCGATATAGGCCGCCTTGTAGGGCGATGCGGTCAACCCGTGGGCCGACGCAATGTTGACGATTCTGCCCCAACCACGTTCGCGCATCACCGGCAGCGCAGCTGCCATGGTGTGAAAGGTCGAATTCATGTTGATCGCGATGATGGCATCCCATTTCTCGACAGGAAATTCGTCGATGGGGGCAACGTGTTGGATACCGGCGTTGTTCACAAGGATATCGCAGCCGCCGGCCTTGGTGATCAGATCGCGGCATTCATCGCCTTTGGACATGTCTGCTTTGACATATTGCGCGTCGACTCCGAACTCTTCCGCGATCGCGGCGGCCAATGCGTGATCTTCTTCACGATCGGTAAAAGAGTTCAGGACAACATTTGCGCCAGCGCGGGCCATTTCCCGGGCGATTCCCAGACCGATTCCCGAGTTTGAGCCAGTGATGATTGCGGATTTGCCTGCCAGTGTCATGAGAGTTCCTCTGCTTATACGAGTCCCGCGCACCATATCATGCTGCATCAGCAAAATAAGGGGGATCTACACTATTCACGTATTCTTACGTACAGATTGCAGGGCAAAAAAAAACGCCCGCGCAAGGCGGGCGTAAAGTTATTGAGGCAGGTTTCATACAGGCAAGAAACCTATCGAGCAGTGAGACCTTTATAAGCGTTACAGCGATAAGAGTCCAAGCTAAAAGTTTGATAAGGCTTGAATCCCCCGTTAGCTTACCCTCAATAAAAACAAGGCAGTGCAGGATTGTTTACACCATGACATCAGTATGTTTCCGCGATTTGGGGAAGGCTTTGGCGCTAACAAGCCTTATTTCTTTGGCTTCCCTCGCGTCGGCCGAGCCAAAACATGGCATCGCTATGTATGGGGACCCTGCTCTACCACAGGATTTTGTGTCTTTACCCTATGTAAACCCGGATGCGCCAAAGGGCGGGCGAATCGTCACCGGCAACACCGGCGGCTTCGATTCCCTGAACCCGTTTGTGTTGAAAGGCACCCCCCCGTGGCAATTGCGATCGCTGGCCTACGAATCCCTGCTGGGGCGCAATTGGGACGAACCTTTCGCACTTTACGGGCTTTTGGCCGAATCGATTGAGACCGGTCCGGATCGCGAATGGGTTGAATTCACCCTGCGCGAAGAGGCCCGATTCTCTGATGGCAAACCTGTCACGGTCGAGGATGTGATCTGGTCGTATGAAACGCTGGGCACCCAAGGGCACCCCCGCTATCTCGGTTTTTGGAGCAAGGTTGACGACATTCGTCAAACCGGACCGCGGTCTGTCAGGATCACGTTCAACACCGCTGATCGCGAACTGGCCCTGATCGCCGGTCTGCGTCCGATCCTGCAAAAGGCACAGTGGCAGGACAAGGATTTCACCGCCGCAACCCTAAGCGACATCCCCATCGGGACCGCCCCTTATGTGGTTGCCGATTTTGAACCCGGACGGCACGTGACGTTGCACCGCAACCCCGACTATTGGGGCAAGGACCTGCCCCTGCGACGCGGGATCGCCAACCTCGATGAGATCCGTATCGACTTTTATGGCGATGGCGACGTGATGTTCGAGGCCTTCAAAGCTGGCGCCCTCAGTTTTTTCCGCGAATTCAACGCCGAGGCCTGGGCGACGCGCTATGACTTTACCGCTGTCGCCAGTGGCGAAGTGGTGAAATCCGAAATACCACATCAAAAACCTTCGGGGATCACCGGACTGGCGATGAACACGCGCCGTGCGCCGTTTGACGATATTCGGGTACGTGACGCGCTCTTGCATGCCTTTAACTATGAATTCATCGCGGACACGCTCACCGGCGGGCGGCAGCCGCGCATTTCGTCCTTCTTCTCGGGCTCTTATCTGGCGATGTCAGACGGACCTGCTCCGGAAGGGGTTCAGGCGCTTCTGGAACCTTATGCTGATGATCTGGCGACTGATGCACTCGAGGCCTTTGCGCTGCCCACCACAGATGGAAGTGCGCGCAACAGACGCAACATGCGCACAGCCATGCAGCTTTTGACCGAGGCCGGATACGACGTCACCAACGGGGTGATGCACGGGCCGGATGGCACCCCCCTCACGTTTGAGGTGTTGCTGCGTCAGGGCGACAAACAAGATCAGGCCATTGTAGACATTTATCGCAAGGCACTCGAGAAACTGGGCATTTTCGTTACGGTCACGACTGTGGACAATGCGCAATACAATCAGCGCATCTCGGCTTTTGACTTTGATATGACTGACACGCGCCGCGCCCTGTCCCTTAGCCCCGGCAATGAACAACGCCTGTATTGGGGAAGCGAGGCGGCGGATCAAAGCGGGTCACGCAACCTTATGGGCATTGCGTCTCCGGCCGTGGATGCCATGATTTCAAACCTCACCACGGCAACCAGCCCCGAAGCCTTTGAAACAGCGGCTCAGGCGCTGGACCGCGTTTTGACAACGGGGCGCTATGTGATTCCGATCTGGACCTATGCCATCGGGCGCGTTGCCCATGACAGCACCCTGCACTTTCCTGAAACCTTGCCAATCTACGGCGACGGTGTGGAATGGCTGCCCGGCGTCTGGTGGTACGAGCCCCGCAAGGACTAGCACCGACCGCCGCGCGTTTCGCGCGGCTTGGCCCAACAGGATGCGGCCCAAAGGGCCAAAGACTGGCGGGAGCCCTAGCGCCTTTCCAGTTTCAACCAGATCCCGTCTTTGGACCGAACGGTAAGATAGGCCACAGGCACAGGTTCCGGCCCCACGGCGGTCACCTTGTAATGCTTGAGCAACATCGACAGGATCAGCGGCCCCTCGACCATGGCAAACCCCGCACCTGTACAGACACGCGCGCCTGCGGAAAACGGCATATAGGCCTCGCGCATACAGGTTTTGCCGTTTTCGGTTTCCCAACGTGCCGGATCAAACCCGTCCGGATTGTCCCACAACCGTTCGTGCCGGTGCAGGTGCCACGGTGACAAAACCATCTGGCCGCCTTTGGGAATATCCCGTTCACGGAACCTCTCGGGACAGGCATTCTGGCGCACCATCATCGGCACAGGCGGGTAAAGACGCAGCGCCTCGCGAAAGACATCGCGGCTGATCCGCAGGTGCCGCATGACCCCAAAGTCACAGGTCTCAAGACACTGGGCCTCTTGCGCGACTTTTTCCTGCCAGTCGGGATAGCGTGCCAACAGGTACAGCGTCCAGGCCAGAGCCGATGCGCTGGTTTCGTGCCCTGCCAAAAAGAAAATCGCCACCTGATCCACCATGTCTTCGGTCGAAAAGGTGTCGCCTGTCTCGGGATCCTGCGTTGTCATGATCTTGGTCGCGAGATCATCCGGCGCCGTTCCGGCTTTGATCTCCTGCATGCGGGCATCCGTCAGCTGTGTGATCAACGCACGGATCGACGCCGCCGCCTTGCGGGTGCGTTTTTTGTGAAACCGCGGAACCCAGTCCGGCAAGGGCAAAAAGGCGCCGACATTCAGAATGGGTTGCGTGCGCTGGTAATCGCGAAACTCTGTAAACACCCTGCCCGCTACGTCATGTTCGATCGGGATCGAGAACAAGGTGCGAAAGATCACATCTGCGGCGGCGTGGCTGGTCTCTGCCTCGATCTCGACCGTTTCGCCAACATGGCGGGACAAACGGCGCACCATCATCTCAGAGGCTTCCCACATCGCAGGAAAGGTATCGTGCAATCGCCCGCCCTCAAAGGCCGGATCAATGATGCGCCTTTGCTGTTTCCACACATCCCCGTTGGTCAGGAAAACCGAATTCCCCAACAACGGTCGCAGGCCTTCGCTGATCCGGCTGCTTTTGGGAAAGTCGTCCGGCCTGTCTTTGAGAACCGTTTTGACCAAATCCGGCTGGTTCAGCAGATAAGACCGAAAGAATGGCGTGCGAAATTCGGCCATCCACGCCTTGTAAAGGCGCGCAGGCTGGGCCGACAGGATATCCTGCCGAAACAGCTTGGCATATTTGACCAATGAGACCTTATCGGGCCGCGAGGCCGGTTTGGGGGGCAGATCCGTCACGAAGTCACACTCGTAAACTTGTTCACAGGCTTCTCGATGCGGCTTTTGGACGGCACGCGCCCCTCGTATCGTGCGGCCAATGTGGCCGGCCCTGCGGTAATGCGGAAATAGTCATAGTCGCCCGGTCTGTCGAAAGCGCACAGATACTGGAAATGCAGGCGGAAAAACCGCCAGCGCAGTTCTTTCCAGCGCGCCGGGCTCAGGGTTTGTGTGAAAGCCGCCGAAACGACCAAAGGCCATTTCTTGCCCGTGGCCGGCGCCACGCCAGAGACGCACACAGGATCGCACAAGGCAAAGGCGCAGCCGTCTCCGGGTGCGGTGACATCGATCCATGTGATATCATTCCGCTGGCACAGGTCTTGCAGATCTTTGCGCAACCAATGGGCCTCGGGCAGAAATGACACCATTGGCACCACCTGCCCCAGCGACAGAAAGGACAACGCGGGGCCATCCTCTGGCACACGCCCAGACCGGATCAGATCAGCAAGGATCGACACTCCCAGATGCGCGCCTGACGAATGCCCGATGACCAGAACCTCGTCCACGTCGCTTTGTAATGCCGCAGCGATCACATCCCCAAATTCGGCCAGTCGCGCTTCTAGTTCGGGCGGATTGGCCCCTTTCGAGCGCGCCGAATAGGCATAGTCATGCATCAGGTAATAGGCAAAGAACTTGCCGTCGCGTTTGCGAAACCAGTTCAGCACCAATGGCACCATCACCAGCCCGACCCAAGCAGTCCATGCAGGTAAGGTCATCGCCAAAAGCTGTCCGATTCCATAGGCCGAGACACAGGCGATGACCAATTGGAGCAACAAGAAGAGAACCGGATAAAGTGCTGCAATCACGGGACCTTTTCGCAAACGCATCAGACGCCACAGCGCGCCGGATGCAATATAGGCCCATGCCGTACGCACCAGTTGGGCATAGGTCGCCACGATCCCTTGCGCCATGCTGTCCCGCACGATATCGGACCAGACCAGAACTTCGAAATCGGCGTCCACTTTGCCGCCCTCGATATGTCCGGTGACATGCCAGCCATACCGCCCTTTGGTCTGTTTGGGTTTGAGATCAATCTCGTATCTAGAGAGTTCCGCCTGCGCGGCCCCTTCTTTGCGATACAATTCGCGATATCTGCGTGGATGAATGGGATCATATCCGGGAATATAGAAAACCCGGCGCCGGTGAACCTGATTATGTGCGCGTTGGCCCATCTGCTTACCTCGTCTTGCCGCCTAGACTAGCGGTCCTTTCCGGCCGAAGTAAGACAAAAGCGCGCCCCGATTGGCGCGCGCTTCAAAAATCCGAAACTCTGGGTGGGTCTAGCCCAATGTTGCCAGCATCGGGAAGGCTTCCAACAGCCAATAGGAAAACGCCGAGAACCCACCGGTGAGCATCAAAAGGCCGATGGTCCACAGCAAAAGCCCCATCACGCGTTCGATCTGTTCCATATGGCGTTTCATCCATCCCATCAGCCCTCCCAGACGTGGCAGGAATGCAGCGACCAGAATGAACGGAATGCCAAGGCCCGCGGCATAAACCGCCAGCAACAACGTTCCCTTGGCCAAAGAGGCTTCTCCGGCAGCCAGAGACAGAATCGCTCCCAGTTGCGGGCCGATACAGGGCGTCCAGCCAAACGCAAAGGCCAATCCAAGGATATAGGCCCCGAAAGACGACCCGCCCTGATCCCCGACATCCATCCGCGCTTCCCGATCAAGAAACCCGATCCGGTAGATGCCGATAAAATGCGCGCCAAAGATCATCACCACCACGCCTGCAATGGTGTTGAACCAGCCCTGATAGGCCAAAAACAGCGTACCAACCGCCGAGGCCGCAAAGCCGAGGAAAAGAAAAACCGTCGACAGACCCAGCACAAAGAACAGGGCCGGCACAATCGCCTTTTTGCCGCCGGTTCCGCTTTCAGACAATTCCGTAACGCTGACCCCGCTCATATAGGCAAGGTAGGGCGGCACAATCGGCAAGACGCAGGGGCTCAAAAAGGACACAACCCCGGCAAAAAGTGCCACGAACATTGCAGGTAACAGGCCTGCGTCGATGATCTCGATTCCAAACATAATTCTGCATTACGCCAATCGAACACAAAGGTCACGGGTCAGAGGTGTCACATCTTTGTAGACACCCCCTGGCATCGCGCATATGTGAACAGCATGACCCAAGATCTCGATGCCATCGGCCTTCTTTGCCCGCTGCCTGTGCTGAAACTGCGCAAGCGTCTCAAAGCGTTGTCACCCGGAGACCGGATTCGCCTGCTGGCGGATGATCCTGCCGCCATCGTGGATGTTCCCCATTTTTGCAATGAAAGCGGGCACGTTCTTGTAGAGGCATCTGATCAGGGCGGCACGCTGACCTTCCTTGTGGAAAAAAGCGCCTGACACCCCGCACCGGTGTGGCATCATGCCGGTCCTGACATCCTCCAATTCGTCCTGCAATAAATCAACCGGATCGCTTAGGTGGTTGATCTGTCCGTGTGCTCGCGGCATGCGCCAAAAGAAAAGGCCGGGGGTCGATCCCCCGGCCTTTTCTGCATTTCCTTGGTCAGGATCAGCGACCCATCGACCACCACCCCTTGCGTTTCGGCTTGGGTGGAGCTGCGGGTTCTTCCGCGATGGGGGGAACCTCGGCAACGATCTCGGCTGCAACAGGTTCGGGTACCGGCGCTGTCTTGATCTCTTCTGCTGGCGCTTCTGCAACGGGCGCTTCAGCTTCCACCTCTGGCTCAGCCGCAACTGGCGCAGTTTCCGCTACGGGCTCGGCAGCGACCGGTTCGGCGACCACAGCAGCCTCGACGGGCACTTCAACAGCCTTTTCCGCCACAGGCTCGGCTTCTGATTGCGGTGAGGGCTCGTTCTGCGAAGGCGTTTCCGGGGCTGCATCCTCAGCTACGGGTGCTGGTGTTGCATTTCCTTCAGAAGCGGCGTCTTCCGTCTTCTTGGAACGTGACCGTTTGCGAGACCGCGACCGGGTCCGGCGCGGCTTCTTCTCGCCCTCTTCTGCGGGGGCGGTTTCTGCCTGCTCTTCTGCGGGTGCCTTGGCGTCTGTTGCCGCTGCCGCATCCGCGTTTTCACCTTCGGACTGTGTTTCAACAGATCCGTTTTCATCCTGATTTGCACCACCCCGACGACGACGACGACGACGGCGGCGCTTTTTGGGCTTGGCTTCCGTGTCTTCTACTTCGGGGGTTTCCGGCGCTGCGACGGCTTCAACTTCGGTCTCGACCTCTTCCGCTTCGCCATCAATCGCATCCATCAGCGACGTGTCGACCGACACAACCGCTGCTGTCGGTTCTGCAACAACCCGTGTGGCGGTCTTGAACTTTTCAAGCGTGAAATCAGGCGACACCAGATGCGTGTCACATTCAATCCGCACCGAAAGACCATAGCGGGATTCGATTTGTGCGACGTGCTCGCGTTTCTGGTTCATGATGTAGTTGCCGATCGCGACCGGACATTTCACCAGAACTTCGCGGCTGCGACGGCGCGTGCCTTCTTCTTCGATCTGACGCAGGATCGACAGCGCAAGGTTGTCGTCCGAACGGATCAGACCTGTTCCGTGACACGACGGGCACGGCTGTGTTGTTGCCTCGATCATACCCGGGCGCAAACGCTGACGGCTCATTTCCATCAGACCAAAGCCAGAAATCCGTCCCACCTGAATGCGGGCGCGGTCTGTCTTCAACTTATCTTTCATGCGCTTTTCGACAGCGGCGTTGTTCTTGCGCTCGTCCATGTCGATAAAGTCGATCACGATCAGACCGGCCAGATCGCGCAGACGCAGTTGACGGGCCACTTCTTCGGCCGCCTCAAGGTTGGTCTTGAGAGCGGTCTCTTCGATCGAGCCCTCTTTGGTCGCACGACCAGAGTTCACATCGATTGCAACCAGTGCTTCGGTTACGCCGATCACAATATAGCCGCCAGATTTCAGCTGGACCGTCGGGTTGAACATGCCCGACAAATAGCTTTCGACCTGATACCGCGCCAACAAGGGCAGCGCGTCGGTGTATTGTTTCACGTTTTTCGAATGCGACGGCATGATCATTTTCATGAAGTCTTTGGCGGTGCGGTATCCGCGTTCGCCTTCGACCAGAACTTCATCAATCTCGCGGTTATAAAGATCGCGGATCGACCGTTTGATCAGGTCGCCCTCTTCATAGATCTTGGCTGGCGCGATGGATTTCAGCGTCAGTTCACGAATTTGTTCCCACATGCGTTGCAGGTATTCATAGTCGCGCTTGATTTCCGCCTTGGTGCGTTTTGCACCTGCTGTGCGGATGATCAGACCAGCCCCCGAGGGCACATCGATTTCAGACGCGATTTCCTTGAGCTTCTTGCGATCCGGCGCATTGGTGATTTTGCGTGAAATGCCACCACCGCGCGCGGTGTTTGGCATCAGAACACAATACCGCCCTGCCAAAGACAGATAGGTCGTCAGAGCAGCGCCTTTGTTGCCGCGCTCTTCCTTGACCACCTGAACCAGCATGATCTGGCGAACCTTGATCACTTCCTGAATTTTGTAACGACGTGGACGCGGCTTGCGTGGCGGACGGATGTCATCGCTGTCATCTTCGTCGGCGACGGATTCAATGCTTTCGTCCTTGGAAGACGCATCGGCGCGCTTGGGCTTGTCCGAGTCGTCATCTGATGCCTCGGTCTCGGCTTGTTCGTCCGCAACCTCAGAAGGTTTGTCTTCGTCTTTTTGTGCGTCTTTCGCTGGCGCTTCGGCTTCGACCTCTGCCGGAGCTTCTGCGGCGTCTTCTGCAGGCGCTTCTTCAACGACCTCTACAGGGGCAGCCTCAGCAGTGTCTTCAACCGGAGCGGCCTCTTCTGCAGCGACATCGTCGGCCTTCTTCTCAGAAGCTGGCGCATCGCCGTCCGTTTGGGTTTCCTCGCCTGTGGCGGGATCAAGCGAAACCGTTGGGTCTTCGCCTTCGGTCGCCATCGCCATTGTTTTACCGGTATCATCGCCATCTTTTTTGGCAACGTCGGTCTCGTCTTCTACTGCGGCTTCTTCAGCGGGCGCCGCATCTTCAGCAGCCGCAACTTCGGCGACTTCCGGGGCAGCTTCGGCAGTGTCTTCAGCTTCTGCAACCTCGGGGGCGGCGTCAGCGTTGTCCTCTGCAGCGGTTTCAACCGGCGCAGTTTCTTCTTCAACAGCCTCGGCGGTTTCAACCGGTTCCGCAGGTGTTTCCACAGTCTCGGCGGGCATGTCTTCGGCGACAACAGTTTCTTCCGCAACGGGTTCTTCCGTTGCAGTTTCTTCAACTGCGACCTCTTCTACGGGTTCTTCCACCGGTGTTTCCGACACCAGTTCCATTGGCGACAAGCCTTCGGTGCCTTCGCCGGCATCGTCGAGATCAATGGTCTCCATGCCTTCGATCTGCGACTCTTCTACAACCGCAGGTGCCTCTGCTTGTTTGGCCTTGGGCTTGCGTGTCCGTGACCGGCGACGCTTGGGCTTTTCTTTTTCTTCGTCCTCGTCGCGGGCTTTCATCGCATCCGCGTAGGCGCGTTCTTCTTCCATCAGAGCTTCGCGGTCAGCGACCGGAATCTGGTAATAGTCCGGATGAATCTCGGAAAACGCGAGGAACCCATGCCGGTTCCCGCCGTAATCTACAAAAGCCGCCTGAAGCGATGGTTCTACGCGCGTTACTTTTGCGAGGTAGATGTTTCCTGCAAGCTGTCGCTTGTTTTCGGATTCAAAGTCGAATTCCTCAACCTTGTTTCCGTCGACCACCACAACGCGGGTTTCTTCCGCGTGGGTGGCATCAATGAGCATTTTCTTTGCCATGTTGTCCGTTTTATGCACCCGCGCAATCGCCGACGCCCTGGTGGGGCGTTGAGGTTGGGTTGCAGGGGGTGTCTTGTCAGGGCGAAGTCGTGCGCGCGGCCAAGAGGGCCGCTTGCGGCCTCTTCTCGGTCTAACAATTTGATCGCGCGCGTCATCGCGTTTCTTCTCCGACACACGAGCGGTTCGTTCGCCACCCGGTGTCTATTGCATGCCCTCCGCCTTGGCGGTGCGGGCGTCTCTCTGGCCCCTTTACAGGGACCCAATCGGTCTGGGCATGTCGTCGGGCCATTGTGGCCATCAGCGTTCCATGCACCAGCGAAACTCTCAAAGGCAGTCTCAACACGGACTACCACTGGCTTACATAAAACCAGCATTTGGGAAATTACAATGGCAAAAGCTCTGACCCTACGAAAACGCATGGTGAAAGCGCATGTTTTTGGTACTTCACAGGTCAATTAGTAATGGGAGCGCGGAAAACCGCCTCTGGGCGCGCCCTCTTTTCGCGAAAGCGCCCGCCTTTCGCCACGCCGGATCATGGCCGTCATCCCGGACTATCGCGTGCAGTTCCCTGCAATCCAGTCGGGTTCCTGCAGCCCCAAGATCACACCAGATCACGCAGCGAACACATGGAATTGAATCGCTGTTGAACAAGGACGCTGCTAGCGGACGGCACCACTCAAAATTCGGAGCCCCACATGCAACCAATTGCAATTTTAGGAATTTTCACCCTGATTATCGCGGCGAGCCTTTGGGCAGCGCCAAGACAGGTGAGCGTCACGGGCTTTTTCGGAGGAACATCCGAAACGGGTGCCGCACCCGGATTGTGGACGCTGGTTCTCAGCCAGGTCACAACATGGATCTTTGCCCGCTCTCTTATGAATGCAGCCATTCTGGGGTACTTCTATGGGTTCGCAGGGGTGCTGGCCTATGCAGCCTACTATGGATCGTTCCTGACCGGCGGGTTTGTTGTGATGCGTCTGCGCGCAGCCGGCGCCGGATCGGTGCAGGACTGGCTTGGCACGCGTTTTGGCACGATGGGCACAGGATGCTACAACCTGATTATCGCCCTCAGACTGCTGTCAGAAGTTTTTGCCAATCTGATTGTTGTCGGGCTGATTTTTGCCGCCGTGTTTCCCGAATATGCCAGCTTTAGCAACATGGCGATGATGCTGGTTGGTCTTTTGGCGCTGGGGTATTCCACATGGGGTGGCCTGAGCGCCGCCCTGCGCACGGATGTGATGCAAATGGTTTTGTTTCTGGTTGTCTTTGTCGCCGCCTTCATTGCGTTGGTGATCAGTCCTAACTTTGACTTCGCGGCAACAGTGACTGCCCAAGGGGTGTCAGGTGCCCACAACGGATGGGTTCTGTTGCTTGTGGCGTTCCTTCAGGTGTTCTCTTATCCGGTGCATGATCCCGTCATGATGGATCGTGGATTTCTCAGCGATGAAAAAACCACCCGCGACAGCTTTATCCATGCCTTCTGGATTTCGTCCCTCTGCATCATTGCCTTTGGCTTTTTCGGTATTCAGGCCGCCCTGCAAGGGGCGAGCTATGAGACCCAACTGATTGGCACATGGGCCGAAATCCTGCCGGCATGGGTATTTGTAGCCCTGATGGTATCGCTTCTCGTGTCGGCCCTGTCGACGCTGGATTCCGCCCTGTCTTCGGCTGCGCGTCTTGTGGTGGAAGAACTGAACTTTGCCTCGCGCAGCCTTGTTGGCGGTCGCCTTGCGATGGCGGCGTTTGCCGCGCTTGGGGCGGCCCTGACCCTGACCGGTAGTCAAAGCCTGTTTGACGCTGTTGCCGTTTCGGGCACAGCATCGATGTTTCTGACACCTGTGCTGGTTGTCGGACTGATTGGATCCCGCCAGATTGCGCCATGGGCCTATCTGGTCAGCTTTGGCGCGGCCACATTGGGCGCTGCGGCCTATTTCCTGCGGGACACGCAATGGGTCTCGGCCCTGCTTTATGACGGGCACAAATACGAGCAGCTTTTGCAAATCTGCATAGTGGTTCTTCTGGTCGGCTTTGGTGCGGTGTTGAGCGGCGCGTCACGGAAACAGGAAACATCACAGACCTGATCCAAAAGCACGCGACCCAAGAAAAAACCCACCATCGAGAAATGCTCTCGCTGGTGGGTCTGTTTACAAAACAGGTACTTAAGAAGCGTCAGAGGTAATCCGCGCGCGCCAACCCGTACTTTGCCATTTTCTCGTTCAAGGTCCGACGTGGCAGGCAAAGTTCTTCCATCACCGACGCGATCGACCCGCGATGACGCCGCATGGTGTTATCGATCAACATCCGTTCAAACGCCTCGACATACTCTTTCAACGGCTTGCCTTCTGTTGTCATCACAGGCTGCATTTCGTCATGGTCACTCATCAGCAACGACGCGATTGTGCCCTCTCCCCGACGGCTTTGAAGTACCGCGCGTTCCGCGAGATTGATCAGCTGGCGTACATTGCCCGGCCAGGGGGCCTGAAGCAACTGAGCGGCTTCCTGTGCGCTGACCTTGGGCGCGTCACAGCCGTAGTCGTCGGCAAACTGTTCAGACAACCGCGTAAACAGCGTCAGGATATCTTCACCACGCTGGCGCAACGGCGGAACCGTAATCTTCAACGCGGCCAACCGGTAATAGAGGTCCGACCGAAGGGCATCCTCGCAGGTGCGATCCTGTTCCTGCATATTGGAAATCGCGATGATGCGCGTCTCTGCCGGTGTGCCTTGTTCGTTGATCACATTCAGCAATCGGGCCTGTGTCGCATCACTCAGGGACTCGATATCCTCAAGCACCAGAGTGCCGCCTCTGGCCTCTTCGATGGCCGGCAATTGCGTGTCTTCCGGCAACATGGGCCCGAACAGACGCTTGGACAGGGCATCTTCTTCGAAGGCGCCACAGCTGACCAACACGAATTTTTTGCCAGCGCGGCTTCCCACAGCATGCAGCGCGTAAGACACGAGCGTTTTGCCAGTGCCAGTTTCGCCGTCAATCAAGACGTGACCATCCGCCTGCCCCAGATCCAGAATGTCCTCTTTCAGACGCTCCATAGCCGGGCTGGCTCCGATCAGCTTTTTCATCAACTGGCCGCCATCGGACAATTCGCGACGCAGGGCGCGGCTGTCCATTGTCATACGGCGCGCCACGGTCGCCTTTTTGGCAAGCTGGCTCATCCGGTCGGGGTTGAACGGTTTTTCGAGAAAATCAAACGCCCCCACACGCATCGCTTCAACCGCCATGGGCACATCGCCATGACCGGTGATCATGATCACAGGCAAGGCGCTGTCTGATCCCATCAGTTTTTTGAGGAACTGCATTCCGTCCATGCCCGGCATTTTGATGTCAGAAATGACAATGCCCGGATACTCAGGGCCCAAAACCTTGAGCGCGTCTTCCGCGCTGGCAAAGGTTTCCGTGTCATAGCCCGACAAGGCAAGCCATTGGCTTATTGACTGGCGCATGTCCTGCTCGTCATCCACGATGGCGATCTTCATACCTTGGGCCATGTCAAATTACTCCGCTGCTTCAATGTCTTCACTCAAGATAGGAAGCTGAACTTCGAATACAGCCCCCCTGTCGTGCCCGTTGCGCGCGGTAAGCCGCCCGCCAAGGTCGCTCACGATCCCCGAAGAAATCGCAAGTCCAAGCCCTACCCCGTCACCGGGTTGCTTGGTGGTAAAAAATGGTTCGAACAGATCATCCAGATTTTCAATTCCCGGCCCGTTGTCACGCACCGTAAGCGTCGCCGTTTCACCGGCGGCGAGAAGAATTTCAATCTCTGGATCACTTTGCCCATCAGTTGCATCCAGCGCATTCCGCAAAAGGTTGATGATCACCTGCTCGATGCGCACGCGGTCACCCATAACGCGCACGGCATCATCGGGCACAATCCGGCTAATCCGCACCTGACGCTGGCGCAACTGGGGTTCCATCATCGACAGGGCCGAAACCAGGGCTTCGCCCATTTCAACGGGCCTGAAATCATCGCCACCCTTACGGGCATAGGATTTCAGCTGTTTCGTGATGGCGCCCATGCGCTCGATCAGATCATCAATCCGCTGGAACGAAGACAGAGCTTCGTCGGGCCGGTTGCGTTGCAGCAACAACCGCGCGCCTGCCAAATAGGTTTTCATCGCCGCCAATGGCTGGTTCAATTCGTGGCTGACGGCTGCGGACATCTCGCCCAAGGCCGCCAGTTTCGAGCTTTGCGCAAGGGATTGCTCGGCCACGGCAAGGCTTTCCTGCATCCGCTCCCGCTCTGCGATTTCGCGCTGAAGCCGCAGGTTCAGGGCCCGCAAACCAGCTGTCTCGCGCTGAAACAAGGCCATCCGGAGGGCATTCTTGCGGCCCAACAGGTAAAACGCCAAAGCCAGCAAAATCGCAAAACCCATGATCTCTAGCGCCAGAACGGCATTCACGCGCTCTCGGACGCTGGCATAGGTGGTAAACGAGGTCATCCGCCAGCCCCGAAACGGGATGCGGGCAACCTCTCGCATCACGCCTTCGCCCTGGATATAAGCGTCCGCAGGAAGCGCCGTCCAATCGCTGGTGGCTTGGATCGCACGCTCGATTGCCCCGTCGGCGGGCTGACGGGCCAAGGCCGCATCTTCTGTCAGGCCCCGCCAGCGCGGCTCGGTCGACAGGATGATCGTGCCTTCGCTATCGGTGACAAAAACCGCATCCGAAATCCCCGCCCATGCGCGTTCGAACTTTTGCAGGTCCACCTCAACCGCGATGACCCCGATCACCTGTCCCTGGTTGTCCAGTCGCCGCGCATAGGTAAAGTGATAGGCTCCGGTGTCCTGTCGCTCGACTGAAAACACCGTAGCATTTGCGCGCAAAGCATTGATAAAGAAATCACTTTTCCGATGACTGGACCCAAGCTTGGTCCGTTCTGTGGCAGCGACCGTCCGGCCGTCCGCATCCAGCAGCATCAACGACGCCGCGCCAATTTCATCCACAAAGGAAATCAAACGCGCGGTGGATTGGGAAAAATCGCCGGAATTCAAAGCGCCGATCAGGGCCGGATCGCGGGCCAGAAGCTGGGGCACGATGGCGTTGCGGCGCAATTCGGATTGCAGGTTCCCAGAATACAACGCCAACCGAAGCTCTGCGCGGTTACGGGTGTTTTGGGTAAAGCGGTCTGTCAGAAAAGAGTTCGTGACCCAGATGGTCCCTACGGCAACCGCAAAGACAATCAGCATGGCCAAACGAACCCGCCAATTGCTGGGGGCGTCGGCATCTGAGGCCTGAGTCACAAGGGGCAGCTGTTCGCTCATAGAGTCAGATTACGCCGCCCCCGCGGGGGTCACAAGTCAGGCTGTCGCCAGTTGGTCCACCAACGAGCGGAACATTGCCACACCATCGGTGCCGCCGTGCCCTTCGTCCGCTGCACGCTCGGGGTGTGGCATCATGCCAAGAACGCGCTGGTTCTTGGAAACCACACCGGCGATATCGGCAACCGACCCGTTGGGATTGTCTGTATAGGTAAAGGCAATCCGGCCCTCGTCACGCAGCTGAGCCAGCTTTTCGTCAGAGACGAAATAGTTGCCATCATGGTGCGCAATCGGAACGTTGATCACCTGCCCTGCATCATATTGCGACGTAAAGGCCGTGTTGGTGGCCTCAACCTTGAGGCCAACGGTGCGACAGATGTATTTCAGGTTAGCATTGCGGCGCAGCGCGCCCGGCAAAATACCTGTCTCGGTCAAAATCTGGAAACCGTTACACACCCCAAGCGCATAACCGCCGCGCTCGGTATGGGCGATCAGCGATTTGCAGATAGGTGAATTTGCGGCAATGGCCCCACAGCGCAGATAGTCCCCAAAGGAAAACCCGCCGGGAACCCCGACAATGTCCAACCCTTCGGGCAACGCGGTGTCCTTGTGCCACACCATGGTGACGTCCATGCCCGCCTGTTCAAACGCAACCGCAAGATCGCGGTCACAGTTGGAACCCGGGAATACAATGACGGCCGCCTTCATTACAGCAGCTCCACACGGTAGCTTTCGATCACTGTGTTCGCGAGCAGCTTTTCGCACATCTCGGTCACAGTGTCTTCGGTGCTGCCCTCGGCCAGATCAAGCTCGATGATCTTGCCCTGACGCACGCCTTCAACGCCGTCAAATCCAAGGCTGCCAAGCGCGTGGCGCACGGCCTCGCCCTGCGGATCCAGAACACCGTTTTTCAGCATCACGTACACACGTGCTTTCATGTCTTTTTCTCCGAGTTGAAGAAGAACCGCATCATTGGTGTCTTCTCTCTACATAAATCCTGTGCGCCGCGCCCGTTCCGGAACGCGACAGTCTTAGTTTACCAATGTCGGCTTGGGGCCGGTACCTTTGGGCATAACGCCCAGACGACGGGCCACTTCGGCATATGCGTCGGTCAGGTTTCCCAGATCCCGGCGGAAGACGTCCTTGTCCAGCTTCTGACCGGTTTCCATATCCCAAAGGCGGCAGCTGTCGGGGCTGATTTCGTCCGCAACAACCAGACGCTGGAAGTCGCCGTCATAAACGCGGCCGATCTCGATTTTGAAATCGATCAGCTTGATACCGACGCCATACATCACACCCGACAGGAAATCATTCACGCGCAGCGCAAGACCCAGAACGTCGTCCATGTCCTGTTGGCTGGCCCATCCAAAGGCGGCGATATATTCTTCCGGCACCAGAGGATCGCCAAGACTGTCGTCTTTATAGCTGTATTCAACGATGGGGCGCGGCAGCTGTGTGCCCTCTTCGATGCCCATACGTTTGCTGATCGACCCTGCGGCAAAGTTCCGCACGATCACTTCCAGCGGAATAATTTCGCAAGAGCGCACCAGCTGCTCGCGCATATTCAGACGCTTCAAAAAGTGTGTCGGCACGCCAATCTGGTTCAAACCGGTCATGAAATATTCGCTCAGGCGGTTGTTCAACGCGCCCTTGCCGTCAATCACGTCTTTCTTTTCGGCATTGAATGCGGTGGCATCATCCTTGAAATACTGAACAATCGTCCCGGGTTCCGGGCCTTCGAACAAAATCTTGGCTTTGCCTTCGTAAATCTTTTTACCACGCGCCATGGGGTCTCTTTCCTGTGCCGCGGGGCCGAGTCCCCGCTGTCTGGCGCTCTCTTAATCCATGGGCGGCATTGTCGCAAGCGTGCCCAGCCCCCTTGCGGCAATGCGATCACCTGTGCATACAGGGTTCAACGCCAACATTTGCAAGGGATTCCGCAGATGACCACCTTTGACGATCGCGAAAACGCATTCGAAGCCAAGTTTGCTCACGATGAAGAAATGAACTTCAAAGCCGATGCACGCGCCAACAAACTGTTGGGCCTGTGGGCTGCCGAGACACTCGGCAAGACCGGCGCAGACGCAGACGAATATGCCAAAACCGTTGTAATTGCCGACTTCGAAGAAGCCGGACACGAAGATGTTGTCCGCAAAGTTGCGGCAGATCTGGAAGGCAAATCCACAGCAGACGAAATTCGCGCAAAACGCGCAGAGCTTCTGGCTGTTGCCAAAGACCAGATCATGAAAGAAGCCTGATCCGGCTTTTTACACTCTGATCACGAAAAACGCGCAGGAGTCCCCTCCTGCGCGTTTTGTCTATTCCGGACATCGGCCACGGCCACCGGGCCCCGTAGAATTTCCTTTGCCAACCTGTTGGAACCCAAAGGCACAAACAGCGCCTTTCCCCTTATCTTGTGTATTCTTGGGATTTGTCGAACCCGCCTGATGCGCCGTCAGCGGTTGCTTGCTTCATAAAGACTATGAGGAAAATGCGCATTGTGCCTTTTGCACGGGCATGACACATGTGCGGCAAACACCATATATTCATGATAATCTTGCGAAGGAGAGCCAAATGACCAACGCGCTGACCAAAATGCTGGAAACCCGCGACTGGATCCTGGCCGATGGCGCCACTGGCACCAACCTGTTCAACATGGGTCTTGAGGCGGGTGATGCGCCGGAACTGTGGAACGAAACGCACCCGGATCGCATCAAGAAGCTGTATCAGGGCTTTGTCGATAGCGGTTCCGATCTGTTCCTGACCAACTCGTTTGGCGGAAACTCGGCGCGCCTGAAGCTGCACAATGCCGGCCACCGCGCGCGTGAATTGTCGCGCATCGCAGCCGAACTTGGTCGTGATGTGGCCGATCGCGCAAACCGTCCCATCGTTGTTGGCGCATCTGTCGGGCCAACCGGTGAGATCCTTGAACCTGTTGGCGCACTGTCGCACGCCGCCGCGGTCGAGATTTTCCATGAACAGGCCGAAGGTCTCAAAGAAGGCGGCGCTGACGTTTTGTGGCTCGAGACGATCTCGGCCCCCGAAGAATACAAAGCCGCTGCCGAAGCGTTTGCCTTGGCGGATATGCCATGGTGCGGCACGATGAGCTTTGACACCGCTGGGCGCACAATGATGGGCATGACGTCTCAGGACATGGCCCAGATGGTCGAAGGCCTTCCAAATCCTCCGATCGCTTTTGGCGCCAACTGCGGCACCGGCGCGCCAGACCTGTTGCGCACGGTTCTCGGATTCGCGGCGCAAGGTAACGAACGCCCGATCATCGCCAAGGGCAATGCCGGCATTCCCAAATATGTCGACGGTCACATCCACTATGACGGGACGCCAGAACTGATGGCGGATTACGCCGTGATGGCCCGCGATTGTGGCGCAACCATCATTGGCGGCTGCTGTGGTACGAAACCCGAGCACCTGATCGCCATGCGTGCCGCGCTGGAAACCCGTCCACGGGGACCACGTCCGACACTGGATCAGATCACCGAAACACTGGGCGCTTTTTCCTCTGCCAATGACGGCACCGGAGAAGACTCGGCGGCCCCCGCCCGTCGCAATCGCCGTCGTCGCGGTTAAGACTGCCTTAAAATCATGCAACAAAGGGCCGGATGCGTTGCGTCCGGCCTTTTTCGTTGCGACGGATCGGAGCAATTTGACATAGATCAGTGCCCCCGGTGTTTAGCCCCGCCCACACTCTTGGTGTCTGATCCGTCTTGCGGCCCAATCGCTGTTCGAACGGGTCTCTTGAAACCATGTCACGATAACTCCGAAAGGAAACCAAAATGAGTATCCTGTTCGAAAAACTGACCCCTGCGGCACGCGATATTGCCGAGGCCAAACTGCGTGAAGAGGGCATTCTCGCGCCCGATGCGCCGCTGGAATATGCTTTCGAGGTTCTTCCGTCCGAGCGTACCGCGCTTGAAATTGCCCGCGACAGTTTTGATTCCAAAATCGCCGCCTGCAAAGACGACGTCTGCCTCGCGGATATGGCGATTGCCAAGGCGCGCCGTGTGCATAAAGAAGTTATGGCCCTGCAAAGCTGAACCCGATGCACGCCCCCTGCCCGCCGGTTCGCGCCGGTGGCGTTCGGGTCTGACGTGTCCACGCATTGTGCGCGCTAGAACAACGCCAGCTGATCCCCTTTGGACAATGGCGGACAAAACAGGTCTGTGTTCAAAGGCGGCAACGTCGCGACGAGGTTCTGGGCGCGCATGGCACGTTTGAACCGCAATGCGATCATCTCTGCATAGTGCCCCTCGCCGCGCATGCGTTTGCCCCAGTCGGCACGATAATCTTCTCCGCCATGCATTTCGCGGACCCGTGCCATGACCCGCTTGGCCCGATCCGGAAAATGCGTGTCCAGCCATTCGCGAAACAGGGGCGACACTTCAAGCGGCAACCGCAGCATGATCCAGCTTGCCGCCCGTGCGCCCGCAGCGGCACTTGCCCCCAAAAGCGCCTCGATCTCGATGTCGGTGATCGCAGGCACTACCGGCGCCATCATGACCCGCACCGGGATACCCGCATCCGCCAAACGGCGAACGGTTGTCAGACGCCGCGCCGGTGCCGGTACACGGGGCTCCATCGCGCGAGACACATCAGGATCAAGCGTTGTGATCGATATCCCGACATGCACAAGATTGCGGCGGGCCATGCGCACCAGAACATCGATGTCACGTTCGATTAACGTCCCTTTGGTCACGATACCAACAGGGTGCTGAAAACGTTCAAGCACCTCAAGACATGCGCGCCAGATCCCCTGTTCCTTTTCGACCGGCTGATAGGGATCTGTGTTTGTGCCTACCGCAAGGGTGCCCACGTCATACCCTTTGCGCCGCAAGGCTTTGTCCAACAGGGCCGCCGCATTGGGCCGTCCGATCAGGCGTGTTTCAAAATCAAGTCCCGCAGAAAGCCCGAGATAGCTGTGGGTTGGACGCGCAAAACAATAGACACACCCGTGTTCGCATCCCCGATACGGATTCAGGGACCGATCAAACGGCACATCGGGGGATGTGTTGCGCGTGATGATGGTTTTGGCCGGCTCCAGACGCAGTTCGGTCTTGAACGCGGGGCGGTCAAAAGGGATGTCCCAGCCATCTGATTCTTCGACTCGGGCCAGATCAAACCGACCTGCCTGATTGCTGAGCGCGCCGCGCCCGCGACGCCTTTCCTTTTCAATTTTCGAAGATTCACAGTTTTGCATGCCGCAACACTGGAACAAATGAAGAACAAATGCAACGAACCTCATCTCTTCCATGAAGAAGTTTCACTCCACGAGAAATATTTTCCTCGCTATAAGTCGGTCTCAGCTTCGTCCATGTCGCAATTTTGACAGTCGGATCGATACAAAAAGACGAATTGTGGTTGAAAGATACACAACAGGCCGAGCGCCCGCACAAAAAGGAACGCCCATGTCGGAAGAAGACGATATCATCCTGTCGGAACTAGACGACGAGGAACTTGTTCAACAGATGTTTGACGACCTCTATGACGGCCTCAAGGAAGAGATCGAAGAGAGTGTTAACATTCTGCTGGAACGCGGTTGGGAACCATACCGGATTCTGACCGAAGCACTGGTTGGTGGTATGACCATCGTTGGCGCCGATTTCCGTGATGGTATTTTGTTTGTTCCAGAAGTTCTTCTGGCCGCAAACGCCATGAAGGGCGGAATGTTCATCCTCAAGCCATTGCTGGCAGAAACCGGCGCACCGCGCATGGGTTCGATGGTGATCGGTACTGTCAAAGGCGACATCCACGACATCGGCAAAAACCTTGTCGGCATGATGATGGAAGGCGCAGGTTTCGAAGTTGTCGATCTCGGGATCAACAACGCGGTCGAGGCTTATATGGAAGCTCTGGAAGAGCACAAGCCGGACATCCTCGGCATGTCTGCCCTGCTGACTACGACAATGCCTTACATGAAGGTTGTAATCGATACACTGGTCGAGCAAGGCGTCCGTGACGAGTATACCGTTCTGGTAGGTGGCGCGCCGCTTAACGAAGAATTCGGCAAAGCCATCGGTGCAGACGCCTACTGTCGTGATGCGGCTGTGGCTGTTGAAACCGCGAAAGAATATGTTGCGCGCAAGCACAACCAGATGAGCGCCTGATCGCGCCCTTCTGAAAAGAGTTCATAAATTTGCTACGGCCTGCCTTCTTTATTGTGGGCAGGCCGTTTCACTTTCAAGGAAGTGTTCCCTGCCATGCCCCACCCGTCTGATGAAAAACTGACCACTGAAGGTCTGGATCTGGATCAACACAAAGGCAAAATCCTGCTGATTGCCTGCGGGGCGCTGGCGCGTGAAATTCTGGATTTGAAAGAGGCCAATGGCTGGGATCATATGGATTTGACCTGCCTTCCTGCGATCCTTCATATCCACCCGCAAAAAATCCCCGAAGCCGTGCGTACAGCCGTGGAAAAGCACCGCGACCGATATGATGACATCTTCGTTGTCTATGCCGATTGTGGCACCGGCGGGTTGCTGGAACAGGAATGTCGCGACCTTGGCGTTGATATGGTTCAAGGCCCTCATTGCTACAGCTTTTTTGAGGGAAATCAAAAGTTTGCCGAGATCAGTGAAACCGAATTCGACGCTTTTTATCTGACCGACTTTCTGGTTCGCCAGTTTGATGCCTTTGTCTGGAAACCGATGGGGCTGGACCGCCACCCGGATCTCAGAGACATGTATTTCGGCAATTACTCAAAGCTGGTTTATCAGGCACAAACGGATGATCCCGCGTTGACGCAGAAAGCCCGGGACTGTGCTGATCGACTGGGCCTCGCGTTCGAGCGGCGCATGACGGGTTATGGTGATCTCGCCACGACACTGGCCGCATTGTAGCATGTATTTCCACGGTTTCTTGTCACGCGGTGTTTGCAATTAGACAAAGCTGGGCCATCCTCTGGGGCAACAGCCGTTGTCCAAGGAGCAAACATCCCATGCCCGCTTTTGCCAATTCTGTCTGTGCTGCGGTTCTGGCCGCCGCTGCAATGTCTTCCTTGGCCATGGCCGATGATGCCGCCACGCCGATTGGTGATGCGGTAAAGGACCTGCCGATTTTTGACGCGCATATCCATTACAAGGAACCCGCGTGGGACGCTTATCCGGTCAAAAGCATCATCCAGTTGATGGATCGAAACGGCGTTGTCATGGGGCTGGTGTCCTCTACGCCGGACGAAGGCACAATCATGCTGTGGGAATATGCCCCCAACCGGATCGTGCCCGAGCTGCGCCCCTATCACGGCAATGCGGGATCATCGAACTGGGCCAAGGTCGAGGGCATGCAAGAGTATCTGCGCGGGCGTCTCGACACCTATCCGCATGAGGGGATTGGCGAGTTCCACATTCACCGTCTTGATCCATTTGACGAGCCGCTGTTTCGCGACGTGATCAAGCTGGCGAAAGAGCGTGACATCTATCTGCATGTCCACTCTGGCGCGGATGAAATACGCTGGCTTTACGGTCTTGATCCAAGCGCAAAAATCATCTGGGCCCATGCCGGTCTGGGCGAAAGCGCAAACGGTGTTTACCGGCTGATGAAAGAACGCCCCACCCTTTTGGCCGATACATCCTTGAAAGAATACGAAATTCTTGATGGTCAGGATTCCCTGCATCCCGTCTGGAAAAAGATCATCTATCAGTTTCAGGATCGCCTGATGGTTGGCAGTGACACATGGGTCAACAGCCAGTGGGATGATTATGACAGCATCATCGCGTCAAACCGGGCGTGGCTGTCGCTGTTGCCGCGCGATGTTGCCGAAAAGATCGCGTACAAAAACGCGGAACGGGTGTTTGACCGAGACATCTCTATGGATTTGATCGGGAAACGCTGACCCCAAAGGGGGTATTCGGATTGAGCGTTGTTGCGCGCGCAGGGTGACAGACCGCCTTCGCGCTTGCACTCTTGGGCGATCCCCCGCAAAACCGCTCCATGACTGCATATCTTCTTCTTTTCCTGTCCGCCCTGATCGCGGCCACGATTCTTCCGATGCAGTCAGAGGCGGTTCTTGTTGCGCTGCTGGTTG
Organism: Shimia thalassica; assembly: GCF_001458215.1. Classification (GTDB taxonomy): domain Bacteria; phylum Pseudomonadota; class Alphaproteobacteria; order Rhodobacterales; family Rhodobacteraceae; genus Shimia; species Shimia thalassica. The sequence continues at coordinate 1,719,990 of NZ_CYTW01000001.1, read as the reverse complement.
CAGAAGAGCACCCTGTCCCGATCCTGTTGGCCGTTGCGACAGTCGGCAATGTTTTGGGGTCCGTGATAAACTGGGTGCTGGGCAAATACCTTTTGCGCTTTAAACACAAACGCTGGTTTCCGGCATCCGATGACCAGCTTCGGCGCGCGCAAGACTGGTATCACCGCTATGGCAGATGGTCCCTTCTCGCCAGCTGGCTGCCGTTGGTCGGTGATCCCCTGACCGTGATCGCGGGTGTGATGCGGGAACCGTTTGTGCCTTTTCTGGTGCTGGTGACCATTGCAAAAGGCGCACGCTATCTGGTGCTTGCGGCTCTGACCTTGGCCTGGATTTGACGTCATAGGCAGCAAGAGGCAACCAGACGCCGCCAAACGACGCATTAGGCCAGCGATGTCACCCACAGAATAGTCGCGTCTTCGTCGGATACAGACACCACGTTGTGCCCCATCGACGCATCGTAATAGGCGCTGTCGCCCCGGCGCATCTCAACCGGTTCGTAAAACTCGGTATAAAGATGCACAACACCGGTCAGAACATACAGGAATTCTTCCCCGTCATGACGTACCCAGCCGTCGAATTCTTCGATCGAGCGGGCCCGCACACGCGCGCGGTACGGCAGCATTGATTTCTTCGTCAGCGCCTCGGCCAGCAGTTCGTGCTCATAGGTCACGGTTGCATGGTGGACACCTTCGCCGGATTTCACCACCGACATACGTCCGTTGACCTGACTGTTTTGCGGCGGTGTAAACAGCTGCGGCACCGAAATTTCGAGCCCAACCGCCAGCTTTTTCAGGGCTTCATAGGTGGGCGACATCTGGCCGTTTTCGATTTTAGACAGTGTCGAACGCGCCAGACCCGCCTGTTGCGCGGCCTGTTCCAGCGTCCAGCTACGAGCCTTGCGCAGTTCACGCACCCGCAAGCCAAGGTCGAGCGGTTCGATATGGTCATGCTGGCCGTTTTCACGCGCCACCTTGATCAGTGATTTGGGATCTTTACCTGTCATAAGGGTCTTTCTATCGCGCCCTTTGCCCCTCTTGCAACTGCCCATCCCTCGGCCTACCAAGTTCCTATGCTTTCCATATTCGACAAAGGCGCCTGTGCGCCCGCCCCGACCCCGTTCAACATGGCTGCCCATGTTCTTGCCCATGCTGATGCTTTGGCCGACAAACCCGCCTTGGCGGTGATGTCCATGACGGACGCACAGGTCTGGACCTATGGCGATCTCAAAGCCGCGGTTCTGGGCACTGGCGCGGGGTTGCTGCAACAGGGGCTGACACCCGGCGACATCGTTTTGATGCGTCTTGGCAATACCGTCGACTTTCCCATTGCCTATCTGGGGGCCATATCGGTGGGCCTTGTGCCGGTGCCAACATCCTCGCAACTAACTGCGCCAGAAGTGGCCAAAATGGTGGCCGAGCTGTCTCCGGCGGCGATCCTGCGCGATCCGGCGATTGCCGCGCCGGACACACCCGACATTCCGCAGTTGAGCGTCGATAAGCTCGAAGCGATGCGTGATCTGCCTCCAGCGCCCTTTCACATGGGCGATCCAGAGCGTCTGGGCTATATCATCTATACTTCCGGCACCTCGGGTCAGCCGCGCGCGGTGTGCCACGCCCACCGCGCCATCTGGGCCAGACAGATGATGCATGAGGGCTGGTACGGTTTGCGCCAGTCCGACCGGTTGATGCATGCAGGGGCCTTTAACTGGACCTTTACCTTGGGGACCGGTCTGATGGATCCCTGGTCGGTGGGCGCGACGGCGCTTATTCCCAACAAAGGCGTGGACCTGCATGACCTTCCAAAGCTGCTCAAAACCCACAAGGCAACGATTTTCGCCGCCGCGCCGGGGATCTATCGCAAGATGCTAAGCGATCATCCGGACATCCATTTGCCTGATCTGCGTCATGGTCTGACCGCCGGAGAAAAACTTTCGGAAACTATCCGCGAAGAATGGCTCTCTGATACTGGCACCGCACTCTACGAAGCCTACGGCATGTCCGAATGTTCGACCTTTATTTCTGCTAGCCCCTCGTCGCCTGCGCATCCCAATACCTTGGGCACCCCGCAAAACGGGCGTCGCATTGCCATCGTCGATGAAAATGGGCCTGTCCCCTTGGGCACCGAGGGCACCATTGCCGTTGATCGCCGCGACCCCGGTCTGATGCTGGGTTACTTTAATGCGCATCAGGAAACCGAAGCGCGGTTTCAGGACAACTGGTTTCTCACAGGGGATCGCGGCGTCATGGATGACGATGCCTATATTACCTATGCAGGACGCGCGGATGACATGATGAACGCCGGTGGTTTCCGTGTCTCGCCGCTCGAGGTGGAAGCCGCCCTGCATCGTTTTCCCGGTCTTGGCACCGTGGGTGTCACCGACATCGAGATCAAGGAAGACACATGGATTATTGCGGCCTTTTATACCGCGACCACGGATCTTGACGAAGCAGCCCTCAAGTCATTTGCGGAAAGTAACTTGGCCCGTTACAAGCAGCCGAGACTGTACAAAAGGCTTGAGGCCTTGCCGACCAATCCGAATGGCAAACTCAGCCGCCGCGCCCTGCGCAAAACCTTTGAGGCCGACCGATGATCAAACTTGATATCCTTTCCGATCCTATTTGCCCGTGGTGCTATATCGGCAAAACACGCCTTGAAAAAGCTTTGGCCGATGTGCCGGATCATCCCTTTGTGATCGAATGGCACCCCTTCCAGCTGAACCCCGATATGCCTGCCGAAGGCATGGATCGCCGGACCTATCTCGAGACCAAATTTGGCGGCAAAGAAAATGCCGTGCGGGTTTATGGCGAAATTGAAAAGCATGCCCGCGAAGATGGTCTGGATCTCGATTTTGGGGCTATTCAGAAAACTCCCAACACCGTAGATGCCCATCGCCTGATCCATTGGGCCGGAATTGAAGGCAAACAGGACGAAATCGTGAATGCCCTGTTCACCGCCTATTTCCACGACGGCCGCGACATCGGAAGCCGCGAAGTGCTGTGCGATATCGCTGATAGTTGCGGGTTGGATGCCGCCGTGATTGGCAAGCTGCTGAAATCGGACGAAGATGTCGATATGATCCGCAAACGCGACACGCACAGCCGTGAAATGGGTGTAAACTCGGTTCCCACCTTTATCATCGCCAACCAGCACGCCGTGCCCGGCGCACAGCCTGCGGATCTGTGGATCAAGGTGATTGAAGAGCTGAAAGAACAAGAGGCCAATGCATGACGCCACGCGAAAGGATCTTCTACATGATCCTGTTGCTGCTTATTCCGGTGATTGGCAGCGGCACGGTGTTTTTTCACTTTGTCGAAGGCTGGAGCTGGGTCGACAGCTATTTCTTTTGCGTCGTGACATTGTCGACGGTTGGCTATGGACAGTTTGTGCCCGTAACCACCCTTGGTAAGATCGGAACCACGGTCTATATTTTCCTTGGCATCGGCATTTTTGCCTTTGTTATCCAACAGTTCGGTCGCATCACGGCCGAAAAGCACGCGGCGCATTCGGAATGGCTGGTGGCGCATCTGGGCCACCACAAAGCCAAAGAAGAGCCCCACGCCGACAATCTGGACGACCAGCCAGAGACCGCAAACCGCCCCTGAAAATTTGTGACGCGTCGGCACGGCCCACCCCAAGCGAATGCGGGTGGCCCGTTGGATCACGCTGTGTTAGCGATTAAAGGTCCATTTTATTTACGGTAGTCTTATGCCCGCTTCCCTAACAATGTCCCGCAGCGAGTTTGTGGCGCTTTGCGCGATGATGTTTGCCACCATCGCATTTTCAATTGATGCCATGCTGCCCGCATTGCCAGAAATCGGGCGCGAACTCAGCCCTGATAACCTTAATCGGGCACAGCTGATCCTGACCTCGTTTGTGTTGGGCATGGGCATTGGCACCCTGTTTACCGGCCCTCTGTCCGATGCATTCGGGCGCAAACGTATTCTGATCGGGGGCGCGCTGATCTATTCCGTCTGCGCCTTTGTCGGATGGCTGAGCGAGTCGCTTGAACTGGTGCTTGCCGCGCGTCTTTTGCAAGGTGTCGGGGCCGCTGGCCCCCGTATCGTCACCCTTGCGATTATTCGCGACCTGTTTTCGGGACGCGAGATGGCGCGGATTGTCTCCTTTGCCATGATGATCTTTACCCTTGTTCCCGCCATTGCGCCGTCTTTGGGGGCTGTCATCATCGCCTTCACGGGATGGCGCGGTGTGTTCCTTGCCTTTATGGTGTTTTCGCTGATCTCGGTCTTGTGGGTCTCGATCCGCTTGCCCGAGCCCTTGGCCATCGAGGACCGTCGCCCTTTCCGCCTGTCTTTGCTGCTGAGCGGTATGAAGGAAATGTGGGCCATCCCGTCGGTGCGCATCTCGATGCTGGTTCAGTCGTTTTGTTTCGCGATCCTGTTCGGCCTGATTTCCTCGGTTCAGCAAATCTATGACATCACCTTTGGGCGCGGCGCCGAATTCCCCTTGTGGTTTGGCGCTATTGCCTTGGTCTCGGGCAGTGCCAGCCTGTTGAACGCGTGGCTCGTTGTGCGGGTTGGTATGCGGTATCTTGTGACGGTGTCGCTGGGCGTCCAGATCGGGCTGTCCGCGATCATGTTTATTGCTGCGGTCATGATGGACTCGGGAATGGCGCAATTTTTGATTTTCGTCGTCTGGCAAACCACCGTGTTCTTCATGGCCGGGATGACCCTTGGCAACCTCAACGCGCTGGCGATGGAACCTCTGGGCCATATGGCCGGTACTGGCGCCAGCGTCATGGGAGCGTTTGCAACGGTTCTTGGCGGGGCCTTGGCCGTTCCGATCGGGTTGGCCTTTGATGGCACAGTGGTGCCTGTTGCAGCAGGCATTTGCGTTGCCTCTGCTTTTGGATTTGCTCTGATGTTGTGGATGAAACGTTTAGAGGAGCGCTTCTAGCGCTCCTCTTTTGTTTGTCCGGCCCTCGCCGTTAGTCTTGAGCAGGCTGTTGTTCCGCCTCGTCTGAGGTCTCGGCCTCTGGCGCCTCTTCCAGAGACGGCACGGGCGTTGGTTCGGCAGGGGTTTCTGCTGCAGGTTCATCCGCTGGTGCTGCGGCGGGCGGCGTTGCTGGCGCAGTGCTGACAGGGCTTTCAAACCCCATGAGCGCGGCGGTGTCCGCATCGACAATCCCAGTGGCATCCAGACCATTGTCGTACTGATACCACATCAGCGCGGTTTCGGTTGAGCTTCCAAAGACACCATCCACGGCACCGACATCATAGCCGGCTTCGGAAAGTTTGCCTTGCAGGTCACGTACAACGGCACCACGGGTCATCGGCTCTGTCAAAGACAGCCCAAACACAGTTTCGGGTTCCGGTGCATCAGGTGCATCGCTGACAATCTCATAGACGCGCTCGTCCTCATAATAGGTCGAGCGGTACAGGACACCATCACAGAGATACAGCGTTTCACCATCTTCGACGACCTTCTGACAATCCTTGTCATCCGGCAGATCCGACACATAAACCAAGGTCGAGCCAACCAAAGCGGCGGTAAAGAACCACCCCCAGCTGGGATGATAGTAATATGGCCCCCAATGATAATGCGGTGGGCGATAGTACGGCGGACGGTGATAGGGTGGCCGATATCCCGGTGGGCGCGTGTGCGGCGGGTGGTATCCCGGCGGACGATGTCCCGGAGGTTTCGGACGGCCTCCTGGTGGGCGGCCCATATTTGGTGGACGTTGACCGTTACCCGGCGGTTTAACACCCGGACGGTTGCCCGCATTCGGCGGACGATTTCCACCCGGCCGCGTCGACGGCTGATTTGGGCGGTTCACGTTCGGGTTTGATGGCCGCGCGCCTGTGGGCGGGCGGTTTCCCGTGCCAACCGACGGACGGTTGCCCGTGGCAGGACGGGTTGAGGGCCGTGAAGCGGCCGGTGGCTTGGCCGCGGGACGCGTTGACGGCATCGTTGCCTTGGGCGGCCGTCCTCCTGCGGATGGACGGCTGGCGGGACGCGACGCGGGCCGACTGGCAGGGCGTGCTTTGGCCCCTCCTCCGGCTGGTCGCCCTCCGGCGCGATTGCCGCCGCCGGTAAATCCTCCTCCTGCGCCGCGTGCCATGGCTTTGGACGCATCAAACGAGAAGGTCAGAAGACTTTGCGGTGAGGTTACGATTGCCATAACGGCAACCAGAAACGCAGCGAATATCTGTTTCATCGTGTCTCTCCTCACTGATCCGGGCTTTTGGGCCAGACCATACGTTCGCTATTTTCACCCGGCTGAAAGGAAAACGCGCCCTCTTCGATTTCGGGGTTCATGTCCCAATCAGAAAAATAGACACGATACTGGGGCCAGCCCTGTGTGTAGGGATCGGTTCCCACCAGCATCAAAAGTTCCGGATTGTCGTCGTCTGCCGCAATCCAGACCTGCCAGTCTTCGTCATAATTGCTGAGGGCCACATGATGCGCCAACTGAGCGCCAACACGGGTCAGCCCGATATAGGCCGCTGTTTCCGCATCTTCGAGATACTGCCCCTGATAGCGCTTGCTCAGCACGGACCAGATTGGAATTTCCAGACCGTATTCCTGATCCGCGCGATCAATCAGTTCCTCATAATCACCGGGGATATAGGCCTGAACATAGGCGTCTTTTTCGACATCATGGATGGCGAGTGTCGTGCCATCATAATACATCTCGCGCGTGTCCAGACCATCGACGACATGGGCATAATACCCGTCTTCGCGCGACAACAGGCTAAACCCGCTGCGCATATGAGTCAGCTTTTCACGGCCATCCAGTATCTCGTCATAGGCAACAAACCAGCGAACCGAGATATTTTCGGCCTGCGCCAGAAGGGCACCTGCACGTTCAATGGTTTCCGCGGCAATGGGATCGATTTTGGGCGCCTCTTCGGTCTGCCCTATACCAACAAGGGAAACAGCGAAAAAACACCCGGTCAGGGTGGATCGTACGAGGGACATCGGCAAATTCCAGCTGTGATCTGTTTAACCAGACTACGGCGAGAAGTTCCCACGTGGCAAGGTTCTAGAATCCGCGCCGTTACCCCTTGGCGGCCTTGGCGGCTTTGACCCTCTTCTTTTCAGCCACAACCTTGGTTGCAAGGTCGCGCGCGATGGCAAAGGCGCCCTTGATCTTGTCGCTTTCCTTTTTCCAGTCGCGACGGACCACGATCTTGTTGTCTTTGACCTTGGCAAGCCCGCGCTGGTCCTGAATGAATTCGACCAACCCTTGCGGAGAGGCGAATTTATCATTGTGGAACTGAATGGTCGCCCCTTTGGGTCCGCCGTCCAGTTTGGAAATACCGGCGCGTTTGCACATGTCCTTGATCCGCACGACCAACAGCAAGGTGTTGACCTCTCGGGGCAATTTGCCAAACCGGTCGATCAGCTCGGCCGCAAAACCTTCCAGCTCGACCTTGGTGTGCAGACCGCTCAGGCGGCGATAGAGGCCCAGACGTACATCCAGATCCGGCACAAAGTCTTTGGGGATCAGAACAGGCACACCCAGATTGATTTGTGGCGCCCACTGGTCATCCGCTTCGGTCAGACCTTCCATCTCACCGGCTTTGATCTTGGCAATCGCCTCTTCCAGCATCGACTGATAGAGTTCATAGCCCACATCGCGCATTTGCCCGGACTGTTCTTCCCCAAGAAGGTTCCCTGCCCCGCGAATATCAAGGTCTTGCGAGGCCAGCGTAAATCCGGCGCCCAAAGTGTCGAGCGAGCCCAGAACGCGCAGTCGTTTTTCCGCAGCAGGTGTCAGCTTCATGCGGGGTTTCGTGGTCAAATAGGCATAGGCACGGGTTTTGGAACGTCCGACACGTCCACGAATTTGATAGAGCTGCGACAGGCCGAACATATCCGCGCGGTGCACCACCATTGTGTTCGCCGTCGGAATATCCAGCCCGCTTTCGACAATCGTGGTGGCCAGAAGCACATCGAATTTGCCGTCATAAAACGCGTTCATGCGGTCATCCAACTCGCCCGCTGCCATCTGGCCATGCGCGGTGACAAAGGTCACTTCCGGCACCTGTTCGTTCAGGAACTCTTCGATTTCTCGCAGATCGGAAATGCGTGGCACAACATAGAACGACTGCCCTCCGCGATAATGTTCGCGCAACAGGGCCTCGCGGATGGTGACCGCATCAAATTCGCTCACGTAAGTCCGGATCGCCAGCCGGTCCACCGGCGGTGTGCCAATGATTGACAAATCGCGCACACCTGACAGCGACAGTTGCAGGGTCCGCGGAATAGGCGTCGCCGTGAGGGTCAGAACATGTACGTCACTGCGCAATTGTTTCAGGCGCTCTTTGTGCGCCACGCCAAAGTGCTGTTCTTCATCGATGATCAACAGACCAAGGTTTTTGAAACGAATGCCTTTGGCCAGCAACGCATGGGTGCCGATCACGATATCAACAGTGCCATGCGCGAGGCCGTCGCGCGTTTTCTCTGCTTCTTTTGATGAAACAAAGCGCGACAAAGCTCTGACTTCCAAAGGAAATCCGCGAAAACGCTCAGCAAAACTCTTGTAATGCTGACGTGCAAGAAGTGTTGTTGGCGCGACAACGGCAACCTGCATGCCCGACATCGCCGCAACAAAGGCCGCGCGCATGGCGACCTCGGTTTTTCCAAATCCAACATCGCCACAGATCAGGCGATCCATCGGCTGGCCGGAAGACAGATCCCCCATAACATCACCGATCGAGCGCAGCTGGTCATCTGTTTCCTGATACGGGAAACGGGCGCTGAATTCTTCCCAGGCATGGTGCTGGGCCTCGAGAATTGGCGCCGTGCGCAGGGCGCGTTCGGCCGCGATCCGGATAAGCCTGTCGGCCATCTCGCGGATGCGTTCCTTGAGCTTGGCTTTCTTGGCCTGCCATGCGCCGCCGCCAAGTTTGTCCAGAAACCCTTGGTCGTGACCATATTTCGAAAGCAGTTCGATGTTTTCGACTGGCAGGTAAAGCCGCGAGTTTTCAGCATATTCAAGGCTGATACATTCGTGAGCGGCCCCTGCTGCGGTGATCACCTCAAGCCCGTGATACCGCCCGATGCCGTGATCCACATGCACCACCAGATCACCCGGTGACAGCGATTGGGTTTCGGTCAGGAAATTCTCGGCGCGGCGCTTTTTACGCGGCGCACGGATCAGACGATCCCCCAGAACATCCTGTTCCGAGATCACGGTCAGACCCGAGGTTTCGAACCCATGCTCGAGCGCCCAGACCGCAAGATACAGCCCCGATTTGCCGATCCGCGTGGCATCGGTGATCGGGATCGCCTCGGCGACGCCTTCGTCTTCGATCAATCCCGTCAGACGCTCGCGGGCGCCCTCGGAATAGCTGGCCACCAAGACCGGTCCCTGTGGCAGCTTCTTCTTGATATGATCCGCAAGCGCCGCAAACAGGCTGACTTGTTCCTGCTGACGTTCAGGAGAGAAATTGCGACCGATCCGTCCACCTGCATCAATCGCACCGGCCCCGCTTGCCTGTGGCAAGGGTTTGAAATGCAAGACACGGCGACCGGCAATTGCCGTTCCCCAAGCATCATCGTCCAAATACAAAAGTTCGGGCGGTACAGGTTTATAGACCGAGTCCATCCGGTTCTTTTGCTGCAACGCATGTTTGCGGGTTTCGTATTGATCAACCACAGACTCCCAACGTGCAATACGCGTCGCATCCGATTGATCATCAAGAGAAATAACTGCTTTTGGCAGGTAGTCAAACAGCGTTTCCAGCTTTTCGTGAAAGAAGGGCAACCAGTGGTCGACACCCTGATGTTTGCGCCCCGCGCTGATGGCTTCATAAAGCGGATCATCCGTTCCCGCAGCGCCAAACTCAATCCGGTAATTCTGACGGAACCGCGTGATCGCCGCATCATCCAGAATGACCTCGGACACAGGCGCGAGTTCGATCATTTCCAATTTTTCGGTGGTGCGCTGAGTGGCCGGATCAAAGCGGCGCACACCGTCCAGAACATCCCCGAACAAATCAAGCCGCACAGGCCCGCTGTCTCCCGGAGGGAAAATATCAATAATACCGCCCCGAATGGCATAGTCGCCCGGCTCCATCACGGTCGGCGCCTGGGTAAAGCCCATACGCACCAGAAACCCGCGCAATGCGCTCTCATCGATCTGGAAGTTCACCTGCGCCTTAAAAGCCGCTTCTTTCAGGATTTCGCGCGCCGGCACGCGCTGGGTGGCGGCATTCAACGTGGTCAGCAACACGAACTGTTGCGGCATGCCATGCACAAGTCCGGCCAATGTGGCCATACGCATTGCTGCAATGTCGGCGTTGGGCGACACACGGTCATAGGGCAGGCAATCCCACCCCGGAAAGGTCACAACAGGCATGTCCGGCTGGAAGAAGGCAAGTGCCGCCTGCATCGCGGCCAGACGTTTGTCGTCACGTGCCACATGAACAACCGGCCCGCCTGTCTTGGCGACCTCGTTCAGAATCAAACGGGCGTCAAAACCTTCTGGCGCGCCGCCCACTTTGATATGTTGTTGTGTCGACATTTTGAGCCTAATCAGAGAATTGGCGAAGATTGCATGTTCTGGAACATGCCCCAAAGAGAGGTCACGAAAATAGAGAGCATGCCAAGGATTTGAACATACAGACGATGACGTGTCAGCCTTTTGCGCAGCAGGTCACCGGATGCCTCTTCTTCCTGTATGCGTGCGGCGGTCGACAAGGACATCAGACCGACCAGCGACATCGGGAACATCAGCATGAACACGGCCTGAGCAAATTCCAGACCATAGGCAAAGCCCAGCACCGCGAGACCCGTCAGGACAAAACACGCAATCCCCAACAACCACAGGCCCGAGACGCGCCCGACATGCAACAGACGGTTGGTGTTGATCCGCACGAGGTCTTCGAGATCGATTTCGGTCTGCCCCCCAACGCGTTTGGCGCGCAAAACCATGTCAAATGGCACGCCCAGCACCCAATGGCTGGCGGTTGACCACATCACAGCAAGCGAAATCCAGAACCACAGGTTCGAGAAGCTCCGCATGTCGATCATTTCAAAAACGGTTTGATACCAGTCCACTGCCTCTGCCTTTCTTGGCTTTGATGTTTCACATAACGCGGCTCTGCGGCAAATCCTAGCCTTGAGATGTGTGAAATTCCGTGGCACCAGTTGGACACTGAAAAATGAGGACAGCCATGAGCCATCAACCCGCCGCTTTTCCGCACGCCCGTTTGCGCCGCACACGTAAATCCGCCGCGATCCGTGGACTGGTTCGCGAAAACGCCTTGTCGGTGGAAGATTTGATCTGGCCGGTCTTTGTGCGCGACGGAGAAGGCGTGGAAGAACCAATTCCCTCGATGCCCGGGGTGATGCGCCGGTCGGTTGATAAAATTGTCGACGCCGCACGTGAAGCCGCCGAACTGGGCATTCCGGCGATCTGCATCTTTCCTTACACGGATGCTTCGCTCAAGACCCAGGACTGCGCCGAAGCATGGAACCCCGAGAACCTGTCCAACCGTGCCATTCGCGCCATCAAGGCAGCGGTTCCCGAAATCGCCATCATGACCGACATCGCGCTGGACCCTTATAACATCAATGGCCATGACGGCATTGTCGTCGATGGTGAAATCATGAACGACGAAACCGTCGAAGCGCTTGTCAAAATGGCCATAGCACAATGCGAGGCCGGTGCAGATATTCTGGGACCCAGCGATATGATGGACGGGCGCATCGGCGCTATCCGCGCCAAGATCGAGGCCGAAGGCCACAAAAACGTTGCCATCCTGTCCTACTCGGCAAAATACGCGAGTGCCTTTTACGGGCCTTTCCGCGATGCCGTGGGCGCCTCTGGTGCCCTGAAGGGGGACAAAGCCACCTATCAGATGGACCCTGCCAACTCTGACGAAGCCTTGCGTCTTGTCGCGCGGGATCTGGATGAAGGGGCGGACATGGTGATGGTCAAACCCGGCATGCCCTATCTGGATATTTGCCGGCGGGTCAAAGACCAATTCGGCGTGCCGACCTTTGCCTATCAGGTGTCGGGCGAATACGCGATGATCATGGGCGCAGCCCAAAACGGATGGATTGACGGCGACAAAGCGATGTTGGAAAGCCTCATGGCCTTCAAGCGCGCCGGGTGTGACGGCATTCTGACCTACTTTGCGCCTGCCGTGGCCAGACATCTGAACCAGCAATAACGCGCCGGACTTTTTGCACGCGCAGCGATCGGGCTAGTGACAGAGGGCGATATGCCCCCTATAATCGCGCGCAATGATCGGAACACCGACAAAACAATAAGCAGTATACAGGCGGATAACATGAATACATTCACCAGACGCGGTTTGACGTTGGCTGCGCTCGCGGGCTTTGGCCTTTTGGCGGCATGCGGCAACGGTATCAACAGCAATGGCTCTCAGAAGATCGACGCACGTGTCGACCAGACGCTCGATTTTCTCTACAATAACTATCCCAACACCGTAGACCTTGCTGATAAATCCGCAGGCATGTTGATCATGCCGGTTGTGACCGAAGCCGGATTTGGATTTGGCGCGGGCTATGGCCGTGGCGCACTTCAGATCAACGGCGTCACAGTTGACTATTACTCGGCCACCTCTGGCAGCGTCGGTTTCCAGATTGGCGCCTCGCAATCGGCGCATGTTCTGTTCTTCATGACCGAAGGTGCCCTGAATGAATTCCGCCGCTCAAGCGGTTGGGCCGCAGGCGCAGACGTAAAGTACGCCGTCATCGATCAGGGGCAAAACCTTGCCGCCGACACAACAACCATTACGGCACCGGTTTACGCTGTGATCTTTGGCCAGGCTGGCCTGCATGTGGGGGCGACATTGGAAGGTGTTAAATACACACGCATCATTCCCTGATCACGCTTCTTTATGCGCGTCATAAATGACATCACATATGACAGGCGTCAGCCCAACGGGCTGGCGCTTGATTTATATCTGCCCAAGGGCCCTGCCCGTGCCTCGGTTTTGTTTGCGCATGGCGGCGGTTTTTACAAAGGCGCGCGCGCCGATGCGGCCGTTACACGTCTGGCCCAGTTCCTGACCGATCACGATCTGGCCATGGCCAGCGCGTCTTATCGTCTGGGCACGAAACCCGAGGCGTTTTCACCCGCAGACCGCAGATTGATCCAGATTTCACAAACACGAACGGCCAATTCCGGCCTATCGGTGTCTTCTCGCCTGAGCGGCAGCGCCTTTGAGGCCGCACGGCAGGATTTGGGCGCTGCTTTGGGATGGATGCGCGCTGCTCACAAGGCCCACGGCATTCACAGCGAAAAAGTGGGGTTCGTCGGCGTTTCGGCTGGTGGGATTGCGGGTCTGGCTCTGGCCTATCCGCCACGATTTTTGCCGGAATGCCCGCGCCCGGATGCCGTGTTCGCGGTATCGGCCTGTGCGGTGCAACCGTGGCGGTTAACCCCCCATGGTCCGCCTTGTGTTTTGCTGAACAATGACCGGGACAAGATCATTCGTCCCGAAAATCCCCGCCTGACCCAACGCCGCGCGCGTGGCGTGGGGGCTCCGGTCAAAAGCCTATGGTGTGATCGAAAGGGGCATAACGCCCCTTTCCTTGCTTTGCTAGAAGATCGTGATCCGACCGCAGGGCGCCCTTATACCGATCATCTTTTGACGCTGTTTGACGCGCTTTAGCCGAGTTTGCGAAGACGTTTGAACAGGCTGGATGTGTCCCAACGCGCCCCGCCCATGTTCTGGACGTCTTTATAGAACTGATCGACCAACGCCGTGACCGGCAGACTTGCGCCGGTTTCATCAGCAGTCGACAAACAGATGCCAAGATCCTTGCGCATCCAATCGACGGCGAAACCATGCTCAAACTCGTCATCCAGCATGGTTTCATAGCGATTTGCCATTTGCCAACTTCCGGCCGCACCCTGACTGATCACCTCAACCACAGAGCGCCCGTCCAGACCTGCCTTTTCCGCAAAATGAAGCGCCTCTGACAGACCTTGAACCAGTCCAGCAATCGCAATCTGGTTGCACATTTTGGTCATCTGACCCGCACCGTTTTCACCAATCAGACGGCAGATTTTGGAATAGACCGCCATGACCGGCGCAGCCGCATCATAAGCGTTCTGGTCACCGCCACACATGATGGACAAAACGCCGTTTTCCGCACCGGCTTGACCGCCCGAAATGGGGGCATCGATAAACGCAATTTCCTGTTCCTGAGCAATGGCATAAAGCTCTTTACTCACCTTTGCAGACACCGTCGTGTGATCGACAAAAATGCTGCCCTTGGACATGCCGGAAAACGCGCCGTCTTCACCAAGACAGACCATGCGCAAATCATCGTCATTGCCGACACAGGACATGACAAAATCTGCCCCTGCCGCGGCTTCTTTCGGGGTCGCCGCAAAAGCGCCACCGTGTTCTTTGGCCCATGCTTCGGCCTTGGCTGTTGTGCGGTTGTAAACCGTCACTTCATGCCCTGCCTTCTGAAGATGTCCCGCCATCGGGTATCCCATTACGCCCAAACCCAGAAATGTTACCTTCGCCATGTGCTTTCCCCTCGATCTCTTTCGTCGTAGTGTTTGCCCGTTCTGGGGAACATAAAGCAAGAAAGATTTCGGGATTCGGTATGGGTCAGTTTGTTCAATGGCTGTTGCGCATCGCAGGCGGCATGGTGGTGATTGTTGTGCTGATCGTGGCCGGGGTCTATTTCCTCGCCTCCCGGTCTTTGCCACAATATGACAAAACCCTGAGCACGGTGGGTGTCGTCGCCCCTGTCGAGATCGTGCGCGACAATGCCAACGTGCCCCATATTTTTGGCGAGAACGATCAGGATGCGTTCTTTGCGCTTGGATATGCCCACGCACAGGACCGGTTGTGGCAAATGATGATGTTGCGCCGCACGGCACAGGGGCGGCTGTCGGAAATCTTTGGCAATCGAACCCTAAGCATCGATTCTCTTATCCGCCGTTTTGATTTTACAACGCTGGCCCGCCATTCGGTGGCGGCGCAGGATGCCCGCACCCAAGCCGCGCTCAAGGCCTATGCAAACGGCGTGAACACACGCATCGACGAGATCAACCAAAACTCGCTGGGGCGTGGTGCACCAGAATTGTTCCTGTTCCCAAGCGCAATATCGCCTTGGCAACCCGCCGATTCACTGGCGATCCAGAAGCTGATGGCCTTGCAGCTGTCGGGGCATCTTGAGGAAGAGGTCCTGCGGGCGCGCACGTCGCTTTTGCTGCCTGATGAGAAACGTCTTGCCGACATTCTGCCGGATGCGCCGGGTTCTGGCGTGGCGGCCCTGCCGGAATACGCCGAACTGGTGCCGGGCAATGCCCGCTTTGCCGCAACAACGCCGCTTCCGGACCATCCGTTGTCGCCCTTCAAACACCGCGCTCTTACGGGTGCGTCGAATGCCTGGGCCGCAGCCCCGAACCGCTCTGCCAGCGGTGGCACACTTTTGGCCAATGATCCGCATCTGGGGCTGACGGCACCGGGCATCTGGTATCTGGCACGCATGGAGCTTGCCAATGGCGGTGTCATCGGCGCCACCATTCCCGGCATCCCCGCCATTTTGACGGGGCGCAGTAACAGTCTCGGCTGGGGGCTAACCTCGGGCTATGTCGATGATCAGGATCTGTTTATCGAGGAATTAAACCCTGCAAACCCCGAAGAATACCGCACGCCAGACGGGTTCAAGCGCTTTGTGACCCGCAAGTCTATCGTCAACATCGCTGACGAAGCGCCGGTTACGCTGACCCTGCGCTGGACAGACAACGGACCGGTTCTTCCCGGCGCGCACTATAGCCTGAACACCATTACACCCGAAGGCCACGTGGCCGCCTTGGGGTGGACAGCGCTCAGCCCGCGCGACACGTCGTTAACCGCCGCAATCGCCCTCATGTATGCCCAGACCGTGCCAGATGCGATTGTTGCCGCCGAAGACTATATCTCGCCAGCCCAGAACCTGACGCTTGCAGACAGCAACACCATCGCGCTCAAAGTTGTGGGAGCCGTACCCCGTCGCAATGCGGCACACCAAAGCAAGGGCAGAATGCCGTCGCTTGGCTGGCTGCCGGAAAACCGCTGGCAGGGGCGTATGCCGTATATGTCCAACCCTTCTTTCGTGTCGCCAAAGGGCGGCATCGTGGGCAATACCAACAACAAAACGGTTGAACGCCCCTTCCCTGCGCATGTGTCGTTTCACTGGGGCGACAGCCAGCGCATCCAGCGTTGGACCCGCCTCATGCAGGGCCGTCAGGTCCACACCCGCGACAGCTTTATCGAGGCACAACTGGACACGGTGAGCTTTTCGGCACGGGCCCTGCTGCCCTTGGTCGGCGCCGATCTGTGGTTCACGGGTGAAACAGCGGCAGACGGCACGCCCGAACGCCTGCGCCAGCGTGCCCTGACCCTGTTGGCGGACTGGAACGGTGAAATGAACGAGCACATGCCGGAACCGCTGATCTATGCCGCGTGGCTGCGTGCCCTGCAGGATCGCCTGATTCAGGACGAGTTGGGGCCGCTTTCCGAGGAATACACCCACGTCGAACCTTTGTTCATCGAGCGGGTCTACCGCGATGTTGACGGGGCCTCCGTCTGGTGCGACGTGATCCAGAGCGCCCCCAAAGAGACCTGCACGATGATGGCGCAGCTTGCGCTTGACGATGCGCTGGTCTGGATTTCGGAACGCTATGGTGATCAGCTGGAAAGCCTGCGCTGGGGCGATGCCCACCAGGCCACGCACGATCATACGGTTCTGGGGGACGCGCCGGTTCTGCGCTATTTCGTGAATATCCGCCAATCCACCAGCGGCGGTGACAATACCCTGCAACGCGGCAAAACCAGCGGCACAGGTCCGGACCCGTTCCAGAACGTGCACGCCGCAGGGTATCGTGGAGTTTATGACTTTTCGGACCCAGACAGTTCGGTGTTTATCATCTCAACCGGCCAATCAGGTCACTTCCTGTCTCGCTATTACGATGACATGGCCCAGTTGTGGCGGCGTGGCGAATACGTGCCGATGTCGCTTGATCCGGAACTTGCGCGGGCCGCAGCCGTGGGTGTGACACGATTGTTGCCGAAGGAATGAATGCCGCTGCCTCTCCTAGGAAAGACGCAACGGCGGCTTTGCGGGACTAAGCTGCCGTTCGGAAATCTCGGTTGCGCTGTGCAGAAAACCGAGTTTTATGAGATTGCACTCAGCTACAAGCCTTGAAGCAATGCTCAATATTAAAAGGTGAAAAGTACTAGGCCGAGCCAAATCAGTAGAACCAACAGAAAAAGAAAAACAAAGGTGTCTTTCTCTATGGTGCCGTTGTTCATTTTCAAAGCTAGCCACCCGACACCGACACTGACAGCAAGTGGGATCAGCGCAAGCAGGCTAAACGTTTGTAAAATAATGCACCCTTCCGTGTTCGGCCCGCTTAGACAGGTCTCAGCGGCAACGGCAAACACAAAGAATGCTCCTCCCCCCAAAAACAAAGCAAACAATGATAATAAGATAATGCCGAATTTTTGCATGAAAAAGCCTTTTGGCAGAATATCGGCAACTTATTGGCGCGCCATGGTTCATATTGTCACGATAAAGCAGGCAATCGATGCGCGCAGTCAAGGCTTCCTGCTCTCCATTCAATATCTACCACTTTGGGCTCAAAGCTGCCATTGCCACTCGGCACGTGGCCCCAAAACAAGCACTAAAGGCCCTCGAACTTTCTCGCCTGCCGAGCTGTCCAGCGCACACGCAGATGAAAGCCGTCTTCGTCTTGGGTTTCGTTTTCAACAACGCCTTCCTTAAACAGCCAGGCGCGGTGTTTTCCCTGAGAGAACTCAAGATGCAGGTCTTCTTCGGTGCGCTTTGCATCAAGGGCTGTCGTGATCGCGGCAAAGAGATCTTCCAACCCTTCGCCAGTCACCGCAGAGATCGCGAAAATCTCGTCATCGCGCGCGGCACGCGTGTTCATGGCTTCGCGCCGCTCGTCATCCAGAAGGTCGATTTTGTTCCAGATCTCGAGTTGTTTGGTGCCGGTGCCCACCCCCAAAGAGGTCAGAATGTCTTCCACATCTTTGGCCTGCACTTCTGAATCCGGATGCGCGATGTCACGCACATGCAGGATCAGATCTGCGGCCAGAACTTCTTCCAGCGTGGCGCGGAAAGACGCAACCAGCTCGGTCGGCAAATCCGAAATGAATCCCACCGTATCAGACAGAATAACTTCGGGCCCATCGGGCAAGTGAACGGCCCGCATTGTCGGGTCAAGCGTGGCAAAGAGCATGTCTTTGGCCATCACGTCCGCACCCGTTACATAATTGAAAAGTGTGGACTTTCCGGCGTTGGTGTAGCCAACAAGCGCAACAATGGGAAACGGTACCTTTGCACGGGCCTTGCGGTGCAATTCACGGGTTTTCACCACTTTGGCCAACTGGCGGCGCAGACGCACCAATTGGTCATCAATCGCCCTGCGGTCGGCCTCGATCTGGGTTTCCCCCGGACCACCAACAAACCCCAATCCGCCTCTTTGGCGTTCAAGGTGGGTCCAGGCCCGCACAAGGCGTGTCCTTTGATACGACAGCGCAGCCATTTCAACCTGAAGCACACCCTCACGCGTCCGCGCCCGATCCGAGAAAATCTCGAGGATCAGACCCGTGCGATCCAGAAGTTTGACCTTCCACGCTTTTTCAAGGTTGCGCTGCTGAACAGGTGTGACCGGCCCGTCGATCAAGACCAGTTCGACATCATTGGCCTCGAACAGGCCTTTCAGTTCTTCGATCTTGCCAGACCCGAACAACATGCCGGCATGGGCTTTGGGAAGGCGGACCACGGTTGATCCGACCACTTCGATTTCAGCAAGGGCATCAGCAAGCGAAACGGCCTCTTCCAAAGCGAAAGAGGCCTCGCGGCGCTGATTTGCGCCGTAGATATCGGGATGCAGGACCCATGCACGGGTGACCTGCGCGTCATGCTCCATCAAGAGGCGTCTTCACCTTCATACAGGCTAATGGGTTGGGCCGGCATGATGGTCGAAATAGCATGCTTGTAAACAAGCTGGCTTTGCCCATCACGGCGCAACAGTACACAGAAATTATCAAACCAGGTGATCACGCCCTGAAGTTTCACGCCATTGATCAAAAAGATCGTAACGGGAACTTTGGTTTTGCGAACATGATTGAGAAAAGCATCTTGAAGATTTTGTCGATCCGAAGCCATCACGCGTTTGCCTTTGTTCTTGTTTGGTGCCACGGGTGCAATATTATTGAGTGAGTATGGAGTGCTGTCCTAAGAGTTTCTACCCCAAAAAGTACCTATTTGAAGAACACGCCCTGCCAAGCGCATCATTTGTGCCACAACTCGGGTGACAAAAGTGCGATAATTCCGAGCGTTTCCAACCGCCCAAGCACCATTGCCGCACTCAGAACCAGCTTGATCCACGGACTTTGCGCAATCAGATCAATGGGAGCTTCGCCTGCCACTTGGGTCAGCGGACCTGTCGTTGTCAGCATGGAAATCGCCATGATCAAAGAGTCTTCAAAGCTGGCCCCAAGGCCTGCCAAAATCACGGTAACCACGGCCAGAGAGATCGCGAAGAGCATGAAAAACACCCATGCGATCTGGGCCCCCTGTCGCCGGATGTGGCGCGTGCCGCCCTTGTCCGCTATCACGATGGACGGATGCACAAGGCGCTGCATTTCCCCCAATCCCTGAAGATACAGAACAAATACGCGCAAAAGCTTGACCCCGCCTGCCGTGGTGGCAACACCACCGCCCACAATGGACAGCCCCAGCAAAATCATGCCGGGCGTCGACAGTCCCGACCACCCTTGGGCCGTGACCCATTCGGAACTTTCAAACCCCGTTGTGGTCAGAAAGCTCAGAACCGTAAACATCGCGCCCCATGCGGCGTGCACCGCACCAGCGGCGTTTTGCAGTTCGTCAAACTCATACGCGCCCAACCAGTGACGCATGAACAAAAACAGCGGAATGGCCAGAACGATCAGGATGCCAAGACGAAATTCAGGGTCTGTCCAAAGGTTGTCCCGTTTGACGGCGCCGCTGTCTGCCGAAAAGGTCAGACGGGATAAGGCAAACAACAAGAACAGGAACATGACTACTTCGCCCCCGATTCCGGATTTGGCGTTGGCGACGCCCCCGATCGAGGAAATGCCACTTGTCGACATGACGGACATGGCATGCATCAGACCGGCAAGGCTGTCCTCTCCTAGAACCAGCAGCAACACCCACAACGTCAGTGTCAGACCGACATAGATGGGAAACAGAGCAAACAGACCGCGTTGCCAACGACGCATGGCGCTTACGGTTTCAATCCGGCCCGCGTGTGAGCCCGACTGTCCGGGAGCGAGCCGCGCCGTCACCTCGTATCCGCCCAAGGTGAGCGGCGCAAAAACGGCGACCGCAGCAATCCACATCAACAACCCGCCAAACCAGCCAACAAGACCCCGCCAGAGATGCAATGACGGTGACAATCGGTCAGGATTGTCAAACAGCGTGGCCCCTGTTGTTGTCAGACAGGACACCATTTCGAAATAGGCGTTGAGGAAAGTCGTGGTCGCCAGACCTTCCCAAAAGGGCAATGCAAGAACCAGCGGCAGAACCGTAAACGTCAGAAAAACCGCCACCAGATGGTCCAGCGCGCGCGGACGCTCGCCCGTGTCCGACATGGCAACAGCGATCAGGGAAAAGACAAACAGGGTCAGAATACCACTATAGAAAAAGCTGCGCGCCTCGTGCAGGTCATGCAGCACCCCTGCATAAACCGCAGGGATGAGCATGATCAGACCGGAAAACCCGATCAGCAACAGAAACAGCGGCAATCTGAACAGAGCAAGCAGCATGATATCAGAAGAAGTCTATCGAGACCTGCAACAGGCGCTCGACTTCTGGAACATCACTGGCCAAAGAAAACAGCGCGATAACGTCGCCCTCTTCAATTCGGGTGCCCCCTTTGGGTTTGATGACTTCTTTTCCCTTGAGGATCGCGCCGATCAGCACACCTTCCGGGAAATCCACATCGCGCACCTGTTGGCCCGCAATAGGCGACGTTGACAGAACTTCGGCCTCGATAATTTCGGCCTCGGCATCCCCGATCGAATAGACGTCGCGCACCCGCCCATGGCGGATATGGCGCAGGATCGAGCTCACCGTAGTGGCGCGCGGGTTGATATAGGCATCAATCGACAAAGGGTTCATCAACGGCACCAACGTCGGATCGTTGATCAGCGCAATCGCCATTGGACAGCCGCGTGATTTGGCCCGCACCGAGGCTAGCATGTTGACCTTGTCGTCATCCGTCACCGCGAGAACCGCATCTGCGCGGTCGATCCCGGCTTCGGACAATATCGCGGAATCAAGACCGTCCCCATGCAACACGATTGTGCGTTCCAGCGCTTCGGCGGCCACTTCGGCCACGGCGCGGCTGTTCTCGATCACTTTGGCGCGAATACGGTCGGCGCGTTTCTCAAGCTGCTGTGCAACCATCAGACCGACATTGCCGCCACCGATCAAAATCACGCGTTCTTGTTTTTTCTGATCTTTGCCGAACACTTCCATGGTGCGGTTTGCGTCTTCGGTAAAGGTAAAGACATAGATTTCGTCGCCTACGAAAAGCTGGTCGTTGGGTTCGGGTGCAAACAAGGTGCCTTCGCGGCGCACACCGACAACCACGGCCTTTAGCGTCGAAAACAGGTCGGTCAGCTGTCGCAGAGGCGTGTTCACCACTGGACACTCTTCATCAAGCGTCAAGCCCAGCATCTGCACACGACCATCCAGAAAGGTCTCGGTGTCAAAGGCGGCAGGGGCCGACAGTCGTTTGAGCGCGGCTTCCGCCACTTCGCGTTCGGGGCTGATCACCACGTCGATAGGCATGTGGTCGCGCCGGTAAAGATCGGAATAAATCGCATCCAGATAGGACTGGCTGCGCAAACGCGCGATCTTGCGCGGGATAGCAAAAACCGAGTGGGCCACCTGACAGGTGACCATGTTCACTTCATCGGAATAGGTCGCCGCGATGATCATATCCGCATCGCGCGCGCCCGCCTTGTCCAGAATATCGGGATAGCTTGCGAATCCCGCAATGCCCTGTACGTCCAAGGTATCGGTGGCTCGGCTGACAAGTTCGGGATTGCTGTCAACGACGGTGACGTCGTTCTTTTCGCCAGATAGATGTCGGGCGATCTGCCATCCGACCTGACCGGCACCGCAGATAATGACCTTCATGAGCTTCCTCTGATGGGTTTTCAGAGCCAAGGGATGACAGAAGGCACGCCCGAGGTCAAATACAACCATTGACCCCCCTGCGCATATCGGGCTTTCTTTTGATGCAATATCAGAGAGTTCAGAGATGTCTGCCTTTAAGCGTTCTTTTTGTTGTGCCGTGTTTGCTCTGGTCGTGTTGGGGGGATGTGGTGCGACCACCTATCAGACCTATGCCAAAAACGGAGCCAGCACCGCCGCGGTGTCACGTGACCAGACAGAATGCAGTCTTGAAGCCAACCGTTTGTTTCCCGCCGCAAATTTCCCGACCACCTATCCCAGTGGCGGATATTATGGCACGGGATACTACAACGGCGGCTGGGGGCTTGGGGTCACTTATGTGGGGTCCACTGACGTGAACGCCGGGATGCGAAACGCCCACCGCAACGATTGTATGCGGCTCAAAGGTTATACGCCGGTTGTTTATCCCATTTGCACAAATGATCAGCTTGGCGGAGCCTCATACGCGCCCGCAACCGGTGCACCGGCCCCTGCCCCGAATATTTGCGCTGTCGCACAGAAAGATGCGCGGCCTGTACTGGTCGATTTGTCAAAACCGATCTAACTGTACCTGCGAAGGAGATTGTAATGAGACACGGAATGATCGCGGGACTGGCTGTTTTCGCTCTGGTCGGCTGTACCGAATATTCGCAAATGTACAAAGTTGGCGCCAGCACGACCCAGACAAATGTGGATCAGGCCCAGTGCAACACCTTTGCCGCGCAAACGGTTCCGCCCATGATCATCAACGACTGGATTCCGATCTTTGATTCACGAGGACGGGTCGTCGGGCACCGCGTTGAAACCTATGACGCGAACGAAGGGCGCCGTTATAGCGCGGTCAACAGTTGCATGACGGAACGCGGATACCAGCGCACCACGATCCCGTATTGCAAACCCGAAGACATCAAGGGAAAATCCTTTGCGCCCCTGTCGAACTCTCCTGCCATCACGCCGTCGATCTGTGCGGTGAAACAGGACGGCGGCGGCAAGATTCTGGTTGACCTTACCAAGCCGCTTTAGGCCCGCAGGAAAAGGGGGTTACCCCTCTTCCGAGTTTTGTTTTTCCATCTGGGCGACGCGTGCACCAGCCTTGTTTGTCGTAACAACACCCAGTGATTTCAACTTGCGGTGCAGCGCGCTGCGCTCCATCCCGACAAAATTCGCCGTGCGGCTGATATTGCCGCCAAACCGGTTGATCTGGGTCAGCAGGTATTCGCGTTCGAATGCCTCGCGGGCTTCGCGCAAAGGCAATGTCGCCAGCGCACCGGACAGAACAACGCGTCCTTCGTCCTCGCTGCTTGTCCCCTCGCCGGGAAGTTCCTTGCTTTCGATGGGGCCATTGCCATCGCCAAGAATGAGAACACGTTCGATCAGGTTCTTGAGCTGGCGCACGTTGCCCGGCCACACCATTGTCTGCATCAGGGCGACGGCCTCTTCCGACAACTCGCGCAGAGGCAGGCCTTGTGCGTCATTACATTCGGTAATGAAGTAGCCGGCCAAAAGCGGAATATCTTCGCGGCGTTCTTCCAGCGAAGGCACCTGAATCGGGACCACGTTCAGGCGGTGATACAGTTCCTGACGAAAGGTCTCGGCCTGAATTTCCGCATCAAGATCGCGGCTGGTGGACGAAATCACACGCAGATCAACCCGCACGAGATCGTTGCCGCCCACGCGCTGGAATTTCTGATCCACCAAAACACGCAGGATTTTGGATTGCGTCTCAAGCGGCATGTCCGCAACTTCATCGAAATAGATGACGCCGCCGTTGCCCTGCTCAAGCAGACCTTGATCAATCCCGCGGTCCGCGCTTTCACGGCCAAACAGCATTTCTTCGACACGGTCCGGATCCATGCCCGCGCAGCTGACAACAACAAAGGGCGCAGAGGACCGATTGGAATTGGCGTGGATATAGCGCGCGGCCATTTCCTTGCCGACACCAGCGGGGCCGCTCAACATGACCCGACCGTTGGATTTGGTGACCTTGTCCAACTGTCCGATCATGGTGCGGAAGGATGCGCTTTCCCCGATCATCTCGGTGGGTTTGCCATCCTGTCGCTTCAATTCCTGATTTTCACGACGCAGCCTCGAGGTTTCCATGGCACGGCGGATAACCACCAGCAGCTGATCGATATTGAACGGCTTTTCGATAAAGTCATAAGCGCCTTGCTTGATCGCGGCGACTGCAATTTCGATATTGCCATGCCCCGAGATAATGACCACCGGCACATCCGGATGGTCGCGTTTGACCACCTTCAGAATGTCGATGCCATCCATGTTGCTGTCTTTCAGCCAGATATCGAGGATCAACAAGGCGGGTTCCTCGGAGGTGACCTGATTCATCGCCTCATCAGAATTCCCCGCAAGTCGCGTCGAATAACCCTCGTCTTCCAGAATATCGGAAATGAGCTCGCGAATATCGCGCTCGTCATCCACGATCAGAATATCACCCATGGTCTTGCCCCACCTCGTTCAACGTCACTGTTCCTGTTGCGGCGCACCCATCAGGGGCAGCCGGATCACGGCCATTGCGCCAGCATGTAAACTGTTGCCGAATATCTCGGCGTCTTGCAGAGCAAGGCTTCCGCCATGCTCTTCGATAATCTTTTTGACAATTGGCAGCCCAAGTCCGGTGCCCTTGTCACGTGTTGTCACGTAAGGCTCGAACAGACGGGCCCGATCCTCCGGAAGGCCAATGCCGTTGTCGGATATCCTGATCTCAAGCTGTCGGTCCAACAGTTCGGACACGACCCGTATCGTCGGTTCGTGATCGTCAGGTACGCCCTTTTCCTCTAGGGATTCAATAGCTTCCCCGGCGTTTTTGATGAGATTTGTCAGAGCCTGAGAAATCATGGTCTCGTCAAGCTCGGCCCAGACAGGCCCCTCACAAATGTCACGTTCGAAACGCACGTTCGGCTGGCCGTTTTCCTGCAACAGAATGATCCCTTCCAACGTAGGGATCAGGTCGATCTTGCGCCTGTCCGGTTCCGGCATCCGTGCGAATTTCGAAAACTCGTCGACAATCCGGCGCAGGTCATTTGTCTGGCGCACGATGACATCCGTCATTTGTTCCAGCTTCTCGCGGTCTTCGCCAACCCGCCCTGCAAACTTGCGTTTGATGCGTTCCGCCGACAACTGGATCGGTGTCAGAGGGTTCTTGATCTCGTGTGCGATGCGGCGTGCCACGTCGCCCCATGCGGCCATGCGTTGGGCCGTCACAAGATCCGTGACGTCATCAAACGCCACAACGTATCCTTCAAGCGTGCCGTCTTCCCGGCGACGGGTCGACATGCGCACCAACAGGTTTTCCACGCGCCCGCTGCGGGTGACACGCACCTCTTCCTTTGCAACTTCGCCTGGCCCTTTGGTCAATGCCTCAAACATCGGTCCAAACTCGGGCACCGCCACGGCGATTGCCATGCTTTGGTGATCTTCCGACCAATCCAACAGACGCTCTGCCGACCGGTTCACAAAAGACACTTTGCCAACATCATCCAGACCAACGACGCCCGAAGTGACCGAGCTTAGAACAGAATCAAACATCCGGCGGCGGCGCTCAATCTGGCGTGTGTTGTCCAAAAGCGTCTGGCGCTGGCCTTTCAACTGGCGGGTCATCTGGTTGAAGTACCGGCTGAGCATGGCGATCTCGTCATCGCCGTCTTCTTCGATCACCTGCACATCCAGATCACCGTCACCAACACGCTGGGCCGCACTGGTCAGGCGCCCCACGGGGCGCGCAAGACGTTCGGCGAACCAAAGCCCCATCCAGATCGCCGCAAGGATCAGGATGACCGCAAACCCAAGGTAGATCATGCTGAATTCAAACAGAACGCGCCCACGTTCCTGTTCAAGCTGACGATACAGAATTGCGGTTTCGCGCGTTTCATCCAGCAGGTTGAAAATACTGCCGTCGACCTCGCGGCTGATATACATGAACCGATCAACAAAGGCATCAAGACGCACCAGTGCACGCAGCTCGTGCTGTTCCAGATCGCGAATTGTCGTGCGGCCTTTTTCGCGGGCCTCGGCAATCTGTTCAAGCGTCGGTTTTTCATAGTTGAACAGATAGGACCCTTCGCCCCGCGCGCGAATTTCCCCTGTGCCATCAATGATATAGGCCTCTTTCAGGCCACGCTGCACCTGTGCTTGGGCCGCTGTCAGCAGAACCCGCAAATCACCATCGGTCAGGAAAAAGGTCTGGCGACGGTTGCCGTTCAAGAAATCGGCAAGCGCATCAGCATCCTGATTGAGGTCAAGAACATGCTCTTGCTCATAGGCTTGCGCCGCCGACACAGAGTTTTCGATCACACCACTGACGCGTTCGGAAAACCATCCCTCAAGGCCAATGTTCACGGTAAGCCCTGCGAAGATGGCGACCGTCACGGCCGGAACCAGCGCCAGAATCGCAAAGGCCCCTGTCAGCCTGAGGTGCAACCGCGAGCCGGCGGATTGTTCGCGGCGCGATGCGATCATGCGCACCACACGCTGCGCAACCAGCGCGGTCACCGCCAGAACGTAAACGATATCAGCAAGCAGAATGCCCCGCAGCGCAGGCGAGGAGGCACCCTGATTTGCCGGTCCCAAAATCAGAAAGGTTGCGAGGGCCAGAAACGGCCCCAAACCCACCAAACCCCAAGTGGCAATATTTTGCACACGGCGTTGGCGGCGCAAACGCCGGAACTTGATCCAGTGACTTGTGTTCGCGCGGGAGATCACCCGACACCTCAATTGATTCCGTGCCGTTAAAAGGCACACCGCCATGTTATTTGGCCCATTTCCGCAGATTCTGCGGCAAATCGGCCACGTTATTGTGGCAGTTTTACATCAACTTTCGCCGCCGTGTCACGTGAATATCCAGATCAGTAATTTTTTTACGCAGCGTATTTCGGTTGATCCCCAGCAAATCGGCGCATTTCGCCTGATTACCGCCGGTCGCATCAAGCGCGATTTCAATCAAGGGAAGCTCGATTTCGCGCAGGATACGCCCATAAAGGCCCGCTGGCGGAAGCATGTTCCCGTGCAGATCAAAATACCGGCGCAGATGACGCGCCACAGCCGCAGACAGCTTTTCGGTGTCTTCGCCACCCAACAATGGGCCTACCTGAGGCTGTGCGCCCAATACCGCTTCGGCCTCGGTCAGCGCGATCTCTTCGGCGCGCGCTGTCAGAACAAGGCGTTTCACAGCGTTTTCGAGTTGTCGCACGTTGCCGGGCCAGCTGTAAGCACGGAAAAGCTCGTTCGCGTCTTCGGAGAACACCCGTTGCGGGGCGCCGTCACGTTCGGACCGGCCCAGAAAATGTTCGACCAGCAAAGGGATGTCATCAACACGTTCGCGCAACGACGGGACGTGGATCGTCGCGCCGTTTAAGCGATAGTACAGATCCTGACGGATTTTGCCCTTCTCCATGGCATCCTCGAGGTTCACCTGCGAGGTCGCCATAAAGCGCGGGTTTCCATCGCCGGGATTATCGATCATGCGCACGATACGCGCCTGAACTTCGTCCTCGATGTCGCTGATCTCGTCAAACAACACGGTTCCGCCTTTGGCCTTTGCCAGAACGCGGCTGGGGCCTTCAATGTCGCTCAGGTCTGCGGCATTGACCACAACAAAGGGCAATGTCCGGCGATCCGAAAAGTCGTGAATTTCACGCGCGATCAAAGATTTACCTGTGCCACTTTCACCTGAAATCAAAACCGGAAGATCTGTGTTCATCACACGGGCAACTAGACGATACAGGGCCTGCATCGCGGGGGTGCGCCCCACCAGTGGCAATTCGTCGGGACGGTCATTTTCGGGCTGTGGCGCAGAAGGTGCGCGCCGTTTCTGCTCAAGCGCCTTGCCTGTCCGTTTCATCAGATCAGGCAGATCAAACGGCTTGGGCAGGTAATCATAGGCCTCGGCCTCGGCCGCCTGAATGGCCGTCATGATGGTGTTTTGGGCCGAAATGACGATGACGGGCAAACCGGGACGGTCCTCGGAAATCTTGGGAAGCATTTCCAGCCCGTTGCCATCTGGCATCATCACATCTGTGATCACCACATCGCCTTTCCCTTCGCCCACCCAGCGCATCAACGTGGTCAGTGACGACGTGGCATGCACTTTGCATCCCGCACGCGTGAGCGCCTGTGTCAGAACGGTTCGGATTGTACGATCGTCGTCAGCGACAAGAACGGTGCCGTCCATCGTTAAGTCTCCTTCAGGGTTTTTTCCACGTCTTTGGAAAGACGCGGCAGGGAAATTCGAAACACTGTGCGTCCGGGGACGCTATCTACATTGATCAGACCACCATGGTCCGAGATGATTTTGCTCACCAAGGCAAGGCCAAGACCGGTGCCGTTCTCGCGCCCGGACACAAAGGGATCAAACACGTCTCCTTTGATGTCTTGCGGCAGACCGGGACCGTCGTCCACAACCTCGACCTGTAGCGGAAGAGCCTGTCCGGACCCGTCGGAACGCCGCATTCTGAACGAATGGTCGTAATAGGTTCTCAGGCGGATAGTTCCTTTTTTATCAGCAGCTTCTGATGCGTTTTTCAACAGATTCAGAACCACCTGCAACAGCTGATCCGCATCCCCTTGGGCAAAGGGCAGCGAGGGGTCATAATCTTCATGGAACACCATATGGGCGCCAAATCCGACCATGGCCGACCGGCGCGCGCGGTCCAGCACATCATGCAGGTTCACAGGGTTCTTTTGGGCCGGTGACAGATTGCCGAATTGCTCGACTTGCTCCAACAGCTTCACGATACGGCGGCTCTCCTCGACGATCAGATCCGTCAACTCCAGATCTTCCGGCGCAAGGTTCATCGACAGCAATTGCGCCGCGCCCGTAATTCCGGCGAGCGGGTTTTTGATCTCGTGCGCCAGCATTTCGGCCATGCCGATGGCCGACTTGGCCGAGGACTTCACGCCGCGTGACTGCGTCATACGTCCCGCCAAAGCCCGCGAAGTGATCAGGAACAGCATATAGCCGTCCTTGTCGGCCACGGGGCTGATCTTGAGATTGCCCTGAATGGGCGGTCCGTCCCCTGTCCCGATGTCGGCGTCGTTCACGAACAGAGGCGTGCCATGTTTGCGCGCCCGCAAAAACGCATCTTCCAGCGGGGAATCAACCGCGATCTTGTCCCAGACGGGCACGCCGCGCATGGATTTTGCCGAGGCATTCAAAAACGATTCCGCCGCCGGGTTGATGTCTTCAATCCGGTCCTCGGGATCAACCAGCAAAGCCGGAACCGGCAAGGAATTCCAAAGGGCTGGGGTATCAATTGTCATGCAGCATCTTTCCTGTCTCCACCGCCGGCAAAGGCTTCGGGCAGCATTTTAAGAACCAATTTGGGATCGTTTGCAGTCTGGATAACGCGGCGCATGTCTTTGGCGGTGTTTGCGCCGTCCATGTACCATCCAAGGTGTTTTCGGGCGACTTTGCTTCCAAGTTCCACGCCATAGAACGCAAGCATGTCTTCATAGTGTTTCGCGACCATGTCGGCCAGATCATCACCTTCGGGAATTTCGGGCGCCTGCCCGCCAAAGGTATCCGCCGCAATTTGCGCCAACAGCCAGGGTTTGCCTTGCGCGCCCCGTCCGACCATCACGCCATCCGCGCCAGATTGGTTCATGGCCTGTTGGGCGGTCGCGCTGTCGATGATGTCGCCATTTGCGATCACGGGCACAGATACAGCGCTTTTTACGTCTGCAATCGCGGCCCAGTTCGCACAACCCTTGTAGAACTGGCACCGTGTCCGGCCGTGAATGGTCACCATTTTCACACCGGCCTGCTCTGCCCGTTGGGCGAGCTCGGCGGCATTCAGCATATCATCGTCCCATCCCAGCCGCGTCTTAAGCGTGACCGGCAGGTCAACCGCCTCGACCACGGCCTCGATCAGAGAAACCGCATGATCCAGATCTTTCATCAGGGCCGAGCCTGACGCCCCTGCCCCGGAGGCCGAGGTGACCTTTTTCGCAGGGCACCCCATGTTAATATCAATAAGCGCGGCTCCGTTTGCTTCGACCTGACGGGCGGCTTCTGCCATCCAATAGGCATCCCGCCCCGCGATCTGGACCGAGGTGTTGCTTTTGCCAAATCCAAGCTCGGCCTTTTCACGCACGCCCGCCTTGGCTTGCACCATTTCCTGCGAGGCCACCATTTCAGACACAACAAGCCCCGCCCCAAAGGACGCAACCAGTTCGCGAAACGGCAAATCGGTAATTCCGGCGAGAGGCGCCAGAAACACGGGTGGGTCAAAAGTGAGATGTGCGACTTGAACGGTCACATGCCTAATCCTTGTGCAGTACCTTCGTGCTAACCGACTCAGCGGGTGATCTCAATGAAAGCAGAGGGTCATTTGTATTGGATTTATGCATATGCTTATTTTTTAATCACACTCAATGGGTCATTTGCTACTCTGGGTCGCAGGATTAAAACCACGCTTTCGTTTCCGCTAACAATTCACGCGTGCAAATGCCGCGAGAAAATGCACCTGCTCAGCGCAACATCTTAATTCTTTGATTCAGCTTCCTGCAAAAACGCATTAGACAGTTCCCATGACACATTTGCCCAAGACAGTTGCCGCAGTGATCGTCGCCGCCGGACGCGGCACGCGCGCCGGTGCCGGCATCCCGAAACAGTGGCGCCCCCTTGCCGGTCTGCGCGTCGCCGACTGGGCGATCAAGGCGTTTACGAACCATCCGCAAATTGACCACGTTGTTGTCGTGGTCCATCCGGACGACACCGAATTCACGCAATCTCTGGATGTTGAAACCGTCTCTGGCGGGGCCTCGCGCGACCAATCGGTGCGCGCAGGTCTTGAGGCCCTGGCGGGGCGCGGTTTTGATGCCGTCCTTATCCATGATGTGGCACGGGCGGGTGTCAGCGCAGAGGTTATCACCGACGTTATTGCCGCCCTCGGCCAAAGCGCGGGCGCGGCCCCTGCCCTTGCTGTCACAGATGCACTGTGGCGCGGTCACAACGGCAACGTGTCCGGCACGCAGGACCGCGAGGGGCTGTTTCGAGCCCAGACACCTCAGGGGTTTCGCTTTGAGGATATCCTGTCTGCACACCGCACCCATGCCGGAGGCGCTGCCGATGATGTGGAAGTGGCCCGCGCCGCAGGTCTTGACGTGGCCATCGTGGCAGGCAATGAGGCCAATCTAAAGATCACCACCCCGGGCGACTTTGCCCGCATGGAAAGAATATTGCGAGGACAGATGGACATTCGGCTGGGCAACGGTTTTGACGTACACGCCTTTGAAAACGGCGATCACGTTGTCTTGTGCGGCGTATGCGTCCCCCACACGCATGGGCTCAAAGGGCATTCGGACGCGGACGTTGGCATGCATGCCGTGACAGACGCCATCTATGGCGCCCTTGCCGAAGGAGACATCGGTCGCCACTTCCCGCCCTCCGAGGCCGAATGGAAAGATGCCGACAGCGCCCATTTCCTTGACCATGCTGTCAAACTTGCGACGCAAAAAGGCTTTGCCATTTCAAACGTGGATTGCACATTGATCTGCGAGCGCCCGAAAATCGGCCCGCATGCCGCCGCCATGATGCAGCGCATGTCAGAGATTATGGGACTTGATGCGGATCGTATCAGCGTAAAAGCCACAACAAGCGAGCGTCTTGGATTTACAGGGCGAGAAGAAGGGATCGCGGCAATTGCAACCGCGACACTGGTGAAATCATGAGCAGACTTGTCGCAACCTTTTTCGGCGCGGGGCTGTTGCCTTGGGCGCCGGGCACCTGGGGCTCACTGGCGGCCCTGATCATCGGATGGGGCATTGAACGCTATCTGGGGTTCTGGCCTTTGGTCGTCGCCACCTTGCTGTCGGTCATCATCGGGTTCTGGGCTTGCCGCACCGAGTTGCGCGATAAACCCGGCGACGACCCTTCGGAAATCGTGATCGATGAAGTGGCCGGCATGTGGATTGCGATGCTCTTTCCTGCTGCGGGATTTGCGATGCGGGACATGTCGATGGTCTGGCCCGGCCCGATTGCCGCGTTCCTTTTGTTCCGCCTGTTTGACATCAAGAAACCATGGCTTGTCGGGCGCGCAGATCGCCGCCATGACGCGGACGGCGTGATGCTTGATGACATTTGGGCCGGTATTTTTGCAGGTATCGTCACGCTCATTCTGGCGGCGCTCTATCATGTGGTGCTGATATGACGGTGCTCGCGGTTCAGGTTTTAGAGGCGGCGCGCGCCAAATCCCGTCGCATTGCAACGGCCGAAAGCTGTACCGGCGGCATGGTTTCGGCCGCTTTAACGGATATTGCCGGTTCCTCGGATGTGTTTGATCGCGGGTTTGTCACCTATACCAACACAGCCAAAACCGAAATGCTGGGCGTTCGCGGCGCCACACTCGAAGCGGTTGGCGCGGTCTCGGAAGAGGTCGCCCGTGAAATGGCGCTGGGGGCGCTGGTAAACAGCGACGCACAGATCGCGGTGTCGATAACGGGCATCGCAGGTCCGGGGGGATCAGAATTCAAACCCGAAGGACGCGTCTGTTTTGGCATCGCCACACAGGCCGGATGCCAGACCGAAACCATAGAGTTCGGCGCTTTGGGCCGAGACAAGGTGCGCATCAACGCCTGCGATCACGCCTTGTCTCTTTTGCTTGCTGCGGCCACATCGATGTAAATACGGGCACTGCCCCGCCAGCCGGATTTGCGCGAGGCGACAGGAATCGACCGAAAACACGGCTTTTCCGACAAAATTTTGCAACTGTCCCAAATTTCATCACACACCACTCATTTACGCCTATTATTTAGTCATTTCGCAAAATGCTCTGTTTTTGCGCATCTCAGACCCACATGCATCTATGAATCGCATCTTTCTTCCGCTTTCTGGCGCGAAAAGCATCACTCTTTAGGGAAGGAAGAAAAAATGAACGGAGCGGATACCGCTTGGATCATTGTGGCCACCGCGTTGGTCCTGTTCATGACGTTGCCGGGACTGGCCTTGTTTTACGGCGGTCTTGTTCGTGCCCGAAATGTACTCAGCGTCTTCATGCAAACCTATGCGATTGCCTGTTTGATGAGCATCTTGTGGCTGATGTTCGGATACAGCATTGCCTTTGGCGATGGGGACAGCGGCTATTGGGGCGGGCTGGGCAAAATGTTCCTGATGGGTGTCGATGCAGACAGCCTGTCCGGCACCCTGCCAGAGGTTCTGTTCTTTGCCTTCCAGATGACCTTTGCGATCATCACCCCCGCGCTGATTGTCGGCGCCTATGTTGAGCGGATCGGCTTTGCCTTTGTGCTGGTGTTCTCAGGCCTCTGGATGCTCTTGTGTTATGCACCCGTGGTGCACTGGATCTGGGGCGGTGGATTTCTGGCGGACGGCGGCCTGTTTGGTGAAACCGGCGTCAAAGACTTTGCCGGCGGCATCGTCGTACACGAAACTGCGGGTATTGCGGCCCTCGTGATTGCCGTAGCCCTTGGCCCGCGCAAGCACCGCACAACACCCCCACATGCGCCGTGGATGGTCATGATTGGTGCTGCGATGCTCTGGGTTGGCTGGTTCGGCTTCAACGGCGGCTCGCAGCTTGCTGCAGATGGTGGCGCGGCGATGGCCCTGACCGTAACGCATATCTCAGCTGCGACGGCCTCGCTCAGCTGGGCGCTTTGGGAAAAGGTCAAATACGGCAAAGCGTCTATGGTGGGTCTTGTCACAGGGACAATCGCGGGTCTGGCCTCGATCACCCCTGCCTCGGGGTTTGTGGGTCCAATCGAAGCTCTGATCATTGGTGCAGTTGCGGGCATCCTGTGTCAGGAAGCCGTGAACGTCATCCGCAACATCTTTAACATTGATGATACGCTGGACGTCTTTGCGGTGCACGGTGTTGGCGGCATCTTCGGAACGATCATGATTGCCTTCTTCCCGCTGCTCGGCTTTGAAACCGGTGGCACATGGGCGGCGCAATTGGGTGGTCTGGCCGTGGTGGGTGTCTTTACTCTGGTTGTGACTGTTGTTCTGGTCAAAATCACCGCGGTGATCACGCCGATCCGCGTTGATGAGGAAACCGAAGTCAACGGTCTTGATCTGAGCGTTCACGGTGAACGAGCCTACGACATGAACTCGTAAGACGGGTTTTATGAAAGATCGAAAGGGGCGGGCCGCAAGGGTGCCGCCCCTTTTTCGTAGCCGGGGACAGACGTGCGTTGGGGCGCCTCCGGCGGGAGTATTTGAGAAGAGATGAAGATCAGGACGCGATCAACTGGCCCATGTCGCGTGCGGAAGCGAAGGTGTTGATCGCCTGCCAGAGCGTTTGCGCTTTGTCCACTCCAATCAAAGCGCTGGCTTTGGTCAGCAGGCGCGTTTCGCGATCACTCAGGGCGATGGGCGCATTGAGGTCATGTGCAGTGTTCAGTGACTGCCCGTTGGTGAGCGTGAGGGTCACTTCTGCCTGCGTTTCGGACAGGCTGTCATCGGCGGTGACCGACACCTTGTTGCGCAGCGCAACCAGTTCAGGATCGGCACAGAGCGCGTCGGAATAGCTGTCGAGCGCAGCCGTTGAATGGCCGGTTAGCGCCATGGCGGTCACCATACGATATGAGAATTTGGCCCCCAAGCCGGTTGTCGGGTCGGGCTGATTGCACACGGTCATCCAGCGGGGGTGCGTGGTGATGTGAATTGAGGCAATATCCGCGACCGCGGGGCGGTTCATGTTGGCCAGTGCTTCAAGCGTGGCATGCAGGCCGTGACAACAAGCGTGAAACTTGTGGCTGATCGTGTCAAACAACCATCTGTCCCCCACCCCGTCGAGCGCGCTTTCGACCGCCTGACCGGCATGTGTGGGCCCAAACCCCTGAGCGCATTCAAGTGCATCCGGATTGGGTTCGAACCCGCGCTGCACCAGCAAAGCTGCCTCGACACCGTTTGTTGCCGCGATACCGGCGTTATAGGGTTTGCCCATGGTGCCGAATTGCGATTTCAGCCCCGACGCGCGTGTGGCCACGAGCCCGAGACAGGCAGCTGTCTGATCTGGCGTGAACCCCAGCAGGCGCGCACAGGCGACAGCGGCCCCAAAAGCTCCGGCGGTGCCCGTCTGGTGAAATCCGGTTTGATAGTGGTCCCGCCCCAGCCAGACACCCACCCGTATCGAGGTTTCTATCCCGATCAGGGCCGCAGCCTGCAAGGCAGTACCTTCAGTGTTGTCGGCTTCGCCCACAGCCAAGGCCGCAGACAGAACCGCAACACTCGGGTGCCCGATATGGGCAAAGTGGGTGTCATCATAATCAAGCGCGTGGCTGGCTGCCCCGTTGACCAAAGCCGCAGCGCGTGCCGGAATGGCCTGTGGTGCGCCAAACACATGCGCCTGTGCCACGCCTTCCTCGGCAAGCGCCATGTCGCGGGTTATGGTCGCCACGGGTTCGTCCCGCCCGGCAATGCCGCAGGCTGCCCAGTCCAGCATGGAAAGCCGAAGCATTTGAAGGGTCTCGGGGGGAATCGTGGCGGCATCCACCCCGACGACAAAATCGGACAGCTTTTGCGTGATCATACGGCGCTCCTGTGTCTTGCAAGACAGTGCCGCGGCACGGTCCTACCCATAAAGATCTTTGGCGCGATCTTCGAAAGCCCGGACGATTCGATGCATCGCCTCGTTGAACACCACCCCGATTACCTTTTGAAGGATGGCATTCTTGAACTCGAAATCGACAAAGAATGCAACTTCGCAGCCGCCATCGATATCTTTGAAGTCCCAGGTCGACTTCAAGAATTTGAACGGGCCATCCAGATATTCCGTATCGATGCTTCTGGCCGAGTCTTTCAAGACAACACGGCTTCCAAAGCGTTCACGGAACACTTTGAATGAGATCACAAGGTCGGCCAGCATCACGCGCTGTGCGTCCTCGGGCGTGACCGAGCGGATGCGCGCGGCGGCACACCACGGCAGAAATTTGGGATAGGAGGCGACATCAGCCACCAGATCATACATCTGCTGGGCCGAGTACGGCAAAGTGCGGGTTTCAGAGTGGGTCGGCATGTCGCCCCATTTTCGCGTGACAGTGGCCGCTCATTTCGTATGCTGCGCACGAAAAATCAAGAGGGTCTCATGTCAGAGCGTCCATATGTCATCGATCAGATGATCTCGGCCAAGTCCATTGCAGCGCGTATTGAAACGCTTAGCAGTGAGATTTCAAACGAATATGCAGGCACCAACAAGCTGGTTGTTGTGGGACTTTTGCGCGGGTCATTTGTCTTTATCGCCGATCTTGTGCGTGAACTCGATCTGCCGGTCGAGGTCGATTTCCTTGAGGCGTCCTCTTATGGAAACGCTATGGAAAGCAGTCGAGAAGTGCGTATTCTCAAAGACTTGCGCGGCGAAATTGAAGGGCGAGATGTTCTTGTTGTCGAGGATATTGTCGACACCGGCCACACCCTCAGCCACGTGTTGCGTCTTTTGAAATCACGCAAGCCGGCCAAGCTGCACACCATTGCCCTTTTGGACAAACCTTCGCGCCGCGAGGCCGACATCAAGGCCGACTGGATCGGCTTTTCCATTCCGGATGAATTTGTTGTGGGTTACGGAATCGATTTCGCCCAACGCAATCGCAACCTGCCCTTTATCGGCAAGGTCCGGTTCACAGAATGAGTTTTCGCCACCTCATCCGCATGTCCCGATGGGCGCGTAATCCCCCATCTGAAAAAATGGTGATTTTCGTTTTTTCAGTAATAGCGATTTGTTTTGTTCTATTTGCCATCGAACGGTGGATCGGATGGCCGGACTGGCTTGTCCCCAACAACATGGGGCGCACGCGCTTTTGAAGGAATATTCTTTGAGCGTAGCCCAACAGGCCGATTGAAACCAAAGGTGTACTGGACACCCTTGGCGACGCAAACAAACATCTAAACTATATGGCCCTCGTCGGGCAGGCTCAGGCCTGTCCCAGCTTTGCGTTGCGCGCGCTGCGCAGTTTCGCGAAATCGTCGCCCGCATGATAAGACGACCGGGTCAGTGGTGTGGCAGAGACCATGAGGAAGCCCTTGCCATAGGCGGCCTTATCATAAGACGCGAATTCTTCAGGCGTCACAAAACGATCCACACCGTGGTGTTTTGGCGTTGGTTGCAGATACTGACCGATGGTCAGGAAATCCACGTCCGCCGCCCGCATGTCATCCATGACCTGCTTGACCGATTGCTGGTCTTCTCCAAGACCGACCATAATGCCCGACTTGGTGAAAATAGAGGGATCAAGCTCTTTCACGCGCTGTAAAAGACGCAGCGAATGGAAATACCGCGCGCCCGGGCGCACAGTGGGATAAAGGCCCGGCACCGTTTCCAGATTGTGGTTGAACACATCCGGTTTGGCGTCGACCACCACTTTCAGCACCGAGTCGTCGCACTTTAGAAAGTCAGGGGTCAGGATTTCGATTGTGGTTTTGGGCGAGCGGTGACGCACCGCGCGAATGGTCTGGGCGAAATGCTCAGCCCCGCCATCCTCGAGATCATCGCGGTCCACAGAGGTGATAACCACGTGGTTCAGGCCCAGTTTTTGCACCGCATCCGCAACACGGCCAGGCTCGAACGTGTCCAGAGCGTTGGGACGGCCGGTGGCAATATTACAGAAGGTACATCCACGGGTACAGATTTCGCCCATGATCATCATGGTCGCGTGGCCCTGACTCCAGCATTCGCCGGCGTTTGGGCATCCCGCTTCTTCACAAACCGTGACCAGCTTGTTGTCACG
This sequence comes from Shimia thalassica, assembly GCF_001458215.1. Lineage (GTDB taxonomy): Bacteria > Pseudomonadota > Alphaproteobacteria > Rhodobacterales > Rhodobacteraceae > Shimia > Shimia thalassica. The sequence continues at coordinate 1,682,094 of NZ_CYTW01000001.1, read as the reverse complement.
CATGATCTTTTTCGTGGCATTATACCCGTCGCCCGTGGGGGCTTTGACGCGAATCCAGCTTGGCTTGCGCGGCTGGGCGTTGTCGGGTCGGTGCGCCTTTTCGGGGTGGCGCTGTTCGGGGACTTTCAGATCACGCACGGTCTTTCCCTTGGGTAAACATGGTTTCCGTCTTCTAAGCATAACCTGCTCGCACAGTAAGTACCAGCAGTGCATGGCCGCTATGCAATTGCGCCTGTTTCTGCGCCATTGGCACGCCCGCAATCGCAATTTTTCCAATCGCTTGACCTGCCGCATTGAACCCAACTTAGAATCATTTTAAGTGCCTGTTCGATTGAAAATTTCTGATGAGGAATCTCCCATGCATGCAGGCATCAAAGTCCCCGCAGTGACCTTTAAAACACGCGTCCGTGACGAAGCAGTTGGCGGCCCGAACCCGTTCCGCTGGCAGGATATGACCTCGGACGACTATTTCGCGAACAAACGGGTCATCCTGTTCTCGCTGCCCGGCGCGTTCACACCAACCTGTTCTACGTACCAACTGCCCGGTTTCGAAAAAATGGCCGCAGAATTTGGCGATATGGGCATCGATGCAATCTACTGCATGTCCGTCAATGACAGCTTTGTCATGAACAAATGGGCCGAGTCGCAAAACCTTGAAAACGTCTCGGTGATCCCAGACGGTTCTGGTGAATTCACTCGCAAGATCGGCATGCTGGTCGCCAAAGACAACCTTGGTTTTGGTGACCGTTCGTGGCGTTACGCCGCCATCGTCAACAATGGCGTAATCGAAGCATGGTTCGAAGAGCCCGGCCTCGAAGACAACCACGGCGAAGACCCTTATGGCGTTTCTTCTCCTGAAAACCTGATGGACCACCTCAAGGCGTCCAAGGCTGAAGTCGCCTAATCAGGCTGACTTTGATCGATTTTCGGCCCGCGCGTCCAGCGCGGGCCGTTTTTTTGTTTCTACTTCTTTAACGATACCCACCGTAGAGTGATGACAGCCCCGCAAAGCGCGGCTTGGCCCAACATGAAGTTATGCCGTCAGGCATTGATGAATGGCGGGAGTATTTCGAAAAGAAGGCGGCGCGTATGTTTCAACGCACCGCCCCTTCGCTCGCTGTTGGCTCAAAACTTCAAGCGAAAACCCTTCAGAGGGCCCTAACCTATCATATGCTCTACAGCCCCTGCTTGTGAACGATAATATTCATTCAACCTTATTAACGCGATCCTGAGGACAATTTTCCCCGACCGTGCGGACCATCCCAGGTGCTTTTCGGCGGTTTCCAAACCTTCCAGAAAACAGCAACAGCGCAATGTGACATCCGCCAGCCCTTCACCGAGTTCCGACAAGGCATCCGCCAGACGTTTTCGTGCCGCGCCACTGACGCCGCTGACGCCCGAATCCGGCACATACTGCCATCCCGCGTTGCCTTGCAGGAAACTGTCCCAATTCGGTGACGGGCCGGAATTCATTTGTGCAATTTCATAATCTTCCCGGAGCCGCTCGCCCGCCGCAACAAGGGTTTCGCTTAGAAATTTACTTCCGTCTTTGTCACGGCGGCGGGCCAGCGCCACAAGCGGGCTGTCTGCTGCTGAAAACCGCCCTGCCATGGATCGGCCGGGCATGCCGTCGATCGCCTCGCCCAAATGGGGGTTGGCAAAAACGGCTTGGGATTCGGCAAAACCCTGCGCCTGGTTTTCCATGCGGGCGATCATCTGGTTCAACGCCACCCGCCCTGTCGCCGTGATGGCATATCGTGAAATGCGGCCCGGATTGGGGCAGACAATCCAGTCTTTGAGCGCCATGGCTTGTGCGATTTCTTTGTCGACCACGGCGGTGCGCGCCGTTGCCCCTTCGCATTCACGGACCACAACGGCCTTTTCCATGTCTCGCGCCACGGCCAGAACCGCGCCGGTTTCACACAAGCGGCGCAGAATGCGATGCGCCTCCTGATCCAGGATTTGATCTTCGGGAAGCATTTCTGTTTTGTGTGCCGATGCCATCTGTCGGGTCTCCTTGATCTTACGAGGGCTTGGCTGGGATACATAGTTGCTGGAAAGACGGTCCAATGCGTGATCGACAAGTGGATCATCCCGACGCGTTTCCAGTTTGCGAATTTGACGAAGGACCGTAGATGCGTGACACGCGGAATCCCGCGCGATTTCACGAATAGACTGACCGCCTTCAGTGTGGGCAAGGTAATGCACCACTGAATCCGGCACCCACGTCGGCAATAGCCTCTGCTGCATGTCAGGGGTCATTCTGTGCCCTCCGCCTGCCTGCGAACCCCGAACAGAGAGGTTCGGATTTCCACAAATTTTCATCAAATTAGACGGGATTTGTTACCCAGCTGTTAATATTCCCGCGACAATCCCATCATTGTTTCCAAATCATGAACAGTTGCAAAATCTAGCGCGCGGGTAAAGTGGCGCACACGCAACACCCTTTTAGGTTGTGCGATAAAAATCGCGTCAATCAAGCGAGGTTTGTAAAATGAAAGATATTCTGAACCAATTGCAGGATCTGCGCCGCCCACGTCTTTTGATCCGCGCAGCCCGTCATGGCGTTGACAACTATCGACGCGAGCGCGACTTGCCCCGGCATATCAAATCCGGAGCACTGCCAAGAAGCGGGGCATCTTTATTCAAGCTGATGGAGATAGAAGCGATGGAAAATGCGCGACGTCTTGGCGGCGAGGCCGAATACAATCTGGTCGCGCATGTGGATGTATTGATCGCAATACTGGGCGAGGCACGCATTCTACGCGCCTCGCGCCATGAAGCCGGCCAGATTACATAAATGAATCGGGCATGGATTCCTTTTTCTGAGCGACATAGGCGTTCAGAGCGTCTTCGATTGCGGGATCAAGAGCAGGCTTTTGGTAGGTGCCCAGCAATTGGTCCACACGGTTGGTGGCCAATTGATAGGTGTCGCGCGCGCCCTCTTCTTCCCATGTCTCAAACGGCTTGTAATCCAACAGATCGGATTTCCAGAACGCCGTTTTGAAATGTGCCTGCGTGTGAGCACACCCAAGATAGTGCCCGCCCGGTCCCACTTCGCGAATGGCATCCATCGCCTGAGAGTCCGCATCGACCGGCACACCTTTGGCCATCGCATGCAGGGTGCCCAGCTGGTCGGCATCCATCACGAATTTTTCAAAGTCGGCCACAAGACCACCTTCAAGCCATCCGCACGAGTGCAACATGAAGTTCACACCGGACATCAGACCCATGTTCAACGAGTTTGCGGTTTCATATGCCGCCTGCGCATCCGGTAGCTTTGAGCCACAGAACGATCCTGATGACCGGAATGGCAGTTTCAGACGTCGTGCCAGCTGACCCGCGCCATAGGTCACAAGCGAGGCTTCTGGCGTGCCAAAGGTTGGCGCGCCCGAGTTCATGTCGATCGAAGACACAAAGGCACCAAAGATGGCAGGGGCGCCGGGACGCACGAGCTGGCTATAGGCAACGCCTGCCAGAACTTCGGCCAAGACCTGTGTCAATGTGCCGGCCACAGAAACGGGGGCCATCGCGCCACCGACAATAAAGGGCGAAATGATGCAGGCCTGATTGTTCTGGGCGTAGACTTCCAGTGATCCCATCATCACATCATCAAACGTCATTGGCGAGTTGATGTTGGTCAAGGAGGTCATCACGGTGTTCTGCTGAACAAAATCCTTACCAAACAGGATTTCGCACATCTCGACCGAATCCTGCGCGCGGCTTGGTTCTGTTACCGAGCCCATAAAGGGTTTGTCAGACAGGGTCATATGCGCCAGCAGCATGTCGAGGTGGCGCTTGTTCACCGGAATGTCGGTCGGTTCGCACACTGTGCCGCCCGAGTGGTGCAACCACTTTGACATATAGGCCAGTTTCACGAACTTGTTGAAATCACCCATTGTCGCGTAGCGACGTCCACCCTTTGCGTCGCGCACAAAAGGAGGGCCATAAACAGGCGCCAAAACAAGGTTACGTCCGCCAATTTCGACAGAGCGTTCAGGATTGCGCGCGTGTTGGGTGAATTGCGACGGCGCGGTTTTGATCAACTCGCGTGCCAGACCACGTGGAATGTGGACGCGTTCGCCTCTGACATCGGCACCGGCGTTCCGCCACCGTTCCAAAGCTGCCGGATTATCCACGAAATTGACGCCAACCTCTTCCAGAATGGTTTCGGCATTGTATTCGATGATCTCGAGCGCTTCTTCGTTAAGAACCTCGAAATTCGGGATATTACGTTCGATGTACTTTGCAGTTTCGAAAGACACGGCTCCCCGTTCAGCGCGGCGGGCAGCCCCCCCGCCTCCACGAGTCCGACGGCGCGTTCTGGCTTCTGTCATCTCAATTCCTCACCCAAAGGCGTTGCGTTTCTCTTTTGGTTTTAGGACGCAGAAACAAAGCGGCGACGAAGGATAACGGCCATTGAGGTTGAAAAGCGACATTCCATCCGCTTTCAGCACAGTTTGAAGCGTTTATTGACCTAAAACCGGCCCTCCATCCCTCTGGGATTTCCCCGATCATGACGATTGAAAACGTGCATTCCAAAGGTGACATCGGGCCTGATCGCGTGCGTCGTACACCTGCAAAGCCTCGGACAAGTCCAAATCAAAGTGATCTTCGCGGTCTTCCGATATTGCCGTAAGCCGCATCGAATACCAGGCCGTCACCCCACCGGGAACGGTTTGGCTAAATCGCGGAAAGGACGGATCAGGACCGTTTCCCGCCACCCAATGCGCAGCCAGATCCGGCATGACAACAAGCCCACGTGCGATGCCAACTGCATCAACATCACCACTTGTCAGAGCGGCAACGGCCTGCATGCGGGTCTTGAAACCACCGGTAACGCAAAGCGGAATTTTAGTCGCTTTCCTTGCGGTTTTGCAAAACTCCAGAAAATATGGGCCGGTCCCCGATGTGCTGTCGGAACTGGAGGGCGCGCCCGGAAAATATGTGCCGCCACTGACCTCGATCAGATCCACAGACGTCTGATCCAGCAAACGCACCACCTCGAGGGCATCCTCTTGGGTCAATCCCCCCTCAAGCTGATCCGTGGCGTTCATCTTGATCCCGACCGCCACACGAGCGCCAACAGCCTGTCGAACGGCATCAATGATCATGCCGATGAGACGAAACCGGTTGCCGATTTCCCCGCCATAACAATCGGTTCGATGATTAAACAAAGGTGACAAGAACTGGCTGAGCAAGAACCCGTGCCCTGCGTGAATCTGAACACCTTTAAATCCGGCCTCGACCGCGATTTTCGCAGCGCGCGCATATTGCGCCGGCAGGGCCTCGATATCCTCGACCGAAAATCCGACGCAGTGCAGCCCATCCAGATCTAATGCTGATGGGCCTTTGGGCGCGCTGATGGGCGCATAAGACAACGCCCCCGCATGGCCAAGCTGCGGCCAAAGATGGGCAGTGTTGACCTGTCCCTTAAGCGCCAAATTGCGCAGGGCGGCCCTGTCCGTATCAGGCCCTAGCACAAGATTGCCGGGCTTTTCCGGATACCGCGGGTCTGCCTGTACTTCTCCGATCAATGACAGCGCAACACCGCCTTCGGCCCATCGCTCGTAAAGGCGCGCTTGCGCGGGCGTTGCATTGCCTTGGCCATCACCAAGAGAGTCCGACATGGCCGATTTGATGATCCGGTTCTTCAACACCAGACCACATGGCAGTGCCAAAGGCCGCCCAAGCACCCCTGCCCCTGTTTCTTCTGATACAGTCATTACCCCACCCCCATTTCGCAATATTTCGATATCCAGTTTTCTTTGGGTCAACACCCATTGCCCTGCTTGCGTTTATTTCCGAAGCAACTCTTGTTCAAAGGCCGTGCAGAACGATTGTATGCCCGCCTCGTCACGTCGATAGAACGTCCACTGCCCATGCCGTTCGGACAGAACAAATCCGGCTTTTTTCAACAAACCCATATAGTTCGAGATCGTGGACTGGGACAAACCGGCCTTTTCCTGGATATAGCCAACGCACACCCCATCCAGATCTTCATGTTCCGGCAAGGCAGGCGGAAAATTGGACCGATCCTTGAGCCATTCCAGAATTTGGCGGCGTATCGGGTTGTTCAGGGCGGATAAGGCTTGTTCAATGTCCATATATCGAAATATACCGATATACAGGTGATAAACAACCCCCGCCTACCCAACAGGGCAATACCGGCGATGCGGCTCTGGGCGGCGGGGCTTGGAATCGGCAAATCGCAAGCAAATTCGAACAAACGCCACTTGCGAAAACGCCCCCTTTTCCTTATGCGGCAGACATGTCTGATAAATCCCATGCCCGCCTTCTTATCATCGACTTCGGCAGTCAGGTCACGCAGCTGATTGCGCGCCGCCTGCGCGAGCTGAACGTCTATTGCGAAATCCACCCCTACCAGAACGTCACCATGGATATGGTGAACGCGATGGCGCCCAAGGCGATCATCTTTTCCGGTGGCCCCGATAGCGTGACCCGCGACGGTTCTCCGCGCGTGCCCCAAGAGATTTTTGACTATGGCGTGCCGATCCTCGGGATTTGCTATGGCCAGCAGGTCATGATGCATCAACTGGGTGGCAAAGTGGAATCAGGCCACGGCACCGCAGAATTCGGTCGTGCCTATGTGACCGAGACGCAAAAACTTGATCTGCTGGAAGGCTGGTATCAGGACGGCGACGAGCAGGTCTGGATGAGCCACGGCGATCACGTTTCGGAAATTGCACCGGGCTTTGAGGTCTATGGCACCTCGCCCAACGCACCTTATGCGATCACGGCGGACACAAAACGCCACTTCTATGCCGTACAGTTCCATCCCGAGGTGCACCACACCCCGAACGGGGCGAAACTGTATGAACAATTCGTCAAACTGGCAGGGTTTGCGGGCGATTGGACCATGGGTGCCTATCGCGAGGAGATGATCAGCAAACTCAAGGAACAGGTTGGCGACAAGAAAGTCATCTGTGCCCTGTCCGGCGGGGTCGACTCGTCCGTTGCGGCGGCCCTTCTGCACGAAGCCATCGGCGATCAGCTGACTTGTGTGTTCGTGGACCACGGCCTATTGCGCAAGGACGAAGCCAAAGAAGTCGTCGGCATGTTCCGCGACAACATGAACCTTCATGTCATCCACGCTGATGAATCCGATTTGTTCCTTGGTGAACTCGAGGGGCAAAGCGATCCCGAAACCAAGCGCAAAATCATTGGCAAGCTGTTTATCGACGTGTTCCAGAAATACGCCGACGAAATTGATGGCGCGGAATACCTGGCCCAAGGCACCCTTTATCCTGACGTGATCGAGTCGGTCTCGTTCTCGGGCGGTCCTTCGGTCACGATCAAATCGCACCACAACGTGGGCGGCCTGCCCGAGAAGATGGGTCTGAAACTGGTTGAACCATTGCGCGAACTGTTCAAAGACGAGGTCCGCGCCCTTGGCCACGAACTTGGCCTTCCGGCCAGCTTTATCGGACGCCATCCCTTCCCCGGACCGGGTCTTGCCATCCGTTGCCCCGGTGAGATCACCCGCGCCAAGCTGGAAATCCTGCGCGAAGCGGATGCGATCTATATCGACCAAATTCGCAAGCATGGTCTTTATGACGAAATCTGGCAGGCCTTTGTTGCGATTCTTCCGGTGCGCACGGTTGGCGTGATGGGTGATGGCCGCACATATGACTATGCCTGCGCCCTGCGCGCCGTAACTTCGGTTGATGGCATGACGGCGGATTACTACCCCTTCACCCACGAGTTCCTTGGCGAAACCGCCACGCGGATCATCAACGAGGTCAAAGGCATCAACCGCTGCACCTATGACATCACATCAAAGCCTCCGGGCACGATTGAGTGGGAATAGTCCAGAGAAACGCGCCACCCGATTGGGTGGCGTTTTTCGTTCGCGCGTAAAAAGGTCTAGAAAATCGCGCCACCTTCCGCGACAACAGACAGAATGCGAGAGGACGTCAGATGCTTAAACGAATTGGGGCCATATGCGCTCTGGCCGCGAGTGCCGCCCAAGCCGAGCCACCTTTGGCATGCGAAGGCCATGACCCTGAATGGTTTTTGACGCTGGCCGGACCTGTGGCGCAGTTTCGGTTTCACAAACGCAAAACCGACTTCGACATCCCTCATTCGACCGTCGCCCAAGGCCGCGACTGGCCTCGCGCCTATACCCTGATTTCCTCGTTTGACACTGCAATCGTGGTGACCAATGAAACCGCATGCAGTCTTGGCGGCACTAACTGGCCCATATCGGTGCAGGTCCTGACACAACGCGACACAACGCCGATCCTGTTGACCGGTTGCTGCACGGTCGCCGAATGAGCGACACCATCAAAGCCGCCATCTGGATGATCGGGGCGATCCTGTCGTTTTCGTCGATGGCCATCGCCGGTCGGGCGGTGTCGTTCGAGCTCGATACATTCGAAATCATGATGTACCGCAGCTTTGTCGGGGTGCTGATTGTGGTTGTGGTCTCGGCGCTTGCGGGCACGCAACGTCAGATCACGCGCCGCTCAATGGGCACCCATCTGGTCCGAAATCTGGCGCATTTTACCGGCCAAAACCTTTGGTTTTATTCGCTTACACTGATCCCTTTGGCACAGGTGTTCGCGCTTGAATTCACGTCTCCGCTCTGGGTTTTGGTTTTGTCGCCGCTGGTCTTGGGAGAGCGCCTGACACCGATGCGTTTGCTTGCCGCCGTGATGGGGTTCATCGGCATTCTGATCGTGGCGCGCCCCGGTGTTGGCACGTTCAACATCGGTTTGGTCACGGCCGCATTGTCGGCCATCGGATTTGCCTTTTCCATCATGCTCACCAAACGCCTGACACGTACGGAAACGACAACGTGTATCCTGTTCTATCTGACAACAATGCAGGCCGTGTTTGGCATTCTGTGCGCCGGATGGGATTTTGATATCGCCCTGCCCTCGGCCCAAAGCGTGCCTTGGCTCATCCTTATCGGATGCGCGGGTCTTTTGGCGCATTTCTGCCTGACCACAGCACTTAGCATTGCGCCTGCGTCGGTTGTTGTCCCCATCGACTTTGTACGCCTGCCCGCGATCGCGGTAATCGGCGCACTGTTTTATAACGAGCCTTTGGATATCTTCGTCCTGATCGGGGCTATTATCATTTTCTCTGGGAACTACCTGAACATCCTCAACGAAACCCGCGCACCCAAAACCGCCGACACACGCGCGGAATCTCGCGACAAGTAGCCAGCCTGTGACACGGGCGTCTTGCCCTGTCGTGGGGGGAAAGAATTGCGCAGGAATCGGAGTGCGCGATTTCGGACCCTGCGCTATCCCACGGGTATGACTGATTCAAAACAAACCTCTCTGACCTCCCGCGCCTGGGCCGAACTCTTTTTGCTCGGCTTTGTCTGGGGCGGCGTTTTTCTGGCGGCGCGTCTTGCGCTGAACGAAGTTGGTGTGCTTACGGCGGTCGCTCACCGTACATTCTGGGCGGCCCTGATTCTGTGGTGCGTCGTCCTGCTCAAACGTCAGAAACTCCCGACCGGCCTGCGTGTCTGGGGGGCGTTTCTTGGAATGGGATTGTTAAACAACATTATCCCCTTCACCCTTTTGAACTGGAGCCAGCTTTATATCGAGAGCGGCCTTGCCTCGATTTTCAACGCCACAACCGCCATTTTCGGGGTGTTGGTCGCTGCCTTCTTTTTTGTTGATGAAAAACTGACAAAACGCAAAGTGATCGGGGTTTCCGTCGGCTTCCTGGGCGTTGCGACAACCATCGGCCTCGAGAATATCACACGGTTGGATTTGACAAGCCTCGCCCAGCTCGCGGCCCTCGGGGCGACGTTGTCTTATGCTTTTGCAGGTGTCTGGGCGCGCAAACGGCTGATTGGCATGCCACCGGAAATGGCCGCGGCGGGCATGCTGACCATGTCGTCGGTTGTGGCCCTGCCTCTGGCATGGATGGTGGACGGCCCCTTCCGGATGGATCTGATGCCCGTTACATGGATCGCGCTGATCTATTACGCCTCGATCGCCACCGCAGGTGCCTATCTTCTGTACTACCGCGTGCTGGCGATGGCAGGCAGCGGCAATCTCATGCTGGTCACGCTTTTGATCCCGCCCTTCGCCATACTTCTTGGCGCTCTGGTTCTGGATGAAACCCTTCCGGCCAATGCCTTTGCGGGGTTTGCCCTGCTGTCCTTGGGATTGGTCATTCTTGACGGTCGTCTTGTGACGCGGATCTTCAAACCTTCGACCCAGTAAAACCCGCCCGTCACATGCGCACCGGGGGCAACGCCCCCGGCCCGGCCCAACATCTGGCAGGGGCCGAATGGCCCCGAAGATGGCGGGAGCCCCTGTTTCGGTGGCTTCTGCCCAACATCCCTTGCTTTCCCGTTTGACCTGCGCGCGCCTCGCCGTTACCAAAAACCGACAAGAACAAGGGACCGGGCAATGATCTACGCCTCTGCAGATGACTGGCGCAATGCAGCGCAAAAAAAGGTGCTTCTTTTTGGCATGTCAGGCTTGGGAAAAACCCACCTGTCCAATATGTTGCGAGATGCCGGAGACTGGTTCCACTATTCGATCGATTACCGTATCGGCACGCGCTACATGGGCGAACACATTGCTGACAATGCCAAACGCGAGGCGATGAAAGTGCCCTTCCTCAGGGACCTTTTGCTCAGTGACTCGATCTATATCGGCTCCAACATCACCTTCAACAATCTTGCACCGCTTTCGACCTATCTTGGCAAACCCGGAAACCCCGATCTGGGCGGCGTTCCCTTCGAGGAATATATGCGCCGTCAGGATCAGCACCGCACCGCCGAGATCGCAGCGCTTCTTGACACGCCCCATTTCGTCACCCGCGCCCATGATCTTTATGGCTACGATCATTTCGTCTGCGATACAGGTGGCTCTATCTGCGAAGTCGTCGATCCCAACAATCCCGATGATCCGATCCTCAAGGCACTGAGCCAGAACACGTTGATGGTCTGGATCAAAGGCTCTGATGATCACGCCGCAGAGCTGGCCCGCCGTTTCGACAAAGCTCCAAAACCGATGTATTATCAACCTCGGTTCCTTAAGGCGCGTTGGTCAGAGTATCTGGAAACAAACGGCCTGAACGAACATCAGGTTGATCCAGATGCCTTTGTGCGCTGGACCTATGCCGCCGCACTTGCCCACCGCCAGCCCCTGTATCAGGGCATGGCAAACTGGGGCGTGACCGTCACCGCACAAGAGGTTGCCGCGGTCAAAACCACCTCCGACTTTGACGACCTGATCGCCACCGCACTTGAGCGCGCCTGAGAGACCTCCTAGATAACCCAAACTAAACTGGAAAGACCAAGTATCATGCCTATTAAACTGCCCTCCGACCTGCCTGCCTTTGACGTGCTTTCGCGCGAAGGCGTCATGGTCATGTCCGAGAGGCAGGCCGCGCGGCAGGATATCCGTCCCTTGCGCATTGGATTGCTGAATCTGATGCCCAAGAAAATCCAGACTGAAAACCAGTTCGCCCGCCTGATCGGGGCAACGGCGCTGCAGATCGAATTGTCCCTGATCCGGATGAGCGAACACAAGACGCGCAACACCGCCGCGGAACACATGGCCGAATTCTATCGCCCGTTTGATGAGGTTAAGGCCTCTGGCGAAAAATTCGACGGCTTGATCATCACTGGCGCGCCAATCGAACATTTGCCGTTCGAAGACGTCACTTACTGGCAGGAACTGCGCGACGTTTTTGAATGGACGCAAACCCATGTGCATTCCACTTTTGGTGTGTGCTGGGGCGGTATGGCCATGATCAACTATTTCCATGGCGTCCAAAAACACATTCTGGATGCCAAGGCCTTTGGCTGTTTCCGCCATAAAAATATGGACCCTGCGTCGCATTACCTGCGCGGTTTCTCGGATGACTGCGTGATCCCTGTCAGCCGCTGGACCGAAATGAAACAAGACGAAATCGACGCCGCAGACGGGCTGACCACACTTCTTAGCAGCGAAGAGGTTGGGCCATGTCTGGTCGAAGATCCCGCACACCGCGCGATCTATATCTTCAACCACTTCGAATATGACAGCGAAACGCTCAAGCAGGAATATGATCGTGATGTGGCAGAGGGCACGCCCATCAATGTCCCGATGAACTATTATCCCGATGATGATCCAAGCCAGCCGCCGATGAACCGTTGGCGCAGCCACGCGCATCTTCTTTATGGAAACTGGATCACCGAACTTTACGAGACCACGCCCTATAATATGGACGAAATCGGCAGCTGACACCTGCCCCGTGTTTGACAAAACCTGCGCTGGCGCATTGCACAGGCGTCACCGCCCGTCCATATTAAAAGAAAACGGAGAGGTTTCATGGAGCTACCCTTCGACGGTGCCATCAGCGCCTATTACGAAAACGATGCCCCGAAAGAGATACGCGATGCCATTCGCGACGGTGACAAGGACGCCATCCTTGACGCCGGCTTCCCGCATGCGCAACGGATGGGCCGCAAGGACTATGAGCGCGAGATGAAGGCCTTGCAATGCGAACTGGTCAAACTGCAGCGCTGGATCAAGGATACCGGTCAGCGGGTTGCGATTGTTTTCGAAGGCAGGGACGCGGCTGGAAAAGGCGGCACAATCAAACGGTTCCGTGAAAACCTGAACCCGCGCGGCGCGCGTGTTGTGGCCCTCTCCAAACCCACCGATGCCGAACAAACCCAGTGGTATTTCCAACGTTACTTCGATCACCTCCCCTCTGGCGGAGAAATGGTCTTCTTTGATCGCAGTTGGTACAATCGCGGTGTCGTTGAAAAAGTCTTTGGATTTTGCGAAGCACCGGAACGCGAACGCTTCTTCCGCCAGACCCCACCTTTGGAACACGCGCTGGTCAATGACGGCATCCACATTTTCAAGTTCTGGCTCAACGTTGGGCGGGCCGAGCAATTACGCCGTTTTCTGGCACGGGAATCCGATCCATTGAAACAATGGAAACTCAGCTGGATAGACGTCGAAGGCCTGAAACGCTGGGACCAGTACACGGATGCAATCGACGAGACCCTGACACGCAGCCACAGCGAGGCGGCGCCCTGGACGATCATTCGCTCCGATGACAAACGTCGCGCCCGATTGATGGCCCTGCGCAGTGTTCTGACGCGTCTGGATTATGATCGCAAAGACACAGATGCCATCGGTGCCCTGGACCCAAGCATTTGTGGCGGACCGGACATCTGGAATGCCTAAACGCGGCTATCACCACGGCAATCTGCGCCAGGCCCTTGTCGATGCAGCACTCCGGCTGATCGAAACCAAAGGCCCAACAGGATTTACCCTGTCCGAAGCGGCGAAACAGGCCGGCGTGACCCCTGCCGCCGTTTATCGTCATTTCGAAGGGCGGGATGACCTTATTGCCGAAGCCGCAAGGCAGGGCTATGAAATTTTTGCCGATGTCATGCAGTTTGCCTATGACAAGGGCCAACCCTCTGCTCTGGCGTCTTTTGAGGCAACGGGGCGCGCCTATCTTGCCTTTGCCCGCAAATATCCGGGTCACTATATCGCAATGTTCGAAAGTGGGATATCCGTCAACCGCACCCCGGAACTGGCCGCCGTTGCATCACGTGCGCGGGGCGTCATGGAACGCGCTGCGCAGGACTTGAGCCAACACATCCCGCCAGAAAAACGCCCGCCCGCCAGCATGTTCAGCGCCCATATCTGGGCCATGAGTCACGGCGTCGTCGAACTGTTCGCCCGAAACTCGCCGGGTACCCAAAGCCCCTTTCCCCCTGAAGATCTGCTTGAAACGGGGATTGGTGTGTATCTACGCGGCCTTGGTCTGATCACGCCAGACAGTTAACGCATTCTGGCTTTGCCAGAATACGGCCTGCGGCGCGGATATTTTTAGCCAGAAGAAGTCCGGATCCACTCCCCGGCTCTTCCGGGGAGCTTCTCCTGGCACGGCCATCGGCGTCCCCGCCTGTACCGCAAGCAAAGGCTCGCAGTTCACAGTTAAGAAACCCTTTATTCTTCAGGCCAAAAATATCCCCGCCGGAGGCTTCGGGCGCGTATGCGCACGAAAAAAGGGCTGCCAAACGGCAGCCCTTTCAATTCTTTTGCACCGAAGATTAACGCTTCGAGAACTGGAACGAACGACGCGCTTTGCGCTTACCGTATTTCTTACGTTCCACAACGCGGCTGTCGCGTGTCAGGAAGCCGGCAGCTTTCAGAGCGCCACGCAGCGAGGGTTCATAAAGCTGAAGCGCTTTCGAGATACCGTGCTTAACCGCACCAGCCTGACCAGTCAGACCACCACCTTTAACAGTTGCGAACACGTCGAATTCACCTTCAACGCCAGCAATCTGCATTGGTTGACGCAGGATCAGCTGAAGAACGGGGCGCGCGAAGTACACGTCCTGGTCTTTGCCGTTCACAATGACCTTGCCCGAACCGGGTTTGATCCAAACGCGTGCAACAGCATCTTTACGTTTACCGGTTGCATACGAACGGCCCAGCTCGTCACGAACGGGCTCGCGTGGTGCAGCAACTTCTACAACAGCTTCTTCACCAGCAACGGCGTTCAGCTCTTCAAGCGAGTTGATTTGATCAGCCATTGATTAGCTCCGGGTGTTTTTCGGGTTCATGGATTTCACATCCAGCACTTCTGGCGATTGTGCCTCGTGCGGGTGCTCGGCGCCGGCATACACACGCAGGTTGGTCATAACCTTGCGCGACAGACGGTTGCCAGGCAGCATGCGCTGAACCGCTTTGGTCACAACACGCTCGGGGTACTTCCCCTCGAGGATTTGCTCAGCAGTGCGCGACTTGATGCCGCCAGGGTGGCCTGTGTGCCAGTAGTAGTTTTTGTCCGTGCGTTTTTTGCCGGTCAACTGGATCTTGTCCGCGTTGATCACGATGACATTGTCACCCATGTCCATGTGCGGAGTAAAAGACGCCTTGTGCTTGCCGCGCAGGCGCATGGCGACGATCGATGCGAGACGACCAAGCACGACGCCTTCAGCGTCGATGATGATCCATTTCTTCTCGATGTCTGCCGGAGTAGCAGAAAAGGTTTTCATTTTGGGTCTACCTGAGTTTTGGTTGACAGATACGCCGTATTCCGGCGCACCGAAATTCGATGGGCGGGTTATAAAGGTGTAGGGCGCACAGTCAATCCCACAAAGATCTATTTAATTGTTTAAAATCAATTGCTTGAAAATTAGGTATTAAAATACCCCATCAAACATCGACCGTAGCAGGCGGTTTTGCCAGCATTTGGGACAGTTTCTGCAAGGCGCCTTCAAATTCCGCGTTTGTCAGGTCTGGATTCATGCCGATGCGCACCGCATTTGGTGCATGCCCATCCGCCAGAACAAATTCGTCCGCGGGTTTTATGCCGATGCCTTCCGATCCGCAGGCTAGCATAAATGTGGAACACCGCCAGCCGCGCGGCAGCTTTAACCAGACAAAGGGTGCATCCGGTCGCCAGCTTATGTCCCACTGTCCGAGAATGTTCACGGCCTGACGCACACGTTCGGCAATCCGCGCCTCAACCTTTTGACGGACGGTTTCGGCCTGCCCGCTTGTGATGAAGGCTTCGCAAATATCCAGCATCGGCAACGGCAACCCATAAAAGGACGACTGGGCCACTTGATGCGCCGTGCCCCCCTGCCCCTTCGCACAGGCAACAAACCCGAACCGCAGGGCGGCGGAAACCGATTTGGTCAGCGATGACACATACCAAGACCACTCGGGACATATGGCGCGATAGGCCGGCAATTCCGGACGTGCCACCGTGTGACAGTCATCTTCGATGATTTGCACCTGATACCGGCTGGCCACATCAGCGATCTCGCGACGCCGTTCAAGTGTGGTGCGAATGGTGGTCGGGCTGTGTGTTTCGGCCGAGGTCAAAAGAACCTGACCACCATGTTCCCGCAGGACCGCCTCTAAGCGATCAGGGCGCAGCCCCTGTTGATCCATGCCCACCCCAAGAACCTGCGCCCGCAACATCCGCGCGGCATGGCGCACACCCGGAAAGGCAAGGTCTTCGGTCAGGATGATGGGATTGGGCCCGTAGAGACAGGCCTGAAGTGTCAGGATAACCGTATGCTGCGCCCCAAGGCCAAGGACAATATCGTCAGGCGACAAGCGTCCCACGCGATCTTCGCCGATCCACTGAACAACAGCTTTGCGGGCGGCAAGATCCTTGTCTGGCGCCGGGCAATCAATATACCCCATGCCGCCGTCCGTCCCAAGGCGGCGCATGATGTCGCGAATGATGCCTTCCTGTCCGACATCGGGCACGCGGATGCCCCGCAAGTTCAAATCGTCATGGGCCATGTGCGCGACAAGCGAGATATCATCGGGCGGATCTTCACGGTGACCAGACGATACAAAAGTGCCCCGCCCCACCGTGGTATCAAGCAATCCCTCCTGCACGGCCAGCTTGTAAGCCCGCGCAACCGTGCCCGGTGTGATGCCCAGTTGCCAGGCCAGTTCACGCACGGGTGGCAGCTTTTCTCCGGGAGACAAGGCACCGGATCGTACGGCAGCGCGCAAGGATTGTATCAATACAATATACTTGGATTGCGTTGAATCCTGAAAGTCCGGCGGCCAAATTGTATCAGTCACAATGTATTCCTGTACCTAAACGAATAGATTTTGTACCAATACATTATCGCAGGTAACAAATTGTATCAATACAAAAGGACATTCCCAATGGTACAAACGGCACACCACAGCAAGCAGCTGATTTCTTTCGCGCAAGACTATCCTCTTCCGGTTGTCGCACGCTGGGCAGTGGCATTTGCGGTGACCGTCACCACTTGGGACAGGCGCGTGCGCACCCGTCGTGCATTGGCCCGACTGGACGCCGCGCGCCTTCAGGATGTCGGCATCTCTTTGCAAGAGGCCAAAGATGAAGCCGCCAAAATGTTCTGGCGTGGCTAACCCCGTTACACGTCAGTGACCTGAGGCCGGGAGAAATCCCGGCCCTTTTTATATGTCACGGTGTTATTCCGGCACGCAAATCTCGTTTCGGATGATGGCCACAGCCGTGCGATAGATCAGCCCTGCCATGATTGCACAGAGCACGACAAGAATGCAGGTTCCGATCACCACATGCGCCTGTGATCCTGCCAGCGCGGCAAAACGGAAAGACGCAATCGTCAGCGCCGCCACTGGAAAGCTCAGCGCCCACCAAGGCAGCGCAAAAGGAAGTTTGGCAAAGTTCGGGATCTGGATCACCATCAACGCGGCAAAAACATATCCACTGTTCAGCAGGATACGCGCAAACGGATCAATGTCCCCTGTCAGGTTCACATACGCCAGAAACGCGACCGCCGGTGGTGCAATCAGAATGACCAGAGTCGGATACAGTTTGCCGGGGATCGGGTTGTGAAAGATCAAGCGGTTGAACACCAAAGTCAACAAAACCACCCAGAACACCAGTCCGGTTGAGAAAAACAGCCAGGACAACTCAACATAGCCAAGCGGTGCGCCCGCCACTGGTGCCACCACATTTCCCACCGCAGGAATGAACCACGCCGGCGTAAGTTGTCCCACCTCGAATGACCGGTGGCTGATCCATCCTGAAATCACTGCCAGCGTCAGTACCGCTTGTAATGCTGCCCCGATGATCCAGATGCCGCGCGCCGCGTCTGGAAAGCTGGACATCAGCGCCGTTGCGATCAAAAGCAGGGAAATTGAAATCGCCGGAAAGAACGCCAGACGCACGGGGTGGTTCCACTCGGCATAGATGGCAGTCCGATAGGTCATGAACTTGGCGATGTAAAACATTGAAATCACCAAGAAAGCCGCAATGCCGCCCCACATGAAAACCTCGGATACCATGGCCAGAACGGGATACACATCGGCAGCGGTGTGCAGGGCAAGTGTCAAGCCCATCATCCCCATGACCACCGCAAAGAATGGCACAGGAAAATGTTTGAGTTTGGGCTCGGATATAGGCGCGTCAGTCATTGCTGTGTCTCCTGTGAATCGACGAAGGATCAGGTGAGGCCTTCGCAGCGCCCGCATCACATATCAAATTCAGAATACTTATACCATGACATTGAAACGCATGGCCGCTTTGCTTTGTGTGATGAGCTTTGGTTGGGGTGTGCGGGTTATGCCCCGCTTGCACGCGGGAGGGAATAGGTCATCGACGCCCGCGCCACCGGAGCCTCCATCCCTTCCGAATAGATCAGGATGTCCGTCACCGAGAGGGATTTGCCCAGCTTCAAAAGCGTCGCGACGGCGACCAGATCCTTGCCGGCTTCGGGTTTGCGCATGAAATCCAGCGAACAGTTTGTCGTAACAGCCAGCGCCTGTTTGCCGATACAGGCCATTGTCGCGACATAGGCGCAAACATCGGCCAAGGCGAACATCGAAGGGCCCGAAACCGTTCCGCCCGGGCGCAAGTGACGTTCTGCCGTCAACAGGCGCATGACAGTTTTCGTGCCATCCATATGATCGATCGCAAAGTCATTGTTAACTTGTGGGAACACCTCTTCGAGGTATTCCATCATTTCTTCTGCTGTCATCACGGCTTGCATACTTCCCTCCCTCAAATTGTCCCGCTAGGTTTGCGCCATACCCTAGGGAGGACAAGATGGAAATTCTGGAACGTCGCGACGTTAATGCAGTTGCGTACCTCAATCTCAACGCGCCGGACCGCTTGAACGCGCTCTCCGATGAAATGCTCGCCGCGCTGCAAAGCACGCTGGACGGTCTCAAGGAAGACAGATCTGTGCGCGCTGTGGTGCTTTCGGGATCGGGCAAGGCCTTTTGTGCGGGGCATGATCTCAAGCAAATGACCGCGGGTCGACAGGCCGAAGATGGCGGCAAGGCGTATTTCAAGGATTTGTTTGACCGCTGCGCCCAGATGATGATGACGGTACAGTCCCTGCCCCAGCCCGTGATTGCCCGCGTTCATGGGATCGCCACCGCCGCCGGATGCCAACTGGTGGCCACATGCGACATGGCCGTTGCCGCCGAGGGCACGCGATTTGGCGTGAACGGCGTCAATATCGGGCTGTTTTGTTCCACACCGATGGTTGCCCTGACCCGCAATGTGCATCGCAAACAGGCCTTTGAAATGCTGACAACGGGCCGGTTTCTAAATGCCGACGAAGCCCGCGATATCGGATTGGTGAATCATGTCGTGCCCGCCGATCAGTTGGACGCAAAAGCGACAGAGCTGGCCGAGACCGTGGCGGCCAAGCTGGGTGCGGCCGTTCGGGTCGGAAAAGAGGCGTTCTATAACCAGATCACCATGAACACCTCGGACGCCTATGCCTATACCGGCGACGTTATGGTCGAAAACATGCTGTACCGGGACACCGAAGAAGGCATCAGCGCCTTTCTCGAGAAACGCGATCCCGACTGGTCACAGTAAGCGTTTCCACCTTCGCAACGGTGTTTTTCAAGAATTTTTGTTATTCGCGACAAGAGGATCGGATACAGTGAAAGAAATCGTCCGGCGCAGTTGGTGTGCCGGATTCGGAATAGACGCAAAACGGGTAACCTGATCTCGGCCCAGAAGGGGCTGGTTGGTTGCCATTTGCTGCGTCGACGTCCGAACAGTTCGCTATGCGACCACTGAACAGTGATCGCTGAGGGGGGCGGCCATTTGAGACGGGCACCCCGACTTACCTCGCCCTATCAAAGGGCCACCCCCTCTTAAAAAACTGCTCATTTATTGTTCACCGAAACGTCGCAATCACAAAAGATTGTTTCCGTCTGAGGGCACAAAAACCGTCATTTTCCCCTAGGACAAGCTATGCGTTCGTGCGATAACGGTCATGTCGTCACTGCACGACTTTTCAACACTGGGTCGCCGCGCGGAAGGTCCCTCCGGGTCCTCTCTCTGGACCATGACATACCCGCCCGGCGACCCAGGTTCTTCTTCTCCCCTTTCCAAAACGCTGTTTCGGGCTTATGTCCGCGCCATGACACACACATTGCATATCCTTGGCGGCGGAATGGCCGGCTCAGAGGCCGCATGGCAGGCCGCTCATATGGGCGTCGACGTGGTGATCCACGAAATGCGTCCCAACGTTGAAACTTTTGCGCACCGGACCGGACATCTGGCCGAGATGGTTTGCTCGAACTCGTTCCGTTCGGACGATGATGAACAGAACGCTGTTGGGCTGTTGCATTGGGAAATGCGCGCGGCCAACGGGCTGATCATGCAAACGGCCGACAAACACCGTCTGCCTGCGGGCGGCGCCTTGGCAGTAGATCGGGATCCCTTCGCAGAAAGCGTCACCGAGGCGCTTCTGGCGCTGCCGAATGTGCGGGTCGAGTATGGCGAGATCACCGAGTTGCCGGACGATGGACACTGGATCATCGCTACGGGTCCCCTGACCTCGGCAAATCTGGGGGCGGCCATTCAGGCCGAAACAGGCGCAGAGCGTCTGGCGTTTTTCGACGCCATTGCGCCCATCGTCTATGCCGAGTCGGTCAATATGGACATCGCGTGGCTTCAGTCGCGCTATGACAAGGGCGAAACCGAGGAAGAGCAGAAAGCCTATCTGAATTGCCCGATGACCAAAGACCAGTATGAGGCGTTTATTGATGCCCTGCTGGCTGCGGACAAAACGGAATTTCATGAAGGCGAAACCGCTGGTTATTTTGACGGCTGCCTGCCGATCGAGGTGATGGCGGAACGCGGCCGTGAAACCCTGCGCTTTGGTCCCATGAAACCTGTGGGCCTGACCAATGCCAACAGGCCCGATGACAAACCTTATGCGGTGGTTCAACTTCGCCGTGATAACGCACTGGGAACGCTATATAATATAGTCGGCTTCCAGACCAAGATGAAGTACGGCGCGCAAACCGAAGTGTTCAAAATGATCCCCGGTCTCGAGGATGCGTCGTTCGCGCGTCTGGGGGGGATTCACCGCAACACCTTTATCAATTCGCCCACGCTTTTGGACAACCAGATGCGCCTGAAGTCGCGTCCGCATATTCGCTTTGCTGGACAGGTGACCGGCGTTGAAGGTTATGTCGAAAGCGCCGCGATGGGTCTTTTGGCGGGCCGTCTGGCCGCCGCAGAGATTCTGGGCAAGACAATTGAAACCGCGCCCCAGAACACGGCGATGGGGGCCTTGGTGCATCACATCACCGGTGGCGCCGAAGCCAAGACCTTTCAGCCGATGAACGTCAACTTTGGATTGTTCCAGCCGGTAGAGGGTCTCAAAGGGGGCCGTCGTGGTCGCAAGGACCGGTACAAAGCCTATACCGATCGCGCCAAGGCCGAATGGCAGGGATGGCTTGACGCGCAATGATCACGCGCTTTGCCCCCTCACCCACGGGTCCGCTGCATCTGGGACATGCCTATTCGGCACTTCTGGCGCATGATCGGGCACGGGCTGTGGGGGGCAAATTCCTGCTGCGGATTGATGATCTGGACCAGTCGCGGGCCCGTCCGCACTGGGAAGACCAAATCTATGATGACCTGACATGGTTGGGGGTGCGTTGGGATGGTCCCGTGCGGCGCCAGTCGGACCATTTTCAGGACTATACTGCGGTTCTGGCCCGGTTGCGCGACAGAGGTCTAACCTTTGAATGCCGCTGTTCCCGTCGTGATATCGAGGCGGCGGCCAATGCCCCTCAGGAAGGTCAGCCGGATTTCGGGCCGGACGGGCGCATTTATCCAGGCACCTGCCGCGCATTGCACCTTGGCCTTTCCGACGCCACCTGTACGCGCCTGAATATGCACCAGGCCTGTCTGACCGGTCTGCCTGCCCGCTTTGAGGAAACCGGCCCAACGCATCACGGTGCACACACGCTGATCGCACAGGACATGACAAACACCGTCGGAGATGTGGTTCTGTCGCGCCGCGACATGGCGGCCTCGTATCATCTGTCCGTGGTGGTGGATGATTTCGACTCTGGCGTGACAGATGTCATTCGCGGCGAGGATCTTTTTGAAGCGACACGAATCCATATGTTGCTGCAATCCCTGTTGGAGATGCCAACGCCGCGCTATCACCATCACGGGCTGATCCGCGACGAGGCCGGCAAGCGTCTTGCCAAACGGGACGATGCGCGTGCCATTTCCAAGTTCAGGGAAGACGGCCTGTCACCCGCAGACATCCGCGCCCTGGTCGGGCTTTAACCCGCCGGAGAAAACTGCTGTCTGAGCGAGGTCAGCTTTGGCCCCCAGAACCGCCAGAGCAACAAACACGCCGCAACGGACAGGCCAAAAACAAGCCCGAGCCAGACACCAACGCCACCCCATCCCAAAACAAAGCCAAGCATGTATCCGCAAGGCACGCCAATCACCCAATAGCTAAAGGCGGCGATGATCAGCGGCGCGCGCGTGTCTTTCACCCCGCGCAACAGACCCAACGCCAGAATCTGCGCGCCATCCACGACCTGAAACAGGGCCGCGACAAACAACAGGTTCACGCCAATCGCCAGAATCGCATCGCGGTCAGGCTCGGTCGGGCTGAGGAAGAGGGTCAACAACTGCTCGGGGAACGTCAGGAAGATCGCCACCGCAACAAAGGCGGTGACCAGCGACATCAGCAATGCCACCCTTGCACCACGTGCGAGGTTCAACGCATCACGCCGCCCTATTGCATTGCCTGCGCGCACGGTGGCCGCATTGGACAACCCCAAGTGAACCATGAAGGTCAGGCTGGCCAGCTGCAGGGCGATACCATGCGCGGCCAGCTGCAATGTGCCCAACCACCCCATCATCAGGCTTGAGGCGGCAAACAGGCCCACTTCGGCCAGATTGGTAACACCGATAGGTGCCCCAAGACGGAAAACATGGGCAAAGGCTTCCCAATCGGGTCGCCAGATCCGGCTGAACATGGTGTGTTCCGGCAAGGCACGCACGGCATAAAGGACAATACCGATGATGGCGACGGTCTGTACCGCGAGCGACGCCAGGGCCGCGCCCACCACGCCCAGTTCAGGCGCGCCCCAGTTCCCGAAAATCAGGGCGTAATTTACAAAACCATTGGTGATCGCACTCAGAACGGTCACCCAGAACACCACCCGTGTGCGTTCCAGCGCCGCCAGATAGGATTTGAGCACCATCACAAGCAAGGCGGGGATCAATCCCAGACCGGCAATGCGCAAATAAAGCTGCGCGGTTTCGGAAACTTCGGGTGTCTGCCCTGCCGCACTTAGCAAAGACCCCGAAAACCAGAACAGGGGCATCACGACAATGGCGAAGATCAACGACAACCACATCCCCATGCGCGTGATCCGGCGCACCGCCACTTCGTCGCCCGAGGCATCGGCCTCGGCAACCAGAGGCATCACAGCGATGGCAAACCCCGACCCCAGAATGAAGATCACGAAGAAAAAGGTACCACCAAGGACAACCGCAGCCAGTGCTTCGACAGAATACCATCCAACCATGATCGTATCCGTTAGGCCCACGGCAAATTGCGCCACATGCCCCCCGATCAAAGGCACCCCAAGCCGCAATACGGCGCGCGAATGATCGCGATATGAAACAGGTGTAGTCATCCCCAAGCCTTATGCCTCCTATTGGGCTCTGGCAAGAATGTCATTTCGGTCGCATGCTTTTTGGGCCTAAGATCCGGACAGGAGGAAATCGCCATGTCATCTGATCCATTTGCCAGTCTTGTACCCGAGGCCCGCGCATTTCTGACCAAGCTGGAAAGCAACAATTCACGCGACTGGTTTCAGGACAACAAGGCGCAGTATGATACCCTTCTCAAGAATCCGGCCCTTGCCCTTCTGGATGTCATTTCGGCCGATCTTGGGCGGATGACTGCGCAACCGGTGACAACAAAGCTGTTTCGCCCGCATCGCGATGTCCGCTTTTCCAAAGACAAAACGCCCTATCACACGCATTTGCATATGCTTTGGACGACCCCGGCGGGGGCGTCTGGACAGGGGTGGTATTTCGGGATTTCCCCGTCTTACATCAGCATCGGCGCTGGCGTCATGGGATTTGACAAGACCGCCTTGTTGAACTGGCGGGCGGCAGTCGACCAAGACGCAACATTTGCGACTTTGGTATCCGATCTGACCCACAAGGGCGCACGCCTGTCAGAGCCAGAACTCAAACGCGTGCCAGCCCCCTATGCCAAGGACCATCCACGCGGCGATCTTTTGCGCCACAAGGGGCTGTCAGTGTGGTTCGACAAGTCCCCTCAGGACATAAAAAAAGGCGGCCTGACCGAAACGATCATGACCGCCTTCTCGGATCTCCTACCCGTTCAGAGTGCGCTGCGTCCCCTCCTCTGATCCGCAGCGCCCGCAGGAGTCCTAACTCTTAGGCTTTGCGGCCGTTCGGGTGCAAAGCTGTGCCGAGAATATGCTCTGAACGGTGGATTACGTGGCTGGCCGTATTCACGATCAGCGGATCAGGACCATGCGCGATCTTGAGATCCTTGCCCGGATAATCCAGCGAGTTCAGGAAGTGCAGCATACAGTTCAGACGAGCACGTTTCTTGTCGTTCGATTTGACCACGGTCCAAGGCGCATCTGCGGTATCTGTATAAAAGAACATCGCTTCTTTGGCTTCGGTATAGTCGTCCCATTTACCCAGCGACGCCTTGTCGATTGGCGACAGCTTCCACTGTTTCAATGGATCGGTTTCGCGGCTTTCAAAACGGCGGCGCTGTTCGTCCTGCGTGACCGAGAACCAGTATTTGTAAAGGCGGATACCGGACCGGACCAGCATCTGTTCGAGATCAGGGGTTTGACGCATGAATTCCAGATACTCGCCAGGTTCACAGAACCCCATCACACGCTCGACACCAGCGCGGTTATACCAGGAGCGGTCATAAAGCACCATCTCGCCAGCTGTTGGCAGGTGATCGATGTAACGCTGGAAATACCATTGACCGCGCTCTTCGTCGGTGGGCTTGTTCAGTGCCACAACGCGGGCATTCCGTGGGTTCAGGTGCTCGGTAAACCGTTTGATCGTTCCACCTTTACCAGCCGCATCGCGACCTTCGAACAGCATCACGAACTTCTGGCCCGTCTCCTGTGCCCACAACTGAACTTTCAACAGTTCTGCCTGAAGCTTGGCCTTTTGTGTCTCATACGCCCGACGGGACATCTTGTTGTCATAGGGGTATTCGCCGCTTTCAAAAGCGAGACGCACCTCTTCGGGGGTTGGCGCGGTTTTGCGGCTCGTACTTGGCTCTGTACGTGCGGCTGCAGGAGCCTTTGCCGTAGCACCATTTGCCTTGGCTGTGGTGGCTTCGGTGGCAGCTTTTTGAATTGCAACTGGAGGGGTAGCCGTGTTTGTAGTCATAAAAGAACTCCTTGTTTTCTGAACGTGGCTGCACCCTATCGCGAGGCTTCACACCGCGCCTTGACACACGTCAACAAATGTAACGAATTTCTAACAATCCTGCGGCGCGTTCCTGAATTATCGCTACCTCTGAATGGATGCACACTGACCCTGCGGTTGTGCTGTCTTGATTTCCGGCGGGGAATGCGCAGATTAAGTGCAAGCGAGCCACAAGGGCGCCACCAGAGCACCCCAACCCGAGCCAGCTTGAAAACCTTTGCATATCAGGACAATTGGCACATGACTCAAACCTCAACCGGTTCGACCGCCACACAAAAGGCAAGCGGTTACCTTCTGCAGCTTTGCAAACACTGGTCACACAAGGCAGAGGTGTCTTTTACACCCGAGGCTGGCGATATCCGGTTCCCGAATGGAAACCATCTTTCGCTGACCGCCCACTCGGACCATCTCGCGATGCGTCTTGACGTGCCCGAAGACGCCGACCTTGCACAGTTTCAAGACGTCGTGGACAAGCACATCTTGCGGTTTGCCTTTCGCGAAGATCTCGAGATTTCGTGGGCTGCCGCCTAACGGCAGCCCCCTCTTCGGATAAGGTCCGAGCCCCCCGTATTGCCCACATCACCGCACCAATCGGCGCTGTGTGAAGGGGCCATCAAAAGAGCCGGTGCAAAAAATGCAACGGCTCTTCCCCCTGCGCGCGTCCCCTGCCATAATACATGCCAACCAAAATCAAAAAAGAGCAGTCCGACGCATGGCAAATGATCTCCTGACCGAGACCCAAACCCAAGATTATGACGCGTCCTCTATCGAGGTACTGGAAGGTCTGGAACCTGTCCGCAAACGTCCCGGCATGTATATCGGCGGTACCGACGAACGGGCCCTGCACCACATGGTTGCCGAAGTTCTGGACAACTCGATGGACGAGGCCGTCGCCGGATTTGCCAACCGGATCGAAGTCGAACTGCACGAAGACTATTCTGTTACGATCCGCGACAACGGGCGTGGTATCCCTGTCGACCCTCACCCCAAGTTCCCTGACAAATCCGCGCTGGAAGTCATCCTGTGTACCCTGCACGCAGGTGGTAAATTTTCGGGCAAGGCGTACCAAACCTCGGGTGGTTTGCATGGTGTGGGGGCCTCGGTCGTGAATGCCCTTTCGGATCTGATGGTCGTTCAGGTGGCCCGCAACAAAGAAGTGTTCGAACAGCGGTTCTCGCGCGGCATCCCGCAAGGACCGGTCGAAAAGGTCGGCACCGCCCCGAACCGCCGTGGCACCACGGTGACGTTTCACGCGGACGAACAGATTTTCGGCAAGCACCGTTTCAAACCGGCGCGCCTGTTCAACTCGATCCGCTCAAAGGCCTATCTGTTCTCGGGCGTGGAAATCCGCTGGAAAACCGCAATTGATGACGGGGAAACCCCGACCGAAGCCACGTTCCACTTTCCCGGTGGCCTGTCGGACTACCTCAAGGAAACCATGAACGGCTCATCCACCTATGCCGATCAGCCCTTTGCCGGCACGGTCGAATTCCAGGGGCGCTTCGGTGTTCCGGGCAAGGTGGAATGGGCCATCAACTGGACCCCGTCGCGCGACGGTTTCATCCAGTCCTACTGTAACACCGTGCCCACCCCCGAAGGCGGCACCCATGTGGCCGGCTTCTGGTCTGCTGTCCTCAAGGGCATCAAGGCCTATGGCGAGTTGGTCAACAACAAAAAGGCCACCTCGATCACCCGCGATGACCTGATCACGGGCGGCTGTGCCCTTGTGTCCTGCTTCATCAGCGAACCCGAATTTGTCGGCCAGACCAAAGACCGCCTTGCCACTGTCGAGGCCCAGCGTCTGGTGGAAAACGCCGTGCGCGACCACTTTGACAACTGGCTGGCTGCCGACACGAAATCCGCTGGCGCGATCCTTGATTTCCTCGTGCTGCGCGCCGAAGAACGCCTGCGCCGCCGTCAGGAAAAAGAAACCCAGCGCAAGACCGCCACCAAACGGCTGCGTCTGCCGGGCAAACTGGTCGATTGTTCTGCCACCAACCGCGCGGGCACCGAACTGTTTATCGTCGAGGGTGACTCGGCGGGTGGCTCGGCCAAAATGGCCCGCAACCGCAAGACCCAAGCGCTGTTGCCGCTGCGTGGTAAAATCCTCAACGTCTTGGGCGCGGCCTCGTCCAAGCTCGGCTCAAACGCCGAGATCAACGACCTGACACAGGCGCTGGGTGTCGGGCTTGGCACCAAATTCAACGTTGATGACCTGCGCTATGACAAGATCATCATCATGACCGATGCGGACGTCGACGGCGCGCATATCGCGGCGCTGTTGATGACGTTTTTCTTCACCCAGATGCGCCCGATGATTGACGCGGGCCACCTCTATCTGGCCTGCCCGCCCCTGTTCCGCCTGACCCAGGGCGCCAAGCGGGTTTATTGCATCGACGAGATCGAAAAGAACGAACACCTTGAAAAAGGCATCGGCGGCAAAGGCAAGATCGACGTGAGCCGCTTCAAGGGTCTGGGCGAGATGGACGCGAAAGACCTGAAAGAAACCACCATGGACCCCGCCTCACGCGTCCTGATCCGCGTGACCATTGACGAGGACGAACCCGGCGAAACCGGAGACCTCGTGGAACGCCTCATGGGCAAAAAACCCGAAATGCGGTTCCAGTACATTCAGGAAAATGCGAAGTTCGTGGAGGAGTTGGATGTTTGAGATATGGCACCATGCTTCATGAACAACTAGCACGCTTGGCGCGTGAGTATGTCTTCGAAAGAGTAAAACGCTTTGCAGGTAGCGAGTTCGCAAACTTTGTGAGGCACGATATCTCCGTAGAAGCAAAGAAACGTCTAATATTTTTGCCGTATGATTTGGAAGTAAAGGCCAGCGTTGGTCAATCACAATGGGCTTCTGTGCCGTGGCTGGATTTCTTCGATCCGATCGTCACTGACACCGCGACCAGAGGGTTTTATGTCGTTTATCTAATCAATGCAGATACCGAAGAAATCGTCTTGTCCCTAAACCAAGGAACCACTGAGGTATACGAAGAGTTTGGAGACAACGAAGAAGGTCGGAGAATACTCGCGCGAAGAGCTATCGAGATGGCAGAACGAGTTGCAGATTTTTCAGCGCACTTTGACAATACTCCAATCGATCTGGGTTCGAATTCCAGCTTACCCAAAGGGTACGAGGCCGGTCATGCTTTTGGAAGAGTTTATAAGGCAAATCAAATTGACCCTGTCCTTTTCTATACCGATCTAGAAAACATGTTGTCTGCATACAGATCGCTTGTTGATCGAGGTGGACGAACGCCAATTGACAGCATGATGGATCAGTCCGGCTCCACAGACATATTGGAAACGAGAAAATTTGTGCTTTCAAAGCGAATAGAACGCGCCAAAAACGTCCGACTTCCAGTTTTGGAACGGCGAGGGCTTAAGTGCGAAGGTTGCGGATTAGAGCCAACGAAGCACTACAACTATCAAGGCCCGATAAAAAACATCCCTCTCGATGTACATCACGCAATGCCCATAAGAGAACTATCTGAGGGTGAAACAAGACGATACAAAATCCCTGACGACTTCCTGGTACTTTGTCCAACATGTCACAGAGTCATTCACAAACAAAATGACGAGGCTGACGTAGAGCAACTTCGCGACTCCGTTCGCTTCTTGTTTGCATCGAAGCCCCGATAATTCTCCTTACACTATCCTGAGGGTGGGGGCAAACGCGCCCGCCGTCTTGCCGGAGGTAAGCCGGTCATAGGCAGCGCACCTTTGGTGCGACCGAGGTGGAAGGAGAAGTCCTGCAATAAGGACAGGTTACAGGGCGGACCTCACCCTCTCATGCATTGCAAGCATTGGGCTGTCGGTCGCTGCGATTGCGGGCAATCGCCTTGGTCGGGTGCGGTCATTTGGGCAGGCCCAAACGACTTGAGTGACGCCACGTTGCACCCTCATCTCGCACGTGCCAAACTCCCCCCATGACACGCCTCACACTCACCCTCACCACCGTCCTATTCGCCCTGCCCGCGCTTGCGAATGAGCCGGATCGCTCGCATCTGTTCTGTGACCAGTATGCGCGGGATGCGGCGGGGACCGGTGGCACACAGCGCGGCGCTTTGGCGGGAAATTATGCGGGCGGTGCGGCGGGGGCGGTCAAGAACGGCTCAAAGGGCGCGCGGCGGGGCATTTTGCTGGGCGGCGCAGTGGGGGCGGCCACGGGCAGCGGCTGGGACAAACAGCTTTATGATTTCTATTATCAGGAATGCATCAGCGGCAAGCGTCTTACCTCGCCCTGGCCCTGAGGATGCACGCGCGCCCATCACGCGCGCCTGCCCCGATTTCACCACCCGCGACGCTTGAAACGTGATCCCAAAATGCTAGGGTTTGAGGTATGCGCGTGGCGTCCTTTCTGGCCCTTTTTCTTTTACTGTCCTGTTCTCGGCCCCTCACGCCGAGCGAAATCGCGTTTGCCCAAGACATTCAAGGGGATACGATCAACACATCCAAAGTGCGCATGACCCGTGACGTGCCCTTGGGCGTGGCGACATTCCAGACCGAAAAGCGCCCGCGCCTGACCTGTCGCGAACGCCTGTTCCCCGAGCGCGATGCCAAAACCGTCACCGTGTCACCGGCCGCCGTGGTTCTGTGGAACCGCGTGTTGTTTTCCAAAGACTGGTACACTGCCGATTACCTGAAAGATTATCCCCAACAGATTGATCTGGTGGCCGCGATGTTGTTTGCCCATGAAATCACCCATGTCTGGCAATGGCAAAACCGCGACCTGACCGGATATTCCCCGTGGGGTGCAGCGCGCGAGCATCAGAACGGGAGTGACCCCTATCTGTTTGATATCGAAACACAAACATCGTTTCTCGACTATGGGTACGAACAGCAGGCCAGCATCGTTGAGGAATACCTGTGCTGTGCGCTGCTTGATCCGGACGCCCCGCGCACCCACCGCATGAAGGGGCTTCTGGACGAGGTCTTCCCCCTGCAATCGCTGCCACAACCGGATGAGGTTTTGCTGCCATGGGACGGCGTGGAACTTGAGGGCATCTGTCAGTAAAACGCCGCGCAGCCCTGACGCCAGACACGAAAAAGGGGCCCGAAGGCCCCTCTTGAAACATAGGAATGTGTCGGTCAGGTCAATGGCCAAACGCCGAGTTCGGGATCAGCTGGACACTGCCGCCGGGCTTTTTCCACTCGGACTCGAAACAGGCGGTGCCCTCTTTCTGGAAATAGAGCACTTGGATGTTGTACCAGCCCGCCGAGGGAACCTTGACCTTCGGGCGGCCTGCACTTGCACATGGCGTGATGTCATCCAGCTTGGCCACGGTTTTGCCGCTGATCCAGACCTGTGCACCATCATTGGTGAAAAACTCCAGATCATAGACACCCGGTGTGTCGAATTTGATGTATCCGCGAATGTCGGCCACAACCAGTTCGGGAATACCCGCTGTCAGAACATTGGCACCACGTCCCTTGTCTGGGTAGTTCAACCCTTTCAACGGCTTACCGGCCTTGCTTGACTGTTTGATGCGCGACTTTGCAGCGTGCAAAGAACGCACCTGACGGTCACCGGTAAAATACTTGACGCTCAGGCCGGATTTTACGTTTTTAGGCTGGGGGCTGGCTGGTGTCAGCTCAATCACACCCGCTGTGGCCACCGAGGCCAGCAGCAACCCCACTGCTGCACATGCAGCGACGAACAATTTTTTCATGAAATCTCCCCCCAAACAGGTCCGGCGTTACACCGAAGATGATTAACCACTTCGTGCAGTCTAGCAAGCAAACACACGACCTTTACGGGTTTAACTTGGGCTTTTGTCCCCGCTAACGCAACCTTTTGCCTTGGATTCGCGCCAAAATCCCGGGCAAATCGCGAAAATCCGAAAAGGCTTGGGTATGGGGAATGTCCGCGATATCGCGCTTGCGATACCCTTCTGTAAACAGTGCAAAAGGCTGGCCGGTGTTGACCGCCGTTTCCGCGTCAATCTCGCTGTCACCGACATAAAGAATGGTCTCGGTCGACATATCGGCCATGGCACGTTGCAGCGGCATGGGGTCGGGTTTCTTGCGATCTGTACTGTCGCCGCCAATCACCACATCAAAGAAATCACCTAGATCAAGATGCAACAAAACATGCAGCGCCGGCCCAAGAGGTTTGTTTGTGCAAATCCCCATCCGGTGGCCTTGGGCCTTCAGGGTTTTCAAGGTGTCGATCACATGGGGGTAGAGGCGCGTCAGTTCCGAGTCCGACTGGTTATAGATCGCGAGTGTATCTGCCGTGAGGCGCGCGTGCTGTGCCATATCCATATCGTGGTGGCGGATGACCCGCTCGACCAGTTTGGGCAAACCATTCCCGATAAAGGATGTCACGGTTGCCAGATCCAGAGGCGACTGCCCTTCTGCCGCCAGCATTTCGTTGACCGCGCCCTGAATGTCCGGTGCGCTGTCAATCAGCGTCCCATCCAGATCAAAGATAACAACTGCCATGCTTGGCCCCTTCCCGTTTCAGTCGGGACAAGTCATGCCGCCGATTGAAACAGGGTGCAAGGGTCGTGCGTGTCTCAGGCGCCTTCAGGCACAAACCGATAAGCATCGCCCTTGCGCTCGACATGGCCCATCCCGCCTCCGGGCAGGTGATAGCCGATCAGGCGGGTTTTGTCCGTGGCCATTTGATCCAGCAGCCAGATGCGGGTCTTGGCCGCCGTTTCGCGATCCTGATCCGATCCAGAAAGCAGTGTCGGCGCGGCAAAGGCCACATGGTGGTTGCCAATCGCATCCCCCACGACCATCACGCTTTCGCTGCCAGACCGCAGTTCAAAACCCATATGGCCGGGTGTATGGCCATAGGTTGCGCGTGCCGCCACCCCGGGGAGGATTTCTTCACCGTCGTCAAAAAAGGTGATGCTGTCTTCGATGACTTCCATCCGACGCTTTGCCCCGACCGCCATCGTCGTGCGGGCGGCCTCGATCGTGTCGACGGTTTCAGGGTTCCACCAATAATCCCACTCGGCCCGCCCCATCATATACTGGGCTTCCGAAAACAGAGTGTCGTCAAAGTCATCAAGCACCCCCCAGAGGTGATCCGGATGGCAATGGGTGAACACAACGTGGGTCACATCATCGACGGCCACACCTGCCGTATCCAGTGCATCGATCAAAAGACCGGAACTGTCTTGCCAGCCGGGTCCAGAACCCACATCAAACAGTATCGTGCGCTCTCCATCTTGCAGCATCGTGATATTGCATTCCGGCGTCAGAGGACCGCTGCCGACATTGAATTCCGAGAAGATCGGCGCAAGCTGGTCTTGGGGCATCGGTGCAAAGATGAAATCTGCTGGCAGGTTCAGATGCCCGTCTGAAAGCGTCGTGATTTTCATTTTACCAACGGTGGCCATATCCGACGCCCAAGACGCGCGCGCGCCCAGACCAGTGATAAGAGATGCCGCCGAAGCGTGTTTCAGGAATTGCCTGCGTGTCGATGTCATGTGGATGCCTCCTCCAACCGAGCTTTCCACATGCTGACATTCATATTTTTGAATTGCAAGGTGCGTTCAGTGTCGCAGCCCTGTTCAAGGCTCACGAAAAGGGATCGCAGGTCCCGATACTTTCAAGCAGTGGCCAGAGCACTATTAACCGCCTTGTGCGGCGCGAAACCAGTTTTGGATGGCGGCGCGTTCTTCTGGCTCCATCCAAGAGACATTTGCGGGTGGCATGGCTGTTGTAATCGCGGACTGTAGGTAAATCCGTTTGGCTTCAGCGGCGATTTCCTGAGGCGTTTCAAGCAGCACGTTTTTGGGGGCATGGGTGATCCCGTCCCAGCCGGGTTCGCGCGCATGGCACATGCTGCACCGGCCAAGAACAATATCCGTCACATCTTCGAACCCATCCGCCGACGCAAAGACCTGCTCTGCTGGCGTAAAGGCGCGAGCCTCGGTTTCATCGTAATCTGCATAATCCGGCCCCGCCTGAGACAGCCCGACAATCGCGATAAACAATGCCACCGTCGCGGCCCATGTCCACCATTTCATCCCGCCACGCGCATGCATGGTGTTAAAGAAATGCCGGATGGTGATCCCCATCAGAAACACCAGAGCCGCAATGATCCAATTATACTGTGTCGCAAAGGCCAAGGGGTAATGGTTTGACAACATAAGGAAAATAACGGGCAGCGTGAGATAGTTGTTATGAGTTGAACGCAGCTTGGCAATCTTGCCGTATTTCGGATCGGGTTTGCGACCAGCCTTGAGATCTTCGACCACGATGCGCTGGTTCGGCATGATGATGAAAAACACGTTGGCGGTCATGATTGTCGCCGTAAACGCCCCGAGATGAAGCATCATGGCGCGTCCTGTAAAGACCTGAGTATAGCCCCAGCCCATCACGACCAGCAGACCAAACAACAGCACCATCAACAATGTGGGATTTTCCGCCAGACCGGATTTACACAACCGGTCATACACCACCCACCCGATGGTCAGGGACACCGCGGAAATCAGGATACCCTGCCACAGAACCAGCTCTGTTTTGGTAGCGTCGATCAGATACAACTCGCCCCCCAGCCAATAGACAACCATCAACAGTGCCGCACCGGACAGCCACGTGGAATAGCTCTCCCATTTGAACCATGTCAGGTGATCCGGCATCGCCGCAGGAGCAACAAGGTATTTACGAACGTGGTAAAACCCACCGCCATGGACCTGCCATTCTTCTCCGTCAGCCCCGCCAAGATCGCCTTCACGGTGCAATCCCAGATCCAAGGCAATGAAATAGAAGCTCGATCCGATCCACGCGATGGCCGTGATCACATGCAGCCAACGGATGGCAAATTCCACCCAATCCCAAAGAAACGCAGCTTCCACGGCAACAGACCCCTCAATTAGTTTCCGCGAGACACTAGCCCGCGTTTGTTTTTCACTCTATCTTGAAAAATGCCCGAACAGCTTCAAACAAAACAAGAAGATCAAAGCACTCATAGCGCGAACCATCCCATATGTCCTATATCGATAACATCCGCACCTTTGTCCGTGTCTATGAATTAGGCAATATGTCCGCCGCCGCGCGGGATCAGCGTATTTCTGCGGCAGTCGCGTCTTCGCGCATTGCCCAGCTTGAGGATCATCTGGGTGTGCGGCTGTTCATGCGGACAACCCGACAGCTGAACGCCACCGAACAGGGCGAAACCTTTTATGAAGGGGCGTGCAAGATACTGGCCTCGATTGACGATGCCGAGGCCGCGGTGACCTCGATCACGCGCTCACCCAGAGGGCTTTTGCATGTGGCGGCCCCCTTGGGGGTCGGGCGGCGTCTGATCGCGCCACATATCCCTGCGTTCAAAGAAGAGTATCCGCTGATTGATCTACGCCTGCGTCTCAGTGATCGGAAACTGGACCTGACAGCCGAAGGTCTGGATGTGGCCTTTTTCCTTGGCCTTCCCGAAGACAGCACGTTGCGCATCAAAAAGATCGCGGACTGCCCGCGTGTCCTCTGTGCGGCCCCTGCCTACCTTGAAAAACGCGGGGTGCCAGACAGACCCGAAGCCCTGACAGACGGGCGGCACGACTGTCTGAACCTGCGCTATCCCGGCGCGCCCGAATTCCAATGGCAACTGGAAACATCCGGAGGCATCCGAAAATTCGCGGTCAAAGGGCCGTTTGAATCCGATGACGGCGATGTTCTGACAAGTTGGGCTGTGCACGGCCATGGCATTACGCTTAAGCCCGTGTTCGAAATTTCAGAACACCTGTCCTCGGGCAGGTTGGTTCCGGTGCTGCAGGACACCCCGCCGATCCCGATCCAGATGGCCTGTCTTTATACTCACCGTCGCCATCAGGACCCGAAAACGCGCCTGTTCATCGATTTCATGGTGGACCGCGTGCAAAAAGAACTGCAAGCGCGCCAAATCTGACGCGCGGCCGCCTTAGCTGCCCCGATAGGTCGAATAGCCATATGGCGAAAGAAGCAGGGGCACATGATAGTGGGCTTCGGAATCCGCCATACCGAACCGGATCGGAACCTCGTCCAGAAACAGAGGCTCGGCCCCCGCCTGCCCCGACGCGCGCAAATACGCGCCACAATGGAACACCAATTCATAAGTGCCGGTGGCGAATTCAGTCGCGGGCAGGATTGGCGAGTCGGTCCGCCCGTCATCGTTTGTCACCGTGCGCGCGATCTCGGTACGCATGTCCCCCTCAAGGCGGAACAAGGTGATTTCGATCCCTTCTGCAGGGCAACCTTTTGCCGTATCCAGGATGTGCGTGGTCAGATATCCGGACATAATGGTCCCTTTCGTGCTGAAGCTATACCCTTTCTGCCGCGTTGCGCGCCGTTTTCACAGGCACAGGACACAAAGAACTCTTTCAAGAATTCATTGAAAGTCATGCACATTATTGTGCGATACAACTAGATAAAATGAACAGGAGAGCTGCGGCTTGAGCAGATACATACGCGATATGCGAGGATATGGGGCAAACCCGCCTCATCCCAACTGGCCCGGTGACGCAAAAGTCGCGGTTCAATTCGTGTTAAACTATGAAGAAGGCGGCGAAAACTGCGTGCTTCACGGGGACGCCGGATCCGAAGCCTTCCTCAGCGACATCCCCGGCGCGGCACAATGGCCCGACCAACGCCACTGGAACATGGAATCGATCTATGAGTACGGCGGACGTGCAGGGTTTTGGCGCCTACACCGCCTGTTTACGGGTGCGGATATTCCGGTCACGATCTATGGCGTTGCGTCTGCGCTTGCCCGAAGCCCCGAACAGCTGGCCGCGATGCAAAGCGCCGGTTGGGAAATCGCGAGCCATGGTCTGAAGTGGGTAGAACACAAGGACATGCCCGAAGACGAAGAGCGCGCGGCCATTGCCGAGGCGATCCGTCTGCACACCGAAGTCACCGGTGCGCGGCCAAAGGGCTGGTACACGGGACGGTGCAGCGTCAACACGGTGCGTCTTGTCTCCGAAGAAGGCGGATTCGACTATATCTCTGATACCTACGACGATGACCTGCCCTATTGGCTTGAGGTTGGATCCCGTGACCAGCTGATCATTCCCTACACGCTCGAAGCCAACGACATGCGGTTTGCCACCGCGCCGGGATATATTACGGGCGAAGACTTTTTCACTTATCTCAAAGATGCCTTCAATACCCTCTATGCTGAAGGTCAGGACGGCGCGCCAAAGATGATGTCGATCGGGTTGCACTGTCGTCTGATCGGACGCCCCGGCAAGATCGCCGGGCTAAAGCGGTTCATCGATTACATTCAGGAGTTTGACGGTGTCTGGTGCCCGCGCCGTATCGATGTGGCGCGCCACTGGGCCGAACATCACCCGCACAAACGGTTTGAACGTCCAAGCCAGATGCCGAAGGACCGATTTGTAGAGGTCTTTGGCGGGATCTACGAACATTCGCCGTGGATTGCCGAAGGAGCCTATGATCTTGAACTGGGCATGGCGCATGATTGCGCCGACGGGCTTGGCAATGCGCTCGCGCGGATTTTCCGCACCGCGACCCGCGAACAGCGGCTGGGCGTGCTGCAGGCGCACCCGGATCTTGCAGGCAAGCTGGCCTCGGCCGGACGTTTGACCGCAGAAAGCACCTCGGAACAGGCCAGTGCCGGATTGAATATGCTCACCGATGAAGAGCGAGACACCTTTACCAAGCTGAACACCGACTATGTCGAAAAACACGGCTTTCCCTTTATCATCGCCGTCAAAGACAACACCAAAACCTCGATCCTTGCGGCCTTTCATGACCGGATCAACAACGACACCGACACCGAACGCGACACGGCCTGCAAACAGGTCGAGCGGATTGCATGGCATCGATTGAAAGACATATTGCCGTGACCCATCTGATCGCACAGCCCCTGACAAAAGCCACCTTTGCCCCCTTCGGAGATGTTCTCGAACTCAAAGGCATTCCGGACAAAATCATCAATCAGGGAATGTGCGGTCGCCATCATGATCTGGCGACTTTGTCGTTTGACGAAGGCCGCGCCGGTATCAGCCTGTTCAATGCGACACCGCGCGACCTGCCTTATGTGTTTGATCTGGTCGAGCGCCACCCCGACGGAAGTCAGGCCTTCATTCCAATGACGCCCGCCCCCTTCCTTGTCATCGTGGCACCGGACGAAGACGGGCGCCCCGGCACGCCCCGCGCCTTTCTGACTGCGCCACACCAAGGCATCAATTTTCACAAAGGCACTTGGCACGGGGTACTGACGCCCCTGTCGGCCCCCGGCCTTTTTGCCGTTGTTGACCGGATTGGCGACGGCGCAAACCTCGAAGAATTCACCTATGACGCGCCCTTTACGGTGACGTCTGCCTGAATCGCCTGGGCGGAGTCACCGCCTTGGCGCCTTAAAGCTGCCCACCAAAAAAGAGGCGGCGAGATCCCCATACAACAGGAGCGTAAGTATGGCTGATACTACCATAGGGACAGCGGAACAGCTGAAAGACCCCAATTATACCCCGCCTTTATCCAAGGCGATCCCACTGGGCATCCAACACGTGCTTGCGATGTTTGTGTCCAACGTCACCCCTGCCATTATCGTTGCCGGTGCCGCCGGTTTCGGCTTTGGCTCTGATGCGGGGGCGCAAGGATTTCCGGACATGACCTATATGATCCAGATGTCCATGCTGTTTGCGGGCATCGCAACCTTGCTGCAAACCATCACCCTTGGACCGGTTGGTGCCGGTCTGCCCATTGTTCAGGGCACATCCTTTGCCTTTTTGCCGATCATGATCCCGCTGGTTGCCGGCAAAGGGCCGGATGCCTTGGGTATCCTGTTCACCGGTGTTCTTGTCGGGGGCCTTTTCCACTCCATTCTGGGCCTCTTTATCGGCAAGATACGGTTTGCCCTGCCCCCGTTAGTGACGGGGCTGGTGGTGACCATGATCGGTTTGGCACTTGTTAAAGTTGGCATTCAATATGCTGCGGGCGGCGTGCCCGCGATTGGCAAACCCGAATACGGTTCCCTTCTGAACTGGTCTGCAGCGCTGGTTGTGATCTTTGTCACATTGGGGCTCAAGTTCTTTGCGCGTGGCATGTTGTCGATCTCGGCCGTGTTGCTGGGCCTGATTGCCGGATACCTCTATGCGCTGACAATGGGCATGGTGACGGTCGAAGGCATCTCCAGAAGCTGGTCACTGGCAAGCGCCTTTGCCTTGCCAATGCCGTTCAAGTACGGGTTTGAGTTCTCGGCGGCGGCCTTTATCGGCTTTGCCCTGATGTCGTTTGTCTCGGCCGTTGAAACCGTTGGCGACGTGTCTGGCATCACCAAGGGTGGCGCAGGTCGTGAAGCCACAGACAAGGAAATCTCGGGCGCAACCTATGCCGACGGTTTTGGCACAGCGGTTGCCGGTATCTTTGGCGGCTTGCCCAACACCTCGTTCAGCCAGAACGTTGGCCTGATTGCCATGACCGGCATCATGAGCCGCCATGTGGTGACATGTGGTGCCATCTTCCTGATCATCTGTGGCCTGATCCCCAAAGTTGGCGCTGTGATCCGGACGGTTCCGATTGAAGTGCTCGGCGGTGGCGTGATTGTCATGTTCGGCATGGTTGTTGCGGCAGGTGTTTCGATGCTTGCCGATGTCGACTGGAACCGTCGCAACATGGTGATCTTTGCGATTGCCCTGTCGATTGGTCTGGGTCTGCAACTTGAACCGGGTGCGGTTCAGTACCTGCCCGACACCCTGCGCATTCTGATGACAAGCGGCCTGCTTCCTGCAGCGTTGATCGCGATTGTCCTCAATCTCATCCTGCCGGAAGAGCTGTCAGCAGAAGCCACGGAAGAAGTCTCGGGAGGGATGTCAGGCGACAACTGACACCCTTCAAAATCAAAATTTTCAACTGGCCACCATCTTTGGTGGTCATTTTTTTTTACCTCTTTGCGCTTTTTCCGCCTATATACCCAATACTACGAGTTCCCCGCTAGACGCATGGCTGCTATGACGCTAGGAACCTACCCAATTGGTTTAATATTAAACTATAAGATCGCAACGCTACGTCAATCTGGAGGAGGACGCTGCATATGGCGCACCAATTCGAAGACATCGATCCAATCGAAAGCCGGGAATGGCAAGAAGCCGTCGAGGATGTTATTGCCCGCGACGGTGCCGACCGCGCCCATTATTTGTTGGACAAAGCAGTACAGCAGGCCCGCGCGGCCGGTGCTACCTTGCCCTTTTCGGCAACAACCCCTTATCAAAACACCATTCCGGCAGACGATCAGGAAGCTTTTCCTGGCGATCTGGACATGGAATGGCGCATCCGCACCATTAACCGCTGGAATGCGATGGCGACAGTTGTACGCCGCAACAAGGTTTCGTCCGAGTACGGCGGGCACATTGCGTCCTTCGCCTCGTCCGCGGTGATGTATGATATAGGTTTAAACCATTTCTGGCGCAGTAAATCCGCCATTCACGGCGGCGACCTTGTTTTCTTTCAGGGCCACGTGATCCCCGGCATCTATGCCCGTTCCTTCATGGAAGGGCGGATCACCGAAGAGCAGCTTGAAAACTTCCGCTCGGAAGTCGCAGGCAATGGTCTGTCTTCTTATCCGCACCCGTGGTTGATGCCTGACTACTGGCAGTTCCCAACGGTTTCGATGGGTCTGGGGCCGCTCATGGCGATCTATCAGGCACGGTTCATGAAATACATGCACAACCGTGGCCACATCGACATGGCCGACCGCAAGGTCTGGTGTTTCCTTGGCGACGGCGAAATGGACGAACCTGAATCGCGCGGCGCAATCGACCTTGCAGCCCGTGAAGGTCTGGACAATCTGATCTTTGTCGTGAACTGCAACTTGCAACGTCTTGATGGACCGGTACGCGGCAACCACAAGATTGTTCAGGAACTCGAAGGCGATTTCCGCGGTGCAGGTTGGAACGTCATCAAGCTCCTTTGGGGCAAAGGCTGGGACGAGCTTCTGGAAAAAGACATCAGCGGCAAATTGCGCCAGTTGATGGACGAAACCGTTGATGGGGATTACCAGACGTTCAAATCCAAGGACGGTGCCTATATTCGCGAGCACTTCTTCGGCAAATATCCCGAAACGGCCAAGCTGGTCGAAGACTGGACCGATGAACAGATTTGGGCCCTGCGTCGCGGCGGCCATGATCCGCAAAAGGTTTACACCGCCTTCAAACGCGCATCCGACACCAAAGGCCAACCCACCTGCCTGTTGGTGAAAACGGTCAAAGGTTATGGCATGGGCACTGCTGGCGAAGGCCAGAACATCACCCACCAGCAAAAGAAAATGGCCGAAGAGCAATTGCGCGCCTTCCGCGACCGTTTCAAAATTCCGGTCAGTGATGAAGACCTGCCAAATGCGCCGTTTGTTCATCTCAACAACGCGCAGAAAGCCTATCTCGCGGATCGCCGCAAAGAACTGGGCGGCGAGTTCCCCAAACGCGAAAGCAAGTCGGACAAACTCGAGATCCCTGCCCTGTCAAAGTTCGAGGCGCAACTCAAAGGCACGGGCGAGCGCGAAATCTCGACCACAATGGCCTTTGTCCGTATTCTGACAACGCTGCTGCGGGACAAGAAGATCGGCAAAAACGTTGTGCCGATTGTTCCCGACGAAAGCCGCACCTTCGGTATGGAAGGTCTGTTCCGTTCGGTTGGCATCTATAACCCCGAGGGTCAGAAATATACCCCCGAGGATGCGGACCAGATGATGTACTATAAGGAACTGGTCAACGGTCAGGTTCTTCAGGAAGGCATCAACGAAGCCGGCGCCATGGCCGACTGGATTGCCGCCGCCACGTCCTATAGCAACCACGGCGTGCCGATGATCCCGTTCTTCATCTATTACTCGATGTTTGGGTTCCAACGGATCGGCGATCTGGCTTGGGCCGCTGGCGACAGCCGCGCACGCGGCTTTATGTTGGGCGGCACTGCAGGTCGGACCACGCTGAACGGTGAAGGTTTGCAGCACGAAGATGGCCACAGCCATATTCTTGCCGGAACCATTCCAAACTGTGTGACCTATGATCCGACGTTCCAGCACGAAGTTGCCGTGATCGTGCAGCATGGTCTGAAGCGTATGTATGAAGATCAGGAAGACGTGTTCTTCTATCTCACGCTGATGAACGAAAACTATGCGCATCCTGATATGCCCATGGGCGTTGAGGACGAGATCATCAAAGGTCTCTATCGTTTCAAAGACGTGAAAAAGCCCACCAAAAAGCACGTTACCCTGATGGGATCAGGCACCATTCTGGTTCAGGCGCTGAAAGCGGCAGAAATGCTGGAAGCGGACTTTGGTGTGACCTCGGAAATCTGGTCGGCCCCGTCGTTCAACGAACTGGCACGTGATTGTCAGGATGTTGCACGCTGGAACCGGTTGAACCCGCTGGAAGAACCCAAGGTTTCGTTTGTGACGCAACAACTGTCCAAAGCAAACGGACCCATCATTGCGGCCACCGATTACATGAAGAACTTTGCCGAGCAGATCCGGTCCTGTGTGCCTGGACGCTATACGGTTCTGGGCACAGACGGCTTTGGCCGCTCTGACAGCCGCGTAAACCTGCGCCGGTTCTTCGAGGTGGATGCAAACCACATCGCTGCTGCCGCCATGGTGGACCTGTTCCGCGAAGGCAGCATCACCAAGAAAGTGCTGGAAGAGGCACTTGCCAAATACGACATCGACGGCGCCAAGCCGAACCCGCGCCTGGTGTGATCGGGAAGAGAGGAGATTGAACAATGACTGTTGAAGTAAAAGTTCCCGATATCGGCGATTTTGCAGAAGTGCCTGTTGTGACCGTTCTGGTCAGTGTTGGTGACGTGATCGCGGTGGAAGACCCCATCGTCGAGCTGGAAAGCGATAAGGCCACGATGGAAGTCCCTTCCTCGAGCGCCGGTAAAGTGGTCGACATCAAAGTGTCCGAAGGAGACATGGTGTCCGAAGGATCGCTCTTGTTGATTGTTGAGGCAGATGGAGCGGCAGAGGCCCCCGTCGAGGCGGCCCCTGCCGCTGCCGCCCCCGCAGCAGCAGCGCCAGCCGCACCCGCAGCGCAGGCGGCCCCCGCCCCTGCCGTCACAGACGCCGGTTTTGGCAAGGCCCATGCGTCGCCGTCTGTGCGTGCCTTTGCACGTCAGCTGGATATCGAGCTGAGTAAGGTGAACGGGACCGGCCGCAAGGGCAGAATTTTGCGCGAAGACATCACCGCTTTCCTGAAATCGTCGACCGCAGCGGCCCCCGCCGCAGGTGGCGCCGTACAGGGTGGCATGGGTATTCCGCCGATCCCGACCGTGGATTTCTCGAAATTCGGCCCTGTCGAAGATGTCGAGATGCCACGGATCAAGAAGATCTCTGGCCCTGCGTTGCACCGGTCGTGGCTGAACGTACCGCACGTCACACATAACGACGAAGCCGACATCACGGACCTTGATAAATACCGCAAGGAAATGGACACAATGGCCAAAGAGAACGGCTATCGCGTCACTTTGCTGAGCTTTGTGATCAAAGCGTCGGTCTCGGCCCTCAAAGAGCACTGGGAATTCAACTCGTCAATCCATCCCGATGGCGACAAGTTGATCAAGAAGAGCTTCTACAACATCGGTTTTGCGGCAGACACGCCAAACGGATTGA
The DNA here is from genome assembly GCF_001458215.1 of Shimia thalassica. Taxonomy (GTDB): domain Bacteria; phylum Pseudomonadota; class Alphaproteobacteria; order Rhodobacterales; family Rhodobacteraceae; genus Shimia; species Shimia thalassica. The sequence continues at coordinate 1,639,289 of NZ_CYTW01000001.1, read as the reverse complement.
TGGTTCCGGTGATCAAGGACGCGGACCGCAAAGGGCTCGTCGATATTTCCAAAGAACTGATGGAACTGTCCGCAAAAGCGCGTGCAGGCGAATTGAAGGGCCCCGACATGTCCGGCGCGACCTTCACAATCTCGTCTCTGGGCGGCATCGGCGGCACCTCGTTCACACCAATTGTGAATGCTCCTGAAGTGGCCATCCTCGGGCTGACCCGTTCGAAAATGGCGCCTGTCTGGAACGGTGAAGAGTTTGTGCCGCGCCTCATGCAACCCTTGTCGCTAAGCTATGACCACCGTGCGGTGGATGGCGCCTTGGCTGCACGCTTCTGTGTGACGCTCAAGACGCTGCTGGGCGATATGCGCAAGCTGATGTGGTAAGGAGACAAAACAATGGAAATTCAAGTACCTGATATTGGTGACTTTTCCGAAGTTCCGGTTGTTACGATCCTGGTTTCGGTGGGCGACACAGTCGCCGCCGAAGATCCGCTGATCGAGCTGGAAAGCGACAAAGCCACAATGGAAGTCCCTTCCCCTTCTGCGGGTGTCGTCAAAGAAATCAAAGTGGCTGAAGGGGACAATGTCTCTGAAGGCACCGTGATCATGATCTTTGAAGGCGCCGCCGCCGAGGCCCCTACAAAAGCGGATGCACCGGCCGCAGCTCCGGCCGCGCCGCAGGCCGTGGCCGCAACGGGCACCGCAACCGGCGCAGGCGATGTGCATGCCGAAGTTGTCGTGCTTGGGTCCGGCCCTGGTGGCTACACCGCCGCGTTCCGGGCTGCCGATCTTGGCAAAAAGGTCGTTTTGATCGAAAAAGACTCCTCGTTGGGCGGTGTGTGTTTGAACGTGGGCTGTATCCCGTCAAAGGCATTGCTTCACGCCGCCAAGGTGATGAACGAAGCCGAGGAAATGGGCGATCACGGCATCACCTTCGCCAAACCGGATGTCGATATCGACAAGCTGCGTGGTTGGAAAGAAAGCGTCATCAACCAGCTGACCGGTGGTCTGGCGGGTCTGGCCAAGGCGCGTAAAGTGCAGGTTGTGAACGGATACGGCACCTTTACCGGCGCCAACATGATCGAAGTCGACAATGACGGCATAAAATCCACCGTCAGCTTTGATCAGTGTATCATCGCCGCAGGATCCGAACCCGTCACCCTGCCCTTCATCCCGCATGATGACCCACGTGTGATCGACTCGACTGGCGCACTTGAACTGGAAGACGTCCCCGGACGCATTCTGGTGTTGGGTGGCGGCATCATCGGTCTGGAAATGGCGACGGTCTATGACGCGCTTGGTTCGGATGTGACCATCGTCGAATTTATGGACCAGATCATTCCCGGTGCTGACAAAGACATCGTGAAGCCCCTGCACAATCGCATCAAGGCAAAGTACGAGGCGATCCTGACCAAGACCAAAGTCACCGGCGTAGAAGCCACCGACGAAGGTCTCAAAGTCACGATGGAAGGGCCAGACGGCGAAAAAGTCGATACGTTTGACAAATTGCTGGTGGCTGTCGGGCGTCGTCCGAACGGTGCCAAGATCAACGCAGCAGCCGCGGGTGTTGCCGTTGATGAACGTGGCTTCATTGCGGTCGACAACCAGCAACGCACTGGCGTGCCGCATATCTTTGCCATCGGTGACGTGGTCGGACAGCCCATGCTGGCACACAAGGCCGTGCACGAAGGTAAGGTCGCCGCAGAGGTCTGTGCAGGCCACAAACGGTTCTTTGATGCACGCGTCATCCCGTCCGTTGCCTATACCGACCCCGAGGTTGCCTGGGTTGGGATGACCGAAACCCAAGCCAAAGCCGAAGGCATCAAGGTTGGCAAGGGCGTCTTCCCTTGGGCCGCTTCGGGCCGCTCCCTGTCCCTGGGCCGTTCCGAGGGCATCACCAAAGTGCTGTTTGACGAAGACGGCGACCGCGTAATCGGTGCCGGCATCGTTGGTCCCAACGCCGGTGATCTGGTGGCCGAGGTTGCTCTGGCCATTGAAATGGGTGCGGATGCCGTTGATCTGGGTCACACCATTCACCCACACCCGACCCTGTCGGAAACCGTGAACTTTGCAGCAGAAATGTTCGAAGGCACGATCACCGACCTGATGCCACCCAAAAAGCGCAAGTAAATCCGCGCCAAAGGCTCATGACAAAATGTAAAGGACCCGATGCATCCGCGTCGGGTCCTTTCTTATTTCAATGCCGTTTTGAACGTCTCTGTCAGACGCTGGTTCAAAAGATCATGTGGTTCTGCCGAGCGCCCATAGTGCAGCTGGGCCATCGCAGCAATATCGTTGAAAATCACACGGGTCTGGCCGGTGTCATCTTGATAGACCAGCAGTTTTTGACAAAAGGCATCCAGACCAATCGCCGGAAAGTCGCGCATGGCCACCCCGCCGGGCGCGGGCCCGCCAAACAGCAAGAGAACCGCAGGCAGCAAGTCAACGCCAGCGGCGGCCGCCTCTGCCTGAAAGTCGACCTCCCCGAACCAAACAGTATCGGCCTGCTTGGTCACAATGGCCTTTAGATTTGCGATGCTTTGCTCAACGTCGTATGGCGATTGAAGCTCAATAATCCCGTAGTTTTTTGCAAGCCCCTCTGTTGGGGCCGCCGCCATACCTTTGGTAACCGCAGACATATCCGCGTCGTATTGAGCGAGCGCGGCCCTATCCATCAGGCCATGACGTTGGGCGAGAAAAGCGCTGTTGGTGTAAACCTGCCGCGCCTCCGTCCCTTCGACGTAGGACAAAACACGGTAGGGCAGATCCAGCCCTGCGCGAATATTTTCGAACAGGACGCGGGAGTTGGTTTCGCCAGAGCTGAACACCTGAACAATCGAGGGCGGCATTTCCACCCCTGCCTCGGCGGCCAGACGCGCATGGTCAATCATTACAATTGGAACCAATCCGGCTGCAGCGACCTCGGAAGAGGTTGTCTGCGTCAGGGCATCTACCTTGTCCTGAAGCCCCCCGGCCAAAGCCAAAACAGGCAACGTGGCGATGACACCAGCGGCAACAATCGATTTCATCCTCAGCATCGGGCACCTTTCGTTTTATCGTGGACCGGATGGTAGTCCGTTCCCAAAACGAAGCAATCAATTCTCGCGAAAGATGCCTTGTCTCCCCCTTTCAGAGAGGGAAGAAAAACGGGATCAGGGCTGATGCCAACAACCCGATCGAAAGGTTCAAGGGGATGCCCACGCGCATAAAGTCGGTGAACTTGTACCCGCCCGGACCATACACCATCATATTGGTTTGATAGCTGATCGGTGTGGCAAACGTGGCGCTGGCAGCGATCATGACCGCCACGACAAGAGGACGCGGATCAATGCCCAAAGACGTCGCGATCCCGATGGCAACGGGTGTCAGAACAACGGCAACCGCGTGGTTGATCGTCTCCGACAGGATCGACGTCAGCAGATAGATCGCCCAAACGATAAAGAACGGTGACAGTCCGGCAATATAGGGTGACAGAGCGTTCACAATCAGCTCGATTGCCCCCGATGTCTCCAAGGCCGTTGCCACAGCCAACATCGCAAAAATCAGAGCGAGCAAACGCCCGTCCACAAACCCGAAGGCCTCGTCGCTGTCGATACAGCGTGTCAGGAAGACAAGCGCCATCGCCAGAACTGCCAACAGCAGGATTGGTGCAACACCAAGTGCCGCAAGAACAACAATCCCGGCCAGAGCCCCAATCGCAATCGGTGTGTGACTGCGGCGATAAGCACGGTCCGTCGGTTTTGACACATCAAGCATGTTCATATCTGTTGACAGACGCTGAATGTCTTCCGGTGTCCCCTCAAGCAACAGCGTATCACCAGGTTGCACGATCAGATCATCCAGCTGCCGCCCGATATTCTTGTCCCTGCGGTGTGCAGCCAGCGTATAGACCCCATAACGACGGCGCAGGCGCAGGTCACCAAGACGGCGCCCGACCATTTTACAGTTTGGCGTGATCAGCGATTCAACCGTCGTCGTCTCAACGGCAGAGACCTGATCAACGCGTTTGAGCGATTTGTTGCGTTGCAGGCCCAACAACTCGGTCATTTTGGTCCGCAAGACAATGCGGTCGCCCACCTGAAGGATCACACCTTTCAGATCACGACGCAGGGAAAGATCCCCACGGATCACATCGACAAGACGCACACCGTCCCGTTTGAACAGCTGCACATCCAGAACTTCGCGTCCAATAAGATTTGACTCAGGCGGAATAACCGCTTCCGTGAAGAACTTCTTTGACGCTTTATCAGACAGCAAATCTGCCATGCTGTCCCGATTGGGCAGCAGGCGGGGCGCAATAAAGGCGAGATAAAACGCGCCCCAAACGGCGAGAATAGCAGCCAGCGGTGTGACCTCGAAAATGGTGAAAGGCTCCATACCGCGTGCGCGGGCAACACCATCAACGAGCAGGTTTGTAGAAGTCCCGATCAGGGTCAGACAGCCGCCCAGAATCGCCGCATAACTCAGCGGGATCAGAAACTTACTGGCGGATACATTCAACTTTCGCGCCAACTGGACGAAGACGGGGATCATCACAACAACAACCGGCGTATTGTTCATGAATGCAGAGGCAATCATCACAAAACCCATCAATGCGCCAATCGCAACGGCGGGGCTGTGTTCGGCCTGTTTTTCCGCAATCTGTGTGAACCAATCAAGCGCCCCTGTCCGCACCAGTGCCCCCATCACGACAAACATTGCAGCAATGGTCCAGGGGGCCGGGTTTGCAAGAACATGAAGCGCTTCTTCATACGGCAAAAGCCCAAGGATCAAGAGCGCAGATGCGCCTGCAATCGCCACCACTTCGGCAGGATAAACCTCTCGCATAAATAACGCGAACATGCAGGCCACCACAGCAAGAGCCAAAAACGCTTGAGTGGTTTGTGAAAAATCAAATAAATCCATGAATCGTCCGATGATTGCTTGGCTTTACAATCGCTTATGCAGGCCTATTCGGCAAGAGCGTCATTCTGTCTTGGCTGCACCAAAAACATACCTGCCAAAATCATAATCATCGCCAGCCAAACCCAAAGGGAATAACGCTCTCCCAGCAGGATCATGGACCAGACAACACCGGATCCCGTCACGATATAGGCGACCTGCGCCGCAAAGACCGCACCAGCCTGAGAAACCAGCCAGACATAGCCCGTATAAACCGTGACATGGATAAGCGAAGACAAGATCAGCGCGTATTCCGGCGGGCCCCAAGTAACTCGCGGGTCGATAAATTGGCCCGAGGCCAAAGACATAGGCAACGAGATGATTGCCCCCACCACTGAAGCACCGAACAACACATGTCCGGGTCCAAGGCCATGCATGCCCCATTTCGCCACGACATTGCCCTCGAAACCGTAACACAAGGGGGCGATGAGGGCGACGGGCAGCCACCAAACCATGGAAGGATCAGGAAGGCTTTCTGGACCCGCCAGAAGAACAACGCCCAGCAACCCCATGAAAATGCCTGCAAATCGCATCCATCCAAAACGATCCGTCCGCAACATCAGTGCCACGGGAAAGGCAAAGATCGGCACCAGTGAAATGATAACGGACATGACACCAGCAGGAAGATGCGCGGCGGCCCGATAGGAAAAACTGTTGGGCAACACGGTACCCAACAGGGCTATCATCAAAAAGAACCACCAAAGGCGTCTGGGCAGCGCAATCGATTTTCCGCGTAAAACCCGGTATCCCCCCAAGACGACCGCCCCGATTGCGAGTTGCCAGAAAATCAGGCCAAGGGGTTCATACCCTTCGCTCACGGCAATCTTCGTCAATGGCTGGGTGATGCCCCACCCCGTTCCCAGCAGGAACAGGATGGCCATCAGCCGCAAATGCGGGCTTGAGCTCATAAAGGGCCGGATTGGCTCAGACGCCCGCCCTGACGTACCATTTCGATACGTGTGGCCGCGCCTGTGCGATCATCGGTCTCGACATACACGCCAGACAGCGTTGCCTCGCCAATGGCCGGCGTAAAGCGGCTTTTGGGCATGCCCGTCACGAAACGGCGTAGGGGCTCTGTTTTTTCCATGCCGATCACGGAGTTATAATCGCCGCACATGCCCGCGTCCGACTGAAAAGCGGTCCCGCCGGGCAAAATCTGGGTGTCTGCGGTGGGCACATGGGTGTGGGTTCCCACCACAAGCGAGGCCCGCCCATCGCAAAAATGCCCGACGCCCATTTTCTCGGATGTCGCTTCGCAATGGATGTCGATGATCGAGGCCTGAACCAAGCCGCCCCTGGGGTGCTTGCGCAGTTCAAGATCAAGCGCCGAAAACGGATCATCAAACGGGCGTTTCATAAAGACCTGACCCAGTGCCTGCGCCACAAGAACCTTGCGACCGCCCCGCGCCTCGAAAACACGCGATCCCCGCCCCGGTACGTCCCCGTGGGCATAGTTGATCGGGCGAATGATGCGTGGCTCGGTCTGGATGAACTGCATCATGTCTTTCTGGTCAAAGGCATGATCACCCAGCGTGATGCAATCGGCACCCGCCTCAAGTATCAACTTGGCATGATCCCCAGAAAGCCCCATGCCGTTCGAGGCGTTTTCACCGTTCACAACGACAAAATCCAGCCGCCATTCTTCACGCAAACGCGGCAGGTTCTCTTTCACAGCGGCGCGCCCCGCGCGCCCCATGACATCTCCAAGAAACAGAATTTTCATGGCATTCTCCTAGGCTCAACTGCTCGCCAGAACAAGACAGAACCGCAGGTTGCCGTAAGAGAATGCCTTGAAACCGTATCCATACGACCTCACTTTGAGCTTCGAGTTTCAAAAGGAATGACATTATGCAACGAATTCTTCTTTCTCTTGCGGTTGCCGCCATCGCCGCGCCCGCTGTGGCGCAGCCTGCCAAGACGACAACAACACTCGCAAACCCTGCTGCCACGTTTTGTGTCGAAAACGGGGGTGCTTATGAAATCAAAGAGTCCGGGACCGGTGACAAAGCCGGTGTTTGCGTCTTTTCAGACGGTGCCGAAATCGACGCGTGGGAATTCTTGCGGGCGCATTTCGACAACTCTTAACGTCTGAAACTGCGCACGCCGCTTTCGGTGACGATCATATCAAGGGGCTGGTCTGTGGTTTCCAGCGGAAGCGACTCTGCCTCTTGAGCATCAAAAGCAAAGCCTATTGCCAGCGTGGCGCGTCTGGCGCGCAAACGTTCAAGCGTGCGGTCATAAAACCCGCCTCCATAGCCCAAACGCCCGCCGTCTGAATCAAAGGCCACAAGCGGAACAATCACGATCTCGGGGTCGAAATAGTCATCCACCTCGGGCACCTGCGCCCCAAATGGCCCGGACCGCATCGCCATATCCGGTTCCCAGCGTGAAAATTCCAACGGCAGGCCTTCTCCCTGAATTACGGGCACGCCAACCGGACCATGCGCCGCAGCTTCGGCCATGGCGGGCAGCGGATTGATCTCGGTGCGAATGGGCATATAGGCCGCAACCGGCACGCCGCGATATCCGGCCAACACCTCGGAAAGATGTGCAGACTGTCCGGGGCCAACACCCTCAAAGGCAGATTTGCGACGGATAAAGGCAGCTTTGCGGGCGGCGGCTTTGATGTCTGTCAGGTCCATGACACCTCCTGTGTCAGGTCAGCATGATTGAAGCGAAGCCAAGGAACGCAAAGAAACCAACCACATCGGTGACCGTGGTCACAAAAGTGCCCGAGGCAAGCGCCGGATCGACGCCTGCTTTCTCCAAGACCACAGGCACTATGGCCCCGGCAAGCCCCGCCACGACCAGATTGATCACCATAGCGACAGCAATGACATATCCGATCTCGACCGAGCCGAACCAAAGTACACTGATCCCGCCCATCAACACCGCAAAGGCAAGCCCATTGGCCAGCCCCACCAGTGCCTCGCGCCGGATCACCCGCCAGACGTTTGCGCCGGTAAGGTCTTTTGTGGCAATCGCGCGCACTGCAACGGTCAGCGATTGGGTGCCCGCATTGCCCCCCATCGAGGCGACAATGGGCATCAAAACGGCCAGGGCCACGTATTTCTGGATCGTGCCCTCAAACTGGGCAATGACCAGCGATGCAACGATGGCCGTCAAAAGGTTCACCGCCAACCAAGGAAAACGCTGACGCGCCGTATCCGACACGGTATCGGTCAGCGATTCATCCCCCACACCGGCCAGACGCAGGATATCTTCTTCGTGTTCTTCATCCAGAACAACCATGGCATCGTCGATAGTGATGACGCCCACCAACCGCTCGTCCTCGTCCACAACAGGTGCAGAAATCAGGTGATACTGGTTAAATGCATAGGCCACATCTTCTTCGTCTTGCGTGACGGGAATGGTCTGGAAGACATCTTCCTTGATATCGGCAAGCAAAACTTCGCGGCGCGATCCCATGATCCGCCCAAGGGTCACATTACCGACGGGGCGCATTCTCGGATCGACAAGGATCACGTGATAGAACTGTTCCGGCAGGGTCTCGGAACTGCGCAAATAGTCGATGCACTCGCCCACATTCCAGTGTTCCGGCGCCATGGCCGTTTCACGCTGCATCAAACGTCCGGCGGATTCTTCCGGATAAGACAGCGCCTGCTCTACCGCGACCCTGTCCGCATCTTCCAGATGTTCAAGGATGGCTTCCTGTTGCGGCTCATCAAGGTCCTCGACCAGATCAACCACATCATCCGATTCCAGATCCCGCACCGCCTCGGCCAGAACGGCGGGCGCAAGCGCGGAAATGACCTCTTCGCGGACCCCTTCGTCAAGCTCTGACAGGATTTCCCCGTCAAATTCGCGCCCATAGAGTTCGATCAGGCGACGCCGGTCGAAGGAATTAACCTGTTCGAGAAGGTCGGCGATGTCTGCCGCGTGCAGCGGTTCCATCAAATCGGTCAGCTGCTGCTTGTCCTGCACCTCGACAGCATAGAGAATCGCGGCGATCGCCTTGCGATCCAGCACATAAGCATCATCTTCGGGGGAGACATCCAAGGGGGTTTGATCAGTCGTCTGGCTCATTGCGCACCCTCCTGGCATTTTTAAGCGGACCATAAGAGAAATAGCAGGTGAATTTCAATGCCATGCGGCAAAATGCGTGGTAAATTCCACAGGTTCATTCCGGAACCAAGAGTTGGAGCACATATGACTGCCAAAAGCCTCGTTTTAGGTCAGACTTTGGAATTCTTGAGCAACCCCTTTCATGTGCCTGTCGAGGAAGCGACCCGGGTGCGCCCCAAAGGCGCTGTTCTGGTCGAAGGCGGCTTGATTGCGGCTGTGGACGAGGCCGACACCCTGCGTCCGCTCTATCCGGATGCGGCTGTTGTGGATTACGGCGATGCGCTGATCTGCGCGGGCTTTGTGGATGCCCATGTGCATTACCCCCAGACAGGGATCATCGCCAGCTGGGGCAAGCGTCTGATCGACTGGTTGAACAGCTATACGTTTCCAGAAGAAATGCGCTTTCACGACGCCGCATATGCCGCTGAAATAGCACGGCTTTATTTTGACCTCACCCTCTCGCATGGCGTGACAACAATGGTCAGCTACTGCACCATTCACCCCACATCGGTTGACGCTTTCTTTGCCGAGGCACAGCGGCGTGGACAGCGGGTTGTGGCCGGCAAAACCTGCATGGATCGCAACGCGCCCGAGGGCCTGCGGGATACCGCCCAATCGGCCTATGACGACAGCAAGTCCCTGATTGGAAAATGGCATGGCGTGGACCGGATCAGCTATGCGATCACACCCAGATTCTCGCCGACGTCCACACCTGACCAGCTTCGCGCCCTAGGTGATTTGTGGTCAGAACACCCCGATTGCCTGATGCAAACGCACCTGAGCGAGCAAACAGACGAGATCGAATGGGTCAAAGGGCTGTTTCCAGAGGCGCGGGATTACCTTGATACCTATGAGGCCCATGGCCTGCTTGGGGAAAAGGGTCTGTATGGGCACGCGATCCACTTGGAAGACCGCGAGAAAGACCGCCTGAAAGAGGTCGGCGCAGGCCTAATCCACTGCCCCACGTCAAATACGTTTATCGGGTCCGGCCTGTTCGACATGGCCGGCCTCATGGCCCAAGGTCAGCGCGTCGGGCTGGCGACGGACACTGGCGGCGGATCAAGCTTTTCCATGCTGCGCACCATGGCCGCCGCCTATGAGGTGGCCCATCTGCGGCATAATTCATTGCACGCGGCCCATTTGATGTGGCTGGGCACGGCGGGGTCTGCGGCCGCACTGCATATGGAACAGCAGATCGGCAACCTGAAACCCGGCCTAGAGGCCGACTTGGTGGTCATCGATCTGGGTTCGACCCCGGAAATTGCGCAACGCCGTGACCGGGCGCAGGATATCTGGGAGGCCGTGTTCCCCACAATCATGATGGGCGATGACCGCGCCATTCAAGATGTCTGGATCAATGGGAAGCCCGCCCTTTCCGCCATCGCAAAGCCAGCGTAACGCGGCAGACCGCTGGCCCGATCCGGGCCAGCAAAAACTGCGCGCCCGACAGGGCGCACAATTGGGCAGCGTTTAAAAGGCCTTGAACGTCAGCGTGGTCAGGGTGCGTTCGATTCCCGGAATATCCAGCAGGTTATCGTTGATATATTTCCCGACATCCTCGTCTTTCGGAATGTAGAGCTTGATCAGAAGATCATATTCGCCACTGGTCGAGAACAATTCTGAATGGATCTCTTTCAGCACAATATCTTCGGCCACGCGATAGGTTGTGCCCGGTTTACAGCGAATCTGGATGAATACGCAGGTTGTCATTTTGGTCCCTCGTCTGGTTTGACCACAGGCTGGCACAATTGGCACGGCTTTCACAATCCCGAAACCTGTCCTCTTGGCCCCGTGGCCGTCCGCCCCTATAAAGCCCGCGAACATCACGAAGAGGACGCGCCATGCGCAAGGCAGAGGTCAGCCGCAAAACTGCGGAAACGGAAATCACTGTCCAGATCGATCTGGACGGGACCGGTATTTATGACAACCAGACAGGTGTGGGGTTCTTTGACCACATGCTGGACCAGCTGTCGCGCCATTCGCTGATCGACATGACCATCCGTGCCAAGGGTGATTATCACATTGATGACCACCACACCGTCGAAGACGTGGGCATCGCGCTGGGTCAGGCATTGACGCAGGCTCTGGGCGACAAGCGCGGCATCCGTCGCTATGCGGCCTGTCACCTGCCTATGGATGACGCACAGGTGCGCGCGGCGCTGGACCTGTCAGCGCGCCCCTATCTGATCTGGAATGTCGAGTTGCCCACGCACAAGATCGGCACCTTCGATACGGAACTCGTGCGCGAATTCTTTCAGGCCCTTGCCACACATGGCGGGATCACGCTGCACATCGACCAAATTCACGGCTTTAACAGCCATCACATTGCCGAAGCCACATTCAAGGCCGTTGCGCGCGCCTTGCGCGAAGCCGTTGAAACCGATCCGCGCAAAGCGGACGCTGTACCTTCGACCAAAGGGGCGCTGTAACGCACATGCTGACTGCTATTATTGATTACGAGAGCGGCAACCTGCACTCGGCCGAGAAAGCATTCCAACGTATGGCTGTCGAAGTCGACGGAGGTGAGGTCGTGGTCACATCTGATGCAGATGTGGTGGCCAAGGCCGATCGTCTGGTTTTGCCGGGTGACGGCGCCTTTCCTGCCTGTGCGGCCGAATTGCGCGGACACAAAGGCATCTATGACGCGATGGTCGAGGCCGTCGAACAGAAAGCCCGCCCCTTCCTTGGGATTTGCGTCGGCATGCAGCTGATGGCGACAACCGGCCATGAGTACAAAGAGACATCCGGTCTGGACTGGGTCTCGGGTGATGTGGAGAAAATCACGCCCGAAGACACATCTCTCAAGGTGCCGCACATGGGATGGAACGATCTGGTGATCGAACGACCCCATGCGGTGCTAGAGGGTGTCGAAACTGGCGATCACACCTATTTTGTGCATTCTTATCAATTCCATGTGGCCAAACCGGAAGAGCGGATCGCCTATGTGAATTATAGCGGCGAAGTCACTGCCATCATCGGCCGCGACACCATGTTGGGCATGCAATTCCATCCGGAAAAAAGCCAGACCGTTGGGCTTCGCATGATAGGAAACTTCCTGCGCTGGACGCCGTGATACCTGCGGGCGTATTGCAGTTCGCACCATCAACCGAAGCTTCGGCAATTGAATTGGCAGAGCTTCGGGCACTGGCAATGAAACCCGGCCTCACGAGGCTGGGTCGGTATGATGACACGCGCGTGAGGTCGCGGTTCCTCGAGACGTTTTCGCCTGAACACACCACGCAAGTTCTGGACAATGGTCTGCTCGCAGCCTTTTTTGTTTTGCGGGAACAGGACGATCACCTGTTGCTGGACCACCTGTATGTCCATCCTGACTGGCAAGGGCAAAACATTGGCAGGCGGGTCATCAATCACGTGATTGATCAATCATCCACAAAGGGTCTGCCCGTCCGTCTGATGGCCCTTAAGGAAAGCCCGGCCAATCAGTTTTACCAAAGCTGCGGGTTTCACAAAACGGGCGAGACCGCGTTCGACATTCTCTATGAGCGCCCCTTGCCCTGACCTTCAGCTGCGCAGGGTGCTCGGCGCGGTGCCATAAGCCTTGCGAAAGGCGCGGGTAAAGCTTTCGGGAGAGGTATAGGCATAGCGATGGGCCACGCGTTCGATCCGGTCGCCACGCATCACATCCTGTCTGGCCAGAATAAGCCGCCACCTGCGCAGGTATCCCATCGGGGTTTCTCCGACGGTGCGCGTGAACACCTCGCAAAAGCGGGACAACGACAAACCCGCCTGCTGTGCAAGGTCGGCGTTCGACCACAGGTGCCCGGGTTGGTCATGCATCGCGACAATCGCCCTGCTCAGACGCGGATCGGCCATGCCGGCCAAAAGGCCAACTTCGGTTGTCCCTTTTTCGATCTGGTCGCGCAACAGTCGCACGATAAGCGCCTCGCCCAGCCTGTTAACGACCGATTGCGCCCCACAGCGTTTCGCCAAAGCCTCTTGATGCATCAGAAATACCAGGGCCTTGGTGTCCTGATGCGGTTGCAGGTCAAGCGTCACGACATCTGGCAGAGCCGCCAACAAAGGATTGGACGGGCCGGACCAATCCACGTGCGCCGCAAACAGAACAACCTCGTCGTCGCGCGCATGACAAAGCCCGCGCGCGAAAAACCGGATCCGGGATGGCTGCCCCTGATCATCTGCCAAGGCCAGAAGATTGGCGTGATCCATCTCTGCCCCTGTTACCGACAGGTGAAAGCGTTCAACAAGTGTGGTCAACCGATCCATTTCAGGGTTTCCTGCTAGGTTTTCAAGATTTTTCAAACCTTAATCCCTGACATTAAGATCATCAACACCAATTCCAAACAGGACACACTATGCTTATCCCACGTCAGAAGACCCCGAACCTTGCCCTGCCGACACTGGATCACGGCGCATTCGACCTTAGCGGTGAAACCGCCGAGCGCGGCACGGTAATCTGCTTTTACCGCGGCCTGCATTGCCCGATCTGCGCCAACTATCTGACCGAGCTTGAAAAGCGTGTTGCCGATTTTGCCGAGCGCGGCGTAAATTGCATCGCTGTCAGCTCGGACGGCGAAGAACGCACCCGCGCAATGGCCGACAAGATCGGTGCCAAATCGCTGCGCTTTGCCTATGATCTGCCTCTGGATGTGGCGCGTGAGTGGGGTCTCTATATCTCGACGTCTCGCGGCAAAACCTCGATTGGCATCGAAGAACCTGCCCTGTTCTCAGAGCCTGGCCTGTTCATGGTGACACCGGACCAGACGCTGTATTATGGCTCGGTTCAGACCATGCCATTTGTACGCCCGCATTTCTCGGAACTGGTTGGCGCCTTGGACTTCGCGATTGCGAACGATTATCCTGCACGCGGCGAATACACCGGCGCGGTCTGATCTGAAACACAGCGTGGACCGTGACTCCAAAGGCACGGTTCACGACCTTTTGTAAGCGTCCCCGCTAGACCGGTGGGGGCGCTTATGCGTATCTGGCGTTCCGGATAATCCGGTTTCAACAGATGGACCCCGCTCGTGCACATTCGCCTTGAAAAATTCAACCACGTCAAACGGCAAAAGCGGTATCACGTTTTGCGCGTGACCCAGACGTTGTTTGGAGATTGGTGTCTTGAGCGGGAATGGGGCCAGATTGACGGAAACGGCGGCCACAAAGAGCGCAGGTATCTGTCTGGTCTGTTCGAAGCCCAGACAGAAGTCGAGCGCCTGAAGGCGCTCGATCTGGAAAAGGGATATGCCGTGATCCCCGTGCAGATGGGTCTGCTTTAGTTCACGCGTGTCCAGTCTTGGCCACGACAGATCATGCCACCGGCGACACAGCCTTTGACGTTCAGCTTGGACCCGCTCAGAGACATTTTGGATTTGTAGGTCTTGTCAGAATCCGGTGCCCAGATTTTGCCGCCACCATAGGCCCCCCCCCCTTCGGACGACATATCCCAAAGCATCTTTTTGCCTTTATGCTCGTAATTAGCTGAGACGTTTCCGTCTTTGTCATAGGCTTCTTTAATCGTTCCACAAACGGCGCTACCGCAAGGCGCAATAGAGACGTGAAGATACCCGCCGGTATCCCCCGGAGCCGTTTTCCAAACACCGGCAGCCGGATCAGCCAGCGCCGCATTGGCGCCACCCAGAACCAACGCGATTGCAAGAATCTTGTTTCTCATGATCTTCCTCCCGTTACTTTGGCAAAATCTTGAAACAGGGGCGGATTTCGATCAACCCTGACTTTGGGTCACGTTGCATTTCCGGCAACTCCATGCCAAACCGCGCGCAACGTTATTTCTGACCGGAACCCCCTCATGATCCTTTATCCAGCCATCGACCTCAAAGACGGAAATGCCGTACGCCTCGTGCACGGGGATATGCAGCAGGAAACCGTTTTCAACGAAAATCCGGCGGCTCAGGCGCTTGAGTTTGTCAAAGCGGGTTGCGAGTGGTTGCACCTTGTGGATTTGAACGGGGCGTTTGCAGGCGAGCCGGTGAACGCCGCCCCCGTTGAAGAAATCCTGAAGCAAACCAAGGTTCCTGCCCAGCTAGGCGGCGGTATTCGCGATATGAAAACGATTGCGAACTGGATCGACAAAGGTCTGGCCCGCGTGATCCTTGGGACAGTTGCAGTTGAAAACCCCGATCTTGTCCGCGAAGCCGCAAAAGAGTTTCCAGGCAAAGTGGCTGTCGGCATCGATGCACGCAACGGATACGTCGCGACCAAAGGCTGGGCGGAAGAGACCGATGTCATGGTCACGGATCTGGCGCGTTCTTTCGAGGATGCCGGCGTTTCGGCCATTATCTATACCGACATCATGCGAGACGGCGCCATGAAAGGCCCGAATGTCGAGGCAACGGCCGCTTTGGCCAATGCCGTTTCGATCCCCGTGATCGCCTCCGGCGGCGTGTCATCGCTCGAGGATCTGCGCAACCTCAAGACCTGTGGCGCGCCGTTGAACGGTGCCATCTCGGGTCGGGCCTTGTATGATGGCGCCATCGACCTTGCCGAAGCCCTGACAGTGATGAAGTCATAAAACCAAAAGGTGACAGGCCCGCCAGTGGGATGGGCCTGTTTTTCCCCTTATCAGCGTGGCTGCTATGACCAAAATTCTGAAAACCCCGTTGCCTAAAACCTCCCGCCTGTGGGCGTCGGTCGCGCCGGAAGACTTTATCGACGGATATGCCGTTCAAACCCCGCTATCGCCTGCTGATGCTGCAAAAATCGGGTTGAGCATGCCCCGTTGGGCCAATGCACTGCTGTCTTTGCGCAATACAATTGTAAAGCCGCTCGGGCTCAAAACCGATTCCGCCGACACCGGTGACAATGCGATTTTTCCGACAACATACGAAGATGACAACGAGCTGATCATCGGCACCGATGACAAACACCTGAATTTCCGGATTTGCCTCTATCGCGAAAACCAGATGGTCCACATGGCCACATGGGTGCATCGCAACAATCTGCTGGGTCGTGTGTATCTGGCCGTCGTGATGCCCTTTCACATCCTGATTGTCAGGGATGCCATGCGCCGGATTGCATCACACGCGCCCTAATTGCATCTAGAGCACACACACAGTAAAGACTGAGCAAATGCGCTCGCCTCAAAGGGACACGCCATGCTGAAAACCCGCCTCATCCCCTGTCTTGATGTTGCCGACGGCCGTGTGGTCAAAGGTGTCAACTTTGTCGGACTGCGCGACGCGGGCGACCCCGTTGAAGCGGCACGCGCCTATGATGCGGCCGGTGCCGACGAAATCTGTTTTCTCGACATTCACGCCACCCATGACAATCGGGGCGTGATGATTGATATGGTGCAGCGCACGGCGGAACAGTGTTTTGTGCCGCTGACCGTTGGTGGCGGTGTCCGCACAGTACAGGACGTGCGCAAACTGTTGCTTGCCGGCGCGGACAAAGTCTCGTTCAACTCGGCTGCTGTGGCAAACCCCGACGTTGTGGCCGAAGCCGCAGCCCAGTTCGGAAGCCAATGCATCGTAGTTGCCATCGACGCCAAAACCGTCAGCCCTGGAAAGTGGGAAATCTTCACCCACGGCGGGCGCAAATCCACCGGCATTGATGCGGTCGAATTTGCCAAACTGGTCGTGGCGAAAGGCGCCGGCGAAATCCTTCTGACATCGATGGACCGTGACGGCACAAAATCCGGCTTTAACCTGCCCCTGACCAAAGCCATTAGCGACGCGGTGGATGTGCCCGTGATTGCCTCTGGTGGCGTTGGCACGCTGGATCACCTTGTCGAGGGCGTGACCAAAGGCGGCGCCAGTGCTGTTTTGGCCGCGTCGATCTTTCACTTTGGCGAATTCACAATTCAGGAAGCCAAAGACCATATGGAAAACGCCGGCATCCCAATGAGGCGCGCATGAACACTCTGACTGATCTCGCAAATACCATCGAAGAACGCGCCAAGGCCGACCCCGAGTCGAGCTGGACCGCAAAGCTGTTGGCCAAAGGCCCCGAGAAATGCGCCGAGAAATTTGGGGAAGAGGCGATTGAAGCCATCATTGAAGCTGTCAAAGACAACCGCGAGGGTCTCATCTCGGAGAGCGCAGATGTGTTGTTTCACCTTCTGGTCATGCTGCAATCACGCAATGTGGCGCTCGACGAAGTTCTGAATGAACTGGCCCGTCGTCAGGGCACCAGCGGCATCGCCGAAAAGGCAAGCCGCCCCAAATCGTGATCCTTTGACGACATTGCTATAGTTTGGACGAAATCACACCGGTTGCGAAACCGCCCATGCGCAATTCGCCAAACAGACGCTGGTATTCCATTTTTGGACACAGGTTCTGGATGACCGTGACGCCTCTGGCTTCTGCTGTGGCTGCGGCTTCGGCGTTTTCGACACCGATTTGCATCCAGACCGTCTGAAGGTCCGGAAAATGCACCAGCGCCTCATCCACGATGGGCGGCACAGCCTCGGAGCGGCGAAAGATATCCACCATATCGATAGGTATCTCGATATCGCTCAGGCTGCCCCGGATTTTTTCGCCAAACAGCATCTTGCCCGCATGTCCCGGGTTCACCGGAATCACGCGATACCCCTTGAGCGCCATATAGCGCGCCACGAAATAGCTGGGCCGCACAGGGTTCATCGAAACGCCCACCACCGCGATGGATTTTGTGCGCTTGAGAACGTCTTTCAGAAGGTCATCAGAATAAGTCATGTCCGCAGGCTAGACCGTTATCCCCAAAAGAAAAAGCGCCCAAGTGAACCTTGGGCGCAAGTTGTGGAACGAGGGACAGTGATATCGAAGCGAAGGTTCCAGTTTCGCCTCGTCTAAAGAACAAATAGGTGCGCTAAAGAAAGTTTAAAGGGGCGATAAAACATCTGTGAAGAAAGGTACAAAAGCGGCGATTTTCCGCTGATCTAGTCGAAGATGTCCTCGACAACATCAAAAATCTCTTCGGCCATCTTTCTGGCCCAGCCTTTGCGCTTCTTGTTCTTTTTCTTCTGGGATTTCTTGGATTTGACCTGAGCCACATAGGGTTTGGCGGGCCGCGACGGCGCCGCCGCCTGTTTGGGGGAATGGGCAAGCGGCATCTGTTTCAGGTCATGTAACGGCGCACCACAAGACGCACAGGTCAGTTCGTGGCGCGTCTCGCCCCGCAGAACCAGCGCAGCCCGCGTTCCACAATAGTTACAGGTCGCAATTTTCGCAGCGTTGGGAATCGGGCTTCTCCGTCTTTCGAGGCAGGTCCGGTCTCATGTAGGGTGCCAAAGGCCCCATAGGGAGCCTTCGGTGTTCGATTTTCGGGAAAAATTTGCGCTGTTTACCGTGGCAGCGATGCATAAAGCGCGACAGCAGCCGCGTTTGACACGTTCAAAGATCCGAATCCGGCGGCAAAGTCGATCTTGACCAGCTGATCAACGGTTTCTTTTGTCTTCTCGCGCAAACCGGGGCCTTCCGCACCAAGCACCAGCGCAACGGGTCGATCCCGCCTGCCCTCAAGTGCCTGCTCGATGCTCTGCTCGGCCTCTCCGTCCATTCCAAGAACGATGTAACCCATGTTTTGCAGCTCAATAATGGTGTCGGCAAGATTGCGCATGCGCAAATAGGGCTGGCGTTCCAGCGCCCCACTGGCGGTTTTGGCCAATGCCCCTGTTTCAGGGGCAGAGTTGTGGCGCGTTCCAATGACGGCATTGGCGCCAAACACCTCGGCAGATCGCAGGATCGCCCCAACATTGTGCGGATCCGTGACCCGATCCAGCAGGATCAGGCGTTGCGGACGATCATCAGTCCCGATCGCACATTCCGACAGCGACCCCCAATTAAGCGGCTTGGTCTCCAAGGCCGCGCCCTGATGGACAGACTGCGGATCAATGGGCACAGAAAACTTGCGCGGCTCTACGATTTCCGGTGTCACACCGGACAGGGCAATCGCTTCGGCCAGTTTGTCGTGTGCATTTTTTGTCACCACGAGTCGCAGTTTTTCACGCGCGGGATTCGATAATGCGTCCCGTACGGCGTGTAGACCGAACAACCACAAGGTTTCGGCGGCCGATTTGCGCTTGGCCTGTTCTTTTTCCACGACCCATTTTGGTTTTTTCATTGCTTGGATGTCCTGTTTTCAACGGGAATTTACCAATGCGCCGGTTCAGCGCCCATCGCAAGCAATTTTCTTGTTGACGCCCCCCGCAAGCCACAGTAATCAGCCCCTCACACCACGACCGCAAGGTCAGGAAAGTGGGCGACAGGCCGCAAGGTGTGGCAGGGGACTGTAACTCCCTCGCGGAGACGCACGCCTGGTTCGATTCCAGGGTCGCCCACCACTTTCCCCTCTGAGAACAGATATTTAGCAAACGCCCCCGGGGCGGATCATATCCGTTGACGCCGGTATCGTGCTTCAGAGTCTTGGATCGGAACACGCCAATCGGCGACGCAGGCATGATGACCTACGGCACCTTGTTAGCGATCAATGTCCCTTGATGTTGCGCACCATGATGCGCTGGAACAGGCTCGGGCTAAGGCGATTGATAAGATAGCTGAGCCGCGCGATCCGCCCCACGGGAATAAAGTCTTTCCCCTTGCCAACACCGCGCAAGATGACTTCCGCTGCGGCCTCGGGCGTCATAACGTCAATGCCGTCTTTCGCAGAACCGGGGCGCGTTGTGCCGTCTGACTGGCGGTCTTCGTTGCCGATGTTTGTGGCCACAAAAGACGGCGCTGCGATCTGGGTTGTTACGCCATATCGGGCCTCTTCCGAACGCAGGCTTGCAAAGAACCCCTCCATCGCGTGTTTCGAGGCCGCATAGGCCGTGCGATGATAAAGCGGGGAAAACCCTGCGACAGAAGACAAGGCAAGATGCGTGCCTTTTGATTGTCTGACCGGCGCAAGGAAAGCCTTGGCAAGATTGACCGCCGCAAAAAAGTTGATCTCAAACAGTTTGCGCAGCGTCGTCTCGTCCAGGTCTTCGAACGCCCCGATTTGCGTGATGCCCGCCGCATAGATCACCAAGTCAACCGAGGCGCAGGCGTCCAGAACATGCGCGGTGGCGCTGGACAGCTGCTCTGCTTCGGTCAGGTCACATGCGACAGGTATCTGGATGTCTGTCTTTTCCAAACCTGACACATCAAGATCCAAAAGAACCGTGCGCCATCCGCGTGCCTGCAACTGCGCCGAGAGCGCCCGCCCCAACCCGCCGTTTCCGCCAGAGATAACCGCCGTCTTCACAGGCCTGCTCCTTTGCGCCAAAGGTCGAACACCTCTGCACTGGTCTTTTCCGGCACATAGCCAAAGCTGTGCTTGAGCGCCGTGTTGGACAGCACAGGGCGATGTTGCAGGAACCTCACCTGTTCAGGGCCATAGCGCGTGAGGCCCAATGGCTTTGCGACCGCCAGCGCCGTTCTGAGCGCCCAAGCTGGCAAGCGCACCACCGGTTTGCCCATCGCATCGGCAAGGTCGCTCACCCCAAGTGCACCGTCGCCAGCCACATTGAAAATGCCCGCAGGTCCATCTGTGGCGGCCCGTCGAAGGATGCGCGCCAGATCACGGGTCCAGATGAATACAAAAGGGCTTTCGCTGCCGTGCACAGCCGTCAGACGCGGCTTGTGAAACAGGGCCGTGATCTGGTTTTCCGTGCCCTCGCCCAGAACCGTGCCCACACGCAAGACCACCTGCTCAAGCTGCGGTGCCTGTTCACGTGCGTCAGACAGCATCTCCTCGACCAACCGTTTGTGATGACTATAGGGAAAGGCTTCGTTTCCACGGATCGGGTCTGTTTCCTCCAAGGGAACGGCGTTGTCGGCATAATACCCGTAGGCAGCGCCAGAGGAGGTCACGACAAGACGTCTTGCCCCCACAGACAGTGCCGCAGCCAGCACTTTTTCGGTGCCTCCTACATCTACGGCATACTCCAGCTCGCGATTTGACCCTTTGGGCGGGGTTACAATCGAGGCCAGATGCACGATCACCTCGGGCCGGATGTTCGCGATCACTTGTGCAGGGTCGTTTGTGGTGACATCCATCCGGCAAAAGCGTGCGTTCTCCGGCAGGTTTGGCGGCTCATGAAGATCGGTGGCAATCACGTCATGCGCCGTCCCCTCTAGCTCTTCAAGCAGTGCGCGACCAATCATTCCGGCCGCGCCGGTTATCAAGATACGTGTCATCGTGTGGCCTCGGTTCGGTTCATCAATGAGGCCAGCACAATTCCAGACAGGATGTGCCAGATGCCCCAGAATGCTGCAACGACGGCCATGCCGCCAAGCCCGTGGAAAAACGCAAAGATCAGCACCAGCCCAAGACCGGAATTCTGTATCCCGGTTTCGATGGTGATGGCGCGGCGATCAAACTGGGACAGTCCCATCAGCGTTGCAAATCCAAACCCGCCCGCCAATGCAACAGCATTGTGGATCAAGACCAACCCCGCCACCATGCCGGCATAGGCCAGAAAATAGGTCCAGTTTGCTGCAATCGCGAGCAGCACAAAGGCCACGAATATCCCCATCGATACCCATTGCAAGGGCCCGCGCAGCTTTGCGGTGATGTCAGGGCGTTTCACATTCAGCGTGATGCCCAGCACAAGCGGCAACACCAACATAATGCCAACCGTGATCGCCACCGCGACGGGATCGACAGAGGTTGCCTTGAGAATTTCACGCGTGGGGGCGTACATGCTGCCCCAAAAGGCAATGTTGATGGGCGTCAGAAAGATCGCCCCGACCGTTGAAAAGGCTGTCAGACTGACCGAAAGCGCGGCATTGCCCCCCGCCCTGTGCGTTATGAAGTTCGAGATATTGCCCCCCGGACAAGCCGCCACAAGGATCAGACCCAGGGCAATCGATGCCTGCGGCTGGACCAACAGAACCAGCCCAAACGTAAGAACCGGCAACAAAACGAACTGTGACACCAACCCCGTGACAAGCGCCTTGGGCGCGCGGGCCAGTCTGGAAAAGTCTTCTGGTTTGAGGTCGATCGCTATCGAGAACATCACCACCGCAAGGATGGCATTCAGAAGGTTCAGCGAACCGGGGCTAAAATTCAGTACTACGTCATCGACCGGGCTCATGGGCGCACTCCTTTGGCGAGGCGGTCAATCCATTTGGTAACCGCGCCGCGGTATGTGGCCTTGTCCACGTAATAGGCCATACGAGCGAGCTTAAGATAGTTCATGCCCCCTGTCGCGCGCTCAAACCCTGCTGCCTTTTCGGTTTGCAACTCTTTGGCGGCCGCATTCCCCTCGGCCAGCCCCTTGATATACCGCGCCACCATTTCGGCCTGTTCGTGCCGCCCCTGCCAGCCAAGACCCGTGGCTTCGACCATGCCCAGAACAAACAGATCATCCCGTTCGGGGTGAAAAGCGTTGAGGTACAGATGCGGCGCATCCTCTTGCCAGTTCAGCAAATCCTTTTCGATGAAGGGATAGTGAAGCTTGTAACCCGTCGCGGCCAGAACCATGTCATAGTCGACTTGCGAGCCGTCCTTGAACACAACCGTCTTGCCTTCGAACCGGTCAATGTCGGGTTGCACCGTCAGATCGCCGTGCCCTGCATGATACAGCACAAGCGAGTTCACCACAGGGTGGCTTTCGTAGAGTTTGTAGTCCGGTTTGGGAAACCCGTACTTCTGGGGATCACCCACAAACCACTTGAGGATCAGGCTATCCATCGGACGTTTGAGCCACATGGGCAGCTTGATCGCCCCGCCCATTGTGTCCGCCGGTTTGCCAAACACGTATTTTGGCACAAAGTAATATCCCCGACGCATTGAAAGGTCGGTTTTGACGGCATGGTGGATGGAATCCACCGCGATGTCGCAGCCGGAATTCCCTGCCCCGACCACAAGCACGCGCTTGCCGTCAAACTGGCTGGCGCTGCGGTATTGGCTTGCATGGATCAACTCGCCCTCAAATGTGCCTTTGAAGCTGGGCATGTTCGGCTCGGACAACGTGCCATTGGCAATGAGAACACCTTTGAAGACGGCCTCATGCGCACCGTCAGGGTCGCTCCAGCACAAACGCCACCCCTCACCATTGTCGCCCAAGGGTTCGATACGGGTCACTTCTGCGTTGAAGTTGTAGTGCGGCTTCAGACCGAAATGATCGGCAAAGCTTCGGAAATATCCAGTCAGCTCACGATGGGACGGATATTCCGCCACGTCATCCGCCATTGGGAAATCCGCGAATTCCGTCATGCGTTTGGACGAAATCAAATGCGCGGATTCGTACATTGTCGACTGCGGCGCATCGATATCCCAAAGCCCCCCGACATCGGAATGCAGTTCAAACCCCCGAAATGGAATGCCTTGTTCCTTTAGGACCTTGGCTGCAGCCAGCCCCATCGGGCCCGCCCCAATAAGGGCGTAACGATCACGTGTTTCCAAAATGCTCCCTCCCCGAGCAGAATTTTTCTTATATTGAACATTCGTACAAAATAAGGCAAGATGTATTCATGAAAACAGATTTTACAGAAGAAAAACAAAGGCAAAGGGCGCCATCCAAGCGATCTTTGGAGACCAAAGCACGGATTCTGGATGCGGCTGAGCGGCTGTTTGCAGAACGGGGATTCGAAGGGGCTTCGGTGCGCGACATTGCCAAAGAAGCGGGTGTTCAGGTGGGGCTCGTGACGCATCATACCGGCCCCAAAGAAGACCTCTTTGCCCGCATCGTGACGCGGCGCGCGGATGAATTGGCCGCCGGACGTCTGAGCGCGCTTGCGTCACGCCACGAACACGGAAAACTTGCACTGCCTGATATTCTGGAAAGCTTTTTCGAACCCTATCTCTACAAGGCGGAAACCGGCGGCCCCCAATGGCTCGCCTATGCGCGGCTGGTTGCGATTGTGTCCGCAGATCCGCATTGGCGCCCTCTTGCCGAGCGGTGTTTCGACCCGACGGCCAACCGGTTTATTGACGCGATTTGCGCACTTTATCCCGACACGCCGCGACAGGTCATTGCCGCCGGATTTGTCTATTCCGTGTCTGCAATGCTGGCACTTGTCACATCCCGCTGGCGGGTAAACGCCCTTGGGGATCCACGCCCCGACGCCGCCAGCCACCTTGACGAACTTGTGGCGTTTTGTGCCGCAGGGATCGAGGCCTGCGCGACATCTACGCCCGCGACGTCTCCTAAGGGGTCATAACGTTCTTGCGCGCGAAGGTTTGCATTTGGGTTTGCATATCGTCATACAACACCTCGACCTCGATCGTCTCGATCGAGGTCAACGGATACTGTAAATAGATCGTGGCATCGTTTGGAATTGCGTTTGGGGTGTCCGGATTGCAGGGCGCCATGGGAAACACCTCGTGCTCCGCACCATTTACGGCAAAACGAATTTGGTGCAGCCCACACCGCCACGCCAGCAGATGCGTAAAATACAAAAGATCCTGACCATTGTATTCCCGAACCGCGATCCAGTTGCCTTTGGTCGCCCCAAGGATGGGCCGCACTTCAGTCGCAGTTAGAAACTTGCCGGTCGGGGTTTGATCTTCAGCCACAAATTCCTGCTCTGCCACCCCGTGAGAGACGCCAAGCACCGTCAGGACGGCTGCCAATTGCGCAATTTTTTTCATCTCTCATCTCCTTTTGCAAAAATGTGCCCGCCAGAGTGTGAAAATCATGGAACTCCCCACTGTTCTGCACAGGATCTCCGGCGTATAGTTCTATTGAGGTATGGTGCAGGGTATTGAAAAAGATGGCAAGAACAGCGTCAAAACAGCAGTCGTTCAATATTTTGATTGTGGGTCAGGCAGGACGTCTTCAATACGAAGCGGTTCTGTTTGTTGCATCGTTACGGGCGATGTCTCCTGATTTTGACGGCCGTATCATCATTGCAGAACCACAACCGGGACCTCTTTGGCCACAAGACCCGCGCATCCATCAAGACTCGGTCCGGACGTTTCTTGAAAACTTTGGTGCAGAGATTGTTCCGTTCCACTCTACCCACTTTGGCCACACCTATGCCTATGGCAACAAGATCGAAGCCCTGTCGGTCCTGCCCGAAGGCGAACCATTTGTGTTTTTCGACACCGATACGCTTGTGACCGGCGATCTCATGTCGGTGCCGTTTGATTTTGAACGCCCCAGTGCGTCGAAACGGGTTGAGGGCACCTGGCCCACGCTCGAGCTTTATGGCCCCGGATATACCGAGACCTGGAAATCGCTTTACGACAAGTTCGATCTGGATTTCGAAAGCTCGCTCGATCTATCGCAACCTGACGAATACTGGCGCAGGTATCTCTATTTCAACGCCGGTTTCTTTTATTACAAATGCCCGAAACTGTTCGGGGATCGGTTTACGCAATTTGCAACCGCCATACGGGATGACGCCCCCGAGGCGCTGGTGTGCCAACCACTGCATCCGTGGCTTGACCAGATCGCATTGCCACTTGTGATCCATTCCTTTGGTGGCGGACGCGATGCCTTGCCAGATGGGTATCTGGACGGGGATGTCACCTGCCACTATCGCCTGCTTCCACTTCTTTATGCGCGTGAAAGCGACAAGGTGGTTGAGGTCCTTGAAGAGGTTTCAGCCCCCAACAAGGTGAAGAAGGTGCTCAAACAGCACGATGCGATGAAGCGCATGATCTATCAGGGGCGCGGTCAGAAAGTCCGTGACCTGTTTGACCAGGATCACCTGCCCCGCAAAGAGCAAGCCATCCGGAATACCATCAAACGCAACGGATTCTGGCTGCGTTAAGGTCCCGCCCGAAGCGATCCAGAGACCACTCCGTTCCGTTTCGACTGCGTTTAACAAAGGTCTTGACGGCCAAACATGTTCCCATTAGGTGAGGCGCAGGCTATAGACGCCTGCCTCCCGCTGACGTTAGTCTTGGTAAAGTTCTATAGAAGACATCTCTAATGCTCTTTCCGCATGTCGCGCGGATGGTAATGCGGGTCCCATCTTTTTCTGCGCGATGCTGATAAAGGGATACGAGACATGTCTGACTCTCGCACAAATTCTTTCACACATGGCCCACTTGGCGCCATTTATGTCAAAACTGCATTGCCGATCATTTTCGTAATGGCGATGAATGGACTTCTGTCCGTGGCGGATGCGCTGTTTCTGGGCATCTTTGTTGGCCCCGATGCGCTGGCTGCGGTTACTTTGATGTTTCCGATCTATATGCTGATTGTCGCGCTTTCGACGCTGGTTTCAAACGGAATGTCCAGTGTTCTTGCACGGTTTCTCGGGGCAGACGACTTGCACAATGCGCGGGCTGTCTTTGCCGGAGCGCATGGTCTGGCGCTCTCGCTTGGTGCAGGGCTGATCCTTGTGTTTTTCTTCCTCGGGCAACCGATGGCGCTTCTCGTGGCTGGTGGGTCTGACACCTTGGCAGAAATGGGATTGGTCTATCTTCGG
This sequence comes from Shimia thalassica, assembly GCF_001458215.1. GTDB lineage: Bacteria > Pseudomonadota > Alphaproteobacteria > Rhodobacterales > Rhodobacteraceae > Shimia > Shimia thalassica. The sequence goes on along the minus strand of NZ_CYTW01000001.1, from coordinate 1,612,984 downwards.
ATCACCGTTTTCTTTTCCCCGCTGTTGTTTGTGTTGTCGGTGAATTCAGATGCGCTTCGCAACGAAGGCCGCGTGGGGTTCATGGCCGGTATGAGCCTCTTTGTGTCCATCGCCAACATCGGGTTCAACTATCTTCTGATCGCGGTATTTGATTGGGGCGTGGCTGGATCAGCCTACGGCACGGCGGCGGCTCAGGCGCTCGCTTTTGCGATCATTCTGACGTTTCGCCTGTTTGCGACAACCCCGTTGCGCCTGTCTTCGTTGATCCGGTTTTCGCTTGGCCGATACTGGAAACAGATGCTTGTCCTCGGGGCGCCGCAAAGTTTGAACTTCATTGGCGTTGCTCTGGGCTCTGCTGCCATTATTTCGTCGTTACAATGGGTTGGTAGTCCAAACTATCCCAGCACAGTGTCGGCCTATGGCATCATCACACGGGTGATCACCTTTGCTTTCCTGCCTTTGTTGGGGCTGTCCTTTGCGATGCAGACAATCACGGGCAACAATTTCGGAGCACAGCTCTGGCAACGATCCGACGCCAGTTTGCGCGTCGCTCTTTGGGTCGCCACGATCTATTGTTTGGGGGTGCAGATTATCGTGATGTCGTTCCCTGCCGAAATCGCGCTTGCCTTTGTGAATTATCCCGCTGTTGTGTCAGAAGTGGTGCGCGTTCTCCCGATCATGACTTGTGTCTTCTTTCTTATGGGGCCGCTGATGATGATCGCCTCATATTTTCAGGCCATAGGGTCGGCCGCTAATGCCGCGATATTGGGGCTAACCAAAACCTATGCGTTTGCCATTCCGCTGACCTTTGCCTTGCCGCTTGTGTTTGGTGAAATCGGCATCTGGTATGCGGGACCCATAGCAGAGGTGATGCTGCTGGGTTTGACTGGATTGGTGCTTTGGAAACTGGCCCAGACCTCAGACAAGAGGTGGGGTATCTTCCATCCCGAGACGGAGGTCGCACAATGAACCCCCCGTTTCCAACAGCCCAAGGCGCCAAAGACCAGGCCAAACGGCTGCGTGCCAAGATGACCGCCAAAGGACAGAAGATTGGTCATGCAAAGTCGCTTGAGTTGATCGCCCATCGCTATGGCTTTCGCGACTGGAATGCCATGTCCGCCGCCATCGCTGCCGCCCCTGCCCCAAGCTGGGCACCGGGCGACAGGGTCACGGGCAAGTATCTGTCCCAACCCTTTCGCGCGACGGTGGTTGATGTTGCGCTTGTCCGGCCGGGTTGGGTGCGGGTCGGTTTGGATCTGGACGAAGCCATTGATGTGGTCGCCTTTGACAGTTTTTCAAACCACCGGTCGCGTATTCGCGGCACTGTTGGCCCCAAAGGTCATTCCGCCGAACACACAAGTGACGGGCACCCCCAACTGCAACTCGACTTCTAGCCCAAACCCCCTCTCGTTTCGGGAGGGTGTTTCCACGTCTGACGGTCTGAAATACCCGCCTCATGCCCCCCCAAAAAGTCCGTGGCATTGACCGAACGTCAAAAAAACGACATTTTGTATAAATGTTATAAAAAGGGGGAGAATAAATCATGTTGCCGAAATTTACGATTATCGCCGCAACCACCGCACTTATGGGGCTGGGTACAGTGGCATCCGCAGAGTCATGCCTTGAGGTCACGTTGACCGGCACCCAAGGCGGGCCGCCAGTGTTCCAAGGCCAAGCTGGATCAGGCACCTTGGTCACCTATGGAACCCAAGAAAACAAATGCCGCGATGTCCTGTTACAGTTTGATACGGGGCGCGGCACCACACAGCAGCTTTCCAAAATCGGCGTACCTGCCGGCAAGGTCACGGCGGTGTTTTTCACCCACATCCACTCTGACCACTCAGAAGGTCTGGCAGATCTGATGCAGTTGCGCTGGCATTTCAACTCGGGCGGTCCAAAGGTCGATGTTGTCTGTCATCAGGATGCCAAATCAGGGGCCGGACACACCATGAGTTGTGAAAAGTTTGCGGCGCATATCGGCGATGCCCTGATCCACTCTGGTGAAATGGCACAACGTCTTGCCGAAAACCCCAAACGTTTGCCCGGAGGCCCTGCTGACCTGTTGAACGTGTCAACCTTTGGCCCCTCTCAGGCCCCTGCCGTCGTGTGGGAAAAGGGTGACGTGACCGTTTCCGCGATTTCCAGCCGACACGTCGCAGGGCATGCTTCGTACCGGGTGGATACGCCTGCGGGAAGTGTGGTGATTGGTGGGGATGCCGGCAACGATGCCGCCGCACCGCCGCGCGACACGTCAACCTCGTCACAGGTGGAACTGTTGGCTAAAGATGCCGATATCCTTGTGCATTCCGTCATTCACCCTGTCATGGGGCCACTGGGCACAACCGGTTTTCCGCCACCTATCTATTATCGCCAGTCTACCGCGACAGATCTGGGATCACTGGCCGCACGTGCAGGTATCGACAACCTGATGTATACCCACCTTATTCCGCCATTGGGCGCACCGCGTCAGGGCCCCTACCCTCTACCCGCGCCACTGACCGCAGACGATTATGTCGGCTCTGCCCGCGAAGGTGGATTTGAGGGCAACGTCGTTGTGGGGGCTGATCTGGCCAAACTGCGCCTGACAGCCGAGTAATCCGGCAGGTTCACCAAAGCAAAGGGTTTCGGCGCAGGATCGTTGCGCCGAAACATGGACAAGGTCCACCCTCGTCCGCCACGGCAGGGAGATTTCCCTGAAAGAGCCTTCAAACAGGAACAGAGTTCTTTCGGAACCATACGCGTTGCACGCCGCCCAAACAGCCCCTAAACATTTCACAACAGTTTTTAACGGGAGGAATACTCATGTCCGAAGGCCCAACCTACGGTTTTGACACATTGCAAATTCACGCCGGTGCGCGCCCTGATCCGGCCACTGGCGCACGCCAGACACCTATCTATCAAACAACCGCTTATGTGTTCCGCGATGCCGAACACGCGGCAGCTTTGTTTAACCTGCAAGAAGTGGGCTATATCTATTCGCGCCTGACAAACCCAACCGTCGCCGTTCTGCAAGAACGCATCGCGACACTGGAAGGCGGCGCGGGCGCGGTCTGCTGTTCTTCGGGTCATGCGGCCCAGATCATGGCGCTGTTCCCCTTGATGGGACCAGGGACAAACGTTGTGGCCTCGACCCGTCTTTATGGCGGTACCATCACGCAATTCAGCCAAACCATCAAACGCTTTGGCTGGTCGGCCAAGTTTGTGGACTTTGATGACGAGGCCGCCGTGGCCGAAGCCATCGACGAAAACACGCGCGCCGTGTTCTGTGAATCCATTGCCAACCCCGGCGGATACATCACCGACATTCCCGCGATTGCGGCAATTTCAGACAAAGCCGGCATTCCGCTGATCGTGGATAACACCTCGGCCACGCCATATCTGTGTAACCCGATTGCACTCGGCGCGACACTGGTTGTGCATTCGACCACAAAATACCTGACAGGCAACGGCACCGTAACCGGTGGCTGTGTTGTGGACTCGGGCAAATTCGACTGGACCGCAAATGACAAGTTCCCGTCCCTGTCCCAGCCCGAGCCTGCCTATCACGGTCTGACCTTTGCCGAAACTTTTGGCCCGCTGGCCTTTACGTTCCACGGCATTGCCATTGGTCTGCGTGATCTGGGCATGACAATGAACCCGCAGGCGGCGCATTACACGCTGATGGGGATCGAGACACTTTCGTTGCGGATGGAACGTCATGTTCAGAACGCCGAAACCATTTCTGCCTGGCTCGAAGGGCATGACAATGTCGACTATGTGACCTACGCCGGTCTCGACTCGTCACCTTACAAATCGCGCGTTGCAACCGTGTGCCCCAAAGGCGCAGGCGGTCTGTTCACCGTCGCGCTCAAAGGTGGATATGACGCTTGTGTCAAATTCGTCGACAGCCTTGAAATCTTTAGCCACGTAGCAAACCTTGGCGATACGCGCAGCCTTGTGATCCACTCGGCCTCGACCACGCACCGCCAGCTTTCGCCCGAGCAACAGGAAGCGGCCGGCGCGGGACCAAATGTGGTGCGTATCTCGATTGGTACCGAGAATGCAGAAGATCTGATTGCAGACCTCGATCAGGCGCTCAAAGCCGCGCACAGCTAAACAGTCAAAGGCCGCGTCCCATGGGCGCGGCCTTTCTCGATCACATGTTCTGTTGCAAGTTTGCGTTATTGCGACACTGTAAACACCATTGTCACCTGCGCGCGAACGGTCAGCTCTCCCGCCGCCACTGGCACAGACGCATCCGCCATCATGGCCTCTCGCATCATCGGCATCGGTCGCGGCCCCTGCCCGCCCCCTTCCGAGATTTCCAATACGTCACCCAATGTTACACCAGCCGCGGTGGCATAAAGCTCGGCCTTGGCGCGGGCATCCGCAACCGCCGCACGACGGGCATCATCCTCGTATGGGCGCCGCGACTGCAACGCAAAGTGCAGACCGTTAAACTGATTGGCGCCGTCCTGAACAACCCGTGCCAGAACCGTTCCCAGCTTTGATACGTCCCGCACCCGCACGGTCACGGTGTTGGTCGCGCGAAATGCATCGATTTTTGCGTCGTTGCCGGAATCATAGCGTTTTTGGACCGGATGCAGGGACAGATTGCTGGTCTGTACATCCCGTTTTTCAATTCCCAAGGCATCAAGACGGCTCAGAATTTCGCCTGCTTTGGCCGAGGTTTCCGAGACGGCTTCGCCCGCATCTTTGGCTTCATGGCTGACACCAAGAGTCAGAACGGCCATATCCGGCGTAACCTCCACCGCCCCATGCCCCGACACAACAATCCGTCCGGGTTCGGCCACAGCAACGCCGCACATCCCAACAATAACCAAAAAACCAAATAAAATTCGCATGTTGCACTCCTTATTACACCTGTTTTCACCGTACTCTAACCAAGTCATCGCGACAAAGCGCGTTGACTGTTCTGTTTTCCTTTCTTTCGGCAATAAGCTGCCTTAAACTTCCCCAACGAATGAAATACTTCTTTCCTATGTTATCGAGTGCTAAAGCCCCAACATGAAACCAAATTTCGCGTTATCGTTGTCATTTGAAGGGATCAGCTTGCTGCGCCGCGTTGAAGGCGGCTGGCACCTTCTTGGCGAAGTTGCCCTTGATGCTGACGATCTTGCGTCAGAACTGGCCGATCTGCGCGAAATGGCGATCGCTCTGGATGGTCCCGAGTTCCGCACCAAACTGGTGTTGCCCAACGACCAGATCAAATTCCTGTCTCTGGATACTGGACGGCAAAGCGAAACCAAACGCATGGCGGCAGCTGTAGAGGCGCTGGAAGACAGCACGCCCTACTCGGCCAACGACCTGTCTTTTGTCATTGAAAAAGATGGCCGAAAAACCCTCGTGGCCGCCGTGGCGCGCGAAACGATGGATGAGGCCGAAAGCTTTGCGAACGAGCACGCTTTCAACCCTGTTAGTTTTGTTGCAATTCCGGACGCCGAGACCGGCTTCAAGACGGAACCCTTTTTGGGTCGGAGCACGGCCAGCACTGATCTGTTGCAAGGGGCATCCCTTGATCCCGATGCCCAGCCGATCCAGATTGTTGGTTCCGGCCCCTTGCCGACCCCGACACCTGCCGCGCCGGACACGCCAGCCCCCGAGACACCAGCGCCCGCCGAGGACGCGCCAGGCCCTGCCAAACCTGACGACGCACCGGATGCCGACCCTGTGGTCGCCCCCGCCGCGCCTGCCGCCAAAGTCGAGGAAGCAGAAGACACCCCGCCGCCCGCCGCCTTCAGCAGCATACGCGCACAACGCGGCGCGCCGGAACCTTCCGAGTCTGCCCCCTCTCTCGGAGCGGCGCAAACTCTCGGGGTCAACACCCCGAGCCTGCCCTCCGCTGGAGGTGCAAGCAGTTTCACAGAAAACACCGAACCACGCTTTGATCCTGCCAAACTGGTGGCCGGTTTCAAAATCACCGATGACGATCCGGCCAGTGACCAAGACGGCGCCGAAGGATCAGACAGCGGATCGTCCTTCTTCAGCCGCAGAAAAGCGGATGACGTCGCATCGTCCTCCCCATCGAAGGCAGCAAAAAACACCGCCCCGCCAAAAGACAAACCGGCCCCAAAACCCAAAGCAGCTTCCCTTACCGCGCGCGAGGCCAATACCTCCGGAAAGCCGCGTTTTCTTGGTCTTATCCTGACCGCGATCCTGTTGGTGGCTCTCGCAGCAGTGGCAGCCTGGGCTTCGATTTTCCTCGAAGAGGGCGTGTCCGGCCTGTTCAAAGGCGCAGACGAACAAGAAGAGCGTATCGTGATTGTTGCGCCGTCCCCCTTTCCCGAGGATCAAGCAGAGCCAACCGAAAAGATCGCGTCTATTCCCCTGTCTGATATCGTAACGATCCCGGAAGGACATGCGGAAAAACAACCTGTTGAAACCGTCCATGTGCGCCCTGAAGCTCTGGAAACGGAAACCACCACCCCAACCGAGGTTGCCCCGCCCGTGCAACCCAAAGAGCTGTCCGAGCAAGACGCCAAGGCGCGCTATGCCGTCACCGGCATTTGGGAACGTGCACCACTGCAATCCGCCACCCCGGCGATCGATACCACCGATGATCTTTATGTGGCGTCGATTGATGCGGATATCTCCGGTCTGGATGCTGTGGCCCTGCCCGCCACTTCACAATTTGTGCACGACGCGGCCCTGTCCCCTCAATTGTCTGCCCCTGCCGCAGGCACGTTGTTTGACCTCGACGACCGTGGCCTCGTTGTTGCCACCACAGAAGGCGCCTTGTCCCCGGACGGCGTTGTTGTGTATCTCGGACGTCCCTCGGTCCTGCCTCAAAGCTTCCCCGACAGATCTGCCCTTGCAGAGGCCATCCTGTCACAGGAAAACCAACGTCTGGCGGCCAAACGGCCACGAGCACGCCCCGGCAACCTTGTCGAAAACAGCGAGCGGGTCGCGAACGGTGGCCTGTCCCTTGCGGAACTCGGCAACAAACGCCCCAAGGCACGCCCGGCCTCTCTCAAGGTCGAAGAAGAACTGGACCTCACACCCACCAAACTGGCTGTGAAAACCTCGCTTAAACCGCGCCTGCGCCCCGCCAATATCGCACAACTGGCCAGCCGCGCGACCGCAGCTGCCCCCGTTGTGGCGTCTCCCGTTTCGGCCACGGTCAAACCTTCCATCCCCTCCAAAGCGTCCGTCGCCCGTCAAGCAACCATTAAAAACGCCATCAACCTGAGCAAAGTAAACCTGATCGGGGTCTACGGCACGTCTTCAAGCCGACGCGCCCTCGTCCGTCTTTCCACGGGTCGCTACAAAAAGGTCAAAGTTGGCGATCGCATTGACGGCGGCAAGGTCTCCGCCATTGGCGAAACGGAACTGCGCTATGTCAAATCAGGCAAGAACGTGGTTCTGAAACTCCCCAAAGGATAATCCCAAGAGCCAATCCCTTCTTCTGGCAAAAAATATCCTGGGGTGAATGGGCGCCATTGGCGCCCAGAGGGGCAAAGCCCCTATCCATCCACACTGGTCAGGCCCCACGCTTCTAACAGTTTCGGCAACTGGCGTTCCCAATCTTCAACACCCGTTTTCTGCGTCCAATCCTGATAACGTTTCAACAGGGCCTCTTCGACCGCACCACCACGCCCCGCAAGATCGGTCAGCTCGGTACGATCCCGTTCCATGTCATAAAGCTCCCAATCTGCCCCGTGCTGGCGCACCAACTTGTACCGCCCATAGCGCACGGCACTGTTGCCCTCATGTTCAAAAAAGATCGGCTGCTCGCGCTCCCAAACGCCGCTTTGTAACAAGCCGAGAAAGCTCTCTCCTTCGCAGTGTTGAATGCCATGCCCACCCACCTCTGATTGATAGGTCGCACCCGTCACCTCGAGGATTGTCGGCAAGATGTCCACGACATGGCAGGATGTATGGCGAGTGGCAGACGGCGCTATGCCTTTGGGCCAGTGTGCCACCAGCGGGGTCGATATACCGCCTTCGTGGACATAGTGTTTGAACAACCGGAACGGGGCGTTTGACACGTTGGCCCATGGTTTATCGTAACTTTGATAGGTCAATGCGCTGCCCGGCATCACATCAGGACGGTTGCCCATTTCTATCTGGCGCCCGTCATGTGTGGTGTCCGGAAAGAACTTGGCCCATCCGTCTTCGGCCATGAACTCGGCACAGCCCCCGTTGTCCGACAGAAACAGGAGCAGCGTATTATCGAACTGGTCCAGCCTCTTAAGAGCGGAAATCAACGTGCCAATCGATTGATCCATCCGGTCCACCATGGCTGCGTAGGTCGCCATTTTCCGGGCTTCCCAATCCGTATTCTTTTCTGCCTCCCATGGATGCACCTGATCATCTCGCGGAGAAATCTCCCAGTTTTCCTGAAACAGCCCCATGGCGTTCATGGTTTCATGTCGGGCCGTGCGCGTGGCGTCCCACCCTTTGGCGTAAACCCCGTCGTACTTCGCAATGTCTTCAGGATGGGCATGAAGCGGCCAGTGAGGCGCGGTATGCGCAAGATACAGGAAAAACGGCATCTCGTCCGCGACACTGTCTTCGATCATGCCAACGGCTTTGTCCGTGATCGCGTCCGTGAAATAGAAGTCGTCCGGAAACACATCAACCCGGCTGTCATCTTCCAGCATGTAATGCGGGCTAAAGAAATGGGTGACGCCGTCAACAATCCCATAAAAGCGATCAAAACCTCTCTGGCGCGGTGTCGGATGATCCACATCCCCCACCCGCCAGCTGTCCACTTCACGGGCCATGAAATCCCCCGCGACATGCCATTTACCACTCATCAACGTGCGATACCCGGCAGGGCGCAGATGCTCGGCAATCGTAGCGCTGTCATTGCGCAAAAAGCCCTGATAGGCAGGCGTTCCCAGATTGGCGCCCATATGCCCGACCCCTGCACTGTGCGGATAAAGACCCGTCAACAAAGAGGCCCGCGTTGGACAGCACCGTGCACAATTGTACATCGAGGTCAAAAGCACACCGTCGCGTGCCAGCTGATCAATGTTGGGGGTTTGTATTTCTGATCCCGTACACCCGAGATCGGCAAATCCAAGGTCATCGGCCAGTATCAGGACGACATTCGGTTTTCGTGTCATGGCGCTCTCCCGTGGGCGACATGATCCGGCAGGCGTCTTTTGCGATCAATGATAATGTACAAAACCACCACATATTTTTATCTGCGTGAACGAACCAACCTGTGATAGGGGTTGGGGATTGCCCGTAATTGAGGTGTCGCCGATTGGCAAAGAAGAATAAAAACAGCGAGATGGACGAGATACTTCGCGCACGTCTCAGCCTTGATGACTCCGCACATCTCAAGCTCAAACTCATCAAATATGCCATGTACGGATTTGACACGCTGAACCGCGTGTTCACGGACCAGTCCTTTTTTGCCTTGCGCGAGACCGAGGCCATGCTGGTTAAACTCAACAGCAAAAAGGGTGGCGATCTGGTCAAGACCTTGCTGGCGCAAAATGGCGGCACCCAGATCACGGCGCACGGAATCGACAATATTCCTGCTACGGGGCCCGTGATTATTGCCGCGACCCACCCCATCGGCACCTTTGATTTCATCGCCCATGCCGGTCCGTTGCTGCAACATCGCCCGGATCTCAAGGTTGTTGCCAATCGCGAAGCTGAAAGGTTCCTTGGGGCAGATGCAATCATCGCCGTTGATCTGGACAAACATCACCGCGCCCTTAGCGCACGAGCCACCCAGTTGGGAATTTTGGCGCATCTGGCCGAAGGTGGCGCGGTTTTGATTTTTGGCTCTGGTCGGGTACCACACATGGAAAACGGATTGCTGGTGGAACCCCCTTGGCGACAAGGCACAACCCGCACATCCCAAGCCAGCGGCGCGCCTGTCGTGCCAGCATCAGCCGACATGCGAAATTCGCGGCATTATTTCCGCACACGCAAGCTCGCCCGTTTTTTCAGTGGTGGAAACGAAGACCTTGCAGCCAAAGTCGGGTCTTTGCGCTATGCGTCCGAGCTTTTTGCAAAGCTGGGTGGCAAGTATGATGTCTATTACGGACCTGCCCAGCCCCCCGGCGCCAAGGCTGAAGACCTCAAGGAACTGGCCGAGGCTTTGGTGCCCGGATTGTATGTTCCCGACTAACGGGAAATGCCCCAAAAACAGATGGGCGCCGCCCGGTCTTCTGCCAGACAGCGCCTCCTCCCCTGTAGGTTTGTGCGCCTTATTCGGCGGCGCTCAACTCTCCGTTTTCGATCTGCTCACGCTCAATGGATTCGAACAGCGCCTTGAAGTTACCTTCGCCGAACCCGTCATCGCCTTTACGCTGGATAAACTCAAAGAAGATGGGGCCAATCACTGTTTTCGAGAAGATTTGCAGCAGGATTTTGGTTTCGCCGCCATCCACAACACCTTCGCCGTCGATCAAGATACCATGTTTCATCATGCGATCTTTGGGTTCGTCATGATCAACGACACGTGCATAGGACAAGTCATAATAGGCTTCATTCGGACCGGGCATGAACTTGAGCCCTTTGTCCGCAATTTTATCTGTTGAGGCATAGATATCGTCAGAGCCCACCGCGATGTGCTGAATGCCTTCGCCATTGTACTTTTTCAGATAGGCCACAATCTGGCCGGTTTCGCCGCGGTCCTCGTTGATCGGAATGCGGATCTTGCCACAAGGCGATGTCAACGCACGGCTCAGAAGGCCGGTGAACTTGCCTTCGATGTCGAAGAAGCGGATTTCGCGGAAGTTGAACAGATCGCCGTAAAACTTGAACCACTTGTCCATGTTTCCTTTGAAAACGTTGTGCGTCAGGTGATCCAGATAGTAAAACCCGTCCCCTTTGGGCTTGGATGTGATCACCCAATCGAATTCATCGTTATAGGGCGACGTGTCAAAATACTGATCCGTGAAATACAACAGCGATCCGCCGATGCCCTTGATCGCGGGCCAATCCAGAGTTTTATCCTCTGCATCATAGGCCTCGGCACCTTTCGAGATGGCATAGTCATACGCCTTTTGCGCATCCACCACACGCCAGCCCATCGACGGGGCACAGGGGCCGTGCTCTTCCACAAACCTCAGGGCAAAGCTGTTTGGCTCGTTGTTCAGAATGTAGGTGACATCGCCCTGCTGCCACAGTTCGACCGCTTTGGTCTTGTGATTGGCGACATGGGCAAACCCCATCTTTTCGAACAGGTCCCGCAGTTCCTGAGGCTCGGGATGTGCGAATTCAACGAATTCAAATCCGTCCGTACCGGCAGGGTTAAAGTCGGAAATTTCGGCTCTGGGGGCATCATGCGGGAAAGGACCCATATCGCGTCTCCTTGGACTGTGAATATGTTAATTGTTCGCTTGCCTTTAATATATGTCTTTGGATGTACGGATTTTGCGCAAAGTGGCGTGCAATCGTTACAAAAAATGCGTATGATACGCATGAATTCACCAAATCATGCGGAATTTTCTCTATGCTGGATGAAATGGACAAGCGTTTGCTCGACGCTTTGCAAAAAAACGCGCATTTAACCGCGCAAGAACTCGGAGAGATTCTGAACCTCTCTCCCAGCCAGGCAGGCCGCCGGCGCCAGCGTCTCGAGTCGGAGGGGTATATTCAATCCTATACCGCGCGGCTTGACCCCGGAAAGCTGGGCCTGAATGTACAAGCTTTTGTTCAGATCACTTTGGGGGTTCACGGCCCTGAACACGGGCGCGCGTTTCTGTCCCTTGTCAGCACCCGCCCCGAAGTGATCAGCGCCTGGACGCTTACCGGAGATGCAGATTACCTGCTGAGGATATATTGTGACGACCTCAGTGCGCTTAATACCTTGATCCACGAAGTTTTATTGCCACATCCTGCTGTGAGCCGGGTTCAAAGCCAAATCGTCATGGATCAACTCAAACGTGATGCCCCCCTGCCGACCTGATCGTCGACACAAAAAGGAAGACAGATGGACGGAGTTCTGTTTCAAGCGACGATTTTTCTTTTGGCAGCGGTGATCGCCGTGCCAATCGCCTCTCGGCTGGGCATGGGGTCCGTGCTGGGATATTTGCTGGCCGGTGTGATCATCGGCCCTGTTCTGGGCCTGATTAGCCAACCGGAGAGCCTGTTGCACTATGCCGAGTTTGGCGTGGTGATGATGCTGTTCCTGATCGGTCTCGAGCTTGATCCACGTGCACTTTGGGCGATGCGGCACAAGCTGTTGGGCCTTGGGGGCAGCCAGATCGCACTCACTGGTGCGGCGGTCATGATTGGCATGCTTTCTCTGGGATATACGACCAATATTTCCATCGCTGTCGGCATGATTTTTGCGTTATCTTCGACGGCTATCGTCTTGCAAACATTGTCAGAAAAGAACCTGATGAAAACCGGCGGTGGGCGTTCGGCCTTTTCGGTCCTGTTGACGCAAGACATTGCCGTGATCCCCATGCTGGCGTTGTTGCCGTTGCTGGCGATGCCGGTTGTGATGGAAATTTCCACTGACGGTTCGATCGCAAAACCGGACCATGCGTCGGCACACGGATCTATGTCTCTTGTCGAGGGATTGCCCGGTTGGGGTGTTACGTTGGTTACCCTTGCCGTGGTCGGTGCGATCGTGCTGGCGGGGATGTACCTCGTACGTCCGATCTTTCGGTTCATTCATGCGGCGCACCTGCGGGAAATGTATACCGCATTTGCCCTTCTGATCGTTGTGGGGATTGCGTTCCTGATGAACCTTGTCGGCCTGTCTCCGGCGCTTGGAACCTTCCTTGCGGGCGTGTTGCTGGCCAACAGCGAATTCCGGCACGAACTGGAAAGTGACATCGAACCCTTCAAAGGGTTGTTGCTGGGCCTGTTCTTTATCACGGTCGGCGCGCAAATCGACTTTGTCGGCTTCTTTGCCGACCCAATTCCGATCCTTGGCGTGACTCTTGGGATCATGCTTGTAAAGGCTGTCATTCTTTTCATTCTCGGGCGTGTTTCGGGGCTGCGTGGACGCGATCAGGCACTGTTCACGCTGGGGTTGGCGCAGGCCGGTGAATTTGGCTTTGTCCTGATCTCTTTCTCACTTCAGCAAAATGTCCTGCCGGCAGATCTTGCCGAGCATCTGATGCTGGTCGTGGCGCTTTCCATGCTGATCACGCCGTTGCTGTTTATCGTTTATGATGTCCTGTCGCGGCGCATCGGTGACGGAGACAGCAGCCAGCAAGCCGATGACAAGATAGATGAAAAAGGTCCTATCATCATCGCGGGCATTGGCCGGTTTGGACAAATCGTCAATCGGCTTGTGCGCTCGGTGGGGTACAAGACCGTTGTTCTGGATCATGACATGCGCACCATCGAACTGATGCGGCGCTTTGGCGTGAAGGGCTTTTTCGGAGACCCGACCCGCCCCGAATTGCTTCATGCTGCCGGTCTCGGAGAAGCGCGCGTTCTGGTGGCAGCACTGGACGATCCCAAAGCCACAACAAAGCTGGTCGAACATGCGCGTCGGGGGCATCCCGACCTGCACATCGTGGCGCGTGCGCATGACCGGAACCATGTATACCAACTCTATCGTGCGGGTGCGAATGACATTGTTCGGGAAATGTTTGACTCGTCGTTGCGGGCCGGTCGTTATGTTCTCGAAAACAGCGGCTTAAACGAATACGAAGCCGCCCAGGCCGAACAGGCCTTTTTCCAACACGACCGTTATACCCTGAGAGAGCTCGCAGATCTGTGGAATCCGGACATACCTGCGTCGGAAAATCAGGAATACATCGCGCGGGCGAAAGAGTTGGAAAAAGAACTGGAAGTGTCTCTGCTGGCCTTGCTGGACGGAGACTCGCAGGACGCCGCCTAAGGCAACAAGATCACAGACGGGGGCGCCAGATCAAAGGCGCCCCTGTTGTTTTAGGCGTCTGAAACGCCCGCCTCGGCGAATGTTGCCATGCCGGAATGACAGGCCACTGCCGATTTCAGGATATTGATCGCCAGCGCGCCGCCCGAACCTTCGCCAAGACGCATGTTCAGCGACAGGATCGGTTCTTTTCCAAGCTGCGCCAGAACCGCCCCATGCGCGGCTTCCGCGCTGACATGTCCGGCAATCACGTGGTCCAAGGCACCCTTTTGTGTCGCCTCCAGCGTTGCCGCAGCAGAAGTACAGATAAACCCGTCCATAATGACCGGAATACGCAGGCTACGCGCCCGTGCAATAGCGCCAGCCATCGCGGCCAGCTCGCGCCCGCCAAGACGCTGCAACGTGTCCAGACCGTCGCCTACGGCGTGTTTTTCAACACCTTCGCGCACGACACGCGCCTTGTTGACCAAACCGGCATCGTCCACGCCCGTGCCACGCCCGACCCAGTCTTCCGCCGCACCGCCATAAAGCGCATTTGCAATCGCCGCAGCAGAGGTCGTATTGCCGATGCCCATTTCACCAACAACAAGCAGATCCGCGTCAGCACTGACGGCATCCCATCCCGTTTTCAAAGCTCTGACAACGTCCGCGTCGTCCATTGCTGGGGCTTGGGTAAAATCGGCCGTGGGTGTGTCCAGCGACAGGGCAATGGCATCCATGCTGGCCCCTGCGGCTTTGGAGAGTTGATTGATCGCCGCACCGCCGTGCTGGAAGTTCAGAACCATCTGTTCGGTCACTTCGGCAGGGAACGCCGACACGCCTTGGGCGGTGACACCGTGGTTGCCCGCAAACACGATCACCTGAGGCGCCTCGATTGATGGGCGCGGATTGCCGCGCCAGCCCGCATACCAGATCGCCATGTCTTCTAACCGGCCCAGAGCTCCGGGAGGTTTGGTCAGCTGACCATTGCGCTCTTCGGCCTCTCCCATTGCTTTGGAATCCACCTGAGGGGCATCGGCCAGCAAGGCACGGAACTCGTCTAGGGTCGAAAAAGTGGCGGACATGGTCGGTGCTCCTGTTGAATCTTGGGCTTTTGCGTTGTTTACCTGATCGGGCAGCGCTCACAAGGCAGGAAAAAGACGCAGACATGACAAAGGACGACACATCGCCCCTGCGTATTGGGGACATTGCCACGGCACTAGCCCTGCTGACACGCCTGCCTGTTCGCGCGCGCTTTGAACGCGGGGCGCGGGCGGCCTGGGCCTATCCTTTGGTGGGGATCGTCATTTCGGGGCTGGCGGCCCTGCCGACATGGGGTCTTTTGGCGCTGGGGCTGTCACCTGTTTTTGCGGCACTGGCATTTCTGGCCACAACGGTCATCCTCACCGGCGCCATGCACGAAGACGGATTGGCCGATTGCGCCGACGGGTTCTGGGGCGGATGGGATCGCGACCGCCGCCTTGCGATCATGAAAGACAGCCAGATCGGCAGCTACGGGGTCATTGCCCTGTGCCTGTCATTGGCAACGCGATGGGCGGCTGTGGTGATGATCCTGTCGCAAGGTGACGCAGCCACGCAACCGCTGGTTTGGGCGCTCCCTCTGATGGTCGCCGCTGTGGTGTCCCGCGCCACCATGCCGGCCTTGATGAGCGCCCTGCCCCATGCACGCAGGTCCGGCCTGTCCCACGCTCAGGGCCGTGCGTCTATGACAACCAGCGTGATTGCAAGCGCCCTCGCCTTTGGAGTGGCGGTGGGGCTTCTGGGGGTGACAGGTTTGTTTCTAGTGGCGATGGCGTTTGTGGCCGCTTTGGCATGCGCGAAAATTGCAAAGGCCAAGATCGAAGGCCAAACCGGTGATGTTCTGGGCGCAACACAGCAGATCGGCGAAGTTGTGGTGCTGTGTGCCTTGACCCTCTAAGCCTGCGCTGCGTTTTTCTGGCCGCGCAGAGTCGCGAGACATCTTTCCCTTGAAACAAAAAAGACCGCGCCCGACGGGCACGGTCCTTTAAAAAGCTTTGTCGCAAAGGGGCGATTAAGCCGCGGCAGGTGCCCGCGACAACAGAACATCGCCGACCTGCTTGGATGCAGCGGCATCATCACCGCCAGAGACGGCAGACACTTCGCGGGTCAAACGCTCGAGCGCGGCTTCATACAGCTGACGCTCGGAATAGCTTTGCTCGCGCTGGTCGTCGGTGCGGTGCAGGTCGCGCACCACTTCGGCAATCGCGATCAAATCACCCGAGTTGATCTTTTGTTCGTATTCCTGCGCACGACGTGACCACATCGCCCGTTTGACCTTGGCCTTGCCCTTGAGGGTCGTCATCGCCTGATTCACAACATCGGGCGAGCTGAGGCCGCGCATGCCAATCTCGGTGGCTTTGTTGGTCGGAACACGCAGTGTCATCTTGTCTTTTTCGAACGAGATCACGAACAGTTCGAGTTCCATCCCTGCGACTTCTTGCTCTTCGATCGAAACGATCTGTCCAACCCCGTGGGCCGGATACACAACATAGTCGTTGGGGCGAAATTCGTTCTTCTTGGCTTTGCTCATGCAGTCTTTCCTTACGAGAGCCCGATATATTTCGAGACAAAACCACACGCACGGGAATGGTGTTTCCCGGTGCGGGTCGTCCTGTGGCGAAAAAAACCACCGCGGGTGTGGCGACCCGGATGGCATGCAGGCAGTTATTTCGTCTGTAACAACAGTATAACATAAAAAACGCCCCCTTTAAAGCAGGGGCGCTCAAATCAGGCAAATTTCCGTTGTTTTGCAACGTTTTGCGCAGATTTCCGCATGGATTTTGCGGATTTCAACGCGCGAATCAGTCTTAACCGCCTTCGCCGGGCGCTTCAGAGAAGTATTTCTCCATCTTGCCCTCTTCGCCATCGCGCTCTTCGGCGTCTGGCATGGGGTCTTTCTTGGAGATAATCACAGGCCAGATTTCCGAATATTTGCGATTGAAATCGACCCATTTTTCCATATCCGGCTCTGTATCGGGGCGGATGGCATCTGCGGGGCATTCCGGTTCACATACACCACAGTCGATGCATTCATCCGGATGGATCACGAGGGTGTTTTCCCCCTCATAGAAACAGTCTACGGGGCACACTTCCACGCAGTCGGTATATTTGCAGGCGATGCAGTTATCAGTAACGACATAGGTCATTAGACGAGTCTCATTTACACTTTTTCAGCAATTGACCTAATCCAGTAGGCCAGATCAATCAAGTTCGACGCCGCGTTTAAGATCGAGTTTACGTCGATCTCGCTTAGTTGGACGCCCCTTTCCCTCATATCTCGGAGAGTAGGGAACTTTGTCTTTGACTTCGCTCAAATCGGCGTACAGCGTTTGCGCGATCGTGGCGGGTCCACGGTGATCTGCGAAGCCTTCAACCCGGATCACCCGAATATCCCGGGCTTGAGGAAAGGTGAGCACGTCGCCCACAACAACCCCATGGCTGGCTTTGGCGACCTTGCCCGAATTGACACGGACATGCCCCCCACTCACCACCTTGGCGGCCAGCGTGCGGGTCTTGAAGAACCGCGCGTGCCACAACCATTTATCAAGGCGTTGTTTGGGAGAAGCTTCGCTCAAAAAGACACCCGGGTGCTTCCGGGCCAGCACAGCCAGCCCGGAGATAAAACCTAGCCTTTGTCCTTCAGGCCCATAAGCGCAGCGGCAAACGGGTTGTCGGGATCAATGGCTTTTTCTTTTTTCGGTGGACGTGCCTGGAACTGCTTGGGTCCTGCGTCACGACGCGGGCCTTTGCCCTTTGGCTTGCCGCCTTTGCCGCGTGGCTTGTCACCCTGATCGCGACGACCGCCGCCCTGCGGCTGGCCTCCGCGTTCGCGGCGTGGGCCACGATTTCCTTGGCGATTGCCGGCCCAGGTGAAGGTGTAAAACACTTCAATCTCGGGTGCAGCCTCGGCCTCGGGTTCCGCAGCGGGGAGTTCAACCGCTTCTGCTTCAACGGTTTTTTCCGCCGCATCATCAGCAACAGCAGCCGCATCTTCGCTGGCTTCGGCTGCGTCCGCGTCGGCAACAGGTGCAACAGCGGCCTGTTTTACCTTGGCGCGTTCGCCTTTTTCGGCCTTGTAGCCCAACCCCTGCATCAGATCAGCAAACTGTTCCAGCGTCATGCCCGTGATCGACAGCATATCGGCCTTGGCTTCAAAGCCTCCGCGGCTGTCTTCGACGCGCAGCATATCCGCCAGACGTTCCAGCATATCGATCCGGATTGCCCGTTCGCCCGCCGCCCGATAGCCGGACATGGCGTGATACCCTTGTGGCAGGGATTGCCCTGCAGGCACGGTCACCAATCCGGGAGGCGGCGCTTCGGGGAATTCCTGAAGGCCGTTTGCCAAGGACCATAGCACAAGACGCAAACGCGTTGGTGCGGGCTTCAGCAGCAAAGGCATGAAGATCGTGAACTGACCAAAGCGAATGCCATGCTTTCGCAGGGCACCACGTGCGTCCTGATCCAGATCCTTGACTTCTTGCGCCACGTCTCCGCGCGGCAAGACGCCCATGTTCTCGACCATCCGGAACGCAAAACCGCGGGCCAGCCCGTTCAGTTCTTCATCGCGGTCGAGGTTCAACAGTGGTTCAAACAGCGCGGCGACCTTGCGGTCGATAAAGTGTTGCAAACGGCGTTGTACCTTTTGCGTGACTTCGGCACCGGCTTCGTCATCCACAAACACTTCGACACTCGGCTTGAGCGCATCAGCGCCAGCAACCAATTTACCAACCGCAAATTCGCCCCACATCAGGCCGCCTTGCTCGGTAAAGTCGATCTCGGTATCCGGCGCATTATAGAACCGGTCCGCCCGCAGATGGAATTGCGGTGCCAATGCCTGAAGGCTGGCTTGCTTAAGTGTTTTGGCTTCCTGTCCGGTTGCCGCTTTGTCCGCAATAAAACGGAACCCCTCGAGCCGACCGACGAATTCACCTTCGACGGTCACCTCACCATTTTCATTCACTTCGGCCAAAAGGGCCTCCTTCTGTTTGAGCCGGCGCAACAATACGGACGTGCGCCGGTCCACAAATTTCTCTGTCAGCTTTGCATGTAACGCATCTGACAAGCGATCTTCTACAGCGCGGGTCTCTCCACGCCAATGGTTTTCGTCATTTACCCAGCCGTTTCGCTGCGCGACATATGTCCACGTGCGAATATAAGCCAGTCGTTTGGACAATGTGTCAATATCACCCGCGATCCGGTCGATCCTTTTGACCTGTCTGGCCATCCAATCATCCGGCACCTGCCCTTTTTCATGCAGATAGCCAAAAATGCCTTCAATGAGGCTGGCATGCTCGGCGTGGCTGATTCCCCGAAAATCTGGAATGCGGCAGACATCCCACAGCAAACGGACAGATTGGGCATCGCTGGCACGCGCCCGCGCCTCTGCCGATTGCTGCATGGTTTTCAGTGCCATCAGATCATCGGCTTCGCGTGCCTTGACCAACAGCTCATCCTTTGGCGGAACTTCCAAAGACCGGATCAACGCGTCCAGCGTGCCGAATTCCAGCCGCGCGTTGCGCCAGTTCAATTTGCGGATCGGCGTAAAGCGATGCTCCATGATGGCTTCTGCCACCTCATCGGCCAAAGGACGGGCTTCGCCAGTGACCCCGAAAGTGCCGTGGCTCATGCCGCGTCCCGCCCTGCCCGCTATCTGGGCCAGCTCATTAGGGGCAAGGGCCCGCATCCGGCGCCCGTCAAATTTGACGGTCGAGGAAAACGCTACGTGGTCGATATCAAGGTTCAGCCCCATGCCGATGGCATCTGTGGCCACCAGATAATCGACATCCCCGTTCTGATAGAGCTCGACCTGCGCATTTCGCGTGCGCGGGCTGAGCGCGCCCATCACAACGGCCGCGCCGCCCTTTTGACGGCGCAACAGCTCTGCGATGGCATAGACGTTATCAACCGAAAACCCGACCAGCGCCGAGCGTGGCTGCATCCGGCTTATCTTGCGGCTTCCGGAATAGGACAGGGTCGACATGCGTTCGCGGCGCATGAAGCCTGCTTCGGGCACCAACGCCGAAATCGTGCTGCGCATCGTGTCACTGCCAAGAAACAGCGTTTCATGTGTGCCCCGCGCCCTGAGCAACCGGTCCGTAAAGACATGCCCCCGCTCGGGATCGGCACAAAGCTGGATTTCATCGATTGCCAGAAAATCACAGCCCATGCCCTCCGGCATCGCTTCGACCGTGCAGACCCAATACTGTGTTCGGGGGGGCACGATACGCTCTTCCCCGGTGACAAGCGCGACAACAGACGGGCCACGTACCGCGACGATACGGTCATACACTTCACGCGCCAGCAAGCGCAGTGGCAATCCAATGATTCCAGTGCGATAGCCCAGCATGCGTTCAATCGCATAGTGGGTCTTCCCCGTATTGGTCGGCCCAAGGACCGCCGTAATCCGCCCCGGTAAGGACATGTCAGTCGTCCGTTGCTTAGAGTTCTTGCCCGATCGCTTGAGGCTCGAGTCGCTTCAAAGCCTCTGTTACGTCGGGGTGGGCGGGATGTATAGCCTTGACCTGTCGGTAGGCTTCATATGCGTCTTTTGGGCGATCAATCATCTCAAACAGAGTGGCCAGACCGATCATGGCTTCAAAGTGTTGCGGATTGAGGCGCAGGGCCTGTTCGAGGTCATGAATCGCGGGCCCAAGCAGCCCGGCGTGGAAATAGGCCCCTGCCCGAATAACCCAACCTTCGCTAAAGTCAGGCGCGTGGTCCACCAAAGCCGTAAGATGTTCGATCGCTTCGCTGACTTCTCCGCGTTCCAGTGCTTCTCGGCCTCTTTTTAGCAAAAAGTCCGCACTGGCCGACCCGGATTTATTCCATTCAAGCTGAATTTCATCGGCGATCCGCGCCGCGTCAGCAGGGTCCGCGTCCTTGAGTTGAAGCATAAGAGCATCAATATCTGCAGCATTCGCAACTAACGGTTGCAAATATGCGGTTGCCACGATGCCTGCCGCAACGATAGGTTTGAGAAAACTATTCAAGATGCCCATAACAACAATGATATTAGCGCGCGCATTTCAAATTACCAGATGCGCCTGAACTGGAGGAACTCACTAATGAGCGATATCGTAAACGCAGCCGTGACTGCGCTGACAGAAAAACTTGGCGGCGACAGCTTTGATGGCTCGGCCAAATTCGTCATCGAAGGTGAAGGCGCAATCGTCATCGACGCCGAAGGTGTCCGCGCAAGCGACGACGAAACAGATGTCACCATGACAGCAGACGCAGAAACCTTTCAGTCGATCCTTGAAGGGGAAACCAACCCGACAGCCGCCTTCATGTCTGGCAAGCTGGCCGTGGATGGCGACATGGGCCAAGCCATGAAGCTGGGCGGAGTTCTGTCTTAATGGAAATGCACCCTGCCCCGTTTCATTCTGATGTGGCTGACGGACCGGACACCGGAGTCGCCCATTGGCTCACGACATCGGACGGGGTGCGAATCCGTATGGCCCATTGGCGTGCGGCCAATGAAAAGGGAACAGTTCTTATGTTCCCCGGCCGCACGGAATACATCGAAAAATATGGTCGCGCCGCCGGTGAATTCGGCGAACGCGGGTATGCAATGCTGGCAATTGACTGGCGTGGACAAGGGCTTGCGGATCGGCTGATCGATGATCGCGCTGCGGGCTATGTCGAAGAATTTTCCGACTATCAAAAAGACATTGCCGCCGTCCTTGAAGCGGCCGAGAAACTTGAGCTGCCAAAGCCCTATTTCGTGATCGGCCATTCGATGGGGGGATGCATCGGGCTGCGCGCCGTGATGTCCGGCCTGCCGGTCAACGCCGCCGTCTTTAGCGCGCCTATGTGGGGCATTTTGATGTCGTCCCTGATGCGTCCCGCTGCATGGGCCATGTCGTGGGGCAGCAAGAAAACGGGCATCGGACACAAGCTCGCCCCCGGAACAAAATCCAAAACCTATGTTCTGGCAGAGCCGTTTGACGGCAATACCCTGACACGCGACAATGAGATGTTCCGCTATATGCAGGATCAGGTGACCTCTTATCCGGATCTGGCTTTGGGAGGCCCGTCAATGCACTGGCTTCATGAAGCGCTGGTCGAGATGCGGGAACTGTCGCAAATGCCTGCGCCTGATGTGCCTTGCCTGACCTTTTTGGGCGACAGCGAGCAAATCGTAGACCCGGCCCGCATCCACAAACGGATGGAAGGCTGGTCAAATGGCACTTTGGACATCGTCAAAGATGGCGAACACGAAGTCATGATGGAAGTTCCCGAAACCCGTGATCGGGTTTTCACGAACGCCGCTGCCTTCTTTGATGCGCATCTGGGCGACGGTGGTGCACAGCGCGCCTCGGCCTGAAACCAACACACCAAAACGTCACAAGCCCGAAATTCCGTCCGGATTTCGGGCTTTTCTTTTGGATTTAGTCGGCAAAGACTTCTTGGCGCTGGTGTCCCAAGCCTTCAATCTCGAGGTCCATGACATCGCCGGCCTTGAGATAAACAGGCGGCTTCATCCCCATGCCAACACCGGGCGGCGTGCCTGTGGCGATCACATCCCCGGGATGCAGTGTCATCATCTGCGACAGATAAGCGATGATATGGGCCACTGAGAACACCATCGACTGCGTGTTACCGGTTTGCATGCGTGCGCCGTTCAGGTTTAGCGACAGGTCAAGGTTCTGGGGGTCCTTCACCTCATCGGGCGTGACCAGCCATGGCCCGATCGGTCCGAACCCGTCACAGCTTTTGCCTTTGGTCCATTGCCCGCCCCGTTCGGTCTGAAAGGCCCGTTCAGACACGTCATTGGCGATGCAATACCCCGCAACATGATCCAGCGCCTCGGCTTCGCTCACGTATTTGGCGGTCTTGCCGATCACAACGCCCAGCTCGACCTCCCAATCACCTTTTTGCGATCCGCGCGGCAGGTAAACAGGATCATTGGGTCCAACAATGGCGCTGGTTGCTTTCATGAACAGAATGGGCTCTTTGGGCAGATCCATGCCCGCTTCGGCCGCATGATCCGAATAGTTCAAACCAATGCACAGAAATTTGCCGACATGCCCGACCGGCGCCCCGATCCGCGGGGATCCTTCGACCAATGGCAGCGTCGTGGGATCAACATCCGGCAACGCCCCAAGAACATCACCAGACAGGTCATCTACCACACCCGACAGATCCCGAATGCCGCCGTCGGCATCCAGAACCCCGGGCTTCTCGGAACCAATGTCACCATAACGCAAAAACTTCATTTCGATCTCCTCGCAGAACTGTTGTCCTTGATTAGAGCATCGCGAATTTGGGGGAAAGCCCAACCCTCGGGCACAACGTGGCATTGTTACTTTGCCAAATAGCCCCCCCAAGTCATGGAGAGCCCGTGTTTTCACAGAGCCACCTCTTGCACCCCGCCCCCCCCTCTGCCTATCTGTCTCTCAAGCAATCAGACAACTCAGAGGCCCTAAATGCGCGACCTGCCCTTTCCCGTTCGAGACGTCAATTCAAGCCACGGCACAGACAATCTTGGCGATCTGCCCGAGTGGGACCTGAGCGACCTGTACACAGGCGAAGATGCTCCGGAACTCGAAGCTGACCTCGCGTTCCTCGAAAAGGAATGCGCCGCCTTTGCAGCCGACTATGAAGGCAAACTGGCTGACCTTGATGCGACGGGCCTTCTGGAATGCGTCCTGCGCAACGAGAAGATCAGTCAGGTTTCAGGGCGCATCATGTCCTATGCCGGGCTGCGGTACTATCAGCTGACCACGGACGCCGAACGCGCCCAATTCATGTCGAACTGTCAGGAAGACCTGACAAACTTTACCACACCTCTGGTGTTCTTCACGCTCGAACTGAATCGTCTGGATGATGAACAACTGGCCGCGGCTTTTGCAGAAAACGCAGACTTGGCCCGCTATAAGCCGGTGTTCGACCGCATTCGTGCAATGAAGCCGCACCAGCTTTCGGACGAGCTGGAGAAATTCCTGCACGATTTGGGTGTTGTTGGCGACGCGTGGGAACGACTGTTTGATGAAACCATTGCCGGCCTGACCTTCAACATCGAAGGTCAGGAGCTCAATATCGAAGCAACGCTCAACTACCTGACAGAGCAGGATCGCAGCAAACGCGAAATGGCCTCTCGCGAGCTGGCCCGTGTTTTTCAGGAAAACATCAAGATCTTCAGCCGCGTTCACAACACGGCCGCGAAAGAAAAAGAAATTGTGGATCGCTGGCGCAATATGCCCACCGCGCAGACCGGTCGCCACCTGTCCAATGATGTCGAACCCGAAGTGGTCGAAGCCCTGCGTGACGCCGTTGTCGCGGCCTATCCCAAGCTGAGCCACCGCTATTACGAGTTGAAGCGCAAATGGCTGGGTCTGGATCGGATGCAGGTCTGGGACCGCAACGCGCCCCTGCCGATGGAAGACACCAAAACCGTTGATTGGCCCACAGCCCGCAAAATGGTGATGGATGCCTATACGGCGTTTGATCCCCGCATGGGTGAACTGGCCGAGCCTTTCTTTGACAAAGGCTGGATCGATGCGGCGGTGAAACCCGGAAAAGCCCCCGGTGCCTTTGCCCACCCGACCGTGACCAACGTGCATCCTTACGTGATGCTGAACTACCTTGGAAAACCACGCGACGTGATGACCCTCGCGCATGAGCTTGGCCATGGGGTGCATCAGGTTCTTGCGGCAGAACAGGGCGAGATGCTGTCGTCCACCCCGCTCACACTTGCCGAAACCGCGTCGGTGTTTGGTGAAATGCTCACCTTCCGCAAGATGCTGGACTCGGCCGAAACCCAAGAACAGCGCAAGATCCTGCTGGCGGGCAAAGTCGAAGACATGATCAATACGGTTGTGCGCCAGATCGCGTTCTATGACTTTGAATGCAAGTTGCACGCGGCACGTCGTGAAGGCGAGCTTACACCCGATGATATCAACACTCTGTGGATGTCGGTGCAGGCGCAAAGCCTTGGTGAAGCGTTTGACTTTATGGAAGGTTACGAAACGTTCTGGGCCTATATCCCCCACTTCGTGCACTCGCCCTTCTATGTCTACGCCTATGCGTTTGGCGACGGCCTCGTGAACGCGCTCTATGCGGTTTACGCCGAAGGCGACGAAGGATTTGAGGACAAGTATTTCGACATGTTGAAAGCGGGCGGATCAAAGCACCACAAAGAACTGTTGGCGCCGTTTGGCCTTGACGCCTCTGACCCCAAATTCTGGGACAAGGGTCTGTCGATGATTTCAGACATGATCGACGAACTGGAAGCGATGGAAGAGTGAGCCTCGGGCTCACTTTTTAACCGCTGAAACGAAAAACGCGGCCCTCAAACGGGGCCGCGTTTCTGATTTTTGACTTCGAAAGGCTTATGCCAGAGCGATGTTAACAGCCGACTCGCGACCGTCACGGCCGGGCTCGATGTCGAAAGTAACCGCTTGGTTGTCAGCCAGACCTGTCAGGCCCGAACGCTCAACTGCAGAGATGTGTACGAATACATCTTTGCTTCCACCTTCTGGTGCGATGAAGCCGAAGCCTTTAGTTGCGTTGAACCATTTTACTGTGCCATTGGCCATGTTGTCTCTCCTAGAATTTGCTGCCCGCGGAAGTGCGTCAGCCCGGCGTGGTCGGTCTGAATCGAAAGACTGAACGCCGAAGATCGGGAGACAGTTGGACGAAATAGAATAACTTTAGCCCGCCTCATATGGGCTTGGTTTCGCGAAGCTGCAAGGGCGAATTATAAAAAACGGCAGAAACCAGCCGGAAAGGTCCGAAAAACAAGAGATTTTTAGTTTCGACATCCGGATTGGCCTGCGCAACTTTGCGATGCGTAGCCAAATTCATTTCAACTGGCTGTCTTTTGATCCGCGCCGGTTGATGCCCCCGCGCGCTTTGAAGGCCGCGTCTTTGTCCTGCATGCAGTCGATGCACAGCTTCACCCCAGGAACGGCCTTGCGTCGGGCCTCGGGGATTTCCTCTTCACACTCGGCGCAGTATTTCAGGCTCTCCCCGACAGGGGCTTTCTGCGCCTTTAGCCGCGCCAGTTCATCGTTGATCGTGGCTTCGATCTGTTCACTTACCGCGCCATCGCGCGCCCATCCGCCAGCCATGTTACACTCCATCCAGCAAGGCACACAGATTGAAACGATGCTGGCGCGCTTGCAAGGGGTCGCGACGTAAGGCTTTGTCAAAAGGCCCTGCCTCGGTACTCTTTGGGAAAAACGCGAGGGAGACATATGCGTACACTCGGAAAATGGCTGGGGCGGCTGCTCTTGCTTGTGATCATTGCAATCGTCGGGTTCCTGATCTTTGCCCCTGGGTATCTGGAAAAGGGGCGCAATACGGTGGCCGAGCACGCCCCCTATGACGTCTCGCCCGAAGCGGCCGCACTGCATGCTGATATGCTTGTCGGGGACTGGCATGCGGATACGCTTTTGTGGAAGCGCGACCCGCTGGATCGGGCTGATCGCGGTCAGGTCGACCTGCCCCGCCTGATCGAGGGCAACGTCGCCCTGCAGGTGTTTACCGCCGTAACCAAATCACCCGCTGGCCAGAATTATGAAGAAAACAGTTCCGAAGCGATGGATAACATCACCCTGCTGGCGATGGGACAGCTTTGGCCGGTCGACACGTGGAGCTCGCTTTACGAGCGCGCCCGCTATCAGGCCGCGCGCCTTCACGAGGCCGAGGAAAACGCTGACGGTCGTCTGCGCATCATCCGCACCCGCGCCGAACTGGAAAGTGTTCTGGCAGATCGCGCCGCCGGAAAAACGGTTGTCGGGGGCATGCTGGGCATCGAAGGCGCCCACCCGCTGGAGGGTAATCTGGACAACCTTCAGGGGCTTCAGGATGCAGGGTATCGCGTGATTGGTCTGCAGCACTTTTTTGACAACGATCTGGGCGGGTCTTTGCACGGCATCGGGAACAAGGGTTTGACCGATTTTGGACGGTCCGTTGTTCAGGCCATTTCCGAGCGTGATCTTGTTCTTGATCTGGCCCACTCAAGCCCGCAAGTGGCACGTGATGTTCTGGCGATGACAGATATGCCCCTCATCGTGAGCCACACGGGGATCTATTCGAACTGTCAGGTGAAACGGAATTTCGAAGATGACCTGATGCAAGCCATCGCCAACACCGGAGGCGTTATCGGCATCGGCTATTGGGCGGATGTAACCTGTGATGACAGCCCCGCAGGTGTCGCCAAAACGATCAAGGTCGCCATCGATGTTGTCGGTGAAAACCACGTGTCCCTGGGGTCAGACTTTGACGGGTCGGTGGGCACCTCTTTTGACACGTCGGAACTCTCTGCGCTGACGCAGGCATTGATGGATGCCGGCCTCTCAGAAGCTCAAATCCGCAAAGTCATGGGTGAAAATCTGGTGCGCGTTCTGCGGGACCGGTTGCAGTAGACAAAAGTCTGCTCACGCCAAACAAAAAGCCCCACCTTTCGGGAAAGGCGGGGCTTTTTCGTTCCGGTCATGCGGATCAGGCAGAGGCCAACATGCCCTTTTCGGCAGCCAACGCGCGCATGCGTTTTTGCAGCTTTTCAAAGGCACGCACCTCGATCTGACGGATGCGTTCGCGGCTCACGCTGTATTGCGAGCTGAGATCTTCGAGCGTCACGGCCTTTTCAGACAGACGGCGCTGGACAAGGATGTCTTTCTCGCGATCGTTCAAAACATCCATCGCCTCGGCCAACAGTTCGCGACGCGCTTCCAACTCGTCCTTGGCTTCATAGTCCGCAGCCTGATTGGCATCTTCATCTTCCAGCCAGTCCTGCCACTCCATGGTGCCTTCACCTTCAGAGCCGACCTGCGCATTCAGCGACGCATCCCCGCCACTCAGGCGACGGTTCATCGAGATGACCTCGGTTTCTGTCACGCCCAGATCGGTTGCGATCCGTTTGACGTTCTCGGGACGCAGATCACCATCTTCCAGCGCACCAATACGGGCCTTGGCCTTGCGAAGGTTAAAGAACAGCTTTTTCTGTGCCGACGTTGTGCCCAGCTTGACCATCGACCACGACCGCAGGACATATTCCTGAATCGAGGCACGGATCCACCACATGGCATAGGTCGCGAGACGGAACCCCTTTTCGGGATCAAACCGTTTGACCGCCTGCATCAGACCGACGTTGGCTTCAGAGATGACCTCAGCCTGCGGCAAGCCGTAGCCACGATAACCCATGGCGATTTTCGCAGCGAGCCGCAGGTGGGAGGTAACCATCTTATGCGCAGCAGCCGTGTCTTCTTTCTCGACCCAGGCTTTGGCCAGCATGTATTCCTCTTCCGGTTCCAACAACGGGAACTTACGGATTTCCTGCATATAGCGGTTCAGTCCGCCTTCCGGTGTTGGGGCCGGCAAATTTGCATAGTTACTCATATCATGTCCCCCCTTATAATGTTATCAGGATTAACATTCAGATAGGTTGGCGCTAACAGGGTTTCAAGAACCCCTCGCACGATTTCTTTAAATTAGTATGAATATTGCCGCGTGGAATTTCCAGCCATGTAACAGCGCGATCACGCGCATGTGCTGTGCATTACAGCCGAACAAATATAAGCAATTGCCTTCGTTTTCACCGCTCATGTCCCTTCAATCTGCTAGGCTGGTGGCGAAACAGGTCACATGATGGAACAGACAATGTCCCCCACTATAACGCTTTGCCACGAACCACCTGACAAAGACCGCATGAATGCTCTGCTTGGCGAATACTATGACCTGATGATCCAGCGTATTGTTGACATGGGCGGCAAAGATCCAAGCGGCGATGGCGACGCAATTGAAGAGTTCTGGCAAGAGATTGACAGCTTTATGCCCCCCAAAGGCAGGCTTTATATAGCCAGCACCGAAGACGGCACTTTTGTCGGCTGTGGCTCGCTCAAAGTTATGGATCAGACACGTGGCGAATTGAAACGCCTTTTTGTGAAGCCTTCAATGCGGGGCACCGGCCTTGGGCGCGCGCTGGTGCAACTGCGGATCGACGCCGCGCGCGAGATGGGTTTGACCGAACTCTATGTCGATACGGTCAGCGCAAATGTCGAAATGCGCGGTCTTTATGCAAAACTCGGCTTCGAAGAAATCAGCGGCTATGACGGCTGCGCCACGGCAAAACTTCTGCCAGAACTGCTGCCCTATTTGACATTTTACCGGATCACACTTTAGCGGCCCAAGAATGTCTCTTGGCGATGAATAAGCCGGCGTTGATTGTTACAGTGGGGCAACGACCCGCAGAAAAGACCGGTTTTGCCATATTCGCACCTCAACAGTGCCTCGAAACTCTGTCAGGGTCATTGTCATAAAAACAAACGTCAAAATTATTCTTCGGGCAGGAGAACACCATGAAAACCGCAACTGCGATCCTTTTGGGGATGCTGTCAGCCACCGCCGCCACGGCAGAGGGCCTGCGCCCGGATCGTCTTTATGTGCCGCTGGCGTCATATCATTACAACCTGACGCCCCCCAATCCCGGCCAGACCAGCTGGAACGAATTCAATCCCGGCCTGATCTTCACCTGGGAAGACCGTTTTGGCACATTGGATTACAGCGTTGGCGCGCTTCTCAACAGTTACGAAGAAGTGTCGCCCATGTTCTCGGTCGGAAAATTCTGGGATGTCAGCGCCAAAGTATCGCTGGGTGCGGTCGCGAGCTTTGTGGATTATGGCGACAACGCACGCCATTTTGACGTTACGCTGGGCGGGTCCAACCTTGCCGTCCTACCCGCCCTGCAAGTGAACTATCGCAACGCATTCATGCAGATCGTGCCCGCGCCGGATTTCAACGGCAACAGCGGCGCCTTGTTTGCCTTTGGCGCGACATTTGCATTGGGAGACTAACGCTCCCCTCCCCCGCTATCCCTGATACAGCCGGCCCCCGCCCCTCCCCACGGGAGGGGTCTTCACCCCCACCAAGGGTCAGGGGCTGCCCAAGCGGACGAACGCCCTCAAAAGCGCAGTGCTTAGTCCGACAACTATTGCGTTTCTTAAAGGATGGCGCACACCAGCGGGTTCGCGTCTGTGATCTTGGCGACCTCGCCTAAATTGTAATAAACGTGCAGAAAAAACTTTTGGTTTTCATGCAAATAGGCGTAACTGTCACACCCATCATTAAGAGAAGCAATGTCTGCTGGCCAAGTTGATCTATCGGGTGTGCCAAGGATTTTAATAATCTGCGTTTCGTTCATACCAATCGCAATGCGGTCGGCAGGGCTGTCCTCTGCGTGATCGGAAACAGGCTCTGTACATGATGACAGCATCGCGCCCAGAACGACGAGAGTACTGGCAAATGCGAGCCTTCGAGCGTCAAAACCCTTGCAAAGGTTACACATCCTTGCCCTGACCCAATGCCCCAATCAGTGCCTGCATATCGTCGGGCAGCTTCGCCTCGAACCGTACGCTTTCGCCTGTTACTGGATGCTCAAAGCCCAGAACGGCAGCGTGCAGCGCCTGACGGGGAAAGGCTTTGACCGCCTCGATACCGGCCAAACCTATGGCCTTTTCGGCGAGCTTGCGACGACCGCCATAGACAGGATCACCGACCAGCCCATGACCGGCATGGGCCATGTGCACGCGGATCTGGTGGGTGCGGCCGGTTTCCAGCCAGCATTCAATCAATGACGCCACAGGTGGTGTGCCAAAAGCCTCGACAATCCGTGAACGCGTGACCGCATGGCGCCCGCCCTGAAACAACACTGCCTGTTTCTGGCGATCCGTCTTGTGGCGGGCGAGATGCGTGGTGATACGCATGATGTTACCGGACTCAAAATTCACGCCCTTCACACCCCGCAAACGCGGATCGTTGGCGTCCGGCACGCCGTAAACCACCGCCTGATAATACCGCTCGACGGTATGCTTTTCGAACTGTGCGGCCAGCCCCTGATGCGCCTTGTCGGATTTGGCGACCACCAACAGGCCCGAGGTTTCCTTGTCGATCCGGTGCACGATCCCCGGACGCTGGACCCCGCCCACACCAGACAGGCTGTCGCCGCAATGATGCAGAAGCGCATTAACCAGCGTGCCATTGGGCGTTCCGGGGGCCGGATGCACCACCATGCCCGCGGGTTTGTTGATGACGATCAGGTCGTCATCCTCATAAACCACCTCCAGCGGGATATCTTCGGGGCCGATATGGGATTCGTCCGCAACCGGCACCGTGATCTCGATCATCGCGCCCTCTGCAACTTTTGCCTTGGGGTTCTCGGCCACGGTGCCATTCACCGTAATACAGCCATCCGCCATCAACTTGGCCAGACGCGTGCGTGAAAGCGTGGCTTCTTCTGGCACATCCCGCGAAAGCGCCTTATCAAGGCGCGCAGGTGGATCAGCGTTGATCTGGAACGACACAAGGGTTGTGGCCATGGAAGAGACTCCTGAACCGGTGGAACCGGCCAATCTACGGTTTTTGCGCCTGCTCGTCACAGGACTGACAGGCATCATGATGGTGGGGCTTGTAGTGGTTGTTGCCCTAATTGTCATCCGCCTGAATGACAATGGTCCGACAATGCCGGAACAGATCACCCTGCCCGATGGTGTCAGTGCAACCGCCATCACAATCGGCCAGGGTTGGTGGGCTGTTGTGACAGATGACCAGCGCATCCTGATCTATGACCAGGTGACCGGCGCGCTTAAGCAATCCCTGCAAATCGACTGATATCTAAAGATAAAGTCACGCCACACTGTGTGATCCCGCCGAAGGGCGGTTTCGCGATCAAACAAGAATGGAGTGAAGTGGTACCACCTCCCCGGCTCGAACGGGGGACCTCCTGATCCACAATCAGGCGCTCTAACCTACTGAGCTAAGGCGGCACTGAGAGGCGATTTAGCCCCCACAGAAGATGAATGCAAGCATCTATTTCGGATTTTTTTCGGATTATTTGTCCGCCGTCGACCCAGTTGTGCAAAACGCGGTGTGCTTGCCAATGACAGCGTTTCACGTTACCGGATTTCTCAACACGAGGAGTACCACCATGGGTATCAACACAGAACGCGAGATCGAAGCCAACCTGCAAATCGGGCCAACCGACAAGGGATTCGTGCGCTTGTTTATCGAAGCCGACGGAATTGAAATTCCAATGGATTTTTCACCCGAGGAAGCAGAAGAGATCGCCGAAGAAATTCTGGCAGCGGTTGCAGGCGCCCGTAACGTTTAAGGCGGACAATCGACTTGCAGAAAACCAGTCAGGGGGCGTTCTTGTATCGGCCCCGCAAAATTTCGGTTTAATCCTCTTCGGGCAACGCCATCAGCTTTGGATCCCGAAACCTGTGCAGGCGCCGCGCCGCGTCTGTTGCAAACTTCTGGATCATCTTTTTGCGCCGCGCCGGTGCCAATTTGTCTTCCGGCCCCATGCGAATGATTTCCGCGTCATAGGCATCCGCCATGATCAATCCCGTCTCGGCCGGCAAAAGTTCGGTTGGAAAGTCGGTATCAACGGCCCAGAAGTACCGGTCACACCACTCCAGGTAACCTTGCCACTTTGAGTCGCTTTGAAAATCGGCACGGCTCGACTTGCATTCGATGACCCACAGTTCCCCTTTGGCGCCCAACGCCATAACGTCGACACGCAATCCACGGTCAGGCACAAATTCCT
This sequence comes from Shimia thalassica, assembly GCF_001458215.1. Lineage (GTDB taxonomy): Bacteria > Pseudomonadota > Alphaproteobacteria > Rhodobacterales > Rhodobacteraceae > Shimia > Shimia thalassica. The sequence goes on along the minus strand of NZ_CYTW01000001.1, from coordinate 1,580,642 downwards.
CAATAGAAACAAAGCCGTGACCACGCAGATGGCGGCATACGCCGCGTGCAAGAAGCTGTCCGGGTTGCAATAGATCTGACATAGGCTCAACGTGAACAATTCATGAACAAAAATCAAGCCTTCCAAAGGATGGATGAAAAGAAATCCTGACATGCTCTTGCCGAACCCTGCGCCACCGCTTACCTAGAACAACGGCGGGTTCTGCCCTTCACGTGTTACGGTTGCATTCCGGTGGCCTTAAATAATTCCGAGGGAGCTGGCTCTGTCCTGGCCCTGGCCTGGTTACCTGGCGCCCACCTGTACATACAGGTCCTCGGGAATGAGATAACCCCACGGCTGCGATTGCGGGCCCGCCACTTCTTCCCCCCCTCTCCGGTTCTGCCAAATCTATGTCGCTTCAATCTTTGCGTTGACATGATACCTTTTTGTATCATATCAAGCGAAACCAATAGGTATCACATCAAGCTTCGAGAGCACCATGTCGCACACCCTTTCCCAGTCCGATACGTCGGTGCAACCCGACTATCACGCCCGCATTTTCGTTCCTGTTTCCGCTGATCTGGCACGACGGGCCATATTCGACCAGATGACAGACTGGTGGAGCCATCGTGTAGACCGCACCAAAGACGGCGCCACGGTTTACTTTGGGAACAGCCATGTGAGGTTTGTTTTTGAAGGCAAAGACCAGCTGCACTGGCGTTGTGTCGATGCACATATGATTATCGACGGTGTTCCGGACACAGAGGAGTGGCAAGGAACGCAGTTGATCTGGTCGATAGAAGAGACACAGGACGGTACGCATATTGCACTAACTCACAAGGGGTTAACCGATCACCTTGCCTGTCACGATGTCTGCTGTCGCGGCTGGCAAACCTACTTTGAAACCAGCCTGAAGGCGCATTTGTCCGGCGGAACCCCTACCCCGGAAACACGCTGATCCCGCGCAAGCACAGGAGCCCACCATGACACCCGACTTGCAACCGGCCTTTCGCGCACTGGCCGACCCCACCCGCCGCGATATCCTGCGACTTCTCGGCGATCGTGACATGACGATCGCAGAAGTTTCGGACCAGTTCGACATGACCCGCGCCGCCGTCAAAAAGCATCTGGTGATGCTGTCTGATGGCGGGTTGATCACGGTGCGCGCAGAAGGACGCGAGCGCATCAACTCATTGAATGCACAGGCCTTGCGGCCTGTGATGGACTGGCTCGGCTGGTTCGACCGCTTCTGGGACACACGCCTGGACGCATTGAAATCTGTCATTGAACAGGAGACCCCAGATGACTGACACGACAATACGCAAATCCGTTTTCCTTGCCGCCCCAAAGTCACGTGTATGGGAGTTCCTGTCCAAAGCCGAACTGTTGGGAAAGTGGTTCCACCCCGCGCAACACGATCTGGTGCAGGGGGAAGATTATGTCCTGACCAGCCAAAAGGACGGCGACAGGATGTGTTGGGGCACCGTCGAAAAGGCCGACCCGACCGATTACATGAAATGGTCTTTCACCGTTGGCCCCCTGAATGGCGCAATGACGACAGTGGAATGGTTCCTCGAAGACACCGCAGGCGGCACACGCCTGTCGCTGGCCCACAGCGGCCTGCCCGAAGGCAGCGATGGGTATGGGCTGGTTATGGCGCTCGACAAAGGCTGGCACGGGTTTCTGGCGAATTTGCACGACATGGACTAATCGTCCAAAACCAACCAATACATACAAAGAAGCCGCCGAAAACCGGCGGCTTTTCACTTCTCTGGAGTGCAGCCTCTAGCGACGCTTGGTTGCTTCGACTTTCACAGGAATCATCTGGCGCGGCATGATAGGCAAATCATCACGCTTGCCCCCACCCGGCGTGTCATCTTTGGCCAGACGCATGATTGTGATGGAAAACTGAACACCTGCGAAAACAATCCCGTTGGACATGAACAGCATGACAACTGCGATTGCGCCGCCCGATGTCGAGGTGACCAGATGCCAAAGGTTGCCGACATTAAAGTACAACAGCAGCCCGACAAATATGGCGGACAGGCCAAAGCCTGCGATGACTTGAGTGATGTAAAGACGGATCAGTTTGGGCATTTGAGATCTCCCTAATCTGACCCCAATGATATGCCGACCTTCGCATATGGCAAGCGCAATCGCAGATTTTTCACGTCCCGCCCCCAAACAATCGCAACACAGCTGCATTACTAAGCTTGCAAACCCCGATCTCGCGCTCATAGGCTGCAAAAAATACCGTGCTGACAAAGGATTGACGACATGGAGCAGGCCAAAACAATCGCATGTGAATTGGTGGATGCGCGCATGCCCGAGGTTTCAAAATGGACCCGTACCATCTGGGACTTTGGTGAAACGGCATGGCGCGAATACAAAAGCTGTGCGTTTTATGTCGATCTGCTGCGCAGCGAGGGCTTTACCGTTGAAGAAGGGTCCGGCGGGATGCCCACTGCGTTCTGCGCCACGTGGGACAACGGAGACGGACCGACAATCGGCGGGTATGCCGAATATGACGGCATTCCGGGCAACTGTCAGGCCGCAGAGCCGGTCAAAAAACCACGGGATGGATTGGGGCCACATGCGGGAGGGCACACCGATCCCCATTCGGCCCTTGGGATGGGGTCACTGGCAGGGTTTCTGGCGACCAAAGCCGCGATGGAACGCTTTAACATTCCCGGTCGGCTGAAGTTCTTCGGTGAGCCTGCCGAAAAGGTGCGCGGCTCAAAGCCCATTCACGCCGCAGCAGGGTATTATGACGATCTTGATGCCGCGCTGTCTTTCCATCCATTCTACATGGCGCCCCTCTGCAATACCGTGCGTTGGGACACCCATTGCGGCGTCGGGTATGGCGTTATCTATGAATTCACCTGCGACAGCCCGGAAACATGGATGGCGGGCGGCACGGACTCACCGATCCCGGCAAGTCATGCCGCCGCGCGCGCACCGGGTGCGACAGATGCGATGGTGATGATGTATCAATCTGCCAAGGCGCTGCGTGAACACGTCATGGCCCCCGGCCAAAGCTGGTCCATGAATGAAACCATCATCAGCCACGGACAGGCTACGGCAGACAACATTCCCGCCCAGATCGCCCAGATCCAGTACTTTATCCGCATTTCCGAAATCGAAGAAGCGGAACATGTCATACGTGGTCTGGATCATTTCGCGGAAAACGCCGCCCGCATGAACCATTGCGCGTGGAAACGGCATTGGGTGGCAAAGTCACGGCCGGGATTGGCCAACCACGCCCTGTCGGCTGCGACCTATGCCAACCTCGAAGCGGTTGGCGCCCCGACGTGGGGGGATGAGGCCAAGGCCTTTGGGCGGGCCATTCAGGCCGAATTGGGCCTCACGCCAATGTACGATCCTTTCCTGCCGATGATTTCCGAACTCACACCACCCGAACAGGCCGAGACCGCCCTGCGACAGATGTTGCCGCCAACCCAAAGGCATTTCACATCTGACGACTATACGGAATTCTGCTGGCATGCGCCGACTGTGCGTCTCTATATCGGACGCCCTGCCCTTGCCGCGCCACAGGGGTTCTCCAATCCCGCATGGGCCATGAACGCCCTTGGCGGCCATTCAGCATGCATTGATCCGATGGTAGAAACCGCAGCCAAAGTCATCGCCATGACAGCATTGGACCTGTTGGGAGACACCGGTGTTCTGGAAGCGGCACAAGCCGAGTTCAAGGACCGTACCGGCGGCGGCATCGGTGGCGAAAGCTGGATCGCGCCTTTGTGTGACTATGAGCCTCCGCTCCAGTTTCGCTGGCCGGAATACGTCACAACAGCGCGCGGCGAAGACTGGGTCATCCCGCGCAACTGACTGAATTTTCAGAGTGTTACAGCCTTCGAGGGGTTTAGAATCCCTCGGGGCGCGCCTCGCGGGCCATGTGATCGAGAACGGCGTTCACAAAACGCCCTTCCTTGCCCTGCGGGAAAAACGCATGGGCCACATCCACGAATTCCGTAATCACCACCTTTGGAGGGGTGTCAGACTGGACCAGCTCGGCACCAGCGGCACGGAACAGGGCCCGCAACGTGGAATCGATACGTCCGATGGGCCATTCTGCCACAAGACCACGATCTGTCATCTGGTCGATCAAAGCCTGATTGTTGACGGCATCGCTGATGAGCTTGGTGAACACGGCCGTGTCCCCTTCGATCATCTCATAGTCGTCAAACTGTTCGCCAAACCGGAAATCCAGAAACTCGACCCGTACCTGGTCAACCGTCTGACCGGTTTGCTCCATTTGATAGAGCGCTTGCACGGCATAAAGCCGAGCGGCGGATTTCATCTTGCGTTTCTGGTTGCCCGAAAGTGTCATGCGGTCGGATTGTCCTTGAGTTCGCCAGCGAGCTTGTATTCTTCGGCATCCGGAACGAATCCGACACCTTTGCGCTGGGCGCTCCACTTACGCGTGAGAGCGACGAGATGCAAGGCCGCGGCAGCCGCCCCGCCCCCTTTGTTTTGATCCGCCGGATCGGCACGCACTTCGGCCTGTTTGCGGTTTTCCACGGTCAGAATGCCGTTTCCAATGCATAGCCCCTGCAACCCCAACAACTGAATTGCGCGGCTCGAGTCATTGCAGACCGTATCGTAATGCGTGGTTTCCCCGCGAATAACACAGCCAAGAGCCACATAGCCGTCAAAGTTGCTCATCCGCTCTGCGATGCCGATAGCCGTTGGAATTTCGAGGGCACCGGGCACTTCCACAACTTCGAAAGAACCGCCTACCGCCTCGATTTCTGCCTTGGCACCAGCCAGCATATTGTCCGCGATGTCCTTGTAGTAAGGCGAAATCACGATGCAGATCTTTACCGGAGCGTCAAATTCCGCACGTGGCATGATATAGTGTTGTTCTGCGCCAGCCATGACTTATTCCTTTGTGATCGGACGGGTGCCGACAATCGACAAGCCGTAAGCGTCGATGCCGAGATACTGGGTCTGGGGGGAATCTGTCAGCAGGATCAATTCCGACAGGCCCATGGACGACAGGATTTGAGAGCCCAAACCGGTGTCCTTGATAATGCGGGGGCGCTCTTCATCGTCGCCAAAGTCGAATTTCGGATGCGGTTCGCGGAACAGCAACACGGCACCACGGCCCTCTTCGGCAATAATGCGCATCGCATCGCTGAATTCGTCCCGAGGTTTAGGTCCAAGACCCAAAACATCCGTCAGTTCGTTCAGCGCATGTGTCCGAACCAAAACGGGTTCGGGCGACGCGATATCCCCTTTGATCAGGGCCATATGCTCGACACCGTGAATTTCATCCGTAAAGATGCGCATTTCCCAGTCACCGCCCACTTCGGCAGTGATGGTATCGCGGCGTGTCTCGCGGATCAGGTTGTCGTGCTTTGTGCGATAGGCGATCAAATCGGAAATCGTACCGATTTTAAGATCGTGCTTTTTGGCGAATTCTACGAGATCTGGCAAACGGGCCATATCTCCGTCGTCTTTCATGATCTCGCAGATCACACCCGAGGGATGCAGCCCGGCAAGGCGCGAGATATCAACTGCGGCCTCGGTATGTCCGGCACGCACCAGAACACCACCCCAGCGCGCACGCAGCGGGAACACATGGCCCGGCGTTGCAATTGCGGCCATTGTGTTCTGTTCGTTGATCGCCGTCGCAATGGTCAGCGCACGGTCACCTGCAGAAATCCCTGTCGAGACCCCTTCGCGGGCTTCAATCGACACCGTAAAGGCGGTTTCGTGACGCGAGGAATTGTGCACCGCCATCATCGGCAGGCCCAGATTGTCGATACGCTCGGCGGTCATTGGCAAACAGATCAATCCACGTCCGTGGGTTGCCATGAAATTGACGGCGGCTGCATCGGCAAATTCTGCCGGAATGACCAGATCACCTTCGTTTTCACGATCCTCGTGATCAACGAGGATATACATGCGTCCCTGACGCGCCTCTTCGATGATCTCTTCGATCGGGCTGATTGCGTCGCGCAGGCCTGCTTCGACAGGGCCGGGAGTTTCAAAAGTCATGCAGCGCGTCCTTTGCCAATAGTCTTGGCATCGCATACCCCAGCCAGCGCCTGATTGCCAGTGCCAGACCCGTCGTTCTTCGGTCTGGACGCGACGGGACTTTGCCCCATAGTGTGCAGGCATATCGAACCGCAAAGGGGCCCGGTCTTATGCGTCTTTCCAGAATGATTTCTGCCGTCGAAGCCCATGCCGAAGGCGAGCCTGGTCGCGTCATCACAGGCGGCATGCCGCATATGCCAGGCAACAGCGTTTTTGAAAAAATGCAATGGATGCAACAGCATGCGGATGATGTGCGCAGATTGATGCTTCAGGAGCCCCGTGGCAATCCGGCTTTGTGCTGTAATGTCATTGTTCCCCCTTGTGATCCTTCTGCGGATGCGGGGTTTATCATCATGGAGCAGATGGAATACCCGCCGATGAGCGGCTCGAACGCGATTTGCGTGACCACTGTGCTTCTGGAAACAGGCATTGTGCCTATGTACGAGCCTGTGACGGAATTGATTCTCGAGGCTCCGGCCGGGTTGATCAAAGTGCGCGCGGATTGTCAGGACGGAAAAGTCACCCGCGTGACGTTTAAGAATGTGCCCGCCTTTGCGATGCATCTGGACGCCGTTATCCAAGTACCCGACCTTGGTGATGTGCGCGTCGACATAGCGTGGGGTGGCATGTTCTTTGTGCTCGCCAATGCGGATGATCTTGGCATCTCGCTTGCGCCCGAAAACGGGCGCGAGATTGTTTTGCGCAGCGAAGCCATTCGCCACGCGGCCGTTGAACAGCTGGGCGTGGTGCATCCCGACAATCCAGAGATCACCGGCCCGACCATAACGAACCTTTGGGGCGCGCCTGTTGCTGCGGGCACGGACGGACGGGGGGCCATAACGATATCAACCGGCCCCTATGATCCGGCTCGCCCGCATGAGGCCAGCGGCATTCTTGACCGGTCCCCTTGCGGAACCGGCACCTGCGCAAAAATGGCCGTTCTCCACGCCAAGGGGCTTTTGCAAACTGGGCAGGATTATGTGAATGCGGGGCCGATGGGCACGACATTCACCGGCCGTATCGTCGAGACCACGCAAGTGGGGCCTTACCCCGCAATTGTACCGACACTTGCCGGTCAGGGGTGGATCTATGGCACCTCGAACTACACGCTGGACCCGTCGGATCCGTTCCAAACGGGCTTCACAATCGGGGATATGTGGTAGCCCCGCGCGCGATCCTAGCTCATTTCCGCAAGCCGCGCGACATAGCGTGCCAGCGTATCAATTTCGAGGTTGATGCGCTGCCCAACAGTGACATCACCCCAAGTGGTTGCGTCTTTGGTGTGGGGAATGAAGTTGATCCCGAATTCGCAATCCGCGACTTCATTCACAGTCAGAGACGTCCCGTTCAGGGCCACAGACCCTTTGGGCGCGATAAAACGCGCCAGTTCTTTTGGTGCGCGCAGTGTCACGCGGGTTGAATCGCCGTCATCCTGCATCGCGACAACTTCGGCGACGCCATCCACATGGCCGGACACGATGTGACCGCCCAGCTCATCCCCGACCTTCAAGGCGCGCTCAAGATTCACGCGACGTCCGACAACCCAGTCCCCAAGGTTCGTTTTCGAAACTGTTTCGGCGCTGATTTCCACGTCATACCAATCGTCGCCCAGCTCGATAACCGTCAAACAGACGCCATCACTGGCAATAGACGCCCCGAGATCAATGCCCGCAGTGTCATATGATGTCTCGATCCGCGCCCGCAGATCACCGCGTTTTTCAAGTTCGCGCACTTTGCCAATGTCGGTGATGATGCCTGTAAACATGGGGGTTCCCTGCTGAATGGTCTGTTGTCCAAAGACCTAATGCCTTTCGCGAACAAGGTGAAGTCAAACTTCTGTCTTCGCAACCTTCAGTGCTGCAAATTGATTTGGCCATTGGCGACACGGCAATGCGCGTAATATGCCTTACTTTTGCCCAACAGAGTTTATAATGTCTCTCAAAGAACTTGTGTATAAAAAGCAGGTCATGATGGCAGTTACGAGCGGACATAAACGGGTTTTCCTGTTCCTACAGGGTCCTCACGGGCCTTTCTTCAAGTCTTTGGGCAAGATGTTGCGCCGTTCGGGTGCAACTGTCTGGAGGGTTGGATTCAACGCGGGTGACCGCGCCTTCTGGAATGAGAAATCCAGCTTTATCCCCTTCATCAAGTCACAGGATGAATGGCCCGATACTTTTTCGGACATCTGTGAGGAAAAGGGTGTCACCGACATCGTCCTTTATGGCGACGTGCGCCCCATCCATGCACATGCGGTAGAGCGCGCCAAAGCAGCAGGTCTGCGTGTGCACGTTTTTGAAGAGGGCTATCTTCGCCCATATTGGGTCACTTACGAACGAGGCGGATCAAACGGAAACTCGCGCCTTATGAACATGACCATCCCCGAGATGGAAAAGGCGCTGGAAGGGGCTGACCTTGATGCGCCCATGCCTCCGGGGCATTGGGGCGATATGCGCCAGCACGTTTTTTATGGCGCCTTGTATCATTGGTTCGTAATGTTCCGGAACGGCACGTTCAAGAATTTCCGCCCCCACCGCGACCTCTCCGTTACCCGTGAATTCCAGCTTTACCTGCGCCGTTTGCTGTTGATGCCCGCGCAGGCCATTGAACGCCGGATCGCCACATTGCGTATCCGCCATGGCGGGTTCCCGTATCATTTGGCTCTGCTGCAACTCGAACATGACAGCAGCTTTCAGGAACACTCGCCCTTTGGCTCGATGACAGAGTTTCTGGATCTGGTTATTTCCAACTTTGCCAATGACGCGCCGCAACATCATCACCTCGTATTCAAAGCGCACCCTCTGGAAGATGGTCGTGTGCCCCTGCGCCGTGAGATTGCGCGCCTTGGCAAGGTTCACGGCATTGAAAACCGCGTTCATTATGTGCGCGGCGGAAAGCTGGCCCAATTGTTGAACGAAGCCCGCACCGCCGTGACGGTCAATTCCACCGCAGGCCAACAGGTGTTGTGGCGTGGCATCCCTCTCAAGGTGTTTGGCAAAGCCGTTTATAACCAGCCCGAATTCGTCAGCGATCAGCCGATTGGCACCTTTTTCGGGGGCGCAAGCCGGCCCGACAATCGGGCCTACAAGATTTTTCGCCGTTTTCTTCTGGAAACCAGTCAGGTGTCTGGCGGGTTTTATTCCGCACGTGGCCGACGCCAGTTGATGCGCCACGTGGTCGATATGATGCTGTCAACCGAAGATCCCTATCAGGCTCTAAAGTCTGGAACAGCGGCGCCAAGGCAACACTTGCGTATTGTGAATTGATCCAAACAAGGTCTAACGCTGGATTTTTAAAATGGATTCCGGTAGGTTGTAAAAAAAAGACCTGAGGCAGAATAATAGGTCGAGGAGACCGAGCAGTGAAATTCAAGGAAAAACGGTGGGCGTATTCCGTCGCCCTTTTGGCCGCGTTGAGTGTTGTTTCCTCGTGCAGCCTTGTACCGCGTGCGGGCCCGAACAAACGCGAAATTTTCGCGGGATCGGTCCAACGGGAAGGGGATGCTTTTGTCGTCGCCGTCAATGACCGCGTCACACGCGCAACCGCAATTGTACCGGCACTGGGCTTTACCGAGAACTTTAAAAATGCAGGGCAGCTTGGCTCGGACACCATCCGCCCCGGTGATGTTTTGTCCCTGACCATTTGGGAAAACGTCGACAAACCGTTGCTTGGCCCTGAAGGTCAGGTTGCTGCGGTTCTGGAAGAGGTTCAGGTCGATGGCGCAGGGTTCATCTTTGTACCTTATGCCGGACGTATTCGCGCAGCCGGCAACACACCGGAATCCATTCGCCGTGTGATTAGCAACAAGCTCGAAGAACAAACGCCCGACCCGCAGGTCGAAGTGCGACGCGTTGCCGGTGACGGCGCCACGGTGTCGCTGGTTGGTTCCATCGGGGCTCAGGGCGTCTATCCGATTGAGCGTCCGACACGGACCCTCTCGGCCATGATGGCGAACGCGGGCGGCGTGACCATTGAACCCGAAATTGCACAAGTCACCGTTTTGCGCGGCAACACAAAAGGTCAGATCTGGCTTCAGGATCTTTATGATGATCCGCGCCTTGATATCGCCTTGCGTGGTGGCGATCGCATTCTGGTCGAAGAAGACACCCGCGCCTTTACAGCCCTTGGCGCAACCGGCACCCAGAGCCGTGTAAACTTTGAAACCAAAGATATGTCCGCAATCGAGGCGATCGCCACCGTCGGTGGCATCAACGCGATGCAGGGTGATCCGACAGGCGTGTTTGTTTTCCGCAACGAAGCCCAAGAGGTGTCCAATCAGGTATTGGGACGCAGCGATCTGCAAGGGGCCCAGCGTATGGTTTATGTGCTGGATCTGACCCAACCCAACGGATTGTTTGTGGCGCGGGACTTTGTGATCCGTGACGGCGATACGCTGTATGTCACCGAAGCGCCGATCACCCAGTGGGACAAGACAATTTCGGCCATCACCGGCACACTTACCTCTGCTGATACGATTGGCTCGCTTGGCGGCTTCTAATATGGTGCCAAACACATATGAAACAAATGCCGCCGGGGACACGTCCCGGCGGCTTTTTGCATTCAACGGTGGTTTTTTCACGCAAGGCCGCCTGCGCCGTATCATCGAACTGGCCGGATACGAGTTGAAGTTCGGCAAGCCCTCGCCAGACGATGCCATTGCTGTTTGGGGCCAAAGCCCGACGTCAGGCCGTGGCGAGGCCGTGTCTGACTGGACCGGTGCCGATATCACCTATTTCGAGGATGCTTTTTTGCGGTCGGTGCAGCCGGGTCGCATCGCAAACCAGCCGCCCATCGGTTTGTTCGTCGACACCAAGGCCCCGCATTTCGACCCCACCTGCCCGTCTGACCTTGAAACCCTGCTGGCGACCGAGCCGCTGGACGACAGCGCCCTGTTGAACCGCGCGCGGGGCTGTATTGAACGGCTGAAAGAAGCGCATCTCAGCAAGTATTCAGGCAACGATCCAACCCTGACGCCGCCAGAACCCGGTTACGTTCTGGTCATCGACCAAACACGCGGCGATGCCTCTGTAACGGCCAGTCAGGCCAACGACGCCACCTTTCGTGAGATGCTGGTTTTCGCTCAGGAAGAGCATCCGGGGTGCCGGGTTTTGATCAAGACCCACCCCGAAACCAACGGTGGTGCACGCGAGGGCTATTTCGGGCCCGACGATGAAACCGCGCGCGTGTCCTTAGTGACGGATAACTACAGTCCATGGGCGCTGTTTGAAGGGGCTGTTGGTGTCTACACCGTATCATCCCAGATGGGGTTCGAAGCGATCTTTGCCGGTCACAAGCCGCGCACATTTGGACAGCCCTTCTATTCGGGCTGGGGATTGACCCAGGATGAACGCCCTGTTCCGCGCCGACAACGCATCCTGACACGCGCCCAGCTGTTTGCGGCGTCCATGATCCTCTATCCGGTGTGGTATGACCCCCACCGCGACCGGTTGTGTGATCTTGAAGATGCCATCAGCGCGCTTGAAGCGGAAACGCGGGCTTGGCGCGAAGACCGCCACGGCTGGAACGCCCATCACATGCGTCTTTGGAAACGCAAGCCGCTGCAAAAAATATTTGGCCGCGTCCAACCGATGAGCTTTGACAAACCGGATGACGAGCGCCGTCAGATGGTCTGGGGTTTGAACGACGCGCCCACCGGATCGATACACGTCGAAGACGGGTTCCTGCGGTCACGCGGTTTGGGCGCGGAACTTGTCCCGCCGCTCTCTCTGGTTTGCGATGATTTGGGCATTTACTATGATCCCACCAAAGAAAGCCGTCTGGAACACCTGGTTACCAAACGCAGCACTCTGCGCCCGGATCAGCAGCACCGTGCAGAACGGCTGATCGCGTCACTGCGCGGCAAGGGTATCAGCAAATACAATCTGTTAGGTGATATCCCACCCCTGCCCGAAGGCCGGCGCATTCTTGTTCCCGGACAGGTCGAGGACGATGCATCGATCCAGAAAGGCGCAGGGGACATCCGCACCAACCAAGACCTGCTGCGTGCTGTACGACAGGCAAACCCTGATGCGATACTCATCTACAAACCCCACCCTGATGTCCTCGCCGGTTTGCGCAAAGGTCATGTTGAAAGCCCCGAAGACCATGCAGACATCATTCTGAAACAGGCCGATATGGCTGCTCTTCTCGAGCAGGTGAACGAGGTTTGGACAATCACATCCGGCACCGGCTTTGAGGCGCTGATGCGCGACTGCAAGGTCGTCACCTATGGAACCCCCTTCTATGCGGGCTGGGGTTTGACGGTTGATCTGGGGCGTGTCCCCGCGCGCCGTCAGGCAGAGCCTTCCTTGGCGGGGTTGGTCCATGCCACGTTGATTGATTATCCGCGATACCACGACCCCGTAACGGACACCCCGTGTTCGGTCGAGATTGCCGTCAAACGCTTGTCCAGCGGAGAAATCCCGCATCCGGGGTACATCAACCGGATGGTCTCAAAACTTCAGGGCCTGTTGTCATCCTACAGTCACCTGTGGCGATAATCGGCCCACTACGAATTTAACGCCGCCAAACAGCCATGAGGTCTGCACCAACACGTTGGTGGGACATCAGCTTGAGGCGCGGGGCTTGTGCGAGATGATTAAGGCCCATTGCGCCGATTGCCGGATACCCTTCTGCACCAATCGCGAGACCAGCCTCGAAGGTGATCAATTCGTCGACCATATCCGCCGCCAGCAAAGAAGCTGCCAAAGCACCGCCCCCTTCGCAGAACACGCGCGTCAGCCCTTGGGCGCCAAGTGCTTTTAGCACCGACACCACCGACAGATGTCCACCATCAGAGTCACAGGGCAAAAGCGTTGCACCGATACCTTTCCAGCTTTCGACAAGCATCGGATCGGCATCATGGCCGTGGGCAATCCAGACCGGCACCTCGTTTGCGGTACGGGCCAGCGTGCTCATCAACGGCAAATCAAGACGACGCGAGACAACAACGCGAATGGGCTGATGCGATGTGCCGATCCCGCGCACGGTCAAAGAGGGATCATCTGCCCGGGCGGTGCCTCCGCCGACCATAACGGCATCGTGGCGCGCCCGCATGGCGTGCACCATCCGTCGGGCGTCAGGGCCGGTGATCCATTGGCTTTCACCGGTCGATGTCGCAATGCGCCCATCCAGAGAATTGGCCAGCTTCAGTGTCAGAAACGGGCGACCCTGTTCCGTTTTGAGAAAGAACCCTTGGAGATCATAAGCCGCCTGATCCGCAAGCAGCCCAGTTTCAACCTCGATACCTGCCTCGCGCAGCATCGCAAATCCCTGTCCAGACACACGTGCGTCGCTGTCTTCAATCGCGGCGACCACCTTGGCCACTCCGGCATTAATCAAAGCTTGGGAACAGGGTGGCGTTTTGCCGTGATGGGCGCAAGGCTCTAACGTGACATAGGCCGTCGCACCGCGCGCCGCGCGCCCTGCTTGCGCGAGGGCCTCGGTTTCGGCGTGCGGTCGCCCACCGGGTTTGGTCCAGCCACGCCCGACAATCCGGCCTTCGTTTACAAGAACACATCCCACAGATGGATTGGGCCAGGTCCGTCCCTGACCGCGCCGCCCCAATTGCAGGGCCAGCGCCATATACCGTTGATCCGACAGGGCTTATTCTTCCGTTGCAGAGTCCGGGCGCAATTCCGAAACAAATTTGTCGAAATCATCCGCCGCCTGAAAGTTTTTATACACACTGGCAAAGCGCACATAGGCCACGGTATCGATGCGGGCCAAGGCTTCCATGACGATCTCGCCGATCGTCTTGGACGGGATATCGGTTTCGCCCATGCTTTCCAGCCGTCGCACGATACCAGAGATCATCTGGTCAATGCGTTCCGGCTCGACCGGACGTTTCTGCATCGAAATCCGGATGGAACGTTCCAGCTTGTCTCGGTCGAAATCCTCGCGGCGTCCGTTGGTCTTTACAACAACCAGATCACGCAACTGTACGCGTTCGTATGTTGTGAACCGCCCACCGCAAGCCGGACAAAACCGGCGACGGCGGATCGAAACATGATCCTCAGCTGGCCGAGAATCCTTTACCTGTGTATCGATGTTTCCGCAAAACGGGCAGCGCATGGTCTCTCCCTCGTGTGTATTGTGCGCCCCTTGGGGGAGCGCGAGACTTATCCACAGGCACTATAGGGAACCTACTATCATTTGGGTAGAGTAGAAATGCGCCCCCTACATGATGACTTTCTCCCGTAAAGGGGAAAGAAATCCTGCATTCCCCCTGTTGCAGGACAACATTAAAGCCCATCTAGGAGTCAAGAAAGACCCTCCAAACCTTTCTATTCATGCACCCAGATGCGCCGTCACACCTCTCGTGTGCGGCGCATTTCTGTGTTCAAACAGGTAAATGCCCTGCCACGTCCCCAGAACAGGCCGCCCGCCGGACACCGGAATAGACAGTGACACCGGCATCATGGCCGCCTTGATATGGGCAGGCATGTCATCCGGCCCCTCATAGGTGTGGGTCAAATACCGCATCTGCGGATCAGTAGTAGGTGGCACCAGCCGGTGAAAGAAATTGCGCAGGTCCGTTTGAACCTCCGGGTCGGCATTTTCCTGAATAAGAAGACTGCACGACGTGTGACGCACAAAAAGCGTTAACAACGCCTGATCCACTCCGGCGCCCAGAACCCAACGGGTTACATCGGATGTGAATTCATAAAGGCCTTGGCCACGGGTCGGGATCGAAAACTCTGTTTGCATATGCCCGACCTAAACGATCCCGTGCGCCCGGTCAAAGCGCAAACCCGATGGTTTAACCGTTGGGGAAGATGTCAGATACCTTCCGTTTCAATCCAGTTGGCAATGGCTTGTCCGATGTCCTGACCAGAGTCTTCTTGAATGAAATGGCTGCCCTTGACCGTGACTTCGCTCTGGTTGGGCCATGTCCGGCAGAACGCCCGCACCTTGCCGACCAAAATAGCACCAGGTTCTGCGTTAACAAACAGCTTTGGCACCGGGCTTGTCACAAGCCAGTCACTGTAGGATTGAACAATGTCCACAACATCCGCAGGCGTCCCCGCAATCGGGATTTGTCTTGGCCAAGTCAACGTCGGCCAGCGATCTTCGCGGTTCAAAAAAGGCCGCCTGTATTCTGCCATTTCCGCGTCTTCCAGCGGGCGCAGGATTGAACCCGGCAACACGCGTTCGATAAACATATTCTTGTCCAGAACCATGCCTTCGCCAGCGTCGCTTCGAAACCCTTGAAAGACGGGTGTGGCTTGAGGGCTGAAATCGTCCCAACTGGGAACCGGTTGAACAATCCCTTCCATATAGGCGATGCCCGCGATGGCCTCACCATGTCTGTTGGCCCAATCAAACCCCAAGGCAGAGCCCCAGTCGTGAATGACCAGCACAACATCCTCGGACAGCCCCATCGCCTCAAGAAATCCTTCGACAAAGGATTGATGGGTTTTGAAAGTATAGGTGTCAGGGCCGGGATCAGGCAGTTTCTCACTGTCGCCCATCCCGATCAAATCCGGCGCAATACAGCGGCCCATGCCCGCAAGTTCCGGCATCACATGCCGCCACAGATAGGACGACGTCGGATTGCCATGCAGGAACACAATCGGGCGTCCCTGCCCCATTTCGACATAGGCCATTTGGCGGCCTAACACTTCGATGTATTTCTTCTCCATAACGCTCTCCTCCCGAAACGCAGTCCACAGATGCTAACGCCGGTCTGTCGAATGCCCTAACGGGAACGTCGCGTCAGAGATCAGAAAAGAACGTTGGCGCCGCAGAAACTCTGCGAGTGGCTGACAGAGAGGTTATAGCCGATCTTGGTAATCGACACCGAATACCCGCCCGCAGAATTGGCCGCTTCGAGAACTTCGGGCGACGGGTCGACGGTAAAGCCGACCCCATAGGAATTCGCCTGCGTCTGCGAACGCCCCTCTGGATTGATGATATACATTCGGGTGTTGCCTCTGACACGCAGACGGTCACGGGCAAATTTCGCCGCCTCACACCAGTAACGCTGGTTTCCGGCCCCCGGCCCCTCGACCACTTCGAAATTGCCGTTGCCCGGAAGGGCGTTCACGCGCCAAGGGACATAGCCGAACTGGGCAGTTGCCGCACCAGCGACAAAACTGCCAATGAAAAATGTTGCCAACAAAAACCGCTTACTCATCGCAACCCCACCAGTTTCATTTGTTTCTATTTAGGAGGGCGTATTCCCGTTGTCCAATGGAAGCACCACTTCCTTTGCGTTTTCAGGTCGATTTCCATCAATAAGTATTAACTTAGAGAAGTTAGTCCTCACATCAAATGAACCTACGAACTGCGAAAATGCTGCTTTAGGTAATCCGACTGAGAAGGCGCTTCCAACCGCAAGCCAATATTCTTGATAGTGACCAGCAAATTTCTCAAGCTTTTTTTCTTTTCTCAAAACCGCATGCTGGCATTGACTCAGCAGGTCTTCGACTAACCAACCAGCCATATGATCACCCGTCACCCCACCTTGCAAAAAGGGTCGGCAACGTTTGCCACCCACAAAAATATCTACTTCAACATCCTTACACAATTCATGATTTCTAACTTCCCGAATACCCTCATCTGCACATCTATTCAAAAACGTTTTCAGGGCGTTTAGAATAGGTTTTTTGCCTCTCTGGTCCGGCATTGAGAAAAAGTGTACATCCACATACCGAGTACGTTCGTAGTGAACCATCTTAACGCCTTCAATGACGTTCTTCACACTCTGCGTTAGAGAAGGCAAATCCGTGTCAGGGCTATTATGTGCCCCGTCACTCGGAGGAGCTACTAACAAGGTTACTTCAACGGCAATTCGCCCATTTACAGAGAAGTCCGGAAATTTCCCCACCCCCTGTGGCTGTTCGATAACTTCACCTAACTTGAGCGACTCTAGGTATGACTTTGTGTGCCGCTCAAGTTTATCTTGTGGACGTTCTATTTCCGTCACTGATCGAGGAAACTGCGCAACTTGCGGCTGCGGCTGGGGTGTTTCAGCTTTCGCAGCGCCTTGGCTTCAATCTGGCGGATCCGCTCGCGGGTCACGCTAAACTGTTGGCCCACTTCTTCCAGCGTGTGGTCGGTGTTCATGCCGATACCAAAACGCATCCGCAGGACACGCTCTTCACGCGGCGTAAGCGACGCCAGAACGCGGGTGGTGGTTTCCTTGAGGTTTTCCTGAATGGCGCTGTCGAGTGGCAGCACGGCATTCTTGTCCTCGATGAAATCACCCAGTTGCGAGTCTTCTTCGTCACCGATTGGCGTCTCGAGCGAGATCGGCTCTTTGGCGATTTTCATCACCT
Source organism: Shimia thalassica (assembly GCF_001458215.1). Classification (GTDB taxonomy): domain Bacteria; phylum Pseudomonadota; class Alphaproteobacteria; order Rhodobacterales; family Rhodobacteraceae; genus Shimia; species Shimia thalassica. Next base: position 1,563,324 of record NZ_CYTW01000001.1, on the reverse strand, counting down.
TGCGGACCTTCTCGAGCGGCATTTGCAGCTTTTCGGCCAGTTCTTCCGGCGTTGGTTCGCGACCGATCTCGTGCAGCATCTGGCGTCCGGTCCGGACCAGTTTGTTGATGGTCTCAATCATGTGGACAGGAATACGGATTGTCCGCGCCTGATCCGCAATCGAACGGGTGATCGCCTGACGGATCCACCATGTCGCATAGGTCGAGAATTTATAGCCGCGACGGTATTCGAACTTGTCCACCGCCTTCATCAGGCCGATGTTACCTTCCTGAATAAGATCAAGGAATTGCAGGCCACGGTTGGTGTATTTCTTGGCGATCGAGATCACCAGACGCAGGTTGGCCTCGACCATTTCCTTTTTCGCCTGACGGGCTTCTTTTTCGCCTTTTTGAACCTGTTGCACGATGCGGCGGAATTCAGAGATATCCAGACCAACATAGGTGCCGACCTGCGCCATATCTGCGCGCAGTTCTTCAACCTTGTCTGTCGAGCGTTCCATGAACATCTGCCAGCCGCGACCCGGTTTTTGAGACATGTCTTCCAACCAGGTCGGATCAAGTTCGCGACCACGGTAGGCTTCGATAAACTCGCGACGGTTGATCCGCGCCTGATCCGCCAGCTTCACCATGGCCGAGTCGATCTGCATGACGCGGCGGTTGATGCCGTACAGCTGGTCGATCAAGGCTTCGATCCGGTTGTTGTGCAGGTGCAGTTCATTCACCAGCTCAACGATTTCCGAACGCAGCTTCTGATAGCTGGTTTCTTCCTTGTCAGAAAACGTGTCGTCTTCGTTCAGGGTGGCCGAGATCCGCACGTCCTGCATGTCTGACAACAGGGCATAGTCGCGCGCGATAAGGTCGAGAGTTTCCAGAACGCGAGGCTTCAGCGCCGCTTCCATCGCGGCCAGCGACATGTTGGCCTGCTCGTCTTCATCGTCGTCATCGTCTTTGGCGATCGGGTTGCCATCAGCGTCCAGCTCGGGTCCGGTGTCTTCCTTTTTCGGGGCGGCGTTGACGTTGGAGGTATCTACAACGGGTGCCTCTTCCTCTTCGTCCTCGCCCATCGTGTTGCCGAAGGTCGTTTCAAGATCGATCACGTCACGCAACAGAATGTCTTCTGACAAAAGTTCGTCGCGCCAGATCGTGATCGCCTGGAATGTCAGCGGGCTTTCGCAGAGGCCCGCAATCATTGTGTTGCGGCCTGCTTCGATCCGCTTGGCGATGGCGATCTCGCCTTCACGGCTCAAAAGTTCGACAGAGCCCATCTCGCGCAGGTACATGCGAACGGGGTCATCGGTACGGTCCAGCTTTTCTGCTGTGCCCGAGCCGAGCGCCACGTCACGTGTATTCGACGATGTATCTACAAGAGCAGTATTCTTCTGCTCTTCTTCTTCGGCTTCTTCATCTTCGATGATGTTGATGCCCATTTCCGACAGCATAGACATAACGTCTTCAATCTGTTCGGAACTCACCTGATCGGGGGGCAGAACCTGGTTCAGCTGATCGTAGGTGATATAGCCCTTCTCCCGCGCCTCAGCGATCATCTTTTTGACGGCGGCCTGGCTCATATCGAGAGAGATTTCGGCGTCCTGATCGGCGGGCTTGCGGTCGTCGGTGTCTTTGGCGGCCATGCGGTGCTCCTGCAACAAGGGCTGTGGGTGATTCGCTTGTAGACGAATCAATCGTGAGACCGACTGATTCGCAACCCGTTTACCCTGATTCCTTTACTTCTTCATCACCATGTTGCCGAAACGTGGTCATTCCGGCTGTTTGGTGAGTCCGATTCGTTTCATTAACGCGTCGAGTGCGGCACGTTCTTCTTTGTCGATCGAGGCCCCGTTCGGGCCCAGTTCATATTCGGCACTGTCTTCCTGTCGGCTTTGAAGCGCTCGGTTTCTGGCCTGTGCGGCTTCTCCAAGTCTCCAGGTGACAGCTTCATCAGCTACCCCGAGAAGATCCTCTTCGGCCTCGGCGATTTCGGCGCTCAATCCGCGCTCGGTTTTCATTTTGGCCAGTTCTTCGGTCAGGGTCAGGCGCGCCATTTCTTTATCGTCCGGATGACGAATGGCGGGTGCTATGGCCACATGGGGATGGCGCAGAAGGTTTTCAACGGCTTCATGGCCCAAAGCGTGCTCAACGGCGGCACGGGGATCGGGACTGTTGGCATAACGCAACAAAACATCGCGCAAGCGGGCGTTGCGCTCATCAAAACAGTCCATGCTTTCGATTTCGTAATCAAAATCATCGAGCAACTCTGGCGAAGTCAAAACCACAGCCAAGACTACGGCTTCTCTCAGACGATGTTCAATCGCATGGTCAGACGCCGCCAACATGGACGCCTTGGTTTGCGAGTTGGCTACAGGTTTGGGTTGCCACTTGCTGTTAAAACCGCCCCGCTTGTCGCCACCACGTTGCGGGCGGAACAGCTGCCAGCGCAGTTCCTTTATCGCCTCACCGTAGTGCTGGCGGATTGACGGATCCTGGATCAACTTGATCTTCTGCTTTAACGCCTTGTCCAGCGCGGCTCTGCGTTCGGGGCTGTCGAACACCTTGCCCTCGGTCTCGCGTTGCCACAACAGATCCACCATCGGAATGGCAGCATCCAAAACCTTTTGAACGGCCCCTGCCCCTTTGGCGCGGATCAGATCATCAGGGTCTTGGCCGTCGGGCATCAGCGCAAACCGCAAGGATTTGCCAGCCTCCAGAAGAGGCAACGTAAGATCAATCAACCGCATCGCAGCGCGCAGACCCGCAGTGTCACCATCCAGGGCAATGATCGGTTCGGGTGATATACGCCATAACAGCTGAAGCTGGTTTTCGGTGATCGCGGTTCCCAACGGGGCAACACAGGCCCCGAAACCGCCTTCGGCCAGCGCGATCACATCCATATAGCCTTCGGCTACGACAAGAGGCTGGCCTTTTCCTGCGAACTCGCGTGCAGGGGCGTGATTATAAAGGCTGCGTCCCTTGTCGAACAATTCCGTTTCGGGGCTGTTCAGGTATTTGGCGTTGTCATTGGGGTCCATTGCCCGACCGCCAAACGCGATGCAGCGCCCTCGCGCATCACGGATCGGAAACATAATCCGGTTGCGAAACGTATCGTAAGGCTTTTTGCCTTTGTTCGAGGCCTTGGCCAGACCGCATCCGAGGATCAGGTCTTGCGACACCCCCTTGGCTGTGAGGTGATCCCAAAGGCCCTGCCAGCCATCCGGAGCAAAGCCGATCTCCCACCGGTCACGTGCCTGTTCGTTCAGCCCGCGCCGATCAAGATACTCTCGCGAGGCCGCCCCTGCCCCTGTCTTGAGTTGAAGGCGGAAGAACTGCGCCGCCTGCTCCATCACATCGGAAAGCTGCGTGCGTTTGTCTGCTTTTTTCTGGGCTTGCGGATCACGTGCCGGCATCGGCATGCCCGCTTCACCTGCAAGAATTTCGATCGCTTCCATGAAGCTGACGTTTTCGGTTTCCTGCACGAATTTTATGGCATCGCCCTTGGCATGACAGCCAAAGCAATAGTAGTACCCTTTCCTGTCATCCACATGAAAAGATGCAGTTTTTTCTTGGTGGAACGGGCAAGGAGACCACATATCGCCTTTGCCTTGGTTGGACTTGCGTTCATCCCACAGAACTTTGCGCCCCACCACCTGTGTCAGGCTGGTGCGGGTGCGTAACTCATCCAAGAATCCGGGTGGTAGGCTCATTCACGTAATATGGGGCGCAGCCGGTCAACTGTCCAGACGACTTACTGTGTCAGACAGGCCTTGTAGAAGTCGTCAGAAACAAAGTTTTTCGCGTCTTTGCGTGGTTGACCATAAATCCACTCGGACCATTGCGTCACAGCCACGGTGTAATTCTCGGGAACGGCATTTTCGCCTTCCATGAGATCTTTCACGGCTTTGCTTTTGCTGACGCGATCCAGACGCATTTCGACCAGTCGTTCGATGATATCCGTATTGATCTGACAGAACTCTTCTTTCTTGGCATCAGCAGCAACAGGGCCTGCCAGCATCGCAGCAGCCAGAACGAAGGGAATAAATCGGGTCATGGGTCTCTCCGGATTGGTAACGGCTTCCAAGTAATCACCCCGTGCCCCTAGCGGCAACCCCCTGCATGGCTGTTTCCAGATCATGAACCAGTGTTTTGGCCATAGATCGGAAAGTCATGATCAAAAACGCGTTATCGCCTGTGCGTGTGATCGAGACTGTCATGTGCTGAAGCTGTGTGCGCACCGTATGGCCGCGCTTGAAAACGGATTGGCGCAGGTCAACCGGCACAAGCCGCGCCAAGACATTTTCGCAATCCGCACCTTCAAGCCGGACAAGCGCCCAGGCGTCCGATTGATCCGACACCGCGGCGTCCGCCGACAATGCCGCATCAGGGAACGGACCGATCAGCATGGCCTGCCCGCGCCCGAACCACACCGCCCGCGCCCCCTCTTTGCCAGTCGCCCTGTTTGGCGCGGGAAACGCCATGCCATGCGCCTGTTTCAAGGTGTCGGACACATCCGCATCCCGCCCTTTGTAAGGCGCCACCGAGGTCAGATGCGTCATGTCCATCTCGCTCAGGGTGACGGAACCATGCGTTACGGGAAGCAACCCGTCACAAGGAGATTTCGCCAAAAGTTCAGCCACGGACTCGCCCTCCTTCAGGGTCAAAGAAAACAGGGTCGCAGATTTCAACCCGCGCGACGACATCTCTCAGGTGGTCCACCATCAGCATTTGCTCGCCATGACGGGCCCGCCCGTTGCTGAGGAACCCCAAACCGATAAAAGTGCCAAATTCCGGAGAAAACCCGACCGAGGTCATATAGCCTTGCGCATTTTCGCGAACGGCGGAGTCTTCCGATTTGAACAGGAACGATCCTGCCGTCAGTTGCTTGACCGGCCCGATGGGTTTGACCCCGACAAGCTGCTCACGCTCGGGATCGGTCAGGCCGGGACGCTCGGACATGGTTTTGCCGATACAGTCTTTCTTTTGGCTGACCATTCTCTCCATGCCGATGTCAAACGCATTGGTGCGGCCATGAATTTCGGAATGGGTGATAAAGCCTTTTTCGATCCGCAGAACGTTCAAGGCTTCCATGCCATAAGCGCCGCCGCCCATTGCCTCGGCACGCGATGTCAGCGTCCGAAACAGACTATCGCCGTACCGTGCGGGAACCGCGACTTCATAGGCGTGCTCACCGCTGAACGAAATCCGGAACAAACGCCCCTCAACGCCCAGCGCAGACACCGTGCCACAGGCCATGAAAGGCCAGTTTTCATTGTCGATCTTTGTATCCAGAAGACCGTTCAACAAATCGCGGGATTTGGGACCGGCAACGGCAAACTGGGCCCATTGTTCGGTCACGGAAACAAGGTTCACATCCAGATCGGGGCGCAGACACTGTTTGACGTATTCGAGGTGGCGCATTACCGGCCCCGCCGCCGCGGTTGTCGTCGTCATGACATAATGGGACTCGCCAAGGCGCGCGGTTGTGCCATCATCCATCACCGTGCCGTCTTCGCGCAACATCAGCCCATAGCGGGTCCGTCCCACTTTCAGGGTCGAGAACATGTTGGTGTAAACGAAATCAAGGAAGGCCCCCGCATCCGGTCCCTGAATGTCGATCTTGCCCAGGGTTGAAACATCACAGACCCCAACGGCATTGCGCACATATCCCACCTCACGATCGCAGGACTCACGCCATGTCTTTTCACCCGTCGCGGGAAAATAGCTGGGACGATACCAAAGGCCTGCCTCGATCATGGGGGCGCCGCGCTCAACGCTTGCGGTATGACTTGTCGTAAAGCGTTCCGGCGCAAACCCTTTGCCCTGTGCCCCTGCTCCGAGGGACGCAATCGAGACCGGCACAAAGGGAGGTCGAAACGTCGTTGTGCCTGTTTCCGGAATGCCCCGCCCTGTGGCATCCGCAAGAACGGCCAAAGCCGCCACATTCGAGTTTTTCCCCTGATCGGGAGCCATCCCTTGTGTCGTGTAGCGCTTCATATGCTCGACAGACCGGAAGTTTTCCTGAGCCGCCATTTTCACGTCTTTGACTGTGACATCATTCTGGAAATCCAGCCACGCACGGCCTTTGCCTTTGACCGCCCAAAGTGGCTTTAGCCGATACGGGGCGTCTTCGGCATCTGGCACATCCTGTGCAATGGTCTTGAGGCCCAGATCGCCCAGCGCAGTCAGTGCGGCCGCGTTGCCCTGAAGAAGGGCGGCATGAGTTGAAAAGGCTCCGTTACAGGCACCAACGGCTTCAAGTCCGGCAACCATGCCCTCGGTCGGTACAAACGACTGAATAGAGCCATCCCATTTCGGTCGTCCATTCATATGGCAGGTAAGATGCACAGTCGGGTTCCATCCGCCGGACATGGCCAGACAATCCGTCTGTAGTTTATCGACACGCCCGTCCGCATATCGAAAGCTGACACTCTCAAGGGCACGGCGGCCTGCGCTATCACAAACCTCTGCCCCCTTATACACCGGATAGCCCTGACCATCTGGTGCGTCTGTCCGTGTATCGATAACCCCCGCAACATGAACGCCCGCCGCAACGAGGTCTTTTGCGGTGCGGTGGGCATCGTCATTGTTGGCAAACACGGTCACGGCTTTGCCCGGCGCCACACCATAGCGATGCAGATAGGTCCGCACGGCTGCGGCGGTCATGATACCGGGGCGGTCATTGTTGCGAAAGGCAACTGGACGTTCGATGGCACCCGCAGCAAGGATCGCGCGTTTCGCAACAATCCGCCAGAAGGTCTCAAGCGGTTTGCCTTGCGCTTGTGTCATATGGTGTGACACACGCTCAAGCGCCCCGTAGGTCCCCTGATCATAGGCACCCGTAACTGAGGTGCGCGACATCAGGCGTACATTGTCCATCGAAGACAGTTCCGCAATCGCCGCTGTCCCCCAGTCTTGGCCAGAGGTCTCTGCGATTTCGAGGCTTTCCCCATTAAGACGCCCGCCAAATACGCTGTCTTCTTCACAAAGGATAACATCTGCCCCCGCGCGCGCCGCAGTGAGTGCAGCCATCAGACCCGAGGGGCCCGAGCCGATCACCAGCAGGTCACAAAACGCAAATGCCTTTTCATAGCGGTCCGCGTTTGAAAGACCGCTCAGTGCACCAATACCGGCAGAACGCCGGATGACGGGTTCGTAGAGTTTTTCCCAGAAGGCCTTGGGCCACATGAAGGTTTTGTAATAGAACCCCGCCCCTAGGAACGGCGCGGCAAGATCATTCACGCTCAGGATATCAAACCCAAGCGAGGGCCACCGGTTCTGTGATTGCGCACTCAGACCTTCATAGATCTCCTGCACAGTGGCACGCACGTTCGGGTCTTGATGCGCACCTGAGCCGACGGTTACCAGTGCGCCGGCCTCTTCACTGCCAGCGCCCACGATACCGCGCGGGCGATGATACTTGAAGGATCGCGCAACCATCTTGACGTCATTGGCCAACAGCGCCGACGCCAGTGTATCGCCCTCAAACCCTTGATAGCTTGTCCCATCAAACAAAAACCGCAGCGGCTTGGAGCAGTCTACAAGTCCTTTTCCCGCGACCCTCATGATGTGGCCTCCTTTACGTCGGACGCCAAAGCGGTTTCCAGAACCTCGTGGGTGATGGTATTGCGTGTCACGACTATCCAAGAGGCACAGCCGCTTTCGTGATACCAAAGGTCTCGGGTCACACCCGCGGGATTATCCCGATTGTGCACGTAGTCGTCCCAAACGACATCCCCTGCATCAGGGTCCGGTCGGTTCAGGGCAACAGCGTCCCCCACATAATAGAACTCCCGGCGGTCTCTTTCCCCACAGAGGGGGCATGTAATGCGCATTGTGTATTCCCTCCTTAGTGCAGGTTATGTTGAGAGCCCGTGCCCTCTTCGTCGATGATACCGACCCCCGTGCGGAACCGGTCCAGCCTAAAGCCTTTGGCAACCTCGTGCGGGGTATCTGTGGCCATGAGATGCGCCATGCTCCATCCCGAGGCGGGCACAGCCTTGAACCCCCCATAGTTCCAGCCGCAATCGATATAGAGACCGTCGATCCCGTCCATCTTGTCAATGATCGGACTGCCGTCCGGAGTCATATCCATAATCCCCCCCCAACTGCGCAGGACCTTGGCCTTGCCGATCATGGGCATAAGGGTCATTCCGGCCTCCATGACGTGTTCCTTCATGGGCAGGTTTCCCCGGCTGGCATAAGACGCATAGAAATCAAGATCCCCGCCGAAGACCAGCCCGCCCTTGTCGGATTGGCTGATATAGAAGTGCCCCATGCCGAAACTGATTACGTGATCGATCACGGGCTTCAGACCCTCGGTCACAAACGCCTGCAACACATGGCTCTCGATGGGAAGCCGTCGACCGGCCATGGCCGCGACCTGTCCCGACCGGCCCGCAACAACGATCCCGACCTTTTTGGCCCGGATGGGTCCACGGGAAGTCTGAACCCCCTGAACAACACCACCTTCAATGTCGATGCCCGTCACTTCACAGTTCTGGATCAGATCAACGCCGCGATCCGATGCGCCCCGTGCGTAGCCCCAGGCAACCGCATCATGGCGCGCTGTTCCACCACGGGGATGATACAGCCCCCCGTAGATCGGGAACCGGCCATTGTCGAAATCAAGGTAAGGCAGTTTCTTGCGCACGCCTTCGCGGTCCAGAAGGATCGCATCATCACCCTGGTTGATCATGGCGTTGCCGCGACGCGCAAAGGCATCGCGCTGTCCGTCAGAGTGGAACAGGTTGATCAAGCCACGCTGTGAATGCATGACGTTATAGTTCAGATCTTCTTCAAGCCCTTCCCACAGCTTGAGAGAATGGGAATAGAACTCTGAATTGCCCGGCAGGAAATAGTTGGCACGCACGATGGTCGTGTTCCGCCCGACATTCCCCCCGCCAAGATATCCTTTCTCGACAACCGCAATGTTGGTCATCCCGTGGTTCTTGGCCAGATAATAGGCGGTCGACAGGCCATGCCCGCCACCACCAATGATGATCATGTCATATTCTGCTTTGGGCTGGGCATCGCGCCAATGCGCCTGCCACCCTTTGTTTCCCCTAAGTCCCTCCGTCAGGACCTTCAGACCGGAAAATCGCATGTTGGTCTCCACGAAATCTCGGATACGGGCGAAAGCGCCCCGTGTAACCTTATGGTCCCCACCTTGTCATGATGGACCAGTTTTCAACAGGGGTATGTCCGCGAGCGACAAAGTGTGTCGTTTTTCCTCTGCCGCTTTCTTCCCCCAATTTCGTGCCTGAATTCGACGCACCTGCACAGCCATGCACGCACCGCTGGCCATGCGCGCCCGCCGTTAGTATTCGGGTGTAAAGGATTTGCGCTGTTCTTTGGTCAATACACGCGGCTCGACAACCGGTGTGGCGTCATCGTCAAACAGCGGATTGTGTTTCTTGCCGGTAATCACTGCGCCCATATGACGGCTAAGAACTCCCCAGACCGCGCCGATATAGCGGCTGTCGGTCGGACCATCGGCGCCGGGCTTGGCGTCTTTGGTTTTTGCAATTGTTTTGATCGGTCCAAGGGTGGCTTCCAGATCGCCGTCCACCACTTTTGACGAAATACCGATAAACCGCAGCTTCGGAGACGCCAATGTGCTGAACACGGGCGTGTCGCAACAGGACGCATACCACCGCATGAGCCCCTCTGGAGACAACCGCAGACAGGCCAAATGCTCTTCGCCTTCGGTGGTTTCCAGCTTTGAAGGCGTTGTATGGAACAGATCCGTGCCACCATGCGCATCCAGAATTTCGCCTCCGCCAAAGGCGTGCGCCGCTGTCTGGCAATCTGTGCAATAGCATTTGAGACGCCGCCCGCTGGAGGCATCGCAATCACGCAGCACCGCTTTGAAGCGACCACAGGAACAGGACAGGGGAATTTCGGACATGAGACATTACCTACAAATGATACCAGTTGCGGCAAGCCTACCCCTTGCGCCGAAAAAGACACAACAAGGTTTTGTGATGTGCTGCCCGCTTCTGACGTATTGAAGCGGGCAGCACGATTTCAGATCAAAGTCCCTTGGCGCGATAGCTGGCGGCGACCTTGTCAATCGAAACCAGATAAGCCGCGGTGCGCAGGTCTTCGACATCCCCGCGCTCGTGCCAGACATCCCGCATTGATTGATAGGCAATGCGCATCGTGTCGTCCAATCCGGACCGCACAAGTTCAAGCTCATCAGCACCACGCAGGTACTTTTGCTTGAACCTGTCTGTCAGACTGTACTGGCTGCCCATCGCTTCCGAGATTTTCTCAAGCTCGTCGACGACAAGCTGGTGGCGGGCTTCTTCCTGACGCCGCTGCATCCGGCCAAACCGAATATGCGAAAGGTTCTTGACCCATTCGAAATAGGACACTGTCACACCACCGGCATTGGCATACATATCGGGGATAATGACGGTGCCCATTTCACGCAGAATGTCATCCGCCCCCGCAGTGATCGGACCGTTCGCGGCCTCGATGATCAACGGCGCCTTGATCCTGGCCGCATTGGTCAGGTTGATCACCGCTTCCAGCGCCGCCGGGATCAGGATGTCGCACTCTTCTTCGAGAACAAGAGATCCCTCAGCCACGAATTGCCCGTCCGGAAATCCGCTGACGCCGCCATGCTTTACGATCCACGCACGTACGGCTTCGACATCAAGCCCCGTGTCGCTGATCAACGCACCGTCACGCTCAATGATGCCGGTGATGATCGAGCCGTCTTCTTCGCTCAGGAACTTGGCAGCGTGATAACCCACGTTCCCAAGGCCCTGCACGATCACGCGTTTGCCATCCAGTGAACCGGACAGGCCGGCCTTTTCCATGTCACGCTTGTCACGGAAGAACTCGCGCAGCGCATATTGCACACCGCGCCCCGTTGCCTCGACACGACCGGAAATCCCGCCCGCATTAAGCGGCTTCCCCGTTACACAGGCTATGGCATTGATATCCGTGGTGTTCATCCGAGCGTACTGGTCGGCAATCCACGCCATTTCACGCTCTCCGGTGCCCATGTCCGGCGCAGGAACGTTTTGCGACGGGTGGATCAGGTCACGCTTTGCCAACTCATAGGCAAACCGGCGGGTGATCCGCTCAAGCTCGTGATCTTCATACTGTCGCGGATCAATGCGCAAACCACCCTTCGAGCCCCCAAACGGCGCCTCGACCAGAGCACATTTATACGTCATCAGCGCCGCGAGAGCTTCGACCTCGTCCTGATTAACGCCCATGGCAAAGCGAATACCGCCCTTCACCGGTTCTTTGTGTTCGGAATGCACAGACCGATAACCCGTAAAGGTCTGGATTTGCCCCCGCAAGCGCACACCAAACCGGACTGTATACGTCGCATTGCACACGCGGATCTTTTCTTCGAGCCCCGGTGGCAGATCCATCAGCGCAACCGCACGGTTGAACATAAGGTCAACGCTTTCTCGAAAACTGGGCTCTTTTGGGATGCTCATCCTGTTCCTCCTGACAAGCAATAATTGCGACTCAACGCCGCAGAAAACAACACTTGCACCCTAAGCAGGAATAAACCGCGCTGGCGAGGGGTAAAGTTTTTAAACCGCCTAATATTTACTCAATATTCATTTCTGGAAACAGTACACCCACAAGACCCTTACTGTTCATAAGTTCCAGATAAATAGACGGTTTTTAGCGCTTTCATCCGCATTTCAGCACCCTTTTCGTCAAAGTTCCGCCCCAATTGAGAGTCATAAAGACCGTGGTGCAATCCGTATGGGGGCTTCCTTTGGTAGCTACGTTTTGCGCTGAAGCGAGGGTAAAAGAAATGTTGGTGTCTAAGAACAACCAATCCGAAAACATGCGTACGGGCCATCAATCCACACAGATGTGGCTGAAACGATTTGCGCGCGAAGAAGACGGCGCTGTCGTTGGCTTTGCCATTTTTGTCTTCATGATCATTCTGATGGTCGGAGGCCTTGGCGTAGATTTTATGCGCTCTGAATTGAAGCGCACGCAGATGCAGCACACCTTGGATCGTGCGGTCCTAGCTGCGGCTGATCTGGATCAGGAACTTGATCCGGAATCCGTGGTGAACGACTATTTCGACAAGGCTGGCATGACCAACTATCTGTCGACAGTGACTGTTGATGAAGGCATCAACTATCGCACCGTATCCGCCTCTGCGAGCATGCAACTCGACACGATGTTCATGAACATGGTCGGCATCGACACTTTGAGCGTGCCCGCAAAAGGCACCGCGGAAGAGCGTATCGATGGTCTCGAGATTTCGATAGTGCTTGACGTTTCCGGCTCGATGAACAGCAACAGCCGCCTGACAAACCTCAAAGTTGCGGCCAAACAATTCGTCAACACGATGTTCGAGAACACCGAAGACGACAAACTGTCGATCTCAATTGTTCCCTACGCAACCCAGGTGTCCCTACCTGAAGAAATGTTTGACCAGCTAAACGCCACCATTGGCGACAGCACATCGGTGGCCAGCCTCAACCAACAATTTGTTGTGGATGATGACGACGAAATTACAGAAGCTCAGATCATGAGCGAACTGGGTGTCGCCACCGCTGCCGAAACGCGCCACTCGTATTCGCGCTGCATCAATTTCACGTCGGACGATTACGACACCACAACAGTCAACATGGGCAAAGCGTACCAGCAGACAATGCATTTCGACCCATGGTATGACTGGGACGGTCGCGATAACAACACCGCCCAGCTGGTCGGCGACACAAGCAGCACGCTGCCTGTATGCGATCAGGATCCTTACCGCGAAATCATGCCGCTGTCACAGAATTCGACGACACTGAACACCTATATTGATGCGATGTCTGCAGGCGGAAACACCTCGATTGACGTTGGGATGAAATGGGGCACGGCGATGCTTGACCCCAGCCTGCAACCCATGGTCGACGGCCTAATCACCGCCGGAACCGTTGACGCGGTGTTCGACGAGCGGCCCCACGCCTATGACGACAATGAATCCCTCAAGGTCGTGGTGTTGATGACAGATGGTCAGAACACCTCGCAGTATTACCTCAACGACGGGTATCGCTACGAGCGTTCAAACATCTGGTTCAACGACTACACCAACGACTATTCCGTCTACATCGGCGAAGATGACGACGATTACGACAACGACGGCGTGACCGAAGAGCCCATGTTCTATTGGCCCAGCGACGATGTCTGGCGCGACCACGCCTATGGTCAGGGCTATGAAGAAGAAGTGCAGGAAGTCGTCGGCGTTGAATATGAATGCCGCTCGTATCGCCGGAACGGATCCTGCCGCCGCTACAGATCAGTCTATGTCTATGAAACCACGACACAATGGGTGGATGAGCCTGGTGAAGCGATTGAAATCGATTATCAGGACTTGTGGGCCTACTCCACAATGGAATGGATTGTCGAAGACCTCTACGAGCCATGGATGTCGGATAGCGAAGCCTGGGACGACTGGTACTATGACGTTCGGAACTCTGTCGGATCGTCGACCAAGAACTCTCGGACGGCTGACATATGCGATGCTGCGAAAGACGAGGGTGTGATCGTCTTTACCATCGGGTTCGAGGCGCCAACCGACGGACAGGCGGTCCTAAAGGACTGTGCCAGCTCGGACAGCCACTATTTTGATGTGGACGGACTTGAAATCAGTGATGCCTTTGCCGCGATTGCGTCATCCATCCGCCAACTGAGGCTGACACAATGATGCATCTTGCCAAAACCCGCTTCACCCGTTTTGTGCGAAAAGAAGACGGCCATGCCTCGCTGGAATTTGCGATCATGTTCCCGATTTTCTTTGTCGTGATGCTCTCGGCTATTGAGCTTGGCATGATGACTCTCCGCTCGGCCTATCTCGAACGGGCGCTTGATATCGCAGTCCGCGAAGTGCGCCTGTCCACAGGCAACCCGCCGGATCACGCCGAACTGATCCAGATGATCTGTGACGAAAGCTCCATGATACCGGATTGCGAGACCAATCTGAAACTCGAGATGATTCAGGTAAACCCGCGTGCATGGAGCACTATCTCGGACACGGTCACCTGCACCAACCGTGCAGAAGAAGTGGACCCGGTCACCACCTTTGTCGCCGGTTCTGAAAACGAGCTGATGATCTTGCGGGCCTGCGCCAAAATTGAAGTGCTCTATCCCAACATCGGATTTGGCAATCTCGTGCAAAAAGACGACGCAGGTGACGCAGCCCTTGTGGCGATGTCCGCCTTTGTTCAGGAGCCTCAGTAATGTTTAAAAAGTTCCAAACCTTCCTGAAAAACTTTGCCGAAGATTCCAAAGGCACCGTCGCGGTAGAGGCGGCAATCATTCTGCCTCTCCTGATGTGGTCCTATATGGCCATGTATATTTTCTTTGATGCCTACCAGACCCGCTCATCAACCGAGAAAGCCGCCTTCACAATCAGTGATATCCTCTCTCGCGAAACAGCTGCGATCGACACCACCTATCTGGCCAATATGCGCAGCCTGTTTGACATGCTCTCCGAGTCGGACTCGGCAACGGGCCTGCGTGTTTCGGTTATCTCGTGGAGTGTTGTGTCGGATGACTACGAGCTGGAATGGTCCCACACCCAAGGAACCTTTGCCTCCCTCAGTGCGGATGCTCTGAACTCCCTGTCAGAACGCCTGCCCACAATGGCGGATGGCGAGACTTTGATCTTGGTCGAAACCTATTCCACTTACGAGCCAGCCCTGAATGTCGGACTTGGCGATCAGCAGGTGTCGACCTTCATCTTCACCCGCCCCCGCTTTGCGCCTCAACTGGTCTGGTCGTCCTGACCAGACTGGCGTTCTGCCAAAAGCATCTCGAGAATTTGCGCCATCGCCTTGGTCTGTGATCCGGGCGTAACGCCTCCGATGCCGACACGCGATCCAATCGCCCACCACAGGCCCGGCTGCCACGCGCGCGGCCGTTTCTCACTCAGACGGATCACAAAACCATTCGACGGCTTCATGGCAAATGTTCCGCGATCAATACTGGCAATCTGGTCCAAAGACGCAATGACAGCACCCGTGCTATCGCGCAAACCGTCATGCCTTAATTCCACAACACGCTCTGTTGCACGACGCGTGGCATCCGCCAGCCAAAGAGAGCCGACGCCCATCACCAGCAAGAAGGCCTGCCACGAAAAAGACTGCGGTGGCACGGCCAGTGCAATGTACAACAAAAGCACCCCAAGCGTGCCCATCATCCCAACACCAAGCCACCGGCGCGGTGCCGATGCAGAAACCGTTGCCAAAATTTCATCGTTCATAAGCCGTCCCCTTTTGCCGCAGCCCTACCTTATCGTCTGGGCGCAAGTCCATGCTTCTTCTGGCTGAAAATATCCCGGGGTGAATGGGCGCCACCGGCGCCCAGAGGGGCTGCGCCCCTTCCCCTGTACGGCTCAATACGGCATGGGATGGGCCTGATGCGCCGCATCCAGCTTCGCCATTACCGCGTCGCTCAACGTCACGTCCTGCGTCTTCAGGATATGGGCCAGTTGTTCAAGTGTCGTCGCGCCAAAGATCGACGCGGCCATAAAGGGACGCTGCAATGTAAACGCCAAAGCCATATGCACCGGATCAAGATCATGGCGCTGCGCAATGTCCAGGTAGGCGTTAACAGCGTCAAACACACGTTCGGTTTTGCGCCCTCCCATATTGCCCACAATCGACATGCGCGACCCTTCGGGCACAGATCCTTTCTGGTATTTCCCGCTGAGGAAACCGGCCCCCAAAGGCGAAAAGGCCAGAAGACCCACATCTTCATTCACGCTCAACTCGGCAAGATCGGTGTCATAGAGGCGGCACAAAAGCGAATATTCGTTCTGGATCGACGCGACGCGTGGCCATCCCTTTTCTTCGGCAATGCGCAGCCACTGGGACGTGCCCCATGCGCTTTCATTGCTCAAACCAAAGGCGCGGATCGTGCCCTTGTCCACCTGAGCTTGCAAAGCCTCCAGGGTGCTTTCCATATGGTCCATCGTTTCGGCATAGTTTTGCTTGGAAGGATCATACCGCCAGTTCTGGCGGAACATGTAAGAGCCGCGGTTGGGCCAGTGGAACTGGTAAAGGTCAATGTGATCGGTCTGCAGGCGACGCAGCGAGCCTTCGATTGCCTCGGGAACGGTTTCGGCTGTGATCGGCGCTCCGCCCCGGGCGTGCTGAAACCCCACACCAGAGTGTTTGGTGGCCATAACAACTTCGTTGCGGCGACCAGACTTGGCGAACCAGTTGCCAATGATTGTTTCGGTCAGGCCAACGGTTTCTGCGCTGATCGGATTGACGGGATACATTTCGGCCGCATCGACAAAGTTGATCCCCCCATCCAGCGCCATTTCTATCTGGGCATGTGACGTAGGCTCATCGGTCTGCGTGCCAAAGGTCATTGTCCCAAGGCACAGTTCCGAGACCTGGATTCCTGTCCGGCCAAGCGGGTTCATCTTCATGTCAGCGTTGTCCTGTTTTGCAAAATGGAGAAAGGTCCGCCGCGCAGCTGCTTACGGCCCCTCCCCCATGTATTTGTTAAGAAAGAATGTTCAACCGGCCGCCCGTGCATGGAAGATAAAGCCAAGCATGTTGAGCAAAATTTGTGCGGCCAGAATGGACGTGCCGCCGGTCGGGTCGTAATCCGGCGCAACCTCGACCAGATCAATGCCAACAACCTCGTGCCGCTTTGACAGGGACTGAAGCATCTCCAGCACATCGTAATACAAGAAACCGCCGTGGCTGGGGGTGCCCGTGCCCGGGGCAATCGAGGGGCAGAACCCGTCAATGTCGATCGTGGCATAGACGCGGGCGCCTTCCGGAATGCGCTCGATCACGCCTTGCGGCCCAAGTGCACGCGCCTGACGCACGGACAGGATATCCGATCCCATTTCGCGGGCCGCTTCGTATCCTTCTTTGGCGGTGGAACTGACATTTCGAATGCCGACCTGCGTCAGCCCGGTCACATAAGGCTTCTCGGCGGCGCGGCGCATCGGATTGCCGTGCCCGAACCGGACACCGTGGCGTTCATCCACAAAATCGAGATGGGCATCAATCTGAAGGATGTGGATATCCCCCTGATCTTCAAAGGCATTGATGCATGGGATATTGATCGAGTGATCTCCGCCGATCACCACGGGCAATGCGCCCGCCTTGAGGATCGCGCGCACGCCCGCCTCGATATTGGCGTGGCTTTTCATCGTATCGGTATGAACGATGTCTGCGTCACCGATATCGACAATCCGCACATCGGCCGGCAAATAGGTGGCGTCGTCCTCGTGGTCATAGGCCCCTGCGTGGCCGAAGCTGAACAATGTCGACGCTTCGCGCACGCCGCGTGGCCCAAAACGGGCGCCACTGCGCCACTGTGTGCCAAAATCATACGGCGCCCCCAGCACGGCAACGTCTGCTTCTATCTGATCCCAATCGCTGACGTATTCGCGTTTGCCAAAGGTCGAGATGCCGACAAAAGGCAGGTCCAGACGGCCGCCTTCATATCCATGGTCTGCCATTTACGATCTCCCTTTAATCTGTTTTGCGCCACCCTGCGCAGAAATGGTCTTCACGGCAAGAGGAGAAAGTCCCTCTTTGAGATTGAGAACATAACAAGAACATATATATTGTCGCCATGACGACTCATCTGCTTGGCCGCAAGACACACCGCGACGGACCGGACCTGTGTTTGGGGCCGGACATTGATCTGCCTTTGGCACGCCTGCACGAAGCCTGCGGCGCGGCGCGACGTATCTTTGCCTTGTGGCTGGCCTACAGGTTGGAGGGGCCTGTTTTCTGGATCAGCCCGAGATGGCTGCCGGAACAGTTACACCCCGAAGGCGTGGTGCCCTTTATCGAGCCAGAGCGCTTGATCCTCGTAAAAGCCGACAAACCCGAAGACCTTCTGGCCTGTATGGAAGAAAGCCTGCGCGCGGGCCATGTCCCTTTGGTCGTGGCAGACATCCCCGCCCCGCCGAGCCTGACAGCGGTGCGCCGCCTTCACCTCGCGGCCGAAACCGGCGCCGAAGCCACACGCGCCGCCCCCCTGGGGGTGATCCTGACACCCGGTGAAGGGGGCGCAATGGGGGTCGAGGCGCGCTGGCGGATGGAGCCCCGGTTTGATCCGGACACGCCCAGCTGGGAACTGACGCGGTTGCGCGCACGCACGGCCCCCGTCAAACGCTGGAAAGTCAGCGGGCTGGTACAGGCACCCCGGTTTGATCCCATGCCCGCCCCCGGGTAACCGCCGCGCGTACAGAAAAACCACAAAACCAACAAAAACGACTCCCGCAGGTCGAATAAGCACAAGCGCGGGACACAACGCCGGTAATGTATGAACATTATGCGCGTGATTATTTCATTTTCTGCCCTGTTCCTGTCAGTGGTTCTTCTTCAACTCAGTTCCGGCGGCGTCGGCCCGCTTGACGCGCTGTCCGGCCTCGCTCTGGATTTCAGCACCGCGCAGGTAGGTCTATTGGGCTCTGCGCACTTTCTTGGCTTCTTTATCGGATGCTGGTGGGCTCCGCGCCTTATGGGCAGCGTTGGCCATTCCCGTGCCTTTGCGGCCTTTACCGCAACCGGTGCAATCGGGCTTTTGCTGCATATGATCATCATCGATCCAATGGCATGGGCCATGATGCGGATCGCAACAGGTCTGTGTATTGCGGGCTGTTACACCGTGGTCGAGGCGTGGCTTCAGTCCAAGGTCACCAATGAAACCCGCGGGCGCACAATGGGCATCTATCGTGTTGTCGACATGGGCGCGTCTTTGGCGGCGCAGATGGTCATCAGCGTTCTCGAACCCGCCTCCTATGTGTCCTACAACATTCTTGCGATTGTCTGTTGTGCGGCGCTGTTGCCGCTGACCCTGACGAAATCGGCACAACCCGAAACCCCGTCTGCCCCGCGCCTGCGTCCGATGCTGGCGGTTACACGATCCCCGCTGGCCGCCGCCGGTGTTGTGGTTGCGGCGCTCAGCTCGGCCAGTTTCCGGATGGTCGGCCCCATCTATGGCACCGAGGTCGGCCTCAGCACGGACCAGATCGCATGGTTCTTGGCCTCGTTTGTTCTCGGGGGGGCATTGGCGCAATATCCGGTGGGCTGGCTGGCGGATAAATACGACAGGCGCTGGGTTTTGATCTGGCTGTCGATTGCCGCGATCCTGAGCTGTTTTGCGACAATTGCCATCGGCGCCAGCTCAACAAGCGTCATTATGCTCAATGCGGGCTTGTTTGGATTGACCGCATTCCCGATCTTCTCGGTGGCCTCGGCCCACGCCAACGACTTTGCGACCTCGGAGGAACGGGTCGAGCTGTCTGCCGCCTTGATGTTCTTCTTTGCCCTTGGCGCAATTGCAGCCCCTTATCTGTCGTCCCGCCTGATCGACCATTTTGGCCCGGGCGCCATGTTCATGCTGATTGCGGCGGGCCATGGCCTTCTTATCATCTTCGGCCTGAGCCGGATGAAGGTCCGCTCGTCGGGTGGGAACCGCACACGGTATGTCTATGCCCCGCGCACATCCTTTGTCATTGGCCGCCTTATGGGGCGTCAACGCGAACGCAAGCCGGACGACGACAACGATCCCGAGACGCAGTAGCCCCTTTCCCTAGCCACACCAATGGGCTAGACGAAGCGCAACAGCAGACCAGAGGAAATCCAAATGGCGCGTCACCTGATCACTTCGGCCATTCCGTACATCAACGGTATCAAACACTTGGGCAACCTTGTCGGCTCGCAATTGCCTGCCGACCTGTTCGCGCGGTACCAGCGTGGCAGAGGCAACGAAGTTCTGTTCCTGTGTTCCACAGATGAACACGGCACCCCCGCGGAACTGGCTGCCGCCAAAGCAGGCCAGCCTGTCGCCGAATACTGTGCCGAGATGCACGACGTTCAGGCAAAGATCGCCGAAGGCTTCCGCCTGTCGTTTGACCATTTCGGCCGCTCGTCGAGCGAACAGAACAAAAAGCTGACCCAACACTTTGCCGGACAGCTGGACGAGGCCGGTCTGATCCGTGAAGTCAGCGAAAAGCAGATGTATTCCAACACCGATGGCCGGTTCCTGCCTGATCGCTATATCGAAGGCACCTGCCCCAACTGCGGCTTCGAAAGCGCTCGTGGCGACCAGTGTGACAACTGCACCAAGCAGCTCGACCCGACCGACCTGATCAACCCCTATTCGACCATTTCCGGATCAACCGATCTGGAAGAGCGTGAAACCAAACACCTGTTCCTGTGCCAGTCACAAATGCGCGACAAGCTGCAAGCATGGATCGACAGCAAAACCGACTGGCCCGTGCTGACCACATCTATCGCCAACAAATGGCTGAACGACGGGGATGGTCTTCAGGATCGCGGCATCACCCGCGATCTCGACTGGGGTGTTCCGGTCATGAAGGGTGACGATGTCTGGCCCGGCATGGAAGGCAAGGTTTTCTATGTCTGGTTTGATGCCCCGATTGAATACATCGCCTGTTCGCAGGAATGGGTGGATGCCGGCAAAGGCGATAACTGGGAACGCTGGTGGCGCACGGATAAGGGCGCTGACGATGTTCGCTATACCCAGTTCATGGGCAAGGATAACGTGCCTTTCCACACCCTGTCTTTCCCAGCGACCATTCTGGGATCGGGCGAGCCATGGAAGCTGGTCGACCACCTGAAATCGTTCAACTATCTGAACTATGACGGCGGACAGTTCTCGACCTCGCGCGGACGCGGCGTGTTCATGGATCAGGCGCTGGAAATCCTGCCCGCCGATTACTGGCGCTGGTGGTTGCTGAGCCACGCACCAGAAAGCAGCGACTCTGAGTTCACATGGGAAAACTTCCAGCAATCGGTCAACAAGGACCTTGCCGACGTTCTGGGCAACTTTGTCAGCCGCGTCACCAAGTTCTGCCGCTCGAAATTTGGCGAAGAAGTCCCTGCTGGCGGCACTTTTGGCGAACAGGAACAGGCGCTTATCGAAGAGTTGACCACGCGCATCCGCGCCTATGAAGGCCACATGGAGGCGATGGAGGTCCGTAAATCTTCGCAAGAGCTGCGGGCGATCTGGGTTGCAGGCAATGAATATCTGCAAAACGCCGCCCCTTGGTCGACCTTCAAAACCGACCCTGAACAGGCCGCGGCGCAAATTCGTCTGGCGCTGAACCTGATCCGCCTTTATGCGGTTCTGTCTGCGCCGTTCATTCCGGATGCCAAAGACGCGTTGATGGCTGCGATGCAGACCAGCGATGACAGCTGGCCCGACGATGTGCCTGCGGCATTGGAGGCCCTGCAAGCGGGTCATGCCTTTACCGTGCCGGACGTGACCTTCCGCAAGATCACCGATGACGAACGCGAAGAATGGCAAGGCCGCTTTGCAGGTAAACGCGACTAACTCTGTCGCGGCGCAGACAAGTGGTACAAAAGACAAGAGGATTGCCCGCAATGGGCAGTCCTTTTTTCATTTAGCCTTGCAGCTTTCAAACCGCGTGTTTCACCGCACGACGGCAATTCTTGACTTGTTTTTGCAAAGAGTGCCCAATGATGGCCTTTAGCATTAGGGTCTTTGATATGATTTACGAAGTAATTGGAACTGCAGCTGACGATCTCATCGTCGCGCCCCCCAACCCCAACAATCAAGCTGTGATTTATGGTCGTGAGGGGGATGACGTCTTAGCCGCCCACAGCAACAACGCGAACAATAACGATACCTTGCGAGGGGATTCCGGCAACGACACTCTTTATGCCGGGAATGGCGGGGACGTACTGTTTGGCGGACCGGATGATGATCTTCTTTTTGGACCCTCTGGGCACGGTCATGCAACACTGAATGGCGGCACAGGGGATGACACGATTTCCTCGGCTTCGCTCACACGAAGCTATCTCGGGCCGATGCAGGTCCATGGCGGCGAAGGTGACGATGTCATTCATTTAGGTGGCGGCAACCATTGGATCTATGGCGATAACGGAAATGATCTGATTGTTGGCAGTCACAAATTTTTCAATTGGGAACACCTGTTCGGGGGCGCTGGAAACGACACGATACTAGGGCAACAAGGTGAAGACACGATTTCCGGAGGCAGTGGCGACGATGCTCTTTGGGGTGGCAACCTGAGTGACCATATCTATGGTGGCACGGGTGATGATCGCCTGTTCGGAGGGCAATATGGCGACACCTTGCAAGGCGGCGATGGCTTTGACTTTATCGACGGTGGAAACGGAGTTGACGACCTTTGGGGGGGCGCAGATGAAGACCGCTTCTACCGAGAGGCGTCCGATTATTTGTTTGATCGCATCCATGACTATGACGCTTCCGAGGGCGACCTTCTGCATTTTGGCGGCGAAGCCTATAACGCGAACCAGTTTCATGTGAGTTTTCACAACACCAACAACGGTGAGGCTGGTATTCAGGACGCCATCATCACCTATGCGCCCACAAATCAGGTGCTATGGATTCTAACCGATGTCGAACACGCCGAAGACATCAATATCCGTCTTTTCACAGGGGCCACGATTGATCTGATCTGAGCCCGACTTTTCACCGGCACAATGTCAGAAAGGGGAGCGCACTGCGCTCCCCTTTCCTTCCCCAACATCCAGCGTCTGTTATTCGGCGGCGTCAAGATACCGATCAACACCCAAAGCCGTTCCGCTGACTTCCCCTCGCTGAACACGAGACAACGATCCAAGCCTTTAGGTTCCCGTTATCGAACCAGCCCAAATGCCAGAGTTTGGATAAATCTAAGATGGGGGTGCTGGATTGAGTTTACTTTGGAGGAGCGAACAGGTTTTTACGAATTCACGCCACTTTTCCCATCAAGCTTGTCAACAAACTGGCGAAATAATAAGAAATGCCTGCTTTCATATTGTCGAACGTTCCAAATATCTGGAAAGTTCAGCGGCTTTGATTTTAAGGGAAAGAACTTGCATACTTCTTCAAAATTCAGGTGCCTCCCACCCCCTTGACCCAATATGTTTAACAGACCAGTTTCACCTGTTTATCTATTCACCACTCAATTGAAACTCCAGCTAGCCTCCCCCGCCCAAATATTTGAACGAGAGCCAAGAGAATGATTAAATCCGCAACGCTTCCTCGCATGACTTTTTTGAGTGAAACGAACGAACCTATCGAACTGACGCCTTCCTCCGAAACTGCACGTATTCGCGGGATTGCGGCCCGTATTGCAGAAGATGTCGCCCCCGGAGATGTTGTTGGCCTTTTGGCTAAAACCGGCCCCGAACTTGTCTTGAACTGGCTTGGTGCCCTTTTGGCTGACACCAAGCCCCTGATCCTGCAGTACCCTACCAAAAAGCAAAGCCGTAGCTTTTGGACGAAATCAGTCAGCAACACGGTCGATCTTGTCGAGATGGCTGCAATCATTGGCGAGGATGATCTGCTTGCCTCCTGCCCCACTACGGCAAAAACCATTTCCTTTTCGGACCTTGCCAGCGCTGCACAAAACGGCACCGACGACAGCCCTTTTGAATTGATCGACTACTCGATTTTGCAACTTTCCTCCGGCACCACCGGTTTTCGCAAAGCAATCGAATTCACAGGTCGCGCTCTGGAGCGCCATACACACGACTATGACCAATCGTTCTTGCTCGATGGGCAAAAGGATACGGTGGTGTCATGGTTGCCGCTGTATCACGACATGGGCTACATCGCCTGTTTTGTGATGCCCATGATCCTTGGCATTCCAATTGTGATGATGGATCCGATGTGTTGGGTCTCTTCACCCGGAATGCTCTATGATGCGATTGAAAAGTATCGCGGAACGATCACCTATATGCCCAACTTCGGGTACGAGCTGATGTCCCTGCAAGAGGCTCCGGGTGACCTTTCCTCAATGCGTTGGTGGGTCAATTGTTCCGAGCCGATTTCCGATCTGACATGCAAAAAGTTTTCGAAAAAAGCCGGTGTTCGCCGCGAAAGATTTTCGGCGGTTTATGCTATGGCCGAAAACATATTTGCAATGACCGTGCGCCACGGCATCAAGACCCGCAAAATCGAAGGCGTGGATGTCGTCTCTTGTGGTGCGCCAATCAAAGACGTCGAGATACACCTTGCAGACGATGGAGAGATTTTCGTTCGCTCGCCGACGTCTTTGGTAAACTACATCGGCATGGAGGACATCCGTAACGAAGAAGGGTTTTATCCCACAGGCGATCTCGCGGTTTTTGAAGATGGAGAATTCTACATCACGGGCCGCAAACGTGATCTTGTCATTCAGGCCGGCCGCAAATTCATGCTGTCGGACATCGATCTGGTTCTCAACCGCCTTCTTCCCGAGGTGAAAGGACGCGGGGTCGCATGTGAAAAATGGGACGAACGATTGGGCACCACAGCGATTGAGGTCCTGGTCGAACATCCCGAGTTTTTTCGCCGCAACGATGCTGATGACATTGCCGTCCAATTGCGCAACGAAACCGGCGCGGAACAGCTTACTGTCCACTTTGTCCCCCCACGGTTTTTGACCAAAACCTCGTCCGGAAAATTCAACCGCAGGGCCAGTTCGGAAGATATGCAGCGTGTTCTTGATGCGCGCACTAAAAGCACCAAAGGAACCGACCCTATCGCCGATTTGGAGGCAAGCTTTTCCAAAGCGGATTGGACACTCCCCGTGTCTGCGTCACTGGATTCCCTATCGCTTACTATGTTGCGGGTGATCTTGAACGAAGAGAACATCCTCTTTGATGGCAAAACGAGCCTGAACTCGTATCGCGCTAAAATTTTGGAGGCGCGCAAGGTCGATGCACCCGAAGCGAAGGCACCACAAGAGGCGATCCATATTGTTTCATTGGCGGACCGCAAACTTACGGACGCAATCAAACCGGAAGATATCGAAGCCCTATCCAAACGGTTCGGGCGCAAAGTCACTTTCGAACACTTGTGCCTTCCCCCATCACCTATTGTTTTGTCGGACTTGGTTTTCCATGACTGGTTTCAACCCCGCATTGATGGGCCAGAATTTGGCGCGATTGACCGGGCCTTTGACAGTTTGCGACGCGCAAGTTTGATTTTGATGGATGATCTTGCCGAAATCTCGATACCGATCAAGCAAACCTATACCGTCCTCAGTCACACTCTCGAGCGCGATCCCCGCGCCGACAGAGTTTTGGTTCGGTGGCAGCGTTATCCCCAAATGAACCATTTGTTGCCAATGTCGGTAATTTCCGGCGAAGACATGCCACTTGCAGACAGAAGCAAAACACATGCGCTTTTGTCTGACTACCTGGGTATTCCGATTTTCCGTGTCGCCACCATTCCGGGTTTTTCCACTTACACAGAAGACTGGGAGAAGCGAGACTTCACGAACGAAGCCGGCGCAGTTGACACAAAGGAAATGAAGTTTGGGCTCACTTTGATGACGGCAATTGCGGACTGGAGTGAAACTCTGAAAAAGCCGCTTGCAACCTCTGCCCGTAATCAATCAGTGCCGATTGCTCGTGACGATCTTGGCCATTTCTGCTCGCACTACGTCGACGTGAATGCACTTCAACCCGTGATCCAGAAGTTCGACAGGTTCTGCCTGGTTGGAATGGAAGCCAGCGCCCCCTTCATTCAAAAGGAAATTGAAAAGGCAGGAAAAAAATCTGTACGCACAACAAGCTATGCTCCTGAAATTCTGGATCGGATGAAAGGTGAATTCGACGTTGTGTTGGCCTGTGGCGCACAGGGTAAACAATTGCCAGACACAGCTTTCGTCGCCGTCATGGCAACAGTAAAAAACGTCTCGACACTGAACGTCAGTGATCCGGAAATCAGCAGTAAATTGGCCTTCTCTGGCTCTCTTGAAGAGGACTCGTCCTCTGATTGGTTTTGCCCTTTCGGCCTAAAGAAAATAGATCACGGTGAAATGGAAACCATTCGTTCGGCACGGATAGGAATGGCTCAAGCCGCTGTCAAAGTGCGCAAAGAACGCCTGAACGTTATGCTAGAACGTGCGAAGAATGCAGGCGATACAGATCGCATTCAAAAGATCGAACAGGCCTTTGCGGACCTTCAAAGCTTCGAGGCACGCCAAGCTGAAATCCAAATGCAGCGAAGACGCATCAGTGAGCAAAAAAGGGCCCAATCCGAAGGCTAGAATCCTCGAAAGAGATAAGCACTTCATATGCGCCATTCTGAACATGGTATTTTCGGCGAAGAAGAGAGACCCGCTTCGGTCTCTCTTCTTTTGTTTTGAAAAAACAAAAGCCCTGTAAAAAAGGCGTCGCCCAATGCGCTTGAATTGAAATTCCGTCTTCCGCCTCAAAAGGCTTTGATTGCGTTACCTAAACCAGATAAATCTAAGCCAATTCCTTTTTTTTAGGACACTCAAATTATGGCCACCCAAATTGACCAAGCGCCGTCTGATACACAAGATATCGACACCACTGATTTGCTTGATTCAAACGAATTCATTGCTTTCGCCAATAGCCTGAAAGGCAAGGAACTTCGCTATTTTCTGCTTGAACACGCGGATGGTACGAAGCTCAAAGAAATCCCCGCAGATCTTTTGTTTTTTGCTTGCGACAAGGCACGCGAAATCAGCGACACGGCAACAGCCCAAGTTTATCTGGATTTGTTTGATCCAAACACGTCACAAAACCCGACCTATTATGAGAAACTCGGGTTTCTTAAACTGGATCTAGGCGAACATGATGCGGCTTCGGCGGCATTCGAACAGGGTATTCAGATCGACGAGGGCTCCAAACCGAACTGGTACGGGCTATGCGTTGCGAAAATGCGTGACGGCGCGGCAAAAGACGCTCTGGATGCCGCGCGTCATATCCTGGATTGGCCAGGCATTTACGGACCAGAAGAGTTTCGCACCAACCTGCGCGGCGTTGTTGACGGGTTGCATGAACACGGGATGCGCGGCGGTCTCGAAGAATTTTACATTCACCTGTTCCAAACGGATACCGACCCTTTGGTGGCCATCCGCGCGATGGAGTGTCTGCAAGGGTCGTCAAACCATGATGGCGCTCTGGAGTTCTTTGAATATACCCTGCCCGCTCATCTGCAGAGCATTCCCCAGATCCGCGAGATTGCAGCGCTGGCAAGTGTTGAAGTCGGCGCAAATGCGCAGGCACTTCGTCTCTTGGAAGGGATTTCTCTGACATCTCTAAACGATGTGCGGCTTCTCAAGGTCTTTTTGAAATCCCAGACTCCGGACGATCTCAGAAGTAACGGAAAAGGGGTGCTTTTCGATCACCCAGATATGTCCCCCGATCTAGAGGCTGTCGCGCTTTTCCTGATTGACGTTTTCAACGATGATTTGGCCGAAGCCCACCGCAAGATCCTCAAGATGAAACCGCGTGTTTTACGCGCGGTACAGCATGAAACAATCGAGCTGGTTTACAAGCTGCTCGGGGCTGGCCTGCTGGCCGAAGCTGAAACGCTTATTGATTCACTGCAATCAACAGAAGTTCCCGCCTTTTATTTACAGATGGCCCTGATCGACATCAATTTCAGACGCCAGCATTGGGACGCCGTGGACGACATTCTGGCCAATTGTTCGCCCAATGCGCCTGATCAAGATCGCCTGTTGCTTCTTAAAACCTTCGAGCAGGCCTGTTTCAAGGGGCGTATCGAAGACGCTGAACAGCTTTTGCCACAACTCGTTGAAGGCGAAACGATTGAAGCCGGGGCTCTGCCTTCGATCTTACGCTTTGCCGCCGAGAAACGCGACTGGGCGCAAATTCGCGAACTGACAGAACGAACCAACCTTGTCGGGTTCGATTTCGACCAGACCGGCGATATCGTATTCCGTGCATTCTCGCATAGTGATGATCTGGATGCTCTTTTGGCGATGGTCAAAGGTCGGGCAGACTGGCGTACGAATACCCACCTTAAGCGGTTGCGTGTTGCGCTGCTGGATCATCTGGCAATGGATCGCTCCAGCTTGGAAGCAGCCCTTCAAGATCCGGATGTTCAGGCCGACAAGGTCACTTCGACGCGTCTGCAAAACAAGCTGAGCATCGCGCCGATGGTAGTAGGTGATACCGGTGACGAAGTGATTTTCCTGTGTACCAGCAACAACTACAGGGCTGGTACAGCCGTCACAGTCATGTCGCTGATCGAGAAATGCCCTGACCTTCTGTCCAATTGCCGGCTCATGATCGTGACGGAAGATGATGACACGTTGACACCCGAAGTGATGAACCGCATCACCTCGGCGACCGGTGTACAGATCCAGACACATGTTGCCTCGGACCTGATTGAACCGGAAACAGATCTGGACAGCTCATATGGTGTTTTCACAAGCGGACACGAGCTTGCCAGTTCGGCATACTATCGCATCTTTGCGGCGCGCCACCTTGTGCGCAACCGTCTGTGCAAGCGAGCGCTTTATGTGGACTCGGATGTTCTGATCAATTCTGATCTGGAAAGCTTGTTTGAAATTGGCCTTCGCGGAGCGCCCATCGGGGCACGCCGCGAAGTGACACGCCCCGAGGTCCAGCGCGCCGAAGGTTTGCACGGCATTAAACCGGGACATTATTTCAACTCGGGTGTTTTGGTAATCGAGGCGACACATGCCGATTGTGGCGACCACATCGATGCCTCCATTGATGCCATTTCGAACAACACACTGCTGTTTCACGATCAATGTGCCTTGAATATCGGGTTCAAGGACGCTGTATTTCATTTGCCCGAACGCTATAACCGGTTCGTACCACCAAGTGTTGGAACCAATATTCAGGAAATCCTGAACGGGTCCGCGTCTCAACCGGGTGAAGCTGTGATCTTGCATTATCTGGACCGCCCAAAGCCATGGGATGCGTTCTATAATCATCCGATTGGCCTTCAATGGCTCTCGACCTACGGGCGTTTATCATCGATGATAGGACCCAGCCTTTCGCGCACATTGCTTGGAATGAATCCTAAGGAAAAATCATGAGTGATCACAAGACTTTGCAGTTTTCCGGGGTCGACTTCGACGTTCGCGACAACCCAGACAAAGGCATCTATTTTGTCTTGGGCATTCGCAAATCCGGAAGTTCCATTTTCAACAATATCTGCACCGCACTCGGCAAATTTAACGACGTCGAATTTGTCGATATTGGTGGCAAGATGTTCAGCGCTGGCGTGTTGGAAAACGAATGGGTGAACAAACCCGAGGTGGAAACCCTTTTGGCACCGGGCAACCTCTATGGCGGGTTCCGGACCTTCCCACAGGGCATTGCACAGACCGCGACGTTCAAACGCTACCCAAAGGTTCTTATGGTACGTGACCCGCGCGATGTGCTGGTCAGCGAATTCTTCTCCAATGCCTATTCGCATTCTTTGCCTGAAGACGGCGAAGGTCGCGAGCGTTTCGAAGAAGAGCGCAAGAAGGCCGTAGAACTGGGGCTGGAAGAATACATCGAAAATCGCATCGATCACATCGCCCGCACCTGTGCGCCATTTGTCGAACTAAAGAATGATCCTCTGACCAAGGTTTTTCGTTATGAAGATGTCATCTTTGAGAAGGCACAGTTAATGCGTGACGTATGTGATCATTTTGGCTGGAGCATCACGCAAGGACAAATAGACGCGATTAATTCTTGGGCAGACGTGCGCCCGCAAACCGAAAACCCAACGGAATTTGTACGTAAAGTTACGCCGGGTGATTACAAAGAAAAAATGAATCCCAAGGCTCAGCAAAAAGTAATTGAAGCCACTGCCGCCTTTTCCAAAGCATTTGACTATTCATAAGAGAGATCCACGAAATGACCTCCACCGAAGCCGCCGCCGAGGATGTTCAGACCAAGTTTGAAGACATTCAAATCAGCTTCCCAAAAGGCGAAATGTCCTTTCAAGTTGCAAACGATGAAGACCAGAAGGTGTATTTCTGCCTTGGTGTTCGCAAATCTGGCAGCACGATGTTTTCGCGCATCTTGACATTTTTAGCGCGCCGCAACCAAATCAACGTCGTCGATTTGCCCGGCACGGCCTTTCGCAGCGGTTTTACCGTCGCAGATTGGGAAAAGGCCGATTTGTCCGAGATCATGAAACCCGGCAACCTGTTTTCCGGTTTCCGCGCCCTGCCCCAAGGCATCGCGAATTCAGAGAACTTCAAATCGGCATCCAAAGTCTTTATGTTCCGCGACCCACGCGATGCCCTGATCAGCCAGTATTATTCGGATGCGTTTTCTCACAAGCTTCCCGAAGAAGGCACACCCGGACGCGAGTTGTTCTTGAAAAAGCGGGCCGAAGCACGTTCAACCGGCATTGATGACTATGTCCTCAAACACGCGCGCAACATGGGTTCGACAATGCTGGGCTGTTCGGATCTTCTGACTGATCCGACCTGTGCGTGCTTCCGTTACGAGGACTATGTCTTTCAAAAGCGGCGCATGATTCACAAGATCATCAAGCACTTTGATTGGCAGTGTCACCCCGGCCAGATCGAAAACATCCTGCGGGAAATCGATGTTGTGCCAGAA
Organism: Shimia thalassica; assembly: GCF_001458215.1. Taxonomy (GTDB): domain Bacteria; phylum Pseudomonadota; class Alphaproteobacteria; order Rhodobacterales; family Rhodobacteraceae; genus Shimia; species Shimia thalassica. The sequence goes on along the minus strand of NZ_CYTW01000001.1, from coordinate 1,532,990 downwards.
GCAGAAGACACCAAAAAGTTCATCCGCAAAGCGGTTCCGGGCGATCACGTGAACAAGCTTGAGCCCCAAACGATCCGTCGCCTGAACAAGCATTTGGAAGAATGCATGACGGTCTTTGACTATTACTAAAAACACTTAGGGCCGGATGTGAGAACATACCGGCCCAACCTTTCGGAAGCACATCTCGCTGTTTCAAGCCCTGCGAAGATTGGGGCGGACCTTACATCCCGATTTTACAAACTCTGTCATCTCTGCCCGTTTGTCGGCAAGCGCTTTACTCACGACCTCGTACAGCGCGCAATCGGCGCTGTTGGTCTCGGCGATCCTTTGACGCAGTTCTGGCGTGATCTCCGCCTCTTGTTCCGAAGTGGCCTGTGTCACATTCGCCCGCTTTGTCAGGGCGACAGGCGTTCCCTGCAATCCCGACAGGAATTGAAAGTCTTCATCCAGACTCTCGACAAGACCGATGAACAGATACCGCCTGAAAATCTTTTCGACTGCAGCTTCTGAATATTCCTCGCCAATCAGGAAATTCCACATCTTGTTTTGCTGGCCTTTGCTTTCGACATAGACCTGAATCGTTGGATAGCGCTCGATAAACGCTTCATGCGGCGGGTGGGTCGGCGAGCAGGCATAGTTATAGTCCGAGATCACCCTGTCGACGGGTTCGCGCAGAAAGGTGAAAACACGGGTTTCCGGTATGTGTTCGCGGATCATCTTCAGGTGCTTTGGCTTGAGATGACCAGAGGCCGAACAGAAAGGCGTTTTGTCGTGTGCCGTCAAAAACCGCTCTGTCGCGTCTACCATGGGGTCATTTCCGCGCACAGGCGGCTGCCCGTCCGTAAAGATGTTATAATAGGGCGGAAAAGCTTCTCTCATCGCCTGTGTGACACTTGTTCCGGCGGTTTTGGGAATATGCTGAAACAGGACAAAAGGGTCACGTCTGCGAAAGTGCTTGGCGAATTTCTCGACGGGGTGCTCAAGTAGCTTTTCAAAGTTCATATGTGCTGGCTCAGATCAACTCTAGATATTTCTCGGCCATTTCTTTGGCCGTGATCGATTGGCTTAGTTGCGAGACAAAGCTCTGGTACAGCTCTGCGTCGCATCCCCTTATCATTTGGCGGGCCAGGTCATCCGCGCGACCGACCTGGAAATGAAGACCGTCTTTTCCCGGACGGACCTTTTCGGCCATTCCACCGATGCCCGATACAATCAATGGACGCCCTGCCAAGAAGGCCTCTTGGATAACCAAAGGAGAGTTTTCCCACCAAAGGCTTGGAATAACGACATAATCACAGCCCTGCATCAAGCGTATGACATCGCGATGCTCATAGGCGCCCGTGAACTCGAGCAACGGGTTTTCATCCATCGCAGTAAGGTATCGTTCGTGTGTATCCGGCGGCAAACCAACAAATTTACCGTGGATGCGGATTCTCATCTGGCTTGGTTCGATGCCCTGCTTGGCCAGTTGTTCAGCCGCTTCGATCAGCACATCTGCACCTTTGAACGGGTTGATCTGGCCAAAGAAGCCGAACACGACTGACCGGTCTTCCAGATCCGGCGACTCGGGTTCTGGCGAGGGTTTGAGCATCAATCCGTTTTCAACAATGTTGATCTGGGTTTTCGGAAAGCCCCATTCGTCAAACCGGTCTGCCAGAAACTCACTCGGAGAAATGATCGTATCCAGATTGTTCAGCAACTCTTGGAAATGGCGCCCTCGCGCCGCGAATTGCGAGGCGAATTTGTTCGAAAAACAACCCGTGCATTTTGCAGCACTGGATTCGTAGCACAGCTGCTTTTCATCAGACGTCACAAACTGTCCGTGGTTCTGACAAATCGCCAGAAACTCGTGCAGCGTCAGCGCCACACCAATTCCTTCGTCTTTGAGACGCATCAGGGTGTTGGTGCCGATGAACAGGAAATGGTGGGCAAATACGAAATCGACGTTCAGCGACTTGATCGTTTGCACGATTTCTTCCTGTGTGACGCCGTCGGCCACATGATAAAAATCGTCATAGGTCGCATGGTCATACGTCAAAACAGGTTCAGATCGACCCGAAGGCCAGACGCTGCTCAGCTGCTCCGGGGGCACCATGCTGATCAGCACGACATCCTCTCCCAAATCACGAAGCCCTTCATAAAGAGCTAGCGAAGCCAATTCGCCACCGCCTTTGCTCACCCGCGGGTTCGCATGCGTCAAAACTGCATATTTCATGAAGACGCCCGATCCAGTTCGATGATGTTGTCATACCCGTCAAACAGGGCAAGGCGTTCGGGCTTGAAACCGGAACAGTATTTCAGGGCCTGACACCCTTCTCTCGCGAGTGCGGGTTGAGCGACACGGAACACTTCCATCAAGTAATTTCCATCCAAACGTCCGCCCACCTGCGCGACCAAGGGCGCCAATGTGCTGCTGCGGGCCATAAACATACCAATCTCGGGCAAGGTGACCCCGTCGCTACAAGCCTGAAGCGCAACAGGATTATCGTCCCCAAGGTCGCGTCGGGCAAACAGATCGAAGGCATCCAGATCCGGCAAGAATTCCTGTCGACAGAACAAAACAGACTTGGATTTCGTCTGTCGAACCAAGGCTGGCAGCAAAGGAAACACATGTCCGCCCCGCACCCGGAACAGGGAGATATCGTTGCGATACCGCTCCATCATCTGAAGCCATGGCAACAAGACATCGCGCGGCGCAGCGTCATCAATGATCAGGCTAATGCCGATATCTTCTTTGCTTTTGCGACGCATGCGGTCCAGCCGGCCCAGAACAAGTGCACAGTCAGATCGGTCTTGCGGCAACTCGATGACAAGGGAATTGGTCGTCGGTTTGGCTGACAGCACCTCGACCCGCGAGGTGTCCCCCGCGATCCGGGCAATGGCAACCTTCATTTCTGGGCGGAACTTTTCAACGTGCAGATTGGAATACAACTGCTGGATCGCACCAATCCCCCGCAAATTCGAAATGGGTTTGATGCGGTCCCGCGGGATCTCGGCAACGAAGGACGTGTCGTCTTCAAACGTGAACTTAATCAAGGCCAGATTTACAGCCTTAAAGCCGTTTTCCATGCGGCATGCGCCGACAAAACCAGCCATCTCGAGATCGCTTTGCGTGACTCCGTCAATGCCAGCCAGATCAAGGCGTTCCTTGCGGAAAAAGCTCATTGAATCAACGGACAGGATTCGGTTGTCAAAGCGCACCTGAATGTCGGTTACGCTTTTCGATGTGGGCAGAAGCCAGCCTTCGATAAACAGGCCAAATCCCGGCATAAACAACATCTGGTCAAGGCCCAGCTTGAACCCCTCGTCAGGGACCAATTCCCAGTTGTTTTGGGTTTCCACATACCCGGAAATGGCAGTGTGGCGATCAGGCTCCAACGCATTTGCGGCCGGCAGGCTTCGAACCAGCTGGCAGGATTGTTGCGGCGGCAACTCTGTTATTTGCGAGCCCGCTTTGATGCGCAGGGTGCCGTCGTCGGTAAACACCAACATTTCCGGACACGGCGCATTGGGCGACGGTTGCCAACGTGTTTCAACAAGACCAACAAAATTGATCATATCCGGGGTCGAGGATTTATTGTCGTACTCAAGAAAAACCGCACCAAAGGGTTGATGCCGCTGGTTGCTTTCAATGATGCCGCTGCACTCGGACGGCAACTTGCCTGCCTCAATACGTCCGGCGATCAGATACACATGGCGGCGGATCAACCCGATCATCCCGATCGAGGCCGCGACACCATTCGACTTCAAACTCGGAAGGTTCTGAAGCCCCCCATAAGCATCTCGAAACTTGGCATTCAAAGACTTCTTCAGCTCAGCGACATCTTCGTTCTGATGATCAAAGCGGGTTTTCTTTTCTTTCTGCCACACCTGAAACAGGCATTCGCTGGCAGAAGGCATCGGATTCGCGGCAAGGATAACAACGCCTGTTTCGACAATGCTCACGACAAGAGGTTCGGCCATCAACGCATTCGGGATATCCGCGAAACTGCCAAACACATCTAGCGGAAAGTGAAACCCGAAGAACTCTCCTGCCCCGTTCAGAACTTCGGCAACATCCGCACGTTGCAAACCGGTTTTGGTCGTTGCAATCGTTTTGCCCCCAACGTTCAGGGCAACTGTGACCTGACGCTTCGGGTTCTTTGGGTCATGGGCCCAGCCAAAAATTCCGGAGACAACACTGATGTCATCAACAAATCCATCAAGGTTTTGCTGGTCTGTCTCTTGGTCACCTGTCAGGCCAATTTCACTAACGTCAGTCAAAAAAAAGCCTTTCTTGAAGGTCCGCACTTACGAGAGCAATAACAGGCATTCTCGCCATACTCCCAAACCTGCTTTTAAAAATCTATTTGTTGATCAGTTGCCAAATTTTACAGCTTCATACCAAACCCGCAAACGCTAAATCTGTGACAATGTGCGGTTTTTTGACTTTTAGCGACTAAAATGCCAAGTATTTCATCGTTTTTGCATCCAAACTAACATCATCGGCGCGGATCCCTTTTTTTGCGGGAATCCGCGATATGTCTTGCCAGTGAGAAGAGCAAAAAACGGCCCTTTCGCCCATGCGTGTCACAGACGAAAAGACTAACTTTTGAGCCACTTCAGCGAAGACGCACATCAACGGTTTGCGTTTCGGTTTCGGAAAAGAAAATCCGCTTGCCGCTTTCGTTAAAATGCAATGTCTGAACGTTGTGATCATCCCATGTCACATGGCTGTTCATCAATTCACCATCATTAACATTTCCGAAATAGAACGCTTCGCGTTTTTTGGGCAGTTTTGCTTCGGTGCCTTTTCGTGCCAGCCACTCTACGCCGCGGGCCTGACGGACGTAATTGCGGAAGTACATCAGATCAGCGTTGTTGAACTCGGGGACGCGAGGGATGCGAATGGATTGCACCTTTTCTCCCGCCGTACCAAAATCTTTGTACTGGTGATGACGATCAAGAATATCGTCAATTTTCTCCGCCGCAAAATCGTCTTCTGTCCAGACATCGCGGACCTTTGAAAACTTCTTGTTAGACCCGGCCTCGACGCGCTTTACGAACGTCATCAACAGCCGGATATCCAGCCGCGATGTGCCGTTTACACGAAACGACGTGACTGTCAGCGCATGAGGTTTGCGGATGGCTTCAAACCGCGTTTCCATCTCGACCACATCGTCTTCGAGAACGGGGTTGTCCAGATCGAAAACCGACTGCGCATAGACCACCGCGCCATACATCCGGTCGCCGCGGGAATCGAGCCATTGCGAAGGGCGTTTTCCCAAACTCAGGCTAAGAACCTCCCACGCGCCCTCGGCCGCTGCAGTAAAGGCCCATTCTTCGGCGAGGGTATGAATATCCAGATGCGGCATGCCCGCATAGAAAGAGATTTTGCGTTCCACGTCAGTAGACCTTTTATAAAATTTATTTAGCGTTTTCTGGGTGCTAACCGTGTCAGAACGGGAATGAATCCACCACCTGACCCGATATCTTCAGGTTCTCCCAAAACAAGTTCGGTCAAGCGATCAGCATAGAACTCGTGGAAGCTTTTTTCAAATTCTTCGCGATTTTCAAAATCAAACGCGCTGGGGCCCTGTGTAAGACGTGGCCAGAAGGAGCGGCCATTCCAATGTGTTGAAACAAAAAAGGTGGCCGCTTTGCCCTGCCAGGCCAGCATCTCGGCACCGGGACCAATCGGCACTTTGCGCCCCAACACCTCGACTTCGCACACGTCTCTTGATTTGGCACCGTCGGGATAAATCACGACGCACAGTTGGTTCTTGCGGATTCGCTTGACCAGTTTGAGAAATTCAAACGGACCACTATCATCATTCACCACAAACCGTTCAAAACCGGGGTTGCTAAAGCCCCCTTGGTTGGCCACGCGGATAACCGGCAATCCAAGGCTCGCGAATGGGTCCATCGACAGAGAGACATTCAAACTCGTATGGGCGGAGGTCACGATCACCGGATGGCCGTCGGCAACCGCCTTTTCCATGATGCTGGCGTCGACCTCTTTCAGAAGCTTTTCCGCCTGACGCGAATAACGAAGCAAGGTCTTGTCACGTTCGGAATTACGTTCTTTGTTCGGACGGTGACGCAACAAATCGGTCATATAGCGCGCGATAACCCCGCCGTTGCGCAGACGTTTGGCGAAATCTTCGGGATCGGGTTCATTGCGCAAGTCAGACAAAGACTTGGCACGCTCGTCCGGGTACAAATTCACCACTTGCGAAGCATCGATGGCATTGAGCGCATCCACCAGCGTTTCAGGTGCTATCCCCAATCGGTCAAAAGAATCATGCACCGTCTCTGTGATGTGCATGGCCGCTTTTCGCGAGAGATAAGGCTTGATCTGCGGATCGTCCGGGAAAAGCTTTATCGCGCGTTCGGCTTCTTCGGCCAATTTGTCAGATTGCCCCATTTGCCAATGGGCGGTCAGACGTACAAGGACAATAGGCCGCTTGCTTTGAAACTGTTGGGGCAAACCATCGACCAAGGCGATCGCGGCGTTTCCCTTTTTGCTCTTTATCAGATCTCGCGCAGCAGTGATGACATGTCGCGCACGCTTGTTCGGTGCCTTCGGGACACCTTCAGGATCATTTTTCGAAACATCTTCAAGGGCTTCGGCGGCTGCGGTTACATATTCTTCGGCATCATCGCTTAGATTTGAGCAATTTTCGATACTCAAACCGTAACTTGAGAAAATAGCGGGGGGTATGGATTGATTTGGCAAATGAAACTCTGTCTATTGTCGAACAAAGGTCTATGGAGAGAGCAATGATCGATCAAGATGTTTTTCTTAAGATGGTGGAGAAACACTCACGTGCAGAAAAAGTAAGCTTGGATGATGTGCTTTTTGGCGAGGGTTTGGACATTGGGTCAATGAGATTTACCGAAATGATTATGGATATCGAAGAAGAGTACGATCTGGATATTGATGTTTCGACGCTAAACGCTTCAATTAAAACTGTTGGGCAGCTTCTTTCGCACCTTAAAACAATAGGACTATAAATAATTTTGCGTATTTTTTGAGCAATTTGCCACATAGGTACACATGCAGGTATCTTTTCATATTCAGGGCGTTCAAGCCTTGCTGCAAGTGACCAAAACCAAAAATTTATAACAACAGGATTATTGACCAAGACAGATGCCATGTTAGCCTCATGCCATAAACTCAAAAACTTTAACTCCATGACAGTCGGAGACTTCAAGCCGTGAACGACACACCAGCCGCCGCCCCTTCCCGCCCTAAAGACGCGCCCGAACCAACAGAAGAAAGCCGTATCGTGCAAGAATTGGCGCGTACGCTCTTCATGATCAGCATGGAACCTCCTCAAACTGAAGACAGAGATGCAATTCAGGCCGAGCGCAAACAGAAATGGCAGGACGAACGCAAAACTTTTATCCAGCAGGCAAACAAGCTCGCACGCGTTTTGAAGGCACGCGGTGCTCTTAAGTTGGAATTGACCAATGCCGAGCCTGGAAACCCTGCCGAACTGATCAAACAACGCAAAGCAGAACAGGCAACATAAAGCCGAACAATTAGTAAGCTATTTGATCATCGCAACATTCGTGATTGGCAAGGATACAGAAGTGTCCTTGCCATTTGCGTTTTTGGGATGGCTACATAAGTCGGAATGCTGTCTTTGGCCTAAGCCATCAAACGTGTCTGACTGCCCCTGGGCCGCGCCACTGCTCAAAGGCAGCGCCCACCGCAAAGTGGCATGACCATCCCCATCAAACACTGGACAAAGCTATCTGTTAAGAAAGTTATATACACTTTGGCGCAAAGCGCCTTTTGGTGTGTGGTACCCGCGGCCGGATTCGAACCGGCACGCTATTCCTAGCTAGGGATTTTAAGTCCCCTGTGTCTACCGTTCCACCACGCGGGCAATCGTGACTTTGACCATGTGGTCAGGCCCGCGACAATAGCGCCTTTGGATCAGGTGTAAAGTGGGCAATTGCACGATTTTTCCTGAAATTTTCAGGCTTGGGCGCGCCTGAAAGCAGAAGGATGCGATCGGCAGATAGGTGCCGAATTGTGACGCGATAATAGATGCTTAGCTTTTGTGCAACCCGCCGCTATGCACAACGAGGGGCGCAATTCAGATGTCATCACCCGTCTGTGGAATGGGTTCTGGCGGCTTGTACAAACTGCGCTCTGGCAGCCACGGATTAAGCTCGAGCGCAGCGGCCAGCGCATCCTGTGCTTCAGCCTCTCGACCAAGGCCAACCAGACTAAGCGCTCGGCCAGACAAGGCACCGATATGGCGCGGAGACAGTTCAATCGCCCGCTCGAGATCCGGCAAGGCAACCTCATAGTCCTGACGCAAGAAGTTAACAAAAGCTCTTTGATTGTATCCCTCAGCATAATCTGGGCAGTAAGAGATCAGCGCATCAAAATCCTCGCGGGCGCCTAAAAGATCCCACGCCGCCCGTTTGCGCATACCCCGGTTGAGAATTTCCTGTGCCGTCTCATCGGGCGCATCGGCCCAATACTCCCACAGCTGGTTGGATATCTCGCTCGCGGTCCCCTCGTCAGGGGCGGTTTGAACTTGGGAAATCAACGCATCCAGCGTGGAGGAATGATCAGGGGCCATTGGGCATTCCGCTGCCAAGGCCGGCGTCGCAAAAAGAAGAAAGGCAAACTGTTTCATGGCCCCTAGGGTGGCACGGTTGCCGTAAGGATCAAGTCACATCCCCGAGAGCAGGCTCTTTCACGGCTTGCATCGCAACATAGGTCGATGTGCTCGCCACATATGGCAGGGTAGATATTTTCTCTGCCAAAACAGACCGGTACGCGGCCATGCTGCGTGTTCTTACCTTGAGGAGATAGTCAAAATTGGAGGCAATCATGTGGGCCTGTTCAATTTCTCCGACCAGTATGATCGCCTCGTTAAAGGCGCGCAACGCGGCTTCGCGCGTGTCGTTCAGTTTTACTTCGACAAAGGCCACATGATCCAACCCAAGGCGTATGGGATCAACAAGAACACGGTAGCCGGCGATCACCCCCTCGGCTTCCAAACGCCTCAGGCGGGCTTGCGTGGGGGATTTCGACAGGCCGATACGTTTGGCCAGATCCGTAATCGAGATGCGCCCGTCAGACGACAACACCTCCAGAATCGCATGGTCCAACCGATCCAGATCAACATTGTCACTTTGCACTGCAATATCCTCCAATTTATCCCGTTTCGAACTGTAGTTTCGAAATTTTCAGGAAAACTGCCCGTATCAAGATTGGTATACTGATCGAAACAACCGGAGTCACGCCTCATGTCTGCTCGCACCCTGATCGACACCACAACCTATACCGACGAAGCCCCCCTTGTTGCGACGCTCAAGGACCAAACGGGCCTGAGCCCCGTAGATCGCGCCCGCATTTGCGAACAGGGCGCTGATCTGGTGCGTGGTATTCGCGAAGACACCAAGCCGGGCATGATGGAAGTATTTCTGGCTGAATATGGTCTTTCAACGGACGAAGGCATCGCCTTGATGTGTCTGGCCGAAGCGCTTCTGCGTGTCCCGGATGCCGAAACCATTGATGCATTGATCGAAGACAAGATCGCGCCCTCTGACTGGGGCCAACACCTTGGGAAATCCACCTCGTCTTTGGTGAACGCCTCAACCTGGGCGCTGTTACTCACCGGCAAGGTTCTTGAAGACCGTGAACCCGGTTTGATCGGAACCCTGCGCGGCGCGGTCAAACGGCTGGGCGAGCCTGTGATCCGCACCGCGGTCGGGCGCGCCATGAAAGAGATGGGACGTCAGTTCGTGTTGGGGGAAACCATCACAAACGCAATGAAACGCGCCTCCGAGATGGAAGAACAGGGGTATACCTACTCTTACGATATGTTGGGTGAAGCGGCCAAAACCGACGCAGACGCGATGCGGTACCACCTTGCCTATAGCCGCGCCATTACGGCGATCGCAAACGCTTGTGTGCACGACGATATCCGCCAAAACCCCGGTATCTCGGTCAAACTGTCTGCTCTGCACCCACGCTATGAAATCGGGCAACGGGCACGAGTGATGGATGAACTTGTGCCACGTTTGCGCTCATTGGCACTGTTGGCCAAATCTGCGGGCATGGGCCTTAACATCGACGCAGAAGAGGCAGACCGCCTATCGCTGTCGATGGATGTGATCGAAACCGTACTTGCAGAACCGGCACTTGCCGGATGGGACGGGTTTGGCGTTGTTGTTCAAGCCTATGGCAAACGGGCCGGCGCCACACTGGATTTCCTCTACGAGGTGGCAACGCGTCTTGATCGCAAAATCATGGTGCGTCTGGTTAAGGGCGCCTATTGGGACACCGAAGTCAAAAATGCTCAGGTCATGGGGATCGACGGGTTTCCCGTGTTCACAACCAAAGCCGCAACCGACATTTCCTATATGGCCAATGCGCGGAAATTGTTGTCGATGACCGACCGGATCTATCCACAGTTTGCAACCCATAACGCCCACACAGTTGCCGCCATTCTGGATATGGCCGATGATAATTCGTCTTATGAATTCCAACGTTTGCACGGCATGGGTGAAGCGCTGCATGACATCGTTCTGAAAGCACAGAACACCCGTTGCCGGATTTACGCACCGGTTGGGGCCCACCGTGATTTGCTGGCCTATCTGGTGCGCCGCCTTCTTGAAAACGGGGCAAACTCGTCATTCGTGAACCAGATTGTTGACGAAGAGGTCCCCGCAGAAGATGTCGCGCGTGACCCCTTTGATGTCTATGAAGACCCGCACGCCCCATTGGCCACAGGACCGGAACTGTTTGCGCCCGAGCGTGTGAACTCTGTCGGGTTCGACCTGCGCGATGTGCCCACACTCGAAACCATCGAGGCCGCCCGCACCCCTTATTTGACGCACCGCTGGACAGCAGCCCCCTTGCTTGCCTGTGAGGCCAGTCCCGCAGCAGCGGTTCCCGTACAGAACCCGGCCTTGCCTGCGGATCAGCCCGGAACTGTCGCACCGGCCAGTGCAGAAGATGTGAACGCCGCTTTGGAAGCAGCCCAGCCTTGGAAGGCTTCACCAGCCGAGCGCGGCGAGATCCTCAACAAAGCTGCTGATCTTTATGAAGATAACTTTGGCATGTTGTTTGCCCTACTGGCGCGCGAAGCTGGCAAAAGCCAACTGGACGCCGTGGCAGAACTGCGCGAAGCGGTAGACTTTCTGCGGTACTATGGCGCCAATGCGCCGTCAGACGCCCCTGCCGGTCTGTTCACCTGTATCAGCCCCTGGAACTTCCCGCTGGCGATCTTCTCGGGTCAGATTTCTGCCGCTCTGGCTGCGGGCAACGCCGTCTTGGCCAAACCTGCTGAACAGACGCCCCTTATCGCATATGAAGCGATCAAACTGCTACATGCGGCGGGAGTCCCGCGCACAGCCCTGCAATTGTTGCCGGGTGCAGGCGACGTGGGCGCAATGCTGACAAGTGACCCGCGTGTTGATGGCGTAGCCTTCACAGGCTCAACCGAAACCGCGTGGAAAATCCGCAGCGCCATGGCCGACAACCTCGCGCCCGGTGCGCCGTTGCTGGCCGAAACCGGTGGATTGAACGCGATGATCGTCGACTCGACCGCCCTTCCCGAACAAGCCGTCACCGCCATCATCGAAAGCGCCTTCCAATCGGCGGGACAACGGTGTTCCGCGCTGCGCTGTCTCTATGTGCAGGAAGACATCGCGGACGGGCTGATTGAAATGCTGACCGGCGCGATGAAAGAACTGCACGTCGGAAATCCTTGGGAACTTCGCACAGACAGCGGACCTGTTATCGATGCAACGGCACAGGCCGGCATTGCAGCCCATATTGCACAGGCCGACGCAGAGGGGCGCGTCATGTTCCAGATGGAAGTGCCCCAGACCGGCACCTTTATCGCCCCGACCCTGATCAAGGTTAACAGCATTGCGGATCTGGAACGCGAGATCTTTGGTCCGGTGCTGCATGTGGCGACCTTCAAGTCCAATGAGCTGGACGAGGTGATAAATACGATCAACGCAACGGGCTATGGCCTGACCTTCGGGCTTCAGACCCGCATCGATGACCGTGTGCAACATGTGAGCGACACCATCCATGCCGGCAATATCTATGTGAACCGCAACCAGATTGGCGCCATCGTCGGCTCTCAACCCTTTGGTGGTGAGGGTCTTTCCGGAACCGGCCCCAAGGCGGGCGGCCCCAACTATCTCGCGCGGTTTGCAGCACCTGATGCACAGACCGGCGGGACATGGCAGAATGACATGTCACAGGATGAGTTGCAGACCCTCATCCGCACCGCCCCCGAAAGCGATGCCACACACACCGTATCCTTGCCCGGCCCAACGGGCGAGTCCAATCGCCTGACCACCTTCTCGCGTGCGCCTGTCCTGTGCCTTGGGCCCGGTGAGGACGCTGTTGCGAAACAGGTGGCCTTGATCAAATCCCTTGGCGGGCGAGCCGTTGCTTCCACAGGCAAAATCAAGCCCGACGCTCTGGAAACCCTCTCTGGATTTTCCGGTGCGGTCTGGTGGGGAGAGACGGGTTTTGCTCGGGCCTGCGAGCAGGCACTCGCGAAACACCGCGGCCCGATCCTGCCGTTGATGACAGGAACACCCGATCGTGCGCGGGCCGTTGGCGAACGCCACGTCTGTGTCGATACAACGGCAGCCGGTGGAAATGCGGCTCTGCTTGGCGGGGCGTCTTGACGCCCCGGCCAATTCCCTCAACATAGGCGCATGTTCCCAATCCGCGATCACAACCCGTCCGGGCGCACGCCCTATGTTGTCTATGTTCTGATGGCGCTGAACATCGGCGTTTTTCTCAGCTACGTCTCGCTGATGAACCAGCCCTATCAACTAGAGGCCTTCTTTCAACGCTGGGCGCTTATTCCGGCGGATGTTTCAGGCGGTTCAGGATACATTGCCCTGATCACCTCCATGTTTCTGCACGGAGGCTGGATGCATCTTGGCGGCAATATGCTGTTCCTGTGGGTCTTTGGCGACAACCTCGAAGACACGTTGGGCCATGCGGGGTTTGCACTGTTCTATCTGCTGTGCGGCATCGCGGCCGGCTTGGTTCAGGTCGTGTCAGGCCCGCTGTCGGAAATCCCCGTGGTCGGCGCGTCGGGGGCCATTGCGGGCGTTATGGGGGGCTATTTGTTGCTGTTTCCCAAGGCGCGCGTCGATGTCATTCTGATCCTTCTGATTTTCTTCAAAATCTTCCCCGTGCCCGCCTGGATTGTTCTGGGCCTGTGGTTCATTTTGCAGGTTGGATCGGGCGTTCTGACAGACGCGTCTTTGAGCGGTGTCGCCCATTGGGCTCATGCGGGTGGGTTTATCGCGGGGCTGGTGTTGATCTTGCCCAGCTGGCTTAAACGGGGTGGACCGGATTTCTGGCAAAAAAGCGCAGGCCACCCGCCCCATCCCGAAGCAAAATATGCTCTAAGTCGCAGTCATATTCCCTCAGTCAGGAGAAAACGCAGATGACCTATAAAGCGACCTGCCATTGCGGTGCCGTTGAATTGCAGCTGACGCCGAAGACGCCAATATCATCCGCATCCCGCTGTGACTGCTCGTTCTGCCGCCGTCGCGGCGCCGCAGCGGTCACGATGGCTCTGGAAGATTTGACGGTGGTCAAAGGCGCGGAAAACCTGACGCTGTACCAATGGAACACTAAGACCGCCAAACACTATTTCTGCAAGACATGTGGCATCTACACCCATCACAAGCGCCGCTCGAACCCGAATGAATACGGCGTCAACCTTGGCGCCATAGAAGGCCTTAATCCCAGAGATTTTGGTGACATTCCGTGGGTCGACGGGATCAACCACCCCTCGGACCGGTAAAGTGGATCGGATGGGGGCGAACCTGTCGCCGCCCCCGCCCTTTGATCTACCTCACCCCAGCACTTTGTTGACGGCCCGCACGGTGGCGGCCACAACTTGGTCGGCCTCTTCCTTTGTGAGACAGAAGGGCGGCGCAAACCCGAGGATATCGCCCTGCGGCATGGCGCGTGCGATAGTCCTGTCCCCTTCCAAAAGAGCCGCCGAAAGTTGCGGCCCTACTTTTAGGGACGGATCAAAGAAGCGCCGGTCATCCTTATCCTCGACAAATTCAACGGCACAGAGCATCCCTTCGCCGCGCACCTCGCCCACGTTGGGATGATCCGCCAAAGCCGCAGCCATCGTGGCGTTCAGATACGCCCCTGTCTCGCCTGCGTTCGCGACCAGATCCAAACTGTCCAACAACTTGAGATTGGCCACCCCTGCCGCGGCTCCGATGGGATGCGCCGAATAGGTCCAGCCGTGACCGATAGGCCCATTCTCGTCCGTTCCCTGCTCCAGCACCGACCAGACCTTGTCCGACACAATCGATCCCGACAACGGCGCATAGGCAGAGGTCAGCCCCTTGGCGATGGTGATGATATCGGGACGCATCCCATAATGGTCCGAGCCGAACATGCTTCCCAGTCGTCCAAATCCGGTCACCACCTCATCAGCAATCAACAGGATATCATGCCTTTCCAGAACCTCCTGGATCGCGGCCCAATATCCCTCGGGCGGCGGCACAATGCCGCCGGTGCCCAGCACCGGTTCTGCAATAAAGGCCGCGATATTGTCCGCCCCTTCGCGCGCGATCAACCCCTCAAGCTCAGCCGCACAATGCGCTACGAACTGTGCTTCGGTCATGTCCAGATCGTCGCGGCGGAAATAATAGGGGGCTTCGGTGTGGATCACCTCCGCCAGCGGCAGGTCAAATTTCTGATGAAACAGATCAAGGCCCGTCAACGACCCCGTCATCAAACCCGAACCGTGATAGCCCCGCCAGCGCGAGATGATCTTTTTCTTTTCAGGCCGCCCAAGGATATTATTCATATACCAGACCAGCTTGATATTGGTCTCGTTTGCATCTGATCCTGACAGACCGAAATAGACTTTGGACATATTGGCAGGCGCCCGATCTAAAACCATCTTGGCCAAGGTAATGGCGGCTTCGGTGCCGTGCCCGACGTAGGAATGGTAATAGGCGAGCTCTTTGGCCTGATCCGCGATGGCGTCGGCAATCTCGGGCCGCCCATAGCCCACGTTGACGCAATACAGCCCGGCAAACGCGTCAAGCAAGCGGGTCCCGTCGCGGTCCTCGATATGACAGCCGGCCCCACCGGTGACTATGCGCTGCGGCAGGTTCCCGCGCGCAAATTCGGCAAGATGCGTGGAGGGATGGAAAAAGTTCTCGCGATCCCAAGCGTCGAGTTGATCATTTTTAAGCATGGTGTCTTCTCTTGGTCATGGCGGCGCGCCGCCTTTTTGAATGACAAGAGCCTTTGATGCGCAACCCGGGTCATTGCTTTCACCGGGCTAAGCGGGAAGGCTCCGCTCACCCCCGACAGCAGCGCGCAATGCCTTTATTGCCAAGGTCCGTGGATGTTAGCGAACAGATGTGACGATGAAAAGCCTATTCCGGGCGGGCCTCACAGGCAAAGCTTGAACAGGTCCGCTGTGCTGGCCCCGCGAGCACAGCGAACGGATGCAAAAAGCCCCCACCAGATATGGAGGGGGCTTTGGGAAATATGGGTATCCTGCCAAAACGCATGAACGACGCCATGTCTTTCAAAAAGACCGGCGTTCAGCGCGAGATCAGGTGTTGCGAATGACTTTGGAGAACTGGTCAAAGATCGGCTCGTTCGAGCAAATCACGTCTCCATCTTCGAGAATATCGCCTTCTGGGTTCAGTGGTTGCACAAAACCGCCCGCTTCTTTCACGATAATGATGCCCGCCGCGACATCCCAAGATTTCAAACGACGCTCCCAGAAGCCTTCGTAACGTCCCGCAGCCACATAGGCCATATCAAGCGACGCAGCCCCGAAACGGCGCACACCTGCAGTTGCAGGCAGCAGACGCGCCATGTCTTTCAAGGTCGCTGGCAGATCGGAACGTCCGCCAAACGGCAACCCTGTGGCAAAGATCGACTCGATCATCCGGTTACGGTTCGAAACACGCAGGCGTTTGCTGTCGTTCAGCCAGGCGCCCTCGCCTTTTTCGGCCCAGAACAATTCGTCTTTGGCAGCGTCATAAATCACACCGGCAACAACTTCGCCCTTATGCTCCAACGCGATCGAGATCGCCCAGTGCGGCAAACCGTGCAAGAAGTTGGTTGTGCCATCCAGCGGATCGACGATCCAACGGCGTGTCGGGTCTTTGCCCGCCTCTTCGCCGCCCTCTTCGGCCAGCCAGCCATAGGTGGGACGCGCGGTCATGAGTTCTTCTTTGAGAATTTCTTCGGCCCGAAGGTCCGCACGGCTCACAAAGTCGCCCGCGCCTTTCATCGAGACCTGTAGGTTCTCGACTTCCTGGAAGTCCTTGATCAAGGAACGGGCCGTTTTGCGCGCGGCCTTGATCATGATGTTCAGATTTGCGCTGCCTGGCATGGCATGGCTCCTTGCATATGTCAGGCCGCGCGTATACGCCGCAAAACCGTGTTTGCCAAGGGCCAAGACCTGTCCCAACGTCACAAGTCGCTACATTCCGCATCTTCTTGCCAAAAGACCACTTCCCCCGCACCGTATATGCAGCAAGAGGAGATGCAAATGAGCGAAACCATGCAACACATCGTGTTGGCAAGCCGCCCGACGGGCGCGCCGACGCAAGACAATTTCAAACTGGAAACAGCCCCCATGCCAGAGCCTAAGGACGGAGAGGTTTTGGTGCGGGTCCAATACATGTCGCTTGACCCCTATATGCGGGGACGCATGGATGACGCAAAATCCTATGCCGCGCCGGTTCCGATCGGCGGCACGCTGGAAGGGGGCGGCGTCGGAGAGGTGATTTCCTCGCGCAGCGATTACCTGAAACCCGGCGACAGTGTATTTGGCATGCTGGGCTGGGCCACGCATGCGGTTCAACCTGCAAAAATGCTGCGCAAGCTTGACCCTGCGCAAGCGCCGTTAACCGCCGCTTTGGGTGTACTTGGCATGCCCGGCTTTACCGGATGGTATGGCTTGAATGCGCTTGGTCGCCCCAAAGCGGGTGAAACGCTTGTTGTTGCGGCCGCGACCGGTCCTGTTGGATCAATGGTGGGACAGCTTGCGCGCAAAGCCGGGCTTCGGGTTGTTGGAATTGCCGGCGGTGCAGAGAAATGCGCAATGGCCAAAGACGTTTACGGGTTTGACGACTGTCTCGACCACCGCGCCTATGAAACGGCGCGTGACTTGCGTTCGGCGCTGAAAGACGCCTGCCCCGATGGCATCGACATCTACTATGAAAACGTTGGCGGCAAAGTGCTTGAGGCCGTCTTGCCCCTTATGAACCCGCACGGGCGTATTCCGGTTTGCGGTATGATCAGCTGGTATGATGCAGGCGCCTTGGGTGGCGATGCTGACAGCAAGGGTCTCACGGCGCCTGCGATCTGGCGGAACATTCTGGTCAAATTCCTGTCAGTCAACGGGTTCATCATCTCGAACCACTACGACCAGTATCCCGAGTTCCTGAGCGAGGTCGCGCCACAGGTGGTGTCAGGCGACATCAAATTTGTCGAAGACATCGCAGAGGGGCTCGAAAATGCGCCTTCGGCCTTTATGGGCATGCTGAAAGGTGCGAACCGCGGCAAACAGATCGTTAAGGTCGGATAGGCACCAAAGCCACACTAAAAACAGATCACCCGCCCTAAACCTCCAGAGCGGGTGACCCACTAGAATATGCAGGATCAGTGGCTAGGCGTCCTGAAGTCGGCGCGCTTCTTCTCCGGCCATGCGGATCAGGTCCACCATATAGGGCTTGTCCAGATCGTCTTCGCGGGTTGCCGCAAAAAGCTGTCGCGTGAGACCGGTTTCTGTCAATGGTCGCGTGACATAGTCAGAGGAATATTTCACCTCGCGCACCACCCAGTCCGGCAAGACGGAAACGCCGCGATTTGACGCCACAAGCAACAGGATCACGGCCGTCAACTCGGCCTGACGCACCGATGCAGGCTCGACCTTGGCAGGCGTCAAAAGCTGCGAAAAGATATCAAGACGTGCGCGTTCCACCGGATAGGTGATCAAGGTTTCTCCGCGAAAATCCTCGGCATCGATAAACGTCTTTTGGGCCAGAGGGTGCTGGGACGCAGCGACAAAAACCGGCGCGTAATCAAACAGATGGGAAAAGGAAACACCGGGCAGGTTTTCAGGATCTGACGACACGACCAGATCAACTTCTTCCTTTTGCAGCGCCGGCATAGCGTCAAACGCCAGACCCGGACGGATGTCGACATCCACGTCGGGCCAGATCTTGCGGAACTTTTCAAGCACGGGAAACAGCCACTCAAAACAGGCATGGCATTCGATCGCGATATGCAACCGCCCCGAGCTGCCGGCACGCAGGCCGTTGAACTCGGCCTCAAGCGCTTCGACTTCGGGAAGGATTTTGTTCGCCAGTCGCAAAAGGCGCATACCCGCTGCAGACAGCTTCATCGGCTTGGAGCGGCGCACGAACAACTCGACCCCTGCCTGCTCTTCCAACCCCTTGACCTGATGAGACAGCGCGGACTGGGTAATGTTCAATTGTTCCGCCGCGCGCGCCAGACCACCCGCTTCGTGGATCGCCCGTACCGTGCGAAGGTGACGGAATTCGATATGCATCTTCATATGAAACTCATGTTGTTCTTGAGGATTATGAATTTGCCAACAAATGTCACGTCTGTATGTTGAGCGCAACCTCATGATAGGGACCAAAAACATGACCGCACCTGCAATTTCATACGAATTCTTTCCGCCACAAAATCTGGAAGCGTCGTTCCGCCTTTGGGACACTGTTCAGACTTTGGCGCCAATGGATCCGCGGTTTGTCTCTGTCACCTATGGTGCAGGCGGCACCACGCGGGACCTTACCCGTGATGCGGTGGCCACTTTGCATAAATCAAGCGGCCTGAATGTCGCCGCCCACCTGACATGTGTTGACGCGACCAAAGCCGAAACACTGGCCATTGCCGAAGAATTTGCACGCGTCGGCGTCAACGAAATCGTCGCTCTGCGCGGTGATCCCCCGAAAGGCAGCGATGGATTTGTCCCCCACCCCGACGGGTTCGCCAATTCTGTCGAACTTATCGAAGCCCTTGCAGACACTGGAAAATTCACGATCCGCGTGGGCGCATATCCGGACAAGCACCCCGAAGCAAGCAATGCCCAAGCCGACATTGACTGGCTGAAACGCAAGATCGATGCAGGCGCAAGCGAGGCAATCACCCAGTTCTTTTTTGAACCCGAAACCTTTTTGCGGTTCCGTGATGCCTGTGCGGCGGCGGGTATTGATGCTCCGATCATTCCGGGCATTCTTCCCATTGAAAACTGGAAAGGTGCACGCAATTTTGCAAAGCGCTGTGGTACTGACATTCCACGCTGGCTGGACGACGCTTTTTCAAAAGCGGAAAGAGACGGGCGCACTGATTTGCTGGCGACCGCACTGTGTACGGAACTGTGTTCCGACCTGATGGATGAAGGCGTCGATGCCCTGCATTTCTACACGCTCAACAGACCGGAATTGACCCGTGATGTCTGTTTCGCTCTGGGAATCACGCCAAACGTCGCCCTCGAGAACGTGGCGTAATTTCTGCACGAGGTTGCAAGACCTCGCGCATTGCGGCCTCTTGTCTGGGAGGAGAACAGGAGGCCGCCCCCATGCCACGTAAATTCGCGCAAGACACCAGCGAACTGCCCCGCATTCAGGACGTTTTGGAACGTACTGGTCTGCAATTGATGCAAGACATCGTAAATGGCGAGATCGCAGGCCCGCCCATAGGCGAGACGCTGGATTTCTGGCCGGTCCTTGCCGAAGACGGCAAAGTCGTCTTTGAGGGCACGCCGGCGTTCAAAGCTTTGAACCCGCTCGGCACCGTCCATGGTGGCTGGTATGGCACGATCCTCGACAGTTGTATGGCCTGTGCGGTTCAGACCAAACTGCGCGCCGGACAAATCTATACAACATTGGAATTCAAGGTGAATATCATTCGCCCGATCCCCTTGGGCACCAAGGTACATGCCATCGGCACCGTGCACCATGCGGGCCGCTCGACTGGTATCGCCGACGGAGAAATCGTGGGTGTTGAGGATGGAAAGCTCTACGCCACAGGTTCTACCACTTGTATCATCATGGATGGTCCTAAACTCTGATCTGTGAAAACGCCTGCCGACCTTTGCCTTCCGAATGAAGGGCGTACTGTGCGTTGTGTTCTGGCCGATTTTGGCGCAGGTTTCAGTTTCTTTCGCCTGCGCGCGAGACTTTGGGACAGGGCAAGACACGAATGATACTTTGTTGTGGTGAAGCGGTGATCGACCTTTTGCCAAAGGCCGATGGAACAACGCGTGCCGTCTCTGGTGGTGCGGCGGTCAACACTGCAGTTGCTCTCTCGCGGTTGGGCCAATCTGCCGCCCTGTTTGCGGGGCTTTCAAACGACACCCACGGGCGTCACATCCAAACCACCCTTCAAACCGAAGGCGTGGATTTTAATCGCAGCCCCGTGATGGACGCCCCCTGCCCCCAAGCCATTGTCGACCTTGTCGATGGCAGTCCCCAATTTACGTTTCGTGACCAAGATAGCGCAGGCCGTGCGTTGTCGTTTCTGCACATGCCGGAAATCGAGGCCGCCCAAGCATTGGTTTTTGGAGGGCTCAGCCTGATCCACCGCCCCGCTGCAGGTGTTTTTGAAGCCCTGATGCAGATGGCCGGAGACAGCCGTCTGATCCTTTTGGATGTGAATATCCGCCCCGCATTGATCGAGGATCAGGAAGAAGACTATCGCAAGCGGCTTGACCGGATGATGCTCATGGCGGACGTCCTGAAATTCTCGGACGAAGATTTGGCGTGGTTGCGCCCCGACCCGCCGGAACAATTGCTTCAGGGCCGGGCATCCGTTGTCATTCATACACATGGCGCGAATGGTGTGACGCTGTATTCGCGACATGGTGCACAGCATTTTCCGGCGGCCCCCGTGCCCGTAAAAGACACTGTTGGCGCGGGCGACATATTCAATGCCGGCTTTCTGGCCAGCCTGAACACCCAAGGATGCATGACCCCTGCCCTGATGGCCAAGTCCGAAGCCGCGGTATTGAACCGTGCTGCCGCCTATGGCATCCGGTCGGCAACATTCTCCGTCACCCGACATGGTTCCGACGGCCCCACGAAAGAGGAACTGCAATGAAAGCCCTTTTGCAACGCGTCAGCGAAGCCAGCGTCACAGTTGATAATGAGATTGTCGGAGAAATCGAACAGGGTCTTTTGGTTCTGGTCTGTGCCATGCAGGGCGACACCGAAACCCAGGCAGACAAGCTTGCCGCGAAAATTTCAAAGCTTCGGATTTTTCAGGATGACGCGGGCAAGATGAACCGCTCGGTAACAGATGTCGGCGGCAGTGTTCTTGTTGTGTCGCAATTCACGCTGGCCGCAGACACCCGAAGCGGCAACCGCCCCGGTTTTTCCAGCGCCGCCGCGCCTGCAGACGGGGAACGTCTCTACACCTATTTTGCCGACCAGCTGGAAATGCTGGGCTTGCCCGTCGCGCGGGGGCAGTTTGGCGCAGATATGAAGGTGCGGTTGCTGAATGACGGCCCTGTGACAATCGCGATGGAAATCTAGGCCTGTTTTTCGAAGTTTTCGAAACGGAACCTGTCGTTTTCCTTGCATCGACTCGTTTGTTGGGGGCTAGCATCGTTTCTGCAATTCTGGCCTATGCCGTCTTCTCTGAAAGGTGCCTTACATGACCTACAGCCACACCGACGCCTTCTATATTGACCGCGCATGGGTATCCCCGCTCGGCTCAAACGTGATCGATGTCATCGATCCCGCAACAGAAGCACCATTTGCACAGCTTGCTATGGGATCACAAAGCGATGTTGATCGCGCGGTTGCCGCCGCCAAGGCCGCCTTCCCTGCATGGTCGCAGACTTCGCGCGAAGAACGTCTTGCCGTCATTTCCCGCATTCTCGATGTGTATAAACGCCGTTTCGAAGAATTCGCCCAAGCGATCTCAACCGAGATGGGCGCGCCGATCAGTTTCTCGAGGGATGAACAGGCCGCCGTCGGAGTGAGCCACCTTGAGGCCGTTATCGACGCGCTGAAGGATTTCACCTTCGAGGAAACCCTCGAAAACGGCGATTTGCTTGTGCGGGGGCCGATAGGTGTCTGTGGCCTGATTACGCCTTGGAACTGGCCGGTGAACCAAATCGTTCTCAAGGTGATCCCCGCGCTCGCGGCTGGCTGTACCATGGTTCTGAAACCATCGGAACTGACCCCGATTTCGGCCATCCTTTATGCCGAAGTGCTGCATGAAGCGGGCGTTCCGGCCGGCGTCTTCAATCTTGTCCACGGCGAAGGTCCGGTTGTCGGCGCAGCCTTGTCGCGTCATCCCGATGTCGCAATGATGTCCTTCACCGGGTCAACCCGTGGCGGTGTTGCGGTCACGCATGACAGCGCCGATCTTGTCAAACGCGTGGCGCTGGAACTGGGCGGGAAATCCGCAAACCTTATTTTTGCAGATGCCGATGTTGATGCAATGGTGACGGCTGGCGTTCAGATGTGCATGGGCAACACCGGTCAAAGCTGTGACGCGCCCACGCGGATGCTGGTCGAGCGATCCGTTTATGATCAGGCGGTGGATGTGGCGATCAAGGCATGCAATGCCATCACGGTGGGCGCACCGGATCAAGAAGGCGATCATATCGGCCCCCTAACCAGCCAGATGCAATTCGACAAAGTCCAAGCCATGATTCAAATGGCGCTGGATGAAGGCGCGCGGCTAATTGCCGGTGGCCTTGGCCGTCCCGAAGGGTTTGACACGGGGTATTATGTGCGCCCGACCGTCTTTGCCGACATACACAACGACATGCGCATCGCACGCGAAGAGGTCTTTGGCCCCGTGTTGGTCATGATCCCCTTTGACACGGAAGAAGACGCCATTCGTATCGCCAACGATACCCCCTATGGCCTGTCGTCGTATCTGTCATCCGGTGATCCTGACCGCATCCGTCGTGTTGCCCTGCGGCTTGAGGCTGGCAACGTGAACGTAAACGGCGGCTATATCGCGGCAGGCAGCCCGTTTGGCGGCTACAAGCAATCCGGTATCGGTCGTGAAGGCGGCGAACTTGGCCTCGAAGAATTCCTCGAAGCCAAAGCCATTTCCGTTTATTGATCAAAAAACGCGGTCGAGGGTCAGGTCTTTTTGACGAACTTCGTCAGGATCACGATCCGCTGGCTCTCGACGCGCCCCTCGATATGTTCTGCATTGTCTTGAACAAGAGAGATGTTGCGCACGGGCGTGCCACGTTTGGCTGTGAAACCGGCGCCCTTTACCGGCAGGTCCTTGATCAACACCACTGAATCACCAGCCGCCAACAAAACACCGTTGCTGTCGCGATGTTCGGGGGCATCCGGATCGGCCATGCCTGCCTCGGCCCAGTCTTTCACTTCGGGTTCGAGATACGCGATATCAAGAATATCGCGTGCCCAAGGGGCGCTGGTCAGACCGTTCAAAACCCGAAATGCCAAAACTTGCAGCGGGGGTTCCGTGCTCCAGATCGCTTCGTGCAGGCATTGCCAATGCGGGGCATCTTCCGGCTTGCCCGTCACACCTGCCAAGCAGGTTTGGCACAGCTGCACTTCGTCCGCCTTAGGCGCAACAACAAAAGCGGCAGTTTCGGTTTTCGCCCCACACAGGGCACAGGATTGCGACATGGGATGCTCCTTGGAATATGGCGCGGTTATGAACCGCTGTTCGTTCCCCGTCCAGCCGCATTGTGTTCCCTATCGAAATGCGACAATCTGGGGATCAATCAGACGGGAAAAACCATGCTGGACGCGACCTCAAAGTCTTATATCGAAGATATCTGGTGGGCCGGTGTCAAAGCCGTTCGCGGCACAGAGTCGGTGTTGAAAGCCCTGAAAGAACAACAGGTTTCGCGCCCGGATCAAATCATTGCCGTCGGCAAGGCCGCAACCGCCATGGCACGGGCCGCGATGGACCATTTTGGCGCTGGTATCCCGACTCTGGTTGTCACGAAATATGATCACACCGAGGCCCTGCCGAACTGTTGCAAGGTGATCGAAGCCGCGCATCCGGTCCCAGATGAAAACTCGCTTGTGGCAGGCTATGAAATCCACAAAACCGTGCGCACAATGCCCGAAAACAGCCATCTGTTGATGCTTGTCTCTGGCGGTGCATCGGCCCTCGCAGAATTTCCGAACGATGGCATGACCCTGTCGGGTTTGATGGCCGAAAACCAGCAAATGCTGGCACAGGGCTATGACATTCACGCGATGAATGCGCGTCGCAAAGAGCTTTCCCAGATCAAGGGCGGACGGCTTCTGGCCACGTTTCAGGGCGAGTTGGTCACCACGCTGGCCATTTCCGATGTGCAGGGTGACGACCTGTCGGTAATCGGGTCCGGCATTGGCGACGCGCCCGAGTTTTACCGGTTCAGCTTTGACCCTTTTATCGTTGCCTCCAATGCCATCGCCCGCCACGCCAGCGCCAAAGCCGCCACTGGTATGGGGCTGAATGTCCTGACCAACAGCGAAACGCTTTATGCCGATGTGTATGAACTGGCAGCCAGCATTGGGAAAACCCTGCGCCATGCCCCGCCCGGTCTGCATATCTGGGGCGGAGAGCCGACAATTGTGCTTCCTCCAGATCCGGGCCAAGGGGGCCGTAATCAGGCGCTGGCCCTTGCACTGGCGCGCGAAGTCTCTGGCATTATTGGCCTCACGATACTGGTTGCGGGCACCGACGGCACAGACGGGCCAACCGACGCAGCGGGCGGTTTTGCCAGCGGAGCCACATGGAGCGAAGATGCCGCGCGTTTCATGCGTCAGGCCGACGCCGGGCGGTTCCTTGAACATGCGGGCGCGTTGTTCAAATCAGGACCAACAGGCACAAATGTCATGGACCTGTTGATTGCGTTAAAAACCTGATCTCACCCTGACCGCTGTTGACGTGCAGCCAAAGATCAAACCGTCAAGGTCGCCGCCACAGCCCGTTTCCAAGCGGCATAGCGGCTCTCCCGTAATTCGTCGGGCATCGAGGGTTCAAACCGTTTCTCTTGTGACCAGGTTGCTGCAAAGCCGTCCATGTCGGGATACAGGCCCGCTTTCATTCCGGCCAGCCAAGCCGCCCCCGTCGCCGTGCTTTCAAGAACTTTGGGGCGATCAACCGGTGCTGCAAGAATGTCCGAGACAAACTGCATGGTCCAATCGCTTGCCGTCATACCACCATCAACACGCAGAACCGTCTCGCCCATCCGGCCCATATCGGCCTGCATCGCCTCGACAAGATCACGTGTTTGAAATCCGACACTCTCTAGGGCCGCGCGCGCCAGTTCCGCAGGCCCCGAATTGCGGCTCAGCCCGAAGACCGCGCCACGGCTGTCTGGTGACCAATAGGGCGCGCCAAGTCCGGTAAAAGCGGGCACAAGGATCAGCTCTTGCTCGGGGTCGGCCTCAAGCGCCAGACACATTGTATCGCGGGCGTGTTCAATGATACCCAACCCATCCCGCAACCACTGGACCACGGCACCGGCCACAAAGATTGCCCCCTCAAGCGCATAGGTCGTTTTTCCGTCCAGCTGATAGGCAACGGTTGTGAGCAATCGATTAGACGAAGCCACGGCGGTGCCACCTGTGTTCAAAAGCGCGAAACAGCCTGTCCCATAGGTCGACTTCATCATCCCCGGCGTAAAGCAGGCCTGCCCGATAGTGGCCGCCTGTTGATCTCCTGCGACGCCAAGGATCGGGATCTCGGCGCCCAGCATATCTTGGGTCACAGTGCCAAATTCGGCCGCGCAATCATGCACTTGGGGCAGCATCTTTAACGGCACATCCAACAACGCGCACATTTCGGGGCTCCACTGGCCACGGTGAATATCATATAGCAACGTGCGCGACGCGTTTGTAGCGTCCGTGGCGTGAACCTTGCCGCCCGTCAGCTTCCACATCAGAAAACAATCCACCGTCCCGAACAGCAAATCACCCGCTTCCGCCCGCTGGCGTGCTCCCTCAACATTGTCGAGAATCCAGCGCAGCTTGGTTCCCGAAAAATAGGGATCAAGCAACAATCCAGTGCGCGCGGAAACATCCGGCTCATGCCCCAAGGCCTTCAAATTTTGGCAGAATTCAGAGGTTCTGCGATCCTGCCAGACAATCGCATTGTGCACCGGCTCGCCTGTGTGACGGTCCCAGACAAGCGTCGTTTCCCTTTGGTTCGTGATCCCGATCGCCGCAACATCCCGCGCAGTGACACCAGCCGTGGTCAGCGCCTCCCGACAGGTTTTCAGTGTCGTCGACCACAGATCATCCGGATCATGCTCGACCCAGCCGGAAGCCGGAAAATGCTGTGGAAATTCTTGCTGAGCCACCGAGGCAACCTGCATGTCTTTGTCAAACAGGATGGCACGAGACGACGTCGTGCCCTGATCAATTGCAAGGATATAAGTCATAACAGCCTTCCGTCTTGTGAACGTGACATCGCGTCCTTTGGGTCTGTGCTTAGAGTGCCCCGAAACGCCGCTGTCGCCAATTGGTTTTCCGAAGGCATGCCCTGCATAAGAAAACCGGACGGCAGGTTTCCCTGCCATCCGGCCAAATGCATTCAGATGGATCTGTCAGCGCGCTTATGCGTTGGGCTTCGCGCGCTCCCATGGGCGAATGAAATCACCCAGGACTTTGCCAATCTCTTCGTCCGACGCAGTGCCGGACACTTCGGCGATCAGGCCGCGCTTTTTGTCATCAAGAACGCTGACGACTTGCGCCGCGACATCGGCCTTGTCCAAAGACGCGTTGTAGATGCGCGTGATCGCGGATTTGCGCAGATCAGGCTTAAAGATCTTACCCACCGCCGTTTTCGGCAGCTCTGGCATGATCTCGATGTGCTTGGGCATCGCGGCACGCTCGTGAATGTGAACGCCTGCGTGTTTTTGCAGTTCTTCAACCGTCACTGTCGCCCCTTCCACAAGTTCGACATAGACGCAGGGCACTTCGCCCGCATAGGCATCGGGTTGTCCAATCGCGCCAGCGAAGGCCACATCATGATGCGCCAGCATCGCTTCTTCGATTTCGGCAGGATCAATGTTGTGACCACCGCGAATGATCAGGTCCTTGGCGCGGCCCGTGATCCAGAGATACCCCTCGTCGTCCAAACGCCCAAGGTCGCCTGTGCGCAGGTATTTTTCGTGGTGGTAAAGATCAACGTTCTTGTCTGCTTCCGTGTATGTGTTTCCGGCAAAGACACCGGGGTTCGACACACAGATTTCG
Organism: Shimia thalassica; assembly: GCF_001458215.1. Classification (GTDB taxonomy): domain Bacteria; phylum Pseudomonadota; class Alphaproteobacteria; order Rhodobacterales; family Rhodobacteraceae; genus Shimia; species Shimia thalassica. The sequence goes on along the minus strand of NZ_CYTW01000001.1, from coordinate 1,505,759 downwards.
CCAACCTCATCCGCGGCACATTCGACCGGACCGTCTGGCGTATCTTTAAAGATGCGCACATCACAGTGCGGGAAAGGCAGCCCGACCGAGCCGACTTTCTTGGCGCCCGTGGGCGGGTTACATGACACAAGACAGGTCGCCTCGGTCAGACCATACCCTTCGACGATATCCACGCCACAGGTGCTCTCGAACCGCTTGAACAGCTCCATCGGCATCGGGGCCGATCCAGAGAACGCCGTTTTGACCGACGAAATATCCGCATCCACCGGACGCTGCATCAGCGCGGCAACAGCCGTGGGCACGGTAATGATGAACGAAATTTTCCAGCGCTCGATCAGCTTCCAGAAGTTGTCGAACACCCCGTCGCCGCGATACCCTTGTGGTGTCGGGAAAATAACGTGTGCCCCGGACGAGATAGCAGCCTGCATGATCACGTGAACCGCGAACACGTGGAACAGCGGCAGCGGGCACATGATGTTGTCTTTTTCGGTGAACAACAGACGATCACCCAGCCAACCGTTATAGATCATGCCCGAGTATTTGTGCTGGGCCACTTTCGGCATGCCTGTGGTGCCACCGGTGTGGAAATAGGCGCCGACGCGATCCACCTTGGGATCTTCGAAATCAAGCGTGGTGTTCTGTTTGGCGACTTCTTTGTTGAAGCTTTTGTAATCCGCGTGCGGCTTGCCTTCGATCTTGGGTCGGATAAGCGGCACGATCCAGGATTTCGGGGGCGTCAAATAGCGGTTGAGGTCAATTTCCAGAACAGTGTGCACATGGGGCGCATGGCGCACGGCCTCGGCCACCTTTTGGGCGATATCAGTTTTTGGAAATGCCTTCAGCGTCACGACGACTTTGGCATCGGTTTCGCGCAAGATCGCGGCGATCTGTTCCGGCTCAAGAAGCGGGTTGATCGGGTTCACAATGCCCGCAACCATACCGCCCAGAAGCGTGACCAGTGTCTCGTTGGCATTGGGCAGGATGTAGGCAACAGTATCTTTTTCGCCAACACCCAGATCCCGAAACAGGTTTGCGGCCTGTGTCACTTTGGAGTGCAGCTGCGACCAAGTCAGGGTTTCTGCCTTGTCCGTTGGACCAGACATCAACTGATAGCTGGCAGCCGGACGGTCCGGAAACCGGTTTTTGGTGTTTGTCAGGAACTCGTAAATCGTCGTGGGCAGCTCACGCTCTTCCCAGGCCATTTCTTGCTCGATTTTCTTAAGGTCTTCGACTGACGAAAACGTCATATTCCTTCTCCTCCCGTAACCTGCTGCTCCCTGCGCAGGGCCTTGTCTGTCAAGATGTGGTCTAAGACACCAAGTCGCAAGTGAATGAAAACAGGGGACGCTGGGTAAAGCAATGTGGAAACGTTGCGTTAATCGCGGAATTGCACCTAAACGCAAGCATTCTCTCAAGAAACAGCCCGGACACACTGTCTCCGGGCCGAATTTCTATCTTTAGACATAGTTTGCGAACCTCTTTGGAAAGAGGGCCCGCTTTAGGCTGGAATGCGCAGAACCTGACCGGGGTAGATTTTGTCAGGGTGGCTCAGCATTGGACGGTTGGCCTCGAAAATCTCGTTATAGCGATTGCCGTCACCCAGTGCTTTTTGCGAAATAGCCCAAAGGGTGTCGCCTTTTTCAACCGAATGGAACACCGGCTCGGGGCCGTTGCTTTCGTCTGCAACCGCGGCAACGCCTTCGACGTTTCCAACGGCAAGAATGACCTTTTCGCGCATTTCCTGACTGACGGCTTCACCGCTGACTTTGACCGTGTCGCCGTCCACCGAGATCTCGAGACCTTCGGCGTCCAAGCCCAACTCGGTCACCTCCTTTTTCAGCGCGTCGGCGTCTGGCGCATCATCGCCACCAAACAACGATTTGCCCGCGTCCTTCATGAAATTCCACATACCCATAACATACGTCTCCCGATTGATTTCCCCTTTTTCTACAGACGTAACCGCCCGCAAAGAAAGGGGGAAATCAGAGCATCTCTGCCCCGTCGGTGAATTGCAGCTTGGCCAGTTTCGCATAAAGGCCGCCTTGCGTGACAAGATCGTCATGTGTGCCCTGCGCAACGATTTTCCCGTCTTCCATTACAAGGATACGATCCGCCTTTTTCACGGTTGCCAGACGGTGCGCGACGATAATCGTCGTGCGTTCAAGCGACATCTCATCCACCGCCTTTTGCACCAGACGCTCGCTTTCTGCGTCGAGCGCAGAGGTGGCTTCATCCAGCAACAGAACCGGCGCATCGCGCAAGATGGCACGGGCAATCGCGATCCGCTGTTTCTGTCCACCGGACAGCATCACACCGCGCTCACCAACAAAGGCGTCATATCCTTCGGGCAAGGCCGAGATAAAGTCATGCGCGGCAGCTGCGCGCGCGGCAGCTTCGACCTCGGCGTCGCTGGCGGCAGGGCGGCCAAAGCGGATGTTTTCACGCGCCGTGTCCGCAAAAATGACCGGATCTTGCGGAACAAGAGCCATGTGTTCCCGAAAATCGCTGCGTGTCATTTCGGTCAGGGGAATGCCGTCCAGCATCACCTGCCCCTGATCGGGATCATAGAAACGCTGGATCATTTGAACGATGGTTGTCTTGCCCGCGCCGGACGGCCCGACCAATGCAACCGTTTCACCGGGTTTGATCGTAACATCCACATGATCCAGTGCCTGCGTTCCCGGACGCGCCGGATAGGCAAACGAAACATCGTCAAACGTGATCTCTCCCCGTACAGGCGCAGCCAGCGTTTTGGGACTTGCGGGATCCTGAACCGAATCTTCCGCGCTGAGCAGTTCGACCAAGCGTTCTGTCGCCCCTGCCGCGCGCTGCAACTCACCCCAGGTTTCGGACAATGCCCCAACAGACCCCGCCACCATGACGGAATAAATCACAAACTGGACCAAGGCACCGACGCTCATGCCTTCGGCGCGCACATCCCGTGCTCCGATCCACAGAACCCCGACAACCCCCGAGAAAATCAGGAAAATCACAATCATTGTCATGATCGCGCGCGTATTGATGCGGCGGTTTGCGGCCTGCAAAGACAGATCGGTGATATCGGCAAAGCTGCGTCTGGCCCGTGGTTCGTTGGTAAAGGCCTGCACGGTTTGCACGGACAAAAGCGCCTCGGAGGCGTTGCCCGAGCTTTCCGCGATCCAATCCTGGTTCTCTCGGCTCAATTTGCGCAGACGCCGCCCCAGAACAAGAATGGGCACAATAACCGCCGGCACAATCAACAGCACCATTCCGGTGAGCTTAGCAGATGTAATCAACATCAAAACAAGGCCACCAAAGAACAGCAATACATTGCGAAGCGCGATGGAGACGGACGATCCGATCACAGACTGGATAACGGTGGTGTCCGTTGTAATCCTGCTGACGACTTCGCCGGTCATGATCTTTTCAAAGTAGGTCGGGCTCATCGACAACACGCGGTCGAACACCGCTTTGCGAATGTCGGCAACGACAAACTCACCCAATCGCGTCACAAGAAGATACCGCAGCGCCGTTCCCACCGCCAGGAGCGAGGCAAATCCCATCGCCGCAAGGAAGTATTTGTCGAGAAGCGCGTCACTTTCGGTGCCGAAGTTGTCAACGACGCGACGTACGGCAACAGGCAAAACCAACGACACACAGGCCGTCAGCATAAGGGCCAGAAGCGCCATAAATGCCAGAATCTTGTAAGGCGCAATGAATGGAGCAAGTTCCCGAAGTGCCCCAACGCGTTTCGACTTTTCCCGGTCTTGTTCGCTGGGTTGGGCGGTAGGTTTTCTGGCCATGAAGGTCCTCTTGCTTCAGCATTTCAGCCTTAGTGGCCCTGCCCGCGCTTGGGGTCAAGAAGACACTTCGTCAGAAAAGCATCGCAGTGTCGCCCATAAATTCAGAAAGCGATCCTTGAATCACACTCAAGGCGGGACAATCGTTATCGATTTTCAAATAAAATCAACACGCTATCAAGAAAACCTGATCCGGCGCCGTATGTCATGTAGGAAAGGAGATTTTCTGGAGCGGGCGGCGGGAATCGAACCCGCGTCATTAGCTTGGAAGGCTAAGGTCTTACCACTACACAACGCCCGCTCTGTTGGGACATCTGATATTTAATACGGCTTGGGAGGTCAATAGGCCCTTTTGCATTTCTCACTCAGAATTTTCATGTCTCACAAACTTCGCATCACTTTTCCCCGACAACACGACATCGTCGACATATTTCACAGCCATTCCACGCCTTATGTGCAAAGATGAGTCGACAAGCCGGTTTCATTTCGGGTGTTGTATAAGAGATAGACTAATTTTTTGGGGAGGCATCGCGGTGCTTTGGATTAAGAGACTTGCCGTATTGTTAGCTGGGCTTCTGGTATTCGTGGTGGTCGCGGGCTGGCTGTTTCTGTCATCGGCGCTGTTTTCCGGACCACGCAGCAACCTTGTCGAGAACATTCTGGAAAAACAGCTGGGCCAAGACGTCCAGATCAATGGCGACGTGCGCGTTGTCCCCGGTCGGTTCCTCAAGGTGACCGCCGAAGGTCTGTCCCTGCCCAGCCAAAGCATGCCCGACATAACGCTTGCAGAAATCGCGGCAATTCATTTTGATATGCCGTTGAGCGACTTCTGGGCCGGTCATGTTGAAATCAGCAACCTGTCGGTGACCGGAACAAGCGCCAACCTCATCGTGGACGAAACAGGCACGGCGTCCTGGAAATCCGGCGACGGGACAAAAACCGCCAAGGCCCCGAAATCCGAGAAGCCCAAGAAAAGCACCCCATTGGCGCAGATCTTTACCGACAGAACCCTGCGCCTTGGCGACACACAGGTAATTTACAAGAACGCGATAAACGGCCTCGATCTTGATCTCACGCTGACAGAGATCGCTTTGGATCGGGGGGACGGCACATCGCCCCGCACATTGTCCGGTTCGGGGACCCTGAATGACGCGGCCATGACCCTGACCGGCACCTTCCCCAAAGATGCACCGTTTCAGGCAACGCTGGCCTTTGAACATATCGACATCACTTTGGACGGCACTCCTGCCGAAGGTGGCTATGACGCCGGTTTCCAAGTTGCCATGATGGCGCAAATCGCGGAACTCGGTCAATTTCTCGATGTTGTTAAACTCGAGCGTGCCATCGAAGGCACCGCCCACGTCGGCGCGGTTCTTAAACATGGCGACGGCGTCACGCGCATTGATGACCTTGACGTTCTGGCGACGCTCGACACCGGACAAAGCGTTGTTGTCACTGGCAATATGGGCGAACTGGGCAGCAAAGCAGATGTGTCTCTTGTGACCCGCATCCGGCTTTACCCCGAGGATAACGAACCTGCCCCCACCAAAAAACGCGCCGACCTCAAGCTTGTTTCGGTGGACATGGTCATCGACAGCGTGCCCGGCCAGACGCCCCAACGTTCGATGGTGATCGAAACCAACGGCTTTACCCTTGATACGGCTGGCGAAGGCCCGCCTCCGATTTCCGTCTCACAGTTGTCACGCACACCGGAGGGGAAGCTGCGGCTTGGCAATTTGAACCTGCGGATCGGCCCCCCATCTGAACCGTTTATCATTCTGGATGGTATTGTCGAAGATGCCCTTAACCTTCAGGGCATATCTGCCGAAGGGCAAATTGCTTTTCCTGCGGATGCCCTCCTTAAACCGGAAGGGTTCAAAGGCGGCAAAAGCCTTGGGGACTTCTCGGGCGACTTTCACCTGAACGGCAACATTCAACGTCTGAGCCTGAGCAACCTTGATGCAAAAACAAGCGGCACCGATCTTTGGGACCTCGAGGTGCACGGCACCGTTGAAAACGTGCTGCGGTTCGAAGACGTAAACCTTGATATCGCGGTTGATGTGCCTTCCGGCGCAGACCTTCTGACGGCGATGTCCTTGAACCCCGTTCAAACCGGACACACGGAATTGTCCGCCAATCTGAGAAGCCAGGGCAATGACTGGGGTGCCGAGGCGCATATTGGCATTGGTCCGTCGGAGCTGTCTTTGAAAATTGATCTGGATGATCTGACCACCACGCCCGTCGTCAACGGCAGCATCGAAAGCGACATGATCCAGCTGGATCACCTACGCCAGATCATCGCCGCCTCGATCGAGCTTCGTAAAATTGACGAGGCGCCTGCCCCGGAAACGGCCAGCCCGCTGAAAGATGTGACGCTGATGCCTTTGGGACGCGCCGTTCTGCTGTCTGGTGTTGATCTGGATGTGGATCTGGATCTGCGCCATATCGAAGGCGCGAAAGGCGTCAGCAGCATCCAGAGCGAACTTACCCTGAAAGAAAAACAACTGGCCGCGGGCCCGCTCAAATTTGAATATGGCGGTGCGCATTTTGATGTCAGCGGTGCGATGGACCTCAACGACGAGGCCCATATCCTTAATCTCAAGGGCAAAGCGGGCGGCTGGCAAATGCACGAATTGCTTGAAGCTTTGAAATTCAAGAAGGGTGCCAGCGGCACGCTCTATGCCGACTTTGATGTTTCTGGTCCGACGTCTTCGGTGAAGGATTTTATCAACGCCATTTCCGGCAATGCCATGGTTTCGATGAACAAGGGATCTATTGAAACACAGCTTCTCGATCTCGCGGGACTTGGCGTTTTGCCCTGGCTGTTTTCAAGCCACAAACAGAAGGTTGCCCCCATCGTCTGCCTGCGCGCGCCGATCTATTTGTCGAACGGCAACATTTCGACAAAACGCACCGTGGTTGAAACAGATCAGGTTCAGATCGTAGCCTTTGGCGACGTCAGCCTGCCTGCGAAAAGCATCAACATGAATGTGCAGCCCAGAAAAATCGGTGAGCCTTTGAAACGCAGCCCATGGCCGTTTACCGCCTCGGGGTCTTTGACCAAACCCAAGATCAAGGTCAAGGATGGCCCCAAAAAGCTCAAGCGGTCGGATGGGGCCAACAAGATGCCCGCCAAACGCAAGCTCTGTGTGCCGGATATCCTGCAATTGCAGTAGCCAATGCGCAAACAACTCGGATACTCTGGTGATCAGGGCGCCAAGCCCTGAAACACTGGGGGAGCATGCGATATGACAAGAAGAACAATCCGCGCGGCGTTATTGTCTGTAACACTGGCGGTTTCTGCGACGTATGTGCATGCAGGTCAGGTCGAACAACAGCTGGAAAGCTGGGTCACAACCTTGACGGCTGGCACAGCGGCCGTGACACAAAGCGAAATCACCGCCTCGGTGTTTATTCCCGAATTCTATGCCCTCCGGTCTTATGCGCCCGCTTGGTTCGATGACACGACTGCAACTGCGCTTTTTGCCGAACTGGATCGTGGCATCGCCCAGGGGTTTCGGGCCCAAGATTTTCATATCGATGACCTCAGAGCGGCCTATGCAAAGGCGCAATCAACGCAAAACGCTGGCGACATTGCGACGTATGATATTTTGGCCAGCGATGCTGTTGCCAAGCTATTGAACTATTCCATTTTCGGCAAAGTCGACCCCGCCAAACTGGATGGGAACTGGAACTTTGAACGGTTGGTTTTGCAACAAAACCCGCCGCAAGTCGTCAATGCATTTCTGGAAGGCGACGGCATCACCGCCTTGATGGATCAGGTTCTGCTGAAGGCGCCGCAATACAGTCGCCTGATGCGCGCGCTTGCCTACTATCGTGACATCGCTTCAACTGGCGGGTGGCCGCAGGTTCCGGACACAACCACGCTAAAACCCGGCATGGTGGACGAAGCCGTCAATGCCTTGCGTTATAGGCTGGCCGGGGAATTTGCCTTGAACGCGGGTCAAATTCTGCCGCCCGCACCAGACACCGGAGAGCCGGCCAGCTGGGTCTATGACCAGAACCTCGTTGCAGACATGAAGGTCTTTCAGGCCCGTCACGGTCTTGAGGCCGACGGTGTGATCGGGCCCAAAACATTTGTTGCGCTGAACCGAAGCGCGGATGATCGGGTCAATCAAATCCGCCTCAGCCTTGAACGCGCGCGCTGGATCATGCGGGACCTCGAAGATGACTATGTTCTGGTGAACATCGCGGGCGGGCAAACATATTATGCCAAAGGCGATGAAGTGTGGATCACCCGCTCGGTCACAGGCACACAATATCGCCAGACCCCAGTGTTTCGCGACAATATCCAGTACATGGAAATCAACCCGACGTGGACCGTGCCCAATTCGATTTTCCGCAAAGACAAATTAACGCGCATCCGCAAAGATCCAAACTATCTGTCGCGCAACGGGTATGTCGTGAAAACGCGCGATGGCACCGTCATTCCGGCGTCATCTGTTGATTGGTCCGCCTCAAATCCGCCGGTTACCCTGATGCAAAAACCCGGTGACAACAACGCCTTGGGACAGATCAAGTTCATGTTTCCCAACGCACATTCTGTCTATCTGCACGACACTGACAATCGCGATCTGTTCAATCGCAATGAACGCAACCTCAGCTCTGGCTGCGTACGGGTCGAATACCCGTTCGAGTTCGCCAACCTTTTGATGGAAGGGGATCCGGACTGGTCCGAAAGCAGGTTGCAATCCATTCTGGAAAGTGGACAAACCACGCGCATCCCCCTGCCCCAACCCGTGCCCGTTCTGTTGACCTATTGGACCGCCTGGGTGGATGGGGACGCCGTGCAATTCCGGGAAGACCTCTATGATAGAGACACCAAAATCCTTGACGCTTTGAACAAGTAAGGCGCTTTCTCTGGTGACGTGGCCGCTTCCTTGGCTAGGATACCGTTATCCTGTCACGGCTTTGCAAAGGCGTCCGCCCCATGTTTCGTATTCTGTTTTTGTGTTTCTGTCTCATCGTCACACCCGCAATCGCACAGAACAAAGCGGCGGTGGAACAACAGTTCCAAAGCTGGCTGGACAAAACGCTTTGGCCCAAGGCCCGCGCCGCCGGCGTATCGCGCACTACGTTTAATGCGGCCTTCAAGGGCGTAAGCCTGAACTGGAAACTGCCCGACCTTGTTCCTCCGGGCAGCAGTCAAAGCGGTCCCCGCCAACAACGCCAGGCCGAATTCGGCTCGCCCGGAAAATACTTTTCCGCCGGATCGGTGCAGGGCGCCAACCGCGTTGGCAAACAAATGGCACAACGTCACGCCAAGGCCCTTTCCCGCACCGAGAGAAAGACCGGCGTGCCGGGCCGGATCATCCTCGCAATCTGGGGACGCGAAAGCGGGTATGGGCGTGTGAATATCCCGCATGACGCGTTCGAGGTCTTGGGCACCAAGGCGTTCATGAGCACCCGCGCCCCCTATTTCACGGACGAACTGATCGCAGCTTTGAAAGTGGTCAACAGCCGCTCTGCGCCAAAGGGACGCCTGAAAAGCAGTTGGGCCGGTGCCTTGGGACAACCACAGTTCATGCCATCGAATGTTCTGGCCTATGCGGTGGACGGCGATGGCAACGGGCGCGCCGATATCTGGGCATCCGAGGCCGACACAATCGCCTCGATTGGAAACTATCTGAACAAACACGGGTGGAAAAAGGGCCGCGACTGGGGCTTTGAAGTTCGGGTTCCGGCCAGCGTGTCTTGTACCTTGGAAGGTCCGGATCAAGGCAAACGGATCTCCGATTGGGCCAATCTCGGGATCACTCGCGTTTCAGGAAAGCCGTTCCCCAAGGCAGAAGCCCGCAAAGAAGGATTTCTTTTGATGCCCGCAGGACGCGGCGGTCCGGCCTTTGTCGTGACCCCCAACTTTTATGTTCTGAAAGAATACAACAAAAGCGATCTATACGCTCTTTTTGTCGGGCACGTCGGAGACCGCATCCAATACAACGTCGGTGATTTTTCCGCCGGTTGGGCCCCTGTTGGCGGGCTCTACAGGTCCGATGTCGCCAAAATGCAGCGCGCCTTGGAACGGCAGGGACACGATGTCGGCGGTGCAGACGGATTACCGGGTTTCAAAACGCGCCGCTCGATCGGGCGTTGGCAAGAGGCCAATGGCCAGCCTGCGACCTGTTTTCCGGAAAAGAGGATGAAATCGGCTCTCAAATGAAGGGCTGGTCGGGCCTCAGCGATCGCGGTGAAACGAGATTTAAGACGTCAGGCTAATTTGGCGGGTCTGACTGTTCAGCCACAGGGGCGTCGCCCTTTTCCGGAGGCACGGCAAGGTCCATTTCCGGAGTATAGACCCGGTGCTGTGCACGCCCCCGCCTTTTTGCATCATAGAGCGCGGTATCGGCCTGAACCAACAGGGTTTCCGCACTCAGACCAGCAGTTGTCGCGGATGGTGCAAACCCCAGCGATGTCGAAATCTTGCATTCGTCAGCATTAAACGGGATCGGTTTCTCGATCCGCGCGATCACACGGTTTGCAAAGCCAGCCAGCTTTTTGTCCGATAGTGCCCCCGACAGTAGCAGCACAAATTCATCCCCGCCGATGCGTGCCACGCAATCCCCTTCACGCGTTTCTTCAACAAGAATGCGCGCCACGGTTTGAAGCACATGGTCCCCTGCGGCATGGCCGAAGGTGTCGTTCACCCTTTTGAAATAGTCCAAATCCATCTGCGCCACCACCAACGGGCGTCCGGATTCAAGCCATCGTGCAAGGATCATATCAAGCGCCCTGCGGTTCTTCAGCCCCGTTAGCGTATCCGTAAAGGCCTGTTCTTCTGCGGCGATCATCGCGCCTTGCAGGCGCTGGTTCAATTTGCGCGACGCTTCCATCGCGGCAGATTTGGCCTCGATCAGGTACAACATCTCGATTGTTAAATCCGTCGCGGCAAAATCGGCGCTGGTCAGCGCGTAATCCCGCACGCCCTCCATGACCGAAAACCCGAAAGACAGGTTAATCACCGACACCTCTTCGGTTTCAATGTTGACCAGCCCCCCCTTCAGGATCGTCTGTGGGGCGCATCGTTTGCGAACCCGCAATCGTTGCCCAGAAACCTCACGCAACTGTGCCATCGTATTCACCGAACGTGGACGCATCAGCTCAAAAACTTCAAGGAACCGCTTGCCGACAACAGTTTCATCCGGCATCAGCTTTCGCAAAGTTGGCCCTGCGTGTTTGATGTGCCCGGTCTTGTCCAGCACCACGTGCATCGGGCAAAACGCCTCGAGCATGTCGCATATCTCTTGAATTCTTGGCATGATTTCCTATCCGGCAGCGGGCCCCAGTTCAAAGCTGCGCCCTTCTGCAAAGGCGCTTTCGAACAGGGTGACATCGACGATTTCCGCCCCGCGACCGGGATTTTGCTCGCGATATTCAAGAAACACCAAGGCCCCGTAATCATCCGCCAAGGTCCGCAGGACCCCCATCATTACATGTCCGAACCCCGGTTTGGGATAGGTGCAAACAAGACTGAAACAGGAATAACTGTGTTCCTGAAGCTCCATCTGCGGCAAATGCAGGTCATCCACCGCAAGACGCGCCCGATCCGGTAACTCATCCAGAGAATGCAGGAATTCAACAAAGGTCTCACCGCCAAACCGCAGCAAACGCCGCAACGCCTCGACATTGGGATGGGACACCAGATAGGTTCCAATATCCTCAAGCACCGTTTCGCGGGGCACGCCCAAAACCTGTTCAGAAGCGGTCAGAACCGCCTCGGTCAAGGCATCGTCATACTGCAGCATCGCCTCAAATTCTGTAAATTCGAGATCCGCCTTGCGGGTGACGTCCCGCCACCGCGCACGCCCGTAGGTATCGCAGACAAATGACTGAATTGCCCTGTTTATCAAACCATGCATAACGTCGTTCCGTTCGTTGCCGGAATGACTATGCCAAGACGAGGTTTAAGATTTTCCCAATATCTTCAATTTTGCGGAAGCAGTTCGATATCCCCCAGCCAAAGCGCCTTGCGCCGGCTTGGGGCAAGGCGGAAATCACCGGCCAAAACCTGATTGACCTGATCCTGTGACAGCCGCACCGGCGCACCGGTTGTCCCGTCCCGAATGGGTCCTGCGGCCTCAAGCGCACCAAAACGGACGGCGACACTCACGGCCTCATAGCCTTCGCCACTTCCGGGCAAAAAGATCATGCCCTCTTGCCCATCCGAGGCGGGATCAAATTCCCCGAGGACCAACACGCATCCCGGATCATGCTCGCGTTCACAGGACACCAGCCAATCCTGCAACCGGAAATCCGGCAGGTTGGTCAACAACTCGCGGTCAAGCTCAACCCCTTCGGCCACAAGCGTGATCACCTCGACCAACCGTCCGACACGGTCTTCACGCAGGACATCTTCGCTTTTGCGTTCAAAGATATAACGTTTGCCGGTTGAACTCGCAAAACCAACCGCTTCCCGCAGTTCTGCATGTTCCTCGCCTTCAAGCGCCCGCAACTGCGCAGCCCCCGCAGCGCCAGCAAGCCCCCATTCATGCACCATTTCCCAGATGGGCACGTCCTGAGGTCGTGATTTGCCGTCAAGATAGCGTGAAACCTGACTGTTCGTCGCAATCCGCTGGGCATCGAGGACCGGTGACATCCAGATCAAACAGGCCACCATCATCGCAAGCGCAATCACCATATTGGCTTTGCGAATGCGGGCCATCCACTGTTTGCGACGCAACACCGCCAAGACATAAAAAACACCATAGGCCACGGCAAACAGCCCCAATACCGCCGAGGCCAGCCTGGCTGGTGTCCAGCCGTGTTGTGCGACCCGCAACCAAACGGAATAGACAATCAAGCCGGCCAAGACCGGCAACAACAGCGCCAGCCCCTCTGTGGACAGCCGCATCAACCGGTTTGAAACGGCTTCGCTTTCGTTTTTGTCGATCGACACACTGATCAGCGACACCGCGCCCGCCACAACGGCCAGCAATGTCCCCGCAGGTGACAACCCGCCAAAAAGGGCATTGGGGTCCTGAAACGGAAGGGCGCCAACAAAAATAACAACAACAGCCAGCATCGCGGGCGTCAAAAGACGCAACAGATGCAAAACCAGATATGCAGAAAGATAATCGCGCATTTCGTAGCCGACCATCAAAGCCACCCCCAAGACGGCGCCGGTCAGAACATACGGTACAGGATCATAATCCAGGATTGTCTCGATTGCCGAGATCCCGACGATATTCAGCAAGGCATTCGACAGAAAAACGAGCAGCCAGAAGGCCCCGACAAACATCCACGCCGCCGTGTAACGCACGACAATCGCCCAAGAATAATCAAACAGTTTTTCGTATTTGCGCCAGTAAGTCTTGTCGCTCACATAGGCGGCTGCAAACGGCGTCCCGATAAACAGGAACAATCCCCATGCCTGAATAAGTAAACTGTCTTCCCACAAGGTTTCGGCGGTCTCGAACCGCAGACTGCCCCAACCGAGCATCATGGCGGCCGGAATCGACAACGCTGCTGCCCCCATGGCGGCACGCGGGATCTGGACAGGCCCAACAATCGCCAGCATCACCGCAACAAACCCGCACCCCATCGCCAGCACCGTGGCAAACAGATGCGGATTGGTCAGGATGTCCGGCAAGATGTCAAACATTGCCCAGATCGCCAGTCCGGTCATGCCGCCAACAACTGCCATTGTGGCGCGACCGCTGGTCACTTGCGCATCTTGAGTCGTCATGAGTGTCCCCGTCTACTTGTCTGGAATGTAAGCAGGATTGTGCAGAGTTTACAGGGCAAACCGATCAATTTGATCTGGCAAAATACAATTGGAGATCGACAAATGCGGTCCGCAAACACAAAAGGCGCCCCGATGGGGGCGCCTTTGTTTCAGTCCAGAGAGGGTCTCAAAAGTCTGTCGGTGCCCCGCCCTCGGCTTTGCGACGTGCCACAAAGTCAGCCAGCTCTTCGCGAATGGCTTCGTCCATTGGTGGCGCTTCAAAACTGTTGATGATTTCCTTGTAGATGTGATGCGCCCGCTCCGGCGTCCAGACCGCGCCCGCCTCTTCCCACGCTTCAAAGTTGCGCCAGTCCGAGACAAACGGCTGATAAAACGCGGTGGTGTAACGATCCTGCGTGTGCTGGATGCCAAAAAAGTGGCCTGCGTTGCCGACGTCCTTGATCGCATCCAAGGCAATATCGTCCGGCCCTGTCGCGGTCAAAGCGGGCTCCATGTAGCGTTGGATCATCTGCAACACTTCGCAGTCCATGACAAACTTTTCCGGGGACGCGATCAGCCCGCCTTCCAGCCAACCCGCGGCGTGATAGACCATATTGGCCCCCGACTGCACCGCGGACCACAGGCTGTTCGAGGTTTCCCACATCGCCTGCCCGTCAGGCACATTGGCCGCACACACGCCGCTTGCCCGCATGGGAAGCCCGTAGAACCGCGCCATTTGCCCCGTCATCTGGGTGGCCCGCATGTACTCTGGCGTGCCAAAGGCCGGTGCACCTGACTTCATATCGACGTTTGAGGTAAAGGTCCCGATGGCACAGGCTGCGCCGGGTCTGATCCACTGTGCCAGTGCCACGGCACACAACCCTTCGGCCAATGACTGCGCCACAGCGCCCGCCATTGTGACCGGTGCCATCGCACCCGCCAAGGTAAAGGGCGTCACGACAAGCCCCTGATTGCGCCGTGCAAGCCGGATCCAACCATCCATCATGGGTTCGTCATGTTTGAGAGGCGACGTCGAATTGATATTGGTGTACATCTTCGGGCCGGCTTCGAATTCCTCGTCCGTCCATCCGCCCGAGATCCGAACCATCTCCATCACGTCTTCAACCCGTTCCTTTCCCAAAGAATAGGTATGCGCAACTTTATCGGTCAGGGTCAGCTTGTCATACAGCACGTCCAGATGCCGGACGCTGGCGTGAATGTCCTGTGGCTCCACAGGATAGCCACCGACAAAGTGGATACAGTTGAAGTATTGCGACAGCTTGAACATGTTGGCGCACATTTCGCGCGTGCCGGGCACTTTGCGCCCAATTTCCATGTCCCAGTAATTTGGTGGCGACGATACATTGCCAAACAGAATATGGTTGTCCCCCATCACCAGCTTATGATCCGGATTTCTCGGGGTCATGGTCCAGCTTGACGGGGCCTTGCCCACCATTTCCATCACGAAATCACGCCCCATGCGGACGTTGTCACCGTCAACGGTGCACCCAGCCTCTTTCAGAAGGCTTTTGGCTTCTTCATTGTAAAACTCGATACCGATTTCTTCGAGGATACGCATCGCGCCATCGTGGATCGCATTTACACCCTCTTCTCGCAGCGGTTCTGTCGGCCTGTCGGTATTGACAGGAAGCCGCCATGGCATTTGCTCTATCGCGCCTGCGCTGCTGCGTCGTGCCGAATTGCCCGCGCGGCCACCGCCGCGCCGTCTGCGTCCACCTGTGTCGCTCATACCGGTCTCCTTCCGCTCGCGTTCGGTTTGAGCAAACACCACAGTTTCGGCGACAAGTTGACACTCTGCGACAAAGTCTGTCGCTTTTGGATGAACGCATGAAGGATGCAGACAAATACACGTGCCAAAAGAAAAGGCGCACCATCAGGCGCGCCTTGCAAATTCCGTTCAAAAGTCAGTCGTCAGAGTGCCCACTCGCGGGATTTAACCTGCGCTGACCCAATCCGTTATGTGACCGATATTGGCAAAAACCGCGTCCGCAAACGGTAGCAGCTCTTCGGCCGTTGCCATCCCTGTGAGCACCGCAATCGTCTGCATGCCTGCGGCCCGTCCCGCCACAAGATCATGGGTGCTGTCGCCTACCATCGCCACGCGTTTCGGTGACAGCTTCATCTGGTCTGCAAATGCCAAAAGAGGATCAGGATCCGGCTTCGCCCCGTATCCGCTGTCAAAGCCGGCGATAAAGTCAAACTTCTCGGCCACGCCAGCGCTGTTCAAATGCGCCCGCGCTGCGTATTCGGTGTCGTTGGTCATCACCCCAAGGCGCAGCCCCTTTTGGGCCAACCCGTCAAGATAGGGCGCAAGCGGCACAGCCGGCACCAAAGGCGCCCGGGACGCGGCCAGCATCAACTGGTTTTCCAAGGCCTCCACATCGGCGTCCGGCAACGCCCGTGCCACAGCCTCGGCTGCATCGCGGTTTGTCCCCGCAATAATAAGGCTGTGCGGCAGAAAGGTACCCGCATCAAGATCGTAATCCATCTCATCGGCGATCTTATAGGCCAGAGCGTCATCCTCTCCGGCATGTGACCGGATCATATGGGCGGCCCACGTGTTCCACGTCGCCCCGAAATCAAAGAGCGTGCCGTCCTTGTCGAACAACAATCCATCCACCCGCATGCTTCACCTCAAATTTCGTTTTTTAATGGTATCGGCACAGTGCCGGTTTGCGCCCTCTGACACAAGTGCATGACAGTTCCATGTCACGCGGTCCTCAGGTCCAGTGGCGTCCGGCCTCTCCCATCAGGACCTGATGTGCCATCATCGGTGTGGTGTAGTCTTCGCCAATCGCATCGCAAAAGCTGACGACCCAAGCGTCGTCCATGGTCAGAAAGCCCAGAACAGATGCCAGAAACTCTGTCTCGCCTGCCCGCGCCTTGAGGTCGTCAACAGACGCGCCGGTCGCCCCCATAAAGACAGGCATCAACTCGTCATTGTTCACCAGCCACGCCAGGGCCTTGAGGGCCAATGTTTCGGCGGCATCTTGCGATAGAGACATTTTTCATCACTTTCGAAATCATTTCTTAACCAATGCGCATACAAATTGAATCAACCCAATGGCAAGCGCCGAGGTATCCCAATGCCCGGAAAAATTCTGGTCCTCGACAGCGTCCCGACCAATCGGATCGTGCTAAAGGTCAAGCTTTCCAGCGCTTTTTATAGCGTCAGCCAGGCTTGCACGTTGAAGGACGCCATATCCCACATCCGGCAGGACCCGCCGGACCTGATTGTTCTATGCGCTGAAAACTGCTCGGACGGCGGGGGTATTGAACAATGCAGGACGCTGGCACGTATCCGCCCCGGCCTGCCTATTCCGATCCTTGTCCTGACATCAGAAATGACGCGGTCTCTGCGCCTGACTGCGCTCTCTGCGGGCGCCGAAGACATCTTGCAAAAACCCATCCACGATCAGGAACTGAACGCCCGCATACGGGCGATTTTGCGTGCACGCGAAGCCTCGGAAGAGTTGCGCCTGCGGGAACGCACCACCCGTGCCTTGGGATTTTCCGAACAGGCACGCCCCGAATTCGAACGCAGGGCACAGGTGATCTTTGTATCTCAAGACGGATCTCTGGGGCTGCGCTGGCGGTCGCGTCTGAAACCCCTGGTACCCTATGCGATGCAGCATTATTCGCCAAAATCCGCTTTGAAAGAGGCACCGAATGCGACGGTTGCGGATGCCTTTGTGATCGCAATTGATCACGATTGCCCTGATGAGGGCCTGCGCTTTCTGGCCGAAATTCGCGCCCATACCGGCAATCGTCACTGTGGTGTTCTTGTTGTTCTTCAAAACCGCTGCGACCGGTCTTTGATCGACGCATTGGATCTGGGCGCCAATGCGATCATGGCTCACGGTTTTGACGCCGAAGAGATGGCCCTGAGGCTGGCAACGATTATCAAACAGAAACGCCTGCGCGAAAAGCTGGACCGCACGGTCCACGACGGATTGCAGGCCGCGGTCACGGATCCGCTGACAGGGCTGTTTAATCGCCGCTATGCCCTGCACCAGCTGGGGCGCATGATTTCGCAATCCCGCGATGATCAACGTGACATGGCCGTGATGGTTGCCGATCTGGATCATTTCAAACGGATCAACGACAGGTATGGGCACGCTGTTGGGGACGAAGTTCTGCGGCAGATGGCGGACAGAATGCGCGCGGCCTTGCGCTCAACCGATTTGATCGCGCGGATCGGGGGGGAAGAGTTCCTGATCGTGCTGCCATTCGTGGCAACCTCACAGGCGCGGCGCACGGCAGAAACCCTCTGCGAAACAGTGCGCCGCAGCCCTGTTATCCTCAAAGGGCGTGATCTTCAGGTGAACGTGACCATGAGCATCGGAATGGGGATGGTCAGCGACCTTCCGCGCGATCTGGCGGACCATCCGGACACCGATGTGACCGGAATACTGCTCGACCAAGCGGATCAGGCCCTTTACGGCGCCAAGGCGACAGGGCGTGATCAGGTCACTTTCCGCCAATCAACAACCCGGCCCGCAAGCGGCATGGGATAAGTCAGACACAAAAAAGGACGCGTCTTCATGTGAAGGCAGCGTCCTTTTGGGCATTTCTTACCCTGTCAGGATCAATCCCGCGGAGGTTTGTCCTTTTTATACTTGCGTGGCCCTTTCTCAAGAACCTCCAGCATACGGTCCGCATAGGCCTCGCGGTCTTCGGCAGACATCTCTTCGACATAGGACAGCCAGACATCAAAAGCCACCTGACGGCGCAGTGCTGATTTCTCGTTCAAAGTGGCCCGCACAGATTTAAGCATCTCGGCATCAAACGGTGTGCTGCGCAGCACGCTGGCCATGTCTTCGATTAGCACGCGATCTTCTTTGTGGTTCACTTTCAACTCACGCTGGGCCTTTCGGATTTCACGGCCCAATGCGCGTTTGTCGTCAAATTCGAGGGCACGCACATAAACCGCTCCGGGTCCGTCCATCGATGACGACCGCGGAGGTCCGCCATGCCGCTGGATTCCGACGGCCGCTCCTATCACAACAAAAAGCACAAGGATGTTCAGGCCAAGCGACGCAATCAACAGAATGCGTCTGCCGCGCGACGTGCCTTTGTTTGGTTTTGTTTCAGGGGTCATGTCTTAGCCATCCTCTGCCAAGTCGCCAAGGCTTTCGCCAAAGCCGTCGTCAAAATAGGTCAGGTAATAGGTGCTGTCATCACTGACCAAACCGGTCAGCCCCTGTGGGGCCAAAGAGCTGGACGCGGAAAACCCGATCCACAACCCTGTAACCGCTGCCGTCGCGAGCCCTGCCATGGGCCGCCAACCGCCAAGCACCTGCACCATCTGGGCAAACAACCCGAGTTTGACCTGTTCGGGACCAGTGTTCAACTCATGGGGTGCGGGCTGCAAATGTTCGGCATCCGCCATCACACGCGCCAGCAGTTCAGACGAAGGGTCAAGTTTCGGGTCAGCAGCAGCAACCTGAAACAGATCGTCCAGCATCATTTCATCGCGTTCCGTATTAGTCATCGCTATACCCCAGTTCTGCGCGTCGCCCGGCCAAGGCTTTGGTCAACGCCCGTTTTCCCCGTGCCGTCAAGCTTTCGACTGCTTCGACACCAATGTCCATAATTTCGCTTATCTCGGGATTGCTCAGTCCTTCGATATGGCGCAACACCACCGCTTGTCGCTGGCGTTCAGGTAATTCGTTCAAGGCCGCCTGCAATGCATCCACACGGGCCTTGTCCTGCAACGTTTCTGCGGGACCGGTGCTGTCGTCTTCGGGTTCGGGGATCGAGTCGATATCGACCCCGCGCACCTTTCGCAGACGATCGGTGCATAAATTGGCCACCACACGATACAGCCAGGTTGTGACCTTGGCCTCGCCCTGCCGCCATTCCGGCGCAATCTTCCAAAGCCGGATCAACGCGTCCTGTGTCACATCTTCGGCCTCGGCGCGGTCACCCAGCATGCGAAAGGCATGGCCAAACACCTTTGGTGTCAGGCGCAGGGTCAGAATCCGCGCAGCAGACTGGTCCCCATTTGCATAGAGCACCAGCAAGGCATCGTCTGGTATGTCAACTTGTGCATCCAAAGGCATTAGCATGATCCGTCCGGACTAGCCCTTTGTTATGGACCGAGCAATCCCAATGACCACTCGATCCAAATGTTAACGACTTAGTTGTCTTCTGCAGGGGCCTTGTCACATGCACCCTTTTTCTTGCCGTGACGCTTTTCCATCTTGGCCTTGGCAGCTTCAAACTCTTCCTTCGAAACGGCACCGTCATTGTCGGTGTCCATTTTTTCGATCATCTTGCCGCCACGCTTTTTGCCTTTGGACTGCATTTCTTCAAAGCTCAACTTGCCGTCGCCGTTGGCATCTTTGTGCTCGAGCATTTTGGCGCTGCGCTTTTCGGCACGCTTTTTCATGTTCTCGGTGGCCTTGGCCTGCATCTCTTCCGCGCTCAGCATGCCGTCACCATCCGTGTCGGCCTTGTCAAAGCGGGCTTTGGCAAATGCGTCCAGCTCGTCCTGAGTGATCTTGCCGTCCTGATTGGCATCGATCTCTTCAAAGTTCATCATGTGACGCGGACCGTGCTTCCCCTTGGGACCACATTCCTTGTCCATCGCCCATGCACCTGCAGCGGTCACACTCAAAGCTGCGGCAAGAACACCTGTCATAAACATCGCACGTTTCATCTGCTTCTCCTTTACTCAACAAGGCCGGATCATCGTCCGCCTTTCGATAACTAAAACGCGCGGCATCCGAGTTTCCGTCGCAGAGCATTCAAAAAAGTTTCAAACCCCAAAAATCATATCGATATCACGCAGTCTGCTGCCATTCCCTGCCTAGAAGGGGCATTTCACCCTCCAGATTTGCGACATCGGGACGCGGGGCGGTCTTGTCATCTTTTCAAAGCGCATCATCTGTTCCCATCTTCGTGACGGGACTCGCGAGGAAGAAATGATTTATACTATGGAAGCGGAAGCAGATCGTCCGCTCGGCCCTTCTTTGTTAAGAGGGTGGCGGAGCAAATGCCCCAATTGCGGAAGTGGCCCTTTGCTAAAAGGGTACCTGCAGGTGAGGAAGACATGTTCTGTATGCCGGGAAGACTTTACACCACAAAAGGCTGATGACGGCCCTGCCTATCTTACGATCCTGATCGTGGGACACATCATGGCGCCGTTGCTGCATATGGTTTTTGTGACGTTGCATCCCGAGCCTTTGATCATGTTTACCATTTTTGCGGTTGGCTGCGTGGCGTTGTCGCTCTACCTTCTGCCAAGACTTAAAGGGGCCGTCATCGCCTTTCAGTGGGCGCGACGGATGCACGGGTTTTGAACAATCCCGTGTCACTCTGGTCTTGAGGGAGGGACTATGAGCGTAGATAAAACGGCAATCCGCAACGCGGCGACAGTGATTGTGCTGCGGGATCGCGAAAGTGATCCCCATATTCTTATGGGACAGCGCGGGGCCAAAGCGGCCTTCATGCCAAACAAATTCGTCTTTCCGGGTGGCGCGGTCGATACCGCCGATGCCGACATTCCGCTTGCAACACCGATGCCGGATCTTTGCCGCGAACGCCTCTGCGAACAGGCCGAAGCCGCATTGGTGCATCCGCTGGGTGTCGCGGCGGTGCGAGAATTGTGGGAAGAAACCGGCT
Organism: Shimia thalassica; assembly: GCF_001458215.1. GTDB lineage: Bacteria > Pseudomonadota > Alphaproteobacteria > Rhodobacterales > Rhodobacteraceae > Shimia > Shimia thalassica. The sequence continues at coordinate 1,484,648 of NZ_CYTW01000001.1, read as the reverse complement.
TGATCCTCGGGCAACCCGGATCATGGGACATGCCGCCGCCCGAAGACTGGGTCAGTTTTGCCGCCACCGGGCACCTGCCCTCTGCGCATGCGTTACAGTTCGTGTTCCGGGCCATCACCCCTCCGGGGCGTCCGCGCCGGTTCGATGCAAGGTTCTTCCTGTTGGATGCCGACGAAATCGCAAGTGATCCGGATGATTTCAGTCACGCCTGTGACGAGCTTTCGCACCTGCAATGGATACCGATGAAAAAGGCGCGCGAATTCGACCTGCCCTTCATCACCGAGGTCGTTCTGGCCGAAGTCGAGGCGCGCCTGCATGACCGGCAGCCACCGGAAACAGTGCCCTTTTTCCGCAATGACGATGAAACCAGCATGTTCTTGCAGCTCAAGGGCCGTATGCCCGACTGGCGCGAAGACTAAAGCACCGGCTGGTCCCATTCAGGATGGGGCCAACCTTTCTTCATTTATTTCCCGAAAAACCGCGATCTTAGCTTTTCAGGCGATAGCCTGTGCGCAGCATCCCCCACGAGACAGCGACCAACATCGCAGTGGCGCCCGCGACAACGACCAATCCCAGAGCGGGTGAGCTGTCCGAAACACCGATAAATCCATAACGTGCGCCGTCGATCAGATAAAAGATCGGGTTAAAACGTGACACCGTTTCCAGAACCGGAGGCAATGCCGTCACCGAATAAAAGGTGCCTGACAGAAACGCCAAGGGGGTTACGATAAAGTTGGTTATCGCGGCCATCTGGTCGAACTTGTTGGCAAAAATCCCAGCGAGGATCCCCACCGCGCCCAGTAAAGCTCCGCCCAACAGGATAAACATCAACAGGATCAAAGGATGCGCAACATGCATCCCGAGAAACACGACCAGCCCGAGCGAGATCGCAACCGCCACCATCAGCCCACGTGTAATCCCGCCAGCGAGATACCCCAGAACGATTTCAAGCGGCGCAAGAGGCGGCATCAACGTATCGACGATGTTGCCCTGAACCTTGGAAATCACCAAAGACGAAGAGGTATTTGCGAAACTGTTCTGGATCACAGTCATCATCAAAATGCCGGGGGCCAGAAAATGCGCAAACGGCACGCCCATCACATCGCCGCGGTTCGGCCCGATCGCGATGGTAAAGATCATCAGGAACAACCCGGCCGTCACCAGTGGGGCCAAAAGGGTCTGTGTCCAGACAACCGCAAATCTCAGAATTTCGCGTTTTGCGAGGGTGTAAAGCCCCAACCAGTTCACCCGGCCAAAGCGGCGTACGCCCATTTCCACCTGATTCATGTGCCCGAGGCTCCCAATAGCTGATTCTCGGCCTTGTAACTCGGACTGGGGTGATTAGAATAGGCCCCTGACCCGGAAAAACGAGGCGATCCCATGTAGATCGCTTTTACCCAAGGAAATCACGAATGTCGTGGACTGACGAGCGCGTAGAACTTCTTAAAAAAATGTGGGGCGAAGGCCAGTCGGCCAGCCAGATCGCAAAAGAACTGGGTGGCGTGACCCGGAATGCGGTGATCGGCAAGGTGCACCGCCTTGGTCTGTCGAACCGCAACACGACCAAAGCGGATGCCAAGCCCAAGGCAGAGCCCAAGCCAAAAGCCGCGCCAAAGCCCAAGGCCGCCGCGCCCAAACCGGCGCCAGAGCCCAAGCCCGAACCCAAGACCGAGCCCGCCGTTGCACGCGATGCGACGGGTGCGCCTGCACGCCGCGCGATCATTCCTGCCGGCCAGCCCCTGCCGCCACAGCCCTCGGCAAACGAAATCAGCCCCGAGGCGCTTGCCAAGGTAAACGAAGTCGAAAAGACCGCCAAAAAGCTGTCATTGATGGAGTTGACCGAGCGTACCTGCAAATGGCCCGTTGGTGATCCGGCAACCGAAGAATTCTGGTTCTGCGGCCTTCCCGTCCAACAAGGCAAGCCCTATTGCGAAGCCCATGTTGGCGTCGCGTTCCAGCCAATGTCATCGCGTCGCGACCGCAAACGCTAAACCGCCTGCCGAGACCAACATGAATTTGACCCTGCAGCCCACCGGCTGCGGGTTTTTTCATTGTCGACGGGTCACATATCAAGCCGCTGCTGCAACTCGGACGCGCCTGTAAAAAAGGCCTCGCGCACTGTGGCGGCATAGGGGTTGGACACCTCGATGGCATGCAGAACGGTTGGCGGGTCGTCTCGCACCATATCCACCGCCTCGCGCAGCAGGTCAAAACTTGCCGTGGTCATCCGGTCCGGCAAAGGTCCCAACCCGACCAGAACCTTGGCAATAAGGTGGGTCAGCCCCTGCACCACGGCGAGTTCGCGATCATGGGCATCTGCCGTGTCAGTGATCACCTGAAGCCCCAAATGCCGCAAAAAGGCTGCGACCTGCCTGTGGCGGTCTCCTCGCACAGGGCACACTACGATCTTGTGCCCCTGCACGCCAGAGGCGGCACTTTGCGGACCAAACAAAGGATGCGTGCCCACGATATCAACGTCAGCAGGCAAAACCTCGCGCATCACGCGCACAGGCAGCACCTTGACCGACCCCACATCCAGAACAAGCGCACCTTTGCGCAACATGGGCGCGATCACACCACACAGGTGCCGCAAGCGCGCGACAGGCACCGCCAGCACCACCACATCACACCCTGCGGCGTCTTCCAGCGTCGTCATGCGCAAGGACCGCCCACAGGGCAGCGTGGTATGCGCGCGTGCCGGATCACAAACCCGAATGTCGAAATGCGCTGCAAGCGTTCGGGCTGCAAGCTGACCAAATGCGCCAAAACCGATCAGGCCAAGCGTCTGTGTCTTTTCTCGTCGAGACCCCATGGCAGGCTCCCCTTTTTCGTCAAGGGCCGCGTTACCGAAGGAATGAAATGCCTCTTATCGTTCAACCTCCGGCGCTGCGGCGGTTGAACATCTCAAAGACCCCGCCACTTATGTGGTCAGGGTATAATACACTGTGTTGATGAGGCATGTACGTGTCATGGCGCCTGACTGACACGTGCACGGGCATGGTGTCAAGCGGTCGGCCCTTCGCGCAGATCAATCCGGTGCACGTAAACCGCGGTGATCAACCCGGCACCCGCAGACCCGAACATGATCGCCAAAAGCAGCCACGCGCCGTTGTCCGGCGTCAGAATCGTACCTGTGACAGAGGTCAGAACAGCGCCTCCCGCAACCATCAAAGCACCGGACAACCCCGAGGCACTTCCTGCGAGTTCCGGTCGCACCGACATTGCGCCAGCGCTCGCAGCAGGCAGGGTCAACCCGTTGCCGATGCCAACAAAAACGACACTTCCAAAATAGCTCCAGACAGAGATCACATCACTCAGCACAAGAACGAGCCCGGCAGCAAGACCGCCGCAAGCCACCAAGCGGCCAAAGATCATCATCATGGCAAGACTGTATTTGCGCGCCAAACGGCCCGACAGAAAGTTCCCGAAGGCAAAGCCCCCCGTGATGGACCCCATTCCGATGCCGACCTGGGCCGTGGTCAGGTCAAACTCGATCGCGGACACCAGCGCGGCGCCGCCCAAGAACGAATAGAACGCGCCGACCGAAAACGCCAAACACAAGGCATAGCCCCAGAACCTGCGGGAGCGCACCAGCTCGGGATAGCTGCGAAACTGCGCTGTAAAGGTGGCAGACGGATTTTTGTTGGTCTCTCCAAGATCTGTCCAGACCAGCGCGAACATCGCAATTCCAAGACCTGCAAAGACCGCAAACGAGGCGCGCCAGCCAAACATCTGATCCAAGAGCCCCCCGAAACTGGGCCCGAGCATCGGAGCGAGCGCCATCACCATGCCGATATGCCCCAGCATGGCGGCGGCTTCCTGGGCTGGCACCATGTCCCGCACCACCGCCCGCGACAGCGCCGCACCTGCAATCACCGCAGCCTGCAACAGCCGAAACCCCAAAAAGACCCAGATATCGGTCGCCAAAAAGCACCCGACCGAGGCCAGAATGAAAATCGCAAACCCGATCAACAGAACGGGCCGACGCCCGAACCGGTCCGACAAAGGCCCCATGATCAATTGAAGCACCGCCGTCACGGCGAGGTATCCGGCGACCGACAGGTTCACCAAGGCATAATCAACGCCAAATTCCACCGCCATGTGGTTCAACGAAGGCAGGAACATATTCAGGGTAAGAATGGAAACCGCCGTCAGTACAATCAACGTTGACAAACGGGGGGGCGTTTGCGCCGCCTTTAGCACAACGGCCTTTCAGGGTGTCGCATCAGTCACCTCCAAGCAGCTCCAGAAGTTTGGATTTCGCCTTGTCTTCCAGAGAATCCTTTATTGCGTCCTCTGTGGACTGCCCCACTTCCGGTTGCAAGTTCAGCCGTTCGCTTATTTCCTGTTGCGCGCGCGTTTCGGCCTCGTCTTTCAGGCGTTCTTTTTCCGCCTCGAGATCAACCCCAAGCGCTTTGTCCAGCTGTGGTCGGATTTTCGGATCATCCCAGCTGCCATTGATGCGCACGGGAATTGCCAGCCCCTGCTGGTCATCGCGTTTGATCTGGGGTGTAAACAGATAATCCAACGTGCGTTGCCCAAGACCGACAACACCTTCTCCCTTGGCCTGAACGCTGGGCAAATCCAGCAACAGGTCATCATTGCTCAGAACGCCCTGCTCGATCTGCAATGTGGCCGAGAGGCTGTCAAATACCGTTGTCCCGCCTCCGGAAACGCCACTGCGCAACAGCCGGTCCAGATCGATCCCCGATATGGTGCCCTGCCCCACATCCACAGATCCACTGCCTTTGAGCGTATTCATGATGTCATAGACCGAGTTACCGACCCCCAGAAACGAAGCCTGCGCGGTTGCCTTTCCTGCGAAACGGGAAATTTTCATCGCATCGCTGAGAAGGGTTTTCATCTCGACATTATCGGCGCGGATTTTGCCTCCGACAGACAGCCCGTTGCGGTTGTTTGCAACAAATTCGCCCGTGACCTTGCCCCCATATGCCGAGATATCCTGCAAGGCGAACACCGCGCGTGACCGGTCAATCGACACCGCCATACGGGACGCGCCCAGCGTTAGATCTCCCAGATCAATCCCGGAAGCGGCAATCGCAATTGACCCGTCGACCAGACCAAGTGCAGAGGCATCAATCACCTCTTTTGACCAACTGTTGTCTGCGCTTTGCGCCGGCACATCCGCCTCTGCCGGCTGTGCAAAGGATGACAGGTCCAACACACCCGCCGCAATCTGGGCGTTCACTTTGGGCCGTTCGCCGTCTGTGAAGACATCCGCCTGCAGGGTCAGGGTATTGCCCAAAGCCATGACTGTGGTGTCTCTCAGGCTCAGCTGGCCCTCTTTTGTCAGTGTGACCTGGCCACGCAGGTTGAACGGGTCTATCTGCCCGCTGGCAGCCTGCCCCAGTGCCTTTAACACCTTATCGGGATTGGGCACATCCGCCGTTAGCTGACCAGCGGCTTGTGAATCCAGCCCCGCGCGCCCGTCAAACGCCAACGTGGCCCCCGCCACCGTGACATCCGCCGAAAGCGCCGCCACCTCGCCGCCAAGCAGGGCCGGCAGATCAGCCAGCCGCGCGGACACAGTGATGTCTTGCCCAGCCGGACGAAGAATCAGCGTGACATCGGCAGGTTCGTCCGGCGCGGCCCAGTCCAGAGAGACATCGCTGTTTGCCATATCAAACACGGCAGTGCCTGCCTCGACATAGCGTAGGCGCGCGTCTTTGATCGTCAGTTTCTCAAGAAACAATCCACCCGATGCTGGTGTGTCCTCGGTCGTGGTTGGCGTGTCCGTTGCGGCCGTTTCTGGGAACAACGACCAGTTCGCCCGCCCGTCGGCATCAACCTCGAGAACCACATCCGGGCGTAAGGCCTCGACCTTTTTGATGCGGATATCGCCCGTTACCAACGCAGCCACATCCACACCAATCGCCAGACTGTCTGCCGTCAACATCGGGCCTTCCGTGGACCAATCCGCATTCGACAGGGTCACAGCCCCCGTCGAGATGCCCAAAACCGGATACCAGCTGATGCCGACGTCGCCCTCAAAGTTGAGATCACGACCGGTTTGCGCCTTGACCTGATCCGCCGCGATCCGCGCGATCTTTTCCCCGGGAAGCACCAGCACAAGCGCCACAAGCCCGACGCACACAACAACGACCACCATCAACAACACACGGATCAAACGCATGGGAACCTCACACCACTGATTTGAAGATCAGCCTATGCCTACAAATCCGCACAGGCAATTCAGCAATTCCCAAATGCGCCTCAATCCCCTATATCCGCGCCATGACCAGCAATCCGCCAGAACTTCGCCCCGATCTCGCCAATGCCCGCGTGGCACAGGAAGCCGCCCGTCCCGGCCAACCCACCATCGGTATGGTGTCCTTGGGCTGTCCCAAGGCGCTTGTTGACAGTGAGCGCATCCTGACCCGTCTGCGCGCCGAGGGGTATGGCATCTCGCCCGACTATTCCGGTGCGGATGCGGTGATCGTGAACACCTGCGGGTTCCTTGACAGTGCCAAGGCCGAAAGCCTTGAGGCGATTGGCGAAGCGATTCAGGAAAACGGCAAGGTTATCGTGACGGGGTGCCTCGGGGCGGAACCCGAATACATCACCGGCGCGCATCCCAAAGTGCTCGCCGTGACCGGCCCGCACCAATACGAACAGGTGCTGGACGCTGTGCATGGCGCCGTGCCACCCGATCCGAACCCGTTCATTGACCTGCTGCCCGCAACCGGCGTCAGTCTTACGCCCAGACACTTTAGTTACCTAAAGATTTCAGAAGGTTGCAACCACAAGTGCAAGTTCTGCATCATCCCTGACATGCGCGGAAAACTGGCCAGCCGTCCGGCCCACGCCATCCTGCGAGAGGCGGAAAAGCTGGTTGATAATGGCGTGCGTGAACTGCTGGTGATCTCGCAGGACACCTCTGCCTATGGTCTGGATCGCAAATACGACATGAACCCGTGGAAAGAGGGGGAAGTTCGCAGCCATATCAAAGACTTGTCACGCGAACTTGGACAACTTGGAAACGCCAAGGACCTGTGGGTGCGGTTGCACTATGTCTATCCCTATCCGCATGTGCGCGACCTGATCCCGCTGATGGCGGATCCTGACAATGCGCTGCTGCCCTATATGGATATTCCGTTCCAGCATTCGCACCCTGATGTGCTCAAACGCATGGCGCGCCCTGCCCACACAGCCAAGACCCTAACCGAGATCGCCGCGTGGCGCGAGATCTGTCCGGACATCACGCTGCGGTCGACCTTTATCGTCGGCTATCCCGGTGAGACCGAGGCCGAGTTCCAGCACCTTCTGGACTGGATGGACGAAGCACAACTGGACCGAGTGGGTTGTTTTAAATACGAAAATGTCGATGGCGCACGGTCAAACGCCCTTTCGGATCATGTGGCCGAAGAGATCAAACAAGACCGCTGGGACCGCTTTATGGAGAAGGCACAGGCCATCTCTGAAGCTAAGCTGGAAGCCAAGGTTGGACAGGTCATGGATGTGATTGTCGACGACATCGACGATGACGGCATCGCGACCTGCCGCACCAAGGCCGACGCGCCGGAAATCGACGGAAACCTGTTCATCGATGAAGGCACCGAGGGTCTGAGCGTCGGGGATATCGTGACGGTCGAGGTTGACGAAGCGGGCGAATATGACCTCTGGGGTGCCCTGCGCCCCTAACCCGCCGCGTACCTTAAACCTTTCGGTTTGTACAAAAATTCTGGGGCCTTTGTCCGTTTTGTACAAAAGGGTTTGACCCCAATCGGGCCGCCATTTCACCGTGGCGGCCGAAACTAAATCCTATTCAGCATCATCCTCATTTAGAGGTTCTACAAAATCATCTTTAGCAGCCGTTTCCTTAATTCGTGGAGCCGGTTTTCGCCAAACATTTAGGTCTTGCCCAATCTCTTTGTAAAAGAATGGCACGAGCTGTTCTAATTCTACGATGAAGTTCGTTTGTTGAGTGAATTTGCCGCCCAATCTTTTCGTTATGTAAATGTGAAAACTCACTACTTGCAGGCCATTTTTGTCTTTTTCACATAGATCAGGATCAGCCCTTAAGTCGGCCAAAGAATGTGTTGTGTCCTCACTCCTACCTGGCCAGCAAAAGCGAACATAAACATCAGCATCGGACTCAGCTCTAATCTGCCTAAGCAACCAATTCAGTCGAGCCTTTGAAGATTTTTTATCCTCTGGTGCCCTTAGCGTCATGCCCGCTTCTAAGGCCCTGCGATTGAGATCTGCAATTACCTCTAAAGGTGCAGCAGCATCTGGGATGTCCAAGCTTAACTTCAACTGATGGTTTTCTCGTAATAGTCGCAGCTCTTCTTTTTGGCGCTCAACCAGATCATTCATATGTTTTCGTGACAATCTTTGCCGAACAATTGTTTCTGTGTCCCGACTGAGAATAAGAGACAAATCTTTTGTTTCTTGATGCCATGCTTCAATGACAGCAATGGCTTCGGGCGACTTAGCCAATATTTTTCCACCAGCCGAGACATGGCGATTTAGTTCGCTCCATTCTGGAGGCATCCTGTCAAAGCCCTTGATCCCTGCACTTTCATGGGTCAGGAACCTAATGAGTTCTTTTAGCAAGATACTCTGGTCATCATCTTCTACGTTTTCATTTCTGATCAACAAATCAGCCATCGTACGAATGTACATCCAGGACCAGTGATAAACAGGGATCTTAGACCTACTTTTACGAACGTCTTCTACTGGATGAGCCGTTGGAGTGGTCGCAAACTGATTGGAAATGGTAACTACACAATCAATCTTGTGTTCTTTTGCAATCTCTCTGTACTTTTCAATTTGCTCAGCGGTGATGGGGTTATTGCCAACTTTCGCCTCGATCATCGCCTTCCATTCTCGACCGCCTGTTTTAAGAATAATCAAACCATCAGGTCGATTTTTCGTGTCCAACTTTTGGCCTTTGAAAACAACTTCGGTAAACGTTTCAAGACGACTTCGAACACCAATTCTTTGACCAAGAGAACTCAGCAACTCGGCCCCAAATTCGTGAATCAATGTCATACATGCCAAGACTATCGAAGTCGTTCGCCCTTCTTTGGATGTCGTCGCTAGAACTGGGAATAAGCGAGAAGGTTCGCCTTGAATCAAATAATCTGGTCTCGTCATAATACTCTCCAAAATTACCTCCAAGGTAGAATGAGACCTCCTTCAAAATCAATCAAAAGGTGAAATATCTCAATCTTGAGAGATAGAGGCAATTTCGGTTAAAGCCGACCGAAGGTTCGTTAGAAAAGCCCCAACAACACGACCACCCATGCCACACCTGCTGCGACGGCGGTGACTGCCACGGCGGCGCTGCCGGCGTCTTTGGCTTGGCCAGCGAGCGGGTGCGGTTCCTCAGAGATGTAATCAACCGCGCGTTCGATGGCGGTGTTGAACAGTTCCGCCGCCAGAACAAGAACGCCGAGTGCCAAGATCAGGGCGCGCTCGGCTGTTTCAAGGGGCAACCAGAAGGCCAACCCACCGGACACCAGATTGGCCCAGACCCAAGAGCGAAAGGAATGTTCCTCCTTCCAGGCCAGTACAACACCGGCCCAGCTCCAGATCGCCCGAAGGCGCAAACGTTTCAGGAAAGTGATCAAGTCCCCTCCGGCCCAGAGGATGGGCCGAAGGCGATTTCTGATGCAAGGGGGGCGATCGGGATCAATCGGCCGCAAGCTGGGCCAGAAGGTCCTTGTTCAGGCAATAGTCCGGCGCCGCATCTGCGTGGTCATGCGTGGCCTGCCAGCCTTTGCATTCGCCAACGCTTTTGCATTGGGTGCAGGTCATGACGGCGGTGCGATATTGGCGCGCCATTTCAGGGTGTTCCGAGATTTTCTCGGCCCAGTCTACGCCGACCTTGTCAGACATTTTGCCCATCAGATCCGAATGATCGTCCAGTTTTTTGAAGATACCCATGGTGTTGCCTCTCGGTGATGGCCCCTAGGCCTGTTGTTTCAAGTGGTCGAATAGGTCTGCGTGCATACAGCCGTCTGGCGCGGTTTGTGCGCCGTTGCCCTGATCGCCCAGCCAAGCCTCGCAATGGGCCACCAAGGCACAGCGCCGGCAGTTCGTGACCAGATCGGCATAGTCTTTCTTGGACAGGACGCCTTCGGCCATGGCGTCGCCAAGGGACACGCCCATCGAGCGGGCGACGCTGCGGGTTAACCAGAAATGCAGGGCGGGATCGCCCAAAGGTGCGGTATGGCTCATTCTTCAAGCTCCTCCAGAGCGGTTTTGAGCGCTTCGAAACGGGTGTGATTGCGACAGGCCTCGGGGACGTCGGCGGCCGCGTCGTGGTCCTGACGGCCCAACCAGCGTTCGCAGCCTGCGGACCAGTCACAGTGGCGACATTCCTGCACCATATCGGCCCAGTCGCTCTGGGTCAGTTTGGCCTTGTGCATCGCCTTGACCAGATCCGTTTCCGTGGCGCGCGCCATGCGTTGGATCAGCCAGAAATGTGCATTCTGATCTCCAAGGGGCTTCATTCTGCCGCTCCTTGCAGGGCTGTCAGCAAATCATGGTTGCGACAGTAATGCGGCGCCTGTTCCGGTGCCGAGGGGGCCGTTGCCAACCAGCTTTCACAGGCTTCGGGCTGGGGGCATTGGGTACAGCGCAGCACGGCATCCGCGATGTCGTCAAAGGCAAACTGTCCGGAAATGGCGGCGTCCTGAAGATCAACACCCAGCCGCGTCGCGGTCCGATCCAAAAGATCGACGTGATGTTTGAGAACTGCAGTATCTGGCATATGGACCTCCGGTCTGGCGTTAAAACCGACCGTATCATGCCGTGATTTCTGCTCCTTTGACCTGCATCAACCCTGCGATTGCTGCGCGTCATCCTGCCGAGGGGGGCAGTTCTTCCAAATAGGCGCGCACGCAATCCTGCACGCGGCGGAACCGGTCTCCGCCCAGTTTAACGCCGCCGTACCAACGGGTTACAACGATAACGTGATCCTGCAGGCCTTCGCGTTCCAGCATGCGCACGATCACCATGCCTGCGCCGCTTTCGCCATCATCGCCTTTCAGGGGTGTCCCGTTGGACAACTGCGCCGCCCAGGTGTTGTGGGTGGCCTTGGCGAATTTGCGGTCGCGTTTGAGCTGTTTCAGAAAGGCGTCGATGTCTTTGCGGTTTGTCACGGGGCCACCGGACACGGCATATTTCGACCCGCGGTCAGTGACCACATTCAAGAGTTGCAGCATCGCTTACATCTTGGCTGCGGTTTGGCGCACGGTCTGGATGCGTTGGTTGTTGGGCGGATGGGTGCCAAGGAACACATTGCCCGGATCAGGGATGCGTGTGAAATACTGGGCGCCGCGAACTGGATCATACCCGGACTTTTTGGTGATCACCGTTCCGAGGCGATCAGCCTCAAGTTCATAGTTTTTCGAATAGGCGCGTGATCCGACCAAAGCCCCTGCATCCATCGCGGCATCCAGTGTTGCGGCATTGGCACCGGCAAGCCCCGCCAGCACGCCCACAATCAATGCACCCGCCGCGGCATCGGCCTGTTGACGGTTCAGGTGCCCCGCGATGTGGTGCGCGGCCTCGTGCCCCATCACAAAGGCCAGTTCGTGATCGTTCTGCACGTCGGAGATCAGCGCCGCAGTGAAGGTGATCTGGGGGCGTCCGTTTGAATCAACCGATTGATAGGCGTTTGCCGGAACATCGCGACGTTGATCGACGGAGATGCGAAAATCACAATTCGCGCCGCTGGTACGGGCACGGCATTCGCTTTCTGCAATCGGTTCCATCCGGCGTTTGATGGGGCCAAGCCGTTTGGTGGCCTGATCCACGCTAAGCCGTGACACGGTTGATTTCGTGGTTGTCGGCGCAGGCTTGGGGGCCGTGTCCGTCGGTGTGTCACAGGCGGCAACAACAGAAAAAGCGGCAACAAGAGCAATCCAGCGCATCAAACAAGTCCATATCAACTGCTTACATATTCAAACTTATGACGATGTGCCCAGGGTTTCCAGTGCATTGTGCTTGCCATTGTCAAACAAGCCGTTACGCTGGAGACATGTTCAGTATCGAGCACGAATTTGACGCCACAGTGGTCACCCTCGTTGACGAGGGCTCTGTAAATTTGATGGAAGACATCACCATCAATATGTTTGAGGACGTGATCACGGTAGAACAGCTGGACCCTCGCACAGACACGGTTCAGAAAATCTCGTTTTCCCTGCACCAGATACAGGAACTGGCCGCTGCGCTGGACCTGCCTGAAGGGGTTTACAAGCTGCAACAGGACGGCAAGACCGGCTAGGACGACACCAGAAAGGTCTTGTCCCGCGCAGTTTGCCCCCGGATCAGAACAAGACGGGATTTCGCAAGACCCATCTGTTTGGCCAGCACTTTTTGAACTGCGGCGTTGGCCTTGCCCCCTTCCGGAACCGTGGTGACATAGACGCGAATCTGACCGTCTTCGACTTTGACTGCATTGCGCGAGGCCTTGGGCGTGACGCGCACCGTGATTTCCGCGCCTTCAACGGCAAGACGGGACAGGTTTTCAGACATGGGCAGGTTCCGGCTCCGGGGTAAGACAGGTTTAGATCATTCGGGCGGCGGTGAAAATGGCTCGCATTTGGTGTCACCTTGGGCAAAGGTATGCGCGAAAAGCGCAGGATAAGGATCACACGCACATGGCAACCGGTTTCTTTTGGGATGAGTCCTGTTTTTGGCATTCAGGCGGCAACTATGCACTGACTTTGCCGGTGGGTGAATTTGTGCAACCTCTGGCGGCCGGTGGCCTGCCCGAAAGCCCCGAGACCAAGCGGCGGCTCAAAAACCTGTTAGATGTGAGTGGCTTGTCCAAAGAGCTTCACCTGAGCAGTGCGGCCCCTGCCACCCGCGAAGATCTGGAGCGCGTGCACCCGGCCGCGTATCTGACGCAGTTCAAGAACATGTCCGATGCTGGTGGCGGTGAGCTGGGCCTGCGCACCCCTTTTGGCAAAGGCGGCTATGAAGCGGCGGCCCTTTCGGCGGGATTGGCCAAAGAGGCTGTTCTGAGTGTTTTGCGGGGCACGCTGGAAAACGCCTATGCGCTGTCGCGTCCGCCGGGGCATCATTGCCTGCCGGATTGGCCAAACGGGTTTTGTCTGATGGCGAATATCGCCATCGCGATCGAGGCCGCCAAGGCCGAAGGGTTGGCACCGCGTGTGGCCGTCATCGATTGGGACGTCCACCATGGTAATGGCACCGAAGCCATTTTTCTGGACCGTGACGATGTGCTGACAATCTCGCTTCATCAGGCGCGCAACTATCCTCTGGACACAGGCGGTATTGAGGAGCGCGGCTCTGGTGACGGGTTGGGGTACAACATCAACGTTCCCCTGTCCCCCGGCGCGGGTCACAACAGCTATCTTCTGGCGATGGAGCGGATCGTGCTGCCCGCGCTGGACCGGTATCGCCCCGATTTGATCATTGTCGCCAGCGGCTATGACGCCTCGGCGTTTGATCCCCTTTCGCGCACGATGGCAACGATGGAGACCTTTCGTGACATGACCCGTCAGGTGATGGGCGCCGCCGACACATGGTGTGACGGGCGCTTGGTCATGGTTCACGAGGGCGGCTATTCCGAGGTCTATGTGCCGTTTTGTGGCCATGCCGTGATGGAGGAATTGTCCGGCAGTGATATCCACGTGCCCGACCCGATGGCAGAGACGCTGGCGATCCGGCAACCGGACGCGCGGTTTGACGCGTTTGTGGCGGAACAGATCGAAGAACTGGCCGATATCTTTGCAAAACCGCCAGAAAGCGGTTGAATCCTGCACCAATCCTGACGACATACCTTGCGACCAAGAAACGGAAACGCACAATGCCCCACCCCAATCCGCAGGCGCTGGAGTTTCTCCTGTCGCGCCGTTCCCGCCCCGCCAAGACCCTAACGGCGCCGGTGCCGTCCCGCGCGCAGCTTGAGCCCCTTTTGACAGCGGCCCTGCGCACACCGGATCATGGCAAGCTCGAACCATGGCGTCTTGTGGTTCTGGACAAGGCGGCCCTGAATGCGCTTGGGGATCCGGTCGAAGCGCGCGGTATCGCCCTTGGGCTGAATGCCGAGCAGATCGCCAAGGGCCGTCACCAGTTCGATACGGGGAACCTTGCTGTTGTGGTGATCGAAGCCCCGGTTATTTCGGAAAAAGTGCCCGAGGTTGAGCAAACCTATTCCGCCGGAGCCGTCTGTCTTGCGTTGTTGAACGCGGCGTTGGCGTCCGGATGGGGGGCAAACTGGTTGTCCGGCTGGGCAAGCCACGACCGCCCCTTTGTCGAGACGTCTCTGGGGCTGGCCCCGCATGAACGTGTGGCGGGCATCATCCATATCGGCACCGAAAAAGCCACGCCGCCCGAACGTCCGCGTCCCGATCTGGAAAGGAAAGTCACATGGGTTTCCAACTAGTCTTTACGGCGTTTTTCAAGTCTTTGGGACAGCTGGGAGACCGGCGGTTCCGCAAGGTGTTTTTTACCGGCATTGGTCTGGCGCTTGCGCTGTTGATCGGGGCCAGTATCGGGCTGGTCTGGCTTCTGGACTTTTTCCTTGGTGATGAAGTGAATTTGCCATGGGTCGGAGCGGTCACGTGGATCGACGACATGCTGAGCTGGTCTTTGGTGGTGGTTGTGCCCGTGGCGTCGATCTTTTTGATGGTGCCTGTGGCGTCTGCCATGACCGGCCTGTTTCTGGATCAGGTCGCAGATGCGGTCGAGGACCGGCACTATACCAACCTGCCGCCGGTTGAGGACCTGCCCCTGTCCGAGTCGCTCAAGGATACTTTTGCGTTTCTCGGGGTCATGATCGGCGCAAACATTCTTGCGCTGGTGCTTTATGTTATTTTCTCGCCGCTGGCCCTGTTCATCTTCTGGGCGCTGAACGGGTTTCTTCTGGGGCGTGAATATTTTCAGATGGCGGCCATGCGCCGTGTGGGGCGGGACGGCGCCAAAGAGCTACGCCGCCGTCACATGGGCACGATATGGCTTGGCGGGACGCTGATGGCGATCCCTTTGTCCATACCGTTGGTCAACCTGCTGATCCCGATTATGGGCGCGGCTGTTTTCACTCACCTGTTTCATCTGACACAGGGAGAGGGGACATCACGTTATTGAAATCAAAATCGCGCACCGTGATGACACCGGTTGTGATGATCCAGAACAGCACTACCCAAATCACACCTGCCACCAGCGTGGTCAGTTTGGCCTTGAGTTTAAGGTTGTGATGTTCGGGCGCTCCGGCATGGGTGCCCGGTACAACCTCGCCCACGTCACCTTGGGTTTGCAGGCGGATCGGAATCGCCATCAGGAAAGTCAGAAACCAGAGAACCGCGTAAAGAACGATACCAGAGGTGAGAGCCATGGGGGCAGATCCCTTTCAGGGGTAAGTGGGTACGGGCGAGCATATAACCCGCCCGTGTCCAAATTCAAACAGGCTTAGACCTGCTCGAGTTCAACCAGACAACCGTTGAAATCTTTCGGGTGCAGGAACAGAACGGGTTTTCCGTGAGCGCCGATTTTAGGCTCGCCCGAGCCCAGAACGCGCGCGCCGGTGGATTTCAGGTGATCGCGTGCCGCAATGATGTCATCGACTTCGTAACAGACATGGTGGATGCCGCCCGAAGGGTTCTTTTCGAGGAAGCCGTTGATGGGGCTGTCGTCACCCAGCGGGTAGAGCAGTTCGATCTTGGTGTTTGGCAATTCGATAAACACCACAGTCACACCGTGATCGGGTTCGTCTTGCGGGTCGCCGACTTTGGCCCCCAACGCGTTGCGGTATTGCGCCGAGGCCGCTTCCAGATCCGGTACGGCAATGGCGACGTGGTTCAGACGTCCGATCATGTCGATATTCCTTTCAGGTTTCTTTAGCTTGCACGTCTTATGGTCAAGCCGCGCGCCCGTTGCAAGCGACAGGGGGTCGCGCGCCGCAACGTTTGCCGGTGGTTTGCTTAACCATGCATTTACCATCCCTGCCCTAGCTTGTGAGTCGTCCAAACCGCTGCCTGAAGGAGTTTTCTGATGGATGACCTGCCCCTGATTTCCGCCTATTCACATCCCACCGCGCGCCGTCCAATGCTGGGACTGACCGTCCTTGTGGTCGAGGACAGCCGGTTTGCCTGTGATGCCCTGCGGTTGATGTGTCTGCGCAGCGGGGCCCGTATCCGGCGCGCGGATTGCCTTGCCTCTGCGCGACGTCATTTGCAGGTCTATCGCCCGTCGGTTGCCATTGTGGATATGGGGCTGCCGGATGGATCGGGCGCCGATCTGATCGAAGAGATGAGCCGCAGCGTGCCGCGGATTGATGTTGTGCTGGCCACATCGGGTGACAGCTTTGTCGAGGATCAGGCGCTTGCCGCCGGGGCGGACGGGTTCCTGTCAAAACCTCTTGGTAGTCTTGCCATTTTTCAGGAGGCCATTCTGTCAAGGTTGCCGGCAGATCAACGCCCCGCCGGTCCGCGCAGCCTGTCGAAAGACAAGGTAACCCCCGACCCTGTCGCCTATCGCGACGATCTGTGTCACGCCGCAGAGACGCTGCGCGAAGATGGCACGCTGGATTATGTGGCCAAGTTCCTGTCGGGCCTTGCCCTTAGTGCACATGATCTGGCCCTGCAACGGGCGGCCGATACGGTGTCGCGGGGGCGCGCCGAAGGCAAGTTGCTGAATGCCGATGTGTCGAGATTGCGTCAGCTGGTCGAGGCCCGCCTTGCGCAGGAACCCGCGCTGTAGGATCAGCCGAGATCAGGATCGTCCGTAGCCCGCACCAGACGCGTAAGATCGCTCAGGCTTTCTTTCTGGCGCCCGTCCTGGTCAAAATTGGTCGGATTGAGCCAGACATCAAAGGCCTCTGACAAGGCGGGCCATTCGCTATCAATGACCGAAAACCAAGCCGTGTCGCGATTGCGTTGCTTGACCACCGTGTGCTGGCGGTGGACGCCTTCGAAGCTCATCCCGAGCCTTTGCGCGGCGCGGCGCGAGGGTCGGTTCAGGGCATCACATTTCCATTCGTACCGGCGATACCCCAGTGAAAAGGCGTGCCGCATCATCAAAACCATCGCTTCGGTTGCTGCGCGGGTGCCCTGAAGTTGTGGTGACAGGTTGATATGCCCCACCTCGATCGAGCCCGAACCGTGGTTGATGCGCAAAAAGCTGGCCACGCCGCCCCATGCGCCCGTATCCTTGTCCTGAATGGCATAAAAAATCGGATCCGCGCGTCCTGTGATGTTTTTCATCCAGCGGTGATAGGCCGCTGCCGAATGAAAAGGCCCATAAGGCAGATAGTCCCAAACACTGTCGCTGACCTGATAGGTTGGAAACAAAAGCGCGGCGTGGATATCGGCCTGCAAAGGTTCCAGTCTGGCGTATTCCCCTTCGAGCACATCGCCGGTTGGCACGGCGGGAGGTGTCCAATCAGTGACGCCTGCTCCGAGAGGTCTTGGGTCTTGCATGGTTCGGCTCCGTTAGGTCCGCCCACCTTGCACCAAGTATGCCGACCTGCCAAGCCCCTGAGATCAAAGCAGCATATTTGGATCGTCGCCCAGTTCTATGCCCGGGAAGATGTGGTTTTCCAACCGCGCCCTGTCCAGACCGAAACTGCTACGAATGGCCCAGGCCGCATAGCGGCGTACGTCATCCAGCGGCATGAGGTCCCGCCGGTCATAGAGATCGGCCTCGGCCAAGCCCGGCCATTGCCCGAAAACCTGTCCGCCACGCAAGGCACCGCCAGCCATAATCATCACGCCGCCGGTTCCGTGATCGGTGCCCTTGGTGCCGTTTTCGCGCACGGTGCGTCCGAACTCGGTCATGGCGACCACGGTCGTGCGCGCCCAGACCGACTGACCGCACCCTTCTTTCAGGCGCAACAATACGTCGGCAAGGTTCGACAAAGGCCCTTTGATCCGCGCCGTCTGGTTGGCGTGGGTGTCCCATCCGCCCAGTGAAAACGACACAATCCGCGTGTCCGCAACCAGCTGTGCCGCCGCAAAATCTGCAATCCGCAAATGGCTTTTGCGGGCGTTTTGCGGCTTCATGTTGGATTGCATCATCGCCATCATGTCATCATCCGAGCCATCGGGCACAACCCCGTCCCCGTCGGAATCCGCCAGCACCAAGGCCTGCGCCATGGCTTCGGCCAATGCGGGGTCTGTTTTCATGGTCAGTTCCAGAAGGCGCACGCCCTGCGCGCTCATGGTGACGTCCACATCCGGTGACCAGCTTGAGACCGGGGCTGCGCCTTGTGCCAAGAGCATGTTTTCGGAGCCGATTGAAAATGCCGTATCCGCCCTGACGCCGGGAATGTCCTGCAACATCCGGTTCAACCAGCCGTCCTTGATCCCGTCTTTCAGGGTTGGAATGCCCGCTTCGAGCAGATCCTGCCCGTCAAAGTGGCTGCGTTTTTCGCGGTAAGGCTGCGAGACCGCGTGGGCGAAGCCAAGTTCGCCCGCTTGCCACAGGGGCATCAAGGGGGCCAAAGCGGGATTCATGCCGTAAAAGCCGTTCAGATCATGGGCGCCGTTGTGGTCTTTTGCAAGACGCGGGCGCGCCAGAGCAAATTCAGGATCGCCCCAAGGCCGCACGGCATCAAGACCATCCAGCCCCCCGCGCAGAATGATGACGACAAGCCGGTTGTCCCAAGGCCCCGCCGCAAAACTCACAGGGGTCAACAGAGGGCTGGCAGCGGCGGAACATCCGATGGCCGCAGTCCGTGCGAGGAAGCTTCTTCTGGTCAGGTTTTGAGCCATATCTCTCTCCTTAGCGTCGCTGGAATGTCGGAGACATTAGGACAACGGCAACACCTTCGCGGCGGTTTTCGGCAGCGCCTGCGGCAAACGTAATGTCCGCCGGTGCATCGGCACCAAGCGCGTTGACAACGAATTCCCGCGGGTCAGGTTCAACGCCCAACAGGGCACCGGGTGCAAACATCGCCCATTGCAGACGCGCCGCCATGCCCTGTGGTGAAATCCAGACGCCGTCTTCTTCGGGCCATCCGTCCGGCCCGAGGGGTTCATTCCACGGCTGCCCCATTTTCTGCAACGGTGCCGTCACGAGACGCCGCATGTCGCGGGCATTCAATCCGGCAAAGGTTTCTGCCGGAACCGCCAGCGCGCGCAGCGACGAAATGATGAAATCCTGCGGGGGTTTCATGTTCGCAAGGGGGGCATCCCAAGCCTGAGGCGCCTCCAGAAGGGTCGCGTAGAGGGCGGAAAGATCACCATCCGTGTCCAGATACGCAGCGGTCAGCCGATCAACCAAGGACGGATCAGGATCGTCAGACACAAAATGCATCACCAGTTTTGACGAGATATGCCGGGCCGTTACGGGGTGGCGGGCCAGATCGCGCAGAACCGCAAGAATGTCCTTGAGCCGGCCTTTTTCCTGTCCATAGACCTTGCCCAAAACGGTTTCGGGTCCCGGTTCTGTCTTGCCCCGCGCAAAATGAAAGCCTTTGTCCTGCCGGTAATCGAGACCGGTGAACAACTCGGCCAACTCGCGCACATCCGTTTGCGAATAGGGTCCATCCACGCCAAGCGTATGCAATTCAAGCACTTCGCGGGCGAGGTTCTCGTTTAGACCGCGCCCCTTGCCACGCTTTTCTGCCAGCAAACTGTTTGGTCCGACGGATTGCCGTTGATCAAGATACAACAGCATCATGGGATGGGTCACGACCGCGATCAGCATATCCTCGAACCGGCCGGAAAGGTTTGGCCGGATGGCGTCTTCCGAGTAGGTATCCACCAGAGCCTTGTAGAACGAATTCTTGCCCACAACCGTGAAATGGTCGCTCCAGAAAGCGGCCAGACGTTCACGAAAGGCTGTGGCGCTGTGCGTGCGTCTGAGAATGGACTGGGCCATAAACTCGCGCCGGTACACATAAAACTCGCGGCGCAACTCTTGCGATGTTTCCGTGATTTCAAAGCTTTCTTCTTCGGTCTTGGCCTTTCGCAACGCGCGCGCCAGTTCGACCTGCTGGGTCAGCTTGCCAGAAAAAAACTGCATGCTTTCAACAGGAAAGGCATCGGCCATTTTATCCGGTCCAGACACGCCGGACAGCATTTCTGCCACGCTGGAGGGGGGGCTTATCTCAGGAGACAAGCCATAGCCAAAACGGATTTCCGCGCGGATCGGGTCAAAAGCCATCTTTATCAAGTCCGATTAGAATAAATTGCTGGCATCGTAGGGTAAAGATAACCCATTGCTTTGCGATTGCAGCATCCAAGTGGAAAAAAAGCCGTGAACCGGCAAAAAGCTGCACAAAAAAGGGGCCGCCCAGACAGGCCGCCCCGATTTCTTAATACTCTGGCGCGAGATCCTAGTCTTGCGGGATCACGCGCAGGCCAAGTTCCATCAACTGATCGGTTGCTGGCTCGCTTGGTGCGTTCATCATCAGGTCTTCTGCACGCTGGCTCATCGGGAACATCACGACTTCGCGCAGGTTTTGCTGGTTGGCCAAAAGCATGACGATCCGGTCAACACCCGCAGCACATCCACCGTGCGGAGGCGCGCCGAATTTGAACGCATTGACCATGCCGCCGAACCGCTTGCGCACTTCGTCTTCTCCGTAGCCAGCCAGTTCAAAGGCCTTGAACATGATTTCGGGCTGGTGGTTCCGGATCGCGCCCGACACCAGTTCGTACCCGTTACAGGCCAGATCATACTGCCAGCCACGCACGGCCAGAGGATCGCCGTTCAACGCGTCCATGCCGCCTTGGGGCATCGAGAACGGGTTGTGGTCAAAGTCCAGCTTGCCGGTTTCTTCGTCTTTTTCGAAGATCGGGAAATCAACGATCCACGCGAAGGCAAACCGGTCCTGATCAACCAGACCCAGTTCTTCGCCAATCACGGCACGTGCACGGCCCGCGACGGGTTCGAACGCCTTTGGCTTGCCACCAAGGAAGAAGGCCGCGTCGCCAACGTCGAGGCCCAGTTGCTGACGGATCGCTTCGGTGCGCTCGGGGCCGATGTTTTTGGCCAGAGGACCAGCGGCTTCCATGCCACCTTCGACTTCGCCTGATTTCAGCTTGGCCTGGGCTTCTTTGACAGTGATGCCAAGTTCCTGCGCCACGGCGTCAGCAGTTTTCTCGCGCCAGAAGATATAGCCCATACCGGGCAGGCCTTCTTGTTGGGCGAATTTGTTCATGCGGTCACAGAATTTGCGCGACCCGCCTGTCGGGGCGGGAATGGCGCGGATCTGTGTGCCTTCCTGCTCGAGCAGTTTGGCAAAGATCGCGAAACCGGAGCCTGCGAAATGTTCGGAAACAACCTGCATTTTGATCGGATTACGCAGATCGGGTTTGTCGGTGCCATACCAGAGCGCCGAGTCCGCATAGGAAATCTGTTCCCAAACCTGATCCACCTTGCGGCCGCCGCCAAACTCTTCAAACACGCCTTGCAGCACTGGCTGGATGGTGTCGAAGATATCCTGTTGGGTGACAAAGCTCATTTCCATGTCGAGCTGGTAGAAGTCCGTCGGCGAGCGGTCTGCACGCGGGTCTTCATCGCGGAAACACGGCGCGATCTGGAAATATTTGTCGAAACCGGCAACCATCATCAGCTGTTTGAACTGCTGCGGGGCCTGTGGCAGCGCATAGAACTTGCCCGGATGCAGACGCGATGGCACGAGGAAGTCGCGCGCGCCTTCGGGCGACGACGCCGTGATGATCGGGGTTTGATATTCGCGGAAATCCAGATCCCACATGCGTTTGCGCATCGACATCACCACGTCCGAACGCAGTTTCATGTTTTCCTGCATCACTTCGCGGCGCAGATCGAGGAAACGATATTTCAGACGTGTGTCCTCGGGGTATTCCTGATCACCAAAGACCATCAGGGGCAGTTCGTCAGCAGCGCCAAGAACCTCGAGATCACGCACAAAAACCTCGACTTCGCCGGTCGGTATTTTCGGGTTCACAAGGTCTTCGTCACGGGCTTTGACGGTGCCGTCGATGCGGATACACCATTCGGACCGGACCTTCTCCATCTGGGTAAAGACGGGGCTGTCGGGGTCACAAAGCACCTGCGTCATGCCGTAGTGGTCGCGCAAGTCGATGAACAGGATACCGCCGTGATCGCGGACACGGTGGACCCAGCCCGACAGGCGGACGGTATCACCCACGTTGGATTTGTTCAGTTCTGCGCAAGTGTGGCTGCGAAAAGCGTGCATGGTCGCTCCCTCATGAGGGTGAAGTGTGAAGTCGCGCCGATACACCTTTTGTAGCGGCCAAAGTCAAGGGAACAGCGGCGTTATTCGCCTAAAAATGCCAATCAACGGGACCGGAACAGAATTCCGGGCCCATGGCGCGCGAAAAAATAACGGCGACTGGTGAGTCGCCTGTCCTTGCTGAAACACAAGTCTGACACCTTTGTTCATCACAAGGTTCCCCGTAACGTCAGAGGGCATCTACGGTATTTCTGCACATTAAGACTATCGGTGATGCTATGGTCGATTAGCCCCAGTGCAACAGTTAGGTTAGAGTCATTTGCAGCTATTTTGGCGGGAGGTTTGCCGTTTAACTTCCGAGATCATTTCCATATCTGAAGAATACAGGTCTTCCAAAGTTGGACGAAGTGCTTCGAAATTTTTCTTGTTATAGCTCGAGATCTGATTTGCAGGAACATCGCAAAGGTCGCCCAATATATCGGCTCGTTCCCGAGATTCATTGACCTTGTTTTGGAAAAACTTCGACAGAGACGGAAACTCTTCTTCAATGACGTTCGTCAGGTCGTTCATATCAATAGGAAGAGTGTATTCGATCTCTAAGAGATGCGATTTCTGCGGCCATACATGAGGATCCAACTCCTCAAAAGGCGTTTTAAGATACGTAACGAAATCACGGAACGTTGCAGTGTGGGGATCTTTCCCGGTCTGAGCCTTAAAGCTGTAAAAAATATCTCCGTTCCCCGACTTGTCCAAAAACTTATTCTGAAAAACCGAAACCGCTCGTTCAAAAGGATCACGGTAAACAAAAACCGAGTGATCCCATTGTTTAAGATGTTGGGGCGCACGGAAGGCCCTCATCTTTTCAATTTCTGAACCTTCTTGTTGACGAGATCTTTCGAGCATCAGAAGCTTGAAAGCAGAGCACGCGTTCTTTCGAATGTAGGTGTAAACAATGATTTTGCCTTCCTCGTTTGGAAGCAGGTAGTTCATTTTGTTCCGCTTGAATTCACCATCTTTGAAGACAGGACGGTATTGCATTTTCACTCTTTTTCTCTCCAGCTATAGCGACCCGATTTGTCCAAATATGTATTTTGGGAAAATCTCTTCTCAACTTTTAGTTGTGCTTATCATCAAACCATTCGTCAATGGACTTTCTGCCTTCAAAACGAATACACAATTCAAGTTTTGCACTTTTCACAATTGCAATGCTGCGGGAATTTCGCCGCGCAGGGCGTTGCTCAGAACTAGGGTTTTGGCAGCCTTTAGATCGTTCTGCGTCAAGACCGCTTCTTGCCAGAGACCTGCGTTGATCCTGCTTTGACGATACACGCCGGGCAGGCATCCACAGGCAAGCGCGGGCGTCAGCGTTTCCCCGTCTGGCGTGACAATGGCGACGTTGGTGATCGTGCCTTCGCACACTTCATCTCGTTCGTTCAGGAAGAGCCATTCCTGAATGTCGCTGGGCAATTCCGCGCGCGCTGTATCGTACAGGGCGCGCTGTGTGGATTTGTGCCCTAAAAAGGCATCCGTGGAGGACAGGGCTTGCCGGTGGATGCGGACCGTCCAGGTTTTTTCGGACATCGCAGGCATTTCCGCCAGCGTCAGGTCCACCATGCCGTCTTTGTCGAGAGTCAGCCGGCATCTTTGGGGCGTGGTGCTGTTGATGGCATCAATACGGGCGAGCACCCTGCCCTTGTCAAAGGCAAACCCGAAAGCACGAGCCGACGTCTCGAGCCGTGCCAGATGCAGGTCCAGCCGTGCAATCGCGTCTCCGGGCACATAGCCGAAAGTTTCAATCAGACGCGTTCCATCTGGAACTGGGTGGCGAAACGGGCTTTCCATAGGGCCTCCTCGTATTCGGACGACGCGGTGCTGTCCCAGACAACGCCGCCTCCCACATTCAAAACCGCCTGATCGCCGTCGACAAGCAGCGTCCGGATCGCGACGTTGAATTCGCTGCGCCCGTCCGGTGCCGCCCAGCCAATAGTGCCACAGTATATCTCGCGCGGGGCAACCTCGAGGTCGTCGATGATCTCCATTGCGCGCAGTTTCGGCGCGCCGGTAATCGAGCCACAGGGATAAAGTGCCCGAAGGATATCGCCCAAGCCGACGTCCGGCAGCAGTTTTGCCGCAACCCGCGACACCATCTGGTGCACGGTGGCATAGGTTTCGACTTTGAACAGTTCCGGAACATGAACGCTGCCCGGTTGGGCAACACGGCTGATGTCGTTGCGCAGAAGATCCACAATCATGAGGTTCTCCGCGCGGTTCTTCTCATCCTGGGACAGCCACGTTTTGCGACGCGCGTCTTCGGCCGGGTCCTCTGCGCGGGGCTGGGTGCCTTTCATCGGGCGGGTTTCAATGGTGCCGTCAGATGATGTGCGAAAGAACAATTCCGGAGACCGGCTCAGGATTGTGGGCAACCCGTCCTGTGCGACCAGTGCGCCGTGGCCCACGGGCTGTCGTGCTGCCAAGGCCGCATAGAGTGCCTCGGCATCGCCATGCAGGTGCGCATCAATCGGGAAGGTCAAGTTGGCCTGATAGATATCGCCCGACCCTATATAGGCCCGCACCTGATCAAACGCCTTTTGATAGCGGTCCTCGCTCCACCGCGGCGTGAAACCGGACAGTCCGGCAGGTTGGGTTGGCAGGGGCGCGGCGTTTGTCGGGGCATCAAAAACGCCAAAGCAGATCAACGGCAGCTTTCGATCCTCTGGCATGCGCGGCAACAAACGCTCTTCGAGGGCATAGCCCAATTCGTAGCTGGCATAGCCCGCCAGCCATTTGCCTTCGGCGCGCGCGGCGTCCATTTCGGCAAAAACCCGCGTCACGTCCTCTGATGTGTTCGCCACAATCAGCCGTTCGGGTTCGGCAAAAACTGCCGCCCGAGCCTCTGGTCCGTGATCAAACCGAATCTTCACTTTTGCGCCCCATGCGTTAGGTTGAAGCCGATATAGCCTCGGGAGCGCAAAAGAACAGGCTGGAAAGCGGCAGTTTGCAGCATTTTCCCGATCCCTCTTGCACCTTGCCCCGCGATGTCTATAACCCACGACAATTTGCGTATTCGGGCGACTCCTGCCACTCTGTTGTCGCCCCAACATCCGAGGTCTGCCATGCCCAAAAGAACCGACATCTCCTCGATCATGATCATCGGGGCCGGCCCCATTGTGATTGGTCAAGCTTGCGAATTCGACTATTCAGGTGCCCAAGCCTGTAAAGCACTTCGCGAAGAAGGGTATCGCGTTGTTCTGGTAAACTCGAACCCCGCGACCATTATGACCGATCCCGGGCTGGCCGATGCCACCTATATCGAGCCGATCACCCCAGAGGTTGTTGCCAAGATCATCGAAAAAGAGCGCCCCGATGCGCTTTTGCCGACGATGGGCGGTCAAACCGGATTGAACACCTCTCTGGCTCTGGAAGAGATGGGCGTTCTTGAAGAATTCGGCGTCGAGCTGATTGGTGCCACACGCGACGCGATTGAAATGGCAGAGGATCGCAAACTGTTCCGCGAAGCGATGGACCGTCTGGGCATCGAAAACCCGCGCGCATCGATCGTAACGGCCCCCAAGAAGGAAAACGGCGAAGACGACCTCGAAGAAGGTGTGCGCCTTGCCCTCGAAGAGCTGGAAGACATCGGCCTGCCTGCCATCATCCGCCCTGCCTTTACCATGGGCGGCACCGGCGGCGGCGTTGCGTATAACCGCGAAGATTATATCCACTTCTGCCGGACAGGGATGGACGCCAGCCCCGTAAACCAGATTCTCGTCGATGAAAGCCTGCTGGGCTGGAAAGAGTACGAGATGGAAGTTGTGCGCGACAAAGCGGACAATGCCATCATTGTCTGCTCGATTGAAAACGTCGACCCGATGGGCGTACACACGGGTGACTCGATCACTGTGGCCCCTGCCCTGACGCTGACCGACAAAGAATACCAGATCATGCGCAACGACTCGATTGCGGTTCTGCGCGAGATCGGCGTCGAAACCGGCGGTTCGAACGTGCAATGGGCCGTGAACCCTGCGGACGGTCGTATGGTTGTGATCGAAATGAACCCGCGTGTGTCACGTTCGTCCGCACTGGCGTCGAAAGCGACCGGTTTCCCGATTGCCAAGATCGCGGCGAAACTGGCCGTGGGTTACACGCTGGACGAATTGGACAACGACATCACCAAGGTGACACCGGCCTCGTTCGAGCCGACCATCGACTATGTCGTGACCAAGATCCCCAAGTTCGCCTTTGAAAAGTTCCCGGGCTCGGAACCCTATCTGACAACCGCGATGAAGTCGGTTGGCGAAGCGATGGCGATTGGCCGGACCATTCACGAGTCGCTGCAAAAGGCGCTGGCGTCGATGGAATCGGGTCTGACCGGATTTGACGAGGTGGACATTCCCGGCGCGCCGGACAAAGCGGCCGTGATCAAGGCCATCAGCCAGACCACTCCGGACCGCATGCGCACCATTGCGCAGGCCATGCGTCATGGTTTGACCAACGACGAAATCCACAACGTCACTATGTTTGACCCGTGGTTCCTGTCGCGTATCCGCGAAATCGTGGACGCCGAGGAAGACATCCGGGCCAACGGCCTTCCAAGCGATGAAAAGCAGCTGCGCAAGCTCAAGATGATGGGCTTCTCCGATGCACGTCTTGCGACCCTCACTGGTTACAGCGAGCGCGACATCCGCAACAAACGCGTGAACGCCGGCGTCACAGCCGTGTTCAAACGCATCGACACCTGTGCGGCGGAATTCGAAGCGCAAACCCCCTATATGTATTCGACCTATGAAGCGCCGATGATGGGCGACGTCGAATGCGAGGCCCGCCCCAGCGACCGCAAAAAGGTCGTTATTCTGGGCGGCGGTCCAAACCGGATCGGCCAGGGGATCGAGTTCGACTATTGCTGCTGTCACGCCTGTTATGCGCTGACCGACGCGGGATACGAGACCATCATGGTCAACTGTAACCCCGAAACCGTGTCGACCGACTATGACACCTCGGATCGCCTGTATTTCGAGCCGCTGACTTTTGAACACGTGATGGAAATCCTGCGCGTCGAGCAGGAAAACGGCACGCTGCACGGTGTGATCGTTCAGTTCGGCGGCCAGACCCCGCTGAAGCTGGCCAATGCGCTGGAAGCAGAAGGCATTCCGATCCTTGGCACCACGCCAGACGCGATTGACCTTGCCGAAGACCGCGAGCGTTTTCAGGCGCTTGTCAACGAGTTGAACCTGAAGCAGCCATTGAACGGCATCGCGTCCACAGATGCGCAAGCCCTTGATATTGCAAGCGACATCGGGTTCCCTCTGGTGATCCGCCCGTCTTATGTTCTGGGCGGTCGGGCGATGGAAATCGTGCGCGACATGGCCCAGCTTGAACGCTATATCGCCGAAGCGGTTGTTGTCTCCGGCGACAGCCCCGTGTTGCTGGACAGCTATCTGTCCGGCGCGGTCGAGCTGGATGTGGACGCCCTGTGTGATGGTGAAAACGTGCATATCGCAGGCATCATGCAGCACATCGAAGAAGCCGGTGTGCACTCGGGTGACTCGGCCTGTTCGTTGCCCCCCTATTCGCTTGACGCTGAAGTGATCGACCGGATCAAGGACCAGACCGTTGCCTTGGCAAAGGCCTTGCATGTTGTTGGTTTGATGAACGTCCAGTTCGCGATCAAGGATGACGAAATCTATCTCATCGAAGTGAACCCGCGCGCGTCACGGACCGTACCGTTTGTGGCAAAAGCAACCGACAGCGCCATCGCGTCGATTGCGGCACGCCTGATGGCGGGCGAGCCCTTGTCGAACTTCCCTCTGCGCCCCCCCTACGAGGAAGGCGCAGACATTTCGACACCGCAACCCATCGCAGACCAGATGACTTTGGCAGACCCGGACATGCCGTGGTTCTCAGTCAAGGAAGCCGTCATGCCCTTTAACCGCTTCCCGGGCGTGGACACGATTTTGGGTCCGGAAATGCGCTCGACTGGCGAAGTCATGGGCTGGGACCGCTCGTTCGCGCGCGCCTTCCTCAAAGCACAGCTTGGCGCAGGGATGATCCTGCCAACCGAGGGCAAGGCCTTCATCTCGATCAAGGACGAAGACAAAACATCTGAAATGGTGGAGAGCGCTCAAATCCTGACCGACATGGGGTTTGGTATCGTTGCGACAGCCGGCACCCAAGGGTGGCTTAGCGAACAGGGCGTCACCTGCGAGCGGGTCAACAAAGTGTACGAAGGTCGCCCGAACATCGTCGATATGCTCAAAAACGGGGATATTTCTTTGGTGATGAACACCACAGAAGGCGCGCAGGCCGTCAACGACAGCCGCGAAATCCGCTCGGTCACGCTGATGGACAAAATCCCCTACTTCACCACTGCCGCGGCCAGCCACGCCGCCGCCCGCGCCATGAAGGCCCGTGAAGAAGGCGATATCGAGGTGCGCAGCCTGCAAGGCTAACGCCCCCTCACCCATTGAAAAAGGCGCGAAGGATATCTCCTTTGCGCCTTTTTTGTTTCTTGTTGGACACGTTCCAGAACGAACACGGGCCGCATGCGTTGACTTGAACACCTTTCCGCGACCACGCTTGGAAAAAACAATACCGAGCAGTCCAAAAGGAAAATCAATATGCGTTGTCTTCTTGCCTTGTCCGCCCTTCTCGCCCTGAGCGCCTGTGGCGGCATTCCCCTGATCCCGCTGATCTAGCCCCCGTTCTTATTATCTTTTGAACCAGGGCAGCAACGAGGCCTCCCGAGCTGTGGCCCAATGGGCCACAGACGAGATATCCTGCGCGCGCCGCAGGCGCGCACATTCTGGTTCCGCGGTCAGACTTTTTGTTGCGTGTACTGGCGCAGTTCTTTGCGCGCGACCTGACGCCGGTGCACCGCATCGGGTCCATCTGCCAAACGCAATGTCCGCACCTGTGTCCATGCTATTGCCAAAGGTGTGTCCTGTGACACGCCTGTGCCGCCATGCATCTGCACCGCTTCGTCGATCACTTTAAGCGCAACATTCGGGGCCACGACCTTGATCTGGCTGATCCACGGCGCCGCAGCGCGCGCATCGCCCTGATCCATCATCCACGCGGTTTTCAGACACAACAGGCGGGCCTGTTCGATCTCCATCCGGCAGTTGGCAATGATGTCATAGTTCGCACCAAGATGGGCCAGCGGCTTGCCAAAAGCTTCACGATCCAGCGCCCGTTTGCACATCTGCTCCAAGGCGGATTCAGCCTGCCCGATCGCCCGCATACAGTGGTGAATACGTCCAGGTCCAAGGCGGCCCTGTGCGATTTCAAACCCGCGTCCTTCGCCCAGCAGAATGCTGTCAGCGGGCACGCGCACATCTGTAAAGCGAATGTGCATATGTCCGTGTGGCGCATCATCATGTCCATAGACCAGCATCGGACGCAGCACTTCGATTCCGGGCGTATCTGCGGGCACAACAATCATCGATTGGCGTTTGTGCACCGGCAGGTCTTCGTCTCCGGTTTTCACCATAACGATATAGACTTTACAGCGCGGATCCCCTGCCCCCGACGACCAGTATTTTTCGCCGTTCAGCACATAGTCGTCCCCGTCACGCACACAAGACATCGCGATATTGGTTGCGTCCGAACTCGCCACATCCGGTTCCGTCATCAGGTAGGCCGAGCGGATCACACCATCCAGAAGAGGCGCAAGCCACTGTTCTTTCATCGACTCTGTGCCATAGCGTTCGAAGACTTCCATGTTGCCCGTATCCGGCGCCGCACAGTTAAAGACTTCGGCCCCCAAAGGCGTTTTACCCATCTCTTCTGCAAAATAGGCATATTCCACAGTGGTCAGGCCGAACCCCTTATCGCTGTCCGTCAGCCAGAAGTTCCACAGCCCGCGCTCCTTGGCCTTGGCCTTGAGACCTTCCAGAATCTCTGCCTGACGCGCGGTATAGGTCCAGCGATCCCCCGTGCCGACCTCTTTGTGGTACTCGTCTTCCAAGGGCATCACTTCGTTGCGGATCAGGTCTTTGACCTTTTCCAGCAGTTCAACCATCTCGGGTCTCATTCCCAAATTCATCGTTCTTCTCCCAGAAAACTCCTCTTGAGACCACGGTGACATACTCGCCGGTATGTTGTCCATGATCGCCACGGCAAGTGACGCAGGGTCGCAAATCGGGACCAATCCGGAGGGCGCCTAAACCCGTCGAAAAAAAATGCAGGAACAACGCAAAAAAATGCAGTTCAGACCTTGCGCCCCACAGTAACCCACAGTAGATACGCGCTCACAGTTGGGATGTAGCCAAGTGGTAAGGCAACTGTTTTTGGTACAGTGTACCGTAGGTTCGAATCCTACCATCCCAGCCAACTTCACCTAGACCAGTAGAACAAGACACCGACGCTCCAGTCCGGTGTAGCGGCGGACTAGCTTCTGGACGTTTTTGTGGCTAGATTCTGGACAAAAATTCTCAGCTGCTCGGGGTCTCCCATTGTAAAAGCTCTAAGTTTGATCCTCCCCCACTGGAGTGGTCCGCCCCTATAGTTAGGAAACGGAGGATCACTGCTGTTCGGTCGCGACGGAGACGATTCCCTTTACGGAGAACGCGGACGCGACACCCTAAATGGTGGCGATGGCGATGATCTGGTTGTTGGCGGTTTTGATACCGATGATTTGGCCGATCTCATTCTCGGCGGTGCGGGGCATGACACCATTTGGGCGGCCAGCGGCAACGACAATGTGTTTGGCCAAGACGGTGATGACCAGATCAGTGGTGGTCTTGGCGCGGATACTCTGGCAGGCCAGAATGGCGATGATGTGATCACCGGTGGCGGATACGCGGATCAGATTTTTGGCAATGCGGGCGACGACTTCATCAACGGCGGTTGGGGCTATGACCTCGTCAATGGCGGCGCCGATGCGGACAGGTTCTTCCACATCGGGATCGCCGACCACGGCTCGGACTGGATTCAAGATTATGATGCGGCTGAAGGAGACATTCTTCAGTTCGGCATCGCGTCGGCGACCCGCAGCCAGTTCCAGATCAACACCACACACACCGCCACAGCCGCCGGGGAACGCTCTGGTGAAGACAGCGTGGAGGAGGCCTTTGTAATCTATCGGCCCACAGGCCAGATCATGTGGGCTTTGGTAGATGGCGGCGGGCAGTCGTCGATCAATCTGCAGGTCGGCGGGGATGTATTTGATTTGTTGGGTTGAACTCTGACCATCAGATCAGAGTACTTTTCGTATCTAGACAGAGAAATGATCGAAAGACCTTAACCATGAAAACCGAGCCCTCGGTGTTCTCATCGAAGATGGGTTTGGGCTTCTCCGCCTTGTGCGGCCCCGTCGAAGATGCACTTGATGATCCCTCGTCCGCATCCTGCCGCCCTCAGAAATCACCTACCCCGATCTGCAATTTGATCACCGACTGCTCTGACCCTTCCATCAACGCACAGGTGATCTGATCCGTTGGGCACTGAAATCATGAACACCTTTTCGGTGTTGGATCAGGAGAATGCATCATAGCTCTGGCCGATGCGCTTTGCGGTGGATTGCAGGCGCGTTAGGTGCATTTTCGCGACCGCCTCGACCGATTGATCGCTGGCGTTCCACACAAGATTGAGGGCGCCAATCGCCTCGGTTCCAGAGATGACCGGAACGGCAATGGCCGAGGGCAGTTCGCCATAATCGACCGCGCGCCCCCAATGTCCGTGTGCCCGGATCGCATAGCCTCGTTTTGCGCCTTCAGTCAGGGTTTTTGACAACTTCGGCAAAGCACTGGTGATCTCGCGCGTTTGATTTTTCTCCATGCGCTGCAACGCCTCGAAGTTGCCCGTCTCGACCAGCCCCAAGAGGAAAGCAACCCCGAGGGCGGACACCGTGGGAGAGGGACGAAACCCAACGGTATCCGGATAGACGCCATGTTTTTTGAAGACGCGGGTGGTATCCACGATCTCTATCCGGCCCTCGCCAATCGCCGCGGCGAGATCGACACCCAAACCGGTCTCTGCGGACAGCCGCACAATTTCTTCCTTGGCAACAGCCACAAGACGGTCAGCCAATTCCGGCATGCCGCCAGAATGGGGAAACCCCGACCCGAGCTGATAAAAGCCATCGCTGCTTCTGCGGATCAGCCAGCGTCGCTTTTCCAACGTTGCACAGATACGCAACAAAGTCGGCTTTGGCAGATCCGTCTGTTCGGCAAGAAACGCCAGTGAGCTCGCACCGGAGCGATGGACAACTTCAAGCACCATGAGGCCGCGTTCTATGGATCGGTTTAGTTTTGTCATTTGCGTTTCACCTAGTGAAACACTAAATCGACAAAAGTTCACAGGTTCAATAGTTTTCTACCACGCGCACCACGCCACGACGGACAAACCGGGGCAGTTCGGAGCGCGTCACACTTGGGAGGAAGCTGTGCCAGAATTCAAACAAAATGCGTATCTCGGATACGTAGTGACGGGGCTGTCGCTCGCGATCATCGGCGTTGTGTTTTACGTGTCCGTTTTCGGCGTGTTCTCAGATTCCTATCTCCGTGTCGGTATGCTGTTGGCCGGTGGATTGTTGATTATCCTCTCCTCATTGGGACGCACAAGCGGCCTTTTGGACAAAGCCCTTTTGTGTGCTGTCGCAATTGCCTTGTCCCTGAGTGTTTATCAGTATTTTCGCGCCGCTGAAGAGATTGAGACCGGTCTCTATTTTCTGACCCCGACCGATATCTGGATGGGCTTTCTGGGGCTGTTTGCCGTTATCGAACTGACACGCCGATCTGTTGGTCTTGTCATGGCTGTGGTGGCCAGTATTCTGCTCGCTTATGGGGCTTTCGGCCATCTGGCGCCAGGTTTCCTCAGACATGCGGGGATTTCTTCGGAAGAGCTGATGACGGTCTTGTGGTATTCCTTTGACGGTGTCTTTGGGCGTCCCATGGCGACGGTTGTATCGACCATCCTGATCTTTATCGTCTTTGGATCGCTGCTTGAACTGCTCGCGATTGACCGCGTGTTGGTGCAACTTGCAATGGCCGCCACCGGAAGAATGCGCTCGGGTCCCGCGGCAGCGGCCACAGTGGCAAGCGGGTTGTTCGGAACCATTTCAGGCAGCGCTGTTGCCAATGTCGTGGGCACGGGTGTCATCACCATCCCCTTGATCAAGAAACGAGGGTTTTCACCCCGGTTTGCGGCGGCTGTTGAATCCGCAGCCTCGAGTGGCGGCCAGATCACGCCGCCCATCATGGGGGCCGTGGCCTTTATCATGGCGGACGTCACCAACGTTCCCTACCTGACCATTTGCGCGGCTGCTGCCGTCCCTGCCCTGCTGTACTATGGTGGCTTGTTCGTCGCGATCTCAAGTGCCGCGCGCAACATGGATCTGGCAGAAGAACCACGTCCGAAAATTTCGTTCAACTGGCGCGAACTGGTGCAAATCGGCATCTTCGTTCTGTCGCTTGCCGGTATCGTGGTGACGATGGTTGGCGGGTCCTCCCCCGCTTATGCAGGCTTTGTCGGCGTCGCGCTGGCTGCGGTCTTGGGCTTTGCGGTCCGTCCTGACCTTCTGACCGATGGGCAGGCATGGCTCAGGTTTATCCGCTCGGCGGGCCTGATCTCGGCGCAGCTGGTGGTGATCGTCGGCGCGGTGGGCATTGTCATCGGCGTTTTGAACCTGACCGGCGTGGGGCTGCGCTTTGCGTCCTTGCTGTCGGGGCTTGCCGAAGACCAGATGATCCTGTCGCTGATCCTGATGGCGATTGCCTGCCTGTTGCTGGGAATGGGGATGCCAACGGTGCCAGCCTATCTGATTATCGTTTTGGTGATGGGCCCGTCGCTTCAGAAACTGGGCGTGCCGATTGTGCACACACACATGTTCGTGCTGTATTTTGGTGTGCTTTCAGCCATCACCCCGCCGGTCGCGCTAGCCGCCTTTGCCGCGGCGCCCATCGCGGGTTCCAGCCCGATGCCAACCGCGCTTGAAGCCTCGAGACTGGCATTGCCGGGCTTCGTGATCCCGTTTGCCTTTGTCTATCAACCGGCGCTTCTGCTGGGCACGGGGTTCCATTGGGCAGAGTCGGTGCAGGCCATCCTGTTTGTGCTTCTTGCCACGATCCTGATCTCGCGTGCCTGTTATCCGCGTCGTGGCAAGGGCTACATGGTGCCGGTCGGACTGGCGCTGGCTGTCGCACTTATCTTCTTTGGACCAACCATTTCCTGGATCGCCACGGTTGCGGGGATCGGACTGATGTATTTCGATCGGTTGGACCTGACCATTCAAGACCAGACTTCATAATCACACCAGGGAGAGAGACATCATGAAGACACCCCATCTCAATCGCCGTAGCCTTTTGGCTGGCACCGCTGCACTTGCGACGCTGAGCGTTCTGCCACGTGCCGCTATGGCCAAGGAACTGCTGCGGATGTCCACACTAGGGCCGGGAACAAGCCCGAACCTTGTGATGACAACCTTTGCCAATATCGTAAACAAAGAGCTGCCGGACTATGAAATCCAGCTGAACGCCACCGGTGCGGCCACGCGCCATGTGCTTGAAGTTGCCATGGGCAAAACCCAGTTCTGCATGACCTCGCCGGCCTTGCATGCATTGATGTCGAACCAGAAAGCCATGTTTGCAAAGCTGGACCAGGCGCCGGAACTGTCCAAGAAACTGCGCACCGTGCTGAATTTCCCGATGGGCGTATACCACATCGCGGTCTATGAATCCTCGGGCATCAGATCGATTGAAGACGCACGCGGCAAACGCGTGTTCCTCGGCCCTCCAGGCGGCGCGGCTTTTGCAACGATGAAGCGCCTGTTCAAGGCTGTAGCAGGTCTAGAAGAAGGCACTGATTACGAAGCGGTCAAACTTGGCTGGGACGCTGCGGCGGCCTCGTTCCAGGATGGCAATTTGGATATCTACTGCAACCCGACAAACGCGCCCAGCCCTGTGCTGACACAGATCGCGGTGACCAACCCGATCCGGTTCCTTGGTATCCCTGCGGACAAATTGGAAGCCGAAGGCGTCAAGGCTCTGGTCAACCGCCCGGGCTTTGGATTGGGTACCTTGCCCGCAGGAGTTTACGGCGACAACCAGAAGAACGAGGGCGACACAACCACGTTGCGTGTCACCGTTGGTATCGTCACCAATGAAAGCGCAGATGACGCGATGATCTATGAAATGACCAAAGCCTTCTTTGAAGGTGTTGCCGAAATGCGCGACAGCGCACCGTGGCTGGCCGTGGTCACGCCGGAAGGTGCTGTGGCTGACATCAATCTGCCTCTGCATCCGGGTGCATTGCGTGCGCTTGAAGAGATGGGTGTGACCATCCCCGATGTTGCCCGCGGTTAATCATAGACCGGTCGGGGCGGCAGCGCCCCGACCCACAATCCAACTGGTGTTGAAGCATGCCCAAAAACGTCCTTTTCATTATGTGCGACCAACTTCGGTGGGATTATCTGTCCTGCACGGGTCACCCGCATCTCCACACGCCACATATCGACAGGCTCGCTGAACGCGGTGTTCTGTTTGACCGGACCTATGTGCAGTCTCCGATTTGCGGGCCGTCCCGCATGTCCTTTTATACCGGCCGTTATGCCAGCTCGCACGGCTCGACCTGGAACAACATTCCGCTCAAGGTGGGCGAGATGACTTTGGGCGATCACTTGCGCCCGCTTGGTGTGCGCACGGCTCTTTGTGGCAAAACCCACATGACCGCTGATGTCGAAGGCATGCGTCGTCTTGGTCTGGCACCGGACAGCACGATTGGGGCGCTTGTGTCGGAATGCGGTTTCGAACCCTACGAGCGCGAAGATGGCCTTCATCCGGACGGCCCCCGCTATGCGCGCAACGAAGCCTATGACGCCTTTATGAAAGACCGCGGCTGGCCAGATGAAAACCCGTGGCAAACCGTTGCCAACAGCGCCGAAGACGACGACGGCAATATCCTGAGCGGTTGGTTCATGGACAATGCCGACAAACCTGCGCGCGCCGCCGACGAAGAAACCGAAACACCCTATATCACAAGCCGCGCGATGGATTTCATCCGCGAGGCGGGCGACACGCCATGGTGCCTGCACCTGAGTTACATCAAGCCCCACTGGCCCTATATCGTGCCCGCGCCCTACCACGACATGTATGGTCCCGAGACCCATCTTGATCCGGTGCGCAGCGAGGCCGAGCGCGCCGATCCGCACCCTGTTTACGGCGCCTTCATGGAAGAGCGCGTGTCGAGGGCGTTTTGCGACGACGGAACCCGCACCCGTGTGCTGACCGCCTATATGGGCTTGATCAAACAGATCGACGACCAGATCGGCCGGTTGATGGGCTTTTTGGACGACCAAGGCATCACCGACGACACAATGATCGTGTTCACGTCGGACCATGGCGACTATCTCGGCGATCACTGGATGGGCGAAAAAGAGCTGTTCCACGATGCCTCGGCGCGCATTCCGCTGATCGTTGTCGATCCGCGTCCCGAAGCCGATGCCACCCGTGGCGTGAAATCATCCGCGCTGGTCGAGGCGATTGATGTTGTTCCGACAATCCTGAACTATTTCGGCGGAGAAGACGTTCCCCACATCATCGAGGGCAAATCACTTCAACCGATCCTGCATGGACAGGTGGACAGCCTGCGAGAGTTTGCGATTTCAGAATACGACTACTCCATGCGCAATGTGCGAAAGCGTCTTGGCGTGTCTGTTCAGGATGCAAAGCTGACAATGCTCTTTGATGGGCGCTGGAAATACACCTTTGCCGAAGGCTTTCGCCCGATGCTTTTCGATCTGGAAACCCATCCTGACGAATTTGTCGATCTCGGGGGCGATCCGGCCTGTGCGGATGAGCTGACCCGTCTGGAAAAACTGTTCTTTGGCTGGTCGCGGCGCACATCCCAGCGCACCACCCGGTCAGATGCATGGATCGCAGCGCGTGATCCAAGCCTTGGTGAGGCCAAGGCGGGTATCCTGATCGGCTATCGCAACGAGGCCGAGCTGCACGAGGTTTTGCCCGAGACCAAACCCCAGTCAAAAGACACCGGCAAGGTCTCCTGAAAAGATGACTTTGGCACGCAGAATGCGAGACCGGCTTTCGCCGGTCCGTCCGTGGTTTCGTGACAGTGCGACAATGTCATGGAAGGCGGACGCCTCGGCCGGATTGACCAACGCCACCATCGTTCTGCCACAAGGGGTCGCCTTTGCGATTATTGCCGGGCTTCCGCCGGAATACGGGCTGTTTACAGCAATTATCGTCACGGTCGTTGCGGCCTACTGGGGGTCGTCGCGCGTCATGGTCTCGGGGCCGACGACGGCCATTTCTGCTGTGCTGTTCGCCTCTCTGAGCGGCCTCGCCCCGCCCGGAAGCGAGGCTTACATCGCGCTTGCGCTGGTCCTGACCTTCCTTGTCGGTGTGCTGCAACTCGCCGCCGGCCTAGCGGGGCTCGGAGGGCTGATATCCTTTATTTCGCATTCGGTGATCGTCGGGTTTACCGCCGCTGCCGCAGTCTTGATTGGCGTATCACAACTCGGTCCGGCACTGGGGCTTTCGGGCCTCGACGGCGGCGTCCTGCACCGCCTTTCACAACTGGCGGCCAAAAGCAGTGATCTGAGTTTCGAGGCGATGGTGATCTCGGCAATGACGCTGCTCAGCCTTATTGTCTCGACACGTCTCAGCCGCCGGTTGCCCAGTTACATCGTCGCGCTTGCCGTGGGGTCGCTGACCGCCATCGCTCTGGGTGCCGAGGCCGCGGGGGTTCAGATGTTCGCCCCATTGGATGCCACCTTGCCCACCTTCCAGACACTGGATCTGCAAATCGACACCATTGGCACGCTGCTGCCCGCCGCCGCCGCTGTGGCATGTGTCGGTTTGCTCGAGGCGATCTCGATCGGCAAGTCCTTTGCGATCCGGCGCGGGGAAACCTATGATTCAAATCAGGAAATGGTCGGACAGGGCCTTTCGAACCTGACCGGCAGTTTCTTTCAGTGCTACGCGGGATCGGGGTCATTCACACGCTCTGGATTGAACGCGGAAAGCGGTGCAACCTCGCCGATGTCCGCGATCTTTGCGGCCGGTTTCCTCTCGCTCCTGCTGATCCTTCTGGCGCCTCTGGTGCGGTTTGTGCCGGTGCCTGCGATGGCCTCCATCATCCTCTACGTCGCCTGGAAGCTGATCAATGTGAGTGAGATCAAACATATCGTCGCAACCAGCCGGTCCGAAACCTTCATCCTGGGCGCGACCTTCCTCACCGGAATTCTGTCCGGCCTTGATTTCGCGATCCTTGTCGGCGTGATTGCATCGCTCTCGATCTTCCTTAACAAAAGCGCGCACCCTCTGGTTGCCGTCGGTGCGCCGACCGAGGTGAATGGCCGTCGGGTGTTCATGAATGCCGAAACATTCAGCCTGCCGGAATGTCCGCAAATTCGATTTGTCCGTGTTGAAGGCCCGCTGTTCTTTGCATCGATTGAACACGTCGAGCGCGAGTTTAGACGGATCGAGCAGAAAGACGGGGTCAAGACCTGCATTCTCAACCTCAAAGGTGTCGGGAAAATTGATCTGGCGGGGGCCGACTTTATCCTCTCAGAAGCACGGCGCGCACGCGCGCGGGGGTACGACCTGCATCTGATCGCAGCCAATCCAAGTGTTCTCAAAGTGCTCGAGCGTTTGAATTGTCTCGACGTTCTGGGGGCTGGCAACATACACCCCCACAAATCCGACGCGATCCGCCCGGCAGTTGAAATGGCCGAGGACCGCGTTTGCAAGTCCTGTCACATCCGATGCTTTAACGAATGCGCACTTAAACCAAGAGATCAAACACATCCTCGCCAATCTGTAGATTGATCGAAGACTGCCCCCCACCATCGACCAAGGCCCACAGAATCTGGTCTGTCGGGCGATAGATCACAAAGGCTTCTTCCACGTCGTCCTCACCCGAACGCTCGCCCGCTGCTGTTGAAGTGTGGGCGGTGTTGATCTGGAACTGACCAAGCGTTGCATCGTCATTGCCGAACCAGAGTATGTCTCCTTCGGCGGCGTCATAATCCTGTATCCAGTCCGAGCCGTGATCAAACACCCCGATGTGATAGAACCGGTCGGCGCCTGCGCCACCATTGACAAGGTCATGCCCAAAGCCGCCATTGAGGAAATCATCACCGGCATTGCCAAACAGTTGATCGGCAAAGGCTGATCCAGTCAGGCTGTCATCGCCATTCTGGCCTGCAAGAAAGTCTGCTCCGAATCCGCCAGAGATGACATCACTGTCATCCATCCCCCAGACAGAGTCATTGCCATGGCCAGCAAAGATTGTGTCATTCCCCGCGCCGCCAAAAATGGTGTCACTCCGATCTTGGCGCAAAGCGCTGTCGAGATCGCCGCCAAAGATCAGGTCGTCGCCATCACCGCCACTCAGCCAATCCGCACCGAGGTTGCCGATGAGCTGATCTTGACCAAGACCGCCGGAAATTTCGTCTGCCCCCATTGTGCCGGTGATCGCATCATCACCAGCGCCCGCATTAAGAACACGCCACACATCGCGCATAGCAACTGTGTCGTCGTCATCCCCAACAACATAACCCGCGTTCACATCTATCGTTATAAAGGATTCACCTAACGAGGTATTCGGGACAGGATACTGGGTAGGCCCCGACAGGTATAGCGTTGGCGTTCCGTCTGCTTCGGAAAACCCACGTATTAGACCAATGTCGATATCATTGGGCAGCGCGTAATTCAGCAAAAGAGCGTTTCCATCGGGTCCCAAGACATGCAGGAGCGGATTTCCCCTGCCAGCCACGATCAGAAACAACCCCTGATCGGTGATATCAACCGAATAGTGATTGAGATGCCCGACGCGCGGAGCCGCCAGAAACGATGGTCCTTCGGGTTCTCCATCTGCCGCGAACAATCGCCCATGCACATAAGACGCCGGATCGGTCCAGAAAATCGCAAATCCGCCTTCCGGACGCTCAAGAATATGGGAGTGTTCCAGGTTTTCGCTGAT
The DNA here is from genome assembly GCF_001458215.1 of Shimia thalassica. Lineage (GTDB taxonomy): Bacteria > Pseudomonadota > Alphaproteobacteria > Rhodobacterales > Rhodobacteraceae > Shimia > Shimia thalassica. The sequence continues at coordinate 1,444,582 of NZ_CYTW01000001.1, read as the reverse complement.
TTCACCCAAGCCACCATAAGCGTCAGATGCATCCATGATCTCGCTGGCCAGAGATCCATCTGGGTTCACAATGCGATACTGGCGCGCTGCGTCCCGAAAACGCCACTCTACCACAAACTGCCCATTGCTCAGTTGGATCAAGCTAGACCCCAGATCGTCGACGTATTCGGCGTGGCTGGTCACTGTCGTTGGCGTGCCCGCTGCAACGCCGTCGGCCGAAAAGCCCCGCATGCGCAGGGCGGGTTGCGCTCCTCCGTACTCGATATAGGTGATCGCAAACCCGCCAGAGGACATCGCTTCGACTTCTTCAAGAGGCCCGGGGAGATCAAAAGCGTCTGATCGCGCGCTACCGTCTGAATTGAATACCTGCACCCTGCCAGGAGTACTCAAGTTGACGGCACCTGCCAGGACGAAACCACCATCTTCGAGTGCTCTCATCTGAACGTCGATCCAGCCACCGGTGTCGCCACCAAATGCAAAATCTTCAAGAAATATTGAAGATCCGGGATCCTCCGCTCCTTCAGGGATGATCCATAGGCTGCCACCGTTATAAAAGGCCGTTGCGCCACTGGCCAATTGAGTTTCAGCAAAGCCATTGATCTGTACACCGTCTATCAGAAAGTGTTGCTCTGCATTAATGCTAACTTGGAAATTCGACATAGGTCAGAGGTTCCTATTTAAAAAGTCAGGAGAGACCTTTTGTTTTCGGGAAACAGATCGGTGTGCAAATAAGGGCAATAATAATGAAACTATTGGCCAAAGGGGTCATCCTGTCAATTCTGCGCCCCTCTATCCGAGGATAGGTCTGTTCACGCATTCATCAGGCACGTGTGTCCCTATCGAATACCGCCGCGGGGATGTCACCCCCATCACGGACTATCTTCAAAAACCGGAATAAACCACTCCCTATCCCTCCTCCGGGTACATCCGGAACAGCGCGAAAGACCATCCTGTAAATAGGGAAATACGTGTTTGCTCTGCTCGCCTGACGCTCCGCTGAATTTCATTCACAGACATAAGATCATGGACCGCTAGAATCTTGTTTTCTTGGGCATAAGGTTTTGTGTCTTACCGGTCTGTGCAGACATCAGGCAGTAAAGAACCCGGCATCATAGCCTTTGGGCCGACCGGATATGCCAGACGATGGTAAATGGGACAGGGCGACATGCGCCCTGCCCCTGTTTTTGTCCTAAGGCGCACGAACCAGTTCGACACGGCGATTAAGTGCACGCCCCTCTTCGGTTTCGTTGCTTGCAATCGGCGACAGGAAGCTTGCGCCGGCCGCAAAGAGACGGTCGTTTGCAACTCCATAAGTTCCGACCAGCTCGGCGACGACAGCGTCCGCACGTTGCTTGGACAGCGCGAGGTTGGAGTCGTAGCCTCCGACATGGTCAGTATGCCCAACAACCGCGATTTTCAGATCCGGCAGATCCGCCATCATCGCTGCAATGGCTTCGAGTGTCCCTTCCGAACCGGGAAGGATACGTGTCGAGGCGGTATCGAACTGAACCCCATAGATTGACACCCGCCCATCAACCGTGATGCGCAGGGTGATATCTTCGGCGCTTTCACTGTTCGCGGTTTGGGCCGCGGTGTCCGCAGCAAAGCTGACAAGCTCGATCTCGCCCGGTTTCCAGGTCTGATCAAACCACGTTTCAAGTGGACCGTACAAACGGAAGATCGTGTTCCATCCTTTGCCCGGCACGGTCTGAACCCAGTTGCTTTCCTTGCCTTCTGGCGCTGTGGGGCCAAAGTAGATGTCATAGGATCCATCGTCGTTCTGAACCACATCAGTGTCATTGCTGCCGATCGCGGGAAACTGTGCGTCGGTTTGCAACATCGAACGGGTCTGGTTGTCATAAAGTGTGAAAGACCAGAAATCCTTGGCCGGAACGTCCTTGGGCACGTTCACCTTGTAGGTCTTTGATCCGTCCAGAGGGTTCCCGTTGGAATCCACATAAGTGAAGGCGTATTGAGAGCCTTTGCCGACTTTCTTCAAAGCCATCGCGGGTGTGATGCCCGTGGCATAAAAGTGAAAGGCCGCGCGAATGTCATGCACTGTTGCGCCGTCGATCTCCCATGTATAGGCGCCGCCGGGAAACGCCGTTTGCCAGTAGCTTTCACCGGGATACCAGTAGAAACGTTCGTCGCGTGGTTTGGAGATCACCGTTTTCACCGTTACGGCACCTGCTGCGGCAGCTGCTTTCAGGATGGGTTGCATCCGTGTATCTGGTGAGAACTCTTTGCCTTTTTCGATCCCGATTGCTGCAAGGTGACCCAATAGTTCAGGACGTTCCCCCATCAGCGGCTCCCGTTGCACAACCGCGTTGATCTCGTTGAAAATCTCTGCGTCCATGCGGTGGATCGTATTGAAAAGCTCTCCGGACACATTGACGAAATTCATCGCTGGCGGATTGTCTTTCTGAGACAGCGGGTACATCCGGAACAGGTTTTTGGTGTTGCCCACAGCGTCGGCCGTCGAGCCGTCTTTCTGGTAACCACGCCAGAGAACCCAGTTGCCATAGGTGTTTGTCTGCTTGACGAAATAGCCTTCTGGAACTTCGCCCTCATACCCTGGCGGCAAGATCAGGAACTTCCCGCCTTGACCTTCATCCGGTCCGAGGTTGCCAAAATCGGTCACATAGCGAAACCATGCATCATTAAGAAACCCGAGCACATTGGGCGGGGTTTCGATAACCATCGGCTCATCCCCCAACTCGAGCCACGACATCATGTAAACGCTGGTCGTGTTGGCCGTAAGAAACAGCGCACGAGAATCCATCAAACCTTCGAACAGAAGGGCCGTTTCATTGGCAGGACCGTATTGAAGCAGGCCGTTGCGAATGCCTTCCATCGACGCGATTTTCGTTCCGTCGAGCACCGCCTGATAGGCATGTGTGAAGTCGAGCAGGTTGTACACCTTCTGGGCAGACTCGGCATCAGGAACTCCGTCAAAGAAATTCAGCTCTCCAACACGGGTCTGAATGTTGTCCGGCGTTGTCACGCCTTCGGGGATGTCCGTTGTCATTTTCATGCTTGGCACTTCCTGCGCCGAAGCAAGCCCTGAGGCCAGCATCAGTGCGCACACCGTGAGTGTGCCTCGAAGTTTTCGTGTCATCCTTTTTCCCTCCACTGGTTTATTCTTTTGGTATCGTTGGTCGTGTTCCTGTTTTAACTTGGGAAACAAAGCGTAGCGGACCTCTGTCCTGAGATGTCGGGCACCACGCGCAATCACATCGCCCTTCCAACCGATGGAAAGACGTGAACAAACCCATTGGTCACGCATCTGTGGCCCATGTCCAGAAAATATGCGTTCAACAAACTTATTCCTGTCGTCGCCCAAACAGGGACAGCGACCGGACCGCACGCACATCCGTCATGGACGTAACCGTCAACATTAATCTCAATTTGCCACGTTGCTCCGGTATTGCGACGGAGCAACATCAAAAAGACTGTCGGAACGCACGGGCAAAATGGCCAGGTGTCGAATATTCAAGATGCGTCGCAATTTCAGAAACGTCCAGGTCGGTTCCCGCCAACAATTCCTGCGCCCGTCGCATGCAAACGGACAGAGACAACGACCTGAAATCAACACCTTCCCGGTCGAGCCGCCGCTGCAATGTTCGTTTGCTGACATTGATTGCTTCAGCCAGACTTTCCAGCCCTGTGTCTTCAATTCCGCCCCTTTGAAGAAGAAGCTGCTCCATTATCGGCACAATCCCTTTCGGAGGCCCGCCAGAGCAGGCTCTAACCACGTCTTCGCGTGTGGTTCTTCGGGGGGCGGTTGTGGGGTTGGCCGTCAGAAGCTCAGAGTTCGGTATCTCAATTGACACCACAGAATCGTGCGCACGGACCGCGCAGTCGAATTCCCTTTCCAAACGCCTGACAGCGCCGCGCGCCTCGAGCTCTGAAACGAGCGCCTCATTCAGCTTGTTTTTTCTGCTATGGACAAGTTTTTGTCTGGTTGTTCCCCAACAAAAGGCGGCCACGAAGGGTTGGAGGCACCCCAAAAAATCCCGATTACTGTCAAAGGCAACAAAAGTAAAAATACGCCTCTCATGTCACGGCACTTTTTAAACCTGATCATGTAATTTAGGCGTTCTGTTGCTAGTTAAAGTTAAACGATACAACTTTAAAGTGCAAAATTGCAAATGTATGCTGCGCTTACTCACTCCGAAACTGAAGACTACAAAAGCCAAACGCGCAGACTTTCATTATGAGTGGGCAGCTGCCACTTGGAGAGCCCCCACAGCATGGTCACCTCTTTCTTGCCGCATTCATACCGGCGCATTCAGCGAGGTTTGGGAAGGCTGAGAGGATCGCGCTGATGTCAGAAAAGTCATATTTGAGACGTTAGAAAGAGCGGGGAGTTCAATCAAACGCCAGCGCCACACCGTGTATTTGTTGAGGTCAAAACGCCTTGCCGGCACGCGAATGGATGATGGAGAGCGTGTCCCCAGCAGATCCTTCAACACATCAAAGAACAGCCCTAGCCGATGAATGCGCGCAATCCGTGTGCCAGTGCGTCCCGTGAAGGTCCTTCTGCAACTGCCACATCGGTAACGCAGCACATTTGTGCGTGTATTGCCCCATTTTTTTGGCGCTTGGCGCATCCGCAGTGGGGAAATTCACGAGCGCCACTTCCCTCGATTTGAGCGAGTGCTTCCTTCCTTCTGCGAACACTGGAAATCCGAGCTCTGGCTTCTTCAACCTGCGCAGGGTCCAGCAAATCAAAGTGCTTGATAAACTAGGTAAATCGGTGCTTATGCATTTTCGGCTCCTTTCAGAAAGCCAACTAATATTGACTAGTTACGCCCGAAACGAAGAGGGTCAACACGATTTACGGACAGTAGTAAATACTTAGGCCAACAGATCAAACACATCGCCGCCAATCTGCAGGTTGATCGACGACTGCCCACCTCCATCCACCAGCGCCCACATGATCTGGCCGGTAGGACGATAGATAACAAAGGCCTCTTCGACGCTATCATCTCCAGACCGTTCGCCTGCCGCCGTGGCGGTATGAGCTGTGTTCACCCGGAAATCGTCCGGTGTCGCAGAGGTGATGCCGAACTGAAGCACGTCCCCTTCGCTGGCGTCATAGTCCTGAATCCAGTCAGACCCATGGTCGAGTATGCCAATGTGGTAGAACCGGTCTGCGCCAGAGCCACCATTCACAAGGTCAAAGCCCCAGCCGCCATTGACGAAGTCGTCACCGTCACCGCCGAAAATCTGGTCTCCGAAAGCGGAGCCCGTCAGCGTGTCGTCGCCGGTACCGCCGATGATTGTGTCTGCGCCAAAGCCTCCTGCAACCGAGTCATTCCCCGCATCACCGCGCAGCTCGTCGTTGCCATAGCCGCCATTGAGAATGTCGTCACCTTCCCCTCCGTAGATAACGTCGCGCAGGTCGTCCATGCTTTCGCCACCAACCAGACTATCGTCGCCTGCGCCACCAATGAGCGTATCGTTGCCGTCGCCTCCGTTGAGGATATCGTTTCCATTGTTGCCATTCAGCAAGTCACTGCCACCTTGGCCTTCCAAAGTGTCCGAACCTGCACCGCCTTCCAGGGTGTCATCATCTTCGGTGCCGGTTTGATGGGTTCCCACAACTGACGATATTTCGCTGTAGGCGACGGTGTTGTCATTGAAGACGAGTTGCTCAGTGGTTTCAGCCACGAAAACCGTGCCCAGAGACGACATCACCTCGGCCCCGCCATCCACAAGGGTTATAGTGGCTTCTGCACGGTCAAAATCAAACACCGCCGCATCCAGACCTTCCCCACCATAAAGCGAGTCATTCCCTCCGCCGCCAGAAAGCGTATCATCGCCATTTCCGCCATAAACAACTTCGGCAGATATACCGCCAAGGAAACTGTCATTGCCGGCTTCAAGTTTGACATCCAAAAGACCGGACGCATCCGTTACACCGGTAAAATCGATCAGATCATCCCCGAAACTGCCGTACATGCCGAACCCTTCACCTTGAATGACTTCGATACCCGTCGCGGCATCCAAAACAAGGTGCGAAAACTCGGTTGCTTCGGAAATCCGAATTGTATCGGTCCCCTCACCACCTTCAACGAATTGGGCCGCGCCAAACTCGGTTGCTTCAATTTGGAAAACATCGTTGCCTGCGCCGCCAACAAGGCTGTCTTCGCCAACACCGCCGATCAACGTGTCCGCGCCATCTCCGCCGATCAGTGTATCGTTACCCGCACCGCCAAAGACCACATCAGCCGCTGCCGTGCCCTGAAAGCTGTCATCGCCACCTTCGAGGATGAATTGATACATATTGGTAAGCGTGGTGACCCCGCTTAGATCAAACACGTTGTCACCGCCGGTGCCATACATGAAATTGAAGGGGGAATCTCCGGCAATCACTTCCACGCTGGCCGCGGAATTCAGAACCAGACCCTCGAAAGTGATATCGTTGTTCAGCAGCAGGGTATCTCGCCCGTCACCGCCGGAATAACTTTCGCCAGTGCCTACATGCATAGCGTCGACCCGGAAGACATCGTCGCCCGCGCCACCGATCAGGCTGTCGTCGCCTGCCCCACCGACAAGCGTGTCGTCACCGGCAGCACCATCCAGCGTATCATTGCCGTCGCCGCCATAAACAAGATCATCTACGCTGCTCCCAACAAAGCTGTCATGGCCGGCCTCAAGCATGACACCCATCGAAGATGGTATGCTTGTGATGCCGCTTAAGTCGAAGACATCGTTACCAAAGCTGCCGTAGATACCGAAACCTTCGTCTTCAATGATCTCGATGCTTGCCTCTGCGTCCAAAATCAATGAGCTGAATTCGGTGGCATCGCTCACCCGAATGACGTCAGTGCCTTCTCCACCTTGGAAACTCGCACCGGCGCCGATTTCATCCGCGTCGATCTGGAGCACGTCATCACCGTCGCCGCCGACCAAACTATCCTCGCCACCACCAGAGATCAGCGTGTCATTTCCGCCGCCACCAAAGAGTGTGTCGTCGCCATCGCCACCAAAGACGGCTTCGCCCAAGACACTTCCGATAAAGCTGTCGTCCCCAAGCCCCAGGTCAATCTGGAAAAGTTGAACCATCGACGTCACGCCGCTCAAGTCGAACACATCATCGCCGGAACTGCCTTCCAGACCAAATCCTTGCTCGTTGTCGATCACTTCGACGCTGGCGGCAGCATCAAGGGTCAGGCTCGAAAAGACAGTGTAGCTGTTCAAATAAAGCGAGTCGGTTCCGTCACCACCTTCGTAGCTTTCGCCGGCGTCAACCTCATCTTCGTCAACCTGGAAGACATCATCCCCCGCGCCGCCGATCAGGCTGTCATCTCCGGCACCGCCAACAAGCAGGTCATTTCCATCTGCCCCGTTCAGCGTATCGTTGCCGTCGCCCCCGAAAACAGTTTCATCCAGCACGCCCCCAAGGAACGTGTCATTGCCGCCGTTCAAGCTGATCGAGGGCAGATCGACCCCCACCGTCACGCCGCTCAGGTCAAACACATCATCGCCGGAACTGCCTTCCAGACCAAATCCTTGCTCGTTGTCGATCACTTCGACGCTGGCAGCAGCATCAAGGGTCAGGCTTGTAAAGGCGGTCGCGCCATTCAGATAGAGCGTGTCGGTTCCGTCACCACCCTCATAGCTTTCGCCGGGCCCGACCTCATCTTCGTCGACCTGAAAGACATCGTCGCCCGCACCACCGATCAGGCTGTCATCTCCGGCACCGCCAACAAGCAGGTCATCTCCATCTGCCCCGTTCAGCGTTTCGTTGCCGTCGCCCCCGAAAACAGATTCATTCAGCACGCCGCCAAGGAACGTATCATTGCCGCCGTTCAAGCTGATCGAGGGCAGATCGACCCCCACCGTCACGCCGCTCAGGTCAAACACATCATCGCCGGAACTGCCTTCCAGACCAAATCCTTGCTCGTTGTCGATCACTTCGACGCTGGCAGCAGCATCAAGGGTCAGGCTTGTAAAGGCGGTCGCGCCATTCAGATAGAGCGTGTCGGTTCCGTCACCACCCTCATAGCTTTCGCCGGGCCCGACCTCATCTTCGTCGACCTGAAAGACATCGTCGCCCGCGCCGCCGATCAGGCTGTCATCTCCGACACCGCCGACAAGCGTGTCATCTCCATCTGCCCCGTTCAGTGTATCGTTGCCGTCGCCCCCGGAAACAGATTCATTCAGCACGCCGCCAAGGAACGTGTCGTTGCCGCCGTTCAGATTGATTAAAGGCAGATCAACCATCGACGTCACGCCGCTCAGGTCAAACACATCATCGCCGGAACTGCCTTCCAGACCAAATCCTTGCTCGTTGTCGATCACTTCGACGCTGGCAGCAGCATCAAGGGTCAGGCTTGTAAAGGCGGTCGCGCCATTCAGATAGAGCGTGTCGGTTCCGTCACCACCCTCATAGCTTTCGCCGGATCCGACGCTTTCGTAATCCACTTGAAAGACATCATCACCTTCGTTGCCAAACAGGGTGTCATCCCCCTGCCCGCCTATCAGCGTATCGTTATGCCTTCCACCGAGCAGATAGTCATCTCCGTCACCGCCATAAATGAGGTCGTTATCTTGGTTGCCCCAGATTGTGTCGTCACCATCGCCCCCAAAAATGGTATCGCGACCATCCAGAGAAATGTCATCTAAGCCATCTTCTGCAAGAGAGTTTCCAAAAATTGAATCGTCGCCTTGCCCCCCTTCGACATAGTCGTCGCCGTCGCCCGCTTCTATGGTGTCCGCACCGAGACCTGCATCAATCGTATCGTTTCCATCGCCCGCAAGAATAGAGTCAGCGTCAGATGTTCCGATAATCTCGTCGTCTAAACCGATGGTGTCCTGAAAAAGGGCCATAATTCTATCCTCCTGAAATGCTACAAACGATTCGAAATAAGAATTGACTATTCACTTAGCTCAACACGGAACTGATATTGATCAAAGGCATTTTGTGCTTTGCCCCCTGAAAGGCGTAATTCTTACTGCAAAGATCTTGCCTTAGCTTCTGTTTTTCAGAGCAAAAGAAGTCGCAAAAAGGGCACAAAAAGCAACGCGCCGTAGGTGTGTGACGATAGAAGCCCGCTGACGAGAAGCGGGCTTCTATCGTTGGTTTAAATTCGGTCTCAGAGCAACAGATCAAACACGTTTTGCCCGATCTGCAAGTTGATCGACGACTGTCCGCCGCCATCCACGAGCGCCCACATGATCTGGCCCGTTGGACGATAGATCACAAAGGCCTCTTCAACGTTGTCGTCACCAGAGCGTTCCCCAGCTGCCGTGGCAGTGTGCGTTGTGTTGACCTGGAACTGGCTGGCGGTTGCACTGCCGTTGCCAAAGTGGAGGATGTCGCCATCGGCCGCATCGTAATCCTGCACCCAGTCAGATCCGTGATCAAACACACCGATGTGATAGAACCGGTCCGCGCCTGCACCGCCGTTCAACAGGTCGTGTCCAAAGCCGCCATTGACGAAATCGTCGCCGTCGCCGCCAAACATCTGATCCGCAAAGGCCGATCCCGTGAGCGTGTCATGACCCGTGCCGCCGATCACCGTATCAGCCCCAAAGCCACCGGCAATCGTGTCGTTGCCCGCATCACCGCGCAACTCATCGTTGCCGTAACCACCGTCAACACGGTCATTGCCAGCCCCCGCATAGATCACGTCGCGCAGATCGTCCGTGCTGGTGCCGCCAACCAAAGTATCGTTGCCAGCGCCCCCAACAAGAACATCAACACCGTCGCCGCCGTCGATCTGGTCATCGCCATCGTTTCCGCGCAGCGTGTCATTACCCGAAAGCCCACTCAGGGTGTCATCCCCGCCTGCACCGTTCAGAACATCGGCGCCCGCCGTGCCAATTAGGTTCAGGGCGCCGGACAACACTGCGGCCGAGTCCGGGCCAGCCACGGTTTCAAAGGTGCCTTGTTGGTCCGTGTAGGTGACCTGAGCAGAGATCTGCGCGCCGACGTCCTGATTGACCAGCGTGTATTGCGTGCTGTTTGCGCCGCCAATGGCACTGCCGTCACGCAACCACTGATAGCTGAACGCACCAAGCCCGTCCGCATCCTGAACGGCACCGGCGTTTATCGTCAACGTATTGCCAGAGACCGCGAGGCCCGTCATGACCAGATTGCCGGTTGGGGCGTCGTTCACGTTCTGCACCGCAGAGGTCGCAGCACTCGTGACCTGCTCGGCCATACCAAAGCCATCGGTATAGGACACCTGAACGCGGATTGCCGCACCGACGTCGGCCTGATTCAGCTGATAGCTGTTGCCGGTTTCACCAGATATCGCAGCGCCGTTACGCAACCACTGATAGCTCAAGCCACCAAGCCCGTCTTCGTCGGTCAAAGATGTGGTGTTGGCCGTCAGGGTCTGATCCTCGGTTGCCGTGCCTGTTACGGTCACGCCACCCGCTGGAGCGTCGTTCACATTCTGCACGGCAGAGGTCGCAGCGCTGGTGACCTGTTCGGCCATGCCGAAGCCATCGGTATAGGACACCTGAACGCGGATTGCCGCGCCCACGTCTGCCTGGGTCAGCTGATAGCTGTTGCCATTTGCGCCTGAGATCGCAGCGCCATCGCGCAGCCACTGATAGCTCAACCCACCAAGCCCGTCTTCGTCAGTCAAAGACGCGGTGTTGGCCGTCAGGGTCTGATCCTCGGTTGCCGTGCCTGTTACGGTCACGCCACCCGCTGGAGCGTCGTTCACATTCTGCACGGCAGAGGTCGCAGCGCTGGTGACCTGTTCGGCCATGCCGAAGCCATCGGTATAGGACACCTGAACGCGGATTGCCGCGCCCACGTCTGCCTGGGTCAGCTGATAGCTGTTGCCATTTGCGCCTGAGATCGCAGCGCCATCGCGCAGCCACTGATAGCTCAACCCACCAAGCCCGTCTTCGTCAGTCAAAGACGCGGTGTTGGCCGTCAGGGTCTGATCCTCGGTTGCCGTGCCTGTTACGGTCACGCCACCCGCTGGAGCGTCGTTCACATTCTGCACGGCAGAGGTCGCAGCGCTGGTGACCTGTTCGGCCATGCCGAAGCCATCGGTATAGGACACCTGAACGCGGATTGCCGCGCCCACGTCTGCCTGGGTCAGCTGATAGCTGTTGCCATTTGCGCCTGAGATCGCAGCGCCATCGCGCAGCCACTGATAGCTCAACCCACCAAGCCCGTCTTCGTCAGTCAAAGACGCGGTGTTTGCCGTCAGGGTCTGATCCTCGGTCGCGGAGCCTGTTACGGTCACGCCGCCCGCTGGAGCGTCGTTTACGTTCACAATTGCAGAGGTTTCGCTACTGGTTGCGCTGTTTCCGTCAACCTCGACACGCACTGAAATCTGCGTTCCGACATCATCATCGCCCAACTGGAAGGTTGCCGAGGTTGCCCCTTCAATTTCTGCACCATCACGCAACCATTGATAGGTTGTTGTGCTGGGCAATTGACCAAAGATATCGCGCGCGCCCGACACTGTTGCGGTTAGCGTAGCATCCTCGATTTCAGAACCGTTTACGGTGACACTTGGGGTCGCGCCCCCTGTCAACGACACCCCAACCAAGGTCACCGTGGACCCGTCATCCAGTGTCACGACACGGTTGCCTGCGCCGTCTTCTGATTGCCCTGCCACCGTCACCGTGCTGGCATCAAGGAAATCCACACCCAGTTCGAAATCGTCGATCCGATCATCGCCCATGCCTGCACTAAGCACAAACACATCCTGTCCGGTGCCGCCACTCATCGTGTCATTGCCGCCCTGGCCATCGATACGGTCCGCGCCGGCCCCACCAAACAGGCTGTCATCTCCGTCGCCGGCCAGAAGCGTATCATTGCCTTCAAAGCCATAGATCTGGTCAAACAAAGAACTGCCATAGAGCGTGTTGTTGTTTGCATTCCCGTTTACGGTGCTGGCCGAGAGGTTGATATAGAAGGTCGTCGAATTGGCATCGCCCAGCGCATCTGTCGCGGTCAGTGTAACCCCGTACCAGCCTGCGGCCACACCAGTCAGATCTGCACTGAACTGTTGTGTGGAAGCATCGAAGTTGAGCCACGCAGGCAACGCAGACGAATCCGACAGGGTTGCCGAGTAGGTAATCTCGTCCACATCTTCAAACAGAGAGGACACATCCAGCGTATAGCTGAGACCTTCGCGCCAGCTTTGGGTGTCAATCGTATCAAGCAAGGTGGGCGCATCGTTGAACATCACAATGGTGGTGTCGTCAAAGATCACGCGTTCCACCTGAGACAGCGTATCCAACCCGTTCAGCGTCGTCCCGCCGGTGTGCTCAATCGTGCTGGAGCCCGAAGACCCGAGTGAAATCGTATACTCGGTCGAATTTCCGGCGTAGATGGCATAATCGGTGCCTGCGCCACCGGACATGTAGTCGTCGCCAAGACCGCCACGCAGAGTGTCAGTGCCGGAACCGGCATAAAGCTGATCATTTCCTGATCCGCCTTCCAGACTGTCGTCACCATCCGCACTGTAAAGGTAATCTGCACCGGCATCGCCGCGCAACGTGTCACGGCCGTCCCCACCTTCCAGATCATCGCTGCCGTCACCGCCATTCAACAGGTCATCCCCGTCGCCGCCTAGCAACCTATCGTTAAGCGCGCCACCAGACAGGGTATCGTTTCCGCCGTCACCATAGAGCGTATCTGCACCGGCTTCACCAGAGAGCAGATCGTTCCCGGCATCCCCATAGATGGTATCAGATCCGAACCCGCCCGTGATCTCATCGTCACCGACATCGCCCGTGGCAAGATCATCTCCATCGCCAAGCCCGATGGTATCATTGCCGCGTCCGCCATACAGATGGTCATCCTCTGTGCTACCAAGCAGGCTGTCATCGCCGTCCAGTCCAAGGATGGTGTCGTCGCCCACCCCACCGTCAAGCGTGTCATCGCCCGCGCTTCCGCCAAAGAAATCAGGGTTCAGCGTAGACGATCCAAATGCCCCGTTTGTCAGATAGATGTCGGTCGCCTGAATTTCAGTGGCGCTATACATCGCGGCAAACGTGCCGATGACCTGTCCGGTAATCGTAAGCGAGAAATCAACGTTATCGTTAAGCACACCATTGCCGTTGGTGTCCACGGTCAAAACTGTGTTGGTGCCATCAAAGCTGGTGTGGATATCCACATCCGAGAAGCGTTCGCGCGAGACAGTGATCCGGTCCCCGATCGCAAAATCGGTGATAACATCACCATGTAGTTCGTAGTAGCGGCCAAAGAAGGTATCGTCGCCAGCACCACCCGCCATGCTGTCTTCGCCATTGCCCCCTTCAAGCCGGTCCTGACCGTCTCCGCCAAACAACACATCGTTGTCATTGCCGCCGCTGAGGGTGTCATAACCGGCGTCTCCGCGCAGCGTATCGCTTTCGTTTCCGCCACTCAGCCGGTCGTTTCCGTCACCGCCGTTGAGACTATCATTTCCCGAGTCTCCGCTGACATAGTCGTCGCCCTGCTCACCGCGCAGAACATCGTTATCTTGACCGCCATAAAGCTGGTCATTGTCGATGCCGCCTTCCAGCGTGTCATCACCAGCCGCACCATAGAGATAGTCAGCTCCATTGCCGCCATCGAGCAGATCGTTGCCATCGCCACCATCAAGGTCGTCTGACTCGATCCCGCCGTCCAGTGTATCATTGCCCGCCCCTGCGTTCAGCGAGTCGTTGCCTTCACCTCCCAGCAAGAGGTCGTTGTTCTCTCCGCCGCTGAGGGTGTCGTTGCCAAAGCCCCCTTCGAGCGTATCAAGCCCTTCGTCACCGCTAAGCGTGTCATTGCCAAAGCCGCCGACAAGACTGTCATTGCCCGCATCCCCCGTCAGCAAGTCATTACCATCGTTACCGGTTAGGGTGTCGTCGCCACGTCCGCCAAAGACAAAATCATTCTCGGTGCCACCAGTCAGGCTGTCGTCACCACCAAGCCCGATCAGGGTATCGTCCCCGACATCGCCAAGAATTGTATCATCACCAGCCGTACCAGCGATCTCGTCCGCGTCGGTGGTGGTGGGTGCTGAAACACTCGCAGACACCGGTACCAGAACGATGTCGGTTCCGCCAACGCCGGACGTGGCCTCGGTCGCGGCCCAGGTGCCTGTGAACGTGCCTTGAAGCGTGATGCTGAAATCAGTGTTGTCGGATGTGTCACCATCCCCGTTCAGGTCAACACTGATTAGGGTGTTTCCCTCAACCGTGGACGTCGCATAGATATCCACATCGGTAAACCGTTCGCGGGTCACCACGATCCGGTCCTGATCTGTGAAATCCGTAATCAGATCGCCTTCGAGTTGATAATAGCGCCCCTGGAAAACATCGCTGCCATCACCGCCCGTGAGCGTATCAATGCCGTTGCCCCCATCCAAGGTGTCATTGCCATCTCCACCCAGCAAAAGGTCATCATCGTTTCCACCTGTTAGGCTATCGTCGCCAATGCCGCCGTCGAGCGTATCGTTTTCATTACCACCGCTCAGGGTGTCGTTGCCCTCTTCGCCTTGAAGGCTGTCGTCGCCAGAGTCGCCGCTGACGTAATCATTGCCCAAGCCCCCAAACAGCGTGTCGTTATCAGTCCCGCCGTAGAGTTGGTCATTGCCTTCACCGCCATACAACGTGTCCTGCTGATCGCCCCCATAAAGGTAATCAGATTCGGCATCACCTTGCATAAAGTCGGCACCGTCGCCGCCAACCAGATCATCACTGCCCTGTCCGCCCAACAGCGTGTCATTACCATCGTCGCCATAAAGCGAGTCATCACCGTCATTGCCCTCAAGACTGTCATGATCGGCGCCCCCGTAAAGCGTGTCACGCCCAGCGCCGCCGGTCACCGTATCGTCCCCGGCATCGCCAAGAACACGGTCGTTTCCAGCATCACCGCTCAGCGCGTCATTACCATCGCCGCCATTGATGGTGTCATTGTCATCACCACCGCCAACAACGTCGTCTCCGCCGCCGGCGTTGACCGTGTCATTGCCTTCATCCGCGCTCACGGCATCATTGCCGTCCAGCGCGATAATTTCATCATTGCCTTCGAAGCCAGAAATCACGTCAGCGCCATTTGAGCCGCTGAGGTTGTCGGCCCCGCTGGTGCCGTTGATCACGCCGCCCGCACTTCCGACCAACAGGATTTCGGTAAAGCTTCCGGTGCTGATCGTTGCAAAGGTTTCTGTAAACACGCCGTTTAGGGTTAGGGTGACATCGGTCGTGCTGTTGCCGTCGACATCTATTCCGAGGGTTGTGTTCACCCCGTCATCCGAAATGACCAGATCGGTTTCACCAAACGTTTCACTGGTGACGCGGATACGGTCCCCAAGGTCGAAATCCGTAATGACATCGCCATCATGGTGATAGTCGCGCCCGGTAAAGAGGTTATCACCTGCGCCACCGGTCAGTGTATCCAGCCCGTTTTCACCGGAAAGGGTGTCGTCCTCTACCCCACCGTCCAGACTGTCATCGCCATTGCCACCACTAAGTGAATCTTCACCGGCTTCGCCAAACAGCGTGTCGTCCTCATTGCCCCCGCTGAGTGTGTCAGCGTCTGCCCCTCCATAGAGCAGGTCATCTCCTGAATCGCCCGAGAGATAGTCTTCGCCACCCTCGCCATAAAGAACATCGTTCTCAGAGCCGCCATAAAGCTGATCATTGGCATCGCCGCCTTCGAGCGTATCCTCGTCTGCACCGCCGTACAGATAATCGGCGTCGGTTCCGCCCTGCAGCAGGTCATTGCCGGCCCCACCGTCCAACTCGTCGCTTCCCGCGCCACCAGACAGAATGTCATCGCCGGTACCACCCGAGAGCGTATCATCGCCGCCGTCACCACGAAGGTCGTCTTCACCGTCGTCCCCATAGAGGGAGTCGCGCCCTTCGCCACCGGTGAGGGTATCGTTTCCTTCATCACCGTGAACCTGATCGTCCCCCAACTGGCCGTTCAAGAGATCCGCACCAATTCCGCCGGTCAGAACATCGTCGTCATCCCCACCGAGCAACGTATCGGCATCTGCGCCACCATAAAGAAAGTCTTGTCCCGTGCCGCCGCTCAGGAAATCATTGCCTGCCGCGCCGGAGATTGTATCAGAGCCGTCTTGCCCTTCGAGCAAATCTGAAACCGACGTTCCCACAATGTCATCGTCATCCAATGTGCCTGCAAACGGGCCAACTCCGGACGTGGATTCCAAACGGATCGTAGTCCCTGTGGAAGAGTGTTCATGGGATTGGGCAATCCAAGTACCAGTGTAACCTGTTCCCGCCAGCGTCAGCGTCAGGTCAACGGTCCCGTCGCCGTCCTGATCCACCCGCAAGAGGGTATCACCGTTCAGTTCGATCGTAGAAATATCCACATCCGTAAACCGCGAACGTGTCACAAGAATGCGATCTTCACCGCCTGTGAAATCCTCGATCCGGTCGCCATCCAGTTCATAAGAACGCCCAACGAACTGGTCAGCGCCAGCGCCGCCGGTCATCGTATCGGTTTCATTGCCTCCAGCAAGCGTATCATCGCCATCGCCCCCCAAGAGCGTATCACTGGCATTCCCCCCCAAGAGGCTGTCATCATCCGCGCCGCCATCAAGGAAGTCGCTTTCGTTTGATCCGTTAAGCGTGTCATTTCCGGCGCCGCCCTCAAGAATATCGTCGCCGCTGTCGCCGCTGATCCAGTCGTCTCCGGCATCACCGCGCACAACATCATTGCCCGTGCCGCCATAAAGCTGGTCATTACCGTCGCCGCCAGAAACCGTGTCCTGATCTGCTCCCGCATAGATATAGTCGTTGCCGGCGCCACCACTCAGGTCATCGTTGCCACCGTCACCCGTGATTTCGTCGGTCCCGTCTCCACCGGAAATGGTATCGAACCCGTCTTCTCCATAGAGGCTGTCATTACCGCTGTCGCCGCTGATCAGGTCCTCTCCGATCCCGCCATAAACGCTATCGTTGTCGGCCCCGCCGGAAATCAGATCATTGCCCGCATCCCCGTAGATTTCATCATCTCCGGTTCCGCCAAGAATGGTGTCTGCATCGGCATCCCCACGCAGGAAGTCGTCGCCCCCCGCGCCGCTGATCTGGTCACGGCCATCTCCGCCAAAGACGTCGTCGTCGCCTTCGCCCGCATCAATGATGTCATTGCCACCAAGCGCGGTCAGCTGGTCATTCCCGCCAAGCCCTTCAAGACTATCGTTGCCCACAGAGCCTACATGGATGTCGGACCCCTCGGTTCCGACCCAGACACCGCCCGCGAGCGAAGGCAGGAAGATTTCGGTGAAATCTGCCGCCGTGATCAGTTGGAAATCGGTCGGAGTGTAGACACCCTGAAGGGTGAAAAAGAGATCGTCACTGAGGTTCTGGTCAGTATCAATCGCAAAGTCCGTATTGCCCCCTGCAACGGTGATCGTCACGTCGGCACTAAAGAAGCTTTCACGAGTAACGCGTATACGGTCTCCGGCGGCGAAGTCAGTGATCACATCCCCGTTCAGATGGTAATCGCGCCCCTCGAAAAGGTCATCACCCGCACCGCCCGTCAGCGTATCGACATCAAATCCGCCGTTGAGGATATCGTTGTCGTCACCGCCGTCCAGCGCGTCATTTCCATTGCCGCCATCCAGCCGGTCAAAACCAGCCTCGCCATGCAGGTTATCGTCGCCATTGCTGCCATTCAGCGTATCGCCGCCAAGCCCGCCAAACAGGCTGTCGTCGTCCGCATCACCAGAGATATAGTCCTCACCCGCGTCACCATACAGCGTGTCATTGCCACTGCTGCCATACAACTGGTCGTTCTGATCTCCACCGCGGATCAGATCCTGATCAGCGCCGCTATAGATGTAATCAGTACCGGTGCCGCCTTCGATGGTGTCATTTCCGGCATCTCCAGACAGTTCATCGTTCCCTGCACCGCCAAGAATGCTGTCGGCCCCATCATTGCCCGAAATCGTGTCGCTGGCCGCGCCACCGCTGATAAAGTCGTCTCCGCGGTCTCCGAGCAAGCTGTCTTGGCCGTCGCCACCAAAAATGCTGTCGTCGTCGTCTCCGCCAAAGATGACGTCATTGCCGGCATTGCCATAAAGCGTATCAACCCCGTGATCCCCAGAGATGGTTTCTCCACCGGTGCCGCCCTGCACTTCGTCATTGCCAAGGCCCGCCATAATTGACCGGGTGGATGCATCCCCCGTTAGCGTGTCATCCCCCGCATTGCCAAGGATCGTTGTCGCGCTACCAGCGGCGACGGAGTTTGCGGTTGAAACATCAACGATCGTGCCACGCACGGGCGTGCCGGAGCTGCCTAGTCCGGCCGTGGGATAGGCACGGATTGTGGTGCTTGATCCGTTTGTCTGTGTCAGGAAATCCGCATTAATCACGCCGGACAGGGTCAACACCGTATCGGCAACCCCGTCGCGATCCGTATCCATCGTCAGAACGGTATCGCCACCGGCATAGCTAACGGTCAGGTGCCCGTCATCAAAGCGGCGATTGCTTACCGTGATCGCGTCGCCATCTGCCGCTGCGGTGGTGAGTTCGAAATCTGTAATCCGGTCGCTGTCAATATTTATGGCCGTGTCGACAAAAACATCAGCACCCGAACCACCGGTCAGCGTATCGCTGTCTTGACCACCACTTAGAATATCGTCTCCGGTACCCCCATCAAGACTGTCTGCATCAATCCCGCCGCTTAGTTCGTCGTTGCCATCCTGTCCGAGCAAGGTGTCGTTATTGCCGTCCCCATAGAGCACATCATTTTCCGCGCCCCCTTCCAGAAGGTCATCGCCCGCACCGCCGGAAAGCGTGTCATTGCCGACATCCCCTTCAAGCGTGTCCTGCCCTGACCCACCACTCAGGTAGTCAAAACCGGCATCGCCATAAAGCGCATCGTCATCCTGCCCCCCATAGAGGTTGTCATTGCCATCGCCGCCGGAAAGCGTGTCATTGCTGGATCCGCCATCCAGATAGTCATTGCCCAGACCACCGGACATGGTATCGGCACCGGCATCACCATAGAGGTTATCCGAGCCTGCGTTGCCATACAACGTGTCGTTATCTGCGCCGCCCCGCAGTACATCATTTCCGCCTTGAGAGGTCAGAAGATCTGCGCCCGATCCCCCATCGGCAAAGTTTCCGGTGCCAGTGCCAACATCCAGAGAGTCATTGCCGGACCCGCCATAAAGATTGTTTCTGCCGGACACGCCATCGATGCTGTCCTGACCCGCGTCCCCGACGAGCCAGTCATTGCCGGTGCCACCTGAAACCGTGTCGTTGCCGAGACCGGCATAGATTGAATCGTTGCCTGCGCCCCCAGCCAAATCGTCATTGCCAGCCGCCCCGATTAGACGGTCACGCCCGTCGCCGCCGTCCAGCGTATCCGCGAGGGTCGAGCCATCAAGTATGTCATCGCCTGTGGTCGCCGTGCCACCGGGTGCCGCGATGTAAACGATATCGCTCGAAGTTGTCCCTGCGAGCGCGGCAAAGTACCCGCCAGAAAACGTACCGCTCAGCGTCAGCGTGATATCGTATCCGGGAGTTTCATCGGTGTTGATTTCAAGCAGGGTATCCCCACCAGAGACCGAACTCTGAAAGCTGTCATCAAACAGAAAGCTGCCGGACACTTCGATAACGTCTTCAACGCCAAAATCGGTTATGCGATCCCCGTCAAGATCATCGGGCCGGTCGCGAAACACGTCCTCGCCCACGCCACCGGTCAGCGTATCAACACCCACCCCACCGGCAAGCGTGTCATCGCCTGTGCCACCTACAAGGCTATCATCATCGGACCCACCGGACAGCAGATCGTGATCCGCGCCGCCCAATAGGGTATCGGCACCGGCCTGTCCGTTCAGCTGATCATCTCCGTCGCCGCCAACAATGCTGTCTGCCGAGGACGTACCGTTGAGGATGTCCGGGTTTGCCGATCCGTTGATGTTCGCCATGATGTGCCTCCGAAGGACGAGCCGTACTGAAAAATTTCTTATGAGCTAGCATAAACAGGGCGCAAGAATACCCAATCATTTTAGATTGGTTTTAATCCATTGGGGGAGTCAATTGTTTTTGCCCATTTTTCCGATCGCCCAGGCAGGAAATTCCCCGCTTTAAGGCTCGGAAACTCGCAACACTTCTTAGCGCTTAATTTATCCTCGCCAGCGCCCGATCTTTCACAAATTCAATTGCTTTTTCCCGACATGCTCTGTCTGTTCAAAAACCATTCCGTCTTGATGCTATTTGAGAGTTTGGAATTCACTTGAAAATAGAGCCGACAGAGTTCATTGGCGTGGTGAACTCTGATTGGTTGTTGGAAGTTTTGAACCTACAACTGTCGATCTTCATGCATCATTCCAAACCATCAGAAGATGCGGATGACCGCAAAAAGGCAGAAGTCGAGACTTTGGTCCTCTTGTTTGCCACAGATGACGTTCGTTTTGGGGATGAGATCAATCCCAAGTATCTCGAAACACATCCTTTCCGCCGATTAACGGAAATCGAAAGGTGCGGCCATTGTCCTGGCTTTTACCCTCGCTCATTTCGCGAGAAGGGTGTGATCAGTGATCCGCCTTTTTCCACGTCACAGGTGTTACGTAAACGATGCTGTCACCGACGCTGACCATCACCTCGCCGTCCTGAATGTTAACCTGTATCTTCATCGAACGGCTTGCGAGTTTCTCGAGTTCCTTGGTGTCAGTCTCTGACAGGTTTGTAACCTGGAGATTGTCAAACCGTGTGGTGCTGTTTTTAATCTTCTCCCACCACATCTCTGCCGTTCTGCCACCGTAGCTATAGATGATCACATCGTTTGCCTTGCCACAGGACTGGCGAATGACCTTTTCACCCGGAAGCCCAAGCGCGACCCACAGCTCAAGTTCGCCGCTCAGGCTTTTCTGCCAAATGTCGGGTTCGTCATCCGTCGAGATGCCACGCGTCATTTCCAATTGGTCGTGTGCGTTCAGGGCAAAAGCCAGAATGCGCACCATCAACCGCTCATCCGTTTCCGAAGGGTGTTTGGCAACAGTCAGCTTGTGCGTTTCGTAATAGTGGCGATCCATATCCGAAACGGAGAGTTCAACTTTGTATATAGTGGCTTTGAGCGCCATGATTTTTCCAGACTAGCGAAGATAGGGATGCCTAATGCGTCTGGAAGATATGTGAAAGCACATAAGTGCGGACCTTGCCCTAAATAGACCTGTCAGATGCGTTTCGCAGGACCGAACAGACAACGGGCCCCGGGTCTTGGATGGCCCTAACATTCACCTTCGTCTGGCCCGCTTTCAATCGGGATCTTGCCTCCGGAAAACTGCGTTTCCAGAGGCAAGGATTGTTTAGCCTGGCATCTTCTCGAAGGCAGGAAGGGCATCGTCCAGAAGCGTCGCTTTCATCTTGCTGGATACGTAAACATTCACCTTCGGGGCGAACTCTTCTTGCTCATGAATAACGCCCGCACGCAGGCCAAGCATGCCTTCACGTGTCGAATTCTGCGTGAACAGCGGCGTGCCACACTTGTCGCAGAAATGTTTGGTCATCACCGACCCAGCGTCCGAGTTGTGCTGGAATGTTTTGGGTGTGCCTGTGATTTTGACGTCACCCTCTTTCATAAACATCAAAGTTGCAAAGGCACTGCCAGTCGATTGGCGGCAAGCGGTGCAATGGCAATTCGCCATAACAGGAACCTCACCATCAGCTTCGAACGAGACAGCACCACAGAGACATTCGCCGGTAAGTTTGGTCATTGGTTTTCCTTTGCTTCAGGCATCATTGCAAGCACGACTGTAAGGAATTTGAGGTGATCATCAAGGATGGTAACGATTTGAAGCGTGCGTGCTTTCCCGGCGGGCCCATGCAGGGCGCGCAAGGATTACGCCGCCCGGCCCTTGCAGCCCCACACGTTAGTGCCCCAATGCCGGTTTGGAGCACTGTAAAGGATCGTGGGAGGATCACGCCCAAAGGCTATGCCAGCAGGTCATAAACCTCGGAACCGATCCGCAGGTTGATCGAAGACTGTCCATCGCCATCCACCAAGGCCCACATGATCTGGCCCGTTGGGCGATAGATCACGAAAGCCTCTTCGATGCTATCGTTGCCTGACCGCTCTCCGGCTGCAGTGGCGGTATGGGTCGTGTTGATCTGGAATTGGCTGCGCGTGGCCGAGTTAATGCCAAAGTGCAGCACATCACCTTCTGCGGCATCATAATCCTGTATCCAGTCCGACCCGTGGTCTGCGACACCGATATGGAAGAACCTGTCCGCACCCGCACCGCCATTCACGAGGTCATGGCCAAACCCGCCGTTGACGAAATCACTGCCGTCTCCCCCAAAGACCTGATCCGAGAAGGCACTGCCGGTGAGCGTGTCATTGCCCCTGCCACCGATAACGGTATCGGCGCCAAAGCCGCCCGCGATGGTGTCGTTGCCCGCATCGCCGCGCAATTCGTCATTGCCATAGCCGCCGTCGATGTTGTCGTTGCCGGTGCCGCCATAGATCTCGTCGCGCAGGTCGTCTTCGCTGTCGCCCCCGATAAGGGTGTCGTTATCAGCCCCGCCAATAAGCGTGTCGGCGCCATCGCCGCCCATCAACAGGTCGCTGGTATCCTGACCGGCCCGATCTGACAATTCCTCGACTGAGACCGTGCCAAAGGTGGTCAAAGGATCGCCAAGGCTGATCTGTTGGTCCGGCGCGTCCGGATCAAACTGCCAGGAGGCAACAAGACGGCTGTCGTCACGCAATGATCCGGTATCCAGCAAAGCGTTCTCGGCAATCTGCTCTTCGCTGCGCTGGCCTTCGAATATCCGGATATCGCCGATCGCCCCATGAAGCGCCTGCGCCGTGCTAAAGCCTCCGCCGGGCGCGTTGCCATCCTGATCCTGACCAAAGATCAGCGTGCCACCCGCACTGATCGGGGTGCGCGCCTCGTCAATGTTCCATTCCTCCCACAGAAGGCTGCCGTCCAAGAAGACCTGCAACCATCCCGACGACGCGGTCCATGTCACCGACAACCTGTGAAGATCCCCGTCAAAGATATCTGCCACGGCGACGTCGGTCGGGATCAGCTCGTTATTGATCCAGATATCAAGCGTTGTTTCCGTTGCATCCGTGATCAGCAGAAACTCATTGGTGGACCTCGAAACGGCATAGGACATGAGCGCGTATTGCTGGAACGATGGTTCGGTCTGCACCAACACTTCAAAGGTCAAAGCGTCGATGGGCATGTCGTCGAAATTATCAATTCGAAGGCCTGCGGCGCCACCGGTTTGATCCATATGTGCCATGGCTGGCAGGGTGAAAGGCCCGCCACCGATCAGCAGATCATTGCCACCACCACCCGACAGGGTATCCGAGCCGCCCAGCCCGATAAGGGTGTCATCCCCAAGAACGCCCTGAATATTGTCCGCCCCGGAGGAGCCTTCGGCATAGTCGCCCTGTTTGGTCAGGATGATTTCTTCAAAACCGCTGAAATGGTCGACGCTGGGATAGGCCGTAGTTGTGAAAATGCCGACCCCCGGTGCAACCTCGATAGATTCATAGGCCACCCCAGTCGCGACACCCATATGCCCCATCAGGATCACACCTTCCATGTTGGCATCCAGCTGCAAGACATCATAGCCCGCACCACCATAGACATGGTCATACCCCGTGCCCGGATTGATGATGTCGTCGCCATCGCCGCCAAAGACAGTGTCGTTGCCATCCCCCCCCAGCAAGGTGTCAGCCCCAAGTCCGCCATCGACAGAGTCGTTGCGTCCGTGCCCACTCAGATAGTCACCTTCAGCGGTGCCAAGGATCGTGTCGTCCCCCCAGCCCCCTTCGAAACGTTCGATGCCCGAGAAGGTGACCCTGTCACCCCCATTTGAGACGATCTCGCCACTTGCAAGATTGATCGACCAGCCGATATTGCGCGTATCTGTGTCGCGGAAAGACACGCCCTGTCCGTCGCGATAATCAAACCGGCCATGTAATTCCAGCGCGTCTTCTCCGGCGCCACCGTCAACCGTTGCATTCCCGAATCCGGGGGCAAGAATGTCGTTCCCCGCCCCACCCATCAGCGTATCGTCGCCGCCTCCGCTGGAAATGATATCATCGCCGGTGTAACCGTTGATCTGGTCATTCCCTTCGCCCGTCTGGATCGCATCCGAGCCAATTGTGCCGTTGACCTCTGCATTGGCACCATGAACGATGATGCCCTCGATACCGGTAAATCCGGCCCCAATGCCGTCAATCGTATACCCTGTGCCGCCCAGATTGATCGAGAAACGCTGGCCAGTGTCGAGATAGAATTCGGCCCAGTCCTGCCCTTCGCCGCCGTCGAAATTGGTCAGCGCGCCGGAATAGACCCGACCGTTGCTGCCAACAGTCAGGAAATCATTACCGGTGCCCCCTTCGAGCACCTCAAAGGCCCCCGGTGTTTGGGATGTGTTGCCATTGTTGCGAAGAAAGTCGTCGCCTTCATCCCCATACAGGCTGTCCAATCCAAGGCCGCTGTTGAAATAGTCGTCATCTTGACCGCCATAGGCCCGAAGGTTCCCCGTCCCGCCGCCAACACCCGGCAAGATGGTATCCCGCCCCGCACCGGCCCAGAAGGTGATGTTGCTGTCGCCATGCACCAGCCAGTCATTCAGATCACCGCCAAGGAACACCTCGACACCGTAGAAGCGAAGTTCATTGTCAACGTTGCCAAAGGCCGAAACGCCATCCCGCCCGATGAAATCACGAGAGGTGACAAGGCCGTTTTCAACGTCGATCAACCAATACCGTTCGCCTGCGGACAAATCCAAAGTATCAAGACCACTATCGACCAGTGCATCCGGATCGAAACTGCCCAGTTCCCGCGGCGTAAAGACCGGCAGCCCGGTGTCTGGATCAACCGTTTCATCGATCTGACCGAAATCCGTCGGAGCCGCCCCGCCAAAGAAATACGATGTCTGGCGGTCGTCAAACGTCTGTCGCATCGCATCTGTTGCGGTGTCATCCTCGACATAGATGTAACGGTCATTGCCCGCCCCACCGACAAAGTTTTCCTCCATGGTGTAGCTGGTAAACCTGTCCGAGCCTTCACCCCCAAAGGCCCGAAGACCGAGGGGGACAACCTCGTCATCGACGATCCGGTCGCGCAGGTTGTCGGCCAGACCCACAAAGCTGTCATGCCCCAAACCGCCAGCATAGAGCGCGAAATGAGAGCCGACCGTGAAAGTGTCGTTGCGCTCGGTGCCTACGATGTTGGCCCCTATTGTTGCGGCTTGGTCTGTGCCAATCAAAGTTCCTGCGTTGTCGTATTTCAGGATCCGCGCCAAATCGGGATCAACCGTGTTCACCGAAATCCGGTAGGGCAATGACAGTGTCGGGTCCGCGTTTAGCAACGACGCGAAGGCCGAGGCCGCAACCCCGCCCCTGAGATCCGGATTGCCCATGGAATAGAAAATCAAATCACCGGCGTTCTGGTCGGGTCCGAACCGGTAGGTATCGTCCCCCCGCCCGGCAAGAAACAGATCAAGGCCATGGAAGCTTTGCAACAGGTCGTTTCCGGCGCCACCGGCCGCAATGTCCGCCCCTTGGCCGGTCACAAGTATGTCGTTGCCCGAAAGTCCTGCCAGCGTGTCATCGCCGCGCGTGCCATTCAGACGGTTCGCACCATCGGACCCGATCAACAGATCATTCAGGCTTGATCCGAGAACATTCTCGATCGAATTAAAGCTGTCAGACATTCCCCCCAAACGGCTGGCATCCGCCCCCCGAAGCGCGACCCGCACCCCAGAGGAAAAGGCCGAATAGTCGATCAGGTCAGTGCCGCTTCCGCCGTTCAGCGTATCAAACCCCTGACTTGCGATCAGAATGTCATCTCCGCCCCGTCCATTATAGACATCGGCCTGTATGCCGCCCAGCATCAGGTCATCATCGGCAGTGCCCGGCACCTCATTGCTCTGGTCATAATTGACCCGCACTGCGGTGGCCAGTTGGTCATAGGTCACCACGGTCAACCCGAATACGAAGCTTTCGACATCGACAACTTCGTCCTGACCAAAGTTCAGGATCAATCCACCCAGATAGCCGCCCAGATGGTTCAGATGCAAAATGTCGTGCTCGGCCCCATCATAGAACAGGGTTTCGGTTGTAAAGCTGAACTCGGACAGGGGCGCGTGTGTGTAAAGCGTATCGAAATTCGCTCCGCCAACCAGACTGTCATCGCCGCCCGCATTGATAAGAACATCGTCACCAGTCCCGCCCAACAACGTGTCAGACCCGATCCCGGCACTCAGCACATCATCATCTGCGTCACCCGACAGGAAGTTCTGCCAGAATATCAGATCGTTCTGTCCAAGCAGCACATCCGGATCAGCTGACCCTTCGCCCAGAAGCGGACCAAGGTAGCTGCGTTCACCAAAGATGCGCGCGGCAACAAACTGTGTAGGGTCTGTTCCGGGCAAATCGTCCCTTGCACCATAGATATCCTCGATAAGAGAGATCATCGGTTGCTCAAAATCAGGAGACTCGCCGAAGATCGAATTGAAATCGGGCGTCAAACCGTTCAGCGGATTCAGCAGGTTGAGGTTCGGCAGCAGTCCGCCAATCGCGGCATCGACTGAATCCAGCAGTGCGTCAATTCCCAAAGCCTCGGTAATGGGATCAAGGATGGGGCTGACGACAGCATCAATTGCCGCCTCCGCCCTTTCGAGCACCCAAAGAAGAGGATCAAGCGCATCGACAATATCACCCAGAGGATCACCGATGCCTGCCAGTTTTCCCGCCACGGAATCAATCGCGTCGCGGAATTGCCCGACCACAACGTCCATACCCGCAAACACCGCAAGCGCCACATCCAACGCATCAACCGCGTCGGTCATTTCTTCCAGAGCATCTTCGGGGAATCTGGTATTCAATTCGCCCATCAGCTCTTCCATCGATGCCAGCGCACTTTGGGTGCGCGGATCAAGTCCGGCCGGATCTTCGCTGACAGCTTCTTGCAGATCCAGCAAGCTGGCCCGAATGCTGTTTACGTCTCCAAGATCGTTGGCGACACTGAGCTGCAAGACGGTGACGGCACCTGACGCCGTATCAATCGCAGCTCCGAAGATGCTGATTTCCCGTGAATGGTTTTCAAGCGCTTCGGCAATATCTTCAGTTCGCGCAGCAACCTTGTCCAGAATACGATCCAAAGACGACCCGATCGACCGGGTTGGCGGGAACAGTTTGATAAAGGTCGCCACCCCACGCAAATCATCGATGAATGAATCGATCCGCCGGGCATCGCCAGCAGCCTCTTCCATGGCTTCCTGAAGATCGCCCAAAGCATCGAGAACGATCTCGGTATTTTCAAGTTTGGACTCGTGATCTTCGAGATAGGAAATAAGGCGATCAACATTAACCGCGTATTGATTCAAATTCGGCAGCATGGCGTAACCTAATAAAATCTAGAAATCAGGAGCATTGTTGATCAGAGGTTTCCTCTAGGTCAACAAAAGACTAGTTTGAGGCACACCTTTTAAAATGCCGCAAAATGGGCCCCTATTCCGCTCGTCCGGACAGAAGGTATTGGTTTTCCGCATACAAATCCGCGTCACACGCTGGAAACACAGGCAAGTCGAACAGGTTTAGGGAAGACGATGCCCGCCGACAAAATGGCGTTTTGCAACGGAAATCACGACTTTTGGCGCGAACTAGCAGCTCTGGGGAATCAGAATTGCGCCCCGCATTGGCGAACAGGATACAAGCACCAACGCCTCTGGCACCGATGCTTCACAGATCGCAGGTTTTAGGGGCAGCATATATGTGGGACAGCCAGTTCATTTAAGGCCGCCCCACTCATCCAAATTAAAGCACAAACAGCGACGTGTTATCGAACACCAAGGTTTCGATACTGACCAGCGTGTCCACATCACCGGTTGCGATTTCGGTCACAGTCCAGTCCGCGCCAGCCAGATCGACAATCTGGAAGTCGGTGCTGTCGAACCCGATGTATTGCACCGTATCCAGACCGTCTTCGCCGTCCATAAGGTCATTTCCGTCGCCAGAGCTGAAGACAAACGTGTCCGCATCCGCACCGCCACGCAGGGTATCGTTCCCTTCACCACCGGTCAGCGTATCGTTGCCGGCACCTCCCAACAGGGTGTTGCTAGAGGCATCCCCTGTCAGCGTATCTGCATGATCCGATCCCCGCACTCTTTCAAACCCGGAAATCACATCACCTGTGGCGTCGCCACCAGAAGCAGACTGGAAACCAAAGCCATCCGCGTTGAGATCAACGGTCACAGCAGAGGACGAGCCGATGTACTGAACCCAGTCGGCACCGTTTCCACCATCAAGCGTATCCGCACCGGTACCACCACGAAGGCTATCGTTCCCTTCACCACCCGAGAGCGAGTCAGTGCCAGCACCGCCGGTTAGATTGTTATCTCCAGTGTTACCGGTCAGCATGTCTGCATGTGCCGATCCAAGTACTTCTTCAAATCCGGAGATCACATCGCCCGCAGCATCACCACCGATGGCAGATTGATAACCGAATCCGTCTTCATTGAGATCAACAGTAACACCGGAAGAAGAGCCTACATATTGCAGAAGGTCGATGTCGTCTCCGCCAGAAAGCGTATCCGCATCCGCGCCGCCGCGAAGGGTGTCGTCACCATCGCCGCCCGAAAGCGTGTCGTTCCCGGCGCCGCCAATGAAATAGTCATTGTCTCCCCCGCCTGTCAGCGCATCAGCATGCGACGACCCGATTACCCTTTCAAACCCTGAGATCACATCGCCTGCAGCATCACCACCCGAGGCGGATTGATAGCCAAAGCCGTCTACAGTGAGATCAATAGTAACACCTGATGAGGAATGGTTGTATTGCACCCAGTCGATACCGATACCACCCGCCATTGTGTCGGCATCTCTGCCCCCGATCAACGTATCGTTGCCTTCGCCCCCCGTAAGTGTATCACTTCCGGTCATCCCGATCAGAACATTGTTGTTCGCATCCCCGGTCAGGTCATCTGAATGGCCCGATCCGCGAACCCGCTCAAATCCGGAAATCACGTCACCTGTTGCATCACCTCCACTGGCAGATTGATAACCAAAGCCATCTTCGGAGAGGTTAATAGCAACACCGGAAGAGGAGCCAAAATACTGCAGCCAGTCGATACCATTACCGCCCTCAAGAGAGTCGGCTCCTTGACCGCCACGCAACGTATCACTGCCGTCAGCACCCAAAAGCGTATCATTCCCAGCCCCACCAATGAGAGTGTTTCCGTTATTGCTACTCGACAACATGTCGGCGTGGGCTGACCCAAGAACCTGCTCAAACCCTGAGATCACATCATCCGTCGCATCGCCCCCAGAAGCAGATTGAAAGCCAAAGCCATCTACCGAAAGGCCAACGGTTACACCAGAGGCTGATCCAACGTACTGCAGCAAGTCGATGCCATCTCCCCCAGAGATCGTATCAGCATCCAAGCCACCACGCAGGGTATCTTTGCCTACACCGCCAACAAGACTATCGGCTCCCGCTCTGCCAATGAAGTAGTTGTTTTCGTCGTTGCCGTTCAGCGTATCAGCGCGATCCGATCCCAGCACCCTCTCGAAACCCGAGAGAACATCGCCCGTCGCGTCGCCACCCGTCGCCGATTGGAAGCCAAAGCCGTCAACGGTCAGATCAACTGTCACAGCAGTTGACGAGCCGGTGTATTGCACCCAGTCAACGCCGTCGCCACCGGACAGAGTATCGGCCCCGTCCAGACCACGAAGGGTGTCATTGCCTGCGTTGCCAACAAGGCTGTCCGCGCCGATGCCGCCCTGAAGCCTGTCGTTTCCGCTTGTTCCGGTCTGTATGTCCACCACATCGGTGATATTGACCTGCACGGTGCCCAGAGGGATGCCTCCGGCACCATCATTCGCCGTCAAGGTCACCTGCGCTGCGGGCGTTCCGAAGACATCCGGTGCGCCGGTATATTGAACGGCAGACCCCGTGTTGAGATAGGCATCGATTTCAGAGGCAAGGCCAGTCAGAAGCAGTGAACTTGTCCCTGATCCGGAAACCGTGACCGTCCCGCTGGACAGGGCATTCATGGTGCCGCTGTCAGCCGTAATGGCGAGCCTGAAGTCCGCATTGTTGTCTGCATCCCCCAACTCGATCGCTGACAGGTCGAGATCCGATGGCGTGTCTTCCAATACGGTTATTTCGGAAACCAGCCCCGTGAATGTGGTCGGGTCATTCTCGGGCGTCACGGACACGGTCATGACCTGGCCGTGAGGTGTTGTATTTTCGAAAGCCGACACCGTGCCATCATACGCACCGACGACCAGATCCAGATCACCATCTCCGTCGAGATCAACAAAGGTGGGTTTGCTGTTATAGCCGACGTCGACACCGTCAAACGGATTGGCCGCCCCTGTAAGCTGCGTATAGCCCATATCGGCATCGTTGTTATCAAAAACCTGCAAACCACCGAAGTAGCCGCCGACGATGAGATCCAGATCTCCATCGCTGTCAAGGTCTGCAAAGGTGGGTGCGATTGTGGTACTGCTGACGACAGAGACCCCGTCAAACGGGTTGTCCCCGCCTGTGAGTTGGGTAAAGCCCGTGTCATCATCGTTGTTGTCGAACAGACGCAATGCACCGTCATAGCCACCCACGACCAAATCCAGATCGCCGTCTTCGTCAACATCAACAAAGGTTGGTGTGCTGTCGTTGCCAACATCCACCCCGTTAAGCGGATTGGCGGCGCCCGCAACCTCGGTAAAGCCATCATCAGCGTCGTTGTTATCAAGGACCCGCAGCATCCCGTCATAAGAACCAATGACCAGATCCAGATCACCGTCCCCGTCCAAGTCTGCAAACGTCGGGGCCGCGACAATAAGACTGGTCAGCCCATCAAACGGGTTGGCAGCACCGGAAAGTTCGGTAAAGCCCGTATCGCCATCATTGTTATCAAAGACGTGCAATGTGCCACTGACGTTTGTGACAACCAAATCCAGATCGCCATCGCCGTCCAGGTCCACAAAGGTCGGATTGCTGACAATACCAACATCAATACTGTCAAATGGATTGGCGGCACCTTCAAGCTCTACAAAATCCGGCGTTCCTGTCACAGGGCCAAGATCATCTCCGGCGGCATCCGTCATGTTCAAAATGAAATCGCGGCTGGCTGTCGGCGCATCACTTGAGTTCATGTAAGTCAGGTTTCGCGCCAAGCCGCTGACGGACTCCCAGGATGCAGCGGCATTGAATGTGACCGTCAATGCAGCCCCAACCCCGCCACTCAGCGTTCCGACTATCACGCTGCCATAGGTGACGTTTGCACCGGAAATTCCGATTTCACCAGACGCGGTTCCTTGGTTACGAACGGAAACGATGTCTTCGGGCAATAGTCCCGTCAACGACAGGACGCCGCCGTCGAAATTCTGTTCCCAATCGTTCACGGTAACATCGGTATCGAGCAAACGTGCGGTTACGTTAACGTCGTTCTCTGAGAAAGTGACCGATTCTGCAAACGAGTACAAAGCTGGCGCATCGTTCTCGGCCGTGACCGCGAGGTCAATAAATTGCCCGCGCGGTGCCGTATTTTCAAAGGTGTGAAGCGTTCCGGAATTAGACCCTGAAACCAGATCCAGATCGCCATCGCCGTCCATATCGACGAAGGTCGGTCTTGAAACGTACCCCAAATCGACACCATCCCAAGGGTTGGCGGCACCAGTAAGTTCGGTAAAGCCCGTATCAGCATCGTTGTTATCAAAAACCCGCAGTGTGCCGTTGTGGCTTCCGACAACCAAATCCAGATCGCCGTCACCATCCAGATCTGCAAAAGCAGGCCGGCTTTCATAGCCGATATCGATAAAGTCTAGCGGATTGGCCGCTCCGGTCAGCTCGGTAAAGCCCGCACCCACGTCGTCCTTGTCAAACAGCTTGATATAGCCATAGCGGTTTCCGGATAACAGATCGAGATCACCATCCCCATCGAGATCAACAAAAACCGGTGTGCTCCAGCGACCAGAACTCAGACCATCCAGAGGATTGGCCGCGCCTGTCAGTTCGGTAAAGCCAGCATCGTCATCATTGTTGTCCCAGACCTCAAAACTTCCGTAACTTTCGCCTGCGACCAGATCAAGATCACCATCTCCGTCAAGGTCAACAAAGGTTGGCGCTGGGTCTGCAAAGATAACTGGGTCTACGGGACCGATGTCAATGCCATCAAATGGATTTGCGGCCCCAGTCAGCTCGGTAAAGCCTGCATCGCCATCGTTTTTGTCCCAAACCCGTAGCGTGCCCAAGCTTTCGCTGACCACCACATCCAGATCACCATCGCCATCCAGATCGGCAAAGGCGGGCGTGCTGCTGTAATCTACGGAAATCCCGTCAAACGGGTTGGCCGCACCTGTGAGCTCCACGAAGCTTGGAGGCATTGGAATGGCGCCGAAATCAGCGCCGTCACCGTCCACCACATTCAGCAACAGATCACGGTTTGCCGTTGGGGTCTGAGAACTGTTGCCATAACGCAGTACGCCAAGCAACGCCTCGATGGCAGTTGAAGTCGCAGATGCATTGAAAGTGGCAGTCAGAGTGGAACCAGCATAGCCACCGTCCCAGGTACCAATATCGACGCCTTCATACGTGATCGTTGATCCAGTGAGGCCGATTCCTTCGACCGCTGACCCTATGGGGATAAAGATAAAGTCTTCAGCCAGCAAACCAGACAAGGATAATGATCCACCGTCAAAGTTGTCCTCGCTATCGGCTAATGTCACTCCTTCCAAAAGCCGTTGCGGACTCACATTCACATCCACCGAGTTTTCCGCAAAGGTGAGACTTGCGGGAACACCGCCGAGAACTGGCGCATCATTTTCTGACGTAACGGTCAGATTTATTGTGTGTGCGCGTGGCGAGATATTTTCAAAACTTAGAAGTGTTCCGAAGGTTTCGCCCAATATCAGGTCAAGATCACCATCTTCGTCGAGATCAGACAAACCTGGACGGCTAAAACTGGGTACATTTATGCCATCAAAGACGTTAGCTGCACCTGTCAGCTCTGTGAAACCCGCATCCCCATCATTGTTGTCAAAGACCCGCAACACGCCGTAATTGCTGCCGACCACAGCATCAAGATCGCCATCACCGTCCAAGTCAAAAAAGATTGGGCTGCTTTCATAGCCGACATCTATGCCATCAAAGGGATTGGCGGCCCCCGTCAGCTCGGTAAAGTTTGAATCGCCATCGTCGTTGTCGAAGACCTGAAGAGTGCCAGAACCATTTCCCAAAACGAGATCGAGATCGCCATCACCGTCCAAATCGACAAAGACTGGCGAGCTTGCATATGGAACCGCAATTTCATCAAACGGATTGGCCAAACCTGTCAGCTGGGTAAAACCATCATCTGCATCGTTGTTGTCAAACACCTGCAGCTCGCCCTCGGAGTTTCCGAGCACAAGGTCAAGATCGTTATCACCATCCAGGTCGACGAAAGTGGGCGCACTCGCATATCCGGAATCTATGGCGTCGAGCGGGTTCAACGCACCGACCAATTCGGTAAAACCCGTATCGGCATCGTTGTTATCAAAGACACGCAACGTGCCATAAACCTCGCCGAAAACCACATCCAGATCGCCGTCGCCATCCAGATCTGCAAAGGCCGGTGCGCTTGCAAAAGATAGGTCGAGGCCGTCAAATGGATCCGAGTCAGCCGGCAAAGGAGCAAAAGTTGGCGTGCCATCTAGGGGGCCAAGTGCTTCGCCTTCGGCATCATCGACATACAACACCAGTTCGCGGTTTGACGTTGGTGTATCGCTTGAATTTGCGTAAGTCAGGTTTTCGATCAATGCATCGACCGCAACCGATGTTGCGGCGCTGTTGAACGCAATTGAAAGCGTCGCGCCCGTGCCACCGGAAAGCGTACCGATTGTCACGCCGGCATAGGTAACGGCCGCTCCGGACAACCCGATTTCACCTGCGCCTGTGCCTTGGTTGCGGACTGAAACGGTGTCCTCGGCCAGCAACCCGGTCACGTAAAGCGATCCGCCGTCAACATTTTGATCGGCATCGATGAATGTCACATCGCTGTCCAACAATTGCGGGGTGGCGTTCACGGTATTTTCGGCCAAGGTAACGTCTGTCACCACACCCGTCAGGCTGGGCCTATCGTTTTCAGGTGTCAGCGCAACGGCAATAGCCTGACCATGCGGTGTCGTGTTTTCAAAAGAACTGAGCGTTCCGCCCGTTTCACCCACAATCAGATCCAGATCACCATCGCCATCCAGATCAGCAAAGGCCGGTACACTCACATAAGGAAAGACATTTGAAATAAAGGGATAGTCGTCTCCGACAAGCTCGGTATACCCTGCGTCGCCATCATTTTTTTCGTAAACTACATTAAAGCCGTATGCGTCACCCGTGACCAAATCCAGATCGCCGTCACCGTCGAAATCAACAAAGGTTGCGGTAACCGAGCTCAGACCGTTTACCAGCCCATCAAGCGGATTGGCAGCGCCGGTGAGTTCGGTATAGCCCGCATCTCCGTCATTGTTATCAAACAACAGGAACGTGCCATTGTTATCGTTGACGACAAAGTCCAGATCGCCATCGCCATCAAGGTCAACAAAATTCGGGACAACGGGGCCAATCAACCCGTCAGCGAACCCTGCGACCGGATTGTCACCACCAATGTATCGCGTAAAGCCACCTGCCCCACCATTGTTATCGTAGAAGACAAGCCACCCATTCGAATACCCGATCACCAAATCCTGATCGCCATCACCATCAATATCTGCGAAAGCAGGATTGCTCACGTCACCGTCATCGATATGACCCAGAGGGTTCGACAATTCATCCAGTTCGGTAAAGCCATCGTCAGCGTCATTATTGTCAAAAACACGCAGCTTGCCATCAAGTGCGCCTACAACGACATCAAGGTCACCGTCTCCATCCAGATCGACAAACGTTGGAGAGCTGCGGTCTCCAACATCCACCCCGTCAAACACATTGGCCGCCCCTGTCAGCTCGCTGTAGATGGGAGTGCCCTGCAGTGCGCCCAGATCATCACCCGCAGCATCAGTCAGATTCAAAACCAGCTCTTGAGGGGCGAGAGGCGCGTCATTGCTGTTGGTATACGTCAGGTTCTCGATCAGCACCTCGATAGAGGTCGTGGTTGCGGTAGCGTTGAACGTGACAACCAGAGCTGCGCCCATTCCTCCGGCCAGCGTGCCAATCGTCGCGCCACCATAGGTGACGTTGGCTCCAGACAGCCCGATTTCGCCAGCGCCTGTGCCCTGATTGCGCACGGACACCGTTTCTTCGGACAGCAGATTTGATACGGTCAACGAACCGCCATCAAAGTTACCTTCGGCGTCTACGAGCGTAACATCGTTGTCCAGCAACTGAG
The DNA here is from genome assembly GCF_001458215.1 of Shimia thalassica. Taxonomy (GTDB): domain Bacteria; phylum Pseudomonadota; class Alphaproteobacteria; order Rhodobacterales; family Rhodobacteraceae; genus Shimia; species Shimia thalassica. The sequence continues at coordinate 1,409,314 of NZ_CYTW01000001.1, read as the reverse complement.
GAGCAACATTCACGGTGTTTTCGTCAAAAGTGACGCTCGGAGCAAAACCGCTCAGGACCGGCGCATCATTTTCCGCGTTCACCGTAACGATGCTGATCTCACCGCGCACAGGCGTGTTTTCAAAGGCAGTTATGTTTCCTAAAAAGTTTCCAACAACCAGATCCAGATCGTCATCGCCATCAAGGTCCACAAACCTTGGGCTGCTGTTTCCGCCATTCAAGCCGTCAAACGGGTTGGCGGCCCCTGTCAGCTCGGTAAAGCCTAGATCACCATCGTTGTTGTCAAAGAAACGTATTGTGCCGCTATAGGATCCCAGCAAAAGATCCAGATCGCCATCACCATCAAGATCGAAAAAAGTCGGTTTGGCATCATAGCCCACATCCACGCCGGAAAACGGATTGGGGACCAGTTGCAATTCTTCAAGGCCATCATAAACATTCAATGTGCCAAAAACATCGCCGACAAGTACATCACGGTCACCGTCCCCATCGAGATCCGCAAAGGCAGGCACACTACGATTACCCGGATCAATGCCAGCAAGGACATTGTCCAGCCCCGTCAACTCGGTAAAGCCGGTATCATCATCGTTGTTGTCAAATACCCGAAGCGTACCTTCATAGCCGCCAACAACAAGATCCAGATCTCCGTCACCATCAAGATCGACAAACACCGGGGAAACGTCACTGCCCCCATAGGGGCTTCCGGCGATCACGACCGAATTGAATGGATTGGCGGCGCCAGTCAGCTGGGTATACCCGTCATCCGCATCGTTGTTGTCATAGACTTGCAACGTGCCATAGTCTTCCCCGACAACCATATCGAGATCGCCATCACCATCCAGATCAGCAAAGGCAGGACTGGATTTGTATCCCGCGTCAATGCCATCAAACGGGTTGTCTGTGCCCAAGAGTTGCGTGAAAATCGGGCCGGACGGTGCAAATCCGAGGTCAAGACCAGCAGCATCAACGACATTCAGCGCCAGATTGCGGCTTGTTGTCGGCGCGTCGCTGCTATTGCTATAGGTCAGGTTTTCGATCAGGGCCTCGATCGCATATGTCGTCGCAGCCGCGTTGAAAGTAACGGTCAGCGCCGCGCCCGCGCCACCGGCCAATGTCCCGATCGTGACACCATCAAAGGTGACATTCGCGCCGGATACTCCGATTTCACCAAGACCCGTCCCCTGATGGTGCAGGGAAACCGTGTCTTCCGCCTGCAGGCCTGTCAAACTCAGGACGCCACCGTCAAAGTTATCCTCGGCATCAAAGAAGGTGACATCTCTGTCCAGGAATTGCGGACCTTCATTCACGGTGTTTTCGTCGAACGAGATCGCCGGATCAAACCCCGACAATGTCGGTGCATCATTCTCGGCCACTACCGTAACGGCGAGTGTCAGGCCGGCACCTGCATTCAGATCGTCACCCGCAGCATCCCTCACGTTCAAAACCAGATTTCGGCTTGCAGTTGGGCTGTCGCTGTTGTTGGCATAGGTCAGGTTCTGGATCAGCGCTTCGATTGCAGCCGTCGTCGCAGCAGCGTTGAACGTAAACCACAGGCTCTCGCCCAAGCCGCCTGAAAGCGTCCCAATTGTGACCCCGCCAAAAGTGACATTTGCACTCTGCTGAAGTTCCCCTGACTCACCGGAAACGAGGGTCAGGCCAGTCAGTCCGATCTCGCCTGCTCCAGCGCCCTGATCGCGCACGGACAGCGCGTCTTCTGCAAGTAGACCTGTCAGGGACAACCTTCCACCATCGAAATTACCCTCGGCATCGGCAAAGGTGACATCGACATCAAGAAGTTGAGGATCCGCATTCACGGTATTTTCGTCGAAAGAAACTGTCGACGAAAAGTCCGTCAAAACAGGCGCGTCGTTTTCCGCCGTAACGACAACAGTTAGGGCCGCGCCATGAGGCGTCGTGTTGTTGAAGGTTATTATACCTAAGTCATCCCCAATGACGGCCTCCTGATCGCCATCACCGTCCAAATCGACAAAGCTTGGAGCGGCCCAATAGCCGGTTTCGATAGCACTAAACGGATTGGCAGTGCCTGTAAGTTGCGTAAAGCCGCCATCTGCATCGTTGTTGTCATAGACCAACACCGCGCCCTGGTCCTCGCCCACAACCAGATCCAGATCACCATCGCCGTCTAGATCAACAAAAGTCGGGACGGCAACATAACCGGCATCAATGCCGTTCAACGTGTTGGCAGCGCCGGTCAACTCGGTAAAACCGGCGTCGGCATCATTGTTATCAAAGACGCGCAAAGTGCCGTCGAGTGCACCTGCCACCATATCCTGATCGCCGTCACCATCCAGATCAACAAAAGTAGGCGCGCTAAATGAGCCGACATCGACGCCATCAAACGGATTGGCAAGGTTTAACAGTTCGGTGAAGCCCGCATCGCCATCGTTGTTATCAAAAACCTGAAACTCGCCTTCGGTTTGCCCAACAACAATATCCAGATCACCATCACCATCCAGATCGACAAAGGCAGCACGACTCGTACCAACGGTGTAAACGCCGCCAATCGTTCCATAATTGCTAAAGCCATCATCGGCATCATTATTGTCATAGACAACCAGGGTGCCATCATAGTTCCCAGAGACCAGATCAAGATCGCCGTCACCATCCAGATCGACAAAGGTCGGTGCACTGTAAATGCCGACCATAGCGTCATCAAAAGGATTGGCTGCTCCGGTCAGCTCGACAAAAACGGGTGTCCCTTGAATTGGCCCCAGGTCTTCGCCTGCTGCATCTGTCACATTCAACACCAGATCACGGCTGGCGGTCGGGGTGTCACTGCTGTTGGCATAGGTCAGGTTCTGGATCAGCGCGTCGATCGATACCGAGGTCGCGGCCGCATTGAACGTGACGGTTAGCGCTGCACCCGCCCCGCCCGCAAGTGTGCCGATTGTAACCCCACCATAAGTAACCGCTGCGCCTGAAAGCCCGATCTCTCCAGCCCCCGCCCCCTCGTTACGCACCGAGACCGTGTCTTCCGCAAGAAGTCCTGTCAGGGACAGTACTCCGCCGACAAAATCACCTTCGACATCCGTAAACGTGACATCGGCATCAAGTAACTGTGGCGTCTCATTGAGGAGGTTTTCAGTAAGCGTAATCGTGGGCGCGAAGCCCGTCAGAGTAGGTGCAGTCATTAACAATTTTCCAGATCAAGAATTTTCTAACTGGAAAGAAAGCCGGTCGCGTCGACGTAAATCCCACCCAAAAGTTGCATCGATAAGGCAACTTTTGTTCTTACTCTGTCAATTAAATTGTTAATTTCCGCATCATTTCACACAAAGCGAGAAGTCATTGCGTTTATTGCTTTTTTGGCGCAAGGATCGAAATAATTAATATTGGTGGACCCAAAAATGATAACAAACAGACCAAATCCGTCCTCGTCCACCACGCTCAAAGGTGGCGAGAAATCCCAACTTTTATTGGCTTCTCAGGGCTTTGTGGACTGGCTTGAGACGAACAATTGCAGCGTGGCGCTGACCACCTATCAGGCGGGTCGTTTGTTTCTGATCGGTCGTAAACCCGATGGTGCTTTACGCGCACACGAAAGATTAATTGAACAGTGTCAGGGGCTGTGGACCGACGGTCAAACCCTCTGGACCAGCGGTCAGCATTCGTTCTGGCGGTTCGAAAATGACGTCAAATTCAGTGAAACTTCCCAAACCGGCGTCGACAAACGCTTTGTGCCGCGCGAGGGGCGCGTCACCGGCCAGATCGATATCCATGACATCGGTGTCGGCGACACAAACCAGTTCAGCGACGATGCGGATACCGAGGCCACCGGCCCGATCTTTGTCTGCACCGCTTACAATTGCCTTGCGACAACCAGCGAAAAAGCCAGCTTCCGCCCGCTCTGGAGGCCGCCCTTTATCAGCCAAATGATCCGCGAAGACCGGTGCCATCTGAATGGTCTCGCAATGGATGGATCACGCGCCGCCTTTGTCAGTGCCGTTAGCCGGTCTGACGTCGCGGATGGATGGCGCGAGCGCCGCCGCGATGGGGGTGTTGTGCTGGATGTTGCATCCGGCGAAGCCGTCGCTACGGGCCTTTCCATGCCCCACTCGCCCCGTCTTTATGATGGCAAACTGTGGGTGTTGAACTCTGGCCGTGGCGAGTTGTGCACCATCGATCCTGATACAGGCGACATCACCCCGGTTGCGTTCTGTCCCGGATATGCCCGCGGATTGGCTTTTGTCGGTCGCTATGCCGTCGTCGGATTATCCCGCCCGCGCAAAAACCAGACGTTTGAGGGGCTGCAACTGGACGATCTGTTGAAACAGAAAGATACAGCGCCGCGCAGCGGTTTGTTGGTGATCGACATCGACACGGGCCGGACGGTTGAATGGCTTCGTTTCGAGCACACCATTGACGAACTCTATGACGTCGCCATCCTTCACGAAACCCGCCAACCCGAGGCTATCGGATTTCACGGGGACGCGATCAAGGCGACCGTGCGCGTCGAGATGTAAATCCTCGACATTTATAAACTAGAAATCAAAGCATTAGATCAAAGACATCCTCATCGATCTGCAGGTTGATTGAGGATTGCCCTGCCCCATCCACCAGCGCCCATATGATCTGGCCTGTGGGACGATAGATCACAAACGCCTCTTCAACGTCGTCGTCACCCGACCGTTCCCCCGCGGGCGTTGCCGTATGGGTATAGTTGATCTGGAATTGGTCGGCAGTGGCGGTTTCGAGCCCAAACCAAATGACGTCGCCCTCAGTTGCGTCATAGTCTTGCACCCAGTCCGAGCCATGATCAAACACCCCGAGATGGAAGAACCGATCAGCCCCGTCACCGCCATTGATCAGGTCATGGGCAAAGCCACCGTTGAAATAGTCATCGCCAGCGCCGCCGTAGATAAGGTCCGTATAGGCATTGCCGTTGATCGCATCGTTTCCGCTACCTCCGATCAGAAAATCGCCGCCAGCGCCCCCGATCAACGAGTCATTGCCAGCGTCCCCGCGCACTTCATCTGCGCCTCCTCCGGATCGGATCAGATCATCTCCGTTGCCGCCAAACACAGTATCAGCGCCAGATCCGAGACGCGTGTAATCGTCGCCCGCAAAGAGCCTGACCGTCAGCATGTCCGTTGCATTGGACCACAAAAGCCGGTCATCTCCATAAGACGCCTGATAGCTTATACCTGTGTGGACGTTTCCAGCAGAGACCGTCGCGCTTTCAAAATCGACCTCACCGGCAACGGACTGTGCGAGATAGCGGACCTCTTCAATCACTTCCAAACTGTTCAGCGTGTCCACCGAGGCCTTCAATGATCCGCGAAACACCTCGAAACCGGAGAAGTCAAATGCGACATTCCTCGACACCTCGAGCGTATCGTACCCTTCCCCCCCCGAGAAAAGCCCTTGCAATTCACGGAAATCGTTGGCCCAGGTGGATCCGTAGGTCAGGTTCACAAGATCATCTCCGGCACCACCGGACACCTCGGGTATCCCTACGAAATCAGGCTCGATGGTGCCTCGCAGTGTGTCGTTGCCAGCCCCCCCTTCGATCAAGAGCGCGCTATTTTGTTGATTGCGGGCGATGCCGAAAACAAGAAGGTCATCTCCGCCATTACCGACAAGGGTGTCTACGTGTCCAGCGCGGGCTTCCAGATAATCATCCTGCTCGCCCCCAATCAAGGTGTCGCTTCCGTTGTGCCCGACGATGTTCCAAGACGTCTGAGAGCCTTCTAAAGATATGTAATCGCTTAATGTTGTGGCAGGCCCATAGGAAACGCCTTCTATCCAGCCATGATTGTCTGCATCGTCACTCAGGGTAAGCCCGCTCAGGTCGACGCGGCCACCATCGGTGAGAATAACCCTGCTCAATTCGTCGATCTCGCTAAAGCCATTCAGCAGGTCGGGAGACATGTACATCGTGCCGCCAAACCCTCCCATGGTCGCGTTGATCTCTAACCGTTCGAAACCGGAAATGTCCGAAGCGTCTAGGCGCATGTTCCCGGAATTAACGCGCGCAGTATCGATGTAAATCTGCAAGGTATCGACGCCCTCACCGCCCACCATGACCTCTGCAATGCCCGTCTGGAACCGCCAAAAGACGGTATCATCCCCTGCTCCGCCATATACCGTGTCGGCGCCCACGTCCCCCGTCAGATAATCTTCGCCCGCACCGCCACGCAGCAGGTCGTTCCCCAGCAAGCCCCGAATTGTATCGTTGCCTGTTGTCCCGATCAGCGCATCATTCGAAACGCCATCGTCATTTTCAAAAGTCCCGGTAATCTCGGCCAATGCATTTCTCCTCAAATCGATCAGAGTGGCTAAATCTGGCGCCGCCTCTGAAATACGCTAGGGCGCGCACAGTTAAATTACCACAAAACAACCAACTGCCAAACCGAAGATCGACAGCGGCCTCACCCGCATCATCATCAAGCGGTGGTTGCAGAAGGTCCGGCGTTGCTTTGGCCCCGAGCGAACAAAGGTCGCGCAAGACTTCAGAAGTCGTCAAATTCCGGAACATTCCCAATTCGCGCAAGGAAATTCGGCGGCCCGACTTCGCCAGAGTTCAGGTCTTCTTCAACCTCATACGCATCGGCACCGGCACACCCGTCTGCGCGGGCTTCTCTTTCGGCGCGTTCCCGGGCCTGGGCCGCAGAGGTATACTGAAGTTGTTTTTCGATCTTCAGCCCCTCTACACCGTTTCGCCCTGCCTTGGTCGTCACATAAGTCTGGCAAATGTAGTGGGTTTTGGTTGTCTCGCTGGAAGAGGTCATCAGGAAATCCTTGGAAGGCAGAATGTTCAAAGCACCGAAAGAATGCGGCGGTTTGGGCAGGCTTTGTTTGCGTTATCAGAGCGCCGGGGTTAGCAGGTCTGTTTGCTTGTCGTTCCAAACCGGTCCGGCAAAGCAGTGCGTCTTTGATGTGTCTGTGTTCGGTGATTTCGTCCAGCCCTTTTTACGGGTCGAGGCAACTTTTCCGAAATCGGGGCCGGCTTGACGTGACGTGCCCCGCCTATTGAACGCTTTTCTGTCCTGCCCCTTCCCACAGTGTCATTTCGTCAACCGCGGCCTCTTCTCAAAAGCCCCGTTGGCGCCAGAGAAGCGCCCATACGGCAAGGTACGGAAAAATGAGGTTTCATGCGCCCGAAGCCGGTCGAGACGGTAAGAGTGTCGTAATTGAACACGATTTGTACAAGGCAGTGCTTCAGGCTCTGCGGATATTTCGCAATTGGTCGGGGAGGGCCTAGCGACTATGAAACAACCTTACACGGAACTGGAAATCAAGAAAGCCGCATCCGGCTTTTACGAGGGCCATAGCGTCGAAATTGCCCTGTTGAGCAAGGGGATTATCATTGCTTTGGTGATCTGGGCCCTGATCTGGCCAGCCAACGCCAACGGCGTTCTGGGCAGCCTGAACTGGCGCATTCTTGAAGACTTTAACACCTTCTACATCATCATTGTCGGCCTGTTTGCCTTCTTCTTGCTTGTTGTAGCTGTGTTGCCCCAGACGGGAAAACGGATCATGGGGCAACCGGGAGAGGCCCCCGAGTTTTCAAATTTCTCATGGTTTTCGATGATGTTTGGCGCCGGTCTGGGCGTCGGTCTGATGGTCTTTGCGACGGCGGAACCCCTTGGTTTGTGGGGCTCGAACCCTCTTGTTGTGTCCGGTGACGTAGCTGGCAACACGCCTGAGGCCTTGCAATCAGGGTTTCGCTATACGTTCCTGCACTATGGGTTTCATGCATGGGCCATCTATGTCGTAACCGGGCTTTCTCTGGCCTATTACGCCTATACGCGGGATATGCCGCTGACCATCCGGTCCGCATTGACGCCCTTGTTCGGCAAATGGGTCAACGGATTTCTCGGGCATGTTGTTGATGTTCTTGGCGTCGTTGCAACAATTCTGGGTGTGTCCGTGACGATCGGTTTCGGCGTCAGCCAGTTTATTGACGGGGTCTATGCGATCACCGGCATGGAATGGATGATGGATATGTCTGGCGACGCGCCTGCACCGGGCACGGTGGGGCTTATTTCCGGTCTCGTGGTGATCATGGGCCTGTCGATCCTGTCCGCTGTATCGGGTGTCGGTCGCGGGGTGAAATACCTCTCGAACCTCAATCTGGTGTTGTCGGTCATCCTGTTGATGACCTTCGTTGTGTTCGGATCGTTCCTGTTTGCCATGACGACATACGCCAGCGCTTTTGTTGATTATCTCTTGAACTTTATCTCGCTCAGCTTTGGGGCCTATGGGCCGCAATCGGCGGATGCCTTTGCCGCCGCCCTGCCCGAAACGGCAAAGCCTTTGGCAGGTGACCTGATGGGAGGCGCCACAAACGCCTGGGGGTCCTATGACGGGTTTGTCCAAGGATTGACGGGCGCCGCAGCAGAGCTGCCTGCCGAAACCCTGTCGGCCGTGTATGCTGCCGGTAACGAAGGGCGCCAATTTGGCTGGCAAGCGGGATGGACGACGTTCTATTGGGCTTGGTGGATTGCGTTCTCACCCTTCGTGGGCCTGTTTCTGGCGCGCATTTCAAAGGGTCGTACAGTGCGCGAGTTTATCATCGGATGCGTCTTTGCGCCTGCGCTGGTTTGCTTTGCATGGATGACCATTCTGGGCGGCACAGCCATTGATCTCGAGCTGAGTGGCGCTGCAGAAGGGGCAATCATCGGGGCTTCCAACACCGCCAAACTGTTCGTGACATTGGGGGAAATGATTTCAGGCGGGTTCCTCGCTGGCATCACAATCATGAGTGTTGTTCTGATCATGACCTTCCTTGTGACTTCGGCGGACTCTGGCATTCTGGTGATGAACACCATCATGTCCGGCGGCGAGCAGGACACGGGCGTCAAACACCGCATCGTTTGGGGTCTGCTTTTGACCTTTGTGATTGGTGCTTTGCTGATCGCGGGTAAAACCAATGGCGGAGCCGACCCGATGGAAGCGCTGAAAAGCGCAATGATCATCGGTGCGCTGCCTTTCACAGTGGTAATGGGATTGATGTGCGTTGCTTTAGGTAAGGCGCTGTTTCGCGACGGCAAACGGGACAAGCTGTCAAGCTCAAGCTAACGGCATGTCAAAACCCGTTAAATGAATAAAAGGCGCCGCTTGCGGCGCCTTTTTCTTTGGGTTGATCAATCACCCGCCGAACGTCAATTTCGAGACAGGTTACGCCAGCAGATCAAACACATTCTGTCCGATCTGCACGTTGATCTGGCTCTGCCCTGCCCCGTCAACAAGCGCCCACATGATCTGGCCTGTCGGGCGATAGATCACAAAGGCCTCTTCAATGGCATCGTCACCCGAACGTTCTCCGGCCGCCGTTGACGTGTGGGTTGTGTTGACCTGAAACTGGCTGACCGTGGCAGAGGTGATGCCGAACTGAAGAATATCCCCGTCTGCCGCGTTGTAATCCTGCACCCAGTCGGATCCGTGATCGGCAACCCCTATGTGATAGAACCGATCCGCCCCTGAACCTCCGTTCAGCAGATCATGCCCAAAGCCGCCATTCACAAAGTCGTCGCCATCGCTTCCAAACATCTGGTCGGCAAAGGCACTTCCGGTAAGCCTGTCGTGCCCTGTACCGCCAATCACGGTATCTGCACCAAAGCCGCCAGCAATGGTATCGTCGCCCGCATCCCCGCGCAGTTCGTCATTGCCGTACCCGCCATCGACAGAATCCGCGCCAGCACCGGCATAGATGACATCGCGCAGATCGTCCTCGCTCTCGCCCCCGATCAGCGTGTCGTCGCCCGTGTCTCCGACCAATGTATCGCTGCCATCACCGCCACGGATATGATCATCGCCATCGCGCCCATAGACCGCCTCATTAAGCGCACCGCCCCGAAAGCTGTCGTGTCCAAGGCCAAGGTCAATGTTGCTGAACCCGATCATGCTTGTGACATCGGTCAGCTCGATATTGTCTTCTCCTGCAGTGCCAGACAGGAAACCGTCCGCTGTGGCATCAATGACCTCGACACCCGGTGCAAAAAGATCCTTGAAGGTTGTCCCGGACAGAACGCGAAGGGTGTCCACACCGTCGCCCCCGTCATAGATTTCGCCGTAACCGACCGCAGTCTGGTCAACCACGAACAGGTCATCGCCCCCATCACCGTAAAGTTCGTCTTCACCGTCACCGCCAAAAAACGTGTCGTTGCCAGCGCCTCCAAAGACGAGATCATCCAGAGCGCCCCCGACAAACCGGTCATGGCCGCCGCCAAGATCGATGTCATAGATTTCGGTCAAACGGCTCACCCCGCTCAGGTCAAAAACGTTGTCCCCGTCCGTGCCGGACAGGAACAAAGCCCCGTCACTTCCGTCAATCACTTCTACGCTCGCGCCAGCGTCCAGCGTAAGGCCATCAAACGTGGTGCCAAAGCTGAGCAACAACGTGTCCGTGCCAGAGCCGCCCTCAAAGACTTCGCCCGCGCCAACAGTTTCGCCGTCTTCAAAGGTGAAAACATCGTTCCCAGCCCCGCCAATCAGCGTATCGACACCTGCGCCGCCCGATATCACGTCATGACCGTCGCCCGCATCAACACTGTCCGCGCCACCCAACGCCTGGATTGTATCGTCGCCCGCTCCGGCCAGAATGGTATCGTTGCCTTCGGAACCGGTGATGCTGTCATCAAGCCCGATTGTGTCTTGGAACTGGATCATGCGTTATCTCCCGAAGGGCGCTGGGTGCGAAGTGTTGGCACCCTGACAGAGCGCCAGTCGGCGTGGATAAGAACATTCTATAACCAGAAATAGTTTCTACCAATTCCCCTGCAAGCGGCACGGGCCGGAAAGTGATGATTACGACGTAAACGTAGCAATTTGAGAGAAACCTTGCCGACGGATGCGCAGAATACGTGCCAAACCGCGCCCCTTGCGCATGCACATCCCCCAAAGTCGCGTACTTTGCGCCCTCAGGGCCTGCGACGCGGCATGACACGCCAGCCCCGAAAATCGACCAGCGTTTTGATCAGGGCGCCAAGAACAAGACCACAAAGGATCACTTTTGAGGTCATACCCATAGAGCCCTCAATGCGCATGGCATGCACAACGCTGCCCCCAACAACGATCGTGACCAATATCATATGCAGAACACGCCACAGTCGCGGGCCGATCCGCCTGCGTAGAACGGCAACACAAGCCGCCGCAAAAACAGCCCACATAGCAAGCACACCCCAGACCGAAAACGGGGTTGGTGATCTGAACAAAAGGGCGTCAACCACATCAGGCGGGCTTGTGACCCAGAGGCCTGCAACATGCAAAACGATTGCCACCACAAGGCCGCCGCCAAACCAGCGGTGTATCTTGCGGGCCTGCGCATTTGGCAAATCGGGAACGTAGCCTTTGATCAGCAGCGGCTGGCATAACAAAAACACCATCGCCGCAATTCCTGCAAAACCAGCCACGATATAGACGGGCTGGCGCCAAGCCAGCAACGAGCTTGTCGCGGCTTCATAAAACGTCCCCATCAGAACCGCGCAAAGAGCGCTCCAAAAGACAATCTTTCCCGTCAAGCTCATCGCGCCACAAGCGTACACATCAGGCGGGCTTCAGAACAAAATGCACGCGCAAACTGGTGTCTTTCGAACTACGCATCACCGGGCGCAGAAATACCGTTTCGAAATCACCGCTGTCATAGGCCAGATGCCCGTGCGCCTGACCAAAGGCTGGTACGATCTGGGGCATCTCAAGACGAAACTCTCCCGAAGCATCGGTCAACGTTGCGCCGTGGCTGCGTTTGTCCCGCTCGTGCCCCTCGGTGGTATGCGCCCAGATCTGGATACGTTGTCCGCCAAGCGGCGCCCCGTCTCCAGCACGGCGCACTGTGCCTGTCATCCAGAATCCGCCGCCTCCGATCCGCGAAACAACCGGCGCGCCCGGACGATAGTTGTTGGCACCGCCACGCATCGTGGGGGTTGGATCAAGCCCTTTCGCGCGGGCAGGAACAAGCAACCCCGACCCGACAGTCGCGACAGAGGCCCCTCCAATGGTGAGAAACGATCGACGGTTGAATAAATTCTCGGGCATTCGGCTCTCCTTCCTTGGAAATCCTGACATGGTACGCTGGTTCGGGACCAACAGGTCTGGTGACAAGTGTAGCAGGTCAATTCAGGATTTCGAGTACTGGCGGGGTCCGGATTCACCAAAGCCGGTCAACGTTACGTGATCGCCCAGACCGAACAGGCCCCAAGCACAGAAAAACGGCTGTCCCCATCTCTTTCTTATTGCGCATTGTTTGAGTGCAGGCCCAAAGCCCCGTGCGAGGGCACAAAAAAGCGCCCTGACCCATGGCCAGAGCGCCCCTAAACACGTTGTTCTTTGAGCGACGTTACTTGCCCTTCACCTCATACTTCAAACCCTTGGCGGTTCCCTGACGAAACCCTTTCCAATAGGTGTGGTCTTCTTTCTCGGTTCCGTCTTCGTTCATGGACCAGACACCAGCATTGCTGTCCTCGACCAGATCAAGATAAGCCGCTTTGTCCGCGTCACCTTTCAGGTGATCATCCAGCCATGCCGTGACAAAGTGCTGTGCAATGTTGTTCATGCGCACCGTGTCCCAAACCGGATCGGAATAGTGCTCTGAGATGTCAAAGCCTTTACTTTCATTAAAATAAAAGCTCTCGGCCGGGGCTGGCATGGGGGCGCCAGAGTTGTGCCCGCCATTCACATAGGTCAACAAAGCATGTGGCATGTCCGAAGCGTTTTCCCATATTGCCCGTACACCATTTTCATAAAGAGACGTGTCGTCCTCAGATCCTGCGATAAACATCATCGGAATCTGGATACCGGCCAGCCCCTCTGCGTCCCAGAATCCTGCGTTCATACCCCAAGGTCCAAAGGCCACGGCAGTTTTGATCCGCGCATCTGGCAGGGCGTTGTGGGTGTCGCTGCCGGCCTGATGGATTGCCAGCGTGCCATGCGGCCCACCCCACGGATACGCCACAGAAGCAGCGGTTACGCCCCCACCCGCGGTAATGATTGCGCCATAGCCACCCATGGAATAGCCGATCAATCCGGTGTTCTCTGCATCATACAGGCCTGCAAAGTCACCGCCCGCACCGGCTATCTGCGCCATCGCTTCTAGTACAAACAACTGATCGAGGGACCGGTTGACCAAGGTCGACCCAAAGGCGGCCTGCGTGCGATAGGTGCTGTCCGTGTGATCAATCGAGGCAACCACATACCCTTTTGAAGCAATGTTTTCCGCAAGATGCGACAACAGGAAACGGTTGCCGGGATACCCGTGGCTTATCAGAACCAATGGATACCCTTCTCCGGCGGGTGCCGCGTCACGCACCGCACGGCCCGTCAACGTGACTTCGGTGGTTCCGTCCCGCAAAAACGCTTTCATTGTGGTGTCGCCCGCCGCGCCCGCTTGGGCCGGATACCACATTTCCACCGTTAAGGGCCGGTCATACGTTGGCAGTGTTTCGGGCTTGTCCGCTGTTGGGTCAATCGACAGGATTTCGACCTGTCCGGGGTTGACCAGTTCAAGCTGTCGCACACCGACGGCCATCTCTCCATAAGCGGCCAGTTCAGGTGCATTGGGCAGTTGCGTATCAATCGGATTGTCCGCCATCAGAACACTCCCCGTCATACCCAAAGCAAGGGCAAGCGGCATCGTCGTTATTGCGCGTTGTGTCATGTTTTCTCTCCCGTTGTGCCTTTTACCGTAGCGAGCCAATGTGACAGGGCAAGTATTCGTGATGTGACGTTGGGGCACGAAAACCGCTGTCGCCGCTCGAAACAGAAGAGGCCCGACAGCACCGTTATTGTGCATGCTTGTGTGGACTTCATGACAAAATACAGGGGTCTACCCCTTTGCCAGCATTCCACGCTGAGGTGCTCAAATCGTCAGACGCAGCACTTTTCTGGCGCTCGCCAGAGTGTTTCAGAGATAAAACTGTTGATCTGACCGCCCGACACTGAAAAGACAGCGCTCGACCCATAAATCAGCGGCCAGAACAGCCGCCCCCCTCATTCCACAACACTCTCGGAGCCTCCAATGACAATCGACCTACTTGTGACCCATTCTGGCGGCTTTCATGCGGATGAACTGTTGTCGTCCGTCATTCTCACACATCTTTATCCGCAAGCCGACCTGCGCCGGTCACGCGATCGCGAGATGCTGACACCGGCAGCGAACAAGATCATCTATGATGTTGGCGGCGATTACGATGTCGAAGCACAGATTTTCGATCATCACCAGCGCCCAAGCCCATTGCGCGAAGACGAGCAACCCTACAGCTCGTTTGGTCTGGTCTGGAAACACTATGGCGCGGCGTATCTCGCGGCGCTGGACGTGCCGGCCGATGATATCGAGACCATCCACACGACGTTTGACAAAAAGTTCGTCCTGCCGATCGATCTTCTGGACAATGGCGCCATCGACCCGTCGGTGGCAGGAGAGCTTTCCGTCCTGACCCTGCCGTCTTTGTTGGGAAGCCTGAAGCCGGTGTTTGACGATACATCCCCCACCGCCGATGATGACGCCTTTTTCGCGGCGTTGCCGATTGCGCGGGCCTTTGTCGAAGCCTTCATTCGCAACCTTGCCGCAAAGGCGCGCTCGCAAACCCTCGTTTTAGAGGCCATCGCCAAAGCGGGTACCTCTCCTATTCTCGAGCTTCCTATGGGAATGCCCTATCGCTCGGCGCTTGAGAAAGCGGGCGCAGATCACATGCTGTTTGTCGTCAATCCACGCGGCAAGGACTGGACGCTGAACGGGATAAAACTGTCCGGTGACACCTTTGATCAACGTGCAGACCTTCCGGAAAGCTGGGCAGGACTGACAGACGCCGCACTGGAAGAGGCCTCTGGCGTAAAAGGCGCAAAATTCTGTCACAACGCCCGCTTTATTGCTGTTGCCAACTCTCGCGAGGCCATCCTTGAAATGGCTCGGATTGCAGTGGAGGCCGCCTAGATCCACGTTGAAAGAACCAGAAAACACAGTGCTCCCTTGCCGGTTAAGGCGGGGGGGTGCGACCTTGTACTTGTTGAATGAACGACCATTTACGCATGATCACGTTTAGTTCATCGCGCGTCAAAACCTTTGTTTTCATTTATATTTTTTGACATTCAAACCAAATTTCCAGACAATTCAGACGGTCCGGACTTTCTTATGTGATCCGATCCCAAACACTCCGCGTACTCTCTTTCACCAGCACCGAGCTGGGTTTGATAACATGGAGAGACTTTATGATCCGTCGTACTTTTCTGGCCCTGACATCCGTCGCAGCCCTCGCATCCGCGACCGTTGCATTCGCAGATGGTCACTCGAAAGATATCGTGGATACCGCCGTTGGAGCGGGGTCCTTTTCCACGCTCGTCGCCGCAGTTCAAGCTGCCGGTTTGGTGGACACCCTGAAAGGCGAAGGCCCTTTCACCGTATTCGCCCCGACCGATGAGGCCTTTGCAGCCCTGCCCGAAGGCACCGTTGCGTCCCTCTTGATGCCCGAAAACAAAGATCAGCTTGTATCGATCCTGACCTACCACGTGGTGGCTGGCAAAGTGATGAGCGGCGATCTGAGCAACAACATGATGGCCCCAACCGTTCAGGGCAGTGATGTAAAAATCATGACCGAGGGCGGCGTTACCGTTAATGGCGCAAACGTCATCACCGCAGACATCAAGGCATCAAATGGCGTCATCCATGTGATCGACGCAGTGATCCTGCCGAACTGACCCAAAATCCTTTGGGCGCCGTCCGTCCCGTGACGGTGCCTATATCAGGACAACGCCCCCCACACTTGAAAGAGACACCTCTGATGAAAATCCTCCCCCTTCTGACCGCCGCCTGTTTGCTCGCTTCGCCCAGCTTGGCAGATTTGCACGTAGAATTCGTTGAAGGCGCCCCGAAAGACCGTTTCGTTGTGACCAACACCGGAAACTGCCCGATTGATGCTGCCATGGTCACGATTGATTTAACCGGATCTCAGGGTGGGCTGATTTTCGATGTGACGGGCGCGGGCTCGGGCGTTGAAGTGTTCCAGCCGTTTGAAGTGGTGCTTGGCGGCGACCATATGGTTCAGTTGCCGAACGTGAAAGACGGCGATCAGGTCGTGTCATTGCAGTTGGAAAACCTGGATCAGAACGGCTCTGTCGCGTTCACAATCGATGTGGACGATACGGCGGGCGCGCGTGAAATCACCGTGTCGCGCAGTGAAATGAAAGGGGCCACCGTTTCCGCGAAGGTCGGTGCCAACAACTATTCCGCAGTGATCGGGGATACCCCCAAGGTCACCGTCAAAACGGGTGACTGCATGTCCTAAGCGCCCGAAGACACGCAACCCAGTCCATCTTTGTTGCGTGTCGCCTTGCGGCGTCTCGACGTCTCTGACCACGTGAAAAGGCGTGGCCAAACCCAAACCGTTTCGGCACCCTCACGTGAATTGAATGCGGTTTGATAATTATGCGTTTATAACATCAAATCAAACACATCAGATCCGATTTGCAGGTTGATCGATGTTTGGCCCGCCCCGTCAACCAGGGCCCACATGATTTGTCCTGTGGGGCGATACACCACAAAGGCCTCTTCAATCATATTGTCACCGGAGCGTTCCCCTGCCGGAGTAGAGGTGTGACCGGTATTGATCTGGAACTGATCTGCCGTCGCCGTTGCAATTCCAAACTGCAGGATGTCGCCGCTGGCCGCAGAATAATCCTGTACCCAGTCCGAGCCGTGATCCGAAATACCAATATGGAAAAAGCGATCCGCTCCGTCACCGCCATTCAACAGGTCGTGCCCGAAGCCGCCGTTCAAAAAATCATCGCCAGCCCCGCCAAAAATCTGATCGGCGAAGGCGCTGCCGGTCAGGGTGTCATCCCCTGCCCCTCCGATAACGGTGTCAGCGCCAAAGCCACCAGCAATGGTATCATGGCCCGCGTCCCCGCGCAGCTCGTCATTGCCGTATCCGCCGTCGATCGAGTCGTTGCCAGCGCCGCCATAGACCACATCCCGCCGGTCCTGTGCATCTTCGCCGGCTTGGATCGTGTCGTCGCCTTCGCCACCGATGATCGTATCAGAGCCATTGCCCCCGAACAGGCTGTCGTTGCCGTCGCCCCCGTCAATTCGATCGTTGCCGTCATTGCCGTAAACCGTGTCGCTATCATCACCGCCCAATAACGTATCCGAACCTTCGTTGCCCCAGATCGTATCTTCTCCGGCACCGCCGGACAGGCTGTCATCCCCCGCGCCCCCCGAGAGGCTATCATTGCCGTCATTGCCCTCGATGGTATCTGCGCCCGCGTCGCCAGAGAGCGTGTCAAATCCCGTGCTGCCAAAGATCAGGTCGTCACCGGTTGTGCCGGCCTCCAGAATGGCAGGGCCAAACCAATCGCGGTCAGAGGCATAGACTTCGACCTCATCTCCTGCCGCGAATTCCAAGGGTGTTAGAAGGTAGGCCGACCCATAAGAGCCTTCGTCGCGCGCTGTCGTTACAACGATACCACCAGACCCACCGGCAAATCCTGCAAAGCGCACATTCACGTCGTCGTTAAAGAACAGGATCGATGTACCATCCCAAAGCAGCGTCTCACCTACGGCCAAAAAGTTTGACTGACGGTCCGCCGGTATCTCGCGAATGCTCCCGCCGGTTCCGTGCCCGGATGTTTTCACCAACAGGTCCGCGCTATAGCCGAGACGGATGTTTTCCAATGAATAAACGTTTGTATAGGCGTACCCAGCCATACCGCTGCCCTCCAATAAATTTCTTCAAAAACGTCGCAGGCTGTTTTGGGTCGTGCGCCCGATAGGGCACGATGCAACCGTTTTGACTATCAATCAAGTCACGTGACCATGTCACAGTGCGCGCATCAATCGCTTTGGCGCTTGGACCGAGAGGCACTTACTGGCCTATAATGCCCAAGAGACACAAGGCTAACAGGCTGGTAAACTTGGTGTTTTTGGGCCTCAACCGGCCCAAATGAATGCGCGTTTACAATGCCGGGTTCAGATAGTTCATGATTGCTGTCATCCGGATCATCACCTTACGAATGATATGGGTTGCCCCCATCGTTTCGGTGTAGATCGCCACAGTACCGACAGATCCCGGCCCGAGGAATTTGTTATCGTTTGGGTCGGTGACCGTGATCCGGACCATGAAAGGTTCCGCCGCGACCTGTGTGGCCGCAGCAACGGAACCAGAGACTTGCACCTGCCCTCCCGAAACGACGGGAACAACGCTTTCAACCGTGCCGAAAATCACATGGCCGGGGCGTGTTTTCATGGCCATTTCAACCAACTGACCCGGTTTCACATGACGCAAATAGATCTGGTGGATCTGCGCCACGGGGCGGGTTTCGGCCGTATTCACAAACGCAAGCGATGGCGCCAGCGGAAGGTTCACGACACGGTGCCCAACCGACAGGGCCAAATTCGTGCTGTATCCGTCGACAGGCGCGCGCACGGTGGTTTGGTCCAAGTTCCAAAGGGCCTGTTCCAGACGGGTTTCTGCTTCTGCAACCTTGGCGACTTTACCATCCGGCATGATCGAGCCCAGTTCGGACTCGGCGCGGCGTACCGCAGCACTGGCAGAATCCACTGCGGCTCTGGCCTGATCCAGATCGCTTTCACGGCGTTCCAGACGGTTCTCGGAATAGACGCCCTTTTCGACAAGCTCTTTGTCGTCATCAAATCGCGCTTGGGCGAGATCTTGTTGCGCTGTTGCCTGACGCAGGCTGGCTTCCGTGCTTTTGAGGGCTTCCAGATCCTGATCAGCCTGCGATTTGATCCGGACAAGATTGGCTTCGGCAAGGTCTACTGCCTGCTGAAAAGGGACAGGATCAATGTTGAACAGAACGTCGCCCTGCTTCATCTGGACATTTGGCTTGGTCTGGATATCGACCACCTGTCCCGACACATTCGGAACGATCTGCACCACACGTGTCAGCACACGGGCCTGTCCTGACGGGGCGCCCCACTGCATCGGGATAAACAGGAAGATCGTCAGAAGGACGATCCAAACACCCGTCGTAGACCAGACGGCCTTGGTGTTCGGGATAACCTTCATGCGCATCAGCACGAACAAAAGAGCGACGTAGATCAGGGTAAGAAAGACGATCATTGCGCAGCCTCCCCATCAGCATCAGGGGTTGGCAGTGCCTGACCCGGATAGACATAAAAAGCCCAGACCAGAGCAAGCGGCCAAAAGACCCCCATTGCAATCGCCCCAAGCCATCCCGCCACATTCACCGCTTCTTGTTGGGGATGGTTTCGCTGTTTCGCGATACGCCCCGGTAGCATTGCCAAGAAAACAAAGATTGTGATCACTGTCGCGATCAGCACGACCAACACAATCCACGCAAAAATATCCAATCCGCTCACAAAGAATCCTCCACCCGATAAGGCACGTTACCCCGACACCTGCGTTGTCCAAAGAAAAATAGGACCAGCGGCGCGGGCCTTAACCTCTGCGGCCGTAAAACGTCATCCGTGCTTCTTCTGACAGCGCAACCCCTGGTTCGGTATTATAGGCCAGCACTGCCAGCATGCGCGTGCGGTCCCCTTCGTTTGGGGCCACGCGGTGTATGGAATTACGGCCCCGAAAGATCACAAGCGTTCCAGCGTCTGCATGCAACTGTTGAACCTCTGCACGGCCGTCCAGAATATCCGCAACGACCTCGTATCCCATCTCTCCGGCGTCAGCGTCGCGCACATCGCTCACATATTCAAAGGCCCCGCCCCGTTCCGGCGCCTGCACCATCAACGTGATCGCAAACGAGGAGTTGTCAAAGTGCCATCCCAGTTCCTGTCCCGTTTTGGCAAAGTGCAGATTGATCGACGACAAAGGGTCCGCATATTCATAAAGCGCCTGCTCTCCCAAGACATCGCACAGGAAATCCCTGAAGCTCGCGTCGTTGTAAAGCGTCCGCAAGGCCGAGTCCCGAGGCATCAAATCATCTGTAATGCAGCCCTTTGACGACACAACAAGCCTGTTGCGCGGGTGGTTTTCATCAAGCGCGGGATCAGGCGCACTCAGGTAAACCGTGTGGCGTTCCGTCTTTGCAAAAACCTTGTCCTGATTTTCCTGTCCTTCGGCATGAACCGTGAGAATTGCTTCAGGGGTGACAAACTGCGGCATCACAAGCACGCCGGTTTTGTCATAGGTCGCCTTGCAAGAAGCCCGAAAGGCCGGATCAGAAATGGGATAAGTGCCCAAGTCCAGAATCTCGTTCAACTCCATGGATTGTCCTCTGTCCGTGAAATGCAATTTGGGGTCGGTTCCAGTAGACCATCTTTCCCAACGGACCAAAAGGAATGATGTTGTCCGGTTTTGGGTCTCACACACGTACAGACGTTTTTCAAAGTGAGGATGCCCGCAACTACAGACCGGCGAAAGGGTATCGTCGGTTTGTGTGTCATCTTTCCCCCGACCTCAAAAAAACATTCAAATAAATAAATGTGATGTGCTATCGATGACGTGCATCAAGGTTAACAAACCGTTAACGGACTAAAATTGTGTGCAACCAGAGTGGAGGACTCAGATGACCGTTTATCAACCAATCCTAGACGATACCTACATCCCTTCTGTCGAGTCAGGTGGCACAGCAAATGTAGGGGACATCGCTGCTTTGTCTGACGGTGGCTATGTCCTGACTTGGTATAACAGTGGTTACTACACGGACGGCATTTATCGTGTACGAGCGCAGGTTTACAATTCTGACGGTTCAGAACGCGGCGAAGCCATTGAAATCGCGGCCGGCGATCAGACACTTCTTCCACTGCATCCCTCTGTTGCCGCCGCTGACGACGGTGGCTTTGCAATCGTTTGGCAGGAATATGTTGACTACATTGACGGCTATGGGGGAACGACCGGCATTTTCGGACGCACCTTCGACTCGCAAGGCGTCATTCAAAGCCCGGTTTTCCAAGTTAACACCAATACACTTGGATCCCAGCAATTACCTCAAATCGCGGCCCTCGAAGGCGGAAATTATGCCGTAAGCTGGTCCACAGAGGTGCCCAATGGGCGAGTTCTTCATGCACAGGTTTTCACCAACGAAGGGAACCTTTCCGGCAATGAAATTGTCGTTGAGACATGGGATCGTGGATATCACGTTGAAGGTGCCATTTCAGCGTTGGCCGATGGCGGCTTTGCCGTCGCCTGGCAATCCAGTTTTTCCGGTGACGAAGACTATGAAACAATCTCTGGTGTGCGCGGCCGCGTCTTTGATTCAGACGGGTCTCCTCGGGGCGAAGACTTTCTATTGTATGAGGCCGGAACAGCGAATCAACAAGATGCTTCACTGACAGGTCTGGCAAACGGAAACTTTGTCGCGCTCTGGCATGAAGCAGATGCCGTAAACGAGATTTACGGAAGGATTTTCAGTTCAACAGGTCAAGCCATCGGAGCAGTGTTTAGCCCCTTCGCCGGTGATACGAGCTCGACCAGCGGGGCTGCCACCTCAATCGTTGCTTTGCCTGATGGTGGGTTTATCGCCTCCAGAACCTCCACAATGAACTCTGAGGATTCGACAAGCGAAGTTGTAGCACGGGTATTTAACGATGACGGCTCTGCGCGTGGTGAGACGTTCAATCTGGCCCAAAATCCGGCGGGGCACGAGTGGGGCACTGAACTGGCGGTACTGAACAACGGCGCGTTGGCAACCCTTTGGGGCGGGCAGCAAAACGACCAGTTTCAGATCTTGCTGCACACCCTTTCGGGAACGGCAAACGATGACACGATCTCTGGTACCGACGGGGCAGAATGGTTGTTTGGTGATGGTGGCAATGATCTGTTGTCTGCCGGCGACGAAGACGATTATCTCGAAGGTGGCGCGGGCGACGACACCCTGGAAGGTGGAGATGGTCAGGACACGGCCCTTTTCAACTCTCGAACACACAGTGCCGTTTTTTCAGGGTCTCAGAACGAGTTAACCGTGACAACCGAAGAAGGTGTCGATCTTCTCTCGGATATCGAATTGTTCCGCTTCCGTGATTCAGACGCCCGCGAAGACGACACTTATGATTTTGACGACCTCGCACAGTGGAACTGGCTGTTCGAGGCGGGCGATGGCGGCGAATCCCTTACCGGTGGCAGCGGGCATGACACCCTTATCGGTGGAGATGGCGCCGACGCCTTGTCTGGTGGATTGGGGAATGACGAGTTTCACGGCGGCGCAGGCAATGACACGATAGACGGTGGAACAGGTTTGCTCTCCGGCAGCAATGAACGTGATGTGGTTGTTTACAACAGTGGGCCGAGTGACTTCCTTATTTCAGGAGATGACACAACGCAATTCATCCACCGTGACGGCGAAGTGGACCAAATTACAAACGTGGAACAGTTCCAGTTTCTTCACACGTTCATCTGGAAGAGCCGGCTGTTTAATGAACTCGGCCAACTGATTGTTGGAACCTCGGGTGACGATGTGCTGAACGGTGAATCCCAAGGCGATTTGATGCAAGGCTTGGCCGGTGATGACATGCTGTTTGGCGGGTCTGGTGATAACACTCTGGTTGGCGGTCGCGGTAATGATTTTCTGGGCGGGGCCTGGGGCAGTCAGGATACAGCCGTGTTCGATGCCGCCTCTACTGACATCCACGTCACCTACGATGACCTTATCGACAGGATCGAAATTACTTCTGTCGACGGCGTCGATCAGCTTGAATCCGTCGAGATTTTCGAATTCACCGATACAACGCTGACCTATAACCAGATCCTGGAACTTGTCGGAACGGATCAGACCGGCACCTCGGGCGAGGATACGCTGGATGGTGGGGCCGGCCCAGATACACTCGCGGGAGGCGATGGAAACGATATGTTACGCGGCAACGCCGGTGACGACAGTTTGCAAGGGGGTCTTGGCACGGACACATTGATCGGGGGTGACGGAAACGACACCCTGCTAGGCGGAGAGGGCGAAGGCGATTTGCGCGATGTCATTTACGGCGGCGCAGATGACGATGTTATCCAAGGAAGCCATGGTAACGACGAATTGCGCGGCGACGCTGGAGATGACTCGATAGCAGGAGGTTTTGGTGCTGATACTGTTATTGGTGGCACCGGCAATGACACACTGACAGGGTCGGCCTATGCTGACCAGATGTTTGGCGGGGCCGGCGACGACTTTGTAAACGGTGGCTTTGGTCACGACTTGCTGAATGGCGGGTCAGGCGCAGACCGTTTCTTCCACCTTGGCATTTTTGATCACGGATCGGACTGGGTTCAGGATTATTACGCCGCTGAAGGAGACATCTTGCAATTTGGTAACGCCGCTGCAACCCGCAGCCAGTTTCAGGTCAACACCACCCACACAGCCACCGCAGAGGGCGAACGGTCCGGTGATGACAGTGTGGAAGAAGCTTTCGTGATCTATCGTCCAACCGGCCAAATTATGTGGGCTTTGGTCGACGGGGACGGCCAAGCCTCTATCAACCTGCAAATCGGCGGCGACGTTTTTGATTTGTTGACCTAAAGGGCGCTAAAGGGCGGTTGACTATTGTTGTGCATCTGGCTGCGAGAGATCCTTCACGATCAGCTTGCCGTATTTACGCTCAACCGCCCCTTCGCTTTCCAGTTCCGCCAGAATTTTGGCAAAGCTGCTTCTGGACAAACGGCAGGCCTCGGCCAATTGTTTTTGCGTCAGCGGAATAATTCTGGCCTGTCCAAAGGTCACGGCAATCCGCGACAGCGTGGACAGGCATCGCGCCTTACCGTCAAGCACCATCAGATCGCGCGCAATCTGAATTCCGACCGCTGTGTTCATCACGGCAAGCACCCCCAAAGCCCGCCAGATTTGCGGATGGGTTGCTTCCAAACGTGTCAGATTGCTTTTGGAGACCCGCAACAAGGTGCATTCGACAAGTGCATGCGCGCCAATCAGACGCGGTTTGCCGGTGATCGCCGAGGCTTCTCCGAACCATGCGCCTTGACCGAATACATGCCCGATGGCGACGCCTGTATCCGCATCGTCAACCTGAATGCCCACGGCCCCCTCCGACAGCCCGTAGATACATCCGTCATCATCCCCGAGCGCGTATACATTGGCCCCCTGTTTGACCCGCGACAGCTGTGCACAAGACATCAGACTGTTGGTCAACTCTGGCCCGATGGCTGCGAGCCACGGCGAGTTTTGCGTCAACTCTTCTTGTGCCTTTAAAAGCTGTAACATTTCGTGAACTCCAAAAGTCTCAAATTGGACATTTCAAATCACTCTTTCGGCTTACGCTTTAAAAAACAAGATTTTGACATTCACAATTTTGAAAGCGCGCGCGCAATGAACAACAAATCCTCCTATTTCAAGGCGGTTTCTTTGGGTCTCCTGATTTCGCTTCCGGTGCAGGCCTGGGCAGTCGAGGGTGGTATCGAGGCCTATCTACTTGGAAGCCGGGACAGCATGGCGGGCATGTTGCCGCCAGCGGGCAGCTACTGGAACAATGATTTTGTCTTCTTCAATGGCACGGCCCCAAGCTTGTCCGCAGGGGGCGTGGTCGTCACCGATCCCGAGGTTGATGTCTTTACCTACAAGTTCAATTTCACCCATGTCTTCGATGCGACATGGGGCAACACGCGTCTCGGGCTTAATGTGAACCTGCCCTATGTCTCTGCGAACGGCGTCTATTCGGGCGAGTTGAGTTCGGGATTTTCCGGCACCTTGCATGACACGGGCGAACAGGCCTTGGGGGACATGACGGTCACCCCACTGTTCAACTGGAACAAAGACAAGCTGCACACGACTTTGGCGCTTCAGTTCTTTTTGCCGACGGGCCATTACCAAAGCACCAGCGTTGATGTCGCCAACCGGACGGTTGATGCGTTGAATGCCAGTAAAAACAGGTTTGCCTTTGATCCGACAGTGTCCATGACATGGTTTGATCCTGCGTCTGGCTGGGAAGTGACCGGCGCCTTCGGGATCACCTTTAGTGCGAAAAATGACGCGACAGACTACCAATCCGCGCCCGAGGCCCACCTTGAGGCAACCGTAATGCGCCACCTGCCCAACAAGCTGGCGCTGGGGCTGACCGGATACGCCTATCACCAGATCGGTGACGACAGTGGCGCGGGCGCCGATGCGACCAAGGCGTTGCTGGGCGCAAACAGCCTTGAGGCACGCGTGTTCGGGATCGGCCCCATTGTGTCTTGGTCCACGACAATTGCCAGCACGCCTGTAACCTTCAAGGCAAAGTATATTTCCGAATTTGGCGCAAAGCGTCGATTTGAAAGCGACAAGTTCTGGCTCACAGTAGGAGTGGTGTTCTGATGTTTTTTTCTTTGAAGCCAATGTGCACGGCCGTGGCACTTGTGTGTTCATCTGTGCTTGTAAACGATGCTTGGGCTCAGGATGCGCCGCCGCCCGCCTCGAAACTAAGCCGTGCAGTTGCGCAAAACGACTATATGCAACCGGCCATTCCCCGCCCCGAACAAGATGCTCTGGCTGCTGAAAAGCTTGCCGCATTCGAGGCGAAGACCGGTAAAAAGCCCAACATCCTGATATTCATCGTGGATGATATGGGGTTTGGTGATCCCGGGGTATACGGAGGCGGCGAGGTTATCGGCGCCGCCACACCGCATATTGACGACCTCGCAGCAGAAGGTTTGCGGCTGACGTCGACCTATTCGCAATACACCTGCACCCCAACACGCGCCGCAATCTATACCGGTCGGTTGCCAATGCGCACCGGCCTCATCCGCCCGATCCTTGCGGGTGACAACATCAAACAAAACCCTTGGGAGGGGGAATTGAGCGTCGCGGGTCTGCTCTCGGACGCAGGATACCACACCATGCTGGTCGGCAAGTGGCACATTGGCGAGGGCGAAGGCATGCGCCCCCATGATGTTGGATTTGACGAATTTTACGGGTTCTACAAAGCCCAAAAGGAATACACTCAAGACGTGTACCAGATGCGGTTTCCCGATCTTGTTCTCGATGAAGACAAACTTGCCCGCTATCATTCGATCGGATCGGACAACAACCTGATCTTCGGCCAAAAAGACGGCACCACTCAGGTCATCGAAAACATTGATTCGATTGAGAAAATGGCCGAAGGCGACAAGATGCTGCGCGACTACACTCTCAAGCGTCTGGAAGAGCTGGCACAGGGTGACAAACCGTTCTACCTGTCCCATTCCTTTATGAAACTGCACGCCGACAACTTTCCCAGCAAAGAGTTTGTTGGAAAATCGGCGTCCAAGTTTCCCTACCGCGATAATCTGGTCGAAGTGGACGCCTATGTCGGTGACATCATGGCAAAACTAGAGACGCTGGGCCTCTTGGAAGAGACCTTCGTGTTTTTCACTTCCGACAACGGCCCCCAGATGGATAGCTGGCCGGACAGTGGTTACACCCCCTTTCGCGGGGCCAAGGGCACAACATGGGAAGGTGGCGTGCGCGTGCCCGGAATTGCCTATTGGAAAGGTATGATCGAGCCCGGGCGCACGTCGGATGGTTTGTTTGACCTGATGGACCTGTTCAATACCTCTCTGACCTTGGGCGGTGTTTCATTCGCCGACCTGCCAAATGACCGTTACTATGACGGCGTCGATCAGACTTCGTTCCTGCTGGCCGATAATGGCGAGAGCCTGCGCGAGCATGTCTATAACTGGTTGGGGTCAAAACTGACGGCAATGCGGATGCGGGAATACAAAGCCCATCTGTTTGTCGCCATGGCTCAGGAAAAGTTCCTGTGGATCGATATGGCAACCGTCGTGCCAACCGGTCTCGCCCCTTGGCTTTTCAATCTCTATGTCGACCCGAAAGAAGAATACCCCGTGGGTCATCGTATGAACGCATGGACGGCTTCGCTCGGCGCGGAACTCAAGGCGCACGCCGCGACCTTTAAGAAGTTCCCTCCCAAGGATCTTGGCCTTTGACACACCACACATATAACCTCAACGCTGTGGCCTTGATGGTCATACCGAACAAGGAACCCAGTTCATGAAACCGTTTTTTCTTGCCACTGCGCTTTGTACCGTAGCGACCCTTGCAACTGCAGATCCCAATCCCCTGCGCAACGCCTATTTTGGTGAAACACACATGCACACGGCGTTTTCCTTGGACGCCTATATCGGCGGGACCCGCCTGATGCCTGCGGACTCGCTGGCTTTCGCCAAAGGCGAGGCTGTGACCCTTCCCGATGGCACGGTCGCCCAGCACAAACGCCCGCTGGATTTTGCCGCTGTGACCGACCACGCCGAATACATCGGCGAGATGTATTCGACCATGTTCGAAGACGCCCCGGGGCATGATAACGAAGACCTTGTGGCCCTTCGCGGTCTGACGGATATCGAGGAACGCCAGAACTGGTTCATCAAATATGTGGTTTCGTCGAACCGGTCCGCAACGCCCCAGCACCCGCCCTTCTTTGCCGGACCAGCAACCGCGAAATCCGCATGGCAATTGATCGTCGAAGCCGCAGAACAAGCCAATGATCCCGGCAACTTCACCGCACTTATCGGGTTCGAATGGTCCGCCGCCCCGAATGGCGCAAACCTGCACCGCAATGTTTTGTTTCGCGATGACAACGTGCCCGCGTCCGTCCCGAGCTATATCGACATCAACAAAGAAGAAAACCTCTGGGCATGGATGAAGGCGCAAGAATCCGAAGGGCGCAAGCTTTTGGCGATCCCGCACAATTCCAACGCCTCGAAAGGGCGCATGTTCCCCGACACTGACAGTTTCGGGAACGCCATGGATCTCGATTACGCCCGCACTCGCCAGTATTACGAACCCCTGATTGAGATGATGCAGGTCAAAGGCAACTCGGAAGTGCACCGCAAATTCTGGGCAGCCGATGAATTTGCCGGCTTTGAAAACGCAGATTCCATCCAGAAAAACTCAGGACGCATCTTCCGACAGCGCGATTTCGTCCGCGGGGGTCTTATCGAAGGCATTTCCTATGAATTCGCGCTTGGGGTGAACCCTTTCAAATACGGGTTTATGGGGGGCACGGATAATCACAACGGGCTGATGTCGGCCGTCGCCGAAGACTCGTTTGATGGGGCACATGGGCCGGAAGACGGCTCTGTCGAGCGCCGCCGTACCGGAAGCGTTGCAGGCTGGATTGATGGTCAGGACCTTTCCATCGGGTCCATCGGTGGCGTCTGGGCCACCGAAAACACACGTGCCGCGATCTGGGATGCCATGAAACGCCGTGAAACCTTTGCGACCTCTGGCCCCCGCATCAAGGTGCGCATGTTTGGCGGCGTCGGTCTGTCTGATCCCTCTGATCCAATCGCCATGGCCGAAGAAGGATATCTTCTGGGCACTCCAATGGGGGGCAATCTGCCTTCACTGCCAAGCGCGCCAACCTTTACGGTCTATGCCGAAAAAGACCCTCAGGGCGCCAACCTTGACCGTATCCAGATCATCAAGGGCTGGGTCGATATATACGGAGACGTCAACGAAAAGATCATTGATGTTGTCTGGTCCGGCGCGCGCAAGATTGATCCGCTGACCGGCAAACTGTCACCTGTCGGAAACACAGTCGATCTGGCGACAGCCATGTTCACCAATGACATCGGTGGTGCGACCCTTGCCGGAAGCTGGACAGACGAAGACTTTGATCCCCAAGAGAACGCCTTTTATTATCCGCGTGTGATCGAAATTCCGACACCACGCTGGTCGACCTATGATGCGGTCCGCGCGGGTCTGCCTCTGCTCGAAGATGTGCCTGCCACCATTCAGGAGCGCGCTTGGGGCTCGCCGATCTGGTACGCGCCCGAAAGCTAAACCTCTTTTCAAGTGCGGAGGTGTGCCAGCATCCCGCCTTCCCTATCAAAACAAGCGGGCCCCTTGGTGATGCCAGGGGGCCCGTTTTGTTTTGTATCTGCAACAAGACCGCGACGCCCAAGGACACCACAGTCTGGCGATTTATGCAAGAAGATCGTGAACCTGTGTCCCGATCTGAAGGTTGATCGATGACTGACCACCGCCATCCACAAGCGCCCACATGATCTGCCCTGTGGGACGGTAGATAACGAACGCTTCTTCGACGTCGTCATCCCCCGACCGTTCACCGGCAGCCGTGGCCGTATGGGTTGTGTTGACCTGAAACTGGTTGATCGAGGCCGAGGCGTTGCCAAAGTGCAGAACATCGCCATCCGCCGCGTTGTAATCCTGAATCCAGTCTGACCCGTGATCGAAGATCCCGATGTGGAAGAACCGGTCGCCGCCAGCGCCCCCGT
This sequence comes from Shimia thalassica, assembly GCF_001458215.1. Classification (GTDB taxonomy): domain Bacteria; phylum Pseudomonadota; class Alphaproteobacteria; order Rhodobacterales; family Rhodobacteraceae; genus Shimia; species Shimia thalassica. The sequence continues at coordinate 1,380,219 of NZ_CYTW01000001.1, read as the reverse complement.
TCAACAGATCATGCCCGAAGCCGCCGTTCACAAAGTCATCTCCGGCGCTGCCAAAGATCTGGTCGGCAAAGGCAGACCCCGTCAGGGTGTCGTTGCCGGTGCCCCCGATCACCGTATCGGCGCCAAAGCCCCCCGCGATGGTGTCATTGCCCGCATCACCGCGCAGCTCGTCATTACCATAACCACCGTCGACCGAGTCGTTGCCCGCACCGGCATAGACAACATCCCGAAGGTCATCCGAACTTGTGCCCCCGACAATGCTATCGTTGCCTTCGCCACCGTTCAGAACATCCCCACCATCACCACCCAACAAGGTGTCATTGCCGCTGTTCCCGATCAGAGTGTCGTTGCCCGCAAGGCCGCTCAGGCGATCATCTCCGATCCCCCCGACAAGCCTGTTGGCGGCGCCGTCTCCGGTCAGGGAAACGGAACTTGCCAGAACTTCGACACCGGCGCTGCTGACTTCCTCGTCCGTGCCATAAAGATCGGTATAGGTAATACGCACGGTCAGCGTGTCGCCAACATCACCCGCAACCGGTGCAAAGGTCTGACCGTTTGCTCCGGCAATTTCGATACCATCACGCAGCCATTGATACTGAACAGTTGCCGGATCGATGCCATCAGCATCGGCCACGGTCGAGACCACGCTCAAGGTCTGGCCCGCCATTGGAACGCCATCAATCACAAGACCGCCGGTTGGCGCATCGTTTACATTTTCAACACGCCACGACACGGATTCGGTTGCCGAGTTGCCGTTTGCATCTTCGACCGTCACAGACAGCTCAAACGGCTCTGCGCTTGCCGTGAGCGATCCGCTGATCCGTCCGGTGGCCGCGTCCAATGTCACACCTTGGGGCAAGCCAAACAGGGTAAACGTCAGGGCGTCGCCATCCGGATCAACGAAATACTGAGACAGCTCCAGCAGAACCGCACCTTCGTCCGATCTCAATGTGGAAGGCAGCAACGAGACCGGCGCGCCGTTCAGAGCGCGGATAAACATCTCTTCACCTTCAATGGTTTGGTCATTGAAGATAAAGGTCTCGGTGTTGACGATCAGATCCACGCCTTGGGTCGACGAGATGACAATACCGTTGTCATATCCAACCACCACATCGGCATAGTTCGCATTGATCCGGACGCTGTCGATGCCATCTCCGCCATCCATCACATCATTGCCATCAGAGTTCAGAAGAGTGTCATCCCCGCCGCCGCCATTCATCACATCGCGACCTTCACCGCCGTTCAATGTATCTGCGCCGTCTTCTCCATGCAGGGTGTCGTTGCCTTCCCCGCCCAGAAGCTGATCGTTGCCCGCACGACCAAACAGGATATCGTTTCCAGCCAGCCCAGACAGGGTCTCGCCTGCGGGGGTGCCGACAAGAGTGTCATCCGAAGCGGTCGCCGATGGGCTGACCCGCGCCAGCTCCAAGGCCTGCGTATAGGTGAGCGTCAGGTCGTAGAACTGTATCTCTTCCACATCAGCGTCGATCAGGTCGACGCCGTCATCCGACGTGATTTCCAGCATCCCGGCGTTCATACGGAAGGTTGCTTCCGTGCTGACGGCAATGATAACGGCAAGATCCTCGCCGCCCCCGCCATGCAGGGTATCGTCACCCGTCCCACCGCGCAGCGTGTCGTGGCCATCATCGCCACCACCCCACAGTTCGTCGTTTCCGGACCCGCCGATCAGTGAATCGTGACCGGTGTCCCCGTCGATAAGGTCATCACCGCCGCCGCCGTCCAGCGTGTCGTTGCCATCATCAAGAAAGTGTTCGGGATCATTGGTGTAATAGCCCGGACGACGCTCGGGAGATGGGCGTGGCGAAGGGTTTTCCGTAAGCAGGTTATATCTTTCACGGTCGCCATAGCCGCCCAGAATGGTGTCATTGCCTTCGTAGCCAACAAGATGGTCCGCAAAATAGGACCCTTGCAACCTGTCATCGCCACTGAAGACATGCGTCTGGAAATAGGCCCAGTCCGCATTGATCAGATCGAGCAAAGGCAAGCTCATGCTTTGGAGGTACATCTGGGTTGTGTTGCCACCAGTAAAGTCCGCTCGCAGAGCATTCGCCGTGGCGGTGGCCTGATTGAGGAAACCGCTGCCGGAATAGTAGGCCCGCCCGCCGTCATCGAGGAAAGCGGTGGTAAAGTGCAGCTCGTTGCCTTGGTTGCTGCCCTGACTGGCCGTACCAGCATTAAGGAACTGTGTCCCTCCGCCTTCGACCGAGTTGTCGATGCCATAATCTGTGTCGTGATAATTTCCGGGGCCGACCTGAACATGCTGTTCACGGATCAGGTCGTTGCGCAGATCGGTCACCGTAATCGTCTGGTCTGTGAACCTCAGGATTTCGATACCTTCCAAATGGTTTGTTCCCGCACCATCCGTAATGCTCAGCGAATTCGCGGCACCAAAGATGACATCCGCATCTGCCAGCGTGCTTGCAAAAACCGCAGTGTCCTCACCGTCGCCGCCAACAAGCGTATCGTCACCGGCGCCACCGGTCAGGGTATCGTCGCCATCCGCCCCCATAAGACGGTTGTGGCCGGTGTTGCCCGTCAGATCATTGGCGCCTTCATTGCCAAGGCCATCGATATCGCCAGATCCGGTTAGAACAAGGTTTTCGACGTTGCGCGCCAAAGCGAAGGTGACATCGGACTGCACCTCGTCGATACCCTGACCTTCATCTTCAAAGACTTCGTCATCAGCCCGATCCACGACGTAGATATCGTTGCCAAACCCGCCAAACAGGCGATCCGCACCAGTGCCACCATCCAGCGTGTCGTTGCCGATCCCGCCTTCAAGATGATCCCAGCCTTCTTCACCAAGAAGGGCATCGTTGCCGGTTCCACCCAACAGGATGTCATTCTGTGCCCGACCTTCAAGGCGGTCATCGCCACCCAGACCCGCAATGATATCCGCATTCGGTGTCCCCGTACGGGTTTCGCCAGCATTGGTTCCCTGCACCGCAGAGGGCAAAGTGGCCGCCAGATCGCCATAGCTTGCGTCGCCATCCGTAAAGGAAATCACCTCGACATCGCGGCCAATCACATCGACACCTTCTGAAGACCTCAGGATCAGGCCCTCGCTGCCTTGTGAGATGCTGACAGAACTGCGCGCTATGCCCAGAACAACAGTGTCGACGCCCAAACCACCCAACAGGGTGTCATCGCCACCCGCACCGGTCAAAGTGTTGTCATAGGCATTGCCGACAATACGATTGCCCTGCGCATTACCGGTCCCGGCTATGTCGCCTTCACCCGTCAGCGTCAGGTTCTCCAGATTGTCCGAAAGCACATAGTCTGCCGAAGATTGCACAGTGTCGTTGCCCGCGTTCAGGCCTTCCTGAACAAGATCGTCACTTTGATCCACGGTATAGAGATCACTTCCAGAGCCGCCGGCCATCAGATCACGCCCCAGACCACCGTCCAGAACGTCATTGCCAGACCCGCCATCAAGACGATCCGCGCCAGCTTCACCCAACATGGTGTCGTTGCCCGAACCACCAAGAAGATGGTCGTTGCCTTCGCGACCTTCGATCTGGTCGGCACCACCCTGCCCCACAAGGTAGTCCACCTCGGAGGTCCCGATCAGCGTATCATTGCCGGGACCGGCCAATGCGGCAACCTGGGTATGGGAAAAAATGCCGTCGGTGAACTCGATAAACTCGACATCATCGTGGATCATGTCAACGCCCTGAGCCGAGGTCAACCGCAAGAAGCCGTCTCCCTGTTCGACCGAAACATCCGATTGGGCAGCGCGGATAAAGGCCAGATCAAAGCCGTCACCACCCTGAAGTTCGTCGTCGCCCGTGCCACCAAGCAAACGGTCATTGCCGCCCTCACCAGCAAGAAGGTCATTGCCCGCGTTGCCAACAAGTTCGTTTGCTTCGTTGTCGCCAAACAGGAAATCCGCATGTGCAGACCCATAGACATTTTCAATAAGTGACAGCGTATCGCCTTCGGCCTCGCCACCGGATCCGGTGCCGTCAAACAACGCAACCGAAACTGCCGCGCTTGAACTTTCATAGCCCGCAGTATCAATCCCGTCCCCGCCTTGCAGCGTATCCGCTCCGGCACCGCCACGCAGAAGGTCATCGCCCGACCCGCCCTGAAGCACATCAGCCCCTTCAAGGCCGCTCATAATGTCGTTGCCACCATAACCGGACAAAACATTGTCCATGGTATCCCCAGTCAGGCGGTCATCAAAGGTCGTGCCAATCACGTTTTCGATGCCCGTCATCCGGGCCATGTTGACAAAGGTCCCAGAAGACAGGTCGCTGCCGCCGCGATGAGAGGCGTTAAAGCCCGGGCTTGCAGTGCCAAGGTTGACCGACACCGCATACCGGAACGTCGAGAAGTTGGCGGTATCGACACCCGCGCCCCCGTCCCAGCTGTCCTGCCCACCCGAGTAAGCGAACATGTCGTCGCCGTCGAAACCGAACAGCTCATCGTTGCCCAAACCGCCATTCAGCATATTGGCAAGGTCGTTGCCTTGCAGACGGTCATTTGCATCTGTCCCGATGGCATTTTCGATATCCATGTCGGGCAACAGGGTGATCACACGGCGTGGGCCTGTGTCCCATGAATTGGTGTCGCCGGTAACAACCGCATCCCCCATGATCCGCAAATCCAGATCAATGGCGCTGCCAAACATTGAATAGTCGAGCGTATCAAGACCATCGTTGCCCCGCACGATGTCCATGCCACCGGAATAGGCAATCAGGTCATCGCCAAGCCCCGCATCGACCGTATCGTCGCCCAATCCGGCCTGCATGATATTTGCGGCCGCATCACCCGTCAGGAAATCTGCAAAGCTTGTCCCGATCAGGCGTTCGACGTTTATGACGCGATCTCCGCCGTTGCCCGTGGTCAGGCTGGCGTTCACGCCTGAGGTTTCGGCCGAGTAATCCAAGGCGTCGGTGCCTGCGCCCCCGTCAAAGGTGTCAGAGCCATCACCCGCGCGACCGATAAAGCGGTCGTCGCCGTCTCCGCCATAGAGCTGGTCACTGTCCGTACCTTCAGAAGGTGACAGGCCGCCGTCGATGACATCGTTACCTGCGCCACCGAGTATGATGTTGGCTTCTCTGTTCCCGCTCAGGATATCATTATAGTTTGACCCCCAGATGCCTTCGATGCCCGACAGCTGGGCAATCGTGCGGAATGGCCCCGTCAACACATCGGCGCGATCCGCCGTGCGCACTTCGTTGGGGTTGTCGAGATCGACAAGAACCGCAGCATCAAACATCAGGAAGCTGACAACATCGTCGCCCCCGCCGCCCACGTATGAGTCCGTGCCGCCAAAGTACGAGAAGGTGTTGGACTGCGCGTTGCCGACCATCAGGTCATTGCCAAGACCGCCCACGATATTGTCGATCGAGAACAACGTGTCGACACCGATTTCGGTCCCGTTCACCTGTCCCGAACTCAGGGTCAGATCAACAGAAATACCGGCCGTGGTGGTGGAGTAGGACATGATATCCACGCCTGTGCCACCCTCATAGGTATCGTTGCCAAGGCCACTGCTGAACGTTGCAATCGCATCATCTGTGCCGCCACCGATGAAGACGTCATTGCCCGCGCCGCCATAAACATAGTCGTTGCCGTCGCCGCCGCTCATCGTGTCAGAGCCGTCGCCGCCATAGATGGTGTCATTGCCCGCTTGGCCATAAAGCGCATCATTGCCTTCGAACCCGTCGAGAGCATCATCATTACCACCGCCACCAAAGATCACGTTGTCCGCCGCATTGCCGGTGATCTGGTCGGCATGGCCGGTGCCAATCACAACTTCAAAGCTTTGCAGCGTGTCGCGGTGCCCGTGTGAATCAACGCCGTATTCCGCGCCTTCGATGTCCATCCAGACATCAACGCCCGCAGAGCCCGTTTCACGGCTGTAGTCCAGCGTATCGATGCCCGCACCACCGGTCAGCGTATCGGCACCCGCATGACCTGTGATGATGTCATCGCCCGCGTTCCCGTCCAGCAGGTTCGCCTGTCCGTCGCCGGCCAGATCATCGTCAAAGAAAGACCCGCGTGCGTTTTCAATGTTGGTCATACGCACCAGTGTACGCAGGGAACCAGCCCCGTCATTTATTGTCGTGGCATCCCGCGTGACCGCTGTGTCAGCAGCCGCAAGATCAATCCCGACCGCGTATTCAAGGTTCGAGAAGTTGGCATAGTCGCTGCCTGCCCCACCGTCCCAGTCATCAAGCCCGCCGCGATAGGCAAAGATGTCGTCACCTGCGCCACCCCGCGCGATGTCATCACCCAAGCCGTCATCCAGAAGGTCACCATCGCCCCCACCGTCAAGCGTATCGTTTCCGTCGCCCCCGACAAGAAGGTCAATACCGGCACCCCCCCAGAGGTTATCAGAACCATCGCTGCCCAAGAGCGTATCAGCCCCCTTACCGCCACCAAGGGTATCGTTGCCCTCTTCACCAAGAAGAACATCGTCGCCATCAAATCCGAACAGCGTATCGTCGCCCAAGCCACCGCTCAGGGTGTTATTGAACCGGCTGCCTGAGAGCGTGTCATTGCCACGCGTTCCCGACACCGCCTCGATGGAAACAAGGAAGTCTCCTTCTGCGTCGCCACCTGTTCCGCTGAAGGTTGCAAGGTTGACATTGACCGGACCGGCCGACTGGCCATAGTCGACAACATCTTCGCTGGCGCCGCCGTCATAAAGGTCTGCACCTGCGCTGGACAGGAAACCGTCCTGACCGTCAAAGCCGCGATACGTGTCGCGTTCACTTGTGCCTGCTTCGATAAGATCGGCGCCATCTGTCCCCAGATAGGTCTGTCCAACCGTTTCGTTGCTTCTTCCGGTCACACCCAATGACGAGAAGTCACGCGTGCCCGTTCCATCCGTTGTCTCGAACACGAAGTTCAGCCCGAACGAGGTGTTTGTCGCGAAATAGTCGACCACCCTGACAGAGTTGCTTCCAGCAGAAACCAAGAGGTCAAAACCGGTCGCGGAATAGCTGAGGTCAATCGAGGAATATGCCGTAAAGACAAGCCTGCTCGAGCCAAAGCTTTCGCCAAAGATGACGTCATCGCCAAAGTCGCTGCCAAAGACATAGACGTCAGACCCTTCCCCGCCCGAAAGGAAATCATCGCCCTCAAAGCCGATAAGCGCGTCATTTCCGGCACCGCCGAACAGAACGCTTTGAGAAGACCCTGCCAAGAGAACGTCATTGCCGGAACTGCCCGACATGTTGAGGTTCTCGACCCCCCGGAATTCGACCGAGTTTTCGCCATGCGTGATGACCGTGTAAGATAGGGTTGAATGGCTGTAAGCCGCGGCAAAGTCGGCGAAACCGGGCGCGCCGCCCGCCATGGACAATGTGGTGCCCAGCTGTGCCCCAGTCGCATCAAAGAACGACGCCTGGAACGATGTACCCGTGCCACCGATGAGAAGCGTATCACTTGCTCCGGCACCCCCATCAACGGTGTCGTTGCCTTCAGTGTGTTCGAAGAAGTCATTGCCGCCTTCGCCCACAAGATGGTCATCTCCGCGCCCGTCCACAAGACGGTCGTCGCCATCGCCTGCATAGACCGTATCGCCCAGATCACCGCCCAGCACCAAATCGTTGCCGCTGCCCAGCAAGAGGTAAAACTGTTCGAAATCAGCAATCTGTGTGCCCTGACCAATATCATAGGCCTCGCCTACGGTATGGTCGGCGTTGAATGTCAGATTCTCGTCAAAGGTCCTGAGATCGGCCAGGAACATGTCTTCGTCGCGGTAACTCTCGCCACCGACATAGGCCATGCCATTCTGATAGACGATCAGATCATCATAGAGGTCCGAACCTGCAATATCGACCGCTTCGATCTCGGCGTAAACGATATCCGGCGATGTGGTCGATTCAAGGTTCGAGTTGTTTTTCGTATGATACTGCCAGCGCGCGGCAGTGTGGGAATTCAGGGCAAGCTCATGCAGCACTTCGCTCGAACTGTTGGTAAGGGCCATGCCATGGCGGCTCGAGAGAATGAAATCGCCGTTTTCGTCCTTGATGGCCACCCGCAGCGGGCCGGTGCTGTTCAAAATGTTCAGGCGGTCTTCTTCGGCGACGCTGCGCACCAATAAGCCGTTGATATACTGGTTGCCCGCATTAGTGCCCCCCAGAACAAGATCGTGGCCCTGACTGTCATAAAAGAACGTGTCGCTGCCTTGGCCACCAACCAAAGTGTCATTGCCGCCGCGCCCAAAGAGGATGTCGTTGCCACCACCCCCGTGGAACATATCATTGTAGATACCGCCCGCGAACGTATCGAATGCCTCGCCACCAAAGATCACACCACGGTCGATGCCGTCGATGTAAACCTCGTTGCCAAGCCAGTAGCCGTTGCTTTCCCCAATCGAGCGGGTATCGCGCACTTCGAAATTGATACCAGACAGCTGTCCGCGGAAGTCAGCGATAAACAGGTCGCCATCAGCCGCACTGTTGCCGCCATTGTAGTAGTTACCGTTTTGGTAAAGCAAAACATCGTCCGCATACACGTTGCCCGTGATGTTGACATGTTCGACGTTTGTGTACTGGACCGTGTTGGTGCCGAAACCCGCATCATAGGTTGTCGCGGTCGCAATGGCATCAAAGAACTCGGTGATCTCGGCGTCTGTTTCACCGGCGTGAACATTGGTTGTCAGGTTCAGGTCGATCCGCCCGTCCGCATTGGACAGCGCAATAGTATGCCCGCCCCCGCGCCCGCCCTCGTAGATATTGAGGGTATCGATACCGAACCCGCCGTCGATGAAATCATCGCCATCCGCCGCCCATGTAAACAGGTCGTTCCCCGACCCACCAATCAAAGTGTCGGAAGATTGATCGCCCCCCCCGTAAAGCACATCGTCTGCGTCACCGCCGTCGATGTAGTCATCCAGCGTGCCGCCAATGATGACATCAAAATCAAACGTGCCGCGCACGTGCAACCGGTCGATATTCTGGATAACAGTCGATCCGAAATAGGATTCCGTATTGGCCAGAGAAATGGCGACGCCTTCCCCAGTCCGGCCAAGCGACTGATAGCTTGACCATGTGCTGAAATCGGCAAGGAAGGTATCAATACCGCCGATGCCACCATCATACCGGCTGCCGCCCATATAGACCAAAAGATCATCGCCAACGCCCGTGTTCGAGGGCAGCGGGTCGCCGTTGCTGTCATAGACGGTTTCGGGAATAACGCTGACCTGCTCGACATCGCGCGAGAACCGCACCGCACCGCGATTGCCAGTGCCGTTCAGCATCAAGATGTGTTGGTCAGCGTATCCATAAAAGGACTGTTCGTTTCCAAACCGGTCAGAGGTCCACATTTCGCTGCGAGTCTCTTCGATGAGAGACAGAAGTCGAGCAAAGTCATCATGGTCGCCAAGGGCCCCAATACCTTCTCCACCAAAAACATAACTAGTGGTGTCGGTTGAAATGTCATAGCGCAGACCCTGATTACCCGCCTGAATAAACAGGTGATCCACGCCAAGACCACCCATGATATGATCGGTAAATTGGCGATTATGCTCTGCGCCGGGCATATCCGTCATTTGGACAATCGCAACGTCATCACCATCGCCGAGATGCGCAAAGTCATCATCGACATCGAAATAGGTGTCTTCCTCGAGAACCCCAGCGATATCGATCGAGTCGACAAACCGCACCACATCGTCGCCTGCACCCGTAAGGAAAATATCCGTAAAGGTGCCGCCAACGAGATAATCATCCCCGCTGCCCGTGCGCAAAGCCAAGGCTTCTACATTGCGCACAATCACCTGATTGGGATCATACAGAATGCTTGGGTTCGACGGATCTCTGACAACCTCTGCGATCAGACGTTCGCCCGTCACCGGATCAACAAGAATGTCGCCGGTCACCGGGTCGTGCTGATAGGTGCGGACAATCATGCCGCCCAGCCCCGTGCCAAGGCTTTCAAGCCGCACGGATTCTGCCACGTTCATGTCAATCGTCGTAGTCATGTGCGACAGGTCAGCGATCAAAAGGTCACCGATGTTGATATCGGGCCGCAGGTTCAGGCTACTGTCCACATCGAAGTTGTCGCCACCGTCGAAGAATTCACCGCCACGCGTGTCGCTGGTGCTGCGGTCGTAGTGATAGATCATCACATCCGCGCCATCACCGCCCAATACATTGGTCACGTTGCCGGTTATAATGGTCTTGTCGAGCTGACTGTCGTCACGGTCCGCATAGCTATAGCGCACCTCTTGAGAGGTCGCAGAATGGAACAACCCGCGATACTTCTCATCCAGCGTTGAGAAATACGCAATGACATCGGTGGAATCCAATTTGACCCGCAAAGCGCCATAGGTCGGGGCTGCCGGTGTCGCCCCCGGAATATTCGGCACATTAAGGGATGTCGGCGTTGCGATGGTGACGCGGCTTCCGTCCCCATGGGCAAGCGTGACTTCGGTGCTGTAGGCCCCCTGCCAGAGGAAATGCACTTTCCCCACTTCGCCGGTAAAATCATATTCGGCGAGGGGCGGGTTTTGGGGATCAACGGGTACCGGACGCTCGTTCAGGAATGGATCCCCGGGATACAGGTCTTCAAACAACTCATTGAGCGACGCAAAGAGCGCCTCAAGCTGTTGATTGTTGGCTTCGAAATACCCGTAAACCGCCTGCTCGGCTGACGGCAGGGTTGGGTCCCACCCCGGAGGTGCAATACGCTCTTCAACAAAAAAGACTTCGTAGGCATCCGAGTCTGTTCCAAAAATCGAGCCATCCACAACAAACGAGTCTGAATAGAGCGTTCCAAGGTCAATGACGGCATCTTCTTCGCTTGGAAACTGCTCATAAAACAACGGTCCCCAACTATCGCCAAGCCCCCAGACATCCACGGACACCTTGAGGATTTCAATCGCAACAAAGGCATTCAGACCAAGACCCACCGTGTGGCCAAATAAAGCGCGGTCAACGCTGTATTCGGCTGTCACCGTCGCGGTGCCGTAATTCGATCCGATGTAAGGTGCCGGAATCGCCACATTGCTATCGCCAAGGCGCGCAGGAACCGAGAGATCATCAGACGTATCGTCAGGCGTACCATTGTCCGTCGTCAAAAGGATATTAACGTTTGGTCGGCCTGCAGTCGGATCATTGTGATCAAAGCTCTGGCTATAGTCCCGAATATCCAAATTCACCGATTCAGTCAGGCCAAGGCCAAGATGTGCAGAAATATCGACAACCGTGACGTCGACATCCACCGGACCGATATCAAAGCTGCGCTCAAGGAAGACCGTGTTCTGCAAGGCTTTTGCAACGGCTGCCGCTTGTGGGCCGGCCTTGCTCAGAAGTTCTGTCATCAACTGGTCAAGATCAGCGTCAAGCGCCAGAAACTCGGTATCCGAGAAACCGCGCGCGCTGACAACTCCACTGCCTTCGGACGACCCTTCGGTATCTGCGCCCTGTGGCACACGAGCCGTCAGCTCGACACCTGAAAACAACTCTACCGTGTATTCGGGAAGCTCGGCAGAAACCGTGATCAGGTTGATGGTTTCATCGACATTGATAATGTTCAGGTCGCTAAAGCTGAAGTCCTTGAACAGGGTTTCGACTTCGATATTGCGCACCCCTGCAGACACATCAATGATCATATCCAGACCGGCCGAAATCGTGCCGTCGACGCCGATCTCAAAACCCTCAGAAACGATCTCGGCAGACACGATTTCATAGTCACTGAAATCAAAATGCATCATGGTGCGCGGCTGGTAGGACAGATCCGGATTTTGCAGCGAAACAGTCTGAGCATCTGGGATGCCCACTTGCAGATCAAGCTCGTAAGTTGCGCCCCAACTGCCGCCTTCTCCAAGATTTGCCCACGCCACAAGCCCGAATCGCATCCCGAAATAGGCTTGTGCTGAAAACTCCACCACACCGGCATCGGCGCTAAAATTATAGGTGAGCTCTCCGGTGTCATAAATCAGGTAATCACCTGTATCTATGCGAAAACTTTCCGCCGGTCCGGGACGCCAAAGCGATTGTCCTTCAGTGGAAAAAGTGACCGAAGTATTCTGAACGCGCATAGCAGTCTCCTCCCGAGAGACCTCAACTGTAGCGCACTTGGGGGATTATGGCGAAATAAAGGCAATTTAAACTCACATTTAAAAAACCGGACAACCTATTCATTTCATTAAATGTCTTTGCATCGCCCCTTTATCGCCTCCCGCAGCATGTCCCACTTTCAGAGGCCCATCACATCCACAAAAGCAATTTGCCACGCTCTCAAGACACGACCCGCCGGAATTTCCAGCGGGCCTCGTTTCATGTCAATCACAAGATCAGGCTAGCAAATCAAACACATCACCACCAATCTGCAGGTTGATTGAGGCCTGCCCGTCGCCGTCCACAAGCGCCCACATAATCTGGCCGGTTGGACGATAGATCACAAAGGCCTCTTCCACGTCATCATCGCCCGAGCGTTCTCCCGCAGCGGTTGCCGTGTGCGTGGTGTTCACCTGAAACTGGCTGCGCGTAGCAGAGGCATTTCCAAACTGAAGAACATCCCCGTCTGCCGCGTTGTAATCCTGTACCCAGTCCGAGCCATGGTCGAGAATTCCCAAGTGAAAGAACCTGTCCGCCCCTGCACCACCGTTCAAAAGGTCATGACCAAATCCACCATTGATAAAGTCATCGCCAGCGCCACCAAAAATCTGGTCTGCATAGGCACTGCCCGTGAGCGCATCATGCCCTGTTCCGCCAATTACGGTGTCGGCTCCAAACCCACCTGCAATCGTATCATTGCCGGCGTCCCCACGCAGTTCGTCATTGCCGTAACCGCCGTCCAGTGAATCGTCGCCGTTTCCGGCATAGATCACATCACGCAGGTCATCCATGGTGTCGCCGCCCAGCAGGGTGTCGTTGCCCTCTCCTCCGATCAGGGTGTCCACACCTCTACCGCCTTGCAGAACGTCATCGCCGTCTTCGCCTCGCAGTATGTCATTGCCATCCCCGCCGTGGAATGAATCCGCACCATCCGTTCCGGTGATGTCATCGACTTCACTGGAAAACGTCGACGAGGCGAGGCCAAACAGATCGATTTCCATATTGGGTGCAAACGGTCCTGACGGTATCGGTTCCATGGAGGTGACCAAACCGTTGAAATCGCTATAGGATGCCAAATCCACGATATCGGGAAGCGGGTCCCCTCCCAAAAGGAAATAGTGCTGCACCTCTTGTGACCCCGTAACGGGAAACAGTTTCAGTGCATAACTTACGTTTCCTGAGCCCCAGACGATCTGGCCCAAGAGAACTTCGATAGAGTCATGCGCCGGATTGGTATAGTCCATGATCACAGACTGCCCGTTAAGCGTCGTCCTCCAGTCTCCGATGTCGTCAATGATCACCATTGGGAAATCTTCGAAGAATTCAAAATCGATCACATAGGAAAAGGCGCTGTCACCCCCTAATGCATCAATCTCCAACGTGGATGGGACCACCGACACAGGGGTTGAAATGCCCCAAGGACGTGTCACAGAAAAACCGGTTAACGTATGTGTAGACATCTTTCCCTCCTCTCGGGCGTCGCTAAGGCACCATGCCATCGCCCTATACTTTAGATTCTACGACAAACCGCACCGATACGCCCTGACACATATCAAAATAGAGATATCAAAACGACGGGAACGGGGTGGGTGTTTGGCGTGCATCATGCCCCCTGAACAGGCGGCCTATGCTTTGTGGCGACGTCCAAACGTGGCGATGTCTTGTGAAGAAGGTCTGCGGTTTGCGAAGAGTTCGACATAGTGCTGAACACGCTCAAGCCGGTCCTCTGCATTCTCTGCAACCTGCATCGAGATATAGCCAATTTGCGTGTAAATCACGGTCATGCCGCGCACTTCGGACTGTTCTTTTGTAAACCCGAAACGCGCAAACAACCGCGTCACCGCCGCAATGCGAAGACTGTCCGCCTTATCCAGACGCGCCTGAAGCGTGGGCTCGGTCCGGGCCCAGTTTCTGATTGCCAGATCCAGCCTGTCATCAAACAATGTGGGATCAAGCCAGCAATCCATAAGGTTGAACAATGCCTCGCAAATATTGCTGGCTTCGGCGTTGCAACGATCAATCAGAATGCCCGTATTCTGTTCTTCCCAACGCAGGATCATTGCCGCGTGAAGTTCGGCTACATCTTTGAAAAACCAATAAAACCCTGTCCGCGTCATGTTGAGGTGTTTCGCCAACGGCATGATTTTCACCGCCTCGATCCCACCGGAAATCAGCAAATCATATGCCGCATCAAGCCAGAGGTCGCGCGACCCGCGCTGGCGGGGAGAGGAAGGTGTTGTCATGCGGTCACCATAAGGAACTTGACATATGTGTCAATTCACATAGGCTTCAACTTGACACACATGTCAAGAACCCCGAGCGGGGCTTTTTAGACCCTTTTGTTTTAGGAAGGCGCGCCTACTCATGAGCAAAGATCCACTTCTACAACCTTATCAGCTCAAGCATCTGACCTTGAAAAACCGGATCATGACGACAAGCCATGAACCCGCCTATCCCGAAGATGGCATGCCTAAAGACCGGTATCGGGCCTATCACGAAGAGCGGGCCAAAGCAGGCGTGGCCCTCGCGATGACGGCAGGATCGGCGGCGGTCTCAAAAGACAGCCCGCCCGTGTTCAACAATATCCTCGCCTATAAGGACGAGGTTGTCCCGTGGATTCAAAACCTTACCGATGGATGCCACGAACATGGCTGTGCGGTAATGATCCAGCTCACCCACCTTGGCCGCCGGACAACATGGAACAAAGGGAACTGGCTGCCTTCAGTCTCAAGCTCTAAACACCGTGAACCGGCGCACCGTGCCTTTCCCAAGCTGATTGAAGATTGGGATATCGAGAGGATCATCACCGACTTTGCCGATGCGGCCGAACGCATGCAGGCCGGTGGCATGGATGGGATCGAGTTGCAGGTCTATGGTCACCTGCTTGACCAGTTCTGGTCTCCTCTGACGAACGACCTCGTTGGCCCTTACGGCGCAGACACGCTCGAGAACCGGCTTCGGTTCCCGATGGATGTTTTGGAAGCCATCCGAAAACGGGTCGGAGAGTCCTTTATTGTCGGCTTTCGCTATACCGCGGACGAGGCCCAAAAGGGCGGCATAACAGAGGAAGACGGGATCGAAATCTCGAAACGTCTCGCGGCAACGGGACAGTTGGATTTCCTCAATGTGATCCGTGGACGTATCCATACTGATCCTGCCATGACCGACCTGATCCCCGTTCAGGGCATGGCAAACGCGCCCCATCTGGACTTTGCCGGACGGGTCAAAAAAGCCACCGGCATGCCAACATTCCACGCATCAAAAATTCCGGATGTGGCAACCGCCCGCTATGCGGTAGAGGCCGGTCTTCTGGATATGGTCGGCATGACGCGGGCCCATATGGCCGACCCCCATGTGGTACGCAAAATCATGGAAGGTCGCGAAGAGGACATCCGGCCCTGTGTCGGGGCAACCTATTGCCTTGACAGGATTTATCAGGCTGGCGATGCGCTTTGCATTCACAACGCGGCCACGGGTCGCGAGTTGTCCATGCCGCACGACATTCCGCCTGCCAATGAGAAGAAACGCGTTGTCATCGTGGGCGCTGGTCCTGCCGGTCTTGAGGCTGCGCGCGTTGCGGCGGAACGCGGACATGACGTGACCGTCTTTGAGGCCCAGCCCGATCCCGGAGGTCAAATCCGGTTGACTTCGCAAAGCCCCCGCCGCCGAGAAATGATGTCGATCATCGATTGGCGTATGGCCCAATGCGCGGCGCGGGATGTTGTCTTTCATTTCAACACATGGGCCGAAGCCGAAGATGTGACCGCGCTGAACCCCGATGTGGTGATCATTGCAACGGGCGGTCTTCCCAACACGGAACTGTTTGAAACGGGCAAGGACACCCCGCATGTGGTCACCACTTGGGATTTGATTTCCGCCGATGTCAAACCGGCGCAAAACGTTTTGATCTATGATGAAAGCGGGGACCACCCTGCCCTTCAAGCCGCCGAGATTGCGGCAGCGGCGGGATCACAGGTCGAGATCATGACACCGGACCGCGTGTTTGCACCGGATGTGATGGCAATGAATCTGGTGCCCTACATGCGCTCCCTTCAAGACAAGGACGTCACCTTCACGGTCACGCGCCGGCTGATGGATGTAACACGGTCTGGGAACAAGCTGTCAGCGACAATCGGCACTGATTATAGCGACCATACCGAGCAAAAAGAGTATGATCAGGTCGTGGTTAACTATGGCACATTGCCCTTGGACGATCTGTATCACGAGTTGAAACCCCAGAGTTCAAACTGTGGCGCCGTGGACTATGACGCCTTGATCGCAGGGGCGCCCCAGACCGTGGTGCGCAATGACGAAGGCGCGTTTCAAATTTTCCGCATCGGAGATGCGGTGTCGGCGCGCAATACACACGCGGCCATCTACGACGCCCTGAGGTTGGTTAAAGACTTGTAATTACGAAATTTTTTCACAACGCTGCGTCTGTAACGCCCCCTGCAAGGACAAACCTTGCGGAGGGTGAATTTTGTCAACTCTCAGACCAGCAAATCAAACACGTCACCACCAATTTGCAGATTGATTGACGATTGTCCTGCTCCGTCAACCAAGGCCCACATGATCTGGCCAGTGGGGCGATAGATTACAAAGGCCTCTTCGATGCTGTCATCACCCGAGCGTTCTCCGGCCGCTGTGGCGGTGTGGGTTGTATTGACCTGAAACTGGCTGGCCGTGGCCGAGCCGATCCCGAATTGCAGGATATCGCCTTCGGATGCATCATAGTCCTGAATCCAGTCAGATCCGTGATCCGCGATGCCGATGTGGAAGAACCGGTCCCCCCCCGCCCCGCCATTCAGAAGGTCATGGCCAAAGCCGCCGTTTACAAAGTCGCCCCCGTCCCCGCCAAAGATCTGGTCCGCAAAGGCCGACCCTGTGAGGGTATCGTCGCCCGTCCCGCCGATAACCGTATCAGCCCCAAAGCCACCCGCGATGGTGTCGTTGCCCGCATCGCCGCGCAATTCATCGTTACCATATCCGCCCTCCAGCGAGTCATGACCGGCACCCCCATAGGCAAGGTCGCGCAAGTCGTTTTCGCTGCTGCCCCCCACCAACACGTCGTTGCCGTCTCCGCCAATCAGAGTATCGGTTCCATCAAGCCCCAACAGCGTATCGTTACCGCCCAGGCCTTGGATATTGTCATTGCCAAAGGCCCCGGTCAGCGCCTCACCTGCAGCGGTGCCGGTGATCTCACCAAAGCGGCCGATGACTTGTGTGTTCATGTCGGCAAAGCTTGATCCGGATTCCGGTGCCGTAAGCCAAACCCCGATCAGATCTCCGTTATCGAGCTGGGTGACAGGCATGTTGCCACGCGACGAATTCAGATCAGTTGTGATCAGTATCTGGTCCCCGACCTGATTGGCTGACGCATCAAAATGCGCCCCGTAAAATCCCAGCGGATATTCGGTGCTGTTGAAGGACCCGCCGGACCAACTGACAAAGAAACCACCATCGTCCAGCTCTGTAATCTCATGCGAGCGAATAGTGCTGTTGCCATGGGAATTGATCTGCTCTTCGCCTCCAACCCTGTTTCCGCTGGCATCAAAGCGCTGCAGATACAGGCCATAATTGGAAATGCCAGCCTGGTGATTGCTTTCCCAAATGGTCACAAAGCCACCGTCATCCAGCCCCACAACCTTGGGTCGGGTTTGGGCGAACCCATCTGACGTGTGAAGCTGGAATTCATCGCCGACGGCCTCGCCCGCCGCGTTGAAGCGTTGTCCATACGATCCGAACGAGTGGCGATCCTGACCATCGGTATCCCAGACGACAACAAACCCGCCACCCGACAGGGCCGCAACATCCGGCCAGTACTGTCCTCCAAGGGTAAATGTGTTGGCGATGAATTCATCTCCAATCAAACCTCCGCCGGCGGAAATGACCTGACCCTGGATGCCATAGTTGTTGCCATCACTGCCAAAGCCCGCCCATGTGACGGCAATATTGCCATTGGTGAGCTCGGTTACAGCGGGTATGCTCTGAATGCTGCTGGTGGTGGTGTTGATGACAAACTCGTCCCCAACCGCGCCACCATTGGCCGTGAACTGCTGACCGGCGATGCCGTGCAGGCTGCCATCGATCCCGAAACTATCATAGACAACAAGAAAGCCGCCCGAAGACAGCCCTATTATTTCGGGAGAGGCCTGATTGCTTGCTGAGAGTGTGTTGACCTGAAACTCGGTCCCGACCGGAGCCCCCGATGCATCGAACACACGCCCGAACAGCCCGTCCTGATCACCATCGCGAATGCCGTCATTCCAAACGGTAACGTACCCCCCTCCGGGCAAAGCTTCGATGAAAGCATCGGCAAGAAAGCTGTCTATCGGTTCGTTTGCCGCTTGTGGAGCGCCGCTCGGAGCAAAGTAAATGGCCATAGTTTTCCCTCCCATGAAGAGGGCTGACTACATCGCTGTTCTGACTGCAACAGAACCGGGGAGTGTGTCTTTTTGTTTTTTTTGACCCGGGCGATTTGCCCTCGAAACAATTGAATGGTCCGATTGTTGCCGTGTATCGCAATAAAATCAAGAATTTGCTGTTTTGTTCACCGAAACGTTCCACAGCACAATCCGCATCGGCACCGGACAAACACCTCTCACACTCTTTGATCAGCGCACGACGCGTGCGCGCTGATCCGGCGTCCCCATCGCCAAAATCCGTGGTGAGTTCTGTTGCACCGCTTTGGAGTCGGATTTGTTTTCAAGGCCGCGCCAGTGCGCCGCGATCAGGCTCTGGGCCACGGCCCCGCCCAATGTGTTTCCCGGCCCAAGAATGATAAAGACATCCGGCATGAAATCCCGCGCCGTCACACGAATGGCCGCAGAAAGATCATAGGGCGCAACCACTTGCGTATCCAAAGTATAGCTGTGCAATGCAGGTTTATGGGTCGCCCCCGCTGGCCAGATAGCACCCCGCCCATCCACCAGTGTTATGTCTGGGTTGCTGAACAGGTCCACCCCGAGACGCGCCAACCCTTGTTGGGACACAGGTTGCTGAAGCGCGGTATGAAAACCGGCATGGCCCGGCAAACGCATGGGATAACGCGATTGCAGTTTGGGCATTTCAGCCTCGAACGCAGCAAGTCCCGCTTCGTTTCCGGCCAAGACCAGCATGCCCCCCAAATCAATCGACAGTCCTAAAACATGGCCGCTTCGGTGGTTGATATCAGACATCTTGGCTTCAATCGTGGCACGTGCACCCGGAATTGCGCACCAGTTCTCGTCCACAAATGGATATATAAGCTGCCCGCCAATCATGTGCTCTTGCATCAAGGTGCCCATGGTGTTGGCAACCTTGAACCCGTCTTCGGGTGACAACGCACCTGCACAGGTCAGCGCCGTATACCAGCCCATTGAATTTCCAGTGACCGCGACGATATCGAACCGATCCCGATCAATCGCACGGAAATCGGCATAGGCGCAGGCAAAGATCAGCCCCGAGGCATTGTCACCCCGTTGATGTTTTGCCGCCGAGTATCGCGCCGCCGCATCAAGGTCTGACACATGATCCTGCCCTGCCTGCTGGCGGATGGTGTCGAATTGCCGGATCAACGCGGCCTGATCACCATGATGACGCGCAAGATATCCCAGTTCTTCCCGATTATAGGTGCCGCGTCCCGGTGCGATCACAACTGCGGTTTGTTTCATGACGCGCTCCAAAGGTGTTTGGCGGCCTTGGCAATACTGTCGCGCGATGGCATCGTTGCGGCGTAGGCGGGTCCGGTAGCGATAAAGCTGTCCTCTGCCGCAAGCCGGGCATGGGGCACATCCGTTTTCTCATGCAGCAAAGCCATCAATGCTTCGGATTGGCTGCCTGTGGTTCGGCATTCGTCCACAACCAAAACCTTTTCGGCGCCTTCTAGGGCTGCCAAAATGCCGTCTTCCGGCAAGGGCGCCAACCAACGCATATCGATCACGCGCGTTTCAATCCCTTCCCGGGCCAGATCGGCCGCCGCCTGTGTCGACAAATACCGCCCGTTCCCATAGGTCAGGATCGCAAGCGGGCCTTGTCCCTTCACGCCTACCTCGCCCAGCGCGATCCGTCGGTCAGGCGCCGGATAGGTCGCCATCCATCCCCCGTCCTTGTCTTCCAGAAGATCGCGCGTCGGATAAAGCGCGATTGGCTCGACCATCACAACAACGCGCTGTTCTTCTCTGGCAAGGCGCACACATTCCCGCATCATCATGGCGGCGTCATCTCCGCGCGAGGGACAGGCAATCACGATACCGGGGATGTCACGCAAAACCGCAAGGGAATTGTCGTTGTGGAAATGTCCGCCAAACCCTTTTTGATAGCCAAGACCGGCAATTCGCAGCACCATCGGGTTCGTGAATTGGCCATTTGAAAAGAACGACAATGTTGCCGCCTCACCTCGCAATTGGTCCTCGGCGTTGTGAAGATAGGCCAGAAACTGAATTTCCGGCATCGGCACAAATCCGTTGTGGCCCATGCCGATGGCCAATCCAAGGATGGACTGTTCGTCCAGCAAGGTATCAATCATCCGGTCGGCACCAAAGCGATCAATCAGTTTTTGTGTCACGCCGTAAACGCCGCCCTTGCGTCCGACGTCTTCGCCCATCATGACCACCTCGGGATATTCGAGCATCAGATCGGTCAACGCCCAGTTCAGCAAACGCGACATGGGTTGCGGATTTTGGTGCTGTTTGAGGTCTCCTGCAAAAGAGGCTGCGCGTTCTTCTTCCGAGGGCCCGTTTGTCGTGGCACAGGGGCGTTCCGGCGGAATAACCGAAGCCATGACCTGTTCTGCGGTTTCAAGACGTGGTCGGGTGATGACCTCTGCGGCAACGCGTGTGCACTGGTCTTCGATCTCTTGATAGATGGCGAGCGCTTCTTCTGGGGCGAGAACCCCCGCCTCGTTCAAAAGCCGCGCAGAATGCAGCAAGGGGTCGTCGGCCTCCCACGTTTCGAAAATGTCCTTCTTGAGATAGGCCTGTTGCAGATCCGATCCGGCATGCCCGTAAAGGCGCACCAGAGACACATGCAAAAACGCGGGCTTCTTGCGCTTGCGCACATAGTCGGCGGCCTCTTGTGCCACACGATAGGTGTCATAGAGATCCAGTCCATTGGCGTGGAAATATTTCAATCCGGGCTTTTGCGCATAATTGGCTGCAACCCACCCTTTGGGGGTGCGCGTCGAAATACCGATACCGTTGTCTTCGCACACAAACAGCAATGGCAGCGGCACTGACTGATAGGCCGTCCAGCAGGCCGAATTGATGGCCCCTTGTGCCGTTGAATGGTTGGACGAGGCATCGCCAAAGGAACACATGACAATGCTGTCATCCTGCATCACCTGATGCTCCGGACGATGGCGCAGAGCAAGGCCCACCGAATAGGCCGCCCCAACCGCTTTGGGCAAATGGCTTGCGATGGTCGATGTCTGGGGCGGGATGTTCAACGCCTTTGATCCCAACACTTTATGGCGACCGCCCGAAAGCGGATCTTCGGTCGACGTCGCAAAGCTGAGCAACATATCCCAGACTGGCGTTGTGCCGGGCACCTGCGCCGAGCGCATACACTGAAACGCGCCATCTCGATAATGCAGAAAGGCCATATCATCCGGACGCAGCGCTGCGGCCACCGCTGCCATGCCTTCGTGCCCGGAAGATCCGATGGTATAGTACCCCTGTCCTTCCGACTGCATTTTCCGCGACCGGCGGTCCAGATTTCGGCTAAGGCATTGGGCGCGATAAATCGCCATCGCGTCATGCGCAGTCAGAGGCCCCGATGCCGGATCACCTGACGGAAAATCCCCTGATTTGACCCTTTCACGGAATGCCTTATCGACAACGTCTGCACGGTCCATGTTTTGCCTCTAACAAATGGTAAAAGATATGCGCCGGCGCGGTAAGTTGCCCAAAAGGAACACGTCTTTTGACGTGACATTCAAAAATGACAGGTATGGTGCCACGGGATGCCAATTCAAAACAGTTCCAATTCAACCTCCGTCGGACAGGCGGATTTGACCGCGTGTCCAGGCCGGTTACGTAAGCGTTAGACAAGCGTTTTGGTTGTGGCAACCGAAATTATGCGCGCCTTGCATCAATCCTCTGATCTGGCCTTTGAGACGCTCGGGTTTGCGCAAAACAAATTGTCAAACAGCCTTGGGAGCGGGCCATGTTTTTGCGGACAAGACGCCATGAGAAATCCCGTTCAAAGCCTGTTTGCGAAGGTCACCTTCTCTGAGGTAGCTGTGGCAAAACGCACTGGAAGTTTATGAAAAATCGCGTTCATATGCGGCAAAGCCTTCGTCAAACCTGTCTTTGAGATTCAGAAAGTCATACCCCGTGTCCCAAACCGCCGATATTGTCATTCTCAATGGTGCGCTTTGCACCTTTGATCCCACACGTCCAACGGCACAGGCCCTTGCAATTTCCGGTCGCAAGATCACCGCAGTTGGCAGCGATACCGACATTCAAGGCTTGGTTGGTCCGACAACCCGCGTGATTGATGCCCAAGGCAGCACCGTTCTGCCCGGATTTATCGACAGCCACGTGCATCTGTTTGCGGGTTCGGCCGAGTTGGACATGCTTGACCTGATGGGCCTGCGTGGGTTGGACCGGTTGAAAGATGCGGTTCTGGGCTATGCGGCCGGGCGGCCTGACGATCCGTTGATCATGGGGGTTGCGGCCCACTATGACATCATCGCCCCCGGCACAAAGGCGACGCGTCACGATCTGGACACCATCATGCCAAATCGCCCGCTGGCGCTCATGACGTCGGACCACCACACCGTGTTTGCCAATACGGCGGCCCTTGAAAAGGCGGGTATTCTGCATGGCGGTCCTGTGCCTGAGGGCAGCGAAATTGTCATGGGGCCGGACGGCACGGCCACAGGGCAGCTCAACGAGACCGGAGCCTTTGGGCCGGTTCTGAAACTGTCTGCCCTTGGAGGGCGTGATCTGCTTGGATATGTGACGGGAGCAGAGCCGGAACCGGCGGCCACACCCGAGGAACGTGCCCACGACAAAGAGATCATTCTGCGCGGCCTCACCCATTGTGCTTCTTATGGGATCACGGGCCTGCACAATATGGACGGTAATTTTTACCAACTCGAGTTGCTGGCAGAACTCGAAGCCGAAAACCGCCTGCCCATCCGTGTTCAGATGCCTATGCACTTGAAGAACTATGACTCGCTGGACCGCTTGCAGGAAGCCGTGGAAATGCGCGACCGCTTCAACAGCGACAAGGTGTATTCCGGTCGGGTCAAGATGTTCATGGACGGGGTTTTGGACAGCTATACCGCGTTCATGCTGTCCCCCTATCCCGGCAATCCGGCAACATCGGGCGACGCCGTGTTTGACGCCGACCACTTTAACGAGGCCTGTATTCGTGCCGATGCAATGGGGTTGCAGATCAGCGTGCATGCCATTGGCGACGGCGCCGTGCGGCGTGTTCTGGATGGGTACGAAGCGGCCCGAAACGCCAATGGGGCGCGCGACAGCCGCCACCGCGTTGAACATATCGAGGTCATAGATCCCGCCGACCTGCCGCGCGTTGCACAATTGGGCGCGGTCGCGTCTGTGCAACCCCTGCATTCGCCGACAGGTGGGATTTTCGAAGCCTATGCACCGGGGGACATCCTGACATCTGCGCAGATCGGACAAGCCTTTGCTTGGCGTGCCCTGCGCGCCAGCGGCGCACGGGTGTGTTTTTCCACGGATTGGCCGATCGTTCCCATTGATGTCATGGTGTCGGTGGCCGGTGCGGTACATGGCAAGGACCTGCCTGCCCCGTGGCAGGACAACCGCCAAAGCCTGATGGACACCCTTGCCTCTTATACGCGTGACAATGCCTGGGTCGAATTTGCAGAAAACCAAAAAGGCGTTCTGAAATCCGGATACCTCGCCGATATTGCGGTCATGGACAAAAACCTGTTCGACCTACCGACCGAAGACCTCGCAAACGCCAAAGCGGTGCTGACCCTATGCGACGGGGAAGAAACCTTCAGCGCATAAGCCGAAGCCTTACCCCAAAAGTAAACGTAGCCTCGACCGGCATTCGACCCTAGGTTGGTGCAACTTTCCTTCATAGCGAGATTTTCACATGCCTGATTTGGAACAGAACAAGAAAAACGTCATCGCGTTTTACGAAATGATGTTCAACGCTTGCGAACCACGCAAGGCGATCACCGCGTTCGTGGGGGATGACTATATCCAGCACAACCCGCATGTAGCCAACGGCAAGATCGGGTTTATCGAGTATTTCGAAAAAATGTCCGCCGAATATCCCGGCAAACGGGTTGAGGTCAAACGGGCGTTTGCGGAAGGGGATCATGTGATTTTGCATTGCCACCAGATCTGGCCCGATGGTCTTGAATACGCGGGGATCGATATCTTTCGCCTTGATGAAAACGGCAAGGTGGTCGAGCATTGGGATGTGCTTCAGGAACTGCCAGAGACAAGCGCGCATGAAAACGGAATGTTTTGACCCCGCTGCGAATTGCGCCTGAATTGGTTTTCTCCTAGCGTTCAGAAATGGACCAAAGGAGCAAACCAAAATGACCCTCACGCCGTGGCTGGCCTTTTCCATCGACCGCGGGGCAAAGACACCTGTTTTCGAACAGATTTGTCGGGCCATTCGTGACAAAGCCCATGCTGGCGACCTGACAGCGGGCACCAAACTGCCGCCAACCAGAGGGTTTGCCGTGGACCTTGGCGTATCGCGCTCCACGGTTGTGACCGCCTATGAACAACTTGTTGCCGAGGGGTATCTCAGCAGCGTTCAAGGCGCAGGCTATACCATCTGCGCGCTTGGGGATGTCGAGCTTCCACGCCCCCAAAACCCGAAATCTCCCTCGCAAGACGCACCGCTCGCGCCCAAACCACGTCCCTTTGCAGCCAGCTTGCCCGACATGCGTTTGTTTCCCCATCGGCAATGGGCCAGATCTGTTGCCCGTGTTTGCCGGACAAATCCACAATCCATGTTGATTAACACCAGCCCCTTTGGGAACCCCGACCTGCGCAGGGCGATTTCAGACCATGTTGCCGAATGGCGCGGCATCAAAGCAGAGTCAGACCAGATTATCGTCACTGCGGGCGCGGTGGATGCTTTGGAAATCTGCATGCGCACTTTGGCTAGCGCTGGCGCATTGGTTGGGCTTGAGGACCCCGGATATTCTCCCTTGCGCAGGTTTGTCGCCTCGCAAGGGTTGTCCCCGACTTTTCTGAATGTAACCGGGGACGGCGCAGAATTGCCCGCACCGGACACACCGCCAGAGCTGGTGGTGTTGACCCCGTCCCATCAGTATCCCTTGGGCGGCGCCATGAGCCCCAACAGGCGGCTTGAATTCCTGAATTGGGCAGACCGCACCAATGCCTGGATCATTGAGGACGATTACGACAGCGAATTCAGATATGCGGGGCGCCCCATCCCCGCAATGGCAGGGTTCGACCAACTGCGCAGAACGATTTATGTCGGCAGTTTCTCCAAAGTGTTCTCGAACGCGTTGCGTCTTGGCTATCTGATTGTGCCCAAAGGGTTGACCGAACAATTTGCCGCTACGTTGCAAGGGTTCGGCGTAAAAGCCAGCCTGATGCCCCAACAGGCCCTTGCCGATTTCATTTTCGCAGGCGAATTCTATCGTCACATTCGCCGAGTCCGCCGCCTCTATGGAGACCGGCGCAAATACCTTTTGGACCGGCTTGCGCGTGACTTTGGCGAATGGGGATATTGCGCTGATCACCAAGCAGGAATGCAGGTTGTGTTCCACCTGCATGAAGGCCTCAAAGACATTGATATCGCAAAAGAAATGAATCGCGCGGGTCTGCACGCGCAGGCCCTGTCCCGCCTCTGCCAGAACGCGAGCCACCACAACGGTTTGATCCTTGGGTATTGCGCCTTTTCCGAAGAAGAAACAGGCCCCGCACTGGATGCGTTGCTAACCTGCTTTCAAAGGGCAAGCCATTCGGCCAATGGCCATGACGCAGTTAAAGCTGATCTTTGACCAAATGCATCAACGTCGCGCCCGTTTCGTAGTATCCTCCGCGAAGACCCGCAAAAGGCAGGGAATGTGATGTGACGGGGGGAACCGGCAATCCATCTGTGCCCCCTGTGAGCAATGCCTCAGCCATGTGTTTTCCGAACAAGGTGCCCGGTGCGATGCCCCGGCCAGAGTACCCAAAGCACACCATCGCCGACGGGTCCGGTTGCAGAATTTTGGGCAAATGCTCGACTGTCATGGCGATCCGTCCGTGCCACGTATGCTCAAGCGACACATCCGCAAGCTCTGGAAACATCCGCACCAATTTACGTTGCAGCCAGCCTTGATGGACAAAACTGCCAATGTGGCCCAACTCGCCCATAGCGCCGATAATCAGACGGCCCGCCTGATCAAGACGCCAGGATGACATCACCAAAGCCGTATCCCAGCATCCCTCGAGACCCGGAAGAATCTTGCTGCGTTGTTCTTCGGACAATGGCGCGGTGGCCGATTGGAAATAATGCACCGGCACCACCTTCGGTGTGTCCAGTCCGGCCATCTTTCGGGTGTAGCCCCCCGTGGCCACGATCATCGCAGGTGCAGAAATCCGCCCCTGTGGTGTTTCGATGATCCAGCGGTCGCCCTCGCGTGCGAGAGAGGTTGCCGGCGTGTTTTCAAACAGATTGGCCCCCTGCGCTAGAGCGGTCCGCGCAAGTCCCTTGGCATAGGCCAGCGGTTGGATGGTCCCCGCACGCGGGTCGAACAAGGCCCCGTGAACCTGATCCGATCCAACGCGTGCGACAGCCGCATCACGATCCAGCAACGTCACCGGCGCCCCGATGGCCGTCATCTGGGCATGGCGACGTTTCAGATCCTTCATACCCGAGGGCGCATGGGCGCAATGCAGCGTACCGTTCCGCACGGGCTCGCACGCGATCTGGTGCTTGTTGATCAAGTCAAAAACCATATTTGGCCCGTTGGCCAAAAGCCCCGAAAGGCGGCTACCGACACGCGCGCCCAAATGGCTGTTGATATCCTCGGGTGGCAACCAAAGTCCGGCATTGGCCAAACCCACGTTGCGCCCGGACCCTCCGGCGCCAAAGGTATGCGCCTCGATCAGGCACACCGATGCTCCGGCCTCTGCCGCATGAAGGGCTGCAGACAATCCCGTAAATCCACCGCCGATGATTGCAAGATCCGCCACGACCTCCCCCATCAGGGACGGCGCGGTCACACTCTCTGCACAGCTATGATACCAAAGGCTTTTGTCCAGATCTTCGGTCATATTTACTTACCCCTGACGGTCAATCTCTGGCATTGTTTTCGCGCCTTGTTGGGAAACTGTAAATACAGATTTGATGCAACGTGAAATGTTCCCGTTCTGACAAATCAATTTGGCCAATTTTTCGTCACAGATTCATGATGCGGGCGCACGTCACGGCACCTGCCCAGCACGCCTACCTTCTGTGTCATTGCGGAATGAGTCGTGCTGCAAACTGGCGTGGCTTTGCCCCGTTGGTAACGCAAGGTTACAACCGTTTTCCGTTGCTCACGGGCCGTTCGACACTTCAGTCTGGTGTTAGCCTCAATTTTATCAGGACCCCTTTCATGACAAGCGCCGCCAAACAGCCCCCGTTTATTCCTTTTGAAAGCTTCGAGATCGGCCAGATACAGAACTTTGGCGCATATGAGGTGACCAAAGAAGAGATCATCGAGTTTGCATCAAAATACGACGCACAGTTTTTCCATCTCGATGAAGAAGCCGCAAAACAATCTTTGTTCGGCGGGCTCTGTGCAAGTGGCTGGCACACCTGCTCGATGACGATGGCAATGCTTGTCGAAAACATGGACAAAACCGGCCGGGGTCTCGGGTCTCCGGGGCTTGATGAATTGCGCTGGCTTAAGCCTGTCTTTCCCGGTGATATCTTGAGCGTCCAAATGGAAGTCATGGATCTGTTGCCTTCGAAAAGCCGTCCGACCATCGGATTTGTCGTGAACAAAGTCACCGTCAACAACCAGAAGGACGAGCCGGTCATGAGCTTTGTCAGCAAGGGCATTTTCCCCCGTTCGCAAAGCTAAAAGACATCGAAGGCTGCTGCGGCGTCTACACGTCGCAGATCGCGGGCTGCACCGTTACAAATTCGACACCTGTCCGTTATCTTTCCGATACATCGGATTGTTAGCCGCTGCCTCAGACCCATTTCCCAGAGGCAGGATGTTCCATGACCACTATTTTCACACCCGACACCAGCATTGGCATTTCGGCAGTAGGCCAGCTGCAGAGCGGCGAAACCGAACTGTTCACAGGCGGTTCCGAAGTTGTTAGCACCGAAAACGGCATTGCCTATGTCACTAACGGTGCCCAAGACCGCATCGACGTGTTTGATGTTGCCACACAAACCCTGATCAACACGCTGGACCTCGGCGGGATCGAAGGGTTCGATGGCGTTCAATCTGTTGCCGTTGGAAACGGCATTATTGCTGCGGCCGTTTCGATCGAAGACTCGGTTCAGGACGGTGTACTTGCCCCGACCAATGGCGTGATCGCGCTGTTCACGGACGAAGGCACGTATCTTGGCACTTTCGAAGTCGGCAATTTGCCCGACATGGTGACGTTCACACCTGATGGAAACACTATTCTGGTTGCTGGCGAAGGCGAGCAAACCGATAACGGCGACCCGATTGGCACCATCAGCATCTTTGACCTGTCCAATGGCGTGATCGGCAACGAAGCCACCATTCTTGATTTCACCGCGTTTGACGGTCAGGAAGACGCGTTGCGCGCACAGGGTGTTCTGATCGAGCCGGGCCGCAGCGTCAGCCAGGATCTTGAGCCTGAGTACATTTCGGTTTCGCCCGACGGCACCACCGCATGGGTCACCTTGCAGGAAGCCAACGCCGTTGCCATTCTGGACCTGAGCACAAACACCGTGACCGATATCATGGGTCTGGGCCTGATCGACCGCAGCCTCGAAGGTTTCGAGATTGACGCCTCAAACCGTGACGATGCCATCAACATGGTCAACTATGACAACGTCTATGGCATGCGCCAGCCCGACGCGATCACCTCTTTCGAAGTGGACGGAAACACCTATTTCGTGACCGCCAACGAAGGCGACGCGCGCGACGCCACAGAAGGCCGCATCAAGGATCTGGATCTGGACCCAACCATCTTCCCCGATGCAGAGGCCCTGCAGGAAGACGACGTTCTTGGCCGCCTGAAGGTGCGCACGGACCTTGGCGACATCGATGGCGACGGCGATTATGACATGCTGTATGTCTATGGTGGCCGCAGCTTCACCATCTATAACGACGCAGGCGACATCGTTTTCGAAAGCGGCTCGATGTTCTCGCGTTTGATCGCGCAAATCCGTCCCGAGCTGTTCAACCACGATGATGGCGACTTTGACGACCGCTCTGACGACAAGGGCGTCGAGCCTGAGGCGGTTGCCGTGGGCGAAGTCAATGGCCGTACATTGCTGTTTGTCGGCCTCGAGCGTGACAGCGGCGTGGTTGTTCTGGATGCCACCGATCCGGCAAACCCGACCTATGTCAACTACATCGATGGCTCGCTTCAAGGCAACATCAGCCCCGAAACAATCGCCTTTATTCCAGCAGAAGAAAGCACTTCAGGCAACGCACAGATCCTGATCGCTTACGAAGGCGACGGCAACACTGCGGTCTATGATCTGGAAGAAGCGCTGGACCTGTCCGGCACGGACGCGGATGACCGTCTGACAGGCACCAGCGCAGGCGACCAGCTGAACGGTGGTGACGGTGCGGATACCTTGAACGGCAACGACGGAGATGACCTTCTGGTTGGCGGAACAAGTGCTGCCGACGGAGACGACGTGATCTTTGCCGGAGCGGGCAATGACACCGCAACTGGTGGCGAAGGTGATGACCTGATCTATGGCATGGACGGCGACGACCAGCTGACAGGTGATGCCGGAAACGACATGATCGCTGGCCAAAATGGCGATGACACCGTGTCTGGCGGCAGCAACGCTGACATTCTGTATGGCAACGACGGGGATGACCTGCTGAATGGCGGCTACGGTTTTGACCAGTTGATTGGTGGGGCTGGCGCCGACCGCTTCTATCACGCAGGCGACGAAGGTCACGGCACAGACTGGGTTGCGGATTTCTCTGTTGAAGACAGCCTTGTCTTCGGTGGCGGCATCGCAACTTCTGACGACTTCATCGTCCAGATGGCATCGGTTGATGGTGCTGGCGATGCAGGCGTTGACGAGGCCTTTGTGACCTATGCCCCAACAGGTCAGGTTCTGTTTGCGCTTGTTGACGGTTCAAACGTGACCGAGTTGAACATGACAATCGCCGCAACTGGCGAAAGCTTCGACCTCTTGGCATAACACCGCATCAGACCAAAAGAACGGCCCTGCACTTTGCGGGGCCGTTTTTCATTTCGCGCCGTTTCTCCATCAGGCGAGCAGATCAAAGACCTCGCCGCCAATCTGTAGATTGATCGAAGACTGCCCCCCACCATCGACCAAGGCCCAGAGGATCTGGCCGGTGGGCTGGTGGATGACAAAAGCTTCGGCGGTGTCGCCGGCGCCTGCGCCGTCTGTGCTGGCCAAGCGGACGCGGAAGTCGTCGGCTGTGGCTGACCCGCCACAGTGCAGCACGTCGCCTTCTGTCGCAGCATAATCCCGCACCCAGTCGGTGCCGTGGCCCGTGTCGCCGCTGTGAAAGAACCGATCTGCACCGGTGCCGCCGTTCAGGCGATCATAGCCGAAACCGCCGTTCAGGAAGTCATCCCCGTCGCCGCCAAAAATCAGGTCGGACAGCGCCGCGCCGGTCAACACGTCGTCGCCAGTGCCGCCATAGAGGCTGTCCGAGCCTTGCTCGCCCACCAACGTATCGTGGCCCGCATCGCCGCGCAGCTCGTCATTGCCATAGCCGCCGCGCGCGAGATCATTGCCACCGCCTGCGTAAATCCGGTCGGCGAGATCCGCTTCAACCCCTTCGACGACTTGGTTCCCGTAAAGGAAATCATCTCCTTCACCACCAACCAAAACGTCAGGCCCCAGGCCTCCTAAAATCGTATCAGAACCTTCATGGCCAAGAAGACGATCTGCGAAATTACTACCGATGATATAATCGTCGCCAAGGTATCCGTTTGAAGTTGCACCTGAAACCTCTTGCGATCCATCCAGAACGTCATCTTCATTTGTTCCGTCTAAATAGTAGCGAGCACCCTCAATACTCCAGTCATAGGCGTTTTGAAGAGTGTCAAATGCTTCAACGTTTGAATAAACGACACCACGTGCTCCAAGGGTGATATCTGTTGGAATGCGTGTCTCTGACGGGTCTAAAGTCGACCACCCAGATAGAGTAGCGTCAAAATTCTCCATACTCATTCCAGATTCGTTAAACATAGAACTTGCACGGGTCAATGAAGAGATGTCCCAATCCTCAAGGCTTTGATCAAAGGAAGAGGCAGACTCAAACATGCTATTCATATTTCGCGCACTGCTAACATCCCAGTCGCCAATATCCTGATCAAAGGAAGAGGCCCCGTAGAACATACTACTGAATGAGACCACACTACTAGTGTCCCAATTCCCAATATCCTGGTTAAAGGAAGAGGCCTTGAAGAACATAGCACTAATATAGACCACACTGCTAACATCCCAGTCGCCAATATCCTGATTAAAGGAAAAGGCTTCGTGGAATGTATTAGTGAATGAGACCACACTACTGGTGTCCCAATTCCCAATATCCTGGTTAAACACAGTTGCGCGGTCAAACGTGCTATTCATAGTAAGGACGCTACTGGTATCCCAATTTCCGATATCCCAGTTCATTTGATTAGAGAAACCGGTCGGAGCACCGAATGTGCGATCCATATCAGTTACAGAACTTGTGTCCCAATAAATAATTTCACTCGGAATCGGTAGATGAGGATAGTATTCAAAGACGTAGAAGTAGCCATCTAAAGAGGTGCTTGGTGCGGGAATCATTTGCAGTTCAATCCTGTATTCATATTCTTGGGCAGGGCTCGGGCGCATCAGAGGCAGGCCCACCTAACACTTCCCGAGATTCGCGGTAAAACCACTACACCCACCATCCCCTAGGGTTGTGCGTTGTTCAACGATATTCCCTATGCGCGCATTTCCGGACGGCTATAAAACGCCGACACCCGACCTTGCCTTGGGGCAGTGCCGGGTGTGCAGACGTTCAAAATAACAAAGCGCGCGTCAGGCGAGCAGGTCAAACACATCGCCGCCAATCTGAAGGTTGATCGACGACTGACCACCACCGTCCACCAATGCCCACATGATCTGGCCCGTCGGGCGGTAGATGACGAAAGCCTCTTCCGTGGCATCGTCGCCGGACCGCTCTCCGGCTGCGGTAGCGGTGTGTGTGGTGTTGATCTGGAACTGGCTGCGGGTTGCTGAGGCGATGCCAAACTGAAGGATGTCGCCCTCGGTGGCGTTGTAGTCCTGCACCCAGTCCGATCCGTGGTCGGCAATGCCGATGTGATAAAAGCGATCCGCACCCGCGCCACCGTTCAAAAGGTCATGCCCAAAGCCACCGTTCACAAAATCGTCACCGTCGCTGCCGAACATCTGGTCCGCAAAGGCCGATCCGGTGAGGGTGTCATTTCCGGCGCCACCAATCACGGTATCCGCGCCAAAACCGCCCGCAATCGTGTCGTTGCCTGCGTCGCCCCGCAACTCGTCGTTGCCATAGCCGCCGTCAATGTCGTCATTGCCTGCACCAGCATACACCACATCGCGAATATCGTCTTCGCTGGTGCCGCCAATGATTTCGTCATCGCCATCACCGCCATTCAAGGTATCGTTGCCATCCCCCCCTTCGAGGGTGTCGCGTCCACCATTGCCCACAAGAAGGTCGTTGCCCGCTTCTCCGACGAACCGTTCATCCGCCGACGAGCCGCGCACAACATCGTTAAAGTCGCTTGCAATGGCGCCTTCGATCCCTGTGAAACTATCTGTATCCCCGTGCGGATCGATGGCCGTGCCCGCGCCAACACCAGAGAAAATGATTTCAACACCGGTTTCACCATCCCTGCTGTCATCATCACGATAAAACAACCCATCAATGCCGGCACTGCCAGTGAACGTGTCATTGCCACCGTGACCATTCCAGAGCGAGATTTGCCCGCTGTCCGTTGCGGCCCCGACGAACGCATCGTCATCGTGTGTACCCGACAGAACATGGCCATAGGTGTAGGTATCGTTCACGACCCCAAGAACGTTGCTGGTCACGGTGCCCGAACCGTCCGCGCCTTGTGTGATCACCAGCCCACCAGAGCCATTGACGTTGTAATAGCTGATATCGATGCCATTGCCGTCCATCCACAACTGAGCGTTGCCTATGATCGTGTTTGCACCGGTATAGGGGCTGATGTAATCGCCATAGCCGCCACCTTGAGATCCATCAAGCGTGTCATCGCCCGTACCCCCATAGAGATGGTCACGCCCTTCCCCGCCAACGATATTGTCATTGCCGCTTGATCCATAAAGCGTGTCTTCGCCACTGCTGCCAATCATGGTATCCGCGAAATAGGACCCCGAGACATTTTCGATGTTCAAAAGTGTGTCGGTAAAGCTATGCCCGTCCCACGTTCCGGTAACGCGACCGGCGGCCAGGTCGACCTCAACCGCCCCCACGCCGCTGCGATCATACCGGACGCGATCAACGCCCCCGCCTCCGTCAATCGTGTCATTGCCTTGCTCGCCAATAAAGCTCTCGCGCGCGTCACTTCCCGTAAGGCTGTCTGCAAAATCGGTGGCGCGGATTTCGACACGCCCGGTGCCCCCAAGGAAATTGATCTGCTCGCGGTTGCCATACCCATCATTGGACACCACACCAGTGTTCATGTTGACGACCAAACCTTGAGACGGATTGTCCTCAACACCGCGATGAAAGCTCAACCGCCCGTTGACATCGGTCTGAATAGTATAGGTATCAACACCTTCACCCCCACGGAAGTTCCACCAAGACCCTTCACTGGCATTAAAGTTGAACGTGTCTCGTCCAACAGTTCCAGTCAAATAGAACCCATAGGCATCATGCACCGCGTCCTGAATGTTCACTAGCGTGTCCACGAACCCCGGCCCCGTGACCGTACCCGTATTCTGGTCGACATCGATATCAACGGCTATGGATGGTTGCGCATTGCCCAAACCCGGCACATAGCCGTAGCTGATTTCGTAAAAGCTACTCCCGCTCGCCCCTGTAAAATCAAGTGTATCATTGCCTCGGGAGCCAACGATAAAGTCATAGTCGGAGTTCTGCCCGGGCACGATCGTATCGTTTCCTGCTCCGCTATACAGGATATCGCTGAATGGCGAACCGGTGATACTCATGCGGCTTGTGATCTGCGCAATGAAGTCCCACCACTCACTCATCGTGAAGCGTTCTACGGCATCCGAGGCATCAATGGTTATCGGTGCCGCCGACAAAAGTGTGGCAAAGGAGGAAAAGTCTCCCGTTGTATCGATCTCGACGAGAGAATTGAACAACGACTGGGTGGGCCAGTTTAAGTCCGTCAGCGTGGCAATGACATTGCCTGAATTATCCTCGAAACTCATCCCCGTGACGGTGCCTGTCGCCGCACCCGTCTGACTGTTCAGGGACATTCCGGTTCCGGAAATGGTTGTGCGATGGCCCGTTTCGACCTGACGGGTAACGACACTCGTCGGTGTCGTGACTTCGTACACAACATCAAGCCCGGACGTGCCGAAGAAGGCATTTGTAAACACAAGACTATTTGGGCCAAAAAAATCGAAATTTGTCATCGTATACTCCGTCTAAAATGAAATACGTAAAAATTGCCTTGGTCTCGCGCCAATTATTTCCGCCTTCACGGCCAAATCAATCGTCAAAAGGCGTCATCGCACGACGGCTATGCAGCCGTCTTCACCTTGCAAACGCTGTTATCCCGAGAAGAGAAATTCTACTCAAGCCAACAGATCAAACACATCGCCGCCGATCTGCAGGTTGATCGACGACTGCCCTGCGCCATCCACCAGCGCCCACATGATCTGTCCAGT
This sequence comes from Shimia thalassica, assembly GCF_001458215.1. GTDB lineage: Bacteria > Pseudomonadota > Alphaproteobacteria > Rhodobacterales > Rhodobacteraceae > Shimia > Shimia thalassica. The sequence continues at coordinate 1,345,183 of NZ_CYTW01000001.1, read as the reverse complement.
GGGGCGATAGATCACGAAAGCCTCTTCTGTAACATCGTCGCCTGACCGCTCTCCGGCTGCCGTTGCGGTATGTGTGGTGTTGATCTGGAACTGGCTGCGGGTCGCCGAGGCGATGCCGAACTGCAGGATGTCGCCTTCGGTGGCGTCATAATCCTGAACCCAGTCCGATCCGTGGTCGGCAATGCCGATGTGAAAAAAACGATCCGCGCCCGCTCCGCCGTTCAAAAGGTCATGCCCGAAACCGCCGTTGACAAAATCATTGCCATCGCCGCCAAAAATCTGATCCGCAAAGGCCGAACCGGTGAGCGTATCATCTCCGGTGCCGCCGATCACGGTATCCGCACCAAAGCCGCCCGCAATCGTGTCATTGCCCGCGTCACCGCGCAGCTCGTCGTTGCCATAGCCACCGTCGATTCGGTCATTGCCCGCGCCCGCGTAGATCACGTCGCGCAGATCGTCTTCGCTGGTGCCGCCCAAAAGCGTGTCATCGCCGTCACCGCCAACAAGGGTATCAACACCATCCCCGCCAAGCAGGTTGTCATCGCCCCCTTTGCCGCGCAACACATCGTTGCCATCCCCGCCGTCCAGCGTATCACCACGCGCGCCGCCCTCCAGAGTGTCCGCGCCAACCGTGCCCACAAGGTCAACGCCAGACAGACTGTCGTCAAAGGTCAGTGACTCACCAATGAGCGTGAGATCAAGTGCCCCGTCTGTTGCGCCATCCTGTGCATCAAACGCTGCAAGTCGCCCCGGTCCGCCATAAACCACAAAGGTGGCGCCGACATCATAGATGGGGAAGCTGCCCTCTCTTGGCACATCATACCGTTGCGCCGCGGTGATCAGATCGGCAAAGCCGTCATTGTTGACATCGGACAGCGTACCACCGCCCAGATTGTCATAATCCGCTGTGCCCGTCAGGCGGTAACCGTTGCTGCCATCCAATGTTGTAACGTCGACATTCGCCGAAAACGGATCGCTTTGGCCAAAGACAACATAGGTCAGACCACGCCCCGTGTTGGCGTTTCGATCTGCCAAAACGAAGTCGTCGATACCATCGCCGTTCATGTCGCCGACACCGCCGATGTTGAACGAAACACCGCCCGCAAGGCTAAAGCCGTTTGTCCCATCCAAAGTGGTTGGATCAAACGACGCGGCAAAGCCCGAGGTCTGTCCAAAGACGATATGTGCACTGCTATAGCCAAGCACGATGAAATCATCGAGGCCGTCGCCATTCACATCGCCCGCTTCCGTCGCGCGCCAGATGCCGCCGAAATCCATGACAAACCCGTCGGTGCCATCCGGCACAAAGGTCGCCAGATCCGTTGTGCCGCCGGTCAGGGTTGCGTCTCCGAAAATTACGGTCAGCCCGTTACCGGCCCCGTTACGGATCAGAATATCACCCAAGCCATCGCCGTTGATATCCCCGATGCCCTCGCCACGGGTATCGGTATTCGTAAAGGTATGAACACGACCCGCAAGGTCGCTGGTCAGGTCAACAGCCGCTGGTAAAGGGTTGCCATCACCGAATAAAATGTAGGTTATATTGTCATTCTGGCTTCCGACATAGAGGTCGTCAAAACCGTCCCCGTTAAAGTCGCCAATGCCATCAACAATGATTGAAAACTGAACCCCACTGGCACCTGTCAGTGCCGCGCCGGTGGCCGTGGTCAAATCTCCGGGTTCAAGGATCGGGGCAAGGCCACCTTGCTGACCATAAACAACAAACGCGCCACCATTTGTGCCATCATACCGGTCTGACCCAATGATAATATCATCGATGCCATCACCGTTGATATCGCCCGCCGCATTCAGCGCTTCGCCCAGCAATCCAGTCGCAATATCGCCCTGAAAGACAGAGTATAGCGCTCCGTCCGGCTGTGTTCCTGTGTCAAAGGCAAAGTCAGTGGTCGCGGCATAATCACCCTGCCGGCCATAGATAACAAAGGTGATACCAACGCGATCAACGCTGTCATCCGGATTTCCATAGCCATTTCCCGCATTCAGCGTCGAAACTGCAAAATCAGCTAAGCCATCATTGTTAACATCTCCGACCGAGCGGATCTGACGGCCAAATTGCGCCAGCCCCTCCGGGCCGTAAAAGACAGTCCCCCCTAAACCTGTCGCCAATGTTCTTCCCCCCAATTCCTTAAGCAATTGAGAAAAAGTTTACCCCGAGATGACCCTACGTCAACAAAAAAAGGGCTGCCCAATTCCTCGGAAGCGGGCAGCCCTTAAGTGCTTTATGCAAGTAAATCATACACCTGAGAGCCAATCTGCAAGTTGATCTCACTTTGACCGCCGCCGTCGACAAGCGCCCACATGATCTGTCCGGTGGGACGATAGATCACAAAGGCCTCTTCGGTATCATCGTCGCCCGAACGTTCGCCGGCCGCCGTTGCGGTGTGGGTCGTGTTGACCTGAAACTGGCTGGCGGTGGCACTGCCGTTGCCAAAGTGGAGGATATCCCCATCGGCCGCATTATAATCCTGCACCCAGTCCGAACCGTGGTCAAAAATCCCGATGTGGAAGAAACGGTCTGCGCCGGTGCCGCCGTTCAACAGATCATGTCCAAAGCCGCCATTGACGAAATCGTCCCCGTCGCTGCCAAAGATCTGATCCGCCCACGCGCTGCCGGTCAGCGTGTCATTGCCGGTGCCACCGATCACGGTGTCAGCGCCAAAGCCCCCTGCAATCGTGTCATTGCCTGCATCGCCGCGCAATTCGTCGTTGCCATAGCCCCCCGCAATGTTGTCGTTGCCGTCACCGGCATAGACCACGTCGCGACGGTCATCTTCAGAGTCTCCGCCAATGATCGAGTCATTGCCTTCGCCCCCAATAAGCGTGTCGGTGCCATCGCCGCCCATCAACGTGTCATGGCCCACGCCACCTCGCAGGATGTCATTGCCCGTGCCGCCGTCGATCGAGTCATTGCCGCCATTGCCATTTACGTTGTCATTGCCAGCGCCGGAGACAATGGTGTCTGCATTCTCGCCACCGGCCAAATTGTCTGGTCCAGAGGTGCCAATAAGCTGGTTGTCGACGGGGAACCAGTCGCTGATCACAAAGGGAACATCATGATCAAACCAGATCTCTTCAATATTGGTGAGCGTATCTGTTCCCAGCGCCGAAACCACTTGAATCACGCCCGGCGACACTTCGGTAATGGTTGTATCTGCTTCAAAAACACCTGACAGCACCGCAACATCAAACCCGTCGCCCCCATCCAGAGAGTCGTTTCCGAGCCCACCCTCCAAGGTGTCTTCGCCTGCCCGGCCTAACAGGGTGTCATTCCCGCCATTCCCGCGCAGATTATTCCCGCCACCGTTACCGGCCAGCATATCGTTGTCATCACGCGACCCGCGAACATCTTCAATACCACTGATAGTGTGGGTAAAGCTTTCGGTGCGCCAAACACCTGATGCGGTTCCGCTTTGAAGGTCAACCGTGACGGCCTCAACACCCGAACGGTCATAGCGCAGCAGATCAACACCGTCGCCCCCGTCCAGCGTGTCGGAACCCGCCATCAGAATGAACCGCTCGTCCGCATCCGACCCAAGAATTGTGTCGCTGAACATCGAGCCGCGCAATTCGTCCGCGCTCCCGATCAGGGTGTCAGTGCCACCAAAGCCGTCCAGAACAACGTTGGTTTCAAGGTTGGCGTTGATACCCGCAGCATCGCCGCGATAGTCCAGACGAAGCGTCCCGCCTTCAACCTGAGTGAGATGAAGTTCATCATCGCCGCCCAAGCCGCGCACTTGGAAAAAGCCGCCTTCGACCAATGTCGCATGGATAACGTCGTCAAAGGCCGTGCCGTACAAGCCGAAACCATCGCTGGTCATGACGTTGGTCACTTCCAGAATGACCGTTTCACCCGACGCGCCCTTGTCGACCCGCCCGATGTTTTGCTGGCCGTTCACAATTGCGGTGATGCCGGATGTCAGTTGATCGAAATGAACAAGTTGCGCGTAAGGGCCGCCGTTGCTGCCCTGCCCAGCGTCCGCAAAATCAAGGATGTCGTTGCCGCTTCCCAGATCAACACTGGCCTCGGTATAGCCGTGGTCGCCGTTTACGATCACAAAGTCATCGCCGCCAAGGGTACGCACGACATCAAAGCCACCGCCGCCCACATCAACCGCATCGTTGCCCGCGCCTGTTGTGATCTCGTTATCGGCGGCATCGTGGCTTTCAATAATTTGCCCCGTATGAGCGACCATGTCTGGCAGGTTTGCCAGCGGGATCGACCTGTTGGGCGCATAGGGTCCGCTTGTCACATGCCCGACGTCTGTGATGTGGTCATCGGTTTCTGCGAACTCGTTCCATTCAGCAATCGGATCGGTGCTGTTTGTAAACTCGGGCAAGGCATCCCCGCCGATCACAAAATACCAGTCTTGTGCTGCGATCCCGGGGGGACCGTAATAGAAGCTCAGTATGTAAGATGTGTTGCCATCCCAATCGACATATCCGAGGTACATTTCGTCCACCAGATCGAGATCCAGTGTCAAAAGCTCGACGTCCAGATTGCCCGGAATGTCGGGGTTCACCAGTGGAAGGCCTTCGTCATCCGGATTGGGAACAGGGTTTCCGGGTGTTTCGAATGTGTAGGTCAAATTCGGCAGCGTGCCGTCCGGCATCTCAATAGACAGCGATGTGTCCGTTACCGAAATTACATTGTCATCAAGGTCATAGACGACCTGATATCCTAGCAGAGTATAATATGTCATAGACAGTGCTCCCCAGTACTCTTTTGTTCTTGCGATTAGGCGACAGGTTAACGGTTAGTCGTGTTTAGTCAAAGACTTTAGGATCAATCCCGACCGAGATTGATCATACGTCAAATCCTGCAAAGGCCTTGGTCATTGCCCCGAAAAAACGCCCAATTACGCCAATAGATCAAACACCTGCGTTCCAATTTGCAGGTTGATCGAGCTTTCTCCGGCACCATCCACAAGCGCCCACATGATTTGTCCGGTAGGTCGGTAAATGACAAAGGCTTCTTCCACATTGTCATCGCCTGACCGTTCGCCTTCAGAGCTTGAAGTATGTGTCGTGTTGACCTGAAACTGATCCGAGGTGGCAGAGGTGTTGCCAAACATCAGCCGATCACCTTCAGCGGCGTTATAGTCCTGAATCCAGTCCGAACCGTGATCAAACAATCCGATATGGAAAAAGCGGTCAGCACCGTTTCCGCCATTCACACGGTCATGGCCAAAGCCACCATTCACAAAGTCATCGCCATCACTTCCGAAAACGATGTCCGAAAACGCGCTACCGGTCAGTGTATCATTGCCCGCTCCGCCGATGATGGTGTCTGCGCCGAAATTGCCCGCAATCGTGTCATTGCCGGCGTCTCCACGCAGTTCGTCGTTGCCATATCCGCCATCAATCGAGTCATCCCCCGCTCCGGCAAACACGACGTCGCGGCGGTCATCACTGGTTGCGCCGCCAAGAATAACGTCATTGCCACTGCTCCCGTTCAACGTATCGCTTCCGTCAAACCCATAGAGCGTGTCATTACCGTCGCCGCCCAACAATGTGTCATTGCCGCTTTGACCATAGAGGGTCTGATGGGGCGCGGTCGCACCCAGACGCAAATTGGCTTCGGTCAAGGGTGATCCGGATTGCGAACTATGGAACACATCGACAAACGATCCATCCGAAAGGGTAATACGCGACACATTGCTAAACGGTTTGGTGATGGCTGCAACGGCTTCTGCTTCCGAAGCAAATTGAGAGCCCACCAAATGGATCACTTCTGTCCCAAGGTCAAAATCGGACACACGCATGCTGCCGCCCCCGACCTGTAATTCAAAGACATCGATGCCATCGCCACCAAACACGTTGTCGGCGCCGCCCGTGCTAACGATGGTGTCGGCCCCATCGCCGCCTTGAAGCTGATCATCGCCGGTGCCCCCTTCGAGCCGGTCATCCCCGATTTGTCCAAACAGGGTATCGTTGCCTGCGCCGCCAAAAAGGATGTCTGCGCCTTCTTCGCCCTGAATCTGGTCATTGCCCCCCAACCCGTCAATCACATCAGCGAGCCCCGTGCCAAAAATGGTCACGTCAGCCCCTTCTGTTGCAATCGGCGGGGTCGTCCCTTGGGCGGTAAAGCCGACGGTTTGATATCCAATGTCCGCCAACAGAGCGAGGTCGATCTGTGACGGCAGGGTCCTTACGCCTCGTGACGTTGTCGGGTCCATCAGCACCGTGTTGCCGCTGTGTCCGTCTTCGACATGGCTGTGATCGGACTCGATCGGAACAGGCGTGCCGCCATTTGCAGCCAGAGCATTGGGCCCATCAAAGTCGCCTTGTGCAATCTGGTCAAAAATCTCTGATGTTCCAATTCCCAGAACATGGCCAATTTCATGCAGCGCGACCGAAATGAAATCAAACTCGTCACTGGCCGGATCGCCAAGAGAAAAGCTCCAGTTCACGGTGGGGTCAAAGCGCATGACACCGACCCAAGGTTCGAAATCGGTTACCGGCCCTGTGCCACGAAAATCATTGTCGATCCGCGCTGAAAACAGATCGCCCCCGATGTCCGTTGCGGAATATCCGCCACGGCCCAAGGGACCGCCCAATTCCTCGGCCCCCACAAAGATCAAAAGATCATCAATGGGCGTCTCCAGAACCACGGTTTCGCGCACGCTTGAATTTGAGGGGTTCGTGATCGAAAATTCCAGCCCCGGCGCGACATCATCGAATTCGTCAAGGATCACGCCTTCCCAAATTTCGCCGGCACGTTCCAGCGCATCACGCACGTCTTGGGTGTCAAAGAAACCGGTAGAGTCAAACCGATAGTCAAACGTAATATTGAAACTCATGTTATCCTCCTTTCGCGATGAGACCGCCGTCATCGCAACTCAATTCCGAACTGACTTAATGGTTTCATGTTTGGCGATTCCGGGCAACTCTGGCAAACCGCACCTGATCGCCTTTAGGGTGATCTCATTCAACCTATGAATGTAGGTTGATTTGTGCTATGATGCCTACAATATCGGCCAATTTTTCTGATTATTGCAGCACTTTGATACATTTCACATGTTATGGGTGTTTGTCCAAATTACACCACCACTTTGGCTTGCTAAATGCTCATTTAAGGGCATTCCGGCTCGACCTTCGTTCCAAAGATAGTCAGAATAAACCAATCTCGACCGTTTGGGTTGTACGATATTTGACTGGCACTACCGGAGTTGGCCAATGAGCAACCTACAGAAAATCCTTCACGTCGAAGATGATCCTGACATCCGTGAAATCGTCAAGATTTGTCTGGAAACCCTTGGCGGGTTTACGCTTTTGCAATGCGAGTCCGGCCAGGTCGCATTGGACGCGGCTCCGTCTTTCGGGGCGGATCTTTTTATGCTTGATATGATGATGCCCGGGATGAACGGACTTGAGACTTTGGAAGCGCTGCGCGCACAAGAGTCCCAAGCCGATACACCAGCGATTTTCGTCACCTCTGTGGACACAGCCGAACGCTACCGCGCCTCGATCGAAGAACTGGCCATTGGTGCGATCCAGAAACCTTTCGACCCAACAAGCCTGCCCCAGCAGGTCAATGACCTCTGGGCAACGACGCAGAGCTAGGTCGGCTTTAACCGTCTAAATGTGTTTCGAGGTTTGTTCTGATCTCTTCAACAAGATCATCGATTGCAATCAGCACATCATCCAGTTCGACAACTTCATGTGGCGGGAAGATGGCCTTGGCCAACAGAACCTCCGTAAGTCTCGCAGCTTCGGCTAGAGAGTTGAGCCGATGCATCGGCGCAATCCCGACAAGGTTATGCGCCACATAATACACTTTGGACATGATCTGTCTGTCCTGACCATATGCCGCCAGCGACGAGATTGCATCTTCGAGCGTTTGCTCTTTCTCGACCAGCGTGCCCAGAAAACGCGAGCGCAACGCCATCAGATGTTTTTCAAGCGCTCCCGCGCCGTCTTGTGAAACTTTGGACCCATCCATCATGAGCACTCCTCAGAGCTGCACAAAGGCAGCGTGACTAAAAATGTCGTACCAACACCAAATTCACTCTCATAGCTGACCGTGCCACCGTGCGCCTGAACAATCTGCTTGACGATATTCAAGCCAAGCCCCGTGCCTTCATGCGCGCGATGGTCCGACCCATCAACTTGAGCAAACTTACCAAAGACAAGATCGTTTGATCCCTCTGGAATTCCTGTTCCTTCGTCATTCACCGAAATGTGGGCTTGCGTGCCTTTTGCGACCACATTTGCCGTGACCACGTCCCCGCTGTCCGAAAACTTGACCGCATTCGACAGCAGATTGTCCACCACCTGAATAAGCCGGTCATAATCTGCAGATACGCACAAATCATGGTCTGACTTTTCCATCTTCACTTTGACACCGCGGCTGTCTGCATGGGCCGAGATCGCCTCGACCGAGTCCTGAACAACATCTGTCGGGTCCAGCGCCGTAAAGCCATAGGTCATCTGGTTGGACTCGAGCTTTTGCAAGTCCAGAAGATCATTGATCAAGGCCGACAGACGAGCGCCATTCTTGCTCGCGATACCGAGGATTTTCTCGAACCCTTCGGGGTTTTCTGCGCTATCGATCGTTTTCATCAGGCCCAGTGCACCGATGATCGACGTCAAAGGCGTGCGCAGCTCGTGGCTCACGATCGAAACAAACTGCGACTTCAGCTCGGCAACTTCATTTGCCCGGTCCCGCTCGATGCGAAGCTCTTCAAACTGATCCAACCCCTTTTGATACAGCCGTAAGAAGATCATCGAACATTCCAAAACGAAGAACAGCACGAAAACAGCTGTCGCAAGGTTGAGATACAACTCGGACCGCAGGGGTGGACGCACCTCCAGGATATCGCTGATCGGCACATACACGAAGGCCGCGCTATAGATCAAAAGCCGGACAGAAAGCACTTTGGGCAACTGGTGATTGTTGACCGCAGCAAACAGGCCAGCCGCAAACAAGAAGAACAATGAGGCCAGATGTTCCGAAGGTCCTTCAATCTTGGCGACCAACAGCACAAAGATCGCAACCGCGATACTGCTTAATGTTGATGTCGCCAAAAGTTGAAAGTGAAACCGGCGCGCCTTGCGTGGCGAGGCGTCTTTCCACTCCATCACACGTTTCGACACCACGTAATCCAGAACTTCGGTGAACTGGCAGAACAGATAGCAAAACAGTGCGATCCAGAAACTGTAAAAGAACGCACACAAAACAAACGCACCGATATAGATGGCCTGCCGCTGGGGCAGCAGGGCAATGCCGCCGCCTGCAAAGTCCTTGATTTGCTTTTGCAGACGCTTGGCTTCGGTAACCGTCATTTTGGGTGGAGAGTCGCGACGCGATGAAATCTTCTCGAACAAAGCCCGAGGCGCCAACGAAAACAAAGCCATCCGGCTTTCTGTCAGGTTGGAATCTGGATCGGATTTCATCATCAGCTTGGCCTTTCGCCGCAGCGTCTAGTGTAAGAAGGTTGAGGGGGATCCCGAATGCACAGAGTGGCTCTCGCGGAAGCGCGCCGTTTCCTGATGGAACTTCGAGAAGTCCTGCATCAGGAACGTCGTATCGATATAACTGGTTTTATGAGGCACATAGTCGGTCTGGGAAAAGGTTCCCGCGGCCTGAATAACATCGCCAACAGACACTTCGCAGCGGAAGACATCAATCAGCAAGGGGCAACGGATCGAAAACGACGTCCGGTTTTCGTAACGTCGACCAATTCCGTGATCCCCGGTGATTGCGTCTGTTGAAATATCAACCAAAAGACGTCTTTCGGGTTTTTCCAACAGCAACATTTCGGCAACTTCTCCAACAACTTGGAAACGCATAAAGTAGGTCATCTTGTTTCACCTCGTGGCAGCGTGGTCCGCTCTGTCTCGCGGCAGAATTTCCGTGACAGGCAAAGACTGAAACTTCGTAAACAGTGATGATCCCGCAAACTGGCAAAATCTTGTCCTCACCAAGGTCTTTCCTTGAAGAAGCGCCACAGACCACGGGGGAATTCGCCTATTTTTACGTCACGTGAAAATTTTATGTCAAAATAACATGAGCTTACCTAAGGTTATCCACTATTTAATGCGATGCTTTAACAACACATCCAAAATTATTTGAGATAGAACAAAGATTTTTGTGGAACGATGTGTAGTTGTATGAGTCTATTATTGAAAAGGATGAGAGCAGACTTGTTTTCACGAAGGAACGTTGTTCAACAGTGGGCAAACCACGCCAAGAAACCGGGTTTTCAGCCACTCTTTTTGAGTAGTGTGAAAAACGTTTTCGCAACGCCACGTCGTGAGGCAAAGAGGTCTTTTTCTGGTGTATGGCTTGTAAAAAGGGCCGCGTTTTAAAGAGTCGTATCGGTATCTGGTAAATAGAAATTCGAGCAGGACAGAATAAATGCATGCAACGACACTTTCCTTTGGAAACATGCATATCCATGGGGATTTACTCGTCAAACTCCTCAAGGCCAGGCGACAGACCTTCATAGTCGAGCGCAAGTGGGACTTGCCCGAAGCGGAAGGGATGGAATACGATCAGTATGACACTCCTGCGAGCCGATGGATTGCAATCCATGAAGATGGCGAAGTGCTGGCTGGCATTCGCCTTACCCCGACAACAGCGCGTTGCGGGATGTATTCCTATATGATCAGGGATGCCCAAAAAGGGATGTTGGAAGACATTCCAGATAACCTTTTGAACTTCGAAGCCCCCGTGGACCAGAAAATCTGGGAAAGCTCGCGGGTGTTTGTGTCCCGGGACATTCCGGCTGACAAACGCTTTCAGGTTCAGGTGCAATTGATGCAAGAGCTGATCAAAGCTGCCCGTGATCAGGGCGCTGAACAGCTTTTGGGTATGGTCCCGTCCCTATGGCCGCGCTGGATCCGAAGGCTGGGACTTCGGGCAGAACCCGCAGGGCCGGTCATGGAAATCGAGGGGATGAAAGTCCAGGTTGCCATGATGGATCTGAACGACGCAGTTCACTGATTAAACAGAAAAAGGCCCTCGCTTGAGGGCCTTTTTTCTTACCAACAGAGACTTACCGCAACCGAAGTCCGACACCGGATAAACCGAAGAGTCCTTTCTTTGGTTCGTCTTTCATCGCATCACGCAACAGCACTTCATACGCGCGCCGCTCCATGTCGTTTTGCAGCCCGCTGCGTTTGCGGGTCCGAACCAGTCGCTGCATCTTTTGCAGCACTTCTTTTCGGTCTGTCGCCCGGTTCTCCGCACTTGTCGCGGCGGTTTGCAGCGAGAACAACGCACCGGCCCGGGTTAGTGACATCAATGACACCGCTTCACCCACGCTCAGGTTGACGCGTTCATTGTTGAAACGGGCGGCCACCGTTTCGGCCATCTGTCCATTCAGCATCATCTCGAAGCTGTGCTGGGAATGGTCAGACTTTGCATTGGTCGTGCACAGGAACACACCATTGCCACGATAGGTGATCAGGTTTTCGCTCTGACTCATCGTCACCGACAATGTCGTAGCAATATCCGTCAGCAACTGGTGAAACGCGATGTGGCTCAGCGAACGGTGTACCTTTTCAACATTCACAATTTTCACGGCAAACACATGACTGCGCATCAGCTTCGTGCGTGAAAGCTGCATGATATAGTTTTCAAACGTCACATAGCCAACCACACCTTCGACGCCGCCAATTTCAACCGGCTCGCTCAGGCTGTGGGCAAAGCTGCGTTCCAGGTCGCGTTTCAGGGTGGCCACTTCTGACCGTCCCTCTTTTGAAAGAACCTGTTCTTTCGACAAACGTTCGGCGTTGCTGATGCGGCTAAACAGTTCAAGAAAATCGAAAGGCTTGGTCACATAATCCGTTGCGCCCGCTTTGAACGCGCGGTCGATGTATTTCTTTTGCGACATCGCTGTCAGCATGATGATGGGCACACGGGCGTGCCCTTTCGTCCGGCGCAACTTCTCGCAAAGCGTGATACCGTTCATAACCGGCATCTGGATATCCAGAAGGAAGCAATCGAAAGGCGTGCTTTCTTCCGACACAATCTTGAGCGCTGAAGGACCAGATGAGGCTGTGGTGAGAACATGCTTAGTCTCGGCCGCCATCGAAGCTTCCAAAAGGTCTCTGATGTTTTCGTCGTCGTCTACCGCAAGAATTTTCATTTCACTACCCCCAACAAATGTCTGGGCTCCGTTCGTTGTTCGAACCATTCACCCAAAAATCGAGTGACGCTTCGGATCATCCCACGTTCAAGGCTACGAATGCATTGCGACGAGAAAGGGGCGAAGTTAGGAAATTTTTAGTTTTTTTAGGTATTTGACTTTAATTAAATAATTTCAGATAGTTAAATATGAATTGGTGTATTATTTCATTTTATAATCCACGCAAAATGTGCCCAAAAGGTTAATTTTTTCGGAAAAACTGCATCAAATCGGGAGAGATTTATTGGTGAGTTGATTTCTCAGCTATTCTGGATGTGCCGGACATTTGAAAACGACGACATCACGTTCAAGGAACAGTGGTTTGACCGCGGGAACTGAATATGCACGCTCACAGGTGTTGTTGATCTCGGCATAGAAGGACCGGAACAAACGCGACGGTGTTTCATTCAACAGGTAAGGCAAATCCGCGACAACAAACACCGTAACGCCCTGATTGGCCCAGTATTCCAACGTCCATTCTTCGGGTTGAAGCGGCCAGGCATGTGGCTTTATCACCTCGCGAAGCTCATCCTCCGTGGCATTTTCCAGACCAAACATCACCGCTGGCGTGGACATCCAGAAAAGGGCGTCCTCCTCCGTCTCGTCGGGACGAGGCGTGGCTTCTTGCGGCATGACAACTTCATACTTTTTTGCCAATCGATCGATCCGCTTACGTTCAATCTCTTGGGCCATCGGGTGCTTAGGGATGTCGAGCGCAGGCAACGACAATATGCGGTCATCTGCAAAATGCCTGTGCAGGATGTCAGACACCTTATGTGACATGGGCACGGCGCGGGCCTGCTCCCACAGGCCGATCAACGCGACCACCGAAACGATCCCGCTTGCAGCCAGAACCCCGGCTGCCCCCAACCGGAGAGGATTGCGCGCATGACCAGCGATCTCGGTCAAACCGAACACCGCAAAAAACTGCATCAAAACAAAGAAACTGATCCAAAGATGTTCAGGTTGGCGTTCACGAACCACAAAAAGCGTGATCGCCATGCCGACCAGCACTACGGCCCAAAGCGCAATGTGAAGCTGACGCTCTTGGCTGCGAAAGATCGGGCTGAACACAACCGCCGGATAAAGCAGAAAGCCAAGCAACATCACCCATCCGATGCCCCAATGCGGGTGCGTCGCCAAAGCCAACCATTGGCGCAGCCCTCCCTGCCAAGAGGCATCATTCTGGATGGACATCACCATCTGGATTTTCTGGTATCCGATGAAATTCTCCAGATCGAGAACAATGCCAATGTTCAAAATTGGCCACAGCACGACGATAACGGCCAGGCTGCGCCCAAGGCTGACCAGATACCCTTTCCAACCCATTTTGGGCGCCAAAACAACGATGTGCGCCACAAGCAACGGCACCAGAAGAAACACGATGGATTGCTTGAAACTCAGCGCCAGACAGGCCGCCACCCCCAGCAGCACATCATAGCGTTTCTGGCCGTGCAGAACTCGTAAGCTGAACGCGAGAATGGTCAGGACCGTCGCCGCGGCAAGGGGCGTATCCCCTTTCGCAATATAGGAAAACGTGATCGCGGGGGCCGCGATACCCGCCAAAACAGCCGTCACACCTGCCATTAATCTGGGTTGGGAAAAGGTGCGGGCTAACAAATAGAACAAAGGAGACATTGCCGCCCCGAACGCTGCGGTTACGCCCCGCGCCGTCAGATAAAAGACGGTCGGATCCGTGAAATAGGCATCTCGAAACGCACTGCTGTCTGCCCACCATCCCGCGACTTTCCCAACCAGAAACAAACCTGCGAAGGCCACACCGTTGATATAGTTGAACAACGGCGGGTAAAAATGTTGTCCGGGAACAAGATCACCTGTCAGCACCCGGGCGGCATCGTTGATACGCTCGTCCCCGTGAAAGTATCCCCAATCCAGGCCCACCGTACGCAGGGCAAACCCCACCGCAAACAAAAGAGCCAGAATGAGAAAATCCGTCTTGTTCAACGCCCTGCCCCGTTGGATTTATGCGTATTGGCGCAACAGCGCCGCGAAAAGAGCTTAAACCTGCACAATTCGACCATATTTTTGATGTCTTGCCCTGCAATCTAGTCAGAATAGACCAACAAGCACAGTTCAAAAAACCTTATCGAATGACATCAGGTACAAACCCAACCCGCATTCCGGTCTTTGTCGATCTGGATGAGACATTGGTCAAGACTGACCTCGCTCTTGAGCAGCTGACCCGCCTCGTGTTTCGGCCAGACCATTATGGTGGCCTGATCTCATCGGGGCGTGAAGGGCGGTCGCACCTGAAGCGGTATTTGTCTGATCAGGTTTCGATTGATGCCACTCACCTGCCCTATAATGCAGAAGTTGTTTCTTATCTCGAGGCGCAGAAGGTTTTGGGGCGACGGATTATTCTGGCAACGGCCGCAGACATCACCGTTGCCAATGCAGTGGCAGCGCATCTGGGCCTGTTTGATGACATTATCGCCTCTACACCGGGGCAAAACCTCAAGGGCACGGCAAAGCTTGCCAAAATCAAGGAACTGGCACAGGGCCCCTTTGAATATCTGGGGGACTGCGCGGCGGACATTCCGATCTGGCAAGACGCGGAACGTGTTGGTTATGTAAATGTTCCATCTGCCGTGCGCGCGCAGGTCTCCTCTGGGACGACCGTCGCCCTCGAGGTCAACAACAAACCCTCATGGGGGTCTGCCCTGCTTCGGGCCATGCGGCCGCATCAGTGGGTCAAGAACGCCCTTATTTTCCTGCCTCTGTTCTTCTCGCACAGCTATTCAGACGGCGCTTTGGTGACCCAAGCGATGTTGACCTTTGTCGCATTCAGCTTGCTCGCCTCGTCGGTCTATCTGGTCAACGACCTTCAGGATCTCAAAGCCGATCGCGCCCATCAAACCAAAAGAAACCGCCCCTTTGCCGCCGGAACCCTGTCACCAAAACAAGGTCTGATGAGCGCAGGCTTTCTGATGATTGTGGCCTTGTCGCTGTCTGCTGTCTGCCTTGGCGCCCCGATCACGGTTCTTTTGTTGCTCTACCTGGCGATCACATTCCTCTATTCGGGATGGCTCAAACACTATTCAACCATCGATGTGATCGTGCTGACCTGTCTTTATACGTTGCGCATCTTCATCGGGGGTGTGGCAATCGATATTCTTCCATCGCCATGGCTTTTGAACTTTTCCCTGTTCTTCTTCCTGAGCCTCGCGTTGATGAAACGATATGTCGAATTGAATGATGTGAAGGAACAAGGTCGGGATCATTCTCGCGGGTATCTGGTGACCGATCTGCCTGCAATCCTTGCTGCGGGTATTGCCAATGGAAGCTTGGCCGTTCTCACACTGACGCTCTATCTCAATAGCGATTACGTGAAAGACACCTACACCAGCCCCATGCTGTTGTGGCTGGTGGCTCCGCTGATCCTGTTTTGGGTGCAAAGGGCCTGGATACGGGCCTTGCGCGGCCTCATTCACAGCGATCCGGTTGTCTTTGCCCTCAAAGACAGCGTGAGCCGATCCACCTTGCTTTTGACCTGTGCCATCGTGATCGGAGCAAAATACCTTGATATCGGAGCATGGTTCCAATGACCCTGAACGGATTTATCCTGATTGTGATCAGCATTACCCTGTCGGCCCTGGGTCAGACAGCGTTCAAGATCGGGGTTGATAAACTCAGCTTTGAAGACGGAAGCACGGTCACGGACAAATTGCTGGGGTTCGCATTGTCGCCCACAATCCTTTTGGGGTTTGGCTTTTATGGCGTCGGCGCTTTTGTGTGGCTTTTGGCCCTACGCCAGACCGAACTGTCTCTGGCCTATCCTTTTGTGGCCCTCAGCTTTGTGATTGTGTTTCTGGTCGGAGTCATTGGCCTTGGCGAAAGCGTGAACGCGACGAAAATCGCGGGGCTGGCGATCATCATTCTGGGAACACTGGTTTTGGCACGCGCCTAGTCTTTTTTGTCTTTGGCGTCGCCAGATGTATCGCCCGCGCGAGAGTTCGGCGCCAGTTCGCCCTCCCAAATGGCGGGGGCAACTTTGGGGTCTTCTGTATCCCCTTCATATGCCGGCGTCATAATTGCAACTTTGTTTTCGTTGAACACATCCACAATGTTCTTGTGAAGCTGTGATCGCAACAAGGGCAAGCTGGACCCGCGCGTGGTAAACGCGTTGATCTGATAGTTGATCCCGAAATCTCCCAAGCCTTCCATCAAAACAAACGGGGGCGGATTTTTCTTGAGACCGCTGGTGCGCCGCGACGCTTCGATCAGCATCGCCTCGATCTTTTCACGGGGTTCCTCGTATCCGATCCCCACAGTCGAGTGCAGCAGAAGCCCCCGCCCGTCGATCTTGCTGCTATAGTTCAGCACCTCGGAAGAAATCAGGGTCGAGTTCGGAATGGAGATCAATTCGTTTTTGATGGATTTGATATAGGTTTCCATCAGCTTGATCTCGATCACATCCCCATAGTGTTCCCCGACGCGAATGCGGTCACCAACCCGCATGCTGCGTTTATAAAGTACAAACAGACCGGCAAGCGCGTTGGCGACAACCGTGTTTGACCCAAGTGACAGGACCACACCCAAAAAGATCGTCAGCCCCTGAAACGCGGCGGACTTTGCACCGGGCACATAGGGGAAACAAATCACCATCGTCATCAAAATGACCGTGATCTGGATGAGGTTATAGGTCGGCCAAATCCATTCCTTTTCAAAGTTGGACCATTTGATCACCCCGGCCTCGAGGTTTTCAAAGAACAACCTGATCGTCTTGAGAAGGGCCCGAGCGAGGAAAGCCAAAACCGCAATAGTCAGCAGGTTTGGCAAATAGCTGACAAAGGCCTTGAGCACCGAAATCACGGGATCGGTGACATACTGGATCAGGATTTGCGCAAACAGTTTGGTTTGGGGAAAAGACAGCAGAACAAGCGAGAGGTAATAATAGAAACCGACAAGCAACACGAGGTTAAACAGACCACGCACGGCAAACCGGACCACGCTTGCAATCGCATCACTTTTCAGAACATCCCCGGTGGCCTGTCCAACCCCAC
Organism: Shimia thalassica; assembly: GCF_001458215.1. Lineage (GTDB taxonomy): Bacteria > Pseudomonadota > Alphaproteobacteria > Rhodobacterales > Rhodobacteraceae > Shimia > Shimia thalassica. The sequence continues at coordinate 1,328,004 of NZ_CYTW01000001.1, read as the reverse complement.
GCGTGCGTTGCCGCGCAAGACCCGCTACCCAATTCGGGAAAAGCTTTCGGCAAAACAAGAACAAGGCGCAGTACCCTGCAAAAACCAAGGTCCAGACTGCGGCTGTGATGGCATTCGCGGTAAACGCCTCATCTGTTCTGCTTGTCCGGTAGGTGTTGATGGCACGCTCAATCGCTTCGAGCTGGAGTTGCGTCAGAATTTCGAGATCAAATTCTTCAAAATCCGAGTCCGCCTGCGTTGTCACAGATACCAGTTCACCATCGGCGTAAATGTTGAGGCCCAATTCACCGGGCCTGATTTCCATGAAGACTTTCCGGTCGTCGGATTTTTCCGCAACTTCGATAATGCGTTGGGCAACATGGGCCGCGCGGTCCGTAGCAGGAAGCGCACTGGACCCGCGCACCTTGAATAATTCCTGCCCATCCACACTCACCGGATGTGCATAAATCTCTTCTTCTTCCTCGGTGCGTTGCGCAGCGCCTTCTTTGGCTTCTTGTGCCAACACGGGCGCGGCAAGAACACCAAGCGTTAAGACGAGCATCAGGCCAAGCCAGCGCACCCTGTCCATAAACATCCCCATTTACGCCCCTGCCCACTTTTGAAAACCGGTTTTCAAGGGATGCTACATGGTCAAACGGGTTTCACAAAGCCCCGTAAGTCAAAGACAACACTGAAAAGACCACAGGTGTCACGGGACGACACCTGTGGCTTTCCCGATTTTCAAACGGGGCCAAACTCTGGCTTGCTAGGATTTAAGCGGAAACCGTGTTCAGTTTACCTGCAATGTCTTCCATAACCTCTTGGCGGGCCTTGTCTTTTACAGGGCCGTATCCCCTGATATCCATCGGGGCCTTCAGGATTTCAAGCAGCAGTTCTGGCGACATGTCATGAGACAGTGATGCAAGCTGATCCAACAGAGATTCAAACCAAACGATAAGTGCAATTTCGTCTTTGCGTTCCTGTGCATAGCCAAATGGATCAAACACAGTTCCCCGCAGCCCCTTGAGCCGCGCCAGACCGGATAACATCGGGCGCATCCATGGGCCAAATCGGCGTTTGCGCGGACGCCCGCGGGCATCCTGCCCCACGCTCAGAACCGGAGGCGCCATGTGATAGTTCACCGAAAACGGCCCCTCGAACTGCTCTTTCAAACCTTCATCGAAACCGGTTTGCGTGAACAGGCGCGCAACTTCGTATTCGTCTTTATAGGCCATGAGTTTAAACAGGGATTTCGCGGCTGCGATCCCTGCAGTTTCTTGAAGATGCACAGGCACGGCATAGACAAAGCGGTTCAATTGATCGGTATAGCGCTGTGCATAGGCCGCGTTTTGATAGCCGGTCAGGAATTCGGCGCGATGGCTCCGAACCTGCTTGAATGTTTCGGCCAGATCTTCGGGCACGCTCATGCCCGGTACTTTTTCCGGAGACGCGGCCATCAACCGCCCAAGATCAAAGGCCCGTCCATTGGCTTCGATCGCGACCGCATTGAGCAGGATCGCCTGTTTCAAGGCAACCTCGCTAACCGGAACCAACCCTTTTTGCCAGGCATACCCGAGCATCATCACGTTGGCGAAAACGGCATCCCCCAACAGGTCTTCGGCCAGCTTATTTGCATCAAACCCATTGACACAGGCGTCTCCAACGGCGCGCCGGATGACCTCTTCGCGTTGGTCCACATGCAGCTGTGCATCACGCCGCAAGACCAGATCACCGGTCGGCATTTCCGCGCGGTTCAACACCACCTGTGTTCCCTTGCGATAATGCAGCGACGCTTTGGGCGATGACGACACGACAATATCGCAACCGACAACCGCATCGGCAGATCCGGTATCGATCCGGACCTGATGAATACTGTCAGGGTCCGCACCCAGCCGGATATAGCTGAGAACCGTTCCGAACTTTTGCGCAAATCCGGTAAAGTCCAGCACACTCGCACCTTTGCCCTCAAGGTGGGCAGCCATTGTGATCAAGGCCCCGACCGTGACAACCCCTGTGCCCCCGACCCCTGTGACCAACAAATCATAAGGTTGGGACAGTGCCGGAAGATCGGGTGCAGGGACATCCGATAGAAGCGCCGCGACATTCAGGTCGCGCACCGATTTTGCCTTTCGCGCGGCCCCTTCCACGGTCACAAAACTCGGGCAGAACCCATTCAGACACGAGAAATCCTTGTTGCAGTTCGACAGGTTCACCATGCGTTTGCGACCGAATTCGGTCTCAACCGGCTCGATGCTAAGACAATTGCTTTCCACCGAACAATCACCGCAGCCTTCACAGACCAAAGGATTGATCACCGCGAACTTTTGCGGATCATCCATCTTGCCGCGTTTGCGCCGGCGGCGTTTTTCCGTGGCGCAGGTCTGCTCATAGATCAGAACCGTCACACCCGGAATGTCGCGCAATTCGCGTTGAACCGCATCCATGCTTTCACGCGGATGAAACGTTGTACCGGCGGGAAAGTCTGCCTTGTTGAACTTGAAAATATCATCCGAGACCAATGCGATACGCCCCACACCTTCTGCGGCACAGGTCTGTGCAATTCCATCGACGCTAACGGGGCCATCCACCGGCTGTCCGCCCGTCATCGCAACCGCGTCGTTATACAGGATTTTGTAGGTGATGTTCGTTTTTGCCGCGACCGCCTGCCGGATTGCAAGAGAACCGGAGTGGTACCATGTGCCCTCACCAAGGTTCTGGAAAATGTGTTTGCCGCCGTTGAACTTGGAGGCTACGACCCACGGCACGCCCTCGCCGCCCATCTGGGCATATCCAACGGTTTCCCGATCCATCCAGCTGGCCATGACATGGCAGCCGATGCCGCTTGCGGCCTTTGATCCTTCGGGCACTTTTGTCGAGGTATTATGCGGACACCCAGAGCAGAAATACGGGGTCCGCGTTGCGCCGTCTACTTGCAGCAAAACGGGTGGTTTCTCCGTCAATGCCTTTGATTTGACCAACAGGTTTTCTTCGGGAAAGAAACCGCTCAGACGCTCGGCTACAACGGGCACCAAAGACAAAGGCGTCAATTCTCCGGTCCACGGGATCAGCGCATCGCCTGCGGCGCGGTGTTTTCCCACCATTTTTTCCGGCTTGTCGCCCGGCCAGTCATAGAAGTATTCCTTGAACTGGCTTTCAATGATGCCGCGCTTTTCCTCAATGACCAGCACTTCCTTTTTGCCACGCACAAACGCCAGCGCGTCGCGGCGTGCCAAGGGCCAGACCATGCCCACCTTGTAAACATCGATGCCCAGCGCCCGACACTTGGTCTCGTCCAGATCCAGAAGACGCAAGGCTTCCATGAGATCCAGATGCCCCTTGCCTGTGGTGACAATCCCAAAGCTGGCTTCGGGCACATCATAGATGCGCTTGTCGATCGGGTTGGCCTCGACAAAGGCCTCGACCGCGCGCAATTTGTGTTCGATCCGCGTTTCAATTTCGGGGCTTGGCAAATCGGCGCTGCGCACGTGCAGCCCACCCGCAGGACCCGTGAAATCCGGCTGAACAAAGGTTCTGTCGCGAGGCAGCTCAATGGACTGACCGGACTCAACCGTTTCCGAAATAGCCTTGAACCCGACCCACGTTCCGCTAAAGCGCGACAGTGCAAAGCCGTATTCCCCGAACTCCAGATACTCGCCCACAGAAGCGGGATTGAGCGTCGGCATAAACCAGGACATGAACGCCACATCGGATTGGTGCGGCATAGAGGACGAGACACAGCCATGGTCATCGCCCGCCACAACCAAAACGCCCCCCTTAGGGGCCGATCCATAGGCATTCCCGTGTTTCAAGGCATCGCCCGAACGGTCCACGCCCGGCCCTTTGCCGTACCACATGGAAAACACGCCTTCGACCTCGCAATGCGGATCAAGGCTGGCTTGTTGTGCGCCCAATACCGCTGTGGCGCCAAGGTCTTCGTTGACCGCCGGCATAAAGGTGATGTTGTTTTTTTCGGTCTCTCCTCGTGCGCGCCACAATTCGAGATCGAGCCCCCCCAGAGGTGAACCGCGATACCCCGAAATGAAACCGCCCGTATTCATTTGCGCCTGACGATCCCGACGCGACTGGTCAAACATGATCCGAACAAGCGCTTGGGTACCGGTTAGAAACACACGTCCGGTTTCCTGCGAATACCGGTGCGACAGTTGGTAGGTTTGAAAGTCGTGGGTCTGGTCGGTCATGTGCTTGCTCGTGAGTTATGGCGGGCTTTGTGCAAGTCTGAACCAATTATGGTGACAAATTTGACCTAATCTTGTGGCGATGAGCCTAAATATCGAATACATTATCCAGAATAATTCAACTTGGTGAAACCAATGACCATGCGATTTGATGACCGTGACCGCAAAATTCTCGAAAGCCTCCAGCGCGACTCCCGTATTTCCAACGCAGATCTCGCCGAGAAGGTCGACATGTCGGCTTCGGCTCTGTGGCGGCGTGTGCGCACCTTTGAGGATCAGGGATTGATTGCCCGATATGGTGCCGTGCTTGATCCCGAAGTCGCTGGTCTCAGCTTTCAGGCTATCGTTCACGTGCAACTGACACGCCATGACTCGGAAAAGCTCGATGAATTTGTTCAGGCCATCCAGTCAAGAAAAGAAGTGCTCGAGTGTTTTGCGACAACGGGTCAAGCCGATTATCACATGCGGGTCATCTGCACTGATCTGAAAGCTTATAACGATTTTCTCGAGAACTTCTTGTTTCGCATGGCCGCCGTCGAAAGCGCGCAAACAAATGTGATCCTGCGCGCGATCAAGAAAGAAGCGGCCATCATTCCGTAACGGTTATATGCCCAAATACCGCGTCGTCGTAGCCTCGTCCAAGGCATCAAAGCGGTCCGCCCACACCGTGCGCCCCTTTTCCAGAATGACGGCCCGATCTGCAACGGTGGCAAGTTCCTTCAGGGATTTGTCCACCACGAGGATGGACAGTCCGCTTTCCCGTCGCAGGGTGGCAATGGCCTGCCAGATTTCCTGTCGCACCACCGGTGCAAGGCCTTCGGTGGCTTCGTCAAGGATCAACAAACGTGGGTTGGTCATCAGCGCACGGCCAATTGCCAGCATTTGCTGTTCCCCGCCAGACAGTGATGCTGCCAGTTGATCATGCCGTTCGGCCAATCGCGGAAACAGATCTGTCACAGTGGCAAATGTCCAATGGCCCTTGCGCGCCGCGGCGATCAGGTTTTCGTAAACCGTTAGATTGGCAAAACAGCGACGCCCCTCTGGCACCAGACCAATCCCGGCCTGCGCGGCCTTGTAGCTGGGCACGCGCGCCATGTCCTGTCCGTCGAAATGGATCGTGCCATCCTTGTGGGGCAACATCCGGCAGATGACTTTGACCGTTGTGGATTTCCCCATCCCGTTGCGCCCCATCAACGCAAGACCTTCTCCTGCTTCCAATTCAAGGGACACATCAAACAGGGCCTGGGATGTGCCGTAAAAGGCAGAAATTCCAGAGAGGTTTAACAGGCTCATGCATCATCCCCCAGATACGCGGTGCGCACATCGGCGTTGTGACGGATATCTTCGGGTGCCCCCGTTGCAATGATCTGCCCATAGACCAGAACGCTGATCCGGTCGGCCAGGGCAAAGACCGCATCCATGTCATGTTCGACTAGCAAGATCGGCGCCTCATGACGCAACGCGTCGAGGACACGGATCAAATCCTGCGACCCTTCCGCGCCAAGCCCTGCCATGGGCTCATCCATCAGGAACACTTTTGGCTCAAGGGTCAAGGCGACCGCCACCTCAAGCTGGCGCCGCTGACCATGCGACAGAACCGCTGTCTCGACGTGGGCGACATCCTGCAATCCAACACGTTCAAGCGCCCGCATGGCAGCATTCAAAAGCGCGGCGTCTTTCAGGACCGGTGCGAAAAACCGCATCACGCGACCACGCCGCCCCATTGCCCCAAGAACAACGTTTTGAAGAACCGTGTACTCCATGGCCAGTGAAGATATCTGAAAGGTACGGCCCAGCCCTTTTTGCGCCCGCGCCACCGCCCCGAGCGGCGTGATGTCATCGCCAAGAAGAGTCACCGCACCTTGGTCAGGTTGTTCCGCGCCTGAAACCTGTTTGATGAATGTGGACTTTCCAGCACCGTTCGGCCCGATCAAGGCGTGAATTTCACCTGCACGCAGGTCAAGCGTGATGTCGTTGTTGGCCTGCAGCGCGCCATAGGCTTTGGAAATCCCGTTGATGCCCAGAACAACCTCAGTCATGGGACACCTCGCGTCCTGCCAGCAGCCCCATAAGGCCGCCACGCGCAAACAGAACCACCCCCAACAAAACGAACCCGAGGTAGATATGCCAAAACTCGGACATGCCCCCCAGAATATGTTCCATAAGGATAAACAGGGCAGCCCCCAGAACCGGACCAAACAGTCGGCCAACGCCGCCAAGGATCACGAACACCATGATTTCTCCGCTGGTTTGCCAGCTAAACATGTTCGGACTCACAAAACGGTTGAGATCTGCGTACATCGCCCCTGCCAGTGCCGTGATCGCGCCTGAAATCACAAATGCCGTCAAACGGATCCGAAAGGGTTCGATCCCGACGGCCTGAAGGCGTTCCGCGTTCTGGCGCGCCGCACCAAGCGCAAGACCAAAGGACGACAGGCTGATGCGCCAAACAAGGAACAACACCGCAACCAGCACAGTCAGGCAAAGTCCGTAAAACTCAATGGGCACCAACGTATTCAGCCCCGGAAATTCGTTGCGCACATAAATCGAAAGGCCATCCTCTCCGCCATAAGCGGGCCAGCTGATGGCAAAGTAGAAAAGCATCTGCCCAAAGGCGAGCGTGATCATAATGAAATAGACGCCGGATGTTCTCAGGCTGAGCAAGCCTATCGACAAAGCCGTCAGCGCGCCAAACACCAACGCCACCAGCCAGATAACCGGCATCTGGTTGCTGCCTTCGAACAGGAACGGCCACGTCAACAGCGGGACATAGTCTTGCAAGTGCGAGGCCAGAATGCCCATGACATAGCCCCCCACCCCGAAAAACGCCGCATGTCCAAAGCTGACCAATCCCCCAAGCCCAAGCGCAAGGTTAAGCCCGACACCAGCAATCGCAAGGATCACAACCTTGGTGGTGAGTGTTACCCAGTAAGTCTCGCCCGTGGCATTTGCCCAGACCGGCAAAACAAACAGGGCAGCAAGGGCCGCGATATTGACGAAAGTCTCGCGCCGCATCTCAGGCTCTCCCATAAAGGCCGGTGGGCCGGACAATCAAAACAACCGCCATCAACAGATAGATCGACATAGAGGCCAAAGCCGCCCCAACCGAATTTGCGGCCGAAGGCTCCATAAAGGTGCCAAAGGCGACGGGTAACAGGATGCGGCCAAAGGTGTCTGTCAATCCCACCAGAAGCGAGCCGACCAAGGCTCCCTTGATGGACCCGATACCACCGATCACGATCACCACAAAGGCCAGGATCAAAACAGGCTCGCCCATACCGACCTGCACCGACTGGATGGCACCCACAAGCGCGCCCGACAGACCAGCCAGCGCCGCGCCAAGCGCAAAAACCAACGTATAAAGCTTTGAAATATCAACGCCCAGCGCCGCAATCATTTCCCGGTCAGCTTCACCTGCGCGAATGCGGATGCCGATGCGTGTGCGGGCAATCAACAGGAACAGACCCGCAGCAATCGCAAGACCAATGCCAATGATGGTCAATCGATACAAAGGATACTGGATGCCACCGGGCAATGTCACCGGACCAGACAGATATGACGGCACATCAAGAAACAGCGGGAAAGACCCGAACATCCAGCGTGTGCCTTCGGAAAAAATAAGGATAAGCGCAAAAGTCGCCAGAACCTGATCCAGATGGTCGCGATCATAAAGGCGCCGGATCACCAGTATTTCGACAAGAGCCCCTGCTGCAGCCGCTGCTGCAAGACTGGCCGCGAGCGCCATCACAAACGATCCTGTCGCACCGGCAACCGCAGCCGCCGCAAAGGCGCCGATCATATAAAGCGATCCATGCGCCAGATTGATAAGCCCCATCACGCCGAAAATCAGCGTCAGCCCTGCAGCGGACAGAAAAAGCATCACGCCGAATTGCAGCCCGTTCAGAAGCTGTTCAACAATCAGATAAGTTGGCATGGGGATCTTCCGGTTGCCGCCGCGCCCCAAAAGGCGCAGCGGCGTTTCGCATTACATCTTGCAGTCGCCTGCATAGGCATCCGCATGGTTTTCCAAAGCAGTACCAACGATTTTGTTGGTATAGACGTCACCTTCCTTGATGACCTCGCGCACATAGATGTTTTGCACGGGATGGTGGTTGGGCCCAAAGGCAAAATCACCACGTACCGAGTCGAACTCGGCGGCTTCCAGTGCCGCACGGAATGCGTCCTGATCCTTGACGTCTGCCTTGCCGGCGGCCGAGATCAAAAGATTGGCCGTATCAAACCCTTGCGAGGCATAAAGCGAAGGCAGGCGCCCGTATTCCGCCTGAAAGCTGTCGACAAAAGCGCTGTTGGCGGCATTGTCGATGTCTTTATTCCACTGGCTGGTGTTGATCACACCTAAAGCGGCCTCGCCAACGGCTTGCAGGATACCCTGATCAAAGCTGAACGCAGGCCCCACAACCGGCAGGTCAACACCGCTGTCTGCATATTGCTTCAGGAAGGCGATCCCCATGCCGCCGGGCAGGAAGAAGAACACGCTATCTGCGCCGGATGCACGGATTTGCGCAATCTCGGCGGCATAGTCTGTCTGTCCCAGCTTTGTATACGTTTCACCCGCCAGATCGCCGCCATACATGCGTTTGTATCCGGTCAGCGCATCTTTGCCTGCAGGATAGTTTGGCGCGAGGATAAAGGTATTTTTGTACCCTGCCCCTTTGGCATAGGCGCCGGCTGCTTCGTGCAGGTTGTCGTTCTGCCATGCCACGTTGAAATAGTTCTTGTGACAGCGTTTGCCGGCCAACGCGGATGGCCCTGCGTTCGGCGACAGATAGAATTTGTTCTGAGCCGTCGCCGCAGGCACAACGGCCATGGCGAGGTTTGACCAGATAATACCGGTCAGCACATCAACCTTTTCGGACTGGATCATCTTGTCGGCCAGTTGCACCGCGATATCGGGTTTGCGCTGGTCGTCTTCGATAACAACTTCGATGTCGTCGCGGCCCGATTGCTTCATCGCCAGCATGAACCCGTCGCGCACATCAATGCCCAGACCGGCCCCGCCACCAGAAAGCGTCGTGATCATACCAACCTTGAGACCTTCGGCGTGGGCCCCAATAGCCAGCGCAGACATGGCGGCTGCCAATGCAATGGATTTTAGCTTCATTCTTTGTCTCCCAATTGTCTTATTAGTACATGCGTTTTCGCATTGTTCTTGTCGTATGTCCCAATCCCGCTGTGCCATGGCACATCGGGCGGGGGTATCGCCGACACTGTTAAACATTTCGATTTGATTCACAACGCGAGAAGCCCCGCAATGGGATTGCCTTGGGGCGTTGCACAGTTTTTGCCTCAGTTCCCTGCAATCTTGAGACTGACAGGCAGTCCGGGACGCAAAACGCCAGATGGATTTGCGAATTCGATCAGAACAGAGCCTTCGCCCGTTTCGGGGTTCAGCTCGTATCCAACCGCAACAGGTTTGCCCAGATGTTCGAAGGTTGCGCCGTCTGGCAAAGACAACTCGAACTTGAGGTTGCGCACATCTTCCAGAGAATAGTTTCCGGCCTGAAGCCGCGCCAAAGCTGTATCAAGCGCCACTTTCATACGCACATGAATGGGATCCAGCTGCACAATACTTGCAATTGCGCCGCTCAGTGCCACGCTAAAGTTTGTGCCGGAATGGACCTTGGGGGCGGAAATCATGCCCGACAATCCGGCGTGAATGCTGTGGAAAGACTGGCGTTTCTCGGCGATGCCCAGTTCGAGCTTTTCCGCTTCAAGACCAAGAACCGCCATCTCGTGCGCAAATTTCACGTCACTGTAAACGGCTTCGGAAACGGCATTCCGTTTGATCAGTTCCTCGTGCCGTTGCAGATCTTCAAGACTTTGGGCAAGAACGGCCTCGGCGCGTTTCAACTCTGCTCTTGCGAGGGCAAGCTCAAGCTGGCTTTGGGTGTCGTCTATTTCGACAAGCAACGTGCCTTCCTGAACATACATGCCTTCCGAAAAGTGTATGGCGGATATGCGCCCGTCAATTGCCGAGGACACCTCCCACGTTCGTGCCGCGGTCACGACACCTTTGGCAACTCTGGTCTCGTTCTGGGCGGCGGCATTGTTTGGCGAGACAAAAGCAAGCCCGCCCACAAGGATGGCAATGAAGGCTCCCATCGTTAGAACTCGCACGGCTTTCTCCAAATAGTCGCTGTCTTTCAAAACGATAGCACCACAGGACCGTTTTGCGACCATTATTTCTGATTATGGGTCGATCCTTCGCCCATTTCACCATACAAGGCGGAATGGATACTCAGGACAAATTTGAAATCTTTCTGGTCGCCCCTCCCGGCCTCGAGGATGTGCTTTGCGCCGAAACCCGCGCCGCAGGTTTCCCCGACCCCAAACAGGTGCCCGGTGGCGTCACGTTTGATGGGCACTGGCCCGACGTCTGGCGCGCCAACCTTGTCTTGCGCGGGGCCACGCGTGTTCTGGCGCGGTTCGGGTCTTTTCGGGCGTTTCACCTTGCGCAGCTCGACAAACGGTCGCGCAAATTCCCTTGGGGAGATGTCCTGCCCAAAGGTGTGCCGGTGCGTGTCGAAGCAACCACATCGAAACGCTCAAAAATCTATCATGCCGGCGCTGCGAAACAGCGTGTGGAAAAGGCACTGCACGAAGAACACGGCGCCATCATCTCGAACGAGGCCGAGATCCAGATCAAGTTGCGCATAGATGACAACAACTGTGTGTTCAGCGTCGACACCTCAGGGGAAACCCTTCACAAGCGCGGCCACAAAGAAGCGGTTGCCAAGGCTCCGATGCGCGAGACCCTTGCCTCTTTGTTCCTGCGCCAGTGCGGGTATGACGGCACGCAAACGGTCATGGACCCCATGTGCGGATCGGGCACGTTTGTGATCGAAGCGGCAGAGATGGCGATGGGCCTTTATCCCGGACGCAGCCGCAGCTTTGCCTTTGAACACCTTGTCCCGTTTGATCCAGACATGTGGAAAGACATGCGGGCACAGACCGGCCCTGTTCTGTCAGACGCGCGTTTTTACGGCAGCGACCGGAACGAAGGCGCGATCTCGGCCAGCCGCGCCAATGCCGCCCGCTCGGGTGTGCAGGAGCGTGTCCAGTTCGACTGTAAAGCCGTGAGCGAGATGCAGCGCCCTGACGGCCCACCCGGAATAGTAATCGTGAACCCGCCGTATGGTGCGCGGATCGGCAACAAGAAGTTGCTCTATGCGCTTCACGCCGCTTTCGGGGATCGTTTGCGCGAGGCCTTTGGCGGCTGGCGCGTGGGGATCATCACCACTGATGCGAGTTTGGCCAGCGCCACAAAACTGCGGTTCAAGAAACCCGGCCCGCCCGTGCCGCACGGGGGACTCAAAATCAAACTCTACCAGACTGACCCCTTGCCCTGATCCGACGCATTGGGACAATTTTTCCGCCAGCGCGCCGTTTTCCAAAAGGTGAGGATTTCATCAGGGTCATTTTGACCAATTTCCGGTAACATGGGACATTGTGGGTTTTCCCGTTTCCTTTCATGTGATTTGAACAGGTATCTCACGCGGACAGACCGCCCCCAACGACCCAGAAACACGGAGCACGCCCCTAAATGTCCGATTTATGGAATGGACTGTGTCAGGCGTTCTGGATGGTGGTGACACTGGACGCGGACCTTGTCGAAATCACGCTTCGGTCCTTGCGCGTCACACTGTCGGCATTGCTAATCGCCTCGTTGATTGCCCTGCCCCTTGCCGCATTTCTGTCTGTGCGCCGGTTCCGGTTTCGCCGTGCCACCATTGCTGTGATGAACGCCTTGATGGGGTTGCCGCCGGTGGTGGTTGGCCTGCTCGTCTATATCGTGTTGTCGCGATCCGGTCCCTTCGGCGTCTTTGGCCTGTTGTTTACGCCCACAGCGATGATCATCGCTCAGGTGATCATTATCGTTCCCCTGATTGCCTCGATTGCACATCAATCCTTGCGTGAATTGTGGTCGGACTATCACGACCTTCTGATTTCCATGAACGCCACCCAATCCCAACGTGTGCGTGCCATCCTCTGGGACGGGCGTCGCGCCTTGTTAACGGCGGCCCTTGCCGGATTTGGACGCGCGATAGGAGAGGTCGGGGCCATTATGGTCGTCGGCGGCAATATCGATCACGTAACGCGCGTGCTGACCACTGCCATCGCGCTCGAGACAGGCAAAGGTGATTTTGCCTTGGCGCTGTCGCTTGGCTTTGTGCTGATCGCCATGGCCATCGCGGTCAACATCGCGATCCACTGGTTGACCCGCACCGAACAAGAGGGGCGCTGGTGATGCCATTGATGCCGCTGACCGTCAAACAAGCCGTTTCTCGCAGACGCGGACAGGTTCTTGTTGGACCTGTCGATCTTACGCTGACCCCAGAAGGCGTCACGATTGTGATTGGCCCCAACGGGTCGGGCAAGACATCTTTGCTGCGGATGCTGCACGGGATTGCGCGTCTTAACGCGGGAACGATCGACTGGGCCTGCCCACTGGAAGAAGCCCGCGAAAAACAGGCCTTTGTATTCCAGACGCCGGTGATGATGCGCCGTTCGGTGCGGGACAATCTGGCCTATCCTCTTCTCTTGGGGGGCACCCCCAAACAAGAAGCCCGCAACAAAGCCGAACATTGGGCCGAGAAAGTCGGCCTTGGCAATTTCCTGACCCGTCAGGCCACGGTCCTGTCAGGTGGAGAACGTCAGAAACTGGCGATTGCCCGCGCCCTGATCCGCGACCCCGAGGTTCTTTTTCTAGACGAACCCTGCGCAGCGCTGGACGGGCGCGCGATGCGGGAAGTCGAGGAAATCCTGCAAACTGCCGCAAAGGGCGGCACACGGCTGGTCATGTCCACGCATAACATGGGACAGGCCCGCAGGCTGGCCACTGAAGTGGTGTTCATGTTGAACGGCAAAATCCACGAATGCGCCCCTGCAGCCACATTTTTTGAAACGCCGAGCACACCACAGGCACATGCCTTTCTCAGAGGAGATATTGTCGAATGAAACGCTTTTTGATGGGGGTCGTCGCAACAGCGGTTCTGACCACCTCAACCTTGGCTGATGAAATGAAAATGGCGGTGACAACATCGTTCCATAACTCTGGTCTTTCGGACATTCTACTGCCCGAAATCAAGAACGACCTCGGGATCGATGTTCACCTTCTGATCGTCGGAACGGGCCAGGCATTGCGCCTTGGCGCGGCGGGTGATGTGGATGCCATTCTTGTTCATTCGCGCAAAGCCGAAGAAAAGTTTCTCGCAAATGGCAGCGGCACGCATCGCCGCGAAATCATGTATAACGACTTTGTTTTCATTGGCCCTAAGGACGACAGCGCCAGCATCGCAGTTGCGACGGCTGCCACGGATGCCCTGAACAAGATCGCAGACACAAGCGCCTTGTTCGTCAGCCGAGGTGATGACAGCGGCACCCACAAAAAAGAACTGAGCCTTTGGAGTGCTGCGGGACTTGATCCCGAAACCTTTGGAGACTGGTATCGTGCCGTTGGTGCGGGAATGGGCGCCGCGTTGAACACCGCGTCAGGTATGAATGCCTATATCATGGCGGACCGTGCCAGCTGGCTCAACTTCCAGAACAAGGGCGATCTGGCCCTGCTGTATTCGGGTGACCCGGTTTTGTTCAACCAATACGCCTATATTCCGGTGAACCCGGAAAAGCACGCCCATGTCAAAGCTGATCTGGCGCTCAAGCTGGAAAACTGGCTGGTGTCGGACAAAGCCAAAGACCTGATCAACACCTATAAGATCAACGGAGAAACCTTGTTTGTTTTCAACGCGGAACAATAAGGTCTCGACCATGGCAGACTGCAAAAAGGCGCCCCATGAGGCGCCTTTTTCATACCCTTAGTCAGGCGATCCATGCACAGCAAACGCTTCAAGCTCTGCGTCTTGGGGCTCAATAACGCGGTATGCCTCACGCACCCCCGCCTCGGACAATTCACGCGCGACCGTCAACAAGGTGTTTGCCGCGTGTTCGTCACACAGATCAACCATATGAGACAGTTCCTGCTCGGCCACGGGACGTGCAACTTCGGGCGATGGCGCCCCGTAGAAGTCGACAAAATGCTGGGCCAGCAGCGTGGTCAGTGTTTCCAGCTCGTCCGGCTCGATCTGTGTCACGGCAACAAAGGTCACCCGCCCCGCCGTTTCCAGACCGAACCACCCATTGGCAAAGGCCTGTCGCCCTTTGCCGGTCAGGTCGGCTTCGGTCCAGTTCGAAAACTCGAACCCGCCAGACACGCACCATTCACCCGTACGCGCCGGTGAGTGGAAAACATGCTGGTCGCTTTCGTCAAAGTGGATGGCGCGGGCAAGATTCATCGCTGGCTCTCCAGAAGTGTTGTTAATGGGATCATCTGGGTGGTGTCTCCGGTGCGCAAGAGCATTCCAAAGTCTTCATCCACCCCCAAAAAGCTGCCTTTCACATCACCAAAGACGATATCCTCGCCCATGTCCTGAGCAAGACCGCGCCACTCTGCATGCAGGGGCCGCGTTCCTTCGTCTTCCCAACGTGTGATCCAGTTCAGCGTATGGCGCGCCCAGCTTTCCAGCAGCGCATCGGCCGCAACATCTGCGCAGCCCTCGGCATAAAGGGCTGTCTCATCCGGTGTGTCGCCCGTTTCATCAGAGGCTGGCCACAGAGGCAGTTCAAGCCCGACAACAAGCCAGTCCGGCACAGATGAGGGATCATCTGTGCTGGCCGCGACCTGCAACCGTCCACATTTCGCACCATTCACACGCAAACCACCAGACCACTCGAGGTGAACAGCAACCTCTGGCGGGGCAAGCGCGCCCAAGGCATTCTGAAGACCGACACCGCAAAGAGGCAACATCGCCATGGCCTGTTGCAACGGCACTTCGGGGGCAAAAACCAAAGCGGCACGCACGGTGTCCGAGCCCAGATTATACACGACCAACCCGGCATCACAGCCAAGCGCGGCCCGCATACAGGCCGTTTCAAACGGATCTTCAGGACCCTGAACCGCAACTCCGGACATCAATGGGGGAAATGTGACGCCTGTCATACCACCCCGTCCGCAATAAGCGTTTTAGCCACATTTCGGAACGACTGCGCCTGCGCACTGTCCGGTTTTGAGGTCACAATCGGGGCCCCACCGTCAGAGGCCAGCCGGATATCCAGATGCAACGGAATCTCGGCCAGCAAAGGCACGTCAAGTTTTGCAGCTTCTGCGGCGACACCACCATGGCCAAACACATGCTCTTCATGGCCGCAACTGGAACAGATGTGGGTCGACATGTTTTCGATCATGCCAATAATCGGGATGTTGAGCTGGCGGAACATGTCGATGCCTTTGCGGGCATCCAGCAGCGCCACGTCCTGAGGCGTGGAAACCACCAACGCACCATCCAGAGCGAACTTCTGGCTCAAGGTCAGCTGAACATCGCCCGTACCCGGTGGCAAATCCACGATCAGCACATCCAAGGCGCCCCATTGCACCTGCATCAGCATTTGCTGCAACGCGCCCATGAGCATCGGACCACGCCAAACAACCGCCTGATCCTCGTTTGTCATGAGACCAATAGACATCATCGTGACGCCATGGTTGCGCATGGGCAAAATGGTCTTTCCATCCGGGCTGGCCGGACGTCCCGACACGCCCAGCATGCGCGGTTGCGACGGCCCATAAACGTCGGCGTCCAACAGACCGACGCGTTTGCCTTCGGCCGCCAAAGCGCAGGCAAGGTTGGCAGAAACCGTGGATTTCCCGACACCGCCCTTGCCCGAGGCAACGGCGATGATCCGCGCCACACCCGGCACCTTTTGCGGGCCTTCCGGCTGGGCCGCCTTGTGCTGTCCCGATTTAAGATCCGGCGGCGGCGCCTTGGCGCTGTGCCCTGTCAGGACAACCGACGCGGTCTCGACACCTGCAATCGCCTTGACCCGTTCTTCGGCTTGTGCCCGCACAGGCTCATATAGTTTTGCCTTGGCGGGATCGATTTCGAGGACAAAGCGCACGCTGCTGCCATCCACATTGAGGGCACGCATCACGCCGGACGATACGATATCACCCTGGCCAACAGGGTCTGCGATGTCTTTCAGGGCGGCCAGAACCACCTCACGAGTCACTGCCACAGTCTTACTCCTGCCCTTTGATGGAACCGGTCACGACGTGCTCGATCTCGAGCCCATCAATCGTAATGACGGCCTTTGCTTCAAAGGTTTTACCCTTTGTGTCTGCATCTCGCATTGCTTGCTCGATGGCTTGCTGAGAGGTCACACCAACCTGCTTCAGAAACTTGCGCATCGACATGTTGAAATCGTCGTCCATATGTCTTTCCTTTTTTGCGAACTTGACGTGACGGCCAGAGAGTTTCTACCATCCCATATGCTGTTACGTAAGTTGAAACTTGGTATCGTTCTGATTTGTCTTGGCTTTCCGGCCATCGCCGAGGATCGTCTTGTGCGCCTTGAGGTGCCTCAAACGCTGATCGACAGCGGATTGATTAAGCACATTTTGCCGCGTTTCTCGCTCAAAACCCAAGTGCGGGTCGAGCTGGTTCAAGAAGGCGCGCCGGCGGATATGCGGTTTGGCAGCACCGGAACAGCCATTTTCACCGGTCCTCAGCAAACCTGGTACATGGCGATCGAAAGCAATGATCATGCGGGCACGCAGAAACTTGCCGCATGGCTGACCTCGGACATTGGTATGCGCACGGTGACAGGTTTTGCGCCCGAAGGAACCGCGCTCTTTTCGTCGCCGCAACCCGCCGATGTGGTGGAGATCACTTATGACTATGACGGGGACGCCGAAGAAGGACGCCGTGTGTCGATGACCATGTGTGGCCGCTGTCATGTGGTTGACCCCGACCACAGGATGAACGGCATCGGTTCGACGCCATCCTTCTTTGTGCTGCGCAGTTTGGAGAACTGGGATGAACGGTTTGAATCTTTCTACGCCCTGAACCCGCACCCTGCGTTCACGCAGATTGCCGAGGTCACGCCGCCCTTTCCCCACAACCGCCCGCCGCCCATTGTGCCAATCCAAATGACACTGGAGGACCTCGAAGCGATCCTCTCGTATGTGGCCTTGCTGGATGCAGCCGACCTTGGGGCGCCGTTGCAGCATCAGTGATCACGTCGCTTGCTGAGGTAATCCTCGGTGGTACGCACCCGCGGACGCTCGCCCCCTGCGAGGGGACTGTTTTCGGCATGATACTGGGCGCTGACACGGCAATTGTCGCACATCTGGATCATGCGCAAAGCCTCGGGATTTTGATACATCGGCGATCCGGTAAGCTTCTCGGTGATACGTTCGATTGTCGACTTCACACCAAACAACGCGCCACAATCAACACAAGCGAAGGGCTCTTCCTCTTGCAGGACAACCTGCTCGAGTGCGGACGGCGTCAGGTTAAGGCGCGGCTCGTAACTAATTGCGTTTTCGGGACAAATATTCGAACACAACCCGCATTGCAGACAGGCATCCTCTTGGAAACGCAGTTGCGGCTGATCGGGATTGTCGCCCAAGGCCCCTGACGGGCAAAGCGACACACAGCTGAGGCACAATGTGCAAGAGTCGCTGTTGACCACCACCGCCCCATAAGGCGCATTCTCGGGCAGCGGTACAATTTCATCCTCGGGAAGCAAGCTGCGCGCGGCCTGACGTGTGATCTGGCGACGTGTTCCCATGGGGCGGATCGGGTCATCAATAGATGTCCCAACCGACGCATCATAAAGGCGCGCCACCATCAGATCCGGATCCTGCTCGTCCAACAAGGTAATCTTGTCGCCAGCTATGGCCACGGCCAACGCGATCTCTTGCTCCAGTGGCGGGCGCTCTGTTGTTGGGCCCGGAACAATCCGGACATCCACAAAACCCGCCGCCAATGCAGCAAGAGCCTCGGCATGGCCAAATGCGTTGAGCGAGGTCACTTCAAGCGGAATAACATCTGCGGGCAACCCATGCCCATAACGCGCCGCCAAACGGATCATCTCTGATCCATGTTCATTCACCACCAAAAGCCGGGGCGCCGTTCCCGAAGCCGCAAGATAGGCACTTGCAAGCGTTTGAACGCGCCGGATGGTGTGATCGTGCGAAGGTGCATCATAGGAAATCGCACCGGAAGGGCACAGCGCGGCACAAGATCCGCAGCCCGCACAGACCATCGGATCAATCACCACGTGGTCGCCGCCCGGTACAATTGCACCTGTGGGGCACACATCAAGACAGTTGGTGCATCCGGTCTGATTGGCGCGGGAATGCGCACAGAACAAAGGTTCCACCCGCACATAAAGAGGTTTTTCAAACGTCCCAACCATGTGTGACGCTTCCAGAACGGCCGCAGCCACTTCGCCTGTGCTTTTGGGATCAGGGCGCAAATACCCGTCGCGTTTTTCATGGGCCGGAAACAGGGGCGTTCCCCCCGTCAAATCCAGAATGAGATCGCATTGCGACCGACCGCCATCGCGCGGTTCGGACAGAACACGTTCACCGCGCCCCCCCGGCGACACCTGCTGCAAAGCATCTATCGTCACTTCGAACTGACCAAACGCGCCGGTGGCGCGCCGCAGCTTGCCGCGCACGATATCAAAATCACGGGTGTCAGAAAGGTCACCGTCATCGGTCAGGAGGGCCGTTACACTCAGATGCGGGGCCAGTTGCGCCGCCGCAGCGAGCGCCGTTTCTGCGGGCCCCACGACCAGACAAAGCCCCTCGGAAAGCACATCTGCGGTCTTCATGTCGGGCGCAGGCATCAAAGCTTCGGCGGCCAATGCGGCCATTTTGGGTAGTTTTGACCGTTGGTCCGTGCTCCATCCTGCCCGATCTCTCAGGTCAAGAACCGCTGGTGCGGGGGCATCGATATCGGCTGCGAGCTCCTCGAAAAAGGCCTGTTCCTGGGTGCAACAAATAATTGCGTCACCCCCTGCAATGGCCCGTGCCGCGTCCTCGGATTGCCCCTGACACAGCCCTGAATGCACTTTTGAACAGCCCAATCCAGTGACCTCGGACAACGCCTCTGCATCGACCTCAAGACTCGCCTCACAATTGCATAAAATCAAGGACTTAAAAGCATCCTCTCGAGTCGATGTCTCGCCCATGAAACTCCCCTTTTCGGTCGAAAAACTCGGACAAACTAGGCATGATTCCCAGCTGCCGACAACCGATTTTCTTGCAGAGGCGGGTGGCGAATCACTGCCTCGAACAACGCAAGATTCGGCAATTTGCAGCTTCGGCCATAAACCAACTTTTTCTGTCGGTTTAGACAATACGTCCCCGTCGGCATACCGTGGCACACAGGCCTACCCAAAATGTCCAACCTCACAAGTTAATTCGCGAATGTCGAAAATCGGTCTTTGCCTGTCGCTTCCGCAAGGGCAATGCTGGGACCTAGAAATGCCAAAGGGGGACTCGGGAGGAGTGATCCATAATCCTGAAAAATACCAGACGCTGCCACTGGGTATCGTTTTGCGTCGCGCACCGGGGGTCACTCGTTGGGCCAAATGGTCGTGGAAAGCGATTGGCGTTTTACCGGGCGCCGGAGACGGCGATTGGCGGATCTTGCGGGAAGACGCGGATCAAACCGACTTTCATGCCGCCACTGTTACGCTGGAACTTCATGGTGCGGAAACGGATGCATATCTGCACGGTTTGAACGCTCAGGTCCCCTGCATCTATGTTGTGATGCGCGAATGCGATGGGCCGCATCCCTTTGATGTGGTTCTGGCCACCGCCTCGCCCTACGAGGCGCAGGATTATTCTGACAGCGGTGAAGAAATTGTCGAAAAGGTCGCCATGCCCGCAGGCCTTGAACGCTGGGTTCAGGATTTCGTGGATGCGCACCATGTCGAAGAAGTTTTCAAAAAACGCCGCCGTGACAAAAAAGATGTTACGCTGAGGGAAGATGGCATCGGGGATGCGCGTATCAAGCAGGTTGCTGATGTGTATAGGTCCCCAAGTGCCGCCCGTAAGGAGCGTTTGCAATGAGCCGAGATTTCTGGTCCCGCCGCAAAGCCGCCGTTGAAGCAGAACAAGCGGAAGACCTGCGCAAGGTCGAAGCGCAGGCCCTGGCCGAGCGCGATGCGTCGCTGGAAGAGCAAAGCGATGCAGAAATCCTTCAAGAACTTGGGCTGCCTGATCCGGATGAGTTGTGCGCAGGTGATGATTTCAAGGTCTTCCTGACCGAGACAGTGCCCGCCCGTATCCGAAACCGTGCCTTGCGCCGCCTTTGGCTAACCAATCCCGTTCTGGCCAATGTTGATGGTCTTGTCGATTACGGCGAAGATTTCACCGATGCGTCCTGTGTGATCGAAAACCTTCAGACGGCCTATCAGGTTGGCAAAGGGATGACCGCGCATGTCGACGAACTGGCGCGTCAGGCAGAAGCGGAAGCCGCCGCCGAGGCCGCAACGGAAGAGCCCGAAGCCCTTCCAGCCGATGATGTCGATGAGCAGCCTGCTCCCGCAACAGAACCCGACCCGATGATTGCGCACTCTGAAACTGCCGTGGCCCATGAGCCACCTGAGTTTGAAGAGACACATGATGACGCCCCCCTGCCCCCGCGTCGGATGCGCTTTGCATTTGATGACGCAGGAGCCTCCGCATGACACAGGACACAAATATGACCGCAACCGCAGAACTTCCGGCCGTCTCGCAAGAGGACCGTTTGCGTGCAGACCTCTATAACTTCCTTGGCGCTCTGTTGGCTGGCCCTCCGGACGACATGCTGTTGAGCCAGACCGCGGGTCTGAGCGGCGACGACAGCGATCTGGGCACGGCGATAAATGCGCTGGCCAAGATCGCGAGCCTGAGCAAGCCCCCGACTGTCGAACGTGAGTTCAACAAGTTGTTCATCGGCTTGGGTCGCGGCGAACTTTTGCCCTATGCCAGCTACTATATGACGGGCTTCTTGAACGAAAAGCCGCTGGCCACCCTGCGTCAGGACATGGCGGCCCGGGGTCTGAGCCGTGCCGACAATGTGTACGAGCCCGAAGACAACATCGCCTCGCTGATGGAAATGATGGGCGCGTTGATTGTGGGACGTTTTGGAACACCTGCCACGCTGGCAGACCAGAAAACGTTCTTTAACCGCCACATCTCTCCGTGGGCGGGACATTTTTATTCAGATTTGGAAGCTGCCAAGAATTCGGTGTTTTACGCGGCGGTCGGCGCTGTCGGGCGCGTGTTCGTGGATATCGAAACCGAAGGCTTTCGGATGAGCGCGGAGTAATCCGCAATACCGGCGGGCAACCGCCACAACCCAAGAGAGGAGGACTCTCATGACCAAGAAAACCGAAGATGGTGCAAGCCGTCGCGATTTTCTGAAAATGGCTGCAACCGCTGCCCCTGCTGCGGCAGTGGTCGTTGCGACCACAGGGGGCGCAGCAGAAGCCGCAGAACCCGACCTGTCATCAGACAAGATGCAGGATACCGCGCACACCCGCGCATACTTTGACAGCGCCCGCTTCTAAAGCGGACGAGGTTTTCTGCCACAGGCGACTGGTTGCGATTGGCCCGACTGCCTGCGGTTTTCGTTAACCCAGCTAAGTTCCGATTGGGACAGCAAGGGAGGTTTAAATGCTTAGGAAAAAGACCAACGGGGTAGCGAGACGCCCCCAGCGGACAAGTATCCTGTCTGACGTCGCAGAGAAATCTGTCGACCGCCGCGCATTCCTGCGTGGCAGCGGTCTGGCCATTGGTGGTCTTGCCGCGATCAGCGCCACCGGTGGTACGGTGACGCAAGCCAATGCAGCGGCATCTGCTGCTGCGGGCACTGTAGAAACCATCAAGTCGGTCTGTACCCACTGTTCTGTGGGCTGTACCGTCGTAGCCGAAGTGCAAAGCGGCGTCTGGATCGGGCAAGAGCCCGGCTGGGACAGCCCGTTCAACCTTGGAGCGCACTGCGCCAAAGGTGCCTCGGTTCGCGAGCACGCCCATGGTGAGCGCCGCCTCAAGTACCCGATGAAAAAAGAGGGTGGTGAATGGAAGCGCATTTCATGGGAGCAGGCGATCAACGAAGTCGGCGACCAGATGATGCAGATCCGCGAAGAAAGCGGACCTGACAGCGTCTACTGGCTCGGCTCGGCCAAACACAACAACGAGCAGGCCTATCTGTTCCGCAAGTTTGCCGCCTATTGGGGCACAAACAACGTGGATCACCAGGCCCGTATTTGTCACTCGACTACAGTTGCCGGTGTTGCGAACACCTGGGGCTATGGTGCGATGACAAACTCGTACAATGACATCCACAACTCCAAGGCTATCTTCATCATTGGTGGCAACCCGGCCGAAGCACACCCTGTTTCGCTGTTGCACCTGTTGAAAGCCAAAGAGCAGAACAATGCGCCCGTCATCGTTTGCGATCCGCGCTTTACGCGGACTGCGGCACATGCGGATGAATATGTGCGCTTCCGTCCCGGCACCGACGTTGCGCTGGTTTGGGGCATTCTCTACCACATCTTCGAAAACGGTTGGGAAGACAAAGAGTTCATCCGCACCCGTGTTTGGGGCATGGACCAGATCCGTGAAGAAGTGCGCAAATGGACACCTGAAGAAGTCGAACGCGTCACTGGCGCGCCGGGGTCTCAGCTGCGCCGCGTTGCACGTACCATGGTCAACAACCGTCCTGGCACCGTAATCTGGTGTATGGGTGGAACACAGCACACCAACGGTAACAACAACACCCGTGCATATTGTGTTCTCCAGCTTGCCTTGGGCAACATGGGCACAAGCGGCGGCGGCACCAACATCTTCCGCGGCCACGACAACGTACAGGGTGCAACCGACCTTGGCGTTCTGTCCCACACCCTGCCCGGCTATTATGGCCTGTCAAAAGGCGCATGGGCACACTGGGCACGTGTTTGGGAAGAAGAAGGCGACTGGCTGACTTCTCAGTTCGACATGCTCAAAGGGAAAGATGGCAAAGAGAAAAGCCTTCAGAACCTGAAAGGTATTCCCGTGTCACGTTGGATCGACGGTGTTCTTGAAGACAAGGACAATATCGATCAGCCCAACAATGTGCGCGCCATGGTTCTGTGGGGCCACGCGCCCAACTCGCAAACCCGTGGTACGGAAATGAAAACGGCGATGGAAAAGTTGGACATGCTGGTCGTGGTTGACCCGTATCCCACCGTTTCCGCCGTTATGCAGGACCGCACCGATGGCGTTTACCTGTTGCCCGCCTGTACCCAGTTCGAAACACGTGGCTCTGTCACCGCTTCGAACCGGTCGTTCCAGTGGCGCGATCAGGTTGTCGATCCGTTGTTCGAATCCAAACCAGACCATGAAATCATGGGTATGTTCGCCAACAAGTTCGGCTGGGCCGATCGTTTCTTCCGCAATATCGAAATGGAAGACGAGAACACCCCGAACATCGAAAGCGTCACCCGCGAGTTCAACAAAGGTCTCTGGACAATCGGTTATACCGGCCAGTCGCCCGAGCGTTTGAAAAAGCACATGGCGAACCAGCACACGTTTGACCGTACAACGCTGCAAGCGATCGGTGGACCGGCTGATGGGGACTATTATGGTCTGCCATGGCCGTGCTGGGGCACACCCGAGATGAACCACCCGGGGACGCCAAACCTCTATGACATGTCCAAACCTGTGTCTGAAGGTGGCCTGACATTCCGTGCCCGTTTTGGTGTGGAACGTGATGGTGACAACCTTCTGGCCGAAGGCGTCTATTCGGCGAATTCGGAAATTCAGGACGGCTATCCGGAATTCACCATGCAGATGCTGATGGATCTTGGATGGGATGGCGACCTGACAGACGAGGAACGTGCCAGCATTGATGCTGTTGCAGGTCCCAAGACCAACTGGAAAACCGACCTGTCCGGCGGCATCCAGCGGGTTGCGATCAAGCACGAATGCGCACCCTTCGGGAACGCAAAAGCCCGTGCTGTTGTCTGGACATTCCCCGATCCGGTGCCGCTGCACCGCGAGCCTCTCTATACGCCGCGGCGCGATCTGGTCGAGGATTATCCAACATACGAGGACCGTCAGTCCTATCGTCTGCCGACCTTGTATGCATCGATCCAGAAGAACGACTTCTCGAAAGACTATCCGATCATCCTCACATCCGGCCGTCTGGTCGAATATGAAGGTGGCGGTGACGAGACCCGTTCGAACCCATGGCTGGCCGAACTTCAGCAAGACATGTTTGTCGAAATGAACCCGCGTGACGCCAATAACCTTGGTGTGCGGGACGGCGCGCAAGTCTGGGTCGAAGGCCCTGAAGGCGGCAAGGTCAAGGTCATGGCACTGGTCACGGAGCGTGTCGGTGAAGGCGTCGCCTTTATGCCGTTCCACTTTGGCGGCCATTTCCAGGGACAGGACCTGCGGGACAAATACCCCGACGGCGCCGATCCCTATGTGCTGGGTGAATCAACAAACACCGCCCAGACCTATGGCTATGACTCGGTAACCCAGATGCAAGAGACGAAGACCACGCTCTGCAAAATCTGGTCAGCGTAAGGAGAGAGAGATATGGCAAGAGCAAAGTTCCTCTGTGACGCCGAACGCTGCATCGAATGCAACGCCTGTGTCACCGCCTGTAAGAACGAGCACGAGGTGCCGTGGGGGATCAACCGCCGTCGCGTGGTAACCCTGAATGACGGTAAACCGGGCGAGCGTTCGCTGTCGGTGGCCTGTATGCACTGTTCCGACGCGCCATGTATGGCCGTTTGTCCGGTGGATTGCTTCTATCAGACCGATGACGGTGTGGTGCTGCACTCCAAGGACCTGTGCATCGGGTGTGGTTATTGCTTCTACGCGTGCCCATTCGGCGCGCCGCAGTATCCACAGGCTGGCAACTTTGGAAGCCGCGGCAAGATGGACAAATGTACCTTCTGCGCCGGTGGCCCCGAAGAAAACCACTCGAATGCTGAGTTCGCCAAGTACGGCCGCAACCGGATTGCAGAAGGCAAATTGCCAATCTGCGCCGAGATGTGTTCGACAAAAGCCCTGCTTGCCGGTGACGGCGATGTGGTGTCGGCGATCTATCGCGAACGTGTTGTGGCCCGCGGCTTTGGCTCGGGCGCCTGGGGTTGGGGCACTGCCTACGACCAAAAAGGCGGCTAACTTCGGCAACCGTTAAACGGGCGGCCCTGTGATGGGGCCGCCCTGTTCCTCTTTATTAGAATTCTTATCCAAGGAGGGTTGCCGATGCTTCGCATGGCACTCGCACTTGTCCTGTCGCTGATTGTTGCCATTCCGGCACTCGCACAGGAATCCGACCGCACCTCGACCGGTGGTGCACAAACACTTGAAGATATCATGGCACGCCAGTCGGGCCAAAATGTGGACAGCACCTTTCGCAGTGGCAACACTGGCGATGATGCTCGGGCAAAAGACATGCGCGAGCAATTGGGAACGCTTGGCGGCGTCTCGGACCCTGAACTGTGGCGGGCTGTCAGATATGGATCGGCAGACACCCGCGTATCGAACCAGAGCGAGGCCGCAGACGTTCTGATGCAGGACGGCGGCATGTGGTGGCTGACGTTCCGCGACGGCCCTGTTCGTATCTATGGTGGATGGCTGTTGCTCGGAACAATTGGCGCACTGCTTCTGTTCTTCCTGCTGCGTGGCAAAATCGGCATCGACGAGCCGATGACAGGGCGCACCGTGACCCGCTTCAAGGCGATTGAACGCTTTGGCCACTGGCTTTTGGCGGGTTCCTTTGTTTTGCTGGGCTTCACCGGTCTGTTTGTTTTGTTCGGCCGCAGTTTCATCGCGCCCTATCTGGGGAAAAGCTTCAATTCGAACCTGTTGATCTGGTCAAAGTTCGTTCACAACAATGTCGCCTGGGCCTTTATTCTGGGGCTCGTGATGGTCTTTGTGATGTGGGTCGTACACAATATCCCCAATAAGACCGACATCACCTGGTTGCGTCAGTTCGGCGGCATCATCGGCAAAGCCCATCCTCCTGCGAAAAAATTCAACGCGGGTCAGAAAATGATCTTCTGGTCGGTGATCCTGTTTGGCACATCGATTGCGGTTTCCGGTGTTTCGTTGCTGTTCCCATTCGAACTGCCGCTGTTTGCGAAAACCTTTGCGATGCTGAACTGGACCGGCCTGCCCGAACTGTTGGGCTTTGGTGTTCTGCCGGAAACCATGTCGCCTCAGGAAGAGATGCAATTCGCACAGCTTTGGCACGCGATCATGGCGTTCGTTCTGACGGCGATTGTTCTGGCCCACATCTATATCGGATCGGTTGGCATGGAAGGTGCCTATGACGCGATGGGATCAGGGGAAGTTGACGAAGCTTGGGCACATCAGCACCACTCGATCTGGCTGGATGAAGTCCTCGAAGACGAAAAGAGCGCCGCCAAAGCCAAATCGGGCAGCGCAACCCCCGCAGAGTAAACCAAGGTATGGCTCGCCGTTTTATCCTCAGTTTCACGGTGAGCCTCTGGGCAGGTGCAATGCCTGCCCAGACCGAAGAATTTGCCACCCTCAAAGGGCATGGTGGTCCGATTATGGATATTGCAGTGACGGACCAGGGTCAGGTGGCCACAGCCAGTTTTGACAATTCAGTTGGTCTTTGGACCGATGTGACCCCGTCGTGGCTGGAAGCCCATGATGCAGCGGTCACCGCCTTGGCCTCGGCCCCTGACGGCACGATTGCTTCGGCTGGTGATGACTATGTCCTTTATCGCTGGACCGGCAAGCAGGCCGAAAAAATCGGCTCTCACAAGGGCAAGATCAACGGACTGGCCTTTTCTCCTGATGGCACACGGCTTGCTTCGGCAAGCTGGGACGGTACCGTCGGGATCTGGGGCGCGGATGTGCCCCCCATCTTTCTTTCATCGCATCAGGGCGGCGCCAATGACGTTGCTTTCTCTGCCGATGGGTTGACCTTGTATGTGGCGACCATGACAGGTCAGTTGGTGGCCTATGACATGAGCGCCCCCTTCGAGATGCGCCTTCTTGTGTCGCACGGGTTTGGCATAAACCGCCTGATCACAACACCGGACTGGATTGCCTATGGCGCTGTTGATGGCGGCACGCGGGTTATCACCCACGAGGGGCAAAACATTGCCGATCTGACGCTGGAACGTCGCCCGATCCTGTCGATGGATTACAGCCCACAAAGCCGCCAAATGGCAGTGGGCGACGGGCACGGGTTCATCATGGTTGTCGACACCGACACATGGTCAATTGCACGCGATTTTCGGGCGACCCGCAAAGGGCCTGTCTGGGCACTGGCCTTTTCACCCGACGGCGCGATGATCTATGCGGGCGGTCTGGATGACGCCGCGTACCGCTGGCCGGTCACGTTGCTCAGCGAATTTGACCCAGCCATCACCGGCGAACGCGCCTTTTTGCGAGCCGCAGACACCATGCCCAATGGCGAGCGCCAATACACGCGCAAATGCGCCATTTGCCATGCCATCACGCCGCCCCCATCTCGCAAAGCGGGCCCAACCCTTTTTGGTGTGTTCGGCCGCAAGGCGGGCACCCTGCCCGATTACCGCTATTCATCCACATTGCTGGATCTGGATATCATTTGGTCGGAAGAAACTATTGACCAGCTGTTCGATCTGGGGCCGGATCACTATATTCCCGGCTCGAAGATGCCCCAACAACGGATTACGGGCCAACAGGATCGTGCGGACCTGATCGACTTTTTAAAACACGCAACAAGTTCGGAGAACTAAGACATGCAAGCCATGCTGGCAGGATTTGCCGCCATCGTTATCATCGCAATCGGCGCCAATCTGGTGCTCGACCAAATTGGATTTTCGTCTCAGGACCGGTATAGCGGCGCAGATGTACGACTGGACACTATGAAGTGATGATGCAGGCCGCAGCCAAAGACGAATACGGGGAAAACCTTGCTGGTGCGTCGATACTCGTGATCGATGACGAACCCGGTATGCGTAATTTTCTGACAAAAATCCTGACCCCGCGATGCAAACGTGTGGAACAGGCCGCATCCCCCGACGAGGCCACCCGCATTCTGGATCAGGCCCATTTTGACCTTGTGATTCTGGACAACATCATGCCCGGCCGCACAGGTCTTGAATGGTTGCGGGAACAGGGCAAGGTCGGTTTTTTTGCCGATACCATTCTGATCACGGCTTATGCTGATCTGGAAACCGCAATCACTGCGCTTCGAACCGGTGTTGCCGACTTTGTGCTGAAACCCTTTCGGGCGAACCAGATTTTAAACGCTGTGGCGCGCGCACTGGATCGTAAATACCTGCGGCGTGAAAACTATCTGTTGAAGCACGAGCTGTCTGCCGAAGGCAGCGCTATGCGCGGGCGCCTTTTGGGGAAATCGGTTGCCATCGAGAAAACACGCGAGATACTGCATCGTCTTGCGCCCTTGCCCACGCCCGTTCTGTTTACTGGCGCAAGTGGCACTGGCAAAGAGATCGCCGCACGCACGCTGCATTCAATGTCGGATCGCGCCGAGCAACCCTTTGTCGCGGTAAACTGCGCCGCTGTGGCGCCTGACCGCGTCGGGCAAGAGTTGTTTGGTTTGATCGACGACCAGAACATTCGCAAGGACGGGCTGTTTCTGCATGCGGACGGCGGCACTTTGTTTCTTGATGAAGTTGCCCAGATGCCGGATCAGGTTCAGGCCGCTCTGCTTCGTGTGCTCGAGGAAAAACGCATTCGCCCCGTAGGCGCCGAACGCGAAATCCCTTTGAACCTGCGGTTTCTGTTTGCCACCAATGCCAATCTTGAACAGGCCGTTCAGGAAGGCCGTTTTCGGGCAGATCTGTATCACCGCATCAATGTGTTTCAGCTGGACATGCCGAACCTCAGCGACCGCTCAGAAGACATCGTCGAACTGGCGGCTCTGTTTATGGAACAATTCTCGGTCTCGCTTGGCATGCCGGCTCTGGACCTCAACGAAGAGACGTTGCTCAAGTTTTGTCGCTATGACTGGCCCGGAAATGTGCGCGAACTGCGCAACCTGATCGAACGCTCGGTGATCCTTGGAGAGTTTCCGGAAGAGTTTTCCGGAAGCGGCAACATCAGCGGAGTGCGCGCGATTGAAACCCTTGATCTGGTGACCCAGCGCCACATCATGCATGTGCTGGACACCTGCGACGGCAACCGCGCAGAAGCGGCGCGCCGGTTGGGTGTGTCCCGCAAGACCATCGACCGGAAATGTGCAGGCTGGGGCCTTTAGGCCCTAGAGTGCGCTTTCGCAAGGCGGCAGCCAGACCGTGAACTCTGCCCCTCCTTCGGGGCGGTTTTCCACCGAGATCAACCCTTTGGCGCGCTGAACAAGGGTCTGGCTGATCGACAATCCCAAACCGGTGCCTTCACCCAGTTTCGTGGTGTAAAACGGGTCAAAGACCGACCGCATATCATTTCCGGGAAGACCCGGGCCAGTGTCGGCCACACGCAGACGTGCCCCGATTTTGTCACCGCGTGTTTCTGTATCTAGATACAACATCAAAGTGCCCCGTCCCTCCATCGCTTGCGTGGCATTGATGATAAGGTTGATGATCACCTGCTGCATTTCCCCCGGTGCCACACAGACCAAGGGGGCCGTGTCGATCTGCAATTGAACGGTAATGTCCTGCTTGGAAAGAACGTGATCGACCAGCACCAGACAATCGCGGATCAAAACCGACAGATCGACGCTTTCTTCTTGTGAGCCAAATTCGCTGGGGCGCGCAAACTGAAGCAGCTTGCCAACGATCACGTCAATCCGCTGTACTTGTTGGTCGATCAGATCCATCTCGGTTTCGACCTCTCGCGCCACATCCAGTGGCAGTGTCTGGCGCATGACGTCGACGTTGCCCTGAATGACCGCCACGGGATTATTGATCTCATGGGCGACGCCAGCCGTGATTTCGCCAATTGATGCCAGCTTTTCCGACATCACCAGCTGTTTGAAGGTTTCTTCAAGCTTGATGTTTGCATCACGCAATTCACCCGTGCGCCGCTCAACACGGTCGTTCAACTCATCCGCCCAGGATCGCAACGCCTGATCGCGCTCCTGAATCTGGTTGAGAAGTGTATCAAGGTGCGCGGCCACCTGACCGATTTCATCGCCCGTACCTACGTCCCCGTTGCGGGCGTTCAGATCACCGGCCTCCACCTTCTTCATCGTCTGGGTCATGCGTTCCAGAGGCGAAAAAATGCCCTTGGCCAACAAAAGGAACACCGGCACAGATAGCGTCAGAACTGCGATAAACGCCCCGAGCACCGTCCAATAGGCCGAGCGTTTGGCGGTCGCAAAAGGGGCTTCCAGAAAGCCGACATACAGCATCCCGACCCGTTCACCGAAGCTGTCGGTCAGCGGTAAATATCCCGAAATATACCAATCGTTCACCACGAAGGCGCGGTTCAGCCATGTTTGGCCTTTGCCAAGAACATTGGAGCGCACCGCCGCAGATACTCGTGTGCCCAGCGCACGCACGTCTTCGAACAGGCGAACATTGGTGGAAATGCGCACGTCATCCAGAAACAGGGTGGCCGTCCCCTGTCGGGCTTCGCCCGTGCCATCGTCGCGGTACACAAGCGCGTTAATGGTATCGATAAACTGCAAGTTGCGATTAAGAAGAATACCCCCAATCAAAACGCCTTCATGACCGGAAATCCGAACCGGGCTGGCCGTGTGCACCACCATGCCCCGATCTTCGACCTTGCGGGTTGTGGGCACCGCGGCTTCGGTATCAATCAACGGCAGCCGTGCCTGTTTCAGCAGGTCCACTGAAATCTTGCGCAGGTCCTCTCCGGAAAAGATGTCGATATTGGTGGCCAGTTCGCCACGGGCCGCGCGCCCGATAACGGGCCAGTCTTCTCCGGCCGAGGCGGCGTCTTCGAGCGGCAGAAAATACAAAAAGTCGAGGCTGAGATCCCACTGCGCCTGTGCCAGAAAATGCTGAAATTCGGTTTCGTTTCCCGCAATGACCTCTTCAAACTGTACCGATCCTGCTAAACTGCGCACATTGGTACCTGTCGCTAGAATGATCTGGCCCAGATACTGCTCTGCAATGCGCAAATCGCTTTCGACGTTTGCGATCAGCACCTTGTCATAATCCGACGTCCATCGCGTCATCGCCATCAAAAGCAACAAAGGCATCAGGACAATCAAGGGCAGCAAGGCCAGCACCAAAAGACGCAGGCGTACCGATCCAAGCAATTTTCCCATCATTTTCTTGTCCTTAACCGGTGGGCCCCTGGTGCATCACGGGCATTGTGTCACCCATTGTCAACCAAGGGCAAGCATCGTCACACCGGCGGGAGGGGCCCGTTGATGATCCGGCGACATCCATCGCATCCACAAACGGTGAAATCCCGCTCATAGGCGGCAACACACCGCTTTTTGCGCACCCTCGAAACACCGTAAAAATTTCTGTTGCCACATCACAGGTCTTGGGCATATCTAGGGGTGATGGTGCTGGAGACCTCAAAATCTTCGCATAATTGGGAACACGGTGCGGATCTTTTGATCCAATGCCGCGACTGCCCCCGCAACTGTAAGCGGCGAGCGACCCGTCAACACCACTGGCCAATTGGCCGGGAAGGGACGGCAAGCTGTGACCCGCAAGTCAGGAGACCTGCCATCGCATATGAACGTAACCCGGGCGGGGTGCTCCGGAAAGGCGCGTATCAACGGGGTCTGTTGTACCCTCTTTCTTGATCGCCTTTTCTGCCCCCTTCCCAAAGCGCGGAGGGCGCGATGCTAGTAGAAAGAACTCTGACCCAGTTACAGGTCGAAGCAACCACAACCGAACGAGCCCAAGAACTGGGCCGGATGGGATATATCCAATGGTTGGGATGGCTTCCGGGCCACACCAGCTATGAGGCTGAAGCCGTCAAAGCCTATTTGGTGGCAATGGATTTTGTTGATACGGACCCCGCGGTGGCGGTTTTTTGTGATCTGATCCGGAAATCACTGCGCCGGCCATTGGTCCCGCTTGACCTGAGCCTGCCCAAGCCCCGTCGCAAAGGCGGAGCAAAGCGCAGGCGTGACGCGCTTTAGGTTTTCTAGGGATACAGATTTGGCGGGGTTTTGAGGTTCTGCCAATCGCGAAACCAAACAGGTTTGACAAGCGGCCCACCATCCTGTGGGCCGCTTGTTTTGATTTTACGCCGGAACAGGCGCGCCTTTGGCCGCGACTGCTTGTTCGCGTTTTTCGTCAGCTCGGAAAAAGACCAGATAGAACACGGGCGCAGCGATCAGCGTCAGGACCGTTGCAAAGGCCAACCCGCCCATGATGGTGACCGACATCGACACAAAGAAGGCATCGCTAAGAAGCGGCGCCATTCCAAGAATGGTGGTCACCGCAGCCAGCATCACGGGGCGCAAACGCGAGACGCTTGCCTTGATGATGCTTTCACGAAGCGGCAGACCCGTCCCGCGCACATGGTCAATCTCTTCCACAAGCACGATCCCGTTTTTGATCAGCATCCCCGACAGGCTGAGCAGACCCAGCAAGGCGGTAAAGCTGAACGGCAGTCCTGTGCCCAGCAAACCAATCACGACGCCGTTTACCGACATGGGCACCAGCAACCAAATGATGATCGGTTGGCGAATGGCGTTGAACAACAGGATCGAGATCAAGACCATGATCAGCGCACTCAACGGAAGCTGCGAGCCAAGCGCGGCCTGCGCTTCGGCCGAGCTTTCTTTTTCGCCACCCCAAGTGATTTTGTAACCCGGAGGCAGCTCCATCGCTTCGACAGCCTCCTGAATCTCGGCCTGAACTGACGCCGCGGTCACATCGCGGGAAATGTCGGCCCCGACAGTGATGGTCAGAACGCGGTCACGTCGTTGCAGCAAGGTATTCTGCACCTCATACGCAAACCCATCCACCATCTGTTCGACAGGCAAGGCCTGGTTCGCAGTAGAGGAATAGACCACCTGATCCATGAGGTTGTATTCAGACTCGGCTTCGCGTCTGACGATGATCGGGATCAACCGTTCGCGTTCACGGAACACGCCCCCGGTAAACCCGTCCAGCGAGAACAGCAACATATCTGCAATGTCGTCACGATTGACGCCCGCGTTCTGTGCACGCTCGGTTGCGTAAATGGGTCGGATCATCACTTCCTGCTCGCGCCAATCGGTGCGAATGCCATGCAAATTGTCAGAGTTTGCTCCCAGCAAAGACGCCACTTCCGAGGCCAGTTCACGCAAAACAACCGGATCGCTGCCAGAGACACGAACCTGAATAGGGTCGTTCCCACCCGGCCCGAAGACCAAGCGTTTGGTGCGGAATTCGCCTTCGGGGAAGGCACTGTTGCCAAAGTCCTCAAGATCTTTTTGCAACTCAGGAATTTCGCTCAGGTCATGCGTGCGCACGATCAGATGCCCATAGCTTGGATTGATGGGTTCCGAATTGTAAGTCAGCATGAAGCGTGTAGCCCCCTGCCCGACAAAGGTTGCGACAGACACCACTTCTTCGCGCTCGGCCAGCCATTTTTCCATCTCGGCCATATGCTTGGACGTGGTTGAGATGGATGTCCCTTGTGGCAACTTGTAGTGGACGAAGAACAACGGCGTGTTCGAATCCGGGAAGAACTGTTGTTTGACCTGCGCAAAACCCGCGAAACAAACCGCTGTCACCGCGACAAGTCCCACGATCACAAACCAGCGAAACTTGAGCGCCAGACGCAGGCTGCTTCCGTAAAGGCGGAAGAACAAGCCACCATAGGCGTCTTCTCCGCCTTCTTTGCCCTGTTTGAACAGATAGTGACCAAGCAACGGCGTCACCGTCAGCGCAAGCAACCAGCTCAGCAGCAACGAGATCGCGATCACAGCAAAAAGCGAGAATAGAAATTCGCCCGTCGCATCCGGCGAAAGCCCGATACCTGCAAAGGCCATGATCCCGATCACGGTCGCCCCAAGAAGCGGTATCTGGGTTTTGGCAGCGGCATCATCTGCGGCCTCGCGCGAGGTGCGCCCGTGCAACATCGAGATTTGCATCCCTTCGGCCACAACGATTGCGTTGTCCACCAACATCCCCATTGCGATGATCAATGCCCCAAGAGAAATACGCTCCATCTCGATCGACCAGAGGTTCATGAACAACAAGGTGCCCACAACCGTCAGCAACAGGGTCACCCCCACCACAACAGCGGCCCGCCACCCCATAAAGACGGCCAGAACAACCACAACAATGGCCACCGACATCGCAAGGTTCACAAGGAAATCGTTCGAAGCTTTCTCGACAACAACGTGTTGCTGATAGATCGGCAAAAGTTCGACACCGTAGGGAATATTGCTGTCCAGCTCGGCCAGCTTGGCATCCACGCGTTTGCCGACTTCGACGATGTTTTCATCTGCAAGCCCCGCCACGCCAAGCGTGAAGGCTTCGGTGCCGTTGAAGCGGACGATTAGGTCCGGATCATCCTGACGCCCCCGATAGACATCCGCGATATCAAAGAGGTTCAGCACCGAGCCCCCGACACCCACGGACAAACCGGCAATGGCCGATACGGAATCCGACCCGTCGGGTGTCAAAATCTGGGTTTTGGTCACGCCGTTGTCGACGGCCCCCGCTGGCGCAACAGAGTCGGCGGTCGAGATGGCATTCACAATCGCATCGATAGGAATACCGGTGTTCACAGACAACGTCATGTCGGGCTCGACAAAGATGGCCTCTTCCGGCAGGCCGGCCACTTCGACATCCGCGACACCGTCCACGGTCAGCAACTCGCGCCTTAGAAACGTTGCCAAATCATGCTTTTCAGCGTCGGAATACCCTTGGGCGGTAACGGCAAAGAAAATCCCGAACACATCGCCGAATGTGTCATTCACATAGGGTTGCGACACGCCGGACGGCAATGACCGTGACGCATCACGTATACGCGCCCTCAGATCGGTCCAGATGGCCGTCAATTCATCCCCGTCATAGGTCGACTCGATGTGAACATCGATCCGGCTGTAACCGGGACGGTTGGTTGACGTGATATAGTCGACCTCTCCCATCTTCTGGATGGCGGATTCCAGAGGTTCGGAGACCTCATTGGCCACCTGTTCGGCCGTTGCGCCGGAATAGGTGGTGATAATGACGGCCTGTTTGATGGTAAAAGCAGGGTCTTCCAAACGGCCAAGGGAGAAGAACCCCCATATCCCGCCGAACAGGAAAACAACGATAATCAACCACGTATAGAGTGGCTTTTCAATTGAGTTGCGGGCGATGTTCATGTCTCAGCCCTCAGTTCGCAAATCCGGAAAACCGGCGCACCATCTGGCCGTTTTCCAGAGCGCTTCCGCCAACGACGACGATCTCGTCACCGTCTTCAAGGCCCTCTGTCACGCGCGCATCCCCTGATTGGGTCGGGGAAATCTTGACCGGCGTCCACACGACCATGCCATCGGTTTCATTGGTTTTGTCAAACCGCATCACGCCCGGTTCTCCCTGATCGCTCATGACCAGCGCCGTTGTCGGCACAGTCATCCCGTCCTCGGGAAGTGTGGCGCGGATCACTACCGTGACCGAAGATCCGGGCAGCACCATCATGCCCTCGGGCGGTGCCATGCCAAATGTGGCGCGGAAAGTTTGCCCCACTGTTGATGTTTCGGCGTCGAATTCACGGATCTGGAGCGGAAACTCTTGATCCGAGATCGGAAAGCGTGCGCGAATTTCATTGTCGCGGTTTTCACCGGACCGTTGGAACAGAACTTCCGGCACGTCGACCTCGATATGCAATTCAGACATATCATGGATGCGGACAACCGGTGTTCCCGCAGACACGGTCGAAAACACTTCGACATTCCGGCTTGAAACCAACCCGTCAAACGGGGCCAGCAAGGTCGCATGTTCAAGAGACCATTCTGCGTTGCGCACCGCGGCCCCTGTAAGACCCACCTGCGTTTCGGCATCATCCACGGCGGCTTCACTGACCGTATTGCCGGACAGTTTCGACATGCGCTCAAGCGTACGCTCGGCCTGTTCCTGCTGCAAACGGGCCTGTTCCAACTGGATCTCGAAGGTTTCCTGATCCAGCTTGGCGATCAGCTCTCCTTGGCCCAGCATGTTGCCTTCGATGATTGGAAATTCGAGGATCTGCCCCCCGACCTGAAACGCGAGATCAACTGACTGTTTTGCGGCGACGCGGCCAATAAACTGGCGCTCCATCGTCACGGGCTGGGTCGATACCGACATGAGCTTTACCGGCTTCAAGGGGTCTGCTGCCAACACAGGCGTTGCAGCGGCGACCATTGTGATCAGGCTTACTAGTTTAACAATCTGCACTTTTCATACCCTCCGGTATTCCATGTTCCAGGATTTTGATGCTCGCTTTTGAAACCAATTCGGCAAAGCGTTCTATTTCAGTTTTGGTCAGGCCAGACAGCTCGGCAAAAGCGGTCCCTGCCTCTTCCAGTAAATCGGTACGCACGCGGTCACCGGTCTTGGTCAGTGTCACGCACCACGCCCGCCGGTCTGTCGGGTCCCGTTCACGCAGCACCAGACCGCGCTCTTCCAATGCATCGGCCACGGCCGTTACGGTTGAAGGAAGTGCTGCCATTTGCTGGGCCAGAACCCCCATGCGTTTGGGTTCGTCCAAACGCACGAGCATATGACGTTCCTGTTTGGTGAGCGGCATGCCCTCACTCAAGGTTTCCATCAACTCTTCCAGCCGCCAGAACATGACGTGGATGCCCATCATAGACCGGATTTCGGGCGGATAATTCTCGCCCAAAAAGTCAGATACTTCGGAAAATTTTGAAGTCATGTTTTAAACCCGTGACGTTTGCAGGAAATATACTTCAGAAAATGAAGCTTTCAACACCGAATTGAATTATCTGCTAATCGCCTGAAAACATTTTAAAATAATGCATTACACCTGTCTGAATTCCGCGCACAGCCTGCGTTAGCGAAGGGTTCCACCGATGTCATCGCGCGCGATTGAGACGGTTTTAACCACCACATAACATGGTGTTCCGACACTGATTCCCAATGCCTGAACCGAGCGGCGCGTGATACGTGCGAGCACCAGTCCCGCCGAGGTTCGCACCGAGGCAATGGCGCCCGGCCCGTCCCCTGCCTGAAGGTTTTCAACAACGCCAGGCAGGATATTCAACGCCGACAATCCCGTCGGGCGATCCTTGGACAGGATCACATCCTGAGCAGAAATACGGACGCGCAACAGGCTTCCCTCATCTGCAGAGACGCGGGGCAGAAACAACGCCTCTTGACCTGCGGATAGTTCGGTCAACCCATCCGTATGATGTTTGCGCACTTTGGCCTCAAGCAAGGCCCCCACCCAACGCACACCAGCAGGTCGAAAGCTTGGATCGCTAAACAGGGCTGCGGTGTCGCCTTGATGGCTGACGTGCCCCTTGTCCAGAACCACAACCGTGGTCGCCAGCCGCGCAACTTCTGCCAAAGAATGGCTGACATAGAGGATCGGAACCGCCATTTCATCTCGAAGCCGTTCGAAATACGGAAGGATTTCATCCTTGCGGGCATCATCCAATGCGGCCAAGGGTTCATCGGCCAAAATCAAGCGTGGTCTCGCCAAAAGAGCCCGCCCGATCGCAACACGCTGTTTTTCACCGCCTGACAGGTGATGCACGCGGCGCGTCAGCATACCCTCAAGCCCGAGCATACCAACCACACGGTCAAAATCTGCCTTTGGTTCAGCCTTGCCAGCAAACCGCTGTCCGAACACAAGGTTTTTCAGAACGTTCAAATGGGGAAACAGGCGGGCCTCTTGAAAGATATATCCAATTCGGCGTTTGTGCGGCGGCACCCAGCGACCTGCCCCGCTGTCGAACAAGACGTCATCGTCAACACTGATCTTTCCCGCGTCCGGTTTCAGCAACCCGGCCACGCCATTGATGACGCTTGTCTTTCCCGATCCCGAATGGCCAAACAGCGCTGTCAGCCCAGCAGGCGCATCAAAGGCAACATCAAGTTCAAAGCCGTCAAGCTGGTGCTTTATCGAAACCGAAAGAGTCATGTGCCAGACACCCTTTTGGCCATCCTTTGCGCAATGACTTCAGACGCCAACAGGGCAGTCATTGCAATGACGACGGAGACGATCACCAGCTTCAGCGCAGAACTCTCACCACCGGGCACTTGCAGGAAAGCATAGATCGCAGACGGCAAGGTTTGCGTCTGCCCCGGAATATTGGACGCAAAGGTGATGGTGGCGCCAAATTCTCCCATCGCCTTGGCAAAGGCCAATATCGTACCCGCCAGAACACCCGGCAGGATCAAAGGCAGCGTCACTGTCAAAAAGACCCAGATCTTAGAGGCCCCGAGTGTCGCGGCGGCCTGTTCCAGTTTTGGATCAACAGCTTCAATCGAAAGACGAATGGCACGCACCATCAACGGGAACGCCATGATACCTGCAGCCAATGCCGCGCCGGTCCAGCGGAAGGCAAAGACAATCCCGATCTCTTCGAGCATCGCGCCCACCGCCCCGCGCGTTCCAAAGGTCATCAACAACAGATACCCCGTCACGACAGGCGGCAGGATCAAGGGAAGATGCACCAACCCGTTCAGCAACTGTTTGCCCGGAAAGTTCCAGCGCGCCAAAGCAAAAGCCGTAAAAATACCCAGCGGCAGAGTCCAGATCGTGGCCCATATGGCCACCTTGAGCGACAGAAACACCGCCTGCCATTCATTCGGGCCCAGCCAATCAGCCATCATCAGCCCTTTCAATCACTTGAAAACCATGGGCTCTGAAAACGTCTTGGGCATCGTCGGTCTGAAGAAAGGATAAAAAGGCGCGCGCTTCGGCAACGTTGCCTTCGGCGATTGCTGCAACGGGATAAACGATCTCGGGGTGCGTTTCGGGCGGGAAGGTCGCGACGATAGACACATCCATGCCATCCACCACATCGGTGGCATAAACGATGCCCAACGGGACTTCTCCGCGCGTCACCAGCGCAAGAGCCGCCCTCACGTTGTCGGTCTGGGCAACATAAGGCGCCACATCCTGCCACAGCTTCAATGACTGCAATGCCGCCTTGCCATAGATGCCGGCGGGCACCGCATCGACCAAGGCCATTGCCAGACGCCCCCCTTCCAGCAGTCCGACCAAGTCAGTTTCGGAAGTCAGATCAACCGCAGCCGCATCACGATTGGACACCAGCACCAAGCGGTTGGACAGCAGGCTTACAGGCCCCTCCGCGACGAGAAGCTGTTTTTGCCCCAAAACATCCATCCATGCCACATTTGCGGAAAAAAATATGTCGGCTGGCGCACCCAGTTCAATTTGTCGCGCCAGTATGGAAGATCCCGCAAATGACAGCACCACTTTGGTGCCGCTCTGGGCCTGATATCTACCGGCGACGTCTTCCAACGCCTCTTTCAAACTCGCCGCGGCAAACACTGTGAGCGATGCAGCATTTGCAATATTTCCCAAACATAACAGAAATATAACCAATGCGACTTGAGCTTTGGTTAGGTAAAAGCGGAAGAGGTGTGCTATCATTGACATGTTCGCTCGGAAGTATCCGCGCCATTCGCAACCATGCAAGCGATAATTCCACTTTTGACGCCTCGACCAGTGTTTACCTACAGGCAAAAAAGTAGATTTACGTGGCGATACCTCGGGAAAACCTTCTTTTTTGTAAAAACCTGTTCTAGAGTTCTTGAAATTCCGAAATGAAATGCAGGTACCAACTTTGATCCGACTAGATTGCTCGCCCTCCAAAGGGGAAGTGACCCGCCAGAAAATCAAAATGGCCGCGATGAAGCTTTTTGCACAACGCGGGCTTGAAGCTGTGTCCGTGCGGGACATCAACAAAGCATCCGGTCAACGAAATGCGGGATCGATCAACTATCACTTTTCGTCGCGCGATGATCTTATTCGCGAAATCATGTTGGATGTGGGAAAAATTCTGGATGCGGACCATGCGGCGCGTCTTGATGAACTCGAGGCGCAATCAGGCCCCAAGGATGTCCGCGAAGTTGCCAGTATCCTTGTGCGTCCCCTCTCCGAGATTTCGGATGACATCACGACCTGCACGCACTCTCTTCGGTTCCTGCACATGGCCATGCTCAGCCATCGCGACATGATGATGGATGCTCTGGAAAACCGGCCGGGACTTGAGAGATGTCTGGATCACATCCGCCGCCTTGCGCCGGAAATGCCCTCGGAAATTCTGGAACAACGGATCAGGCTTGC
The DNA here is from genome assembly GCF_001458215.1 of Shimia thalassica. Taxonomy (GTDB): domain Bacteria; phylum Pseudomonadota; class Alphaproteobacteria; order Rhodobacterales; family Rhodobacteraceae; genus Shimia; species Shimia thalassica. The sequence goes on along the minus strand of NZ_CYTW01000001.1, from coordinate 1,287,807 downwards.
CATGAAGTTCCTGCTTATGTCCGGTTCTGCGCGCGAACAGGCGTTGCAACATGGTGACAACTACGATCCTTACTGGAACGCGCCTTGGGCGCCCGACAATGTTGCGGATGCCTTTGCCGGGATCGTATCTGCGCCGGTCTCCAAACTGACCCAAGATCTGTTTGACGGCTCACAAGATAGCACAGCCGTAGCTAGCTAACCCCACTACCTCTGACGAAAAGATGGTTGCCCAAGCAGGCACGCGCAGTCGAAAGCCGTAGAAGGGGACGCGCCCTTTATGCTGGTTCCTGCGCTTGGCTCAACCACTGCCACCACTCTTGCCACAGCGCCTCGCGACCGATGCGAAACGCCGCTTCGTGGTCGATACGTTTGACGCCAACGTCCTCGGGTGAACGCAGAACTTCACTATAATCGGCATTCGCGTAAAGCTTGCGAATAAACTCGGCTGCTTTTGGTGTCGCGATCCCGTCGTCTGTAAACAGCCAGGACCGGATCGAAGACGTGACCTCTTCGTAATGGTGTGGCCGCAAATCCCCGTCCAGATCACCCAAGAAATAGTCTTTGCGGTGCGCCCAGCGGCGCCATGTGCGAAAGACACGCGGCGGCAAAGGTTCCCCCGTCCAGCCACCTGCCGAGCGGATATACCCCCAGCGTGCAAGGGAATACCCCCCCATGCCCCACCAGAAATACCACTCGAGCGGCCAGCGTTTCGGGGGATGCGCCCCCCAATACCCGCTGCCAATCGCAACAAAAGCATGTCGCACGATGCGATCCTGGTTTGGCATCAGGCCCAGAAAGTGCCCTCCGACACTGTGCGCGACATGCGTCAATGGCAATCCCGGAGCGGCCTCTGCCAGATGATCAAGAACGGCCGTCTGATCCAATCGCCCCCAATCCCAATATTCGATTTCGGATCCTGAAAGGCTGCCCTGACGCGAGTCGGCAATCCCGCGATAGTCATAGGTCAGAACGATCGCCCCCTGCCCGGCAAGCCATTCGGCAAAGGAACGGTAAAAGCTACGCGGAAACCCGGTGCCTGCCGAGATCATGACCGCAATCCGGGGATCGCGCCCGACAAAGAGATCACCGGCAAGCGTAACCCCATCAGAGGTTTCGATACGCTGGTTTTCTTTGACGATCACGGCCAAGTCGCTTGCAAGGGCATTCATTCCAATGATCCTTTTCCGGATGTGTTCTTGGCACCTTCGGGATTGATGATCTGCTCTGCGTTTTCTGTGATGTGGTGCAGGAACCTCGCAATGACGTCTTGTTCCGCTTCATCAAAGGGCGCCAGAAGGGCCTCATTGAACCGCTTGACCACAGATTGGCTGCGTCGGACCAGTTCAAGACCGGAAGGCTCGAGAAACACACGTGTTACGCGCGCATCTTCCTCAGTGGCTTCTTTCCGGATCAACCCTTTGGCAACCAGACGGTCGACCATTCCGGATAATCCGGACTTACCAAGTGAAAGCAATGCGCCGATTTCCCTTTGGGACATGCCGTCCTGACGCGCCAAGGTGAACAGGACGGCCTGCTGGCTGGTGGACAGCCCGATATCGGTTTTGGACCGCCTGTCAGCGGCCCGAAACAATGCGCTGTGCGCCCTGCTCAAATGCAGAAAGACTTTTGGTTGTGTCTTCATTTCCGCCCCATTGGTTCGCTTGCGTACTGTTCGCTTACGTACTAATTCGGAAACACGTCACCTTACAACCCTGACTTGGCGTCAGCCTCCTGGCGCTTCCGGCCGTTAAAAGCAAAACACCCTCTTGGCCTCAATGCTACGGCTCGCTATCAAGATAGTCCGCACATCAAAGGACCGCGCCTTGACCGACACCTCTGCCCGTATCGCCCGTATCATCGCCTCTGAAATTTCGGCTGCACCAACGCAGGTTTCGTCTGCCGTTACGTTGCTGGATGGTGGCGCCACAGTGCCTTTTGTGGCGCGGTACCGCAAAGAAGCCACGGGCGGGCTGGACGATACCCAATTGCGCACATTGGCAGACCGGCTGTCCTATCTGCGCGAACTGGAAACGCGCCGCGAAGCGATCACCCAGTCGATCAAGGATCAGGGCAAGATGACGGATGCTCTTGCCCGCGCCATCACGGCCGCCGACACGAAATCAACACTGGAAGACATCTATCTGCCCTATAAGCCCAAGCGGCGCACCAAGGCGATGATTGCCCGTGAAAACGGGTTGGAACCGCTGCTTCGGGCCATTCTGGACAATCGGAATACGGCCCCTGAAACCCTTGCTGAAACCTATGTCACCGAGGCGGTCGCCACATCCAAGGATGCGCTGAATGGCGCACGTGATATCCTTGTTGAAGAGCTGAGTGAAAATGCGACCTTGCTTGGTAATTTGCGCGACTTCATGCGCAAAGAGGCCTTTATCGGGTCTCGGGTTCTTCCGGACAAGGAACAGGTTGGCAGCAAATTCTCTGACTATTTCGACCACCGCGAAAAATGGGCCACAATCCCCTCGCACCGCGCCTTGGCCATTTTGCGCGCATCCAAGGAAGAAATCGTTTCGATTGATATTGCCCCGGATCCGGAAACAGGCGTTGCCCGCGCCGAAGGCATGATCGCGCTTGTGATTGGCATTCAGGGCGACGCCCCCGGCGATCAATGGCTGCGCAAGGCGGCCTCTTGGACGTGGCGGGTCAAGCTGAGCCTCAGCATGTATCTTGATCTGATGACCGAGCTGCGCCGACGCGCCCACGAAGAAGCGATTTCCGTCTTTTCACGCAATCTCAAAGACCTGCTTTTGGCCGCACCGGCAGGCAACAAGGCGACCATTGGACTTGACCCCGGCATCCGGACCGGCGTGAAGGTCGCCGTGGTAGAAGCGACAGGCAAGGTCGTCGACACCGCCACGATTTATCCGTTTCAGCCAAAGAATGACCTGCGCGGTGCCGAAGCGACCCTTATCGCGCTGATGAAAAAACACGATGTCGATCTGATTGCGATTGGAAACGGCACCGCCAGCCGTGAAACCGAACGTATGGTGGGTGACATTCTCAAGTTGCTGCCTGCAGCCATCAAACGCCCCACAAAGGTGATCGTTTCGGAAGCCGGCGCATCTGTCTATTCGGCGTCGGAACTGGCCGCGGCAGAGTTCCCCGACCTCGACGTGTCGTTGCGCGGTGCTGTCTCGATCGCCCGCCGCCTTCAGGATCCTCTTGCAGAACTTGTGAAAATCGAACCGAAATCCATTGGCGTTGGACAATACCAGCATGATGTGGATCAGCGCCGCCTCTCGCAGACGTTGGAAGCAGTCGTCGAAGATGCCGTGAACGCCGTCGGGGTTGATCTCAATATGGCCTCTGCGCCTTTGCTGTCGCATGTCGCGGGGCTTGGCCCGTCGCTGGCACAGGCGATTGTCACCCACCGCGATATCCACGGGGCATTCGGGTCTCGCAAGTCCCTGCTCAAAGTGTCAGGCCTTGGGCCAAAAGCGTTTGAGCAATGCGCGGGCTTCCTGCGCATTCGCGATGGGGAAGAGGCGCTTGATGCATCTTCTGTCCACCCCGAAGCGTACGGCGTTGCACGTCGCATCGTCGACGCATGTGGCCGTGATCTGCGTGATATTATGGGCGATGAAGGCGCGCTCAAACGTCTGCGTGCCGAAGACTTTGTCGACGACAGCTTTGGTTTGCCCACCGTGCGCGATATTCTTTCAGAGCTGGAAAAGCCCGGCCGTGACCCGCGCCCAAGTTTTAAGACTGCCAGTTTCACAGATGGTGTCGAGCAAATTTCGGATCTGAAATCCGGTATGTTGCTGGAAGGCACGGTGACAAACGTTGCGGCCTTTGGGGCCTTTGTTGATGTCGGCGTACATCAGGACGGGCTTGTCCATATCAGCCAACTTGCCGACAAATATGTCAGCGACCCGCATGAAGTGGTCAAGGCGGGTGATGTTGTCAAAGTGCGGGTTACAGAAGTCGACATCCCGCGCAAACGTATTGGTCTGAGCATGCGCAAAGATGGCGGCGCGGGCGCAAAATCCGCTTCGCCAAAACCCGAACGTCAAAATCGGGGAAAAGCGCCTGCCAGACGGTCCGGTCCCCCTGCCAAACAGGCCTCGCAAAAGCCCGCACAAGCCGACAATGGTGCGCTGGGTGCAGCCCTTCTGGATGCAATGCGTCGCAAGACCTGACCCTCTTTCGCGTCGGACGTGTCGTCGCAATGTGGCCTCTTGCGTTGAAAAACAACGCAGGCTGGCTGACAATGGCCCTGCTTTTAACGCGAACAGGAAAGCAAGAGACTTATTATGTCTGACCGTTACAACAGTGCTGTTGCAGCTATTGATGCTGCGAACTCCGCCGATCCACGCCTTGACGAAGACCATCCCGAAGCCTTGCTTTACGGGCAACGCATGAGTGAACAATGTGACCGCTTGTTTCCGGATGCCTCGGACGTCTTGAAACTCACCGCGCGTGCTCAACACATCGAGCGTTGGGTTCTCTTGCGCAAAGACTATCCCGAAGGGCGCATTGGATACCTGTCCTGGCGGCGTGATCTGGCGGACCACCATGCCAACCGCTTGGCAGAGATCATGGCTGAAGCAGGCTATGAAACCGCGGACATCGAACAGGCCGGTCGCATGCTGCGCAAGCAAGGCATCAAACGCGATGACAAGGTCCAAGCCCTTGAAGATGTGATTTGTTTCACGTTTATCACGTGGTACTTTGCGCCTTTCGCCGCAAAGCACACGCCTGAAAAAGTGCTCGATATTGTGACCAAGACCGCGCGCAAGATGTCAGCCGAGGCGCGTGAACGGGTTCTGAGCGAATTTGATCTTCCCGAAAACCTTGCCGAGGCCTTTCGCGCCTAACCTCTAGCTGGCGCTGCCCATATGGGCATCCACCAGCTTTTGAACACGTGGGGCAAAATGCGAAAACGGCGGTGTTTCCATGTCGTCGCGTTTGCCTGCCTCGTCCAGATACCGCACCTGAATGATTTCTTTCAGAAAAGGGTTCTGCTCAAATTCGGCAACTTCTTGAGGCGACATGGGGCCGCCCTGAAGGTTCAGCGAATGAACAGACGCATCTGACAGCCGTTTCAAATACTCTGGTTTGGTGGCGCATAAAAACCGCTTGGCCGCGACATGCTGGCGAACACATTCCGTGATGACCGGCGGGAAAAACCGGTCCAGAACCTCGGCCCCTGCATCTTCGTGAAACCGGTCTTCGGTATCATCCATGGTGAAGGTGCCGAATTCGCTGGTGAAATGCCCGATATCATGCAGCAAAGCGCCGACGATAATCTCGTCAGGCTGCCCGTTCTGTTCCGCGATTGTCGCGCCTTGCAGCATGTGTTCGGCCATTGTGACCGGCTCGCCCAGATATTCTTCGCCGCCGCGGCGGGTAAAAATATCATCGAGAAAGGCGACGATATTGCTGGCATCAAGTGATGATGGATCAGGCGCGCTCATTCTGCGGCTCCTTTGCTTTGATATGTTGCAGCGGCAAGTGTCGATAACAGGCCGTCTTTGTCCGCATAACACCCCTGAAGCCATCGGGACCCTTCCCCCGAATACCCGTGGCGTGCATGCAGCAAACGCGTGTTGTCAAACAGTACGCATTCTCCGGGGACCATTTTGAAGGCGACCTCCATCGACGCATCATCCACCAACTCTCCAAACCGTCGGTAGGCCGCATAATAGGCTTCCATTTTGTCAAACGGAACATCCACAATGGGGGCAGAGGATCGATTGTTAAACCGGATCGCAACAAGTTCCCCGTCTGGGGTCAGCTCGATCATGGGTTTGCGGGCGCGCAAGCAGACGCCTTCAGATCCTGCATATTCAAATCGTGCGCAATACTGCGTTAGCAACGCAAAACCATCAGGGTTTTCATCGCGCAGCGCTTGGGCCACGCGGAAGCCGTCGACAAGGATCGAGTCGCCACCTTCTGCAGAGTTTTCCAGACAATAGAGCAATTGCAGCGTCGGCACGGGATCGCGGTACGGGTTGTCCGTATGTCCCTGCAATCCCAACCCCGTATAGGCCAAATTGGTAGGATTTACCTCGGTGCGCACTTCAAACCATGTGCCATAGTTTGTTTCCCGCACGAAACCGAACAGTTTCACAACATCCAACAGAGCGCCGCTGGCCACCGGTCCTTCGGTGGCAATGGCGAACCCGAACTCAGACGCCGCTGCAAGCCACCCCGCCAAAGCCCCCGGATCGTTCTGCAAATCATGCAAAGGCTGTCGGGTGATCTGCCCATTGGAGGCATCCCAGACGCTCACCCCGTCTCGAACCCATCCCTGTTGCCGCGTGGCGAGATCACGGTCATAGGCGTGGCGGGCCAACCAGTCGACAGGATACACAACCGTCTTTCTTTCGGGTTGAAAGGTGACTGACACCCCCTCGCCCACTGTGGTCGCGTCTGACATTGTCGTGTTGGCCGGAATATCCGCCAAGGTCACCAGCCGTTGCCCATTGCCGGGATCGCGTGTTTCGGGATCCAGCGCATTATCGCGCAACCAGATCGCATGAAACCGCGCTGATCCCCCATCCGGCAATGCGATCCTGAGAACCGTTCCGTTGTTTTCCAAATCAGCTGTGTCACGCATCTGACTGTCTCCGCAAATATCATTGGCTTGAAGCATGACGAAAGGGGCTGCATAAAACCAGATGATACAAATGACACCTTAGGCTTAGAATTTCTTATGTCTGACAATCTTCGTAACAAAGGCCTGCCGCCGCTGGATTGGCTTCGTATCTTCGAAGCCGCCGCCCGATTGGGCGGGTTTAGCGCGGCCGCGCGAGAATTTGGACTAACGCAGGCCGCCGTGAGCCAACGCATTCGAAGTCTGGAAACCTGGCTGGCACGAGAGTTGTTCGTACGCTCAGCCCGCGGTGTCACCCTGACCTATGCCGGTGAAAGCTATTTACCAATCGTACAGGAATCTTTGGAAGCCCTTGAACGGGGTACGGAAGATCTGTTTGGCAAAGCGCCCCGCGAACTTCGAATTGCGGCTTTGTCTTCGCATCTGACAACCTTGGTCATGCCCTGTTTGTCAGAGTTGCAACACAAACATCCGGACGTTCGGTTCACAACGGATTCGGTGCCACAACGCAGCAACTTTGACGATGAAAAAACATGGCTGCATCTGCGTTATGGCCCTGGAAAATGGGCGGGGCGTGAAATGGCGCTGATCTGCACCGAAACGCTCTGTCTAATGACAAGCCCGAGCCTCATGCATATGCGCTGGCAAGACATGGCTTTGATTGAACTGCGAGGAGAGCGCCCGGGATGGCGCAGATGGGGTCGCAAGAACGATATGCCTGCTCCAAGGGCCGCCTCCATCAGCGTTGACTCGATGGAGCATGCGCTTGTTGCGGCTGCAAATGGCTTGGGGCTTGTCCTTGGATCGCAGGCGCTTGCCGCGCCCATGCTGAACAGTGGTCAGTTGGTCAAACTGGATCTACCAGCGCTTGCGACGAAAGACGGCTATTGGCTGACGTGGCCAGAAGACAAACTGACATCCAAGAAATCACGGGCGCTGGTACTGGCCCTGCGCGATGCGCTGAGCCAGCCCGTATCAGATGCGGATCATTCTGCAGCAACAGCCCCTTTGCCCTGAGGATGCACCTCATAACCTGGCTCTTCGGGCTCATCGTCCACCATTTCGGCAGGAAACCCCGGCGCAGTGATGTCGAGACCGGTTTTGTCCTCCAGACGTTTGATGATGTTGGGTGACAGCTCTCGAGGACCATATTTTTCGATCCCGTCTTTGAAGATTTCGATCATCAACGGGTTGATTTCCAAAGGAACGCCTGCGCGATCGGCGACCTCTTGAAACAGCCCGATGTCCTTCAGGACCAAATCCATCGTGAAAGAGATGTCGCGCGATCCGTTCAAAATCACCTGACTTTCGGTTTCATGCACAAAAGACGTGCCAGAACTGATCTTCATCGCCTCATAGGCCGTGTTGAGGTCCATACCCGCAGCTTTGGCCACCACAAGCGCCTCGCTACAGGTGATCAGGTTGGCTGTCGCCAGATAGTTGGTCAGCACCTTGAGTACGGATGCCGACCCCAACTCGCCCGTGTGCAGGACACGACGGCCCATTGTGGTCAAGAAGGGCAAAATCCGCGCGAACGTGGCGCGATCACACCCCGCAAAGATCGAGATGTTGCCCGTATCCGCGCGGTGACACCCGCCCGATACCGGACAATCAACGGCCGCCCCCCCCTTTTCGATGACCATCGCCCCAAGCCGTTTAACCTCGGCCTCGTCGGTCGTCGACATCTCCATCCAGATTTTGCCTTCTGTCACTTCGCCGATCATCTCCTGCATCACGGCGTCCGACGCCGCAGGGGATGGCAGACAGGTGATTACGGCATCGCAATCCCGCATCAGCTGAGCCGGTCCTTCGGCGGCCTTGGCGCCTTTTTCGACACATGCCGCAACAAGATCTGCATTCAGATCGTGAACCGTGAGGTCAATCCCGTTCCGCAAAAGCGATCCCGACAGTTTGCCGCCGACATTGCCCAATCCGATAAAGCCTACTTTCATGCCTGTTCTCCTGAAATTGGCATCCTTTTCATGCGCGAATTAGGAAATGTTGGCAGCCAAAAGTAAAACGAGTAATATTGACCGTCATACCCAAATAATTTTGGTGCTACTGTGGAAAAACTTCCCAATCTGGTCTGGATACGATCCTTTGATGCTGCGGCTCGACATCTCAACTTCACTGCCGCGGCGGATGAGCTGGGCATCACGCAAACCGCTGTGAGTCTGCATATCCGCTCGCTCGAGGCGGATTTGAGGTGCCAGTTGTTCACGCGTGCCGCACGCAAGCTGACATTAACAGAAATGGGACAGGCCTATTCCATGACATTGCGGCGTGCGCTTGCGGACATCGCTCTTTCGACAAACAGCCTGTTCGGAGCGGGTGCAACCCAAGGGTTGACGGTGCGTGTTCCGATCTCGACGGCGGCGCTCTGGCTGGTGCAACGGCTTCCGGAATTCAAGGCGCGGCATCCCGGCATTTCCATCCGGTTGGTATCAAATATCTGGGCGGAATCCGCAGGTCAGGATGATGTCGATGTGGAATTGCGGCTGGGCAAAGGCCATTGGCAAAACAGCGCCTCGCGCCGTATTTCCCAAGAGGCCATGGTGCCGATTGCCTCGTCCCGGCAACCCGTAGACCTAAGCGCACAAACGTTGCACAACGGGCCGCTCATCCAAATTCTGGGGTACGAGGACATGTGGGGCAGCTATCTTGGCGCCTTTGGAAAAACGGCTGCCCCCGCGGCTTTGGCCTATGCTGTAGACACAACCGTGGCCGCCGTTGGTATCGTCGCGGGTGGGGGCGGCCATGCCGTGATCCTTGAACGGTTTGCAAGGCGCGCCATCAAAGATGGGCAACCGATTGAGATCGTGGGCGACGCGGTGCCCCTGGATCAAGCCCACTATATTCTGGGGCATCCAGGCAAACCCAGCAGCGCCAAAGCCAAAGAAGTTTTCGAAGCGTGGCTCGAAGAGATCTTTGGCAATGACGCGGTGGATGGTTAAATTCCCAAAACCGGTTGCAACATACGCGGAACAAAGGCGTTAAACTTCAGCCTTGCATCCGTTGCAGCAAGACAAATACAGGTTTCACCTTCCAGAGCCATGGGAGTGTGCTCGAGATGCTCGTCCGCGACCTCAAGATCGCCCACACCAAAATGACCCGTCTCGTCCGAAAAGGCACCTTTTAAAACAAGCGTGAGTTCCAGACCACGGTGACCGTGGTCGGGCACAGCCTGTCCCGGGGGGATCGACAAAAGCCGCACGGATTGGTTTTTGCTGCGTTGCAACACGCATTGACCAATCCCCATGCCAAGACTGCGCCAGACCGGTGGCTTGCCTCCGAGGGCTTCGACAACGGGTCCCGGCAATGGTCCCTGACGCGCAAAGGTTCGGGGTGCCTCGAACGGTGCATCCAAAGCGCCGAGCACATTGTCCAGAAGATCGGCAGACACAGGCGCCGGCTTGGTCGCCTCAAGAAGGCCTCCGCCAACGGCTTCGTGCGTTTCAAGACGGGCGCGACAGTCTTTGCACAGGGATATGTGACTGGCCACGATCAGAGAAAACGCATAGCTCAGGGACCCTGACACATAAGACGCGAGAATGTCTTCGGGGATATGATGACGAATTGAAGTCATGATGCGGTGTTGGCTTTCATTTCATGGCGGAGACGTTCCATCCCCAACCGAATACGTGATTTGATTGTCCCGAGTGGCAAACCTGTCTCAGCTTGAATATCGCTGTGGCTAAGTTCCCCAAGGTAGGCCTTTTCGACCAATTCTCTTTGTTCCGGACGCAGACGCATCAAGGCGCTGCGCAGTTTTTCTGTTTCCATTTCCAGCGCAACAATCTGGCTGGCATCCTCGGCAGGCTGATCTTCTATCTTCAACTCTTCGGGAAGGGGTCTGTTTTCACGGCGCAACACATCAATGTGCCGGTTGCGCGCGATGCGATAGATCCATGACGTCGCTTGGGCACGGTGCGGATCAAATAGATGCGCCTTGCGCCAGACATTCAGCATGGTGTCTTGAATGATATCTTCCGCACGTGCCGCCGACAGGCCGGATTTGATGAACATGCCCTTCAGACGCGGCGCAAAATAGTCAAACAGGTTTACAAATGCCTGACGGTCCTGCCTATCGCGCACGGCCATGAGCCAGAGCGTCTGCTCGGACACTGCGTCCAGACCCGTCTCTGGCTTAAGCGGGCTGCGTCGCGCGGCGGGCACGGTTCGCGCCTCAGTTGGGTGTGTCGTTGTGGTCAACATGCTTCTTTTACGCAGGCCAGCACACATTGGATCACAAAAATCTTCGGCTTTTTTCATGGCAATCAAAACAGCCGAAAAAATAATTGCGAAATTATTCCCGCCGCAAGTGATCCGTTTTCGACGAGGGCGCGTATCCCTTTCAAAACAGAAGGAGTTTCCATGTCGTTTGATGCCCCGTTCCCGACCCGACAAAAGATCGCCATTATCGGCGGCGGAATTTCGGGCCTTGCTTCAGCCTATCTGCTGTCACCACAGCATGATGTAACTGTGTTCGAGGCAGAGCCGCGCTTTGGTGGACACGCACGCACTGTGCACGCGGGGCTTGATGGAAACAGGCCTGTTGATACCGGATTTATCGTTTTCAACTACGTCAACTATCCGCACTTAACATCGATGTTTCGCGACCTTGATGTACCCCTCGCGAAAAGTGACATGACCTTTGGCGTCTCGGCAGATGACGGAGCTCTGGAGTATGCCCTTTACAGCATCAACGCGCTGACCGCGCAGCGGCGCAATCTGATGCGGCCGGAATTTTACCGGATGGTACGCGATATCATGACGTTCAATGCGCGCGCAGAGGAAGTGGCCAAATCCGATGATGTGACCATCGCAGATCTGGTCAAAGAACTGCGCCTGGGGGACTGGTTCGAACGGTTTTATCTGCTGCCCATCTGTGGCGCGATCTGGTCGACCCCGACCGAGGGCGTTCGCGATTTTCCCGCCCGCACGCTGGTGCGTTTCTTTGCCAACCATTCTCTTTTGTCGCGCAAACAGCACCAATGGTGGACCGTTAAAGGGGGCAGCATCGAGTACGTTCGCCGCCTCACAGCGCGTCTTGAAACCTTGGGGTGCCGGATGCGCGACGATACGCCGGTTCAGACGGTGATCCGTGACGGGTTCGGGGCCACGATCCAGACAGAACGGTTTGGGGCCGAGCGGTTTGATCAGGTTATCTTTGGCTGTCATCCGGATCAGGCGTTGCGCCTTTTGGCCCAGCCGACCGCTGACGAGAAACAGGCCTTGGGCGATGTTCGCTTTCAGGACAACGAAGTCATCCTGCACCGCGACATGGACCAGATGCCGGCACGCCGCGCCTGTTGGAGCAGCTGGGTCTATCGCACGTCCGGCAGCCCCCAGAACCCTGCCGTTGGCGTGACCTACTGGATGAACCGCCTTCAGAATATCCCGGAAAGCGATCCGATGTTCATTTCCCTGAACCCGACGAAAACCGTTCGGGATGACATGATTTATGACGTGAACACCTTCCGTCATCCGATATTTGATCGGGCCGCGATGCGCGCCCAGACCAAAATCGCCAGCATGCAAGGCGCCAACGCCACATGGTTCACCGGCGCTTGGTTGCGCAACGGCTTTCACGAAGATGGATTTGCCAGCGCCGCCCGTGTGGCACGCGGAATGGATGCCCTCAAAACCCGCATCGCCGCATGACTTTCTGGCCGGAACATATCGCGGGTACGACAACCCACATTCGCAAGGGCGCGGTCGGGCATCGGTTCACCTATGGCATCGACTATGTGCTGATCGACCCGACCGAGCGTCAGGGCCCCGCCCTGTTTTCGCGCAACCGGTTCAACCTTGCCTCTGTTCATGACCGCAACCACGGCGGAACCCGAGGCGACGGCAGAGGCCTTGCCTGGGCCGTCGAGGTGTTCACCAAGGCAGGCCTTGCCATAGACGGTGACAAGCAGGTTTTGCTGCTGACACAACCCACGGTCCTCGGGCATGTTTTCAATCCGGTCAGCTTCTGGATCGCGATGCAGAACCAAGACGTTCTGGCCGTGATTGCCGAAGTGAACAACACCTTTGGAGACAGGCACAGCTATCTTTGTCACTTGCCCGATTTTGCCCCCCTCACACCAGAGGACCAGATCGAGGCACAAAAGGTGTTTCACGTCTCGCCCTTCCAGAAGGTTGCGGGCACCTACAGCTTTCGTTTTGATATCCGACCCTCAAAAATCGCGATCCACATCAAACACGGAAACGGGTCGGAAGGGGTCATTGCAACCCTTTCGGGCAAGCGGACGCGCCTTGGAAATCTCGGGCTGCTGTGGTCCGGAATACGTCGCCCCGCATGGGCCATTCGCATTCTTGCCCTGATCCACTGGCAAGCTCTTATCCTGAAACTGAAAGGCGCGCCGTTTACGCCCCGCCCCACCCCGCCAAAGCAAGAGGTCAGCTCATGAAATTCATTACCAAACACTTGAAGCACGATTTCCTTAACACGTGTGAAGGGTTGCGCCATGGAAGCTTGCGGGTGCTGACACCGGAAGGCGAAATTCACGACTTTGGCACCGGATCGCCGCAAGCCGAGTTGCAGATCAACGACTGGTCCGCGATCACGGCCATCGCGGCCCGTGGAGATGTCGGCTTTGGCGAGACCTATGTGGCCGGTCTCTGGGATTCCCCATCGATCGAAACCCTGATCACTGTGGCGCTCAAGAACCGCGATGCATTGGGCACCTTCGCACGTCCCGGCCTGCTTAACACTCTGAAATTCCGCGCGGTTGACCGTATCCTGCGAGGCAACTCGGTACGTGGATCATCGCGCAATATCCGGTCCCATTACGATGTGGGCAACGAGTTTTACCAACTTTGGCTCGACTCGGGCATGACCTATTCGTCAGCCCTGTTTGCAAAAGGGGACAATGATCTCGAACGGGCACAAAACCGCAAATACGACCGTATTCTGGATCGCTTGGGCGACGGCGAAGGCGTTCTTGAAATCGGATGCGGCTGGGGCGGGTTCGCGGAACGCGCTGCCGAACAGGGCCGTCATGTGACAGGTATTACAATTTCGCCAAGCCAGAAAGGTTACGCGGATGCACGCCTTGACGGGCGGGCCGACATCCGTTTGCAAGACTATCGCAAAACCGATGGCACGTTCGACAACATCGTCAGCATCGAAATGATCGAAGCGGTCGGCGAGAAGTACTGGCCCACCTATTTCGGCATGCTGAAAGAACGCCTTGCTCAAAACGGGCGCGCCGTCATTCAGGCGATCACCGTTGAAGATTCCTACTTCGAGACTTACCGGCGCAACTCTGACTATATACGCCAATACACCTTCCCCGGTGGGATGCTTCTGTCCTCGCAACAAATACGGGATCAGGCTGCAAAATCGGGGCTGGTGGTCAAAGACAACTTTGCATTTGGCCAGGACTATGCGCGGACCTGCCGGATTTGGGCCGAACGGCTGAATGCCATGGCCCCGAAAATCGCGGGCTTGGGGCATGACTCGTCCTTTCAGCGAAACTGGAAATACTATCTTGAGCTCTGTGCGGGCACATTTGCCGTCGGCCAGACCGATGTGGTGCAAGTGGAATTGGCTCATGCGTAAAGGGCTCCTGATCGCAGCGCTTGCACTCGCACTTCCCACGCTGGGACATGCGCGGCCCGATCTCGAGCGGGCCGGTCTGGGGGAAGCTGAACGTCTGGGCGAGGCGACCATTCGTTGGCTCGGCGTGCCCATTTACGAGGCGGCTGTATTCACGCCCAAAGCGCAGGCTTTTGAATGGAACGCGCCGATGGCGCTTGAACTGACGTACCGCCGTGGTTTTGCAAAGGGCCAACTGTTAGAGGCCACGATGAAAGAGATCATCCGCGTCGAAGGCACGCGCAATGACACGCCGGCACTTCAAACCGCGCTGGCTGACTGTTACCGCGAGGTCAAACCCGGTGATCGCGTGGTCGCGGTGTCGACTTCTCCGAACAGGCTGAGCCTCTATCAAAACAGCATCAGGCTGTGTGATCTCGGCTTTCAGAACATCCAGAAAAGGTTCCTTGGAATCTGGTTGTCCGGCGACAGCCGGATTGCCCGCCTTGGACCGAGGTTGAAGGGACAGTAATGTACCCGCGCGTCGCCCTTTTTTCGATGATGTTGGCTGCGGCCAGCCTGCCGCTCTATATCCACTTGCCGCGATTTGCCACAACAGAACTGGGTCTGAGCCTTTCGGTTGTGGGCACGTTGCTCATTGGTTTGCGCGTGATGGATTTCGTGCAGGACCCGCTGCTCGGGTGGTTTGTAGACCGGTTTCCTTCTGCAAATGCGACGTTTGCAGCCCTCGCGACATTGGGCATGGGAACGGGCTTCTTGTTGTTGTTCTCGGTGCCTCCGCTGATCCAGCCTGTGCTTTGGGTCAGCCTCACCCTGATCTTACTTTTCACCTCCTACAGTCTTGGCGCGATCCTGTTTTACAGCCAAAGCACCGCCCTGGCGCAAAACGATGGATCGATGATCCGGCTTGCAGGGTTTCGCGAGGCTGGCGCTTTGATCGGCGTTATTCTGGCGGCGCTGGCCCCGATCATCTTTGCGGCGCTCACCGGCACCAGCGGATATGCTGCATTTGGCGTTTCCCTTGCGGTGCTTTGCATGATCGTCTGGCACATGGCACGCCCGCTTTGGACCAGTGCCAGCACCAAGGCAGGCAAGCTGACGTTTTCGGGCCTGCGCCAATCGGGCAGCAGCTATCTTTTGCTTCTCGCGCTGGTGAACGCCTTGCCGGTTGCGATGACGTCGACCCTGTTCCTGTTCTTTGTTGAAGACCGACTGAACCTGACCGGAATGTCAGGCGCGTTTCTGGTGCTGTTTTTTGTGTCGGCGGGCCTGTCTGTTCCGGTCTGGACACATCTGTGTGGTCGATTTGGTGTGCGGCAGGTTCTTTTGCCTGCGATGGCGTTGGCAATCCTGTGCTTTTTCTGGGCGGCCCTGCTTCAATCAGGGGATGCTTTTGCGTTTGCTTTGGTGTGCATCGGATCAGGTGCCGCACTCGGGGCCGATATGGTCATCCTGCCCGTCCTGTTTTCATCCACGCTGGAACGCGCGGGTCTTCAGGCGGGACAGGCATTTGGTCTTTGGTTTTTCGCTGGCAAGCTCGCCCTTGCTTTGGCCGCTGCAACCTTGTTGCCGCTGCTTGATCTGGCCGGATTTCAACCCGGCTCAAACAACTCGGTTCAAGCGCTCAATGCGCTTGGCTTCGCCTATGCCGTGGTGCCCTGCCTTGTGAAATTTGTCGCCATTGCCCTTGTTCTTCGTATGCCCAAAGAGGTCTCGTACCCATGAAACTGTTTCTTATTATCCTATTGGTTCTGCTGGCATTATCCATCCTGCGCCCGGGGTTCGGCTTTAAAAGCCAACGCCCGTCTCACTATGGTGGGACCGCGCCGGAATTTGACATGAAAACCCATCTTAGCGGCCCGATCATCTCTGAGGGTATGATCCATGATCTGCGCGGGCGCATGGTCTCGAGATTTGTGGCCGAGATGCATGGAACCTGGGATGGAAACACGGGCACGCTGGCCGAAAACTTCACCTATGCCAATGGGGGCACCCAACAACGATTGTGGAACCTGACCTTGAAAGAAGACGGCCATTTTACGGCCACCGCCGATGATATTATCGGCCTTGCCAAAGGACAGGTTTCCGGCGCAACCCTATCGATGACCTATCGCATCCGGCTTCCCGAAAATGCAGGCGGTCATGTTCTGGACGTGACCGACTGGTTGTATCTGATGGAGAACGGCACGTTGCTCAACCGTTCGGAATTACGCAAATTCGGCATCAAAGTGGCCGAATTGACCGCCACAATGCGCCCTGCTGGAAACTGATATGTTCGAAGGCAAAACCTGGTGGATTGTTGGCGCAAGCGAAGGTTTGGGGCGGGCTTTGGCGCTTCACCTCGACGGGTTGGGGGCCGAACTCATTGTGTCTGCCCGAAATGCCCAACGCCTTGAAACCTTGACGCAAGACCTTTCAAATGCAACCGCCGTTGTAATGGATGTGTCCTCGTCTAAAGACGTCGCCACGGCCACTACCCAGCTGGGCGAGGTCGACGGCATGATTTATTGCGTGGGTCAGTATGATCCGATGTCGGCGCTGAACTGGAACGCAGACAGCGCTGAAGCCATGGCCGACAGCAACTTCATGGGCGCGCTCAGGGTTCTGGGCCGCCTTGTTCCCAACATGAAGCGGCGAGACTCTGGCACGATCGTGCTTATCGGGTCTTTGGCGGGCTATTCGGGGTTGCCCGGTGCCATCGGGTATGGCGCATCCAAGGCCGCGTTGATGCACCTTGGGGAAAACCTCGAGGCCGATTTTCGCAAAACCAACTTGCGGGTCCGTGTCGTAAACCCCGGCTTCATCAAGACGCGGCTGACGGAAAAGAACACGTTTGACATGCCCTTTCTGCAATCACCCGAACAGGCCGCAGAACATGTCGTCAAAGCCATACGCAGGCGCAGGGTTTCTACGGCTTTCCCTGCCCCGTTTTCGTGGCTGTTTCGCTTTGGACGCTATCTGCCGCGCCGCCTTTTTCTGCGCATCGTTTCGCCCAAGACCTAAGCGTCACTCACCGCGCGGGAACCTCTGGTTTTCTTCAACATCGTTGAGGTCCATGTGATTGCGCATGTACCGCTCGGACGCCTGTTGCAAGGGTTGATAATCCCAAGGAAAATATCCGCCCTGCCGCAAGGCTTCGTAGACCACCCACCGGCGCGCCTGACTTTCACGGACGTCGGCATCGAACCGTTCAAGGTCCCACCGTGCCTCTGATTTTGCGCGAAGCGTTTGCAACGTGCCTTGATGCGCGTCCACGGTCGCGAGGTTGGTCAGCTCGTGAGGGTCGTTTTCAAGGTCGAATAATTGCTCCTCATCCAGAAGACAGCGATTGTATTTCCATTTTCCATAGCGCAGCGACACCATCGGCGCGTAAGAGGCTTCGGCGGCGTATTCCATCGCGACAGGGCTGGTGCGTTCGCCTCCCTGCCCCAAATGCACAAGGCTTTCGCCGCTGGTCCACGGCATCACCTCTTCCATGCTCACCCCCGCCAGATCGCACAGTGTTGGACAGACATCGATGTTACTGACCGGCGTCGTGACAAGACCCGGTGCCATTTGCGGGGCACACACCATCAAGGGCACACGCGCAGATCCCTCATAGAAAGACATTTTGAACCACAGACCTCGTTCCCCCAACATGTCGCCATGATCGCTGACGAAAAGAATGATGGCTTCCTGCCGTGTGCTTTCCAATGCTTCCAGCACCTCGCCGATCTTGTCATCAAGATACGAGATATTCGCGAAATAGGCCTGTCGGGATTTACGGATATCGTCGTTTGTAATCTCAAAAGAGCGCCAGTCGTTGGCGTCAAAAATCCGCTTTGAATGCGTGTCCTGATCTTCATAAGGAATGGCGGGGACCGTTGGCTGAAGATGTTCACACTCTTCATAAAGATCCCAGTATTTGCGCCGCGCCACATAAGGATCATGGGGATGGGTAAAACTCACCGTGAGACACCACGGGCGTTCATCTTTCCCGCGCGCCAGATCATAAACCTTGCGCGTCGCGTGATAGGCCACTTCGTCATCGAACTCCATCTGGTTGGAAATCTCGGCAACACCGGCGCCCGTTACAGAGCCCATATTGTGATACCACCATTCGATCCGCTCGCCCGGTTTGCGATAGTCCGGCGTCCAGCCAAAATCTGGCGGGTAAATATCAGTGGTCAGGCGTTCTTCGAAACCATGCAACTGATCCGGCCCGACGAAATGCATCTTTCCTGACAAACAGGTCTGGTAACCGGCCCGCCGCAAGTGGTGTGCATATGTCGGGATCGACGACGCAAACTCGGCCGCATTGTCATAGACACGGGTGGCACTGGGCAATTGCCCTGACATGAAGCTGGCCCGTCCCGGTGCACACAGGGGGCTTGCCGTATAGGCATTTTGAAACCGCGTGGATTGCGCGGCCAGTTTTTTGAGGTTCGGCGCATGTAACCAATCTGCCGGCCCATCGGGAAACAAGGTGCCGTTTAGCTGATCCACCATAAAAATCAGAATATTCGGTTTGTTCATTGCGTGTCTCCAAGCAGGGCATTCAGGGTCATCAAAACAGTTTCTGACGCTTTGGGATCAGGGCCGGCTCCTGTAAGCGCCGCTCTGAGGTAAACCCCGTCAATCAGCGCGCCCAGCGCGGCCGCGATTTCGTCGGCGCACGGGGTCAGGGTTTTCAGGTCAAACAGCAAATTTGATCGCAACCGGCGTTGGTATATGCGCATCAAATACGCCGCCTGATCATTGCTTTGGGCCAACCCGTAAAAGCTGAGCCATGCACTTGTCTTGCTGCGATCAAAAACATGATCGGCAAAGTTCGCATGCACCACCGCCTCAAGCCGTTCACGTGGCGTTTTCGCTTGATGTAAGCCCGCGCACATCTTCTGCGAAAACTCTGACAGGATTTGTTTCATGGCCGCCAGAAGCATCTGGTCTTTGCCGCCGAAATAGTGATGAGCCAAACCGCTGCTCATCCCTGCGCGGCGCGCAATTTGCGCTACGGTCACGTCCAGAGACCGTGCGGCCCCGATCTCAATAATCGCAGCATCAACAAGCGCGGCGCGGCGCAAGGGTTCCATTCCGGTTTTTGGCATTGATCCGTCCCAGGTCCATTTTCGACAGGATAATTTTTTATTGATTGATCAGTCAATCAATAAAAATACCAGACCGAAAATTCATACCCCCGCAGCGCAGGCTCAGCGTTTAAACTTTGGTGGCGTTGACAGTTGGCGTGACCTGCCGGCGTTTCAGAACCGCCTCTCGCCACGTGATAAAGCTGATCGAGCCGATGATAATCAATCCGCCGGCCACAACGTAGATGTCGACACTTTCAGCAAAGACCAGCCACCCAAGAAGCACCGCCCAGACCAATTGCAGAAAGGTCACGGGCTGGGTCACAGTGATCGGAGCCGCGGCAAAAGCAAGCGTCATCGTGAAATGCCCCGCAGTGGCGAAACAGGCCACACCAAACAGGATCAGCAGATCCCCCAAGGTTGGCGTGACCCAGACCGCAGCAGCAACAGGCGCCAGCCCGATTGTCACCGTGATCGACAACATCCCCACAACGACCACAGGGCTCACTTCATCGCTCATAACCTTTGCAATGAGATAACCGACGGCGAACATAACCGCCGTGAACAACATCGCCATATGACCCGAATTCACTTCGCGAAAACCGGGGCGCAGGATGATCAATGCCCCCACCAAAGCCACAACCACCGCAAGGATACGGCGTGTGGCCAGCTTTTCCCCTAAAAACAGGGCCGCCCCGATGGTCACATAGACCGGAGACAGATAGTTCATTGCAGTGACTTCCGCGATCGGGATTTGGGTCATGGCATAGAACCAGCAAATCACACCAAGCGTATGAACGACGCCCCGAAGGCCGAACAATCCCACCTGACGACGTGTGAGGCGGGCATTCAGAATGGGCCGGATCATGGGCAGCAAAAACACCAACCCCAGAAGATACCTCAGAAAAGCGGCCTCTGCGGCGGGTACACGGGGCCCAAGATATTTGACGAGCGCCGTCACAGCCACAAAACAAAGGCCTGTGATCAGCATCCAAAAAACACCCATGACGGGCCGTGTTGTATCGCTCTGGTTCATGCAGGCATTAACACCGCTTGGGCACGGGTTGTCGAGATACACAACAGGTTAAAGATCACGGAAGATCGAAAAACGTGTTGGTCTGTTCCCGACAAACGCACGGCGCGGGCAAACGCGACGAAAAGCGGCGATCACATCCAGATCAGCTTGAGCGCAATGGCCCACATCGTCAGGCCGACTGCAACATCGAGAACCTGCCAGGCACGCGGGCTTGTGAAAAACGGCCGCAAAAGGCGCGCGCCATAGCCAAGGCAGAAAAAGAAAACAAAGCTCGACAGAACAGCCCCAAGCCCAAAGCCCCATGCCGGCGCATACTGCGAGGAAATCCCGCCCAACAAAACCACAGTGTCCAGATACACATGCGGATTGGCCCATGTCAGCAGCAAACAGGTGGCCAACGCGGCCCAAACACTCGGCACGGTTTTTCCTGTATCTTCAAGAGCTTCACCACCGGCCGAAGCGGCCCGAAAACTCATGGCTCCGTAGACAATCAGAAAGGCTGCGCCACCCCAACGCGCATAATTCACCGCGTCCGGATAAGCTTCCACAAGAACGCCAAACCCCAAGACACCCGCGGTGATCAACAGCGCATCGGACATGGCACAGGTCAAAACCAACGGCAGCACATATTCACCACGCAGCCCCTGACGCAAGATAAACGCATTCTGCGCTCCGATTGCCATGATCAGAGAAAACCCCAACAAAAATCCGGCGGTAAAGGCTTGTGTCATGAATTGTACTTTCCAGCTTAGGTGTCACGGCCTTGCATACAAAGCTGCACAAGGTTACACAAATTAATCAATCTTACCTTGGATTAATTTTTCTAATGAAACTGGATTATGCTCAGATGCACGCCTTGGCCGCGATTTTACGCAACGGCTCGTTCGAAGCAGCGGCAACGGAATTGGGCGTCACCCCCTCTGCTATATCTCAACGTCTGAAGGCACTGGAAGACCAGGCTGGAACCTTGCTAGTAAACCGTGGTCAGCCCTGTACCGGTACTGATGCGGGACGCCGTCTTGCGGCCCATATAGAGCATGTCGGCCTTCTTGAGGGGCAACTTGCCAAAGATCTGGGGGCGATGGTGCCCACCGCCGAAAGCCGTTTACGGATTGCCGTGACAGCAGACAGCCTTGCCACTTGGGTCTTGGCCGCACTGGCCGAAGTGCCCGGCCTTTTGTTTGACCTGATCGTAGATGATCAGGATTTTTCCGCCGAGTGGTTGCGCCGTGGAGAGGTGGTGGCCGCCATCACATCCCATGCCCGCCCGGTCTCTGGCTGCGACAGCGTTCCTCTTGGGGTTTTGCGCTATGTGGCGACATGCAGCCCTGATTTCCACGCACAATTCTTCCCGCAGGGGGTCACGATAGACGCCCTAAAGCAGGCCCCCATGCTGCGGTTCGATCAAAAGGACGAATTGCAAGCCAGCTGGATGCAAAGGCAATTGGGACGCAAGATCACCCCGCCCAGCCACGGTCTTCCGTCATCGCAGGGGTTTGTTGACGCCAGCCTTCTGGGCCTTGGGTGGGGCATGAACCCAGAGCCCTTGGTAAAGGCGCATATTGAAACCGGACGTCTGGTTCCCTTGATCCCTGACACCCCCTTTGACACGCCGCTTTTCTGGCAAAGCAGCCGCCTGTTGCGCACCGCGATAGACCCTCTGACCCGAGCCGTTCGCAAAACAGCGCGGGTTCATTTGCCTCGCAGCTAAAGACCTGCCATGTGTTAAGGCATGTCTCGGATACGCGCGTTTCTTGAGGGCAAATTACCCCTTGCCCAGTCTATGTTTGTCTTTATCGTCGCGCCGCGCGGGGTGATCTGGCTTGGGCTGTGGCTGGTTGGGTTTTGGCCTTATCCCTTGATATGGGCGTTGCTTCCCTTTTTGGCTGCCGACCTTGTTGTCTTTCTCTTGCAACTGACGGGGTTCAACCGCGCGACGGAGACGCACTTGCGCAGCCACGGCAGCATGAGCGCAGTCTGGGGCGGGTATCTCGCGCTTCTGTTTATCGCGGGCTTCTCTTTCACCCTCTGGTGGGGGGTGATACTTGCCGCGCTGACACCACCCGAGCTGGAATCCTATGCAGATCAGGAAGAACGCCTTCGCCGCGAAACCTATTCATTGACCGTTGCGGAGAACGGCAGGGACCTTGTCTTTGCAGGTGAGATTACATTTGGCCTGACCAAACGTATTCGCGCGCTTCTGGACGAAACGCCCTCAATCGAAACGCTTGTCCTCACAAGCCCCGGAGGACATATTTACGAGGCGCGCGGCGTTGCCCGGCTGATCCTGAAGGCCGGTTTGGGAACGCGGGTGGTTTCGGATTGCAGTTCGGCCTGCACGCTTATTTTCATTGCGGGCACACCGCGCGCCCTTTCCCCCGATGCCCGCTTGGGCTTTCACCAATATGCGGTCCTGTTTGGAAACACTCTGCCCTCGGTTGATATCGCACGCGAGCAGGCAAAGGATGTGGAGTTTTTCCGAAATCAGGGCGTAAGCCCCGTTTTTCTGGGCCGGATGTTTGAGCAATCCAGTGACGGCCTGTGGTATCCGCCAAATGACCTTTTGATATCGGCAGGCGTGATCTCTGCACCATAAAAAAGCCCCGACCAATAGGTCAGGGCTTGATGTCTCGGCGCTCTTTTCGAAGGTTAGAGTTGCTCCATAACCTCGTCAGATGCTTCAAAGTTTGCGGTGACGCGCTGGACGTCGTCATCATCTTCCAAGGCATCAATCAGCTTCATCAGCTTTTGCATACCTTCCAGATCCATTTCTGTTGTGGTGGTCGGCTTCCAGACCAGCTTGGTTGACTCGGATTCACCCAAAGCCGCTTCCAAAGCGTTAGACACATCGTTCAGATCGGTATCAAGGCACCAGATGATGTGCCCCTCTTCAGAGCTTTCAACATCCTCGGCACCTGCTTCAATTGCAGCTTCGAAAACGGTGTCCGCATCGCCGACGGTAGCGGGATAGGTCACTTCGCCCTTGCGTTCGAACATGAACCCCACAGACCCGGTTTCACCCAGATTGCCACCGGTCTTTGCAAAGGTAGAACGCACTGTCGATGCGGTACGGTTGCGGTTGTCGGTCATTGTTTCGACAATCACGGCAACACCGTTGGGGCCGTAACCTTCGTAACGGATTTCTTCGTAATCGTCGCCTTCACCAGCCGTCGATTTCTTGATGGCGCGATCAATCACGTCCTTTGGGACAGACTGCGATTTGGCTTCTTTTACGGCCAAGCGCAAACGCGGGTTCTTTTCCGGATCCGGGTCGCCCATCTTGGCGGCCACGGTGATCTCTTTCGACAACTTCGAGAACAGTTTTGACCGCGCGGCGTCCTGACGCCCTTTGCGGTGCTGAATATTTGCCCATTTACTGTGGCCGGCCATGTGTACGCGCCCCATCTGTTAAGAATATTTCGCCTCGTATAGCGCAAGGCAACGGTTGGCTGCAACCAAGCCGGACATCATGTCTTGGGGGAAAATCCGGTGACATATCAATTTCAGGGAAAAATATTGCCTTCGGACACTTCTTGCCCTGCCCCGACTTATGGGTTTGTGTAGGTCCAAGCGTAAAAGGTGCCTTATGACAACTGACCAAATCATTCTGTTTTCTCTGTTCGGTGGCGTTTTCGCCCTCTTGTTGTGGGGGCGGTTCCGGTATGATCTTGTGGCGTTCTCGGCACTTCTTTTGGGGGTGGTTCTGGGGGTCGTCAAAGTGGACGATGCCTTTAGCGGTTTCGGCCACCCCGCCACGATCATTGTGGCGCTGGTCCTTGTTGTCTCTGCCGGATTGATGCGGTCGGGCGCGGTTTTCCTGATCACGCGAACCTTGGTCGACAGCGCCCGCAGCCTTGGCAGCCATATTGCCTTGATGGGGGCCGTGGGTGCCATTCTTTCGGCCTTTATGAACAACGTGGCTGCGCTTGCGCTTCTTATGCCGGTCGATATCCAGACCGCCCGCAAGGCGGGTCGCTCTCCGTCTTTGTCCCTGATGCCTTTGTCCTTTGCCACCATTCTTGGCGGGATGGCGACCTTGATAGGCACACCGCCGAATATCATCATTGCGTCCATTCGTGAGAAATCGATCGGCGAGCCATACAAGATGTTCGACTTTGCGCCGGTCGGGGGCATCACGGCCATTGCAGGGCTGGCTTTTGTCGCCCTGATCGGCTGGCGGTTGATCCCAGCGCGCGAAGATGCGGGCAAATCGGTGTCCGAAGGCGACAGCTATGTTGCAGAGCTGACCATCCCGAGCGAAAGCAAACAAATCGGAAAGCGTCTGGCGGAATTACAACCCGAGGCAGACGATGCCGATGTCGCCCTGTTGGGTCTGATCCGAAACGGCCAGCGTCGGTATGGCGCCGCGCGTCATGTGCGCCTTGAAGCGAATGATACGCTGATTATTGACGGCGCCCCTGATGCCTTGGACGAATTCCGGCAGGCGTTGAAGCTGAACTTCTCGGATGAAAAACGCGAAGAACACCTAAAGGCCGCCGGCGAAGGCCTTGATATGATTGAGGTCGTGGTGCCGGAAAATGCCCGTATCACAGGCAAGACGGCCCAAGGGGTTGGGCTGGCATGGCGTCGCAACTCGATTCTCATGGGGATATCCCGCGGGGGTGAACGGCTGACAGGTCATGTCAGACGTACCGAAATTCGCACGGGTGACATCCTCTTGTTGCTGGTGCCAAAAGACCGCGGTCAGGACGTGACGGAATGGCTGGGATGTCTGCCGCTTGCCGACAAGGGATATGTTGTAACCGACAACAAAAAGGTCTGGCTTGCGATTGGCCTGTTTGTGGCTGCGGTTGCTGCGGCCTCGATTGGCCTAATTTATCTGCCAATCGCCTTGGGCATGGTGGTCGTCGCTTATGTCCTCACCAAGATTGTTCCCATATCCGAACTCTATGATCACATTGAATGGCCGGTGGTTGTCTTGTTGGGATCCATGATTCCGCTTGGGGCTGCCTTGGAAGACGCCGGTGGCACCGAGTTGATCGCCAATTCGCTGGTCAGTTTGACAAGCGGAATGCCGGCATGGGCGGTTCTGACTGTTTTGATGCTTGTTACCATGACGCTGTCGGATGTGTTGAATAATACCGCCACAACAATTGTGGCAGCCCCCGTCGGCATCCAGATGGCATCGTCGTTGGGTGTGTCCCCTGACCCGTTCCTGATGGCTGTGGCTGTGGCCGCATCGTCGGCCTTCCTGACCCCGATCGGACACAAGAACAACACGCTGATCCTTGGGCCGGGGGGATACCACTTTGGTGACTACTGGCGGATCGGATTACCGTTGGAGGTTCTGGTCGTTGCCGTATCCGTCCCTGCCATCCTGGTGTTCTGGCCGCTTTAGCGGCGTCCCATCAGGCGGGCCATGTCCAGCATGCGATTTGAAAACCCCCATTCGTTGTCATACCAGCCAAAGACGCGCAAAAGCCCACCCACCGAGACCGAGGTCTCCCGCCCCGACACGATCAGAGACTCCGGTCGGGCCCGCAGGTCGGTCGAGACCAAGGGTTTCTCGGTCCATCCCAGCAAGTGGGCCTTGGCCGCTTCGGATTTCAACAGGGTGTTCACACCGTCAACCGTGGTCGGCCCGTCCGTCTGAATTGTAAGATCAATGGCCGAAACACTGGCCGTGGGCACGCGGATCGCGCGCGCCAGAACCCGTCCGGCAATGTCCGGCAGCACCTTGTCGATCAACCGGCCAGCGCTGGTTGTGGTGGGCACCATGGACAGCGCCGCAGCCCGCGAACGCGCCAGATCCCCGCGCGGTTTGTCCACGGTCGGCTGGCTGCCGGTATAACAATGCACCGTTGTCATATGCCCGCTGATCAACCCGTATTCGGCGTCGAGCAGTTTGAGCAACGGGGCCAAAGCGTTCGTTGTGCACGACGCGTTCGAAATGATCTTGTGCGATCCCAGAAGGTCTTCGTT
Source organism: Shimia thalassica (assembly GCF_001458215.1). Lineage (GTDB taxonomy): Bacteria > Pseudomonadota > Alphaproteobacteria > Rhodobacterales > Rhodobacteraceae > Shimia > Shimia thalassica. The sequence goes on along the minus strand of NZ_CYTW01000001.1, from coordinate 1,261,615 downwards.
CGCCCCCATGACAAGGGTTTTGTCCGCTTCCTCGGCCGGTCCCGAGATCAAAACGGCCTCTGCACCGGCCTGCAATCCCCGCTCGGCCACAGCGCGCGCGCCTGCCATTCCGGTACACTCCAGAACAACATCAACACCCGCAAGATCCAATTCTCGAAGGTCGCGCACATCATGGAAGGGTATCCGCAGCCCATCGATAACAATCGCGCCATCGCCGGCCTCGACCTGTCCGGGATAAGTGCCAAAAACGCTATCGTATTCAAAGAGATAGGCGCATGTTTCCAGTGGCTCGATATCATTGATCCCAACGATCTCGATATCGGTATGGCGCCCCTGTGCAAGAATGCGCAAAAGGGTGCGGCCAATCCGGCCAAAGCCGTTGAGAAAGATACGAATCTTGCGGTCTGTCATCTGCGCCTCCGGTCCTGAACCTGTATTCAGCCAGTTTATCCGGGAAAGGCCAGCGCATTTTTGTGATGTGTCATATCAGAAGTCTTGGCCGACGGGGCGCTTGCCCTCTGATGCACAGCCTCAGCGCAGTTTGACGTGCCGGTTGACGTCTTTGTACAAAAGGTAGCGGAAATTCGAAGGCCCCCCCGCATAGCAGGCTTGGGGGCAGAAGGCGCGCAGCCACATGTAATCTCCGGCTTCGACCTCGACCCAATCCTGATTGAGCCGATAGACGGCTTTGCCTTCAAGCACATAAAGACCGTGTTCCATAACATGTGTTTCGGCAAACGGGATCACGCCCCCCGGTTTAAAGGTCACAATGGTCACGTGCATGTCATGGCGCAAATCCGCAGGATCGACAAAGCGGGTTGTGCCCCATGTTTCGTTGGTATCAGGCATCCACGAAGGTTCGATGTCCTGTTCGTTGGTCACAAAGGCTTCGGGTTTTTCAAGGCCTTCCACCGCTTCATACGCCTTGCGGATCCAGTGGAACCGTGCAGGCGTCGTGCCGTTGTTTTTGAGTGTCCAGTTGCACCCGCTAGGAAGATAGGCATATCCGCCTTCGCCCATCCTGTGCACAACGTCATTAATGGACAGTTCAATCTCGCCTTCCACAACAAAAAGCACTGCCTGCGCATCGGGATCAAGTTCGGGACGATCACTCCCCCCACCCGGTGACACTTCGGCAATGTATTGCGAGAAGGTTTCCGCAAACCCCGACAAGGGCCGTGCAATCACCCAGAATCTGGCGCCCTCCCAGAACGGTAAGAAGGACGTCACGATATCGCTCATCGTGCCTTTGGGTATTACCGCATAGGCATCGGTGAACATCGCACGATCCGTGAGGATTTGTGTTTGAGGAGGCAAACCACCGGTCGGGGCGTAATAGCTGGGTTTTGTCATCGTTTTTTTCCGGAAATCGGGATGAGTCCATCATGGCAAGCGTCGCTGCAAGGGTCCATTATCTTCCGCAACTTGAACGCCTGAAACAATGACTTGGATTATTTGACAATCACTTGCTGTCCAACGGGTCGATCAATTCCGGCCCTGATGCGCGGTTCGAATTCACGGCACGATCTACCTGATAGTATGACAAAAGGTCCTCGGGCGCCGCGGTCATCAGGGCAGCAGCCCCATGTCCCGCTTCACCCAACCACAAAGACCAGTCTTCGTGCCCGACAATGACAGGCATCCGGTGATGAATTGCAGACATGTTGCGATTGGCACCCGTGGTCACGATGGCGCAAGAGTCGATCGTCTCACCCTCGGACTTCCAGCTCTGCCAGACGCCGGCAAAGGCCAGCGGCCCTTCGGCACGGATGTACCATGGCCAGCGCACCCCGTCCTCGTCTTTGGTCCATTCGTAAAAACCGGTCACCGGAATCAAACAGCGCCGTTGGCGACAGGCTTCGCGAAACGCCGGCTTTGTTGCGATGGTTTCGGCCCGTGCGTTGATCAACAGGGGACCATCATCCGTTGCCTTGTACCAATGCGGCAAGAATCCCCAGCGCATAGATACCAAACGGCGTCCGCTCTCTCCTCCAAGGACCGTGTGAATCCGGGTTGTTGGACAGACGTTGTAATTCGGCACGTCAGGCAAATCATTTGCCGGCGCCGCGGAAAACAGCTGCGCCATTGCGTCATTGGGTAAGGTGATTGCAAATCTTCCACACATGGTTACACCCTATCAGCAGGCCCAATCGGGCCAAGACGAAATTACAGGCCTTTGGCCAGACAGATACAAAAAGGGCCGTCGATGGCAGACAATCCGCAGCACCTCGCCCAGAAAATCATGCAACTCATGAATGCAGGGCAATTTGCGGCAGCCGCCAAAGCTGCGAAAACAGCCACCCGCAAGTTTCCGCGAGAAGGCCATTTTGCAAATATGGTTGGCATGGCTCTGGCCCAAAGCGGCAATCCCCGCGACGCTGTCGGCTTCTTCACCAAAGCCCTCAAACTAAAGCCCGGCGATGCGGATATTCAAAACAACCTGATCCAGTCTCTGGTGAGCTGTGGCCAGACCGCAAAAGCCAACAGCTTGATTGACAAACTTTTGGTCAAACGCGGGTCTTCCGCGATTTTGTGGCACTTCAAGGCGGTATCCTATGCGCAGTTGGCCCAGCCCGAAAAAGTTCTGGAATATGCCAGCAACGCCATCGAGGCTGACCCAAAAATGGCTTTGGCCTTTAACATGCGTGGCATCGCCAATTCCGATCTTGGAAATGACCTCGACGCTGTTGCGGATTTCGAAAAATCCCATGCCCTGAACCCCAAAGACCCCGATCCTTTGGCAAATGCGGGTCTGCCCCTGTCGCGTCTAGATCGTAACGAAGAAGCGATGGAAGTGGTAGAAAAGGCGCTTGCCTTGCACCCCGGCCACATCAACGCCTTGCATCGACATGCGGTGCTTTTGGCAGAACTTGGTCGCGTTGAAGAATCCATTGCACAATACAATGCCTTGCTGCGCACCGATCCTCTTCATGGAGAGGCCTATTCGGAGCTGATCAAAACCCAGCCCGCAGCGGACAATGCCAAGCTTGAACCTCAATTGCGTTCGGCGATTGCCAAGGTTCCAAAGAAATCACCTTCCCAGATTTTCCTGAACCTTGGCATGGGCAATCTGCTGTATCAGCAAAAAGAATTCGAAAAGGCTGCAAAGTTTCTGGCGACGTCAAACACGCTCGCCGCGCAAAGCCGCCCCTATGATGCGGCCAAAGCCGAAGACGAGTTTGAACAGATCAAATCCTTGTTTCCCGTGGGCGATGAAATTCCGGCAGTGGGTGATACCGCTCTGCCACGGCCCATTTTTGTGGTTGGCCAACCCCGATCGGGAACAACCCTGACAGAGATGATCCTGTCGGCACATCCCGATGTCACGTCTTGTGGCGAGTTGCCGATTGCAGGTCGATTGTCGCCGGATGTTCTGCAATCCGACGCCCCCTTTGAAGCCGCGCAATACGCAAAAGACTTCCGTGGGCGTCTTCCTGCCCTGCCCGATGGCACCCAAGCATTCGTGGACAAGATGCCCGCGAACTATCGCTATGTCGGGTTCCTGCTGCACGCCTTTCCAGAGGCGCCGATCATTCACATCGAACGTGACCCCCGCGACGTTGCCCTGTCGATGTGGCGCAGCTTCTTTCCAAGTGGCTGGATGAATTTCACTTTTGGGCTCAAATCCATGGCGCACAGCGCAAACCTCTATAAACACTATATGAATCATTGGAAAACCGTTTACGGCGATCGCATTGTCACGCTTGATTATCGCGATATCGTGTCCGACGTGGACGCCGCAAGCCATACGCTGGCATCCGCTTGTGCCCTTGATTGGGTCGAAGACATGGCATCGCCTGAACGCAACACCGCGCGCGTGCGCACGGCTTCTGTGGTTCAGGTACGCGAAGGCGTCCATACAAAATCTGTCGGCGGATGGCGCGTGATGGAGAAACATCTGCAACCTTTCACAGATGCACTGGACCCCGATCTCTGGCCAGAAATAGCGGACAAGGGATAACCAGATGAATCCGGCACAGAAACACCTCGAAAAAATCAACAGCCAGATGCAGGCCGGACAATTTGCAGGGGCGGCCAAAACCGCGATGGCTGCAGCGAAAAAATTCCCCAAAGAACCCGGGTTCGCAAATGCGGCAGGTGCCGCCCATGCCCGTGCCGGAAATTTTGCGCAGGCGGTGAGTTTCTTTAACAAAGCCCTCGGTCTGGCGCCGGGGGATCCCGCGACGCAAGACAACCTGTTGCGCGCTCTGATACAGGCGGGTCGAGGTGAAAAGGCGCTGGAACTGATTGCCAAACTCGAACCCAAACGCGCCGAGAAAACACAGCTTTTGATACTCAAAGCAAATGCGCAAATGCATCTCGGACAACCGCAAAACGTTATTGAAACGACAACGCGCATTCTTGAAACCGTGCCTAACCATGCAGAAGCGTTGAGCCTGCGTGGAACCTCACATGACGAACTAAAAAATGATGATGACGCGATTGCAGATTTTGAACGGTTTTTCGAACTGACCCAAGATTCGTCCGCGCTTGTAAATCTCGCAGATCCCCTGACCCGCCGCCACCGGCCAGAGGAGGCGCTCGCCGCTTTGGAAAAGGCGGTCGAAATGGCGCCCAGTGACCTGCGGGCGCAAAAATACCTCGCGATCCAACTGTCGCAAATGGGGCGTCTGGCCAACTCTAACGCCATCTACAAACGGGTGCTCGAGATGGATCCGCTGGACGGGCCGACCTATCGGGGGCTGGTCGACAGCCAGACAGCAGAAGAAAACCTGGCCATGGTGCCCGCCATCAAAGCGGCCATGAACAAATTACCCACCAAAGACGAACGGCAGGCCTTTTTGCATCTGGCATTGGGCAACACGTTTTTTCAGGCAAAGGATTTTGAAAAAGCCGCGCCTTCATTGGCACGTGGCAATGCGATGCTGGCCAAAGAACACCCTTATGACCGCAAAGGCGCTGATGCCGAACTGTCCGCCATCTTGGCCGCCTACCCGCAAGGTTTCGCCGTCAATATGGATCAAGGCGACCATGACACACCGCGCCCGTTGTTTGTCATCGGCCTGCCACGGTCCGGCACAACACTCAGCGAGATGATCTTGTCTGCGCATCCTGATATCGCCAATTGTGGTGAGATGTTAAGCACAAGCAAGGTTCTGACACCCGAGACCCTGATCACTGGCGCTGATCCCGCCCACCTTGCAGAAAGCTATCGAAAAGAGTTGCCAGATGATGCGCGGCAGTCTCAGGTTTTCATCGACAAGATGCCGTCAAACTATCGCTATGTCGGGCCTCTTCTCGAGGCGTTTCCGACAGCCCGTTTCTTACACCTGTCGCGGGATCCAAGAGACGTGGCGTTGTCGATCTGGCGCACATATTTTCCGGCAACGGGCCTGCGTTTCTCGTTTGATCTGACCGCAATCGCGCATCAAGCCAATCTTTACAAAAGCTATATGACGCATTGGGGCACACTGTTCCCCGATCACATCCTGACGATGGACTATGCCGAGGTTGTGGCCGACGTAGACAGTGCCAGCCGCAAAATGGCAACCTTCTGTGGGCTGGACTGGATTCCCGAGATGGCAGCACCTGAAAAGAACACGGGGCTGGTGCGGACCGCATCCTCGGCCCAAGTCCGGGAAGGGGTGCACACCAAATCCGTTGGCGGCTGGAAACGTATGGAAAAGGCGCTTGAACCGTTTTGCGCGCAACTTGATCCAGCCCTTTGGCCGGACCTCGACTAGGGGTTAGCGGTACCCTTTGCGGGCCAGTTCAAGACGCGCATCCATCATCGACATTTCCTTCAACAGGTCCTGACGGCGGGTGCGGTCATCGGTTTCACGCAATTCGGCGCGCAAACGCGCCATTTCGCGGCTAAGCAACACAAACTCGGGCGCGCCCCCGCTTTCACGCACAAGACGATTCAGCATCGCGTTTTCAGGATCGTCTTCTTTCGGCAAGGGTTTTCCCGCGCCTTCGAGATTGTCAAAGTCGCCAGCTTCCTGCGCCGCAAGGATTTTCTGGTTGATCAGATCGAAAAGCGGATGGTCCATGAGTGCCCCATAAAAAAGCCCCCGCCAGTTTTCCAGCAGGGGCCTCAGGCGGCAAGTCGCCTTATTTGCGTGTAATGCGCCCATCCGTATAGGGGCTATAGGGAATGTTCTGCGCCATGAATTCGGCCGTAACATCCGCAAGGTCAGGCCCATAGTCATATGCATTTGCCGCGTCACGGAACATTTTATAGCCGTCGCCGCCGTTGCGCACATAGTTGTTAGAGACCAACGTATAGGTTGCTGCCGGATCAATCGGCATCCAGCCGTCCCCCTTTTGAACCAGAACTTCGGTGATACGTCCCTCGTTCGGCGCCTTGGTTGAATCCCACGTGAATTTCAGTCCGGCCACCTGCGGGAACCGGCCTTTGACGTCTTCGACCTGGCTCACGCCATTTTCCAACGCATCGATCACCACTTGTCCCGAGACTTCAAAGGTCGACAGCGTGTTCTGGAAAGGCAGCACCGTGAGCACTTCACCCATTGTGACGTCGCCTTCATCAATGCTGGCACGCAGCCCGCCCGAGTTGGTGATCGCGATTGTCACGCCTTGATCCGCAACACGGGCCAGCATGGCATCAGCAACCAGATTGCCCATTGCGCATTCTTCGACACGGCACACGCTGCGATCCCCCATGATCGCCGCACTGGACGCGGCCACCACTTTTTGGCGGATTTCTTCAAGCGGCGCAGCCAGCTCGCTAATACGGGCCTTTGTGCCTGCGTCCTCGGAAACCGAAGCGTCCATGATGATCGGCTCACCTGTGGCCGATTTGATTTCGCCGGCATCGTTGAACACAATGTTCAGCTCGCCCAGAAACTTGCCATAGGCATAGGCCTGAACGATGGCCGTGCCGCCAACCATTGTGGGATACGGGCCTTTGGCCTTGTCGCTGGTATTGGACAGGTAGGTATTGTCATGCCCGCCAACGATCACATCGACACCCGTGGTATTGGCCGCAACATGTTGATCAACGCCATAACCCGAGTGGCTGAGAACGATGATCTTGTTCACACCCATCGCGGTGAGTTTGTCCACTTCGCCCTGAACCGCCGCGACAGGATCAGAAAAGGTCACGTTTTGCCCCGGGCTGGCCAGTTCATCCGTATCTTGAGGCGTCAGGCCAATAAGCCCGATCTTTTCGCCGCCTTTTTCAATCACGGTCGATTTTTGCAAAACGTCTGCCAAAAGCTCTTCTTTGGTGACATCCGCATTGGACATGAGAACCGGAAAGCCAACTGCGTCCATGAACCCGCGCAGCACCTCGGGACCATCGTCAAATTCGTGGTTGCCAACGGTCATGCCGTCATATCCGAGTTTGTTCATCATCTCGGCGGCAACTTTGCCTTTGTAATAGGTATAAAACAGCGTCCCCTGAAACTGGTCTCCGCCATCCACAAGGATGCTGTTTTCGGCACGTCCCCGGGCCGCTTCTACTGCCGTGATCAAGCGCGCTGATCCGCCAAAGCATTTGCCCTCGGCATTGCTGTCTTCTGAACAGCCCGAGTCATATTTGCTTATGGGTTCAAACCGCGCATGGAAATCGTTGGTGTGTAAAACAGTCAAATTGTAATCAGCTTGAGCAGCCCCAGCCATCAAGGCCATTGCAGCCGCGCCGGAAAGGATTTTTTTAATCATTGGTCTTCCCCCTCATGTCAGACGATAACGCTATGGTTCCCTTGTTTTTACCTCCGAGTCAAAACTTCTGTCGCTTGACGTTGGGCTTACAGCGTTGCATGTCCCTGATATGCTGATTTTCAAGATATTCCGGGCCGACGAATGGGCGGCATTGCGAGCAAAAGGCGAAACCGCCGGCGCTCCTGTCGACATTGCGGATGGGTTTGTTCATTTCTCGACCGCAGACCAAGCGGCCGAAACCGCTGCGAAACACTTTTCAGGCGAAGAGAACCTGTTCCTGCTGGGTCTCGAAGCTGACGAGCTGGGCGATGCATTGAAGTGGGAACCCTCTCGCGGGGGGGCATTGTTTCCGCATCTCTATCGCACATTGCGGCTTGAGGATGTGGCTTGGGCCCAACCTTTGCCGCTTGAAGATGGCACACATCAATTTCCTGCGGGGCTTGGCATATGAAACTTCTCGAGAGCCTGGGCATGCGCGCCTTGCGCAGCATTGACCCCGAAGCCGCGCACGGCTTTGCAATCAAAGCCTTGCAGATGGGCGTGGCCCCTGCCCCCGGAACAATCACGTCAGACCGTCTCAGAACCAGCATCGCGGGAATTGAGATTGCCAATCCCGTCGGTCTTGCCGCTGGTTTTGACAAGGATGCAACGGCCCTGAACGGGCTGGCCAAAGCGGGCTTTGGTTTTTTCGAAGTGGGCGCCGCGACACCCAAATCCCAACCGGGCAACCCCAAGCCCCGTTTGTTCCGCCTGACAGAGGATCAAGCCGCAATCAACCGGTTCGGATTTAACAACGACGGCATGGAAGCCATCGCCACACGTTTGGCGCAACGTCCCAAGGATGCTGTCATCGGTCTCAATCTCGGGGCGAACAAAGACAGCACGGATCGCGCCAGCGATTTCGCCAAGGTGTTGGGCCATTGTGGTGCATATCTTGATTTCGCAACGGTCAATGTCAGCTCTCCCAACACAGAGAAACTGCGCGACCTACAAGGCAAAGCCGCACTTTCGGCTCTGCTCGCCGGGGTCATGGAGACACGTAACGGTCTGGACAGAAAAATCCCCGTCTTCCTGAAAATCGCCCCGGATCTGAGCGACGCGGAACTGGAAGAAATTGCCGAAGTGGCCACAGAGGCCCAACTGGACGCCGTGATCACCACCAATACGACATTGGACCGCAGCGGCCTGCGCTCGGAACACAAGGCCGAGGCCGGTGGGCTGTCAGGTGCTCCTCTGTTTGAAAAATCCACGCGGGTTCTTGCGCGCATGTCTGAACTGACAGACGGAAAGCTGCCCCTGATCGGGGTTGGCGGCATCTCTAACGCGGAACAGGCCTATGCGAAAATTTGCGCAGGTGCTTCGGCGGTGCAACTCTATACGGCATTGGTTTACGGCGGCCTGTCCCTTGCGGAAGAGGTCGTTCGCGGCCTTGATGCCCTTTTGGAACGGGATGGCTTTGCCAATTTGGCCGATGCTGTCGGAAGCAAACGAAAGGATTGGCGATGATCACGATGTGGCACAACCCGCGCTGTTCAAAATCACGCCAGACGCTTGCCCTGATCGAAGACAAGGGCGCTGTCACCGTGCGCAAATACCTTGAGGACAGCCCAACAGCCGATGAAATTCGCGAGGCCTTGGATCTTTTAGGGCTGAAGGCGATCGAAATGATGCGCCCGAAAGAAAGCGCCTTCCGCGAACTTGGTCTGAACAAGGACGATGACGACGCGACGCTGATCGAAGCAATGGCGAAATGTCCAAAGCTGATCGAACGCCCAATTGTGTTTGCAAATGGCAAAGCTGCTTTGGGGCGGCCACCCGAACAAGTGTTGGATATTCTCTGATATCCGCCCAACACGCTTAGCAACCCAAGAGAGGCACCGCCACTCTTGGGTTTTGTTTTGTCACGCCGCAGGCATACGCTGTTCGACGATTTCGGCCCACCAGCTACAGCCCGCAGGGATCGCTTCATCGTTGAAGTTGTATTCGGGGTGATGAACCATGGCTGTATCGCCATTACCCACCAGAATATAAGCGCCCGGACGCTCTTCCAGCATAAAGGCAAAGTCTTCGCCGCCCATCACAAGCGGGGCATCGTCACACTGGCCACTGATCGAACGGGCCACGTCCGCCGCAAATTCGGTTTGTGCTTCCGAGTTGACCATCACCGGATAACCGCGGTGGTAATCCACATTCACCGTTCCACCAAACGTCACGGCGATCCCGTCACAGATTTCCTGAATACGCTTTTCCGCAAGGTCGCGCATTTCGGGGCTCATGGTGCGCACGGTTCCACGAAGATGGACGGATTGCGGGATCACGTTGAAGGCGTTTGACGATGTCTCGAACGATGTGACCGACACAACGATTTGATCCACAGGATCGGCATTCCGGCTCGCAATGGTTTGCAATGCCAAAACCGCCTGCGCCGTCATGACAGTGGTGTCGACGGTTTCCTGCGGTTTGGCCGCATGGCCGCCCTTGCCCTCGAACGCAATGTCAAAGGTGTCGGTGGCCGCAAAGAATGCCCCCGGACGGATGGCAAATGCGCCAACAGGTTTGCCCGGCCAGTTGTGCATCCCGTAAACTTCCTGAATGTTCCAGCGGTCCATCATACCGTCATCACACATTTCCTTGCCGCCGCCGCCGCCTTCTTCTGCGGGTTGGAAAATCACAACGACAGTGCCATCAAAATTCCGCGTCTCGCTCAGGTACTTTGCAGCCCCCAAAAGCATCGCAGTGTGCCCGTCGTGACCGCAGGCATGCATGGCCCCATCGGTTTGTGAGGCATAGTCCAGACCTGTTGCCTCGAGAATGGGAAGCGCATCCATATCGGCGCGCAATCCAATCACCTTGCCCGACGTATCAGTTTTGCCCTTGATGACCCCGACCACACCTGTGCGGCCAATTCCGGTGACGATCTCGTCACACCCGAACGCCTCGAGCTTTTCCGCGACCAGCGCGGATGTTCGATGCGTTTCGAACAGGATTTCGGGATGCGCGTGAATATCACGGCGCCATTCTGTGATTTCTGCCTGCAACTCTGCAAAACGGTTCTTTACTGGCATTGGGTCTCGCTCCTCGTAGTGATCAGCCCAGCGGCATGCGCCGCTCGACCATTTCTGCGAACCAGCTACACCCAGCCGGAATCGCGTCGTCGTCAAATTGATAGGCGGGATGGTGACACATTTCCGTATCGCCATTCCCGAGGAAGATGTAGGCGCCGGGGCGCTCTTGCAACATGAAGGAAAAGTCCTCTGCAGGCATGATCGGATCGGTGTCGACGTCGACCTTTTCCGCGCCCGCGACTGCACGTGCCGCATCTGCTGCAAAATCGGTATGGTCGGTCGAATTGACCGTGACCGGATAGCCGTCTTCCCATGTGACTTCGGCCTTGGCACCAAACGCCAGTGCCGTGTGTTCGGCAATGGCGCGGATACGCTCTTCTGCAATGGCGCGGTAATCGGGGTCGAGAACACGCACTGTGCCCGTGAGGCGCGCGGTGTGGGCAATAACATTCGAGGCGGCGCTGTCGGTTTCAAACGTGCCAACCGTGACAACCACCCGCTTCACCGGATTCACGGTACGCGCAACAATGCTTTGTAAAGAAACCACAATTTGCGAGGCAACCAAGGTTGTATCCACGGCTTCATGCGGGGCCGCTGCGTGTCCGCCGCGTCCTGTGACAACAATTTCAAATTCATCTGCCGAAGCCATCAGGGCGCCGGGCCGGATCGCAAATTCACCAACCGGCAATCCGGGTGTGTTGTGCAGGCCATAGACCTCTTGGATGCCCCAACGGTCCATCATGCCGTCGTCGCACATCTCTTTGCCGCCGCCGCCGCCTTCTTCGGCGGGCTGGAAAATCAGAACCGCCGTCCCGTCAAAGTTCCGCGTCTCTGCAAGATACTTGGCCGCTCCGAGCAGCATCGACGTATGCCCGTCATGGCCGCAAGCGTGCATCTTGCCCGATACGGTCGACGCATAATCCAACCCCGTGACCTCGTGAATGGGCAAAGCATCCATATCTGCGCGCAATCCGATCACACGGCCCGAAGTATTGCTGCGCCCTTTGATAACAGCCACCACGCCTGTGCGCCCGATACCCGGCGTGATCTCATCCACGCCGAACTCTTTCAGGCGCTCCTGAACAAAGGCAGCAGTTTCGTGCACGTCAAACATCAGTTCGGGGTTGGCATGCAGGTGATGCCGCCAGCCGGTGATTTCCTCATGCATTTCTGCAAAGCTATTCTTGATCGGCATGATGTACCCCTCTCTTTTTGTTGCTACAGATCCGGCCCCATGACCAGTTTCGAGCCGTCGCTGAACCGAGACAGACGGAACCGACTCAGGTCATGCCCGATGTCATCACCTGTCACCATATCCGCCATGATACGTCCAAACGCGGGACCGATGCCAAAGCCATGACCACACATGCCTGTACATATCGACAGCCCCTGAACAGGGGCACGGTCCACGACGGGAACGATATCGGGCATGGCATCAATCATACCGGCCCAGGCCGTGGACACTTCAACAGGTCCCAACGCCGGAAACAACCCTTGGAACGTGCTGCGGATTTCCTCGACTTTGCGCATGTTGGGTTTGGGATCAAGCATGCGCATGTTCTCGAACGGAGAAACGTCACTGCCCTTCCAGCGCCGGCGGGTGCCCCATCCGTCCGGATATCCTTTGGGCGACATGGGCAGGTAATTGCGTGAAAATGGCTGGTTGATGAGTTGTGGTAGGTAGGTCATGAAATGCCGGAAAGAATCCGGCCCCACAAAGGTTTCGTGAAACCCCGAAGCCGCCAAGGTATAGCCGCCATCCTGCCGTCGCCGGAACGCAAAATCCGATCCGTTTGCGCCGCCCTGATGCACATCCGGCAGGGCATTGGTCGCAACAACGGTTGCCCGTACCGACAATTGGGGAATGTTGGTCCCCTCATTGCGCAGGAACACGGTGGACCATGATCCACCTGCAACAATCACCTCCGAGGTTTGGATGGTGCCTTTTTCGGTGACGACGCCGCTGGCCTTGCCGCCGGATGTTTCCAGTACGCGGGCCGCGCAATTTTCGACGATCACCGCCCCCATCTTGACCGCTGCCCGCGCAATCGCTGGCACGGTGACCCAGGGTTCGGCCCGCATATCCGAAGGTGTGTGCAAGGCCCCCGTATACTGACGCGTCATGCCCGGAAATTTGGCATCGACCTCTTTGGCAGACAACATGACACTGTCCACACCGATCTCGCGTGCCTTTGACAGCCAGTCTTCGTACCCTTCGGTCTGTGTCTGGTTTTGCGCAAAATAGGTCAGCCCGCATTGGGTTAGGCCAATGTCGGTATCCAGATCCTTCGCCATCTCTTTCCAGAGCTGCGTGGACTCCATAACAATAGGCAGTTCATCCAGATCACGGCCCATCTGCCGGATCCAGCCCCAATTGCGCGAGGATTGTTCGCCCGCAACGCGGCCTTTTTCCAGCACAACAGGCTTGAGGCCCTTTTGGGCGAGATAGTACGCGGATGCGATGCCGATGATGCCGCCGCCGATGATAACTGCATCCGCCTGTTCGGGAAGCGGCGCGTTGTGTTCAATGGGGTTCGTGAGAGAAATGGGAAATACCGACATCACGTCTTAGCCTTTTAACATGACCAATAATCGTTCCATGAATGCCTTGCCCGCGTCGAACTGCGCGACGGTCAGGTATTCATTGGGCTGGTGTGCTTGGGCGATGTCACCCGGACCACAAATCACGGCCGAGTATCCCGCCTCTTGAAACTGTCCGCCTTCGGTGCCGTAGGACACGACATGGCTTCCGTTGTCTCCGGTCAGACGACGCACAATCGCTTCGGCCTCGCCATTTTCTTCGGGCACCAATCCGGGCAATTGAAAACGCTCTTCCAGAACAATTTTTGTTTCTGGAACAACCGCTTGCATCTCGGCTTCGACCTCGGCCACTTTGGCCAGAAACAGGTCCCGCCAGTCTTCGGCGTCGTCGCCGGGCACCACCCGAAAGTCGACGCCAAACCAGCAATCCTTAGCCGTGATGTTGTGCGCGGTTCCACCTTTGATGGTTCCGACGTGCACTGTGGTAAACGGAGGATCGAATTTGGCAGCAACCTCGCCCGGTTCTTTTGCCATGCTTTCCGAATTCATCTGGTTGACCCATTCGATGATTTTTGCGCCGTACAGGATCGCATTTACACCCGTATGTAGAATCGACGAATGCACTTCAAAGCCCTGCATGTGCACGTGATAGCCAAAACCGCCTTTGTGTCCGCTCACGGCCTGCATCATGGAAGGCTCACCAACGATGACTGCCGACGCTTTAGGCACAATCGGTTGCATCGCCTCGATCATAGGCGGCGCGCCCAAACATCCGATTTCTTCGTCATAGCTCAGCGCCAATTGCAAAGGCCGCTTCAAGTCCGCGTAATGGCCTTCGATCAGGGTCCAGATCGCCAAGGCATCGAACCCCTTCATGTCGCACGTGCCGCGCCCGTAAAGCTTGCCGTCTTTTTCGACCACCTCAAACGGGTTCGTTCCCCAAGGCTGACCGTCCACGGGCACTACATCCGTGTGCCCCGACAAAACCACGGCACCTTCTGTCTCTGGTCCGACATGAGCAAACAACGCCGCTTTTTCATTGGTCTCGTCATAGTGACGATGGGCAGTGATGCCATGGCTGTTCAAATAGGTTTCCACCCATTCAATCAGCGGAAGGTTACTGTCCCGGCTGACCGTTGGAATGGACACCAGTTTTTCGAGGATCGCCCTCGGGCTCAATTTTTCGGGCATATCAGTATCCGCTATCGGTGATCAGGATCTTGTGACCCGGTGAAATTTCTCGGTATTCGCTAGGGGCCGGCTCGTATCCAATGGGATGAATCGGCGACGGAATCGGTTTGAAGTTCAAATCCTTTTCCGACTTGCGCTGACGCGGGTCCGCAATGGGCACGGCTTTCATCAATGCTTGGGTATATGGGTGTTGCGGGTTTTCAAACACCTCGCGACGTGGACCGATTTCAACAATCCGTCCCAGATACATAACACCCACGTGGTGGCTTACGCGTTCGACCACGGCCATATCATGTGAAATAAACAGGTAAGACAGATCCAGTTCTGCCTGTAATTCCATCATCAGGTTCAAAACCTGTGCCTGCACCGAAACATCCAAGGCAGAAACGGCCTCGTCCGCGACGATCAGTTTCGGGTTCAAGGCCAAAGCGCGCGCAATCGCGATCCGCTGACGCTGTCCGCCGGACAGCTCGTGCGGAAAACGCTTCATAAAGCTGCGGGGCAGTTCCACGCGATCGAACAACATCGCAACACGATCCTGCAATTCGCTGCCTTTGTGAGTGCCATAGTTGCGCATGGGTTCCGCGACCTGATCCATGAGAACCATCTGGGGATTCAGGGATGCAAACGGATCTTGAAAGATCATCTGCATGTCCTGACGCACACGGTGCAGATCCTTTTGGTTCAAGGACATAACATCACAGCAATCAAACTCGACATGCCCCGATTGCGGCTCGACCAGACGCAGGATCGAACGACCCGCCGTGGATTTACCACAGCCCGACTCTCCTACCAGCGACAGGGTTTGCCCCTTGTTCACAGTAAACGACAGGTCTTCGACCGCATGCACATGCGCCACGGTCCGGCGCAGCAATCCCCCCTGAACAGGAAAACGCGTGGTCAGATTGCTCACGGTCAGGATCGGCTCGTTTGTGCCGGGGATTTCCTCGATCTTCTGGTTCTCGTGGCCGAACAGCTTCATCGGGCTTGGCACATCCGTGCCTTTCATTTCGCCCAGCTTCGGAACTGCCGCCAAAAGCGCCTTGGTATAATTGTGCTGTGGGTTTTCGAAAATCTCTTCGACGGTGCCTTCTTCGACCTTTTTGCCTCGGAACATAACGATCACGCGGTCCGCCATTTGCGCCACGACAGCCATGTCATGGGTAATGAACATGACTGCGGTTCCGGTTTCGCGCTTGAGGCGGTCCATCAAGGCCAGAATTTCGGCCTGAATGGTTACATCCAGCGCCGTTGTCGGCTCGTCCGCAATCAGCAACCGTGGCTCGCACGCCATCGCCATGGCAATCACGACGCGCTGGCGCATACCGCCGGACAATTCGTGAGGGTACTGAACAAGACGGCGTTCCGGTTCAGGGATGCGAACTTCGCGCAACAATTCCAGCGCGCGGGCCTCTGCCTCGGCCTTTGATAGTTTTTTGTGCAACCGCAACCCTTCGGTCAACTGTCTTCCGACAGTGAATACCGGGTTCAGGGCGGTCATCGGTTCCTGAAAGATCATCCCGATCTCGTTGCCGCGAATCGTGCGCATCAACTCCTGATCGGTTGCGGCAAGGTCGATATCCTCGCCTTCCTTGCGATCAAAAATGAGCGTGCCGCCCGCAATTTTACCGCCGCCAAACTCGACCAGACGCATCAAAGAAAGGCTGGAAACGGACTTTCCAGAGCCGGATTCCCCAACAATACAAACAGTTTCACCAGAGTTCACTTTGAACGAAACATCTTCGACACCTACGACGGTGCCGCTCTTTGTTTCGAACTCGACCCGCAGGTTTTCTATGGACGCAATTGCGTTATCCAACATGCCGCTGACACCCCACTTCCAATGTTAATCGCTCTGGCAAGACGCTAACGACAGGTCTGCCCAAGTGTCAAACAGGTGACGTCCGAAGCTTACGTTGCGTCGCGTCACCCCCTCACGAAGGGTTGCAATTTTGTGAACCTTGGTCTGTGATGGTTCCAGTTGAGAGGGGATGTTTCGGGCGAATGCGCACAAATTGTGCGTTTCGCTGCGTTGTTTCTCTTAATGAATTTAAATCGCGAGTGATGACTTAAGTCACCGCACAAAGCACGCAAGTGCGCAACATGGAGTGTAAAATGAAGGCTAAATCCCTCATGCTCGGCGCTGCAGCGGCGTTTGTAATGGCCCCTGCGGCTATGGCAGAACGCGGCTCGGACGGCCACGTAAATATCATTTACTGGCAAGCGCCCTCAATCTTGAACCCTTATCTGTCCAGCGGCACCAAAGATATAGAATCGGCTTCGCTGGTTATCGAACCGCTGGGTCGCTATGATCCGAATGGCGCTCTGGTTCCTTACCTCGCAGAAGAAATTCCCTCGGTTGCCAATGGCGGCGTGAGCGAAGATCTGAAGTCGATCACATGGAAACTCAAATCTGGCCTGAAATGGTCAGACGGTTCTGATGTCACCGCGGCCGACGTCAAGTTCACCGCTGACTACTGCATGCACCCCGAAGGCGGCTGTGCGCAGCTTGCCAAATACGAAGGTGTCGAGAACGTCGAAGTTATCGATGACCTGACTGTTAAGGTCAGCTTCTCTGAAGCCAAGCCAAACCCCTATGGTCCTTTCATGGGCGGTCAGGGTCCTATCCTTCAAGCGGCACAGTTTGCTGATTGTCTGGGTGCAAAAGCACCAGAGTGCACAAGCGCAAACTTTGGCCCGATCGGCACCGGCCCTTTCAAAGTTGACGAATTCAAGCCAAATGACGTGATCTCGATGTCGGCGAACCCGAACTATCGTGATCCTGCCAAGCCTGCATTTGCCACGCTGACCTTCAAAGGCGGCGGCGACGCGACCTCTGCTGGTCGTGCGGTTATGGAAACCGGCGAGTTTGACTATGCATGGAACATGCAGCTGGCACCCGACGTTCTGGCCAAAATGGCCGAAGGCGGCAAAGGCAAGCCAATCGCGGCCTTTGGTTCGCTGGTTGAGCGTCTCGAAATGAACATGACAGACCCGTCGCCATCGCTTGATGCCGACACGCGCGCAACGGTTGCTGCACCGCACCCGTTCCTGTCAGACATCAACGTGCGTAAAGCACTGTCGATGGCCATCGACCGCAACCTGCTGGTTGAAATTGGCTATGGTCAGGCCGGTCGCCCGACCTGTAACCTTGTTCCCGGACCTGCGGTTTATGCATCAGACAACACTGACTGTCTGACACAAGACATCGCTGGCGCGAACAAGCTGCTGGACGACGCTGGCTGGGTCAAAGGATCTGACGGCATCCGTGCCAAGGACGGCGTTCGTATTTCGATCCTGTACCAAACCTCGACAAACGCCGTGCGTCAGGATTTCCAAGCGCTGATCAAACAGTGGTGGAGCGAAATCGGTGTAGAAACCGAACTGCGCAACCTGAACGCATCGGTCTTCTTCGGTGGTGACCCAGGTTCGCCTGACACCTTCCAGAAGTTCTATGCAGACGTTGAAATGTACGCCAACAACTTTGACGGCACCGATCCTCAGGCTTACCTGTCGATGTACCGTTGTGGCAACGAGCCCAAGCCTTCTTCGCAGTGGCAGGGTGAGAACATCAACCGTTTCTGTGATCCGGCATATGACGCTTTGATCGACGAACTGGGCCGCACTTCCGATTTGGAAACACGCTATGCACTTTCCAAGAAGATGAACGAAATGCTGACCAAAGACAGCTACACAATCGTTCCTCTCGTGGACCGTGGTCGTGTATCGGCACATGCAAACAGCCTTGGTGGCGTGGTTCTGAATACTTGGGATTCCGAACTGTGGAACATCGCAGACTGGCATCGCATCAAGTAATTTGACGCAAAAAGAGGCGCCCTGAGCATTGCATCGGGGCGCCTCTCAATTTATGCACGCGTCCGCTTGCCAAATGCGACGCACTTCCGCCTCATCAAAAAAAGACTGATCAACAAGGGCGCCCTTAATGCTGACTTTCACGATCCGACGACTGATCCTTGCAGTCCCGACGCTTTTGTTCATCAGCCTTGTTATCTTCTTGCTTCTGGAACTGGCTCCGGGTGATCCAATGGCACAGGTGCCATTGACCGTGCCGCCAGAAGTAAAAGAGAAAATGCGCGAGGCCCTCGGCCTCGGTGAACCACTTCACATCCGGTATTGGAAATGGCTGGTCCAGTTTTTCTGGGTCGAACCGCAGGTCCTGTTCGACAATATGTTCGGCACGACCTTTGCCGAAGGCAAACAACGCATCCTGTCATGGCAGACACGCTCACCCGTTATGGACATGGTCGCCCAGCGTCTGCCACAGACCCTTTGGGTTGTTGGCATGTCCTATATCGTGGGTGTGCTGATCGCGCTGCCTATCGGGATTTACTCAGCCTATCGCCAGTATTCGATCTTTGATCAAGCCGGTACCTTTGTCACGATGATCGGCTTTTCGATCCCGCCTTTCTTTACCGGCCCCCTTCTGATCATGGTGTTCGCCGTAAGCCTTGGCTGGTTCCCGTCTGTCTATGACACCACGCATGTCGTGAATGACTGGGACAGTTTTGTGGTCCAGCTGCGCCAGATGATCATGCCCGTCATGGTGCTTGCCCTGCAAACAACCGCACAAATCAGCCGCTTCATGCGCGCGTCGATGCTCGATAACCTGAACCAGGATTATGTCCGCACGGCCCGTGCCAAAGGTCTGCCTGAAAAGATGGTTGTCATGGTGCACGTTCTGCGCAACTCGATGATCCCCGTCATTACCGCGATTGCTCTGGGTGTCCCCGGCATTTTCGGCGGTGCCATCATCACCGAGGTGGTGTTCAAAGTGAATGGTATCGGAGACCAGCTTTTGAATGCGCTATTTGCCAATGACCTTCCCAGCGTTCAAACGCTGACCTTCATGATCGCCGTGTTGATTGTGTTCTTCAACCTGATTGCCGATGTGCTTTACGGCGTTCTGGACCCAAGGATTCGTTATGACTGAGCCCGTGCAAAAAATCGAAGCCCTGCGCGACGAAATCGAGATGGAACCACCCCACAGCCAATGGCGCGATGTGTGGGACCAGTTCCGCAAACACAAAGGCGCATTAATGGGGGGCACCTTCCTTCTGTTGATCACGCTGGGTGTTTTGTTTGGCGAATACATCTGGACGCTTGATCCGCAAAAACTCGACATCCGGAACAAGGATGTGCGCCCGATCTATACCGTGCTTTGGAACAGTGATGCCAAGGTGCAGTGGGCGCATCCCTTGGGAACAGACAACCTTGGGCGCGATGCGCTGGCCAATATGATTGTCGGGGGCCGCACTTCGATGGCTGTTGGCTGGGTCGCGATGATCATCGCCCTGTCCATTGGCACCACGATTGGTGTTCTTGCCGGGTATTTCCGCAAGCTGGACGGCCCGCTGATGCGCTTGACCGACCTTGTGTTGTCTTTGCCTATCCTGCCCCTTCTGTTGGTGGCTGTGACCCTGTTTCGTGAACAGCTGCGCGGCGCGCTGGGGCCGGAAACCGGTATGTTTATCCTCATCGTTGGCGTTGTCGGCGTGACCAGTTGGATGCAGACCGCACGGATTGTGCGTTCTGAAGTGCTGGCTCTGAAAGAAAGAGAGTTCATTCTGGCGGCGCGCTCGATCGGCACAAGACCCGGGGCGATCATCCGCCGGCACCTTCTGCCGAATGTTATTTCCCCCATCATGGTTTCGGCCACCTTGGGTCTTGCGACAGCAATCATCACGGAAAGCGCCCTGTCCTTCCTTGGTGTCGGCTTTCCACCAGATTTCCCGACTTGGGGTAAGATGCTTGCGGACGCTGTGCCACGCATGGACCAATACCCAGAGCGTGTGGTTCTGCCCGGTATGGCGATCTCGCTGACTGTGCTGAGTGTGAATTACCTTGGGGATGGTCTGCGCGACGCGCTGGACCCGCGAATTCGTGGTCGCTAGTCCAAAAAGGACAAATCCAAACTTAGTTGAACAGGCCGGACCACAGTGTCCGGCCTTTCTTTTTGGCTACAGAACAAAATGACCTGCCAACGCACCCAATTGGGAAATTATCCCAACACAGCGCAACCAGAGCCTTTTCATAACACTTGAAAGAATCTGAATTTGTCTTCATGTGGGAAAAAATTCCTCAGTGCGAGACAAAACCATGTTCGAGACCTTCGGATTTGAAAACCTGACCGCCCCGCAAGTCACAGTGTTCTTTGCACTGGCTGTTGGCGTCCTGTTTGGTTTCTTTGCAGAGCGCACTCAATTCTGTTTTCGACGTGCCTTGGTCGGTCATGACCGGCGCGCCGCGGCAGGCGTCTGGTTGCTCGCTTTGGCAGTTGCGATGATCGGCACACAGGTGGCCGTGTTCGCCGAGCTGATCTCGTTCGGGGATCACCGCTTTATGACATCTGACCTTCCGGTCGTGGCCATTTTGCTGGGCGGCGCCCTGTTTGGCGCAGGCATGGTTTTGACCCGAGGCTGTGCATCTCGGCTCACGGTTCTTAGCGGAACCGGAAATCTTCGTGCGTTGATGGTTCTTTTCATCTTTGCATTTGTTGCACATGCCACGTTGAAGGGTCTTTTGTCGCCGTTGCGGGTTGGCTTGGGCGGTATCACGGTTTCCCTTGAAAACGCCGCCCTGCCCGGTCCCGCAGGTCTTTGGGTTGCTGTTGTCGTACTTGTGGCCCTGCTTGTTGCGGTACGTTCCGGGAACACACTACTGCGCCTTTTAGGTGCGGTCGCCATCGGGGCCTTGGTGCCCTTGGCGTGGGTTGGAACAGGGTTCGTGCTTTATGACGATTTCGATCCCGTTGCATTTGAAAGCCTGTCTTTCACAGCCCCCGCAGCGGACTCGCTGTTCTTCACCGTGGCCTCAACCGCCGTCAGCGCAAACTTTGGTGTCGGTCTGATCGGCGGCGTGATCGCGGGCAGCCTTCTGGCCTCTCTCCTGTTCAAGAGCTTTCAATGGCGGAGCTTTGAAACCCCGAGGCAGACAGGCCGCTATATGTTTGGCGCTGTGCTGATGGGGTTTGGTGGCGTCTTGGCGGGCGGCTGCACCGTGGGCGCGGGTCTGTCTGGCCTGCCCACACTCTCGATCTCTGCCGTGCTTGCGGTTGCCGCCATCGCAGCGGGTGCCCTGGCCACAAACAGCGTGCTTAGTGCATCTTTGCGCGGATCCGGCGCACCATCCACCACACCGCCGCTACAACCGGCAGAGTGACAAGCGCTGTAAGCTCTCCCTTGCCAAGCCCCGATGCTTTGGCAAGGGGATAGGCCGCGTAGGACACCAGCGATACCGCATAATAGCTGATAGCGACCACAGACAGCCCTTCCACAGTTTCCTGCAGGCGCAGCGCCTGATCCGCGCGCCGGTCCATGCTTTCCAGCAACGCCTGATTTTGCGCAGACCGCGCAACATCCACCTTGGTTCTCAGCAATTCGCCCGCACGGGTCGACCGCTGGGAAAGATCCCCCAGCCTTGTTTGCGTCGATGCCACCGTGCGCATGGCCGGATCATAACGTCGCATCATAAATTCAGAAAACGTCTGACGCCCGTTATAGCGCTCTTCCCGCATGACCTTGATGCGTTGATGCACAATCGTTTCATACGCCCCCGTCGCACCGAAACGGAACGCACTTTCGGCAATCATGCTCTCGAGTTCGGCCGAGATCTGCAAAAGCGGCTCCAACGTCACCTCTGGCGCAGCATCCCCGCGGCTTATCTGGCCCATCAACCCCGTGAGATCGCGCTCTAGCGCACCAAGTGGTTCGGACATCGCCTTCACACGGCTCAGCCCCAACATGGACATTGCCTTGTAGGTCTCGATCTCGCACATCCGTTGCACGATCCGACCGATACGTCGCGCCCCCGTCCCTTTGGTCACAAAAGCCGCCATACGCATGTGACCCGCTGGATTGATCCGGAAATCCGTTGCGATCACTGCGGCCCCATCCAGAACATCAGACACTGCAAGGCTCTCGGGCACGAACCAGTCCTTGAGGTGACCTTGCATCACCTTGTCTGTCGGGCGTTCCTCGACCCGTATCAATGTCGACGTCACGCGCACGCCCGGAATGGCCTCAAGCCAATCTTCGGGAAACACTTCGAACTCGGCCGGATCAAAGGCACGCGCGCTCAGCCCCGGTGTAAACACGGTATAGGTCACAAATTCCGTGTGTTGTTCCCATTTCAGACAATGACGCCCGATCTGCCCAGAGTAATGCGTTGCCCCCGGTTGCGGATGAGGTGCCCCATGGCGATCCAACAGATCACACAAATGTTCCAGATCTTTCAACCTGTCTCGCCCCACGGCATTGACCGGTTGTTTAACGGCCAAAAACACGGCTGTGCACGGTGCTTCCAAGGATGGGAACGGCCGCGCATGCAGCTCGTTGGCCAGTTTGTAACGAAGCGGATGGTCGCTTATTGGGGGCATTTTCGGTCTCCAGACATTTCGCGAGACTACCCATTTCGACACACTTGTAAAGAAAAATGTTATTTTTCAATTGGTTAGCGGAATACTACGGTATACAGTTTTTAGTCTGGCCGTCAAAATCCAAGTGTTCCTCAAACTTTACAGGGATTTATGGTACAAGGTGTCGCATAATTTTTCACTTTATGGGGTACGCAGATCATGCCCGTCTTTAATGGAACAGCTCTTAACGACACTTTGACTGGCACGATTGGCGCTGACACGCTGAACGGGCTTGAAGGAAACGACGTTTTGGTTGGTGACCTTGGTGGCGACTATATTGATGGCGGTACCGGTCGGGACACAGTCCGGTATTCTTTGTCAGAGCTTGGTGTCCAAATTGACCTTTTGACTGCAACCGCGTCCGGCGGCGAAGCTCAGGGCGATACGCTCGTTTCCATCGAACACGTCACGGGCAGCAACCTTGAGGATGTTATTCGCGGTGATGATCTGACCAATCGACTGGTAGGAAAAGGGGGCAATGACACCCTTGAAGGTCGCGATGGGAACGACACAATTCGTGGCGGGGATGGCGCGGATTCCCTTGTCGGGGGAGTAGGTCTCGATCTGTTATCTTACAGCGGATCTTCAGCTGGCGTCACTGTCCATCTGGAAACGCAATTCGCTTCGGGTGGGGCCGCCACGGGCGACATTTTTCATGGCTTCGAACATCTTCGCGGGTCCGACAATGCTGATCACCTGACAGGCAGCAGTATCAACAATCGAATTATTGGTGGTGCTGGAGATGACTCTCTCTATGGACTGTCCGGTAATGACACTCTGGACGGTGGTGCCGGCGCGGATTGGTTCGACGGTGGAGAGGGGTTTGACGTCGTCACCTACAAGCATGCGACGATATTCCGGTACGGCGCCATCATTGATGTGCGCCTTGAAACCTCGAGTGGCGCTGCCGCAGGCGACCAGTTCACCTCGATTGAGGGGTTTGTCGGAACAACCGTCGGGGACAGCTTTGTTCTGGGTGATGAAGACAATCGTGTGTTCGGGCATGATGGCAACGATTTCATCGACGCCGGTCGCGGCGATGACACCCTGATCGGCGGAGTCGGGGCCGATTTTCTGCACGGGAGTGTCGGCAGCGATACCGCCGGATATGCCGCGTCTGATGCCGGCATTTCGGTAAACCTTCAAACTGGCAGCGCGACCGGAGGCCATGCAACCGGTGACACGTTAAGCTGGATTGAAAACATCAGCGGTTCGTCTTTTGACGACAACATCGCAGGCAGCATTCTTGACAACAGGCTGCGCGGAAGCGCGGGCAACGACACACTAACAGGTATCGATGGCCGTGATACTCTGGTTGGTGGCGCAGGGGCAGACCATTTTGCATATGTGTCCCGCGACGGCCACCTTACGACAAACGACGCAGACTCGCTGGCGATCGGGGCTTTTCGCAACACGGATTTTGACATCATCAAGGACTTCACGTCCGGCGAAGACCTTTTGCAGATGACCGCTGCCGAATTTTCGGGGGCCATATACAACACCCAGTCTATTGATGATCTGGGCCTTGAAGACGCCAGTGATGCGGCCTTTGCTTTTCACAACGGACACCTGTTCCATGTCCGCTATGAAACGGCCGCCGATTTTTCAAATGGCATTGTGGATGTCGTTCACCTGGCAAGGCTTTTGAATGTCGAGAGTCTTGCCCAATCAGATTTTGATTTCGTGTAAAGCAAAAAGGGCGCTTTTAACGAGCGCCCTTTTCAATGTAATGTGAAGCTGTTTACTGGATCATCGTCAACAGTTGATCCAGCGAGGCTTTAGCGTCGCCATAGAACATGCGCGTGTTCTCTTTGAAGAACAGCGGGTTCTCGATGCCCGAGTAACCTGTACCCTGACCACGTTTCGACACGAAAACCTGCTTGGCTTTCCAGCATTCCAGAACCGGCATCCCAGCGATGGGGCTGTTTGGATCTTCCTGAGCAGCCGGGTTCACGATGTCGTTCGAGCCGATCACAATCGCGACGTCCGTTTCCGGGAAATCATCGTTGATCTCGTCCATTTCCATAACGATGTCGTAAGGCACTTTGGCTTCTGCAAGCAGAACGTTCATGTGACCTGGCAGACGGCCTGCAACGGGGTGAATTGCGAAACGCACTTCCTTGCCCTTTGCACGCAGACGACGGGTCAGCTCGGCAACGTTTTGCTGTGCTTGCGCAACGGCCATACCGTAGCCCGGGATGATGATGACGCTGTCAGCTTCTTCCAAAGCAGTGGCAACTCCATCTGCGTCAATGGCGATCTGTTCGCCTTCAACTTCCATCGCAGGACCACCGGTTGCTCCGCCAAAGCCGCCAAGGATAACACTGACGAACGAGCGGTTCATCGCCTTACACATGATGTAGGACAGGATCGCACCTGATGAGCCAACCAGTGCACCCACAACAATCAACAGGTCGTTGCCAAGGCTGAAACCAATCGCGGCCGCGGCCCAACCCGAATACGAGTTCAGCATCGACACAACCACCGGCATGTCGGCGCCGCCGATGCCCATGATCAGGTGATAGCCGATGAACAGCGCGGCAATTGTCAGAACCAGCAGCGGCAGGAAGCCACCAGAGTTAAGGTACCAGATCAGGCTGAGCAACGAGATACCTGCTGCTGCAGCGTTCAGCATATGCCCGCCGGGCAGTTTGGTTGCGGCCGAGGTCACTTTGCCCGACAGTTTTCCGTAGGCAATGACTGAACCTGTGAAGGTCACGGCACCGATCCAAATACCCAAGCTGGCTTCAACCCGCAGAATATTGATTTCAACGCCTTCTTTCTTGGCCAAAAGGGCTGCAAAACCGTCGAGACCTGCCGCCAGTTCTTTTGACAGTGGCAAGGTTCCGTCCGGGCTCATCGACATGACATTGCCCAGTTCGAAATGGGCGTTAAAGCCCACGAACACCGCCGCCAAACCGACCAGCGCGTGCATGCCGGCCACCAGTTCGGGCATCTGGGTCATTTCGACCTTTGAGGCCAGTTGGTATCCGATCATGCCACCTGCTGCGATCAGGATGATCGACAGCCACCACAGGCCCGCACCGGGACCAATCAGCGTGGCGAACACCGCCAGACCCATGCCCACAATGCCGTACCAGACGGCGCGCTTTGCGCTTTCCTGACCAGACAGACCGCCCAGCGACAGGATAAAGAGAACAGCTGCAACCACATAGGCTGCTGTTGTGAATCCGAATTCCATAATCCCGACCCCCTTACGATTTCTGGAACATGGCGAGCATGCGCCGTGTCACAAGGAAGCCGCCAAAGATGTTGATCCCGGCCATAAAGACGGAAAGCGCGGCCAACAGGATCACCAGGAAGCTGCCAGAACCGATTTGCATCAGCGCGCCTAGAATGATGATCGACGAAATGGCGTTTGTAACAGCCATCAGCGGGGTGTGCAGCGAATGCGCGACGTTCCAGATCACCTGGAAGCCAACAAAGACCGCCAGAACAAACACGATAAAATGCTGCATGAAGCTGGCTGGTGCAACAAGACCGACACCCAGCAAGAGTGCGCCACCAACCGCCAGCAAGGTCACCTGCTGTTTGGTCTGTGCCTTGAATGCGGCCACTTCTGCGGCGCGCTTTTCTTCGGGCGTCAGCTCGGGAACGGTTTCCTTCGGCTTGGCCGCAATCGCCTGAACTTTTGGCGGGGGCGGTGGGAAGGTGATTTCGCCCTGATGGGTGACTGTCGCGCCGCGGATCACGTCATCTTCCATGTCGTGATTGATCTGACCGTCTTTTTCAGGGGTCAGGTCTGTCATCATGTGACGGATGTTGGTCGCATACAAAGTCGATGCCTGCGATGCCATGCGCGACGGGAAATCTGTGTAGCCGATAATGGTCACGCCATTCTCGGTCACGATCTTCTCGTCCATCACGGTCATTTTGCAGTTGCCGCCTTTTTCCGCAGCAAGGTCAACAATGACCGAACCCGGCTTCATGGC
Organism: Shimia thalassica; assembly: GCF_001458215.1. Classification (GTDB taxonomy): domain Bacteria; phylum Pseudomonadota; class Alphaproteobacteria; order Rhodobacterales; family Rhodobacteraceae; genus Shimia; species Shimia thalassica. The sequence continues at coordinate 1,234,781 of NZ_CYTW01000001.1, read as the reverse complement.
GGCGACCATGTCCTCGGTCCACAGTTCCGGCGCTTCGCGGTTCGGAATAAGGGCCGTGGTGATCACGATATCGACTTCAGGGGCCAGTTCACGGAACTTGGCCAGCTGTGCTTCGCGGAACTCGGGGCTTGAGACCGAAGCATAACCGCCGGTGGCTGCGCCATCCTGCTGTTCTTCTTCGAAATCAAGGTAAACGAACTCGGCGCCCATTGATTCGACTTGTTCCGCAACTTCCGGACGCACATCGAATGCATATGTAATGGCACCCAGCGATGTGGATGTCCCGATCGCGGCAAGACCTGCAACACCGGCGCCCACAACCAGAACCTTGGCCGGGGGCACTTTACCCGCAGCTGTGATCTGGCCGGTAAAGAAACGGCCAAAGTTGTTGCCCGCTTCGATAACAGCGCGATAACCCGCGATGTTTGCCATCGAAGACAGCGCGTCCATTTTCTGGGCACGGCTGATGCGTGGCACCATTTCCATGGCGATCACGTTGGCACCTTTGGCCTTTGCGGCCTCCATGCCTTCTTCATTTCCTGCCGGATTGAAGAACGAAATCAATGTTTTGTCTTTGTTAAGACGTTTCAGTTCTGTTGCGTCAGGTTGGCGTACCTTTGCAATGATGTCGACGGCCTTCCACAATGCGGCGGCAGTCTTGAGAACTTCTACACCTGCGGCTTCGTAGTCTGCATCAGAGAAGCCGGCCTTTGCACCTGCTCCTGTTTCGATGGCACATTCGTAGCCCAGTTTTTGAAGCTGTTTTGCCGAGTCCGGAGTCATCGCGACCCGGTTCTCGCCTTCAAACACCTCAGTTGGCGTTCCTATTTTCAACTTTCCTATCCCCCTTATGGTCGAAGAGTAAGATTATTTCACGCAAGCTATGCTGCACTTGCGAAAAGTTTTAACGCCCTACTCTTTGCTGCACAAGCAAAAGGACAGAGCGCCCGTAGTTCTACGCCGTAACGTCATCACACCCATCGCCGCACCTTTTCACAATAGCGGGCAAAATCTGCTCTGAACTTACGTCGCAAGCGGTTTTCCTCGGGGATCACAAAGCGTTTCTCAACGATCCACAGGAATATGGGCACTAACGGCAGCGACAGCACCGCATCCCAGTACAGGATCAATCCGGCCAGAACCAAAACATCTCCGACATAGATCGGGTTTCGGCTGCGGCTGAATATGCCTGTCGTCACCAGATGATCTGCCTCTTTATGAGGAATGATCGTGGTGTTGTTTCTGTTCATCTCGTAGACGGCCAAAGCCATCAGAACGAGACCTCCCCCAACAAAGAGGCCGCCCAGAAGGTCGGCCCAAACGGGCCCAAAGGACAGGCCCATCGGGTAATAGGTCGCCTGCCCCCAAGCAACGACAAGCGCTGCGAAAAGCCAGACAGGAGGAAAATCAATCCGTTTCATGGTTTATATGCCGCCGTTTCCTGCCAGCCACGCAGGCCGGTTTGTAAAACGACCACGTTTTCGCGTCCCAACAAGCGCGCCGCAAAGGTGGCCTGCGACGACAGCGTGCCGGTATTGCAATAAAAGACGACCATGCCCGTTTCGGGAATTTCATCCAAACGCGCGGGCACCTCGCGCCATTCGATATGAACGGCCCCCGGAATATGCCCGGCTTGGAATTGCTCGGCATCCCGGGTGTCCACGAACATCGCGGCCTCAAAGACGTCTTTTTCCAACTGGGCAGGCAAAAGGATGCCGGCCTCGTAGGTGGCAAAATCCATGTAATCGACAATTGCTTCTGCCACGGGGTCTTCGTCCGCAAATGCAGAAGACGCCAAGCAGAGGGCACACAATACAGGGATAAACCGAGTCATACGATCTCCTTTAACGACGTTTTCAATTCCTGCAACGCCGCATTTTGTCTTTTAGTGAAAATAGGACAGAATGACTGCCCATACCTTGGTATTGGTACAGGCGTTCGTCACTTTTACTCCCATTCCATCTCTTCAAAGACACGACCTGCGTTTTTTGTGGCAAGTTCGTCAAAGGTGTCGAGGGTCTTCCAACGCTCTTGATCGACGTAATAGGCGCTTGCAAGATCACCACCCTCGTCAATATGCGCGCCGATTTTTTCGCGCAGGTCGACAAGGTAGTCATGCGTATAGCGGCGCACCTGCGCCAGGTTTGTAGGATGGCCATGTCCGGGAATGACATAGGTGGGGTTGAGAACATCCATCTTCTCTTCCCATGTTTCAATCCAGCACGAGGTACAAATCCCCTCAAAGATCGGCAACATCCGCTCGTGGAAAGCGATATCACCCGCAATCAGCATCCCCCACTGGGGCAACCAAACCTGTGTGTCCCCCGGATCATGGGCGGGGCCCATGTGCATCACTTCAATCTCGACCCCGCCGAGGGTCACTTTGTAGCTGTCTTCAAACGACAGGTTTGGCGTAACGGTGCGCGTGCCTTCGGCTTTGTCGCGATTGTACCGTTCCATGTTCTGAAGGATAAAGTCCGCCTCTGACGAGAAGGCTTCGATGGCATCCACATGCGCAAGGATATCGACGCCCTGATCCATCCAATAGGCGTTGCCCAGCATGGCGTGCCCCTGCCCGTTTTCGTTAATGACCAGTTTGACCGGCTGGTCCGTCACGGCTTTGATCTCGTCATGAAGCGCCTTGGCAAGACGCACCGAGGCACCACCATTCACGACCACGACGCCTTCGTCTGTCACAACAAAAGACAGGTTGTTGTTGTGGCCCGAGTTTTCATAGGTCGGAGGCGCCGTCGCGCCAATGGCCGAAAACACATGCGGGATCACTTCGACCGGTTTTGAATACAGTTCCGACTGCGGATACTGGTCCGCGATATCTTCACTTGCTTGTGCAAATCCGGTTGCGGCCAAAAATGTGCCCACTGCAAAAGTAGCAATACGTGTCATCAACGTTCCTCCTGACGTTTGTTGTCCAAAGCAATAATAGACAAATTCACAGATGTGAATGGATAAGAAAGTGACGGAACGGCGCACCTTGCAACATACTCGTCGGTATGTAGGGTAAATTCCAATAAGGGAGGACAATATGCATCTTAAAGGAAAACACGCTCTGGTGACCGGAGGCGGAACTGGAATCGGCTTGGCTATTTCACGCGCTTTGGCCGAGGCTGGCGCCCAAGTGACCATCACCGGACGCCGCGCCGAGGTCTTGGAAGACGCGGCGGGTAATGGTCTTTTTGCCCTACCGATGGATGTCAGTGATGAAGCATCCGTTGTGGAAGGCACCGCCAGTGCCGTCGCTGCACGCGGGCCGATCCAGATTTGCGTTGCGAACGCGGGCATTGCCGAAGGGCGCGCTTTTCACAAGTCTTCGCTGGAAGAATGGCGCCATATGATGGGCATCAATGTTGACGGGGCGTTCCTCACCATCCGCGAGAGCCTGAAAACCATGGTTTCGACGGATTGGGGCCGTGTTATCGGCGTGTCTTCGATCGCTGGACTGCGTGGTCTCAAAGGGGCCCCGTGTTATTCGGCGTCCAAACACGCACTGAATGGCATGATCAAGGCACTTTCCGCAGATTATGCCACCACGCCCTTCACCTTCAATTCGCTCTGCCCCGCTTATGTTGACACGGACATTATCACTCGCAACGTCGACAGCATTTCCAAACGCGCCGGCGTGAGCGAAGCTGAGGCCCGCAAGATGATGGTTGGCGTCAATCCGCACGGTCGCCTGGTCACCTCGGAAGAGGTTGCAGAAGCCGCAATGTTCCTGTGCGGACCGAATTCCGGCAGCATGAATGGACAGACCATTCAAATCTCCGGAGGCGAGATGTAAGGTCGCCCCATGAATCGGGACGAATTTAACACATTTTGCAGCAGCTTCCCCGCCACCTCGCATGTGGTGCAGTGGGGAAACTCGGACGTCTGGAAGGTCGCGGACAAGGTGTTCGCGATCTGCGGCTGGAATGACGGGCGCGATGCGTTCACTTTTAAAGTCACGGAAATCGCCTTTGAGGTCCTGCCGGAAACACCCGGCATCCGCCCTGCCCCCTATCTTGCCTCGCGGGGCATGAAATGGTTGCAGGTCTTTGACCTGCCCGGCCTGTCCGATTCAGAACTGCGTCGCCATATCGGAATTTCCTACGATCTTGTGGCCAGAGGACTGTCCAAGAAGAAGCGCCTGGCCTTGGGCATTCCACTGAACGACGAAAGCTAAACCACGCGTTTTGTGCCGCATTTGGAAACCAGACAAATGATCTGTTTCCGTTTTGAAAACAGATTGCGCGACTATGGTTTGCCCTAGTGCACGAACGCCGGCACCTCCAAACGCATTTAAATATTTATATTTCAAATGTTTAAATGGAGTAATCAGCCAGAAAACCCAAATCTAGGGGCGCTTTCCAATTACGTGCATCGTTTCCTGCATCGCCACAATTCAGAAACAATGACCACATTTACCACTCAATTGATCACGATTTGACCCAATTGAGGCCCAACCCCCTCATCATACACACCTGAACGGCGGGAAACCGTCTTGCGATTGAGATCGTCCACTTTGGAGCGGTTTTGCGAACAGGAGTGAAAAACAATGCCACGCGGTTATCTTGTCAGTCTGGGCGACTTTGTCCTCGACAACGATGATGGCATCGGTGGCGGATACACATTTTTCACAACGGATACTGTGCTCGGCAACGGCACATGGGAATGGTCCGGAACCTATTTTGGTACGACATATACTGATGAAACCGAACCCGGTGTTTATTATCTTTCAACCGATGGGGCTGTCTATTTCGTTCCGGATTATGGTCGGGTTTCCTCGATCACCGAAGCGACGGTAACCAGCGCGCCGAGCTTTACAACACGAGATGGCATCATTCGGGGCACGGGTCAAAGTGAACTGATTGATGACCAGTATGTCGACAACCAAGGCGACGCAATTGACGACGGCTTTGGCGGTGGTCCCGATGGCAACAATGATACCGTTTTTGCCAACAACGGCGACGATACAATCGAGTCCGGTCTCGGCGATGACCTCGTTTATGGTGAGAAGGGTGACGACAGTATCCTGGGCGGCACCGGAAACGACGAGCTTTATGGCGACCGGGAAAATGATACGACCGACGAAATCCTGAACTGGAGTGAAGAAGGTTCTGACGGAACGGATCTCAGTGGTGGCTTCACGCAAAACACCGGCGAGATGAACGTTTCGGTCTCATTCACGTCGCTTGGAAACAACCAACCCGATTATACCGTCGAAACCTCTGATACGATTTACACAACGGGCAGCGAAACCTTTGACGACTCCTCGTCGCTTTTGCTGTTTGGCACCGGCGACGGGGACACTTCCCGCACCACCATCGATTTTGCGGCGAGCGCAGGAAGCGACGCAGGAGACGAAGTCGAAAACGTCCTCTTCCGGATTTCGGACATCGACTGGTCCGCGGGAAACCACGAAGACCTCGTGACCATCAATGCCTATGATGCCCAAGGAAATCTGGTCGACGTCGATATTACGCCCGGTGCAAACGACACGGTTCTCAACAACACAATCACAGCGGGCGAAGTTTCGGAAGACTCCTCCGATGCAACCGGATCTGCTTTGGTTTCGATCGAAGGGCCAGTCGCCAGCATTGTAATCGACTATGCCAACGGGCTCGGCGGTTCACAGGGCATCTGGGTGTCCAACATCCACTTTGATGCGGTTTATGTACAGGGTGGTGATGACTATATCGACGGCGAAGACGGCGATGATCTTCTTTATGGCCAACAAGGCCTGGATACTCTGTTTGGCGGTGACGGGGACGACACGCTGGATGGCGGGATCGATGCCGACAGCCTTGTCGGGGGTATAGGTAACGACTCGATCAATGTATCACATGGTGACACCGCCGAAGGTGGCGACGGCGACGACATCTTTCTGCTCATCGAACTTGGCGAAGACAACACGGATACCATCAACATCGTCGGTGGCGAAGGCGCCGAAACCGACGGTGATATTCTGTATCTTGATACGGTCGGCGATCCGTCCACCATCGTCTTTACCAATACGGATGACGCAAACGGCGGATACACCGGATCATTCCAGTTGTTTGATGGCACCGTCGTCAACTTTGCCGAAATCGAAGACATTTTTGATGACGAAGGCGAAAGCCTTCTGCCGCCCATCTGCTTTACGCCCGGCACTCGTATTCTGACACAGCACGGCGAACGCCCCGTTGAAACCCTGAAAGCAGGTGATCTGGTGCTGACCAAAGATGACGGTCTCCAACCAATCCGCTGGATCGGCGCGAGCAAGACAGACGGCACCGGCGACTTTGCCCCTGTTCGCTTGTCAAAAGAGGCACTGGACGGGGCCCAGCGCGATCTTCTGGTGTCCCCGCAACACCGGTTCCTGATGGACAACTGGATGAACGAGCTTTTGTTTGGAGACCGCGAGGTCTTTGCTTCGGCCACGCATCTTGAAGACGGAAACCTTGTGCGTCGCGAGCCCTGCGAAAAGGTCACCTATGTGCATATGATGCTGGACCGGCATCAAGTCGTTTTCGCAGAAGGCGTTGCAACAGAGAGTTTTTATGCGGGCGACGTGGGCGTTGCCGCCATGACCGCAACAGCCCGAGAAGCAATGTTCCGTGCATTTCCGCATCTGAGAGAAGACCTGTCGGCCTATGGCGCGACAGCCCGCCCGTGCCTGCGCAGGCACGAAGTGGACCTGTTAAGATCATCCAACAGGCAGACGCCGCCGCCCCTGCGGTTCAAAGCGGCTTAATCCCACAAAACGAAACAGACGGTTATGCGGATTTGAGAACAGCTTGTGTCTTGCGCCCGTCGGCCCATGCACGCACCGCATCTCCGAAAGCTTCGAACAATGGCCGTGACACCGGATCGTTTGCCGCGTCCCATTCCGGATGCCATTGCACCGAAAGCGTAAATCCGGGCGCATCTTCAATATAGATCGCTTCGGGGGTGCCATCAGGTGCATGCCCATCCACGACAACCCGCGCGCCGGGTTCTTTGACACCCTGTCCGTGCAGCGTGTTGGTCATAACCTTCTGCGATCCCATAAGACGTTGGAAAACGCCGCTCTCTTTGAAAGAGACAACGTGGCGCAGGGCAAATTTCTCTTCGAGCGTCCCATCGGGCGGCATACGGTGGTTGTCACGTCCCGGCAGGTCGCGAATTTCGGGATAGAGTGACCCACCCATCGCAACGTTCACCTCTTGGAAGCCACGGCAAATCCCGAGAAAGGGTTGGCCGCTTTCGACACAGGCCCGCACCAAAGGCAAAGTGATGGCATCCCGTGCGCGGTCGAACTCTCCGTGGGCATCGGTTGCGGCCTCGCCATAATGTTCAGGGTGCACATTCGGGCGCCCGCCCGTCAACAGAAAGCCGTCGCAATGGGTCAGCAATTCTTCAACAGACAGAAATCTCGGGTCCGCAGGCACAAGCAGCGGCATACATCCAGACACACAGGAAATCGCTTCGGAGTTCATCGTGCCCCCTGCATGCGCAGGGTATTGATCATTCAAAAGATATGAATTGCCGATAATTCCGACGACGGGACGGGACATGTGTATTCCTTTGTTGCTCTCACATATTAGATAATATGCTCGGGCCCTGTTGGAAACACCCCAAGTCGTAACATCGCGTCAAACCCGTCGGGTTTTGGGGCGCCGCCCCTAGCATACGCGCATTTATGCGGCGCAAACTCGCGTGAAATACGCGGGGTGCTGCGCCAGATCCGGACGCAGCCCCCGGTTTTCTTCAGGCTTCGCCGATCAGGCCCGCCGCTTCGATCCCCGCCAGCGCGGCGACAGCATCGTTGTCAGACGTATCACCCGTCACCCCAACAGCACCGATAACGGCGCCTTTTTTGTCGCGCAGCAACACACCGCCCGGCACGGGAATGACCTGACCGCCATAGACGCCGTTGACGGCTGCCATGAAATAGGCCTGCTGTTCGGCGCGCGCCATTTGCGCACTGCCCGCCATGCCCAGCATCACAGCACCGTAAGCCTTACCATGTGCAATCGCGAAACGACCGGGAGCCGCACCGTCTTCGCGTTCGAATGCTTGCACGTGTCCGCCTGCATCCAGAACAACAACCGACAAGGGCTTCAGTTCCATTTCACGTCCTTTTTCGAACGTCTTACGCATGATTGTGCGTGCCTTGCGCAGCGAAATAGCCATGCTCTTTACCTCATTCTTATCAGAAAAATTCCAAGACAGGATTGAGGGGGATTGCCCCCTCACCTTCGGGAACAAAAGATCACAATGTCGCCTTCAGTTCCAGACGTCTCGCGTGCAAAACTGGCTCGGTATAGCCCGAAGGCTGTACACGCCCGCGGAAAACCAGATCACATGCCGCCTGAAACGCGATACCGTCAAACGACGGGGCCATCGTCCGATAGGTCGGATCGCTTGCGTTCTGACGGTCGACAACAGCCGCCATCTTCTGCAACGCGGCCATGACCTGTGCTTCGTCCACCACACCGTGATGCAACCAATTGGCCAGGGCCTGTGATGAAATCCGGCAGGTGGCGCGATCTTCCATCAGGCCAACGTCGTGAATATCAGGTACCTTTGAGCATCCAACGCCCTGATCCACCCAGCGCACGACATATCCCAGAATACCCTGCGCGTTGTTTTCGATCTCTTGCTGGATATCTTCGTCAGACAGGTTTTCGCCGCTCATGACCGGAATGGTCAGCAGATCATCAAGCGATCCACGTGCACCACCAGCCTTGATCTCGTTCTGGCGGGCCAGAACATCGACATCATGGTAATGCGTGGCATGCAGGGTTGCAGCCGTGGGCGACGGCACCCATGCGCAATTTGCGCCGGATTTCGGATGGCCGATTTTCTGTTCCAGCATGGCGCCCATAAGATCAGGCATCGCCCACATGCCTTTGCCGATCTGTGCCTTGCCCTGCAATCCACAGGCCAGCCCTACATCGACGTTTCGATCTTCATAAGACAAAATCCAGGGCGTCGTTTTCATCTCGCCTTTTCGCAAGAAAGGTCCCGCCTCCATCGAGGTGTGGATTTCATCGCCCGTCCGGTCAAGGAAGCCTGTGTTGATAAAGGCAACTCGGTGTTTCGCGGCGCGAATACACTCTTTCAGGTTTGCACTGGTGCGGCGTTCTTCGTCCATGATGCCAATCTTGACCGTATGGCGCGGCAACCCAAGAATGTCTTCAACCGTATCAAAAATGCGGTCGGTAAAGGCAACCTCTTCGGGGCCGTGCATCTTGGGTTTCACGATATAAACCGAACCGTGTACCGAATTGCCGCTTGCACGCTGCAGGTCGTGCATGGCGATCATGACCGTGGTCAAACCGTCCATCAGGCCTTCGCCAATTTCATTGCCGTCCCTGTCCAACGCGGCAGGGTTGGTCATCAGATGCCCGACATTACGGATCAGCATCAAGGAACGCCCTTTGAGTGACGCCGTCTGTCCCGCCGGATCCGTATAGGACACGTCATCATTCAAAATACGGGTGATGGTTTTGCCGCCTTTGATGACATCTTCGGCCAAGTCACGCTTCATGAGGCCCAGCCAGTTGCCATAGGCCTGAACCTTGTCTTCTGCATCGACGCAAGCAACCGAGTCTTCACAGTCCATGATTGTGGACAGTGCGGATTCGAGGGTGATGTCGTTGATACCTGCCCCGTCTGTCGCGCCGATATTGCCGCTTGGGTCGATTTCGATCACGATGTGCAGACCGTTGTTTTTCAAAAGCACACGCGACGGCGCAGCCGCATCTCCGGCATGGCCCGCGAAGTGCGCCGTGTTTTTCAGCGCAGGCACCATTGCCCCGTCGACAACGGTGAGGGCTGACACGTCTTTCCATGATCCGTCAGCCAAGGGCACGGCTTTGTCCAGAAAGCCACGCCCCCATGCAATGACACGTGCCCCGCGTTCAGCGTCGTATCCTTTGCCCGACGGAAGATCGCCCATTGCGTCAGTGCCATAAAGGCCATCATACAATGATCCCCAACGCGCATTGGCCGCGTTCAGGGCAAACCGTGCGTTGGTTATCGGCACAACAAGCTGTGGTCCCGGTACAGCTGCGATTTCGGGATCGACGTTCGCCGTCTCGATGGCAAAATTTTCGCCTTCGGGCAGCAGATAACCGATGTCCGTCAAGAATGACTTATAAGCCTCCGCATCATGGGCCTGCCCTTTGCGAGCCTGATGCCAGCCGTCCAGCTGTTGCTGCATGTCTTCACGCACCTCCAGCAAACGCCGGTTTTCCGGGCCAAGATCATGGGCCAGCGTGCTCAGACCTTTCCAGTAGGTGTCCGCAGAGACGCCGGTGCCAGGCAACGCGCTTTGCTCGATGAATGTCACCAAAGCAGGGTCCACCTGCAATCCGAATTTTTCGATACGATCCGACATTATGTACGTCTGCCTCCTAGAACGACTACGGCTGTTCGTCTCGATTTAGAGCAGAAGTTTCCTATAGGCAACAAAATTGGTTATTTTGCCTTACCAATATCAGATACAATATTTTCGAGATAATCCCCGCCTCATGAAACCTTGGGTCCGGACCGATGCATTCCGGTCTTGCAGCCGCCTTGGGTTCGATTAGGGTTCCCGTCGAACCTTCAACAGGAGTCATTCATGCGCGACGCGGCCCCGACGACCATCTTTCTCAAAGACTATACCCCTTTTGGCTTCATCATTGATGGCGTCGAACTGACATTCCGGCTTGCGCCGAAAGCCACACGGGTATTGAGCCGCATCAAGTTTCGCCCCAATCCGGATGCAACGGACAAGCGTTTTTTCCTGCACGGGGAAAGTTTGACCCTCATTTCCGCAGCCATTGATGGAAAAAGCGCCGATGTGCGTGACGTGGACGGTGGCATAGAAGCAGACGTGCCCGACGCGCCGTTTGTCTGGGAGGCCGAGGTTGAGATCAATCCGCAAGACAACACCGCGCTTGAAGGTCTTTATATGTCCAATGGCATGTACTGCACCCAATGCGAGGCCGAAGGGTTTCGCAAGATCACCTATTATCCGGACCGTCCCGATGTGATGGCCGCATTCGAGGTGACGATTGAAGGGAATGAAAAGGTCCTGTTGTCGAACGGCAACCCTCTCTCTCAATCCCAAGGCTTTGCAAAATGGCAAGACCCTTGGCCAAAACCAGCCTATCTCTTTGCACTGGTGGCCGGAGACCTGCTGAACCATCCCGGCACCTTCACGACGAAATCCGGCCGACAGGTTGATCTGAACATCTGGGTGCGCCCCGGCGATGAAAACAAATGTGCCTTTGGGATGCAGGCCCTGAAGGACTCGATGAAGTGGGACGAAGACGTCTATGGCCGTGAATACGATCTGGACCTGTTCAACATCGTCGCGGTTGATGACTTCAACATGGGCGCAATGGAGAACAAAGGCCTGAACGTCTTTAACTCGTCCTGTGTGTTGGCAAGTCCGGAAACAAGCACGGACGGAAATTTCGAGCGTATCGAAGCCATCATTGCCCATGAATATTTCCACAACTGGACGGGCAACCGCATCACCTGTCGCGATTGGTTCCAGCTTTGCCTGAAAGAAGGCCTGACCGTTTACCGGGATCAGCAATTCACCGCAGATCTGCGATCGGCGCCTGTTGCGCGCATATCGAATGTACTCGCGTTGCGTGGCCGTCAGTTCCCCGAGGATCAAGGACCTTTGTCCCATCCCGTGCGCCCTGAAAGCTTTCAAGAGATAAACAACTTCTATACCGCAACAGTGTATGAAAAAGGCGCCGAAGTTATCGGCATGCTGAAAACGCTGGTCGGAGATGCGGCCTACTCCAAAGCGGTTGATCTCTATTTCGACCGGCATGACGGTGACGCAGCCACGATTGAAGACTGGCTTCAGGTTTTTGAAGACAGCACCGGCCGTGACCTTGGCCAGTTCAAACGCTGGTATTCTCAATCTGGCACCCCGCGCCTGACGGTGCGCGAAGACTATGATGGCGACACATTTACACTGCACCTGTCGCAATCCACGGCCCCAACACCCGGTCAGGACGAGAAACTGCCACAGGTTATCCCCGTTGCCGTGGGTCTGTTGTCCCCGAATGGGGATGAAGTCATGGCGACACAAATTCTGGAACTGACCGAAGCCGAGCAAAGTTTCCGTTTTGAGGGGCACGCCACGCGTCCGATCCCGTCGATACTGCGTGATTTTTCGGCACCGGTCATTCTGGAACAGGGCATCGACAAAACGCGCCGTGCATTCCTGCTGGCCCATGACACAGACCCGTTCAACCGTTGGGAAGCGGGCCGGATGCTGGCGCGTGAATCGCTTCTTGCGTCGATCACAACCGGTGCAGCACCGGATGCTGCCTATCTCGACGGGCTTGGCGCCGTGCTGCGAGATGATACGCTTGATGCCGCTTATCGTGCGTTGATGTTGGGTCAGCCCACCCAGTCGGAACTGGCGGGTTTGCTGCACGAGGCGGGCATTACCCCGGACCCCGAGGCGATCCACACCGCCAGCGAAGACCTGCGCAATGCAAAGGCCGCCGCTTTTGGTGATCTGCTGCCTGTTCTGTACCAAGACAACCAGATCGACGGCCCCTATTCCCCCGATGCAGACGGGTCAGGCAAACGGTCTTTGGCCAATGCGGCCCTGTCTCTCATAAGCCGTACAGATGGCGGCGCCTTGGCTGCGGAACAATATGCCAAAGCGGATAACATGACGCTTCAGCTGGCCGCGCTATCCTGTCTTCTGGATGCGGGTGCTGGCAAAGAGCAGTTGGCCGCCTTTGAACAACAGTGGCACGATGATCGTCTGGTTATGGACAAATGGTTCAGCTTGCAAATCATGCAGGCCAAACCCGATCAGGTTGCCGAAGTGACCAAGCGCCTGACGCAGCATCCGGATTTCGACATGAAGAACCCCAACCGCTTTCGCGCGGTGATGGGCGCCCTGTCGATGCATCATGCAGGCTTCCACCACAAAAACGGCGCGGCCTATGCTCTTCTGGCAGAGTGGCTGATCAAACTTGATCCGGTGAATCCACAAACAACGGCCCGCATGTGCAGCGCGTTCCAGACATGGAAACGTTATGATCCGGCACGTCAGACGATGATGTCGGCAGAGCTAGACAGGATTGCCAACACCAAGGACCTGAGTCGCGATACAAACGAGATGATCACGCGAATCCGGAGTGCCTGACGTCGGATGCCGCCCACCTTGACCCATACATCCCGCGGCCGCTCTACGCGCACGGTCATCGCCCTGCTGGCGGCAGTGGGGGTATTGGCCTTTTTACATTCCGTCGGCACCGTCACATGGGTTCTTGTTGTGCTCGGGCTGTTTGCGGTCCCGGCCGCTTTTGATGTTTTGCGCAATCCGGTTTCGACATTTGATCTCGACGACGGTCATGTCGAATGGAAAAGCAACACTCAGCATGCCCGCGTGCCGCTTTCTCAGGTAGAGAGCGTACGCTTTGATACGCGATGGGATTTTTCGGTGCGCGCTACCTTAACCCTTGTAGACAAAAGCAAAATGCGCGTTCCCCAAGACGCGATGCCGCCGCATCTGGCGTTGGAACAGGCCCTGAAAGACCGAAATATCAAGACCGAACGGCACCATTTCCGCGTCATTTAAGCTGACGCTAGTTAGCCGCATTTTTTCCGGATGATTTCAACAAGGTGCCATGTTTCGGCCAAATTGCGCGTGCAAACTCCTGAGTGTTGAGCAGGAGCAAATGTACGAATGAGCCGTTTTTCAGATCAAAAATCGCAACTTGCAGGACTTCTCCCGTCCTCGTTGCACAAAATTGCGCGGAAATTACCTCTGCCGCGCACCGAAGCCGACGTTCCTCATTTTGACGAATACGACGGCAACATCACCTATCGTGACCTCACCGAGCGCATCGATATCCCGGTGAACCTGTCGACCCCAGACCAGATGCAAAGCGACGAATACCGCGAAAAGGGACTGTATCTTGCCCGTCAGGACCGCTGGGACGAACTGTCCGAACTGATCATGACACATGACCATGCGCGTGATTCAACACGGTCCGGACTGCCAATTGCCGATCTTTTGGCCTTTGGCGCCCGTTCTGACGTGGTGCGCGCAGCGGAACATGGCCTGCTTTATGGTCGTCCGGCCCGCGGGGCGGATTTCTTCTCGGGGATCGAAGCGCTTGAAATGGTGCTGATGGACGATCCCAGAAACTATGGTCTCGCCTTGATCGTCGCACATATGCACATCGATATCGGATGGGCATGGCGCGGGGCGAAAGCCAACGATGCCGTGCAAGACGTCAATCGTGATGCGTTTGAAGCGCATTTCGACAGGGCCTATGACATCCTGTCCGAATTTTGCCCGCACGAACTTCAGTCTCCTGCGCTGTCTGCAGCGCGCTGTGCCTTGTTGCCCGGTCGCGAAAATCCTGCCGCGCATCTGGTACGTGAATTTGAGGCCCTGATTGATCTCGACCCGTTCAATCCGCGTCATATGCGGTCGCTGGGAAATTATCTTTTGCCCCGTTGGTATGGCAACCATCAGGCGCTTGACCTCGAAGCGCGCCGCACAGCGGCCCGCACTTATGACATCTGGGGTGCCGGTGCCTATACGTGGGTCTGGTTTGATGCGCTGTTGGTCGATCCCAATGGCTTTGACACGCTCGAGATGGACTATTTCATGGATGGCATTCGTGACATCCTGAAGCGCAGCGAAGATCAGCATGTCGTGAACCTGATTGCGGCCCATTTGTATCAAAGCTGGCAGATTGCCCGCGAACGGTATCACGCAAACGGGGTGCGCCCTGACCTGCCGCCAGCGCTGCGTCGAGGGTTCGAAGAGTTGGTTTACAACCACCTGCGCGAAGTGCATCCGCTGATCTGGGGACACGCCGAAATCGGATTTGAGAACACCGCCCGTGTGATTTCCACCGAGCGTCTTGCCGAAAAGGGACGCGAAACAGCACTGACCGCCGTGGCAATGCCGTTTCTTGCGACGCTTCAACAGGGGCAAACCGTCTCTTTTGGCCCTGATGGCATCTCTGAGAGCAATTCCTGAGGCCCTGCCCTCTTGCCCCTGCACCCTGCCTGTCCTAGAACCCGATCCAATCACGTTTAGATTGGAGTCCGGCAAATGCTCGACCTGACATATGAAGCCCCCAAGCCCAAAATCATTGCGGGCGCGAAACATGACTGGGAACTGGTCATCGGTATGGAGGTGCATGCGCAGGTCAGCACCAATGCCAAACTGTTCTCGGGTGCCTCGACCAAATTCGGTGCAGAACCGAATGCGAATGTGGCCTTCGTGGACGCGGGCATGCCGGGTATGCTTCCGGTCATCAACGAAGAATGCGTGGCACAGGCCGTGCGCACGGGTCTTGGGCTAAAGGCCGAGATCAACCTGTTCTCTGCTTTTGACCGCAAGAACTATTTCTATCCTGACCTGCCGCAAGGCTATCAGATTTCGCAGCTGTATCACCCCATCGTGGGCGAAGGCGAAGTTCTGGTTGAAATGGGCGACGGCACCGCGCGCATGGTACGCGTTGAACGTATCCACCTTGAGCAGGATGCCGGTAAATCGATCCACGACATGGACCCGAACATGTCGTTCGTCGACTTGAACCGGACCGGCGTGGCCCTGATGGAAATCGTGAGCCGCCCCGACATTCGCGGCCCCGAAGAGGCTGCAGCCTATATCGTCAAGTTGCGCCAGATCCTGCGCTATCTCGGCACCTGTGACGGCAACATGCAAAACGGCAACCTGCGCGCCGATGTAAACGTGTCGATCTGTCAGGCCGGAGCCTATGAAAAGTACCGCGAAACAGGCGACTTTGATTACCTTGGCACCCGCTGCGAAATCAAGAACATGAACTCGATGCGCTTTATTCAGGCCGCGATCGAGTATGAAGCACGCCGCCAGATTGCGATCGTCGAAAGCGGTGGGTCCGTGGATCAGGAAACCCGCCTGTATGATCCGGACAAAAACGAGACCCGTTCGATGCGGTCCAAGGAAGAAGCGCACGATTACCGCTATTTCCCCGATCCCGACCTGTTGCCGCTAGAGATCGAACAAGCCTGGGTCGATGACATCGCCTCGGGTCTGCCAGAACTGCCCGATGCAAAGAAGGCGCGTTTCATCGAAAGCTTCGGCTTGTCGGATTACGACGCCAGCGTTTTGACCGCCGAGTCGGAAAGTGCTGCCTATTTCGAAGCGGTTGCAGAAGGTCGCAACGGAAAGCTGGCCGCGAACTGGGTCATCAACGAATTGTTTGGCCACCTGAAGAAAGAAGATCACGACATCACGGAATCCCCGGTGTCCCCTGCCCAGTTGGGCGGCATTATCGATCTGATCTCTTCGGATGCCATTTCCGGCAAGATCGCCAAAGACCTGTTCGAAATCGTTTATAACGAGGGCGGCGACCCCGCCCAGATCGTTGAAGAACGCGGCATGAAGCAGGTCACAGACACCGGCGCAATCGAGGCGGCTTTGGACGAAATCATCGCGGCAAACCCCGCACAGGTCGAAAAAGCAAAAGAGAACCCGAAACTTGCAGGCTGGTTCGTCGGTCAGGTTATGAAGGCCACGGGTGGCAAAGCCAATCCAAAGGCCGTTAACCAGCTGGTTGCACAGAAACTGGGCGGCTAACGCCCTTTTCGACCCAGCGCCTCGAGTTCAGACATCAATTTGCCCGCCCTTTCGGCGGGCATTTTTTCGATCATCCCCACCAAAGTCTGACGGATCGGCGACACGCCCGCAAAACCGAGCACGGACCGACGCAACAACTTTGTTCCCGGCTGGCCAAAGTACCATCTGTAAAAGATGCTTGGCATCCCCATCGTCACGACAAGCCTTGCAGACTTGCCCTTGAGATGGCGCACCATGCCCATTTCGGTTGTTTCAAATGCAAAGTTCGCGCGAAAGCTTTGTTCGAACCATGCACGCAATACGGCGGGCATCCCGCCCATCCACAGCGGAAACAGCACCACGATGTGATCCGCCCACAAAACCGCGTCTTGCGCCTCACGCGCATAGTCGGGCACCTCTCCGGTTTCCCATTCAGCCTGTGACCGCAGGAACGTCAGCGGCAATGTCGCGACATCTATCTTGCGAATGTCGTGCCCTGCCTGACTGGCGCCGCGCTCGTAAGCCTCGGCCAATGCATGACAAAAGTGCGTTGTTGACGGGTCGGGGTGACCTTGAACGATCAGAATGCGCATCTCGTCCTCCTTTCGTTGCGTCGAATGTAGACGAAACACCCGTGAACACCTTGATCCCAAACAAAGTCACCGTGCATAACGCCCTCGACAAGGACTCACGGAGCCACCCATGCAATTTGACGCCCCCTTTATTTCCGACGAGATGCAGCTTGAAGAAGAGTGGCTGGACTATAACGGCCACCTCAATATGGCATTTTATAATGTGTTGTTTGATCGGGGTGTCGACGCGATCTGGCAGCAATTGGGGTTTGGACCAGAATATATTAAGCGCACAGGGCATTCGACGTTTTCTGCCGAATACCACGTTTGTTATCTGCGCGAATTGCACATGGGCGCAAAGGTGCGCGCGTCGTTCCAGTTGCTGGATCACAACGACCGCAGTTTCCACTTTTATCAGGAACTGATCCACGAAGATGGCTGGGTTGCCGCCACAGGAGAAGGGCTGGGCCTTCATATCGATATGTCGGGGCCACGTGTTGCCAAGCTGCCCGAGGAGAACCACGCACGAGTCAAAGCGCTTTTTGCGGCGCACAGCAGTTTGCCCCGCCCCGCACGTGTCGGCAGGCAAATGTCCATTCGTCACAAAGCCGGGAATTAAGCGCCAAGCCAGTGCGCGCCTGTCACGATTGAGAAAATCTCGCTTTCGCGAACAACGAAAGCTGGACCACGCGACTTGGGCATGAGACGTTGGTTTCATGACCGAGATTGTTGATATCCTTCAGGAACGCAAGGAACTGCCCCTGTTTCTGGAACGTGACGGGCTGGTGGGAATCGAACTGGGCGTCGCTGGTGGCTGGTATTCTAAACGGCTGAACGAAAGTGGCCTGTTTTCCGAACTTTACGGCGTCGACCTCTATGGCGACCACCATGACACCAAGGAATACATCGAAGCGCTTCACAACGTTGGCCTGCGTGAAAAATACTGGCTGCTGCGGATGAGCTTTGAAGACGCACTGGATGTTTTTCCAGATGAATACTTCGACTTTGTCTATATCGACGGATACGCGCACACCGGTGAGGAACGTGGAAAAACCATGTTTGACTGGTATAACAAGGTGAAAGTTGGCGGCATGATCGCCGGCCATGATTATCATAAAAAATGGCCCTTGGTGAAAATCTCGGTCAACACTCTGGCGGATGCACTGGGCCAACCGGTCATGCGCACGACGATGTCAAAAAACCGGGACCCGCAAGACAAATTCCCGTCTTGGGCGTTGTTCAAGGAACGCGCCGAGGCGCCCGAATATCCAGACAGCCTGCGATCCTTGCCAAAACGGCTGCGCGGTTAGTCTGGTCAAACACGAAATTTTCGAAAGACTCTTTGCATGACGACCTATGAATACAAAGTGATACCTTCGCCAACCAAGGGCAAAAAGGCCCGTGGCATCAAAGGACCGGAGGGTCGCTTTGCTTTTGCACTGGAATCCGCATTGAACGATATGGCGGTTGAAGGCTGGCAGTATCTGCGTGCGGAAACCTTGCCCAACGAAGAACGGGTTGGCCTGACCGGAAGCCAAACCAGTTTTCGTACAATGCTGGTGTTCCGTCGCCCCAAAGAAGATGATCTCAGCGCGTTCGAACCTCGGTTACTCGAAAGCCCCGCCGCGCATTCTTTGACAGAGAGCGCGCCGCAAGCTCCCTCCGCCGAGGCAGAAAGCACAGATGCCGTCACAGACGTTGTGGAAACGGCGGATCAAGGCACAGCGCAAGAGGCGACTTCTGAACAGCCCGAACCACTGGTTTTGAACACACCAGTGGAAAGCGACACTGCGGACGCCTCGCCTTCTGACACCGCCCCCGAGCCGGAAGAAGGGGATGCTTTCCCGCTGCCATTGGCTTTGCGCAACCGTGCTCGTGCCCTGGAAGACGACGAAAGCAGCACCCAAAAATCATAGGTCTTGTATTATGTCGCCCGCATGGCGCGGACGACATACGTTCTCGCGAGATGAATCAGGCGTCAATGTCCAAGGCAAGCGCATGGATACGACCAACAAGGTCCGCCCCCAGCGCTTTGTGCACGGCACGGTGGCGGGCAATGCGGGTCATGCCGCCAAAAGATTCGGCACGAATCCGCACATTGAAATGGCTTTCGCCGCCTTCGCTGTAACCGGCGTGCCCCCTGTGTTTTTCGCTATCATCAACGACTTCGAGCGCACTGGGTGCAAAAGCCGCGGTCAGGCGATCATGAATTTCTTGTGTCACTGTCATTTTTTTGGCTCCTGCCCCTTCAATCTTCTGGTGGTTAGACTAAACTCTGCGCCTCGACTCGAAAAGGTGAGACCATGAGCAAAACAGATCCCTTCGGTTTTGATATGTCCGTGACCTCGGCCAAGAAGAAAAACCCGCGTGGCCGACGTGGACTTTCTGGGGCCAGTGAAACGTCTAGACGTGAATGCGAACATGAAGGCTGCACCGAGGCAGGGCAATACCGCGCACCAAGAGCGCCAGACGTTTTGGACGAGTTCAAATGGTTCTGCAAAGACCACGTGAGGGAATATAACCTCAAGTGGAACTTCTTCGACGGCAAAACCGAAGCCGAGATGAATGCGCAAAACTCCAAGGACAAAGTCTGGGAGCGCGAAACCAAATCTTTCGTTGATCCAGAAGCCCGTGCATGGGCGCGACTGGGCATCGAAGACCCGCATCAGGTTCTTGGCGGCAACGCCACGCAGAACCCCGGCAAGGGCGGCGGCGGTGGCAAACGCCTGCCTCCGACAGAGCGCCGTGCGGTCGAAATCCTTGAGGCCAAGGATCATTGGACCAAAGCCGAGGTGCGCAAGGCCTATAAGAAACTGATCAAGGTTCTGCACCCTGATATGAATGGCGGTGATCGTAGTCAGGAAGAACAGCTTCAAGAAGTTGTCTGGGCTTGGGATCAGATCAAAGAAAGCCGCAACTTCAAGTAATGAAAGGCCCCGTTTCGGGGCCTTTTTGCTGTCTGGCGCACGGGGCATGCCGCCTTTCTGTCGTCATCACAAATGGCGATTTAGGTCGGGGTTGTCCGGTTCTCGGCCTTGATCATCGCCTTGGCATATTTATCACCTTCAATTTTGATTGAGCCTAAACACGCCTATGTGATGGGTTCCGAGATTGATTAGCTGCATTTTTACAGCATATCATAGGTCAAATTCTCCAAGCCAGGACCAGTGGCCCCATGTTGACCAGACGCAATTTTATGATTTCCACCGCCGCCTTGTTTTCTGCGCCCATTACCGGCGCGGCTTGGGCCGGACCTGTTTCGGACAGTTCCAAATGGTCGGCTTGGGATGCGCAGGTCACGCCTGCGAACTATGATCCGGGCACAACGAACCCTTGGGGCTTCCATCCCCGCTTTTTGCCCCAGACCGTGAAGGCAAACCCTGGTCTGACACCAGGCGATATTCACGTTGATGCGGTGGCGCGGTATCTCTATCACATTCGCGGTGATGGCACCGCGATGCGCTATGGTGTGGCGATTGCACGTGGCAACCTGTACGAGCCCGGAACCTACACCATCCGGCGCAAGGCAAAATGGCCCACGTGGACACCCACCGCCGCGATGATCGAGCGGGACCCACAAGATTACGCGAAATATGCAGATGGTATGAACGGTGGACCAACCAATCCCTTGGGATCACGCGCCCTTTACCTGTTCTCGGGCAACCGCGACACCTACCTGCGCATTCACGGCTCGCCCCACCCGCGTTCTATCGGTGGCCGCGCCAGTTCCGGCTGTGTGCGCATGGTTATGGCGCATATTAACGATTTGTATGAACATGTCGAAACAGGGTCGACCGTGCACCTGCACGCCCCAGAGGCCTAGGCGCCTCAAACCTATCTCAAATAGAAAAGCGGTTGAGAAGCACTTCTCAACCGCTTTTTGTTTGTCCTGACCTCAGATAGGAAACCTAAGACGCCCGCGAACAGATCGGGCGCCCTTCGGATGTTCTCAAAGGCAGGAATGTTGTCTCGACCGGGCCAACATGGCGATAGACGTAACAACCATCAGCGGGATCAATTTTGACCGCGCTCAAATCCTGATGTGGTGCTGCCATTTCCCGAACCCCCTCGGGCACCTCGCTTAGATATGGGCTAGAAGCGCCGCCTTCGAACTCTTCGCAAGCCGAGAGCAACAGAACCGCACTCCCGATGAGCCAAAAAGACTTGTTCATGTGAGATATCTCCTAGAATTCCAAAGCCAGAATGATCTGTTTTTGTTCAGAAAACCAGATATTTTCACAAGCGATCAAATATTCATGCCACGCCGCTGGGAGGACGCGTGAACGGATGGCACCCAAACGTGTTTCAATCCGTCCAAAGGGCCGCCATCGCTTCTATGTTCACGCTTGAGCAGTGCCTTTGGGCGACAACAAGAGACTCAGATCACGCGCCATGACACCATCGCCGAGATTGAAGCAGCTTATGAATAAGTAAGCTTGGCGCATACACGTTCCAGACGCGCACATGCGTCGGTCGGACACGTGATCTGACAAGAAAAAGGCCCCGTTCGGCGCCTATTGCGCCTATCAAATCCGCTGCACTCTTAGACGCGGGCGGTTTCTTGCACGGCAGAAATTTAAACAACACCCGTGCGCCCAATCCGGCAGCTTTCGCCCGCCAATTAGGCAGGCTTGAACACCAGAGACACCCCATTGATGCAGTGGCGTTTGCCGGTTGGTTTAGGCCCATCATCAAAGATATGTCCAAGGTGAGACCCGCATCGACGGCAATGGCATTCCGTGTGCACGCCCCATATGGTTCTGTCTGGTTGTGTACCGATTGCGTTTTTCTTGGCTTTCCAGAAACTTGGCCAGCCTGTTCCGCTGTCGAATTTGGTTTTGCTTGAATAAAGCGGCAAATCACATCCGCGACAGTGGTAGGTCCCTTTGTCATAGACCTTGTCCAAAGGGGATGACCCGGCACGCTCGGTTCCCTGCTTGCGCATGACCTTGTATTCCAGCGATGTCAGCATGGACCGCCATTCAGAATCGGAATGTGTCACCTCAAACGTGGTTGCCGAAGCGAGGGTCGGTCGCCCGATCATCAGGCCGGTGCCCACAAGTGCCGTTGCACCTGCCAGAAATGCGCGTCTATGCATGGTTTTTCTCCTTCTTCCTTACAGAAACTGGACATTTCTTTCTCAAGCATCAAATCAAAGGTCCGCACAAGAACGCGAGGAATGTGACATCGCGACGTCGCTTTGCTCTTCCCCTTGTGGCTGGCGCCGATATGGTGCAGGAGTTTGCAAAAGTTTATTCCCCGGTAAAAAGACCGGATATTGAGAAGGATCGACAAAGATGGCGGACGGGCTGACCGATATCAATGCGAAACCAACCGAAGCCATTTCGGTTCGTGAAGTATTCGGCATCGACACGGACATGACGGTCAAAGGATTCGCGGATCACACGGATCGTGTGCCGGACATTGACCACACCTACAAGTTCGACCCGGACACGACTTTGGCGATTTTGGCAGGGTTTGCCCGCAACCGCCGTGTGATGATCCAAGGCTACCACGGCACTGGTAAATCTACCCACATCGAACAGGTTGCCGCGCGCCTGAACTGGCCTTCGGTTCGTGTGAACCTTGATAGCCACATCAGCCGGATCGACCTGATCGGTAAAGACGCGATCAAATTGAAAGACGGCAAGCAGGTCACGGAATTCCACGAAGGCATTTTGCCTTGGGCGCTGCGTAACCCTGTTGCGATCGTGTTCGACGAATACGATGCCGGTCGTGCCGACGTGATGTTTGTGATCCAGCGTGTTCTGGAAACCGATGGTAAGCTGACCCTTCTGGACCAGAACGAAATCATCAAACCGCACCCCTATTTCCGTCTGTTCGCAACCGCGAACACTGTCGGTCTGGGTGACACAACCGGTTTGTACCACGGCACACAGCAGATCAACCAAGCCCAGATGGACCGTTGGTCTTTGGTCGCGACGCTGAACTATCTGTCGATTGACGCGGAAACCAACATTGTTCTGTCAAAGAACCCGCATTTCAACACCGAAGCGGGCCGCAAGACAGTGAAACAGATGGTGACCGTTGCGGACCTGACCCGTACCGCGTTCATGAACGGCGATCTGTCGACAGTGATGTCGCCACGGACCGTTATCACATGGGCCGAAAACGCAGAGATTTTCCGCGATATAGGGTATGCCTTCCGTCTGACCTTCCTCAACAAATGTGACGAGTTGGAACGCCAGACCGTAGCCGAGTTCTATCAGCGTCTGTTTGACGAGGAACTGCCAGAAAGCGCGGCGAGCGTGAGCCTTGGCTAAGGTTGCCCTGACTGCCTTGCTCGCACTGTCCCTTCTGGGAGGTGCGGCGCAAGCGCGGTTGCGCCCCATGGCGCAAAGTGGCTGGAGCAGCGATCCGGCTTATGTAGCGTGGCGGTGTTCGGATTTCACACTCGCAATCCGCAGTTCTGCTCTCAGGCAACGTGCTGCACTATCATCAGCGCAGCCGGAGATTTGGAAAGACCCTTATGTCTGGGTTCACGACAAATCGCTGCAAAAGCGGATTCAGCAGGCAATCGAACTGCACCCGACGAATGAAAATGATTTTGTAGTAGACTACCTTGAGGCCTTTCAGGCGGTTGAACTTCCCACGCCTTTCAGCGAACTTGAGCTGTACAAGTCCGACAAAGCAACGTGTTTATCCAGGTTCGGAAATGAATGATGAAAAAAACATCCGATAACCCCGCCGATCCATTCAAAAAGGCGCTGGCGGAAGCCACCAAGGTGATGGCCGACAACCCCGAGCTTTCGGTGACCTATACCGTTGATCCGTCGGGTGTTTCCGGAGAGCAGGTGCGGCTGCCACAAGTCAGCCGCCGGATGACACGCGACGAAGTTTTGCTGGCACGAGGTACGGCGGATGCTCTGGCATTGCGCTACAAATACCACGACGGCAGCACACATGCGAAATACATCCCCCAACAGGGGATGGCCCGCGATCTCTATGAATCCATGGAGACCGCCCGTTGCGAGGCCATGGGCGCGCGCGACATGCCCGGCACCGCCGGCAACATTGATGCGAAGATCGAACACGAAGCCCGCGGCCGTGGCTTTGGTGACATCAAAAGCGCCTCAGAGGCGCCTCTTGCCGTTGCTGCAGGGTATCTGATCCGCCATCTGGCAACAGGGCGCGACCTGCCCGATTCCGCACGCAACGTGATGGAGCTGTGGCAGGGCTATATCGAACAACAGACCGGCGATACGCTGAGCGATCTGGATTCCCTGCTGTCCGACCAGAAAAGCTTTGCCAAGTTTGCCCGTCAGATCATCGACGATCTCGGTTATGGCGATCAGTTGGGGGATGACCCCGATCAGGAAGATGATCAACAAGACGACGCCGAAGACGATGCAGAAGAGCAGCCAGATCCGGATTCCTCGGGTCAGGATGACAATCAGGATGACGAGTCCGAAGCCAGCCCCGAGCAATCGCAGGAAGAGCAACAGGACATGTCGGAGGCCCAAGTCTCGATGGACGAGATGGCTGAAGATGAATTGGGCGAGGACGCAGAAATGCCAGAGGGGGAAGCCCCCCTCGAGCCTCCGGCCCCGCAGCCCATTTCAGACGCTGATCCGGACTATAAGGTATTTGATACCAGTTTTGACGAGGAAATCGCCGCCGAAGATCTGGCCGAACCCGTCGAGCTTGAACGCCTGCGCGCCTATCTCGATCAACAGCTTGAACCGCTCAAGGGCGCTGTGAGCCGTTTGGCTAATAAGCTGCAACGCCGTTTGCAGGCCCAACAGAACCGCAGCTGGTCCTTTGATCAGGAAGAAGGCATTCTTGATGCCGGGCGTCTTGCCCGTGTGGTGGCAAACCCGACAACGCCTTTGTCGTTCAAGGTCGAACAGGATACCGAATTCCGCGACACGGTTGTGACTCTGCTTTTGGACAACTCCGGGTCTATGCGTGGCCGTCCGATTTCGATCGCGGCGATCTGTGCGGATGTTTTGGCGCGCACGCTGGAACGCTGCAATGTCAAGGTCGAGATCCTCGGATTTACGACGCGGGCATGGAAAGGCGGCCTGAGCCGCGAAGGCTGGCTGAATGACGGCCGTCCACAACAACCCGGGCGTCTGAATGATCTGCGTCACATCATCTATAAATCCGCCGATGCGCCGTGGCGCCGGACCCGCCCCAATCTTGGGCTGATGATGAAAGAAGGCCTGTTGAAGGAAAACATCGATGGCGAGGCTCTGGAATGGGCGCACCGCCGGATGCTGGCGCGCCGCGAACAACGCAAGATTCTCATGGTCATCTCGGATGGCGCACCGGTCGATGACTCGACCTTGTCGGTTAACCCCGCCAACTATCTCGAGAAGCACCTGCGCGATGTGATTGCCATGGTCGAAAACCGCAAATTGGTAGAGCTTCTTGCCATCGGGATCGGGCATGACGTGACACGGTATTACGAACGTGCCGTGACCATCACAGATGTCGAACAGTTGGCCGGCGCCATGACCGAGCAACTCGCCAGCCTGTTTGACAGCGATCCGCGCAAACGGGCGCGCGTGTTGGGCATGCGTAAAGTCGGCTAAGCCGGGTTCAACGGCACCGGGATAAACAAAAAACAGATTTGAGGAGAGCAGCCATGTTCCAGGATTTCAACGCGACATCCACACCGGAACAGGGCCCTCCTCGTCTTGCGGCTTTGCGTCAGGAACTGATTGCAGAGGGCCTAGACGGGTTCCTTGTGCCACGCGCAGACGCCCACCAAGGCGAATATGTCGCCGCACGCGACGACCGATTGGCTTGGCTGACAGGTTTCACAGGGTCCGCCGGCTTTTGCGCTGCTCTGACGGACACGGCAGGCGTGTTTGTTGATGGACGCTATCGGGTTCAGGTCAAACAGCAGGTTGCGGATGTTTTCACGCCAGTGGATTGGCCGGAAACACAACTTGGTCCGTGGCTGCGCAGCCATGCAGCGGCGGGTGCCAAGATCGGCTTTGACCCCTGGCTGCACACCATCGACCAGATCGAAGCCCTGTCCAAGGCGTTGAAGGGCAGCGAGATTTCGATCGTGCCGGTACAAAACTTGGTTGATCGGATCTGGGAAGACCAACCCGATCCGCCACAGGCACCCGTTGTTGCACAGCCCCGCGCCCTTGCAGGGGAAAGCCATGCGGACAAACGTGCCAGACTTGCGCAGACGGTGTCCCAAAAGGGTTGCCGTGCGGCGGTCATCACCCTGCCCGACAGTATTGCATGGCTTCTGAACATTCGCGGGGCGGATATTCCGCGAAACCCCGTGCCACACGGGTTTGCGATCCTGCATGACACCGGTCACATGGACCTGTTCATTGATCCGGTAAAACTTGAAGCGCTGGAAGATGATCACCTGGGGCCGGATATTCGCGAACATGTGCCCGACCTGTTTCTCACGACACTGCGCACCCTTTCGGGGCCTGTATTGCTGGATGCCTCAAGCGCCCCTGTCGCAGTTCAGGAAGCTCTTGCAACTGCCGGGATCGACATGATGCGCGGCGATGATCCCTGTGCACTTCCCAAGGCGCGCAAAAACGAAGCCGAGATTCAGGGCACCACCGAAGCCCACCTGCGCGATGCGGCGGCCGTGTGTGATTTTCTGGCGTGGTTCGACGCCCATGCGCAGACCGGTATAACCGAGATCGACGTTGTGACCCGGCTGGAAGAGGCCCGCCGTACCACCAATGCGCTATTGGATATCAGCTTTGACACGATTGCGGGCACGGGTCCAAATGGCGCCGTGATCCACTATCGCGTGACCCATGACACCAACCGGACATTGCAAGACGGTGATCTTTTGGTGCTGGACAGTGGCGGCCAATACCGCGATGGCACCACCGATATCACGCGCACTTTGCCGGTCGGGGACGTCGGCGCAGAGGAACGCGCGGCCTTTACCCGTGTCCTGCAAGGTGTCATCGCGATTTCCAAGCTGCGCTGGCCTCAGGGCTTGGCCGGCAAACACCTCGAAGCTGTCGGGCGCGTGCCGCTTTGGGCTGCGGGTCAGGATTTTGATCATGGATTGGGCCATGGTGTTGGGGTGTATCTTTGTGTTCACGAGGGACCACAACGTCTTAGCCGGATGTCTGACGTGCCCCTTGAGGCAGGCATGATCCTGTCAAATGAGCCCGGCTATTATCGGCCCGACGCCTTTGGCATCCGCATCGAGAACCTTGTTCTTGTAGAAAAGGCCCCTGCCCTTGCCAGCGGTGATGCCCATCGCGAGATGCTTCAGTTCAAAACGCTGACCTGGGTGCCGATTGATCGAAAATTGATCGAAACGTCTCTTTTGACACCTGACGAACGCGCCTGGATCGATGCGTACCATGCGACGTGTCGTCATATCCTGACGCCAAGACTAGCCAAAGACGTCGCTTTCTGGTTGGATCGCGCGACGGCGCCACTGTAAGGGTACAGAGGCACGGCCGTCTGACACGAATGTGTCATATGCATCCGCGAAGATGCGCCAGACTGAATTTGAGGGAAATTGGACATGGACAAAAAGATCACCATCCGCAAAGCGGGCGGCAACTGGGTTGTTCGCGCCGGCGGCGCAACATTGGGCGAAAGCGTAGATGCGTTAGAGCTGAGTGAAGGTGACCTGGCGCCTGTGATCTATTTTCCTCGCGCTGACATCGCCATGGCATTTCTCGACGCCAGCGATCACAGCACCCACTGCCCGCACAAAGGCGACGCCACCTATTTTTCGATCGTAACCAAGTCAAAAACGATCAAGAACGCCGGTTGGAGCTATGAAGCCCCTGTTGAGGGCGCTGAACGGATCAAGGACTATATCGCATTCTACTCGACCGACGAGGTCGCCGTCGAACGGGTATAAGCCCGAGCTTTCGGATTGATAAGATGTTAGGGATTGGCGCGCCTTTGCATTTCTCTAGCTGTGTTCTTCCGCAGCCGTCGCAGCCAAGGCCCTGTTATAGGCTTTGAGCGCATCAACATGGAACAGTGCCCCCCACAGTTCCGGAGGCTGCCCTTCGCCGGACAGGGTCACCACGGGAATAAAGGTCACCCCCGCCTTGTCGAATATGGGCATGGCCGCTTCCAGCGTGGCGTTGCCATCGACATAAATGCCGTCTGAAATCATCTTCCAGCAGACATCTTCGGGGGCCGCGCGTTTGTGGTTTTTGTCCCGCATCACTGCGCCCACGTTAAAGGTCGACAACAGATAGGCCTGTGGTCCTGCCGCCAGATGCACGTTGCGTCTTTCCAACTGTGACAGGAAGAAAGACCGGTCCACAAGACGAGAACCAAGCGCCGTTGAGATGGACACGCTCACCATCACGGCAAGGCCCGTTTGCCAGTCGCCTGTCAATTCGAACACGATCAGGGTCGTCGAAATTGGCGCGCCCAGAACCGCCGCAGCAACGGCCCCCATTCCCGCCAAGGCATAAAGCGTGATCGTTCCGGACACCTCGGGAAACACGCTTGTCGCGATCAGTCCAAAGGCAAGACCCGTCAGCGCCCCAACCATCAACGCCGGAGAAAACACGCCGCCGCCCATGCGCCCTGCCATTGTGATCGAAACGGCCACAACTTTGAGAACCGCAAACACGATCGCCTCGTGCAATACCAATTTGCCCGTCAGTGCGGCCGATGTGGTCTCGTACCCAACCCCGATGATATGCGGGAACCAGATCGCCAAGCCCCCCAACAACGCCCCAGAGATCGCTGGTCGCAACCAACGAGGGATGCGCGACCGCGCCTGAATCACATTTGCCATGTCTTCGGCCCAGAAAATCGTCCACATCAATGCAACGGCAACAAAGCCGCACAATCCGCCCAACATCAAAAACGCGGGAAGTTCCTGATAGAACTGCAGGGCGCCGGAATCCGGCAGGTGAAATTCGGTCACGTCCCCAAATTCCAACCGGTTGATGACCGTGCCCGCCACGCTGGCGATGGTAATCGGGGCAAAGGCATGCACCGCGAAATGGCGCAAAACCACCTCTAGTGCGAAAAGGGCCCCCGCGATGGGGGCATTAAACGAGGCGGAAACAGCTGCCGCGACAGCGCAGCCCAGCAAATCGCGTCCGGTAATGCCGTTTGCCTTGATCCGATTGCTGACCCAGCTTGAGATCACGGCGGCCATATGCACCACAGGCCCTTCCCGGCCCGAAGATCCGCCGGAACTAAGCGTGATGAGCGATGCCAGCGCAGAGGCCAGTCCTTCTCGCTTTTCGACGCGGCCTTCGTTCAGAGCCGCCCCTTCAATCACATCCGCCACAGAACGCACACGCCCGTCCGGCGTGTATTTGTGCAGGATCACCCCAACCACTAAGCCGCCCGCAATCGGGATAAGCAGCAACATGTACCACGGCAGCGTATCGGCAAAGCTGTGCAACGTGGTCAGGTCATCGGTGCCATAAAGGGTGGACTGTAACCAGTTGATACCTTTTCGGAAAAACAGGGCGGAAAACCCTGCCGCGATCCCGATCACGAGGCTGATCAACCAGAACTGGAACTGGCTTGGGCCCTTGTCGACAAGCACCCGCCATCCGCCCTTGCAGGTATTGCGCGCCTGTCTCAGGCTGTCGGCAAAGAAGGTGCGGAATGAGTTGTTCATCAGTGCAGGATCGCCAGATTGCTCTGTCTTTAAACTTAGACTGAAACATGACAGCGGTGCATCAGGAAACAGCGTTTGCCGCGCATAGCGCTTAACAGGTGTGGGAGATTTGCATAGAAACCGAAAAGGCCCCTAGACCAACAACGCCCGCGCAGCCGCACGGGCCTCATCCGTGATGGTATCGCCGGACAACATACGCGCGATTTCATCAATCCTCTCATCGCTGTCCAACGGGGTCACGGTCGACAGGGTTTGGTCATTTTCGACGTGTTTGGCCACTCGCCAGTGATGCGCGCCCAACGCGGCAACCTGCGGCGAATGTGTCACGACAAGCACCTGACCGTCAGCAGCCAACGACGCCAATCTGCGCCCGACGGCATCCGCGGTTGCACCACCAACCCCTCGGTCGATCTCATCAAAAATCATGGTCAGGCCGCTGACATCCGCCGTGAGACAGACCTTGAGAGCCAGCAAAAACCGGCTCAGTTCCCCGCCAGAGGCGATCTTGCCCAAGGGACCCGAAGGGGCGCCCGGATTGGTCGCAACGGTAAACTCAACAAGATCCTGCCCGTCCGCCGAAGCGTCGGCTTCGCGTATCTCGGTCGCAAATACGGCGCGCTCCATCTTCAGGGGCGCAAGCTCGGCAGAAACATCTGCATCTAGGCGCTGCGCTGCTTCCTTGCGCGCGGCACTCAAGACAGCCGCCGCCTGTGAATAGGTGTCCTGTGCGCCAGTCAAAGCGTCTTTCAACGCCGCGATATTTCCGGCACCCGCATCAAGGGCGGCCAGCTTTCCCCTCAGGTCATCGGCAAAGGGGCCCAACTCGTCCGGGGCAACGCTGTGTTTTCTGGCCAAACCGCGAATGGCGAACAAACGCTCTTCAATCTCTTCCAGCTCGTGTGGATTGAAGTCCAACGCTTCGAGACAGCGCTCGACCCCGTCCACCGCATCGGACAGTTCATTCATGGCGCGCTCTAGCGCCCCCATCGGTTCGTCCAGATGGCCATCGGCCCCGTCCAATGCGCCCTCGAGCCACCGAAGCGCGTCTCCCATCGCGCCTTCGGCACCTTCATTGCCAAGAGCACTGTGCGCGCGCGAAATCCCCTCACGAACTTTCTCAGCGTTTTGCATCATGCGGCGACGCTGGTCCAGTTCGGCCTCTTCACCTGCCTGAGGATCAAGTTTGTCCAACTCTTCCACGGCATGGCGCAAGAACTCTTCTTCGGCCTGAACCTCGGCCAGTGCCGTTTCCGCAGCCGCCAGATCTTTCCGGCGCGCGGCAAGCGCCTGCCATGCGCCACGCACATCTTTGCGCAGCCCCGACAGGTTCCCAAAAGCATCCAGAAGGTCGCGGTGTCCCTTTGGATTCAACAGCCCGCGATCATCGTGCTGGCCATGCAATTCAATCAGGGTTTCCGACAAACGGCGCAGGGCTTCACCAGAACAGCGGCGATCATTGACCCACGCGGTTTTCCGGCCATCCCGCCCGTTCACACGACGCAGGATCAACTCGTCTCCGCCAGGCAAGCCCGCATCTTCCAGAATATCGTGCGCGGGATGTCCGTCGGGAAGGTCAAAAACCGCCACAACTTCACCTTGGGCGGCACCGGAACGCACCAGTTCTGCGCGGCCACGCCACCCCAGAACAAATCCAAGCGAATCCAGAAGGATAGATTTACCCGCACCGGTTTCCCCGGTCAGCACATTCAGACCAGGCTGAAAACTCAATTCCAGCTGATCAATGATAAGCATGTCCCGAATATCAAGTGTACGCAGCATAGTCAGATGCTGGCGGGAAATTCACCCGCCATCCTTTACAGCCACTTGCCTTGGACGGTCTGACGATAGACTCTTCTGAGCCATCCATCGCTCGCGGCCTCAAGTTCAAGCCCCCGACCATTCAAAAGTTTGTAGCTGTCTTCGTACCATTCCGACGATTGGTAGTTGTACCCCAGAATCGCCCCTGCGGTCTGCGCCTCGGCTGTCAGACCCAGTGCGAGATAGGCCTCGACCAAACGGTGCAATGCTTCGGGTGTATGTGTCGTCGTCTGAAAGTCTTCGACCACGACGCGGAAACGGCTGATCGCGGCCGAGTAATGCTCGCGGCGTAGGTAATAGCGGCCAACTTCCATTTCTTTTCCGGCAAGGTGGTCAAACGCCAGATCGAATTTCAACATCGCCGCATTGGCGTATTCACTGTCGGGATAGTTCTCGATCACACCGCGCAGGGCTTGCAGGGCCTGAAAGGTCAGCCCCTGATCGCGACCGACTTCGTCAATCTGGTCATAATAGCTAAGCGCCAGAAGATACTGGGCATAAGCCGCATCATCATCCGCAGGATAGAAATCAATGTAACGCTGCGCCGCGGATCGGCTTTCGGGATACATTTCATCTTGATGGAAGGAAAACGCCTGCATGATCAGGGCGCGTTGGGCCCACTCTGAATAGGGGTAAAGGCGCTCGACCTCCCCGAAATAGAAGGCAGCATCCTCGCCGCGATTGCGGGCTAGCTCGTATTCGCCACGTTCAAAGACCTGCTGAGCCGTAAACTGCTCCATGGCGATATCACCACGTCGCGCTTTCTCAGCGGTACTTGTGGCGCAGCCACCAAGCAGTGCAATCAAAGCCACTGCACCGATCAGCTTTGCACGCGATCCGCTGCCCGTCATGCTGCACAACCTCTTGTTCGACTTTTCAGGGACAAGCCCTTTCTTATCACAAGCTGTTAGCACAGAATTTTCCGGTGCAAAACGCCTTTAGGCAATTTCAGTAACAGGTTTCATGCAACAGCGGGGATTTCTGCCCAATGCACCCCTGCCCCAGGCAGGATTGCAGCTGTTTCGCTGTCGCATTCAACGACGCGGAAGGCACCGGGCGTTGCAAAAAGCTGACGCAACAATTCGTTTGTCAGCGAGTGCCCCGCACGACAGCCCGTGTATTTTCCAAGAATTGGCGCTCCCGCAAGAAACAGATCGCCAAGTGCGTCCAGCATTTTGTGGCGCACGGCTTCATCCTTGTGGCGCAGGCCACCGGGGCTCAGCACTTTGTCGCCGTCAACAACCACTGCGTTTTCCAGATTACCACCCAGGGCGAGGCCTTGTGCGTGCATGGCATCAACGTCGGCCTGACGACAGAACGTGCGGCTGTCACACAGCTCGCGCACAAAGCTGCCGTTTGCCATGACCAGAGATTTGTCCTGAACACCGATTGCGCGGTCTTCAAAATCGATGTGAAAATCGATCTGCATGTGGTCGGCAGGCGTCAGGGTTGCGCTCGCGTCGCCGCGTGTAACCGTCACCGGTTTGAGAATTTCGATGGCACGCACAGGACGGTGCTGTTTGATCAGGCCTGCCTTGAGAATGCCGCGGACAAAATCCGCCGCACTGCCATCAAGAATCGGCACTTCGGGACCGTCGACTTCGATCAGGGCGTTGTGCACCCCGGTGCCGGCCAATGCTGCCATGATGTGTTCGATGGTGGAAACAGAAACACCCGCCGCGTTAACGATTCGCGTACACAATGCCGTTTGTTCAACGACGTCCCAACGTGCAGGCACCATTCGGTCCCCCAAGAGAATGTCTGTCCGTTTGAACCAGATGCCATAATCTGCCGAAGCAGGATGAATCGTCAATTCGACAGCTTCGCCCGAGTGAAGGCCCTGTCCCGTGAAACGGACTGATGTACGCAGAGTGTTTTGC
Organism: Shimia thalassica; assembly: GCF_001458215.1. Taxonomy (GTDB): domain Bacteria; phylum Pseudomonadota; class Alphaproteobacteria; order Rhodobacterales; family Rhodobacteraceae; genus Shimia; species Shimia thalassica. Next base: position 1,201,367 of record NZ_CYTW01000001.1, on the reverse strand, counting down.
ACAATGTTCCCCAGATGGCGCGGCCCATAGAGGTTTCCGCAATCATGAGGTAGACGCTCTGCCTGCGCATCACAATTCAAACATTGTAACGGTATGAAACATCCCTGTAACAGTTTGGCAAAATACCGCTCAGAACCGCACAAGCATCTGAAAACAAAAGAAAAGGCCGCTTAAAAAGCGGCCCTCTCGTTGACAGATTTTATGAAATTAGTTTGCTTGACGACGCAGGAATGCGGGAATTTCGATCCGCTCCTGATCTTCGTCCATTTCCGGCTCCGGCTGAACCGCGTGCATGCTGGGCTGCTGGCGCGCCTGAGGTGCAGGTGACGCCGCGGGGCGCGCTGCTGGCTGCTCGGCTCCGTGACCGCCAGTCATACGACCAATCAGAGAATTCAGGCCAAACCGACCACCACGATCATCCGCCTGCGCATGCTGTGCATGGCTTTCGGCATGAGGTGCAGCTTCGGTGGCCGCCGGACGTGGCGCTGCAGGTGCTCCTGTCGGTGCTTTGGAAACCGCAGCCTGAAGACGACGCATCGCATCAGCAGAAGGCGTGCCGGGCGCCGGCGCTTTGGGCGCGACAAAAGCTTCGACTTCATCTTCTTCGATGGCTTGTGGAACAAATTCTTCAACGCGGGCCTGATAGACCGGTGCAGGAAGCTCATCCTCAAGCAGTTCTTCTTCGAAGATATCTTCCATCTGCTCGGATGCGGCTGCACGCTCGGCATCCATTTCACCGAACAGCGATGGCTCGGCCGCAGCTTCCATTGACGGTGTTTCCGTCATCTGGACCTGAGGCTCAACGATGTCTTCGTTTACAGGCTCTGCTTCAATGGTTGGCGCCAGAGGGCGTGCCATTGGGCGGCGCGGGATCGGAATTTCGTTATCAACAGCAAGAGCGTCGATGCCCGTTGCAACAACCGAAACGCGCATGCCGCCTTCGATGCTTTCATCCAAAGTCGAACCCACAATGATGTTGGCTTCTGGATCGACTTCTTCGCGAATCCGGTTGGCGGCCTCGTCCAGTTCGAACAGGGTCAGATCGTTGCCACCGGTGATGTTGATCAGAACGCCTTTGGCGCCGCGCAGCGAAATCTCGTCCAGCAACGGGTTGGCGATGGCCTTTTCGGCCGCCTGTGTTGCGCGATCTTCACCTTCGGCTTCGCCTGTGCCCATCATCGCTTTGCCCATCTCGTCCATGACGGCGCGCACGTCGGCAAAGTCGAGGTTGATCAGGCCGGGACGGACCATCAGATCGGTCACACCTTTAACGCCCTGATACAGGACATCATCCGCCAGCGAAAACGCCTCGGTAAAGGTGGTCTTTTCGTTGGCAAGACGGAACAGGTTCTGGTTTGGAATGATGATCAGCGTGTCGACAACTTTTTGCAGCGCATCAACACCGTCTTCCGCCTGGCGCATCCGTTTGGCGCCTTCGAACTGGAACGGCTTGGTCACAACACCAACGGTCAGCACACCCAGCTCTCGCGCGGCTTGGGCGATGATCGGCGCGGCACCTGTACCGGTGCCGCCGCCCATACCCGCGGTGATAAAGCACATGTGCGAGCCAGCCAGCTGATCGACAATTTGTTCGATGCTTTCTTCGGCGGCTGCAGCACCAACGCTTGCGCGTGCCCCTGCCCCGAGACCTTCGGTTACTTTTACACCCAATTGGATGCGGTGTTTCGAGGCACTTTGCTGAAGCGCTTGAGCGTCTGTGTTCGCGACAACGAACTCGACCCCATCAAGTTCTTTCGCAATCATGTTGTTCACAGCGTTGCCACCTGCACCGCCAACACCGAATACGGTGATGCTGGGCTTAAGGTCCGCTTGATCGGGCATCATAAGATTCAAAGTCATAAGGTTCCGCCTGTCTTTTTCCCCGCTGATACGGGCGCTTTTTCTGCTTATTCCCTCTTATTATTAGCGAAAGCAAGGGGAAGCGTCATTAGAAAAAGCACGAAGTGCCACGAAATATGGCAAAATGATGGGTACAACACGCGGCATTTTGCCTATTTGTGCAGATATAGCGGTGTTTGCCGGATGAGGCACAAACGCAAAGGTGTGCGCCTCGACGCGCTGCGCCGAAAACGTTTTAACAAATCAAATCAGAAGACCACTGCCCGGCCTTTCAAATGAACCTATCCACAGGCTCTTGTGGATAACGTTACCCCATTCACAAATGGCCGTCATCCCTAAAAAGCGTGCCTGTCTTTACCAATTGTCACGCAGCCAGCGGACCGCGCGGCGGATGGTGCGTACCGAGGATCTTTCGATCGGAAGATCAAAGTCCCACCATTCGTCCTGTGGATGCGTCGCATAAAGGCACATGCCCACAGCACTCGAGAAACCAGGGCCTGTGGCGGCCTGCGGCAATCCGTGAACGCGCATCGGGCGTCCCAGACGCACTTGCTGGCCCAAAATCTTCGAAGCCAGACCGTCCAGTCCCGGAATCTGGCTGCTGCCGCCTGTCAGGACAATTTGCTGGCTGGGCAAATGCTCAAACCCGGCGGCGTCCAGACGTTCGCGGACTTCTTCAAGGATTTCCTCAACACGCGGACGCATAATGCCAATCAGTTCGGCGCGGCTCACTGTGCGGCGGTCGTGTTCCCAATCACCCGTCTCGCCTTCAAGTTCGATCAGGTCACGGTCATCCATTCCCGTCGCTACAACGCCGCCATTGCGCGTCTTGATACGCTCGGCCACCGCGGTCGGCACCTGAAGCCCCATCGAGATGTCGCTTGTGACATGATCGCCCCCCATGCGAACCGTATCCGCATAGATCATATGCTTTTTCATAAAGATGGAAATACCGGTGGCACCACCACCAATGTCGATGCACGCCGCACCCAGTTCTTGCTCGTCTTCGACAAGCGACGCCATGCCCGCCACATAGGCAGAAGAGGCAATGCCCGCCAGTTCCAGATCACATCGCTTTACACAGTAAGCAAGGTTCTGCACCGCTGTGGCATCAACGGTAAGCATATGCATGTCCGTTGACAACTCCTGCCCCATTTGACCTCTTGGGTCGTTCAGACCAGAGCGGTGATCCAGCGCAAAGTTCACGGGCTGCGCATGCAGCACTTCGCGGCCAAATCCGAAATCAGGCACGTCACACTCTGCCAGAACACGCGCGACGTCATGTTCGGTTACCACGTGTCCTTCAAGTGCGATCTTGCCCGCAAGACCATAGGACCGCGGCGCCGCACCAGAAAAACAGGCGATGACATGGTCGACACGAATGCGCGCCATTTTTTGCGCTGCCTGAATGGCGGTCCTGATGGCCCGCTCTGTTTCCTGCATCGCGTCGATTTCACCGAAACGCACGCCGCGTGACCGTGTGGTCGCCGCACCGATGACCCGAAATCCTGTTTGCCCGGCCATCGACCCGACGCCTTCGACTTCGTTCTGGCTGTCCGTGCCGTCAAACCGAAGCACGAGGCAGGAAATCTTGAATGTTCCCACATCCAGAACCGCCACGACACCGCGTTGCATTGCCGCTTTGCGCATGTTGCGCATGGCACGTTGTGTTTCGTAGATCTCGATCATTTATCCCTCGTATTCCCGTATGACAGCTGTCGGATACGCCACCATTCTTCGACTGCGCGTTCTGCGATGCGGATCGTCGGACGATTGTCCAGACGCATGTCCACAACCATCAGGTCGCGCGCCAACATTTCTTGTGCCTGGTTCAGGGCGATAACGCGTTCCAGCGCCTGCACAGCCCCCGTTTCGGGCAGCAAAATGCGCTGGTCGCGGTCCAGCACCAGATCCCAGCGCCGCTCGCCCATGCGCACCAACCCGCGAACGCGCGGCAACAAAGGCCCCGCAGCCGCATAAATCGAAAGTGCTTCTTCTACGTGGTTTTCTGCACCGTCGCCCGCAATCAGCGGCAATTCGGCGTGCAGCTTCCGTGTTCGCCCGACCGAGATCACAAAGCCTTCGCGATCAACAAGCATCAGCCCTTCGCGGGTACGCCACAAAACCGCCGGGTCGCGCTCGGTGACTGTCACCTGCATGATGCCGCCCGGACGGATACGCACCGTCGCACTTGCCACCGCAGGCAGTTCGGCGACCCGTTCGCGAATATGATCCAGATCGAGGTCAAAGGAACTCGCCGGGAAATCGATTGGCACGATCTCGAGGATATCTTCGGCAATCCCGGTGCTGGCACCATCAATGGCCATCACATTTACCATAAACTCTGGGCGCGACTGGATGCTGGACTTGAAGTCGTTGGCAATCATACGAAGCTGGTCGCGGCGGTCTTCGTTCGACAACCAGACGCCGGCAACAAAGAAGACCAGCAGAAACGGCAGAAAGACCCGCAGTACCAGACGGAACAGCGGGGTCAGCATCAAACGCTCAAAGCGATAAGCCCATTTTGACGGGGCCGGATCACATTTCACGCCTACCTGTTGCACGAGGCGTCCTCCACCATCCATGCGCAGAGTTCGGAAAAACTCATGCCGATTTCAGTCGCCTGTTCGGGCGCCAAAGAAGTTGGAGTCATCCCCGGTTGTGTGTTCGTCTCGAGCAAGATCAACCCGTCAAGACCACGGGTTTCATCCCAGCGGAAATCCGTCCGGCTTACACCACGACAGCCCAGCACATTGTGGGCGCGCAGGGCATAGTCGAGACAGGCATCAAAAATCTGCTTGGGAATGTCTGCCGGAATGACATGGCGTGATCCGCCAACTTTGTATTTGGCGTCGTAGTCATACCAGCCATCCGTCAGAATATCAGTGACTGACAGCGCCCGATCGCCCATCACGGTTGTGGTCATTTCCCGACCCGGCGCAAAGGTCTCGACCATCACATGTTCGGGCATATCATCCGAAAGCTGTGGGGGACCATTTGCGGCCTCATTAACAAGGTAGACCCCGACAGAGGAGCCTTCGCTGTTGGGTTTCACGACATAAGGAGGTGTCATCACGTGTTGCTGGCGCACGGTGTCACGTGCCGCAATAACACTTTCGACGACAGGAAGGCCCGCAGATTTATAGACGTCTTTGGAGCGTTGCTTGTCCATCGCCAAGGCAGAGGCCAGAACACCGGAATGCGTATACGGGATGCCCAGCCATTCAAGAATGCCCTGCACACATCCGTCTTCGCCCCATCGACCATGAAGGGCGTTGAAACATACATCCGGTTTGATTTCATTCAGGCGTGCAACAAGGTCAAGCCCTGCATCGACCTCAACCACTTCATACCCTGCGTCCCTCAGTGCAGCTGCGCATTCACGCCCTGACGTCAGTGACACCTCGCGCTCAGCCGAGGGTCCACCCATCAATACCGCCACTTTGGGGTTTGCCCTGCTCGACATACCCTGTGTGCCTCAATGTCCCAGACCGTTTCGGTCTTGTTTTTATTAGATATTCCGCCCCGATTTTTTGCCTGTGGGCCGGAAGTTATTTTGCCGTCGGTTCGCCGACGCGCATGATTTCCCATTCTAGCGTTATTCCGCTGTTTTGGAAAACCCTTTTTCTGACTTCTTCACCGAGATTTTCCAGATCAGCGGCGGATGCGCCACCGGTGTTGATCATAAAGTTCGAATGCTTCTCGCTCATCTGCGCGCCGCCGACACGTGCGCCGCGCATTCCTGCATCATCAATGACTTTCCATGCCTTCAGATCATGCACATCATCTGCTTTGCCTGTGCTGGAAAAACCGGCAGGGTTTCGAAAGGTACTGCCGGCTGTCCGGTCCTTGGTGGGCTGGGTTGCGTCACGTTTGGCCAGTTGCTCGTCCATGCGTGCTGCAAGAACATCCGGATCACCAGAAGGGCCTTCGAAGGTTGCGCTGACAATCACCCATCCTTTGGGCAGATCGGTCTGACGATAGCGAAAATTCAAATCACCAGCTGAGAGATCAACAATTTCGCCCGCGCGGGTGACGGCCTTTGCGCTGATAAAGGCGTCTGCCACATAGGAGCCATAACAGCCTGCATTCATCCGCACAGCGCCCCCAACGGCGCCGGGAATTGTTCTCAAAAAGGTCAGGTCAACGCCAGCCTCTGCTGCTTTCCTCGCAACATGCGCGTCCAGCGCGGCAACGCCTGCAGTCACACGATTGCCCTCAACCGTGATGTCGTTGAAACCGCGCCCCATCCGGATCACGACCGCACGAAGACCACCGTCCCGCACAATCAGATTGCTTCCGACACCCATGGGAAAGATATCGACCGATGCATCAAGGTTGCGCAGAAAACCCGCAAGATCGTCGACGTCTGCCGGTTGAAACAACCAGTCAGCCGCCCCGCCCACGCGCAGCCATGTCAATCCGGACAAATCCTTGTTCGGGGTCAGTTTGCCACGGACATCAGGCATCTGGGTCATCGGAAGGTCCATTCTAAGAGAGTTGATCGCGCTCTTTTGCGAAAGTCTTTGCCAAAACACAAGCAGCCCAAGGGTTATTCCGGTGTGTATCCGATCTTGCGGCGCACCCAACGGCCCAGATAGATGACCGGCCACCGCATGACCCACATGGCCATAAGCAAGAACACCAGTGCCAGCCAAAATCCGTGCTGATACCAGATCACACCAATCAGTGGCACCCCCAGTGCGATCATGAAATAGGCGAACCGCCAATGGTTATCTTTGGACGGGAACATGCCGCGCAGGTTCACAACCACCAGCCAGATCAAGGCCAACGTAATCGACAAAGTCATTTAGGCAACTCCGGTTTTTCGCCTTTGACGCGCGCATAGAGGTACCGCAAAGGATTGCGGAACATGGAAACAAATGCAAACAGCGCCGCCGCGCCGTACCACGGGCCATGCTCCCACCAGATGATGGCAATCAAAACGGGGGCCGCGATCAGCAGCGCCATTCCGGGTGCATACTGTTTGCGCATTGGCAGCATGGCGACAACCGCCGAAGCAAACACCCACAAACACCCGAAAACGAGGGACAAACTCATATCTGGACTCCAAGATTGAGCGCCAGTGCTGCCGCCGCCAGAACAAGCCCTGACACGGGCACAAACATCGGCACCCGAAACGGCGCGTCCGGCTCTCGCATTTTCAGGACAATCAGGGAAAAGTTCACGATCACAAACACCCCGAGCAATATGGTCGATGTCGTTTCGGCCAACAGCCCGACATTCAGCACAATGGCCCCAGCCACAACCGCGCCCCCAACCAGTCCCGTCGCAAGGATTGGCGTGCCTGTTCTTTTGTTTGCGTGATGGAATACCCCAAGCACAGCACTGCGCTTGCCCAAACCATACAAAACACGGCTGGCCATGACGATCTGGGCCAAAACACCATTCAAGGCCGCAAAAACAGCGATGGTCGACAGGAATTTGCCCTGCCCGCCCATGCCCGACTGCCAAACCAATGCCAGAGGTTTTTCACTCGTAGACAGGGCACCCAAGGGCACAGCGCGCACAGTCGCCCATGTCACAAGCGCATAAATCACGGTTGTCACAGCCAATGAAATCAGGATCGCGCGCGGCATGGTATGTTCGGGTCGGGCCACTTCTTCTGCCATATTGACGATGTCTTCAAAGCCGATGAACGCAAAGAAGGCCAAGGCCGCCCCAGCGCCAATCCCCGCCCAAACAGGTGAAGGCATCGCGCTCCAGTCTGCGGTTTCCGGCGCCTGCCATCCGGCCCAGATCACAAGCGCCAGCCCCAACAGCTCGACAACAGTAAAGACCGCTGCCAAAGCAAGGCTCTCCATGACGCCAAAAATGGCAACGGCCGTCAATGCTGCCCCGATCAAAACCATCGCCCAAAACGCGGGAACATCGATAACCACCGTCAGGTATCCGACACCCCCACGCAAAACAGCTGCCGCTGAAATGGTGCCTGCGGCGACAATTGCCAATCCGATGACCACCGCCAAAAGTTGTGATTTGAGGGCGGTGCCGACATAGGCCGCCTCTCCTGCCGCCTCGGGAATACGTGTCGAAAACTCGGAATAGCTAAGCGCCGTTGGGGCCGCGATCAAACCAGCCAGCAAAAACGCAACCGGTGCCCAGATCCCTGCTTCACCTGCAACGGCACCGACAAGCACATAAATACCCGCACCCACCATGACCCCGACGCCATATGCCGTCAAAAGCCCCAGTCCAATACGCCGTTTAAGATGCTCAGTCATGCCTACCTTATCGGGATATTACCTTAGTTAAGACGCTTTGCGAGGTTGTTTGCCCATGCGCTGATTGTACCCGCCCCAAGACAAACCACAATGTCACCGGGTTTGGCCTCTGCCCGCACCAGCGCTTCAAGATCATCTTCGCTGTCCACGGCAACCGCCGACCGGTGCCCATGGGCCACAAGTCCGGCAACAAGATCATCACGCGATGCACCCGCGATCGGGGCCTCGCCTGCTGCAAAAACCTCGGCGATGCCAACAACATCCGCCTCGTTGAAGCAGGAACAAAAATCTTCAAACAACGTAGACAGGCGCGTAAAGCGGTGCGGCTGATGCACCGCGATAACCCGTCCGTCACAGGCCTGACGCGCGGCTTTCAGAACCGCTGCAATTTCAACGGGATGGTGACCATAGTCGTCAATAATCGGAATGCCCTGCCATTCCCCGACCCGCGTAAAGCGCCGGTTCACGCCACCAAACAGGGCCAAGGCCTCGCGGATTTCTTCTTTCTTCATACCAAGATGACGCGCAACAGCGACGGCACTCAGGGCATTGGACACGTTGTGATCACCGGGCATCGGCAAGGTACACCCCTCGATCACATCGTCTTCGTTCTGCAACTGGATATCAAAGTGGGCGATGCCCGCCTTGTACGTCAGGTTGATGGCACGCACATCCGCCTGCGTGTTGAACCCGAAGGTGACAACACGGCGGTCGGTGATTTTGCCGACAAGTGTCTGCACGTCCGGATCATCGGTGCAACACACCGCCAGCCCGTAAAAGGGGATGTTCGAGACAAACTCCAGGAACCCGCGGTGCAGGTTCTCTTCCGTGCCCCAATGCTCCATATGCTCGGGATCGATGTTGGTGACGATCGCAATCGTTGCAGGCAAGCGGTTGAAGGTGCCGTCGCTTTCGTCAGCTTCCACAACCATCCACTCGCCATCCCCGACACGCGCGTTCGAGTCATAGGCGTGGATGATACCACCGTTTACAACCGTCGGATCATATTTCCCGTGATCCAAAAGTGCGGCAACCATCGTTGTCGTTGTGGTCTTGCCGTGTGTACCGGCAACCGCGATGTTCGACTTCAGGCGCATCAATTCAGCCAGCATTTCTGCGCGGCGCACCACCGGCAATCCCCGGCGGCGGGCTTCGTCCAGTTCTGGATTGCCCGGTTTGATCGCGGATGAAATCACCACAACTTCGGCGTCTCTCAGGTTGGCGGCATTCTGCCCGACAAACAAAGTCGCGCCGTTTTCAACCAGACGGTCCGTGATTTTCGAAGATTTGAGATCCGAGCCCTGCACCACATACCCGTGGTTCAGCAACACCTCAGCAATCCCGGACATGCCAATCCCGCCGATACCGACAAAATGGATCGGCCCAACGTCGCCGGGAAGTTTGGTTGCTGCGTTCATCGTCTCTTTTCCTTACTGTTCGTGACCCGCCAACATCTCAACCAGCGCGCACAACTCTTGGGTTGCGTCGGGCTTTGCGACACTCAAAGCGGCCCGCACCATGTGCTGTGCGCCTTCGGGGTTGGCAAGTACATTTGTGATTTGTTCTGACAGCGCTTCCACAGTCAGTTTTGTTTCGGGGATAAGGATGGATGCCCCTGCATCCACCAACCCGCGCGCATTTGCAGTTTGATGGTCACCGGTTGCGGCTGCAAAGGGGATCAGGATTGAAGGCCGCCCAATCACGCTGATGTCTGCCACCGACGAGGCGCCAGAGCGTGAAATTACAAGCTGTGCTTCACTCATCCGCGCAGGCACATCGTGGAAAAACGGCTGCACATCCGCATTGATGCCCTGTTCGGCATAAAAGGCCGTCACACGGTCAAAATCTTCGTCACGTGCCTGATGGCTCACCCGCACGTTCCGCAGAATTTCCGATGGAAGTGCTGCGATGGCGCCCGGCACGGTATCAGACAAGATGCGCGCGCCTTGCGAGCCGCCAATCACCAGTATCGACATGGGGTAATCGCCCGGTGCGATATATCCGGATGCCGCGCGTTCCAGCACAGCGCCCCGCACAGGATTGCCCGTATGCACGCCTTCGATCCCTTCGGGAAGTGCGGTTGGCCATGTACCACAGGCCACAACGTCAACGCGCGAGGCAAATTTTTCGTTTACGCGCCCCAAAACACCGTTCTGTTCGTGGATCATACGCGGCAATTTCATCAAGAATGCAGCACCAACAGAGGGAATACTTGGGTATCCCCCAAACCCGACAACCACATCCGGCCTGTCCTTGCGGAACCGGCGCATTGTCGACAGCACGCCTCCCAGAATTTTGAAGGGCACAGCCAGTTTCGCCAAAACTCCGCCACGGGCAAAGGTTGCGCTCGACACCTCTTCGATCTCGATCGTATGGGGAAACCCGCCGGTATAGCGCGCGCCGCGGGCATCCGTGGTCAGCTTGACCCGCCAGCCTTTGCGCAACATCACTTCGGCCAGCGCCTGCGCCGGGAACATATGCCCTCCGGTGCCGCCTGCTGCAATCACCAGCAATGGCTTGTTTGTCATCTTACATGTCCCCGCAGAATGTCCCGGATCTCGCCCTGAGGTCGGGTGCGGGTAAACGCCAAAAGCATCCCGACTGCAATACCGCCCGCAATCAAAGATGAGCCACCATAGCTGACAAATGGCAGAGTCATGCCTTTTGCAGGCAAAAGACGCACAGCCACGCCCATATTGATAATCGCCTGCACACCAAACATCGCGGCAAGACCGGTGCCCGCCAGACGAATGAAAGGATCACGTTCGCGCATCAGACGGAAGTACGAGCGCAAAACAACAATCGAATAAAGAGCGATCACCAACAGAACCAGGATCAGCCCGTATTCTTCGGCTGCCACGGCAATGATAAAATCCGTGTGGGCATCCGGCAAAGACCATTTGACCTGCCCTTCGCCAACACCGACACCATACAGACCACCTTCCTGAATGGCATTTGTGGCATAGCCCAACTGCGTGGTTGGATCGACCGACCGATCAAGGAACCCGTCAATACGGCGGGCAAAGTGTTCCGAGTTGGCATAGGCAAACTGCGCAATCGGGATAATCGACAAAAAGATCCCTCCGATCAGCAGCATCGGCGCGCCCGATACAAAATACATCACGCACCATGCAAACAATATCAGGCTGGCCTGTCCAAAGTCGGGCTGCATCGCAAGGACGAAAACAATCGTCACCATCAAAAGGAACGACCACATGCGCCCCGGAGGCCCGTTTATCTCTTCATTAGCCGCCATAAGCCACGCAGCCGTGACCACAAATACTGGCTTCAGAAACTCGGATGGTTGCACCGACGCAAATCCCAAGGAATACCAGCGCGTGGCCCCTTTTCCAAAGTCAGTTCCGAAAAAAGGCAACCCGATCAACGCGATAAAGGCCCCTGCAAAGGCCAGAACCGCCAGACGGCGCACGGTTTGCGGGCTCATCATCGACGTGACGAGCATCGCCACCAAGGCCATCCCGCCAAAAATCGCCTGTTTCTGAACATAGTGAAACGCGGGAAACCCGTTTTTGGCCGCAAGCGGCGGAGACGCCGCCATGCCGAGCAATATCCCGACCCCGAACAGGGAAAGGATGGCCGCCATCGACCACTTGTCCAAGGTGCGCCACCACTTGGGAAGAACCGGTTCGCCATCCCGCACGGGGACCGAACCATAAACCATCTCTGTCATCGGGAACCGCCGATCTCTGCCTCAAAACGCCCGTTTTCCGGGTCTGCTTATGATTCTAGCACGAAGCCAGACTCTTGCAAAGCATGACGTTGCAAACGGCAACAATCCGCCCCCGGCTTCTTCTGGCTGAAATATCCCGGGGTGAGCGCCCTTCTGGGCGCGAGGGGCAGCGCCCCTGATCCGCTCGAAATGTGACATTTGTTGATGGTCAAAAGCAAGTCGCGCACCATCGGGATAGACAACGCTTTGTGACGAAGCATTCCACGAAGGTCAGCGACATCAACAAAGCAAAGATTGCAGAGCCGGTTATCGGCTCTGCCACATGACGTCTTAGAACTTGCCCATCTCTTTCAAGATTGCACGGTTCTTTTCGCGATGGCGCCAAGCCGCGCCCATACTGTCTTTCAAGGCTTCCGGCATCATCTCCATCGGCACAACAAGATCACTTTCCACAGGCCAGAACGGAAGCAGTTCAGGCTTGTACCCTTCCGGATAATATAGATCCGGATCAAGCTCGGTTGCCCGCACTTCTGCATTCTGGATGTCTTCGCGCGCATGTGGCGGCAAGGGAACAACCAATTGCTCATTGGTAAAGTCAAACTGAGGTGCCCGCACGTTCGGGAACTCTGGCAGAATACCTTCGCGTACCCAGATCTGATCCTTGGTGACGTTTACAACAATCCCGTCCGGAGCCCCAAAGTGGAACGGCCCTTTCCAGTGTTCCCGTATCTCTGCAACGGACTCTTCAAGCAGGTATTTGTCATAGCTCATATGCGTAGTCATGAAGAGACGGGGCTGGATCAGGTTTGCAATATAACCAGCCGCATAGGTGGGCGTGTGGTGGGTGTCGATGGTGTAGCGCGCAAGGAAAGGTGGCACACCTTGTACGCCAGAGTTGATCTCGACCACTTCCTGCTGTTGCTCGGTGATGTAGATATCGCAGCCCTCGGCGTATTCAACATCAAGCAGGTTGGGTCGCCCGTCACCTGTCCAGACAAAACAGAGATCATTCCAATCCAGCCGATACGCCGTCGCCCCGTCCTTGGCGTGGCTGCGCTGCCAGTGGCGAACGGTGACACCGTTCTTGTCATAAATGATGCCGCCGTTGTCGGCAAAATCAAACTCGTTCACCTCGATGTCCCAGCCCGTGCCGGTTGGGAAAACGCTAAAGGCATCGCGGTGCCAGGCGGTCATCATCTTCATCCCCTCGACCATGGACGCAGTGCCGTATTCCGGCGTGCGTCCCGACGGGCCATGAATGCGAAGCGGCTCGTGCCAGCCCCCATTCCACGTCCGGAACATCCAGAGATAAGGCAAGGCACCAAAGTGGTCGACATGAAGGTGCGTGATAAACACATCCGTCAATTCGTTGAGCGCAATGCGCGCGGCCTGATAGTTCGCGACAGAGCCTTCACCGATGTCAAAGATGAAATTGTCTCCGTTGCCAAGCTCTACAAACACCGACGTGTTCATCTGGCCGGGGCGCAAGAGCGGAGCCGTGCCCATAAAGGTGATCCGCATTTCTTCCGGCTGCACTTCCTCTGTGCCGGGGAACCAGTTGGCAGCACTTTGAAGCCAAGGCTGAGGGGAAATCCCCTCAAACATCAGACCTTCTTTCCAGCGCCCGTTTGGAACACCGCCAAGCAGCGCACGTTGAATGTCTTCTTGCGTGGACGGTTCGGCCGGGGCTGGAATTTGTTGTGCAACGCCCCCCCCGGCCAAAGCCAGCGACATAAGTGCGGATGCACTCAGTAGTTTTATTCCGTTCATTCTTCCCTCCTCAAGAGTTTCTCAAAATAAAAGTTTCGGATTCCCCTAACCTCAGCGGTATTGTTCAACGGTGGCGGCGGTCATGACGTAGGTGCTCTCTACGCTGCGTTGCCCATCGGAATAGGTCACAAGTTCGAGCTGCCTCTCGGCCTGCAGTTCGCCGACTATCCAGACGGGGTCATACATGCCACGCAGGGGATAACCCTGCGGATAGCGCACGTGGATCAACTGATTGGCGGCAGGTGGCGGCGTGTGGATACATGCGCCCACCGTGGGGACGAGCAGGAATTCGACCGCCAGCGCGCCCTCCATCTCTAACGGTAGAATATAGCCCGGCATTCGGACGGTTGTGTCCAGCACCTCTTGATTGGGGGCGCTAAACTGGCGTGTATGTTCATCCATCATCCGTTCGCGTTCCGAGAAAAGCCAATCCGGATCAAGACCGCCAACCTCGAGCCGCGTGCGAATTTCCAAAGCTTGTGTGCGGGCAAAATCATTCGCCGTGTCCGCTTCTTTGACTTCAATGCGATAGAGTTTGGCGAGGTCGTTCTTCTGCCTGAAGTCCAGCGCCTCAAAAGGATTGGCACCCATCGCAACTGTCGGCACCAGATCGCTCCATCCAAGATTGCGCGGCTCACCTGCCTGACCCGTTGTCGCGCAACTGATCGCCAGGAACAAAACCCACACACGGCCGAGTACGGGTGTCCGGCAGGCGCGGGCTAGAAGTTTCAATTTGGGCATCGTGACCTCCGCTATGAACCGGTTGAGCGGCCACTCAACCGCATCAATTCAGCTAACAATTCCTGTCGAATGCGCGCCCATTCAGCACGCTCGACCTCGCTGCTTTCCAAGACGTCTTCTTTGCGGCACGCCGTCTCGTAGTCCGCAAATGCTTCTTGCAGGGCGCCTTTGTCTGGCAGGGCCCGGCGAATTTCAGCAGCGTGATCTGGCAAGTCCTCTTCGAGACTAGGCATTGACTTTGCACCGTAAGGAAATAGCATCAAAAACACCCATAGCGTGCGTGAAACCAAACCATCCGGAAAGTAAGTCACCGTGAGTTCAGGGTGAGTTGAGCGTGAAACAAGACCCAAAAAGCGTTGCTGAACAGATATTTAGTCCTGATCATAAAGCTGCAATCCAAGATGCCCTGCAAAGGGTTCTCGCCAGCGCGCCTTTTGCCGGTTCGCCACGCCTGAAAGCTTTTCTCAGCTATGTTGTCGGGGAAACCCTTGAGGGTCGTGGTGACGACATTCGCGGCAAGTCGGTGGCGGTTGATGTCTACAGTCGCAAACTTGAGGGCGATGCAGGTCTGAATCTGGTTCGCGTTGAGGCCCGCCGCCTACGTCGCTTGTTAACCGAGCATTATGAAGCGGATGGCAAAGACGATCCGGTAATGATTGTGATCGATCCCGGCGGGTACTGTCCGCGCTTTGATTTTCGGGTCGCGCCGGAACCGGTCAGGGATCAGCCCCCTGCGCCGTCAAAACAACCACTTCGATTGACAACGCCCACCATGTTGATCGCCGCCGGAGGTCTCGTGGCCCTGATTGCGGGGTCGGTTTTCCTGTTGCAACCAAAGCCTGCCCCGCCCCCGGCATCATTGCAACATGATCCGGCACGCGTCGCGTTGAGAGAGCACTCTGTCCTGTCCTTACAGGCCAAAAACATCGCAGATCAGGCGCGCGGCATGCTGTTCCCCATCTTTGACCTCAAGCGCCAAGAGCTTGCGCTTGGGATGTTCCAGCATGCCATCGATCTGGACGAGTCCCTGCCCGACGGACACGCAGGCGCGGCACAAACAATGACCGTGATCGGGATGTTTACGCCAGATCACGAGTTGGCGCGTGAGCGTCTTCAAAACGCGCTTGCGTCAGCGAACCGGGCCTTGGAAATCGCACCTGCCGATCCTTGGGCACATGGTGCCATGGCTTTCGTTCTGGCCGCGCTGGAAGACCATGAAACCGCGATTACCCATGCGCAAATTGCGTGGGACCTATCACCTCAAGATGGTCATGTGCTGGACTTGGTCGGAATGGCGGCGATACTGGCAAACGAACCAATGCTTGCGGCGCAGGCCAGTGATCCCGCCTCGCTTCGGGAAGGCTCTGGAAGATTTGGGTCCCGCAACATTTGGGCTGTCTCGCAGCTTATGCTGGGAAACTACCTCGAGACCGTCGAGGCCTTTAAGGGCGCAGCCGCAGCAGGTGCGCCAGTAAGCGCGCCCTCTCTTTTGTTTCAGGCGGTCGCACTGGATCAGATGTCCGAAACCGAACAAGCGCACACTTTGATGTCCGAGCTGAAAAAAACCTGGCCAAGCTTTCCCGCCGCGTTCATCGTAGACGCTATGTTCGCAGACGACTCTGAAATCGAGCAAGCTGTCATGAGCTTGCTGCGGAATACGGACTTTTGAACATGCCCTGGATAATTGCGCCTGTCTGACATCATTCTCTTTTGGGATTTTTGCCTACGCCTGATCTCGCGCCCTTACCAACGGCAATCGCATGGCATCAGGTGATTGTGTCAACCAATGCCTGACCCCGCCCCTTGCCGCCGCTTCGCCCTTGACCCGACCTGTGACATCGGGCACCCCGACATTATGCAATTTGAGACGATCATTCTTGGCGCGGGTGCCGCTGGCATGATGTGCGCGACCCGTACGGGCGGGCGCACGGTGGTGCTGGACCATGCGAAAGCCCCCGGTGAAAAAATACGGATTTCCGGCGGTGGGCGCTGCAACTTTACCAATATGTATGCCGGGCCGGAAAACTTCCTGTCCGAAAACCCGCATTTCTGCAAATCCGCGTTGTCCCGTTACACACAGTGGGATTTTATCGATCTCGTGTCTCGCCATAGCATCGCCTATCACGAAAAAACACTGGGCCAATTGTTCTGTGACAACAGCGCAAAAGACATCATCTCTATGCTGCGGTCAGAGATGCAAAAGGCCGGTGCAGAGCTGCGTCTGGAAACATCGATCCAGAAGGTGTCACATGATGGCGCGCGTTTTGTCGTTGAAACCGAACAGTACGGCAAACATCAAACCCTGAAGAGCCAAAATCTGGTTCTGGCGACAGGTGGCAAATCGATCCCCAAAATGGGCGCAACGGGGTTGTCTTATGACATTGCCCGAAACTTTGGCCTGAATATCCTGCCCACACGCGCGGGACTGGTGCCCTTTACCTTTCGTGATGAACGTTTCAAACCTCTTGCCGGCACGGCCCTGCCCGTTCACGCGACAGCGAACGGAACACGGTTTGAAGAAGCCATGCTATTTACCCATCGCGGTTTGTCCGGTCCTTCCATTCTTCAGATCAGTTCTTATTGGAATGAAGGCCAGCCGATACAAATAAACCTGTTGCCGGACGCCGATCCGTTTACCGCGCTCAGAGACAAGCGAAAGACTGAAGGGCGGCGCAATACGGCAACCGTTCTGAGGCAACTCTTACCGGGGCGATTGGCCGATTTTCTGGCGGACGAGTGGGCGTTGACGGGTAATCTCGCGGATCAGTCCGACAAGGCGCTACAACAGCTGGCGGACCGGTTGACCCATTGGGAGCTGACGCCTTCGGGTACAGAAGGGTATCGCACGGCCGAGGTCACATTGGGCGGGATTGATACAGACGCCCTGTCTTCGAAAACCATGGAGGCGAAATCCGTTCCCGGCCTTTATGCAATCGGAGAAGCCGTTGATGTGACCGGCTGGCTTGGGGGGTTCAACTTCCAGTGGGCTTGGTCATCCGGATGGGCGGCGGGCACCGCTATTTCACAGAAATCATAGGGCGGCGTGGCGCCGTTTCGGATGCCACGTGCTGCCTGTGTCACAGATTACCCACCGTTTTTCTTGAGGTATTTGTACATTTTCTTGTGGCTCGGATACGTCAGGCCCCATTGCATCGCGGCGGGACCAATCAAATGACCGTTGTCGTAAACATCAAATACCATTTTGCCCGAGAGCTTTCCAAAGTCCGGAACAACTATGCTTTCCTTTCCGGTTGATCCGCCGTTTAGAAAGCACTCATTCGAGACAACGCCTCCCTGCTGTGTTGGCTTACCAGTTCCGACACACACAAACCCGAGATCCGCGTTTTCAAAATAGTGAAACGAGTCTCCGTTTCTTTTGCCGGCCAAGCTTCCATAAAGTACCGCATAGCTGTCATCACCTAGCGGCGCGAGGATCACAGATTGAATGCCAAGATATCCCTTGAGACTTCGTTTGTTGATTTTCCCATTCTTTTTGAACATCGCCTGTTTGTTTGGCTTTTCAGGCACAGAAAATTGTTGGGCCTGAACGACCGTGAATTGAAAACTAAAAACCAGTACGAATATTGCACATAACAGGTTACGCATTTTTCGCCCTTTCCATTGCAGCGTTCGCCAGAGAGAGGGCGAAACACGGCCCTTCCAACGCTTGGAAGGAAACGCCTGCGAAAAACATTAATCAAAAATGCTTCTTTATGCGAGAAAAAGCAGACACATGGATCAGCCCCCGTGCACGCGTTACCTTTTGGTGTGGTTTTGGACCAGCTGAATGAAGTCCTCGCCCCGCTTTTCAAAACTGTCATATTGATCAAAGCTTGCCGCAGCTGGCGCCAAAAGGACAACCTCTCCGTCCTGGGCGTCCTGCACCGCCTTGGCCACGGCCACATCCATTGTGGAACAGACTTCGGCGTCGACGCCAGTGAGCTGCATTGCGAAATTGGCGGCTTCGCGACCGATGACATAAGCCTTAACCACTTCACCTGCGTGGTTGGCGAGATCGCCGAGACCGCCTTCTTTCTCTAACCCACCGCAGATCCAGCGAATGCGTTTAAAAGCGCCAAGCGCCTTTTGCGCCGCGTCCACGTTGGTGGCTTTGCTGTCATTCACAAAAGTGACGCCGCCCGTTTCCGCAATGATCTGAGAGCGATGCGGCAATCCGCCAAAACTGTGGAAGGCCTGCTCGATAACACGTGGCGCAAGACCAAGTGAGCGGCATACCGCATAGGCCGCACAGGCGTTTTGGTGATTATGCGCACCGGGCAGGCCCTTGATATTACGCAGGTCAATCGATCCTGCCTGTCGCCCCTTGCGATACTCTGACAGGAATCCTTTCTTTGCGAAGACATTCCACCCCGGGCCAGACAGCTTTTGATCTACTGAAATCCTCAGGACGCGGTCATCCGATGGCCCCATCGACAATTGATTGGCCAGAAAGGACCCTTCGGCCTCGTCCACGCCAATTACGGCGCGATCAGGCCCCCCTTCCGCAAACAACCGGCGCTTGGCCGCAAAATAGCCCCCAAGACCGCCGTGCCGATCCAGATGATCCGGCGAGAGATTGGTGAAAACCGCGATATCCGGAGTCAGGCTTCGGGCAAGTTCGGTTTGATAGCTGGACAGTTCCAGAACCACAACATCCCCGTCTTCGGCCGGATCGATATCCAAAACACCGCGCCCGATGTTCCCCGCCAGCTGCGTGCGGCGTCCCGAGTGATCAAGAACATGATGGATCAGGGCCGATGTGGTGGATTTTCCGTTGGACCCAGTCACCGCCACCACCTTTGGCATGGTTTCGAAGTTGTCCCAATCGCGGGTTGCGAAGGACCGGAAAAACAGGCTGATGTCATTGTCCACAGGCACGCCCGCGCTCAAGGCGGCGGCGACAACAGGGTTTGGCGCCGGATAAAGATGCGGAATTCCGGGCGAGACGATCAACGTCGCAATATCATCAAAGGCGCCTTGGCGGGTAAGCTTGAGGCAGGTGAAACCTTCTTCCTCGGCCCGTTCACGCGCAGCGGCGTTGTCATCCCAACAGATGGCCTCGGCCCCGCCCGCACGCAGCGCACGCGCCGTCGCAAGACCGGAACGCCCCAATCCAAGAACTGCAATTTTCTGCCCTGTAAGCCCCAGTACCGGAATCATCCGCGCGTCCTTTGCTATGCTATTATCGAGAGATTGCCTGCCCGATGGCGGCGGTGCAAGCGGGGGCTTCGCCCCTCTTGGCCTGTGCAGGCCAATTCACCCCAGGATATTTCGGGCCAGAAGAAGCCCTTTTGGGGGAGAAAGCGCGCCATGTCTGGCGCGCCTTGATTTAGCGAATTTTGAGAGTGGCGAGACCGATCATCGCGAGAATGAGCGATATGATCCAGAACCGGATGACAATCTGGGGTTCGGACCAGCCTTTTTTCTCGTAGTGGTGATGGATAGGTGCCATCAGGAAGACGCGTTTGCCGGTGCGTTTGAAATAGAGCACCTGAATGATCACCGACATAGCTTCGACCACAAACAAGCCACCGACGATGCCAAGGACCAGTTCGTGTTTGGTCGACACGGCGATAGCACCAAGCGCACCACCCAAAGCCAAAGACCCAGTGTCACCCATGAAGACCGCAGCGGGTGGCGCATTATACCACAAAAAACCAAGCCCCCCGCCCGCAATCCCTGCGGTAAAAACCAGAATTTCGCCGGTTCCGGGCACATAGTGCAGATCCAGATAGTTGGTAAAGTCGACCCGTCCGACAGCATAGGCGATGATGCCCAACGTGCCTGCTGCAATCATCACCGGCATAATGGCGAGACCATCCAGACCATCGGTCAGGTTCACCGCGTTGGCGGCGCCAACAATGACAATCATCGCGAAGGGCACAAAGACAAAGCCGAGGTTGACCAGCGCGTCTTTGAAAAAGGGCAGTGCGAGTTGCAGTTGCATGCTTTCGGGTTGGAGGTAGGTGGCCCACCACGCCGCAATGGCCGCGATCAGAAAGCCGAGGCCCAAACGGACCTTGCCCGAAACACCGGCGGTGTTCTGTTTCGACACTTTGGCATAGTCGTCTGCAAAACCGATCAGCCCGTAAGACAGCGTTACAAACAGCACCAGCCAGACAAAGCCGTTATCAAGTCGCGCCCACAACAAGGTTGAGGTGCCCAAAGCGCCCACGATCAGCAGGCCACCCATGGTTGGGGTGCCCGCTTTGACAAAGTGGCCTTCGGGGCCGTCTTCACGGATCGGTTGGCCCTTGCCCTGTTTGCGGCGCAGCACATTGATCAGGGGACGCCCGAACAAAAAGCCGAAAATCAGCGCGGTCATAAAGGCCCCACCGGCCCGGAAGGTGATATAGCGGAACAGGTTGAAAAAGTCCCCGCCATCCGACAATGCGGTCAGCCAGTAGAACATCTATGCGTCCTCGTCATTTGATTGCGGGGGGGGATGACCCAGTTTGCGGATGGCGTCAACAATCTTTGCCAATCCCATCGACAATGAGCCCTTTGCGAGCACAGAATCGCCTGCATCGATCAATCCGTGCACCTGCGGAACGATTTCTGCGCTGGTGTCCGCCCAGAGACCACGCTTTTCCAGCGGCAGGGCTTGGTAGAGATTCTGCATCAATGGTCCCACACAATGCACCACATCGATATGATGCATCGCGTCCAGATCGGCGATTGCGGCATGCATCTCTGCTTCATTTGGGCCGAGTTCTTTCATGTCACCGACAAAGGCAATCCGACGGCCCTTGCCGATGCGCCCTATTCCGTCAGTGGGATGTGCAGCCGCCAGAACATCCAGCGCCGCCTCAAGAGAAGTGGGATTTGCGTTATAAGCGTCGTCAATCAGATCAAGTGTCATTTCGACCTCGACCGGATCAAGGTAGATCACTTCGCGCGCACCTCGCCCGGTGAAGGGCACCCAGCGACCGAGGTCTCCGGTGGCTATGGCAAGGTTTGCCCCAAGCGCTTCGACTGCTGCGAGCGCCCCGAGCGCATTCATCGCAAAGTGGCGGCCCGCGCTGTTGATCTTGAACAACAGTGGCTCGCCGCCCGCTTTTGCCTGCGCGACGGTGGTGTCCTCGACAAGATTGACGTTGCCAAGCACCCAATCCGGGGCCGAGGCGCCAAAGGAAACGATCCGAGCCCCCAGAGCGGTTGCCTTTTGCGCCAAGATGTCTGCGGTCTTGATGTCAGCGGGCAAGATGGCCACGCCATTTGGCTCCAGACCTTCCAGAATTGCAGCTTTCTCTTCGGCAATGCCTTCCACATTCTCGAAAGCTTCGAGATGAACGGCGGCTACGGTTGTGATCAGGGCCACATGCGGACGCGCGAATTTTGCCAGTGGGGCGATTTCACCCGGATGGTTCATCCCGATTTCGATCACCGCAAAGTCCGTATCCGCCGGCATACGTGCGAGAGTCAGGGGTACCCCCCAATGGTTGTTATAGCTTGCAACACTGGCGTGGGTTTTGCCTTGCGTCTCGAGCATCGCCCGCAGCATTTCTTTGGTGGAGGTTTTGCCGACCGACCCTGTGACGGCAACCACACGCGCATCTGTGCGGGCACGGGCCGCGCGGCCCAAGTTTTCCAGTGCTGTCAGAACATCCTCGACAATCAACAAAGGCGCATCCGGTGCCACATCGTCGGGAACACGAGACACCAGCGCGGCGCTTGCACCGTTTGCCAAAGCCTGCGCCACAAAATCATGCCCGTCGCGTGCCACAGACAGGGCGACAAACAAATCACCCGGTTGCAAGGTGCGGGTGTCGATGCTGACGCCGGTAACGGCCCAATCCGACGTTGCCCGCCCTCCTGTGGCCTTGCTGGCCTCATCCGCGGTCCAAAGGGTCATGCCATTCCTCCGTCCAGTGCGGCAACAGCAACGCTGGCCTGCTCGCAATCATCGAAAGGCAGGATATCGTCACCGACGATCTGCCCCGTCTCATGGCCTTTTCCGGCAATCATCAACGCATCCCCCGGCTGAAGCGCATCCACCGCTCGCAAGATCGCCTCGGCGCGGTCTCCGACTTCGGTCGCATCCGGGGCACCGTTCATCACGGCACGCCGGATCACGGCCGGATCTTCGCTACGCGGATTGTCATCGGTCACAAACACGACATCCGCATTTTGCGCGGCGGCCTGTCCCATCAAGGGGCGCTTGCCCGCATCCCGGTCGCCGCCAGCGCCGACAATCGCAATCAGGCGCCCCATCACGTGTGGACGCATGGCCTGCAACGCGGTTTCGACGGCGTCAGGCGTGTGGGCATAGTCCACAAACACGGCAGCGCCGTTTTCACGTGTCGCAGCCAGTTGCATCCGTCCACGCACGGTTTGCAGTTCGTGTAAAACTTCGAACACCCGTTCAGGTTCTGCGCCACAGGCGATGGCCAGACCAGCTGCCAAAAGCACGTTTTCCGCCTGAAAACCGCCAATCAGGTTCAACCGCGTCATGTAGGTCTTGCCGCGAAAGGAGAACCGGATGTCCTGACCGGTTGCATCAAAACGCTGTGCCTCCAGAAGCAAATCCGCCCCGTCACGTCCGACGGTGATCAACTCTTGACCTCTGGCGCGGGCAATAGCGGCCATGTCAACGCCGCGTGGATCATCAATATTGATCACGGCAACCCCGTCTTCGGGCAAAACACGGGCAAACAAGCCTGCTTTGGCGTCAAAATAATCTTCAAAGGTTTCGTGATAATCAAGATGGTCTTGGGTGAAGTTGGTAAACCCCGCCGCCCGCAGCTGTACCCCGTCCAGACGGCGCTGTGCCAATCCATGGGAGGATGCTTCCATCGCCGCACATTCGACGCCCGCCTGTGCAGCATCGGCCAAGGTTCGGTGCAATGTGATGGGTTCGGGGGTGGTGTGGTTCAAAGGCGCCTGAAAATCACCTTCGACACCTGTTGTGCCAAGATTTATCGCCGACAAACCCAACTCTTGCCAGATCATCCGCAAAAAGGTCGAAACCGACGTTTTGCCGTTTGTGCCGGTCACGGCTGCCATGACGCCGGGCTGTTCACCGAACCAAAGAGCCGCCGAATAGGCAAGGGTCTGGCGCGGGTCTTCTGCAATAACCAGGGCCGCGTCGGATGTGGCCAGTTCTGCTTTGGCAATGTCTGCGCCTTCTGCATCCGTGAGGATCGCAGATGCGCCCATACGCAAGGCATACTGGATGAATTCGCCACCATGCACCCGCGTTCCGGGAAGGGCGACGAAGAGGAAGCCGTCTTTTACCAGTCGGCTGTCTACGGCGAGACCCGTGATCTCTGGATCTTTCCCTCCGGCTGCCGTCAGTCCCAGTTCGTGAAGAGGTCGTGTTGGTGCTGACATCTGCCCTGCCCTTTTTTGGCGTTAGTTTGAGGTCAGCGTTATATCAGCAAGCCGGCCGGGTTCAACTTCTGGACGCAGCCCAAGAAGCGGTGCCACACGTCCGATCATTTCTGCCGCAACCGGCACCGCAGTCCAGCCCGCAGTACGGCGCGGCTTGGCACCGGATGTTTCGACAGGTTCGTCGAGTGTAACGATCAAAACGTATTTGGGATCATGGGCCGGAAAGATCGACGCGAAGGTCGCGATAACCTTGTCTTCGTAATATCCGCCCCCGCGCTCTTTGGGCTTGTCTGCCGTGCCGGTTTTACCGCCCACAGCATAGCCGGGCACCTCACCGAAACTCGCGGTGCCTTCGGTCACGACCTTGCGCAGCATTTGCCGGGCTTCGCGTGACGAAGCCTCGGACATGACGCGCGGCCCTTCTTGGGGGGTGTCGCGCTTCAGCAAAGTCGGGATCACACGCTTGCCGCCATTGGCAACAGCGGCATAGCCCGCAGCCAGATGCAGCGGGCTGCTTGACAAGCCATGGCCATAAGACACTGTCATTGCAGACAATTCCGACCAGTTTTTCGGCAACAACGGCTGTGCACCTTTGGCTTCGACGATCTCGACTGGTGTGGGATCAAAGAAGCCTAGATCACGCAGGAAATCCTGCTGGCGTTTTGCGCCAATCACCTGTGCCATACGGGCGGTGCCGATGTTGGATGATTTCACGATCACCTTGGTCAACGTCAACTGCGGACCATAGTTGTGAAAGTCCCGAATCTTGAACTTGCCCCAGCGCAAGGGGCCAGCCGTTTTGATCAGGGTTGAAGGACTGGCAAGCCCAAGCTCCATTGCCTGAGCTGCCGTAAAGATTTTAAAGGTCGAGCCAAGCTCGTACAGGCCCTGAACCGCACGGTTGAACAGCGGGCTGTCTGACGGATTGCCTTCGGTTGGCGGACGTGGACGATCATTGGGGTCAAAGTCTGGCAAGCTGGCCAGCGCGAGGATCTCGCCGGTGTGCACATCCATCAGAACCGCGGCGGCCCCTTTGGCATTCAACAGCTTCATACCGCCATAGAGCACCCGCTCTGTCGCGTCCTGCACCGTCAAATCCAACGAAAGCGTCAGCGCCTTACCGCCATTTGCGGGATCGCGCAGCACGTCGTCGAAATAGCTTTCTACACCAGCAACACCGATAACCTCGGCTGCGTGGACGTCTTCTTTGCCAAAGCTGGCACCCCCCATAACATGCGCCGCAAGGCGGCCATTGGGATAAAGACGCATTTCGCGTGGCCCGAAAAGCAAACCGGGGTCACCAATATCATGGACCGCCTGACGTTGCTCAGGGCTAATTTTCTTCTTCACCCAAAGGAACTTACGCTTGCCGGTAAAGTCCCGCACCAAACGGTCTTCATCAAGATCGGGGAAAATCGCAACCAACTCTTGCGCGACCCGTTCTTTATCGATCATCGCTTGTGGCTGGGCATACAAGGAATGCGTTTCGAGGTTGGTCGCCAGAATGCGGCCCTTGCGATCCACAATATCCGCACGCTGGGTCGTGATGGACGATCCACTGGTTGCGGCACGGGGCTCCATCGGTTCCGAAACGGCCAGCAGGGCCATTCTTGCCCCAACGGTGACAAACAGGCCCAAAAAGACCACTGCCATAAAGAACAGGCGGCTTTCTGCACGAGCGCGTGCCTTGTCGCGCATGTCCTCGTGACGCTGGCGGATATTTTCGCGTTCGATCACATCCGGATTTTCACCGGTGTCACGTGCGGGCAAAATGCGGGCCAACGGGCGCAGTGGCGTGCGGATCATGGGTAAGACTCCGCGCTCGAGACATCTACGATGCCATCAATTTCAAGATCGGATTCAAGAGGCGGATAGGTCACCTGATCCACCTTGCCAAACTGGTCGGGGCGCAATGGCAGCAATTGCAGGCTGTCAAAATTCAGCTCGGCCAGATCCCGCAAGCGATCCGGACGGTTGAGATAGGCCCATTCGGCACGCAAAACAGACAACCTTTCACGGGCTGCGCCGATCTCGCGTTGCACTTGGGCGGTTTGGCCGATCATGTTTTGTGTGCGGTAATTTTCACGATAAGCCCAAACAGCCAACCCGATCACGGCCAAAGCAGTCATCAACAAAACAATGCTTCGCATCAGCGACGACCTCCAGCCATGGGCATTCCCAATTGCTTGCCTTCCACCTCGCCTGACGGCGCATCCGTGCGTCGCGCCACGCGCAGCTTTGCCGAGCGCGAACGCGGGTTAACGGCCAATTCATCATCATCCGGCCCGACGGCTTTGCGCGTCACCAGTTCAAAGGCGGGTTTTTCCTGTTCGATTTCGGGGGCGTACCGGTTGACGCTTCCGGTCTTGCCAGCGCGTGTCTGCATGAAACGCTTTACCATGCGATCTTCGATCGAATGGAACGTCACAACCGCAAGCAATCCGCCCGGCTTTAACGCGCGTTCGGCGGCCTGAAGGCCACGGAACAATTCGCCATATTCGTCGTTCACTGCAATGCGCAAGGCCTGAAAGCTGCGGGTTGCGGGATGCGAACGCCCCGGTTTGGCACGCGGAAGGCACCCTTCGACCACTTCGGCCAATTTTAACGTAGAGGTAATCGGCTCAATCTCGCGCTCCCGCAAGATCGCGCGTGCGATGCGCCGACTGGCACGTTCTTCTCCGTAGTGAAACAGGATATCTGCGATCTCGGTTTCCGATGCGGTGTTCACGATGTCTGCGGCGCTCATGCCGTCCTGTGACATGCGCATGTCCAAAGGACCGTCACGCAAGAAGGAAAAGCCGCGCTCCGCAAGATCCAGCTGCATCGAGCTCACGCCAAGGTCCAGAACCACACCGTCCAGATCCTGTGCGAATTCGTCCATGCGGGAAAAGACACCCTGCACCATGCGGATGCGATTGCCATAGTCCCCAAGCCAGCTTTCTGCCATTTTAAAAGCCAGCGGATCGCGATCAACGCCGATCACCTGATCCGCGCCGGCATCCAACAATCCACGTGTATACCCACCCGCGCCAAATGTGCCATCCAGCCATGTTCCCGCAATCGGGCCGCACGTTTTAAGGATTGGGCCAAGCAGTACAGGAATATGAGGAGCATCGTCAGAAGGTGTTGGCAGGTCCGACATGCCTTACCCTCCAAATCCATCCAGATAGACCGCAGGGTCTAGATCCGGGTCAAAATCATCATCAGGCTCAAGCTGAGCCGCAAAGTTCTCTTCGTAAGTCTCGGGGTTCCAGACTTCGAACGTATCGCCCTTACCAGCAAAGAAGGCAGTGCCGTCCAAACCGATTTTGTCGCGCAACTCTTTGGGCAGCACAAGCCGCCCGGTGCCATCAACGTTGGTTTCAAGCGATTGCTGAAGGTAAAGGCGGGACAACGCGAGACGGCGTTTGTCGCCGCGGCCCATTTTCAGGATGCGGTCTTCGACTTCGTCCATCGCGTTAATTGTAAAGCATTCGAGATAATTACGGGTATGACCGCCATAGACGATCACAAGGGTTGGCGCTTCGCCACTTTCCCAATTCGGATCACCAGATTCGAGCACACGGCGAAATGAGGCAGGAATCGAGACCCTACCCTTAGCATCCACCTTATGGTGGCTTTCACCTCTGAACCTGCGTGCCACTGCCTGCCCGGTCCTTCTCTCCTGTCCCCGTGTCTGTTTCATGGTCCCTTAGACGGGAAACGGCGGTTTGATCTGCTGCCACTGATCAAACCGCCGCCCTCGTCCCGTCTAGCGGGGTGTCCAGCTGCGCGCGCCACCTGGGGGGATGTCTGCTCGCCCGCGCGCCGGATCTCTTGGTTCGATGAAAGCGGGGCCTGTATGAAACCTGACTTGGGATTTTCTTGGGGTCTTTAGTCGCCCCTTTTTTATTTCCCGTCCTCATCGTGTAATCAAGGAATGACATGGGAATTCATGGGAAGCAACAGAAATTTTTGGGAATTATCGTTGTAAATCGATTCTGAGATTCACTGAAATCAAGATAATGGGGTCCCATTCGAACCACAACACCCCACATATATGCAGACACGTGACCAAGATACACGACATATGCCACCAACCACTCAAAACAAGCAATTCCCGCAATTTCCCAATTTTTTCATGCCAATGCCTTTTTTTTGGACATGGCCTCTTTGGGATCACAGGGAAAACCGGCTGTTTTCGCTGGAAATCTGTCCTAGTCGGCGATTTGATTCGGAGAGATCACAGCAAAATGGACGCCTGATCCCATAAATTCCCACAAGCGGGACGTTCTCCCATACCGGCCCTACGACAAAGGGGCGCTCAAACAGAGACGCCCCTTGGATTACTCGTACATTGGATGGCTTGAACTAGAGCATCCCGCGCTCGTCCAGAACCTTGCGGGCGGCGCGGAAACATTCAAGCGCTTGCGGCACACCGCAATAGATCGCGACAACATGAATGATCGCGCGGATCTCTTCTTTGCTGACACCGTTGTTCAGCGCACCCTTACAATGAAGCTCCCACTCGTGCATTTTGCCCAGCGCGCCAATCATGGCGAGGTTCATCATGCTGCGGGTTTTGGCATCGATGACATCATCGCCCCATCCAAACCCCCAGCACCACGCGGTCATCGCCTCTTGGAAGGGGCGGGAAAAATCATCCGCCGCAGCAAGGTTCTTTTCCACATATTCTGCACCCAAGGTGGATTTGCGTTGCTCTAGCCCCTGCAGGAACAGGTCTTCGTCAAAAAGGCTCATTAATATTGTCTCCGGTTTTGAACGTGCGCGCAGCACAGTGTGGCGTTCACAAATGAATGTAGATTTGAGTGAATGTCGATTGGCAAACGCACCATACGCAAGAGAGCACCGCCATTTGATCTACAGCCCCCCCCCTACAGAAAAATGGACGTTATTTCGTGGTTTCGGCCGAAGCATCATGTTTAGGAAGAAACGCCGCGCCGCCTTCCCAGACCACACGCTCGGCCCAATGATAATGCTCGCGCGGTGGAACACGGTTCGGATCATCCAGCGTCAAAGACATCAGATGTGTCTCTTCCGGCCATTTTTCATTTTTGTAGTAGACCGGCGCACCACACTCAGCGCAAAACCCGCGCTCGACCCCGACGGAAGAGGCATATGTCGACAGGCGTCCATTGATGCGCAATTCCGCGCGGGGCACGCCGAAAAACGGCACCATTGGCGCCGCGTTGGCGCGTCTGCAACTTTCACAATGACAGATACCGGACCAAAGCACCGTTCCCTCGCTGGTCCATGTGACCTGCCCGCACAGGCAGCGGCCGTTTAACTCTTCCATTAGACTGTCATCCTGTTGATCACCGTAACACCAGCGGGTTGCGTCCCATCCATCTCCCGCAGCGCATTTCCCAATTGCGACAAAGACAAGCTGCGCGTCACCAAACCACCGAGGTTCAGCCGCCCTGCCGAGATCATATCAAACAAGGCCGGAAACCCCGTCGCGCCCAGACCGCGCATTCCGTGCAAACTCAGCTGTCGCGCATAAACCAGCTCTAAAAGCGGAAGCGTGACAGCGGCGTGATCTCCGACGGGCATTCCAACTTGTATGTGTCGCCCAAGCTTTCGAAGGGAGCGTAATGTATTGTCAAACGTGGCGCTCACGCCCAGCGCGTCTAACGAAACATGCGCGCCACCCTCCGTCATATCGCGCACGACCGCGCCGACATCCCCAATTCCGGAGGCATTGAGCGTTTCATTTGCCCCCATAAGCCGCGCTTGGGTCAATGCGTCCTCGCTCACATCGACGGCAAGAATACGCGCGCCCAAGGCAGCCGCGATCAAAATCGCAGAAAGCCCGACTCCGCCACATCCATGCACGACCACCCATTCGCCGGGTTTCAAACCCGCGCGATCCGTCAGCGCACGCCACGCAGTTGTGACACGACAGCCCATGCCGGCTGCATCTTCAAAGCTGACAGCTTCGGGAAGCCGCACAAGATTGTAATCTGCATGCGGGATTGCCACGGCCTCGGCAAAGGCCCCCCAAAACGAAAACCCGATGACCTGCTGTTTGTTGCACACCGTTGGCTGCCCCGTTTGGCAATCAGGGCAATGCCCGCAGCCCAGAATAAACGGGGCCGTCACGCGATCCCCCACCTGAAAACGATGACAGTCGGCCCCGACTTCTATCACTTCTCCTGAAAATTCATGCCCCATGACATGCGGCAGTTCCACATCAGGATCCGCACCTTGCCAGGCATGATGGTCGGACCTGCACACACCACAGGCGCGCACGCCAACAATCACCCCGTCACGCGGACATGCCGGATCAGGCACATTCGCCAGTTTCGGCTCTGCTCTATAGGTTTCGAGAAGGGCAGCTTTCATCAACACACTCGCATTCAGGATAGAAAGAAGGACTGGAACCGGCGCGACGTCATCTGCACCAAGGCCAGTTTGACCCGTCTTGCCCGCCCTTTCAAAGGAAAACGTGCGGCAATCACACCAAGCATCCGCTCTCATACGCAAAGACCAAAGCCGACATTGCACGTGTCGCTGTTGATGCAGAACAGCACAGTTTTCGATGAGACGGTTTTGCTATTGGGACACTCTATTCAGCACAGGAGGCACGCGCATGTTTCAGCCACACTCGCACGTCATGGTGACGACATGACCTGTATGCATTCCGCATTGGCCTCTGCACGGTCAGTATGCAACTGGCATCCAGACATGCGGGCCTTTACCGAATGGCCCGTTGAAGTACCCGAGACAGATACCCCGCCCCTGAAGGTTCCTGCTGTTTCACAGGTCGAGACACTGTCCTGCTCCGACGCTGAACTGACCCGCCCTTTGGTACAAAGTATAAAAGCGGCCGCAAACGAGGGTCACTGGATCCAGACCTATACCGAAGAGCAGGTCGGGCGGCACTTTCTGGCCAATTACGGCTACTTTGAACTGGTTGGTCCAAAGGGTCATTTTCACAGCAACCACTTGCGTGCCTTCGTGGCCTATTGGGGCGCTGGGTTGAAGTATGACTGGCACCATCACGAAGCTGAAGAGATCTATCTTTGCCTTGCAGGGGGCGCGACGTTTTATGCAGACGGCCGCGCCCCTGTTAAGGTGTCCCCCGGAAAGGCCGTGTTTCACGCATCCCACCAAAGCCATGCCATGATGACCACTGACCAGCCCATCCTGACCCTTGTATTATGGCGCGGCGCAGGGCTGGCTGGCTTGCCAAGAATGGATAACGCATGAAAATCGTTCGTATCGAGGCCTATCAAGTCGACCTTCCTTATTCCGGAGGCACCTATCGTTTGTCCGGTGGACGCACATATCAATCGTTTGATGCCACCTTTGTGCGCGTCGTGACAGATTGCGGATTGGATGGCTGGGGCGAAAGCACACCTTTTGGTAACAATTACATCGCCGCACATGCCCGCGGCGTTCGCGCCGGTCTTGAGGATTTGGTGCCAGCCCTTTTGGGGGCAGATCCGCGCCTTTGTGACCGGATCAACGATCAGATGGATTTCGCCCTTTTAGGGCACCATCATACCAAGGCCCCTCTGGATATTGCCTGCTGGGATATTTTCGGCAAATCGACGGGCCTGCCGGTGTGTGATCTGTTGGGCGGACGTATTGCCGGACCCGTACCGGTGATTTCGTCCATCGGCAGCGACACGCCAGAGGCGATGCGCGCGAGCGTGGCGCGCCATCGTGCGCTTGGGTTTATGGGGCATTCGATCAAGGTTGGTGCGACCGAAGCAGAAGGCGGGCCAATGATCGATGCAGAACGTATTCGGGCATGTCTGGCCGACCGCCAGGCCGGCGAATGGTTTCTGGCAGATGCCAACAACGGAATGAGCCCCGAACAGGCGCTGCGCCTTCTGGCATTGTTGCCGGACGGGCTCGATTTTGTGCTGGAAGCCCCCTGCCCGTCATGGCGCGAAACCCTTTCGCTGCGCCAACGTTGCTCTGTGCCTTTGCTTCTGGACGAGTTGATACAGACGGAAGAGGATCTTGTTCATGCGATCC
Source organism: Shimia thalassica (assembly GCF_001458215.1). Lineage (GTDB taxonomy): Bacteria > Pseudomonadota > Alphaproteobacteria > Rhodobacterales > Rhodobacteraceae > Shimia > Shimia thalassica. Next base: position 1,169,738 of record NZ_CYTW01000001.1, on the reverse strand, counting down.
AAACGGATGCCTGTGATGGGGTTGGCCTCAAAATCACCAAACAAGGCGGGCTGACGCGCACCCGCCGCCAACGCGAGATTGCACGGGCGGGCGGTCTGGTGACCTCGGTCCAGGACACCACCGGATCAGAGATTGCGTTTGCTGCGATCCTCCACATGGCACAATCCACACCGCGCCATATGCTGCGACACGCATTGGACCCTCGCGCGATGGTGACATGTTCAACCGCGACCTTTGAGGCGCCGCTTGTGAATGGCGGCGCAGAAGCCCCCAATTTGCCCGGTTTGGGAATTACCCCCGATTTGGAGGTCATGGGCGATCCCGTTGCGGTCTGGCAATAGCATTCTTCGCGCAAATTAAAGGCACCTGCGGGATTGCAAAAACGCACTCAGTTGTAGCAATGGCGGCCTGCTCTACAATATTTTGCGATTTTTCAAAAAACCCGTTTGCGCGGCTCACAAGGTACATTATGTGTAAAGTAGTAGCCTAGCATGGCACTTCACGAAGACCGGAGTGGCGGATGACACTGCATATCGCGAAACCGCGTCCGATCATGATGCACAGCGCCCGTAAGACCGATTTACGAGCACAATTTGCTGCACTTGTGTATCGCGTCCAGAATGACAAAACGCAGGTTCTTTTGATCACCAGCCGCAAGACGCGACGCTGGATCATTCCAAAAGGATGGCCGATGTCCGGCCTGACACCTTCTGAAGCCGCGGCTCAGGAAGCATGGGAAGAAGCAGGCGTCAAAGGCATCACACACGATGCGCCCTTGGGCAGTTATTTCTATTCCAAAACGATCAAGACACGTGGCGGCCCCATGCCGATGCCCGTGATGACGATCGTTTATCCCATGCAGGCCCGAAAGCTGGCCTCGAAATACCCCGAAGCCGGACAGCGGCGGCGTAAATGGTTGAGCCCCAAAAAGGCGGCCTTGCGCGTGAAAGAACCGGAACTGGCACAGATCTTGCGCAAATTCGACGCACGCCTTTTGCGTTAGTCTATCATCCAGCTTGATCGCTTTGGCGCGCGCGCCTATCTTTGTACGACTGGCCCAACGCAAACTTTTAGATCGAACGTCATGATCCAATACACTTTGAAATGCGCACAAGACCACCGGTTCGATAGCTGGTTTCAATCTGCTGATGCTTTTGACAAGCTCAAATCTGCAGGCATGGTCTCGTGTGCCGTGTGTGGTGACCCGCATGTCGAAAAAGCGATCATGGCCCCCCGCGTGAGACCTGCGCGAAATGCGGCGGCGGCCCCTGCCTCGCAAGCCGAACAACCGGCGGCCCCGTCCCTGAGCGCGCCTGCAAACGAGATGGAAAAAGCGGTGTCGGATCTGAAAAAACAGATCGAGGCCAATTCGGATTACGTCGGCAAGGACTTTGCCAAAGAAGCGCGCGCTATGCACACGGGCGAAACCCCCGAGCGGTCGATTTATGGAGAAGCCAAGCTGGACGAGGCCAAGGCCCTGATTGACGAAGGTATATCGGTGGCGCCGTTGCCTTTCCGTCCCGGACGTAAATCAAACTGAGACTTCCCCAGACAGGATACATTCCATGCACGTGGTCATCACCGGCGCAAACCGAGGAATAGGACAGGCTCTTGATGCCCGTTATAAAGCAGCGGGTCACGATGTGTCCGGAACGTCACGCGCCGGAGGCGAGTTTTTGCGCCTGGACGTCACACGCCCGGAAGACCATCAAGCCATGGCAACAACGCTGGACAGCCGCCCCGTTGACCTGTTGATTTGTAATGCCGGAGTGTATTTGGACAAACACGAAAACCTTGCAGATGGCTACCCCGCCCAAATGTGGGCCGATACGATGTCCGCAAATGTTACCGGCGTATTTTTGACTACCCAGAACTTGCTGCCGAACCTTCAAATGGCGCAAAATCCCAAGATCGCGATTATTTCGTCCCAGATGGCGTCGCAAGAACGCGCGCCTGGCGGTTCTTATATCTATCGCGCCTCCAAGGCCGCTGTTCTCAATCTCGGCCGCAACCTGTCCAAGGATCTGGCCCATATCGGTATCGCCGTTGGCATTTATCACCCCGGATGGGTCAAGACAGACATGGGAACAGATGCTGCAGAAATCACCGTCGACCAAAGCGCAGACGGTCTTGTTACGTGTTTTGCGGACCTGAGCATGGACGACACCGGGTGTTTTCGCACTTGGGACGGACGCCCCCACCCGTATTGATCCCAGAGCAAGGCCTACAAGGCGGCACACAGATTTACCGCGACATTTCGCACAATCCGGTGTCGTTTCAAGCCAACCGTGCTTGCCTCCTGCCCCACATCCGCGTAAACCGCCTTTCAATCTAAGGCCAAGGGAAGATCAATGCCCGTTCTCGTGATGAAATTCGGCGGCACATCCGTCGCCAACCTGGATCGCATCAAACGCGCCGCCAAGCGGATCGGCGTTGAAGTGGCAAAGGGCTATGACGTCATCGTCATTGTCTCGGCCATGTCTGGTAAAACCAACGAATTGGTTGGCTGGGTCAACGAAACGTCACCCCTGTGTGATGCGCGCGAATACGATGCTGTGGTGTCGTCCGGTGAAAACGTGACCGCCGGTTTGATGGCGCTGACGTTGCAGGAAATGAACATTCCCGCGCGCAGCTGGCAAGGCTGGCAAGTGCCGGTCAAAACCACCTCTGCACACAGCCAGGCACGCATCGAAGAAATTCCAAGCGAAAACATCACCGCCAAATTTGCCGAAGGCATGAAAGTTGCGGTGGTTGCCGGTTTCCAGGGCGTCAGCCCCGAAGGTCGCATCACGACACTGGGCCGAGGTGGGTCTGACACGACTGCGGTGGCGTTTGCCGCGGCATTCGATGCGGAACGCTGCGACATCTATACGGATGTCGACGGTGTTTACACGACAGATCCACGCGTGTCTGAAAAGGCCCGCAAGCTGGATAAAATCGCCTTTGAAGAGATGCTGGAACTGGCATCTCTTGGGGCCAAGGTTCTACAAACCCGCTCGGTCGAACTGGCCATGCGCTACAAAGTGCGCCTGCGGGTGCTTAGCTCTTTTGAAGAACAATCCGACGATGCAGGAACGCTCGTTTGTGATGAGGAGGAAATCATGGAATCCAATGTTGTTGCCGGTGTCGCCTTCAGCCGTGACGAAGCCAAGATGACCCTTATCTCGGTTGCTGACCGTCCGGGCATCGCGTCGATCATTTTTGGCTGCCTGTCCGATGCAGGCGTAAACGTCGACATGATCGTGCAAAACATCTCCGAGGAAGGTCGCACCGACATGACCTTCTCACTGCCAACCGATCAGGTCAGCCGCGCGGAAAAAGCGCTGGACGCCCTGAAGGACACCGGCGGTTTGAACTTCGGTGAACTTGATGTGGATGGCGATGTCGCCAAGGTTTCCGTCGTAGGTATCGGCATGCGCTCGCAATCCGGCGTGGCCGCGAAGATGTTCAAAGTGCTGTCGGATGACGGCATCAACATCAAGGTGATCACGACTTCCGAGATCAAGATCTCGGTTCTGATCGACCGGAAGTATATGGAACTGGCGGTTCAAGCCCTGCACGATGCATTCGAGCTTGAAAAGACAGCCTGATACTAATTGGGGGCGGCCTGACGGGTCGCCCTTTTTTTCTTATTTGACGACATTTGTTAGCATGGCGCCCGTTTTGAAGGCGCTCCCTGATACTCCAACTAATTTCTGTTTCTTTAAACACTATGCGCCGGCGTATGCTTGGCAATTTCGTACCATTTCTGCTGCGCCTGATCGGCGCGAACATCACCAATAAATACGCTACCAAGACTTGAAACGCCCCCTACGCCCCATCACTCCGCCTGCATATGTGCCATTTTTCGCCACTCAACTAATGCGTGTGTGTGATTTGAGTTTTGATTTCTCCCGTGGTGTGTTCTATTCCAAGAGCTAAGACCCTGTGAAGGATGCCCTTTAAGATGGCACAAGACCCGCAATTCGAAAGTCGCAAGCTGCTTGGCCGCTTGCGTGACACACTCGCCGAGGACTCGGCGGGTCAGGAACGTCTTGACCGGATCACACATCTGATCGCGTCTTCCATGGGCACCGAAGTGTGCTCGATCTACCTGTTCCGCGACGAGGAAACGCTCGAGCTGTGCGCCACCGAAGGTCTTAAGCCGGAAGCGGTCCACCAGACCCGCCTGCGCATTGGTGAGGGGCTTGTCGGCCGCGTCGCAAAAACGTCGCGCACTGTGAATACGCCTGATGCCCCTTCTGAACAGGGTTTCCGCTATATGCCGGAAACCGGTGAGGAAATTTATTCTTCCTTCAGCGGCGTGCCCATTCAACGGCTGGGTGAAAACCTCGGTGTGCTTGTGGTGCAATCCAAAGAAGCACGCAATTTTTCTGCCGACGAAATCTATGCGCTGGAAGTTGTGGCGATGGTCCTTGCGGAAATGACCGAGCTGGGCGCGTTTATCGGCGACAATGACGCCATGCAGGCGCGCCACCGCCAATCTGTACTCATCCGTGGGGCCTGCGCCCAAGAGGGTGCCGCAGAAGGCCGCGTATGGCTGCACGAACCGCGCGTTGTCGTCACCAACCCGATTGCCGACGATCCCGATATTGAGTTGAAACGCCTGCATGATGCGGTTGATCAGCTGCGCGTTGGCGTGGACAAAATGCTGGACGGTGCGGCAGGCGGCGACAAGGAACAGCTTCAGGTTCTCGAAGCCTATCGCATGTTTGCCAATTCCAAAGGCTGGATGCGACGGATGGAACAGGACATCGCACAGGGCCTGTCAGCCGAAGCCTCGGTTGAAAAAGAACAGAACACCGCACGCACCCGCATGGAGCAGGTCACCGACCAATACTTGCGCGAGCGTTTGCATGATCTGGACGATCTGTCGAACCGGTTGTTGCGCATCCTGACGGGACAAGGTTCGCAAACAGGCGCAGAAATGCCGCCGGACCCGATCCTGATTGCGCGCAACATCGGCCCTGCGGAATTGCTGGAATACGGTCGCGGCCTTAAAGGGATCGTGCTCGAGGAAGGATCCGTTGGATCCCACGCGACAATTGTTGCCCGCGCCCTTGCCATTCCTTTGGTGATCCATTCGGATCGCATCACCACAGAAGCCTTGAACGGCGATCACATCATGGTCGACGGGGATCAGGGCGTGGTCCATCTGCGCCCCGACGAAAGCGTCGTCACGGCATTTCGCGATAAGATCGCGATGCAGGCGCAGGCGCAACAACGCTATGCCTCGATCCGCGACAAGACCGCCACAACACTTGATGGCATCACCATATCGCTGCAAATGAATGCCGGCCTTATGGCTGACCTGCCAAGCCTCGAAAATTCCGGCGCGGAAGGTGTGGGGTTGTTTCGGACAGAACTACAGTTCCTTGTGCGCAACCAGATGCCCAAACGTTCTGAGCTTTCTGCGCTTTACAGCCGCGTCATGGACGCAGCCCAAGGCAAGCGCGTGGTCTTCAGAACCCTCGATATCGGCTCGGACAAAGTTCTGCCCTACATGACCCCTGAAGACGAGCCAAACCCGGCATTGGGCTGGCGGGCCATTCGGGTTGGTCTTGATAAACCCGGTGTCATGCGGATGCAGTTGCAGGCGCTTTTGCGTGGCGCGAACGGCCGTCCGCTGGCTGTGATGTTCCCTTTTGTGGCGCAATACGAAGAATACACCCGCGCCGCGGAAGAGTTGGAAAAAGCCAAGGAACGGGAACGCATCTTGGGGCACCCCCTGCCAGAGCGGATTGAGATTGGTGCCATGCTCGAAACGCCGAGTCTCGGGTTCGCACCGCAGAAGTTCTTCGAGGAAGTTGGGTTTCTCTCGATTGGCGGCAACGATTTGAAGCAATTCTTCTTTGCGGCAGATCGCGAAAACGAACGTGTCCGCCGGCGCTATGACACGCTGAACATCAGTTTCCTGTCCTTCCTAGAGGGCATCGTCAACCGCTGTAACACCACAAAAACACCGCTGAGCTTTTGTGGTGAGGATGCAGGGCGTCCTATCGAAGCCTTGTGTCTTGCAGCCATGGGTCTGCGCACCTTGTCGATGCGCCCCGCCTCGATCGGACCTGTTAAAAGCTTGATAAGACGGACAAACCTGACACAGCTGCGCCAGATCATCGTAGACTCGCGCGAACGTGGCGATCAATCCGTCCGCCCTGCCGTGATGGAGTTCCTGCGCAAAAACGGAGGGTGACGCGTCACGTGCGGGCCATCGTCCACTCAAGGGTTTGTTTTTTCGCAAGAAGCGGTTGTACGAGATGCCTTTGTTCTGGCAATCCTTGGTCCAAGTGCCCAAAATAGCGCGCAGGTAACAAGACCATTCGGATGGCCCCATGAGCGAAACCACTCCAGAATTTGCCGCCCCAAGGCTTCAGGGCCCTTTTGAAGGGACATTGCTAACCGGTGGGAACAAAACCCGCTTCCTGCGCGAGTTTGGCATTTACGGCGTCGACGGCGTGGCGCTTCCTGATAGTGATATTGGCGGACAAGAGCTCAGCTCGTTTCCCGCAGAAAATCCAGACATCCCGACAGATGTTCCTGAATTCGAGGGCCCTGCCTTGTTCGCAGGTCTTGTTCTGGAACAATTCGGGCATGTCCTTATGAATTCGCTGGGGCGACTTTGGGCGCTGGACAAGCTGCCATCGGATGTGACTTTGGTGTTCGTTCCCAAAAGACGCCCTGCGGCACGGAACTATCCCTTTTTGCGCATGATTTTAGACATGTTCGGAATTTCGAACGATTTCATCATCACCAAAGGGCCGATGCATTTCAAAACGCTTTATACGGCAAGTGACCTGTTCGGAGAGCGCTATCTTGGGCGCGGCTCGGTCCCGTTTTTCGACTGGCTGGACCAGCGGCTTCCTGCGGCGGGGCCGGTTACCAAGGGGCGCAAAGTGTATCTGACGCGTACCGGACTTGGCGACAAGATCGGTCGTTTTGCCTGTGAAGATCACCTTGAAAAACAACTGGCTGCGCAAGGATACGAAATCGTCGCCCCTGAAAAGTTGGGGTTGCTACCGCAGATTGCACTGTACCAAGACGCAGAGCATCTGATTTTCTCGGAGAGTTCCGCCCTGCACCTTTATGGTATGGTCCGCCGCCCCGGTCAGACGGCCGCAGTCATCAAAAGACGGGAAGAGTTGCCCGTCCTGATCCGCACCCAGATGAATGATCGCGCAGGAACAGACGTTGCCGAAATTCACGCCCTGCGGCGGATTTTTTGGCCACCGCTGCGCAGCGACCACCTGTCAATCTCACTGCTCGATTTCAAAAAAGTCCATGATCAGCTTGCCGCGGCGAACCTGGTTGATCTCGACGCCCCATGGCAGGCCCCAAGCTTTGACGCCGAGAAAAAATCCATGGTGGCAGGGCTCGAGCCCGGTGAAAAACTGCTGAACCGGCAAGAGCGGCGCGACTGGTTGCGCGCACTGCGAAAGGCGCGCGACGGCAAGGCCTGGTAAGGCCCGCCTAGCGGTCTCGCAATTTCGCAGCAATCACATCGAGGTTTTCAGCGGCCCTCTTGGCCAAACGCGGCGCATTCGCCGACAATGACCGGCGGCGAGCCAATCCTTGTGGCCAAGGGGTTTTGCCCATATTTGTTGGCGTATACACCCGCTCAAAAAACGGATCATTGGTCCAGCTGTTCAGATAGGCACCCAGCTTGCCAATGCGTTGCTTGAAGTTGAAATACGGGATGCCATAGGCCATCGACGTGATCGTGCCATGCAGGCTTGTACCGATATAGAAACTCGCGCCCTTAAAGATCGACAGGATGCTGGACAGGCTGCCAACTTTGTCAATCAGGGCCAGATCCCCCAACTCGTCAGCAATTTTGCCCAGAATAAGCTGGTCGTCATGATCCGCCGCATATCCCAAAGGCGTCAGATACACCTTGCAGCCGCTGGTCTGGCAAATCCGGCGCAGTTGGGCGGCAACGGCCTCGGGCGACATGTTGTCGTCGTTCACGCATTGGAAAACGAAATAAGGCGCATCACAGCCAACATCGTGGTTTTCCAGATCGGAAAACAGACCATCCGCGATCAACGACACGGCACATGGCGCAAGGCGCACGTCCTGCCCTGTGGCCCTGATCGGCTCAAGCGCGCGTCGGTCACGAATGGAAACATGTGTGGCTCCGGCAAGGCGGCGTGTCATTTCTTCACCACGCTTTGGAATCTTGCCGCCTGCAGCAACAAAATAGACGCCATTGCCGAACATTTCGGGCGGCGGCACATAGGGGCAAGACCAGATGCCGCCCAGTTCTTTGCGCGCATGGCTGGCAAAAGCATCCGGATCGGATTTGACCTGTGCCCGCATGTCAATCGCCTCTTCCCGGCTTGAGGCGTTATGCAGAAACAGTGCGGACTCGGAGGTGGCAATCACCTCGCCTCCACAAACGATAACAGCAGAGTCATCGCCTTCTTGCGGGACGATATCCATGATCGCTTCAGACGGCAGGCAGTCGCGGTCGCGCATGTCGGATTTTGTCAGACTGGCAAACCGGACATCGTATTTGGCAAGCATATCGTCGTGATAGCGTTCAAAATAGCGATGGATCACCATCGGCATCAACATGTCGCCATAGTTAAACCGATCATAGGCGCCGAAAAGAATAAGCTTGGCCATGAGATACCCTCAACAAATACTGCTCGTGATGAGGGGGCATTCCCCCCCTTTTTTCTTTTTTGTCAGTCTAGAACATAATCCCCAATCTGGGTACAGTCTTTATCTTTGCGCAGAACTGTTTCCTGATGGTGAATGCCGGATCAATCGTCAGGCCGCGCCAGCGTAAAGGTGTTGTCCACGATTGAATAATCGCGATACCCCAGCCGTGCCAATGGCCGGAAGGTCGTGACGTCGAAAATACCGTCCTTAAGGCAATCCTCGCGCATGTGGATGCCGGTTACGCGCCCATGCACAACGAAATTCGCCTCTCCTTCGATCTGGACGATCTGGGTGACTATGCACTCCATGCTGGCAGGCGCGTTCTCAAGGCGGGGGCAATCAATCGTTTCACACTCTGCCGCTGTAAGGCCTGCGCGCTCGAATTCATCAACGCCCTTGTCAAATCCGGTCGTCGAAACATTCATGGCGTCCATCATTGCCGCCTCGACCACGTTGATACAGAAGACCCCAGAGGCTCTGATGTTGGCAACCGTGTCTTTGGTGCCGTCCTGATCCGCCTTGATCCCGGTCGAGGCAAACATCACCTGCGGCGGTACATAGGCCGTTCCATTGAAAAAGGAATACGGGGCAAGGTTTGCGACACCCTTCTCATCTTTGGTCGAAACCCAAGCGATGGGGCGCGGCGTGATCAGCGCATTGAACGGGTTGTGCGGAAGGCCGTGCCCGTCTTCTGGACGATAAAACATCCTGTTCTCCTATAGGTTTGCCCCAGAGGTAACGCCGTGTTAGGGCGGTTTCCACGAAAAAGATGAATGAGGCGCGCAGGTGCTCCAACTTTCAGCAGAAACAGACGACGACTGGTGGGAAGTCGAGGCACTTTACGACCTGTGTTTTGCACCGGGCCGCGAAGCGTTGTCCTCATACCGGCTGCGCGATGGCGTGCCGTCGGTGGCTGGCCTGTCACTTGTAGCGCGTGACGGCGACAATATTCTGGCTGGTGCTATACGGTATTGGCCCGTGCGTGTTGGTGGCCATGATGTTCTATTGTTGGGACCTGTTGCGGTGCACCCGACCCGTCAGGGCGAAGGGCTGGGCGGATATTTGATCCGCGAAAGCCTTGCCGTTGCTGCGCCCTTGGGCTGGGAACGTGTTTTGTTGGTGGGGGACGCGCCCTACTATTCGCGTTTCGGGTTTTCCAAGCTAGACGGCGTGCGCATGCCCCCGCCCACGAACCCTGATCGTGTGTTGGGCTATAACCTGACCAAAGATGCATGGAGCGGAGTCACAGGTGACGTCGTTTCTGTAGCAGGGACTTGATCCAAGCGCCAAGAACCCCAATGTCTTAGGCATGTCACATGCTGAACTGATCTGGTCGCAAGACCACTTGCCCCGCGACGTGGATGCAGAATTGATGCGCTTGGCCCTGCGCTATGAAGCTGCGGGCGGCGCCGGAATTGAACTGCTTGGGCTTCTTGGAAGCCACGCCGAAGGTCTTTTTGAAAAGTTGCCCGAACAGGTTCGGATGCACATCGAAGGGGCCACCGACCAATCTCTGAGACAGGCGATGAAAGTCGCGCAGAGTTCGCGTTCGGTTGTCGGTGATCGGGTTGGCTGGCTGAATACGGCTGTCGCGGGCGCCTTGGGCGCCGCCGGTGGTTTCGGAGGTACGCCGACGGCGCTGGCCGAACTGCCCGTCACAACTATGATCCTGCTGCGCGAGATCCAGAGCGAGGCCGCGCGGCTTGGCTTTGATCCGGCTTCGGAAAACGTGCAATTTGATTGTGTTCAGGTTTTTGGCGCCGCCGGTCCACTCGCTCGGGATGACGGGGCAGACATGGCCTTTGTAGGCGCCCGCATGGCCCTGACCAGTGGTTCGATGCAGGCCCTCGTGGGTAAAGTTGTGCCCAAGCTGTCTGTCATTCTCGGCAAGAAACTGGCGGTTCAGGCTGTTCCCGTGTTTGGCGCCGTCGCCGGAGCGGCGGTGAATTATGCCTATATCACCTATTACCGTGAAATCTCGCATGTGCACTTCGGATTGCGAAAGCTGGCGATCGACAGCGGCACCGACCATAACACTCTGGTTGCTGATCTGAAAAACCGCGTGGAATACATCAAAAGCCGCTGAAGGTATTTGACCGGCGATACAAAAAGGGCCTTCCCGTTTGGGAAGGCCCTTTTGTGTTTAGTGTCCGCCCAGAATGCCGGTTCGAACAGAATAATCCACGGCAATTTCATAGTCGGGATCATCATCACTATCGACGATAAGGTGTCCCGCACGGCTCAGCAAACCGTGGCAATCACGGCTCAGGTGGCGCAGGATCAGGGTTTTACCGGCTGCTTCATATTTCGAGGCAACCGCCTCGATGGCTTGCAACGCTGATTGATCGGCAACACGGCTGCGCTGGAAATCCACGATGACGTGATCGGGATCATGCGCGATGTCGAACAACTCGGTAAAGCCTTCTGCGGAACCAAAGAACAACGGGCCTTCGATTTCGTAAACCTTGGCACCCGGATCGCTTTCGGATTCGCGTGTCACGGCGTGAATACGGCGGGCGTTCTGCCATGCATAGGCCAGCGCCGAAACGATCACACCAACAACAACAGCTACGGCAAGGTCTTCCATGACGGTGACCACGGTGACCAGCACAATCACAAAGGCGTCCAGACGCGGCACACGGCGCATGATTTTAAAAGAATTCCATGCAAATGTGCCGATCACCACCATGAACATCACCCCTACAAGCGCGGCCAGCGGGATACGCTCGATCAAGGGGGACGCAGCGACGATAAAGAGCAACAAAAACACCGCCGCAGCGATACCTGCGATACGTGTACGGCCACCGGATTTGACGTTGATCATGGACTGACCAATCATCGCGCAACCGCCCATGCCACCGAAGAAACCGGTCACAACATTGGCGGTGCCCTGCGCGATACACTCCTGAGATGCGCCGCCACGTTTGCCCGTCATTTCACCAACAAGGTTCAGCGTCAGCAGCGATTCAATCAAACCAATCGCAGCCAGAATGACGGCATACGGGAGAATGATATAGAAGGTCTCGAGGTTGAAAGGCGCCAGCAATGCCGGTGGGTACAGCCCCTCTCCTTCACCGAACGGGACGTGGAACGAGGGCAGCCCGCCTTTGATCGAGGCCATATCGCCCACTGTCGGCACGTTGATGCCAAAGGCGATGACCACAAAGGCCGTGATCCCGATCCCGGCCAAGGGCGCAGGAATGGCTTTGGTCAGCTTGGGCAGGCCCCAGATGGTCAGCATCGTTAGCCCCACAAGGCCCAACATGGCATAAAGCTGTGTGCCAGACAGCCACGCTTCGGGATCGGTGGGATCCTTGAACTGGGTCAGTTGGGCAAGAAAGATCACGATCGCCAGACCGTTCACAAACCCGAGCATAACGGGGTGCGGCACCAGACGGATGAATTTCCCCCAATGCATGACCCCTGCGATGATTTGAAGAACCCCCATCAGGATCACTGTTGCAAAGAGGTATTCAACGCCGTGTTCTGCAACAAGCGCCACCATCACCACCGCCAGAGCGCCGGTTGCCCCGGAGATCATGCCGGGACGGCCCCCGATCAGCGCAGTAATCAGGCCCACCATAAAGGCGGCATAAAGACCAACCAAAGGATGCACCCCAGCCACAAAGGCAAAGGCGACCGCTTCTGGCACCAAGGCCAAAGCGACGGTCAATCCAGAAAGGATTTCGGTTTTGAGACGTCCCACCGAGAAGCCCTCATCCTGCATCAAGGACAGGTTGGGCGGGGACATGTTTTTGGCCAGCAAGGCCAATGCTGCGCGTTTCATGGATAGAACCCGAGTTTGGAGGAGATTTTGCTTGCTCTGGCCCTATCCGGTTTGTGCCTTTATCGCAAGCCTGCGCGGATCGCGCGTGTCTTGAACACTCCGAATGCTGCATAAATACGCGTTTCAAAGATGTGCCGCAGGTATGCGACCCTTAATAGGATGCAGACCAAGCCACCCGATCTTCAGAATTCTTTGCATGTTTTCAGGTACACCGATTGCAATGCACCAACCGACACGCCAAAAATGCAGGAACAACACATTTCAGGAGCTCTCCCATGACTGAAACCATGATCGCCGTGATCGGCGGCTCGGGCATTTACGATATCGACGGCTTGGAAAATGCCGAATGGATAGACGTCGAGACCCCTTGGGGCGCGCCGTCTGACCAAATTCTCACCGGAACGCTCGACGGTGTGAAAATGGCCTTTCTGCCGCGTCATGGTCGTGGACATGTGCACACACCCAGCACCGTCCCCTATCAGGCCAATATCGCCGCGCTCAAACAGATCGGCGTTACGGATGTGATTTCGGTTTCGGCCACGGGGTCTTTTCGCGAAGAGATGGCTCCCGGAGACTTTGTGATTGTGGACCAGTTCATCGACCGTACCTTTGCACGCGAGAAATCGTTCTTTGGTCCCGGTCTTGTCGCGCACGTCAGCGTTGCGCATCCGACATGCGGTCACCTGTCCGAAGCGTGTGAAACAGCCGCCAAGGCCGCAGGCATCAATGTGCATCGTGGCGGCACGTACCTTGCAATGGAAGGGCCACAGTTTTCGACACTGGCCGAGTCCAAAATGTACCGTGAAAGCTGGGGCTGTGACGTCATCGGTATGACAAACATGCCCGAGGCGAAACTCGCCCGTGAGGCCGAGCTGTGCTATGCCTCGGTCGCGATGATTACCGACTATGACAGCTGGCACCCCGATCACGGCGAGGTCGACGTTTCTGAGATTATTCGCGTTTTGATGGGCAACGCCGACAAAGGCCGCAATCTTGTCCGACGGCTGCCTGCGCTTTTGGGGAACGAGCACAAGGACTGTCCGCATGGGTGTGATCATGCACTAGAGTTTGCCATCCTTACTGCGCCCGAAAAACGTGACCCTGCGATGGTCGAGAAACTGTCCGTCGTCGCCGGACGGGTTTTGACATGAGCCTCGATATTTGGCTGGCCTTTGTCGCAGCCTCCACCGCTTTGTTGATGTTGCCGGGCCCGACCATTTTGCTGGTGTTGTCATATGCCCTGTCACAGGGGCGCAAGGTGGCCGTGGCCACCGCCGCAGGCGTGGCGGTCGGGGATTTCATTGCCATGTCCGCCTCACTGATGGGGTTGGGTGCCGTGGTACTGGCATCGGCGACTGCGTTTACCGCGCTTAAGTGGATTGGCGCGCTCTATCTGGTCTGGTTGGGCATTCGGATGTTCCGCAGTGCCGGACGCACCGACACGCCCGAGTTGGTCGAGACGCGTGATCTTCCCTCACGCGGCGTGTTTGGCCATGCCGCAGCCGTGACCGCGCTGAACCCCAAAAGCATCGGATTTTTCATTGCCTTTGTGCCCCAGTTCATCGATCCATCTCATGCGATGCTTCCCCAATTTGCCATTTTGATCGCGACCTTTGTGGGTCTGGCGGCAACAAATGCGATGATTTTTGCTCTGGCTGCAGACAAGCTGCGCGCACAGATTTCGAGGCCCCAGGTCATTAAGGGCCTGACGCAATTGGGGGGGATTACTCTGATCGGGATGGGTGTTCTAACGGCAACTCTACGTCGTGCTGGCTAGGCAAAAGAAGACGACGGTAAATTCTCAAGACACAGCGCCGGTCATTCGGCGCTGTTTTCTTTCATAAAGTTCCGGATAAAGCGGCGAATTTCGCGCGCTGCACTTGTATCAAGATCCTTGCACAGGTCGACGAACGCATCACGCTCCGCTTTATCAAGCCGCAAGACAAGTTGACTGTCTTTCTTTGAGGACTTCTTTTTGTCCGATTTCGTCATTCTGCCCCGGCACCATTCATAAGAGGTTGCAATGTGCACCAAACGTATATACATAAAATATACATTTGATGCACAAACATAAACGAGAAATTCTGGGAAAGGAATGACAAAATGAATTTGTTGACGGCAAAAACCATACTCGTCCGGGACCGCATGGACTGGCACAAACCACACCTGAACTGGATGTCGAACAAGGTTTATCGGTTTTTGCGCCACCGAAGCCAATAATCCTGTGCCAATCCGCCACTTGCACTGCTTGCGAATACCCGCCAAATGAGACCCGTTGATTTCAAGAGGGCCTCGCCATGAAAAGAAGCACAGACGTCAAAGACTATATCCGCACGATTGTCGACTTCCCGCACGAAGGCATTCTGTTTCGGGATGTGACAACTTTGTTTGCTGATCCACGCGGATTTCGGATGGCGATTGACCAGATGCTGCACCCTTTTGCAGGTGAGCGGATCGACAAGGTTGTCGGCCTTGAAGCTCGCGGATTTATCCTCGGTGGCGCCATTGCCCACCAACTGTCGTTGGGTTTTGTTCCCATCCGCAAAAAGGGCAAGCTGCCCGGCACGACGATCTCGGAAGAATACAAACTGGAATACGGCGAAGCGATTGTGGAAATCCACGACGACGCCATCCAACCGGGTGAAAAAGTTCTGGTTGTAGATGATCTTCTGGCGACCGGTGGCACGGCCGAGGCCGGTATCAAGCTGATCGAACGTCTGGGTGGCGAAATCGTGGCGTGTTCGTTCATTGTGGACCTGCCCGAGCTTGGCGGTCGCGCCAAACTGGAAAAAATGGGGATGAATGTCTCTCTCCTGTGCGAATTCGAAGGGCTGTAAAGCCGACTTTTTAAAGCTCTAAAGGCTTTGGTAACCTAATCGTGCAATTGAGATGCTGTCGGTTGGGTGCCGACGCCGCTTGCATGATCTTCAAGATCACCGCCTCGTACTTTCTCGGTGCGAGGCGGTTTTCATTGAGATTTACCCTACGGGACCTGCCCGCTGATACCGCCCATTGATCAGGCCGGAAGAACCACCCCTGGGTTCATGATACCAAGAGGATCAAGAGCCTGCTTTATGGCCTTCATCGCAACCACCTTGGCAGGGTCGCCATAGCGCATAAGATCACCGGTTTTCAGACGTCCGACACCGTGCTCGGCGCTGAACGATCCGGAATACTCGGCCACCAGATCATGCACCGCGAATTTCACCTGATCGCGCATGTTTTCATATTCGGACCGATCCCGCCCTTGGGCCGGAAAGACGTTATAGTGCAGGTTGCCGTCCCCAAGGTGCCCGAAGCAGTTGATCCGGAAGTCACCCAGTGACGCAATCACCTGCCCTGCCCGCGCAATAAAGTCTGGCAGCGTTTCAAGTGGCAGTGAAATATCATGGCTGCTGACAGAACCGATGCGTTTGTTGGCAACGGGAATATGTTCCCGCAATGACCAGAAATCGGTACGTTGCTGGGCGCTTTGGGCGACCACCCCATCGGTGACAAGACCTTCTTCAAGAGCATGCACAAAAATCTCTTCCAGCGTTTCGTCGGCGCGCGCGACCATCCCCAATTCGATCAGGACGGTCCAATCGGACGGCGCGGAAAAGGGCTGGCGAATGTCTGGCAGGGTCTCTGCGACAAACTCAAGCCCCTGACGGTGCAGCAGTTCAAAGGCGCTGACCGCCTCCCCCACATGGGAACGCGCAAGAGCCAAAAGACGCAAGGCAGCGGCCGGGTTTTCGACAACCATCAAGGCGGTTCCGACCGAGGACGGACGCGGCGACAATTTCAATGCGGCACCGGTGATAATCCCCAATGTGCCCTCGGACCCCACCATAAGCCCGCGCAAGTCATACCCTGTGTTGTCTTTGCGCAGGCGGGTCATCCCCTGCAAAATATCGCCGGTTGGCAAAACGGCTTCGATCCCGAGGCACAGATCGCGTGTGTTGCCATATCGCAAGACATTCACCCCACCCGCGTTTGACGCAAGATTGCCTCCGATACGTGCAGATCCTTCGGATGCCAACGACAATGGAAACAGACGATCCACCTCTTCTGACGCGGCCTGCACTTCGGAAAGAATAACGCCGGCCTGAACCTCGATCACGTTTTCCAAAGGATAGACACCAAGGATGCGGTTCATACGCTCCAGCGACAGAATAAGCGGCGTAGGACCGTCCTGCATCACCTGCCCGCCAACAAGCCCCGTGCCACCGCCAAAAGGCACAATGCCAACGCGCGCAGCATTGCAGGCTTTGACAATCGTCGACACCTGTTCGGTGGTATGAGGCAAGGCAACGTGCTGGTCCGGCGATCCGAAAAAACGGCCTCTTGGCTCTTCGAGAAACCTTGGGTCGGCGGGGCGCACTGTGCCCTCGGGCAGTTGTGCCTGAAGGGCGGCGATAAAAGCGTCGGAAGCAGGATTCAATGTCATGATCCCAGTCCTACCATCCGGGACGAGGCTGTCCAGTGGGGTCTAGCGATCCTCACGCAAATAGCGCGGCGCCAAGACGTGGATCGTTGGGCGCGCGGGCAAACTGCGCAACGACACCTCCAAGGCGCTTTCTCCGGTGTTGATGACATCATAGGTGTCGGACATTCCGGTGAGGAACGCGTTCAACGTCCATCCCTCGAACCAGTGCATCGGGATCACGATACGGGCTTTCACCTTGCGCAGAACACGCATCATGGTCGGGGTATCAAGGCTCATCCCGCCGTCAACAGCGGCCATAACCACATCCATGCGCCCCAAAGCGGCATATTGCGCAGCATTGGGTTCATGATGCAGGTGCCCCAAATGTGCCACACACAACCCGCCCACCTCGAACACAAAGATCGAGTTTCCGTTTTCTTCAACTCCGTCAAAACGGCGAATGTCGGTTGGCACATTCCGGATCAGCATCGAGCCAAGATCAAGATGGTGATCCGCAATACCGCCCAATTCATCCCATCCACGCAATACATGCGGGATCGCCGGATCAGGGAAAGCGGTCCAATGCGTGTCATGTGCATGATTCATCGTTACCGCGTCGGGTAGAAAAGCAACGTTCCCGAAAAATCCGGTAAAATCGGTAATCGCCGAGGTCCCGTCATCTGACTGGATCAGAAACGAGGCATGCGCGATATAGCTGATCCTGACATGGTGACGTTCGACCGGATCACGAAAAGACGCTTTGTGCAGGTATTCCAGACCCGGTGCCTGCGCCAAGGCAATACAATGGCTGGGGCGCCTGTCTTCGGACAAGGCCGGCGAGGCCAGAAAGAGCAAAACCAAAATCCAGCGGAACATGTGCGTCTCCCATCGTTATGGAACGCACTATAGCCGCCAAAAGGCGTCTCCTCCAAATCTTCCATAAAATAGGGCTGAACGGGTTCAGACTTGCCCCGCGAGCGTGCGCCCGCGACGGTCATGGCGCAACGCAGAATAGAGCACATGCGTCCGCCAGCGCCCGTTGATCTGAAGATAGCTTTGCGCCACCCCTTCGTACTTGAAACCCGATTTTTCCAAGACGCCCCGCGACGCGATATTCTCGGGCAGGCATGCCGCCTCAATCCGGCTCAGATCCATCTGGTTAAAGGCGTGATGCACAACCGCTTCGATGGTTTCGCGCATATAGCCGTGGCGCGTATGCTGTTTTCCGATCCAATATCCCAGCGTCCCCGATTGCGATGGGCCCCTGCGAATATTGTCGAGCGTGATCGCCCCGAGCAGGGCATTGTCGTGACGCCGGATCAGAAACAACGGCACCGCTGTGCCGCCGGATATCGAGCGCTGCGCCCAATACACACGATTGGTAAAGCTTTTGCGCGTCAGATGGTCCGCAGACCACGCGGGCTCCCATGGAATGAGGAAATCCGCACTGTCATTGCGCAGCTCAGACCATTCCCGAAAATCGGAGTGGACCGGCGGCCTCAGCGTGAGACGCTCGGTCTCGATCCGAACCTTCCGCCGCGCCAGTAACATCAAGCAGCGCGCCGCTCTTGCAGTGCGTCCAAGGTCGGTGCATCGCTCACGGGTCCGTAAAGCGCCAAAGCAGATCGTGCGACCGAGGCCATTTGTTCTGCAAATCCGCGCACATCGGCGTCGGAAACGGCATGAATCCGTTCGACGGTTTCATGCAAATCGGGGATACGCTTCCAGATCGACAACATGCGCGCCTGACGTTCGGCGCGGTTCGACGGGCTTTCCAGCCCCATCAAAAGGCCGGCTTTCATCTGCATGCGAGCACGTGCGATTTCTTCGGATGTCATGTCTTCGGCGGCACGCTTCAACTCATCAATCGTGATCTCGGCCAACTCGCCAATCTGGCTACCGGATGTGCCCGCATAAATCGTGGTCATCCCGGTATCGGCATAGGCCCCGGCCTGTGCGTAAATCGTATAGCACAGACCACGCTTTTCGCGGACTTCCTGAAACAGGCGCGACGACATTCCGCCTCCAAGGGCAGACGTGTAAATCTGCGCGGTATAGATATCCGGATCGCTATAGGACGGGCCTTCGAACCCAAGGGCAAAATGCGCCTGTTCGAGCTTTTTGACGGTCCGGTATTCACCACCCTGAAACTTGGCAGGCTCGTAGCCGGTATCCTGTCCCGGTGACATGTGCCCAAACAGGTCTTCCGCCAAACGCACGATTTCATCGTGGTCGATCCCGCCTGCCGCAGACAGAACCATCTGGTCGGGGCGGTAATGTTCGGACACAAATCCGGCAAGATCATCACGGCTGAAGCCTTTGACGCGCTCTTCTGCGCCAAGGATTGTCCGGCCAATCGGTTGATCCGGATAGGCACGTTCCTGCAACCAGTCAAAGATCACGTCATCCGGTGTGTCCAGAGCCTGACCGATTTCCTGCAGGATCACGCCGCGCTCGACCTCGATCTCGGCGGGATCAAACACGGGGTTCAGAACGATATCCGAGATCACATCCATGGCCAGAGGCACGTCCCCCTTCAGGACACGCGCATAGAACGCGGTGACTTCGCGGCTGGTATAGGCATTGATATACCCACCCACATCTTCAATCGCCTCGGCAATCTGCAGCGCGCTGCGACGGGTTGTGCCTTTAAAGGCCATGTGCTCGAGAAAGTGGGCGATGCCGTTTTGGGCAGAGCGCTCATGGCGCCCTCCGGCATCGACCCAGATACCAAGGGCTGCGGATTCGAGACCGGGCATATGCTCGGTTACGACACGAAAGCCGTTAGACAGCGTGTGCAGTTTAGTGGTCAACGGGCAGCGATCCGATCTTTTATCAAGGTTTTGAGATGCTCCAATTCATTGGGCACCTTTGTGACACGCTCGGGTTTGTCCATCATGTCCTGCATGTGCGGGGGCAACGCCGGACGCACGCCAATGGCGTTTTCTACAGCGTCAGGGAATTTTGCCGGATGGGCAGTGGCCAAAGTGATCATGGGTGTTTCATTCAGGTGTTGATTGGCAACCTTTACCCCACAAGCGGAGTGAGGGCAAAGCACTTCTCCAGTGTGGGTGAAACCCCACTTTATGGTCTCGACAGTCTCAGCCTCGGACGTGCGGCCGGAATCGAAATGGTCGCGCAAACTCTCCATCGCGCCCTGGCTGATCGAGAAGGACCCTTCTTTGAGTTCTTCCATCAATTGCGCCACGGCATTGCCGTCGCCGCCATAGGCATAAAACAAGGCACGCTCAAAGTTGGACGACACCTGAATATCCATGGACGGACTGATCGAAGGCGTTACGCCTTCTTTGGTATAGGCCGCCGTTTCCATAGTGCGGTGCAAGATGTCGTTCTGGTTGGTGGCGATCACCAGACGGTCAATGGGCAGCCCCATTTTCTTGGCGATATAGCCTGCAAAAATGTCGCCAAAGTTTCCGGTCGGGACGGTAAAGCTGATGTTGCGCGCAGGCGCACCCAACGAAACCGCCGTTGTGAAATAGTATACGACCTGGGCAAGAACGCGGGCCCAGTTGATTGAATTCACGCCAGCGAGTTTAACCCCGTCGCGGAATTCAAAATCGTTGAACATATCTTTAAGCTTGGCCTGACAATCGTCAAAGTCGCCCTCCATCGCCAGGGCGTGCACGTTGGCATCCGCTGGCGTGGTCATCTGTTTACGCTGGATGTCCGATACACGGCCATCGGGAAACAGAATAAACACATCGACATTATCAAGCCCGCGGAAGGCTTCGATCGCAGCCGAGCCTGTATCGCCGGATGTGGCCCCAACGATGGTCACACGCTCGTTGCGGCGTGCCAAAGAGAACTGGAACAACTGGCCAATCAGCTGCATCGCAAAGTCCTTGAACGCCAAGGTCGGCCCGTGGAACAGCTCCATCAGGAAATGATTGGGCCCCAGTTGCACCAATGGGGCGCGTGCATCATGGCGGAAATTTGCATAGGCGCGTGCGATGATGCCTTTGAACTCTTCATCCGTGAATGTGTCGCCAATGAAGGGCTTCATCACGCGAAAAGCCACCTCTTCATAAGACAATCCGGCCATCGCCGCGATCTCGTCTTTTGACAGGGTGGGGATGGTCTCGGGGACGTAGAGTCCGCCATCACGAGCGAGGCCAGTCAACATGGCTTCTTCAAAGGTGAGTTCCGGGGCGTTGCCACGGGTCGAGATGTATTTCACGGTCTCAGGCCTTTTTGGTTTTGCGCATTCGGCGCAGGTAATAAAGCGTCATGGCCGCCCAGACAATCGCTAGTCCGTACCAAGTGACAATATATTGGAGATGGTCGTTTGGAATTCCGGATGAGTCGACGGGCAAGGGCGTCACGGTTGTGTCGTTTTCCGACGTCTCGCGCAAAATCACCAGCACGGGTTCGGTATCCAGAGCCGCCGCCATGGCAGGCACATCACGCGCAAACCAGATATTGCCGGTGATGTCATTCTCGGGGGTGAAGCTGTCGATTTCCTCTGGCCAGTGCAGGTTCCCGATCACGGTTGCCGGACCGGTATAGCGCGTCGCCTCTTTCTGGGGCGTGCGCACAAAGCCGCGGTCCACCATGATGCGACGGCCATCTTCCATCTCGAAAGCCGAAACGATGCGATATCCCGGCCCTACCTTTTTGACCGAGACCAGAACGTGCAACTCGTCCGCTGTCAGCACACCCGTCGCTGAAACCGGCAAAAAGCGATCTTCTACAGGGTCTGGAATGGCGGGCACTTCAACAGGGGCGTCCGCAATCCGCGCGTCTATCGCCGAAAGATAGGCTTCTTTCTCGGCCAGACGGCGCACCTGCCAATTGCCCAGAGACACCAGTATCGCGGTACCAACGATGCCGAAAATCAGGGGCAGAAGATAACGGGGCAATGCACAGTGTCCTTGCAAAGAAAAGTCGCGGAAGGCTTTGCCCACCGCGACTTGTTTTATGCGTCTGATAGTTCGGGGTTCAACCGTTAATCGGTTATTGGCCCCAAATGTAGACCGCTGCGAACAGGAACAACCAGACAACGTCCACAAAGTGCCAGTACCAAGCAGCGGCTTCAAAACCGACGTGCTGTTCCTGTGTGAAGTGACCGCGCATCAGGCGCAGCAAGCAAACAAACAGGAAGATGGTGCCGACAACAACGTGGAAACCGTGGAAACCGGTCGCCATGAAGAAGTTCGCGCCATAGATGTTGCCCGAGAAACCAAAGGCCGCGTGGCTGTATTCGTACACCTGGAAAACGGTGAACAGAACGCCGAGAGCAATCGAGATCACAAGACCCCATTTCATGTCTTCGCGGTTGTTTTCATGTGCCAGAGCGTGGTGCGCCCAAGTTGCGGCCATACCCGAACACAGCAGGATCAGCGTGTTGATCAGTGGCAGGTGCCAAGGGTCAAACGTTTCAATGCCTACAGGAGGCCAAACACCGTCAACCATCGGGCTTTCAGGGCCCATTGGATACATAGCGTGCTTGAAGAAGCTCCAGAACCATGCCGAGAAGAACATGACTTCTGACATGATGAACAGAATAAAGCCGTAACGCAGGCCAATCTGAACAACAGGTGTGTGGTCTACGCCGCCGTTGCCTTCGGCAACAACTTCAGCCCACCAGCCAAACATTACATAAAGAACAGCGACAAGGCCGATCAAAAAGACCCAAGGGCCGCTTTCGTGCATCCACAAAACTGCTCCAAACAGCATGACGAATGCGCCGACCGAGCCCAGCAAGGGCCATAGGGAGGGCGGCAGAATGTGGTAGTCGTGGTTTTTAGCGTGCGCCATTTTTTGCTTTTTCCCTCGTTGGAACGCTACTTTAGTTCACATCAGTTTCTGTTTCCTGCACCAGTGAGGCGGTTGCCTCGGGCAGGTCGATTTCGTGGAACGTGTAAGACAATGTGATCACCTTTACATATTTGGCATCACGGTCTGACACGATCTCGGGGTCTACATAGAAGGTTACAGGCATCGACGCCCGCTCCCCCGGTTGCAGGATCTGCTCTTCAAAGCAGAAACAGTCGATTTTCGAAAAGAACCCACCCGCCTCGTAAGGGGCGACGTTGTAGCTGGCCGAACCGGCTACAGGGCGATCAGTGGGATTGTAGGCTTCATAGAAAGCCAAACCTGTCTCACCGATGCGAAGTTCCATCTCGCGCTGCAAAGGTTTGAATTCCCAAGGGAAGTCACGTTCTTTGCTCGCATCGAAACGAACTTTGATGGTTTTTTCCAGAATGACGTCAGAGCCGGACTCGGCAACGCCGGTGATACCGCTAAATCCGGTGACACGGCAGAACCAGTCATAAAAAGGCACAGACGCCCAAGCCAGAGCCCCCATGAGCACAACAACGCCCACGGTTTGTCCCACTGTCTTGGTTTTCGGGTCCATCGCCATCAGTCCTGGATCCTTGCATTTTCGGGCTCGTAGTCGCCACGGGTTACTTTGGCCACAGTCAAACCAAACACGATGGCGATAAAGGCCAGCAGAACCAGGGCAACGCCAAGGTTGCGTCCAAAGCGGCGGCCGTGAAGTTCGTGATCGTCGCGAAAGCTCATATTACCAACCTCCCCAACCAAATGGTGCCAAAGTGGCTTCTGCCAGGATCGCACCGTAGTGCAGGAAGAGGTACATCAAAGACAGGGCAAAGAACGATTTCTCGCGCTTGTACCCATCCGCCTCGGAGGTTTCTTCATCGCGACGCCAGATAGAAATGGCACCCGCTACGAACAGGCCATTCAGAACCAGAGCAACCGTCAGGTAGATCGGACCACCCACACCCGTAAAGGCCATGCCGATTGCAACGGCTGCCAGAAGCAGGGTGTAGACAAGGATATGGTTGCGCGTCGAGCGACGCCCGTTGGTGACATGCAACATGGGCACGCCAGCGTCTTTGTAGTCCGACTTCATAAACAGGCACAAAGCCCAGAAATGAGGTGGGGTCCACATAAACGTCAAGGTGAACATCAGGATCGATTCAATCGAAACGCCCCCGGTGGCCACGGCCCAACCAATCATCGGAGGGAACGCACCTGCGGCACCACCGATAACGATGTTCTGCGGCGTCCAGCGCTTCAGCCACATGGTGTAGATCACCACGTAGAAGAAGATTGTGAAAGCCAGCAGCAGACCGGCAAAGATATTCGCCGCCAGAGCCAGCATCACGCAAGAGAACACCGACAGGGTGATGCCGATTGCAAACGCCTCTTCCCGCGTGACCTTGCCAGCAGGAATCGGACGGCCTTGCGTGCGCTTCATCACGGCGTCGATGTCCGAGTCAAACCACATATTCAATGCGCCTGACGCTCCGCCACCGACTGCGATGAACAGGATCGAGGCAAAAGCCACCATCGGATGCACATCTACGGGGGCCGCCAGAAGGCCCACCATCGCAGTGAACACAACCAGCGACATGACGCGTGGCTTGAGCAATGCGAAATAGTCGCCGAAACCGGCTTCCTGCGTCTGGACCTGCGTGTTGATACTTGCGTCGCTCATAGTCTTCCCCTTGGACGGGGCACCGGTATGGCGCCCCTGACCATCAGTCTTTTATTCAGCCAAAGCCAGCTGCTGTTGCGACGTCAGAGTGGACGGATCGCCCGCATACTCTTCGATCGCGCCTTTCAGCCAAACATCATAAGCCTCTTGCGACACCACTTTGACGGTGATCGGCATATAGGCGTGGTCTTTGCCGCAAAGCTCGGAACACTGGCCAAAGTAGATGCCTTCACGCTCGGCGTTGAACCAAAGCTGGGCGATACGACCGGGAACAGCATCTTGCTTCACACCAAATGCAGGGATGGTCCAAGAGTGGATCACGTCTGCTGCGGTTACGTTCATCACAACGGTCTTGCCGATAGGGACAACAACCTGAGTGTCGGTTGCCAGCAGATATTCATCATCCGCATAGCCATAGTCAGCCAGTTCGTCTTTGCCAAGCAGGAAGCTGTCGAATTCGAACTCGTGGTCCGAATACTCATAACCCCAGTACCACTGGTATCCTGTGACTTTGATGTGAATGTCACCTTCCGGGATTTCCTGTTGGTTGAACAGAACCGGAAGCGAAAACGCACCAATGAAAACAAGGATCAAAATCGGGATCAGTGTCCAAGCGATCTCGATCGGCGTGTTGTGTGTAAATGTTGCAGGCTCTGGATTGGCGCGACGGTTGTAGCGCACGATGATGACTGCCGTAAGGGCCACCACAAACAGAACGATGATCGTGATGATAACCAGCAGCATGTGATCCAAGCTCTGGAGCTGACGTGCCAATTCGGTTGCTGGTGGTTGGAAGCCCATCAAGCCATCAACGGGCTTGCCCACTGTCTCGACCTCTTGAGCCAGCGCCGGAAGGGCTGTGAATGCGGCCATGAGTGCCAGGACTTTCGAAAGAATTCTCATAGTTCACCCTGATAGGTTGCGTTGTTCGTGTCTCAATTCTACGCGAAAAACCGGGCAGTGCCCGGAATCCCGCTGTTGTGCTCCGGCTAGAATGCATATTCTATCTGCCAAATAAAGAAGCCAGCCCGCGTCAAACGGACGCTTTTTTTGACTTAGATCAAATTCCGAAGGGAAAATCCATATGACTCACATCAAATTCTGCCCCTTCGAGACATCTCTCGATCCCGAAGTGGCACTGAACCTGTTGCGCCAGGCCACCGATGGGGCTGACGATGGCGAGTTGTTCCTCGAAAGACGTCGGTCCGAGGCCTTGGTCTTTGATGACGGGCGACTCAAAACGGCGTCTTATGATGCCTCTGAAGGCTTTGGATTAAGGGCCGTGCGTGGCGAGGTGTCCGGATACGCCCATTCCTCTGAAATCTCAGAATCAGCGCTGCGGCGTGCCGTGGAAACCGCGCGTTTGGCGGTGGGCGCAGGCGGCGGTGCTCTTGCGGCGGCGCCGATTCCCACAAACAAACGGCTGTATACCGATGCCGACCCGATTGCCGGTGCCGAATTCCCCGTCAAAATCGACACACTTCGCGAGATCGACAGCTTTGCCCGCGATCTTGATTCGCGCGTTGTTCAGGTCTCGGCAACGCTGGCGGCCTCTCATCAGGAAGTCATCATCTTGCGGCCCGATGGTGTTCAGGTTTCTGACACGCGCCCCATGACCCGCGTGAACGTATCCGTCATAGTTGAGCAAAATGGCCGCCGAGAAACCGGCAGCGCCGGAGGCGGCGGTCGGATCGGGCTTGACGGGTTGATGGATCCGGCTGACTGGCAGGCAAAAACGCGCGAGGCACTGCGCGTGGCCTTGGTCAACCTCGAGGCGGTCCCCGCCCCTGCAGGCGCCATGGAAGTTGTCCTGGGGCCCGGATGGCCTGGCATCTTGTTGCACGAAGCCGTTGGTCATGGGCTGGAAGGCGATTTCAACCGCAAAGGCAGCTCGAAGTTTGCCGGACACATCGGCCAGCAGGTTGCCTCAAAAGGCGTTACTGTTGTGGACGATGGCACGATCCCTGACCGCCGCGGTTCCATCACGGTGGACGACGAAGGCACTCCTTCCGGGCGCAATGTCCTGATCGAAGATGGCGTTCTGGTCGGATACATGCAGGATCGCCAAAACGCCCGTCTGATGGGGGTGGATCCAACAGGGAACGGGCGGCGGGAAAGCTATGCCCATCCGCCGATGCCACGCATGACAAACACCTATATGCAGGGCGGAGACGCCACTCCGGCCGATCTGATCGCATCTTTGAAAGACGGAATTTATGCCGTCGGGTTCGGCGGCGGTCAGGTAGATATCACCAACGGCAAGTTTGTCTTCTCTTGCACCGAGGCCTATCGCGTCGAAAACGGCAAAATCGGCGCGCCCGTCAATGGCGCCACCCTGATCGGTGACGGGGCCACCGCAATGAAACAGATCAAGGGGCTGGGCAATGACATGCAACTCGATCCGGGCATGGGCAATTGCGGCAAAGCCGGTCAATGGGTGCCCGTCGGCGTAGGCCAGCCGCATGTTCTCATGGATGGTCTTACCGTCGGTGGGTCTGCCACTTAAGCCAATAGGCCAGCAGCAAAACCCGCTTTGCACTACGAACACACCTTCTGGGGCGTTTCCTTTCGGAGACGCCCCAGATTGCATTTTAGAGAATGTTGAAAAAGATTTGAGGCAATTCACCTGCTGTTAACTCTTTGAACGCTAAACCTGACTTTGCAAGCAGGCGGAGCTACGGATGACCGAGGACAACATTTCTTCCACTCACCCCCAACTCCCACCCACCACGGAAGAACACCGTTATTCGTGGCTCCGTCTTTTGCGCTCGCGTCGGGTCGGGGTATCTACCTTCTATAAACTGATGGCCGAACATGGCTGTGCCGAACGCGTACTTGAGGCCTTGCCCTCTGTGGCGCAGGCTGCAGGTGTCGACAATTATTCTGTGTGTCCGGCAGGTGTCATCGAAAGCGAGATGGCCGCAGGTCGAAAGGCCGGCGCGCGTTTGGTGGCCATTTCGGATGAAGACTATCCTCAGCCGCTCAAAGACACTGCCGACGCCCCTCCTCTATTATGGACACTTGGCGACGTGACTTTGGCCACCCGTCCGGCATTGGCTTTGGTCGGGGCACGAAATGCGTCCTCTCTTGGTACGCGCATGGCGCGCGGCTTGGCCAGAGAGCTGGGTGAAGCGGGTTTTGTCGTGGCGTCCGGTCTGGCGCGCGGGGTCGATACGGCGGCCCATGCTGCATCGCTAAAAACAGGCACAATCGCCGTATTTGGCGGCGGTGTGGATGTGATCTATCCCGCAGACAACAGGGAATTGGCCCGAAAGATCGCGGACAACGGCCTGATCGTTTCTGAACAACCTATGGGCACCGTCCCGCAGGCCCGTCACTTCCCTGCCCGCAACCGCATTATTTCGGGAATGTCCCAAGCGGTTGTCGTGGTCGAAGCCGCGGCACGATCCGGCAGCCTGATCACGGCACGTGAAGCGCTGGATCAGGGCCGAGAGGTTCTTGCTGTGCCGGGCCATCCGTTTGATGCGCGCGCTTCTGGTTGCAACATGTTGATCCGTGACGGTGCCACTCTTGTCAGAGGCGCCAAGGATGTGATCGAGATGGTCGGCGCGCCGCGCACGTCAGATGTTTCCGGCCCGTCCGACACGCCGCCACAGAC
The DNA here is from genome assembly GCF_001458215.1 of Shimia thalassica. Lineage (GTDB taxonomy): Bacteria > Pseudomonadota > Alphaproteobacteria > Rhodobacterales > Rhodobacteraceae > Shimia > Shimia thalassica. The sequence continues at coordinate 1,141,774 of NZ_CYTW01000001.1, read as the reverse complement.
CTCGCCCCAACAGCGCAGCCTGCGAGACACTTCGGATCTGCACATGCAAATTCTCAACCGTTTGGGACCGGCGCCTTTGGCCGAAGATCAATTGATCCGTGACCTTTCTGCGCCTGCGAATCGTGTCACTCCGGTTTTGATCGATTTGGAGTTGGATGGTCGTATTCAGCGGCAGGCAGGTGGTTTGTTGTCAAAAATCTGACCCAATCGTTATCGGGTCAGATGCGAAATGTATGCCCTGCCCCGCTGACAGCGGCAAAAGCCCCGGTTTGCCCCTTCAATCCCCAACAAAACATGGCGCTTGGCGAAAGCGGCCAAACCGTAATGGAAACCCCGACCAATTCAACTTTGCGCATATCAATTTGCTGTGGATTTAAAGAGACCAAACGGCACGCATTGACATTGCCCCCTTCCAAACCACATTTTTCGCCGCCATATACGGCCCAGCGAGTCGAGAGGAAGTTTAATGCCAGTCGTTGTTGTCGAGTCTCCAGCAAAAGCCAAAACGATCAATAAATATCTGGGGCCGGATTACACGGTTCTGGCTTCCTATGGCCACGTGCGCGATCTGCCTGCGAAAGACGGCAGCGTGGACACCGAACACGATTTTGACATGACTTGGCAGATCGGTGCCGACTCTCGAAAGCATGTCAAAGCCATTGCGGACGCGTTAAAAGACGACAACAACCTGATCCTCGCAACCGACCCCGACCGCGAGGGAGAGGCCATCAGCTGGCACCTTGAAGAAGCGCTACGCAAACGTCGTGCCATCAAAAAGGATACGCCCGTCAGCCGCGTCGTGTTCAACGCGATCACGAAATCCGCCGTGACCGAAGCGATGCAAAACCCGCGCCAGGTGGACCAGCCTCTTGTGGATGCCTATCTGGCTCGTCGCGCGCTGGACTATCTTGTCGGCTTTAACCTTTCGCCCGTTTTGTGGCGCAAACTGCCGGGCGCACGATCGGCCGGTCGTGTGCAATCTGTGTGCCTGCGCCTGATTGTCGAACGCGAAATGGAGATCGAAGCCTTCAATCCACGCGAATACTGGAGTGTCAAAGCCCTGCTTGCGACACCGCGCGGACAGGAGTTCGAAGCACGCATGACCATCATGGGTGGTCAAAAGCTCGACAAATTCGATCTTGAGAACAGCACCGCCGCAGAATTGGCCGTTCAGGCAATCAATTCGCGCGATCTCAAAGTGGCCAAGGTCGAAGCCAAGCCCGCAAGCCGCAACCCTTCTGCACCGTTTATGACCTCGACTCTGCAACAGGAAGCCAGCCGTAAATTCGGCATGGGTGCGCGCCAGTGTATGAGCACCGCCCAGCGTTTGTACGAGGCCGGATACATCACCTATATGCGTACAGACGGCATCGACATGGCGCCCGAAGCGGTCGCTGCTGCGCGTGACGCCATTGCTGAACGCTATGGCGCGGAATATGTCCCGTCCAAGCCGCGCATCTACAAGAACAAAGCCAAAAATGCGCAGGAAGCCCACGAATGTATCCGCCCCACGGATATGAAGCTGAGCGCGGACGCGTTGAAAGTCACCGAACAGGACCAGCGCAAGCTCTATGACCTGATCTGGAAGCGGACACTGGCCTGTCAGATGGAAGGCGCCCGCATGGAGCGCACCACAGTCGACATTGCAAGCGACGATGGTCAGGTCGGCCTGCGTGCGACCGGCCAAGTCGTTCTGTTTGATGGATTTATGCGGGTTTACGAAGAAGGCCGAGACGATGTTGTCGATGATGATGACAAGCGCCTGCCACAAATCTCGCAGGGCGACAAAACCGAGAAACGCTCGATCTCGCCCGAACAGCACTTCACCCAGCCCCCCCCGCGTTATACCGAAGCGACTTTGGTCAAGCGTATGGAAGAATTGGGCATTGGCCGCCCGTCGACCTACGCCAGTGTGATCACCACGATTCAGGACCGTGAATATGTCCGCAAGGACAAGAACCGCCTGTTCCCAGAGGACAAAGGCCGGATCGTCACGATCTTCCTGCTGAACTTTTTCCGCCAGTACGTCGGGTATGAGTTCACGGCCAATCTGGAAGAGGAACTGGATGATGTTTCCGCCGGCGAGCGCGACTATAAGGCCGTGTTGGGCCGCTTCTGGAAAGACTTCTCGGTGGCGATCGCCGAAACCTCGGAACTGCGCATCACCGAGGTTCTGGATGTGCTGGACGATGCACTTGCCCCGCAACTGTATCCACCGCGTGAAGACGGCACGGATCCCCGCGTCTGTCCGAAATGCGGTGCTGGCCAGCTTCACCTGAAAACTTCGCGCACCGGCGGCTTTGTCGGCTGTGGCAACTACCCCGAATGCAACTATACCCGCCCGATTTCCGGCGAAGGTGCAGAAGGCTATGAGCGTGTCTTGGGCGAAGATGACGGTGACGAAATCCACCTGAAGTCCGGTCGCTTTGGCCCTTACGTCCAACGCGGTGAGCCCACGCCTGAAAACAAAAAACCGCCACGCTCTTCTTTGCCGAAACAAGGCAAGGAATTCCTGCCCGGCTGGGGTCCGAATGACGTCACTCTGGAACAGGCGCTGACACTTTTGACCCTGCCTCGTGAAATTGGCGTTCACCCTGATGGTGGCGTTATTTCCTCGAACCTCGGGCGGTTTGGCCCCTATGTCATGCACCAATTGCCGGACGAGGAAAAACCGGTCTATGCCAACCTCAAAGAGACACTCGATGTGTTCGAGATCGGCATGAACCGTGCGATGGAAATGATCACCGAGAAGCGCAACAACCCGGGCCGTGGTCGACGCGCGGCCGCAAAAGCGTTGAAAGAGTTGGGAGAACATCCCGAAAGCGGTGGTGCGGTCAATGTCATGGACGGCCGCTATGGTCCTTATGTCAAATGGGAAAAGGTGAACGCCACCATCCCCAAAGAGGTCAAGGCCGAAGACGTGACGATGGAACAGGCGGTCGAATGGATCGCCGAGAAGGCCGGCAAGTCGGGGACAAAACGAAAAGCGCCTGCCAAGAAAAAGGCCCCCGCGAAGAAGACAGCCGCCAAAAAGCCAGCTGCAAAAAAGACTGCAGCCAAAAAAGCCTGACGGGTGACATGATTTCTAAAAGGCCCTGCCCGACGGCAGGGCCTTAATACGTATAACCGCCCGTAGTAATACGACCCCCGCTCCCTGTTCATTGACTCCGCAGTGACGTCCCGTCAAAACGGTGGCAATTCCGGATAAGAGGGAGAATTCCATGAATAAAGTCTATGCGAATGCCACCGAGGCACTCGACGGGCTGCTCAAGGATGACATGTTGATCGCGTCTGGCGGTTTCGGTCTCTGCGGCATCCCCGAACTGTTGCTGAACGCGATCAAGGACTCGGGCGTCAAGGACCTGACCTTTGCTTCCAACAACGCGGGCGTTGACGGCGCAGGCATCGGCATCCTGTTGGAAACCAAGCAGGTGCGCAAAATGATCTCGTCCTATGTGGGCGAAAACGCAGAATTCATGCGCCAGTATCTGTCGGGCGAGCTTGAGCTGGAGTTCACGCCTCAAGGCACGCTGGCCGAGCGTATGCGCGCCGGTGGCGCAGGCATCCCCGGGTTCTTTACCAAGACCGGCGTTGGCACCGTGATTGCAGACGGCAAGTTCGAAAAGCAGTTTCCCACCGGCGAAGACTCCGCCATGGAAGACTACATCATGGAAGAAGGTATTTTTGCCGATCTCGCCATCGTGAAAGCATGGAAAGCGGATGCAACGGGCAACCTCGTGTTCCGCAAGACTGCACGCAACTTCAACCTGCCTGCCGCGACATGTGGCAAGGTTTGCGTGGCCGAAGTGGAAGAGATCGTCGAGACCGGCTCGCTTGACCCGGACATGATCCACTTGCCGGGCATCTATGTGAACCGGATTATCAAAAGCGACGCAGAAAAGCGCATCGAACAGCGCACCGTACGCAAGCGGGAGGAAGCATAATGCCTTGGGATCGTAACCAAATGGCTGCACGCGCGGCTCAGGAACTGCAAGACGGTTGGTATGTGAACCTTGGAATCGGCATTCCAACGCTGGTGTCCAATTACATCCCCGAAGGCGTCGAAGTCACCCTGCAATCGGAAAACGGTATGTTGGGCATGGGCCCCTTCCCTTATGAAGGCGAAGAAGACCCCGACCTAATCAACGCTGGTAAACAGACCATCACTGAGCTGCCGCAGACCGCGTATTTTGACAGCGCAACGTCGTTTGCCATGATCCGTGGCGGCAAAATCGCTATGGCGATCCTTGGCGCGATGGAAGTGGCCGAAAACGGTGATCTCGCCAACTGGATGATCCCCGGCAAGCTGGTCAAAGGCATGGGCGGCGCGATGGATCTTGTGGCTGGTGTTGGCCGTGTTGTTGTGGTCATGGATCATGCCAACAAGCACGGCGTTTCCAAAGTTCTCAAAGAATGCACGTTGCCTCTGACTGGCAGAGGCGTTGTTGACCGCATCATCACCAACCTTGGCGTGATGGACGTGGTCGAAGGCGGTCTGAAGCTGGTTGAATTGGCTGATGGCGTTACCGATGAAGAGTTCCGCGCCGCAACCGAGGCAACTCTGGTCAACTAAACGACCGTTATTAATGATGAAAAGCCCGGCTCAAAAGCCGGGCTTTTTGCTTTTGCAATGTCCTTAACGCACTTACTGCGCCGTCCATCCCCCATCGACAGGGATGGATGTGCCCGTGATGTTGTGCGCCACCGGATTACAAAGCCAAAGCGCCAAAGCGCCGATCTCAGATGGATCGGATGTGCGTTGCGACGGCTGTTTTTCCGAGCGCAATTCCGCGATACCTGCGTTCCTATCGCCATTATGGGCCGCGGCACGGGCTTGGATCTGGGGTTCGATGATCGCGGTTTCCGTCCATCCCGGACAGATACAGTTCACCGTAATCCCGCCAGCGGCCTTACTTCCGGCGTTCGCGTATTCCAGAGCGGCCACTTTGCTGAGCCCTACTAACCCGAATTTTGCCGCGCAATAAGGCGCCTTTTCTTTTGAAGCCGCCACGCCATGAACCGAAGCGATGTTAATCACCCGGCCATACCCCCGTTGCGCCATCGAAGGCATCGCCTTTTGCATCGTGTGAAACGCCGCCGACAGGTTGATTGCAAGGATCGCATCCCATTTTTCGGCGGGCATCTCGGCAAGCGGTGCCGTGTGTTGAATGCCCGCGTTATTCACCAGAATATCCGCGCCTCCCCAATCTGAGACGCCCTGCATCATGGCCTCAATCGCGTTGGCATCGCGCAGGTCTCCCTCAAAAAACCTGGCCTCGGGGGCACCTGCCTTTTCCAACAGCTCACAGGTCGCCTCGGCCTCTTCCCGGGTTGCCAGACCATGCACACCGATGCGCGCGCCCGCCTTGGCAAGCTCTTGTGCGATGGCAAGTCCGATCCCCTGAACCGAGCCGGTGACAAAAGCAGTTTTCCCATGCAAATCAGTCATTTGAAGTCTCCAGTTGCTTGCGCAATTCGGTTTTCAGAACCTTGCCATAGTTGTTCTTGGGCAGTTCACGAATTTCATAGTACGCCTTGGGCCGCTTGAAACGGGCGATCTGGTCAAGGCAGTGGGCGTCAAGTCGGTCTTCGTCGAGCGCCCCGCGACACACGACAAATGCAACCACGTCTTCACCCCATTCCGGATGGGGCCGCCCGACCACCGAGACCTCGACCACGTCCGGATGCAAAAGAAGCGCCTCTTCTACTTCGCGCGGGTAAATATTGGTGCCCCCTGAAATGATCAGGTCCTTTGAACGATCTTTCAGGGTCAGGTAGCCGTCGTCGCTCAAGGTGCCCATGTCACCGGTCATCAACCATCCATTGACGATGGTTTTGGCCGAGGCTTCCGGATTATTCCAATACCCCGGCATCACCGCATCCCCGCGGGCCATGATTTCGCCGACGGTTCCGGCTGGCAGCGGACGGCCCTGTTCGTCTCCGATGGCAAGTTCGACAACACTTTGGGCCCGCCCCACCGACGCAAGGCGGGCTTGCCAATCTACATGTGAACGATCCGAAACGTCAGAACGCGACAGCGCCGAAATGCACATCGGACACTCGCCTTGCCCATAGATTTGAACAAAGATCGGGCCAAAATGATCCACGGCCTCAACGATATCAGCCACATACATGGGTCCACCGCCATAAACGATAGTGCGTAACCCCTCTCCGGTTTCACCCGTTTCCTTGGCGACTTCGGTCATGCGTTTCACCATGGTCGGTGCGCAAAACATGTGGACGCGCTTGTGATAACGCGCCAGCGCAAAGATCTCGGCTTCGTCAAACCCACCCGACGCGGGCAGGACATGGCGGGCGCCCTTCATGACGTGCATGAGATTGTAGATGCCTGCACCATGGCTCATTGGCGCGGCATAAAGGGCCGTATCTTCGCCCGTCACCTCGTCCACATCCGCGAAATAGCTGAGTGCCATCGCGTGCAACATGCGGTTGGTAATCATAACCCCCTTGGGGCGTCCGGTTGTGCCGGATGTGTAGAACAACCAGCTGAGGTCATCTGCCTGTCGGGGGACAGGTGCGAATACCGGCGCGGGCGCAATGACGTTTCGCCAGTCAGATGATGTGACATCCAGACAGGAAAGCGTTGTGACCTTGGCAAGTGCGGCGTGCAGCCCTTTGGACGTAAAGCAAAAATGCGCTTCGGCATTCTCAAGAATCCAGGCGGCTTCTCTGGCATGAAGTTTGGCGTTGATCGGAACAACCACGCCCCCTGCGGCCCAAACCCCATATTGGGCAATCAGGTATTCAGGGACATTTTTCATGAACAAACCAACCCGATCTCCGGGTTTGATCCCTTGGGTGTGCAGCCACCCCGCCACACGCAACGCCTTTTCAAAGAAAGACCCATACGTCTCGGTACAGGTTTGCCCCAGAAAAATTGCAGGCCGCTCTAGCGCCACCTGCGCAACGCGTTCCAGCCAAAGTGCCAAATTCATTGCGTCCCCTCCTCACTCACTTGTAGCAGAGGTAATCTAGGGTCTTTGTCACTGGCAATTCGTAGTAATACTGCGGCCTTGGCCTTTGGTCGGCTTACGTGCATGGTGTGCGCATGGAACTTGATGCGATTGCCTTTGAATTTGCGCCTGTCGGGCTGGCTGTACTTGAAAACCGGATCATTCGACGATGCAACAATGCGTTTGGCGATATGTTTCACCAGGAACCTGCCAAATGTGTTGGGGTGTCGCTCGGCGAATTCTATGCCTCGGAAGAGGATTTTCATTCGATCGGGGAACGTGGATTGACCGCCATGCGCGCAACAGGACGCTATAACGACGAACGCGTGATGAAACGCAAGGACGACACCCTGTTCTGGTGCCGTGTCCGAGGCCAGTCCCTTACCCCTGAAAACCCTTTTCAAAGAGGCATCTGGTCATTTGCGGATCTTTCGGAAGAACGCCCGATTGTCGAGCTGACCCAACGTGAACGCGAGGTCGCAATATTGACCTGTCGCGGATTGACCAGCAAGGAAATCGGTCTAGAGCTGAAACTGTCTTACCGGACCGTCGAAGAGTATCGCGCGCGACTACTTCGTAAATTCGGCGCACGAAAATTGGCAGAACTGGTTGCAAAGCTGTCCGGAATGCCTTTGTAAGCATTAAGTGACCAAATTGTACAAATTCCCCTCGTAATTTGTACTAGTCATGTCCAAATGAACCGGTGCGCACGCGCTTTTCTCTGGCGTCGCTTTGACCTATAAGGCGACGCAAGGGAAACCCAAAAAGACTCAACCGCGCATGGGATGCGCTGCAGGGGACAAAACACATGAGCAATACGAACCACGACAACGATGTTGCCTTCATCAAGGCATTGGCAGAACTTCTGCGGGAAAACGACCTGACCGAACTTCAGGTCAAGCGTGAATATGGTGACGACGACAGCCTGAATGTTCGTGTCAGCCGCCAGACGCAAGTTGCCGCCGCTGTCATGGCCCCCGCTGCTGCCGCACCTGTTGCCGTGGCTGCACCAGAAGCTGCGACACCCTCGGCTTTTGAAGCACCTGCAACGGATGATCCCGCCAGCCACCCCGGTGCGGTTACATCCCCGATGGTTGGTACAATCTATTTGCAGCCCGAACCCGGCGCGCCATCTTTTGTGAGCGTTGGAGCATCCATCTCGGAAGGGGACACCCTGTTGATCGTGGAAGCCATGAAAACCATGAACCACATTCCCGCGCCCAAATCGGGAACGGTGAAACGCATTCTTGTGGGTGATGGCGACACGGTAGAATTTGGTGCACCGCTGGTCATCATCGAGTAAGGCGCAGACATGTTTGATAAAATTCTCATCGCAAACCGTGGAGAAATCGCCCTGCGCGTGATCCGCGCGTGTCGCGAAATGGGCATCAAGTCTGTCGCGGTTCATTCGACCGCCGACGCAGATGCGATGCACGTCCGCATGGCAGACGAAGCAGTTTGTATCGGCCCCCCTCCGGGTACGGACAGCTATCTCAACATGGCCGCAATCATTGCCGCTTGTGAAATCACTGGCGCCCAGGCGATCCATCCCGGTTATGGATTTTTGTCGGAAAATGCCAACTTTGTTCAGATCATCGAGGATCACGGCCTGACCTTTATTGGCCCTACAGCCGAACATATTCGGGTGATGGGTGATAAAATCACCGCCAAAGATACGATGATTAAACTGGGTGTGCCTTGTGTGCCCGGATCTGACGGTGGGGTTCCCGATCTTGAGGCGGCCAAGCGGCTGGGTGACGAGATGGGCTATCCTGTCATCGTCAAAGCCACTGCCGGTGGCGGTGGGCGCGGCATGAAAGTTGCCGCCACAGCCGCCGACATGGAAAGCGCCTTTATGACCGCCCGTGCCGAGGGGAAATCCAACTTTGGCAATGACGAGGTCTATATTGAAAAGTATCTGACCACGCCACGGCACATCGAGATTCAGGTGTTTGGCGACGGCAAAGGCAATGCCGTACATCTGGGCGAACGCGACTGCTCGTTGCAGCGCCGTCACCAGAAAGTCTTTGAAGAAGCCCCAGGCCCCTGTATTTCTCCCGAAGAGCGCGCCCAAATCGGAAAAGTCTGTTCCGATGCGGTTGCTGCGATCAATTATATCGGCGCCGGAACAATCGAATTCCTCTACGAAAACGGCGAGTTCTATTTCATCGAAATGAACACACGTTTGCAGGTTGAGCACCCCGTTACCGAGGCCATCTTTGGTGTCGATCTTGTCCGCGAACAAATCCTTGTCGCAGCGGGTCAACCGATGTCATTCGGGCAAGACGACCTTGAAATCAACGGACACGCGATTGAAGTGCGGATCAACGCAGAGCGCTTGCCGAACTTCTCTCCCTGCCCCGGCAAGATCACAGCCTATCACGCCCCTGGCGGATTGGGCGTGCGCATGGATTCGGCGCTTTATAACGGGTACTCCATCCCGCCCTTCTATGATTCTCTGATTGGCAAACTGATCGTACATGGTCGGGACCGCCCAGAGGCTCTGGCACGGCTGAACCGTGCCTTGGGTGAGTTGATCGTGGATGGCGTGGATACCACGGTACCACTGTTCCACGCGCTTCTGGCCGAGGACGATGTCCTGACAGGGGATTACAACATTCACTGGCTAGAGCACTGGCTGGAAACCAATCTGGCCGAGGGCTAATGCCCCACGGCGTGCAACCCAATGACGAAGGGCTTACACCCGCGCTGTTGATGCACGCCTATTCCGTGGGGGTCTTCCCCATGTCGGAACACAGGGACGATCCGGAAATCTTCTGGGTCGACCCGCACCAGCGTGGCGTCTTCCCGCTAGACGCGTTTCATGTTTCCAAATCGCTGTCCAAAGCTCTGCGCAAAAGCCCCTTCCGTATTTCGCTAAACGAGAACTTTCTGGAGGTGGTTGACGGGTGCGCGGATCGCGAAGAAACTTGGATCAACGCAGAAATCCGAGACCTCTATCAAAGCCTGCATCAACTCGGCTGCGCCCATTCCCTCGAGGTTTGGGAAGACACAATCTTGGTCGGAGGCGTGTACGGCGTCACACTCGGGTCTGCGTTCTTTGGGGAAAGCATGTTCTCAAAGCGCACCAATGCGTCCAAAATCGCGCTGGCCTATCTCTGTGCGCATCTGCGTAACTGTGGGTTCACGCTTTTTGATACGCAATTCATAACGCCGCATCTTGCCTCGCTAGGGGCAATCGAGATCAGCCGTGCGTCGTATCACGCCCTGCTTGCAGACGCTGTGCGTGGCACTGCAAATATTACAGGAATTCAGTTGCCTTCGGCAGAAGACGCCGTTTTGCAACGCAGGACCCAAACGTCATAACGCGCGTGATCCAGCGCATTCAGCGCTGGGGACGAGGCAATCATCCACCCCTGGAATGCAGGATCAACAGAGCTCTCACGCCCTTCCTGGATCGTCAGAAAGGCATAGGCCTCGCCGGTTGAATTGTCTTCGGGGTGACGGCACTGTCCAAGGTCGACACGCAGGCCGCCGAACATAATGCTAAAGCCGTTGTCGAGTTCGAAATCGACCACTTCGCCGTTCAGCTTGTCCAATCCACGCAGCATCGCCCCTGTGCCTTTGACGGCGGGCACAAACACTTCAGACTGAACCGTACCCAGCTCCCGCTGAAGGGAAAACAGTTCAAGTTCCGGATCAGGCTGCATGATGACGATTTGAGGGGCCGAGTCGGGATCCAAGGTTTCGACTGTGATGGTTTGCCCAAAGGCGACCGAAGCTGTCAAACAAAGCGCCAGCGCAACGCGGATCATTCGCTGTCTCCGCCGGCGACAAACTTCATCAACAAACCAACAAGGCTCACCGAACTTTGCGTATCTTCAATTTCCGCGCCCGCCTCGAGATTGAAAGGAGAGCCACCCGGCAGGATTTCTACGAAATTCCCGCCCAACAGCCCCTCAGAGGACACCACGATTGCGCTGTCATCTGGCAACTCGATCCCGGACAAAACCGTGAATTCAGTATCGGCACGAAAGGTCTGCGGGTTCAAGGAAATGCCCGTCACAGATCCGATTTTCACACCTGCCAAGCGGACGTCCGTGCCGACAGACACCCCTTCCAACGACCTGAAAGAGGCCGTCAAAGGGTATCCAGCGGTGCTTGCGGACAGACCCGTGACCTGTCCGGCATAAATGAGAAAACCAACAGCAATGGCGACAACGCCTGCGCCAACGGCGACTTCCGTTTTAACGGCCGACATGATGGAACTCCGCTTTTATTCAGGCACCCAGGCTTCGTAGTCCTGGCGTTCTTTTGTACCTGCCTGACGCAACGAACCAGCCGGCGCATATGCCAATGCCGTTCCGGTCAGATTCTCCTGATGCGGCTTTTCCCACGGTTTGTGGGCCAGCGGCTTTTCAGAGGGAATTTCGTCAAACGTGCGGTGCAGCCAGCCATGCCAGTCTGCAGACACGCGGCTTGCCTCGGCTTCACCGTTGAACATCACCCAGCGTTTGCTGTCGTCTTTGTTGTGATAATAGGTGTTGCCCTGGTCATCTTCACCGACCTTGATCCCCTTACGGTTCGTATAAAGCCGTGTGTTCAGGGTTCCGCCGTTCCACCAAGTGAACAAGCTGTTGATACCGCTCAGAATGCCCATGGATGCCTCCGCAATTGCTTCTGTGTGTATGCCCTACCCCGCACCAAAGGTCCAGTGGCGCATTGGCCGCATCCATCCCCGCAGCGGAATCCAGCCTCTGCTGTATCAAAACGCACATGTGCAAAGAAAATGCCCACAGCATAAAGCCATGGGCACTCAAATTTTTAGGATTTGAACAACGGTTTAGCCGACGTTTGCAGGCTCTTTTTCCGCTTCTCCGTGAATCATCAGGGGATTCGCATCCGAATTCACGGCCTCTTCGTTCACGACCACCTCGGTCACGCTGTCCATACCGGGAAGTTCGAACATCGTGTTCAACAGGATATCCTCAAGAATAGACCGCAGACCACGCGCCCCTGTCTTGCGTTCAATGGCGCGCTTGGCAATTGCACTCAATGCGTCATCGGTAAAGGACAGCTTGGTGTCTTCCAGTTCGAACAGGCGTTGATACTGCTTGATCAATGCGTTTTTCGGCTGTGTGAGGATGGTCACCAGAGCGTCTTCATCAAGATCTTCGAGGGTCGCCAGAACCGGCAAACGTCCGACAAATTCGGGAATCAGACCGAACTTCAGCAGGTCTTCCGGCTCGAGATCCTTAAAGATCTCGCCAACACCGCGGCTGTCGTTGTCACGCACGTCCGCGCCAAAGCCCATAGCAGAGCCTTTGCCACGCTGCGCAATGATCCGGTCCAGACCCGCAAAGGCGCCGCCACAAATGAACAGGATATTGGTTGTGTCCACTTGCAGGAATTCCTGCTGCGGGTGCTTGCGTCCGCCTTGCGGCGGCACCGAAGCAACCGTGCCTTCCATCAGTTTTAGCAGCGCTTGCTGAACACCTTCGCCCGACACGTCCCGCGTGATCGACGGGTTTTCGGATTTACGCGTAATCTTGTCGACTTCATCGATATAGACGATGCCACGCTGCGCGCGCTCGACATTGTATTCAGAGGCCTGCAACAGCTTCAGGATGATGTTCTCAACATCTTCCCCGACATAACCGGCCTCGGTCAGCGTCGTCGCGTCGGCCATTGTGAACGGCACATCCAGAATACGCGCAAGTGTCTGTGCCAAAAGCGTTTTACCGCAACCGGTTGGCCCAATCAGAAGAATATTCGACTTCGCCAACTCGATATCGCCAGACTTCTGAGCGTGGTTCAGGCGCTTGTAGTGGTTGTGCACAGCCACTGACAGCACCCGCTTGGCCAAAGCCTGACCAATCACGTAATCGTCAAGGACATTGCAGATTTCCAACGGTGTCGGCACACCTTCAGAGGCCTTCAAACCCGACGCTTTGGTTTCTTCGCGAATAATGTCCATGCAAAGTTCGACGCATTCATCACAGATGAACACGGTTGGACCAGCAATCAGTTTACGCACCTCATGTTGGCTTTTGCCGCAGAAGCTGCAGTAAAGGGTGTTTTTGCTGTCGCTAGAGTTACTCGCCATATTCTACCTTTCAGGCCCGAATGTGATTCCGGGGGAAAAATGTCCGTCAAAGCCCCGTATTTGATCCAGCTTAGGCCAGCCTCAATCCGAGTACAATGTGCAAAGCGCCCCAAAGTTCGTGGCTCAGGGGCGCTTTGTCTTAGCTGTCTTCTTCGTCCGTTTTGGACCGGGCTTCGACGATCTCGTCGATCAAACCCCAATCTTTTGCTTCTTCCGGTGACATAAAGTTGTCCCGCTCAAGCCCCTGCTCGACCTCTTCATAGGTCCGGCCGGTGTGCTTGACATAAATCTCGTTCAAGCGACGCTTCAGCTTCAAGGTCTCTTCAGCGTGGATCATGATATCCGTCGCCTGCCCCTGATACCCGCCCGAGGGCTGGTGCACCATCACGCGGCTGTTCGGCAGCGAAAAGCGCATTCCGGCTTCGCCAGCGGTCAACAAAAGCGACCCCATCGAAGCAGCCTGCCCGATCACAAGGGTCGATACCTTTGGACGGATGTACTGCATGGTGTCGTAAATCGACAAACCGGACGTCACCACGCCACCGGGGCTGTTGATATACATCGAAATCTCTTTCGACGGGTTTTCCGCCTCAAGGTGCAGCAACTGTGCGACAATCAAGCTCGACATGCCGTCATGGACAGGTCCATTCAGGAAAATGATCCGCTCCTTCAACAGGCGCGAGAAAATGTCATAAGCGCGTTCGCCACGGCTGGTCTGTTCGACCACCATTGGCACCAGAGTATTCATATATGTCTCTAAAGGGTCGTTCATATCCGCCTGCCTGTTGTTCGCATCCGTAAGTGTGCCCAAAGCCCACCTACAGAGTCTTAGTGTCGCCCTCAGGGGGCTGCAAGGGCAGCAGGCAAATTTCAGGGAAACAGATGATAAACCTTCTGCGAGGCCTTTCCCCCAAATGCCCCGTCAAATTCTTCTTCTGGCCCGAAATATCCCGGGGGTCCCGGGGGCAGCGCCCCCGCTGAAGCTGACACAAAGGACGCTAGCGCGTTCAATTCAACGTCCGGAACGAAAACGGGCAGCCCCACACAAGGGCCGCCCGCATTTTTTTTCAGATCACGCCTTAGTCAGCCGAACATGTCTGACGTAATTCCGGCATACCAACCCACCGATTCTTCATAGGTGGCTTTGCGAAGCTCAGCCCCCTCGCCGGTTTTCGAGATAAACCCGTCAACCTTGGCAATCTTTTCGTCGGTCGCTTCATAGGTCGCGCCCACTTTCACGCCGTCTTCGGTATCGATCAGAGACCAGCAGGTGTTCGAGAATTTCGCCGGGAACACTTTTGATCCGGTCAATGCACCGCGAATGGCCATAGCCGCAACTTTGGCCTGGCTGTTGGCCGAGAAACCGGACTTCGGCATGTCGCCCTGATTGGTGGCATCTCCCAGAACATGAATGTTCTCGTCAATACGTGACTGCATTGTATGACCCGAAACAGGGGCCCAATTGCCTTCGGTGATACCGGCCATCTCGCAGATTTTGCCGGCCTTCATCGCGGGGATAACGTTACACACATCGACCTTGGTCACTTCGCCATCAATCGACACCGTCATTTCATCCGGATTCACCTCGACGTTGTCACCGCCAAAGTCGGATCCGACCCAGTCGATCATCCCGTCATAGTGATTGCCCCAACCTTCCTGGAAAAGCGCCATTTTCGAGAATTTCGGCTTGGGGTCGGCGATGATGATTTTCGCAGTCGGGTTCTTCTCTTTCAGAACATGCGCCACCATCGAAACCCGCTCGTATGGTCCGGGCGGACAGCGATAGGGATTTGGTGGGGCCACCATAGCAAATGTCCCCCCCTGAGGCATGGCCTCAATCTGGGCTTTCAACAGCTCGCTTTGAGAACCCGCCTTATAGGCATGGGGCATTTTGTTTTGACTGGTCACGTCCCATCCCGGAACCGCCCCGTCGACAAAATCGATGCCGGGTGACAGGACCAACCGGTCATAAGACAGCTTTGCCCCCCCTGCCAACGATACGGTTTTTGCGTCACGATCGATGCCTACGGCCCAGTCATGCACGACATTCACGCCGTATTTCGACGCCAGTGTGCCATAGCTGTGTGCAATCGAAGACAGCTCCCGGAACCCGGCAATGTAAAGGTTTGAGAAGAAACAGGTATAGTAGGTGCGACTTGGCTCTACCAAAGTCACATCAATGGCCCCTTTCGACCCTTTTGCAATATAACGCGCGGCGGTCGCGCCTCCTGCACCGCCACCGATGACAACGACACGAGGCTTTCCAGCCCCCATCACCATAGGCGCTGACAACGAGGCCGCAACTGCGGCTCCTGCGCCAATAAATCCACGTCTGTTCAATTTCATAGATCTTCCTCCCTTGATCTAAATTACCGACCTCACTCCAAATTTCCAAAATAGGCCGCGAGCGCTGCAATCTCTTCATCAGAGAGACGCCCGGCCATCATCTGCATTACGGGATGCTCCCGTTGCTTGATTTTATAAGCATGCATGGCGATCACAAAATCTTCTGTGGGCCACTGCACAATCGATGGAATACCATCATACGCACCATCGGTCTGGTGACAGGTTGTGCATTCCGTCGACAGGTATTCGCCATAGTCCGGATCCCCCACAATCGCGAGAATCTCGGGCGCAAGCTCGACCTCAACCTTGCGGGCGGTTGGTGCCGCTTCCGGAATATCCTGTGGATTGTCCGAGAAGGTCCGCAGATAGGCCAGAAGATCATTGCGATCCTGTTCCTTTTTCATCCCGCGAAAGCTCATCTTCGTGCCGGGCACTGTTGCTTTCGGGGCCTCAAGGAAATTGCCGAGACCATCCACATCCCACACAAGACCTGCTTCTCTCGCAGCGTACATGCCCTTGGAATACTTATAGTCATCAAATGCGGCGGCTGGACGAAAAAAGATTCCGTTCAGATGTGGACCGACTTTGTGCTTACCACCCAGCCCCACCTGATGGCAGGACTGGCAGCGTTTGAACATTTTTGCACCGCGCTCGGGGTCCCCGATGGCGGTGGCACTTTCTTCGGCAAAGGCGGCACCCGAAAGTGCCGCCCAAACCGCGATTACAACTCCTCCCAGCCGCATCACTTATTCCTGAAACGTCTTCAGGTATTCAGTGACGGCAGCAATGTCCTTTTCCTTTTTCAGACCGGCAAAGGACATTTTGGTGCCTTTCAAATATTTCTTGGGCTTGGTCAGGAACGCCGCCATTTCTTCTGGCGTCCAAGTTTTGCCCTCTTCCCCAAGCGCTTTCATGGGCTTGGAATATTTGAACCCGTCGACCGAAGCGATGTTGCGGTTGATAATGCCATTCAATACCGGACCAGTTTTGTTTTTGGCCTTCTCGCCCACCTGGTGACAGGCTTTGCACTTTTTAAAGACCTTTTCACCCTTTTTGGCAAGATCCGCATCAATTGCTGCAACAGCGACAGGCTCTTCCACGACCGGAGCAGCTTCCTCAGCAGGAGCAGCAGCTTCTGCAACCACAGCAGCCTCTGCGGCTGCTGGAGCAGCGGCTTCTTCTGCCCCTTCTTCGTCAGGTGTCACATCAAGAACCGCCGCACGCATTGTGATTTCAACGGTGTCTTTACAATCCGCCATGCAAGGCTCGGCTTTCCAGAAATGCGCCTCGGATGTTTCACGATCATCAAGGATAAACCCGCCTGCATTCGGCATTTCCACATCAAGGAAGGTTTCATTCGACAGAACAAAATCATCTTCGATCAAGTCATTGGAATACAGGATGTAAGCCACAATTGCGTAGACTTCATCCGGTGTTAGCGACTGGGCATTCCCGAAGGGCATCGAGCGGTTTACATAGTCCCAAGTGGTCGACAAATAGGGCCAATAAGACCCAACCGTCTTCAACGGATCGTCATGATCCAACGTGTCTGCACCGCCAGCCAGTTTGGGCCAGTTGTCCACACCTTCGGCAAAGTCGCCGTGGCAAATGGCACAGGCTTCGGCGAACACTTCTTCACCGACCAGCGCATCACCCGATCCAACGGGAAGACCGGTTCCGTCAGGGGCAACATCCAGATCCCATGCTGCGACCTCTTCAGGCAGCGCCGTACGGCCAAGGCCCATTTTTTCGGCCAGCGCAGGTGCGGCGATCAGTGAAGACGCCAGAGCGGTTCCCGCAATAAGCTTAAGAAACTTCGACATTTTCCGCCTCCCCGTTTGCTTTGACCCACCAGGTCTGGATGCAGTTGTTGTGATAGATCGAGTTCAAACCACGGACTTCGCGCAGTTCGGATTTGGAGGGCTGGACATAGCCGCTCGAGTCTTTGGCACGCGCCTGCAGGAACATCTCTTCGCCCTGCCAGTTGTAGTCCAGATAGAAGCGGGTCAGCGCCTTGTCTGTGCCCGGTGCGCCAAGACGCGCAGGCATCCAGTTTTTGCCGCCATCAACCGACACATCCACGCCGGTGATTGCGCCACGCCCCGACCATGCCAGACCGGTAATGACCAAGGGGCCTTTGCCGTGTTTGATGGGCGATTGCGGGCTGGGCGACGTGACAACCGATTTGGCGTCCATGACCCATGTCCATTTGCGGCTGGTGCCGTCTTCAAGCGTATCTGTGTACTTCGACGTTTCTTCTCGGCTTTCAATGGCTTGGTCCGTCACTTCGATGCGACGCAGCCATTTGATCCACATGTTGCCTTCCCACCCCGGAACGACAAGACGGACGGGGTATCCGTGCTCTTTGCGCAGGGCTTCACCGTTGGCCTTGAACGCAACCAGAACGTCATCCAGTGCTTTTTCCATCGGGATTGAACGGCCGTTCGATGACGCATCGGCGCCTTCGACATAGACCCATTTGTCCTTGAGATCACCGGCGGCACCAAGACCTGCTTCTTCCAACAGGGAACGCAGCGAAATACCCGAGTATTCCATGTTGTGGATCATGCCATGGGTGAACTGTGCACCGTTCAGCTGAGCGCCCGCCCATTCCATACCGGTGTTGGCCGCACATTCACAGAAATAGACACGGTTTTCGCGTGGAAACCGCTCGAGATCTTCGTAAGTGAAAACCAGCGGCTGATCGACCAGACCGTTGATCATCAGACGATAGTCTTCTTTTTTCAACTCGATCGCACCCGAGTGGTGACGTTCGAACGCACAGCCCTGTGGCGTGATGGTCCCGTCCAGCGCATGGATCGGTGTAAAGTTGATCGACGAAATTGTGTCCGCCGTCAGCCATTCCACGTTGCGACGCACCACGTCCGATTCATACTCGATCGGCAGACCGTAAGGGGTCGCGTCGACCCCTTCGCCCGTTGCAGAGGCCCATTCCTGAACCTCGGTAATCAGCGGATCTCCCGCTGCTTTTGCGACGCTAGCACTGGCAAGCGTTCCTCCGGCGGCAGCAGCGCCCTTCAGGAACGCGCGGCGCGAGGGTTTGCCTTTGAAGCTCATTGTCATCTGGCTATGCCTCCTCTTAATTTCTCTGTTCGGCTGGCGCAATTGCCAGCCGGTATTTTGTTAAATTACAAAGCGTTAGTTTAAACGCCGTCGACTTTTACGTTATCGTGAGGTTCAACATGCACAGTGCCTTTCCGACGGATATAGCTTTCGACTACATCCCAGATTTGTGGACCTTCTGTGCCTTCGTTGACCGATGCCCAGCCTGCAACCTGATAGGTTTTTGACGGGTCGATCTGTTCGCCCGTTTTCAGCAATGTCATATCGCTGATGCGTTCACCCTGTGGTTTGGACACATCAATGCGGTAACCCATACCACCGATGCGCACCATGTCGCCGCCCTGCTGATAATAGGGATCGACATTGAACAGGTTGTCCGCAACGTCTTCCAGAATGACATGGATGAATTCACCCGTCATTTCGGTCCGATACGCTTCGCCATAGCTCATAGACGTTGCATTCCAGATGTCTTCACGTGTGATGTCCTGACCCGGCAAGATCGAGGGGCCCCAACGCACGCCAGGTGACATAGAAATATCCGCTTCACGCTCTTCAATCAGCGCCTGACAGATCAGGTCGTCCCACGTGCCGTTAAAGTTGCCGCGGCGATACAACAGACTGTCTGTCTGTCCGATGACTTCTGTCAATTCGTTGATGTAAGGCGCGCGCTGCTCGTCGATCAGCTTGGTGATGGTCGCGTCCGGCGTGATGACATCTGCGAAAATCGGGATCAGTTTGTGACGGAAGCCCATCATGCGGCCATCGCGAATGTCGAGATCAACACGGCTGACAAATTTTCCGTTCGACCCCGAAGCAACAACAATTGTTTCACCAACCAGAACCGGCTCTGGCAAAGCATCGTGCGTGTGGCCTGACAGGATGACATCAATGCCTTTGACGCGGCCTGCCATTTTCTTGTCGACGTCGAAACCGTTGTGAGACAACAGAACAACGCATTCTGCGCCCATGCCGCGCACTTCATCGACCATAGCCTGCATGTTTTCGTCACGGATACCGAACGAATACTCGGGGAACATCCAGCGCGGGTTGGCGATTGGCATGTATGGGAAGGCCTGACCGATCACAGCGATTTTGACGCCGCCCCGCTCAAAAAACTTATACGGCTTAAACAGTTCGGCAGGTTCGTCCCACTCGGCGTCAAAAATGTTCTGACCCAGTGCGGCAAAAGGCAACCCTTCGACGATTTCATTGACCCGCTCGCTGCCCAGCGTAAATTCCCAGTGGAAAGTCATCGCATCGGGTTTCAGGGCGTTCATCACGTTGACCATGTCCTGGCCTTCGGTGTGATAACATGTGTACGACCCGTGCCATGTATCCCCGCCATCCAGCAACAGGGCATCCGGACGGTCGGCGCGGATCGCATTGATCACTGTCGAAACGCGGTCCATACCGCCGACCTTGCCATAGGTCTGCGCTAGTGAGGTGAAGTCATTGTAAGTCAACGCATAATGGCTGGGTGACCCGTCTGCGATACCGTACATTTTGCGAAAGTCCGCACCGGTTACATGTGGTACCTGACCATAGGCTTCGCCGACGCCAAGGTTGATCTCTGGCTCGCGGAAATAGATCGGCTTGAGCTGTGCGTGAATGTCCGTGACGTGGATCAGCGAGACATTTCCGAAGGTATCAAATTGCAGCAAGTCGTCCTGTGTCAATGACTGCTGTGCAGCCAGACGGGCCCAATTGCCGAAACCCGAAGCGCCCACCATGGCGGATGCCGCCATAGAGACCTGGAGGAAATCGCGACGAGAGATCATAGACGAAGCGCCTTTCTAAAGATGTTTCTCACAAATGCATTATATTCGCATGTGTGAATTTGTAGAATGTAACAAAGGCCCACCCCGGTGCTCCGAGGCAGGCCTTGTTGGTTTAGTTGCGGACCGAAGGTGCTTCGACCGACAGACCATTGCCGCGTGAGGCGACATACAGTTCGAGCGCAATAAACTCGTCCGAACCGGGCTTGTAGGTTTCGGCACGGGTATCCCGTACGCAGCCTTTGAAACGCCCATGGGCCGTTGTCAGTTTGGCATTTTTCAAACGGTAAACAGGGAAACCGTTGGTTTGACCTTGGCTAAGGTGGTCAGAACGGATGTGGTTGCCATAGTTTTCTTCGTGACAGGACGCGCAGCTCAGATCAAGCTGACCAGTCCGGGTGTAGTAGAGCTCTTTGCCCAACTCCCAAGTGGCTTCTGCTGGCCCGTCAATCGCAACGTTCATCGGCATGCCGCGCGACTGAACCGAGATCAGAGCTTCCATGCGCGCCATTTTTGCGCCGGATTTTTTCCAAGCCTCAGCCCCCATACCATCGGTGAGACAGTCGTTGATCTGCATCTCCATGGTATAAACGGTTTCTTTGCTGTCATTCCATTTTGGATAGACAGCGCGTACGCCCGTCATGCTTTCTTCGACGTCACCGTGACACGACGCGCAGGACTTGCCTTTTTCGCCGTTAACCGTGTTCCAGTCGTCCATTGCCTGTTCAACAAAAATCATACCCGGATTGTCAAAATCATCCGCTTGCATGATCTGTGTTTCATCCGACCGCATGTGCCATCCCGAAATGACTTCGTCGAGGGTATCGGCCAAGTGCGCCGGTGCGGCCGCCTTGGTGATCATCTCGATCTCGCCATTGACGACCAGAGTATCGTCATCCGCATCGGCAAATGCCAGAGCGGGCATCGAAACCGCCAGAGCGGCAATTGCAGTCATTGCCTTGAATTTCATCGCATTTCCTCCCTTGGAACCGCCCTGCCCCATTGGTGGGGCAAGGCGAGTGTGCCTTGGTCATTCGACCTTCATTAGCCGATCGCGACTTTTTTGGCCGTATCGTAGACCGAGCCATCATCGTCATACCAAGTGAACTTGAATTCACCTGCTTCAGGAACGGTTGCTTCAAACTCGAAATACGGGTTTGTCGAAATCGCCGCTTCCAGTTTCACATCAACAACGGACTTGCCGTTAAATTCGCATGTAAAGCGGTTGATGATCGAACGCGGGATAACGTTGCCTTGTTTGTCCTTGCGCTGACCTGACTCCATTTTGTGTGAAATCAGTGTTTTGATGACGATCGCCTCGCCAGCAGCAGCTGTTTTGGGGACTTTGACGCGGGGTTTTACACCAGATGCCATGTTATCGTTCTCCTCTGATTAGCCGCCACATCCGCCGATGGTCACTTTGACCGTCGACGATGCTTTTGCGAAAGAGCCATCAGCCATTTGGGCGATAGCGACAACGTCTTGCGTGCCGGCCAGACGAATACGGGTCGACGCAGACTGGCTTGCGGCCAGTTCACCGAAGTTGAACTGTGCTACGCCAGGTGTCGGGTTGCCGGCTGCCAGCAGCAGGATCGATACTGCGCCCGGCGCAGAAACGCCCACAGGAACGGTGTTGCCGTTCTCGGCGATTTCCGGTGCGGTCAGCTCGATGCCACCTTCGGCGACGTCTGCACCACCGGTAAATGCTGCAATTGCCTCGTCGGCCGCAGCGAGCACACGGAAGGGAAGTACGGTCATCACCGCTGCCCCTGCACCGAGTGCCAGAGTTTCACGTCTCGTGAAGTCCATCTCTGTTCTCCTTGGGTATTGTCCTAAATCGCGCCTGTTACTCTTTCAGAGTAGCCAGAAATGCGATCACATCTTCGATTTGCTGTGCGCTCAGCAGGGGATCAAGCGGTCCCTCTGCGGCTTTGCCCGTATAGCCGTTGCCGGGGCGGGTGAACCCGTCCACAACATAGTATGCCGGCATCACGGTGCCCTCATAGGTGAGCTTTGAATTGGTCAGAATGCCACGCAGTTCGGCTTCGGTCCAACGGTCAGCGACGCCATCAAGGGACGGACCCACGGTACCGTGAAACGGTGCGTGGCTCAGCGCCGATATCTGATGACAAGCAACGCAGTTGCCAAGCGATTTGGTCGTCATGACCTTGGAGCCATTTTCTACGTTTCCAGCCATTCCGGACAGCGAAGCTTCTACAGCTCCATCTTCGGTATAAGCTACATCCGCAGGCGCTACGGGCCCTGCCATTGCGGCGCCAGCGGTGAGCGTAACCGCCAGTGTCAGTATCGAAAGCTTCATGTTTCCTCCCTTAGGCTACCATCTTTTTTAGGTAAGCTCGGTATACCGTAGGCTACCGCTGGGTAAGAACGCAACATCAAATTCACTTTCATGAATGATTGAGTATGTTTTGCCGCAGAAGAAAAGGCTTTTCACTTATTTTCCAAGTGAAAAGCCACACGCAATAATTGTTCAAAGGGGTCGAAGGAAGCCTTTAGTCGGTCTTTCCATCGTTACGCTCTCGAATCATACGACCATGGTAGCGTTGAAAGTCTTCTTCGGACTGATCCAGATACCGCTCCTCCGAAACCCATGTCATAATGTCGTAAGTTGTACCAGACATAAACGCCCCCGGCATCACCGCGACGGCCTGTCGGGTGGCGGGTTTTTCAAAGTCGATTTCCGGCGGCATGAAGATCATGGTCGGGGTGAACATGACGCCCCATTTGCGGGCCGCTTCGCGCTCTTCCAGCGTCTCTCCATCCGTGTCGACCATCTCGTTTGCGCCATGCAAATCGAGCTGGACCGGATAGTAGGTCTCCGTCAGGTGTTTTTGAACGCGCGGGTCCATAAACGCGCGTTCGTGCATGTCCTTGCAATAGATGCATCCACGCTGCTCGACGATGATCAGCAGACGTTTGCCCTCTGATTTGGCTTCTTCGTAGTCTTCCTGAAGATCCTTGAACGTGTCTCGAAACCATTCGGTCTTGTGCAGCCCGTCATCCCCAAGCTCGGCCGCCCAAACGGGGACTGCTATAAACACTGCGCAGAGCGCTGTAATCATTTTCTTCATAAGTTCGTCCTCCCTCTCAAAGTATTCGTCTATCCCAAGCCGCTCATGCCCGGCACGTAGCGCAGCATCAGGTCCGCAATTCGGTTCACGCTGTTTGTCGCAATCAAAAGAGCAAAGATGAGCAACATCGCCCCCATGATCTTTTCGACATGGGACATGTATTTACGGTTCCGCTGCATCCAGCGCAGGAACGGTTTTGCGAACAAAGCTGCCAAAACAAACGGCGCGGTCATGCCCAAACCATAGACCAACAACAACAACGCCCCGCGCCAGATGTCGCCCATCCCACTTGCCACCATCAGGATAGAGGCCAAGGCGGGGCCGACGCAAGGTGTCCATCCGAACCCGAAAGCCAGCCCCATGACATAAGCCCCGATGATCGTTGTCGGCTCGGCCGTGCTCTCCAGTTTTGCTTCACGGTACAAAAGCGGAATTTTCAAAACCCCGAGGAAATGCAATCCAAACAACGCCAAAAGAGCAGCCGCCACATAAGACAACGGGTCGCGCCATTGCGCGAACGCTTGTCCAAGGGCCGTGGCGCCCATCCCCAAAAGGACAAAAATCGTGGTCACGCCCAATGCAAAAAACACCGAGGAATACACCAGCCTGCGCTGTGCCCCCGGCGCGATATCACCTTCGCCCTGCAATTCGGACATGGAAATTCCCGCCATATAGCATAGGTAAAAGGGCACCATAGGAAGGACACAGGGTGTCAAAAAAGAAAGCAGCCCGGCCAGCGCAGCGCCAGCAAAAGAAATCTCAAGCATCAGTGGCTTCCTTGATTTATGCACATATTCATATTACGTTGTTTGTAATACTGTCATCATTCAGGTGCTTCATGCAAGTTCGCTCTTTTCTTTCTGCAATCGCACTCGCTTCTGCGACCGCCCTGCCCGTTTGGGCGGTTGAGCTGGTCATGGTCGAACAAACCGGGTGCTATACCTGCAAGCAGTGGAACGAAGAGATTGCACCGGTGTATCCAAACACCGAAGCGGGCCAGTTCGCACCCTTGCGGCGAGAAGAACTGCGTCATCCCCCTGAAGATCTGACTTATGCGCGGCGTGTAAACTATACGCCGACATTTATCCTGATTGACGAAGGCAAGGAAATTGCCCGCCTCGAAGGATATCCCGGCGAAGATTTCTTCTGGTGGCACCTCGAAACATTGCTTGCTGAAAAAGCAGGCTTTGAAGGTGCAACAAGGTAACGCTTCGTCCTTTTGAAGCCTGAACAGGTTTCAATACGGCAGGGTTTGGTGTATCCGGCCCCGAACCTGTCAATATCGACGTATGTGCCGGGACAGGGAACGCGGTTCCGCTTGGTCCTTTCGCCAGCGCGATCCGTGGGCAACGCCTTAACGTGAACAAAAGGCGAGAAGACTAACGAGGGGAAAGACCATGGCGCTTCCGGTATTCTCGGATGACATAAGTGATGAAGAAATGGACCGCATGGTGGTGAACGCCACAAATGCTTCCAATTTCCTGAAAGCAATCAGCCATGAAGGTCGATTGATGATCCTTTGCCACCTTGTCAGTGGCGAAAAATCCGTGACGGAACTCGAAGATTTGCTGTCAGCGCGCCAAGCCGCTGTTTCTCAACAGCTTTCCCGATTGCGTCTTGAAGGGCTTGTTGTACCGCGACGTGATGGCAAGACCATTTATTACCGATTGGCGGATCACCGTCCGCGGCGTATACTGGAAGTGGTCTACGACCTCTTCTGCAATGATACAGACGCATAACTTCGCTTCCTGACTCTCAGAACGTCGTGACCAGCACCGGTTGAGCATTGAGGGAGGCTCCGGTCCATGCTGGCATTGCTAGAAACACTTTTGGACTCTTTAGGCGACAGCAATCTGGTCGCCCTTTTCGGTTTGCTGGGGGGAATCATCCTTGGTCTGGCAGCAAGGGTGGGACGATTCTGTACCTTGGGAGCCATCGAAGATCTTTTGTATGGCGGCAGCGATTTGCGCATGCGCATGTGGATTTTGGCAATTGGCGCCTCCATCGTCGGAAGTTTTGCGCTGATTGGCGGCGGCGCGCTCGAGGCAGAGACCTCTTTCTATTTCTCGATCCGGTGGATGCCCGTCGCATCAATCCTTGGCGGATTGATGTTTGGCTATGGCATGGCCCTTTCGGGAAACTGTGGATATGGCGCGATTGCGCGTCTTGGTGGCGGTGATCTGCGCAGTTTTGTGATCGTTCTCGTTATGGGCGTGTCCGCATATGTGGTCCTCGCTGGGCCCCTCGCCCCCTTTCGCAACTGGATATTCCCCCAGATTGACGTCACCAGCCCCGTCCCCCCCGGGATTGCCCACTATATTGGCAACTGGACAGGCATGTCCGTCGCGCCAATCGGCATCACAATCGGTGTCTTGATGATGATCGGCGCGCTTTGGTCGTCGGAATTGCGACAAGACAAAGGCGCTTTGTTCTGGTCCCTCATGGTTGCCGTGGCCGTGATTTCCGGCTGGGCAGGAAGCCAATGGGTTGCCACAAACGGATTTGACGGGTTGCAGGTGGTTTCCCACAGCTTCTCTGCACCGGTTGGCGAAACCATTCTGTTTGCCATGAACGGATCTGTACGGCCGCTGTCCTTTGCGGTCGGGTCGGTTGCGGGCGTCTGGTTGGGGGCATTTGCCGGATCAATGTTCAAGGGCCATTTCCGCTGGGAAGCCTGCGAAGATCCGCGCGAATTGCGACGCCAGATTGTGGGCGCCATCATCATGGGCGCGGGTGCCATCCTTGCGATTGGCTGCACCGTTGGCCAGGGGATCACGGCGTTTTCCTTGCTGGCCATTTCCGCCCCTGTGACCTTTCTTTCCATATTTGCAGGCGCGGCACTGGGTCTGCGTCAATTGATCGAAGGCTTTCAACCCGCAGAGTGAACGATCACCGCACACCGCTTTCAGCCTGAACATTCAAAGGGTAACCCATGCGCTCTTTTCAAGACCTCTATGATATCGCTGCCGACCGCAAAGGCGACCCTGAAGCGCTCGAGGCGATGATCCCGAAGCCGGATCCGAATGTGTCTCAATTGCCCGAAGACCGTTGGCTTTCCCTTTTTACCAAAGGCGTCTTTCAAGCCGGATTCAGCTGGAAAGTCATCGAGGCCAAATGGGAGGGCTTTGAAGAGGCCTTTCACGGCTTTGATGTCGACCGCTGCGCCTTTCTTCATGACGAAGACATGGACCGGCTTATGTCGAATGCCGCAATTGTACGAAACGGCCCCAAAATCCGGACAGTGATCGAAAACGCCCACTTTCTTCAAGGCTTGCGTGCGGACGGCGGCGCGGGAAAGGTCATCGGAGGCTGGCCGTCCGAGGATTTCATCGGGTTGCTCGAGATGCTCAAGAAAAACGGATCGCGGTTGGGCGGAATGACCGGCCAATATGCCATGCGCTTTGCGGGACGCGATGCCTTTATCCTGAGCAGGGATGTTTCGGCGCGGCTAATCGCGGAAGGTGTCATTGATAAACCGGCCACATCCAAAACAGCCATGAAGGCGATTCAGAGCGCCTTCAACACATGGATGCAGCAATCGGGGCGCGGCCTGACCGAAGTGAGCCGCGTGCTCGCTTTCACAGTTTAAGCGTCACTTTTGAACCGATTCAAGATAGGCCATCAAATCGGCCACTGGCCGGCTTAACTTGAGCTTTTCCCCAGAGCCCGTTTTGTAGCGGACATTCGGCCCTTCGAAAAAGTGGCCATAAACAGGCATCGGGCTGCCATGCGCGACAAGTGGATCACGGCCATCAATCCGCTTTGACACGCGTTCCGCCGGAAAAACGCCGCTGTTCTGCGTTGTCAGATCGTTCAAGGATGAAGGTTTGATGATCATGACACCCGACATCGGCCCGTTACCATCCAGATCAATGCCATGGCATGTTGCACAATGCTCTTGATAAAGATCACGCCCATGCGTTGCGTCGGCTGCATGGGCCATTGTTGCCATGCCCGCCGCGATACCCATTCCGATGGATACCCATTTCATGTCGGTCTCCTTCCGATCATCAGTTTTCCACTTGAAGCGACTCGAGATAGTCCACCAGTATTTCAAGCTGCTGGTCCGCCAGAACGCCGGTTCCCGCAACGTCGGCAAACTCGGGCATGGCCCCGCTAAAGTGATCCTCGCGCCCCTTCCCCTGAATGGCCTCGGTCACACGCAGGCGGGGAAACTCCCCTCCGTTTTGCGCGGCAAGAACAGTCAGGTCAGGGGGCAACATCAACAGCATGTCTGCAAAATCGCCGTCCCCTTTTCCGGTCGCTCCATGACACGACGCGCAGTGATGATCGTAGACAGACCGGCCCGTAAAACTCATTTGCGTACATGCCACCAACAGGCATGCCACAGCTACAATCGCAGTTCCCCAGATCAGACGCATATTTCCCCCTCGCTCCTGATACCAACGACCATGCCAAAAATCTCGGAGTATCTCTTTGACCTCGGTCATATTGTGATGACTTTCCCGCAGCGGCACGGCATTGTCGAAATGGATCGTTGAGGGAGGATCACATGAGCCTGACACCACAGGATGCTCAGCAGTTTCTGAAAGACCTTTTTGCCCCTTGGGTTCAGTCTCTGGATCTGACGGTCGAGGCAATTTCACCCTCGGGCGCCACGCTGACCATGCCAATCACCCCTGATCTTGCCCGCGTTGGTGGTATCGTCTCGGGACAGGCACTGGCAGCGCTTGCCGACACAAGTATGGTTTTCGCAACATTCGGCCAAATGCAAGAGGCACGGCCCGTGGCGACCACAAATCTGGACACGCAATTCCTGCGCCCAGGCCTTGGGGACAGCATCAGATGCGAGGCGGAAATCGTGCGTGCCGGAAAATCCCTGATCTTTTGCAAAGCAACGCTCACCGCGCTGCCGTCGGAAAAAGTCACCGCGACGGCCACCGCAACGTTTTTCATACCCTAAGGATTTGTTCATGAGCCCCACGACCACCTATGCAACCATCATGTTGGCTGCAGGCATCGGCATTCCTGTGCTTGCTGCCCTGAATGCCGCGCTGGGACAACGTCTTGGCGCCCCGATCGCTGCGGGAACCATTCTGTTTTGTGTGGCCCTCGGCACAACCGTCATCGCGTTGTTTGTAACAGGCGGCGTCGGGCATTTGTCCAAGGCTGCGGACGCACCAAAGCACTTGTTCCTCGCGGGATTCCTTGTGGCGTTCTATGTCCTGTCGATCACTTTCGTGGCGCCAAAGTTCGGCGTGGGCAACGCGGTGTTTTTTGTGCTGCTGGGACAATTGATTTCTGCCGCAGCCATTGATCATTTCGGGCTTTTCGGTGCCCAGATATCCCCATTGTCCCTGACACGCGCGGGTGGAATAGGTCTTATGGCTGCAGGCGTATGGTTGACGCAGCAGGCCTAGTGGGAAATCCACGAAATGTTTTCATACGGCAAGTTGCGTCAGAGATTTGGAGATGCCGGGCGGATTTAGGTTCGCTTTTGACAACTAAAAATCAGAAAGCTCGTTGATACCGCGTCAACTCACGTCGGTCAGAAGCCCATTTTCCATGCGCAGCACACGATCCATTCGCGAGGCCAGCTCGAGGTTATGGGTGGCGACCAATGCGGCAAGCCCCGTCCCTCTGACAAGGTCCATCAAGGCGCCAAAAACCTGATCCGATGTGGCCGGATCAAGGTTTCCCGTGGGCTCGTCGGCCAAAAGAACGCGCGGACTGTTGGCCAAGGCCCGACAGAAGGCCACACGTTGCTGTTCTCCGCCTGACAAGGCGGCCGGACGGTGCTTTGCACGCTCTGCGACACCGACACGGGTCATCAACTCGAGGGCATGATGCCTTGCGTCGGACTTGGACACGCCATTGGCCAGTTGTGGCAGGACGATGTTCTCAAGCGCATCAAACTCGGGCAGCAAGTGATGGAATTGATAGACAAAACCGATATCCTGACGGCGCGCAATTGTGCGGCGCCGGTCCGATTTGGTGTCCATGCGTTCACCGCCGATTTCAACCAATCCTGTGTCTGGCGCATCCAGAAGTCCGGCGATGTGCAAAAGCGTCGACTTTCCTGCGCCCGAAGGGGCCACCAAAGCGACGACCTCTCCCGCTCGCAGGGTCAGGTCCGCCCCGCGCAAGACGTTAACTTCTCCCGCTAACCCCTTGTTATATAATTTTTCAATCCCGCTCAGGCGCAACACGACATCATTCATAACGCAAAGCCTCGACCGGATTCATACGGGCCGCACGGCGGGCCGGAAAAATTGTCACGACAAAGGACAATCCAAGAGACAGGACCACCGCACTCAGCACATCTGCCGGCTCAAGCTTGGCTGGCAAATGATAGATACCCCGAATGGAGGGATCCCAAACTCCGCCGCCCATCGCCATATTCACAAACGAAAAAATCGGATCAATATAGATCGCAAACAAACACCCCAGCGTGACGCCCAAGACAGTGCCAATCAAACCCGTAAAGGCACCGCAAATAAAGAAGACCCGCAACACGGTGCCCTCGGTCAGCCCCATCGTGCGCAAAATACCGATATCACGGCCCTTGTTTTTGACCAGCATGATCAAACCCGACACAATGTTCATCGCGGCGATCAGAACCAATATGGACATGATGATGAACATCACGTTGTCCTCGACCTCAAGCGCCCGCAAAAATCCGCCCGAGGCATCTCTCCATGTCCAGACCAATGTCCGCTCGCCTGCGGCACGGATCAAATCAAGCACGATGTCTTCTACCGCTTCGGGCTCTTCCACCATCACCTCAATTTCATCGGCGACACCGTCACGATCGAAAAAGTTCTGCGCCTCTTTGAAGGGCAGATAGACCCGCGTGTTGTCGATGTCATAGCGACCCGCAGAAAAGATGTAGACCACCTCGTACGCGCTCACTCGGGGGGAAGTCCCGAACGCCGTGCGCACCCCGTTGGGAGAGATAATCTTGATTTTGTCTCCGACCGTCGCCCCCAAAGACTGTGCCACCCCCGATCCAATGGCGATGCCTTCGTTGAAACGCTCGATGTCCCCTCGCCCGCTCTGCGGATCGGCAATGCGCGGAAGCTCTTTCAGGTTTTCTGCCTTCATGCCAAAAACCTGCACCCCTGCATTGCGGCTGCGCAGGTTGGACATCACCTGCCCTTTGATCAACGGCGCGGCACGTGTCACGCTTGGGACCGACCGCAAAGCAGCGGCCATCGCATCATAATCCTGGATAGTGCGATCTAGGCGACCATCACTGTCGACGACACCGGATTGATAAACGGTGACGTGGGCGTTTGCTCCGAGAATGGTATCGACAAATTCCGCGCGAAACCCGGATCGCACCGCGAGGGTCGCAATCAACGCAAAAACGGCGAGCGTGATGCCGATCAAGCTGATCCACGTCATAACGCTGACGCCGCCTTCTGCCCGACGCGCACGCAGATATCGCCACGCAATCATCCATTCAAAAGGGGCAAAGGGGGGAGGTGTGCCTGACATGCCTGCTCCGGCTTGTTGCTTTGGCCAAACCTATTGGGCGGGCTTGAAAGCGTCAAGCGGGCTTCCGGTATGAGGTCACAACAGGTTCACAGCAAGTTGAAATTGTCGTGATGAACCAATTTCCGCTCTGGAGCGTAACCACCGTGTTCAATTGGAGGAGTACCCCTATGCAAACCATCACCGACATCGCCGTGGGCGATAGCAATTTCTCAATACTGGTCTCAGCCCTGCAATATGTCGATACGCAGCTTCCGGGCTCCAACCTTGTTACCACGCTTGCGGACGAGACAGGGTCGTTTACGGTTTTTGCCCCTACAAACGCGGCCTTTGGCCAACTTGCGTCGGGCCTTGGCTTTGAGGGCGATCCGGCAAACGCGGATGCAGTCACAGGCTTCATCG
Organism: Shimia thalassica; assembly: GCF_001458215.1. Lineage (GTDB taxonomy): Bacteria > Pseudomonadota > Alphaproteobacteria > Rhodobacterales > Rhodobacteraceae > Shimia > Shimia thalassica. The sequence goes on along the minus strand of NZ_CYTW01000001.1, from coordinate 1,110,576 downwards.
TGGGCGCCCTACCCGCCGAAACAATTCGTGACGTTTTGCTTTATCACGTCGCTGCCGGGTCTCTTGATGCCGCCGCCATCGCCTCGGCTGGAACAGTTAACCCGCTTGGGGGGGGAAGCATCGCATTTGACAACCCAACCTTGGTAGATGCTGAACCCGATCTGATCGATCCTTCACTGATCGCGACCGATATCTCCGCAGATAATGGCACAATCCATGTTATTGACCGTGTTCTGCTTCCAAGCGACCTAGCTGGCAATGATGCCCCTTCAATTGTCGAGATCGTTGCTGCCTCAGGTGAAGCCGGCAGCTTCGATGACAATGGTGGCGATTTCGACATCCTGCACGCAGCTGTAGATGCAGCAGGTCTTGGAACAGCATTGGCAGATACAAACGCCGATTTGACCGTATTTGCACCCAATGATGATGCTTTCCTGTCACTGGCCCAGACACTTGGCAACGAAGCAATGGACGAGGCTGGCGCAACAGACGTGATACTGCGCGCCCTGTCCCTGTTCAGTGGCGGAAGTGACCCGCTTCCCCTGCTTTCGCAAGTCCTGCTGTATCACGTTGCAGGAGAGTCATTGCAGGCGAGCCAGGTCCTGTCCTCGGATATGATTACAACCTTGCAATCCGGCATATTGTCGGTGGATGGCGCATCTCTCGGAGATGCCGATCCAGATCTCCAAGATCCAAACATCATCGCCACCGATATTCAGGCAAATAATGGCGTTGTCCATGTAATTGACGGTGTTCTTATCCCGGCTGATCTTCTGGGGTCCGACGGATCAAACGATGTGGACCTGGTCTTCGGCGGAGACGAAGACAATGCGCTGAACCTTGGCGAAGATAATGATCTGGCCGATCTGGGCAATGGCAACAACACGCTGCTTGCCGGAGCAGGCAACGATGTCGGTGTGACTGGCGATGGTGACGACCTGCTACTGGGTCGCGAGGGCATGGACACGTTACGCTCAGGCGATGGCTCGGACACAATCGCAGGCGGTGACGAAGACGATATGATCTATGCCGGTGCAACAGATGCAGACGTGAGGGATGTCATCTATGCTGGTTCGGGCAATGACTTTGTTGACGCAGGTGCAGGTAATGATCTTGTCTACGGAGAAGCAGGGCATGACACCCTTAACGGCGGCGCAGGGTCAGACCAATTGGTCGGCCAAGCAGGAAATGACTTCCTTAGCGGTGGCGCTTTGTCGGATGCGATCTTTGGTGGCGCAGGTGAAGACTTTATCCATGGTGCTTGGGGCTATGACCGCCTGAATGGCGGCGACGGTGCAGACCGGTTTTACCATACGGCCCATGCGGATCACGCAACCGACTGGATTCAGGATTTCTCCCACGCCGAAGGGGACTATCTGCAGTTCCAGTTGTCAGGCGTGACGGCGGACGATTTCGTACTTCACTTCAATGATGCGGTATCGATGTCGGGCCAAACTGCCGGGGATGATACTGTCCAAGAAGCCTTTGTGGATTACAACGGCCACATCCTCTTTGCTCTGGTGGACGGCGCGGGCAATGACTCGATCATGGTACGCACCATGGACGGAATGTTTGACCTGATGGCCTGATTGTAAGGGCCCCTAAAAAAGGAAAAGGAGCAGCGTTTCCACTGCTCCTTTTGAAATCAACGAAGCGTAGTCGGTATTACAGACCACGCACCATATGGCCTTCGTAAATCCCTGCGATCTTGGCAACGGCCAGTTCCGGCGTCATTTCTTCGCTTTCGCCGGTCCGACGCGAGGTGACTTCGACAACGCCATTTTTCAGACCACGTGGCCCGACGGTGATGCGCCAAGGCAGACCAATCAGGTCCATCGTCGCGAACTTACCGCCTGCGCGTTCTTTGCGATCATCATAAAGCGGCTCAAGGCCCAGCGCAGACAGCGATTTATACAAAGCTTCACAAGCCGCATCCGCCTCTTCATCACCTTGCTTGAGGTTGACAATACCGCAGTGGAACGGGGTGACGCCTTCGGGCCAGATAATGCCCTTGTCATCATGACTGGCTTCGATAATCGCGCCCAAAAGACGTGACACGCCAATACCATGCGAGCCCATATGGACCGGCACAGGTTTGCCATCGGGCCCCTGCACTGTTGCGCCCAGAGGTTCAGAATACTTGGTGCCGAAATAGAAGATCTGGCCAACTTCGATCCCGCGCGCGGTACGGCGACGTTCATCGGGAACGTCGTTAAACAACGCTTCGTCATGGGTTTCGTCAGTGCGCGCGTATTTTGAAGTAAACTCTTCAAGGATCGCTTTGCATTGGTCATGGCTGTCATAGTCGATTTCGCGATCGCCGAAGGTCAGATCGGTCACGGCGCTATCATAGAACACTTCGGACTCGCCGGTATCGGCCAACACGAGGAATTCGTGCGTGTCATCACCGCCAATCGGGCCGGAATCCGCGCGCATCGGGATCGCCTGAAGGCCCATACGTTCGTATGTGCGCAAATAGCTGACCAGATGGCGGTTATAGGCGTGCAGCGCGTCTTCTTTGGTCAGGTCAAAGTTATAGCCGTCTTTCATATAGAATTCGCGGCCCCGCATCACCCCGAACCGAGGGCGGATTTCGTCGCGGAATTTCCACTGGATCTGATAAAGCGTCAGCGGAAGGTCTTTGTAAGACGATACATGGCTACGGAAAATGTCCGTAACCATTTCTTCGGCGGTAGGTGTGAACAACAGGTCACGCCCATGGCGGTCCTGCATCCGCAGCATCTCGGCGCCATAGTCATCATAGCGACCGGATTCGCGCCACAGGTCTGCGCCCTGCATGATGGGCATCTGGATTGGCACGTGACCGGCACGCGCCTGTTCTTCGTGCACGATGTTTTCGATTTTGCGCAGCACTTTGAAACCCAGCGGCAGCCAGGAATAGATTCCGGCGGATTGCTGTTTGATCATACCAGCACGCAGCATATAGCGGTGGCTCACGATCTGCGCCTCGGCAGGCGTTTCTTTCAGAACGGGCAGGAAATAACGGGACAGGCGCATATTGGCTCTCTTTGGCGAAAATTGTCTTGGTTTGCCTTCCGTTTATGGCTTTGTGCCGCCCCAGACAAGGGCGCACGTCGTTTTAGCCAAAGTTAACGAATTAGGGGGCGGGCCGCATCAAGGCGTTGTAATTGTCATCATCGAAAGGCAGCCTTTGACCCGTTTCAGGATCGAACAAACTGCGTTCGACCTGTGTCAGCTCACCAAGATAGACATGTATCCCGTTGCAGGGCGTTGCACTGATGCACGACACGGAGTGAACGGCGCTGGGGCCAATCGACAGAACATCCCCTGCACCAAGCACAACTTCCGAGCTTTTGCGCAGCGTTCCGCCCGGGTCTTTTTCAAAGAAGTCATTCCGTTCTTGGCCGCGAAAGACACCGATCACCGCAGACATTTGATGGTCGTGCGGCGGTACGGACATGCCGGGGTGGAAATGACAATACCAGATCGAGACGGTTTCATCTTCGAACAACACGACATCATCCCCGAAATCAGGAATGCTGGCGGCCAGTAAATCGCTGTCGGACATCGCGACTTCTATCAGACGGCGCACGGCTTTTGTCCGCTCGGGTGTCTTTGCGGCGTCGCGCAGATCGTCAACAAAGGCATCAAGATCAAATTGTTCGTTCATTTCCAGTCTTCCCGTGCAATCCGGCTGAAATCATAACAAACAGAAGATCACGCATCCAATAGGCTGTCCATTCCCCTTGCAAGCGCGCGCGCCATAGGCAAAGACTTGGGCGATCATTTTCAGGAACGAAACAGGACATTCGACATGACCATTAACAACCAGATGAAATACTGGGGAATTTTCGCATTGGTCTTCGTTTTGTCCCTGTGGTTTCTGGGCGATATCATGCTGCCTTATGTTTTAGGGGGCGCAATCGCCTATTTTCTGGACCCTGTTGCCGACCGTCTAGAGGCGCTTGGCCTGTCGCGTGTTGTGTCAACCGTGATCATCACCCTCGTCGGGGTGTTGATTTTCCTCGTCGGGGTTCTGGCCGTTTTACCGGTTCTTGTGGAACAGACGATTGCATTGTTTGAAACCATGCCCGAACTGGTGCGCGACCTGCGCCTGTTTATCTCTCAGCGTTTCCCCGAACTGCTGAACGAAAACTCGGTCATGCACCAAACTCTGTCTTCCATTGGCGACGTCATCAAGGAAAAGGGCGGTGCGGTCTTGCAAGGTGTGCTCAGCTCGGCCGCGTCGGTGGTGAATCTGGTTATGCTGATGGTAGTTGTTCCGGTCGTGACGTTTTATTTGCTGCTGGACTGGGACAAGATGGTGGCGCGGGTGGATGACCTCTTGCCGCGTGAACATATCACCGTGATCCGGTCGCTTGCCTCACAGATCGACAACACGCTTGCGTCCTTTGTGCGCGGAATGGGGTCTGTCTGCCTGATCCTCGGGACGTATTACGCAATTGCCCTGATGCTGGTCGGCCTGAATTTTGGTCTTGCGGTGGGCTTCTTTGCCGGTGCGATCACCTTTATTCCTTATATCGGTTCGCTTTTGGGCGGGACGTTGGCCATTGGTTTGGGTCTTTTCCAATTCTGGGGCGACTGGTTCTCTCTTGGTCTTGTCGGCGCAATTTTCGTGGCTGGCCAGATTGTCGAAGGCAACTTCCTGACACCGAAACTGGTTGGTAAATCCGTGGGCCTTCATCCTGTTTGGCTTTTGTTTGCGCTTTCGGTTTTCGGGGCACTGTTCGGATTTGTTGGCATGTTGGTCGCCGTTCCGATTGCCGCGGTGATCGGGGTACTTGCACGTTTCTTCATCGGGCAATACACCAACTCTTACCTCTACACTGGTAAAGCTATCGAAGCGCAAGAAGACTGACGCATCCATGCCCGAACAATTGAGCCTGACCCTGCCTGTGCGTCCTGCGTTGGGGCGTGACGACTTTTTTGTCAGCCCTGCGAATGTGATGGCGCTTGGCCTGATTGATATGTGGCCGAACTGGCCCGGCAGCAAGCTGTTGCTTGTTGGCCCCAAGGGGTCGGGCAAAACCCATCTGACACATGTGTGGGCAACCCAGAGCAACGCGGTGATCCTGAACGCGCGGGACCTGTCGGAAGACCGTATTCCTGACCTTGCCAAAGGTCCTGTTGCAGTGGAAAACGTGCCAGACATCGCCGGCGATGTCGCGGCGCAAAAGGCCCTGTTCCATCTGCACAACCTGACCTTGGCAGAAGGCAACACGCTGCTTTTGACGGGCGCAGGCGAGCCGAACCACTGGCAGTTGGAACTGCCTGATCTGCTGAGCAGAATGCAGGGCACAACGGTTGCGGCATTGGAGCAACCAGACGACATCCTTTTGAGCGTCATCATGGCCAAACAATTTGCCGACCGTCAGCTTACACCGCACCCAGATACGATCCCTTATCTTGTGAAAAACATGGATCGGTCTTTTGAAGGGGCGCGTCGTCTTGTGGAAGCTCTGGATCGCCTGTCGCTGGCGGAACAAAGACCCATAACACGGGCATTGGCCAAACGGGTTCTGGACGCGACCGTTTGACGGGTGCCGTTCTGGACTTCCGTCCAAAACAGGCGGATACTGTCATTCTTCTGTTACTACAGGCTGGCATGTGCATTTAATGACTTACGCAGACTTTCTCAAATCCGATTTCCCGGCCGCTGTTGAACTCGATACTGTTGATCTGACAGGTCCGGGCCGTTTCTTTAACCGCGAACTCAGCTGGCTGGGTTTCAACTGGCGTGTTCTGGAAGAAACCGAGAACCCCCGTGTTCCGCTGCTTGAACGTCTGCGGTTCCTGTCCATCTCGGCGACAAACCTTGATGAGTTTTATACCGTTCGGGTTGCCGGTCTGCGCGAACTGGTCCGTGAGGGGATCACATCCCCCGCCCAAGACGGGCTGACACCTGCCGAACAACTTGTCCTTATCAACGAAGACGCTCGCTCTCTTCTGCAAAAGCAACAGCAAATGTTTGGTGCTTTGCGCGCGGAAATGGAAAAAGCCAGCATTGTAATCCTTGACCACAAATCGCTTACCGATGCGGACAAGGAATTCCTGTCAGAAGTCTTCCTCAACAAGGTTTTTCCGGTTCTTTCCCCGTTGGCGATTGATCCGGCGCACCCTTTCCCGTTCATTCCGAACCTTGGGTATTCGCTCGCGCTTGAGTTGGAACGCAACAAAACCAAATCAACACTGAAGGCGTTGCTGCCAATCCCGCATCAGATTGACCGGTTCACCTTCCTGCCTTCGGAAAGCGGCACGATCCGCGTGTTGCCTTTGGAAGAACTGCTTTTGTTGCATCTCGACAGCCTGTTCCCGGGGTACAAGGCCAAAGGGCATTGTTCCTTCCGTGTGTTGCGCGACAGCGATCTCGAAGTGGAAGACGAAGCCGAAGATCTGGTTCGGGAATTCGAAGTTGCCCTCAAACGCCGGCGACGCGGTGAAGTTGTGCGCATGAAAATCTCGGCTGGTGCCCCAAAGGCGCTCAAGAAGCTGATCGTTGAAGAACTTCACGTAGCAGACGACGAAATCGTGGAAATTGAGGGCATGATCGGTCTCGCCGATCTGAGCGAACTGGTTCTGGATGAGCGACCCGATTTGCTTTGGCCGTCTTTTACCCCGCGTATTCCCGAACGGGTACAGGATTTTGACGGGGACATGTTCGCGGCCATTCGCCAGAAAGACATGTTGCTGCACCATCCTTATGAAACTTTCGACATGGTGGTTCGCTTCCTGCATCAGGCTGCTCGGGACCCAAATGTCGTGGCCATCAAGCAGACCCTCTACCGGACGTCGAAAAACTCTCCGATTGTCGACGCGCTTTGCGAGGCGGCTGAAGACGGGAAATCCGTTACCGCACTGGTTGAACTGAAGGCCCGTTTTGACGAAGCCGCCAACATCCAGCAATCGCGTCGTCTAGAGCGTTCGGGCGCTCATGTCGTGTACGGGTTTACCGATTGGAAAACCCACGCCAAGATTTCTACTGTTGTGCGCCGCGAAGGTGACCAGCTTGTGACCTATACCCACTATGGCACAGGCAACTATCACCCGATCACGGCAAAGATTTATACCGATCTGAGCTTTTTCACCTGTGACACCAATCTTGGACGCGACGCCACCAAGGTGTTCAATTACCTGTCCGGATATGTCGAACCTGAAAAACTGGATAACCTCGCGATCTCTCCGCATTCGCTCAAGGCGCGTCTGATCGAGATGATCGACAAAGAAATCGCCTTTGCCAAAGAGGGCAAGCCCGCGGAAATATGGGCCAAGATGAATTCTCTGGTCGAACCCGAGGTCATCGATGCCCTTTATGCGGCCAGCCAGGCTGGCGTGAAGATCAGCCTCGTGGTGCGGGGCATCTGCGGATTGCGGCCGGGGATCAAGGGTTTCTCCGAGAATATTCGTGTCAAATCGATTGTAGGCCGCTTCCTCGAGCACTCGCGAATTGTCTGCTTTGGCAACGGAGAGGGGCTGCCCTCGAAAAAGGCCAAAGTCTATATTTCTTCTGCGGACTGGATGGGGCGCAACCTCAATCGCCGTGTTGAAACTCTGGTCGAAATCAAAAACCCGACCGTCAAAGCCCAGATCGTCAGTCAGGTCATGGCCGCGAATCTTGCCGATGTGGCACAAAGTTGGGTGATGAACGCAGATGGCAGCTTTGACCGGTCGCAGATTCCCGAAGGAGAATTTGCGTTCAATTGCCACAGGTTCTTTATGGAGAACCCTTCCCTGTCTGGCCGTGGATCGGCGGGCGCGTCGGATGTGCCGAAACTGACCCATACCGAAGATTGACCCGGACTGCGCTCTGTCGCACATTGGGACAAGATCAGCTTGGGAAGAGACATGGACGGGAACACTGACCCCGCACAGGACTGGGGGCCGTTTCAACGGCCTCTTTTTGAAGATCCTTCCACACGTGATTTGTCACGTGTTGGCGTTGTGGATGTGGGGTCGAACTCGGTTCGCCTTGTGGTGTTTGATGGCGCCGCACGCAGTCCGGCGTATTTCTACAACGAAAAAATCATGTGCGCTCTGGGGGCCGGTCTTTCCGAGACGGGGCGCCTGAACCCCGAAGGTCGTGCGCGCGCACTGGACGCCATCCGGCGCTTTCAGGAAATCGCCCGCCAGATTTGTCATGCCGAGCTAAGCGCGGTGGCCACTGCTGCCGTGCGCGAAGCCGATGACGGGCCAGATTTCTGCGAAGAGGTTCTGCGCGAAACCGGTTTAAAAATCCACGTGATCGATGGCGCGGAAGAGGCGCGCCTATCGGCACAGGGTGTTTTGTTGGGATGGCCGGGCTCTTACGGTCTTGTCTGCGACATCGGTGGGTCTTCGATGGAACTGGCCGAGATCGACAATGATACCGTGGGAAAACGGGTGACGTCTGCACTGGGGCCGCTCAAGCTTCGTGACATCAAGGGCGGCAAAAAAGGCCGGCGGGCCTATATCAACTCGGTTCTGGACGAGTTGAAGGAAACCATGGGCAGACAGAGAAACCGCCTGTTTCTTGTGGGTGGATCATGGCGTGCCATTGCGCGGATCGACATGGAGCGCCGCGGCTATCCGCTGCACGTTTTGCACGAATATCGCATGACCGCCCGTTCGATCACGGCCACCGCCAAATACATTGCCGACAACGATCTTGAAGAGCTGCGCCAGCGTTGTGGCGTATCCGCCAACCGGATGTCTTTGGTGCCTTATGCGATCGATGTTCTCAAAGGGGTGATCCGCCGCTTTAAACCTCATGATATCGCGGTCAGCTCTTATGGTATCCGCGAAGGGCTTTTGTATGAACAGATGCCCGATGCCCTGCGCAAACGCGATCCTCTGATCGAGGCCGCGCGGTTCGCGGAAAGCAAAGACGCGCGCCTTCCCGGATTTGGGAAATCCCTCTACGGGTTTATCCTGCCTTTGTTTTCCGGCTGGAAAGAAGATCGTCTTCGGCTGGTCAAGGCCGCCTGCCTTTTGCATGACGTGAGTTGGCGTGCGCATCCCGACTATCGCGCCGAAGTCTGCTTTGACAACGCCACACGTGCCAATCTGGGGGGCTTGCGCCATTCAGAACGGGTGTTTCTGGGCCTTGCCCTGTTGCACCGGTATCGCAACAAACGCGAAGGCACGCGGTTTGAAAACCTCTATGATCTGATCGACGACAAAACCCAGCTACAAGCCGAAATCCTTGGCAAGGCCATGCGGTTCGGTGCGATGCTTTGGATGGATAAAAGTGCCGAAATGGGCAAACTGGACTGGCGCCCCAAGAAACGTCATCTCACGCTGACGCTTCCGACCTCGGCAGATGCTTTGTTTGGCGAAGTCTCGCAAGCCCGGCTTCAGTCCCTCGCAGGATCTCTGGACGCCAAAGTCATGGTCAAAATAAAAGGCTAGGCACCGCCACCAAGCCTCTTGCCGGAAGTGTTTTAAAGTAAAACACATCACGCGGCGTAACAGACGTTTTGTTTCTCAACGGCGGCTATGCGGACATTGCGGACCTTTCACCTAACGGCCCAAACCGGACCTTCGCCGTAAAGACCACAAACGGCAGAAAAGCGATAGAAGTAGGCTTTGCAAAGCTTAGAGATCCACCAACTCTCCTCCGAGTTTCGCCGAATAAATCAGGCCAATAGGTCGTAATTCACGCCTGCGATTTGCAAGGTGATTTCGGACTGCCCTGCGCCATCTACAAGCGCCCAGAGTATCTGGCCCGTGGGGCGGTAGATCACGAAAGCTTCTTCTATGTCGTCGTCACCGGATCGCTCACCAGATGCGTTGGCGGTGTGGGTGGTGTTCACTTGGAACTGGCTGGCTGTTGCCATTGCAATGCCGAACTGAAGTACATCGCCTTGGGTTGCGTTGTAATCCTGAACCCAATCAGAGCCATGGTCAGCGATCCCAAGGTGGAAGAACCTATCCGCCCCCTCACCACCATTCATGCGGTCATGACCAAAGCCGCCATTAATGAAATCTGCGCCAGCCCCGCCGAAAAGCAAGTCGCCCAAAGCCTCACCGCCCAGGACATCAACGCCTTCACCACCAATGAGCGTATCCGCACCAAAACCGCCCAGGATGGTGTCATGACCTGCGTCCCCTCGCAGTTCGTCATTACCGTGGCCGCCGTCGACATAATCGTCGCCCCGCCCGGAAAAGATCAAATCTGCCAAGTCTCCCTCAATATCAGTGCCGTTCAACGCGCCGAACAGATTGTCGTCGCCATAACCGCCATTGAGTGTGTCGTTACCCAGCCCACCCTGGATCGTGTCGTGGCCGGTTTCGCCAAAGACTGCATCCGCGTGAGCGCTGCCAATTATGTCGTCGTTACCAGACATTCCTGCGGTGCGTGTACTTCTGGTTTCGGCGGACAGATCGACCACATCAGCCCCTTCGCTCAGAGAGGTCACAGGGGCCACGCGCGTGGCATTGATCGTCCAGCCATATGTCTCGGTCAGGGTCGAATAGGCCTCTACGTTGCTGTAAAAGATGCCTTGCGCGTCGCCAAGAGAAATGTCGGTTGGAATGGCGGTCTCACCTGACTCCAGCCGCGCCCACCCCGCAAGCGTTGCGTCAAAATTGGCGATGCTCATGCCAGAATTTGCAAACATCGAGTTTGCAACCTGCAATGCCGAGATATCCCATCCACCCAAATCCTGATCGAAGGCAAGGGTGTATTGGAACATTGCTCTCATCCCCGTGACGTTACCCGTGTCCCATGCGCCAATGTCCTGGTTGAAGGCATCTGCGCCAATGAACATCTCACTCATGTCCGTAACGCTGCCCGTGTCCCACCCGCCGATATCCTGGTTGAAGGCTTCAGCAAGATAGAACATACCACGCATAACTGTAACGCTGCCCGTATCCCACCCGCCGATATCCTGGTTGAAAGCATCAGTGCGGGCGAACATACTATTCATATGCGTGACGCTGCCCGTGTCCCAACCGCCGATATCCTGGTTGAAGGCTTCAGTGAGATAGAACATCCTGCTCATATCCGTGACGCTGCCCGTATCCCACCCGCCGATATCCTGGTTGAAGGCATCAGTGCGATAGAACATCAAGCTCATATCCGTGACGCTGCCCGTATCCCAATTGCTGATATCATGGTTGAATGTAGGGTTGTATCTGGCAAATCCCTGCAGCGTCGTGACGCTGCTGGTATCCCAATCTCCCAGGTCAGAAGGAATGTTGAAAGAGACACTCTGGTAGCCAGTGGTACCAAAATAGTAGCTCAGGTCAGTTGAAGGGGCTGTGGGCATGGACACTCGAATCTCTAAAACGAAAATAGACATGTAATATGCACCAAAGTATCAAATTCACCCCTGACGGGAAGCAAAAGTTGCCAGTATGGGCTTTTGCAAGCCTGAAAGGCATTCATAAATGCCTGTAAACGATCACTAAATGCAGCTTGGACCAATGTCTGGTATTGGCTGAAAGGTCTACTTTAGTATCGATGACCCAGTGGTAGCTTTGCCTCGCATAGTCGCCCTTGCCGCTATCAGCAGCGAAGGTCCGCTCTCCGCCCCTACCACCAGTTCGTGCTGATTGCAGCATTGGTCAGTTTGAGCTCAAAACAAACATTGCTCAACACACTGGATCTGCAAACCTCTGCAAAGAGGCATGCAATGCATTTTCGTGCAGGATCAAATGTCTGTTTCACCAGCGGCGGGTTCATCAGCCTTGCGACGGATAATGATGTCGCCATTCGGAAGAACTTCTGGAGGGTGATACGCGCTCCAATCGTCGACCTGATCCATCAGATCATTCAGAGCTGGCCCCATTTGCAACGCAAAATCGCGCAATGCGGGCTCTGCCTCGTCCATCCAGCTGCGCAGGCCATCCATTGCCGGCTCCATCTCTTGTTGAAGCCCCTCGAAAAACAAGAGCATGCCCTCTTCCATCAGGCTCAGGCCATCGTCTTCCGTGGTCTCTTCGGCGCGCACAGGCACGGCAAACAGGGCCACGATCAACGCAGCGAAAAGGGCGAATGTCTGTAGGACGGATATGTTCTTCATGTTCTTCATGCCCCCTCATCTAGGAAGGCCTGACCCACATTTAAAGGTCGATATCCAAAGAGACCGGAAAATGATCGGACGCGGTGAGCAAAGCTTCGCGCAATTCAGGGACCGACCAGCAATCCACATCGTCGAACGGATGCCAAATCCGCCAACTATCGGCCTTGGGGCGCAGGTCGGAAGACACCATCACATAGTCAAGAAGCGCCTGCAGGTACCGTTTTTTGGAGGCCAGAAAAAACCGCGAGGTTGTGACCGTGGCCCCCAACCGAGTTTGCAGGGCCCGTCTGGCATGCGGGTCATAAAGACAATTGACGCCGTCCTCGCCCATCACGATTTCCACAGAAGACCGCCCAAACAGGTTTTCGTATTCATCAAGACCGGGACCGTCGTTCAAATCCCCAAGCACGATAACTGAATCACCCGATTCAAGATGTGTTTCTATGCGCTGTCGCAACCAAATTGCCTGAGCCAACTGCTTGCGGCGGTTGGCAATCGACAGGCGCATGACTTCGTCTCGGTTGCGGGCCCCGTGCGGTGCCTTTGATTTCAGGTGTACCCCGATCAACCGCAGCTTCTTGCCATCAGATGTCGTCACCGAAAGCTCTAGCGGAGGTTTTGAAAACCGCACCATGTCTTCGGTCGCGTCCACGTCCAGATCTATCCGGAACACACCGTCAAAGCGCGGAGAGTCCCCCGCCCCCTTTTTGCCGGTTTCGTGTCCAAGCGGATCATGCTCGACGGTCATCACATCAGGGTCGTAAAGGAACGCAATTTCCTGCTGCGTGTCATTGGCAAAACCGATGACCGCTTTTCGCGTGCGCAACCGAAATGCAGCGGCAAACGCCTCGAGCGCCTTGACGGTAGAGCGTTTCTTGTTTTGATCCGGCGCCTCGATCACCATGATCGCATCCGCATCGAGAGACGTGAAAACGATGCCCAAGGCCTCGATCTGTTGGGCGCGGGTCACATCCTGCCGGCCGGACCATCCGTCATCCATCAATAGATGATCTTGCTCGTCAAACAGGTTTGTAAACCACTCCACGTTATACGTGGCGATGCGCATCAGGCGGCGGCCTCGTTGATTTCATCCCACGCCTGATTGATGTCGATCAGCCGTTTTTCGGCAAGACGGATGGCTTCCTCGGGCACGCCCCGTGCCATCATGCTGTCGGGGTGGGTTTCGCGCACCAGACGGCGCCAGACCTTGCGGATTTCAGCGATGGACATGTCCGGTGTGACCCCCAGAATAGTATAGGGATCATGCTCTGCCTCGGGCACAAATCGAGACCGCAGCGCTTTAAACTCAATATCTGTCATGCCGAAGATTTCGGCCACACGCGCAAGGAAAACGTCTTCGTTTTCGTGATACTCTCCATCGGCCAGTGCGATGTGGAACAGACCTTCCATCAAATCACAAAAGCTGATGTGGTCCTGTTGAAACAGACCTTTGATGCGCCACGCATATTCTTCAAATCCGGCAACGTCCTGTCGGGCAAGGTTAAAGACACGCGCGGCGCCTTCTTCGTCAGCGCGCGCAATCTGAAAGACTTCGCGAAATGCCGTGACCTCGTCACGAGTCACAAGACCATCGGCCTTGGCCATTTTCGCACCCAAAGCAACCACCGCGATGGCAAAGGCCACGGAACGCTCGGGTGGCGTGCGCAGTTTATCGAAAACGGTTGCAAGGCTCTCGCCACTGGCGAGTGCGGAAACAGCATCACTTATACGGGTCCAGATCGACATGAAGGTATCCTATCGCGCAACCGCAGCAATGTCAGTGCTGCATCACAGAATTTTCTGCATCAGGATCAAATCCATCCACCGCCCGAATTTTCGCCCGACTTCGGGCACCCGTGCCACGTGAACAAAACCCAACGCACCATGAAAGGCGACCCCGGCTTCGTTCTCACCCGCGATTCCGGCAATCAAGCTGTGCACATTCTTTTTGCGGGCAACGTCTTCTATACGCTCCATCAGCAGGCGCCCCACGCCTTTGCCACGGGCCACCCCAGCAAGATGGATGGTGTGTTCCATGCTATGAGCATATCCAACCCCGCCGCGAAACTGGCCATAGGTGACAAATCCAAGAAGCCTGTCCTCTTCAAAGGCGACCAGAAAGGTATCTCCTGCCGCCTCGATCAGGTCTTCGACTTCCGCACGAGATTTCTCGATGGAATTGAAGGTGCTGACGCCTTCGCGAATTTCCCGGTTCCAGATATCGGACACCGCCACAGCATCGTCGCGACTGCCCGGGCGTACGGTGATCATGACAATTCCCTGCGCCCGTGCGGGGTATCAAAAGTCGCGCGCATGTCAGGATCACCCGAAGCAAAGACAACGCGATCGTCTTTTAGGGGCACGACCTTTTCGAGCCAACGGGCCTCCGGATGCGAAATCTCCAGACGGGTCAGACTGCATCCCGAGGCCGCGAGAGTTTCTCCGGGGGGTGTCGGCACCTGCCATTCGATGATTGCTGGAAAGGCCCCGTCGCAGGGCAGGATACCACTGGCGGGCACGGCCATCTGCCAACGCAAATCCCCGCGCTTCAGGGAAACAGGTGTCCCTGCCCCGTCGGGAAGGTCCGCAAGTGCGGCAATCATGTCGGGCACGCGGCAAATCCAGTTCGAAATACGCGGCTGACCATGGAATCGATCCAGATCGAACCACCGCGGATACGACAGCGCGGGCACACTCGGGTTGATCGCGATGGCCTCAAGGTACAATCCATCCGCCAAACCGATCAATTGATTATGCGTGCCAAAGTGGTCATGCACCCCTCCGGGGGCCATTTTGACCCCAAGTGCGTCCTCAACATGTGACACTGCGGCCTGAAGTGTCTCGCCAGCCACAGCAAGGTGATCAAATTGCATACAAATCCCCAATTATTGGTATTGTCAGTCAGAGCAAGAACCCCATCTTGCATATGATGACCTTAGTTTACAGGAATTGAAATGCTCAGCGCCGCCATAGATCGATTTTTCAAACACGAAGCAGCGGGGGGCATCATGTTGATGCTGGCCGCGGCGTTGGCCATGATTGTCGCCAACTCTCCCATGTCTTCGACCTACAATTTCATCCTCGACACGATGGGTGCCATTACCATGAATGGCAAAGGCATCGAAAAGCCAATGGTGCTTTGGATCAACGACGGTCTGATGGCCGTGTTTTTCTTCCTGATCGGTCTCGAATTGAAGCGCGAGTTTCTTGAGGGCAAGCTAAAGAACCCGCGCGATGTCATCTTGCCCGGTGCAGCGGCCATTGGCGGCATGGCAGTGCCGGCCATGATCTTTGCCTATCTCAACTGGGACAGCCCAGAAACCCTGTCTGGCTGGGCTATTCCCGCAGCGACGGATATCGCTTTTGCGCTGGGTATCCTTGCCCTTGTTGGCACGCGGGCCCCTGCTTCGCTCAAGGTCTTCCTGCTGACGCTGGCCATTCTGGATGACATCGGTGCCATCATCATCATCGCCCTGTTCTATACGGCAGACCTGAAGGTTAACTTTCTGGTCATGGCGATTGTTCCGCTGATTATCTTGTTCCTTATGAATCGCGCACGCATCCACCGCACGGCGCCGTTTGTGCTTGTCGGTATTGTGCTTTGGGTGCTGGTGTTGAAGTCCGGCGTTCATGCCACACTTGCGGGCGTTGTTCTGGCGTTCTTCATTCCCTTGTATGACCGTTGGGGCAAATCGCCCTTGCACCGGATCGAACACGGGCTTGAACCTTACGTTTACTTCTTCATCGTGCCGGTCTTTGCTTTTGCAAACGCGGGGGTTGTTCTGGGGGATATTTCTCTCGAAGCGCTAAGCCAGCCTTTGCCGCTTGGTATTATGCTTGGCCTGATCCTCGGCAAACAGATCGGTGTGTTTGGCCTGACTTGGATCATGGTGAAAGTGGGCGCAGCCCGTTTGCCGCATGGCGCCAACTGGATGCACATTTATGGCGTCGCCTGTCTTGCCGGGATCGGGTTTACGATGTCGCTCTTTATCGGCGGTCTGAGCTTTGCCAGCCCTGAGCTGATGAATCAGGTACGTCTGGGTGTGCTGGGCGGATCTGCGGTGTCCGGCATCCTTGGGTATGTTTTGCTGCGCATGGCGGGCAATGCCCAAGAGGAAGAAGACGAAAAAGCCGAAGCCGCGGCATAAGAAAACGCGGCCCCTTTCAGGGCCGCGTTTCCATCAAAGCGATGATACAACGATCACGCGCCGGAGGTTTCCTCCGGCGCTTTTGTTTTAGGAGCGTGTTTCGCGGATAATATTCAGGATATCCTGCGCCGCCTCGGGAATGTTTGTCCCGGGTCCAAAAATCGCCTTAACGCCTGCGTTTTTCAGGAAGTCGTAATCCTGCTGCGGGATCACACCGCCACAGATCACGATGATGTCTTCGGCATCTTTGTTCTTCAACGCTTCGATCAGCTGAGGCGCCAATGTCTTGTGGCCGGCAGCTTGTGACGAGATGCCTACAACGTGTACGTCGTTGTCAACGGCATCCTGCGCGGCCTCGTCCGGTGTCTGGAACAAAGGACCCACATCCACGTCAAAGCCGATATCGGCAAAGGCTGTTGCGATTACTTTGGCGCCACGGTCATGACCGTCCTGCCCCATTTTCACAACCAGCATCCGGGGACGACGCCCTTCGGCTTCGGCAAAGTCTTCAACCGACTTCTGGATCGCGGCAAAGCCTTCGTCACCTTCGTAAGCAGCGCCATAGACACCTGCCAGCGTTTTAACTTCGGCGCGGTGACGTCCGAATTCTTCTTCCATTGCCATGCTGATTTCTCCAACAGATGCACGGGCACGGGCAGCTTCAACAGCGGCGGCCAACAGGTTGCCACCTTCTTTGGCCACACGGGTCAATTCTGCCAATGCCGCATCGCAAGCTGCGCTGTCACGTTCTGCGCGGATCTTCTCGAGACGTGCAATCTGGCTTTCGCGCACGGCAACGTTGTCCACATCCAGAATGTCGATGACGTCTTCTTTTTCCTTGCGGTACTTGTTGACGCCAACGATGACTTCGTCGCCTTTGTCGATCATCGCCTGACGGGTTGCGGCACTTTCTTCGATGCGCAGTTTAGGCATCCCCGAGGCAACCGCCTTGGTCATGCCGCCCATTTCCTCGACCTCTTCCATCAAAGCCCATGCTTTTTCGATGAGGTCATTGGTCAGGCTTTCGACATAGTAAGAGCCAGCCAATGGATCGACCACGTTGGTCACGCCGGTTTCTTCCTGCAGAACCAACTGTGTGTTTCGCGCGATACGGGCCGAGAAGTCGGTCGGCAGGGCAATCGCTTCGTCCAATGCGTTGGTGTGCAGCGATTGTGTCCCGCCCAGAACAGCCGACATGGCTTCGTATGCTGTACGGATCACGTTGTTATAGGGGTCTTGTTCCTGCAGCGAGACACCCGATGTCTGACAGTGGGTGCGCAGCATTTTCGAACGCTCGTTCTGGGCGCCGAATTCTGTCATCACGCGGTGCCAGAGCGTACGTGCGGCACGCAGCTTGGAGGCTTCCATGAAGAAGTTCATGCCAATCGCAAAGAAGAACGACAGACGGCCAGCAAACTTGTCCACGTCCATGCCTGCATTCATAGCAGCACGCACGTATTCACGACCATCGGCCAGCGTGTAGGCCAGTTCCTGCACGAGGTTCGCGCCTGCCTCTTGCATGTGATAGCCGGAAATCGAGATCGAGTTGAATTTCGGCATCTCGTTCGATGTGTATTCGATGATGTCCGAGATGATCTTCATCGAAGGCTCGGGCGGATAGATATAGGTGTTACGCACCATGAACTCTTTCAGAATGTCGTTCTGAATGGTTCCGGCCAACACCGATTTGTCATGCCCCTGCTCTTCACCGGCAACGATAAAGCTGGCGAGGATCGGCACAACGGCGCCGTTCATGGTCATCGACACAGACACCTTGTCCAGCGGAATACCATCGAACAGGATTTTCATGTCCTCGACGCTGTCGATGGCGACACCGGCCTTGCCGACATCGCCGACGACGCGCGGGTGATCCGAGTCATATCCGCGGTGAGTGGCAAGGTCGAAGGCCACCGACACACCCTGCTGACCCGCAGCGAGGTTGCGACGGTAAAAGGCGTTGGATTCTTCGGCGGTCGAGAAACCTGCGTACTGACGAATGGTCCAAGGGCGGCCTGCATACATGGTCGCTTTGACGCCACGGGTGAACGGGCCAAATCCCGGCATCGTGTTCATGTGGTCAAGACCATCAGTGTCTTCAGCGGTATAAAGCGGTTTGACCGGAATGCCTTCGAGCGTGTTCCAGGTCAGATCCTCTAGCGGGCGGCCACGGAGTTCTTTTTCCGCAAGTTCCGACCAGTCCTCTTTCTTGGTCATATCGTTGTCCTCTTATCGTGATCTGTCCTGAAGGGGAAAGATCCGGTTTTTCCTATGAATTGTGCGGTGCAGCCCTATATTGAGCTGTAACAGGAGTGACCCCGATGCACCGTCTAGTGTTTGTTTTGATTGCTTTTCTCGGAAGCGGCGCCATGGCAACCGATGCCAAAGCGCCCGAGGATGCTTTGTTCATTGATGGCACGACAGTCACATTGGACCAGTTCCATTGGCTTAAACGTCCAATTGTCGTTTTTGCCGACAGTTCCGATGACCCGCGTTTCCAACAGCAGTTGGCTTTGCTCGAAGCAGAGCCCGACATGCTCAGGGACCGGGATGTCGTGGTTCTCACGGACACGGACCCCTCTGGCCAAAGCGCGTTGCGCGAAAAGCTGCGCCCGCGCGGGTTCATGATGGTGTTGGTGGGCAAAGACGGCATCGTGTATTTGCGCAAACCCGCGCCTTGGAACGTGCGTGAAATCACGCGTTCCATCGACAAGATGCCCCTGCGACAGCAAGAAGAACGCGACCGCCGGTCTGATCCGATCCGGTAGGATACGCGCACCCCTTCGGTCCGAGGGCAAAGCCCTTTTGGATCCGAAGACATATGGGTGCGCGCAGTCATTGGCTTATTCGAATTCCATGATCACGTCGTCCACGGCAAGGCTATCGCCCGCTGCGGCATTGATCTTGGTCACAACTGTTGTTTTCTCGGCGCGCAAAATGTTCTCCATTTTCATCGCCTCGACACTGCACAGCGCCTGACCTTCTTGAACTGTGTCGCCTACTTCGACGTCTACCTTGACGATCAAACCGGGCATTGGGCACAGCAAAAGCTTCGATGTATCAGGGGCAACTTTTTCCGGCATCAGTTTTGCCAGCTCGGCCTGACGCGGGGTGCGCACATGCACGTTGAGATCTGCGCCACGGCTGCGGATGCGGAACCCGCCCGAGATCTTGCCGACCTTCAAAACAAGAGTTTCCTTGTCCACAGAAATAGTGGCCAGCTTGTCACCCGGGGTCCAGTCGGAAGCGATGCGCACTTTCGTGCCATCTGCGAATTTGACTGTTGATCCCTTCTTGTCGGCTTTGACCTTCATTTCAAAGTCGACGCCCTGAAGCGACACAACCCATTTGCTTCCGACGCGGCGTTCGTGGTTGTCCATGCGACCCGAAACACGGGTACGACGGATTTCCGCGACGCGGTGCATTGCGGCGGCAGAGGCTGCGATCTTGCGCAGTGTTGCCTCGGGCAGTTCAACACCTTCAAAGCCTTCTGGATACTGTTCTTCGATAAAGGCAGTGGTCATATCGCCCGAGATAAAGATCGGATGATCCATCACGGCCGCAAGGAAAGGCAGGTTGTGGCCGATGCCTTCTACTTCGAAACCGTCCAGCGCATTGCGCATTGCTTCGATGGCTTCATCACGGGTCGGTGCCCATGTGCAAAGCTTGGCAATCATCGGATCGTAATACATCGAGATTTCGCCGCCTTCATAGACGCCGGTATCATTGCGGACGGCCATTGCACCTGCGGGCGCATCACCTTGCCACTTGTCGTTTTCCAACAGAGGACCGGCAGCGGTTTCCATTGGCGGACGATAGCGTGTCAAACGGCCGATCGAAGGCAGGAAGTTACGATATGGATCTTCGGCATAGAGACGGTTTTCAATCGCCCAGCCGTTCAACTTGATGTCGTCTTGCGAGATCGAAAGCGGCTCGCCATTGGCAACGCGGATCATCTGCTCAACAAGGTCAACGCCCGTGATCAACTCGGTTACAGGGTGTTCCACCTGCAAACGCGTGTTCATCTCGAGGAAATAGAAATTGCGATCGCCATCGACGATGAACTCCACGGTGCCTGCACTCGAGTAATCCACCGCTTTGGCAAGGGCTACAGCCTGTTCACCCATCGCTTTGCGTGTCGCTTCATCAAGGAAGGGCGACGGGGCTTCTTCAACAACCTTTTGCTGGCGACGCTGGATCGAACATTCGCGCTCGCCCAGATAAATGCCGTTGCCGTGGCTGTCGCACAGAACCTGAATTTCAATGTGGCGCGGCTGGGTCACGAATTTCTCGATGAAGATACGGTCATCACCAAACGAGCTTGCTGCTTCGTTTTTGGAAGACTGGAACCCTTCGCGGGCTTCTTCGTCATTCCACGCAATCCGCATCCCTTTACCACCGCCACCGGCAGAGGCTTTCAGCATCACGGGGTATCCGACTTCGTTCGAAATCTTCACGGCTTCGTCTGCGTCTTCGATCAGACCCATGTATCCCGGAACAGTCGAAACGCCTGCTTCTTTTGCGATCTTCTTGGACGTGATTTTGTCGCCCATTTTCTCGATTGCGCCTACTGGTGGGCCAACAAACGCAACGCCTTCAGCGGCCAAAGCCTCGGCAAATTTCGAGTTTTCGGACAAGAAACCATATCCGGGGTGCACGGCTTGTGCGCCGGTCTTACGGATCGCGTCCATCACCTTGTCGATGACGATATAAGACTGGTTCGCAGGGGGCGGTCCAATGTGCACAGCTTCGTCTGCCATTTGCACATGCAGCGCCTGTTTGTCGGCATCTGAATAGATAGCGACAGTTTTGATACCCATTTTACGGGCCGTCTTGATCACACGGCAGGCAATCTCGCCACGGTTGGCAATCAGGATCTTATCGAACATTGGATGTCCCTTCTGGTTCTTGGCCCGCGGTGCCCCGCGTGGCTGTGGATACGAAAAGCGCCGCAGACGCCGTGGGGGCGCGGCGAGCACTTGTTTGACTGAGCGGGCCCAACAGGGCGTCCGCTGCAATTGGGGGGGTGGCGGGTCGGGCAGCACCTGTTCTGTAGGTCACAAAACAAGGCGGCACCGAGCGGGCCAGTTTGAAATCGTCCGGGGACGGCACGGCGCAGGTGCCACGCGGCACAGGACCAAAGGCCGTCCGCGCTGATTTCAATGTATCCGGAGAACCACAGGTCCGATCCTCTTGGGACGGGCCATCAGCCAAGGGCTGTGGGGCATCTGTGGAAAAAAGGGATGATCCGGTGAAAGCACCGGACCATCCATAAAGGGAAGGGTAACGGAAAATGGTGTTACTGAAGAGGGACCTGGTAAGCCCAACCTCCATACCCAAAGTATTCAGTCTGGACGCCGCATCGGCAACAGACATGTCTTGCTGGATCGACATCTGAGCCGCTTCTTGCGCATATGTAGAATCCATCGGCAAGATCACGCCCAGTCCCCCTCGTCTTCGAAGGCATCCGGAAAGGACGCGCGCGCGACATCAACATCGATGACGAGCAGGGCTTCATAGCTTGAGGGATCAAACGGATCTTCAGCTGCAACAACTTCTCTTTCGAACAACCAGCTCAGACGACCGGCATCAAGATTGCCGCGCTCAAACGGTTGATCGCCAAAGTTTTCCCAAAGGGCTTTCATAAAGCCGGCATCCGCACGGCGGTCGGCCGGTCTGCGGTCGCGAAAACGTTCGCGTCGTGTGATCGGCGTTACCCCCTTGGGGTTTGCGCGTCGAATGATGAATTGGAAATCTGTGCCGGTCAGCCGTCCGGGGAAACCGCGATGTTTCAGCATGCCACGTCCTCCATGTGTTGAAGGGAGCGATGCGAAAAGGGGACGGGCCGCGAAGCCCGTCCAGCCCAAAGGGCAGAATTATTTGTATTTGCCGGTGTAGACCGGTTCTTGCGAGATCGGTGCGGGCTCGACCACGACGTATTCTTCAACGGGTGCTGTGTCTGCGCAGGCTGCAACGAATGCAACCAGACCAAGGGCCAGCAAAGCTTTGACGCTGTGCGACATGTCTTTCTCCAGTTCTTGTAAACAGGGGTAGTTTCCCCTGCCTGCCTCATGAGTTTATGCATAGCAGCCCAAAGGCCGCCACGGCCAAAGATACTAGATTCAGACGTAAAAATATACACATAGCGGCCCAAGCTCATGTGCTGTGGCAACAAAGCCGCATTTCGTGGCTGTTCATTCCAACCATGCGCAAGATATTGTGGTATCATCAGAAACCCTCCCAGATACAGGCGTCGTTTTCGATGCTGTAAGCCTCGAAATACTGGGTGGCAACGGATGAAATGACACCAAATTCGGTTTCCCGGTCCGCCAGAGAGATGATGACCTGATCTACATCTTCCTCTGCATTGCGCAAAGCAGGCACCGCATGAGAGGCGCACAGGACATCAAAATCACCGGCAACCGAGTCAAAGGTGATGCCCTCTTGCCCGATGATCGGCATCACAAACCGGAAGCGCGCCACACGGCTGCTGTCCTGTCGCGTTTCGAAAATCAGTTCCTGAAGATGTACTTTGAAGCCAGAGGGCACGACCGGGAACTCCTCCAAATCCCCGGCCATGGCCGCGCCCGATTGGGCCCCTCCTATCGCGGCGAAAGTCGTAAACACGCCAGCATACATCTTAGCGGCGATCCTACCCATGACGGACCTCGCGATGCGCGGACTGTGCGCTCCAGCGAGTGCGTAGGTCTGGATCAGCCAACAAGGTGGCGAGCTTTTCCTCAATGCTTGCACGTGGAAAGGGGCCGTCAATGCTGCCACCCGCAGTCACCTGCAATGCGCCGTTAACATCCTTTACCTCAACCACAGGAGAAAAACCACGGAGATTTTGCAACCGTCGCCACATGTCCTGACGGATCTGCTGCGCCAGCCGCAAACGACCGCCAGAAGGCATCACAGTGCACGCTGACACATCAAACCGCGCAGGCAGACGACGCGCCACGGTAACCGTGTCGTCCTTGCGCTGAATATGCCAACCTTTGCGTGTCACTCGGGGGCGTCCTCGTTCGTGGTTTCAAATTCTGCGGGGCTGACGATTTCGATCAGCTCCATGTCGTCGGAATGACGCACCTCACGGTGCTTGATGCCGGGGGGCTGCAGTACGCACGAACCTTCGCGCAGCATGTGTTCGCCCTGCCCTTCGTATTCAAACACGACCCAGCCTCTGGTCACGTAAACCATTTGGAAATCCAGCGTGTGACTGTGCCACGAAGCCGGGCTTTCCATGCCGGGAACCGCGCGGATGACATGCGCCCCGAACTGACCCTTGGTGGCTTCCTTGATCCCCAGCTGACGGTATTCGAAAAACGGACGCAGTCCGGCACCCTCGAATTTCCCCTCATCCGCATGCGCGATCGTAAATGCCTGATTTTTCCAAAGTCGGGTCATGTCATCTCCGTGCGGCGGGACGATGCCCGCCCTACCCGATCAGGCGAAGAGAACCTCTCCGCCCGATCGATTCAGCCTTACAACGGGATGTTGTCGTGCTTCTTCCACGGGTTCTCGAGCTTTTTGTTGCGCAGGGACGCAAACGCACGAGAGACGCGGCGACGTGTCGATTTCGGCTGGATCACCTCGTCGATAAAGCCACGCTCGGCAGCCACAAACGGGTTGGCGAACCGGCTTTCGTAATCGGCGGTGTGAGCCGCGATCTTTTCTGCATCCCCCAGATCGGCACGGTGGATAATCTCGGTTGCGCCTTTGGCACCCATCACAGCGATTTCCGCGGTTGGCCAGGCATAGTTAAAGTCACCGCGCAGGTGCTTGGACGCCATAACGTCATAGGCCCCACCATAGGCTTTGCGTGTAATCACGGTCACCTTCGGAACGGTCGCTTCGCCATAAGCAAACAACAGCTTTGCACCATGTTTGATAACACCGCCATATTCCTGCGAGGTACCTGGCAAGAAGCCCGGAACGTCCACAAGTGTCAGGATTGGAATTTCAAAACAGTCACAGAAGCGCACAAACCGCGCGGCCTTGCGTGACGAATCGATATCCAGACATCC
This sequence comes from Shimia thalassica, assembly GCF_001458215.1. Classification (GTDB taxonomy): domain Bacteria; phylum Pseudomonadota; class Alphaproteobacteria; order Rhodobacterales; family Rhodobacteraceae; genus Shimia; species Shimia thalassica. The sequence continues at coordinate 1,086,399 of NZ_CYTW01000001.1, read as the reverse complement.
GGCCAGAACCATCGGCTGGTTTGCAACGACACCCACGGTTTGACCCTCAAGGCGAATGAAGCCCGTGATGATGTTCTTGGCGTAATCTTCCTGAATTTCGTAAAAGTCACCTTCGTCCGCAACTTTGGCGATCAGTTCCTTCATGTCGTAAGGCGTGTTCGGGTTCTCGGGAACAAGCGTATCCAGCGATGTTTCGATCCGGCCCGGCTCGTCAAAGAAGGGACGCACAGGTGGTTTTTCGCGGTTGTTCAGCGGCAGGAAGTCGACCAGACGGCGCACCTCGGCCAGAGCTTCGACATCGTTTTCGAACGCGCCATCGGCAACTGACGATTTCTTGGTGTGTGTCGACGCACCGCCAAGTTCTTCTGCGGTCACAACTTCGTTTGTGACGGTCTTGACCACATCGGGGCCCGTTACGAACATGTAAGAGGTGTCTTTGACCATAAAAATAAAGTCGGTCATGGCTGGCGAATACACGGCACCACCGGCGCATGGGCCCATGATAACCGAAATCTGGGGAACAACGCCCGAGGCCATAATGTTGCGCTGGAACACCTCGGCATAGCCTGCCAGTGAATCAACACCTTCCTGAATACGCGCACCGCCCGAGTCATTCAGACCGATGATGGGCGCCCCATTCTGAACAGCCATGTCCTGAATTTTGCAGATCTTTTCCGCGTGGGTTTCCGAAAGGGAGCCACCAAACACGGTAAAGTCTTGCGAAAAGACATAGACGAGACGGCCATTGATCGTGCCCCAGCCGGTGATCACACCGTCGCCTGCGGGCTTTTCGGCTTCCATGCCAAAATCCGTACAGCGGTGCGATTTGAACATATCGAACTCTTCAAACGAGTCCTCGTCCAACAGCAGCTCGATACGTTCACGTGCCGTCAGCTTGCCTTTTGCGTGCTGGCTGTCGATACGACGCTGACCGCCACCCAGCCGTGCTACTTCGCGGCGCTCTTCCAGTTCCTGGAGGATGTCTTTCATGATAAGTCCCCTTAAATTTAGGCGGACAATAGGACCTGAGCGGTGCCGGATAAAGTAAAAATCGGCAAATTTGCAAATAGTGGAAAACCATCAGGCAGAATATTGCAAATTAGCTAATTCACATAACAGGTACTTTCCTTCACCCTGCGCCGGTCATAGGTTCTGCTCATGCGCGATTTACCCAGTGGTCGTTTTTTACACCGACACTCGCCCCCTCATGTTTTGACACTTACCCTGCTCGCAGGCGTCTCTGCGTTGAGCATGAACATTTTCCTGCCGTCACTGCCTCGGATGACCGAGCATTTCCAGACAGATTATCACATCATGCAACTGTCTGTTGCGGTCTATCTGGCTGTAAATGCCGCGATGCAAATCTTTGTTGGGCCTATTTCTGACAAGATCGGCAGACGTCCCGTAATCCTGTGGGGGATTTCACTGTTTTTGCTGGCCACGCTGGGCTGTATCTTCGCGCCGAGCGCGGAACTGTTCTTGATGTTCCGCATGATGCAGGCCGTCATCGTCGTGGCGATGGTTCTCAGTCGCGCCGTCATTCGGGACATGGTGCCTCAGGACCAGGCCGCCTCGATGATCGGATATGTCACGATGGGCATGACGGTGGTGCCCATGATCGGCCCTGCAATAGGGGGCTTTCTGGACGAAAGCTTCGGTTGGCAGGCCAACTTCTGGCTGCTTTTTGGAGTTGGTGCCTTTATCCTCTTTCTGGCCTGGGCCGATCTCGGGGAAACCGGCACTCAAAGCGGCCTTACGCTCGGGCAGCAATTTCGCGAATATCCCGAGCTTCTGACCAGCCCGCGTTTTTGGGGATACTCACTGGCTTCGGGCCTTTCGTCCGGCGCATTCTTTGCCTACCTCGGCGGGGCCCCCTTTGTTGCGACGGTGTTGTTCGATATGCCCCCCTCACAAATGGGCCTCTATTTTGGTGCGCCCGCCGTCGGATACTTTGTCGGGAACTTTCTGTCGGGTCGCTATTCAAGCCGGTTTGGAGTGAACCAAATGGTCAACTGGGGCTGCCTTGTGAATGCCTTTGGTGTCGGGCTGTCCCTCATTCTGTTTCTTCTGGGCGCGGGCAGCGCCGAGGTTTTCTTTGGCCTGATGACCTTTGTCGGCATTGGCAACGGGATGAGCATTCCAAACGCAACCGCGGGCGCCCTGTCTGTGCGCCCTCATCTGGCCGGAACCGCTTCGGGTCTGTCCGGCGCGATCATGATCGGCGGTGGCGCTGGATTGTCTGCGCTTGCAGGGGCCATGCTGACCCCAGAGGGCGGAGCCTATCCCCTGTTGTGGATCATGCTTATCACGTCCCTGTCTGCAGTGGCGGCCATTCAATACGTCATGATGCGTGAACGCCAACTGGGCCTGTGATCCCTCTTTTTTTTCGTGACGCGCAACCGCCGCGCACCGCGCGGCGTGGCCCAACATTTGGCAAGGGCCACCAGGCCCTGAAAATGGCGGGAGTGGTGCGCTCATAAAGCAGGTGACGTGCAAGATTTGCAAACCTATATTTGCAGCAGCAAACCAGCTTATGGACGTCAGAAACTATGGCCACTCAAAAACTCTATGCCGGCGCAAAGCTACGCGAAATCCGCACCCGTCTCGGGCTCACCCAAAAGGAATTCGCACAGAAGCTGGGTGTGTCCCTGCCCTATTTGAACCAGATGGAGAACAACAACAGACCGGTGTCGACCACGGTTGTTTTGGCATTGGCGCAGGAATTCGGTCTGGATGTGACCGAACTCAGCACCGGCGACAGCGAACGCCTTGTCAGCGACATGCGCGAAGCAATGGCCGATCCCGTCCTTGCCGACACGACCGCCCCGCTTGCCGATTTGCGTCTCACCGCGTCTAACGCGCCGGCACTGGCGCGAGCGTTTCTCGAACTGCATCGCGCCTATCGCCAAACGCACGAACGGCTGGCCTCGCTTGACGAAGCTCTGGGCCGTCAGGATGTGCAAATGCAGCCCAGCCCATGGGACGAGGTGCGCGACTTCTTTCACTATTGCGACAACTATATTGATGCCGTTGACCGCGCCGCCGAAAACTTTGCCAAACGCGCGAAATCAGAAGGCGGCATCCGGCGCGGTGCCATAAATGCCCTCAACTCCAAAGGCGTGTCCGTTGAAATCGCGGATGTGGACCAGCTTCGCCATTTTGATCCGAACTCTCGTACCCTTTTCATTTCGGGCCGCGCCACAACCGAAACCCAGACATTCCAGATGCTGTTGCAGGTGGCGCTGTTGCTGTCGGGCAAACTCTTGGAAGCCACTTTGGATTTTGCGCGTTTTCAAACCGACGCCGCCCGCGCCATCGCCAAAATCGGCCTCGCCAACTATTTCGCGGGGGCTGCGATGATGCCCTATGAGATATTTCTGATGGCCGCCCGCGAGACGCGCCATGATCTTGAAATTCTGGCCAACCGGTTTGGCGCCTCGATTGAACAAGTCGCCCACCGCCTTTCGACGCTGCAACGCCCGCGGGCCAAAGGAATCCCGTTCTTTTTTGTGCGGGTCGATCAAGCGGGTACAATTACCAAACGCCATTCGGCCACCCGATTGCAGTTTGCCCGTTTCGGGGGCGCCTGCCCGCTCTGGAATGTGCACCGCGCCTTTGAAACCCCCGGACGGTTCTTGCGCCAGCTGGCGGAAACCCCTGATGGTGTGCGTTACTTCAGCCTTGCGCGGGACGTCTCGAAAACGGGCGGACACTATGGTGCGCCGGTTCGACGGTACGCCATCGCCTTGGGCTGCGAAATCCGCCACGCGGACGCCTTGGTCTATGCAGATCACATGGATATGTCGATGCCAGAGGCCTTTTCGCCGATCGGGATCTCATGCCGTATCTGCGAGCGTGCCGATTGTCACCAACGGTCTGTCCCCCCGCTTGAGCGCCAGTTGACTATCAATGAAAACGAACGGGGTATTTTGCCCTATGAAGTCGGCTGACAATCTTTGCCGCCTGGATCGCCTCAAGAAAGAAACAACCCGCGATGCGTATAGTTTTTCGATTAATTCTGGTGCTGGGCATTTTGGTGCTGGGGACCGTTGCCTTGGGCAATATGGCCGAACGGTGGATTATCTATCCGTTTGATTCAACAGAAGTGTCGCCCACATCTCTGGGGCTGCCAGAGGTGCGCGCCCATCGCCAGTCTGTTGGCGCATCCGAAGTGGTGATCTGGACAACCAAAGCCGCCGAGAACAAGCCGACACTCTTTTACCTACATGGGAACGCCGGAAACCTCGCCAGCCGGTCCGGCCGGTTCAAGCGCTTTATCGACAGAGGGTATGGGCTTGTCGCGATGGGCTATCGCGGCTCATCTGGCAGCGACGGCACTCCTTCCGAAAAGGCGCTCATTTCGGACGCGATCGAGGTCTATGATGCCATTGCGGAAAACACGGCGCTGGTGATCTATGGCGAATCCTTGGGCACCGCTGTTTCGATTGCCCTTGCAGACCGGATTGCCCCCCGCAAACCGGCAGCGATAATCCTCGAGGCCCCGTTCACATCGATCCCCGATTTGGCCGAATTCCACTATCCCGGCACCGGCGCAATGGCAGAGAAGATTTCAAACACTTGGCACAGCCTTGAGCGCGCCGAAACCGCACTGGATGTGCGCCTGCTGATCCTGCACGGCACCAACGATACGCTGATCCCCATAGAACAGGGGCGACAGATTTTCTCTGCCGCCCCTACATCCAACAAGGATTTTTTCGCTGTCAAAGGTGCAGGTCACTCAGATCTCTGGAGATCCGATACCCTGCCGCGCCTTTGGCGTTTTATCGATCAAAGCGCCTTGAGATAGGCATAGATCTCGTCTTTCAGCGAGCCACGCCGCTTGCGCAGGTCAACTTCTGACAACTCTTCCCGAGGCTCGACGTTGGTCTCGGCGCGGTGCACCTTGCGATTGAGTTCATGATAGTCGTCAAACATCTTCGCAAAATGGGCATCTGAAACTTTCAGTTCGCTCATCTTTTCGACGAATTCCGGAAATTCCTCGGCGAGTTCATGGGGGACGTGAGACATTGTTTGCGCTCCTTTTCTTGTTCCTCTGAACGTTAGCTTTGGTCGGGGACCAGAGACTTTGACAGGGATCAAAAAACAGACGATTGAGTCACCTTTTTTAGCGTTGGCTGGTTTTCCAATCCGGATTGAACCATGGCACGTCATTTGCAGGCGGCAACATGGTTTTCCCCAAGATATGATCAGCGGCTTTTTCCCCGGTCATGATGGACGGACCATTCAGGTTTCCGTTGGTAATCCGCGGGAAAATGGAACTGTCCGCAACACGCAAGCCGTCCACACCGATGACCCTGCATTCGGGATCGACAACGGCCATGGGATCATCCTTGGCGCCCATCATACAGGTGCCACAGGGGTGATAGGCGCTTTCGGCATGCTCTTTGATAAAGGCATTCAGTTCCTCGTCGGACTGCACCGCATCGCCGGGCTGGATCTCATGCTTCACAAACGGTTTGAACGCCTCTTGCGCAAATATTTCGCGTGTGAGGCGTATGCATTTACGGAAATCCTCCCAATCTTCCTCGTGCGCCATATAGTTGAACAGGATGTTCGGCGCGTCTTTGGGATCGCTGCTGGCCAGTGTGACCTCTCCGCGCGACGGGCTGCGCATTGGGCCGACGTGGGCCTGAAAACCATGCCCCTCTGCGGCGGCCTGACCGTCATAACGCACGGCAATCGGCAGGAAGTGGTACTGGATGTCGGGATATTTGACACCCTCTTTCGATCTGATGAAGGCGGCGCTTTCAAACTGGTTCGAGGCACCAAGCCCCTTTTTCGTGAACAACCACTGGGCCCCGATCATGCCTTTGCCGATCAGGTTCCAGTATTTGTAAAGGGTGATCGGTTGCTTGCTGGCCACTTGCAGGTACAGCTCGAGGTGATCCTGCAGGTTTTTGCCCACACCGGGGCGATCTGCCACCACGTCAATGCCGTGCTTGGCCAGATCCTGTGCAGGGCCAATGCCCGAGAGCAGCAACAACTTGGGCGAATTCAAAGACGACGCAGACAGGATTACCTCTTTTTCGGCGCGGATCACTTCGACTTTGCCGCCCCGTTCGATTTCAACCCCGACTGCGCGACCGTTTTCGATCACAACCTTGCGCGCAAGGCCGCGGATCATCTCGCAATTGTCCCGCTTCAGGGCGGGCTTGAGATAGGCGTTTGCCGCTGACCAGCGCACCCCTTTCCAAACGGTCATCTCCATCGGGCCAAAGCCCTCTTGTTGTTCACCGTTATAGTCTGAGGTCACGGGGTATCCGGCCTGACGTCCGGATTCGACAAAGGCATCATGCAGCGGGTTATCGCGGGGCCCGCGCGTGATATGCAGCGGGCCGTCCTTGCCACGCCAATCCGGATCACCTCCCTGATCACAATCGTGCCAGCTTTCCATGCGTTTGAAATAGGGCAGCACATCGGCATAGCCCCAGCCGGTTGCACCGCTTTCTTCCCAATGGTCATAGTCTCCGGCGTGGCCGCGTACATAGACCATGCCGTTGATCGAACTTGATCCACCGACCACCTTGCCGCGCGGGGTGACCAGTGACCGCCCCCCCAGATGTGGTTCGGGAAGGGTTTTATACCCCCAATCGTATAGCCCCATATTCATGGGATAGCTCAGAGCGGCAGGCATCTGGATCAACGGGCCGGCATCCGTGCCCCCATGTTCGATCACAAGGACCTTTTCACCGGCTTCTGACAGGCGATAGGCGATTGCGCAGCCTGCTGACCCTGCTCCTACGATTACGTAATCCGCTTGCATTTTCTTCTCCTCAAGCCCGCCCTTTCTTGAGCAAAGCGACGGGTTGGTCTTGTTCAAAAGCGTGCTTAGAACGCCGCCTCTACATCACCCATGCGCACATAGACGGATTTCACCTGGCTATAATGCTGGATGGCTTCTTTTGAGTTTTCGCGGCCAACACCGGACGCCTTTACCCCGCCAAAGGGCGCTTCCACGGGTGCGTCATTGTACGAGTTGATAAAACAGCTGCCTGCTTGCAGCTTGCCAATCACGCGGTGGGCGCGGCTGATGTCATTGGTAAAGACACCGGCAGACAGGCCATATTCGGTATCATTGGCACGTGCGATGACTTCGGCCTCGTCTTCGAAATCCAGAACCGCCATGACCGGCCCAAAGATCTCTTCGCGGGCGATGGTCATATCATCGGTCACATCGGCAAACACGGTCGGCTCGAGCCAAAATCCATCCTTGTCCAGCTGCCCGCCACCCGCAACAAGGCGCGCGCCTTCTTCGTTGCCCTTTGCGATATAGCTTTTGACGATTTCCATCTGGCGTTCCGAAACCATCGGGCCAAAGTTGGTGTCTTCGTTCAAAGGATCGCCCAGCACGGCATTTTCGAGACGCTCGGCCAGCCGTTTCAGGAAAGCTTCCTTGATACCCTTCTGGACAAACACGCGGGTGCCGTTCGAACAGACCTGACCCGAGGAATAGAAATTACCATTGATCGCACCGCCAACGGCGTTGTCGAGATCAGCATCGTCAAAAATCACCAAAGGTGATTTGCCGCCCAGTTCCATGGTGACATGTTTCATGCCGGATGCGGCAGCCGCATACACCTTTTTACCTGTTGGAACAGACCCCGTCAGCGACACTTTGTCGACGCGCGGATCGGTGACAAGCGCACCACCCACTTCGCCCATGCCCTGCACCACATTGTAAAGACCCGCAGGCAAGCCTGCCTCGACAAGGATTTCCGCAACTTTCAGCGCGCAAAGCGGCGTGGTTTCGGAGGGTTTGAAGATCATGGCGTTGCCACAGGCCAGCGCTGGCGCGCCCTTCCAGCAGGCGATTTGGGTTGGATAGTTCCACGCGCCGATGCCGACGCAGACGCCCAAAGGTTCGCGCACGGTATAGACCCAATCCTCACCCAGCGGGATATGTTCGCCGGTCAGGGTCGCCGCCAGACCACCGAAATATTCCAGCGCATCCGCGCCAGACGTTGCATCCGCCACCAGCGTTTCCTGCAAGGGTTTTCCAGTGTCATAGGTCTCAAGAACCGACAGTTCATGATTACGCTCGCGCATCAGGTCTGCGGCACGGCGCAGGATGCGGCCGCGTTCGGTGCCCGTCATCGCGCCCCATGCTTCTTGTGCGGCCTGAGCAGCAGAAACGGCTTGGTCCAGCACCTCTGGCGTTGCCGCGTAAACGGTTGCAATGACCTCTCCCGTCGCAGGATAGATCACAGGAATCGGCGTGCCGTTGGTATCTTCGACATATGTGCCATTGATAAAATGGCTGGCTTTCGGTTGCGTTTCCATTTTCAGGCTCCGTCCGCTGCGGCCGCAAATTCCGGCCTTGGGTTGATCGATAAAAGGTCCAAACGAATAAGACGGGCCCGACCAGTGCCGGACCCGTTTTGGCTTAGTGGGTCGTTTCGATTTTGTGGAAATCGAGGTTACGATCTTCGGGTGAAGACGTGATGGCCATGACTTCTTTGCGTTTGAAGAACGCGATGTAGAAGACGCAGGCAAAGTAGATGCCAATCACGATCGACCCGATCCATTCGATCTGCATCCAGCCCGACTTGAACAGGATGACCAGTCCAAACAAGGCCAGAATATTCAGAAGCAGATAAACCGGTTTACCAAGACGTTCTGAGGTCAGGTTCAGGTTGTCGGTATAAAGGCGGATCAAGGAGTCGAGCGAGTTGATGACGAAGGTTACGCCAACCACCAGCATCGATATCGCAATAAGGCCTCCGGTCGCCAATTCGTTTGCCCAGTAGTAGTGCAACACAGAGAACCAGACCAACAACGGGATCGACGGGAAAATCAGAAGCGCCAGAAGCACCTGCCATGTTTTCAGCCCGCCCACAAAACGCGAGGTAAACTGGCCAATCATGATCGACCAGGCGAACCACCAGAACAGATAAAACTGGTGATAGTCATTGATGGGCAGAACAAACTTGTCGATGTTGGTGAAGTATTCCCCAACAAGACCCATAGTGCCCAGCAACCCGTCAAAGCCCATGGCGGCGGCGGCCCACATTCCCGCGATCAACGCAAAGAACAGCCAGGTCGACGCCAAGGACAGAACGCGGACATATTTGATATCCGTCGAGCTGTACGTTGCCAAAGCAATTGTAAGAAACACAATGGCGTAAAAGTGCCAGCTTAGCGTTTCACCGTCACCGATGATCCCTGTCGCATAAAACGGCAGATACGTCAGGAACAGGTAACCGGTAAACGCACAGGTGCCCAAAATGACGATGTTGTTGATCAGCTTCACAACAGGAATTTCAAAGAAACCGACGCGCGGTTCGATCACACAGAAATAGAACGCGGTCAGGAAATAGAAGCCCCAGATCAAAAAGCCCCAGAACCCGAACTCGATCGCAAGCGGGTTGGCAAACCCGTATTCGGGGGCCGCTGCAGTATCGGCATAGACCGGAAATTCGGTCAGGGGGAACATGATGAGCCCCACATCCAGACCCGAAGTGAACAAGATCGCAATGAACGTGAAAAGGTGAACGGGTGTGACGCCGACGTTGCGCACGCCCCACCACTTGATCAGGCAAAACGCAATCAGCGCAAAGGCCAGCAGTATCCCCACTGAAAGGATCGTTGTGAGCATTAAAATGTCCCTCATTCTGGGACCTTTTGGCCCCATGTTTATGATGGAATGGGACCCTAGCAGGATTTATCTAAATGCCAAAATAGTTTTTTAAATGATCATTCAAGTTTTTACACGAAGAATGCGGCACAAAACCTGTTGCGAGTGCGCGTAGGGCTTGCGAGAATGCTCTTCATGGGCAGGCAAAGAATTCGAGATATTCGGCATGACGAACTGATCACCGCGACAATCACCGCGGTGCATAAACGGGGCTATGCTGCTGTCACTATGACGGAAATCGCCCAAGAGGTCGGTACGACCGCGGCGAGCATCAACTACTATTTCGGCACCAAGGAAAACCTGATGGAGGCGACGATGCTGCGCCTTCTCAACCTGCTGAAGACCGCGATGCTCGAGCGATACGCAACTGCGCAAACTCCACGCGATCGCCTTATTGCTGTGCTGGATGCAAACTTTGATGACCGGTTTTATACCGTCGCGCACTGTAACTTCTGGATGCAGTTCTGGGCCAGCGCGCCCTACACCGACTCGCTCGCGCGGCTGCATCGAATCAACCGTGCGCGCGTCACCAGCCATTTTCGCGCGGAATTGCGATCCCTGGTTCCTCACGAACGTCGAGAAGCCCTGCGCGAAGCATTGCAATGCTATATGGACGGGGTCTGGTTGGAAGCCGCGCAATCTACCGCCCCGCTAAATGCCGCCCATGCGCGGGAAGAGGCACGTTATGTGGCCGGTCTGCTTTTGAAAAACAGCGATTGATCCGGCTCTGGGCTTTGACACAGATAAGAGAAACGAAACGGGGCGCGACCAGCAATGGCCGCGCCCCAATTCATCTTTTGAAAGCACTTAGTTCAGATCAAAACGGTCGGCTTCCATGACCTTGACCCATGCAGCGACAAAATCACTGACGAACTTTTCTTTCGCATCATCCTGAGCATAGACCTCTGCGATAGCGCGCAGTTGCGAGTTTGAACCGAAAACCAGATCAACACGGGTTCCGGTCCATTTGACCGCCCCGCTTGCGCGATCTTTGCCCTCATAGACACCCTCTGTTTCGGACGCGGACCAAACAACGCCCATATCCGTGATGTTGACGAAGAAATCATTGCTAAGCGTACCTGCACGATCCGTGAAAACCCCATGTGCCGTTCCGCCATGGTTCGTGTCCAGAACCCGCAGACCACCAACCAACGCTGTCATTTCAGGGGCCGTAAGGGTCAACAGCTGTGCTTTGTCGACCAACAGCTCTTCTGGCGAGATGGTAAAGGCCGTGCGCTGATAGTTGCGGAACCCGTCTGCTTCGGGCTCAAGAACACCATAGCTGTCTGCATCGGTTTGCTCTTGGCTGGCATCAGTACGTCCCGCAGTGAACGGAACCGCAATATCATGTCCACCCGCTTTGGCGGCTTGTTCGATCCCTGCGCTGCCTGCCAGAACGATCAGATCCGCCATTGAGATTTTCTTGCCGCCAGACGCCGCGCCGTTGAAATCGGCCTGAATGCCTTCGAGCACACCCAGTACACGGGCCAGTTGCTCGGGTTGGTTTGCAGCCCAACCGCGCGCAGGTTCAAGACGAATACGGGCACCATTGGCACCGCCACGCTTGTCCGAGCCACGGAATGTCGATGCCGACGCCCAAGCGGTCGAAACCATTTCGGCGGTGGTCAGGCCGGACGCAGCAAGGCGTGCCTTCAGGTCCGCAATGTCCGCATCATCCACCAGTGCGTGATCCACTGCTGGTACGTTGTCCTGCCACAACAGTTCTTCAGCAGGGGCTTCTTCACCCAGATACAGCGACCGGGGTCCCATATCGCGGTGTGTCAGCTTGAACCAGGCGCGTGCAAAAGCGTCTGCAAACTCTTCCGGGTTCTCATGGAAGCGGCGTGAGATCGGCCCATAGATCGGATCCATGCGCATCGCCATGTCGGCGGTGGTCATCATGGTTTTAACCTTCTGGCTCGCATCGTGTGCGGCAGGGGCCATGTGATCTTCGTCCACGCCGACGGGTTCCCAGATCCAAGCGCCTGCAGGCGATTTGGTCAGGTTCCAATCATAGCCGAACAGCAGGTCGAAATAACCGTTGTCCCACTGGGTCGGGTTGGCGGTCCATGCACCTTCGATACCAGAGGTGGTTGTGTCACCACCGTGACCTGTGCCCAGCGCATTGATCCAGCCAAGGCCCATTTCTTCGATACCGGCGGCTTCCGGCTCGGGGCCGACCAGCGCAGGATCCCCTGCCCCGTGCGCCTTGCCGAAAGTGTGACCACCCGCAACCAGCGCAACGGTCTCTTCGTCGTTCATTGCCATGCGCGCAAATGTATCGCGAATGTCACGCCCAGAGGCCAGAATGTCGGGCTGTCCGTCGGGACCTTCCGGGTTCACATAGATCAGCCCCATCTGAACCGCAGCCAAAGGGTTTTCGAGATCACGCTCGCCAGAGTAACGGCTGTTTGCGCCGCCGCTTTCTTCGAGCCACTCGGTTTCAGCGCCCCAATAGACATCCTCTTCCGGCTCCCAGACGTCGGCGCGCCCACCGGCAAAGCCGAATGTGGTGCCGCCCATCGATTCAATCGCGCAGTTCCCTGCGAGGATCATCAGGTCAGCCCATGAAATCTTGTTGCCGTATTTCTGTTTGATCGGCCAAAGCAAACGACGCGCTTTATCAAGGTTGCCGTTGTCCGGCCACGAATTCAATGGCGCAAAACGCTGTTGTCCTGTGCCGCCGCCACCGCGACCATCTGCGGTGCGATATGTGCCAGCACTGTGCCACGCCATGCGGATGAAGAACCCGCCATAGTGGCCATAGTCAGCAGGCCACCAGTCCTGGCTGTCGGTCATCAGCGCATAGAGATCTTCTTTCAGCGCTTTCAGGTCGAGCTTTTTGAATTCGTCGGCATAGTTGAAATCTGTGCCCATAGGATCGGATTTAGAGGAGTTCTGATGCAGAATCCTCAGATTGAGTTGGTTAGGCCACCAGTCGCTGTTTGATCGCATGCTGACATTGGTCGCACCATGCATCACTGGGCATTTTCCGATATTGTTTCCGTCCATTTTGCTCTCCCTAGATCGCTATATTGGCTATTTTCGAACGCGCGGCTTCTGACAACTCTACCTAAATAAGAGAATCTTTTATGAAGCGTCGTTGAATTGATGTTAACAAAGGTTTTCAATAATAAAAAATTGCATTTTCCGATTGCTATGATAATTTTTACCTATGACAAATCTCACCCTACGCCAGCTTCGTTATTTTGACGCCCTTTCGCGGTTGGGCCATTTCGGACGTGCAGCCGAGTCCTGTTCGATTTCGCAGCCAGCCTTGTCGGTGCAGATCAAGGAAATGGAGGAAAACCTGGGTGTTCCCCTGTTTGAACGCAGCGCACGACAAGTGCGCCTGACGGCCTTTGGTGAAGAAATTGCCGAACGTGTCCGAGATATTTTGCGCTCGGTCGATGATTTGGGTGATTTCGCCCGATCAAGCCAGCAAGACCTTGCAGGACGGTTGCGCCTTGGGATCATTCCGACAATTGCGCCCTATCTCTTGCCGAAACTGATCGGGCATCTCACCCATGAATACCCACGCATGGACTTGCAACTGCGCGAAACTCAAACGTCAAAGTTGATCCGAGAGCTGTCTGAGGGGCGGTTGGATGCCGCTATTCTGGCCCTGCCCGTATCCGAACCGGCATTTGTAGAGGTTGAATTGTTTGATGAGGCGTTTGTGCTTGTCCGCCCTGCCGAAGACGACGACAAACCGGTTCCTGACAGTCGCAGCCTGCGCGAAATGCGCCTGTTGCTGCTCGAAGAAGGGCATTGTTTTCGCGATCAGGCCCTGTCGTTTTGCAACATTCAATCTGCCCTGCCACGCGAGAGCCTTGATGGAAGTTCACTGACAACTTTGGTGCAAATGGTCGGTGCCGGGATCGGCGTGACCCTTATCCCTGAAATCGCCGTTCCGGTTGAAACACGGTCGGCGTCGGTTTCAGTGGCGCATTTCGCGGCTCCTCAGCCCATGAGAAAAGTTGGCATGGTCTGGCGACGCAGCACGCCGATGACAGATCGGCTTTTGCAGGTTTCAGACGTTGTCCGAAAAGTGGCCCAACCTGCCCTTCTTCAGGGATGAACAGTAGAATATCGAAAAAACTTGAAAAAATAGGTTTTTTACACCAGCATATGCCGGAGACATCGATCTTTTATTGATAATTGATTTTAGGGAGTTGGGCATGTTTCGCCCTTGGAAGAGCGCGACCACTTTGCGCACGGCCTATGGGCTGATGCGATTGGTGCTTCCGATTATGATCGGAGGCAGCGCCACAGCTACACTCGCCGAGACCGATCCTTTCGAAGCTCCTTATGAAGTCATCGCTTTTTCCGGCAATGAAACATTGCGCGATTTCGTGGCTGAGCATTTGAATGATCCGGACCTTTGGCCAACGGTTTTAAAGCTCAATCAGGTTGCGTCTCCGGCGGATTTATCTCCCGGAATGCTGATTCAGATGCCGGTACGACAAGTGGCTCTGGCAGACGACGCCTTGCTGGCGTCCTTGTCCGCGATCCAGAAAGCAACGGCCCAAGGCGCGCGCCTGTTTGCACCAGATGAAATCGGCTCGGCCCTCGAAAGCCGCGAAACCGCTATCCACCACCGCGGCGAAGGCGAATGGCGCGATGTTGTCTTGTTTGCGGGCGAAGCCACCGAACACGCCAAAGAAGCCTTTGATATTGCAGTCAAACAACGAGACCGCTCTGCAGAAGCATTGATCACGGACATTCATGGACAAGTCGAAGGTCGTGACCCCGCCGAAGCGGCTTGGACGGATCGGGACCTGCGCGATATTCTGGTAGAATTCGAGCGTCTTCGCACCCTGTCCAATTCCACCACACAGGTCACGTTTCGCGACCTGAGCCGCCTTCGGCTTAACCCGAATTCAAACGCCACCATCCAGCGCATGCGCTCGGACCCGCTTACTGGCAAAGAGGTGACCAAAGTCAGCCTTGCCAGCGGCGATTTTTATGCTCTTCTGAACCAACTGTCTGATCAGGACAGTTTTGAAATCGATGTACCGGGCATCAAGACAACAACAGAATCCAATGACTTCTGGATCAAGAACGACACCCAGAATGCGCGCTTTGTGAATTTTGATGTCGCCTCGCTGGATATTCAGGCAGGTGCAAACAATGTGAGCCTCGGGCGGGACGAAGGCGTGGTTATCACACCTGATGGTAAGGCCGTGAAAACCGAGGCACTGGATCGTCCCTATCTCACGGCCCCGGTTGGTAACACCAAAGTTTATGGAACCAATGTCCCCCTTGGATGGCGCGCACATGACGGCGCTGCCGGATACTGGCTCGAGCTGGCGGCGGATCGGGGTTTCAACCATATGATCAATTCGCAATGGGGCATTGCCGAAACCGCTTTTCGCGTCGAGAACCTTGACCCCGGCCCCTATTACTGGCGGGTTGCCGCGCTGGACAAACTGGGCCTGCCCGGCAAATGGAGCGAAACCGGCGAATTTGAACTGCGCATAGACAACACGCCTCCTTTCCTTGCCCTGTTTGCACCAACCGACAACATCACCGTTGAAACACCCGAAATCGAAGTGTTGGGGGCCTCGGAAAAAGACGCTTTCCTGCTGTTGAATGGCAAGGACATCACCGTTGGCGATGACGGCAGTTTTCTTGAGGCCGTGATGCTTGTTCCCGGCACAAACACGCTTTTGCTGGAAGCTGTGGATGCAGCGGGCAACGTTAGCAGCAAATCCCACACGGTTATCTATCGTCCGGGTGAACAGGCGACGATCACCCTGGATGCAACGATGCCCCGCGCCGGAGATGTGCTGGTCTCGCGAAACGCGGAAATGACGATTGCCGCCCGCACAACCGCGGACGCCGGACGCGATGTCATTGTCAGAACGCTCAGCGGTGAAGAGATCGCAAGAACAACTGTGACAGGCGGAGGCCAGATCGGTCTCTCTGTGCCTGCTACAGGAACCGAGGAAACCTATCATCTTCAGATCCTGTCTGATGCAGGCAAGGAACTGGGCAAAACCACATTCTCTGTCCTGCGAGATGAAATTGCGCCGGTCATCGTGCTGGACACGCCACCGCCGCGGTCCTCTTTCGAGGATGTTCTCGAACTGTCAGGCAGCATTCAGGACGCGGTTTCGCTCACGCTGGATGGCGTGCCCGTCAACATGATCGACGGAGGGTTTGTTCTGGATGTCGCGCTGGTTTCGGGGCGCAACAATTTTGAATTGCGCGCGTTGGACGCGGCAGGAAACATCGGCCTTTTGGCCATCGAAACCGTGCTGGATCTCGACCCGCCCGAGATCCTCGACGTGTCCCTTGAGCGTCCCAAAGGCGACAGCGGCCCGATCGAAATCGCCGTTGAAGCCACCGATATTTCGGGGCTGCGGCAGGCGGCGCAGTTTATCCTTATGATAGGTGATGCCGAACGTGAGGGGTATCTGCGATGCGACAGCGCCGCCGGCGTTTGTCGTGCAACCCTGCCAGCCGAGGCAGGCGACATCGAACTGGTAGAACTGATCCTTCAGGATTACGCAGGAAACGAGGCAATCTGGTAATGACAGCAAGACTTTCTCTACGGCATGCGCGCCGCATGACATTTGGGCTTTGTTCAGTGCTGGCGTTGTCCGCGCCGCTGTCTGCCCAAAATATGGCCGCACCGCCCAATGACGGATTGCTTGTCGTCTATGGAAAGCAGGCCCCGACCCGCGAAGGCGATATCGACCACCGCGAAGAGATTTTCTTTAGCGTTCCCAAAGATCTGCGGGATCGCATCTATGTCCGTATTTTTGACCCCGAAATGAGCGGCGCCCATGATTTCCGGTACGGTGGTCACAACGACACGGAAACGGTTTTTCGCATCTATGGCGGCGCCGAGGCCATGACCGGCATGTCAATGCCGGTGGCCGTGACCGACGGGGCAAGACCTTCGGTGCCAGACACAAAAGACCTTTTGTCAAAGGGACCCGGCAAGCAACTCAAAGAAGTGAGTTTTGCTGCCGACGCCAAAACCAACGAAACCTGGGTCTCGCTCGGGGCCGTGCGTGCCCGACAAGGTGAGGTGATCGGGGATCGGGCGTGGTTCCGTCTGGATGTGCTTGGGGCTCGTGGCAATGACGGGAACGGCTTTAACGTGGATATCAGCCTTGCACGGGATCGCCACAAGGCCCCCGACGGGCTCAAGATGATCGCCTATCAACCCACCATCCGCTGGCCGGGTGGCCCCGTGGGAACGCGCATTGAACTGTTGAACAAAGATAAAACGCCACTGACCCTTCAGAACTTTGATGGTGCCGCGGCCGATCTGCGCCTGAACCAGATGTATTCCGACATACAGCTTGGGGCATCAGGGCAAAACACATGGGCCTCGCAAGAGGTGGAAACAGACGAAGACCTTTTGGCCGTCACATTGCGTGGCGGGTTCGAAACACCGAACGACGTAACGCTGTCCGCTTTTGATCCGGACGGGAACGCCTTGCCATTTTTGATCCCGCCCCGCCCTGTCACGGAACCGGAACGCCCCGAAGCAATTCCCCGCGCCCGCGCTCTCGCAGATTGCGCCTCGGTTGCGTTTGACGCCAGCACTGCCGGAGGAGACCCGAGACTTGCCTATCAATGGGACTTTGGCGACGGCAGCACATCAGATGAACCCGTCATCGTCTACAGTTACGGTGCGCCGGGCCGCCCAACCGCGCGTTTGCGGGTTCTTGAACCCGGCACACGGGCCGCGCGTGGTGCAGAGGGCTTTATTCCTGTGCATTTGCGCGTCGCCCCGCGCGCCAACGCAGGGCAAGCTCTGACAGTAGCCCCCGGAGAACTGATCCCCTTTGACGGAAGCGCCTCTGTCCCGTCGGATTCCCCGATTACCGGATATCTCTGGACCTTTGGTGACGGGGAAACCGCACCGTTGGCGCAATTGGAAAAGGCCTATGGCACGCCCGGTATTTACCGCGCCTTGTTGCGCGTGACCGATGACAGCGATCATCCCTGCAACTTTGGCCTTGCCACACGTATGGTCACCGTCAACGCCCCGCCTGTCGCCGAGGCAGGATCAGACCAGACCTCAATTATCGGCTCTCCGGTCCAGCTGAACGGGCGCGCAAGTTATGACGTGGATGGTGCCATCAAAAGCTATGTTTGGGACATGGGCGACGGCACCACAATCGAAGGCCCCAATATAACCCACGCGTTTGAGTCTTCGGGTGTTTTCACGGCAACCCTGTCTGTGACCGATGACAGTGGTGTTGCAAACCAGACAACCACTGACAGCGTCACAATCCGCGTCAATGCCCCCCCGGTTCCAGCCGCGATTGTTCCGGACGAACCTGTGGCCGTGGGCGAAGCCGTGTCTTTGGATGGCACCGGCTCTCTGGATGAGGATGGGGCAATCATCAGCTATCTCTGGGACTTCGGGGATGGCGCGATGGGCGAAGGTGACATGGTCGAATACGCATGGGCCAGCCCTGGCGTGTACGATGTCACGCTGACCGTCATGGACAATTCTGCCACAGCCAGCGCAATTCAGTCGATCACACTTCCTGTTGTGGTCAACACCCGTCCAGTGGCCGAAGCCGGACCGGATCAGTTTGTTACCGTGTCCGATGTTCAGTTTGACGGCACCGTGTCACGCGATATCGACGGCAAAATCCTGTCCTATTTCTGGGATTACGGCGATGGACGCACGGGACAAGGCCCCACACCGGTTCACAGCTATCGCCATCCGGGCGTCTATGAGGTCGCCCTAACCGTTACCGATGACAGTGGCGCGCCGCAAAGCTCGCACCGCGATGTGATGCAAGTCACCGTCAACGCAAGCCCGATCGCGGATGCAGGCCCATCATTGACGGTTGCCCCAGGAGAAGAGTTCCTTCTGGACGCGGGCGCATCGATTGATCCTGATGGCCGGATCGCGCGCTATGACTGGACGTTTTCAGACGGAAGCGAGGACAGCGGCAAACGATTGTCGCGCACCCTCGACACGCCCGGCGTGCACCGCATCGGTTTGCGGGTCATGGATGATTTCCGGGGCGGCGCGGCGGATGACGACTCTGAAGTGTTTATCACGGTCAACGCCCAGCCAACCGCAGTCGCAGGCGCAGACCGTCTGATTGCACCGGACGAGACCATTCGGTTCGACGCGCGGCGCTCGTATGATGCGGATGGCCGCATTAGCCTGTATCGCTGGGAATTTGACGATCTAAGCCATGCTCTTGAAGGGGCCGTGATCGATCGGGCGTGGCCCACGTCCGGCATCTATAGCGCCCGTCTGACCGTTCAGGATGACAGCGGCGTGGCCAATGCCACCGCGTTCGACGAGGTGACAATCCATGTGAACCATGGCCCTGTCGCGGATGCCGGTCCCGAGATTGACACGGACCAGCTTCAGATCACGTTTGACGGAAGCGGGTCGACCGACGCCGACGGGGACAACCTGATCTACAAATGGGACTTTGGCGACGGGTCAGAGGCCGTTTTCGGTCGCGAAGTCACGCATATTTTCCCCAAGGCAGGCCGCTATCCCGTGACGCTCTGGGTGAATGACGGCACCGGGCTGGTCAACGCAGGCGACGTGGATGCAACCACGGTCACGATAAACGCCCGCCCCATGGCCAATGCAGGCGGCAACCGCGAAGTCTGTTCGGGGCAGTCCGTGTTGTTTGACGCGTCCGGGTCTTCGGATGCAGACGGCGATTTGCTCGCCTTTGGCTGGACTTTCGGGGATGGATCAACGGCGGATATCGTGAACCCGTCCAAGACATACGAAATGCCCGGCACCTACGCGGTCACCCTTGAAGTGAATGATGAAAGCGGCTCGCAACGCGGTACTGACCTTGATCGGATTGCCGTCATCGTCAACGAAGGCCCGATTGCGAATGCTGGCGATGATATGACCGTGTGCATCCACCAAGAGGTCCGGCTTGACGGCACGGGATCGACGGACGCGGATGGCTCGGTCAACGCATATGAATGGACGTTCGGCGACGGCAGCCGTGCCAGCGGCGCACAGCCGGTCAAAGCCTTTGACCGGATCGGTGAACAAACTGTCACGCTCACCATCACCGGCGAAGCAAACGGACAATGTAGCCCCGTTGACACCGACACGATGCAGGTCACGGTTCTTCCGGCCAAAACCCAAAGCATCAACGCCCCCGCACGGGCGCCAGCAGGCGAGCCGGTTGAATTTGGTGCAATATTAGGGAACGAAGCCGGCACGGGTGATCCCACAGGATATACATGGCGTTTCTCGGACGGGGGCACAGCCTCTGGCCAGAACATCACCCACACCTTTGCGGAACCGGGGATCTATTTTGCCGAACTCGAAACCACGCTTGAAGGTGGCGAACAGGATTGCGGAAATCTGGCCAGCCGCCACAAGATCATCGTGAACGCCGCGCCCATCCCTGTGGTGGATGTCCCTGACCAGGTTGCGGCCGGGGCGCTGGTATCGTTTGATGCCAGCCAGTCCAGCGATGCAGACGGCGCGATCATGGCGTTTGATTGGGACTTTGGCGATGGCATAACATCTGACGGTGTCACAACGCAGCACCGCTTTGACATTCCGGGCACCTATGATGTCACGCTTCTTGTCGCGGACGATGCAGGAACCGGCAACAGCCAACAAACCATGACACGAACCATCACCGTAAACCCTGTTCCCTTGGCCGGACTGGCCACGCCACCGCCGATTTGTCCGGCAACGGCGCATGACTGGTCCATCGGGGTCGCCTCCGGAACCAACGTGATGTGGAATTTCGGAGACGGCCAGACGCTTGAAGGCGCGCAAGTCTCGCACAACTTTGCAGAACCCGGCCTGTATCCCGTCACCGTTACGGCGGATGACGGGCGCGGGTTGGCAAATTCGCGGCGCAGCGCAGAAACATATGCCCGTGTGAATGCAACGCCTCTGGCGGATGCGGGCGCGGACAGGATTGTTTGCCCGGGCGCGGAAACCCTGTTTTCGGCACAGGCCAGCGATCCCGACGGCACGATCACCTCTTGGATCTGGGAGTTCTCGGACGGCGTTTCGCTGGAAGGTCCAGAAGTTGCACGCGTCTTTGACACAAGCGGCACGGTTGGCGTGACCCTAAGAGTGACAGATGACAGCGGAAGCGCCTGTGCGATCGGCGAAGACGTTGCAAGTATTCTTGTCAACGCGCCCCCGACGGTCGAAGCCGGTCCTGACCTCACCACGCCTGTTGGTGCAGCCCATGACGTCCTGCGCTTTGATGCGAGTTCTGCCAGTGACCCCGATGGTCAGGGGCTGAGCCTTGAATGGACCTTTGGAGATCAATCCGCCATGAAGGGCGCCATCGCGCGCCATCGCTATACCGAACCGGGCAGCTATACCGTAACCGTGACAGCACGGGATGCGACGGGTCTGTCCTGTGGTGTCGCGCAGGATACAGCCACTGTCATTGCAACATCACGAGAGTAGAGCAGCATGCGTTTTCCACTAACGCTCAAGTTCTTTCTGTTTGCCGCTCTTGTTGCCATCGTTCCCTTGGCACTGGTGGGCGAAAACCTTGTGCGTATCGCACGGGATGAACTGAAAAGCGCAGCAAACGAAGACCTGACCGGCGTCGCGGCCCAGATACGTGGTGAATTCGACGGCTTCTATGAGGGCCGCTGGCTGACCCCGCTTTCGGTGATCCGAAGTGGTGTCGACAATCCCGAACTGGATGTCACCCAAAAGGTGTCCCTTTTGACACAAGGCATGGAGCAACTTCCCGGTGTTGTCGCATTGCAGCTGAGTGTTCAGGGCGCTGATTTTCCTTTGATGGTGACAGATCAGGCGTTTGCCAACCGGCTGGCCGAAAACGGGCTGGACCCGATGGAGGTGTTGCGCGCGTCCGGCGAACTGGTCTCGAACATCGAGAGTACAGGGCAATATGGCCGCCCTCTTATTTCGCAAATCGATGCAACAGGCGATTGGCTGGCAACCTTGGCTTTGCCCATGGACAGCCGGATTGCAGGTCGGCAGCTGACACTGGTCGCCAAAATCGATCTTGCCGCGCTGCGCAAATCCTTTGAAAGCCATCCCTTCCGGCAACGGGGCGAAATCACCATTGTCGATCATGCCGGACGCTCCGCGCTGGTGGACACACCCAGAGTGATGACCGAACGCAGCATCGTGTCTTCTGCAATGCCCCTGATCGTGGCTGGCGCGCGGGCTGATGCACTGGAAAGCTATGTCCGTCCTGATGGTACGGTTATGCTCGGCGCTTATGCCTTTCCCGATTGGTTTCCTTGGGCGGTTGTGACCGAACTGTCCGAGAAGAACGCCTATGCCGTGATTTACGAGATGATGCGCAGCATTCTCATTGTGGGGGCTTTTGGCTTTGCGGCGGCCTCGGCGGCGGCTTTGATCTTTTCGCGTGGTTTGACGGGGCCCATTCTCAAAATTGGACGTGTCGCGGAACAGGTCGGACGCGGTGAATTCTCGGCACGCGTAGAAAACGTCCGTGCTCGCGACGAAATCGGCGACCTGTCCAAACGTATAAACGAAATGGCAGGCCAGTTGGGCGAACGGCTTGAGCTGATGAAATTCGTCAGCAACGAAACCATGACCGCCATTCAGGCCAGAGACGGCGAAAGCATGTCGCGGGGGGGCGAACGTCGGGCGGTGACAATGCTGTTCAGCGATATTCGGGGATATACGGCGTTTTCGGAAACCGTGTCACCGGAAGAGGTTATTTTGGTGCTGAACCAGTATTTCGAGGTCCAGACAGAAATCGTGGAACGGCACGGTGGTGACATCGACAAATTTGTCGGCGACGAATTGATGGCGATGTTCACTGGCGAAGACAAGGAACTGCGCGCGACGCGGTGCGCGGTCGAAATCGCCGAAGCCCTTGCGGCCTTCATGAAAAGCCGACAAGCGAACGCGGCTTTGGCGGTCGGTATCGGCATGGCGTCGGGAGAGGTGGTATTGGGCGCGATGGGCGCGCGAGATCGCATGGATTATACCGTGCTTGGTTCCACAGTGAACCTTGCGGCCCGTCTTTGCAGCAAAGCCGAACCCGGACAGGTTTTGCTGGAAGAAGCCACCCGACAGGCTGTGGGCGAAGATCCGGCGATCTCTATCGAAACATTGCCGCCTGTCGCGCTCAAGGGGATCGCAGTGCCTGTGCCGATCTATGGCGCACATCTAAAGTCCTAAGGGCCGCGGAGTGCCGCAGCCCTTAGCGCATCACATCAGGCTTTGGCCGCAATTACGATGACTTCGACCAGAAACTCGGGCAAGGCCAACTTGGCTTCGCCTGTTGCGCGTGCAGGCGCACAGCCTTCGGGAACCCAAGCATCCCAAACCGCGTTCATCTCGGCAAAGTCAGCCATATCGGCCATCCAGATCGTGGTTTGCAGCAGTCGTGTTTTGTCACTGCCTGCTTCGGCCAGAAGGGCATCAACCTTGTCCAGACAATCCTGCGTCTGTTGGGCCACGGATGCGCCGGCCGTGCCAACCTGGCCTGCCAGATAAATCGTATCGCCGTGGATAACCATCTGGCTCATGCGGTCGTTGGTGTGTTTGCGGATGATATCTGTCATGTCTCTTGCTTTCTGAGAGTTGGTATCGCAATTCCAGCTACGACGCCGGATCGATTTGAGCAAGCCCTATGGCGTGGCAAACAGTTGCCCCAGTTCGGGTCGCGGCACATGTGCCCCCGCCTGATGCAACATATGCCAGCCCATCGCCACATTGCTGGACAGGACCGGCAGACCAATGCGGGCTTCGATATCGGCAAGCCGTCCAAGGACGCGCAGGTTTGTGCAGGAAATGACAAGTGCGTCGCAGTCGGCCTGCCCCGCAACGGTTTCCGCGGCTTTGACAATCGACTCTTCCGTAATGCGGGCCACGACCCGATCATCGCCTTCTTCAAAGCTTCCAAAAGCCGTGATTTCGAAACCAGCATCTTCAAGCCGGTCGCGCATGCGTTGCGACACTTCGGGCACATAGGGGGTCACAAATCCAAGACGCCGCACGCCAAGGTGTCGACCCGCCGCGATCAGCGCCGCCAACGGATCGGACACAAGGGCGTTGGGAAAGACACTTTGAATGGCACGCGCCACGTTGTCTGACCCGATCACGGTTGAGGCCGAAGTGCAGCCATATCCGATCACATCAAATTCCAGCGATGCAGGCAGCAGGCGCGCGGATGCGGGCAGGTCCGCCTCCATTTTGGCAAGCGTATCTGGCCGGATTTCACTGACCATCGGAATGCGGCTGTGATAGAGAGCGACGCCCGGAAGATCCATCATTCGGGCAAACTCGGGCTCTAGCGTTTCGTCGGTTTCCAGAACAATCACGCCCAGGGTTGCACCCGTTCCGATACCGTCATCTGTGTCAAAATCCAGTTTCATACTGCCCCTCAGATTACAGGCAATTCAAGCTCTGCGCGGCGGGTCAAAAGCTCTGCCCCGTTTGCGCGCACAACGATGTTTTCCTCGTGCACCATGATGCGGCCGTCTCCATATCCCAAGGATGGCTCAAGGGTCAGCACCATGTTTTCCGCGATCACCGTATCATCAAACGCGGCATGAGAGGGCCATTCTGTCAATTGCATGCCCAGACCATGCCCCAGCCGGCCCACATCGCCGCCCTGATCATCCATCTCCGAGATAACATTCTGCATCGCATGGAACAGGTCGCGACAGGTTGCACCGGGGCGCGCTGCCTCGATGCCCGCTTCGGTCGCCCGCCAGAGCGTATCATAGGCCTGTTTCGATTTGTCATCCGCCCGCGTGATGGCAAAGTTCCTGTCGAAATCGCAGAAATAGCCGTCCCATGTCGCGCCGGTGTCCAGCATCATGATGTCTCCGTCCTGCAACGGACGCCGCGAGGGGGGCGAGATCACGTCGTGATACCCGCCCTGATCCGCGCCACCAACAAGATAGGGCACATCATCCGCCCCAAGTTCGAGGGCTTTGCGACGGAAGGCACGGAAGGTGTCCTCAAAAGCCTGGCCTTGAAACGCGAAATCGGGAACCGAGGAAAATGTATCAGACCCCAGCGCACAGATATGGCGCAACTTGGTGATTTCCGCTTCGGATTTGACCATACGCAACGACCGGATCAGGCCGGTTGCGTCTTGGACCTTCAATCCCGCAAGCAATGACATCAAACGCTCGTAATCGCCCAACGGCATACGCAGCATGGTTTCGTGCCCCTTCATGACACCCACACGCGCCCCACGCGCCGCATAGGGGCCCAAAAGTTCAACCAACAGGGACAAACCGTCATCTGCCGGTGCGGGCGCGCTCCACGTGCGGATGTCGTCCAACCACGTTTGCCGCATCAATGCCGCGCCAATTTCCGGAATAACAGCAATGGGTTTGCCGGAAGCGGGCACAAACAAAAACCAGGGGCGTGTCGGGCTTTGCCAGAACAACGTGTGAAAACCGGTGAAATAACGCACCTCGGGCTCTGTCATGAGGAACAGCCCATCCAACCCCTGCTCTGCCATCAGGGTTTGCGCACGCACCGTGCGCGCCGCGAATTCGGCCTTGGTAAACCCGCGCTCTGGCGCCGGTATCATGCGTTTTCTCCAGCCATGATGCGCGCAAAAATGTCCGGGTCGGTCACCCCTTCCGAGCCGATCAACAACACGCGCGAGGTTGGCCCAAGGCCAAGGCTTTGCGCCATCTCCGTGTCTTTACCAGCAGCAAGAACCGCCGCCAGACCGGCCACGGCGCTTTCGCCGGCTTCGATTTTGTCCGTTGGGTTTTCGGGCATTGCCAGCAATCGCACGGTGGGCGCCACAATGCTGTCGGGGATCGTGACAAAATCTCGCGCTTCTTCTGCAAGGATCTCCCACGCCATTTCAGACGGCTCGCCACATGACAGCCCTGCCATGATGGTTTCTTCTTCGATATGGACCGCAACCGGTTTTTGGGACTTGGCGCTTTCGAACAAACATGCTGCCAGTTCGGGTTCTACAACCACGACACGTGGCGAGTCTTCTTTCCAGTACTGGCGTAAAGCGGCCGCCACTGACGCTGCCAACCCGCCGACACCACCTTGCAAAAAGACATGGGTGGGCGCCTGTTCCAGTGCGTCACAGGCCTCTCGGGTCATGACGCCATAACCCGCCATCACATCGCGCGGGGGTTCGGAATACCCCTCCCAAGAGGTATCCGAGACAACGAACCATCCGTTTGCCTCAGCCTCTTCCCGGGCAAGCCCAACAGAGGCGTCATAATCTCCGTCGATGCGAATAACCTCTGCGCCAAGGTCGCGCATTGCTTCGGCGCGGCCTTCGCTGACTTCTGCATGGATATAAATCCGGCAGGGTGCCCCGACATTTTTGCATCCCCATGCCAGAGAACGCCCATGGTTGCCGTCGGTCGCAGAGACCAAAACGATTTTTGCGCAATCGTCGGCGTATTTACCCTCGCGGATGTCTGCAAGAGCCACCTCTGTGCCCAATCGGGCCGACAGTTCACGTTGCAACACCCGCATCGCGGCATAGGCACCGCCCAACGCCTTGAAGCTGCCCAAACCGAACCGCGGGCCTTCGTGTTTGTAATCAATCCGCGCGACACCCGCCTCGCTCGCAAGGGCCTCAAGCGAGACCAGCGGCGTCGGAGCATAGCCGGACCATGCCGTGATCTCGTCCCAAGCGGCGGAAAAGTCTGTCGGTGACAAAACGGAAAACGCCGCCGTGCCAGTTTGGGGACTGCCCGCAGCATACCGCAACGCTGCGTCTGCAAAAACATTGCTCATTCTGTGTCCTTTCTCAGGGGCAACCGGTCTTGGACCAAACGCACCCAAAACTCTGCGCCAATTGGCAGCAAAGCATCATTAAAGTCATAATCGGCCGAATGCAGAGGCTGACCGCACGGGCCGTCTTCGCCATTGCCCATCATCAGAAAACACCCTGGAACGGCGGCGGTGAACTGTGCGAAATCCTCGGAGAAACTCATGGCGGGGCGATCACGCCACACGTCACACCCTGCCGCCTCACCGGCGCGATACGCCGCCTGTGTGGGTCCATCCGCGTTGAACGTCTCTACAAAGTCGGTCTGGAAAGACACCGAAATGTCGACACCATGCGCGGCGGCAAGCCCGCCCGCAATCTGGCGCATGAAGCCTTCGACCTGTGCGCGGTGTTCCGGCGCGCGCGCGCGAACGTCGCCCTTAATCACGGCCTGACCGGGCAGAACATTGCGTTGCCCGTCTGTCAAAAACTCTGTCGGAGACACCACAACACCGGCATCAGGAGCAAGTTTGCGGGACACGATCGTTTGCAATGCCAGAACAAGCTCTGCGCCAACGGTCAAAGCTTCGACGCCAACGTGCGGCATGGAAGAGTGCCCGCCCTGCCCCGTGATCGTAAATTCAAAAAGGCTTTCGCTGCTGCAAACCATACCGGTGCGCGACGAAACCTGCCCCACGGGTGCGCCGGGAAGGTTGTGAATGGCATAGACCTCGTCGATCTCGAATTGAGACAGCACACCCTCTTTGATCATGGCCTTGGCGCCGCCGCCGTGTTCTTCGTCCGGTTGGAACAAAAACACCACCGTGCCGTCGAAACCGCCTTCGGACACAAGCCGTTCTGCCGCCCCCAGCAACATGGTTGTATGGCCATCGTGACCACAAGCATGCATCACGCCGTCATCGGTCGAAACGTACCCATGCGTCGAAATTTCCGAAATCGGCAACGCATCCATATCCGCGCGCAGCCCGATCGCACGATTGCCAGTCCCCAGACGCAGCACCCCCACGACGCCAACACCTTCGTGGACCTCAACCCCAATTTCGCGCAGACGGTCTGCGACGACCTGTTTCGTGCGTGTCTCCTGAAACCCCAGTTCCGGGTGGCGGTGCAGGTCATGGCGCAGGCTGACCAGACGTTCTTCAAATTGTGACATAGGTCCTCACACAGATCTTCAGTGATCAGAATACTCTCTCTTTGCTTTGAAATTTCTATGATTTTGACGAAACGGCAACTATTTTGATTTCAATTTCAAAGAATCGAGAGAATTTTCAGAAATGGATGCAAAAGATCGCGCCATCCTCAAGCTGGTGCAAGGCAACGCAAGACTCACCGCAGAGGTCATCAGCCAAGAAGTTGGCCTTTCTCCGCCTGCTGTTCAAAAACGGCTGCAAAAGCTTCGGACAACAGGTGTCATCGAACGCGAGATTGCGGTTTTGAGCCCCACCAAGATGGGGGCGGAAATGACAATCGTCACCGAAGTTTTGCTGGAACGAGAAAGCCGCGCACAACTTGATGAATTCAAACGCAGAATGCGCAGCGCGCCCTGTGTGCAGCAGTGTTATTACACCACCGGAGAAAGCGATTTTGTGTTGATCCTGACCGTGCGTGACATTCAGGAATACGAAGAATTTACCCAGACCTATTTCTTCGACAATTCCAATATCAGCCGGTTCAAAACGGCGGTTGTGATGGATCGGGTCAAGGTCTCGCTGGATGTGATCTAGGGCGTCTCACCTTCTTCGTCTTCAATGCGATACTTCGAAGGCAGGTTTACGGGCTTTTGCCCCAGCTTTTCACATCGCGCCAAAACGGAGGCATGAATACGTGCGTTTTCGGGAACGGCGCGTGGTTCGAACAATGAAATCGACAGCCCCCAAAAAGACTTCCGTCGCGATCCGCTGGATTTCAGGAAAGGCAGATACTCAAGGACTTTCCAGCCCGTTGTCATGGAATCATGGGCCTCTGAAAACGGATCGGGGGCGCAGTATTTATTGTCTTTGCTCGTCCCAAGCACCAGCCGGTTGATGGTTGCCGTGTTATAAACCAGCCCATAGTCACGCGTTTTGCGGATCATCCAGTCGAGCGGAATTTTTGCCAACCCGCTTTCCGGTTCCCCATAGCCCCCGCCGATATCTGCGTGCACGCCCGTAAACCAGACTTCGTGGACCTCTTGCGGTTTTGCAGCCTTTTTGTTGAAGGGATTGCCCCAGTATTCCTGTGTTTCAGGCCAAAGCTTTGCAACAAACATGCGACGACGTTCATCCAAAGCCACGGCATGGCACACGGCCTCGACGCTGGGGTTATGGTTGGTGAAGACGTGCGTGCGCAACATTGGCAGGTTGCGCGGACCCGGCTCGATGACCGATGACACGGTATCAAACAACCCCAGACAGCGGATTGGGGGGCGGTCGGGTCGCAGGCTACGTTCAAACAGGCGCAGGCTGGCAAAACTCGGGGCTTCGCGATCTTTTTGCTGAACACCTTTATAGGCCCGATAGGCGTAATCCAGAAGGTTCAGGTTTCGTGGCTCTAACAAGCCAAGCCCGTTGATCAAACCGGCCAAGACACGCGCAGTATAGGCCCCGCGGGAAAAGCCGAAGATGTAGATCTGGTCCCGCTCTGTGCGGGTCACCTTTTTCCCATCCTCGATTGTTTCAATTTCGGTTGTGTCATAGTTTTCGACGAGAAAACGATAGGCCTCTTTCACATTCTGATCGAGCCCCCACCCCGTCGCCATCTGGAACACTTCGACCGTCTTCTGCCACCAGCGCGACCAAGCGTTTTTGCCGCCAAGCGTACCAACCCCGGGGTCATAGTACACCAACTGGGTTTCCGACTTTTTCAGACAGCCATACAGGCGCAGGATATTCGTGCGTTGATTTGAAATTTCGTTGGATGTTCCATCCAGCAGGATCACAATATTTTTGGGCATAATGATACTTCCCTAAAATGCAATCACACTACGCCGACTCTCGCGCAGCGACCAAAAGAAAAGAGCGCCCGAAGGCGCTCTTTCGTTGTTTGCCATAAACAAAGCCTAGCTTTCAGCAGGCGTTTCCGGAGTGTCTTTTATGCCTTTGACCCATTCACGTGCTGATTGCATCAACACATAGAGCACTGGAACCAGAATAACCCCGAGCACCGTCGCCGCCAGCATGCCACCAAAGACCGCGACACCAATCGCCTGTTGGCTGGCGGCGCCTGCGCCACTGGCCAATACAAGTGGCACCACGCCGAGAAGGAAGGACAATGCCGTCATCATCACAGCGCGGAAACGTTGGCTTGCGGCCTCGGCTGCGGCCTCGCGAATGCTCATACCGCTGGCGCGCCGCTCCATCGCGAATTCGACAATCAGGATGGCGTTTTTGGATGCCAGACCAATCAGCATGATCATCCCGATCTGGGTATAAAGGTTGATATCTCCTCCCCACACCGCGACCGCGGCAAGCGCGCCGAACAAGGCAACTGTCACAGACAACAAGATGCCGATGGGCATGGTCCAGCTTTCGTATTGCGCCACAAGGAACAGGTATCCGAACACAACCGCCATGATCAGGATAACGACAACGAGGCCACCTGAGGCCTGTTGTTGTTGGGCCGTTCCGGTCCATTCGAATGCATATCCCGGAGGCAATGTCGAAGACGCCTCTTCTTCGAGAACACGAATGGCATCCCCTGTCGACAAACCTTCTGCTGGCACACCTGTCACAGTGGCCGCGCGGAACATGTTGTAACGGTTCAACGCCACAGGGCCCAGTTCGTTGCGGATTGTGATCAGGGTTCCCATCGGAACCATCTCGCCAGTTTGTGACCGCACGTACAGGCTATTGAGGTCCTCGACCTTGTCTCGGTATTCGCCGTCGGCCTGGATCATCACCCGGTACACGCGCCCGAACAGGTTAAAGTCGTTCACATAGAACGAACCCATATAGGCCTGAAGCGTCTGGAATACATCAGACACTGCAACATTCAAGGACTTGGCCTTTTCCCGATCCAGATCCACAAAGACCTTTGGCACATTGGCGCGGAACGTCGAATAGGACTGCGCCATTTCCGGATGCTGGTTCGCACCATAGACAAGCCCGCCAATCGCGGCAGACAGGTCTTGCGCGGTACCGCCGCCGGTTTGCTGGACCTTCATCTCAACACCGGCAGACATGCCCAGCCCCGAAATCGGCGGCGGGTTAAAGGCGATGACATTTGCCGAGATTTCCTGATTTGCGATGGCATAGATATTCGCAAGAACACCGTCCGCACTCAGCTCATCCGTTTCGCGTTCGGTCCATGGTGTCAGGTTGGCAATGATCATGGCCCCGTTTGATCCGGACCCGTTCAACAGGCTGAATCCATTTACGTTCACGATGTTTGCGACACCCGGAATGGCCTGAATTTGATCGCTCAGACGGGTTGTCACCTGTTCGGTCCGCTCAAGAGATGCCGCGTCTGGCAATTGAACATCCACAAACAGATAGCCGTTGTCCTCAAGCGGAATAAAACCGGCAGGCAGCGATTTGAACAACGCGCCAGATCCCAGAAAGATAGCCGCCAAAATCGCCACGGCGATCAGTGGCACCCGAACAAGACGCTTAACGATGCCGACATAGCGGCCCCGCACCCCGTCGATGCCTTTTTCAAACGTGGCAAGCACGCCCTTCGGGCCGCCTTCGCGCGGCTTCAGGATCAGCGAGCAAAGAGCAGGAGACAGCGTCAGCGCGTTGATGGAAGAGATCACAACCGCAATCGAGATGGTGACCGCAAACTGCGAATACAGTCGACCGGTGATACCGGGCATAAAGGTGACCGGAATAAACACGGCCAACAGCACCAACGTTGTCGCAATGACGGGGCCGGTGATTTGTCCCATTGCCTTGCGCGTCGCATCCGGTGCGCTCAGACCTTCATCTGCCATGATCCGTTCAACATTCTCGACCACAACGATGGCATCATCCACAACGATACCGATGGCCAAGACAAGTGCAAACAACGAGATCGTGTTGAGCGACATGCCAAACGCAAGAAGGAAGGCAAATGTCCCGATCAGGGACACAGGGATCGCGATCGCCGGAATAACCGTGGCCCGTACGTTCCCAAGAAAGACAAACACAACCGCGATCACCAGAACAAAGGTCTGCATCAGTGTCGTGATCACGTCTTTCAGGGACTGGTTCACAAAACGTGTCGAGTCGAAGGGCACGTCATAAACAACGTCATCAGGAAAGGATCGCGCAAGCCTTTCAAGCTCGGCCGAAACCCCGTCCGCAACAGCAAGAGCATTCGCGCCCGGTGCCTGATAGATCGCAAGAACCGTGGCCGGCTTGCCCGAAAAACGCCCCGACGCATTGTAATAGCTTGACCCGAGTTCGACCTTGGCAACGTCACGAATGCGCACGATGCTGCCGGCGTCACCGGTTCTCAGAACAATGTCTTCAAACTCTTTGACCGTGGTCAGACGGCCTTTGGATTTGATGGTATATTGAAACTGTTGTCCCGTGGGGATCGGAGGCGTCCCGATTTGGCCTGCCGACACTTCGAGGTTTTGCTCGCGGATGGCGTTGATCAGATCGGTTGGCACCAACCCCAGACCGGCCATCCGGTTCGGATCCATCCACATCCGCATTGAATATTCAAAGTTGGTCATGACGTCGGCCTTGCCCACGCCATTCACCCGCGCAAGTGCATCGCGCAGGTTGATGTTGGTGTAGTTCGACAAAAACACTTCGTCATAGGTGCTGTTGGGGGACGACAACGTGACTAGCATCAGCATATTGGTCGACGATTTTTGCGTCACAACCCCCGATGAGGTCACCTCGGTGGGCAAAGACGCCATCGCCTGAGCCACGCGGTTTTGCACGTTGACCGAGGCAATGTCGGGATCGGTGCCCACCTCGAATGTGACGGACAGGTTGTAAGATCCGGTATCGGTGCTGTCGGACGACATATAAATCATGTCGTCGACCCCGTTGACTTGCGCCTCGATCGGGGCGGCAACGGTGTTCTCGACAGTTTCCGAGTTCGCGCCGGTATAGCTCGCACTGACGTTCACAACCGGGGGCGTGATTTCGGGAAACTGTTCAACCGGCAGAACCAGATAGCCGATAATGCCCATGATCGTCAGAACGATCGAAATCACAAAGGACGTCTTGGGACGTGCAATGAATATTGAGGAAAACACGACCGCTTACTCCTCTGTCGGGGTGCCGGCCAGGACAGAATCCACAGCCACACCAGGTCGCACGCGTTGCAGCCCTTCCACAATCACGGCTTCGCCTTCGCGCATACCGTCCTCGACAACAACGGCCGTTTCGACCTGACGGCCCAGCGTAACGTATCGCTGTTCGACCGTTTGTTGCTGGCCAACAACCAGAACAAAGTCACCGCGTTGATCACGTTGAACGGCGGCTTGCGGGATCATCAGAACCTTGGTGGGTTCCGTGGCCTCGATCCGGACCTTCAGGAACGATCCGTCAACGATAAGACCCTTGGCGTTTTCGAACTCGGCCCGTACAGGAATGGTGCCGGTGGTTGGATCTACACGGTTGTCGGCAAACACCACGCGCCCCGACTCGTCCAGCTCTTCGCCGTTGGGCAAGATTACAAACACATTCGGGGTTTGTTCATTGTTGGCAAGGCCGCCCACAGATGTTTCATAAGCTTGGATAACCGAAATCAACTGTTTTTCTGTCAGTGAAAACTCAACAAAAATCGGTGCGGTCCGCACCAGCGTGATCAGCGGCGCTGTGGAGGGACCGACCAATTCGCCCACACTCACGGCAGAGCGACCAACACGTCCCTCAAATGGAGCGACAACTTCGGTATAGGTCACGTCCAGCTTTGCCAGCTGGATTGCGGCTTCGGCAATCGCAACCTGCGCAATCGCCACCTGATTGTTGGCATAGGCCACATCGCGATCGGCTTCGGTGCCCACCTCGCGTTCGTAAAGTTCGGTTTTCCGTTCCAACTCGACTTCGGTCAGATGCAGGTTCGCTTCTGCCTGTGCAAGATCGGCCTCGCGCGCACTCAGGGTGGCTTCGTAGGTGTCAGCCTCGATGCGGAACAGAGGGTCACCTGTGTTGACAGCGTCGCCATCTTTTACAAGCACCTCTTCGACAAAGCCGCTTACACGAGCCATGAGGTCAACCTTGTCGATCGCTTCACCTTTGCCGATGAAGATGACCTGACTTGTCAACTCGTCCGTGTAGGCCGCCGCAACTGAAACTTTGGGAGGGGGCGCATCTTGGGCGTGCCCCTGTGCCGCAAGCAGAGCGGTTGCCGACAAAGCAATCATAAACGAACGTAAAGTCTGAGGTCCCATAGCAATCTTTCCTGAAAGGGCGCGGCGACTCTTTCCGTAGGGTCACCGCCCGATGCCAAATTTTCTGCGCAATTCAAACACGTGACCGGCATGCACACAACGCTGTAAATGCCGATCCTTCAAAGCAATTGCCTTTTACGGCGCTGTGGTTTGAACGGTTATGCCGCCCGCGCATCTCTCTTTTGTCTTTCTCCGGCGACATAAACCTGTGATATCGCGCGGTCGTCTCCCATCATCATCAGAATAAACAGTTCTTCCGACAGGCTTGTCGCGCGCAATGCTCGCAGGGCCATCTCTGGTGTTGCCTGGCTGTTCAGAACCACAATATCCGCATCACTTCCTGCAGATAGCGTGCCAATCCGATCTTCCAACCCAAGCGCCACGGCGTTACCGCGAGTGATCCAGTGGAACGCTCGCAACGGGTGAAGCTTTTGCCCCTGAAGTTGCAGCACCTTGTAGCCTTCGTTCAGGGTTTGCAGCATCGAATAGCTGGTGCCGGCCCCGATATCCGTTGCGATGCCGCTTTGAATGCCCTGTGCCCGCAAGCCCGCATCATCAAACAGGCCACTTCCCAGAAACAAATTCGACGTGGGACAGAAAACAGGGTGTGCACCGGTTTCCACCAAAGCCTCGATTTCGCGCGGTTCAAGGTGAATAGCGTGCCCCAGAAAGGATTTTTCCGTCACAAGCCCATAGGTCTGATACACGTCCAGATAATCACGCGCCTGCGGATACAGCGCCTTTGTAAAGGAAATTTCATCCTTGTTTTCAGATAGATGCGTCTGAATGTAACACTCGGGATGTTCCCGCACCAAAGTTCCGGCCATTTCCATCTGTGCTGGTGTCGAGGTGATCGCGAACCGTGGGCTGATCGCGTAATGCGCACGCCCCTTCCCGTGCCATCTCTCAATCAACGCCTTAGTATCGTCATACGCTGACTGTGGCGTATCACACAGTGCATCCGGGGCGTTCCTGTCCATCATGACCTTGCCACCGATCATGCACATGTTGCGGCGGGCCGCTTCGGTGAAATAGGCCTCCGCCGACCCCGCATGAACCGAGCAAAACGCCATGGCGGTTGTTGTGCCCTGCGCCAAAAGAATATTGTAAAAGGCTGCCGCCATATCATCGGCATGTCCCTGATCTGCGAACCGCATTTCTTCGGGAAAGGTATAGTTGTTCAGCCAATCCAAAAGCTGGTCACCCCAGCTGGCAATCACCTGCACCTGCGGAAAATGCAGATGCATGTCGATGAACCCCGGCAATAACAGATGAGGACGATGATCCGTTTCCGCCAATCCGGGCTGTTTCAAATCATCATAGGTCCCGATTGCCTCGATACGCCCTGCGCTGATCACCAAAGCGCCATCTTCGATATAGGTATACGCCTCCGTGTCGGCTTCGGTTTGCGGCTCACTTTGAAAAGTGAGCACGCGGCCCCGCAACAGGTGTCGTTGTCCTGATTGTGTCATCGTCTTTCATCCGTTTTCGTCAATCAACCGCGCGCGTCCAAAGCTGACCGTTGAGGTCAAAGTGCTGCGATTGTTGTATGTGGTCGGAGTGAAGCTCAGATGCGTCCTTTCCGAACGTGCCTCTGCCTCACCAGTGGATCGTCCAAGGCGGACGGTTCATCAGCCCCTTTCGGGGCGCTGGCTGCGGCAGGTTCAGAGGTCAAAACCGTGATCACTTCTGCCGCGACCTGCGCGGCGATCACGGAAGGCCGCTTGTCGCGGCTACCGCCTGCCCCAATGGGACAGATCAACGATGCGACGGACAGGCCATCGCAAAAATCGTTGCACCAGGAAGTAAACCTGGCGCGTTTCGTTTTGGATCCGATCATGCCGACATAGGCGGCATCTCCACGCTGGATCGCGACCGAAGCCAAAAGAAAATCCAGTGCGTGATCATGTGTCAGAACAATAAAGGCGCTGCCTGCAGGAGCTTGAGAGATGTCCTGCTCGGGCATCACGGACAAGCGCCGTTCAACATCGGCCGTCGACAACGCCAATTCTGCCTTGCGTTGGTCGATCAAAATGCATCGCACGGGCATATGCTGGAAAAAATCGGCCAGGGCACGACCGACATGTCCAGCCCCCAACAAATAGACATGCGGCAGCGCGGTCTCGTCTGCCTGTTCTTTCTCAAGGGCGGCCTCGCGGATAGAGGCAGTTGCCAACCGCAGGGATACCGCAACGCGCCCCCCGCAGCATTGACCGATTTCAGGCCCCAAAGGTACGTTCATGTCACGCACTTCGACCGACCGGCTCAACATCGAGCGAGCCTCGTCGATCACCATATACTCGAGCTGCCCGCCCCCGATGGTGCCGAACAACCCGTCACGCGCAACGAACATCGACGTCCCGCCATCCCGCGGGGACGACCCTGAAACAGCCGACAGGGTGATTTCAATCACCTTGTCATGGGTTTCAAAAAAACCGGCGAGCGTGGCACGGGCCATGACTCTACGCCCCCCGAAGACGTTCGACGGCCATCAGCACGCGCTCTGGCGTGGCAGGTGTGTCCAGTCGGGGGCATTCGCGATAGTCCGCCACCGAAGCAACGGCCATTGAAATGGCCTCAAGCACGGAAATCCCGAGCATAAAGGGCGGCTCACCCACAGCTTTGGAACGTTTGATGGTCAACTCACGGTTTTCCGACCATTCCGGCAGAGCCACATTGAAAATCTTTGGCCGGTCAGAGGCCAGGGGGATCTTATAGGTCGACGGCGCATGGGTGCGCAAAGCCCCCTTGTCGTCCCACCACAGTTCCTCGGTTGTCATCCAGCCCATCCCCTGAATGAAGGCGCCTTCGACCTGTCCTTTGTCGAGGATCGGGTTCAGCGATTTGCCGACATCATGAAGAATATCCGTGCGATCCACCGAATACTCGCCCGTAAGAGTGTCGATGCTCACCTCCGAGCACGCCGCGCCATAGGCATAGTAATAGAACGGTCGCCCTTTGCCCGCCGCGCGGTCCCAGTGGATTTTGGGCGTTTTGTAAAATCCGGCCGCAGACAGTTGAACGCGCGCCATATAGGCCCGCTTGATAAAATCGTTAAAAGCAATGATTTCATCGCCGACCTGAACCGCGTTTGGAACAAACACCACCTGTTCAGGTGCCACGCCCCATTCCTCTGCCGCGAATGCGATCAGCCGTTCTTTGAGTTGCTCGCAGGCATCCAGCGCAGCCATGCCATTCAGGTCCGACCCTGAAGAGGCCGCGGTGGCCGAGGTATTGGGCACTTTCTCGGTTGTGGTCTTGGTGATTTTGATCCGGTCAAAGTCGATTTGCAGGGCTTCAGCCACGATCTGGGCCACCTTGGTGTTCAACCCCTGCCCCATTTCGGTGCCACCATGGTTCAAATGCACCGACCCGTCGTTATAGATATGCACCAGCGCGCCGGCCTGATTGTACCATGTCGCCGTGAACGAAATGCCGAATTTCACAGGTGTCAGGGCAATGCCCTTGCGGATGATGCCCCCTTTGGCGTTATGGGCAATGATCTCCTGACGCCGCGTTTGATAGCCGGCACTGTCTTCAAGTTCCGCGATCAAACGATCCAGAATATTGTCTTCCACTTTTTGGTGGTAAGGCGTCAGGTCAC
This sequence comes from Shimia thalassica, assembly GCF_001458215.1. Classification (GTDB taxonomy): domain Bacteria; phylum Pseudomonadota; class Alphaproteobacteria; order Rhodobacterales; family Rhodobacteraceae; genus Shimia; species Shimia thalassica. The sequence continues at coordinate 1,049,131 of NZ_CYTW01000001.1, read as the reverse complement.
GCCCCTCACCGCCATAGAAATTGACCTTGCGCACCTCAAGCGGGTCCTTGCCCAGCGCATAGGCGATCTCTTCGATCATGCGTTCGGCAGCGACCACCCCTTGTGGGCCGCCAAATCCGCGAAATGCCGTATTGGACACGGTGTTGGTTTTCATCGGCTGGCTGACCAACCGCACATGCGGATAGAAATAGGCGTTGTCAGCATGAAACAGGGCCCGATCCGTCACCGGACCGGACAGATCCGATGACCAGCCGCAGCGCGCTGCAAAATCGCCTCGCACGGCCTCGATCCGGCCCAGATCGTCATGTGCGACCTCATAATCTACAACGAAATCGTGCCGCTTGCCCGTTGTAACCATGTCCTGATCGCGATCCGGACGGATTTTCACCGGCCTGCGCCACTTTTTGGCAGCCAGTGCCGCAACACAACAAAACAGGTTCATCTGGCTTTCTTTGCCGCCAAACCCGCCGCCCATACGGCGCACATTTACCACCACCGCGTTCGAGGGCACATCCAAAACATGCGCCACCATATGCTGGGCTTCGCTCGGGTGCTGGGTCGAGCAGTGCAAGACCACCTCGTCGTCTTCCCCAGGCAAGGCAAAGGCAATATGGCCCTCGAGATACATGTGATCCTGACCGCCAATGGTGATCTGGCCTTTGATCCGGTTACCAGCAGCGGCCATTGCCGCATCTGCGTCGCCACGCGCCAGCGTCAGGTTTTCCGTAATATGGGGATAACCGGCGTCTTGGGCCGCAACGGGATCAAGCGCATGCGGCAGGATTTCACAATCAACAACAGCCAGCTCCGCCGCACGCCTTGCCGCGTCACGTGTTTCGGCCACAACAGCAAACAGCGGCTGGCCGTGGAACTCGATCTTGTCCGTCGCAAACAGAGGCTCGTCATGGCGTCCTGTCGGGCTGACGTCGTTCACGCCCGGAATGTCGGCCGCTGTGAGCACTCCAAGAACCCCCGGAGCCTGTCGCACGGGGTCGAGATCGATCCCCTTTAGCATCGCATGTGCCACCGTCGAGACGCCGAGATAGGCGTGCAACGTGCCCACGGGTTCCGCGATATCATCTGTATAATCTGCACGTCCCGTCACATGTTTGGTCGCGCTGTCGTGTTGCAGGTCAGTGTTGACGCCGCCTTTAATTGATACGGTTTGCTTCATCTGTCTTCCCCTCAGGCCGTCAGCCGGATTGCGGCCACGTCATCTGAAGTCTGCTCAAGCCAAAACCGGCGGAACAAATTCTGCGCAACTGTCATGCGGTACTCGGAACTGGCCCGCCAATCCGTGAGTGGGGCGAAATCTTCGCCCAAAGCGGATGCGGCTGCCTCGAAGCTTTCGCCGCTCCATGCCTGTCCGATCAAAGCCGCCTCGGCCTGTGCCGCCCGTTTTGGCGTGGCCGCCATGCCGCCAAAGGCAACCCGAGCCTCGGAAATCAGACCATCAACAACTTTCACTGATATCCCTGCAGCAACCGATGAAATATCCTCGTCCCGCCGTTTGGAAATCTTGTACGCCGCATGCCGCCAGCCAGATAATGGCACCGGAATGTGAATGGCCTCGACAAACTCTCCTTCGGCACGATCCTGTTTGCCATAATCGACAAAAAAGTCTTCCAACAACAACGTTCGCCTGTACGCCCCATGGCGCAGGGTGATGGTCGCACCAAGAGCGATCAGCACCGGAGGCGTATCCCCGATAGGAGAGCCGTTGGCGATGTTGCCACCGATTGTTCCCATATTGCGGACTTGCCATCCTGCAATGCGTGACCAGTAGTCTGCGATATGCGGATAAGCGGAGGTCAGAACATCTTCCGCTTCGGAATAACTCACGCCCGCACCAATTGTTATGACCTCATCCGTGCGCTCTATGGTCTTCAACTCAGACAAGTGCCCCAAAAACACCGCTGGCCCGATCGGGCGCAGGAACTTTGTGACCCACAGGCCGACATCCGTTGCACCCGCCACAATCGTGGCTTTGGGATGCTCCAAAAGGACTTCGGCAAGGTCGTCAACATCGGCAGGCAGGATTGCCATGTCCTGTCCCGCCCCCACAACAACCCGCGCGCCATCGTGCAGTTTTTCCAATTCTGCCGTCACCGCTGCGCGCTCGGCTGCCAGAAAATCCGCAGCTGGCGTGCCGTATCTGCTAATGGCGTGGGCTGCGCGAACAATCGGAGCGTATCCGGTACAGCGACACAGATTCCCCTGCAGCGCTGTTTCGATCTGCATCTCCGAAGGCTCGGCCACTTCCATCCACAAGGCATAAAGGGACATCACAAAGCCGGGGGTACAGAACCCGCACTGGCTTCCGTGCTCTTCAACCATGGCCTGTTGAACAGGATGCAGGGCGTCCCCCTCACCACGAAGGTGTTCGACTGTAACCACGTGACAGCCGTCCAAAGAGACAAGAAACCGGATACAGGCATTCACGGCCTCGTATCGCAGCTGCCCGTTGTGCAACCGCCCGACCAGAACAGTACAGGCCCCGCAATCCCCTTCGGCGCACCCTTCTTTCGTCCCTGTGAGCCGTCTGTTAAGACGCAGGTAATCCAAAAGCGTATCAGAAGCGCCCACTGTTTCAGCCGAAACAGGCACGCCATTCAACAAAAAGCGGATCTCGCTTCGAACGGGCATGTTGGAACCTCCGGCACATCGTTCATGGTCAGACTGAAGTCTAACCAAAGCGATATTACTTCAAAATGTGATAATTCGCGATTGTCTTTCAATGTTTACCTGAAAGATGAAAAGTAAGGCAGGAATGGGCGAACTGCCTTATCCCCTGCCACAACCGCATTTTTTGCGCGATGTATCCATGCAAAAGCACCAACACATCCTAGAATATCAGGGCTGTTTTGCGCGCTGTCTTCGGGAAAAATGCTGGAAACGCCGAAGACAGAGTGTTTTTCTAAAGTTCGCCTCGCACTGCTTTCGTGCACATTACGAGGAACGCGGGCCCTTTTATGAGCGTCAGCATGACGTCATCGGGGCAAAGAGAGGGCCGCCGGCCCCCTCTTGAGGTTTTATCAGAAAAAGGCCTGCAGACCGGTTTGTGCCCGACCAAGGATCAGGGCGTGCACGTCGTGTGTGCCCTCATAGGTGTTCACGGTTTCCAGATTGACCATGTGACGGATCACATGGAAATCCTGCGAAATCCCGTTGCCGCCATGCATGTCACGCGAATGACGTGCGATCTCGAGTGCCTTGCCACAGTTGTTGCGTTTGATCAACGAGACCATTTCAGGGGCCGCCTGTGCTTCATCCATCAAGCGCCCGACCTGCAATGCCGCCTGAAGGCCCAGTGCGATCTCGGTCTGCATATTGGCAAGCTTCAACTGGAACAACTGTGTCTGCGCCAAAGGCTTGCCGAACTGTTTGCGATCCAGACCATAGCTGCGGGCGGCATGCCAACAGAACTCAGCCGCCCCCATCGCGCCCCATGCGATGCCGTAACGGGCGCGGTTCAAACAGCCGAAAGGCCCCTTCAACCCCGAGACATTCGGCAACAAGGCGTCTTCGCTGACCTCGACATCATTCATCACGATTTCGCCGGTGATCGACGCGCGCAGGCTTAGCTTGCCTTCGATCTTTGGTGCGCTCAGGCCTTTCATGCCCTTTTCAAGAACAAAACCCTTGATCTTGCCGCCATGCGCTTCGGACTTGGCCCAGACAACAAACACATCCGCAATCGGAGCGTTCGAGATCCACATCTTTGACCCGTTCAGGACATAACCGCCGTCGGTCTTTTTCGCGACGGTCTTCATGCTGCCCGGATCGGAACCGGCATCCGGCTCGGTCAGGCCAAAACACCCGATGTATTCACCAGAGGCCAGCTTCGGCAGATACTTCATGCGCTGCTCTTCGGTGCCATAGGCATAGATCGGGTACATCACCAACGAAGACTGTACCGACATCATCGACCGGTAACCAGAGTCGATACGTTCGACTTCGCGGGCCACCAGACCGTATGTGACATAGCCAGCGCCGATGCCGCCGTATTCTTCCGGAATGGTGGTGCCCAACAGGCCCATCGCGCCCATTTCGCGGAAGATTTCAGGGTCGGTCGACTCTTGCGCAAACGCCTCGGTCACGCGCGGCATCAGTTTGTCCTGACCATAGGCAGCAGCAGCATCACGCACCATACGCTCGTCTTCCGAGAGCTGGTTCTCCATCAGGAAGGGATCTTCCCACGTGAAAGAGGACAGATCGGGGCGGGATTGTGGGGCCAGTTCTTTCGCCATTTCGGAATCTCCTTTTTCCGCACAAGCGGCAATTGTGTTGGACGCAGCCTCTACCGAGGTCTGGGTGATGTCCAGAGGGTGTAGGAATGCAATCCGGCGGTCCAAATTGCATAAAAAGGACTGCGCCCTTTCGAATCCCGCCCCCTTGGGCACCGCATCTCATAGTTCTATTGCTCATTTTATTGCGCAATGCTAGTAAGAATTTGCGCAACACCCCGAATACCGACACCATCCTCACGATCAAATAGAGACAGCACAATGACAGAAGACTTTGATGTAGGCCGTAGATTAAGGGACTTGAGGGCCCAATACGGCTTATCTCAAAGGCAACTGGCAGAAGCCGCCAGCGTGCCCCATGGGCAAATCTCGATGATCGAAACAAATCGCAGCAGCCCGTCTGTTGCGTCTTTGCGCAAAATACTGGGCGGACTTGGCATTTCGATGTCTGAGTTTTTTGAGCCCGATGCGCCCACAGCCCAGCACCCGTTTTTTACACCACAGGATCTTCGCGACCTCACGTCACGTCTTTATCAAGGGGGCGATCTGGCCCAGCAAAAGATCGCGATCAAACAGGTTGGCGATGCCAAGGCGCACGGGCTGCAAATCTTGCATGAACGTTACGAAGCGGGCGCCGACACCGGCAGTTCGATGATCGAACACGATGCAAACGAAGGCGGTATCGTGATTGCTGGCGAAATCGAAGTGACCGTCGGCACCGAAATTCGCATTCTGAAAGCTGGCGATGCCTTTCTGTTTAACAGCCGCGAACCACATCGGTTTCGCAATATTTCCGACCGGCCCGCAGAATTGATTTCTGCCTGTACGCCCCCCTATCTGTGATCCCGCGCAAAGGAAGTGAATATGAGTCCCCTTGAAGGTCTGAAAGTGATCGAACTCGCCCGCATCCTTGCTGGCCCCTGGATTGGGCAATCGCTTGCCGATCTGGGCGCAGAGGTCATCAAGGTGGAATCCGCCGACGGCGACGACACCCGAAATTGGGGCCCTCCCTTTATCGAACGGGATGGCGACAAAACCGCGGCCTATTACTATGCTGCCAATCGGGGCAAAATTGCGGTTGTTGCCGATTTCCGGACCGAAGAAGGCCAGAAAATCGTGCGCGATCTTGTGGCGGACGCGGACATCCTGATCGAAAACTTCAAGGTCGGGGGGCTTGAGAAATACGGGCTCGACTATGACAGCCTGAAACAGCTAAACCCGCGCCTGATTTACTGTTCGATCACTGGATTCGGGCAGGATGGCCCCTATGCCAAACGCGCGGGCTATGACTTTTTGATCCAAGGCATGTCCGGACTGATGTCGATCACAGGCGAGCCTGACCGCCAGCCCCAAAAGGTGGGGGTCGCCGTAACAGATGTGGTCACCGGTCTTTATGGCACGATCGGTATTCTTGCCGCGGTCGAACAACGCCACCACACGGGACAAGGGCAACATATCGATATGTCCCTTCTGGATTGCGCCACGGCATTGCTCGCCAATCAGGCGATGAATTACCTCTCGACGGGGACCGCTCCGATGCGCAAGGGCAATGACCACCCCAACATTTCCCCCTATCAAGTGCTTCCCACAAAGGACGGTCACATCATTCTGGCCGTGGGCAACGACAGCCAGTTTCAGAGATTTTGCGGTGTGATCGATCGCCCTGACCTTGCTGCAGACACAAGGTATGAAACCAACGTGTCACGGGTCGCCCACCGAGAGGCCCTCACACAAGAGTTGGAGATGTCACTCGCAGGCTGGCCCTCGGCAGATTTGCTGGCCGCACTAGAGGCCGCAACCGTTCCGGCCGGACCGATAAACTCGGTCGGACAGGCCTTTGATGATCCCCAGATCAAGGCCCGTGGCATGGTGATTGAACCCGACGGCATCAAGGGCGTGCGGGGTCCGTGGAAGTTTTCAGAGGCCGACCTGACTTTGACAAAAACAGCGCCCATTCTGCCAAAAGATGCCTGATACAGGGTAAATGGACCACAGCCGGAAGCGCGACTCAAAGGTGCTCAATCCGCACCCATAAAGCCTATTTTTTGATCATTCACTGAAGTCGCGGCGTCCGCTGCGCCGCAGCATCTGTTGTTCTACCCTATCGGAACCTATTTCTGACGCCTGAACAGATAAGGCGCGCACAGATGGCAGATCGGCTCTCCATACTAATTGTCGAAGGAGACAGGGACAAGGCAACCGCCATTGTCGACAGTCTGCTTGAGACAGGAAATCACGATATCAGAGTGCTTGCGGTCCACACGGGGCTTGCGCGCTCTGTTGCGGAAATCAATCCCGATATCGTGCTGATCGACGTTTCCAATCCGTCGCGCGACACAATTGAAGAACTGACACTTGCCTCTTCACCGCTGGAACGGCCCGTCGCCTTGTTTGTTAACAGATCTGATGACCGGCTCACCAAAACCGCGATTGAGGCCGGCGTGTCGGCCTATGTTGTGAACGGGTTGCAAAGCGATCGTGTCAAACCCGTGATTGATGCAGCTATTGCCCGTTTTCATATGTTCCAGCGCATGCGCTCTGAACTCGAGGCAACAAAACGGGCGCTGGAAGAACGCAAGATCATTGACCGCGCGAAAGGTATTGTCATGCGCGCACGCGGCGTATCCGAAGATGAAGCCTATGCGCTGATCCGCAAAACCGCGATGGACCAAGGCAAGAAGATCGCCGACGTGGCCCAAGCCCTGGTCACAGCTTCGGAGTTGTTGTGATGCGGACAGTACCCTTGAAAGTCGGCTTTATGCCTCTTGTTGATGCCGCGCCTTTGATCATCGCGCAGGAAATGGGATTTGCAGAAGAAGAAGGGCTGGCGCTGGATCTTCAGCGTGCGCCGTCATGGTCAACCTTGCGCGATTGGCTTGTGCTGGGACAACTGGAAGCGGCCCAGATGCTGGCCCCGATCCCGGTTGCGATGGCCCTTGGGCTGGGGGGTATGACCACCCGGCTGGATGCCCTTTCCATTCTGTCTGTGAACGGCAACGTGGTAGGTGTCTCGACCGAAGTCGCAAGCAAATTGCGCGCGCATGGTTTCACGCCGGACTTTGCAGATGCCCACGCAACAGGCCGCGCCTTGAGCACCCTGAGCGAGGGATTGCGTGTGGGCGTCCCCTTCCCGTTCTCGATGCATGCCGAAATGCTCTATTACTGGCTGGGTGCGCTGGGGCCTGCAGCCCCACAAAACCTTGATGTGCGCACCATTCCGCCGCCTCTGATGGCTGATGCGATCAAAGCCGGCGAAATTGACGCCTTCTGTGTGGGCGAGCCTTGGGGATCGATTAGCGTTGAACAAGGGCATGGAGAACTGCTTCTGCCCAGCAGTGCCATCTGGCAGTTCGCACCGGAAAAAGTACTGGCCGTGCGCCACGACTGGACCGAGGCCGAGCCCGAACTCACAGGTCTGTTGATGCGCGCCATCTGGAAGGCGGGCCGCTGGCTGGCGGAACCCAAACGCATGTCGACCGCTGCCGAAATCCTGTCTTGGCCCGAATATCTGGGGGTAAGTGCCGAAGTTGCAGAACGCGCCCTGAGCGGTCACATGGTGATCGCACGCAATGCCAAGGCTAAACCCGTCAAGCGGATGCTGACCTTTTTTGATGGGGCGGCAACCTTCCCTTGGAAATCACAAGCGGCGTGGATCGGAACGCAAATGGCGGCGCGGATCGGGCTTGATCGCGACAACGCGGCGCGCACCGCTGAAACCGTGTTTCGCACCGATCTCTACCGCAAACACCTTGCTGTTCTGGACGCAGATATGCCTGGCGCATCCTCGAAATGCGAAGGCGCGTTAGGCAATCCAACAGCAGTTTCATCGGTGAACGGCACGATGATTCTTGGACCAGACAGCTTTTTTGATGGCGAAATATTCGACCCTCAGGTGAAAAAGTGACTAAAAATGCAGCACATCTGATGCTCGATGCGGCAATGCAGCATAATAATGCACTTGCAGCACCCCACGTGGCTTGCACCGACGCCAGCCACCCTGCCTAATGAGGGCAAGACGGAGCAAGGGCGTTCCGTCTCTTCCCTTTTCCCATTGCTTGGGATCGATGAGCAAAGCCGCTCGACCCTCTGACATAATGTCGGAGTGCGTCAGCGGCTTTTTTGTTTTTTTGCCCCTCTGCGGGGCGCGGACGAGGACAGACACATGAAACGGATTGCATCCATTCTCGCAGCGACCACAATGCTGGTCACACCGGCCATGGCCGAACTGGAACTGGAAAAAGACGAACTGACCTTTGGTTTCATCAAACTGACGGACATGGCACCACTCGCAGTGGCCTATGAACAAGGTTTCTTTGATGACGAAGGCCTGTTTGTAACACTGGAAGCACAAGCCAACTGGAAAGTTCTTCTGGACGGTGTGATTGACGGTCAATTGGACGGCGCGCACATGCTGGCCGGTCAACCACTGGCCGCAACAATCGGCTTTGGAACCAAAGCCCACATCATCACCCCCTTTTCGATGGACCTGAACGGCAACGCGATCACGGTGTCGAACACGATCTGGGAAGAGATGAAGCCTCACATTCCACACGATGATGCGGGCAAGCCAATCCACCCGATCTCGGCCAAGTCACTGGCTCCGGTTGTTGAAAAGTACAAATCCGAAGGCAAGCCCTTTAACATGGGCATGGTTTTCCCGGTTTCGACCCACAACTATGAACTGCGTTACTGGCTGGCCGCTGGCGGCCTCGAGCCCGGCTTTTACAGCGAACAAAACATCTCGGGTCAAATCGGCGCCGACGTTCTGTTGTCTGTGACACCTCCCCCACAGATGCCTGCCACAATGGAAGCTGGCACAATCTATGGCTACTGCGTTGGCGAGCCATGGAACCAGCAGGCTGTTTTCAAAGGCATCGGCGTTCCGGTTGTCACCGACTATGAACTCTGGAAGAACAACCCGGAAAAAGTTTTCGGCATCACTGCCGAGTTTGCCGAAGAAAACCCGAACACCACCAAAGCTGTTGTCAAAGCTCTTATCCGCGCAGCGATCTGGCTCGATGAAAACGACAACGCCAACCGTCCCGAAGCCGTGAAAATCCTGTCGCAGCCTGAATATGTGGGTGCAGACTATGATGTGATCGCGAACTCGATGACAGGTACGTTTGAGTACGAAAAAGGCGACAAGCGCGAAGTGCCCGACTTTAACGTGTTCTTCCGTTACAACGCGACTTACCCCTTCTATTCTGACGCCATTTGGTACCTGACCCAGATGCGTCGCTGGGGTCAAATCGGCGAAGCCAAGCCTGACAGCTGGTATGACGAAGTGGCCAAGTCGGTTTACAAACCTGAAATCTATCTCGAAGCCGCAAAGCTTCTGGTCGAAGAAGGTCTTGCAAACGAAGCTGACTTCCCATGGGACAGCGATGGCTACAAAGCCGCCACTCCTGCAGAAGATATCATTGATGGCATCCCCTACGATGGCAAAAAACCCAATGCATATCTGGACAGCCTGCCGATCGGCCTGAAAGGCGACCAAAAGGTCGTTGGAACAGAAATCCAAGGCTAATCACACCCTTTGGGATGGTGGGCGGGGCGATGCTGCCCGCAGCGAGCGCCGCACTACCATCCCCACCATCCGCCGCAAAACAGACGATAAACCGACGGGATAAAGCCCAGGTTTTCCCAAGCCCAACCCGAGGATCCGATCCATGACCGCGATTGACCCCCAAGCCCTTGCAGACGAAGAGCGCGAAGCCCGCCGCGCCCGCCTGTTCACACGTATCAACAAAGCCGATGGCTGGTTCCAGGTTCTGGGTCTCAGCTTCATCACACCCGTTCTTAAAGCCATTGCTGGTGACAACCCTCGCGCCCAGATGAAAGAAATCTGGCGCCTGCTGGGGGTTCCCGTTCTGGCGATTTGTGTCTTCCTGATTGCCTGGGGCACGCTTGCTCCAAAAGTACAAACATCCCTTGGCGCCGTGCCCGGACCCAAAGAGGTCTGGACCGAAGCGGTCAACCTCCACGAGGACTCGCAGGCCAAAGCCGCGAAAGAAGCCAAGTTTTATGACCGCCTCGAAGCGCGCAACCAGAAATTCATCGACAAAGGCCAGCCCGAGAAGGTGAAACAGATCGCCTATACCGGCGCGCCGTCCTACTACACCCAAATCTGGACCTCGATTAAGACCGTATTCTTTGGCTTTCTGATCGGATCGGCGATTGCCATCCCACTTGGGATCATGGCCGGTCTCAGCCCCTATGCCAACGCCGCGATCAACCCGCTGATCCAGATCTTCAAACCAGTTTCCCCTCTGGCATGGCTGCCCATCGTCACCATGGTTGTCTCTGCCACCTACACCGTCGAAGACGGCTTGTTCTCCAAGGCCTTTTTGACCTCGGCCATCACCGTGACCCTGTGTTCGCTGTGGCCAACCCTGATCAACACCGCTTTGGGTGTGGCATCCATCGACAAGGATCTGGTCAGCGTGTCCAAGGTTCTGAAAATGAACACCTATACCAAAGTGACCAAGCTGGTCCTGCCCTCGGCCCTGCCCCTGATCTTTACCGGTCTGCGTTTGTCTCTGGGTGTTGGCTGGATGGTTCTGATCGCCGCCGAAATGCTGGCCCAGAACCCCGGTCTTGGAAAATTTGTCTGGGATGAATTCCAGAACGGATCGTCCAGCTCGCTCGCGAAAATCATGGTGGCTGTGTTTACCATCGGCATCATCGGCTTCCTGCTGGATCGCCTGATGTACGCCATCCAGTCGCTGTTCACCTTCTCGAATAACCGGTGATCGCCATGAGCATTATGAAGTTTGAAAATGTCAGCAAAGGTTTCGGTGAGGGCACAGCCCACACCGAGGTCCTCAAAAACATCGACCTCGAAGTTCAGGAAGGCGAATTCCTCGTATTGCTTGGCTTCTCGGGCACTGGAAAAACCACGCTGATCAACCTGATGGCTGGCCTGGAATCTCCCTCGAAAGGCACCCTCACGTTCAAGGGCAAGCCGATCACCGGCCCCGGCCCCGAGCGTGGCGTGATTTTCCAAAGCTACTCTCTGATGCCGTGGCTTACCGTGAACGGCAATGTCCGTCTGGCGCTAGACTCAGTGTTTCCGAAAATGCCCGCAGAGGAAAAGGCCGCGACTGTCGACAAATACGTCAAGATGGTGGGCCTCGGCCACGCCGCAAGCCGTCGTCCGGCAGAGTTGTCCGGCGGGATGCGCCAACGGGTGAACGTTGCCCGTGCCCTTGCTATGAACCCTGAAATGCTGTTGCTGGATGAACCGCTCTCGGCTCTGGATGCGCTGACACGTGCCAACCTTGCCGACGAGATCGAGGCGATCTGGGACGCGGACAAAAAGACCTGTGTTCTGATCACCAATGACGTGGACGAAGCCATCATTCTGGCCGACCGCATCATCGCGCTGAACCCCGATGGGTCTCTGGGCGAAGAGTTCAAGGTCTCCATTCCTCGTCCGCGGGACCGTATGGAGATGAACCACCACGACGGCTTCAAGAAGCTGCGCGCGGACATCACCAAGTACCTGATGGATGTGGGCATCGACGCCAAGATGGACATGACCAAGGAACTTCCGAACGTCACCGCCATCCACAACATTCCCAAGGCGCAAGCCGACGTGCGCGCCACCGAGAGCACACGGACCGACAAGTATCTGGAATTCTCGCAACTGCATAAGATTTATCCGACCCCCAAAGGGCCTCTTACCGTTGTTGAAGACTTCAACCTGAAGCTGGAAAAGGGCGAGTTCATCTCGCTGATCGGACACTCGGGCTGCGGCAAGTCGACGGTTCTTACGATGGCCGCCGGTCTTAACGAGATTTCCAAGGGCGTTATCAACCTGGATGGTCGCGGTGTTGTCGGGGCTGACCCCGAGCGCGCCGTTGTGTTCCAGTCCCCCAACCTGTTCCCGTGGCTTTCGGCCAAGGAAAACGTCGCGATCGGTGTGGACAAGGTCTATCCCAAGGCGTCGCAGAGCGAACGTCAGGATGTGGTTGAATACTATCTCGAACGCGTAGGGCTGGCAGACGCCATGGATCGTCCCGCACACTCGATGTCAAACGGCATGAAGCAACGTGTCGGGATTGCACGGGCCTTTGCCCTGTCTCCCAAACTGCTGTTGCTGGATGAACCTTTCGGCATGCTCGACAGTTTGACACGCTGGGAACTGCAGGAAGTTTTGATGGAAGTCTGGGACCGCACAAAAGTGACCGCAATCTGCGTCACCCACGATGTGGACGAAGCCATTCTTCTGGCCGACCGCGTGGTCATGATGACCAACGGCCCACAGGCCACCATCGGCAAAATCGTTGATGTTGACCTGCCACGCCCCCGCACTCGCAAGGCCCTTATGGCGCACCCCGACTATTACGAATTCCGCCAAGAAGTTCTCGACTTCCTCGAGGAATACGAACACGGCGCCAAGCCAAAGCCGAAACCATCCAAAGCCATGGCAGCGGAGTAAACAATGACCCAAAAACTCATCATAATAGGTGCAGGCATGGCCTCTGGCCGCGCCCTCGAGCACCTCGTTGAACAAGCGCCTAACGCCTATGACGTCACGCTGTTCAATGCCGAACCCCGCGGAAACTATAACCGCATCATGCTGTCTCCGGTTCTTTCGGGTGACAAGACGTTTGACGAAATCGTCACGCACACTGCGGAATGGTATGAAGAAAACGGCGTGACCTGCCGTTTCGGCGAACATATCGTCTCGATTGATCGCGCCAACAAAACGGTCACCGCCGATAACGGCGATGTGCTTCCTTACGACAAACTGATGTTCGGCACCGGCTCTAACCCGTTCATCATCCCCCTGCCTGGCCATGATCTTGAAGGTGTGATTGCGTATCGCGATCTCGAAGACACCAATCGCATGGTCGCCTTGGGTGACAAACCCGGCGCTCGCGCTGTGGTGATCGGCGGCGGACTTCTTGGGCTTGAGGCCGCCGCCGGTCTCAAGAACCGGGGCGTTGACGTGACCGTGGTGCATATCATGGGTCACCTCATGGAACGCCAGCTGGACGAGGCCGCAGGATACCTGCTGCGCAAGGCACTGGTCGACAAGGGCATCACCGTGATGTGCTCGGCCAATTCCAAGGAAATCGTTGGCGAAGACGGCCACGTCAAAGCGCTGATGCTGGACGACGGCACGGAACTGCCCTGTGACCTACTGGTTATGGCGGTTGGAATTCGTCCAAACGTCGCCTTGGCCAAGGCCGCAGACCTGACAACGGACAAAGGCATTCTGGTCAATGACCAAATGGTCACCTCGGATGAAAGCATTGTCGCTGTTGGCGAATGTGTTGAACATGCCGGCGCGATCTTTGGTCTGGTTGCCCCTCTCTACGACCAAGCCAAAGTGGTTGCCAAAACCCTGATCGGCGAGGCTGCAACCTTTGTGAACAAAGAAGTTGCGACCAAGCTCAAGGTTACCGGCTGTGATCTGTTCAGCGCGGGTGACTTTGCCGAGGGCGAAGGCCGCGAGGACATTGTATTCCGCGATCCGGCACGGGGCGTCTACAAACGCCTTGTTCTGGAAGGCAACAAACTTGTGGGTGCCGTCATGTATGGCGACACGGCAGACGGGAACTGGTTCTTTGGCCTGATCAAAGATGGCGAAGACATTTCCGAAATGCGCGACACCCTGATCTTTGGCCCCGCCTTTCAGGGAGGGTCCCCCGTGGACCCTATGGCGGCCGTTGCAGCCTTACCGGCTGACGCAGAGATCTGCGGCTGCAACGGCGTATGTAAAGGTGACGTGGTCGCTGCCATCGAAGGCGGCGCGCACACTCTGGATGCGGTCAAGGCCACATCCAAGGCAGCCTCCTCCTGCGGTGGCTGTTCCGGATTGGTGGAACAACTTCTGTCCGTCACTCTGGGCGACGAATTTGCCATGCCAACCAAAGAGACCGTTTGCAAATGCACCGATCTCAGCCACGACGAGGTACGCAAGCTGATCGTCGCAGGCGAGATGAAATCGATGCCGCAGGCGATGCAGGAGTTGAACTGGTCCACCCCTGACGGGTGCCATGTCTGCCGCCCTGCCCTGAACTACTATTTGGTATGTTCATGGCCGGACGAATATGCGGATGACGGCAAAAGCCGTTTCATCAACGAACGCGTCCACGCCAACATTCAGAAAGACGGCACCTATTCGGTTGTGCCGCGTATGCTGGGCGGGATCACCACCCCTGACGAGCTGCGCGCCATTGCGGATGCTGCGGACAAATATGATATCCCCACCGTCAAAGTCACCGGCGGTCAGCGGATTGATTTGCTGGGCGTGAAAAAAGAAGACCTGCCTGCAATCTGGTACGATCTGGGTGAGGCCGGCATGATGTCTGGTCAGGCCTATGCCAAAGGTCTGCGCACCGTCAAAACCTGTGTTGGCACCGACCACTGCCGGTTTGGCACGCAAGACAGCACAGGTTTGGGCATCAAGATCGAAGAAGCCATGTGGGGTGCCTGGTCACCGCACAAATTCAAGCTGGCGGTCACCGGCTGTCCCCGCAACTGTGCCGAGGCCACCTGTAAGGATCTCGGGATTATCTGCGTCGACAGTGGCTATCAAATTCTGGTGGGCGGTGCGGCCGGTCTCGATTTGCTCGAAGCGCAGCTGCTGGCGCAGGTCGCGACCGAAGAAGAAGCCATCGAATACTCCTGTGCTTTCTATCAACTGTATCGTGAGGGCGCTCAATATCTGCACCGTCCCTACAAGTGGATCAAGAAAGTCGGACTCGACTGGGTCAAGGAACAGATCGTTGAAGATGCCGAGAACCGCAAGGCGCTGGCCGACCGGTTCCACTTCTCGCAGAAGTTCTTCCAGGTAGACCCCTGGGCCGAACGCGCCCGCAAAGGTGTCGACAGCCACGAGTTCAAGCCCCTCGCCGATCTCACAGATCAGCGCATGGCAGCAGAGTGAAGCAGGAAAGGAACCAGCTATGAGCCAGTTCATTGATATAGGTGCCCTGAATGACATCCCTCCACGCGGAGCCCGCCTTGTGCGGGCCCCCGAGGGGGAAATCGCCGTATTTCGCACAGCAACCGACGCGGTCTTTGCCGTTGACGAATGGTTGCCCGGCAAGGCCGGCCCGTTGTCCAACGGCATTCAGCACGGACAATGTGTGACAGACCCCATGTACAACTGGGTCTTTGATCTGGAAACCGGAGAGGCACAGGGCGCCGACGAAGGCAGCCTGCGTGTTTGGGAAACCCGGATCGAGAACGGGCGAGTTCTTTTGACCCGCGACGTTTTGGGTGAACTGCGGGCCTCGGCATGAAAACAATCTGCACCACCTGCCCCTATTGCGGAGTAGGCTGTGGCGTTTTGGCCAATGTGGACGACGCCGGAACAGTCAAGATCAAGGGCCATCCGACCCACCCTGCCAATCTGGGGCGTTTATGTTCCAAAGGGTCGGCGCTCGGCGAGACCTTCGATCCCGAAGGTCGTCTTCTCGCCCCGCAGATCGGCACCCGCAGCGCGGGTTGGGATGAAGCTCTTGATCTGGTTGCAGACCGTTTCAGCCAGACGATCGCGGAACACGGCCCCGACAGCGTCGCGTTCTATGTCTCGGGTCAATTGCTGACCGAAGACTACTATGTCGCGAACAAGTTGATGAAAGGCTATATCGGGTCGGCCAACATCGACACCAATTCCCGCCTGTGCATGGCATCGACCGTCGCGGGCCACAAACGCGCCTTTGGCACCGACACCGTGCCCGGTGTGTACGAGGATCTGGAAGAGGCTGACCTGATTGTTCTGGTTGGATCGAACCTCGCGTGGTGCCATCCGGTTTTGTACCAACGCATCGTGGCCGCCAAGAAGGCACGTCCCCAGATGAAGGTCGTCAATATTGATCCGCGCCGCACCGCGACCTGCGATATTGCGGACCTACACCTGCCTCTCGCACCGGGATCAGACGTTGCCTTGTTCAACCGCCTGTTGTCGGAAATCCATCAACAGGGCTGTGTCGACAGCGCATTTGTCGGCGCCCACGTCGAAGGCTTTGAAGACGCCCTGAACGCGGCTTCGGGCGAAGACGCTTCTGCAACAGGGCTAAACCATCATGACCTGACAACGTTCCTGAACTGGTGGATTGGCACCGAAAAGACCGTCACCGTCTTTTCCCAAGGCGTAAACCAGTCGCAACAAGGCACCGACAAGGTCAACGCGATCCTGAACTGCCACCTCGCCACCGGCCGCATCGGCAAACCCGGCTGCGGACCCTTTTCGGTTACGGGCCAGCCCAACGCCATGGGCGGACGCGAAGTCGGCGGTCTGGCCAATATGCTCGCCTGTCATCTGGATATCGAAAACGAAACCCACCGCGACGTAGTGCAGGGATTCTGGAAATCTCCGACGATGCCCGAACAGGCCGGTCTCAAGGCCGTGGATTTGTTCGAGGCCGTTGGTCGCGGAGAGATCAAAGCCCTTTGGATCATGTGCACCAACCCCGTTGTGTCCTTGCCCGACGCAGACAAGGTCAAAGCGGCGATTGAAGGCTGTGACTTTGTCGTGGTCTCGGATTTGTCGGCAGACACGGACACCGCAAAGATTGCGGATGTTGTTCTGCCTGCGACAGGTTGGGGTGAAAAGGACGGAACTGTCACAAACTCCGAGCGTATGATTTCACGCCAACGCGCAATCCTGCCGCCTGCCGGACAGGCCCGTCATGATTGGGACATCATGAGCGATGTTGGCCGCCGGATGGGATGGGCTGATGCCTTCGCTTATTCCGCACCTGCAGATATTTTCCGCGAGTATGCCGAACTGTCCGGTCTGGCCTCGGCGCTGAACCGGGATTTCGATATCTCAGGATTGCAATCGTTGAGCGATGCGGAATTCGAAGCCTTGGAGCCGACCCGTTGGCCGATTACGGCAAACGCCCCCAAAGGCAGCCAGCGCATGTTCGCGGACGGTCAGTTCTTTACACCGTCCTCACGTGGCAGAATGCTGGCCGTTCACCAGAACGCGACCACCAAAGCGTACGGCGAAACTCTGCGGTTGAACACAGGACGCATCCGCGACCAGTGGCATACGATGACCCGCACGGCAAAGTCTCCGCGATTGTCCACCCACATGGCCGAACCCTATCTGGAAATTCATCCGGACGACGCCAAGAACAACGGTATCCGCGATGCCGATCTCGTGCGGGTCCAATCCGCCGAGGGAGAAGCCGTGCTGCGTGCGCTGATCACCGACCGTGTTCAAAAGGGTGTGCCGTTTGCCCCCATTCACTGGACATCGGAATATGCCAGCGATGGCCGGATCAGCACCGTTGTGCCTTCTGTCACCGACCCCGTGTCAGGACAGCCGGATTCAAAGGCCGCCCGCGTCACGGTAAGCCCGATGTCACCCGCATGGTACGGTTTTGCGGTCTCTCAAAAAGGGCTGACCCCGAATGCCAGCTATTGGGCAACCGCACGCCATTCGCGCGGCTGGAGAGCAGAGCTTGCAGGTATGGATGCTCCGCAAGACTGGCAGGCCTATGCACGTGATCTATTCGATCTTCAGGACGCAGAAATCACAAGTGTGATTGACGCGGAACGTGGTGTTGTCAGAATTGCCTTCCATGAAAACGGATGTGTGATTGCGGCTCTCTTCTGTTCACCAGAGCCGGTATCAGTATCGCGCAGCTGGGCCGCGGGCCGCATGGGCGACGAAACGTCCTCTTCGATACTTGCAGGACGCCCGGGCGCGGATCAACCCGACCCCGGTGCCATTGTCTGTGCCTGTTTCAACGTGGGTGTGAACACCATTATCGACGCGATCGTGCAAAAAGACCTGATTTCCGTGGACCAGATTGGTATCGCGCTGGAAGCCGGATCAAACTGCGGGTCCTGCCGACCGGAACTGGCCGCTTTGCTGGTCAATGGCCGCACCCGTCTCGCGGCGGAATAACCCAAGAAGGAGGGCGCACACATGGACGCGTTTCCAATGTTCATCAAGTTGCGCGACAAGCGTGTTGTCATCGCCGGAGGAGGCGAGACAGCCGCGCAAAAATGTCGGCTGATGCTGAAAACGTCGGCTGACATTGTTGTTCTGGCCAAAACACTCGAGCCTGAATTGCAAGCGCTGAAGGACAAAGGCCGGATTTCGCATGACGCGTCGCCCATAACCGAGGCCCATTTCGCAAATACTGCGATGGTGTTTCTGGCGACAGGTGACGAGCCTCAGGACCAAAAACTGCATGTGTTGGCGAAACGCGCTGGCGCAACGGTCAATGTTGTTGATCAACCTGACCTTTGCGACATCACCACGCCCTCAATTGTGGACCGCGATCCGGTGGTTGTCGCGATTGGTACCGAGGGCGCAGCCCCTGTTCTCGCGCGGCGGATCCGGACCGAAATCGAGCAGATGCTTGATCCGTCTTTGGGGCGTTTCGCGGCGCTGGCAGGGCGGATGCGCGACTCGGTTGCCGCACGTATCCCTGCGGGTCAGGCACGCCTTCGGTTCTGGAAAGACGTGTTCTCGGGCGCGGAATGGCGGGTTTTCCGGTCTGGATCAGAACGCAAGGCCACCGACATGTTGAAAACACGCATTCAAGGTCTTGATCTGGAACACAAAACGGTCGGGCACATCTCTTTGGTCGGGGCGGGTCCCGGCGCCCGTGATCTTTTGACACTGCGTGCCGTGGAACGGTTGCAGGAAGCCGACATCATTTTCTATGACCGTCTGGTCGATCCGGATGTTCTGGAACTGGCCCGTCGCGATGCGGAACGTGTCTATGTGGGCAAATCTGTTGGTGCGCATTCCTGGCCTCAGGACCGCATCAACGACGTGATTATCAATGCCGCAAAGCGCGGGCAAAACGTGGTGCGTCTCAAATCCGGCGATCCCGCAGTGTTCGGCCGCGCCACAGAAGAGATGGAAGCCGCGCGCTCTGTCGGCATCCCGGTAGAGTTGGTGCCGGGTGTCACCGCCGCAAGCGGCGCCGCGGCTTCGCTTGGACGGGCCCTGACCGAACGCGGCGAGACCGACCGGCTTGTTCTGGCCACCGGAATGTGCAAACCGGGTGACCCCGCGCCGGACTGGTCGGAAATGGCCCACCCCGGCACAACGATGGTGTTTTACATGGCGGTGCAACAGGCACAGACCATCAAAGACAACCTGTTGTCGAATGGTGTACCCGGAACCCTTCCGATAGAAATCGTCGAGCAGGTCAGCACCCCACAAGAGCGGCAAATCCTCTCAACTGTGGAAACCTTGCCCGAAACAGTTGCGACGCAGAATGTACAAAACCCAGCAGTTCTCATCCTGAGGCACTCCAAAATGGCGTACAAAACGGACAAACCGGTTTCCCTGTCTGTCGTCTAGTTCAAATGATCAAAAACCGCCGGAACACAGGATGTTTCGGCGGTTTTGCTTTCCGGAACCCTTGCTTGTCGGTCATGGCCGATAGTCGCGATGCTTCCTATCGCCCCTTCCCCGTAGAGGCGGTTCTTGTGTTGAAACGGCGCAAAGACCAATAAATCCAGCATATTCAGGAATATATGTGCGAAAAATGCTTCTTTTTTCGCGCCCCTTTCCGGTGCCAAAAAGCCGTGCACGGCCACATCTTTTTTCTGGCCAAGTCTTGGGAACTGTGGAATGAAGCGCGCGTCTTTTAGGGAGTGGACGTGCTCCTTTCAAGGTGTCTGTTCCGTTTTGTCGCGCAGGGAGGCGCGTCGGAGGAGAAAACAGGACAGGCGATCGGTGGGTTTCCCGCCGCCAACTTCTTGAGGTCGCTAAATGGGTTTAACTTGTTTTGATGTGATGGTTCCGGTCGAGAACCAGCGCACTATCCATCCAGATGAAAGTGTTGCTACAGCCTTTCAATTGATCCGTCACAGCCGGGCGCGTTTCTTGCCTGTTGTGGATGAAAACGGAAAATATGTCGGGGTCTTTACGGCGCCGACGTTGATGAAAATGATCCTTCCCCGTGCCGCTACGATTGGTCTGAACTCGGATGCAATGCGGGCAGGTATTGATACGCTAAGCTTTATGAACCTGTCCAAGTCGGACTTTGATGCGCAGATTGCGTTGTTGAAGGACGAAAAGGTTTCGGACAACCTGTCCAATCCGGCCAATATTCCAGTGGCTGCACCGCATACGCCGGTCATGGAAGGCGTTTTCATGATCTACAAGTTCAAACGTCACGTGATCCTTGTTGATCCCGAGACGGGCAAATTTGTCGGCACTGTAAGCAGCAACTCCCTTTTGGACAGCGTCCTGAGCTAGGCCGCCTGCTTTTCCTCCCGAATATCCTCCAACCTCCTTTCATACCGGACCAGAAACTTGACCGAACATTCCAGTTCCCACGGAGAGGCTGCGTTCTCCGTCCCCGACCTGTTGGGCGTTGACCCACTTTGGGTCGCAACAGGCATTCTTTTGCTCGTATATGCCGTACTGATCACCGAAAAACTGAACCGCGCTGTTCTGGCGATGCTGGGCGCATCGCTGATGGTGCTGTTCGGGATTATCAATCAGGAACAGGCCGTTGCTGGCGTCGATTCAAACACCCTCGCGCTTTTGATCGGCATGATGGTGATTGTCGGCATCACATCGAAATGCGGACTTTTCCAATATGTGGCGATTAAGGCCGCCAAGGTGGTCAAGGCCAATCCCACGGGCATTCTCATCATGCTGACGCTGATCACCGCCGTCTTCTCGGCGCTGCTCGACAACGTGACGACGGTTCTCCTGATTGCGCCGATCACGCTTTTGATCACCGATGCGCTTGGCGTGCGGGTGTTTCCGTTCTTTCTTGCGGAAATCCTGGCTTCGAACGTCGGCGGGACAGCCACATTGATCGGCGATCCGCCAAACATCATCATTGGCTCTGCGGCGAACCTCAGCTTTAACGACTTTTTGATAAACCTTGCGCCGATTTCAGCCATTTGTCTGGTTGTGCTGACCGCCATCATTTACCTGATGAACCGCAAAGAGCTTTCGACCATTCCACCAGAAGCCAGCGCCCGCATCATGAAGTTCGACGAATCCGAAGCCATCACCGATTTCGGCCTGATGTATAAATCTTTGGGAGTTCTCGCCCTTGTGCTGACCGGATTCACACTGGGCCATGGGTATGGCGTACAGCCGGGGACGTCTGCTCTGGCGGGGGCCGCGTTGCTGATGCTTTTGGCCTATGGCCATCAGCACGGAGAGGAACAATCCGAGTCCATCCACCATATTTTTGGTGAAGTGGAATGGATCACGATCTTCTTCTTTGGCGGACTGTTTGTCATTGTTGCAGGGGTCGAGCATGTTGGCTTGCTTGAATACTTTGGCCAAAAGGTTCTCGAGTTCACCGAAGGCGATTTGATGAAAACATCGTTCTTCATTTTCTGGGCTTCCGGCATTCTCTCGGCTATCCTCGACAACATCCCCTTTGTTGCCACGATGATCCCTTTGATTGAATCGACGGCGGATACCTTTGGCGGACCAGATGCGATCGAACCTTTGTGGTGGTCCTTGGCATTGGGGGCCTGTCTGGGCGGCAACGGCACTTTGCTGGGCGCGTCGGCCAACCTGACGGTCGCGGCCTTTGCGGAAAAGGCAAAACAGCCGATCCCCTTCATGACCTTCATGAAAATCGCCTTTCCGATCATGATCCTGACCCTTGCGATCTCAAACGTCTATCTTTGGTTGCGCTACTTCTAAGGGGTGACAAGATCTGACACGGATACGGCCCGGGGCAGAGATGCCCCGGGCCGTTTTACTTTAGTCGAGACCATTGGCGCAGATGCGAGGCTCTGCCTCGCGCTCCGGGATATTTGGGGCCAGAAGAAGGTTACGGCGCGGCGAGGAAGCTTTCATGTTTCATTGTGTCAGGAACCTTTGACCCCAAGCGCGTCAGGACAGTTGGGGCGAGTTGTCGTTGATCCAGAAGGGTCTCGATGGCGACGCCTTCAGCGGAACCGAAGTAATAGAGCGCGAAATCCTGTTGTTCGGGGCTGCGCCCGCCATGGTGTCCCCGGTCGTTTTGGCCATGATCGGCCGTGACAATCACCTCGTATCCCGCGGCACGCCACCGGATCAGATATTGAGCGAGCTTTTCGTCCAGATGGAAAATCGCATTGTCCATTTCATAGCAATCATGCCGGAAACGGTGGCCCAATGAGTCCAGCGTGCAGGTGTGCAAAATGCCATAGTTCAGGTCAAACCGTTCGGTCAGCATTGTGAGCGTTGCGAACAGGTCGGCATCCGAGGGCGTCATCTGGTTTATCATGCCGTAGCCCGTCATCGAGTGAAACCGACCGTGATTGATCGAAGCGCTGTCCGGTTCGTCGTATTCCAGATCGCGCACAGGGTCGAACGGGGCCCTGTTGAAGAACTCTGACCAGTAGGAATGGGTTACGGCGCCTGTGACGCCGCCAGAGGCCCGCACCTGCCCGAAAATATCCGGTTGTTGGACCTTGAAGGTATTGTCATTGCCCGTGACCCCGTGAATGGCCGGAGCAACCCCTGTGTGAATTGACGCGTAACAGCTTGCCGACGTGGAAGGCAAAACAGAGCGCATGCGCCATTTTCGGGCTTCGCCGGCGTCAACCCACCCTTCGAGATTGCCAAACAGGTCCCAGTTTTTCAACGGGACGCCGTCCAGAATTATCAGCAGCAGTTTGTTTTGCATCTTCTCGCCCCATCGCGCCGTTTGCCGTTTAGAGGCCATGACACGGCCCTGTTCCTTTGCAGGAAACACCGGAACACATCACAAAATAAACAAGGCCGGCGACGCATTTATGACGTTTCCAGACCACCCGCCTCGGTTTTGGACAGGTTCATTCCCCGATATTGTTGTGATCCGTCAGGCATTCGGAATGATCCCGCAACACTTCCAGCACGCGACAATCGCCAGAGTCACCGCCAGTGCACTCGGAAATCATGCGTTGGAGTTCCTGCTCTAGCGCCTTGAGACGTAAGAGACGTTGCTGCACCTGCTCCAGCTGCCGTCTTGCGATGGAATCCGCTTGCGAGCAGGACTGCTGGGGATGATCGGCCAAGGTCAATAGCTCGCGGATCGCTTCAAGGGAAAATCCGAGTTGTCGCCCGTGGCGGATAAACGACAGCCGGTCGAGATCCGTGTTGCGATAGCGACGCTGCCCTCCTGCCGTGCGCTCTGGTTCGGGCAGCAGGTTAATCTGTTCATAGTATCGAATTGTTTGCACCTTGGTGCCGGTTTTGCGGGACAGTGCGCCAATTGTGAGCATTTTATCTAAACCTTCCATGGCTCTTGATTTACCCCAAAGCGCCACCTGCAAACAAATCAATAAACATGAAAAACACGCTTGAAGCTCTAGCGGCTAGAGGTCGTAACCTGCCAAGGAATCACACTTTCGGAGTTTCTCATGCCGCATGATCTTGCCATCCAGACTTGCGCTTCATCTGTTTCTGACACAGGTGGGTGCTGTGGCGCAGTTCCCCCCCCTGCAGACGCGTCGATCGACAAGGGGCGCAGTTTTCGGGTCACGGGTTTGGATTGCGCCGAAGAGGTTGCCATCCTGAACAAGGCACTGGGGCCCGCGTTGGGAGGCGAAGCCCATCTTGCCTTTGATATCCTAAACGCGCGCATGACCGTTTTGGAGACCGCGCAACCCGTACCGGATGAAGAGGTCCTGCGCCTTGTTGCGCAAACCGGAATGCGCGCGAAACCCTGGGATGCCCAAACCGCCGAGGCCGACCATCGGGCACAGATCAAACGACAAAAAAATGTAACGATGCTTGCCGCCGCGTTCTGGGGGGCAGGTTTGGCATATCATGGTGTCGAAGCAGGCGCGGCAGGGTTTGCGCATGTTTTTGCGAGACATGGCGACGTACCGATGCCGATGCCCGAAGTGCTCGCGTTTTTGCTCGCCACTTTGTGTGGTGTCTGGCAGATCGCGCCCAAAGCCCTTTACGCACTCAAGCGTTTGTCCCCGGATATGAACCTGTTGATGATGGTCGCGATTGCGGGCGCGATTGTATTGGGAGAGTACTTTGAGGCCGCGACCGTGGCATTTCTGTTTACGCTGTCTCTGACCCTTGAGAGTTGGAGTGTCGGGCGGGCGCGCGATGCGGTCTCTGCCCTTCTGGATCTGGCGCCTACAACCGCGCGGGTAATCCAGAAAGACGGGTCAGACATCGAAGTGCTGGCAGCAGAGGTGCAGATCGGGGATCGGTTTGTGGTCCGAGCGGGGGATCGTATCCCTCTGGATGGAGAGGTCGTAGACGGCAGCGGCGCGGTGGATCAGGCCCCCATCACGGGTGAAAGCGCCCTTGTGCCCAAAGAGGCCGGAGACGGCGTTTTTGCCGGGACTATTAATGGCGACGGGACATTGACGGTTCGTGCGACAGCCCTCGCGACGGATACGGTTTTGGCGAAAATCACGATCATGGTAAACGAGGCACATGCGCGCCGCGCCAATGTCGAACAATGGGTCACGCGGTTTGCGCGGATCTATACCCCTGTTGTTATGGGATTGGCCGCCATCTTGGCGGTGCTTCCGCCGTTGTTGATGGATGGGGACTGGGCAGGATGGCTTTACAACGCACTTGTCTTGCTGGTGATTGCCTGCCCCTGTGCGCTTGTGATTTCGACGCCGGTCTCCATTGTTGCAGCACTTGCTGCTGCGGCCCGAAACGGGGTGCTGGTCAAAGGCGGCGCCTATATTGAACTTCCGTCGCGCCTTGCAGCGCTTGCCATGGACAAAACAGGGACATTGACCGAAGGCAAACCGCATGTCGCAGAGGTGTTCCCGTCACAGGCCTCCGCCCGCGAAGTGGTTGCAACCGCAGCTGCGCTTGAGGCGCACTCGTCCCACCCCTTGGCCCTTGCCATCCTTGCACATCCGGATGCAAAGGGCGTTGTGGCTGCGCAAAACTCACAGTCCATTCCCGGAATGGGGATCGAAGGCAGCGTTAGTGGAGAACAGGTCTGGTTAGGGTCCGCCCGTATGGCCGCCCGAAAAAACTGTGTGCTACCCGAGGCCCAGCTCGCCCAGATCGAAGAGGCAGGCAGCACGTTGGTTGCAGTCGGAACGGGCGAGACCTTGCTCGGGTTGCTGGAAGTCAGAGATCGCATTCGCCCCGAAGCACACGCCGTGATCAGCGCGCTTCACAAACAGGGTCTGTCAAAAATCGTGATGCTGACGGGGGACAATCCCAAAACGGCAAGTGTAGTAGCCAAAGAGGTGGGCATAGATGAAACAAGGGCCGGTTTGCTTCCGCAAGACAAGGTGGACGCAATCGAGGCTTTGTCAGAAACCTATCCCGTGGTTGCGATGATCGGGGACGGCGTGAACGACGCCCCGGCCATGGCCCGCGCAGATTTTGCCATCGCAATGGGCGCGATTGGGTCGGACGCTGCTATCGAAACGGCGGATATTGCCCTGATGAGTGATGACATCTCCAAAATTCCTTGGCTGATCAACCACTCACGCCGGACCATGTCCGTGATCAGGCAGAACATCGTTTTTGCGCTTGTTACCAAGGCCATCTTTGTGGGGCTTACCGCGTTGGGCCTGGCATCAATGTGGGGTGCCATTGCGGCAGATGTCGGTGTCTCTCTGGCGGTTGTGGCCAACGCGCTTCGACTGTTGAAGGCATGACAAAAAACGTGCCCTGCAATTGCGGGGCACGTTGAGTATTTTTGAACGGATCATCAGCCTGGAAGTGGTCAGCCCAGAAGATCAAACGTGATAATGGTTCCGGATTGATCCGGCGTGGGCAACCGCAACACAACCTCGTCCAACCCTTCGTGGCCGTCAAAGTAGACAACCGCCTGATCGTTCCAATACAGAACCGTGTTGTAGATGTTCACATCCGTCTCGCCGTCTGCGCCGATAATCACGCTGCGGTCAGAACGCATATGGAATTCATCTGCACTGACAAGGGTGCCATCAAAGACAACCGCGTCTCCCTCGGCCGCGGAATAATCCCGAATGCGCAACGTATCGCCCGGTTCATCTGACACGAAGAAAAAGTCGGCGCCCGCCCCACCCGTTACCGAGTCACGACCCAAGCCCCCGAACAGGAAGTCGTCACCATCGCCACCACGCAGTGTGTCATTTCCATACCCGCCGCGCAGCAGGTCATCACCGTCATTGCCATGCAGGAAATCGTGCCCGCCACCGCCATACAGGCTGTCATTGCCTTCGCCGCCGTACAACGTATCCCGTCCAGACCCACCATTGTCCTCATCGCCAAAGATCACGTCGTTCCCGTTGCCGCCACCGATGCGGTCTGCGCCTGCTTCGCCGTGCAGTTCATCGTCATCATCGCCGCCACCAAGCGTATCACGCCCCTCTCCGCCAAGGATCAAATCGGCACCAGCCAGACCAAAGATGTAATCGTCGCCGTCCTCTCCGTTCAGGTCATCGGCACCGTCGCCGCCGAACATATCGTCATGCCCCGCGCCACCGGTTGCGGTATCGTCGCCCGCCCCTCCTGCGATGGTGTCATTGCCCTCGCCGCCATCCAGGCTGTCTGTGCCCAGACCACCGTTAATATCATCGGCGCGCCCGTCGCCCGAAATCGTGTCCGCCCCATCAAATCCCCAAAGGGTATCAGGTCCGGCAAACCCGGACAGGGCATCATCTCCATCAGTACCTTCAAAAAGCTCCCCGCCCACCAGCGTCAGCGTAAAGTCGGTGTCCGAGGCCTGACCGTCGACTTCCGTCCCGGTAACGCGCATGTCAAACGCGCCTCGTGCATCAAGAGGGGCGTTCGCTTCAAAGCTCATCGTGCGCGAGGACTCGTCAAAAACAAGCCAATCCGGAAGATCCGATCCATCCGCCATCTGAATGTCATAGGTGATGGATCCGCCCGACAAATCTGTGAACAAATCGCGTGGAACCTGAAACGCAAAATCCTCTTCGACAAAAGCACTCAGCGGGTCAATCGCCCCCGTTAGCACAGGCACATCGTCCACCCCGTTCACACGCAGCGACACTGTGGCGGTATCAGTTCCACCAAACCCGTCGCTGATCGTGTAGGTAAAACTGTCTTCTTCACGGTCGGCTTCATCTAGCGCTTGGATCAACGCAACCCCCGATGGGTCATATGTAATTGTACCATCTGTGTTCAACGTGATCGCCGCACCCAGTGCGCTTGTGGCAGATACACCCGTTACCGTCACGGGCTCATCATCGGGATCACTGTCGTTTTCAAGCAATTCAGCAACGTCTATCGTACCCACATGGTTTGCGCTCACCAGCAAACTTTGACCCGCCGCATTAGCAAAATTTCGAATAGCGGCATTGTAGACTCCTGCGCCCCCGTCCGACATGTTTTCCCAACTAGGGTGGCCTCCAGTACTGCCGTAGCTGCCGTTCGACACATAGGCGATTTCGCCTTCTCCCAGCGTGCGCAAACTCCAAGAGGCCCCCGTTCCACCATAGCTGCTGGGTACAACAATCTCGGTGCCCAAAGTTGCGTCAACGTACAACGTATCAAGATCATAGAAGTATCCGGACGGCTGAATTGCCGTGATGTCTACTACGCCCGTTGTCAGGCTGTTGCCCTCCCCGGAAATGAGGCCAGGATGGCCATAATCACTGCTGCGCGTACCTCCGAGGAATGCTATCAATTGCGGATCGCCTGGACTTGCCACAGAGTCATAGCCCGTCACAAAAACACGCCCTCCGTTCGTGACAAAGTTGGTTAGGTTGTCAAATACGGCAGAATCGGTGTGCCTATCTCCAGATGAATTGCCAGATGCGCTCCAGAATATGGCTCCATAGTCGGAGAGGTCCTGCAACAAAGCCGGGTTCGATCCGCTGGCAAAGTCGTCAATGGCGCCGTCCACGTCATATCCGTCGGCGCGCAAAGCTCGCGCGATCCCTCGACCCGCGCCACTATCGGAGACAAAAAGTATCCGGCTGGAAGCCCCATAAAGATCGTCTTCGGCAATAGGTGTTTGATTGATTGATCCGGCAGGCATTGTATTCCTCCAAAAATATGACCTTAAAAAATTGGCTCAATCATGGCACGAAGCACGACTCCACTCCACGACTTTTTCATGTCTTATAGTTCGCCAACAAACGATAGCCCGAAACACAGGCACTTCCCCGCTCGTCCCATTAACCCCCACCACACAGGTTTCTCCCGTGATATTCACTCAGAGGGCTTGCACCGGCTGCGCGGACAAGTTAAGTGCTTCGGCACCACAAGGCAGGCGAGTTGGCGGAGTGGTGACGCAGCGGATTGCAAATCCGTGTACACCGGTTCGATTCCGGTACTCGCCTCCATTTGTTTTCAATGATTTAGATGAATTCACGCGAAATAGAATTCGCTAGTCTAAACATTTGTCTAAACATTCTGTTTTTGTTCTGTTCTCAAAACACCGCTAATCGTCGATTATACTTGCGTCTGATTTGTTAATCGGTGCATCGCCCAGAGCTAACAAAAGTAGAATTGCAAGCAGTGGACTTCCAACTAGAGAAATCAACACCCAAACAACCGGATTGCGATTACGGCCGCTCGCCATTTGTGCAGGTAAAACGATAAAAAGCCCGATCACAAAAAGCAAAATGACTAAGAGAGCGACTAGTTCAAACATGATAAATTCCGTGCTTTGGTCTCAAGGCTAATGTTAAGATAAGTTTCACCGCGCCATATCCGTCCGCATCTGTTGGGCTTGAACCGCCCTGATCTTCTGTCTGACCTTCTTGGTATAGTGCTGGACCATTGCTGGGCTTTGGCCCGTAACAGCCGCAATCAGGTCATCGGCGCACCCCGCCTCTAGAAGCTCACAGGCAGCGTTGTAGCGCCAGCTATGGATATCATAGCCCAAAGCCCCAATGGCATCTCTGACCTTCCTCACGGCCTGTGACGCCCCACGATAGGACCAACGATTGGTCCCCCGCTCATTCGTAAGGATAAACACCGAATGGCGGCTGGCAGCATCCAAAGCCGTTTGCAGTTCAGGCAAAATCGGAACCCAGAGTTCCTTGCTCGTTTTGTTCTGACGAACGAAGAAAGCGCCATCCTGAATATCGGACCAGCGCATTTCCAGTACATCGCCGATCCTTTGGCCTGTGCCGACGCACAGTTCCATAACAAGCCGCTCTCTGGTGCCGACAGGGCAAGACACGCGATAGGCCGCTAACAGCGCTTGCGGCCATGGTTCACGCTCTTTCTTTTTCGTCTTGAGTTCGGGAACGCCCTTGGCGGGATTGGTTTCTGTCCATCCCAGATCAACACAGTGTTCCATGAGAACCCGCAGGACACGCAGAGAATAGTTGGCGAAATAGACTTTATCTGCGTTAGAATCTCGCAGCCGGATAACGTCTTTACGCTTCATCGAAGCAGGGTTTGCACCGCTCATAATCGACGGGAAGAATTCCAAATACTTATCGTAATCGAGAGCCGTTCGAGGCTTGAGGTTAATATACCGAGGCGACCCACGATAATCTTTGATCAGTGCCGCAAAGTTGCGCGAAACAACGCGCTTTGGTTTCTCTTTACCTGAGAGGATATCTGAATATTCCTTCCAGAACTCAGGCGTTCCAAATTCGTTTTTGAATTTTTGAGAAGGCCAGCCGCGACGTTGGAAATAGAGGCCGTTTCTTTGCTTATAGACGTGTTTGGGTAGTTCACGTTTTGCCATGGCGCATATCTATCCTATCAAATTCATCCGCATCCTCGCCCTTAGACAGTACAATCTCGATCCGGTTGCCTTCGACAGAAACACGGCTAACCGTCTTACCGGCACTTTCGAAAGTGTTCAGTAGACTGAGCGCCCTTTGTTCAAGTTTCGCCGGAGACATTTTCGTACCAATCAGATTTGTATTGCGGGTGGATGGAGCAGTCGCCCCAACATGCTTGTTTCTGAGGACCAGACTAAGCGGCTGGAGTCCGCCGCCTCAAGCAAAGAAATCAGCACGATCACATTCCCTGTCACTAATTACATATACACCCTCATTACAGATTGTATCAATCTGTGAACAATCGTGGCGCTTGCACTCGTTCAAACGATAACGAAAACAACTTTCGTACCCGATTGTTGATAGTGAGTAGTTTAACTCCTCACTTGTGACTGCCCTGCCCTATTGGGGGAAGGCGACCGCGCGGATTGAATATTCCGAATGGTTCTGAGCGAGACCATGCAATCGCTTTTTTACCCTTTTCATGGACAGGCCTGTCACTAATTACATATCCCAACAAGGAAGAGAGGATGAGGAGGCCCGCCCCGTTCCCCCTCCGATATTTTGAGTCTACGGGGGATCGGGGCTGTGTTGCACAAACTCTTTATGGTTGGCCCAATGCCACCATGACGCTCTAGAAAATCGTCTAAACACGTTTAGTTTCAAATGCGCAGCCAGGGCGGATTTCGGACCTTCGTTGCGGATGCGAGAGTGTTTAGGTCTCACGGCTGAAGTCGACATTGGAATCGAATGAACAATCAGATCGCGAGGTGTACCAAATTCTCACCGAACCTGTCTTTTGGAAATCAGAGACCGCTCGAAACGCACCAGAATTGTCCGCAGGCAAGTATGACGATTGTCGATAGTTTTTGCTCCTAGAGTAGTGGTAAGAGACGCGCTGACGCCTTAGTGTAAGACACAAGCGTACAGCGACTTTAGCTTGGATGCTGGAAATATCGTCAAAAGTTATTGGATTAAGACAAGTGAATTACATCGAAAGTGTAGAGATTGAGGGCTTTTGGGGGCGAAAGAACGTATCGTTGCGATTGCACCCTGATCTAAATTTTCTTATCGGACCAAACGGAAGCGGCAAGACCACAATAATCAATTTGGTTTCTGCTGTCCTTCGCGCAGATATTCCGGCGCTATATTCGGTACAGTTCGACAAAGTCACGATAAAAATGAAGACCGTTGGCGCAAACCGGAAACCGTTGATCGAGGTGGCCAAGGTTGTTGATCCCAAAATGGGCAATTTCGAACTGATCTACACCGTCAAAGAGAAAGCCAGCGAGAAAGGAACAACCTATGGCGTCGAAGGCCCGTACGACGACCGTATTTACCGCGACGCAAGATATGCGCGGAGCAGAAGGCATAGAGAAGCTGGCGCAAGATTGAGTGGCATCTTGTCCGATCTAGTGGAAGTCAATTGGCTTTCCATTCATCGAGCGAGCGCCGAGCTTGAAAGGCGTAATCGTCGCGAAGATAGTTACGAATCTTCAATTGACCACAAACTTCAAGATATCTCACGTGCCTTTTCCAACTTCTTCTCGCTGTTGAATTCGAAAGCCGAGGCAGAAAGTAAGAACTTTCAAGAACACGTTTTCTTGTCACTTCTCGATCAAAAGCATTCCGATGCGGACGTTCTGCTACAGGCATACTCAGAAGCCGAGAATAAGTCATCAGTTGTAAGTGTACTAAGAGACCTTGGCGTGTCTCAAACTAAAGCGACTAGGAGTGTGAATGCACACTATTCACGCGCAGCAGAAGCAAGGGAAAGCGTTCAAGATAACCGGAATAGCCTATCCCTAAAACATGCTATCTCGCTGTCTGACGCTGCAAGGGTCAACGAGATGCTGAAAGAGTGGAGAAGTTTGCAAGATCAACGAGAAGCAATATTTCAACCACGAATTCAGTTTAAAGGTATCATAAATAGGCTTCTTACAGGAAAAGAGCTGCATTTCGACGAACGCAATACCCCGATGGTTCACCTCGAATCTGGTGAAACTGTGGGAATTGATGTGCTTTCTTCAGGTGAAAAACAGTTGTTTATCATTCTTGGCGAAGCATTGTTGCAAGAAGAACGACCGGTAGTCTTCATTTCAGACGAACCAGAACTATCACTGCACGTTAGTTGGCAGAGCGCACTATTTGGGCATATTAGAAGCTTGAATGGCTCTTGCCAGATCATTTCAGCCACGCATTCCCCCGATATTGTCGGATCATTTCAAGACCGTGTAATTAAGATAGAGCAGTGTATTTCAGATGTTCACTAGAACAAGTTTG
Organism: Shimia thalassica; assembly: GCF_001458215.1. Taxonomy (GTDB): domain Bacteria; phylum Pseudomonadota; class Alphaproteobacteria; order Rhodobacterales; family Rhodobacteraceae; genus Shimia; species Shimia thalassica. The sequence goes on along the minus strand of NZ_CYTW01000001.1, from coordinate 1,017,017 downwards.
GGTATTGGTAACGAGCATTTATTTCACGACGTAGATTTCGTTGTCTATTGCGAGGGAAAAGTGGTTGAAGGCGAAGGTTCCTCTCTAGACGAGGTCTTTTGGGAACGTGTGTTTGTAGAAAACGGGAAGGCCGTTCATTGCAAAAGCATGGGGGGAAAGTCTGTCGTACGGCCCCTTGCTCAAAAGGTTGCTGACGAGGGCATAACAAACGTCGTCGTGGCAATGGATCGAGACTATGATGACCTTAGAAACCAGATAATCGACCATCCGCAGGTGTTTTATACCTACGGATACAGTTGGGAATCTGACGTAGTTCTAGATTTTCAGTTCACGTCGGCCTTGTCGCTATTTGCAACAACCAACCGCAGACAGGCTATCCGGGCTGAGTTCGTTGCCTTTAGAGATAGTTTGTCGCAAAAGCTTCGCCGCATTTGTGCCTTGGATTACAAGTACATTGGCCACCATGAGAGGTTGTTTAATCGTCAAAGTCCAATGTCAATCATCGCGACGCCGGGAGCGCACGAGCCTTTCGTAAAAGCGTCGACGTTGCTCTGTAAAGCTAAGACGCTTGGCCATTTTCAAACTGCCTCGCTTCCTGTTGAAGCGTACCACGCGCTCTGCGGCGTTAGATCGTTCTTTGGTAAAGCCGTCTCCCGGCTTGTATTCCATTGGTTCGCGTATCGAACACGGCGTATTAACGGGGCCAGAAAGGTGGTTTATGATGCCTTTATGGATTTGCTAGCCAGCACACTAGACGTAACCAAACTAGGTGTCCCTAGGAATGAGCATTACTTGAACGCTATCGCAAGGCTTTGATAGTCGCAAACAGCTCACGTAAAAGGGCTATGGCAGATCTACGGCAAGGTCCGGTTTGTCTCGCGTTGTGCAAGTTCAATTCGGTTGAAATGCTGAGCTCTGCACGAATGGCGGAAATGCGGGCTGCGACTGCAGCATCCGACACTGGTGTTGATAGTCCGGTCTGGGCCGGATATGTCAGCTTTCAGGCTAGTCAAACAGTTAATTGAGTTTAATCGGTTTTACCCGATTGTCTCAAACCATGGATAGCGCGCCCCAGGAACTACGAGTTCGATATCGTCGTCAATGTCCGAATACAGTTCGACAGCCCATTTCCGAGTATGGCCCATCGCTGCGCACCAAGCGGCGACAATGGCATCAGCTGCATGGTCCGTTCCAGCCTTAGCAAACGTTTCACGATAGAGCGTTCGTATTGCGTCCCCAGCTTCTAACTGTAGCAATAGCTTGGGGTGACTTTCGTAAACAGGTAAACCCAAACGTCTAGCGACGATGGCTCCGTTCAATGTCATCGCGCTGTACAGAGAATTCTGCGCAACGACTGAATTACCTCCATATCTGCGCCGGAGTGCGTCATCACAGGCGCGACCACCTTTTGGGGACCATGCCAGAAGGGTATCAATGCCGACTGCCTGTGCGTTACCCGAATAGGCCGCTAACCATAGCAAAGCCTCAGAAGCATCGCGCACTGTTGCTGTCGCCACTACCTCGGGAACATCTGACTCCAAACTAATTGCAGCGACCCCGTTCTTAGCTTTTCCACCGGGATCATAACCCAGAAACAATGCCATGGCTTCTCCCTTTCGTTTTCGAGGCGTAGCTCCCCTCTTCTTTCATTTCTCCAAGCTTGGGAGATATTACACAAGGCCTAGATGCTAGCATTGCCAACGCCGCACAATGTCTCAAATAAATTCAGCTTGTGACCATATAGGGCCGGAACCACCAAATCTCACCCACTATTCCGTCTAAACATTCACTCTCTGTTCTCACGAATTTGCACCATTCTCTAAACACTTTATTGAATATAATCAGCCACATACACACTCTTGCAAATCCGTGTACACCGGTTCGATTCCGGTACTCGCCTCCAACAAAATCCCCAAAGCTCTCCCTGACACCCGCCCCCTGACCGCTCTAATTGAGCTTTTGCAATTCAACGGGTGAAGTGGCCTAAATAGTGCGAACTCGCTTGGTCTCTTGTCATCTTGCTTGAGGTCCGGTCCCAAATCACAGACGAGCTGGCTCGGATTGACAATAGAAAACTTCGGGACGGTTCGCTTACTCAAGTTAGCTTGCCAGAGCTTCCTTGTTGAGAATTTGACGGACCTCGGAAGTTGTGAGTTCGAAAGGGTTTCCCTTCATTGATGACGAGCCAGCCGCCATCTCTGCGATGGTTGCGAAATCATGTGAAGACACGTCCAATTGGCGCAGGTTGCGCAGGCCCATTTGTGCCGACCAATTCATAAGGGCAGCGCGCCCCTGCCCGTCTCGCCCGTTGGCGAAGACCTGATCCAGATGATCCAGCACCCAAGACAGGCGGTCATGTATCTCGGTGTTCTTTTGTGCTTTTTGAAAATGCGCATCCAAAACAAACGGAAGCAATCTTCCACAAATCTCTCCGTGAGGAGCACCCGTTTTTCCGCCAATCACACCCGCAAACCCATGCACGGCCCCCAGCCCTGCATTCGCCAGAGCCAAGCCACCACAGGTGCTCACCCACGCCAGAACATCCCAGGCCTCGGCACTGTCGGTCTCGACAACCGCTCGAAGCGCCTTCAGCCCATCAGGGATGGCAGCACGACACAAAGCGTCGGTCATCGGGTTCGACTTTGAAGATAGGTACGGTTCGATCACTTGTGTGACAGCGTCCAATCCGGCGGCCAAGGCAATGTGACGCGGGGCACCCTGCATCAAATCCGCATCCACGATGGCAATTTCCGGCACTATTCCGGGGTCACGCAAGCTGACTTTCAATCCGTGTTCAGGCACGGAAATCACGGCATTTTTTGTCACTTCGGCGCCCGTGCCAGCGGTCGTAGGAAGGGCAATCACTGGGATCGGTGTCGTATCAAGTGCACACCCGTCTCCAACGATTTCAAGATAGGACTGCACGGGTCCCTTGCAGCCAATGAGCGCGCTCAGTGCCTTGGCAAAGTCCATGACGGAGCCTCCACCCAATGCGATGACGACCGAGGGCTTCCCCCCCTCTAAAGACAACAGAGCCTTTTCAATATCGGGAAGACTTGGCTCGTTAGCGCAACTCACCATACGTGTTTCAAGACCGGCATCTTGAACCAACGCGATCAGCCACGCTGCACGCTGTGCACTGGCACCATGCACCACAAGAGCAGTCTCGCCGAATTCTTTGGCAAACTGAGCGACCTTTTGACTTTGACCTCGGCCAAAATGGAGAGCTTGGGGGCTTATGAAAGAATACATAGCAAACCTATCCTGCGCTAAACGCGCTTGTTCTTCATTGGGGACAGCCTAGAGAGAGACACTGCGAAAGCGACCTCTTAGAAAAGAAAAGCCTTGTTCCACCTCAATTTGAAGGCCGCCTAGCGCTCTCGAGGCATGTCTTATCCTTCAAAAGCACATCGTGGCATCAACGGCCTTTTTCCACGATGCGTACCGCTCTTGTCGCTGTGTTGGGTCCATTTGCGGCTCGAACTCGGTTTCACAAACCCACTGGGCCGCGAAACGTGCCTGATCCGGATAGATACCGGCATGCATACCAGCGAGCCATGCAACACCAAGCGCAGTTGTCTCCTGTATCTCTGGTCGATCAACGGGTGCCCCGATGATGTCAGAGAGAAACTGCATCGTCCAATCGCTGGCCGACATGCCGCCATCAACCCGCAAGGTGGGTTGCACCCCTTCGGCCTGCCAATCGGAGGACATGGCTTCCAGAAGATCACGCGTTTGAAAGCCCACACTTTCAAGGGCTGCCTTTGCAAATTCAGCGGCCCCCGACCCACGGGTAAGCCCGAAGATTGCTCCGCGACAGTCCGGGTTCCAGTAGGGCGCGCCCAACCCGACAAAGGCGGGCACCAAAACAACGTTTTGATGGGGATCGGCCTGTTCCGCCAAAGATTGGGTGTCACCGGCAGATTTGATCATCTGCAACTCGTCTCGCAGCCATTGCACGACGGCGCCCGCAATAAATATGGAACCTTCAAGCGCATAGGTCGGCTTTCCGTCCAATTGATAGGCAATGGTCGTGAGCAGGTTGTTATTCGAAACAACCGGTGTCTCTCCGGTGTTCAGCAAGGCAAAACAGCCCGTGCCGTAGGTCGATTTCAACATACCCGGCTTGAAACAGGCCTGACCGACAGTCGCGGCTTGCTGATCACCTGCGACGCCATGAATTGGGATTTCTTTTCCGAACAAATCGGCGCGCGTCATGCCGAAATCCGCGGCACAGTCTTTCACTTCCGGAAGCATCTCCATCGGAATATCAAGCAAATCACAAATTGTGCGGCTCCAGCGCCCTTTGCGAATGTCATACAGCATTGTGCGAGCGGCGTTTGTTGCGTCAGTGGCATGAACCACCCCACCCGTCAGCTTCCAGATAATGAAGCTGTCCACCGTGCCAAACAGCAGTTCTCCATTTTTTGCGCGTGCGCGCGCGCCCTCGACATGATCCAGCAACCACTTGAGTTTGGTGCCGGAAAAATATGGATCAACAAGAAGTCCCGTTCGGTCTTTGAACATCTGCGAATGGCCTGCATCCCGCAAACCGTGACAATACTCTGCTGTGCGCCGATCCTGCCAAACAATTGCGTTGTGGATAGGCTCGCCCGTGTTTTTGTCCCAAACGATAACTGTTTCGCGCTGGTTGGTGATGCCTATGGCGCCGATCTGGGACGACGAAATCCCTGCCCGTTCGATGGCTTCGCGACACGTTCCCGCTGTGGTGACCCAAAGGTCTTTAGGATCATGTTCGACCCAGCCGGATTTTGGATAGTGTTGTGGAAACTCTTCTTGTGCGCGGGAAACAGGTTCCATTTTTTCATTGAACAAAATGGCGCGGGTCGAAGTGGTTCCTTGGTCAATCGCGAGGACGTAGGTCATTTGGGCATCCACAGGTCGTTAGAAGTAGGCAACGGTCTCGGCATCCTTGCGCGGCTCACGCAGAACGTATGGGCGATGCTCGGTGCTTTTGGAGTGATTTGAAAGGGTGTTCAGGGCCGTGGAAACGGCCCTGAACCTTTGGCATTACTGCCAGGATTTGATGAGTTCGTCATACGCAATGGTCACTGGTGTTTCGTCTTCGTTTGCCAGTTTCGCTTTTGGCGAACCAGGCTGAGACAACCAGTGTTCTGGATCCATTTCGTCGTTCATCTTAGGACCGATGTCACCCTGAACGCCTGCGCGCTCGAGACGGATCATCACTTTTTCCTGATCTGCACACAAAGCATCAAGCGCTTCTTGTGGGGTCTTCGCACCGGACATTGCGTCACCGATGTTCTGCCACCACAGCTGTGCCAGCTTTGGATAATCTGGAACGTTTGTACCTGTTGGCGACCACTGAACACGTGCTGGCGACCGGTAGAATTCTACCAGACCACCAAGCTTTGGCGCACGCTCGGTGAAGCTGTCGTGCTGGATTGTGGATTCACGAATGAATGTCAGACCAACGTGGCTTTTCTTCACGTCTACAGTTTTGGATGTCACAAACTGGGCATAGAGCCAGGCAGCCTGAGCGCGGTCCACAGGTGTGGATTCCATCAGCGTCCAGGAACCGGCATCCTGATAGCCGATCTTTGTACCTTCAGTCCAATATGCACCGTGTGGCGAAGGTGCCATGCGCCATTTGGGCGTGCCATCTTCGTTCATCACAGGCAGATCAGGCTCGACCGATGCAGCGGTAAACGCGGTGTACCAGAACATCTGTTGTGCAACGTTCCCCTGCGCAGGGATTGGGCCCGCTTCAGAGAATGTCATGCCAGCAGCAGCCGGAGGAGAGTATTTTTCCAGCCATTCGATCGCTTTGGTAACAGCATAAACAGCAGCCGGGCCGTTTGTTGCACCACCACGGGCGACACAAGATCCAACAGGTTGCGAGTTCTCGTTTACACGAATGCCCCATTCATCAACCGGCAGACCATTTGGTTCACCAATGTCACCTGCACCTGCCATCGACAGCCACGCGTCAGTATAGCGCCATCCCAGCGACGGATCTTTTTTGCCATAGTCCATGTTACCAAAGACTTCGCCTTCGACACCCAACCGGGACAGATCGCGACCCGTAAAGAACTCGGCAATATCTTCGTAAGCAGACCAGTTCACCGGTACGCCAAGATCATAGCCATACTTCGCTTTGAAGTCCGCTTTGTTCTGTTCGTCGTTGAACCAATCGTACCGGAACCAATAGAGGTTCGCGAATTGCTGATCGGGCAGTTGGTAAACCTTGCCATCAGGACCTGTTGTGAAGGACAGGCCGATAAAGTCTTCGAGGTCGAGGTTCGGGTTGGTAACTGATGCGCCGTCGCCAGCCATCCAATCTGTCAGATTGCGGGCCTGCTGATAACGCCAGTGCGTGCCGATCAGGTCAGAGTCGTTGATGTAAGCGTCATAGATGTTTTCGCCGGACTGCATTTGTGTTTGCAGCTTCTCAACAACATCGCCTTCGCCAATCAGGTCATGCGTCACCTTGATGCCTGTGATGGCCTCAAAAGCGGGCGCAAGAACAGTGGATTCATAGGTGTGCGTACCGATGGTTTCGGACACAACGTTGATCGACATGCCTTCGTATGGCTTCGCAGCATCCACAAAGAACTGAAGTTCTGCTTCCTGCTCTGCGCGAGAAAGCGAAGAAAGATCGCCAATCTCTGTATCCAGGAATGCCTTTGCGGCATTCATGTCCGCAAGCGTCGGCGTCGCAAAAAGTGCGGCCGCAAGCCCAAGCGCGGTGGTTCCTCTTAGTCGCAAGTTCATAATGTTCCTCCCTAAATAAGAACAGTTCGGGCATGTGGTCTCTTGCATGTTCCACACGCCCCTTTCGTCACACCCAGCGAAAGACCGCTACGGCGTAACAAAATGACACGATAAGCGCCCCCCACTGTGGGGAACTCAAAAGACCCAGCCATGCCAGATTGATGAAAGCAGAGCCGAGCAACGTGATGAACAATCGATCACCACGGGTCGTTTCGATCCGAAGAACACCGGTGCGCGGCGTTTCGGGAAATTTGATTGCCAAGATCGTGAACACGACCAGCGTCGTGGCAATGATCATGAAGAAAACCGCAGTGGGCCAAGTCCAAGCCATCCATTCCATGAGTGCGTTCTCCTGTTTTCTTACACACGCCCCAGGGCAAAACCCTTGGCGATGTAGTTGCGGACAAAGTAGATAACCAAGGCACCCGGCACGATCGTGAGCACACCAGCCGCAGCCAGAACGCCCCAATCAATACCGGCGGCACCCACGGTTCGTGTCATGGTCGCGGCAATGGGTTTTGCATTAACGCTTGTAAGGGTGCGGCTCAGCAACAGTTCAACCCAGCTGAACATGAACAGGAAGAACGCCGTCACGCCGATACCAGAGGCCACAAGAGGCGTGAAAATCCGGATGAAAAAGCGCGAGAACGAATATCCGTCGATATAGGCGGTCTCGTCGATCTCTTTTGGAACGCCGCGCATAAAGCCCTCGAGAATCCACACAGCTAGCGGGACATTGAACAGGCAATGCGCCAAGGCCACGGCGATGTGGGTGTCGAACAAACCAACCGAGCTATAGAGCTGGAAGAAGGGCAGCGCGAACACCGCGGGTGGCGCCATCCGGTTGGTCAGCAGCCAGAAGAACAGATGCTTGTCACCAAGGAAAGAATAGCGGCTAAAGGCATAGGCCGCAGGCAGTGCCACCGCCAAAGAGATCACCATATTCATGACCACATAGGCCATGGAGTTGAGATACCCTGTATACCATGACGCATCGGTCAGAATTGTCTTGTAGTTGTCGAATGTCAGATCAGCCGGCCACAGGGTAAAGCTGTTCAAAATCTCGGTGTTCGTCTTCAGGCTCATGTTGAGCAGCCAGTAAATCGGCAACAGCAAGAACAAGAGATACAGTGCCATCACAATAGCATTGCCTTTGACCTTGGGCATTCCGAGAAATCCTTTGGTTTGAACGGTAGACATCAGCTGTCCTCCCGTTTGTCGAGGTTCGTCATCACGGTGTAGAACACGTATGAAATCAGCAGGATCACGAGGTAATACATGATCGAGAAGGCTGCGGCGGGACCAAGGTCAAACTGGCCAAGAGCCATTTTCACAAGGTCGATCGAAAGCAGCGTTGTCGAGTTGCCGGGACCACCACCTGTGACCACGAAGGGCTCGGTGTATATCATAAAGCTGTCCATAAAGCGCAACAGGATCGCGATCATCAACACGCCCATCATCTTGGGCAGTTCGATAAAGCGAAAGACCTTCCAACGGCTGGCCTGATCGATCTTGGCCGCCTGATAATACGCATCGGGGATAGATTGCAGCCCGGCATAGGCCAAAAGCGCCACAAGCGAGGTCCAGTGCCAGACGTCCATCACAATGATCGTCGCCCATGCCGCATAGAAGCCTTGGGTATAGTTGTAATCGATGCCAAGCGCGTCGAGCGTGTAGCCAAGAAGGCCGATATCGACACGTCCAAAAATCTGCCAGATCGTGCCCACAACGTTCCACGGGATGAGCAGCGGAAGCGACATCAAAACAAGGCACAAAGACGCCCAAAAGCCACGTTTGGGCATATTCAGAGCGACAAACACACCCAGCGGAATTTCAATCGCAAGAATAATGGAAGAGAACGCAATCTGGCGCCCAAGCGCATCCCACATGCGTTCTGATTCAAGCATGTCGCGGAACCAGTCCAGCCCCGCCCAGAAGAACTTGTTGTTTCCGAACGTATCCTGAAATGCATAGTTCACAACGGTCATCAAAGGAATGACCGCAGAGAACGCCACGAGGAGAAGCACTGGCAAGATAAGGAACCACGCCTTTTGGTTTACAGTCTTGTTCATGTCAGACCCCCTCTGGCGCAACGCGCCAGCTGTCGTTGTAGATATTGATGCCTGCAGGATCGAACACGATGCGGTTCATATCCGGGGAAATGGATGCCCCTTCTGCCGCGATCACGTTGATCTCGCTGCCGTGGAAATCGGCACGGACAATTTTATGCCGACCAACATCCTCAACCCGTTTGATCGTCACAGGCAGGCCGGTGTCACCCGTCGCCAGCGACGCAAATTCCGGGCGCACGCCCACTTCGACTTTGCCGCTTGGAGTGCCGTACCCTTTGCCCAGCGCAATTTCGTGCCCTGCGATCACTGCTGTTGATCCGCTGACATGCGCATCAAGAACATTCATCCCCGGAGAGCCGATGAAATACCCGACAAATGTGTGTTGTGGTGTTTCAAACAACTCTTGCGGGGTGCCCATCTGCACAACGCGACCGTCATACATCACCACCACCTTGTCGGCGAAAGTCAGCGCCTCGGTCTGGTCATGGGTCACGTAAATCATCGTGTGACCAAATTCGTGGTGAAGCGATTTGAGCTGTGTGCGCAATTCCCATTTCATATGGGGGTCGATCACCGTCAAAGGTTCATCAAAAAGCAGCGCATTTACGTCTTCGCGCACCATGCCACGGCCCAGCGAGATTTTCTGCTTCGCATCCGCCGTCAATCCGCGCGCTTTTTTGTCAAGCATTGCCTCCATGCCGATCATGGCTGCAATCTGTTGCACGCGATCTTTGATGTACTGCGCATCTGCGCCACGGTTGCGCATCGGAAAGGCCAGATTATCGCGCACCGTCATGGTGTCATAGACCACTGGGAACTGGAAAACCTGCGCGATATTGCGTTGTGTCGTCGGCGCATGGGTCACATCGCGGTCATTGAACAGGATGCGCCCCTGGCTCGGGTGCAGCAGGCCCGAGATGATATTGAGAAGCGTGGACTTGCCACATCCCGACGAACCGAGAAGCGCATAGGCTTCTCCGTCCACCCAGTCGTGGTTGAGTTCTTTCAACGCAAAATCATCTTCCTTCGTGGGGTTCGGAAGATACGAATGGGCGAGGTTATCGAGGGTTATTTTTGCCATGATACTGTCCCTCAGGCCGCTGTTGCATAGGCAGCAGAGGCCACGGAAGTGCCGTCTTCTGCAAAGATGTAAACGTGTTTGGGATCGAGATAGACGTTGAGCGCCGCACCGATATCCAACTGACGCACGCCGTGAACCAACCCGACCCATTTCTCGCCGTGGTGATCAAGGTGCACAAATGTCTCCGAGCCGGTTATCTCGGTTACATGCAGTTTGCCTGTGAACTCCAAAGCGTTTTCTGCGTGACGCTCCAACTCGAGATGGTTGGGGCGGAAGCCGGCGGTATAGGACCCATCAGACAAATCCGAGAACACGCCCGTCGCAGGTGCCGCTTGCCCGTCACCAAACAGCAAACGGCCATCCGTCTTGCGGATCTTGAGAAAGTTCATGGGTGGATCAGAGAACACGCGTGCCGTCGTGGCATCTGTGGGCAAACGATAGACAGAAGGGGTCACTCCGAACTGTGTGATCCGGCCTTCCCACAACGTTGCGGTATTGCCACCAAGCAAAAGAGCCTCTTCCGGTTCTGTTGTTGCGTAGACAAAGATTGAGCCCGCATCTTCGAAAATCCGCGGGATCTCGGCACGCAGTTCTTCGCGCAGCTTATAGTCCAGATTGGCAAGCGGCTCATCAAGAAGGACCAGCCCGGCATCCTTGACCAGAGCGCGCGCAAGCGCACAACGCTGCTGCTGGCCACCCGAAAGCTCCAGAGGTTTCCGGCCCAGCATCTCGGACAGCTTCATCAGATCAGCCGCCTTTTTTACGGCATCGTCGATCTCGCTTGCCGATTTTCCAAGCAGTCGCATAGGGCTGGCGATATTGTCGTATACCGTCATCGAGGGATAGTTGATGAACTGTTGATAAACCATGGCGACGCCACGATCCTGAACCCGCACACCGGTGACATCCTGACCATTCCACAAGATTTTCCCTGTGGTTGGCACATCAAGCCCCGCCATCAGGCGCATCATCGACGTTTTTCCTGCGGACGTCGGTCCAAGCAGGACATTCATCGTGCCCGCCTTAAGCTCCAGATCCGTGCTGTGAATGTGTGTCTGGCCGTTCACGACCTTGCTCACACCTTCCAAAATTAGTGACATCTCATCCTCTCTCTTCACAGCTCATGCGGCGCCCTGCTGCTCGGACATTTTCTGTGCGTTTTCATCCACTCACTCAGCGCATCCACCGATTGTGCGCTCAGGCGAAGGCCCAACTTAGAACGCCGCCACAGGACATCTTCTGCAGTACGGGCGAACTCTTTTGTCATGAGCCAAGACACTTCACGCTCATGCAAGTCCGCGCCAAAGTCACGACCCAAGTCTTCTTTGCTCGCAACGTCACCCAAAAGATCAAAGGTCTCGGTGCCATAGGCTTTCACCAGGCGGGTCGCCCATTTCGTGTTGATAAACTGGTATTTCTTCATCACGCGCGCGATCAGATCATCCACACCATCCACGGGGAAATCGCCCCCGGGAAAGGCCACGCCCGCCGTCCAAGGCGCGCCGGCGTCTGAAAAGAAGGGCGTGATTTTTTCAAGCGCGGATTCGGCGAGCTTGCGATATGTGGTGATCTTGCCCCCGAACACGTTGAGCAAAGGCGCACCTGCGCTTTCGTCAACTTTCAGAACATAGTCCCGCGTGGCTGCAACCGCCGATGTCGCGCCGTCGTCATAGAGCGGCCTTACACCCGAATAGGTCCAGACGATATCGTCGCGGCTGACTGCGGTCTTCAGGTATTTCGAAACGAAAGCCAACAAATAGTCGGTCTCTTCGGGCGTGCAGACGGGTTTCACATCTGCGTCCGCGTGTTCCATATCTGTGGTGCCAATAAGGGTGAAGTCGCCCTCGTAAGGGATCGTGAATACGATGCGCCCGTCTTCGCCCTGAAAGAAATAGCATTTGTCGTGGTCATACAGCTTGCGCGTTACAATGTGGCTTCCACGGACAAGGCGCACCCCCTCTGACGAGTTTATCCGCACCGTGTTGCGAATGATGTCTTCAACCCAAGGCCCACCGGCATTCACCAACATCCGGGCGCGCACTTCGCGCGTCTCGTCACTCGATTGATCCTGCAGCGCGACAACCCAGACGCCGTCTTTCTGCTCAACCGAGGTCACTTTCGTCTGCACGTTGATTTTTGCACCACGGGCCTGTGCATCGCGGGCGTTGAGCACAACCAAACGGCTGTCTTCGATCCAGCAATCCGAATACTCGTAGGCCCGTTCGAACCGGTCATCAAGCGGCACACCTTCGGGGTTGCGCTTGAGATCAATGGCCGTTGTGCCCTTGAGAATTTGGCGCCCACCAAGGTTGTCATACATAAACAGGCCAAGTCGGATCAGCCATGCGGGACGACGGCCCTTCATCCACGGCATCACAACGCCCAGCAACTTTGAGGTCGGCGTATCACTCTCAAAGCGCATGTCTTTGTGGTAGGGCAAAACAAACCGCATCGGCCAAGAGATATGGGGCATGGCGCGCAAAAGGGTTTCGCGTTCTTTCAATGCCTCATGCACCAGACGCACTTCCCAGTATTCCAAATAGCGCAGCCCGCCATGAAACAGTTTGGTAGAGGCGGAGGACGTTGCGGAGGCAAGGTCATTCATCTCGGCCAGTTCAACGCTAAGACCGCGTCCAACTGCATCACGCGCAATGCCGCATCCGTTGATGCCGCCACCGATGACAAACAAGTCAACGACGTCGTGAGTATCACGTTCTTTCACAGAAGCCTCCCAGCACTCTCAAGTACACGCAGATCCTCCGTCTGCGGTCGGCAAAAACTAACCATTTGGAACACAATTAATCAATAACGAATGTTCGTTTATTTTCTTTTAGCCATAAACGCCTGAAATTGATGGGTTAAATTTTTCTTTTTCGGCCCATTTTCGAACATCCCTCTTTGTAAAGTCCGTCTCGGCCTTGACTTCACATCGCGATTTCTGGCTTGCTAAAGACACTTTCGCAAATGACTCACCATCCCGATTTGCCACCTAAGAAAGATGAAAATGGTCTCGAACTTCAGACAAAAAGAGATACTCGAGTTGGCACGCCAAGAGGGCAAAGTGACGGTCGACGGGCTCGCTGATTTATACGATGTCACGGTTCAGACGATCAGACGCGACTTGTCCGAGCTTGCCGATAGCGGGCGCCTTGAACGCGTCCACGGCGGCGCGGTTGTGCCCTCGGGGGTGATCAATATCCAATACGAAGAACGCCGGCGTCTGAATGAAACCGGCAAAAAGGCGATTGCCGTCGCCTGTGCCCGCGAAATCCCCAACGGCGCATCCGTATTTATGAACATCGGAACAACCACAGAGGCCGTTGCTCACGAGCTGCTGGACCATGAAAACCTGCTGGTTGTCACAAACAACCTCAACATCGCCAATATCCTGTCGGCCAACCACAGTTGTGAAATCATTCTCGCCGGGGGCGTCCTGCGGCGCAGCGACGGGGGCATCGTGGGCGGTCTGACCATGGAAATGGTCAAACAATTCAAGTTCGACTACTCTGTTCTGGGTTGTTCAGCGATTGATACAGATGGCGACATTCTCGATTTTGACGGTCAGGAAGTCATGGTGAGCAGCACCGCCATCAAAAGATCGCGCAAGGTTCTGGTTGTTGCCGATCACCATAAGTTCACGCGTAAGGCGCCTCTGACCATCTGCTCGCTGGCGGACGTCACAATGCTCGTCACTGATTTTGACCTGCCGGGTGATCTCGCCGCGAAATGCGAAACATGGGGGGTTGCCCTCGCGCCGTGATCCTCAACCAGCGACGCGAAGACCTAGGCGTATTGGTCCACGAGGTAGCCCGACATTTTTTCGAGCCCCGCCTTGAGGATATCAGGATTGTTCGCATATCCGATGCGGACGTACCCCTCCATGTCGAACACATCCCCAGGTGTCAGCATCACACCGGTTTCTTCCAACAGGCCCACACAAAACGCGCGCGCCGTGACAGGCACATCCAGCTTTAGCATCGCGGTGGTCCCCGAACGCGGCTTTATCCATGACACCCGCGGCTCGGTTTCGATCCAGGCGTCAAGCAAGGCAAGGTTTCCACGCGTGATGCGCTGGCTGCGTGCCAGAAGCTTGTCCTTTGCTTCTAAAGCAATCGAGGCAAAATGGTCATTGATCATGCCAACGGAAATCGTGTCATAGTCGCGATGCACCAATACCTGCGCGGTGACCTCCGGTGGCGCCACGATCCATCCGAGACGTAACCCGGCCAGAGAATAGGCCTTGGACATCCCAGCGGTACTGATCCCTTTTTCATAAATATCCGCCATGGCTTCGGTCATGCCGCTGCCCGTTTGATTGGTGCCTCGGTATACCTCGTCACACAGGACATAGGCCCCGACCGAGCGCGCGGTCTCTGCGATTTCTTCGAGCATCGGGCGCTCAATCAAGGCGCCCGTGGGGTTGTTCGGGTTCGTCAACGTAATGAGCTTTGTTCCCGGAACGACAAGGCGGCGCAAGTCATCCATGTCCGGCAAAAAGGCGTTCGCCTCCTCCAGCACAAGTTTATGCACATCCGCGCCAATGCTGGACGGGATCGCATAATGCTGTTGATAGGTCGGCACGATCGACACCACACGATCACCGCGCCCCACAAGAGTTTTGTGGATCAGCATGTTTGCCGCAATGGTGCCATGCGTCACTGTGATATTTTCAACGGTTTGATCGCTATAGAGCGCAGCTATCGCACTTCGCAGACGGGTTGATCCTTCAATTGCCCCATAGGTCATTTTCATCGGCAACAGGTCAGACAGGTCGTCGGTGTTGCGCCCTGACAACCTTAACAATTCATCGATCGTAATGCTTTCAACGCAGGTCTCGGCAAGATTGAAAGCGCAGTGGTTTTCCCACTCGTTCATCCAAATTTCGACACCGAAGGGTTCGATTTCCATTAGAGACTCCTGAATTTTTCGAGCATGTTGGCAGATGCGACGCATAACAACAATGGTCGCGCCGCACAGAAAGCAGCCCTCGCCAAACTGGTGCCGCAAAGCGCCTCAAAGAGACCAATGATGAAAGGGCCACTTGGCAGACGATCTGACGCCTGTTGAGGTTGCCCCATCACAAAAGCGGGCGCGATACGCCCTGCTTTCATTTTTCCGGAGTGGTGTCGTGCCTTAGGCCTCGGGGGCCTCGATCATATCAACGCGCCTGGCATGACGGCCGCCTTCGAAATCGGCGGTCAGGAAGGCGTCAACGATATCAAGTGCCAGCCCCTCGCCCACAACCCGCACACCAATCGACAGCATGTTTGCATCATTGTGTTGCCGGATCATGCGCGCCGAAAACGTATCCGTACAAACACCACAACGAATACCCGCGACCTTGTTTGCCGCCATCATGATGCCTTGGCCGGTGCCACACAGAATAATGCCGAACCGACAATCACCCGAGGCCACCAATTCTGCTGCGGCTTTTCCGTGCTTTGGGTAATGTGTACTTTCTGTGGTTTTCGGGCCAATATCGACGGCCTCCCATCCAAGAGCCGTGATGTGGTCTACAATCACCTGCCGAAGATCAAGCGCAGCATGGTCGCTGGAAAGAGCAATACGTTTGTTGTCTGACATGAGGATATTGTCCTGTTTCCTGTCGCAAAAGAGCGTGGCTGTCGCCTAAACCGAGCGAGACAAGAGGTAAAGACATCTTCGTAAAGCGCCGTATTTTTTGGCGGGGGCACTTCGTTGCACGCGGTCTTGCGGCCGAAATCCGTCGAAATCGATTAAATTTTCATCACTCCGGCTTGGTTGGCAAAGACGACGTTCTTTTGTGCGCAAAGCTGACTACTCGGGCGGTTGCTGCGCCACAGCGACCTGTACATGATGCAGGCAAGGAGAACGCACATATGTCAATTACTGCCAGTATTTATCACCTAACCCACTATAAATACGACAGACCGGTCTTGCTGGGTCCGCAATCCATCAGGCTCAGGCCCGCACCGCATTCGCGCACCCATGTGATTTCCCACAGCCTGACGGTTTCGCCATCCGCACATTTTGTGAACCATCAGCAAGATCCCTATGGCAACTGGCTGGCGCGATATGTGTTTCCCGAACCGGTTCGCGAGTTCAAAATCGAAGTTGATCTGGTGGCCGACATGTCGGTCTATAATCCGTTTGATTTCTTTGTCGAAGACACGGTGAAATCCTATCCCTTTGACTATGACGACGACATCGCGCCCGATCTGAGCATCTATTTGCGTGCCGATCCGGTTGGCCCGCTGTTGAAGACCTTTCTGGCCAGTGTCCCGCGCGACCCGATGGTAACCATCGACTTTCTTGTGATGTTGAACAGCCGTCTGTCACGCGAGATCAATTATGAAATCCGCATGGAACCCGGTGTTCAGACCGCCGAAGAAACACTGGGCAGAGCTGCGGGATCCTGTCGGGATACAAGCTGGCTACTCGTGCAGGTGCTGCGCAATCTTGGCCTCGCAGCGCGGTTTGTATCGGGATATCTGATCCAGCTGAAACCGGATCTTGTCGCCATTGATGGCCCGGCAGGGACAGATACCGATTTCACCGACCTTCACGCGTGGGTCGAAGTGTACCTGCCCGGCGCAGGATGGGTTGGTCTGGACCCGACATCCGGACTTTTGGCTGGCGAAAGCCATATCCCACTGGCGGCCACACCGCATTACCGGCATGCCGCCCCGATTTCGGGTGTCGCAAGTGCTGCCGATGTTGAATTTTCCTTCGACATGCAAGTGTCCCGCACCGCCGAACACCCGCGCATCACCAAGCCGTTTTCGGACACCGCCTGGGACGCGCTGAACAAACTTGGCAAGGACGTGGACAAGCGCCTTGAAGCTGGCGACGTGCGTCTGACGATGGGGGGCGAACCAACCTTCGTGTCGATTGACGACTTTGAAAGCCCCGAATGGAATTCGGACGCGGTTGGCCCGACAAAACGCGGCCTTGCCGACAATTTGATGCGCCGGCTGCAGGACAAGTTTTCGACAGGCGGCTTGCTGCACTATGGTCAGGGGAAATGGTATCCGGGCGAGACTTTGCCGCGTTGGACGTTTTCCCTCTATTGGCGCAAAGACGGTCATCCGATCTGGAAAGACCCCACGCTTTTGGCGCGCGAAGACACAAACGAAGACGTCGGGCCCGAAGATGCCCAAGCCCTGCTCAAGGCAATCGCGGCGTCGCTGGCTGTGCCGCACGAAAATGTTGTGCCCGCCTTTGAAGACCCTGCGGAATGGATCATCAAGGAAGGAAACCTGCCCGCCAACGTCACCCCCGAGAATTCGAAACTGGCAGATCCCGAAGAACGCGCACGGATCGCCAAAGTCTTTGAACGTGGGTTGAACACCCCCGCCGGATATGTGCTGCCCGTTCAAAGATGGCAGTCCCGCGCATCCAGCAAATGGCTGTCCGAAGTGTGGGCGTTGCGGCGCGGGAAAATCTATCTTGTTTCTGGTGACAGCCCCGTTGGGTATCGCCTGCCTCTTGGAACCTTGCCCCACATCTCGGAAAGCAACTATCCCTTTATCGTGCCTCAGGATCCAATCGAAGAGCGCGCTCCCCTGCCCGTCCCGCATGATCTGGACCTCGGGCCAGAGCCGGAAAGCGACGACTTACGCTCGCAGAAGGTGGCGCATCGGTCCGAAACACCAACGGGTCAGGTTCAGGTTGAGCAGACCATGAATGACCTCGAAGGTCGTGTGCGAACGGCCATCTCTGTCGAACCGCGCAATGGCCGCCTGTGTGTTTTCCTTCCTCCCGTACAAACGCTGGAGGACTATCTGGACCTGATTTCAGCGGTCGAGGCTGCGGCCAAAAAGGTCGGGCGCTCAGTTCTGATCGAAGGCTACGCCCCACCGCATGATCCGCGGGTGGAAGTGATGCGCATCGCTCCGGACCCCGGCGTGATCGAAGTCAACATCCACCCCGCCTCGAACTGGGAGGAATGTGTAAAGACCACGGAAACCGTCTATGAAGAGGCCCGCCAATGCCGATTGGGCACGGACAAATTCATGGTCGACGGTCGACACACCGGAACCGGCGGCGGCAACCATGTGGTTGTTGGTGGGGCCACGCCCGCCGACAGCCCATTCCTGCGCCGTCCCGACCTTCTCAAAAGCCTGATCCTGTTCTGGCAACGCCACCCGAGCCTGTCCTACCTGTTCTCGGGCACCTTTGTCGGACCCACCTCACAGGCCCCGCGCATAGACGAGGGCCGCCATGACGTTCTTTACGAACTCGAGATCGCCCTTGATCAGATCTGGCCGCCGACGGATGGCACGCCTCCACCGCCATGGTTGACCGACCGCTTGCTGCGAAACGCACTGATCGATGTCACCGGCAACACCCACCGGACCGAGATTTGCATCGACAAACTGTTCTCTCCGGATGGACCGACCGGACGCCTTGGGCTGGTAGAATTCCGTGGCTTTGAGATGCCGCCGAACCCGCGTATGAGCCTTGCCCAACAGGTGTTGCTGCGTGCGATCATTGCGCGCTGCTGGGAAGATCCGATCAGCGGAAACCTCACCCGCTGGGGAACGACCTTGCATGACCGCTTTATGCTGCCAGCCTTCTTGTGGGAGGATTTCAAAGTCGTGCTGGGCGACCTGCGTGCGCACGACATGAATTTGGACCCCGCATGGTTCGAGGCACAGGCCGAGTTCCGTTTTCCCTTCTGTGGTGAAGTCACCTATCAAGGTGTCACGCTCGAATTGCGACAGGCGCTTGAGCCTTGGCATGTTCTGGGTGAAACCGGCGCAATTGGCGGCACCGTCCGGTACACAGATAGTTCGTCAGAACGGCTGCAGGTGACGTTGAAAGGCGGAAATCCGGACCGCTATATCGTGACCGCAAACCGGCGCATGGTTCCCCTGACTGCCACAACAGTCAACGGCACGCGGGTTGGCGGCGTGCGGTACAAGGCTTGGAAACCGGCGATGTCCCTGCATCCAGTGCTTGAAGTCGACGCGCCATTGACGTTTGATATCTATGATACGTGGTCAGGGACGTCACTTGGCGGATGCCGGTATCATGTGGCCCATCCCGGTGGGCGCAACTTTGATACCTTCCCTGTCAATGGCAACGAAGCAGAGGCACGTCGATTGAGCAGGTTTGATAAGATGGGACACAGCACAGGCGGATTTGTTCCGACACCGGAACGTCCGCATCCTGAATTCCCGTTGACCCTGGATCTGCGCCGCAGGCCCGGTCTTTAACCTCATGCCCGAACGATCCCCCCAGACGCCTGATCTTATCGATCATGACCTGCTTGCGGCCTATGCGTCGCAAGTGGCTGGTGGGGTTGCGCATAGTGATGAAATGCTTGCCGCAGACGGGAGCCTTAATCCCGTCTGGGCGCCGTTTTTTGCCCACCTTGGCAATCTGACCCCTGACGAATTGTCGTCGCGCTTTGCGCGTGGGGATCAATATCTTCGCGACGCTGGCGTTCTCTATCGTCAGTACCACGAGACCCTCTCGAGCGAACGGGAATGGCCCCTGAGCCATATTCCCGTCATTCTGGGCGAGGATGAATGGAATGAGATCTCGTCGGGTTTGGTCGAACGGGCCGAGCTTCTGGAATATGTGCTGCAGGATTTTTATGGCAGCAACGAACTGGTGCGCTCTGGTCAGTTGCCAGCAACACTTCTGTCGCAAAACCCGGCGTGGCTGCGCCCGATGGTTGGCGCATGCGACGGTGAAACCAATCAGCTCAATTCGCTGTCTTTCGAAATTGGGCGTGGCCCTGATGGCAAATGGTGGGTGATCAGCGACCTGATCGAGGCCCCCTCTACGGCGGGTTTCGCCGTCGAAAACCGAATTGCGATGGGGCGTGTCTTTCCGAACTTCTTCGGGAATTCAAACATCCACCGACTTGCCGGTTTCTTTAAAAGCTTCCAGCAAAACCTGAATGATCTGAAGGGACGCACAAAGGGCGAAATTGCTCTTCTGTCTCCGGGGCCAATGAACCAAAACTATGCCGAACATGCCTATATGGCGCGGTATCTCGGGCTTTTGTTGGTCGAAGGCGAGGACCTTATTGTTCAGGACGGCAAGGCGATGGTGCGCACGGTGGCCGGACCGAAACCCATTGGCCTGCTTTGGAACCGTTTGCCCAGTTCGATGTTTGACCCTCTGGAACTTGACCCGAAATCCATGTTGGGCACGCCGGGATTGGTACAGGCCGTTCGGGACGGGACTTTGAAAACCGTCAATATGGTGGGTGCCGGTGTTCTTGAAACACGCGCGCTGATGGCGTTTTTGCCTAAAATTGCCCGCGCACGGTTGGGCCGTGGCCTAGCCATGTCAAACATCGCGACATGGTGGTGCGGGCACGCCGCGCAGCGTCAACATGTTCTTGCAAACAGCCACCGCATGATGGTTGGTGATGCCTTTTCCACCACGCCTTTGATGGCCGATCCCGCAACGGTTTCGCTTGGCACCGCCGCTGATGGCGCCAGCGCCGATCTCCTTGCTGAAATGCTCAATACCTCTGGGCGCAACCTTGTCGGACAAGAAGCCGTGACGCTGTCGACCACGCCCACATGGGAAGACGGCACACTTGTTCCGCGCCCGACGTGTATTCGCATCTCTCTTGGCCGCACGGAAAATGGCTGGGCCGTGATGCCGGGAGGGTACGCACGGGTCAGTGCAGGCGACGACGCAAAAGCGCTTGCCATGCAGCGCGGTGGCAAAGTGGCCGATGTCTGGGTGACCAGTACACAATCGGTGCAAACGCCAAGCCTTTTGTCCCGAGAAACAAGCGCGCCCAAGCACGGCACGACGCATGCCATTCTTCCCAGCCGTGCCGCCGACAATCTGTTCTGGGTGGGGCGCTATGTCGAGCGTTCCGAACAGAATATGCGATTGTTCAGGGCCTATTATGCGCGCATCTCTGATGGTGCGCACCACAGCGACCGCATGCCGGCCTATATGCGTGGCCACCTTATGGGACACATTGCCCCCGAAACACGCGAGATGGCGACATTGTTTTCCGCACCTCTTCGGCTTGGGCTGCAATCTGCCTCGCGGATCAGCGACAGGTTTTCGCCGGATGGCATGATGGCTTTGCGCGCCTTGATGCAGCAGACCGACAGCTTGGATCATCGTCCTCTGGCGCTTGGCGATATTCCCGCAGAGGTCAGCACTCTTTTGCGCCAGATCACAGGCTTTTCAGGCCTTGTTCACGAAAACATGTACCGCTCTGACGGGTGGCGCTTTCTAAGCCTTGGCATCTCATTGGAGCGCGCGGCCAATATGTGTGCGCTGCTGGCGGCTAGCACGTCAAAAGACGCGCCTTCCGGTGCACTGGACCTTGCCTTGGAAATCGGCGACAGCGTGGTCTCACATCACGCGCTGTTTCAAGTCTGGGCCAATACATCATCGGTTATAGATTTGCTTGGGCTTGATCTTCAAAATCCGCGATCTGTTCGATACCATGTGTCGCGTGCAAAAGAGCATATCGCCCATTTACCAAGCCAGGGTTCAGGTCACGCATTGACCGAGGTTGCCCGATTGATCCTGATCGCAGAAACGCGTCTCGCAACCAGCCATCCCGATGAGATCACACCGGAATTTTTGACACAGATGAAAAAGGATATTTGGGATATTTCGAACGCCCTGAACGATCTCTACCTTGTATAAATCATGATTTACAGCATTCGCCTGACCATCTCCCACCGCTATGATCAACCGGCTGCAAACAGTCGGCATCTGATCCGCGTGATCCCCAAGACGATCGTCGGTCGCCAGCTTTTGAAAACCCATCACCTCGAGATATCGCCCGGCCCGGATGAAACGTCGGACGTAACGGATTTCTTTGGCAATCGGGAAACCATGTGCGCCCTCAGAGCCGCGCACAGAAACATGTCCATCCAACTTGCCTGTCACGTGGAAATGCAAGACACGCCGCAATGGTGTGACCTGTCACCAACGGCACAAGACCTGCGGCAAAGCTGGGAAACCTGGACCGATTTGGGCGCAGAGTCCCCTTTGCATTTCTTGGGGCCGACGCCGCGCCTGTCGATGGACGCGGCAATTTCGGACTTTGCCAAGGATGTCTGCGACCCGAAAAACAGCGTTGCCGAAAACGTCCTGCAACTTGGGCAGGCATTGCATGACATCATGACCTTTGATTCCAGCGCCACAACGGTCGACACAGATGCATCCGAGGCCTTTCAACTCAGACGCGGTGTCTGTCAGGATATGAGCCACATCATGATCCTTGGCCTTCAGGCCCTCGGAATTCCGGCCGCATACGTCAGCGGTTATCTGCGGACACTTCCCCCAGAGGGCGGGGTCAAACTTGAAGGTGTGGATGCGATGCACGCTTGGGTCAGAGCATGGTGCGGGGGCAACCAGGGATGGATCGAATACGACCCCACCAACGCAACCCTTGTCGGCACCGATCATATCGTGGTGGGTTTCGGGCGCGACTACTCTGACGTGTCCCCCGTCAGCGGCCATTTGCGCTCCTCCGGCGGGCAGATCAGCGCGCAATCGGTCGATGTGGCCGCGCTGGACGAGGGCAAACAGGCAGGCACCGTGAGGGGCTAGCTCCGCTGGTAGCTTGGCAAATGCATCAATGCCGTGCGCAGGGCCTCACCCCAACCTTGGGAAATGGTCTGGAAATACTCGTTGTCAGCTTCAATGCGGGCCTGCTCGGCAACCGTGAAACTGTCGTTTTCATATACTTGCAAATCCAACGGCAATCCGACCGAAAGGTTAGCCTTGATCGTTGAATCAAATGACACCATCAACAGTTTGATTGTGTCGGCAAAGCTCAAATCCGGCTCGTAGCCGCGCACCAAAATCGGCTTTCCGTATTTCGCTTCGCCAATCTGGAAAAACGGCGCATCATCAGTCACTTCGATGAAGTTACCTTCCGGATAGATCAGGAACAGCGTTGGCAAGCCACCTTTGATTTGGCCCCCAACAATAACCGAAGCTTTGAAACCCGCAGAGGCGGCCTGGCCTTCGCCAGCACTGTCGGCGATGACTTCTTTCAGGGTTGAGCCGACCAGACGGGCGACCTGAAACATTGTGGGCTGCTCAAGGATCGTCGGGCTGCGTTCTGACGGGCGTTTGGAACGCTCTTCAAGAAGGCTGATCAAAGCCTGCGTTGTGGCAAGGTTCCCCGCTGTCATCACGGTTATCACGCGATCACCGGGCACTTCCCATGTAAACATCTTTTTGGTCGTGGAAAAGTTGTCCACGCCTGCATTGGTGCGCGTATCGGACATGAAGACCAGACCATGATTCAATTTTAGGCCAACACAGTAAGTCATATTTCTTATCCAGTACCAGAACGCCGCGCGGAGAATGCACGCGAGGTTTCTAGAGATGAACACTGTATGTTTCAATCAGGTTTTATGCGTGATCTGACGTTCTTAGGGCAGAAATCAATCATGTGCCCACCAAACAGACATCTAGGTGTTCAGGCGGGTGACCTCGACCGATTGTTCCCGCAACTCCATCCATCCATAGGATGTCATAAACGACGCATCCGCAGCGTCCCGTCCAACGCAAATGCGGGCAATCTCCGAGGTCTGGGCCATGCCTGTCGGATCCAGAATATGCCATGCGCCTTCCAGATAAACCTCGACCACAGCATGAAAATCCTGAGGTCGCACATCAGGCGCATAGGCGCTCACGAAACGCGCCGGAATACCGCCCGCACGGGCCAATGAAATCAGCACATGGGCAAAGTCGCGACAGACCCCCGCAAGGCTGGCAAAACTATCCGTTGCGGTTGTCCCAACAAAGCTGGCTGCGTTATCATATGTGAGGTTGGTGTTAACCCAGTTGTTCAAGGCACTGATCAAAGCCCCCCCTGTCAGCCCCCCGAATTGCCCCGCAACAAAGTCGAGGAATAGATCCGAGTGGCAATACCTCGATGGCATCAAAAACGGGATCACATCACTTGGGGTCTGAAGGCGCGGCGTCTCGTTTAAAGCTTCGATATCCAAAGTTGGCCGTGTCACGTCTACCTGCGTCTCGTACCGGCAGGCAAACATGGGACCGGTTTTGATCCATCGGCGCGTACCGATCCCGTCTTCGCCCGTAATCTCATGCTGGACAGCATCGTCACTCAGCACCAATTGCGCACCACGGGTTGTCTGTTCGGCGTCTGACAGTGTTTCGATTTGCAAAAGCAAATCACACGGTTGCGACGCCGCATAAAGAAGGTGGGTCTTTATTGAGAGGTGCACAGCCAATTCCCGCTCGCCACATGCCTAGACTTAACGCCTAGCGCGGTCCGGTCAGTGCTGTCGACAAGAATGCGAAACCAGCACGGTAAAGTCGGAGGGTATTGAACATTCAGGATGAAAAATGGTCAGTCTCGAGTTGTCGACATCAAAAAAGCGGAAACCGGTTTTGCCCCGGTTTCCGCATTGTCATTTGCGATGGCTTACACTTGTCCCGGCAACCAAAGCACAATAGCAGGGAAGGCCACCAGCAACGCAATGGTCACAGCGTCAGCAATGAAGAAAGGCGTGACGCCCTTGAACACGTCCTGCACGGTCAGATCATCACGCACACCTGCCACAACAAAACAGTTCAACCCGATAGGTGGCGTGATCAGGCAGAACTCGGCCATTTTAACGACGAGGATACCAAACCAGATGGCACACATCGGACCAGACATGCCGAACGTGCTTTCTGCGGCAGAGACGGCTTCGCCTCCGTTCAAGGCCATGACAGCAGGATACACAACCGGAAGCGTCAACAGCAGCATCCCGATGGCATCCATAAACATGCCCAACACCGCATAAGCCAGAAGGATACAAATCAGGATCAGCATCGGAGACATCGACAAAGACGTGATCCAGTCAGAGAACGCACTTGGCAGTTCAGCAAATCCGAGGAAGCGGACATAAATCAGCACGCCCCAGATGATGGTAAAGATCATCACGCTCAGCTTGGCAGTTTCCAGCAATGCATCTTTGAGTTCAGACCAGCGCATGCCTTGATAGAGGGCCATCACAAAGACCACAAAGGCCCCGATTGCCCCGCCCTCGGTTGGCGTGCCCCAAGCGTCGCCGCCAAAGGGGTTGTAGACAAAGAAGATGATCGTCACGACCACAAAGACAATAGGCAAAGCCGGAGGCAAAGCGGCGAAACGCTCTTTCCATGTAAAGCCCGAGACCGGAGGGCCGAAGTTCTTGATCGTTTTGGCCAGACCAATGATCAAAAGCCCATAGATCACGGCGGAAAATGCGCCGGGAATAAAGCCCGCCAGAAGCAGCTTGCCCACGTCCTGTTCCACGATGATCGCATAAATCACCAAAATGGCCGAGGGCGGGATCAACGAGGCCAATGTTCCGCCCGCTGCAACAACGCCTGCGGCGAATTGCTTGTTATAGCCGATCTTCAGCATTTCAGGGATGGCAATACGCGCAAACACCGCGGACGTTGCCACCGACGCACCGGACACGGCGGCAAATCCTGCCGTGGCGAATACGGTCGATACCGCCAAACCGCCCGGCACCCATGCAAGCCAACGTTTGGCCGCTTCGAACAGCGCCTTGGTCAGCCCTGCGTAATAGGCCAGATATCCGATCAAGATGAAGGTCGGGATAAGCGACAATGCCTGGCTCGAGATTTTTGAGTGCGGGACCTGCCCCGCTGTTTTGACGGCAATGGTCAGGGCCTTGCCGAAACGCGCCGGATCGTATCCGAACTTTGCCCAGAAAATCCAGATCAGGCCAACCATGCCCGCCGCCGCAGCCGCAAAAGCGACCCGCATGCCCAGAACCACCAGCACCAGCATACCGCCCGATACTATCAGTCCAATTTCTATCGGTTCCATATCAGTTCACCTTACTTGTCGTGGGCCGAGACATGCTCGGCTTCCATCGCGGCTTGAGTGGCGGCATCCGCAACCAGAGGCACGGCGATCAGCGTGTCGTCGCCAGTGATCAACGCGCTACC
Source organism: Shimia thalassica (assembly GCF_001458215.1). Lineage (GTDB taxonomy): Bacteria > Pseudomonadota > Alphaproteobacteria > Rhodobacterales > Rhodobacteraceae > Shimia > Shimia thalassica. Next base: position 991,196 of record NZ_CYTW01000001.1, on the reverse strand, counting down.
ATAGGCCCAGACCTGAAGCACCAGACGCAGACACAAAACGCTGAACGCAACAGGCACCAAGAGTTTTGCAGGCCAAAGAGGGAGAGAGATGTCCATCGAGCTGTCAGAGCTCCACATCGGGGCGCTGAAATCAAAGCTGCGATCAAAGTGCGCCCAACTGCCCCAAACCAGCAGCAGCATCACGCAGAGGATGACCAGCGTGGTGATCAGTTCCGCCAGATACAGGGGCCGTCCGCGCAGCGCGCCAACCAGCATGTCCATACGGATGTGCCCGCCGTCCCGCTGTGTGAACGCAATCCCCATAAAGGCAATGAGCGGCATCGCCTGCTCGATCCAATCGACATATCCAGGCAAAGGCTGGCCGGCCAGATTACGACCGCCAACAGAAAAAACAGCAAGCAACATAAGGGAAAAAACAGCAAGCCCGCTCAAAAGGGCCAGATACCCTTCCAGCTTATAGAGGCGCTGGTCGATCTTGCTGAGACGGCTATCATCGGTCAGCACAAGGGAAGATCCCGCCATGACAACTCTCCGTTCAATTTTTATTAGGTGGGTGGGCCCTGCCCCTTCGCATTGGAAGGGCGCAGGGCAGAAAGCTTAGCTTCCGTTGGCAACCATGCCAGTCACAAGGTCATAGAGTTCCTGCGCCGGAAGACGGCGCGCGGTGTTTTCTTCGATCCATGCAGCCGCCGCTGGTGCAGCAGCCGCTTCTTTAAAGGCTGCGATCTCTTCATCAGAGAATGTCACACGTTCGATGCCACGCTCGTCCAGTGCAGGACCCCAAGCTTCCATGGTTTTGGATTCATATTGGGTGACATAGTATTCCAGAGCTTCGTCAACCGAACCCAGCAGGGCTTCGCGGTGAGCGTCGGACAGATCTTCCAGAGCAGGTGTGTTCACCACAACGGGGCAATTAACAGTGCCCGGGTTCAGGTTCGTGGTCCACCACTTGCCGTTTTCGATGGTGCCAAAGGACATGTGCGCATGAGGCGCAAAGCTCACCGCTTTGACAATGCCGCTGTCCATCGCCTGACGGACTTCTGACGCAGACATCGAAGTTGGCACAGCGCCAACAGTTGCCATAGCTTTGCCGATACCGCCGGTGGCGCGCACGCTCAGACCTTCAAAGTCTGCAAGGCTTTTGGGGGCTTCGCCCACACCAACGAGGTTATATTGTGGCAACGGCGACGGCATCAAAAGTGTCGCATCCCAGCGGGCGAGATCCTTTTTGACAGCGGGGTGTTGATAAACCGCCATCGACAGGGCGATTTCCTGCTCGAGCGTTTCGACACCCAGGAAAGGCAATTCCAGTACAGTGATCGAAGGGTTCTTGTCGCGGTGATAACCGGCACAGAACTGGGCCATTTCAAAAGCACCAATCGAGATACCATCAAGGTTCTCTTTGTTCTTTGAAAGCCCACCATAGCTGATTTTCAGGGTGAATTCACCGTTGGTTTTTTCCGAAACCAACTCGGCCAGTTTTTCAACGTGCTCGGTAAAGGCGCGGCGTTTCCCCCAGAGGGACACATTCCATTCGGTGGCCATAGCTTCGGATACAAAGGCGAATGACAGGGCGGCGACGGCCACCCGGTTCAGATACTTGCGCATTTTGGTTCCTCCCAGATGCATGCAGATCGTAATGCCGCAAGTATCCAGTAAGCAGACCAGTCCGACTATGAAGGAAAATGCGCGCCGTTTTCCGGCAGCCCTGCGGATTTCCGCAGGGCAAAAAACGCTAAAGAAGTGCGTCTTTGTCGAGGCCCAGTTTCACAATCTTTTCGTTAAGGGTGCGCCGCCCAATTCCCAGCGCTTCGGCGGCGGCGTCCATGCGGCCTTTGTGGGCTTTGACGGCCTTGGCGATCAATTCCCGCTCAAAGGCGGCAACGGCTTCGCGAAGGGTATCGGGAACGTCGTCCAAATGCTGATCCGACCGTATAGCCTGGGCCATGGATCCGCCGCCTCGACGGTTGGACAGAACCCTGCGTTCGCAGACGTTGCGCAATTCCCGTACGTTGCCTGGCCAGTCATGCGCCAAAAGTGCCGCCAGATCGTCCTGACTGATTTCGGGGCTGGTCGTCTCGTAAACTCGGGCAAATTCATCAAGAAAATGCGCCGTCAACAGCATAAGGTCATCCCGCCGCTGTCTGAGGGGCGGAAGCGTCAGGATCATGGTATTGATCCGAAACAAAAGATCTTGGCGCAGGCGGCCTTCCTGCACGGCAAGCGTCACATCCTCGTTCGTTGCGGAAATCACCCGAAAACTGACAGGCACCGGATGTTGGGCATTCACGGGCAAGACGTGTTTGTCTTCCAGAACGCGCAGCAACTTGGCCTGTACCGCAAGGGGGCAGGAACAAATCTCGTCCAGAAACAGTGTCCCCCCTGAGGCCGTCAGCAAACGCCCCTCGGTTTCGCCCGCAACACCAAACATCTCGGTCTCGAATGTGTTTTGAGACAGGGCCGCGCAATTCAGGGCAAGAAAAGGCGCGCCTGCATCCGTGCCCAGATCGTGCAACGCACGCGCAACCAGTTCTTTGCCGGTGCCGGTTTCGCCTTCGATTAAAACCGTCGCGCCGGTTTCCGCCAGATCAAGAATATCCTGCCGAAGATGCGCGACCTGATCTGTTTGTCCCAGAAGCACACGATCAAGACCTGAAAGTTTGAAAAGACGTTCTTTCAGTCGCGTGTTGCTTTGTTTCATCCTGTTTTGCTCGGCAGCGTGTCGCAAGATGGTCAAAAGTCGGCGTGGTTCATAAGGCTTTTCGACAAAACTATAGGCGCCGTCCTGAATGGCTTTGACCGCCATTGGAATATCGCCATGTGCCGAAATCAACACCAGCGGAGGTGCCGTGTTCTTGTCCAGCGCCGCAAGCAGATCAAGCCCCGACATGCCCGGCATTCTGACGTCTGACAGGATCACGTCCGGCTGGATTTCTGCCATACGATCCACCGCAGCAGTTGCCCGCGAAAGAGCGGCCGCCTGCCATCCCGCCGCCTCGAGAAGATCAAGCAACGACTGCCGCATTGATTTGTCATCGTCGATGACCAGAATGCTAAAGGTCTGCGTGTTCATATCGCGATCTCTTCCGTTTCAAAGGCCGGAAAGCTGACACGGAACACGGCGCCCCCCGTGGTCACATTGCCGGCCGTCATAACGCCATCAAGATCATTGACGATACTGGTCGAGATTGCCAACCCAAGCCCCATACCGCGACCGCTTTCCCGCGTGGTCACAAAGGGTTCCTGCAAATCCGTTAGCGTCGCTTCGCCGAGGCCATGACCGTTGTCTTCAATTTCGAACCATGCCTGACCTTCAAGAAGACCAACGCGCACCTGAATAACCGGCGTCTCGCTGTCCTCGCAGGCATCTATGGCATTGCGCAACAGATTGGTCATGACCTGCTCGACCCGCAACCGGCTTCCGCGCATGGTGACGGCCCTGTCAGGAAGTTCAAAACGCAGGTCGGCATGTGCCGCTTCAAGATTTGGTGCAACCAGAGACGCCGAGGTTTGCATGGCCTCGTTCAGGTTCACCTCGACAAACGCGTCGGTGTCTGACGTTGCAAAAAACTTGAGCTGACGGGTGATCCCTTCCATCCGGTCCACAAGGTTTCCGATTTTTCCGGTAAGCGGGGTTGGACCATTCGATCCGATTTCAGCGGCAACCAGATGGTTGCGCATGGCGGCAATCGGCTGACCCAGTTCGTGTGTTACCGACGCGGCCAACCTGCCCAGCGCGGCCAACCGGCTGGCCCGTTCCAGTTCGTCCTGAGTGCGCTTCAGACGCCGTTCTGCGGTCTTGCGATCCTCTATCTCGATGGCCAGAAACTCGTTTGCCTGACGCAATTTTGCCTCTTCTTTTTCGGACCGTGCCAAGGCTGCGCTTACGCGGCGGGCCCTTTGAATCTGAAACAGGATAAGCGCCATCCCCGCAAGGAAGCCAATCAAAGAGGTCACCATCCAGCTAAGTGCGACGGCACGGTCGTCACTTTCGAAATAGTGCAAGGTCCAGTCATGGCGCTGAATGTCTGCCGTCAGATGCACGCGGTCTTCGTTGCCAATGCGTGCACGCAGCTCTGACGTCTCTTGCCAGTCCAATGGATCAAGCGCCTTGCCCGGAAACTGTTTTGCGTTCTGGATGCGGATGCGCTGGCTTTTCGAAAGCGGCACCAAAACCCGATACCGCCACTCTGGCTCTGACGCCAAAAGAACTACGCCGTCTTCGTTCGCCAACAGAACCTGTTCACCCGACTTTTTCCATCTCTCCTCAAGAAGCGAGAAATCTATCTTGATTGCGATCACACCGATGGTGCGGCCAGTTGCGTCAAGTACGGCATCTGCAATAAAATACCCCGGCAATCCGGTGGTTGTCCCAATCGCATAAAACCGCCCCTGCGTTCCTTCCAGCGCGCGTTGGAAATAGGGTCGAAAGGCATAGTTTTGGCCAATAAAACTTTCGGGATGGCGGTGATTTGAGGCCGCAATCGTAAATCCGTCAGTACCCATCAAGTAAATCGCATCAAGGCCCGCCTGATCGGCAAAATCCTCGAGCCGCAGATTGAGATCACCTGTGTCTTTGCCAAGGGCGGTTTCAATGACGGATGCGTCCCGCGCCAGCACATGCGTTAGATGTGAAAACCGCTCCAGTTCGGTTGCGACGGTACTTTGATACAGGGACAGACGCCCCTCGGCTTTTGAAAGTTCCTCGGACTGGAAATAGACATAAGAGGCCCGAAACACGCCCGCCGCGATAAGGATCGTTGCAAGAACGGGAATGAGAAAAGAAATCTGGCGCATAACCGTCGATAGGCCCTCGCGCGGGATTTTGGCAAGAGTTTAGTGCGCAAAGCTGCGGCTTACGTCTCGGACTTCATAAAAGATGTGTGAGGTGTGTGAGCCAGCACGGCTTGCCCTTGCAGATGGAACCCATGTGTCTTTGCTGTGGCGCGTAGTCCGGGTCTAGTAAAAGCCGATTTCCTTTACATCGACCTCGGCCTGATGATCACGTCCGAAGGCAACAATCCCAATCGATTTCACCGACTTTGCCTGAACCTTTGAACGCAACATGCCTCCTGATGCTTTGAAAGCGGAAAAAGGTATGCGAATTTCCGTCCATCCAGTCGTCGTGTCAAAGCTTCCTTGGTAATACTGCCACGGCAAAACGGTTCCGCTGGTGCGCAGATGGATAAAGTACTTTTCACCATTCCCGCGCGTGACAAGACGAACACCTTGGGCGTCCTTTGCCGGTGCTTCACTTAACAAGGTGCGCACCTGAATGAACCCTCCTCGGTTTTCCGTGCTGACCTGCCCGGTCATATGCACAAAGGCGGCCCCGTTTTCGGTTTCGAAACTGACCTGCCCCGTCGACACGCCCCCCATGACCGTGTCTGCAAAAAACTCCCATCGGGTCTGTGGCGCATTTTCAAATGTTTCGAGCATACGGGTGTCCGCCAAAGCCGTTGAGGAGAACAAAGACAGCGAAAGGCTTAGCAACAAAGCACGTTTTGATTGGCCCATTCGTGTCTCTTTTCTTTTTTGATCAGGTTTACAGATGTGATGTTGGCGCGTTCTGTGAGGTTTTCAAGAAGACACCGCGGACAACCGTCCACAAGACTGGCATGCCAGTAGGTGAAAGGGACAAAAACGAACTCATCCAAGGCTTTGATTGATCTAAAGCCCCCGCCCCTGCGTAATGATAATGATAGGCAACGATCGAGAAAAGCAGGCCATGAACGCCCCCACATGCCCCCAAGAAACAGAGACCAGTGCAACGAAGGCATCGCCTGACGGTGTCACCATTTACTATGACGGGTCGTGCCCTTTGTGCACCGCTGAAATCGACTACTACAAACGTGCGGATACTGAGCAGAAACTGTATTTGATTGATGTGTCATCCGAGCGCTTCGAAGGCGACGAGCAACTGTCGCGGGCCGAGGCGATGGCCCGGTTTCACATTCGGATGTCGGACGGACGTCAGGTTTCGGGCGCCCGTGCCTTTGTTGAAGTCTGGCGCGCGCTTCCCTCGTGGCGCTGGCTTGCCCGTTTGTCGCGCATTCCGGGCGTCGTTCAAATACAAGAGATGGCATATCGCGGCTTCTTGCATCTACGTCCGCTGGTCGTGCGCAGCTACACGAGGTTCACCCGCAAGGCGCAGCGATCCAACGCAAGGTAAGGTTTGACGACCATCACCTTTAAAGAGAAGGCTAACCTCTATGAACAAATATGTTTCACTCTTGCTGTTTGTGCTCTTCGTAATGGGTTGTGGCATTGCGATTGGCACTCTAACGGCGCCGGGGCTTTGGTACGCTGCGCTGGAAAAGCCGTCGTTTAATCCCCCTAACTGGATCTTTGCGCCTGTCTGGACGTTGCTTTACCTGATGATCGCTTATGTCGGCTGGCGTGTGTGGCACATGGGCCTTTCGACCGGTTTGAAACGCCTTTGGGGGCTTCAGATGGGGTTGAACTTCTTCTGGTCTCCGGTGTTTTTTGCGGCCCAGATGCCTGTTTTGGCACTGCTTGTGATCGGTTGCCTGCTGGTGGCGCTATTGGCGTTTGTCAAAGAGGCGTGGCATTCGGACAGGCTGTCTGCAGTGATGTTCTTGCCCTATGTCGCGTGGGTCAGCTTTGCGACCGCTTTGAATGCGGCCATCGTTATCCTGAATTAACCACGTCTGACGGGAGCGCGGCACAACCATGTTTGCCGCGCTGCTAGGGCTTCAGGAAACTACAGACACCACAACGTTGCCTTTCTTACGCCCACTGTCGACGAGGGCATGAGCCAAGGGCATGTCATCAAAAGCATAACAGCGGTCGATGACCGGGGAAAACGCGCCAGCCTCTGCCAAGTCCACAACAGTCTTGAGGATGTCGCGGCGTTCACTTGCAACGCCCCCAATCAACTTTTTCCCCCTGAGCCGTGCCTTTAGCCCACCAAAGAACATGTCGGATGCATTGCCCGCGACAAGCAACATACGCCCGCCGCGTTTCAGGGCATGCTGTGTCCGCACCCAAGGCGCGCTGCCGACGGTATCTACAACCATATCGTAATGCGCGCCTTCAGTCGTAAAATCCTGTGTCTGATAGTCGATCACGCGGTTTGCCCCCAGCTGACGCACCATTTCCGCGTTTGAAGAACTGCACACTGCGGTAACATGGGCCCCGATGTGATGCGCGATCTGCACACAGGCAGAGCCAACCGCCCCCGAAGCACCATTCACAAGAACCGTTTCACCGGCCCTGAGGGTCCCTTTATTGACAAGGAAATCATAAGCGGTGGTTCCTCCAAACGGGATCGCGGCGGCGATCTCAAAAGGGATCGTGGCGGGTTTCATCACAAGACTTCCAGCGGCCCGCATGGTGATGTATTCCGCATGGGCCCCAAAGCGCGCTCCGGGAAAGCCAATCACCGCATCCCCGATTTTGAAACCTGTCACTTTTGTTCCAACCTGTTCAATCACGCCGGAAAATTCGGTGCCAAGAACGGGCTTCCTTGGCTTTCGGACACCAAAGACAAGACGCCCCAACCAGCCAAGCCCATCGGGCATGGACAGGCTTCTTGCCCGCCAGTCGCCAGAACTGACAGTCGTCGCATAGACCTTAACCAAAACCTCGTCCGGCTTGGGTCGGGGATCGGGGTATTCCACCTTCCGAAGAACGTCAGGTGGACCGTATTGATGATAGGCAAAAGCGAACATGGCGAGACTTCTTTTCATCCAAGAGTTTACGATATCTGGGGTGTCTTGGGTTTGTACGTCGCACAGTCGCTTATTCAAATTGACCAAATTTCTAAGTTTGATATGCATTAATGCATGGATTGGCGTGCCGTAAAATTTGACTGGAACAAAGCACGGGCCTTTTTGGTGACCGCCGAAGAGGGATCGCTGTCAGCGGCCGCGCGGGCGCTGGGGATGGCGCAGCCCACGCTTGGCCGTCAGGTGGACGGGTTGGAACAGGAATTGGGGGTTGTTCTGTTTGAGCGGGTCGGACGCGGTCTCACCCTCACGCCAAGTGGCTTGGAACTGTTGGACCACGTGCGCGATATGGGCGACGCAGCCGGACGCGTCTCGCTGACAGCGCTGGGACAATCCCAGGCTCTTGAAGGGACAATCAGCATTTCGGCCAGTGAAACCTATGCCACTGTTTTATTGCCGCCTCTTGTTGCCAAGCTGCGCCAGCAAGAACCCGGCATTCACGTCGAGATTGTCGTCGCCAACCATGCCAGCGATTTGTTGAGACGCGAAGCCGACATTGCCATTCGCAACTTTCGACCGACAGAACCGGACCTGATTGCCAAAAAAATCGGGATGGCGGATGCGATCCTTTACGCCACGCCGCAGTACATTGAAAAAATTGGGGCGCCAACAACGCCCTATGCGTTGCGCAACGCCGACTTTGTCAACATGGATCGCACAGGCGGTATGCTCAAAGGGTTAAACAGCCTTGGACTTGGGCTCACCGAGGCCAATTTCCCCCTATTGACCGAAAGCTATCTGGTGATGTGGGAATTGGTGAAACAGGGCGCGGCAATTGGCATTTTGGACGCCCATATTGGCGACGCAGAACCAAAAGTGCAGCGCGTGCTTCCCGACCTTGAGCCGCTGACGTTTCCGATTTGGCTGGTTTCGCATCGTGAAGTCACAACAAGCCGCCGCATACGTCGGGTTTTCGATTTTCTGGCAGAAGAACTGAAACGCTAAAGAAAGCACGGGACATTGGCCCGAGGCGTTCAGACCTTTTCAATTCCAACGCGGCTCTTTGCATCACCAGTGACACCTGACGGCGATTGCTGCCTCCAAAGACAGTCGGCTTTTTTCAGTTCGTCTATAGACGTCACGCCAAGCTGTGCCATCGCAAGGCTCACTTCCTCTGCCAGAGTGTTCCAGACCCTGTGCAACCCTTTCTCTCCGCCGGCGGCGATTGCAAACAACAACACCCGACCCAGAAACACAAAATCCGCCCCCATCACATAGGCTTTGACAATGTCTTCGCCGGATCTGATGCCCGTGTCATAGAACAAGGGAAAATCCGGCCCAACCGCCGCCCGTATGTCGCGTAGCGCCAAAATTGCAGGGGGCGCGCTGTCAAGCTGGCGGCACCCGTGGCTGGACACCTGGATGGCGTCAGCCCCCGCCACCACGAGCGCGCAGGCATCTTCAGGGGCCAAAACCCCCTTCACAACCAGCTTGCCCGGCCATGCCGCGCGCAACTTGGCGAAATAGCTCCAGTCAGCAGCGGCCCGACTTTCGGTGCGATCAAACACAAAGTCGGTTCCGTCAAAATTGGCCAACGCGGGTGCCCCTTTGAACAAGGTCTCAAGCGACCATCGGGGATGAAGGGCAAAGTCTATGAATTTCCTTGGGCCAATGCGGAAAGGCATCTTGAACCCGTGGCGCAATTCTCGGGGGCGGCGCCCCACTTCGGGCACATCCAGCGTTAGAACCAGCGTGTCATATCCCGCCCGTTTTGCGCGCTCTATAAGTTTCAGCGTGCCGCTTCCATCGCCGCTGAAATAGAGTTGAAACCAAGCCATGCCATCGGATGCATCCAGCACCGTTTCCATGTTTGTCGAGGCCACCGTAGAGACCCCGTGCGGCACCCTGTTTTCGCGAGCAACATTTGCCAACATCAGATCGGCACCGGGGGCCGCAAGATTGCACATGCCCATCGGGCTTATGCCGAATGGTTGCGACACCGGTTGGCCAATCAGATTGGTGGACAGATTGCGCTGGCTGACATTGCGCAGAACACGCGGCATCAGCCGGATATCCTGCATCGCCTGCGCACTCATGGCGGCGCCATGTTCGGTGCCTGCCGCCCCGTCGATATAGTCAAACACCATCCAAGGCAGGCGTTTGCGCGCCAACCGGCGCGCATCTGACGCAGAATGGATATCGCTATCGAAAACCATGGCTTGCGGTTAGGCCTGAACCGATTTCATAAACCGGTCGCGGATAACGACAGGATCCATGGTGATGACCGGCACTTTGATATTGCCGCTTTCACATTTGGCGACAATGATCGTCATCTTGTCCCCATCAAGAGCGTCTTGCAGGGCCTTGCCTGTGTCTTCCGCCTGCACTTCGACTACATTTTCGCATCCACAGGCCCGCGCCACCGCTGCAAGCGACGTCTTCTTGCCTGCATAAGTCGGCTGGTCTCCGGTTGATCCGTAGCTTCCATTGTCGACGATCAGCAGAATAAAGTTGTCTGCCACATTGTTCGCAATCGTTGGCAAGGTGCCGAAATTCGTCAGAACCGAACCGTCCCCGTCGATGGAGATCACCTTTTTGTCTTGTGCCAATGCCAGACCAAACCCGATTGACGACGACAATCCCATCGTGCCCAACATGTAAAAGTTGGTGGGTTGATCGTCGATCAAATGCATCTCCTGGCTTGGCAACCCGATGTTACAAACCACCAGTTGGTCCCGCAGAATGGGCGCGATGTCTTTCAAGATATCAGAACGGATCATTGGTCGCCGTAGCCTCCCCAGAAATTGGCATCGGTCAGGATTGCGACCGGTTTGTTGCACATGAAAGTATATTTCAAAATCGCGTCCAGTTCGTCTGCATCAGACTGATGGTGGAAGTGATAGGTCGGGATATTCATCTGCGCCAAAAGCGCCTTGGTATGCACCGCCATTTCGACCTGACAGGCCACCGGTTCACGCAATTCACCCCTGTATGAAATCAGCATAGGCAGCGGCATCCGGTAGTACTGGATCAATGTGGCCAGCGTATTGATGGTGACCCCGATGGCCGTGTTCTGCATGATGATTGCGGGCCGTTTGCCCCCCATCCATGCCCCGGCACAAAGACCCATGCCTTCGTCTTCCTTGTTGGACGGAACATGCATCACTCCGGCGCGGGCATCGATTTCGTCGATGACGCCAGCCAATTGTTTACAAGGCACAGTGGTGACAAAGCTGATGTCGTTCGCGACCAGATCATCAACGATTTTCGTGTTAATAGACAAACAGGATCTCCTTTGGTGAGAGGAAGTACTAGCGCAGCACAACAACGGCGCATGAGGCGTGACGGACGATACGGGCAGCGGTCGTCCCTAAAAAATAATCGCGCAGCCCGGGTTTGTGAGAGCCGACGATGATCGCGTGGGCACCGATTTCGGCAGCGTATTCCGTGATGGAGCGGCTCGAATGTCCCTTGATAATCATGGGCGTGACGTCATCCGCATTGCCACAGCGTTCCTTCAAAAGCTGCCTCGCATCGTCATAGGCTTTTTGAACCACCTCTTCGTCCAGATAGGTGCTGACCGATCCGCTTGGGGGTTCATAAACATGCAATGCGGTGATCTCGGCCGTTCCGCCACCAAGACGACGGGCGGTGTCCACGGCCTGCGCGGCAAAGCCATGCTCCAGAGAAAGCGCGATAATTATTTTTTGATACATGGATCAGGTCCTTTCGACTGCGGTTTCTGGGCGCAGCAGAATTTTGGGGGCCGCCACAACCCCGTTTCGAATATCGGCAAACGCCTTCGCACCATCCCGCAAAGGGCGGATTTCGGGCCAATCCAGCGGGCCAAGTCTTCCGTCAAAAATCGCCTCGGCGGTTTGGCGAAAGTCTTCGGCGGTATAGGTATAGGTCCCGATAAAGCTTATTTCCTGAAGAGTGAGGCGCCTGATATCGAGACCGCCCATGTCTTCTCCCAGACCGATGTGGCCAATCACACCGCCGGGGCGCGCACAGGCAGAGGCAACCGCACGTGTTGCGGCAAATCCAACCCCATCCACCACCAGATCATAGGTTTTGCCATCGGGCGCTTGTGTCACCACGGTTTGCCCACATGCATTCTCCAGGTGCGCACGCCGTGCCGGGTTCGGCTCAACAATGGTCACATCGTGAACGCCCTGTGCCTTAAGGCTGAGTGCCGTGCCGAGACCAATCGCGCCGCCCCCCAGAACCAAAGCCGTGTCGCGTGATCCCTTCAGAGCCTCGAGCGCAAGCCGGACAGTGTGCCACCCGCAAGCAATGGGTTCCGCCAAGGCTGCTTTGAACAAGGGAACTCCATCAGGGACAGAGACCAGATTTCTGTCCGGCATGGCCACCAGTTCGGCAAAACCGCCCTCGCGCGGGGGCATCGAGATGATTTGACGTTCCGGACACAGATTGTCGCGGCCGGACGCACAGGCCGGACATTTGCCGCAAGTGACAAGCGGGTTCAGTGTCACCCGTTCACCATCGCGAGGGCCGCCTTCGATATGGCCCGCAGCTTCGTGACCAAGGATCAACGGCGCAGGTCGTCTGCTGTCGTGCCCCAAAAAGGCGTGCATGTCAGACCCGCAAATCCCGACAAGCGCGATGCGGATCAGCTGATCCTCCAGGTTTACCGCCGGATCAGGCACATCGGCGTAATTCAACGCCTCGGGGCCGGTATAGATCAACGCCTTCATTTTGCTGTAAACCCTCCATCAACCATGAGAACCTGCCCCGTCACGTAAGACGAAGCGTCAGAGCACAAAAACAGCAAAGGACCATCCATGTCCTTCACCGTACCATTGCGCCCGATACAGGTCTGCGCGGCGTTTGTCGCGGCCCGTGCCGGATCCTCAAAAACGGCGGCAGTCAGTTCGGTATGAAAAAAACCGGGGCCAACGGCGTTGGCGGTAATCCCAAAGGGGGACCACGCCTCTGCCATGGCACGGGTCAGTTGTGCGATGCCGGCTTTTGTCGCGCCATATGCAATGCCTCCCGGGAAGGCCCTTGTGCTTTGCAAAGATGCAAAATTGACGATCCTGCCCCAGTTTTTGGCCTTCATCGCTGGCACCAGATGTTGGCTCAGGAAAAACGGCGCTGTCAGGTTTAACCCAACTGTAACGTCCCACCCTTCGGGCGTGACCTCATCTGCGACCTGCCGCGTATTTATCCCCGCCGCATGGATCAAGATATCCGGCGCCCCGAACGGGGACGACACCTCTGTCGCCAACGGCTCTAACGCATCGCGATCCGAAATATCACAGGCCACGGCATGCGTGTCTCCGTTGGTTTCGGCCTGCCAATCAGCAAGCGCATCTGCGCGACGGGCCACGCCCACCACAAGTGCCCCTGCCTCTGCCAGAACCGTTGCGGCACGCCGCCCGAGGCCCGAACTGGCGCCGGTGACACAGGCAACCTTGCCTTTTACGGAAAACAAATCGTGCATTTTATCCATTGGCCGTCAGATCAAAGGTTTCACCCGGAAAATACTTTGCCAAACGCACATCCGCGGCGCGGGCGTGCCCCTCCATACCTTCGAGCCTTGAGATACGCGCGGTGGCTTCGGCCACGGGTTTTGACCCTTCGCGGGTGGCCCGCTGCCATGTGACGATTTTCATGTATTTGTGTACCGACAAACCGCCGGTGTAATTGGCCGCGCCCGATGTAGGCAGCACATGATTTGTACCTGCGGCCTTGTCCCCGTAAGAAACCGTTGTTTCTTCCCCAAGGAACAAAGAACCATAGCAGGTCAACCGGTCCAGCCACCATTCAAGGTCATCAGCCTGCACCGTCAGATGTTCCGGCGCATAATCGTCGGAGGTTGCCGCCATTTCCTCGCGATCGGAACACACGATCACCTCGGCATAGTCGCGCCAGGCGGCCGCTGCATTCTCGCGGTTCACTTCCGGCAGATCCTCGATCAGAGCAGGCACACGAGCCATCACATCCTCGGCCAATGCGCGCGTGTCCGTGACCAGCCAGACAGGTGAGTTATAGCCGTGCTCGGCCTGACTCACGAGATCGGTCGCAACGATGTGCGGATCGGCCGACTTATCTGCCAGAATAAGGCTATCTGTGGGGCCTGCGATCATATCAATGCCAACGCGGCCAAACAAAATCCGTTTGGCTTCGGCGACAAACTGATTGCCCGGGCCAACCAGAATATTGGCTTTGGGAAGCCCGAACAGACCAAAGGTCATGGCCGCGACCCCTTGCACACCGCCCATGGCCATAATCTTGTCTGCGCCGCAGATATGCGCCGCATAGACAATTGCAGGCGCGATCCCGACACCGGGACGCGGCGGCGAACATGCGGTGATGTGTTTGCATCCCGCCACCTTGGCCGTCGTCACTGTCATGATCGCGCTTGCAACGTGGCTGTAACGCCCCCCCGGTGCGTAACAACCAGCAGCATCGACAGGTATCGCCTTTTGTCCTGCTGTGAGTCCCGGAACCACCTCGTATTCCACATCGGCCACGGTGGATTTCTGCATCTCGGCAAAGCGCTTTACATTGTCATGGGCGAACTGAATATCCGCTTTCAACCTGTCTGGCACCAATGCACACGCTGCTTCGATCTCTTCCGCAGTGAGCAGGACATTGCCATCGTAATTGTCAAACTTTGCCGCATATTGCAGCGCGGCGGCATCCCCGCCTTCTTCGATGTCTGCAAGGATTTTCACCACGGTGTCATGCACGTCTGATGCATCGGATTTTGAGGTCAACTTGGCCTTTTTCAGGTAGTTACGAGCCATAATAATTGGTCCTATTTGTAGATATCAGGAAGCAAGGTTGTTGAAATCGCGGGCACATAGGCGATCAGCAGAACAACCAGAAGCATGAAGAAGACGAAGGGAACGGCGCGCGCAGCAATCTTGAGGATCGACTCGCCCGTGATGCCGGAAACAACAAACAGGTTCAGCCCAAGCGGCGGCGTGATGAACCCCACCCCCAACGCCGTAATCATCATGATGCAGAACTGGATTTCGTTCATGCCGATGTTGTCGGCCAACGGTTTCAGGATCGGCGCAAGGATCACGATGTTTGGCGTGGTTTCCATCACACAGCCAGCCGCAATCAGGATGCCGATCATCAGCAGGATCAAAACATAGGGGTCTTCGGTCAGAGACGTTACCGCTGTCACAAACCCTTGCGGTACACCCATGATTGCCAGCGCCTCGGCCAGGGGGGCAGAGAAGGCGATGATCGGCAGGATGATCCCGTTTACCTTGGCAGAACTGACCAGCATTGCCGGGAAATCCGACAGTTTCAGCGTGCCAAGCAAGAAGCCCATGATGATCGTAACGACGACCGCTGTCGCACCCGCCTCGGTCGGGGTCAGGCGCCCGGAAAAGATACCGTAAAAGATGATACCGGGCACGATAAAGGCATACCAGTCAGAGGCCAGCGCCCGGCGCAGATTGGTGAACCACTCACCGAACGACAGATTGCCACCGCCCTCATACCCATAGATCCGGTTGACCACGATATTTGTCACGAGGATCGCAATCAGGATGGCCAACCCCGGGATCAGGGCCGCAAGAAATAGTGTTGATGCCGATATGCCCAGCACGAGGCCAATGATGATATAGGCAATCGACGGCGGAATAAGGATGCCGGTACAGGCCCCCGCCGCAACCAAGGCACAGGCATAGGGGCGCGGGTAGCCGCTTTCGACCAGTCGTGCAATTGTCATCCGGCCAACCGCCGCAGCCCCCGCCGCATCGGACCCCGAGATCGCAGCGAACATGCCGCACACCAGAACCGTCGCGGACCCAAAGCCCCCTTTTGCCCAGCAGGTCAAGGCTTCGGCGACGTTGAGAAACTTGCGGCTGAGACCGGTGCGAACCAGCACATCCCCTGTGAGGATGAACAAAGGCACCGCCGTCAGGGCAAATGCATCAATCCCCGAAAACAGGCTTTCGCCGACAAGGCTCAGGGGCAAATCCCCCGACATGACAAGCATGAGAATTGCGGCAGATCCGATCGATGCCCAAACCGGCACGGCCATGGCGATAAGGCCGACAAAAAGGATCACCGGAAGATAGAAATCCCAGCCCAGTTCGACCGTTTGTTGAAGATTATTCCAGAGCATTTGTTCGTCCTTCAATCAAACAGTTTGTCACCTTCGTAGACGGGTGTGCCGTCACGAAGGGATCGAAGGTCACGCAACAAGGACTGCACGAGACGGAAGATCATGAGAGAAAAACCCAAAGGGACCGCCGCAAGAAACCACACTTTGGAAATGCGCAACCCGTCGGTCACAGACCCGAATTTTGCGGAAACAAGAACGGTTTCGAAAGACCAGTACAGCGCCACGAGAGCAACCGCGAACATCACGAGATCACCAAAGATATAGACAAGCGCTTTGACCTTGGGACCAAGGTAATGAAGCAGAACATCAATGCGGATGTGGGCCCGTTCTTTCACCGCCGCAGAGGCCCCTATCCATGCAAGATAGATAAAGGAATAACGCACGATTTCCTCTCCCCAGATGGAAGAGTATGAAAATATTTCGCGCCGCAGCACCTCGACGGCCATCGTGATGACAAGCATCACATAAAAGACCAAGAGCAGCCAGCGTTCGGCATTCTGGTCCACTTTTTTCAGGAAATTCATCACGCGCCCCGATGTAAAAGGGTAAGGAAATCGGCGTCACTTGCGACGCCGACTGCGGAAAGGATGAGAGCCCGCAATCGGGCTCTCACAACCCGTCCTATGCGTCGTGCACGTAGTATTGGCCTTGCGTTCCGGCCGCCTCTTCCAGTTTGGCAAAGGCATCCATTGAACCAGCCAGTTCTTTCTTGAACTCGTCCCATTCGGGGCGCTGGTATCCACCTGCCGCTTTCCATTCTCCCAATTGATCATCGCTTAGCGAATGGAACTGAACGCCGGACTTTGCCAACTCGGACATGGCAAAAGCACGCGCTGAGGGAACTTTGGAGAGGTTCTGATGTGCCGTCATTTCCGATCCCCACATCACGCCTTCTTGCACGTCTGCAGGCAGGCTGTTGAACCATTCAAGGTTACAGGAATAGACTTGGCTATCCGGAACCGCCTGTGTGAAGGTGACGTGGCTCAGGATGTCCTTGAAACCAAAGACGAACAATGCGCCAACCGATGGATCAAGCGCGTCCGCGACGCCTTGTTTGATGGCCGAAGGAGTTTCGCCCCAAGCAACCGGCGTGGGGTTCGCACCAACCATACGATAATATTGCTGGAGCATTTTCGATCCGGGCACGCGGAATTTGACACCTGAGAGGTCAGACGGGCTTAGAACTGCCCCTGCGCCGCCTTTGCGCACGGCGACGACACGCGGGTCAATGTTGACATAAAACAGGGCTTTGAAGCCTGCCGCTTCGACTTTGGGGTGCACTTCTGTTTTCCAGTGGTCAGAGTTCACAAGGTTTGTGAAACGCTGGTTTGACCCACAGAGATACGGCATGTTGATCAGATCGACGGTCGACGCGAATGGCGCAAAGTTTGACAACGAGTGTTGTGCCGCCTGAATGGTGCCGCCCTGCACCTTCTGCACCAGTGCGCCACCAGCGCCAAGCTGTCCGCCGGGTGCCAGTTTCACGTACACTTTGCCGTTGGTTGCGTTTTGAATGTTCTCTTTCAGGTCCAGCTGCATGATCGGATAGCTGCGCGTCGCCCCCAGAACATAGGCCGTTGCCAATGTCATGACATGATCCGCTGCCTTTTCGCGCTCACGTTCTTCTTTGTTGGTTTGTGCGGCTGCTTCGGTGGACCAGAGTGTCCCCGCGGCACCGGCAACCAAAGCTGCGGTAAAGCTTCCCGTTCCGGCAAGTTTCAAAAAATTACGGCGCTCGGCCGACGCAAGATCTTTGTTATTCCGATTCATGTTTTCCTCCAGTTGGACTGTTCAGCGCGTCTGTTATTTATTTTTTTCCGCGGCTTCTTTTTGCAAAATCGCCGCTACGAAAAAGATCGAAGCGGCAAGCAAGGTCAGCATTTCAGACACATCCCCAAGGAACCCTCCCAGTCCCATCGACCCTAAAACCACGTTGGTGCCAAAGGCACCGAACAGCACAACGGAAAGGGTCAAAAGCATGTGTATCTCCGGAAAGACGGTGAAAATCCTGATTCGCCCCGTCAATGTAAGCGCTTGCACGACACTTGTGCAAGCGCTTACATTTTTCACCCAACTTTCAATCCGCCAATTGCAAAATTTGAAGTGCAGCGTTTGGGAAAACGCGGTAAAACTCGCAGCAATGAACAGAGACGACACACCCACCGAACGAAATCCCACCCTTGCAGATGTCGCGCGGCACGCAAAAGTGTCGACCGCGACGGTGTCTCGTTGCCTGAATTCTCCCGAGCGTGTTGTCGAAAAAACCAGAACCAAGGTACTGAACGCAGTACGAGAATTGGGGTACACGCCAAACTTTAACGCTCGGGCGCTGGCAGCCAAACGAACCAACACAATCGGCGCCATTATTCCGACCATGGAGAACGCGATTTTTGCGCGGGGCTTGCAAGCCTTTCAGGAAGAACTGGGCCGAAATGGCATCACCCTTCTGGTGGCATCGTCGTCTTATCAGGCCGACACGGAAGAAGAACAAATCCGCTCACTGGTTTCGCGTGGCGCCGATGCTTTGTTCCTGATCGGGTACAATCGCGACCCGAAAATATACGACTTTCTAAGGCGTCAGGGGATTCCTGCCGTTGTTGCATGGGTGTTTGATCAGGACGCCGTGGTGCCGACAGTTGGTTTTGACAATTTCACCGCAATGAAGTCCTTGGCGGAGCAAGTGATTGCGATGGGCCACAGGCGTATTGCCACCATCACTGCAGCCGTACATGACAACGACAGAGCCAGTGAACGCCTCAGAGGCATCCATGCGGCGATGGCCGAAGCAGACATCCCCGCAGAGCAGCTTTCAATTCTCGAAACCACCTACGGCATCGACGAAGGCGGTGCCGCCTTGGAAAAAGTTCTGGGCCTCCCGGATCGCCCCACGGTCGTGATGTGCGGCAACGACGTTCTCGCAGTTGGGGCAATTGCACGGGCGAAAGAAATGGGGCTGCGCATTCCTGACGATCTGTCTGTCACCGGATTTGATGATATCGAGATTGCCAAGATCTCGTCTCCGACATTGACCACCGTTCATGTCCCCCACCGCCGGATGGGCAAAGAGGCCGCCATATTGCTGATCGACATGGTGAACGACAAAGACACCAACATGAAAATCCTGATCGAGACGTCTTTGCAAATCCGCGATTCATTGGCACCGCCGAGAGATTAGATCCCCTCGCGCCGGTGTGGGGCGATGAAGACGAAAATGCCTTTGTGTCTAAATTCAATCTGGCACACTAGAACGCGCCAACCTGTTATTATAAAAGAATAATTTATGTGAACCCGTAGCAGAAAATCCGCTGTTCAAGCAGGTTGATTTCAGTCTCTCGCCTAACATCTTCAAACCTCAAGGTGGCTGCTTCACTGGGGTTCTTGCGTATTCCGTCAGCGAAGGCCGGAAGACAAACCGACGAATCCAGTGATTGATTTCTTATTTAGTTTGTGTCTAAAATTTATTCACTAAGTTGGTAATATGGGACGACCGGTCATGTTTGTTGGACTCGATCTTGGCACTTCCGGGCTTCGTGGCCTGTTGGTCGATGAGGCCCAAAATGTCATTGCCTCAAGCGAAACGGAGTATGACACTCAACACCCCCTGCCCGGTTGGAGCGAACAGGACCCTGCCGATTGGATCGCAGCCTGCAAAGAGGTTTTGCTTGACCTCAAGGCGCAGGCCCCCAAAGCGATGGCCCACCTGCGCGGCGTGGCCTGTTCGGGTCACATGCACGGTGCAACGCTTCTTGGAAAGGACGCTGCCGTCCTGCGCCCTTGCATCATGTGGAACGACACCCGCAGCGCAGATCAAGCCGCACTGCTAGATGACACCCCAAGTGTCCGCGACCTAAGCGGAAACAGCGTTTTTCCGGGATTCACCGCGCCCAAACTGGCCTGGATCGCAGATCATGAGGCACAGATCTTTGCACAGGTCGAAACGGTCCTTCTGCCAAAGGATTTCCTTACATTCTGGCTGACCGGGAACCTGACATCTGACATGTCGGACAGTGCCGGCACGTCTTGGCTTGATGTAGGCAAACGCAGTTGGTCCGAAACCCTGCTTTCCGCAAGCAACATGCGCGAAGACCAGATGCCCCAACTTTTCGAGGGGACGGATATTGTCGGCACACTGCGTCCGGATCTCGCATCAGAGCTGGAGCTTCCTTCAACTGTCGAGGTCGCAGCCGGTGCCGGAGACAACGCCGCCGCCGCATGTGGCATTGGCGCCTTGATCGAAGGAGACGGGTTTGTCTCATTGGGCACATCCGGGGTTCTTTTGGCTGCGCGCGACAGCTTTGCCCCACAGCCCGCAAGCGCCGTACACACGTTTTGCCATGCGGTGCCCCAGAAATGGTATCAGATGGGGGTCATTCTTGCTGCAACAGACAGTCTTAACTGGCTGTCACGCACACTTCAGGAAGACCCGGCACATCTGACCCAGACCCTTGGCACCTCGCTGGAAGCGCCCGGCAAGGTGCAGTTCTTGCCGTATCTGTCTGGCGAACGCACCCCCCACAACGATAGCGCAATCCGCGGCGCGTTGATCGGGTTGGATATCAACACCTCGCAACAGGACCTGACACGCGCGGTTCTGGAAGGGGTTTCCTTTGCCCTTCGAGACAATCTCGAAGCGTTGAAATCGACCGGCGCGCGGCTGGACAGTGCCATCGCCATAGGGGGCGGTTCGCGGTCTGCCTATTGGCTTGAACTGATTGCGACGGTTCTGAACCTGCCACTTGAGATACCGGAACAAGGCGAGTTCGGCGCTGCATTGGGCGCAGCACGTCTCGCTATTTGCGGGGTTACCGGCGCACGCGCCGAGGACGTCATGACCAAACCAAACATTTCAACCACAATCGCGCCACGGGCCGATTTGGTTGATGCATATGAAGAAGCCTACGCTTCTTTCAAAAACCTATATCCGAAGTTGAGGGGGGACCACGCATGAGCAACTTTTTCCATGGGATCGATCCGATCGCCTATGAAGGACCAGACAGCACATCACCGCTGGCGTTCCGCCACTATAACCCTGATGAAGTGATCATGGGAAAACGCATGGAGGAGCATCTTCGCTTTGCCGTTGCGTATTGGCATTCTTTTGCGTGGGAAGGCGGCGACCCGTTTGGCGGGCAAACGTTCGAGCGCCCTTGGCATCCCCAGGATGATATCGGGCGGGCCAAAACCAAAGCAGATGCAGCGTTTGATTTGTTCGACATTCTGGGCCAGCCCTATTTCTGCTGGCACGACGCAGACATTCGGCCTGAAGGCGACAGTTTTGCGGCCTCTCTTTCGAACTTTGAAACCATCATCGATTATTTCGAAGAAAAGATGT
Organism: Shimia thalassica; assembly: GCF_001458215.1. Lineage (GTDB taxonomy): Bacteria > Pseudomonadota > Alphaproteobacteria > Rhodobacterales > Rhodobacteraceae > Shimia > Shimia thalassica. The sequence goes on along the minus strand of NZ_CYTW01000001.1, from coordinate 970,057 downwards.
CATCGCGGAAGATCAAACTGCTGTGGGGCACCGCCAATATGTTCAGCCACCGGCGCTGGATGTCCGGTGCATCGACGAACCCGGACCCAGATATCTTTGCCTATTCCGCTGCGACGGTGAAAACCTGCATGGATGCAACCCATCGTCTGAACGGTGAAAACTATGTGTTGTGGGGCGGTCGTGAAGGGTACGAAACGCTTCTCAACACCGATATGGGCCGCGAACTGGACCACATGGGCCGGTTCCTCAATATGGTGGTCGACTACAAACACAAGATTGGCTTCAAAGGCACGATCCTTGTCGAGCCAAAGCCGCAAGAACCCTCCAAGCACCAATATGACTATGACGCGGCCACCTGTTACGGGTTCCTGCAAAAATACGGGCTCGAGAATGAGGTCAAACTGAACCTCGAACAGGGGCATGCCATTCTGGCGGGCCATTCATTCGAGCACGAGATCGCAACGGCGGCGGCCCTTGGGGTGCTGGGGTCAATCGACATGAACCGGAACGATTATCAGTCCGGATGGGACACAGACCAGTTTCCCAACAACACACCCGAGGTCGCGCTGGCCTATTATCACATCCTGAAAGATGGCGGCTTCTCGACGGGCGGCACCAACTTTGATGCCAAATTGCGCCGCCAGTCTCTGGACGCCGAAGACCTTGTCGCGGCCCATATTGGCGGGATGGATATCTGTGCCCGCGGGTTCAAAGCCGCAGCTGCCATGATCGAAGATGGTGGTTTGGACAAGGCACTGGCCGCACGGTATTCCGGTTGGGACAGCGCATCGGCAAAAGAGATGCTGGACAGCGACCTGAGCGCGATCTTTAATCAGGTGCATTCCGGTCAAATCAATCCCCAGCCCACATCGGGACGTCAGGAGATTCTGGAAAACTACGTCAATCGTTTCGTCTGATATGGGGGCACGAGCCAGCCTTGAGAGAGATAGCGTCAAACGTCACCGTCTGTCGGATGGTGACGTTTCGGTGTCTATCCTCAATCTGGGATGCATCACGCAGGACTGGCGCGTTCCCTTGGGCGGGGAACACATACCGGTTGTTCTGGGATACGCGTCACCGCAAGATTATTTGCATAACCCCAACTTTCTGGGGCCGATTGCGGGGCGGGTGGCAAACCGTATTGAAAACGCATCCTTTGCGATCGATGGCGAACGGTTCGATCTTGTGGCCAATGAAGGCGACCATTGCTTGCACGGCGGCCCATTGGGCATTGGCAAACGCCTTTGGGAGATGTCGCCGGACGGTGACAAGGCTGTTCAGCTAAATTTGCGCTCTGAGCATGGGGATCAAGGGTTTCCGGGGCGAGTGGATTTTGAAGTCACAATCTCGCTTGCTGGAAACACCCTGACCTATGACATGCGGGCAAAGGTAGACCGTCCCACCCCCATAAATCTGGCACAGCATTCGTATTATAATCTCATGGGAGGAAGCGAAGACATCACCCGCCACCGTCTTTGCCTTGCCGCCGAAAGTATCACACAGACAGACAGTCAGAACATCGCAAACGGACAAACACAGACCGTTTCGGGAACGCGATATGACTTCACCTCTCCTAAAGAGCTTGTGACCGCAGATCCCTCGGCGTTGGGCTACGATCAAAATTTCGTTCTATCGCACGCGTCGCCCTGTGCGGCCAAGGTGACAGCGCCCAATGGCCTTTCACTTAGGCTGGAAACCGACCAACCCTGTCTTCAATTTTATACCGCCAGCAAACTGCAATCCTGGCATCCGCCCCTGTCCGAACAAACACATGCGCCTTTTTACGGTCTGTGTCTTGAACCACAGGGATATCCAAACGCGGTCAACATCCCTGCATTCCCAAAGACGATTGTCACTCCGGACCATCCTTACCGGCAACTTCTCAAGGTGAGCATATGCGCAGAGTGACCCCAATGATCCTTGCCGTGCTTTTTGTGACAGGTCTTGTACCTTCTGGCGGGATGACCGGCCCACTGCCCGATCCCGAAACCCGGTTTCCGCCGGTCAAGATGGAGGCCGTGAAACTTGGCCAGCTGTTATTCTATGACCCGATTCTGAGCGGCAGCAAAACCGTGTCATGTGCGACCTGCCATCATCCACGTTTTGCCACGTCGGATGGTGTTTCTCTCGGCCTTGGTGATGGAGGTCTTGGACTTGGGCCAGACCGAAGACCAGATCCGGAAAATGTACCGGAACAACGCATTCCAAGAAACGCGCCCTCTTTATTCAATTTGGGGGCTACAGAGTTTACCCGCTTTTTCCATGATGGCCGACTGGAACAAGACCCGTCCCGCCCCTCTGGTATTCGCACCCCTCTGGGGGCCGAAATGGAAAAAGGCTTCAAATCCGCGCTTGCGGCGCAGGCGATGTTTCCCGTGTTGTCAGGGGATGAGATGGCTGGTCATTATTCAGAGAATGACGTGGCCAAGGCCGTGCGACAGGGATTTCTCACTGGCGAAAACGGGGCATGGGCCATCCTGTCTGCGCGCGTCGATAACATCGATACCTACAAGCAGATGTTTAAAAAGGTATACGGATCATCCCGGCCTGTGGCGTTTACCGATATCGCCAATGTCATCGCTGATTTCATGGCGTTTGAATGGCGGGCGGATCAAAGCCCCTTTGACCTGCACTTGAGACAGGGCACACCGTTGCCAGACAAAGCCATGGCGGGCATGTCGTTGTTCTATGGCAAAGCTGGATGCGATTCTTGCCACTCGGGTATTTTCCAGACAGATCAGGGGTTCCATGCCATCGCCATGCCCCAGATCGGCCCGGGCAAGGCCGCGCGGTTTGAACGCCACCAGCGTGACACAGGGCGCATGCGCGTCACGGGACATCCGGTCGACGCCTATAAATTCCGAACGCCTTCATTGCGCAACGTGACGGAAACCGGCCCCTACGGACATAGCGGCGCCTATTCCTCGCTTGAGGCTGTCATCCGCCACCACCTGTCACCTGTTGAGGCACTAGAGAATTACTCCATTTCGAATGCGACCTGGCCCAAGATGTCATTCGAGACGGATAACAAGCTGATGCAGGATACGGTCGAACGTGACGCCATCGCAAAGGCCAACGAGCTGCCTGCACAAAAGCTGAGTAACGACGAAGTATCCGAAATCATTGCATTTCTGAAAACGCTGAAAGACGATCAAAGCCTTGCGGGACGGCTGGGCATTCCCAAAAAGGTTCCAAGCGGCCTGCCCGTCGATCAATAGCTGTCGATCTGCGGGCCAAGCGCCCCGCGTTGCACGGACACCCGTTGGTTTACCGAGACGTCAAACCAGTCGCTTTTTTCCTGATCGGGCCAGATGACGCGAGCCTGCACTGCCTCAGCCTTGCCAAGGCCAAAATGCTCTGGACCGGAAACGCCCCCCGCGTGCCCCCCGCCGACATAGACCTCTCGCGTGATGGTTTTGCCTTGAACACGTACTTCGATAAAGGCCCCCACCGCATCTCTGTTCGGGGCAGGTTGTTGCAGGCGAATAGAGATCCAGTTCCCTGTGTTTTCCGTGATATTTCGAAAAACCTCCAAAGGCGCGCGTCTGTTGACCACCGCGACGTCCAAAAGACCATCGTTGTTAAAATCCACAAGTGCAGCCCCGCGTCCGCGATGAAGGCTATCTAGACTGCCTTGCAAACCAGCCTCGACAAATGTGCCGTCACGGGTCTGGAGAAGCAGGTTGTTGGGGTCCTCCATAGCACTACCCGGCATCTGTTCGACATTGCCCTTGGCAACAAAGATATCGTCCAGCCCATCGTTTTGCACATCCCCAAAACTCACGTGCCATCCGGTTGACGGCCGTCCGTCCCCCCCTGCATAGGGCCGATGCGCCGTGGCGCCCGCCTCATAAGGCGCGTCGTCCCATTGGGGGCGGTTGTTGCCCGCCATGCGTTGAAGGCGTTGATCCCCCATTGAGGTCAAATACACCTCTGGCGCGCCATCGAAGTCCAGATCACGAGACGCAATTCCCATGCCCCAGAGGGCATAGGGTTTCCAGCCGTCCGCCTCGGTATAGAGCCGTGGGGTGTTTTCCATCGCCCAAAGCTGTTCTTGCCCGCCCGTCACATAATAATGGCGGTCATTGCTGATCCGCAGGTCCGCGCGCCCCTTGCGGTTCCAATCGCTAAACAACATGGAAAGCGGACAGTGGGCTGGCTCCAAAGGGGTTACATCGTAACCGTCGCCTTTTGGACGATACAGCCAGTTTTGGTCACAGGTTCCAAAGGGGCCATCGGGATCTGTCCTGTCAACATAGTTCCCAAAGGCAAATGTCGGCCGGTCTTGCCCCTGCTCCCAAGTGGCAGAAAAGGCGGTTGTCCAACTCTTCCCGCCATCAAACCAGTCTGGCGCGAAAGTTTCGAAGGTGCATCCTCCAAGCCCGCGCATCAGACGATTTTCATCCACGCGCATAACCGCCAAATCGACAATGCCATCACTGTCAAAATCAAAAGGATAGGCCCCGATCACCCCCGTCATGGCCAAATTCGCAGAGGTCTCGGCCTGAAACGTCAGATCGCGCCCATCCTCAGAGGTGTTGCGCATCAATTGGGCGACGTTCTCTCCACCCGCAGCAAAAATATCCGGGCGGGTGTCCCCGTTACAGTCGAAAACCGCCAGTCCACCGCCAACATAATGCTCCCAACCGCCATCATAGACATGCTCTGGCACCGTTTGCGCCACGAACCGTGGATCGGCCGTGCCTGTCGACGCACAGAACACCGCCCCCAGAACCAAACCGCTATTGCGCATTTTCACGATGTCCGGTGATCGCGATTTCGGACACCTCGTCCAAGGCAAACGCCGCCGCGCCGCGCGCCCACATCAGATCCCCCCATTTGTGGATCACAACTTCTGGTCCGGGTTTGTCGATGTGCACGACAGAATTGCGCATCGCGTCAATGACCTCTGACGCATAGAGGTGATCTGAGTGCATCTGCTCTCCGGAAAGAATGATCAGTTCGGGGTCGAAAATGTTGACGATATTGGCCAATCCCATGGCAAACATACGGCCGGCCCGATCCACGATCGACTTTGCGACGGAATCGCCGTCTCGCGCCGCGCTCAGAAGGTCTTCGACCTTGGATACCGATTTGTGCCTGCCGGAAATGCCGGCTTCGCGCAGCAGGGCATAGTCCGCAACATATGCTTCGAGGCACCCGCGCTGGCCACATCGACACAATGCGCCGTCCAATTGCACCTTGGTATGTCCCAACTCGGCGCCGCACCCGCGATTACCGCGATACAATTCATTGCCAATCACGATGCCCATGCCAACACCGCTTTCGATCGTGATGACAATGAAATCGGAATTCTCTTTCGCCAAGCCAAAGGCGCGCTCGGCAACAGCAACAAGGTTCGCATCGTTGTCCAGAAAAACTGGCACCCCAAGGCGATCCTCAAGAACCTGCCCCAGTTCCACGTTGCGCTGATGCAGCGAAGGCGACCAGTACACAAACCCTTGCAAGGCATCCACAGTTCCTGCGATCCCGACACCAACGCCGGAGACCTCCTCTGCGCTCAAACCCGCTGTGGACGTTAAGCCTTCGATGGCCTTCGAAACCTCATCCGCAAGGGCGTCCGCCTCAAACACGCTTTCTTCAAGAGCGACTTCATGGTCGGCGATCTGGATTCCCTCGAAATCATGAAGAACGGTCGACAGCGACTTGTTGGCAATCTTGATGCCCACAACATGATGGGCCGCGCCGCGAATTTTCAAATCCACCTTGGGACGCCCGCGCCGCAGGTCCTTCTCGGGCGTCTCTGAACGCACCTCTTCGATCAACCCCTCTTTCAAAAGGTCGGCGGTGATTGTCGTCACCGTGGCGCGGCTGATTCCCGTTGATTCGGAAAGATCGATCCGTGGAATTTTTTTGTAGCGCCGGATCTCGGCCAACAAGGCACGCCTGCCACTTCTGCGGATCTCGCTCGGTATTAGCTTAGTTTTTTCCATAGCTTACCCCAAAAATAACCGCAGTTCTTCAAAGCCAAATTCACCCCTCAACGTGCCGTGAATATGGCCTTAACACCAGTCTATTTGATTTAATTTGATTTGCAAATTTATTTAGGTAACACTGAGGCCGCCCGCCCCCGAACCATCATTTGGGGGCCGGGCAACGAATTCTAGGGAGGAAGATCATGAAACTATTTACCACTGCTGCAGTCGTCTTCAGCACGCTTTTGGGAGGAACCGCTTTCGCCGACAGTCTGGTTGTCGGAGTAAGCTGGTCCAATTTTCAGGAAGAGCGCTGGAAAACAGATGAGGCCGCGATCAAATCGGCGCTTGATGCCGCCGGCGCCACGTACATCTCTTCGGATGCGCAAAGCTCGGCATCCAAACAACTGTCGGATGTTGAAAGCCTGATCGCACAAGGCGCAGATGCTCTGATCATTCTGGCACAAGACGCACAGGCCATTGGACCAGCGGTACAGGCAGCGTCAGACGAAGGTGTTCCGGTCGTTGGATATGACCGCCTGATTGAAGACCCGCGTGCCTTCTATCTGACGTTCGACAATGTCGAAGTCGGACGCATGCAGGCCCGCGCCGTGTTTTCGGAAATGCCCAAAGGCCGCTATGTCATGATCAAAGGGTCTCCGACAGATCCAAACGCAGACTTCCTGCGCGGTGGCCAGCAAGAAATCATTCAGGCCGCAATTGACGCAGGTGACATCGAAATCGTCGGAGAAGCCTATACAGACGGCTGGCTGCCCGCCAACGCCCAGCGCAACATGGAACAAATCCTGACCGCAACAAACAACGGCGTTGACGCTGTTGTCGCTTCGAACGACGGCACCGCCGGTGGCGTTGTGGCGGCTCTGACGGCACAGGGCATGGAAGGCATTCCTGTATCCGGTCAGGACGGCGATCATGCTGCCTTGAACCGCGTGGCAAAGGGACATCAAACCGTATCTGTCTGGAAAGACGCCCGTGAACTGGGCAAGGCTGCTGGCGAAATTGCCGTCGCTTTGGCAGGTGGAAGCGCCATGGGTGACGTCGACGGCGCAGGCAGCTGGACCTCTCCTGCTGGCACGGCCATGACAGCCAAATTCCTGGCCCCTGTTCCAGTCACCAAAGACAACCTGTCTGCTGTTGTAGATGCGGGTTGGATCACCAAAGACGCCCTGTGTCAGGGTGTTTCCAGTGGCCCTGCGCCTTGCAACTAATGTGACTTGCTTTCGTCCCGGCCCGTTCGGGACGAAAGCTTTAACAACCTCTTTTGACAGGGTATTCCCATGTCCCAGACAGACACTCCAGACACATCACTCGACAAGAAAAAACGCGGTTTCTTTCAAACACTGGAAATCGACTTGCGCCTGTTGGGCATGGTCGGCGCCTTTGTCATCCTTTGCGTTGGTTTTGATATCGCAACCGGCGGGCGCTTTCTCACCCCGCGGAATATTTTCAACCTCACGATCCAGACCGTTTCCGTTGCGATCATGGCCACGGGCATGGTTTTCGTGATCGTGACCCGCCATATCGATCTTAGCGTCGGAGCTTTGCTTGCGACCTGTTCGGCGATCATGGCGATGATGCAAACACAGCTTTTGCCACATTGGCTTGGCCTAGGTTTTGACAATGCCCTGACCCCGTGGATCACAATTCTTGTTGGTGTGATCGCCGGCACCACAATCGGGGCGTTCCACGGCTTTCTGGTGGGATATCTGACCATTCCCGCCTTTATCGTCACACTTGGCGGCCTGCTGGTCTGGCGCAATGTCGCGTGGTACCTGACCAGCGGCAAAACCATCGGTCCTCTGGACCCCACTTTTCAAAAATTCGGCGGGATCAATGGCACGCTTGGTGCATCAGGATCCTGGATTGTTGGCGTGATTGCCACCGCCGTCGCGCTGTTCGGCCTTTACAACGCACGGCGCAACAAGGTGAAACACGGGTTTGCCGTCAAACCTTTGTGGGCAGAATTCGCACTGGCCGGCATTGCAGCCACAGCCATCTTGGGTTTTGTGGCGACACTGAATGCCTATGACGTGCCCACGCGCAAACTCCAGCGCATGTTTGAGGCCAGCGGCGAAGTCATGCCAGAGGGCTTTACCCAAGCCTACGGCATTCCGATTTCGGTTCTCGTGCTGGTGGCGATTGCAATCGGCATGACCATCGTGGCCCAGCGCACACGTTTGGGGCGCTATATTTTCGCAACCGGAGGCAATCCGGACGCCGCCGAACTTTCGGGGATCAACACACGCCTGTTGACGGTCAAGATTTTCGCCCTGATGGGGGCACTTTGCGCCCTGTCGGCGGTTGTCGCCTCTGCCCGGTTGACCAACCACTCGAACGACATTGGTACACTGGACGAATTGCGCGTCATCGCAGCAGCGGTCATTGGCGGAACGGCGCTGGCTGGTGGCGTTGGCACCATCCACGGTGCCATTCTCGGCGCTTTGATCATGCAGTCATTGCAGTCTGGCATGGCCATGGTTGGCGTGGACGCCCCTTTGCAAAACATCGTGGTGGGCGCGGTCCTTGTGTTGGCCGTTCTTATCGACATCATCTATCGTAAACGGACTGGAGCTGCCTGATGACCTCTCCTCTTGTTGAAATGCGCGACATCTGTATCTCCTTCGGGGGGGTCCATGCTGTCGACCATGTGAGCGTCGATCTTCACCCCGGCGAGGTTGTGGGTCTTCTGGGGCACAACGGTGCCGGAAAATCCACTCTGATCAAGATCTTATCGGGGGCCTATCAGGCCGACAGCGGTGAAATCCTGATTAATGGCAATAAAGTCGAGATTAACAATCCGCGTGACGCACGCGCACATCAGATAGAAACGATCTATCAGACACTGGCCTTGGCCGACAATCTGGATGCGGCCTCAAACCTGTTCCTCGGGCGCGAGCTTGTGACCCCTTTCGGTCTGGTCGATGACGATGCCATGGAAGCGGAAACGCGCAAGATTATGGCACGGCTCAATCCGAACTTTCAAAAGTTCAGCGAGCCGGTATCTGCCCTGTCAGGTGGTCAGCGCCAATCCGTTGCGATTGCACGCGCGGTCTATTTCAATGCCAAGATCCTGATCATGGACGAACCGACGGCTGCGCTCGGTCCCCATGAAACAAAAATGGTTTCGGAATTGATCGAGCAACTTAAAGCGGAAGGCATCGGAATTTTCCTGATCAGCCACGACATTCACGACGTGATGCATCTTTGTGATCGGGCCAGCGTGATGAAAAACGGAAAACTTGTCGGGGTTGTCGATGTCGACGATGTCACAGATGACGACCTGTTGGGCATGATTATTCTGGGCAAGAAACCCGAAGGCGTTGAATGTTAGACCCGCGAAAAGGAATGGTAGAATGACCTATCTGGTGGGCGACATCGGAGGGACGAACACGCGCCTTGCGTTGGCGGATCACACAGGTGTGCGCCATGGCACCCAGCGCCATTTCGATAATGCCGGATTTTCAAAGTTCGAAGACGTCTTGGACCTCTATCTGCCTGAACTCGGCACGCAGAGCATTGCCGACGTATGTCTTGCAATTGCAGGTCCCGTCGGTGCAACCCGTGCGTCTTTGACCAATCGCGACTGGGTTTTTGAAAGCGCTAAATTACAATGCAAACTCGGCACGGATCGGGTTCTGTTGGTAAATGACCTTTCGGCACTCAGCCACGCACTTCCCTCTTTGGAGATGACGCACCTTGGCGGCCCCGGCGCAGCGGCGTCTGCGACGCAAAGCCTTGTTGTTGGCATTGGAACCGGGTTCAACGTCAGCCTCTCCAAGCGCACGGATGATGGCAAAACAATCGCTTTCGAGGCCGAATTGGGCCACGCCGCCCTGCCGATCACGGTCTGGCAGGCGCTGCGCGACATCCTTGGGCCACAAGTCGCGGATTTCACCCGTGTCGAAGACTGGCTTTGTGGTTCGGGGTTTGAGCGCATGTATCATGGCGTTAGCGGAAAAAAGCTTTCAAGCCGCGAAATTATGACACGATTTGGCGCGCAGTCTGACCCTGACGCAGAAACCTCAGCGCTTTTGTTTGCAAGGGTTCTTGGTCTCTTGAGCCGTCAATTGATCTATCAGTATATGCCGCGCGCTGGTTTGGTTTTCGCAGGCAGTGTCGCACGCAGCATTTTGACCCAAGCCAGCTTTGACACCTTTCTGCAAACCTATCTGTCTGGCGCGGTCCGCGTTGCCGACCTGTCAGAAATCCCGATTTCCCTGATCGAAGACGACGCCGCCGCCTTGCAAGGGTGTTTGCGGGTCTTGCTGGACCAACACTCCACATAAAATGGGGCCCGCCATCCAAGGCGAGCCCCTTTTTCTTCAACGTTCACTTAAAACGATGTCCAGGCACCATTTCGGTTTGACGACCTGACACAGGCGTCAATGAACTGCACGCCCGCCAAACCGTCTTCCACAGTTGGGAAATGAAGGTCGGCCGGAATGTGATCACCGGCGTTTTTGGCACGTATGGCCGTCGCCGCCTCGCTATAGATATTTGCGAACCCTTCCAGATACCCTTCGGGGTGCCCTCCCGGTGTGCGCGTCAGGCGCTCGGCAACACCCGTGGCGCCGACCCCGCCGCGCGTCAGCAGGCGCTTTGGCTCTCCAAACGGGGTGAACCACAAATAGTTCGGATCCTCTTGCGCCCACTCCAATCCCCCCTTGGAGCCGTAAACGCGAAGCTTCAAAGCGTTTTCATTTCCGGGGGCGACCTGACTGGACCACAGCATGCCGCGTGCCCCACCGTTGAACCGCATCATCACATGCACATTGTCGTCCAACCGCCTGCCAGGCACAAAGGTTTGCAGATCGGCGGCAAGGCTCTCTGTTTTCAGACCTGTCACAAAGCTCAACAAGTTGAACGCATGCGTGCCGATATCCCCGACACACCCACCGGCCCCCGATCGCGCGGGATCGGTACGCCACTCGGCCTGTTTGTTGTCTTGGGCCTCTTCCGCTTCGGTCAACCAGTCCTGCGGATATTCGGCCTGCACCACGCGAAGATCCCCCAAGGCACCTTCGGCAATCATCTGGCGGGCCTGACGGATCATGGGATATCCGGTGTAATTGTGTGTCAGAACAAACAACGCTTCGGATTCTTGTGCTGCCTTGACCAGCTTTTTGGCTTCGCTCAATGTCGCCGTCAAAGGCTTGTCACAGATAACGTGGATGCCACGTTTCAGGAACTCGCGGGCAGCGGGATAGTGCATGTGGTTCGGCGTCACGATTGCCACGGCATCTATCCCCTCTTTCAGGCGAGCCTCGCGGATCGCCATCGCTTTGAAGTCGTCATAAATGCGGTCTTCTGCCAGCCCCAAAGCCGCGCCAGAGGCCTGCGCCCGTTCCGGCGTAGACGACAACGCCCCCGCCACAAGCGTGAACTCGCCATCGATACGCGCGGCAATGCGGTGGACCGCGCCGATAAAGGCATCATTGCCACCGCCCACCATACCCAGTTTGAGAGGTCCCTGCCCGGTCATGAACCCACCTCCAGCCCAAGCATTCTGCTATTGGCCGCGTCATCCGTGCCGCCGTCGGCAAAGTCATCAAAGGCTTTTTCGGTCACGCGGATAATGTGGTCTTTGACAAACTGCGCCCCTTCGCGGGCGCCGTCTTCGGGATGTTTCAGGCAGCATTCCCATTCCACAACAGCCCAGCCGTCAAAATCATTGGCAGCCATCTTGGAAAAGATCGCTCCGAAATCGACCTGCCCGTCGCCAAGCGACCGGAACCGTCCCGCGCGATCCACCCAAGATTGATATCCTGAATAAACGCCCTGTCGCCCGGTTGGATTGAACTCGGCATCTTTGACGTGAAACATTTTGATCCGGTCTTTGTAGATGTCAATATTGTCAAGATAATCCAGACACTGCAGGACATAATGCGATGGATCATAGAGCATATTGGCACGTGGATGGTTGCCGACCCGTTCCAGAAACATTTCGAACGTCACCCCGTCATGAAGATCTTCACCAGGGTGAATTTCATAACACACATCCACGCCCATCGTGTCGGCGTGATCCAGAATAGGGCGCCATCGCGCGGCCAGCTCATCAAAGGCCGCTTCAACCAATCCCGGCGGGCGCTGGGGCCACGGGTAAAGATAAGGCCAGGCCAACGCTCCTGAAAATGTCGCGTGTGCCCCGATGCCAAGGTTATAGCTTGCCGTGATGGCCAGTTTGACCTGCTCTACGGCCCATGCCTGTCGCGCTTTGGGATTGCCCCGCACCTGAGGTGCCGCAAACCCGTCAAACGCTGTGTCATATGCCGGATGCACCGCGACCAGCTGTCCCTGAAGATGGGTCGAAAGCTCGGTAATCTCAACGCCGTTTTCGCGCGCGACCCCGACAAGTTCCTCACAATAGGATCGTGAACTCGCGGCCTTGCCCAGATCAAAGATACGCTCATCCCAGCTTGGGATCTGGACCCCTTTGTAGCCGCAGTCCGCAGCCCATTTTGTAATGCTGTTCCAGCTGTTGAATGGCGCGTCATCTCCCGCGAATTGAGCCAGAAACAGAGCCGGACCTTTAAGGTTTTTCATGAATTCATCCTCCAATGTGGGAAAGAGGCAAACGCGCCTCTTTCCCGATGCACAGTTTCAACTTCTCAGAAGGGAGAATCCGGGAAGTAGAAAGAGGCAGCGTTCTCTGGCGTGATCAGTGTCGCGCCAAGAATATAGCGGCCCGCAACCGGTCCGTTCGACTTGAACGCCGCAACGGTAACGTCCATCGCTGTTGCAATCATGGAAGGCGGGTAAAGCACATCGACAGGAACAAGTGTTTCCCCATCCATGATCGCCTTGATCGTTTCCTTCATGCCGGCACCGCCGACGACAAACATGCCGTCGCCATCACGACCAGCCTGCTTGAGGGCTGCAACTACACCAATTGCAATGTCATCATCCTGTGCCCAGACTGCATCGATATCTGGGAAACGGGACAGGAAATCCTGCATCACTTCGAAGCCGTCATCACGGTTCCAGTTAGCGTGTTTGTGATCCAGAATGTTTACGCCCGATCCTTCCATTTCGGCCATGAAGGCATCAAACCGTTCATTGTCGATCAATGTTGGAATACCGCGCAGCACAACAATGTTGTCACCGGATTTCAGGCGGGTCTTCATGTATTGTGCGGAAACACGTCCCAGTTCCGGATTGTTGCCAGCTACATAAATGTCTTCGATACCCGGTTGGCTGAGGCCGCGATCCACCACTGTGATCAACGCGCCTGACTTTTTGACGTTCAGCACCGGATCAGTCAGCGGCTCGGACTCGAAAGGCAGAACCACCAATGCGTCGATCTTGTGCACCGAAACCAGATCTTCCAGAGCACTTGCCTGTGCGCTTGGATCGGAAGAGTTCACTAGGATCATGTCCACATCCGGATATAAGGCCTCAAGCCGTTTTTCAGCCTGTTCTGCGTGCCAGTTCATACCTGCAGCCCACGCGTGGGTGGGTGTCGGATAGCTGACCCCGATCTTGATTGTGTCGGCATGTGCCAGCGTTGCTGACATTGCCAGCGCCCCGGTCATGACCATTGCGCCCAATTTGCTAAAAGGTTTCATTTTGTCTCCTCCCAAATTTGGACGCACCTCTCCTGTCCGGTGGCGCCCGGTTTGTTTTCACTCTGGGGACAGGACCCCGCTTGCTTCGTGAAAGTTTTAAGTTTTGCTGGCCTTTGCCTTGCCCCAGTCACCGCGCTGTAACCAGACCGCGATGATGATGATGAGACCTTGCATGGTTCCGTTCAGATAGTTCGAAATGAGATCGGTAAAGTTCAGGATATTGCCGATTGTCGTCAGGATCAGAGCCCCCAGAATGGTGCCGCCGATCCGGCCATACCCCCCTTTGAGAACTGTTCCGCCGATGATGACGGCCGCGATTGCTTCAAGCTCCCAAAGAACCCCTGTCGAAGACGACGCGGACCCAAGACGCGGCACATAGATGATGGTCGCCAGCGACACACACAGACCCTGGATCATGTAGGTGATCGTTTTCACGCGGTCGACTTTGATGGCAGAGTATTTGGCAACGCCTTCGTTCGATCCGATAGCAGTGCAATAGCGCCCGAATGCCGTTCGGTTCAGCAGGAACCATCCCACAATAGACACCACGATGAACACCCAGACCGGAATGGGCAGACCCAGAAAGCTGTCATAATACACCGGGCGATAGGCACCCCGAATTGCGAAATCCAGCGAGAGCGTGCCGCCATCGGCAAAATACGTCACCAGCGAGCGGTAGATGCCCATGGTCCCCAACGTGACGATAAAGGCTTCGATCTTGCCTTTGGTCGTCAGGACACCGTTTATCCAGCCCGCACCGATCCCCAAAAGTATGGAACACCCGCACCCAAGCAAGACCGTGGCAACACCCGTGCCCAACATATCAACGGCATTGTTCATGATGATGATCATGACACCGGCAATGGCCGCGGCCATAGAGCCAACCGAAAGGTCAATCCCGCCAGCCGTGATGACAAAAGTTGCGCCAATCGCAATGATCCCGATAAAGGCAGACCGCGTCAAAAGATTGGACAGGTTCCCTTCGCTCAGGAATGCCGGATTCAACGAAAACCCGATAATACAAAGCAAGATCAATGCAATTGCGGGACCGGCGGTTTTGACATCGAACTTCATGCTTCTTCCCTTTGCCGTCGTGTTTGCTGTCGAAAGAGTCATTCGAGCCCCTCCCCCTTGAGACCGGCCGCATAGCGGACGATTTCGGTTTCATTGATACCGTCGCCTTCCAGAGTTCCGGTAGTGCGCCCGTCGCGCATCACAATCACCCGATGGCACAGCCCGATAATTTCGGGCATCTCGGACGAGATCACCACAACAGACACCCCCTCTGCGGCCAGAGCCGTGACAAAGTGATAGACCTGCTGTTTGGTGCCCACATCGATACCGCGTGTCGGTTCGTCGATGATGACGATCTGTGGTTCGCTCTCCATAACCTTGGCCAGCAACAGCTTTTGCTGATTACCACCGGACATGTCGCCAACAGAAATATCAGGATCACGGGCGCGAATATCAAACCGGCGAACCGCACGTTCCAATGCTGCGTCCTCTGATTTGATGTCCAGACCAAAGCGTTTTACGAACTTTGGCAGCGAGAACAGCGTCAGGTTCGGACGCATCTTCTTGTCAAGAAGCAGCCCCTTTGCCTTACGGTCTTTGGTAAGATAGGCAATTCCCGCATCACGGGCCGCCGCAACGGACGCAAAGCGCGTTTCTGCCCCGTTTACATGTATTGTGCCCGATATGATTGGTTCAAGACCACAAATCGCCTCAAAAACAGATGTCCGTCCGGCTCCGATCAATCCCGAAAACCCGAGAATTTCACCGCGTTTCAGGTCAAAGCTCACATCCTTGACACCGGCCGCAGTCAGGTTCGCAACCTGAAGCACACGATCCGCATCAACGTCCGCTTCTCGCATGGGCGGATACAGGTCTGATAATTCACGCCCCACCATCATCTGCGCCATCGCGTCCAGCGACATATCACCGGCCTCTTTGGTGCCAATCCATTGCCCATCCCGCAAGATGGTGATCCGGTCAGAGATTTCTTTCACCTCGGACAGTTTATGTGACACGAACACGATCGCGACGCCCTTTTCCTTGAGCTTTGTAACCTGCCGGAAAAAGACTTCGGTTTCGGCCTCGGTCAGAACTGCCGTTGGCTCATCCATGATCAAAACGCGCGCGTTGCGGCTGATTGCTTTCACGATCTCGACCATTTGCTTTTCCGCAATGGACAGATCGGAAATCCGCGCTGTCGGCGCGATATCAAGACCGATGTCTTGCAGATATTCCTGCACCTGCGCCTGCATCCGCTGGCGGTCAAGAATGCCATTTTTTGTTAATTCGCGACCAAGGAAGATGTTTTCTTCGACGGTCATTTGTTCGGCGAGGTTGAGTTCCTGATGGATCAGCACGATGCCCAACATCTCGGCCCCACCATTGGGTGGCAGGACCACCTCTTCTCCGTCGAACAAAATCCGTCCCGATGTCGGATCATGAAAGCCCGACAGGATCTTCATCAAGGTTGATTTACCAGCGCCGTTTTCGCCGATCAACGCATGCACCTCACCCGGACGTACATCCATGTTGACGCTAAACAAAACCGGCACAGAGCCGAAAGACTTGCTTATGCGGTCGGCCTGAAGCACCGAAAATATGTCATTAATACCGTCCGGCATTGTCCCCCCTCAAACACCATCACATCTCCTCAAATGCGCGTGTCATAACGTCTCATGTAAACCTTTTCATAAATAATGTAAACCTTTACATTCTTGCATGTAAACCTTTTCAGATCCCGTTCGGGGCTCTATAACACCAATTAAGTGGTTGGAAAGAAATACCGATTCCGACACTCTCCCGACGCCAAATTTGGATCGTAGAACTTGAGCAAACCGCCAGCCAAGCCAGCCACAATCGAAGACGTCGCCAAGCTTGCCGGGGTCTCAATCGCCACGGTCAGCCGCGCGATTCGAATGCCCGAGAAGGTGGCGGAAAGTACACGCAAGCGCGTCACCGCCGCGATTGCCCGAACGGGCTATACCGCGAACGCCATGGCCCAGAACCTGCGCATGAAGCGATCCCGCATGGTTATGGTGCTGACCCCGTCCATTGCCGACCCGAACTTTCCCGGCATTCTGATCGGTCTTGAGAAGGTCGCCAACGCCCGGGACTATGGCGTTCTGATCGGAAACACCGAAGGTTCAATCGCGCTGGAAGAGAACCACTTGCGGTTCCTGTCTTCGGGCATGGTGGATGGGCTGATCCTTCTGACCGGACATTTGCCCGTCGCCGGCCAACCCCAAAGCCCGACATCTGCGTTTCCGCCAATGGTTGCCGCGACGCGTCCTATCGAGCGCCCCGAAGTGTCCTACATCGGCGTCGACAACGTGTCAGCCGCCAAGATGGCGACAGAATACCTGATCTCGCTCGGGCATCAAAAGATCGTCTATGTCTCATCATCTTCAACAGATGCAGTGTCCGATTTGCGCTCGGACGGGTATCGCCGCGGTTTGGCCGAGGCCGCAGGCGTACTTGACGAGTGGATTATCGAGGGTGACGGGTCCAGCGAAGGTGGGCGCGCGGCGGTCGAGCGGCTGTTTATCAAAGACACGTTGCCTACGGCGTTTTTCTGTTTCAACGACGATACGGCAATCGGCGTAATCGGCGCCCTTCAGCTGCGCGGGTATGATGTGCCAAAGGATTTTTCGGTGATCGGATTTGACGATATCCCGTTCTCGAACAACATCACCCCTGCCCTGACAACAATACGCCAACCTCGCAGCCAGATCGGGGAACACGCCATGAACCAGCTGCTGGACAAACTGGCCGGAGAAGACACGCAGGCGGGCGATGTGTTGTTGCATGGCGATCTTGTTGTGCGCGAAAGCTGTGGCCCTGCCGCCGCCGTATACGTAACGCGCCGCAGTTAAGCCACGGACCGCGCAGGTCCAGACGATCAAGTGACGTGGCGTCGGCGAAGGAACGTTCTGGACTCAACGCCCAAAACCTTTTCTCCTGTTCAGGCGGCTGGACCTATCCGGTTGCCGCGATTGGGGGGAAAGATGGCTTACGACTTTATCATTGTTGGTGGGGGCTCTGCCGGTGCGACGATTGCATCGCGGCTGAGCGAAGATCCGAACACCTCTGTTTGCCTGCTAGAGGCAGGCGGCAGCGGAAAGGACATCTTGATCCGCATGCCGGTTGGCGTTGTCGCGATGTTGCCGGGATACGGCAAGATCAACAATTGGGCCTTCAAAACCGAACCACAACCCGGTCTGAACGGCCGTACCGGATACCAACCCCGCGGCAAAACCCTTGGCGGGTCGAGCGCCATAAACGCGATGCTCTATATTCGCGGCCAGAAAGAAGACTATGACGAATGGTCTGCTGCCGGCTGCCATGGCTGGAGTTGGGACGAGGTCCTTCCCTTTTTCAAAAAGTCCGAAAACAACATCAAGGGCGATGACGCATTTCATGGCGGCGCTGGCCCCCTTCAGGTTTCGGATGCAAAGGCCCCTCGCCCTATTTCGAAAGCGTTTGTCGAGGCCAACACGCAGGTTCAAATTCGCGAAACACCGGATTTCAACACCGGCGACAACGAAGGCGCCGCAATCTATCAATGCACGCAGTTCCATTCACCGGACAAAAACGGTGAACGCTGCTCTGCTGCGGCGGCCTATCTTCATCCCGTGATGGAGCAGCGCCCCAACCTGACGATCATCACAAAGGCGCGTGCCACCAAAGTTCTTTTCGATGGCAAAAGAGCTGTGGGTGTCGCCTATCGCAAAGGCAAGACCGACACAGAGATTCACGCTAAAAAGGAAGTGATCCTGTCCGGTGGCGCGTTTCAATCCCCGCAGTTGCTTTTGTTGTCGGGGGTGGGTGAAGAACAGGCGATATCACAGCATGGTATCGACCTTGTGCATGACCTGCCCGGCGTGGGTAAAAACCTTCAAGATCACCTCGACTTTATCCTGTCGTACAAAACCAAGGATAAAAACAATCTTGGGATTGGATTGGGCCCGGGCCTCAAACTGTTCAAGGAAATTCTGAAGTGGCGTAAAACCGGAAACTCGATGGCTGCGTCAACCATCGCCGAAGCAGGGTCTTTCTTCAAATCCGACCCTTCGGTGGATCGCGCCGATGTGCAAACGCATTTCGTGATTTCCATCGTAGACGACCATGCCCGCAAACTGCATCTCGGGAATGGCTATTCGTGCCATGTATGTGCGTTGCGCCCGCATTCGAAAGGCGAAGTTTTCCTGAAATCCAGCGATCCGATGGCCGACCCCGGAATTGATCCGAAGTTCCTGTCTGATGAGCGCGATCTTCAAACCCTGATCAAAGCGGCCAAAAAGACCCGCGCGATCATGGAAGCCCCCGCAATGGCCAAATACAAGCACAAGGAACTGTTCGGTGTGAACGACGACACGACAGACGCCGAATGGGAACAGCACATCCGCAATCGGGCCGACACGGTCTATCACCCTGCAGGGAGCTGCAAAATGGGCATCGACGAGATGGCGGTTGTTGACCCACAATTGCGTGTTCACGGGCTGGAAGGGCTGCGGGTCGCGGATGCTTCCATCATGCCGAATGTCGTCTCCGGCAACACAAATGCCCCAAGCATCATGATCGGCGAAAAATGTGCTGACATGATCAAATCGGATTATGGAATGGTCACGCCGGCCTAAGGATTAGGGCAGACTCTTCCGGTTTAGAGCTTAAACCAAAGCAGCGGGGCCATCACTTCTGTGGCTCAAATCCCCGGCAGCGCCGAATGCTGTTGGCCGGTGACATCCTGAAGCTGGTACAACGCATTCACCAATGCGGGGCCCACCTCGGTTTGGGCACGTTCAAACGTCAAATCTTCGGTACGCGCGCTGGCCAGAAACGCAACAGGTTGTGCAAAATCTGTGGGCCTGTATGGGCTGGCAATCGCGTTGATCGAGGCATTGAACCGCTTGGCCGTGTCCGCAATTGCAAACCCGCGTGTTAACAGCATATCCTGAAACTGCATCCGCAGCGCCGCACATTCTGATCGTGAGGACTCGTCCATGGGTCCGGTGAGTTTCTCAAACTCGGCATCACTCAAAGCCCCCAGATAGGCGGCTCCCGTCGAGGAACTCGACAAAGGAATGCGATAGCCGACATTCAACCAGACGGTTGTCGTGTTTTCCGGCCGCCACGTTTTCACCAATAACATCCGGTCATCGTCATGAATTGCGACCCCGACCAGCGTTTTTGTTTCATTCGCAAGGGCCTGCATGATCGGTGTTGCGGTCTCGACAAACCCGAAAGAGGCCGCCGCAATATTGCCCAAGGCCAGCGCCGAAGGCCCCAACCGATATCTGTCATGATGGCGTCCATGGGTCAGATACCCCAAAGCACAAAGCGTAAACGTCAGACGTGAAACAGTTGAGCGGGGAATGCCGGTGCGATCCGAAATCTGGAGATTGCTCAACCCGTCATCTGTTGGACGAAAGGCTCGCAAAATCCGCAGCCCCCGCGCCAGCGTGTTCGCATATCGTTTGTCCTCTTTCAGATCGGGCATCGCTTCGGGGTCCGTGGCTCAGTGAAATTCCAGAATATAGAATTTCATTGATACGAAAACCCAAAATTTGGCCGCAAAACCTCTGAGGGGCGGCACCATAAATGTGCCGCCCCCCTTTCGTTTTATCACCCAGAGCGCGTTTAGGCCTTGGATGGTACCTGTTTCGGCTCGAACGTCTCTTCGTCGCCAAATTTTGCTTTCCATCCAGTGACCGAGGCAAAGTCGAAGTAGATCGTCAACATGGCCGGCAGAACCAGAACAACAAGCACCATGGACGCCGCCAAACCAGACGCCACGGCCACAACCAATGGCACCATTGTCTGCACCTGCGGGCTGCCGTCCGAGATCAGGGGCAAGAGCCCCGCAATCGTTGTGCCCGTCGAAATCAGAATAGGTCTGAAACGATCGCGAACCGCGTCAATTGCGGCAGACACGTGATCTTCTTCCTTAAGATTGGTCTGGAAAAAGGTCAGGAACAGGATGGCATTGTTAACCACGATACCTGCCAGCGACGCAAAGCCGATAAAGCTCGGCATGGCGAGATCAATTCCGGCCCCCCAATGCCCCAAGATTGTGCCAATCAGTGCGAAAGGGATCGACATCATGATCACAATCGGAAGGGTGTAGCTGCGGAACTGGAACGCCAAAACAGAATACACACCCACCAATCCAATGATGAGCTTCCCCATGATCGAATTCTGGGATTTCTGTTGATCCTCGACCGCACCGCGATTGGCGATCACAACATCGGGAAAGCGTTGCTGCACGTCGGGGGCCGCGACATTCGTGACAAAGGCCGCGATTTCATTCGGCGATGTCACGTTGCGATCCAGCTGCCCGACCACACGGGCAATGACCTTGCCGTTGCGACGTGTGATGTTGGGATAGCTCGCCGCCAGCCGCAACTCTGCCACCGTGCTCAAAGACGTTTTCTTGCCCTGCCCGACGACAATCGGAAAGTTCTCCAACTCGGTCAGGTTCGCAATGGTATCGCCAATCTGAACCCGCACCGCTACATTGGACGCCCCCGAGCGGAAACTATCGGTCTCTGCACCAGCAAAAGCATTCCGCAACTGTTCGGCAAGCGATTGCGGTGTCAGCCCGACCGCATAACCATAGGTATTCAATGTCAGCTGCACCTCCTGACGCCCGCCAAAGAAGTCCTGAAAAACTTCGGTCACGCCTTCTTTGTCACGCAGCGCCCGCAGGATTTCCGTCGCGGCCTTTTCCACGTCTTCCAGATCACGCCCCGCCACCTCGACATCCAGATCCGAGCCACCCGGGCCGATCTCGGACTGGGCATAGCTGGACTGGACCAAATCCGGCAAGGGGCCGGTTTCTTCCCGCCACACGCGCAGCATCTCGTTTGCGCTGACATTCCGGCGCGAGCTTTCCAGCAAATCCACAACGATTGTCGCGGTATGCGATCCATTGTCTTTGACATCGGAATTGGTGCCGTACTGCACCATGACACGCTCAACCAAGGGCTCCTGCCCGTCTGTCAAAGGCGTGTATGTCTCGTCAACGCGCTCAAGTGCGGCCAGCATCTGGTCAACCGTTTTCACCGTTCTTTCCCGCGCGATGCCAGAGTCCAGTGCAAAGCGCACCTGAACGGTGTCGCCTTCAACAGTTGGAAAGCCCACAACCTTGACCGCGCCCGATGTCACCAGCCCTACAGTCACGATCAGCGCGCCGAACACAGTGCCCAAAGTGAGATATCGAAAGCGCACGAATTGCCGCACAACCGGAATAACCGCCGCTTCTTTCATGCGGTTCAACGCAAGCGACGCGCGGCTCTCTGATTTGTCGCCCACGGTGTGCCCGCTGGCATGGGCAAGGTGATGCGGCAGGATCAAAAACGCCTCGACCAGCGACAGCCCCAGCGTGAGCAGCAGCACAATCGGAATAAACTTCAGAACCTGCCCCATATCGCCGGACAGGAACATCAAAGGCGCGAAAACGCATGCCGTGGTCAAGAAAGAGGACGCAACCCCCGGCATAACCTCAAGCGTTCCCCTTGATGCTGCCTCCATCGGTGGCTTGGTGCGTCTGTGGCGATCAATATTTTCGGCAATGACGATCGAGTCATCCATGATCAATCCAACCGCCATCAACAATGCGACAAGGGTCAGCATGTTGATCGACACGCCCAGCGCCTGCATCAGGAACAATGTGCCCAGGAACGACACTGGCAACGAGGCGGAAATCCACAAGGATTGCCCGAAGGAAAAGAACAACCACATTGTCCCGAACACAAGGAAAAGCCCGATCGCGGTGTTTTTCAAAATCAGCGTCAACCGCTCTTCCACGAGGTCCGTCATGTTGAAGGTAATCGTAAGCTTGAACGGATCGGGATAGGCTTCTTCTTCTGCCGCCAGAACGGATTCAACACTTTCAAAGGTGCGAATGGCATCGGCTTCGGCCGCCTTGAACACATAAATGATCGCCGCCTGATCTCCGTCGATAAAGGACTGTTGGTTTTCATCCTGATCAACAAGCCGGATTTCCGCGAGATCACTCAGGCGGACCATGCTGCCCGCATCGTTTTCCAGTACAATCAGATCTTGCAACTCGGTGATCGTGCGGCGCGCGTCCGAATAGCGCAAGACAATGCTGCCCTCATCGGCTTCCAAACTGCCAAGCGGCTGTCGCAAACTGCGCGCATTGATGGCAGACACGATATCCCGTCCCGAAAGACCAAAGCGACGCAAGGCTTGCTCGTCAAAGGTCACTCTCAGTTCACGATCCGTGATCCCCGACACCCGCGCCTCGGACACGCCAGACACCTGTTGCAGGGTTTCTGACAATTCATCCGAATAGGATTTCAGCCCTTCTTTGCCTTCAATGCCCGAAACGGCGATCATTGCGATCAGCTCTGTCCGCCCCCCCATTTTGACCGAAGGGGCCTCGGCGTCGGCTGGAAAGTCACTGATTTCGGAAACGGCCGAAAACACATCGTTGTAAAATTCGCTGACGTCTCCGCCTTCTTCCAGCTCGGCTGTTGCCGTGGCCATGCCGTCAACCGAAAGACACGTCAGTTCTTCGAGGCCCTCGGTGCCCGTCAACGCATCTTCGATAGGGGTACATATTTCCTCATCCACGTCGACGGCAGAAGACCCCGTATAGACGACGCTGACCTCAACGGTCGACGGGGTGATGTCCGGAAAAGTTTCGCGTTTGATCTGGCTGATGGAGGTCAGCCCCAGAACACAAATCAGGGCCATCAAAAGGTTGGCTGCAACCGGATGGCGGACAAACCAATCAATCATTCTGGACGTCCTCTTGCGAAATCAGCGCAAGCTTCATGCCCGGAACCGGCGGACGCGGCAAAGACAGGACCAGCGTCTCGCCTCCGCTCAGCCCCTCTTGGATAACGACATCCGCCCCGAGAACAGGACCCGCCTTGATCCGCGTCACCGTGAGCCGGTTTTCATTGTCGGCAGTATAAACAAACGGAACCCCGTCATCGTCATAGCGCACAGCCGTTCTGGGAATAACAATCACACCGGCGCGTGGTCCGGTCGTGAACCGCACCGCAACAAAGGTTCCGGAATTCAAAGGCGGACGGTTGATCGGACGGACGCTGACCAGTGGATCATTCACCCGCACCACCACGCCAAGCGCACCTGTGTCTGCATCCAGCGTGCCCCGCGTTCTGACAAGTTCGGCAGGCCACGTCGCCTGAAAGCCGGATTGCGCCATGGCAACCTCGGCCGTGACGCCTGCACGGGTGAGCAACGTAACAGCCTGTGACGTGTCGATGTTTTCGTCAGGCTCCAGCTCTCCTTTGAACGCCAGTGAAATCATCGGCCCGAATTCCGAGGGCTGGACTTCGGCGGTAATTTCCACTGCCGAGACGTCATCGACGCTCATCAACCGGTCGCCGACACGCACATATTGGCCGGCTTCTACATTTGCCTCTGAGACGCGCCCGCGAAACGGGGCAACAATCTTGGCTTTTTCGATTGACCGCTCCGCCTCTGCAATCTCGGACTGGCGCAACGACATCGTGGCCTCAAGAGATTGACGCTTGGACGGGAAAAGCGAAATGGCGTTGCGCAGACTGGCGACAGACACGGTTTGTGCCAGCATGGCCCGCCGCGACCCATCCAGCACCGACTGGCTGGATGCGCCCCGTTCAACCAGACTTACAATCCGGTCAAATTCATCTTCTGCAACGCCAAGAATACGCTCTTCCACTTCCAGCATGGCGATTGAGTTTGCTTCTTCTTGCTCCAATTCGGCAATTTGCGCCTCGACCGCCGCGATGTTGGCCAGTGCTTTTTTGCGCGCCAATTCATAGTCGGTCGTGTCAATTTCGATCAGAACCGTCCCTTCGTCGACAATGCTGCCGACGGCATGCCCCTCGTGCATAAAGGTGATGCGCCCCTGCACTTCTGCGACGGCGGACCAGTTTCGGACGGCTTCTGCGCGCCCATAACCGATTGCGGTGCCTGTCACCTCTGTGGGTTCTATGGTTTGAACGCGCACTGCGACGGCCCGTTCCTCGGGTGCGCCACCCGTGTCCGGCGCCTCACGGTTCATGGTGATAAACACGCCAATCGCAATTGCAATCGGAGGAACGATCATAAGGGGGCGCAGGTTCATACTTCAAATTCCGTTGCTTCACCGCTTTACACGGCTTTTGTTTCAATGTGCGAGCGTCAATGCAGACCGTGGTTTGCAGGGGGTCGCAGCAAACTGAGGATGCTAAGACCATAATCCTCTGATCAAAGAAGAACAGCGCAATCCGTCCCGCAGGCAGGCCCAAGCGCCGCACCCTTACCGGCCTGTTTTTGCTGTTCAAACTCCACGTCAGGATATGCCACTTCACCCAAGGCCGCCAAAAGACAAACCCACACCCATATTAGACGGTCGAGTTGGCGTTTTCCGTCGGAGTTTTTTGCAAATTTCGTGAATTTTCTTGGTTTGGACCTAGCCTGAGGCTTTGCCCTGGCTGTCCAATCAGGTCTTGAAAACAAAACCCGCCCCAAAACCAATCCCAGCAACAGACCGCGCGGGGCGCATCAATGTATCAAACAACCTCAAGCGCATGTGTCAGTCCGCAAGGGAATAACGACTTATCAAGCGCATTACCCTTCTCGATACGTCGCATCCACCAGACGAGCGAGACTGTAGAAACCCGTTTCTTCATCCGTAAAAGCGCCGGTTGCAAACACGCCCGTTGCCGTGATCCGCACGTTAAAGGGCAAGGGCCAAACGATCCGGTTGGTATAAATCGGCAGAATGTCGTTCGGCCAGTCCAGATCAGGTTCGCAAAACGGACAAACGGCCATGGGAATATTGGTCAGGACAAAAAACGCCAGCTCTTCTTTGATCGGCGGCGTCATGTATCCCCGAAACGTAACGCGTTGCCCCTCACACGCCAGCGCAAGATCCGAAAAACTCTGATCACGGTTATAAAGGTCCCGAATGCGAAACGCGCCATGTTTCATCTTTGATTGGAACGCTTCCAGTTTCGGAACCGGCGAAGTGTCCGCCCACCCGACGGTTGGGACGCAGGCCGCAAATCCACCGGAATTAAGCAGAAACTCCCGTCGTTTCATGGCGCCACCTTTTGACTTGCAGTGCCACAGGCCTTCGCCACCCAACCTTGGACCCGCAAAAGGGGATCGCATCTATTGCGTTGCAGCATGGTACATCACATGAAAAATCACGTTCTGCTCGAGCGTTCCCTCTAACAGATGCGCCCACGGGCCCTTGGCATAAACTGCAACATCTTCCCCCGAATGGGTTTCAGAGGAGCGCGGTATCAACGCCTGTTGCACGTTATCAATATCCAAGGCTTCTTCCTGCGTCAGGTCGGGGCGCCCTCCGTTCCAGTTTCTGTCTTTTCGAAGAATGCTGCCCGGACCATTCAGATACCCGATAACCGTATAAGGCTTTCCATCTTTGGCCAGTGCAGGTTCGCCGGTGTGTTCAACGCCCGCATCGTCAATCTCCATACAAAGACCAAGGATATTTGTTCCCCGCCCACAGTATCCGTTAAAAGCGACCGCATGTTCATGATCAGCCGTCACAACAATCAACGTATCGCCATCATCGGTCAGCGCATCCGCCATTGCCACGGCATCCGCAAAGGCCTTGCCATCTGCAACCATGCGCGCGGCATTGCTTGCATGGCTGGCGTGGTCCACGCGTCCGGCTTCGACCTGTAGAAAGAAGCCCTGATCTCCACCTTTGGCAGACAGCGCTTTGATCGCAAACGCGGTCATCTCGGCCAAGGACGGCTCTCCGGTTCGCTCAGTCTCATACATCATGTGTGATCTTTCAAACAACCCGAGCACCGGGGTGCCGTCCGTCTTGGCCAATGCCATGCCCATGTCATCCCAGACATATTGAACGCCCAAACGCTCGGCCCGCGCGATCAGGTTTTCACCTTTGGCGCGCTTGCCCTTTCTGCCCTCTTCGTCCGTGATGTCTTTGCCGATAAAGTTACGACGCCCCCCGCCCAAAGCGATATCAATGGTGCCGGCTTCCATAGCATCAATCAACTGTGTCGCGATGTCGGCTTGCTGCGTGCACCCTTCGGGCAGCTTGTATTCAAATCTGCGGTCAACCGTATGCGCGTACCCAGAGGCTGGTGTTGCGTGCGTCAAACGCGCTGTCGAGACAACTCCGGTGGCCTTGCCCATATCGGTCATGACTTCATTGAGTGTCGCGACCTCATTGCCCACAATGGTGGTGCAATCGCCGCGCCTGACATTTTCGTTGACCCCAAGCACCCCCGAATTGGTCTTGATACCAGTCATGATTGCCGTGCCCGTCCCAGCTGAATCGGGTGTCTGGGCATTGACGTTATACGTTTTCACCAAGGCAAGGTTGGGGAAGGTTTCAAACGGCTGTACATAGTCATCGCCATATCCGCCCTCCAGCTGTCCCGAATAAAGACGCGTGGCATAGTTCGACCCGACCCCGTTTCCATCAGAGATCAGGATAATCACGTTCTTCGCGGTGTCGGTGTTGGGTTGTTGCTTCAGGGTCTCGGCCAACGTGTCCTGCGCGGCTTTGAACCATGCATTCCCTGCTTGCGGCAACTCTTCTGCTGTGGCTGAGGTCACGCTTAGCGTCATCAAAAACGCAAGGGTGTGTTTGAATGTCATGCTGTGTCTCCCAGCGGGACCTATTGGAAAAATGCAGACGTGGCATCCACGACTCAACATGCAACCGATTGAGCATGTTCCGCGCAATCGTATTACACTGATCCAAAAGACCAACAGGAAATTCACGGCTTTCAGTGATGCCCAATCGGGCCCTCAACTGGGGCCAAGCGCGTTGCAGGTCAGCTCGCGCTTTTCATCATGAGCATGCCCAGAATGATCATGCCCGCGGCGGCCATGCGTTGCGCGGTAACGGCCTCACCATGCAGAATGATGCCTGCAATAAAGGCCCCGACAGCCCCGATGCCCGTCCATACCATATACGACGTCCCCAAAGGCAAGCTGCGCATGGCGATCGACAGTAGAAAAAACGAGCCAAGCATGGTCACGACAGTCACCACGCTTGGCACAAGAATTGTGAAGCCATTGGATGATTTCATCGCGGTGGCCCAAATCACCTCAAGCACACCCGCAACAAACAAGATAATCCATGGCATAGTTGGTCAGCCTTCCTGATCAACGGGAAAGATTCCCGGAGATGTTGGCGCACCATCATCGAATTGGGCCAAGTAGTTGACGATGATTTCCTGGTTCACGGCAAAGCCCTTGTAGTCGGCGAGATCCGGATCAATATCGCGCAACACACGATGCAACCGACGCCCCCATTTTGGATAGGTGCAGATGTCCTCGAGATTGGCGAGATAACACCGGATAGGAAAGGCCAGCGCGTTTGAGCGTGGCAGACGCCAGAAGGTCTGCAACTCGACCCGCACAAACTGTTTCTGGCCCACGTTTTCGGGGGTGACAGTCCGCTTTTCAGGTCCCCATTTGTGATAGTTCTCGGGCGATGTATCCAAGCGCGGGTTCACCGTCATGGTCCAGTTCAGACGGCGATAGGATTGCCCCTGGTTCATCGCGAGAAGGAACTTCAACGCTTTGTCGAACACACCCATTTTCCCGGCTTTGGGAACAGGTGCGTGCCATTCGAAAAAGTTCATCCCGACATCAAAATCCAACGACCAGTCCGCTTGGGATGTCACCATGCCCGCATCAAGCCACAGGTTTCCGTCACGTTCGTGCAACAAGGCAAAGTCACCTTGGGCCTGACGCGTGATGTACTCTAGCGGGGGATAGGGCAATGTCGCGGGATCAAGGAACGTAAATGTATCGTCAATCCCCATCGGGCGGTTGATCCAGTGCCATGTGTCACCATCAATGGTGAGGCTGAACAGATCGGGATAATCGCGCGCTTTGGCCACCATGATCGCCTCGAGCAGGTCCCAGCCCGCCAGTTCCATATGCGGCAAGGATTGGCATCGCATCGGATCGCCTGCCAAGGTGATGGCGCGGTCCTGCATCTCGGCGACATAGTGTTCATCGACATCAAACGCGAACTCGAAAGGGCTTCCTTCGGGGCCGCCGGGATGCTGTTCGATGTTGACCGAATACATGTAGGCGTCTTGATCGAACGGAAACGGAAACCGGCGGATCGCAGCGGGCGAATTGAAATAGGTGTAATCGCCGCGGAACGTTTCTTCGTTGAATTGCATTGTCATTTTACATCTCCCTCAGAGATCCAGAACCAGCGCGAGCCCCTTGAAGCGGGACATGCAGGGCATGATCTTTTTCTTTTCGGCGCGTTCTTCTTTGCTGAGCCAAAAGTCATTGTGCTCGATATCACCGTCGCAGGAGGTCACTGTGGTTTCACAACGACCACAACCGCCGCCGCGACAGGAGTAATCGACGACAACACTTGCCGCTTCGAGCGCTTCCAAAAGGCTTTGATTGGCGGCGACCGGAACCACTTGTCCGGTCGAGGCGATGGTCACCTCGAATGGTGCGCCCGGTGGCGGGGCCGTAAAGGCCTCGGAATGAACAGAGGTCGCAGGCCAGCCAAGCATTGCAGCCTGCTCGGCCACAGCGGCGATCAAACCTTCCGGACCACAGGTGTAGACATGGCATCCCAGCGGCTGATCTGCCAGCATGGCGCCAAGATCCATACGGGACCCGTCTTCCGAGATATGGACATGGATGTGTGCGGCCTCTGGCAAAAGGGCCAGACCTGCGGCCTCTTCCCGCGAATGCGTGGCATAGTGCAACTCATACGCCTGTCCATGCATCTCGAGCTGGCGCATTTGGGACAGGAAAGGCGTGATCCCGATACCACCGCCAATCAACACGTGCTTTTTCGCACGCAGATCCAATTGAAACAGGTTGGCCGGCATCGACAGTTTCAAAATGTCGCCGACGGCCACCTTTTCGTGCATAAATTTGGACCCGCCACGCCCCTGATCTTCACGTCGCACCGCAATTTCATAACCGGTCGCGTCATAAGGGTCGGAGATCAAGGAATAGGAATTATGGCGCAGCATCTCGCCATCGGGCATTTCAACGCTGACGTGAGCGCCGCCTGAAAACACAGGCAGCGCCGCTTTGTCGGGATCTTCAAAGCGGAACCGCTTGACCAATGGGGACAGGTCTTCGATTTCTACGACTTTGAGGTTCAGTTTGGAAATCATGGCTGAATCTCCTCTGTTTCGGGCACTTCACCCGGGACTTCGGCATCCACACACACCCCTTGGAACACACCAAGGCGTCGTGAAAAGTGATCGCGCACAAACAATGTGAGCCCGCAATGGGAACAGGTGAACGGGTCCGTGGTGACGTCTTCGGTCACACCCTTGCAATGCACACATTGCATGCGGCGCGAGATCGGGCCGCGGTGTTCGGACTGGATCGCCTCTTGGGGCAATCCGCTGCCAAGGGCACGGGCCGAGAAAAAGCCGATCAGGCCCTCGGACCCCGCCAGATAGAGCTGGGTGCCCATTTTGGCCGTGCTGAGCAACCGTTCAAACGAAGGGACAGCCGCATCCAGATCAGACACTGTTTCAATCGAAGCGGGGCGCAGATCCTGCAATTTGTCGGCCAAAGCTGGCGACGTTGTCACCAACAACACATGCGCCTGATCCATGACCGAGGAATCCGCAGCGGCCAGTTCTTTCAGGGCTTCCTGACCAGAAGCATCCGCAATCATGATGGCCGGTACATTGCCCAGCGAGGTCAGCCCCGGATAGACCGGACGGCTGGTAATTGAGGGGGTAAATTGGGTATTCGACATGGCGTCTTTCCTATTGCTCTCAAAGGGCGGGACCCTCGCCCCGCCCGAAGAATGCGTGGTTCAGCCTTTGACTGTGCGACGCTTCTTATCAACGTCGTAGAAGGGCATGGGATGCGCGATGGCGGCGATTTCGCCGTCGGGGTTTTGAACCGTGAGTGGTGTTCCCTCGACTGCGCAATCCACCGGCATGCGCGCAATGCCGACGTTGTGTTCGTTCAGAGGCGAGTACATTCCGACCGTGACGATGCCGACAGGTTCGCCGTCCTTCAGCAAAGGCACGCCTTCGCCCGCAGGTTCGGTGCCTTCCAGTTTGACGCCGTAGATCTTGAAACGTTCTTTGCCTTCAAGGCGATAGTGCTCTTCCGCGCCGCGGAAACCGGTTTTGCCTTTGGACACGGTAAAGTCGAGACCAAGTTCCCAAAGCGTGTCGCCCGGCCCCTCGTTTTCGAACGGATACATCTCGGAGTTGTCATAAGGGAAGAACAGCAAATAGCTTTCGGCCCGCAACAGATCGAGTGTTGTGAAACGTGTCGGAATGATACCCATTTCGCCGCCCTCGGCGACAATCGTATCCCAGATTTCGACAGCATCCTGACGACGGCAGAAAATTTCATATCCGCGTTCGCCGGTGTACCCGGTGCGCGAAATCATGACGGGTTTGCCAAACAGGGTTGTCTGGATGTGGCTGAAATAGATCACATCACGGATGCCGGGCACGTGTTTTTCAAGGAAATCCACGGCAAGTGGTCCCTGCAGGGAAATGTCGTGCAGGTCGTCGTCAAAAATCATCGAAACATTGCGGCCAGCGGCGTACATGCTCAGCTGTTCGTGGCCCGCACCCGATCCGTGAACAACCATAAAGCTGTGCGGCCCCATGCGGTAGATCACGCAATCGTCCACAAATTTGCCGTCGTCGTTCAGCATGGTCGCATAAGTGGACCGGCCAGGTTTCAGCTTTTCGATATCGCGTGTAGTGGCCTTGTCGATCACGTATTGGGCGTGAGGGCCCATGAGGTGCACTTTCTTGAGGCCCGATACATCCATGACACCTGCCTTGGTGCGGATCGCCAAGTATTCTTCGGTCTGATCCTTGTCATAGGTCCAGGCAGTGCCCATTCCGCTCCAGTCTTCAAGGGTGGAGCCCATGGCGCGGTGCCGATCTGCCAGTGCAGAAAATCTCCATGATGCGATCATTCTAGTTGTCCTTCAGGTGGAATTTTAGGTGTTGGTTGGGCCGGCGGGAAAAAGGGGGGAAACGCCGGCCCGGTCAGGATTTAGCCCTGACTTTTGGTGGCCTTGTAGGCGTGCTCTTCATGGCGCCAGCCAAGGAACAGCGCGACAACAATCAGGGCAAGCATGACCAGCAGCCAGAGCATTTCGCCAGATCCGTATCCGGTGTAGATGGCTCCGGTAACGCCGTCCCATGTGTTGACTTCAAAAGGTGCTTCCATTGGTCTTGTCCTTTCACTTTGCAGTTGCAGTTACTCAGCCGGGCTCACCGACGGGTGCAGGGCTTCTGGATAGGCGTCGGCAGGAACCTTCACCGCATCCAGACCCATGATCTCGGCTTCGGCTGGAACACGCAGCTGACCGGTTGCTTTCAGGATGAAAGAGACCACATAGCCGGGAACAAAGCCCAGCAGCGCCATGACAACAGCACCAACCAGCTGACCGAAGAACGAGATTGTGATGACATCTTCACCAAACATCGCCGGATAACCTTGTGCGGCGATACCGACAGCGATCAGTCCCCACAGGCCAAGGAAACCGTGCACGGTGACTGCGCCTACGGCGTCGTCAATGCCCAGTTTTTCGATGAAAGAGGCAACGAACGGCATGGCAACGGCACCGATGAAACCAATGGCAAAGGCCATGGGCGGATACCAAAGATCAAGACCAGCCGCGCAAGAGATAATCCCGCCAAGGGCACCGGACATCATCCAGAACGGGTCACGTGTGACCATCCATGCGCCAATGATACCGCCGGCAAAGCCCATCAATGTGTTGAAAGTCATGCCCGAAATGGTCATCGGCGTACCATAAATGGTGCCTTCGATCGTGTTCGACCAGGACCAGGCCTCGCCCGGAACGATCACACACCCCATCAGGAAGCCCCAGAAACCCGCGATGATCAGCATAAGACCGATCAAGGTCATCGGCATCGAGTGGCCCGCAATATGGTTTGCACTGCCGTCGGCGTTAAACTTGCCGATCCGTGGCCCAAGGTTGAGCAACACACCTAGGGTAAAGAAGCCCGCGATCATGTGTACAACACCAGCCGCACCAAAGTCGTGATAACCGAATTTCGTGACCAGCCAGCCATCAGAGTGCCAGCCCCACGCGC
Source organism: Shimia thalassica (assembly GCF_001458215.1). Lineage (GTDB taxonomy): Bacteria > Pseudomonadota > Alphaproteobacteria > Rhodobacterales > Rhodobacteraceae > Shimia > Shimia thalassica. Next base: position 937,441 of record NZ_CYTW01000001.1, on the reverse strand, counting down.
CTGCCAGAATCCAGACAAATGCGCCCAGAACAATCGCCAGAACCACAAAACCGGTCAGCTTGATCCGTTCGATGACACCACCCGACAGGATAGAAGCCGTTGTTGCGGCAAACAGAACAAACGCCCCCCAGAAGACGCCCGACGCGCGGTCATCAAGGTTGGGGCCCATGTATGCGCTCCACGGCGCGGCCACTTCGTTGGCATAGGCCAGTCCCGAAATGCCCATGGCACCTTCGGACAGGGTCAATCCTGTTGGGAAGGCCCAATACACCCACCAACCAACGAAATAGAAGAACGGCACAATCATCGCAAAGGCGAGGATGTTCTTGATGCCTGACGCCAATGCGTTTTTCGAACGCGAGGCCCCCATTTCATAGGCCAGAAACCCGACATGGATCAGCACCATGAGCGGGATCGTTAAATAATAGAAAGTTTCCGAGAACGTGCCATTTGTCGCGGCCACCTTCTCTGTTAGCTCAGCAACCGCGGTCGCCAAAGATTCCAGATCCTGTTCCAAGTCCTTCTCCTTGTCCTTTGTCGTTCACCAGGTTTGTAGCCAGCTTTGGTTTGATCCAATTTCTCAAACTGGCTCATTTAGTAAAACAAGTAGGGGGCCAAACACCCTCTCAAGCAAACTTTTTTCCTACAGGGAATTTTTATTTACCTACTGAGGCGATCAAAAATAGCGCCTTAGGCACGGCAAAGATCAAATCTTAGGCGTGTGAAAAACCAACAAACGCTGGACTTCAGAAACAAGAAGGGAAGTACTGGGGGTACACTCGCCCCAAACGGGCGCGGCGCAAACTCAGAGAATCGGGGGACAGGGCATCGGAAAAGGAAAGCTATGGCTGCAGGCCGGCCAATTTGGAAATTGGTTCAATTGGTCTTATTCATCCTGAAGCAACAGCCGCTGATCTTCGATCAGAGCAAGCTTCATAAACTCGGTTGCTTCCTCGATATCGCGTGCCGCAATCGCGTTGAACAGGCCGTTATAAGCCCGCTGATACGTCGCAATGCGCGCAGGCGTAAGGTGGCGGCGATACATGGCCGCGCGGAACGATTGCCGACGTGCGTCAATCACCAGATTGTAACAGGCCACCAACAACGGGTTGCCCGTGCCTTCGGCAATGAGACGATGAAACTCCTCTTCAAGACGGACAAACGCCGTTGCATCCGTCTGAACCGCTTCCATTTTGGACAGTGTTGCAGACAGGGCTTCGATCTGTTTGGGCGGCATGTTTACGATGGCCAGACGGACCATTTCCGGTTCAAGAATGCCGCGCATCACCTGCAACTGCAAAGGGCCGGTTTCCGATGCAATGGGTGAGATCGCTTCGCCAGAGCCGTCCGGATCATAGGTAACAAAAGACCCTGAACCGGCACGGCGCCGGATCATGCCGCGCATCTCGAGCTGGTCCAAGGCTTCGCGGACCGTATTTCGCGCCACACCCAGCTCTTGCGCCAATTGCCTTTCCGAGGGAAGGCGTTCTTCCGTGGCGTATTCCTGTGTCACGATCCGCGAGTTCAACGTTTCGATCACGTATTTCACCGTCGATCCCGGAAGCGTGGTCAGAGGTGGCGTGTTCGCAGGGTGAGTCACAGGGGCGATCCTTTGCAATTGTCTCGGAACGAGCGCACAGCAAGATAACGCGGCAGCGCCCCCGGGGTCCAGCGCAAGCTGCCCTAAAGTGCCGCAAACAAAAAGGGCCCGCTCAATTGGCGGGCCCTCTTCCAAACCTGTTTGAGCACACTAGCCCATGCGTTCACTCGAGTAGCTGCCTGGCGAAGCTTCAAACACAACGGTTTTGTTGCCATTCAAAAAGACGCGGTTGTTGGCATGGGCATGAATGGCCCGCGCCAGAACCTGACTTTCGACATCCCGCCCCAGCGAAACATAGTCGTTCGGGCTTTGGGCGTGGGAAATCCGCACAATGTCCTGCTCGATGATCGGACCTTCATCAAGGTCTGCCGTGACATAGTGCGAGGTCGCCCCGATAAGTTTCACGCCCCGCGCAAAGGCCTGTTTGTAAGGGTTTGCGCCTTTGAACGAAGGAAGGAACGAGTGGTGGATGTTGATGATTTTTCCCGACATCTTCGTGCACATTTCATCCGAAAGGATCTGCATGTAGCGCGCCAGAACAATCAATTCGGCACCGGATTCTTCCACAACCTGCATAATCGCGGCTTCGGCGGTCGGTTTGTTTTCTTTGGTAACCTTGATGCAGTGGAACGGAATATCGTTGTTCACGACAACTTTCTGATAATCCATATGGTTCGATATCACCGCCACAATCTCGACCGGCAGGGCGCCGATGCGCACACGGTACAAAAGATCGTTCAGACAGTGCCCAAAGCGCGACACCATGATGACGATCTTCATCTTTTCGCTCTCGTCATGGAACGCAAAGTTCATGCCGAACCCTTCGGCAATTTCGCCAAAGGCCTCGGACAGGGCAACGTGGTCTGCGCCAGTTTCGGAACCAAAGCTCACGCGCATAAAGAACTGGCCCGTGTCCAGATCATCAAACTGAGACGAGTCGGTGATGTTACAGCCATGATCCGCAAGGAACGTCGCAATCGCAGCGACGATGCCGCGGCGGCTCTCGCAAGTAACAGTCAGGCAGTATTTGGTCATTTTTTTCTCCACAGGAGGGACAGGCGGCACTCCCCAGAGCACACCTGATGGGATCATGTTAAATGTTGTTATCGTTGTCAGTGGGCTGGTCATTGTCGCCAGCCCCTTGTTTTAGGTGTTCTGTCGGGCGGCCGCCGTGGACAATGCATGCCACAGTGAGTCTGCCAGCGTGCGCATCCCGATCACCGCAATATGTCCTGCACTGCGGCGCACCAGAAAGACACTCATATGTTCAAGTCCAGTCCGCAGCGCCGATCCTTCGTCAAAGCCCAGCGGGTCGATATTGACCAGCTTGGCCATCACGTCGTTGATCGGTCCGGCGCCGTCAATGGATTCAATCTCGAATGCGACAAATCCATCGGTCTGTTCTGTGACGGAACACTGTGGTGCCTCAGATTTGAGCGCTTTTGCGAAATCGCGATCCGCCTGACCGTCTGCTTCGATCATCCATTGCCCTGTGGCCGTCCAGAACGCCGCAAACCCTTCAATGGCACTTGAACGTCCGATATCTGGCAGGATGAGACCGAAGGGAGACGGCGCCGCTTGCCCGGATCGCAGGGACAAAGACGCCAGCCCAAGTTCTGTATTCTCCGAAATTGTCAAAGCGCCGAACTTCTGAACACGCGCGGATGTGCCCCCAAGAGCTGTAATCGGTGTAAGATCAGTCACGCAGACGTCCTCCTTCAGGGTCAACAAAATGGGCGGAAACCACTTCAAGCTGCATTTCCTGACCCTCGAGCGGATTGGCGGCTGTGATGATTTCACCAAGACGCGTATCGCCGTTTTCCAGATATCCCAGACCAATGTGGCACCCGAGATGCGGAGAGAAACACGCCGATGTGATCCACCCCTGATCGCTGTGTGTGTCCTGAGCCGCGCCTTTGGCAAAAAGGTGCGACCCGGCCACAACAGGCGCATCAGGATCAACGGGCTTGAGCCCAATCAGACGGCGGGTGTTTTCGGACAACCCTTCGCGACGCGACATGATTGCACCGATGCTGTCTTTCTTTTTCGACACCATGCGGTCCATGCCCAACATCGTCGGTGTGGTTTGGCCATTCAGTTCGGCACCGGCGGCGTGCCCCTTTTCGATCCGCAAAACACCCAAGGTTTCGGTACCATAAGGCGTCACGCCAAGATCTTGGCCCAGATCCATCAAACGCTGCATCAACGCATGCCCATAGCGCGCAGGCACCGCGAGCTCATAGGCCAACTCGCCAGAGAACGAAATCCTGAACAACCGCGCCCGCAAACCGCCACAGATGGTAAGTTCGGCACACCCCATAAAGGGAAAGGCCTCGTTAGAAAGATCAAGATCATCCACGATACGTTCCAACAACGCCCGCGAGTTTGGTCCCGCAACAGCCACCTGCGCCCAAGCATCCGTTGTTGAAATCATCTGCACATCCAATTCGGGCCACAGGCACTGATGCGCAAACTCCATATTGCGATAGACCGGACCCGCATTCGCGGTGGTGGTCGTGACGACATAGTGGTCTTCGGCCAACCGCGCGCATGTGCCATCGTCATAGGCATGGCCGTCTTCGCGCAGCATCAATCCATAGCGCACTTTGCCCACGGGAAGCGTTGCTATCATATTGGCATAAAGACGGTTAAGGAATTCACCCGCATCTGCGCCCTGTACGTCAACCTTGCCCAAGGTCGTCACATCACAGAGGCCCACGCCCGACCGCACAGCCAGCACTTCACGATCAACGGTTTCACGCCAATGAGACTCGCCATCTTTGGGGAAATACTGCGCGCGCATCCACGGGCCGACCTCGACAAACTCTGCGCCCAGACCGGCCGCCCAATGATGGGTCGGCGTCAAACGGCGCGGGCGAAAATTCGACCCTGTATCGCCGCCGCCCAGAACCCCCAGAGATACCCCTGTGTAAGGGGGGCGGAACATGGTTGTGCCGGTTTCCGGAATGGATTTCTCGGTCAGTTCGGCCATCACCGCAAGGGCGGAAATATTTGCCGTCTTGCCCTGATCCGTTGCCATGCCCAAAGTGGTCCAGCGTTTCAGATGTTCGACCGGACGCATGTTTTCCTTATGGGCCAGATCAATGTCTTTAACCGTCACATCGTTCTGGAAATCGACCCATGCGCGCCCCTTCCCCGGAACATGCCAGAACGCCGCCTGTGCGATCTCGGCATCTTCTGCTTCGGGCAGGACGACATCCCTAATGGCCAGTCCCAGATCGCCAAGCGCCTCTTGGGCTGCGGCCTTGCCGCCGGCCAATGCCGCGGCTGTGCTGCCCTGCCCATTGGCCGCCCCTGCCGGTATCAATCCCGCAGGACCGTCTTTTCCAGGGACAAAGGCCAGAATGCTCTCGTCCCAAACAGGGCGACCGCGATGATGTGAAGACAGATGAATGTTGGGGTTCCACCCGCCAGACACGCCAAGCGCACCACAGTCATGCCATTGCGACTGGCCGTTTTTGGTAATCTGAATGGATTTCAATCCCAACCGCCCTTTGGTGCCGCTCACAACGCCACCGGCAAACAGGTCATAATTGCCAAGGCGCGGTGCATCTTCCCGAGGATCAATCACCCCGAGCACGTTGACACCTTTTGCCATCAGGTCGAGCGCTGTCAGGTGGCCGTCATCATTGTTGGCAAAAATGGCGACAGCATCGGCATCGGAACGCGTCGGTGAAACGGCCCAGCGATTGGCATAAGACCGCATCGCGCCAGCCAGCATGATGCCGGGGCGATCGTTATTCGCAAACGGGATGTGCCGTTCCGTGGCTCCGGCGGCCAAAACCGTGCGTTTTGCCGTGATCCGCCACAAGGTTTGGCGCACGCCTTCACCCGGAGTAGCAAGGTGATCTGACACCCGTTCGACCGCGCCAAACACGCCGTGATCATAGGCCCCGAACACGGTTGTTCGCGTCATGAGTTTGACGTTTGGAAGGGCGTCGAGTTCTGCCAGAGTCTGCCCTACCCACTCCGAAGCAGATGCCCCGTCAAGTGTATGGCTCTCTGAAGACAATCGCCCGCCGAACTGAAAATCTTCATCCGCGAGAAGCACCTGAGCGCCCGCTCGTGCTGCCGTCAACGCAGCTGCCAGACCTGCGGCGCCCCCGCCGATGATCAGAACATCACAGTGCAGAAACCCACGATCATAGCTGTCAGGGTCGGCCTCCATCGACAAGCGTCCAAGGCCCGCCGCACTTCGGATCACCGGTTCATACAGCTTTTCCCAAAAGGCACGGGGCCACATGAATGTCTTGTAATAAAACCCTGCGGCAAAGAACGGGGCGAACAAATCATTCACCGCCAGAAGATCACGGTTCAGCGGCCCGATGTGGTTTTGGCTTTGCGCCTCAAGCCCTTCGAACAGCTCGGTCACGGTGACCCGCGTGTTGGGCTCTTTTCGTGCTCCGGATCGCAGTTCGACCATGGCGTTCGGCTCTTCCGAACCGGCCGAAAACACGCCTCTCGGGCGGTGATATTTGAAACTCCGCCCCATGAGTTGCACATCATTCGCCAAGAGCGCCGAAGCGAGCGTGTCGCCCTGGTATCCTTGGTAACACTGCCCGTTGAAACTGAAATTCAGGGGTGCGTTCCGGTCAATGTGACCACCTTGCAAACGGCTCATTGCGCGTCCTTCCGGTTCAACTTGAGATCTTTGGCCAGTTCAGCACCCAGAATTTCATGTGTGATCGTGTTGCGTGTCACAACCAGCCAGGACCGGTCGCCCTGTTCATGGAACCACAATTCTCGGTGCACACCGGCGGGGTTGTCTCGCATGAACACATAGTCGCAGAACGCGGTCTCGGCGTTGTCTAGTGTAGGGTCCGGACGGTCCATCAATGACGCATCACCAAGATAGGTGAACTCTTGCGCATCACGCAGGCCAAGAAGGGGATGAGGGATCAGCATCTTTTCACCTCAATGCAAGTTGGGTTGGGCACCGACGCCCTTTTCATCAATAATATGGCCGCGTGCGAACCGGTCGAACCGATAGGCGCTGGCCGTCTCATGCGGGCGGTCCGTGGCAAGAAGATGCGCGAAGGCGTATCCAGATGCGGGTGCCGCCTTGAACCCGCCGTAACACCAGCCCCCGTTGAAATAGAGACCTTCAATGTCCGTACGATCAATGATCGGCGAGCCATCCATCGACATGTCCATGACGCCGCCCCAGCTGCGCAGCAATCGCCCGCGGCCAATCATTGGCATCAAGGCCATTCCGCCTTCCAGAACGTCTTCGACAACAGGCAGGTTGCCGCGTTGCGCATACGAGTTATAGCCGTCGATATCACCACCAAAGACCAAGCCCCCTTTGTCGGACTGGCTGACATAGAAGTGCCCTGCCCCAAAGGTAATGACCCCCGGTATGGTTGGTTTCAGCCCTTCGGACACAAAGGCCTGCAACACGTGGCTTTCCATCGGAAGACGCATGCCCGCCTTCGCCATGACCCGGCTCGAGTTGCCGGCGACGGCAACACCGACCTTGCCCGCGCCAATATATCCGCGCGAGGTTTCAACGCCTTTGACCGCACCGTTTTCAATCCGGAAACCGGTGACTTCGCAATTCTGGATAATGTCCACGCCACGCATGTCCGCGCCGCGCGCATACCCCCAGACCACACCATCGTGACGGGCTGTACCGGCGCGCGATTGCATCAGGCCGCCCTTGATCGGGAAGCGGGCATTATCAAAGTTCAGGAAGGGGGCCATCTTGCGCAACTCTGACTGGTCCAGCAAACGCGCATCCGCTCCGGCCAACATCATCGCGTTGCCCCGCCGTCTGAACGCGTCCCGCTGACCATCCGTGTGGAACAGATTGATGATCCCGCGCTGGCTGACCATCGAGTTAAAGTTGGTTTCCTGCTCGAGGTTCTCCCAGAGCTTCATGGAGAACTCGTAAAAAGGCTCGTTGCCCGGCAAAAGATAGTTCGACCGGATGATCGTCGTGTTGCGACCAATGTTTCCCGATCCAAGCCACCCTTTTTCCAGAACCGCGACCCGCGCCTTGCCAAAGGTTTTGGCAAGATAAAACGCGGTTGCAAGGCCATGCCCGCCGCCGCCGATGATCACGATGTCATAGTCGGGCTTCGGCTCGGGGTTGCGCCAGAGTGCGCCCCAGCCTTTGTGCCCTGTTAGGGCTTCTTTGACGACCCGAAAACCGGAGAACTTCATCAACCTGCTCCTTGCAATTCCCCTCTTTTCTAACGGTTGGAAATAAGTCATTCTTTCAATATCAGGTCTTTTTCATTCACATTCAGGACAAAGCAAAGCTCATATGTCGTTGTTTAAAATCGCCTTTGTTTTGGTTGATGGATTCGCCCTTTTATCGACCGCCGCCGCGCTCGAACCTTTGCGGGCTGCCAACATGTTTTCCGACCCGCCGCGGTACGACATTACCCTGTTGTCAGACAGGGATTCCGTCGCAAAATCGTCGATTGGGGCGCAGTTCGAAACCCGCTCCTTTCGGGAATGCGAGCCTGATTTTGATCTGATTTTTGTGGTTGCTGGCGGCGATCCGGCGCGAATGAACGACCCGTCTCTGTTTGCATGGCTGCGCCGCGCGGATCGCGCAGGCGTGGCGCTTGGCGGGATATCGGGCGGCTCGGTCATTCTGGCGCGTGCGGATCTTTTGAACCAGCACCGTTTTACTGTGCATTGGCACCACTACGAAGACTTTGAAACGCTGCCTGGCAATTGGTTGTTGGAGCGGCGATTGTTCGTGATCGACCGTGACCGCTATACATGTGCGGGCGGGTCGGCCCCGCTGGATATGATGCACGCGATCATTGCGCGTGACTTTGGAACGCCCTTTGCGCAGCGTATTTCAGACTGGTTCATTCAGACAGAAGTGCGCGGTGCCGAAGCCCCGCAAACCGCGTCCATCTCAGCACGTTACGGTGTTTTACCACGCCCCGTAAGCGCGGCACTGGAACTGATGGAAACCCACATCGCGGACCCCTTGGATCAAGACCAGATCGCACATCTTTCGGGCCTGTCCACACGACAATTGCAGCGCCAGTTTCGCGACAGTTTTGGAACATCCTTGATGGAAACCTACCGGCGTATCCGTCTGGAAACAGGACAAGAATTGCTTCTGTCATCAAACCTAAGCGTGGGTGAAATCGCGCGCATGACCGGTTTCTCAAGTCAGGCGCATTTCTCTGACATCTTCCGGCGCACCTTTGGCATCACCCCGTCTGCCAGACGCAAAAAAACGGGCCCGACCTAGGTCGGACCCGCAGGGAGGAAGAGGTTTCAAACCGCTCAGATGTCGAGGGTGTTTTGTTTTTCCCAAGCCGAGAAATGGGTCACAAACGCGTTCCATTCCTGATGCTTCATTTTGATGTAGCTGGCCGAGAAACTGTCACCGAGTTTTGACTTCAGCTCTACATCCGCGTCAAAGTTGCGGATGGCGTCCAGCATATTGAGAGGCAGCTTCGGCGCATCCGTGATGGATTGGCCTTCTGCATACATATCAATGTCATACCGTGGGCCGGGATCTGCTTTGGACCCGATGCCCGAGAGACCTGCCGCAATGATGACCGCCTGCAAGAGATAGGGGTTCACCGCACCATCAGGAAGGCGCAGTTCGAACCGGCCCGGACCGGGCACGCGCACCATATGTGTGCGGTTGTTGCCCGTCCACGTCACGGTGTTTGGCGCCCAGGTGGCCCCAGACATCGTGCGCGGTGCGTTGATACGCTTGTAGCTGTTGACGGTCGGGTTTGTGAGGGCCGCCAAAGCTTCGGCGTGCTTCATGATCCCGCCAAGGAAAAACCCGCCCTGCTCGGACAGACCGACTTCACCGATTTGACCACCGGCATCGCCCGCGAAGGCGTTTGTTTTGCCGTCCAGATCCCAGACCGAAATGTGGGCGTGACATCCGTTGCCGGTCAAACCTTCGACAGGTTTCGGCATGAAGGTCGCACGGTATCCGTATTTTTCGGCAACCGATTTGACCATGAACTTGAAGAACGAATGGCGGTCGGCGGTGACCAAGGCATCGTCGAATTCCCAGTTCATTTCAAACTGGCCATTCGCATCTTCATGATCGTTTTGGTAAGGGCCCCAGCCCAGATCCAGCATGTAATCGCAGATCTCGGCGATCACGTCATAGCGGCGCATCACGGCCTGCTGGTCATAACACGGCTTTTCGGCAGTATCGAACGGATCGGAAATCTCGTTTCCTTCCGGCGTCAGCAGAAAGAACTCGGCTTCGATGCCAGTTTTGACGCGCAAGCCAGCCTCGGCAGCTTCGGCAACCAGCTTTTTCAAGACCTGACGTGGTGCCTGCTCAACCGGCTGGCCTTCCATGACGCAATCGGCGGGCACCCAAGCCACTTCGGGTTTCCATGGCAGCTGGATCACCGCGGATGGATCCGGCACGGCCAGCATATCCGGGTGCGCGGGGGTCATGTCGAACCATGTCGCGAAACCGGCGAAACCTGCACCGTCTTCTTCCATATCGGCAATGGCCTGTGCCGGAACCAGCTTGGCGCGCTGTCCGCCAAACAGATCCGTGTAGGACACCATGAAGTACTTAACGCCATTTTCTTCGGCAAATTTAGCAAGAACACTCATATCGTTCTCCTCGTTTCCGTTTTGGATGGTCAAAGAGGGGCGCGCAGCCCCTCTTTATTCAAGTTTCAGAAGCCGGTTTTGCCGGGATACCAGTTGGTGCCCGCCAAAGGCACCTGCGCCATCGCAGCGGCCTCCATGGTCAGCGCGCACAGGTCCTCGGGCTCGAGGTTGTGAACGTGGTTGTGACCACAGGCCCGCGCCAGTGTCTGGCATTCCAGTGTCAGCACATTCAGATAGTTGCGCAAACGGCGACCAGCGGCTTCGGGATCCAGGCGCTTCATCAGTTCGGGATCCTGCGTGGTGATACCCGCAGGGTCGCGACCCTCGTGCCAGTCATCATAGGCGCCCGTCGTCGTGCCCAGTTTCTGGTATTCCGCTTCCCATTTCGGATCGTTGTCCCCCAGCGCCACCAGCGCCGCAGTACCGATCGAAACCGCATCCGCGCCCAGCGCCAGCGCTTTGGCCACATCTGCACCGGTGCGAATGCCGCCGGAAACAACAAGCTGTACCTCACGGTGCATACCCAGATCCTGAAGCGCCTGAACAGCAGGTCGAATGCATGCCAGTGTCGGCTGACCGACGTGTTCGATAAACACATCCTGTGTCGCCGCCGTACCGCCCTGCATCCCATCCAGAACGATCACATCCGCGCCGGCCTTCACCGCCAAAGCCGTGTCATAGTAGGGGCGCGCGCCACCAACCTTGATGTAAATCGGCTTTTCCCAGTTGGTGATTTCACGCAGCTCGAGAATTTTGATTTCAAGGTCATCCGGTCCAGTCCAGTCCGGGTGACGACAGGCCGACCGCTGGTCGATACCTTCGGGCAAGCACCGCATGCCCGCAACACGTTCGGTGATCTTCTGACCCAGAAGCATACCACCGCCGCCCGGTTTGGCACCTTGGCCAACCACGACTTCGATAGCATCTGCACGGCGCAGATCGTCAGGGTTCATACCATAGCGCGATGGCAGGTACTGATAGATCAGCTTTTCGGAATGGCCGCGCTCTTCTTCGGTCATGCCGCCGTCACCAGTGGTGGTGGACGTTCCGGCCATGGAAGCCCCGCGTCCCAGTGCCTCTTTTGCAGGACCAGACAGCGAGCCAAAGGACATGCCCGCAATGGTGATCGGGATTTTCAGCTCAATCGGCTTTTTCGCAAACCGTGTGCCCAATGTGACCGAAGTATCGCATTTCTCGCGATAGCCTTCCAAGGGATAGCGGCTCATCGAGGCGCCAAGGAACAACAGGTCATCAAAATGCGGCACGCGGCGTTTGGCGCCACCTCCACGAATGTCATAGATGCCGGTGGCCGCTGCACGGCGGATTTCCGAGTTGGTGTCGTTCGAAAACGTCCAGGACTGGCGCGGTTCGGTGTCAGGTGTCTTTTCCATATCGCGCTCCTTAGTATGCGTCAGCGTTGTCGATGTTGAAATTATAGAGGGTGCGGGCAGAGCCATAGCGTTTGAACTCTTCGGGCTTGGCATCGGCCCCGGCTTTGGCCAGAAGGTCTGCCAAAACCTCGATATGCTCGGGGCGCAGTTCTTTTTCGATGCAATCCGCACCCAAAGACTTGACGTCGCCGCGCACAAACAAACAGGCCTCGTACAGCGAGTCACCCAATGCGTCTCCTGCGTCGCCCAACACAACAAGGTTGCCTTTTTGTGCCATGAACGCGGACATGTGGCCGATGTTTCCGTGCACGACGATGTCGATACCCTTCATCGAAATGCCACAACGCGAACTTGCATTGCCTTTGATGTTCAAAAGGCCGCCATGTCCGGTTGCACCTGCGTATTGGCTGGCGTCACCTTCGATCGTGACAACGCCGGACATCATGTTTTCCGCAACACCCGGACCGGCCGATCCTTCGACCGTGACCTCTGCGTCTTTGTTCATACCGGCGCAGTAATATCCGGTTGATCCTTTGACGGTGACGCTCACAGGGCCATCAAGACCACAGGCCACGGCATGGCTGCCGCGCGGGTTTTCGATGACATAGTCTTCGTTGGCTTGCGCCTTGGCGGCGGCTTGCAGGGTTGTATTTACCTCGCGCAGTTCGGTCTGCGCCATATCAAGAGAAATGCTCATGGTTCAGCGCTCCCAGAAATAAACAGTTGCGGGTTCAGGTTCCCAGACGCGTGCACCATCAATGCCGGGCAGGTCCGCAAAGGCACGGTATTCCGAGGCAAAGGCGACATAGTCGTCTGTTTCGGCCATGACAGCGGGTTTGCAGGCAATCGGATCACGGACAACGCCGAACCCATCCTTGGTGCCGGTGACAAAGGTAAAGAACCCATCAAGGTCTTCAATGGTGCCTTCCAGCGCTTCGCCCAGTGTAGCCCCGTCTGCAATGCGCGACGAAATATAGGCGGCCCCGACCTCTGTGTCGTTTTCCGAGCGGGTAAAGACACCCTTTTTGGCCAGCTTGCGACGCATCTGGTTGTGGTTCGACAGCGATCCGTTGTGCACGAGGCACTGGTCATCTGCGGTCGAAAATGGATGCGCGCCCATTGTGGTTACGGCACTTTCGGTGGCCATGCGTGTGTGGCCAATGCCGTGGCTTCCGCCCATGTCACGCAGCCCAAAGCGGGACGCGACATTTTTGGGAAGACCAACTTCCTTGTAGATTTCCATCGTCTGGCCCGACCCCATGATGCGCAGGCCTTTTTCTTCCAGCACCTCAATCGCTTTGGCCTCGACGCTATCGGCGACAGTCAACACGGCATGGGTGTCGATAACTTTCATCGACACAGGGCTGTGGATGGCCGACGTCAGCGCACCATCGAGTTCGGCAAAAGCCTCTTCCGGCGTGTCCGACTGAACCGTGATTTTGACCATGCCTTCGGTCTCTTCACCGTAGATTGCGATCCCGGCGCTATCCGGGCCACGATCCGTCATCGTGATGAGCATATCTGTCAGCATGTCACCCAATTGCGGGCGCAGCTCGTCCTTTTTCAGAAACAGACCAACGATTCCACACATTGGTACCTCCATTAGTTGCCTCGACCCGCACGGGGTCGTTGCACCCTTCCTAATGGGAAATCTATTTTCCCTTCAAGAAACTTTTTGTCGGTACCGGAAAATTCCCGAAAGTTGACCGTGCTCATTCACTCCCGAAGGGTTGTCTGACCATCAATTGAGCGAATGATTACTTTTTGTGCGAATGCCGAACCTATCTTTGCTGTGGATAGGTGATGATCGAAAGGAATCGCACCGGCAGCTCAAGGATCACTTCGGGCCCGTGCGGGGCGTCCGCATCAAACAGCAACGTATCCCCTGCCCCCAATTCATATGTCTTGTCGCCGTGGCGGTACTGAACTTTCCCCTCAAGAACATAGAGCATCTCGATGCCTTCATGCTGAAAGGCGGGGAACCTGTCACTCTCGCTGGTGAGGGTGATCAGATAAGGCTCGACCACAACGCCCGAATTGTTGGACCCAATGTGCCCCAACAGGCTGTATTGGTGACCGGCCCTTGTGCCTTCGCGTTCGATCTCGACACCTTCCCCCGCTTTCACGTGCATACATCCACGCTCTTCCTCGTACCCGGAGAACAACTGAATGAGGGGCACCTTCAGTGCATCCGCCAAAGCGGAGATGGTATTCAGAGAGGGCGAGATGACCCCGTTCTCGATCTTTGAGAGCATTCCGACAGAAACACCTGTTTGTGCCGCAAGATCCGATCCGGTCATCCGCTGACGTTTGCGCAATTCACGCACCTGCCGTCCGATCGCAACCTCAAGGTTTTTTTCTCGCGCTTCTCGTGTCGCGTGGGGGTTCTGCCGAAGGGCCTTGTCACCTTTGCTCAAACCAATCTCCTTTTACTTTACTATTTCCATCACGGGGGACTTGGCCGATCACTTGGCCAATGCACCGGCAAGATCAGACGGCATTTTCTGATACCAAAGCTGGCCCAACCGTTCGAGTTCGCGGGCCAACTCTGTGCCGTTGGCCTCGACCCAACGCAGAACCGATCCAAATTCCTGTATGCGCGCCTTGCCATCTCGAATGGCGACAACGGGCCAATCTCCAACCAAGGCATTGTCGATGCCGAACACGTCTTTACCCCACCAGTTCGCTTGCCCAAAGGCGTTCGGCATTTGCCGTCCCCGCTTCAGAGCCGCAAGAACAGGCGCGGTATTCACACTGTCCGCAGTTTCAACGGCATTGTGCCAAATATCCAGAATTGAAGCATATTCCCAGCTAACCGCACTCCATTTTCCAGGAAACCGCTGATTGAACTCTTCAAAAAACGCACCCGGCCGGTGAAAGAAAAACGCCATCTCTGCAAGTGCCGGATCATCAAAGTCAGGGAACTGAAAGGTAAACCGCTCCATAAATTCCGGCGATGTGCGCTCTATCATCCTGTCGTAGTGATCGCAGGTACAGGCGATGATCTGCCCTTGAAATCCCTGCTCATATGCCGCGACGGTGAGGTCTTCCATCATCTGCGGCGCGGCCGAACACCAGCACAGAACATCCGGTGCTTCGGCCATTAACGCCGCCACGATCTCGGTGGCGCTGCCCTCTTCCGGCTCGTAAATCACCTCTTTGACAAGGTCCCGCCCCGCAACACCAAAGGCCGCGCGATATGTGGCCAGCGAGGGCAAGCCCAACAGGTCACGTTGCGAACACAAGGCCACGCGCCGCGCCTCTGGCTGGGTGCGCGCCAACCACTCAACCCCTGTCACATTAAAGAACGGGTGCACCTCGGCAGGTGCGATCAAGCAGGGATGATCCGGCGATAGATCAGACGGCAGCAAGGTTGTGGTCAGAACGCGCCGCTGCATCAAATAGTCCAAGGCAAGGGCAAGCTGCCCCCCACCCAATGTCAGCACAAGACACACCTGATCTGTCTCGACCATCTGGCGCGCCGCATCAAAGGCACTCTGCGCCGAGTGGGCACTGTCATGCACAATCAACTCGACAGGTCGGCGATGGCCGCCAATCATCATGCCCCCGCGGTTGTTGATCCAGTCGACCCAAATCTGGCTGCCCTCGACACCGGGCCGCCCCCATGCCTCTTCCGACCCAGATAAAGGCACCAAAGCCCCGATCTTGATGGGGGCACGATCCTGCACGGAAAGACGCGGAAGATTCCCGGCAACTGCGAGACGCTGCGCAAGAGAAACGCTGCTCATTTTTTCACCTCACGCTTAAAAAACAACCCAAACACCTCGATCACTTTATGAATCATATATTCCTCTAAAGAAAATTCATTGACCACCGGAAAATTTTTGGCCCACACCAATAACAGCCAATTGCACCAGTTTCCGCTTTTGGTCCATACCAACGAACCAAACGGGAGAACATCAATGAGCAAACGCGTTGCCGTCATCGGCGCTGGCCCCTCTGGACTTGCCCAGCTTCGCGCCTTTCAGTCCGCTGCACAAAACGGCGCGGACATTCCTGAAATCGTGTGCTTTGAAAAGCAGTCGAACTGGGGTGGCCTTTGGAACTATACTTGGCGCACTGGCGTCGATGAAAACGGCGAGCCTGTACATGGCTCAATGTACCGGTATCTATGGTCAAACGGCCCCAAGGAAGGTCTTGAATTCGCAGATTATTCCTTTGAAGAACATTTTGGAAAACAGATCGCGTCCTATCCGCCACGGGCCGTGCTGTTTGACTATATCGAAGGGCGCGTTCTCAAGGCCGATGTACGCAAGTGGATCAAGTTCTCGACCGTCGTGCGCTTTGTCGAATATGACGACGAAAAAGGTGACTTTGAAATCACCGTGCACGACATGGAAAACGACACCGTCTATAAAGAACGCTTTGACAATTTCATCTGCGCCTCTGGTCACTTTTCGTCCCCCAATGTACCCGAATACCCCGGTTTTGCGGCCTTCAACGGACGGATTGTGCATGCGCATGATTTTCGCGATGCCCGTGAATTCGCCGACAAAGACGTGCTGCTGCTTGGCGCGTCCTATTCAGCGGAAGACATCGGATCGCAGTGCTGGAAATACGGTGCAAAAACGGTCACGACCTCATACCGCAGCGCGCCGATGGGCTTTGACTGGCCGGACAACTGGGAAGAAAAACCCGCACTCGAGAAAGTCGAGGGGCGCACGGCCTATTTTGTGGATGGCACGACAAAAGACATCGACGCCATCATCTTGTGCACCGGCTATAAACACTATTTCCCATTCCTGCCGGACGATTTGCGCCTGAAAACAGCCAACCGGTTGGCCACGGCGGATCTTTATAAGGGCGTGGTTTACGTCAACAATCCCAAGATGTTCTATCTGGGCATGCAGGACCAGTGGTTCACCTTCAACATGTTTGACGCCCAAGCATGGTATGTGCGCGACGTGATCATGGACCGCATTGCCGTGCCCGCCGACAAAGAGACCCTGCTTGCGGATGTTGCGGAACGTGTCGCCCGCGAAGACGCCTCGGATGACGTAAAATACGCAATCAAATATCAGGCGGACTACGTCAAGGAACTGGTGGCCGAAACGGACTATCCCAGCTTCAACATTGATGGCGCCTGTGAAGCCTTCTTTGAATGGAAAAAGCACAAAGCCGAAGACATCATGGCGTTCCGCAACAACTCGTACACATCGGTTATCACCGGCACGCTGGCACCAAAGCACCACACCCCTTGGAAAGACGCTTTGGACGATTCACTCGAAGTGTACCTGCAAAACTGATCCCCACTCCCCCGCCCCGAGAGCCAGCGTGCTCTCGGGTGCTTTTTTCCAACGTAAAGGAACGCGCACATGATCCTTGATCCCTACGGGCACCTCACCCGTCCCGGTCCTCCGAAAGGGTCGGTCGCAAGGCGGGCAGCAGCCTATCGACTGGCATCAAATGAAGAGCGGTACACGGTTGCAGGCGGTGGCGCGTCTTTGTTGGAAATCAAAACCGGTGACAGGATCACGATTACAAATACCGAAGGCGGCCAGTATTGCGAAATTCTGGCCGCCAGATCGAACGGCACGGTCGACAGTGCCCTCTTAGATATTCGGGCGGATACATCCGGTGAGGGGCTGCGTGCCGTGATGACGGACGACAGCTCGGGCATCTCGCGGTTGCGGTCCGGCCTCGAAAAACGGGGCATCGACCTTACGAATGCGCCCGCAATCGGCCTTTTCTCGGCATCAAGCCCTGCTGGCGACACCGGCACGTTCAATGCCGAGGACGACGGATGGCTTTTGATCACCGCCCCCGCGGCCAAAATGGACTACACGCGCCAAGACACCGCGACGCCCCTTTCGGTGACCATCACCCGTGCCACACCGCGCGCGGTCGGCAGCTTTGCCCTGCCCGACCCTCTGGCGGATCCGGTGCAAGACCTGCGTGTCGCCTCGGCAACCGCCAAAGCGTATACCGTTCGCAAAGGGGACTATATCCAGATCATGGATGTGGACGGACGCCAATGCACCGATTTTCAGTGTTTTGATGCGCGAAAAGTCGACCGCGGGATTTTTCACCCGCTGGACGTCACAACAACGCGCACGACGCTTGGACACGCCTACCCGATGCCGGGATTGCACGGGAAATACTATGATCGGGATCTGACCCCCTTGATCGAGGTCGTTCAGGACACTTGCGGGCGCCATGACACGTTCGCAATGGCCTGTAACGCAAAATACTATGACGACATCGGGTATCCCGGACACGTCAACTGTTCCGACAATTTCAACGCCGCGCTCAAGGATTTTGGAATTGCCGGGCGTCCGGGATGGATGGCGGCAAATTTCTTTTTCAACACGGGCATTGATGAGCACGGCGTGCTGTATGCCGACGAACCGTGGTCACGCCCCGGTGATTATGTCCTGCTGCGGGCCCTGACGGATTTGATCTGTGTCTCGTCTGCCTGCCCCGACGATACGTCGGCGGCCAATGGATGGCACCTCAGCGATATTCACGTGCGCACCTATGATGCCAACCAATCTTTTTCCCGCGCTGTCGCCTGGCGCTCTACCACCGACGAGGACCCGATCATGACGCGAGAAAGCGCCTTTCAAGCAAACTTTGCCGAGATGACACAGGATTTCGTCGAATATAACGGGTTCTGGCTTCCAAACAGTTTTCCTCAAACAGACGCGGTTGAAAGCTACTGGGCCTGTCGCGAAGGCGTGGTCGCCGTGGACCTGTCGGCCTTGCGCAAATTCGAGATCACCGGCACCGACGCCGAAGCATTGATGAACTGGGTTCTGACACGCAACGTCGAAAAACTGGGCATCGGACAGGTCGTCTATTCCGCGATGTGTTATCCGCATGGCGGTATGATCGACGACGGCACCTTGTTCCGTTTGGGAGAACAGAATTTCCGCTGGATTGGCGGCTCTGATGAAGGCGGCGTCTGGATGCGGGAAGAAGCGGCCCGTCTGGGGCTGAGCGTGATGATCCGCGCCTCCACAGACCAAATGCACAACCTTGCCGTTCAAGGACCCAAATCGCGCGAACTGATCACGTCGATCTTCTGGACACCACCACACCAAACCGACCTTCAGGAAATGGGGTGGTTCCGGTTCACGCCTGCCCGACTTGGCGGTGCCGAAGGCATCCCCGTGGTGATTTCCCGTACCGGTTACACGGGCGAATTGGGCTATGAAGTGTTCTGCCACCCCAAAGACGGCGATGCCATTTTCAAAGCCATCTGGGAGGCGGGCCTGCCCCTTGGCATCAAACCGATGGGGCTTGCCGGACTGGATCTTGTGCGTATCGAAGCGGGCTTGGTTTTTGCAGGCTACGACTTTAGCGACCAGACCGATCCTTTCGAGGCCGGCGTCGGGTTTACCGTGCCCTTGAAATCAAAAACCGCCGATTTTGTTGGCCGCGACGCACTGATCCGGCGCAAAGAAACCCCCGCCCGCAAATTCGTCGGGCTTGAGGTCGATGGGCAGGACCCGATCGCCCACGGCGACTGTGTCCGCATCGGCCGCGCCCAAATCGGCGAAGTCTGTTCAGCAATGCGCTCGCCTCGTACAGGGCAATGGATTGCTTTGGCGCGCCTTGATGTGGCCCACGCAGCAGAGGGAACAGAGGTCGAGGTGGGACGGCTGGACGGCCATATCAAACGCCTTGCGGCGCGGGTTGCGGCGTTTCCACATTACGATCCGAAAAAAGAACGCCCAAGGTCGTAACACCGGATCATACAGACATTTCTGGCGATGTACCCATCGCTGGAAACCTACCTTGCAGAACAGGTCGATGACGACCCGTTAGTCGGGCAATATATCCACCGTGGTGTCGCCCAAGACCTCGGCATCTTCTTTCAATGCCGTGCCAGTCACACCGATGCGCAGGGCCTCGCGCGTCAACCACGCGATTTTTCGCGCCGCCGTGGCATAGTCCAACCCACCCTGACCGTGAATGTTTGAAATGCAATTGCGTTCGCTGTCTCTGCGTCCCACTTCGGGACGGTAGGTGAGATAGGCCCCCAAACTGTCCGCAACGGTCAGGCCGGGCCGTTCACCCACCAGCAGGATGACAAGACGCGCGCCCAGCATCGCGCCAATTTCGTCCCCGATTGCCACCCGCGCCTGCGACGCCAGAAATACCGGCGCAATGGTGAACTCTGGCAAAGCCTCCATTGCAGCGCGCGTCACTGCCGCAGCATGGGTTTGCACGGCATCCGCAGACAGGCCGTCGGCAATGACAAAGACGATATCCGGCGCGGTGCTGATTTCGGGGCTAAGCCTGCTTCCCTCCTCCAGACGGCGCCCAAGATCCGGCCGCCTGAGATAGGTTGCGCGGTCCGCAGCGGCGCTATTGACCCGCACTACCTCAAGAGGGGCCAGATCGTCCTCAAGACATGCCAGATCAACTTGCCTGTGCACCGCATCACGGGCCCTTGCGTGGGCATACTGGAATTCAAGACTGTGTTTGGTGGGCAGGGCTGTCCCACTGCGGCCGAGACCAACACGTGCCGGTGTGGCGGCGCGCACCCGCGCCCAAGGGTCCTTGGTGGGTGTGCTCATTGCGCCATCTCCAGCAATCGGCGTGACGGCGCGGCATCAGGCAGCAACGCCCCCGCCGTATCCACAAACCCCATTTCCTCAAGCCAGGCTTCGAATTCTGGTGCCGCACGAAAGCCCAGCGCGTTTCGAAGATAGGCAATGTCGTGATAAGACAGGCTTTGGTAATTCAACATGATGTCATCCGCCCCCGGTACGGCGATCAGGAAGTGCACCCCTGCCGATGCCAAAAGGGTCATCAGCACATCCATATCATTCTGATCAGCCTCGGCGTGGTTGGTATAGCAAACATCCACCCCCATCGGCAGGCCAAGCATCTTGCCGCAAAAATGGTCTTCCAGACCGGCGCGAATAATTTCCTTACCGTCAAACAGGTATTCTGGGCCGATAAACCCGACCACGGTATTCACGATCAGCGGCTCAACCGCCCGCGCAACCGCATAGGCACGTGCCTCGAGGGTTTGTTGATCGACGCCGTGGTGCGCATCTGCCGACAACGCCGCCCCCTGCCCGGTTTCAAGGTACATGACGTTCTGGCCCACAGTGCCCCGATCCAGCGACCGCGCCGCATCATGGGCTTCGTGCAACAAGGACATATCAACACCAAATCCCTTGTTCGCTGCCTCCGTTCCTGCGACCGACTGGAACACAAGATCAACCGGCGCGCCACGTTCGATCATCTGGATCGAGTTTGTGATGTGGGTTAGCACACAGGTTTGTGTGGGGATGGCATGGCGGCACCTCAGGTCCTCCAACATGTCGAGAATTGCCATCGCCGTTGGAATATTGTCGGTCGCCGGATTCACGCCCAGCACCGCATCCCCCACCCCAAACACAAGCCCATCCAGTGTCGAGACCGCAATACCTGCCAGATCATCCGTCGGGTGGTTGGGTTGCAACCGTGATCCGATCCGCCCCGGCAGCCCTAAGGTTGTCCGGAACGCCGTTTTGACGGTGATCTTTCGCGCAACTGCAATCAAATCCCGATTGCGCATCAACTTGGACACCGCTGCGACCATTTCAGGTGTCAAACCGGGGGCAAGCCGCGCCAGAACGGCGCCCGTCGCGGCCTCGGACAGCAACCAGTCACGAAATTGTCCAACCGTCATATGGGCCACAACGCCAAAGGCATCCGCATCATGGGTATCGATAATCAGGCGGGTCACCTCGTCAGTCTCGTAGGGGACAAGCGCCTCTCGGCAAAACACGCGCAAGGGCAGATCGGCCAGAACCATCTGGGCGGCAACGCGTTCAACCTCGGTTCGGGCGGCCAGTCCTGCAAGGCTATCACCAGATCGGGGTGGCGTGGCCGCCGCCATAAGGCGGGCCAGCGTTCCAAAGTCATGCATCTCGCCGCCAAGAAGAGTTCTGTATTTTGGCATGATTGAACCTGTTGTATTGAGATCGCGCGAACAGCCCAGTGTGCCGCAGGTGTTCAAAACGTACCCGATTTCAAATTGTCTTCAAGCGTCACACCAGAAAGCAGAGCGCAGTTGCCCCCCGAAAACCGCTTCTGCCCTTTCCTGCATCATTTTCCGCTGCCCCTCGCCGTCACGCCCGCCCCGCTGCCCTCTTTGGATTTCGGTACAGCCGGAGTGGTTCTTGTGCGAGGCGCGCCTAGGCTTTACACATGTGGCTTGCGTCAAACGCAGACCACGACATGAAAGGCGCCCCCATGCCGCATCAAATGCAAAAGGCGATTGCGCGCAATTCGCTTTTGATAAAGTCCTTGCCAGCGCAACACGTTGACGCCGTGTTGTCCAAAGCCATCTGGAAACAACATGAACGCGGAGAGACGTTGTTCATTCAGGAAGAAGTGGCAAACGTGATCCACGTCGTGATCGACGGATGGGTCAAACTGTATCGTGTCACGCCAAACGGCACCGAGGCCGTTGTCAGCATCTTTACCAAAGGCGAAAGCTTTGGCGAGGCGGTCGCGCTCAAGAACCTGCCGTATCCGGTGTCCGGAATGGCCGCGACGCGGTGCCATGTCATGCATATCCCCACATCGGTTCTGATTGATCTGATCCGTCACGACACCGAAGTGGCATTGTCCGTGTTGTCGTCAACCTTTACGCACCTGCATTCGCTGGTTGCCCAGCTGGAACAACTCAAGGCACAAACCGGTGGTCAACGGGTCGCTGAGTTTTTGCTGGATCTGAGTGATTGCAGAGAGGGAAGCTGTATGGTGACCTTGCCTTATGACAAGGTGCTGATTGCTGGAAAGCTTGGTATGAAACCGGAAAGCCTTTCGCGCGCCTTTATGCGCCTGAAACAGTTTGGCGTAAAAATCGAAAAGAACCACGCCTTGATCGAAGACATCGGCGTGCTTCAAACCTTTGTTGACAACGCCGAGTGATCAAAGGTGCGATACGGCCTTTTTGATATCCCTGACGGCCCCAAATGCGTGCGGGTACAGTTATCCCGCGACCAGCTGTTTATAGATTTGCGGTAGCGCAAAGATCAATCTGTCCGGCTCGGGCACAACCGTAAATTTGCCTTGGCCGAACATCCGCGCGAACCATCTTTTGCCCGTTCGGTCAACCGTCACACCATACACCGTGTGGCCTGCGCGGCGGGCTTCGCGTACTGCCATATGCGTGTCTTCTATCCCGTGCCGCCCTTCATAATGATCAAGATCATTGGGCTTGCCATCCGTGATCACCAACAAAAGCCTGCGCTTTTGGCGTTGTGCGGACAGGTCTGCCGACATATGGCGTATGGCCGCCCCCAAACGGGTATAAAAACCGGGCGACAGACTGGCGATGCGTTGCTCAACAAGCGCCCCCATCGGCTCGTCAAAACCTTTGCATTTCTGGATGTAGACCCGATCACGCTTTAACGATGAAAACGCGTGTATCGCAAAATCATCGCCGCATGCCTGTAACCCCCACGCCAAAGCATCCAGGGCCTCGCGTTCGATATCGATGACCGCGCGCCCCGACACCGAGCTTTCGGTTGACCGGCTCACGTCCAACAAGATCGACACTGCAAGGTCGCGCGCCTCGGGGCGGGATTGAAGCCATATGCGGTCGCTGCCGTCGCCCTTTGCATGGTGATCCACCTGCGCCCGAACGGCAGCATCCATGTCCAGAAGATCGCCGTCCAGATGCCCCCGCGTGGTCACCCGCCCCGGACGCAGCGCCTCGAACTGACGTTTCACGGTGCGAATGCGTCTGGCCGCGGCCGCATCATGCGTGAACAGGGATTGGTCTTTAGTGGGGACAACAGTGCTGGTCAAAACACAACAATGATCAGGCAGATATTGACCGCTGCGCACATCCCATTCCGGATAGAGAACCCGTCCCGAAAGCCGTTCGCGATCAACATCTTCAGGGGCCAGATCAAGATGCAGCTTAAGTTTTGTCGGCGGAGCTTTCGAGATTTGCCCCAGACCGATCTCGTCCTGATCATCAACGGCCTTTTTGGCATTGTCAGGATCATCGTCATCTACACGACGGTTCAGGTTCAGGAATTCAGCCCAACTCAGAATGGCTTCGAACTTGTGCAGGATGAAGCTGTCACTGCGCTCTGCCTGATCCGACTTGCGCCGCGTGGCGCGGCGAGTTTTCTCTTCAGTGGGGTCTTCGGCCACGCCTTCGACCTCGGGGTGTTCGACTTCATGAGGCTGTGAAAAACGCACAGCGCGAACATCCGGCCACACGGGAACCGGCCGAAACGGACGGTAATTCTTTGGAGCAACCAACCCTTCGAAATCGCCGGTTTCAAGGGCCTGCCACAGTGTGCTGGCATGGGCGGGCAACGAGCGCCCCAAGAGATGACGCACCAGCGCCTCGACTTGCCCTTCGATCCCTGCTGCCTCTGTTTGGGCGCGATAATGCAAGATACCCTCGCACAAGGCGGCATAAAGATCCCGCATGCCCGGCGCATTTTTTAACGTGGCCTCGACCATACGGCGCACGCACCAAAGCCTGCGCAGGTCCGACACCAGCGGATCGGCGTCATCAACAGCCGATTGCGTGTGGGCCGAAACCGCTGCCAGCCAGACATACAACGCGGCGTTCGCTTCGCGCGTCGGCAACACCGCAAGGCGGGCAGGCAAGCGCAGCACTTCCCCATCAAAGCTGGCGCAGGGAACCAATTCAACCTCGGTCCCCAATCTGCGACGCCAGCTTAGCCGGTGGTGCGAAACCTCGTCTGCGACCGGCCGAAGCTCGACACTTGGGTTCCCCCCCAAACCACGAAACAGCACCGCCAACCGGCCCGCGACCTCTGACAGGGCAACAGCCGCACCGTCATGTACTTCTGGCGCATCAAGACGGCTGGCAAAACTGTGCCATATCTTTCCGACGGTTTCTTCGGGCTCCCAAGGTTCAAAGTCGATTTTGACCATATCCGCCTCTATCCAAAGACCGCTGCGACCAAATCAAGCAAGCCCCGTTTGATGTCTTCGTCATCGGTCAGTGGTTCGATCATTGCGGCGCGAATGGCGCGATCTACGTTCATGCCTTGGGCAATCAGGGTCGCCGCATAAACCACCAGCCGTGTCGACACGCCCTCTTCCAGATCCTGCCCTTTGAGATCGCGCAGCTTTCCGGCCAGACGCACCAGCGGCTTCACGCGGTCGATCGGCAAACCACTTTCTGCGGCGACCACCCGAATTTCGACGTCAGGTGCGGGAAAATCGAATTCCACCGAAATGAAACGTTGCCGCGTTGACGGTTTCAAAGTTTTCAGAATGCTCTGATAGCCAGGATTATAGGACGCCACGAGCATGAAGCCCGGTGCCGCCTCGAGCTCTTCGCCGGTGCGATCAATGGGCAGAATACGCCGGTCGTCGGTCAGCGGGTGCAACACAACGGTTACATCCTTGCGGGCCTCGACCACCTCATCCAGATAGCAGATCGCGCCTTCGCGCACTGCGCGAGTCAGCGGCCCATCCACCCAGATGGTTTCTCCCCCTTTTAAAAGGTAGCGCCCGATCAGGTCGGACGCCGCCAGATCATCGTGACAGGCAACCGTGTATAAAGGGCGCTCCAACTGCGCGGCCATATGCGCCACAAAGCGGGTTTTGCCGCATCCGGTTGGACCTTTGAGAAGAATCGGTAGGTTGTTGTCTGCGGCGGCCCTGAACACCTCGCGCTCATCACTTTGAGCGAGGTAGAAGGGGGCGTCAGCCGCCCCCGTCCCTTTTTCAGTCTTCGGCGGAATTGATCCATCCATATCCATCACTCCGCAGGGCTTTGGGCAGCGCCGGTGTCAATCACCTCTTTGCGCGGCACCCACATGGCATAGACAAACAAGATTGCCCCGATCACAAACACCGCGCCGGACCCGAAGCGCATCCAATAGAAGATCGCCAGCTGGTCCTGCACGTCCATGAAGTAATCGCCCAGAACACGTTGCAGATGTGTCTGGATGGTCCCCGCAAACGTCAGCACGAAGGTCATGAAGACCATACCGCCCGACATCATCCAGAACGACGCCATGTTCAGCACCTGGTTATAGGGATCGCGCCCGCGCAGGATCGGCATGGCGTAGCTGAAGATCGCGAGGTTCAAGGAAACATAGGCCCCGAAGAAGGCGAGATGTCCGTGGGCCGCCGTGATCTGCGTTCCGTGAGTATAGTAGTTCACCCCGTGTAGCGTATGCAGAAAGCCCCAGACACCTGCGCCAAAGAACGCCAGCGTCGCACAGCCGAGCGACCACAAAAGAGCGGCTTTGTTGGGATGGTCGCGGCGCCCCTTCCAGACCATGACGAAGGCAAAAGCCATCATGGCAAAGAACGGAACAACCTCGAGCGCCGAGAAGATCGACCCGATCCACTGCCAGTATCCCGGGGTCCCGATCCAGTAATAGTGGTGGCCGGTGCCAAGGATACCCGAGAACAACGCAGCCGCGACAATGACATAGAGCCACTTTTCGACCACTTCACGGTCCACACCCGTCAGTTTCAGCATCAGATAGGCCAGAATGGACGCCATGATCAGCTCCCAAACACCCTCAACCCACAGGTGGACGATGTACCACCAGTACTGTTTGTCGAGCGACAGGTTGTCGGGATTGTAAAAGCTGAACAGGAATAGAAGCGCCAATCCCCAAAGCCCCAGAAGAAGGATATTTGTGATTGCGGTTTTCCGGCCCTTCAGAACCGTCATCGACACGTTGTAAAGAAAGATCAGCGCCGCGACGACGATCCCCGCCTTGACCCATTTGGGCTGTTCGATGAACTCGCGGCCTTCTTTGCCCAGAAGCCAGTTCCCCTCGAACAGGTTGAAGGTATAGGTCACGACCACACCCAATGTGCCGATCACAAGGATCGCCAGCTGGATATAGGCCAGTTTTTCGCTGTGGATTTCGCGTTCCGCCTCTTCCGGTATCAGGAAATAGGCGGCACCGAAGAAGCCGGTGATCAGCCACACAATAAGCGAATTGGTATGCAGCATACGCACGATGTTGAACGGCAGCACCTCGGAAAGCGTGTTTGGTGCCACATAGATCCAGCCAGCCAGAAGGCCGCCCAGAACCTGCACCACGAACAGGCCCATCGCCACGGCAAAATAGACGAGGGCAATTCTTTGCGTTTGATATTTCATGTCTCTGTCTCCTTAGCCCGCTTCATTCGGTGGCCAGCCCTGCGCGTCGATTGTCTCGACCCAGAGGAAAAAGTCGGTCAGGTTCTGGACCTCTTCGTCGCTCAGGTTGAACTGGGGCATTTGACGGCGGCCTTCGATGCCGGTCGGCTGGGCATCCATCCAGCCTTTGAGCATGTCAAACGCGCCTTCGGGGTCGTCAGCGACGCCCCAGCGGGTCATCACATTGGCGACTTCGGGCGCGAAATAGGCACCCTCCCCAAGGATCGAATGACAGTTGATGCATGCCTTGTCTTCCCAAACCTTTTTGCCGGCGGCGACGCTTTCGGTCAGCGTCTCTGCATTGGTCGAGGTTGTGACGATGTAGCGATGCGAGTGGATTGATAGTCCCAGGAAGATGATGATGAAAAACAGGGACCCGCCATAGAATATGTTCCGGGCCATGCTTTTGGTCATGACTTCGCGCATTGGGCTCTCCTTTGCGCCTTGATTGTTGATTTAGAGAAAATGCCGATCCTGAACGCGGAGGGCCTTAACGAAAGTCAAGCAGATCAGGTTTTGTGTGCAGCAGCCGCGTGCGCCTTGAAAATAAAAGGAAAAAACACCTAACCAAAGTCAATGCAAAGCCCGAAAAGGGATGCACAACATGGCCCTCAGACCAACCCAGAAACTATGTGAGACTGCCTTTATGCCCGACGCGCAAACCCGATGGACCGTCAGAAAACTCTCCCTCGTGTTTTATCCGTTTGCGATGGCAGCGGTGGCCATCAACCTGTTTCTTCTCGGGCTGATGTGGCAGGCCATCGGCTTGCCCGCCATTTCCCCGCATCTGGCGCTTTGGTGCTCTGTCCCGTTGGGAATTCCGGCAACATGGCTTTTGGGCAAATGGGTGCGAGGCCTGATGGATGAGGCAGACGCGCCCCCACACCTTTCGGATAAATAGAAAAAGGGCAGCCCGATAAGCTGCCCCCTTTTCCCCGATGACCTTGATCGTTCAGGCCAGCACTTCGAGTTTGGTTCCCGAAAATGTGGCAAGCATCCCGTCGATTTCATGCGCGGGCATAAGACAAGCAGCCGTCGACAGGGCATCCGCCAAGGCCGCGTGAGGCGCCGAAATCGATACAAGGTTGTGCATGGTCGTGGCCCCGACCGGCGACAGGATGTGACCTTGCCCTGCCCCCACCAACGTTGCCCGTGGTGCCGAGGTAGCCACGGCACGGTTGGACAGGTTCAACCGCGCCACGATCCGTGCGTCCGGATCGGCAACCCCAACCGCCCATGGATGTCCATCTGCCCGATGACCCAAAGCTGCGATCTCACCCATATCAACCAGAACGTCGCGCAACCCCAAAGACCGCAACAACGCAACAATGCGATCGGTGATCGCGCCCTGCGCAATACCATTCAAGGTCAGCGCCCCATCGACTTCAACTATGCCTGCGTCAAAGCGCAGCCGCGACCAGCCCACCTTGTCCGTGACCTCTTCAACGGGTCGTCCTTCCGCCAAAGCCTGCCAAACAGGTTGGATCGTCGGATCAAAACGCCCAGCGCTGGCGCGGTGCACTGTGCCCGCCAGCCCCAGAACGGCCAAAAGATCAGGCGAAGGCAACCGCAGAACCCCATCGCGGTTCAAACGACTTATCTCGGACTCGGTGCGAAACAGGCTGAAGATGTATTCCAATCTCTCCAGTTCATTTTCGACCTTTTGAAAGACCATTTCCGATCTGGTTTCATCCACTCCGACAAGTTGCATGGACACAGCTGCGCCCATCGCGCGGCCCGACCAAACCGCCGGCTGGCTGGCTCTGGCCCCCACAGGAACAACGGCGCTCGCAGCCGCAATCGTCAGAAAACCTCGGCGGTTCAACAGGCTCATGACGGTGTCTCCAGCTTCATTTTGAAATCAATTGGCCCCAGCACGTCTTCATCCGGGATATCGTCCAATGTCATTGCCGCCCCCCCATAGTTTTCGACGAAAGCCTGCGCGCCCTCTGCATCCGAGAAAGGGACCACTTCCTGTGCGCCCATGCCGCCTGCGACGCGTGCGCCGACGACAAACACCGCTTCCTGCGCCATGATCCAATTGTCAAACCCCGGCTCTTCCCAGCTCGACGCGGCGTTCATATCGCTCACATAGATGGCAACAATATCGGCGTCTCTTTCGGGGCTTTTCAGATACACCACGAGGTCGCGCACCTGCGCAAAGAAGATCGGCGCGGGATAGCCCTCAAGATGGATTTGCCCTTTCGGGCCCCCATGTTCCGCAATGTTCATCTGACAGAAATAGCTGAGCGCCGTTTCGGTCAGATCAACAGGCGCCGGAGGAGCCTTTGCAGCCTCTTCCTTGCAACCGCCCAACACGGCGAGTGCCATCAATACCAAGGCAAATTGTTTCATGGCTCTATCCTTGCAAAAACACCGCGCGCCGCCGCGAACCCCAGAAACGGCCAAATCATGAGAGACAAAGGCGCGGCCCAAACGGGCAAGGCTTTCGCCGCGCTTGTCATCCCGCTGGCCAGGGCAACGCCATCTGAGGCCGCCATATTCCACACCCGAAACGCATCGGCGGGATTGGCCACCATGACCCACGGGAATATCTTCTTGGTGAACATGCCACCGTCATCGGCCACAACGGCCCCCAAAAGGCCAAGATCAAACAACACCACAAAAATCACCCACAATCCGGCAGACATGCCTGCGGCCGAGGTTGCGCTTTTGCTGAGTGCAGACATCAGATATCCAAGTGTTAGAAACACGCCCCCGAGCAAGATCGAGGTTGCGATCAACCGGCCCAGCGCGATCAGGCTGTCCGTGCCCGCGCCGCCGAACCACGCCGCAACGGCCCCCGCAGCCCCAAAGCCCACAATCATGGCAAAGGCCAAGGCCGCCAGATGCGCCGCGAACTTACCCAAAAGAACCTCGCCACGGCTGGCGGGATAGGACAGCAACAGGGCCAGACTGCCTCGGTCGGCGTCCCCTGCAATCGCGTCGAATGAGATCATCAGTGCCAAAAGAGGGGCAAGATAAACGGAAAGCGTTGTCATCGAGGCAACGGATATCGTCAACATATCAACGCCAAGGGCACCCGTTGGCGCGCTGCCTGCAAAAGTCAGCGCAAGGGCGAACAAAACCATGATCAGCGTGGCCATGAACAACCATCTGTTGCGGCGAAGAATGCGCATCTCGCAAGATGCGATGGCAAGAAAACGTGTCATTGTCTGATCTCCTGTGCGTAGTGGCGGTACAGGTCTTCCAGACCCGGCGGGGTGATTTCGATGTCCTCGACCTCGCCGCCAAGGCTGGTGATCTGGCGAAGCGCCGCCATTTTGTCACCAACGTCACAGGCAATTTCGACAGAAGCCCCATTGATCCGCTGCCCCCCGATGTGGCGCGCGATCAGATCTGCATTGTGCGAGGCACGGATGCGTATTTTGGTTTGAAGTCCCGCGCGGCGGCTTAGTCCCGCAAGCGTGTCATCCGCAACGACGCGTCCCTTGCGCATGATGGCGATGCGATCCGTGCGGGCCTCAACCTCGGTCAGGGCGTGGCTGGCGATCAAGACGGCTGTGCCCTGACCCGCTAATTCATCAATGATTTCATATAGATCCTGACGCGAGATCGGGTCAAGACCGCTGGTCGGCTCGTCCAGAAGAGCCACCGCAGGTTTGCCCAAAAGAACTTGTGCCAGACCCAGACGCTGGCGCATGCCTTTGGAATAGGTGCCAATGCGGCGATCAAGGGCGTCGGCCAGACCGACACGCTCCAGCAGTGCCGCGATATCCGGTTTTTCGCCCGACAGCTGAGCAAACAGGGTGAGCTGTTCGCGCCCCGTCAGAGCCGGATGAAAGCTGATTGCCTCGGGCAAAAACGAGGTCAGGCGGCGGGCCTTGCCGCTGCCCGGTTTGGCGTCCGACACGCGGATTGAACCGCCGTGGATCGGGGTCAGCCCCAGCACCGATTTGATCAACGTTGATTTACCGGCACCGTTGTGACCAAGCAGGGCAACGCGCTCTCCGGTGGCGACGTTCAGGGTCACGTCCTGCAATACCGGTGTCGCGCCCCGTTTTTTGAAAACTTGACTTATTTCCAGAGCCTTATCCGTCATGAGGCACCTTTTCGCTAACGTCTGGTCTGACGGGTTTCATAAGGGGATTGCTGTCAATCACGCCGCCCGGCAACAGGGCCGGAAAGGCGGCCTGAGACCAGCGCACCAGTTGAACTGCGGGCGATCCAAGCAACATCTTCGCCGCAGGTTGGGTCCATAAAACATGGTCCATACTGTCATTCGGGCGGTACGGGGCATCGCCGATCCCGTCGCCGTTCACATCATAGGCCGCATTGTCGCTCCAATAGTTGCCGCGGCCCTCTTCGGACCACTCGTGCCATTTGGAAGAGACAAATTTCACCTGCGTCCGGTTTCCGACAAAGGCATTTCCCAGAATGCGGTTTTTCTGGCTGCCTGCGGTAAAGTGGATTCCGATGCCACACCCTTCGAACCAGTTGTCCGAAAACTGGTTTTTGTGTGAATTGTACAAAAATGTGCACTTCTCTTGTGCGTTTTGTACATAGTTCCCGCGGATCTCGCTGCGGTTGGTATAGTTCAGCATCACGCCATGTTCGCGGTCGTTGACCGACACGTTGTCGACCACCCGCACCCGCGTCGAAAACATCACCGCATACCCCAGATCGTTGCCGATCGAGACGTTGCCCGAGACTTCGCTGTCGTCGGCATACATATAATGCACCGCGAAACGCAGGTCGCGAAACAGGTTGTTGCGAAAGATGTTCTTACGGCTTGAATTGACAAAGATACCGTCCCGCCCGAACCGGATGTCATTGCCGTCAACCACGGCGCCGGGGGCATTCCAGACATACACACCGTTGCCGCGCGCGTTCACGTGGTGATCCAGACGTCCTTCGATCCGGTTTCCCGCGACATAGGCATTGCGCGCCCCGTGGATGTCGATGCCATAGAGGTTTCCCAAAACAACATTGTCGGTAATCTGCGGCGCGCGTGCGGTCTTGGTCAGCTTGATGCCGCTGTCGATCGTCTCGTGAGAGGAACCGGACCCGATCACGGTCACGCCTGTGACGGTGATGTCTGTGCCGGTGACCGTGATCACACTGCCGTTGCCCTGCCCGTCAATTGTCGCGTGCCCCTGCCCGTCCAGAATGACAGGCCGGTCCAGCACGACATTTTCGAGATAGAGGCCGGGACGCAGGCGAAGGGTGTCCCCATCCGCCGCCTGCGCCAGAGTTTTTGAAATGGCTCCGGCCCGCGCCGGCACGTCCCAATCCGCCGCCAGGACGCAGTCAGCGGTCAGTAATGTCAGAGCGGTCAGAAGCCATTTCATCGGTTTATGCCTCGCGAGGTTCTACAAACATCCGGCCGCGCATCTCCATGTGGAGGGCGTGACAGAACCACTGGCAATAGAACCAGTGCACACCGGGACGTTCCGCAACGAAGGTCACGGATGCGGTGGCTTGTGGGCCGATTTCCATGGCAACGCCAAAGTTCGCCATACAGAAGCCGTGGGTCAGGTCATCGATGTCATCAAGGTTGGTAACAATCACGGTGACCTCGTCGCCTTGCTTGACCGAGAACTGCTCGAGAGCAAAGTTCGGGGCCTGGCTGGACATGTAGACGCGGACCTTGTTGCCGTCGCGGATGACAGTGTCCTGCCAATCGTCCAGATCGATGCCGTCGACCTCGGCCTGTGCGCGCGCGTCGGCCCACATCGGATCGTTCCGGTCCCAGACATCGACGGGGTTCACCTTCGAGCGGTGCACAATGATGGAATCGTGCGGTTCAGCAAAGGTCGGGCCATCATGGACCACCTTCATCTTGTCGCCCGAGATATCGATCAACTGTTCGTTTTCAGGCTTCAGCGGACCGACATTCAGGAAGCGGTCTTTCGAGAACTTGTTCATCGAAATCAGCCACTTGCCGTCAGCCTCGGAGGTTTCGCCCATCGAAGTCGAGTTGTGACCCGGTTGGTAATGCACGTCGACCTTGTCTTTGATCGGATCCACGTCTTTGCCAGCAAAGGCCGCGATGGCATCTTCGATGTTCCATTTCACAACCTGGCTGTCGAGGAACAGCGTTGTATAGGCGTTGCCCTTGTTGTCGAACGCGGTGTGAAGCGGGCCAAGGCCCAGCTGTGGTTCGGCCACAATCGCCGAGCGTTCGTCGGCACCATCGGTGAACAGCGCATCCAGTTTCTGAACATCAATCACCGAAACGGTGGGGGACAGTTTGCCGTTGATACAGATGTGGCGTTTGTCCGGTGCCGCGTTCACGCCGTGGGGCGAGTTCGGGATCGGGATGTAGCGGGTAAAGTTGCTTTTGGCTTCTTTACGGCCGTCGACAACCTTGGCGCCTTTCAGTTCCTGATAGTTTCCAGCGGCGATGGCCTCTTCGATGGCCTTGATGTTGAAGACAACAACGTGGTCCATCTCGTTCTCGGTCATCTCGGAGAGGTTCACACCCATTTCCGAGTTATACGAGGTCGAGAAGGCATATTTGCCTTGATAATCGCAATCGGTGTTGTCGAGGTTGCCCGACACGATCACCTGCCATGCGACTTCCATCTCGTCGCCATCAATGGCGGTAAAGATGTTCACATATTGCGACGGGTCATCAAGGATTTTGCCATCGTTCACCAGCGGGGCTTCGTGTTCGCCATTGGCAAAGACATAGCCCGTGCGTGGGAATTTTTGCGGGCGCAGACCGTGGATGTCATGGGCGTTGGGGATTTCGATGATCTTGTCTGTTTTCATCACATCGCAACGCACGCGGGCCACACGGGTGTTGGCCTTGTCGTTCATGAACAGATAGCGGCCATCATAGGTGCCATCGGTGAACGACATGTGCGGGTGGTGCAGGTCGCCGTTGTCATAGGTGACCTTGCCGTTGGCGGCGAGGAATTCCTTGGTCTCGGGCAAGAGGCCCTCGGTCAGGATTTTCAGGGACTCGTTGGTTTGGCCCCAGCCGGTGGCCGAGCAGCGGTTGAACACGGGCACGCGCATCAGTTCACGCATCGACGGCATGCCCAGAATGCGCAGCTCGCCGGTCTGGCCCGAGGACCAGAAACCGTAGTATTCGTCGAGCTCGCCCGGCGCGAGGTTCACCTTGGCACCAGCCGCCTGGGCGGGGGTGGCGCCGAGCATTGAGCCGCCGACACCGGTGGTGGCCAGAACGGCTCCGGTTGCAGTGGCGCCGAGCATACCGCGGCGGGTCATCGATAGGCCTTTTTTGATTTCTTCAGACATGGTTTCCTCCTTCAAGAATCCTAAGTCGGTTTGGCATTCGGGTGATTTTTCGGCGGTTGACCCACAGGGATCTTGATCTCAGCCGAGCCGACCTTCGCCCGTCGCTTGAGCTGACGGATGACGACCGGACATTTGGTTTCGGACTGGTAGAGAACCTGACAGTGCAGGCAGTCGACACATTCGTTCGGGTTGATTTCACCGGTGGGGTGGATCGCCTGAACGGGGCATTCATTGGCGCATGTCTGGCAGGGGCTGCCGCATTCCTTGTATCGGCGCAGCCAGTCGAACATGCGGATGCGCGCGGGGATGGCCAATGCCCCCCCGAGCGGGCACAGGTAACGGCAATAGAAGCGTTCGATGAACAGACCGGCCAACAGCAGCAGCAAGGCAAACACGACGAACGGCCAGTCACGCACGAACTTCAGAATGATCGCGGTTTTGAACGGCTCGATCTCGGCATAGGTTTCGGCCAGCGGGATCGACACCATCGACAAGGCAAAGAGGCCGAGGAAGATCATGTATTTCAGGGGCCAGAGGCGTTCGTGCAGCCCCCATGGCAAGGTCCATTGCGGCACCTTCAGCGCACAGGCGAGTTTGTTGGTCAGCTCTTGCAGGGCACCAAAGGGGCACAGCCAGCCGCAATAGGCGCCACGTCCCCAGAACAGCAGGGCAGCGGCCACCGCGAACCACTGGATGAACACCAGAGGGTCCATCAGGAACGCGTCCCACGTAAAGCCTGATCTGAGGCTGCCCGCCAGCGCCATCAGGTTGACGACGGACAGTTGGGCGTTGGCATACCATCCCAGAAAGACCAGCGTGACAGACAGGTAGCCGATGCGGAACCAGTAGAAGACACGCGCATTCATCGTCGCCTGAAACTGGAAGAAGAAGACAGCCGTCAGCACCAGAAGCATGAGGCCCAGCACGGCGATTTCCACCTGTTTGTCTTTCCAGATGCGTTTCCAAAGCGCGGACTTGGCGGCGGCCTCGTCTGTGGCGTCATCGACGACTACGGGCGCAGCGACGGGCAGCAGGAAACTCTCGGGCAGTTTATAGCCGAGGTCATAGGTCAGAAAGATCTTCTCGATTGCGCCAACCGCACGTTGGACCAGAAGCTGAAGACGGAAGGGTTCGGTGGGGTCAAATTCGGCGTCTGCGGGAATTTTGAAGATGTCCAGCTCGGTGAAAGAGGGGCTGTCCCCTGTGGCCAAAGCCCCCAAGCGGCGCTGTTGTTTGTCAAAGAAACGCACGCCATTGTCGCCCTGGATAAGCTGGATGCGATCAAAAATGCCGCCCCGAACATATCCCGACCCTTTAAAGCTGTAGGCGCCACGGCCCAGAACAAGGATCGCCTGCTCACCCGGTTCCAGCCACGCAACAAGGTTCTCGTATTCGGCGTCTCCGAGCAGGCTGCGGCCGATCGAGGGCACGCTGACCAGCGCCATATGCATGTCGATAAAGGTGTCGTCCACCGCGCCCGCTTCGGGGCGTTTTGCGGCCCGTTCATCGCCGGTGTCTTCAAAGGCTTTGTTGATCTGGCCAATGTCCAGCGTCATGCGGCGCACAGATCCGTCTCCGGTCATTGTGTCCCAATCCAGAGCCCGATCAATGGTCATGTCGATTTCACGTTTGGGGCCGTCGGACGTGATGGGAGACAAACCGCCCAACCCGAGGGCACGAGAAACTTTGAGACCTGCGCGCACAATGCTGTCGTCAATCACCATGATGGTGACGGTCGCCCCCGAAATGATGTCGAGGTCATGGCCTTCGCCGCCGGTTTCCGCCTCGACCTTGAGGTCAAGACCCGCATAGCCTTCGGTCAGCTTCAGCATTTTCGAGTTGGGAATACCGATCAACACAATCGGTTCCGAGTGTTTGACCAGCTTTACACCGGTCAAAACGGCGTCGGCATCGATGGATGCAATCACATGGATAGGCTTGCCCGAGTACCCGGTGGTGCCAACAAAATCAGAGGTCAGAAAGGCCCAAGCGATGGTTTCGCCGCCTTTCAGAACAGGTGCGACACCCACGTCTTCGCGAATGGGGCCAAATGCATCGGCGTCCGGCGCAAGGTCAGCAGGCGCGATATCCGGCAAAAAACTGGCGAGACTGTCGGCCTGTGCCTGCATAGGGATGATCGACATCAAAGAGACGATCAGCACAGTTAACCAAGAGTAGATTGCGCGCTTCGAGTTCACAGCGCACCTCCTTTTGATGGGAATGACGCTTTGAACACACGCGGCGCGCGCGTTGTTATGAAATTGGGGGCGGTCGGGGGGCCACGTGTTTCGGGCCGGATTTTCCGATTGGGGGGCAAGATATCAAATGGCGCAGCCTTCGCCCCTGCCCCCAAAGCCACCCAGTGCGCAACGCCCATGGCGCTGTTCAGGAACGGGGACACATCAGCGGCTGCGCTACACACGCAATCCTCGCATTCGGGACAGGGTTTCTCTTGTGGGGTGCCGGCTTCGTCGACCTCGATCTGAACCATCGAAATCCCGTATTCCGAGCAGATTTCGATCCATTCGCCTTTTGCGTCATGTGCCAGAGACGGGAGCGCCATTTGCAGAACAAACAGCAAAACGGTGGCCACAACGATTGCCCCATGCACCATACGGATCCGTCCGGCGAGCGGCGGGATCGGGTTGGCAGCAGAGAGCACAGAGGCGGGCATTTACGAATCCATCGGTTACATTCTGCGTGTGAGAATGAAGCGATCACCCGATCCGCGACTTGACTTTTGTTAGCTCCAACGACGTTTCTTGAAAATTGTTTGGATGCGACTGCCAGAGCGTTTCCCGAAGTTTGGGATACCGAGGCCAGGGGGCCTCGGCAGTTGATTTTGGAAGGGCGCCTTGGTCAACCGTTGCTGACGTCTGTGATTGCACTGTGCAGTGCCGAGACAATCGTGTTCACCTCGTCTTTGGAGATAATGATCGGAGGAGACAGGACAATCCGGTCCCCGACAGGGCGCACAACAACGCCGTTTTCGATGCATTTCTTGAACACGCGCGCGCCCATTTGAGAGGTGACAGGGAAGCCTTCTTTCGTAGCTTTGTCAGCCACCAGATCCACCGCCAGCATAAGACCGTGCCCCCGGACATCCCCCACAATGTCCAGATCGGTGAGGCCTTGTGCGGCCTCGTGAAAATAGCTGCCGACGTCGCGGGAATTGGCCAGCAGGCCTTCGGTTTCCATGATCTCGATATTCTTCAAGGCGGCGGTGCAGGCAACCGGATGACCGAAATAGGTCAAGCCCATGGAA
The DNA here is from genome assembly GCF_001458215.1 of Shimia thalassica. Lineage (GTDB taxonomy): Bacteria > Pseudomonadota > Alphaproteobacteria > Rhodobacterales > Rhodobacteraceae > Shimia > Shimia thalassica. The sequence goes on along the minus strand of NZ_CYTW01000001.1, from coordinate 900,221 downwards.
AAGACGCCCCCTTCGCATTGCGGGCGGCTGATCACGTCATAGATTTCATCCGAAATCAGCGTCACGCCCAAGGGAATATACCCCGAGGTGACCCCTTTGGCGGACACCAGAATGTCGGGCTGATAATCGAACACGTCCTCGGACGCGAACCACGCGCCAAGCCGTCCGAAGGCGGTGACAACTTCGTCAGCGATATAGAGCATATCGTGGCGTTTGCAGACCTCCCACATACGCCGGTGATATCCTTTGGGCGCAACCAGAACGCCGCCTGCCCCCATCACAGGTTCGGCAATAAAGGCGGCGCAATTGTCGGGACCAAGCTGTTGAATGCGGGTCTCGAACTCTTGCACAAGGAAATCACAGTAGGCCTCTTCGGACATGTCCTGTGGTTTGGCATACATGTTCGCAGCCGACACATGATGGATCAGGTTTTCGGCCACCTTGTCAAAGCTGTTCTTGGTGGCGTGGATGCCGGTCAGCTCTGCAGCCACATAGGTGGAGCCGTGATAGGCATCATTGCGCGAGATGATCTTTTTCTTGCGGTGCTGTCCCCGCATTGTGAAATAGTAGTGCACCAGCCGGATGGCGGCGTCATTCGCCGTTGAGCCGCCCGTCGTGTAATAGACGTGGTTCAGGCTGCCGGGGGCATGGCTGGCCAGCCAGTAACCCAGTTCTGCAGCCGGTTCGCTGGTCGAGTGACCAAAGGGGTTGTAATACTGCATTTTCAGGACCTGATCGGAAATGGCCTCGGCCATCTCGCGCCGGCCATGGCCGATGTTCACGCACCAGAGCCCTGCAATCCCGTCGAGCAACTTGCGCCCGTCCGTGTCGGTCACATACATGCCTTTGGCGGTCTCGATCACCTGACTGCCTTCTTCCTTGAAGGTCGAAAAATCCGTGTAGGGGTGCAACACATGGTTCCGGTCTTTGGCCCAAGCGGAATTGGCATCTGTTTTGGTCATGACGGGTTATCCTCACTCCGGTTCATGCCGTTGATGCTAGGCCATACCGAAGGTGCCAATCAGTCCCCTGTAAGGGGTACTGCCCTGATGGTGTGGCGCCAGTTCACTCGGTGATCAGATAAAATTCGAGAGGGTCGCACGTTGCGGTGGCAGGCATATTGGACAATGCCTCGAGGAAAATCGATAGCAGCTCGCCCTGCGAGGCGACGCCAAGCTTGGTGTAGATCCGCTTGCGGTGCACCTTGATGGTTTCGGGGCTGTTGTCAAAAGCGCGCGCAATCGATTTGGACGAGTGCCCTTTGAGGATCATGCGCACGATTTCGCCCTCTCGCGGGCTGAGTACGGACGTTCCGAAGGCATCAAACGCGGCTTGCAGGTGCGCCCCAAGCCGGCCCGCGCCATCCGTGTTGTCCGGTGACAGGTTGGTCCAGTGCCGACGCGCAAGAGAGGACACAATCGGATAGGCATTTTTCAGACGTTCGGGTTTGGCCGAAGCACCAGACAGTTCGTTGCCCATGGAAAAGAACAGGGCAGTTTGCGCATCAAAATGCAGGATCATGCCGCATTCGTCACGCAGCCCCATATCGCGAAAGAACTTGGCGAAATATTCGGATTGTTTGAAATCGTCGGGGGCGACTTCATCCAGTGACAGAACCTGATCGCCCAGTTTTCTGCGAAACTGCAGAACAAACGGATCCAGCAAATAGGCGGCCTCAAGGTATAGTTTCAACAGTTCATGCTGTGAGGCCTTGCCGTGATTGCTGTAAAGGGCGACCGGCGCCAGACTGTCAAACAGAACAGTAAGGTATACATTGTCCGAACTGCAAAGCGACGCGCAAAGCTGGCCAATAAAGCGAGGAAAATCAGGGGTCCCGATCGCGTTGACGCAAGCGGCGACCAGCTCGGTTTCATCGTCAGTCAGTATCAAGTCCATACGCCGGATGTTGCCCGAGAACACGCCAAAAAGAAAGCGCCTAGCCTAGCCCGGTTGCTGAAAATCGGCCAGTTGGGTGGATAAGGGAATGTCTTGCGCGTCGGGGTTGCCCAATATTTCGGCAACGCACAGACCGGTGGACTGGTCCTGTGATGCAAGCGCGGTGCCGTCCGGTCCGCAAATCACAGACATGCCGGTGTAGGACAATGCGCCTTCGGTTCCACAATAATTGGCATAGACCAGCGGCACGCCGTTTTCTGCCGCGCGACTGGGCACCATGATCCGATTGACGTTCACGAAAGGCTTCATATTGGCGGTTGGCACCAGAACGATGTCAGCGCCCGCACGTACGAGGGCGCGCACGTGTTCGGGGAACTCGACATCGTAACAGATCAGCAACCCCCACTTTTTTCCGCGATAGCCAAAAACAACATGGTCCGTACCGGGGGAGTAAAGGGCTTTCTCGGCCTCTCCGAAAAGCTGGATCTTGCGATAGCGCGCCAGCGTGCCTCCGTCAGGGTCAAAGACCACCGCCGTGTTGAACACCTGCCCTGATTGATAGTCTGGCAATCCAATGGTGAGAGCCGTGCCGTAGTGCTGGCACAACTCGGATAAACGCAGCTCAACCCTGTCCCAGCCTTCGGGTGCGGCTTGGGTTGTTGCGCCATATCCCGGCAGGAAAACCTCGGGCATGACCAACATATCGGCATTTGCGTCTGCCGCAGATTGAAGCGCCGTTTCCACGGCCCCTAACCCCACATCCAAATCGCCCTTTGGAGACGGGCATTGGTAAAAGCCGACGATCATAGTTTGAAAACCGCGAATAAGAGCGAAGAAAAGGCCGCGCAAACGCGCGGCCTTTTGTGCTGATTACTTTTTCAGGTTGGTCCAGATCTTGTCATAGACCGCTTGTGTTGCTTCGTCACACACTTCGATGAACACACCTGCGCCTGCTTCTGCGGGCGGGTTGGACTCTGGCAAGGTGGCCAGTTCGGGATCAAGGAACTCTCCGGCGCCATTCACACCAAGGCCGTAACGCGCATAGTTGGAAACAGCGGCGATGTTTTCCGGCTCAAGCAGAAAGTCCATGAACTTGATCGCGCTGTCGCGGTTGGGCGCGTCTTTCAAAAGAACGACGTTGTCCATCCAGACGACATAGCCCTGTGAGGGGAACGCATACTTCAGCGAGGCTTTTTCGCTGCGGGCTTTGGCGCCGAAACCGTCATAGATCATGCCGACCGAAACATCGCCCGAGACCAGCACTTCTTTGGCCGTATCCGAGTTGAAGCTGGCCCAGTGGCCCTTGGCCTCTTGCAGCATTGCGTTCAGCGCCTTGAGTTTGTCACGGTCGGTCGAGCATTGCTCCATTCCCAAGTGCAGGGCTGCCATCGCCATGACTTCCCCCTGGCTGTCCAGCATGTTGATCTTGCCAGAGAGTTCCGCAGGCGGGTTGAACAGGATGTCTGTCGAGTTGATGTCGCCGGAATAGGACGCTGTATCCACCATGAACGCGGTCGAGCCCCACTGGTAGGGGATTGAATGCATACGGCCGGGATCAAAAGACGGGTCGGCCCAATCCGAAGAGATGTTGCCCTTGTTGGCCAATTCGCCGTCTGCGATCGTGTCCAGCAGACCTTCGCCCGCCATGATCGACACCATGTAATCACCGGGGACCGCAACATCATACGTGCCGATTGCACCGGCCTTGAGCGAAGCGAGCATGGCTTCGTTCGAGTCGTAAGTGTCCATGGTCACTTCGATGCCGGTTTCGGCCGTGAACTTGTCCAGCAGGTCCTGCGGAATGTACTCGAACCAGTGATAGACGACCAGTTTACCTTCGGCGCTGGCACCTGTCGCGGCAAGGGCAAGAGCCATTGCTGTGGCTGACGCTTTGATCATGTGTTTCATGTCTTTCTCCGTGTTGTCGTTTATTTTGTATTGTCGGTCTTGCTTACGAAATAGCTGATGGTGACCATCACGATGGACAGGCCAAGCAGCATGGTGGATATCGCCATGATGTTGGGTTTGATCCCTTGTTTGACGGATCCGAAGATCGCCGTGGGCAGTGTTTCGACCCCTGCCCCTTTGACGAAATTGGTGATGATGAAGTCATCAAGGCTGACGATAAAGGCGAGCAGAAACCCCGAAATGATACCGGGCATCATCAAGGGCATCAGGATCTTTGTGAAGGCCTGCCGCTTGGTGGCATAGAGATCCATTGCCGCCTGCTCATAGGTGTCTTCGATGCCCTGCATCCGCGCCGAGATCGGCAGATAGGCGAACGGAATACAGAACGCGATATGGGCCACAAGGATGGTCATCAACCCACGATCAAAGCCGATGGCGTTGAAAAAGATCAATGTGGCAACCGCCGTCACGATTTCGGGCACCATGAGGGGCAATGAAATCAGCCCGAACGACACGGTGCGCAGCTTGAACTGTCCGCCGCGCACCATTGCCGTCGCCGCGAGTGTTGCAATGGCCGTTGAAACCGAGGCGGCAATGATCGCAATCACAAAGGAATTGCGCGCCGCCAGTTTGAATTTTCCGCTGTCGGGGCCTGTGAAGACATCCGCATACCAGTGCAGCGAAAGCCCTTCCCAGACCGTGATCGATTTCGAGGCGTTGAACGAATAGATCGTGACCACCACAAGTGGCGCATAAAGGATAATCAGGCAGGCAATCGTGATGAACCGGAAGCCGGGATAGGATTTGATATCGTTTCCTGGAGTTGCCATGTCAGACCTCCTTTCCGGCTTTGGATTGTTGGCGCGCACAGATCAGCAGGATGATGAGCACCATCGTCAAAAGCACCATCGAAGCCGCCGCGCCAAAGGGCCAGTTGCCGGCATTGCCCTTGAACTGTTCTTCGATCAGGGAACCGATCATAAAGTTCTTGGCACCGCCCAACAGGTCCGGCGCAAGGAACGCGCCCAATGACGGCACGAACACCAGAATACAGCCGGCCACGACACCGGGCTTCACGGCAGGCAAAAGCACCCTGCGCAATGTGACCCATTTGTTTGCATAGAGGTCGGCGGCCGCTTCGGAGAGGGCAAAGTTGTACCGTTCGACGGCGGCATAGATCGGCAGGACCATGAAAGGCAGGTAGGAATAGAACAGGCCCAGTTGAACCGCCAGATTGGTGTTGATGATGTGGATGGGTTCGCTGATCAATCCGGTCGACATCAACAGGTCATTCAACGGCCCCTGATCACGCAACAGGAATTTCATCGACACCGTGCGGATCAACAGGTTCACCCAGTAAGGGATCGTGATGAGAAACAGCCAGACAGGGCGCACGTTTTCGGGGCGCGTCGCAATGTAATAGGCCGTTGGAAACCCGATAAGCAGGCTCAGGATTGTGGCGGCCCCTGCTTGCCAGATGGAACGCCAGAAAATCGTCAGATAGGTCCATTCAATCACGGGCGGGTCGTCGCCAAACAACCCCCTGTCAAAGAAGAACTGGTCATAGGCGGCCAGGCTGAATTCCCAGATCACGCCGCCTCTGAATTCCTTGGTCAGGAACGAATACACCAGCATCATAAATACAGGAGCCAGTGACAGCACAAGCAACACGCTCCATGCAGGCATCAACAGCCAGCCTCGCGCGTCCTTGTAGGTATCGGTGGTTGCACTGCCACCGCTTGCTGCGCCACCGGCCATCAGTCTACGAGGAGGCGACCTGCCCCCATCTCCATGTTGACGTACATCTCTGTTCCCGGCTCGAAGATACGTTTGTTACCGCGATCCGAATTCGAGGTGCGCACGATGAAATCGGGACCTTCGGCCAGCGCCACAATGGTTGTGATGTCCGTTCCGGCAAAGATGTTTTCCTTGACCGTCCCCTTGAGGCTCTCGGCTTCTGCGGGAATGTCGGACATGAACAGGCGCTCGGGGCGGATCGACATGTGTACCTTTGCGCCGACGCCAATGTCATCCACCTGATTGCAGGTCAGCTCGTGACCGCCCCCAAGGTGACAGGTTGCACGGCCTTGCGCGATCTTGTCGACGGACACTTCGAGAAGATTGGTTTCCCCGATGAAATCCGCCACGAACATGTTGTGCGGCCGCTCGTAAATATCTGTTGGTGCACCCAGTTGCTGAAGCTCCCCAGCGGACATGACCGCGATACGATCCGACATGGTCAGGGCTTCTTCCTGATCGTGGGTAACAAAAATAAAGGTGATGCCCGTTTCGCGCTGCAGGTGCTTCAGCTCGAGCTGCATGGCCTTGCGAAGTTTCAGGTCAAGCGCCGACAAAGGTTCGTCCAGCAACAAAACCTTGGGTTCCGGAGCCAAGGCACGTGCCAGCGCCACGCGTTGCTGCTGTCCGCCGGACAGCTGCGAAGGCTTGCGAGATGAAAACTGCGACAGCTGGACAAGTTCGAGCATCTCACCGGCCCGACGGCGGGCCTCGGCCTTGGAATTGCCGCGCATCTCGACGCCAAAGGCGACATTGTCGAGAATGGTCATTTGGGGGAACAGCGCATAGTTCTGAAACACGGTGTTCACTGGCCGCTGGTGCGGCGGCAGGTTCTCGATCTCGTCCCCGTAGAGGAATATCGCGCCTTCGGTCACATCTTCAAAACCGGCGATCATCCGCAACAATGTGGTCTTGCCGCAACCGGAGGGACCAAGCAGCGTAAAGAACTCATTGTCTTTGATCGAAAGTGATATCGTCTTCAAGGCGGTGAAGTCGCCATAGCGTTTCACAGCATCCCGCACATCGACTGCGCTCAGGGTCTCATCGTTCATTGCGATCGCTCCTTTGTCGGCAAAACTCTAAAGGTCGCGGCCGCGAGGTGTCGTGTCCCCCGGATGGGGGATAGGTCTGCTCATGCATGTTGCGCCTTCTCGTCATCGTCTATTTCCTTACAGCGGCAGGACACCGCAAAACCGTGTATTGCATCGCGGGTAGCACCGGGTGAGCGGAGCTTTTCTGCACGAAAAACTGCATCTAAAAGCCACCGTCAAACAATCGTAACAAACTGTTTTATTGTGATAATTCATCCAATGTGCGCATCAACATGCGGTCACAAGCGTCCAACTGGTCGAGAGCAATATATTCGTCCGGCTTATGTCCCTGCCCCGCCATTGACCCCGGTCCGCACACCACCGTTTCAATCCCCAAATTCGAGAAAAATCCAGCCTCGGTTCCGAAGGCAACTTTGGTGATGCTTTGATTTTCAGCCAATCTTTGGGCGATGCCCGCAATTCGGGCATCTTGGGAAACGTCCAATCCGGGATAGGCGTTATAGCGATCCAGAACGATATCCGCTTCGGCAAAGTCGGGGCGGTATTTTCGGGCGATAGCTTCGGCAGCGCGCGCGATCCGGTCCATGATATCTTCAGGATCGTCCGCCGCCAGATGCCGGTATTCAAATACAACTTCGGCGCTGTCGGGCACAATGTTCAACGCCATGCCACCAGACAGTTTGCCGACATGTAACGTGGTGTACGGGATGGAATAGGCCGCGTCTTGGCTGCCATTTTGGGCATACTCGGCCTGAATGTGGCGCAGTACGGCGACAAAATCGGTGGCAAGATGCAGGGCATTCACAAACATCGGGGCCAGTGCGGAATGCCCGTTTTGGCCAAAACATCTGGCGCGGATCGCTGCCTTGCCTTTGTGCCCGACCGCAACCTGCATTTCTGTCGGCTCTCCCACCAGACACATTCGCGGGGCGCCCAACAGAGGTTTCAACGCTGGCAACATGTGCTGAATGCCTACGCAGCCGATTTCTTCGTCGTAGGAAAACACCAGCTTGAGCGGTTCTTTCAAATCCCGACTGGCCGCCGCATCCGCAACGGTGAGCATGGCGGCAAGATACCCCTTCATATCGGTGGTGCCGCGCCCGTAGACGCGATCTTCTTCACGAGACAGCCGGAAAGGGTCTTTGGTCCAGTTTTGACCTTCGGTTGGCACCACATCGGTGTGCCCGGACAAGAGAACCCCGCCTTCGGAGGGGCCGATTTCGGCAAAGAGGCCCGCCTTTTGTCCCGACGCATCAGGAATGCGTGTCAGCCGAAAGCCGCGGGTCTGAAGGAAATCTTCAATAAAGGCGATGATATCCAGATTTGAACGCGCACTTACTGAATTGAAACCAATCAGTTTTTCAAGTGTTTCAAGGGTCAGTGTCATTGCTCTTCCAGTTTCAAATCCTGTGCGGACGTCTTCCGACGACGGGCGGCGTGATGCCGATACCATCCCACTCATCATACAATTGGATCAACGGGCAGAAAGAAGAGCCTTCATTCGCAATGCTTAGGCTATGCCTAAGATATTTATGGAGGGACGCTTGTCATCCTTCCAGCCCTGCGAAGTTGTCATTCTTGAGCTGTTCGACGCAATGGTCGACAAATGCACGCACAACGCTGGAGGTGTCGGCATCTTGCGACATCAGGCACCCCAGCCGCATAGGCCGAACATCTCCGACGAGGGGGATAAACTTGAGCAGCTTGCCGTCTGGCGAGCGATCGTTCACGGGCCTGACATTGGCAATCGAATACCCGAATCCGTTGGCCACAAGACTTCGCATCACGGCCATGTCTTTTGTGCGCTCGGCAATATTCGGGGTGACATCAGCCTGCGAAAAAAAGGACAGGAAATAGTCCGCGCTGAAGGGCAAATCCAAAAGAACCATCGGATGGTCCTTGAGGGTGGTGACAGAGACCTCTGACAAATGGGCCAGCGGGTGGGTCTCGTCCACAAGCGCATAGGGCGGCAGCTCTAGCAGGGATACAAATTGCAGGTCTGCGGGCAGGTTCAAATCATAGGTCAGCGCGACATCAATCTCGGCCCGCCGAAGTTGATTGAAAATTGCGGATTGATCCAGTTCGTATTGCGAGACGTCGACCTCTGGATTTTCGGTCTCAAAGCTTTTTCTCACCGAGGGTAAAACGACCTGAGCGAAGGTCATCAGACATCCCACGGCCAGCGGTCCGCGCACCACGCCGGAAATGTCTCCTGCCAGTGCCATGAGGCCTTCGGCGTTTTTCAGCACCAGCTTCGCTTGAACCAACATCCGGCGGCCCGCTTGGGACAAAGACAACCCCTGTGCATGCTGGCGCACGAACAGCGGCAGACCAAATTCCTTTTCCAGCTGGTTGATCGCCGCCGAGATGGAGGGCGACGACACGTTGACCTTTTCAGACGCAAGAGAAATGCTGCCGGCTTCGCCGACAGCAACAAAATATTCCAGTTGCCTGAGAGTGTATCTCAGCATGTTCTCTCCTGTGCCTTGGGTGGGTTGGTCAGGGTTTGTATTTGATCCAGGTCGTTTTGAGTGCCGTGTATTTATCGAGAGAATGAAGCGACAAGTCACGCCCAAATCCAGATTGCTTCATTCCGCCAAACGGGGTCTGGGCGGACAAAGCATCCACCGTGTTGACCGAAACCGTGCCCACATGCAGGTTGTCAGCGACGCGGCAAGCCTGGCTGAGGTTGTCTGTCCACACCGATGCCGCGAGGCCATAGATTGAATCATTGGCCATCGACACGGCCTCTTCTTCTGTATCAAACGCGATGACGGACAAAACGGGCCCGAAAATTTCGTCTCGGGCCAATGGGTTATCGTGGGTCACACCGTCAAAGATCGTCGGCTGGACAAAACAGCCCTTGCCATCGACCGTAACACGTTCGCCACCGGCGACCAAATTCGCCGTTTCCTTGCCAGCCTCGACAAAGCGCATGATGCCCTGTGTTTGCCGTTCGTTGACGATCGCCCCCATTTTCGAAGCCGGATCAAGGGGATCGCCCGGCTGCATGCCCTTTGCCCGTTCGATCATTTTCTCGACGAACTGGTCCTTTATTGAGCGTTCGACATAAAGCCTTGAATTGGCGGAACAAACCTCGCCTTGGTTAAAGAAGATTCCGAATGCCGCCATGTCGGCAGCAGCATCAAGATCTTCACAATCCGCAAAAACCAAATTGGGGCTTTTGCCGCCGGTCTCGGGCCACACCTGTTTGAGGTTGGATTGGCCGGAGTACTCCATAAAGCGCTTGCCGATCTGCGTTGATCCGGTAAAGGCCAGACAATCCACATCCATGTGCAGACCCAGCGCCTGACCTGCTGTGGCCCCAAAGCCCGGCACCACGTTAAAGACGCCATCCGGCACGCCAGCCTCGGCGGCAAGCTCTGCAAGGCGCAACGCGGACAGGGGCGATTGTTCGGCTGGTTTCAGCACGACGGAATTGCCTGCGGCCAAGGCAGCCGCGCCCTTCCACGTCGCCATATCCAACGGGAAATTCCATGGGGTTACAGCCCCGACAACGCCCAACGGCACACGGCGCACCAGCGCCAGATCACCCGGTGCAGTTGGGGCAACCTCGTCATAGACCTTGTCGATAGACTCCGCATACCACTGGAAGAAATGGGCACTTCCCGGGGCGTCGACAGTGACGGCATCGGTGATCAACTTGCCCATATCAAGGCTGTCCAGCAGCGCCATTTCAACGAGGTTGGCGCGGATCAAATCCGCCAGTTTGAGCAGGATCGCCTTGCGTCCTTCCGGTGCCATCCGTGACCACCGGCCATCTTCGAACGCGCGGCGCCCCGCCGCCACGGCAAGGTCAATGTCTGCCGCATCGCATTCAGCAACCTGATTCAGGATCTCTCCGGTTGCAGGGTTGATATTGTCGAAGGTCTTTCCCGAAACGGCATTCACAAAAGCGCCCTCGATGAACGCCTGCCCTCGAAAAGACAGCTCTGATGCGCGTGATTTCCAGTCTTGATTGGTGTAATCCAACATGATCGTCTCTGTCCTTATTCGTTTCCGGGCACGCCATAAGACGGTGCCTCGCGTGGGTCCAAGGCCCGTTGGATGTAGGCATCCAGTTGTGGTTTATAGACGTCCCAAGCCGTGGCGATGTTTTCGATCGGACACCCTTCGCTCCAGTCACAGCGCAGGTCGACAACGGGCCAGCTGACCTTGTCGACGATTTTCATACCGGCCGAATGAACCGGCCCCGCTTCGCCACCTGCCGCAAGACCCGCGCGCATGGCAGCAATCAGGCGGTCACCCAGATGTCCGGTTGCGGACAAAAATCCATCCACCACCGCCTGCGGGATGGTGTCGTTGGCCAGAAGGTTTCCACCGGACGCAACATTCTCGGCCGAGGCCTGCGTCCAGATTCCCAACGAGTTGGGACCTGAATGAATGGCGGTTGTGCCTGCGTTGTCGACGGCCAGAACCTGTCGGTATTCGATAAATTTGCCCTGTTTGACAACGGCGGCCACAGCTTGGGCCGCAGACAGCCCCTGTGCCATGTGGTCGAGCGTCAACGGCCCCAAAGACGGGTCCGTTACATTTTGCGAAGCAACCACCCCAACACCCGCCCGCGCGAACGAACAGCGGGCCGCAACCGCGGGGGACGATGATGAGATGGCAATGCCGAACATTCCGGTTTCGACACAACGGGCAACCAGTGAAAATGTCATGGCATCAATCCGGAATAACGGCGGTGCCGTCGATTTCAACCAGCCAATCAGGACGGGCCAGAGCCTGAACCACGAGACCGGTGGAAACCGGATGCACCCCTTTGATGTATTCGCCCATGGTGCGATAGACGTCTTCACGGTGGCGCACGTCGGTGATGTAAACCACCACTTTCACCAGATGCTCCATTGACCCGCCGGCCTCTTCGATCAGCTGTTTGATGTTTTGCATGACTTTGTGGGTCTGCTCGACCGGATCATGGCTGTCGATGTTCACGGCATCATCCAGATTTTGCGGGCATTGTCCGCGCAGCCAGACAGTTTTGCCGCCCGTGGTCACAACTGCCTGACACAGGTCGTTGTCCAGATTTTGTTCGGGGTAGGTTTTAGACGTGTTGAATTTACGTATCCGCGTGTGCGCCATTGGGGTCTCCGTCGTGTTTCAAGTTGCAGACAGATCTGTCTGCACCGGTGTTTTTTCAGGGAGGATCAGGGGAGCATCCCCCGAACCTGCGCCCTGTCGCGGGCCAAGGCCCAAAGCAGATCGTTCAGCGCATTCTGCGCCCTCGGATCAGGTGGGTGTTGCGGCTTTGGTGAAGGAAGACAAGAGATTGGACATCTGCTGGAAACATGTCTCGACCTTCAAAGCGCACTTGACCAAAAAGCAGCCCGCGGGCCCGGAACTGCGCAAAAGATGTCACGCTGGTGAACGACATGGAAAGCATCGTTTCGCTCAGCATCGGATAGGCAACGCCTAATCAATCAGAGAAACTGATTAGGTCTGTCCATTCCCTTTCGACACCTGCAAGGCAGAGCCCTTGGGTTTTGGGAATTAGCCCTCTGTCGGGGCGCGATAGTTCAAATAGGCTTTCTTGATCGAGATCTGGTCCGCCACATGTTTTGCATCATGCCAAACGCCCCAGATAAATGTGGACCCCCGGCGGGACTGCCACGGAAGACCAAGGAAAAAGATGTTAGGTTCACTCGACACGCCGCGTTGATGCTTGGGTGCGCCCTTTTCGTCAAAGGCATCCGCCTTGAGCCAGCTGAAATCCTGACGAAAACCTGTTGCCCAGATGATTGTCGTGATGCCTTCTTTGGCGAGGTCCAGTTCAGTGACCGGCGTTGTCAGGCACGCTGGATCAGGAAATGAGGTGCGCGCTTCCGGCTCTTCGGGAAGGTCGATGCCGGTGCGCGCGACATAGGCGTCTGCCATGTCCAGCATTTCAGCATAGTTGGCATCCCCTGCCGCGATGTTGTCCCTAAGATCGCCTTTGAAGGTCAGCACACCCTCTTTGAAGGCGTCTGTCAGGCCGGTCAGCGTGACGCCTTCGCCAGCCAAGCGGCGGAAATCCATCGTCTGGCCGCCATAGGCACCGCTGACGGAAATCGTGACATGTTCAGTACCGGGTTTCATCGCGGCCACATCCCAAAGGCCGAGAACGCCCAGCCACCATACGAAATCTCGCCCGCGATAGGCGCGTGGCGGGCGATCATGTGGTCCGACCGACAGGAACACCTTGCGGCCCGCACGGTTCAATTCGTCTGCGATCTGGGCACCTGAGGACCCAGCGCCAACAACCATTACGGCGCCTTCGGGCAGTTGTTCGGGGTTCTTGTAGTTAAACGAATGCAGCTGTTTGATATCCGTGTCGGCGGGCACGATGGGCGGGATGACAGGTGTTTGAAATGCGCCAGTGGCGGCGACGATGTTCTTGGCTTCGATGGTCCCGTCGCTGGTTTCCACCAGAAAAGCCCCGCCATCTGCCGTGCGCTCGGCCTTGGTCACTTCGACGCCCGCACGGATCGGCGCGTCAATCATCTTGGCGTAATCCACCAGATAATCGGCAATCCGTTCTTTGCTGGCGAACGCGTCCTGATCACAATCGTCGAACCCCAGGTTGGGGAAGCGGTCATGCCATGTTGGACCGTTGGCAACAAGAGAATCCCACCGACCGGACCGCCATGCCTCGGCCACCCGGTTCTTTTCCAGAACGAGGTGTTCAATTCCGTTTGCACGCAGGTGTTCGCTCATCGCGATGCCCGCCTGCCCACCGCCCACAACAAGCGTATCGGTTTTTTCAATCGACATTTGTAGATCCTTTGATCGAGGTATTTGCCGCCGTAGGAGGCATCTTGCATTCACCCTAGTGGAGCCTTCGACAGGCCGAAAATACGGAATCAAGAAGCGTTGGTTTGGCTGTGGCTAATCAGGGAGCACCTGAAAACTAAGGGGGATTGGGTGCGGTGGTTTTCTTGTCAAAGCAAGGCAGACACGGGCATCAGAGGTCTGACTCCAATCCAGAAGCCGGAAGCAGCGTAGAAGCCCCCCTCAAAAGGGGGAGCTTACCTGTCGGCCCGTGAAGCGGTCACCCGTCGCAGATCTTGGTACACCTTGTTTAAAGGGGCTTAATCCACAGCCAATTCGGTGATTTCCCGTCTGAAGGGCAAAGCATCACCGATGTCTTCGCCGTCCAGTTCGCGGGCATAGCGGTGTCCGGCATAGGTCGCCCATGCAATCGGCCCCGGAGCATTGGCATCGCCGATGAGTTCGACCGATTTGATACCGGCATCTGCCCATTCGGCTTCGCGCGCCTTGAGGTCGTTATAAACACCGTTCTCTTCCAGACGCGCCGCGACAACCACAACTGCATCTGCTTCGACGTTTTGCGTTCTGCCGGTGTAGACACAGTTGCTGACCACGTGGTCAGCATGGATTTCGGTGACACCACGGTTCAACTCGATATCAACGCCAGCCTCGACCAGTTTGAGGTGAATTGTAGCTTGTTCCAGTGTGTTATTGGTCCAGTCGCTCACATAGGCTGCTGGTGTGATCAAAGTCACATCCGCGCCCTGTTTAGCCAGAAGTTCAGCCAGCACCCCGCCCATGTAGTAGTGATCGTCATCAAACACGATCACTTTGCCGGACGGGACGGTGCCGTCCATCAGATCATCGGGCGTATAGATTTTGGCGTCGGGCGAAATTGGCATGGGCACGACGTGCTGGCGAGCGACGCCATCTCTGCGCCATTTTGAACCGGTCGCAAGGCAGATGTTTTCAAAGCCAAACTCAAGAATGCTTTCGGCGTCCAACTCGCTGTCGAAATAGGTTTCGACATTGGGTTTCTGGCTGATCTGATACTCGCGATATTCCAGCACCCTGCCCCAGGCGCTCAGGCCCGGCAGTTTGCGTTCCTTTGCAACGCGCCCCCCCAGTTCCGTACCCGCTTCGGCAATCGCCACATCATAGCCCCGCTCGGACAAGGCACGTGCCGCTTCAAGACCGGCAGGCCCTGATCCGACAACCAGCACGTTGTCGCTATTGCCTTTAGTATTCATCCGCTCTGGGTGCCACCCTTTACGCCATTCTTCCATGAAGGTCGGGTTCTGGGTGCAGCGGCTGATCGACATGGTCATGTCGCCGGTGATGCAGATATTGCAGCCAATGCATTCGCGAATGTCTTCAATCCGGCCTTCTTCGATCTTTTTCGGCAGGAAAGGATCAGCGATCGATGGGCGGGCGCAGCCGATCATGTCAAGCAGACCCGATTTTACCTGTTTGGCCATCGTATCAGCCGATGTGAAACGCCCCACGCCAACAACGGGTTTGTCTGTCAATTCATGGATGCCACGCACAAGATCCTGCTGTGCAGCCTCGCCTTTGAACCGTGAGGGACCAGAACAATCCTCCCAAGTGCCTTGGGCCAGATCCCAGAGATCGGGAAGGTCTTTGTTCATCTCGATATAGTCGCGCACCTCGGCGTTGGAAAACCCCAGATCGCCGATGGATTCGTCGAGCGAAATCCGCAGGGCAATCCCCATGGTGTCGCCAACGGCATCCTTGATGTCACTGATCACCTCTTGCGAGAACCGCGCCCGATTTTCAAGGCTGCCGCCATATTCGTCGCTGCGCTGATTGGTGGCGCGGCTCAGAAAGTGTTGAAAAATACCAAACCCGTGGGCGCCATAGAGGTTGATCAGATCAAAACCAGCCTCTTTCGAGCGCAGCGCCGCGTTGACGAACCAGCGGCGCAGGTTCTTGATGTCTGTTTTATCAAGCGCGCGTGCCTGTACAGGGTCATTGGTAAAGGTCCGGATAGGCAGGGCCGATGGCGCCAAGGGCACTTCTTTTGTATAAAGGTTCGGGCCGTTGATCCCGGAATAGGCCAACTGAATCCCTGCCAGGGCACCATAGGTCTTCATCTTTTCCGACATCTTGCGAAGCTGGGGAATGTCTTTGTCTTCCCACAGGCGCAGCTCGATAAACGGCGTGATTTCCGAGGTATGGTGCATCTCGCACTGTTCGGTAAAGATGACACCCCAGCCACCTTCGGCCTTGATCCCGCGCATCTCAGCCGCTGCCGAAGGATCCCGGTAGCCGCCGCCGTTACAGTGCGGCACCTGATAGAACCGGTTTTTGGTCGTTAGGGGACCAATTTTGACCTGTTCAAACAAAATATCATAGCGAGGATCGCGCATCCACCGGCTCCTTCAAAAGCAGATTATTGTGAATGAATACCCTATCAGGGCGTTGGTGACAGTTAAGCTTGTAAAAGCGTTGATTAGCCTGTGCCTAAGCTTCTGTTTAAATTTTCTTCTTTTCGAAGTGTCCTGCTGCCTCGGGAAGGGCAATTGACGAATTCGCCTACCTACTGATAGGTTGATGATCGTAAACAAGACAGGCCGTGCCCGGTCAGAGCAAAACGGGATAGGAAAAAATGGAACTGAACGCAGATTTCAAAAAACGTGTCGTTGTCCATTCGGATCAGATTGACTGGGTCGCGTCCCCTATGCCCGGGGTCGATCGGCGTATGCTGGATCGGCTGGGCGCCGAAGTCGCGCGTGCCACATCCATCGTGCGATACGCCCCCAACAGCAAATTCTCGGCGCACACCCATACGGGTGGCGAGGAATTTATTGTGCTGGAAGGTGTGTTTCAGGACGAACATGGTGACTTTCCCGCAGGCACCTATGTGCGCAATCCTCCGACAAGCGCGCACACGCCCGGATCTGAGGGCGGGTGCACCATTTTCGTCAAGCTCTGGCAGTTTGATCCAGAGGATCGCACGCAGTTCCGCAAATACATGGCCGACGAGTTGAACGCCCCCGTCGACGGCGTTGCCACGGCAGTGTTGCACCGCGACGTCCGCGAAACCGTGACATACAGCCATTTGGATGCTGGCGCTGTGCTGGCAAACACGGATACCGGCGGAATAGAAATGTTGGTCATCGATGGAGAGGTGACACAAGATACGGATACACTGGGCAAAGGGGGGTGGCTGCGTCTTCCCGAGGGGCAAGCATTGTCCATAACCGCAGGGCCAGATGGCGCGAAGGTGTGGATCAAAACCGGTCATCTGCCCTTTGCACAGGCGCCAACTGTCTAATGAAAACCCTGATCATCGGCGGCGGTTTGTCGGGCCTTGCCCTCGCAGAAACCTTGCAGTCCTTCAACCAAAACTATGAGTTTGTCGAAGCGCGAAGCCGGTTTGGCGGTCGTATCAAGACCGAACACCTCGACAGCGGATATTTCGACATGGGGCCTGCCTGGTTTTGGCCCGGACAGCCGCGCATGGCCGCTTTGATCGACAGGCTCGGGTTAGAACAGTTTGACCAGTTTGCCAGCGGCGATCTGATGTATGAAAAT
Source organism: Shimia thalassica (assembly GCF_001458215.1). Lineage (GTDB taxonomy): Bacteria > Pseudomonadota > Alphaproteobacteria > Rhodobacterales > Rhodobacteraceae > Shimia > Shimia thalassica. The sequence goes on along the minus strand of NZ_CYTW01000001.1, from coordinate 883,239 downwards.
GAACGCGGACAGGTGCAGCGCGGGCGGGGGTTTTCATCAATGCAAGGGTCATGGCGGCTCAAAGGCGGGCTTGCGGCTCTGACCGCGGCCCTTGCGGATCGCATCCCCGACGCACGAAAACGGCTGAATTCTGTTGTCACTGCGCTTGAGCGAACAGAAATGGGCATCACCGCAACCTGCCAAAACGGTGAGGTTGTGAGGGCAGATCGAGTGGTTCTGGCCCTACCGCCACGTGTCGCAACGCAAATCAGGTTCACGCCGCCCCTGCCCCAACCAGCGGTGCAAACGATGCAGAGCATTGCCACCTGGATGGCAGGACAAGCCAAGGCGCTTGCCGTGTATGACACCCCTTTCTGGCGCAACGCCGGTCTGTCTGGCGATGCACAAAGCCGGATTGGGCCTATGGTTGAAATTCATGATGCGTCGCCTGCAACGGGCGGGCCTTATGCATTGTTCGGGTTTATCGGAATTCCGCCCGGCGCCCGCGAAGATCAAGAGGTCTTACGCGATCAAGTTCAGGCTCAATTAACCCGCCTGTTCGGGCCTGACGCCGTAACGCCAAGGCAAATCTATATCAAAGACTGGGCAAGCGACCCGCACACATCGATCGAGGCCGACAAAGCCCCCCTTTATGCACATCCAACCTATGGGTTGCCGCAAGCGTTGAGCACCCTCTGGGACGGGCAACTGGTGTTGTCCGGTACAGAAGTGGCATCAGAGTTTGGTGGCTATCTCGAAGGTGCTTTGGAAGCTGCGGAAAGCGCCCTGCAGATGCTGATGGCTGAAAAGAGGTAAATGCAATGCCAGCCGATACGAAAACCGCTCTGTTGAACTCTGCTGAACGGGCCGCGCGCGCGCGTGGTTTCGACGGCTTTAGCTATGCCGATCTTGCAACAGATGTCGGCATCCGCAAAGCCAGCATCCACCATCACTTTCCGTCAAAGGCAAACCTGTCTGTCGCACTCATGCGCAGGTATGCCGAAGCCTTTGAAACGGAGATTCTGAGGATCCACGAGGAAAAGACCAGCGGCGGTGCGCGCCTGCTGGCCTTGATCGATATCTATAGAGAGGCCTTGGAGAACGGGAAAAGCCTGTGCCTGTGTGTGTCTTTTTCCTCAAGTCCCGAAAGCCTTCCGCCCGAAGTCATCGCGCAAATCAGACAGTTTCGCGCCATGCTGATTGGTTGGCTCACCAAGACATTCGAAGCGGGTCAAACGGATGGCAGCATTGCCGGCGTAGCGCACCCTGAACTAGAGAGTGCGGCTGCTCTTGCCGTGCTGGAAGGAGCACAGCTTGCTGCGCGTGCAGAAGAAGATGTCGTCCTGTTTGATATGGCGCTCAAACTCTTGAAGGGGCGCCTCTCGGGGTGACCGGTCCTGCCGGACGGGCCGCCCCTGCTGCCTTATCCAGATTCCGCCTCGATCAAGTGGAACAGATCAATCTGGCGATCCAGACCGCGAACATCGTGTGTACCGCATGGTTCAAAACACTCAGGGGTTTCCTGCGCGATTGCCTTGGTGGCCAGCAGGCGGTGGCCGAGGGATTTGGTCAATCCTTCGATCCGGCTGGCGACGTTGACCGCCCCACCCAGCACCGTGAAATCCAGCCTGCCGGGACTGCCAATATTGCCATAGCTGACCTGGCCCGAATTGAGACCGATGCCAATTTCAAGCGGGGTAAGATGCGCCTTTGACCGGTCCAGGTTCAATACGGCCAGGTCTGCCAGAATTTTCTGCGCGGCCAAAACGGACTGGCGACACTGATGCGTCCGCTCATCGGGGGAAGCGATTGGAAATATGGACAAAATACCGTCCCCCATAAACTTGAGCACATCGCCCTGCATTTCCTCGACCGCCTGAACAACAACATCGAAATAGCCGTTCAGGGCACCAAAGAGGTCTTCTTCCTTTGCGGTGTCGGAAAGCGCGGTAAAGCCACGCAGGTCGGAAAACATCACCACGGCTTCCAGCGAGGTTCGTTCGCCACGCCTGATCGACCCGTCCCAAACAGCCCGAGAGGGTCCGGCCCCGAGATACGTTCTCAACAGGCTTTGAGACGACTTGCGCATGGTGATGGGTTCCATCGCGGCCGATAAGGCGGGCAATGCCGCTTCGATCATCTTCACATGTTCCGGCAGAAATCCCGCATCGGACTGCGTGACAAACGTACATCCGTGCAGAGACCCATCCCCGTAATACATCAGGGTCGCATAGTAATCCGTGCCGCCCATCTCTGCGAATTCGATGTAGGAAAGGTGGTCACTCTCCGGATCAAGCCCACGCAGGCTTTTGTGAAGGGGTGCCCTATGGATCATCAGGTGTTCGAACGAACTTCCGACATAGCCATCGGTCAGCATCCGCTCGTGGGTCACGTCATAGCTTTCGGTGCCGTCAGGTGTCCAAACGACCCCCCACGCGATGAGCAACGGATTGGCAAAACGCTGGCCGATATTCACGCGCCAAAACGGAACACCAGCCTCAATGAGGGAAGAACAAAAATGCGACACCACTTTCACCGGATCCCCCGAGCGACGCCCCTCGGTGATCATCCAGTGCGTGAGTTTATCAATGGCATCCATGAAAGCAGGTTAGGCTTGGCTTGCCAAATGTGCAAAGCACAAAACCACGCCCCTCTTGGTACCCTCGACAGTTAACCCAACACGTCTCTATTCGGTGGCATGTGCGAACTGTCGTGGTGACACCCCGGTCCAGCGCTTGAAGGCCGTGGAAAAACCGGCGGTGTCTGCGTAATCCAGAAGAAACGCCACTTCGGTGACACTGATCCCGGATTTCAGGTAGGTCTTGCCAAGATCAAGCCGCAGGTCATCCACAATACTGCGAAAAGTCAGACCCTCGTCTTTCAATCTGCGGGCCATTGTGCGCGGGCTCATACCAATGTCAGATGCCACTTCCTCGGCCGGGACAAGCCTGTCAGGAAGGCCACTGACAAGTATCCCCTCGACACGTGCGCGCAGGCTCGGGTTCTGGTTCGGCTGGTCCGCGACCAGACGTTCCCCATATGCGATAAGGTGGTCTCGAAGCGCGGGCTCATAGGTTGGCACAGGAATATCCAGCGCCGAAAGCGGCAGGATCATCTCAAGCTTTTCTGCTCCAAACATAACCGGACACCCCGCCATTTTGCGGATGTCGGCCTCTCGCCCTCCGACAAGGTGATCAAACCGCATCTCCAAGGGATAGAACCCCGTTTGTGTGAGTTCACGCAAATAGGACAAAGCGCCGAACATCAGCATTTCCCGATGCCGGTGAAACTTTGACAGCTGGGCATCAATCGCGGAAAGCTCGAAAGACGCCGCATTTCCCGACACGGTCAGTAGATAATCATAGGCGGGAAAAACGGCCCCGTTGATGCGCCGCGCGTTCCTGATCGCCATCTCGAGAGACCGCGAATACTTGGCGACATATCCCACCAAAGTTGTCGAATGGCGAAAGTTCAAACCGGCTTTGATACCAAACAACGAATCTTTCAGAACATCGCAGGCGACCCTGATAAATTGTGCTTCGTCCACCGCCTCGATTGGGTTTTCGGGATTCCGGATGCCGATCACCTTGAGCACGTCCTGCACGGTTTGATCATCAGACCGCTGTCGCAATTGTTCCATGAGAAACCGCAAGCGAAAACTGTCTACGTTCATGACTCACCTGTCCTAGTTGGTTTCCCGCAGTCCGGCGCCGGCGTCGGGTCGAGGCGGCCCAATCGGAACACCAAGAGCATAAAACGCCATATTCACCTGTTTCGAAAGCAAAACTTGGCTGGTTTTCAATAAAGGCTGACGTGAAAAACCAAACATGGGCGGCCAGTTCCCCGTATCTCATGGTCAAGTTAACCAAGGCGGATCATCGGTTCGAACGGCAGACGAGACCAATGTGAGAGCCGCACCAAACGCGGCTTCGAAAGCGTCATCTGCCCCCAATCCTCGAGATCCTGACATGATCGAACCAATTCCAGCCGCCTTGTATCCCGCGAATAATTAACCAAATATTAACCAAACTGTGAGTGATCCCATGATCCGTCTGATTTCCCTCTTGCTGGCCTTGTCTTCTCCTGCATTTGCTGCCGAGCCCCCGACCCTGTCTGGCCGGGCCAGTGTCATTGATGGCGATACAATTGATCTGCACGGCACGCGTATCCGCCTGCATGGCATTGATGCGCCCGAGAGCGGCCAGAGGTGTCAGGACGCCAAAAGCAAAAGCTGGCGGTGCGGGCAAAAGGCGGCTTGGGCTCTTGATCACGCGATAGACCGGCAAAGAGTCACCTGCAGAATTACCGGCAAAGACCGGTATGACCGCCTGATTGGCACCTGTTCTGTCGGGGATACCGATCTCAATGGATGGATGGTTCAAAACGGTTGGGCCGTCGCCTATCGCAAGTATTCAAACGACTACACCGCGCATGAACGCTATGCACAGAATGCCGAACTGGGGCTCTGGCAGGGCAGTTTTGTGCGTCCCGACAAATGGAGAAATGGGGCGCGGCTTGAGGCGCATACGCCTGTGCGCGCCGCACCGCAAAGCGGTAACTGCAACATCAAGGGCAACATCAGCTCCAAAGGCGCACGCATTTACCACATGCCCGGAACCAAATGGTACAGCCGCACAAAAATCAGCGAACGCTACGGCGAACGTTGGTTCTGTTCAGAAGCCGATGCACGTAACGCCGGATGGCGTCGCGCACGCTGACAACATGAGACGACGAACATCTGCATTCCCTCGGCTTGATTGGCTAGGGCCAGCCGGAACGTGCTGTCGCGCTCGGGTAAACAGAAAAGCCCGCCAAGTATCATGGCGGGCTCCTTAGCGTTTATTGAACAGTCTATGCCATCAGATCAAAGACATCTCCGCCGATCTGCAGGTTGATCGATGACTGACCACCGCCATCCACAAGCGCCCACATGATCTGTCCTGTGGGACGGTAGATAACGAACGCTTCTTCGACGTCGTCATCCCCCGATCGTTCTCCGGCGGCCGTGGCCGTATGGGTTGTGTTGACCTGAAACTGGCTGATCGAGGCAGAGGCGTTGCCAAAGTGCAGAACATCGCCATCCGCCGCGTTGTAATCCTGAATCCAGTCTGACCCGTGATCGAAGATCCCGATGTGGAAGAACCGGTCGCCGCCAGCGCCCCCGTTCAACAGATCATGCCCGAAGCCGCCGTTCACAAAGTCATCTCCGGCGCTGCCAAAGATCTGGTCGGCAAAGGCAGACCCCGTCAGGGTGTCGTTGCCGGTGCCCCCGATCACCGTATCGGCGCCAAAGCCCCCCGCGATGGTGTCATTGCCCGCATCACCGCGCAGCTCGTCATTACCATAACCACCGTCAATGCTGTCATGTCCGCCGCCACCATAGACCACGTCGCGCAGATCGGCATCGGTATCGCCGCCGACGATCATGTCGTCACCTTCTCCACCAATCAACGTGTCGACGCCATCGCCGCCAAAGATGCTGTCATCACCGTCTTGCCCGTTCAGGCGGTCAGGCCCAGCCAGACCTTCCAATGTGTCATCTCCGACGCCGCCATCCAACCTGTCAGCCCCCAAGGTCCCGATCAGATGCAGGCCTGAGCCCATAACCGGATCAGTTGCGGCACTTGTCACGGCCTCGGCTGTGCCTTGACCGTCCGTGTAAGCGACCCTGACCGATATGGCGGCATCTGCGTCTTCCGCGCCAAGAATATAGCTGTCAGACGTGGCTCCGGTGGTGTCCGCGCCGTCCCGCAACCATTGATAGGAGAACGCTCCCAGCCCATCGGGATCAGACAGACCTGATGTATCCACAGACAAGGTTTCCCCCTGTGTCGCATCACCGGTAATCACAGGCGCGCCTTCCACGGGGTCATTCACGTTGGCGATGTCTGTAGTGGCAATGCTGGTGACCGTTTCCGGTGTGCCCGAGCCGTCAACATAGCTGACACGCACCGAGATCGCGGTGCCGACATCTTCTTGCCCAAGACCATAAGAGTCGCCGGTCGCGCCAGTGATATCCGCGCCGTCCCGCAACCATTGATAGGAGAACGCTCCCAGCCCATCAAGATCAGACAGACCTGATGTATCCACAGACAAGGTTTCCCCCTGTGTCGCATCACCGGTAATCACAGGCGCGCCTTCCACGGGGTCATTCACGTTGGCGATGTCTGTAGTGGCAATGCTGGTGACCGTTTCCGGTGTGCCCGAGCCGTCAACATAGCTGACACGCACCGAGAGCGCGGTGCCGACATCTTCCTGTCCAAGACCATAAGAGTCGCCGGTCGCGCCCGTGATGTCCGCGCCATCGCGCAACCATTGATAGGACAATGGACCCAACCCATCGGGATCAGACAGACCTGATGTGTCCACCGAAAGGGTTTCCCCTTGTGTCGCATCGCCGGTAATCACAGGCGCGCCTTCCACGGGGTCATTCACGTTCGCGATGTACGCCGTAGCACTGCTGGTGACCGTTTCCGGTGTGCCTGCCCCGTCAACAAAGCTGACCCGCACCGAGATTGCGGTGCCGACATCTTCCTGTCCAAGACCATAAGAGTCGCCGGTCGCACCCGTGATGTCCGCGCCATCCCGCAACCATTGATAGGACAATGGGCCCAGACCGTCTGCATCGTCGAGCGTTGATGAGTCTGCGATCAGGGTTTGCCCCTGTTCCGGCGTGCCCGTAACAACGACCTCACCTGTTGGCGCCTGGCCCGCATATGCCAGAAGTTCTGCGTTTGTCAGCGACATATCGGTGAAATCGAAGAACTCGACATTCCGCGAAACAGTATCGCGCCCAGCGCTGGTGTTGATGTAAAAATGAGAGCCATCCATCGAAACGCTTGAGATCGCCGTGCTTGCGATTGAACAGACCATGCGATCGGTGCCTGCCCCGCCATCAACCGTATCGTCGCCTGCACCGGACAAGATGGTATCGTTGCCCGCACCGGCGGCAATACTGTCATCGCCGTCGCCGGTTCTGATGGTGTCACTTCCGCCAGCGTCATCAACGTAGACAAAGCTTTCGATCCCGTAGAACCAGGTATTGTGCCCACCCGGACCGTCATACAACCCGCTGTACCCATCAGTGGCGTTGCCTGACCAATAGCTCGTGCTGATGGCCCCTTGGGCGTTTGTCAGGACCAGCTGATCCGATCCGGCCCCACCATGGATTTCGTCAGTGTTTCCCATCCACATGGTGATCAGGTCGTCACCACTGCCAGTGTTCACATAGTCCCCGAATGCGCTGTCGGTGTGGCCCGTGACGCTGTCGTTGCCGCTTCCGGTGGTGATGTTGAAGCCTTCCATATTCTGGACCGAGCCACCGCCCGTCAGCATGGAGGTTTCATTCAGGTTTACGTCGACCAGAGCATCCGCGCTGCGATCTGCCAGCCAGAAGTCGGTCCCTGCCCCGCCGTCGACGGTATCGTCGCCAGCGTTCGAATTGACCGTGTCATTGCCGCCGGCACTTGCAATGCTGTCATCGCCAGCGCCGGTTCGAAGGTTGTCGTTCTCTCCTGCCTCGTCGGTATAGGTGAAATGCTCAATTCCATAGAACCATGTATTGGCAGCCCCCGGACCATCGAACAAACCGCTGTAGCCGTCCGTAGCATTTCCTGACCAGTAGCTGGTGTTGGTGGCGCCTTGGGCATTGGTCAAGACCAGCCGGTCCGACCCGCCTTGGCCGCGAATCTCGTCCGTGCCCCCCATCCACATACGGATCAGGTCATCCCCGTCACCACCATAGACAAAGTCATTGGACGAGTTGGCCTCAAAGCCGGTGATGCTGTCATTGCCGGCACCTGCGGTTATGTTGAACCCTTCCATGTTGCGGACAGAACCGCCCCCTGTGAGGTCCGAGACCACGTTCAGGTCCACGTCTACAACGTCATCGGCACTGCGATCCGCATGCCAGTAATCGGTTCCGGCGCCGCCGTCCACCGTATCGTGTCCACCGCCGGAATGAATGATGTCATTGCCGCCAGCAGTTGTGACGCTGTCGTTCCCGTCCCCTGTGCGGATATTGTCATTTTCATCGATTGTGCCGGTATAGGTGAAATGGTTGATGCCATAGAACCAGGTGTTGTTCCCAGCCGGACCATCAAGCAAGCCGTTATAGCCCCCATGATCGGCGTCCAAGGCCCAATAACTGGTCGTGGTTGCGCCGACTTCATTGGTCACCACCAACCGGTCGTCCCCCGGTCCGCCGTATATTTGGTTGTCTCCGCCCGTCCACATGGTGATGAGGTCATCACCCTCGCCGCCAGCGACACGGTCATTCAATGCGCCTTCCCGGTGGCCGGTGATGCGGTCATCACCATCACCCGTCGTCAGATTAAAGCCTTCCATATTGCGAACGGTGCCGTTGCCTTCAAAGTCCGAAACCTCGTTCAGGTCGACGTCAACCATCGCGTGACCGGACAAATCCGCGATCCAGTAATCGGTGCCCGCGCCTCCGTCTAGCGTATCGTCACCACCAGCAGAATTCAGGGTATCGTTTCCGTCTCCCGCAAGAACGCTATCGTTGCCATAACCGGTGCGTACCCTGTCATTTTCACCCGCCAGATCGGTATAGGTGAAGTGGTCAATGCCATAGAACCACATGTTATCGCCACCCGGACCATCAAACAGGCCATTATAGCCGCCATTGCCCGTGTCCACGGTCCAATAGCTTGTGTTGATCGCCCCGGAGTCATTGATCACGACCAAACGGTCTTCTCCGGCACCGCCGTGAATTTCGTCCGTGTTGCCCACCCACATGGTGATCAGGTCGTCACCCGCGCCACTGTAAACCCGATCCGTCAGGACGCTGTCGACATGTCCGGTGATACTATCGTTGCCAGCGCCGGTGGTCAGATGGAAACCTTCCATATTCTGCACCGATCCGCCGCCTTCAAGTGTCGAAGGTTCGTTGAGGTTTACATTGACCAATGCATGACCAGATAGATCTGCCTGCCAGTAGTCTGTGCCCTCCCCGCCATCAAGCGTGTCGACGCCACCGCCTGAATTGATCGTATCGTTGCCCAACGCCGTTGAAATGCTGTCATTGCCATCGCCCGTGCGGATGACGTCGGCGCCCCCTGCCTCGTCGGTGTAGGTGAAATTCTCAATTCCATAGAACCAGGTATTCGCCCCGCCGGGGCCATCAAACAGACCGCTGTAGCCTTGGGTCAGGTCACCAGACCAATAGCTGGTCGAGACAGGCCCAAGCGCATTCGTTAGCACAAGCCTGTCATTCCCCAAGCCACCATGGATTTCGTCCGTGCCACCGCTCCACATGGTGATCAGATCATTCCCGTCGCCAGTGGACACCCAATCGTGCAACGTGCTGTTGATAAAACCGGTCACGTTGTCATTGCCCGAGCCTGTGGTCAGATGAAACCCTTCCATGTTGCGCACCGAACCACCGCCGGTCAGTGTGCTCACACCGTTGAGATCGATAGAAACCGTGGCATCGGCCGAGCGGTCCGCATTCCAGTAGTCCACGCCTGATCCGCCATCAATCGTATCATGGCCACCGCCGGAACTCAGCGTGTCGTTGCCCGCCCCTGACATCAACGAGTCGTTTCCGTCGCCGGAGCGGATATTGTCGTTGCCCGCTACGGACGTCAGGAAGGTCAGGTGCTCCATGCCGCTATACCAAGCGTTGTTGCTACCGCTTCCATCAAAAAGCCCCGAATACCCACCGGGCAGACCGCCCGAGAAATAGCCCGTCGTAACGCCGGTGTTCGGGATCGTATAGGAATAGGTCAACCGATCATTGCTTCCGCCGCCATGAATCGTGTTGTCGTCATCGTCTGTGTAGACGTTGGTCACAAAATAATCAGCCATAGATATCTCTCCTCTTCCCTCAATTTTATTTGGGAATTGGCGTCACAGCATTGATATGCCTCAACCGAGACATCTTAATATTGATATATAATAGTAGGTTTGCGTGAAACGCATAAAATAGTGCTATTTTGCACGGGAAACCTGCAAAACTGGCGTTTTGGCACTGGTACGAAATGGGTGGCAGAAGGCCGAGACACGTCAAAAGATCACGGGAACGGCGACGGCGCCCTGCCTCAGCAGACCATCGTCATTACCCCGTTTGAGTGTAAACTTTCGCCTCGAAAAGAAACGTTGCCAGCGCCTGTTCAACCTTTGATGCGACCTCTTGATCTGCTGGGCCCAGCGCGACCTCGACCACCATCCCACGTGCCCCGCCTTCTTTGACGTCCACCTTGGCAGTCCCCGCCCCCAAGACGGTTTGGACAAGGTCCGAAACCATCAGTCTGGCCGCATCACATCGCAGGCCGGGTTTGTAAATCTTGCCAACAGAGGTCAGGGGCACGGTCTCGATCACATGAATCTGCTTGGGCCACGCGGGGCGTTCGTCAATGTGCGATTGCGCATGCTGCATCAAATCTTCGATGCTGGCTTCTGCACCTTCGTGCAGCTCAACAAAACAGATGGGAAGCTCTCCGGCATAGGCATCGGGCATGCCAACCGCCGCCGCAACAGCCACTGCGGGATGGGCGCTCAAGGCGTTCTCAATCATGGCCGGATCAATGTTGTGACCGCTTCGAATGATAAGGTCTTTGGACCGTCCTGCCACGTAAAGACGCCCCGCGGCATCCTTGTACCCAAGATCACCCGAATTCAGCAGGCCATTCTCAAAGACGCCTGCGTTGTGCGCGGGATTGCGGTATCCCGGAGAGATATGATCGCCCTTGATCGCGATCACACCGATATCTCCGGGTTTGCAGGGATCTCCCAGACGACCATCCTGTGTCAGGGTCAAAACATCGACCTGCGTATAGGGCAAGGCCCAGCCAACGGAGCCAACGCCACCCGGCCCGCTCAACGGATCGATGCTGATCAATCCCGAGGCCTCGGTCATGCCCAGAATTTCGTAAAGATTGCGCCCTGTCACCTCCTTGAACCGATCCCTGACCGCGGGTGGCAGAAGCGCCGCCCCCGTCAGGCCCGCGCGCAATGCACTCAGGTCGCAGTCATCGGCAGGGGTTTGCAACACGGCTCCAATCGCGGTCGGCACGCCTCCTACCAAGGTTGCCTTGTATTGGTCGACAAGACGCCAAAAGCTCTCGACGATCACAGGGTTGCGCAAGCCGCCCGGTGTCATCACCAGCAATTCAACCCCTGCCATAAACGCACTTAGCCCCGCGACGATTGTGCCCGCGACATGAAACAGGGGCAAAGTCGCCGTGAGAGTATCGTCAGGCGTGTACCCACACATTGCCGCGCCCCCAAACGCCGCGACAAGCTGGCTTCGGTGGGTGTGTGCGACAAGTTTTGGAACACCCGTTGTCCCGCCTGTGTGGAAATAAGCAGCAACATCATCGCCGCTGCGCGCATCTCCAAAGGACAGTCTGTCCTGAGGGTACTGGGGCAATGTGGTTCCGAAATCCACAACACCGTCCTCTGCCGGTGTTCCGGGAGGAGAAACGCGAACCAGTATCAAGCCGGGCACCTGATCCCTTATGTGCATTGCTTTTTCCCAGATATCCAGTTGAGGATGGGGCCCAAGCGCCACGAGGATCTTTGCCCCCGAGGCACGGATCAGCTCTGTGATACTGTCCGGCTGAAGCAGGAAATTGATTGGCACTGCAGTGCCTGCCGTCTCTGCCCCCCACAAGGTTACATAGGTTTCGACAAGCGACGGCAGCATATAGGCCACCCCCGGAACCGGCCCGCCAAGCGCCGTAAACATGTTTGCGGCACCTTGGATCATGCCAAGAAGCGCACTGTAAGACACGCGCCTTGGTTCCTCGTCCGCGGCTCCGGTCATCAGCATGGTAATCGCCGTTGCATCGGGGTGTTTTACCGCGCTCGCGACAAACACGTCCAGAATACTGCGCTCTGGAAGGCGTTGTTCCAGCGTGAGCTCGGTCTCGAATGTCTGAAGATCGTCAAAGGTGCGAATTGGGTCTGCGCTAAAAACGGCCATGATGTGTCCCCCCGGATACTGACAGGGGTCAGCCTTGCCCGAAGAGGATCACAAAGCAACCCTGCGCCACACCGTGTCTGTGGTTGCCCCACACGCCTTGTCCGGTCCCTGTCGTGAAATGACGGAACGAAACAATCCTGATCCAGCGGGTTTCAGTTGCTTGGTATTTGCTTTTCGGGCTTCCATCTTTTTCGACCGCTCCGACACGCTCCAAGCCCCCATGAAAGGTGCCTAAATGAACCTCGACCAAGCCATTCAACAGCGCCGCTCAATCCGTGGGTTTACGGATCAGCCGGTTTCCAGAGACCTTTTGGAAGAGATTATCGCGCTGGCAAATCGCGCCCCATCGTCGATGAATACGCAACCCTGGCACCTGCATGTGCTGACGGGCGAGCCGCTGGAACGTGTGCGCAAAGGGAATACCGAAAAAATGCTCGGGGGTGTCCCGCCCAGCCGCGAGATCGAAGATTATGCTGCGTATGAAGGGCCGCACCGCGAACGCCAGATCGAAATCGCCATTCAGCTGTTCGAAGCGATGGGCATCGAACGTCACGACGCAGAGAAACGCCAGGACTGGGTCATGCGCGGGTTTCGCCAGTTTGATGCGCCGGTTTCGGTTGTTGTGTGTTTCGACCGCTCGCTTTTGGACAATACCATCGCCCATTTCGACACAGGTGCGATGACCTATGGTCTGGTACTTGCGGCATGGAGCCGTGGTCTTGGGGCCGTTATCAACGGTCAAGGCATCATGCAAAGCCCCGTTGTGCGTGAAGTGGCCAACATTCCCGAAGATCAGGTTATCTTGACCTGTGTTGCACTTGGCTGGCCGGATGAAGACTTTGCAGCAAATTCGGTGGTGTCGCGCAGACGCCCCGAAAGCAATACAACGCGCTTTCTAGGGTTCGATAACGCCTCTTCCTGAGGTTAGCGCGCATCCAGAATGTGAGACCAGACCCAGTCCACCGCGTCGCTGTGTTTCGGGTTCTGAAGCCTGAGCGCGTGTATTTCAGAAACAACCCTGTAGCGCTCGGGGGCAAGTTCAACCAGCTTGCCCTCATTCACCCAGAAACCTGCAAAGTGCACCGGGATCAGACCAACATGTGACCCTGCCAATGTCAGGTAGGTGGTCGACTCGATATTGCCTTGTGAAATCTCGGAGTTCTCTTCCAGCAAGCGGATATCCAGCGTCTCATCCATTGGGTTGCTCAGAAAACTGTGCGCCGAGATTTTGCTGTTTTGCACCAGCCCCTCAAGCGCATCAGGATCTTCTGTTCGGCTACACGCGTGTTGCGGACTGCAAAAAAGCCCGCTCGGCTCGTCGTACAAGTGTTTAGCCTCGACATCGCTCGGGGCTTTTTCGTTCACCCCCATGCCGACCAGAGCGATATCAAGCCGACCGGAGCGCAGTTCTGTGATGCAATCGAGATAGTCATAGACCCCGATCCGGACTTTCAGGTTGTCAAAGTACTGGTCCGCTTTCGAGATCGTCGCAGAAAGCGGGTTCTGCGTATCTGTCACCATGCAATCCACCACCCCGATCCGAAGCAGCATTTCCGGCGTGCGTCCAATTTCATTCAGCCGGTTGGCATAGGAATCCAAATGATTGAGCAGTTGGTTTGTCTCGGCCAAAACCTGTTCGCCCTGCGGTGTCAGAGAGAACCCCTGACGCCCCCGATTACACAATCGCACACTCAGGCGTTGTTCGAGGTTGGCGATATGGGAACTGATGGCGGGTTGGCTGATTCCCAGCTCGGCCTGCGCTTTGACAAAGCCCCCTGCCTCGACCACTGCCTTGAAAACGCGCAGCAATCGCAAATCGATATCGGTCAAACGCATCTTGTTCCCCAGTCATGATCTGCCTGAAAGCAAAGCAAAAAAAACGATACATGTCGACTGGCTTATACTTGTATCAACAGATTGATATGGTTCCGTCAGGGGTGGCTATCTAAGGTCGAGGCAATTCAATTCGTCGCGCCTGGATTTAAGGCGTGGCACATGCCTTTCACTCAGGGAGCCTTACCGATGAGCTTGCGTAAAACTTTCACCCTCGTTGCCAGCTGTGCTGCGCTGACCGGCAGCGGTGTCTTTGCCGAAGAAATCACAGTCAGTGCATGGGGCGGCTTTTTTGAGGAAACCCTCAAAGAAGTCATCTACCCCGGTTTCACAGAGGAAACCGGCATCACCGTTCGCTCGATTGCACAACCGGCAGATCAGGCCTGGTTGACGCAATTGACCAACGCCGCACGTGCCAAGAAGGCCCCAGCGGACCTGTCACTTGTTGCCGACGAAGTTTTCGTTCGCGGACAATCCATCAATTTGTGGGCAAACCTGAACGCCGACAATATTCCCAACACACAAACACTTTTGGACGGATTCACCAAAACAAGTGATAACGGCAACCTGAATGCCGTCGGCGCCCTATCGTGGTTTACGACATTTGTGACCAATACCGATACCGTGGCAGAGGCACCGACATCTTGGGCCGATCTGTGGACCCGTGATTGGGATGGGAAACTTGGCCTGACCTCGAATGCCAACAGCGGCCTGATGGAAGCAACCGCGCTCACGTTCTTTGGCAGCTATGACGTGATGGAAACCCGCGAAGGTCTGGAAAAGGTGATCGCCAAGATTGCCGAACTCAAACCGCAGGTCCAGCTTTGGTATCGCGATGAGGGACAGTTCCAACAAAGCCTTGAAGCCGGAGAGCTGGTTGGTGGCCTTTACTATCACGATGTTACAATGTTGTCGGCCATGGACGGCCTGCCGGTTGTTTCGACTTTCCCACGAGAAGGCGGCATTCTGGGGGATGCTTACTGGATCGTGCCACGCGACTCTAAAAACATCGAAGCCGCCGAGAAGTTCATCAACTATATGATCCGTCCGGACGTGCAGGCAGAAATGGCCCGCAACCTTGGCGTTGCGCCCGTCGCAAAACGCGACGCGATGGATCTGACCGATGAAGAATTCGCATCGGTCGGAAGCTCGGGCACGCCCATTCGCAGCCAGACCCACATTCACCTGCGCGAAGGGGACTGGTTGTCGGATAAGTATCTCGAGATGATCTCCCAGTAACACACCCTCTTGTCGGGTTGGTGCACAGACGCCGACCCGACACACAAAAAGGCACAGTGCAATGGCGCGGCTTTCGCTCAAGAACATCCAGAAGACTTTTGGCAACTTTCAGGCCCTTGAGGATGTGAATCTGGACATCGCCTCGGGCGAGTTCATTTGCCTGCTCGGCGGCTCTGGCTGTGGCAAGACAACCTTGCTGCGCATCATCGCCGGTCTGGAGGATCAAACCTCTGGCGAAATGTTGCTGGAAGGTGCCGACCTTACGAAGGTGCATTGTCACAAACGCAATGTTGGCATGGTCTTTCAAAGTCTTGCGTTGTTTCCGCATCTCAATGTTGGTCAGAACATCGCCTACGGGCTGGACGTGCGCGGCGTTGCCAAAAATACGCGACTGGCCCGTGCCCGGGATCTGCTCGAGGTGGTCGGGTTGACCGGATTGTTCGAGCGCCCTGTTTCGGCCCTTTCGGGCGGCCAGCGCCAGCGCGTGGCCATTGCCCGCGCGCTGGCGATTGAGCCAACCCTGTTCCTGATGGACGAACCTTTTAGTGCGCTGGATGCGGGTCTGCGTGAACACCTGCAGATCGAGGTCAAAAAGTTGCAGCGCAAACTGGGTGTCACAACGATCTTTGTCACCCATGACCAGAACGAAGCCATGTCGATCGCGGATCGCATCGTGATCCTGAACGAAGGCCGTATCGAACAGGCCGGATCACCGACCGAAGTCTACGCCCGCCCGCAAACACGGTTCGTTGCAGACTTTATGGGAACCAACAACATTTTCAGCCCCGAGTTTTCACAAGGCGGCCCCGTGATGCTGGACGGTGTTGATCTGGGATCGCCACAGGGCGACCTTGCGGCTTTGTCGGGCAAGTACACCATCGCGGTACGCCCCGAATATGTACGCCTGAAACCCGTGTCAGCCGATGAATCCGGTCTCATCGGAACGGTCGATTTTGTCAGGCATTTGGGGGCATCTGTCGAGACGGAACTGAGTGTCGGAGAGCGCACATTCATTCACACAATGGTATCTGATCGCGCACCCGACTTTCAGGTTGGAGATCGCGCGGAAATCCAGTTTGACCTCAGCCATGCCTGGGTCATCCTGTCATGAAGCGTTCACTTGTCCCATATCTCATCGGGCTGTTTCCTCTGGCCATGATGGTGGTGTTCTTTCTGGCACCGCTGGCTTTCATGATCGTGGTCAGCTTTTACGAACGTGACCCGTTGGGGTTCTACAAGGTGTCGTTTGTCTGGGACAACTATGCCAAGTTTTTCTCGTCGTTTTACTATACGATCTCGATGCGGTCCCTCTGGTCGGCGTCGCTGGGCGCGCTTGTCGTGGTCCTGCTGGCCTTTCCGGCCATGTATATCATCGTGGACATGCATCGCCGGTGGCAGCTGTTCTGGGTCATCCTTTTGCTGTCTTTGATGTGCCTCAGCGAAGTGATTATCGGCTTTGCCTGGCTCATCCTGTTTTCTGAAAGCTCGGGCATCCCCAAGTTCCTTGGCTGGGTCGGGCTGTGGGAAAACCCGCGGTCGCTTTCGCCCAGTTTCGGTGCCATGCTGATTGGTTTCATCACGTTGGGGTTCTCGCTGGTGGCGCTGATGTTCTATCCGCAGATGGCACAGCGTGACCGAAGTATCGAAGAGGCCGCTTTGACATTGGGCACCCCGCCTGCACGGGTCTTTTACAAGGTCGTATTGCCGAATTTCACGCCCGCCATCGTGTCTTCTGTTGCGACGATGTTTGTCTATTTCCTCGGGGTGTTCGTGATGCCCACGATGCTTGGCCGGCCGCAAGACTGGAACATGACCGTCATCATCACGGACAAAGCCGTGGGTGACGCCAACATGCCGCTTGGTGCCGCGCTTTCGGTCATCATGCTGCTCTTCACCCTTCTGATCATTGGGGGCCTGATGCTGGCCTCTCGCAAAAGGGAGGCTTCGTCATGAGCGCTTTCCTGAAACGTCTTTTTGTAACGGCCATCGCCGTTGGGCTGATCCTGCCCTTCCTGATTGTGGCCGGTGTGTCCATCAGCGCCGAGAGCAATATCTCGTTTCCGCCAAAAGAGTTTTCGGCGCGTTGGTATACCGAGCTTTTGACCCAAAAAGACTGGTTGATCCCGATCCGGAATTCTTTGGTGATTGCAGCCTTTGCCGGTTTGCTGTCCGTGACGATCGCACTTGCCGCCAACTATGTTCTGTGGCGCCTTAAATCGGGGTTTGGCAAGCTGGTCTTTGCCTTGGGTGTCGGCCCTTTCATGTTGCCGCCGATCATTATCGCTATGGGCGCAAGTGTCTTTTGGGCCGAGATGGGCTGGTATGGCCGCGCCGAGGCTACAGTGATCTCGCACGGGGTGTTCTTTGTGACCCTGCCCCTGGTCATCATTGCGCGCGGGTTCGCCGCGTTGTCGGATGATGTGATCGAAGCCTCACGCACAATGGGCGCAACACCGTGGCAGACATTCGCAAAGGTGATCTTCCCGCTGGTTCTGCCCTACATCATCACGGGTTATGCTCTGGTCGCCATCATCAGCGTGAATGAATACCTGATCTCTTATATGGTATCCGGCTTTGCCGTTGAGACCCTGCCGATCCGCATCTTTAACAACGTGCGATACGGCTATACGCCGGTCGTGGCCTCGGCCGCGATGGGCTTTGCCATTCTGACCATCGGCGTGCTGCTTTTGCTGTCGATGATCACCGACCTTCTGAAACTTCTCGGGGCATCGCGCGACTAAGCCGCGTCCCGCATTGATACAGGACTGAACCCATGAAAACGCTGTCTCGGCAAGATCTGGAAGACATTCTTTATGGCGCGGCGATCCTCGGAACCGGGGGTGGGGGCGAGTTGTCCGAAGGCTTTGCCATGATCGATGATGCGCTTTCAAAGGGCAAAGAGTTCCGCATGGTTGATCTGGACGAAGCCCCGCAGGATGCGTTGGTTTGCACGCCCTATATGCTTGGGGCGATTTCGGCTTTGCCCGAAGAAGAAGAACGCCTTTACGATCGCTTGCCGCGGTCCGATGTGTCTTCCATACTTGCCGCCTACGCGCGTTTTGAGGAATATCTCGGGCGCTCCTTTTACGGCACTATCTCTTGTGAACTGGGCGGATCAAACACGGCCACGGCCTTTTATGCGGCAGCAATGGCAGGGGCCTATATCATTGATGCCGATCCGGCGGGCCGTGCGGTTCCCGAAATCACCCATTCGACCTATTACATCCATGGTTTGCCCGCGGCCCCGATTGTCATGGCCAACGAATTTGGCGAAGCCATCATATGCGAGAATGTTTTGGACGACGCGCGGGCCGAGCATATCGTACGTGCGCTTTCCATGGTCAGCCGTAACGACATTGCAGCCATCGACCACGCATTGGAAATCCGCGAGATCCGGCACGCAGTCATTCCCGGCGCGATCTCCTTTGCTCTGGAAATGGGCCAGGTCTGGCGTGAAACACGCGCCAAAGGCGGTGACATCGCACAGGCCATTGCCGATCAAGGCGCGGGCCTTGTCGCCTTTCGGGGAAGTGTCAGCGCCTGTGATTGGGAAACCAGAGACGGGTTTACATACGGAAACATCGAAATTGCCGGATCAGGGTCGTTTGAAAGCGACACATATAAAATCTGGCTCAAGAACGAGAATATGACCGGAAGGTTAAACGGCGAAATCCATGCCACAATTCCCGATATGATCTGCCTGATCGACACGGAAACCGGCGCGCCAGTTACCAACCCGAACTACTATACCGGCCAAAGCGTTGCGGTGGTGGTATTGCCTGCACCCAAACCCTTTACGACGGAAAAAGGCCTTTTGGCATTTGGTCCCTCGTATGCGGGAATTGATCAACCCTATCGGCCAGCGGTTTCATGAGGGCAGAAGCGCCAGCCAGATCCCTGCATACAGCGCGGCACCGCCCATAATGACCCAAGTGTGCCAGATCGCATATCGATAGGGGATCGTCTTGCGCGCATAGAATGTCGTGCCAAGAACATAACACACGGCCCCCCCCCCGATGCACCACAGGCTGGATGACGGAATAGTCCCCATCTCGGAAAAGGCGCTCAACCCGATGGCGCCCAGCCCAAGATACGAGGCCGTTGACCAGCGTGTTTTGACCGTTTCGTGGGTTACTTTGTGCCAAATCGCAGCAAGCGTCAGCCCCCAGCACACACAAAGCAACGTGATGGTCCACGTCGTATTTGCCTGAACAAAGAAGGGCGTGAACGTACCGGTGATGCTCAGGTAAATCGCGGCGTGATCCATACGACGAAGCAATTTGCGGCGACTGTGCCACGGCAAAAAGTGATAGGCGCAGGACGCAAGGTTGGAGAGCAACGCGCAAAGAACATAAATCACAACCGCGAGCGTTAGCCCTGTGTCGAGGCGAGCAACGGATTTTGTGATCAACACGGCCCCTGCCGTCAGGATCAACGTCAGCCCGACAATATGCACGACCTGATCAGCGCGACGATGAGACAGTTCAGAACTTGGGTAGTTTGGTGTGGTCATTGCAGCTCGGTCAAAAGGCAACCTTGGTCTAGGCGCTCGTTTTTTCCATGTCCAGTGTGCCGGAACGTCAGGCAGCGCGTGCTGCGCATACACCTTTGGACAACAAGACCGAGTGCAACGGCGCAATGACGGGTGGGTGGCGCAATGTGTGCGGTTGCGCCACCCATCAATTTATTGACTAAGGGGACACCTAAGTCATGGAATTAAACCCGATCATATTCCCTTCGGTATCTTGGCAGAGAAGAACCCAGCCAAACTCGCCAATCGAGAATTTGGGTCTGATGACGGTGCCGCCCGCCTCTTGCGCGCGCTGTTGTTGCACGGCGCAGTCTTCGACCATGAAATACACAATGGTGCCACCGACGCCGGGACCCGCGTGTGGGGTTTTGGTCAAAGCACCACCTGCACCATAGGCGCTCATCTCGGCTGGAAAGCTCATCATCTGGGACTCGCCGGTTGGGTCAATGATCGGGTCTAGTTTGGTCTCGAGCATCGCCTCGTAGAAGGCGACGGCGCGGTCCATGTTATCAACGTAGATATCGAACCATCCAACCGCATTCATTTTTGTCATTTGTCTTTTCTTTCAATTGTTATTTTCAGCGCTCTGATCCGCGCCACCATCGTTTCGGTCCGCATTATTCCGTTGTTTCAACCGTGTTTTCGAGATGCCAGATCTTCGAGACGATCTGCCATCCATCTGCCCCCAGAACAAACCCAAGGTGATCCACAAAGATGCTTTGGTGTGCCCGAATTCGAATTTTCACTGTCGCACTGATCGGGGACAGAAAGTCGATCAACAAAACCTCGGCCTCCAGAGGCTGGCCAGTGCTGGCCGGTGACACGCGCCCCGCGACGTCCCGGCTAAAGCTGTCAATCGGTTCGACAAAAACGGTGCCGTTGTCAGCGTCGAACAGGCTCGACTGAGGGTGAAAAACGGCGTTCAGCTTTTCCGTGTCACAAAAATGAATGGCGTCAAAATAGGTATCGATTGCGGCGAGAAGGTCTGTTTGAAAAGTCATGATCCGGTTTCCGTTTTGTTTTGATGATCCAGTCTTGCCACCAACGCACAGATCGCGATACTGGCTTAATTGACAACATTCGGTCGGATTCTGCCAACATGACAAAATTTGCCTCTTTTCCTGAAAAACACCCACTTGTTTGCGCGATTGCCTATGACGGATTGTGCACGTTTGAATTTGGGATCTCTGTCGAGCTTTTTGCCCTGCCGCGTCCGGAGTTTGAGAATTGGTACAGGTTTGCAACCGTAAAGGCGGAGCCCGGCCCCATTCGCGCGGTTGGTGGTATCACATTGGACGCGGAAGAAAATCTCGGCATGCTGCAAGACGCCAGCCTGATCATCGTTCCAGGGTGGCGTGGCGCCGATACACCGGTTCCCGAAGAGCTTTGTTCGGCATTGCGGGCGGCATATGACAGGGGCGCGCGCATTGCTTCAATCTGTTCGGGGGTCTTTGTTTTGGCGGCGGCCGGGCTTTTGAACGGGAAAAGTGCAACAACCCATTGGCGGTACACAGACCTGCTTGCCGAACGCTTTCCCGAAATTGATGTCGATCCGGACGTCCTGTTTGTGGAAGGTGACCGTGTCTATACCTCGGCGGGGTCTGCAGCGGGGCTTGATCTCGGCCTGCATATCATCCGACAGGATTTTGGCGCGCAAGTTGCCGCCTCTGTGGCGCGCCGGTTGGTTCTGCCGGCCCAGCGGGATGGAGGCCAACGGCAGTTTGTGCCGCGACCGGAACCCAAAACCCGCGCAGGTTCGGGCCTCGCGGCCCTTCAGGACCGCATTCGCGCCTCGCTTGACGAGGACTGGCCGGTTGAACGCATGGCCAGCGCCGCCGCGACAAGCGGGCGGACTTTGGCACGACGGTTTCACGAGGAATCCGGAACAACCCCGCTGAACTGGCTCAAGACAGAACGTGTGTCGCGCGCTGCCGAGCTGCTAGAGAACGGTACCACACCTTTATCGGACATTTGGGAAGTCTGCGGGTTCGGATCTGCGGAAACCTTTCGTCGGGATTTTCGCAAAACGATGGGCGTCCCCCCTATCAGATACCGCGAGCGTCTGGGGGCGCCTCATGAGCCTTGATGATAAGGCAGGTTTTAGAAAATCGTCGTAAAGCGGGGCGTCAGACACGAGGTCGGGACGCCCCTTTTGTTGCCGTTCGGGATCAGACCTGCGATGTGGAACCGATCCTCATAAATCGATAGGGCGTTCAGGAAAAGGTCGTTTTCGGCAGGTGATCCCATGGTGACACGCGCCCAGTTTTCGAAGGGGGCTTCTTGCCATGCTTTGATCAACACGCCCTTATTGCGCAGATTCTCTGCCAGAATGCTGGCCGGCGCCCCTGTGTCAAAAAACACGAAATTGGTTTGTGTCGGCGCAGAGGCAAAGCCCTTGTCAGCAAGCGCAGCAGAGACGCGTTTACGTTCCAGAGTTGCCAGTTTCACCACCTGATCCAGGTGGGCCGTGTCGCCAATTGCCTCGACCGCAGCACAGGCGGCCAGCGCGTTCACCCCGAACGGATTGCGGGTCTTCATCAGGGCTTTGATCAACAGGGGATCACTTGCGATCCCATACCCGACGCGTGCGCCAGCAAGGCCATAGGCCTTGGAGAAGGTGCGCAGCACAATCGAAGGTTTCCCTGTCTCGGCCAGAATTGCCAGAGCATCGAACCGGTTATCCTCTTCAACAAATTCAACATACGCCTCATCAAAACAGATGAAAGTTTCGGGATCAGCCGCCGAGATAACCTGTCGAAATTCCGCCTCGGTGATCACCGGACCCGCGGGATTGCTGGGCGACGAAAAAATCAGCACGCGTGGCTTGTTGCGCAAGGCGTCGCACAGGCCTTCTACCGGAAAAGACCAATCCGAATTGAACGGAACTTTGGTCACATGTGCGCCGAACATCATCGCCCCGAATTCATGCAGGCCAAAGCTTGGGCAAATTGTGACAACTTGATCTTGTGGACGAATAACAGCCCGAAACAGTGCGCCGATCAGGTCTTCGGACCCGTTGCCAAAAATGATGTTGTCTTTGTTCGTGCCAACCGTTTTGGCGATCAGGTCGCGCAGCGCGGTATTTGCAGCGTCCGGATAACGCCCGACCCCAGCAGCGGCATCCTGCATGGCCGCAATGGCGCGGGGTAATGGGCCAAGCGGGCTTTCGTTGCTGTCGAGTTTGGCAAGACAGTTAATGCCATAGGTGGCTTTGAACAAATCCAGCGCCAGTCCCGCGTTATAGTCAGGAAGCTTGGTAACGTCTGTGCGGATGAGGTTATGAGGGGCAGATACGAGCATAAAATTTCCTAAAGGTCAAAGATCGAAGATCTTGCCGGGGTTCATGATATTGTCTGGATCAAGGGCGTTCCTAATGCGGCGCATCACCCCAAGAGCGGGCCCATGCTCGGCAGTAAGATAGGCTTTTTTACCCAATCCGACGCCGTGTTCACCCGTACAGGTCCCCCCCATTTTAAGGGCCATCTCAACAAGTTGCGTGTTGATATGGCGGGCCTCTTGGGCCTCGTCCTGGTTTTCAGGGTCATAAAGCAGAACCAGATGAAAATTCCCGTCCCCGACATGCCCCACAAGCGGGGCCTGTATAGACGTCGTTGCGATCACATCCTGAATTTCACTGATAATTGCGGGCAATTGCGAGATGGGCACGCAAACATCCGTTGAAATGCCTTTGATGCCAGGACGCAGCGCACGGGATGCATACAGCGCATCATGGCGCACGCGCCAAAGCCGGGAAGCGTCCTCTGCGGTTGTGGCGCGGTCAAACCGGCTTGCGGTTTCTGCGAGCCCTTCAAACACTTCCATATCGTTTTCAACCGTCGCAGGCGCGCCTGTCAGTTCGACCCAAAGGGTTGGCGATTCAGGTAAATCCGTTTTGGAATACCTGTTGATCGCTTGCATTTGTAACCTGTCTGCCAGTTCGATCCGGTTCAATGACAAACCACATTGCAATGCCATAACAACGGTTTGGGTGGCATCTTCGATGGTCGCAAAGCTGCACATGGCGGTTTGCGTCGCTTCCGGCACACCGAACAGGCGCAAGTTCAATTCGGTGATGACGCCAAGTGTCCCTTCGGAGCCGATAAACAGGCGGGTCAGATCGTAGCCCGCCGAAGATTTCCGCGCCCGCCCGCCCGTTTTGATAATCTCGCCATCCGGCATCACAATGGTCATCCCGAGAACGAGATCACGCATCGAGCCATAGCGCACTGTGGTTGTTCCCGAGGCACGCGTCGCCGCTATCCCCCCCAACGTTGCGTGGGCCCCAAGCTCGACCGGAAAGAACAATCCCGTGACGCGCAAATGTTCGTTCAAGGCCTGTCGGGTCACGCCGCATTGAACGGTGCAATCCATGTCAGTGTCCTGCACAGACAGGATCGCATGCATCGCGGACATATCAAGGCTGATCCCGCCATGTGGGGCGTGGATCTGGCCTTCGATCGAAGAGCCGGCTCCAAAGGGAATGACCGGTACGCCATAGCAGGTGCAGGCCGCCAATACATCCGAAACCTCTTCTGTGGATTGAACCATGACAATGGCGTCCGGCCAAGCCGGAGTAAGGTGGCTTTCACCGCTGCCATGGTGTTCGCGAGCCGCGTCCGACGTCAAAAGCCGATCCGCGAATTGTGGTTTCAGGGCCGTAAGCAGGTTGTTCAGGGAGTCAGGCATCTTGCATCTTGCGTAAGTGTCAGAAACGGATGCGGACCGCGATCTCTCACGGTCCGCATCATGAGTGGGCTAAAACTTAGGCGTTAAACCACCAGCGTTCCGCACAGCGGTTGCCGTCAAGATCCCAGTCGCCGGATATCGCGTCAGGCGTGGACACTTTGCTTGATTTCGCATCAAGGAAATCTGCCCAGACCGGCGCAATCAGGCCACCATCTTCGGCCACGATCGACTGGCATTCGGCGTAAAGAGCGCGCCGTTTGGCATCATCTTTTTCCGAACGTGCAGCTGTCAGCGCGACATTGAACGCATCATTGTCCCAGTTGGTGGCATTATATCCGCCCAAAGCCTCTTTGGAGTAACCCAGTAACAACATCAGGTCTTCGGTTGCTCGCCCCGACCAGCGCGATGCAAAGAACGGTTTCTTGCCCCAGATGTTGGACCAATACCCGTCTTCGGGTTCGCGTGAAACCGTGATGTTGATACCTGCGGCGGCGGCATGTTCGCTGAACAACTGCGCGACGTCCACGGCTCCGGTGAAGGGGGTGTTAGACGCGTGCAAAGTCGTCGCCAGTCCTTCTGCGCCCGCCACATTCAAAAGCGATTTCGCCTGCTCTGGATCGTACTCGTGCTGGGAAATGTCCGCATTGTGGTATTCGCAAGCCGTTGAAATCGGTTGATCGAAAGCTTCATCGCCTTGCGCACGCGGGCATCCGCAAACAAGGGATCGGTTGTGATCATGCTAAAGCAATAATGCACTTTGCCCTGTGTCTGCAAAAGATCGACACCGGGCATCGCAGCCAACAGGTTTGCCGTGGTGGGATCGACCGAATTCATCGCGTCGATCTGACCGGTTTGCAGGGCGGTTGTACGCGCATTTACGTCACGGATCGCCAGCATCTCAACCGAGTCGAAATGCGCGCGGTCAGCCTTCCAGTAGTTGGGGTTCTTGCGCACGATGGATTTTACACCGGGTTCGTAGATTTCAAGAATATACGGACCGGTGCCGATGCCAGCGTCAAAGTTCATGTCGTCTGCTGGTACAATATAAAGGCATGTCAGGGCCAAAACCGGCGGGAAGCCCGCGTTTGGCGCATTCAGGGTAATCGTGACCTCGTCAGACGCTGTCGCTTGAACATCGCTGATGACGGATACGAGGGATTTAACCTGAGAATAGCTGTCTTCGCCCAAATGCAGCTTGATCGAGAAAACAACGTCATCAGCATCCATGATCCTGCCATTGTGGAATTCAACACCCTGACGCAGTTTGAATGTCCAGACCGTCAAATCTTCGTTCGCGTCCCAGCTGGTCGCGAGTTCGGGAATAAGAACACCGCCTGCGCCAACTTCGATCAGGTTATTGCGAAGCTGCCATTGCAGGTTCTGCGTGAACTTCGTCTCGGTTGCTTGTGGATCAAGCGTTTCACCTGAATCAACGCTGCCAATCCCGAGCCGAAGCGTCCCACCTATTGATGGTGTCGCGGCCCGAAGGGGTTGACCCGAAAGACCAAGAAGGGCCGTTGCTCCAAGGGCGCTCGCCCCAAGCAAAAGGACACGACGGTTTGTGGTAATTGTCATTGGCTTCTCCTGGTAGGTTTGCCTCCTCTTTTCGGGAAACAAACAAATAGAAAACGCGGCCTCATATTATGTCTATATTTAATATGCTAAAAGGCTACATTACTCGTGACAAACCAATTTTGTAGCGGTACCGTTCAGTATTCTTGACGTTAGATCTAAGCGCTTTAACTTTAGGCACACTATGCAATCCATCCTGCCACCCTTACGTGCCATGCAAGCCTTCGAGAGCTTCGGCAGACTTGGCTCTGTGAATGCCGCCGCAAGAGAGCTTGGCGTAACCCCCGGTGCAATCAGTCAGCAAATCAAGCTTCTTGAAGAACACCTGCAGATGCCACTCATTATGAAAGACGGCCGCCGCGCTGCCCTTGCGCCCAAAGCGGTGACATATCACGCAATCCTCTCTACCGGTTTTGAAAAACTGAAACAGGCACATGTCTTGCTGGCACACCAAGCGTCCGAGCTGGACATACATGTATCAGGCCTGCCAACGCTGTTGCTCAAGTGGTTGCAACCGCGACTTCACAGCTTTGAATCACAATATGGCGAAGCCTCAATTCGTCTTGAGGCAACACACGGCGAACCTGACCCCGCGTTTCTGGATCATATGTTCAGACTAACGTATGGATCTGTTTCTGATACGTTTCCTCATTCCCGCGTTCTGTTTCATGACGCCTGCTTTCCTGTTTGTTCTCCAGAGTTTCTAAAAGAAAACCCTCAAGCGCTGGATCAAGAATATCTGCCCGAGTTGCCATGGGTCGATATCGACTGGGGTCCAGAATATGCGACGGTTCCAAGGCTTGGCTCTTGGCTCACATCTTTAGGGCTACCCGAACCGTTCTCAAAACCGACATCCGTTCACTCTTTATCCAGCTCAGCCCTCGAAGCGGTTGCCAATGGTCAGGGTATCGCATTGGCACAGCTGTCTTTTGCATCTGCGGACCTTGGCCAAGGCCGATTGATCCGAATTTCACAGCACTCTTTGAAAATGCCGGAACCCTATTACATTTACTGGGGGCCGTTGACGCTGGAAAGCAAAATGAACCGCAATTTCCTGAATTGGATTCTATCCGAGTCGTCGAACTAAAAGATTAGATTTCCTAAACAATGCGAGCGCATTGAGTTGGTTTTTTTTGACGTACGCGCCGGCGTATCATCTAGACAAATAAGCCAATGAACCCACATCAGCTAGGAAGTCGAATGTTTCTGAAAAACGCATGGTATGTCGCCGCCTGGAGCAGCGAGATCGTCAACGATTTGCAACAAGTCATTGTACTTGGCGAGAAGATTTGCATGTTCCGTAATGACGAAGGTGAAGTCATCGCGATGGAGGATGCCTGCCCGCATCGCAAGCTTCCGTTGTCAAAGGGGCGGATCAAGGACAACAACGTCGAGTGTGGATATCACGGCCTGACTTTTGACTGTGCCGGCCAGTGTGTCTGGGCTCCGGGGGGCGGTCGCATCCCGTCCGCTGCGCGGGTCCGGCCCTATCCTGTGCATGAAAAATATGGTCTGGTTTGGATCTGGATGGGCAACGCGGCCATCGCCGATATTGAAGACATCATCGATATCCCGAACTTTGACAGTCCCGAATGGGGCATCAACCGTGGTGCCGCGATGGAGCTGAAGTGCAACTATCTCTTCATGTGCGACAACCTTCTTGATCCCACCCATGTCGCATGGGTCCACGAATCCTCGTTTGCGGCCGACGCAACCAAGGACACACCATTGCGTGTCACTAAAACAGATACCGGCGTCATCGTTCACCGTTGGATGATGGATCACGAACCCGCCCCCTTCTACAAGAAAGTGATTGAATTCGAGGGCAATTGCGACCGTCTGCAACACTATGAAGTGCGGTATCCCGGACATGCGTTGATCCGGGCGATTTTCACCCCCGCGGGCACAGGTGGTGTCGACGGCACTCTGCACGAAAACACCTTTGTCATGGACAGCTACAACTTCATGACGCCGACGACCGAAACCGAAACCCGCTATTGCTGGTTCCAGCTGCGCAACATCCGCCCAGACGATGAAGAGCTGTCAAAAATGATGAGCGAAGACGTGCGTGGCGCCTTTGAAGAAGATCGCGCGGTTCTGGACGAAGTGCAGATCGGAATGACCGAAAAGACGTCGCCCCATATCGATCTCGGGATCGATGCGGGACAACTTCGGTTCCGTCGCCAGCTGGAAGCCATGATCGCCGAAGAGGCGCTGGTTGACGAAAAGATGAGCCAGTAAGATGGCGGATGGTTTTCGTGAATTCCGCGTCGCGCACAAGGTGATTGAAAGTGACATCATCACCTCGTTCTATCTGGAACCCACCGACGGGGCGCCTGTCTGGGACGCAAAACCGGGTCAATACCTAACCCTGCGCGTGCCCGGATCAGACCAGCCTGTTCTGAAAACGTATTCCGTTTCCGGTGATCCGTCAGAGGCGCAGTATCATCGCATTACGGTCAAGCGCGAAACAGGCCACAACGGCGCACCGGATGGTGTCGGATCAAGCTGGCTGCACGACCACATCGATGTTGATGCAACGCTGGACGTGGCGGCCCCGCGGGGAACGTTTTTTCTGGATGAAGCCAGCGACCGCCCTGTGCTGCTGTTGTCGGGCGGAGTGGGTTTGACGCCCATGGTGTCGATGCTGCACCGGCTGTCCCAGACAGATCGCGAAGTGCATTTCCTTCATGCCTGTGAAAACGGCAAGGTGCATGCATTGCGTGACGAGGTGCTGGCGCTTCAAAACGACCGGATCACGGCGCGCTTTGTCTATCGCCGCCCGTCTGATGCCGATCGCGCGGCAAAGCTGTTTGATGCAGAGGGTGTCATCGATGCCGCATTTTTGCGCCAACACATCCCTATCGGTGACTATGACGTGTATATGTGCGGCCCGACGCCTTTCATGGTGGCAATGTACCAATTGTTACAGGAATTGGGCGTGCCCAAAGGACGGATTTCCTATGAGTTCTTTGGCAAGGCGGGCTCGTTAGAGGCACTGGCGAAAGGAACGGCACCATCGAAGGCTGCATCTTTGGCTACCCCGACCATCCAGTCGCTCACTTTTCTGACGAACCCGGATGCTTGGGCTGCCGCAGATGAAGATGCGGATCAACCTGTTGCTTCCGCAAGCCAGTCCGAAGGCGATGTGTCGTTTCAACGTTCAAATGTCTCGGCGCATTGGGATGGCTCGTCAGAGTCATTGCTTGAACTGGCGGAAGATGCCGGCTTAGACCCAGAGTTCATTTGCCGCGCAGGCATCTGCAACTCTTGCAAATGTGGGTTGGTGTCAGGTGACGTAGAATACTTTGAAGAACCGCTTCACGCACCGGAGGCAGGGCAGGTTTTGATCTGCTGTGCACGCCCCAAAGGACCGGTTGTTCTTGATCTTTGAACTTGGACGCAAAACGCGCCCCTTTAACTGAACTGCGCCCCCAAGGAGTGAATTCCATGGGGGCGCGGCTTTCGTTTTGCTAAAGCTGAAAGACGTCAGGCCGGCTCTTCCAGTGCGGTCTCGGCTTCTCGTTCCGCCAAAAGCTGAGTGAGCCAATCCGGATCCATTTCCGGCACAGAAGAAAGCAACAATTCAGTGTAGGGCGCATGGGGCGGTGTGAAAATCGCATCCTTGGCCCCCTGCTCTACGATGACACCGTTTTGCATGACCACCACATCGTCTGCGATGGACCGCACCGTCGCAATGTCATGTGTGATGAACATGTATGTCAGATCCAGCTCCCGTTGCAGCCGGTCCAAAAGGCGCAGAATGCCTTCGGCGACCAATTGGTCCAACGCAGATGTCACCTCGTCACAGATGATGAAATCTGGTTCGGCCGCCAAAGCGCGTGCAATACACACACGTTGCTTTTGACCTCCTGACAATTCAGACGGCAAACGGTTCATAAACTCATCTGCGTCCAGCTCGATCAGGGTCAACAACTCTCTGATACGGGCCTCTTTCTTTGCCCCCTTGAGACCAAGGAAAAACTCCAGAGGACGGCCAATAATATCTTTGATGCGTTGCTTTGGATTCAAGGCTGTATCCGCCATCTGGTGGATCATCTGAATATGACGCTGCAGGTCGCGAGAGCGGTTCTTGCCCGCTTTGGGCAGCTCTTTGCCGTCGTATTCGATTGTCCCGTCGGTGGGCGGCAGAAGGCCCATAATCACCCGTGCAAGGGTCGACTTCCCTGATCCACTTTCCCCGACGACCGCAACCGTGCTGCCGCGATTGATCGTCAGGTCAATGTTTTCCAAAACTTTTACGGTGCCATAAGAGGCGTGCACGCCTTTGACGTCCAGCATAACGCTGTCCCCGCCTTCTCGCGGGGGGACGGGGGCGCGCCGAAATTCGCGTACGGCCCAGAGCGACTTGGTATAGTCCTCTTGAGGGTTGGCCAGCATATCGCGGGCCGGTGCCTCTTCGACCTCTTCCCCTCGCAGCAGGACTTTGATCTGGTCCGCCATCTGCGCCACAACAGCCAGATCATGCGTGATGTAGATCGCGGCCGTATTGTATTCGTGAACGATGTCGCGAATTGCAGACAAAACCTCGATCTGGGTGGTGACGTCCAGCGCCGTTGTCGGCTCGTCAAAGATGATAAGATCGGGACGGCACGCCATGGCCATTGCGGTCATTGCCCTGTGCAACTGTCCGCCAGACACCTGATGCGGATACCGAAACCCGATTGTATCCGGATTGGGCAGCCGGATTTTCCGTTAAAGATCAACAGCATCGGATTGCGCCTCGGCCTGCGACATGACCCCATGCTGGATGGGGGCTTCGCAATATTGGCTGATCAGTTTGAAGGCCGGATTGAACGCCGCCGCCGCCGATTGGGCCACATAAGCGATCCGCTTACCGCGCAATTGGCGCAGGGTTTCGTGTGAGGCACCAGCAAGTTCTTGACCATCAAACAGGATGCTGCCCCCGCTGATCCGGCACCCGCCTTTGGTGTATCCCATCGCAGCCAGACCCAGCGTTGACTTGCCCGCGCCGCTTTCTCCGATCAGACCCAGGATCTCGCCCCGCTTCAGGGTAAGGTCCACGCCTTTGATAATGGGTTTCCATTGTCTCTCGGACCGTCCTTCGATCGCGATGTTTTTCATATCCAGCAAAAGATCAGCAGTCATGGTTTATTCCTTCAGGCCGGAAGACATGTGCAGAACCCAGTCCACAACAAGATTAACGCCAATTGTCAGCAACGCGATGGCACCCGCCGGCAACAAAGGCGCAAGCCCGAATGTCGCGGTCTGCCACGTCGAGAAATTCGCAAAAGAGATCAGTTTTGCGCTTTCACGCACCATACCGCCCCAATCCGCCGTGGGGGGCTGAATGCCGAGCCCCAGAAAAGACAAAGCCGAGATGAACAGGAACACAAAGCAAAACCGCAATCCAAATTCCGCAACCAGCGGTGAAGCCGCGTTTGGCAAGACTTCTTTGCGGATCAGCCAGAACAATCCTTCTCCGCGCATGCGTGCGACCTCAATATAATCCATTGTCAGGATGCCTTGCGCAACCGCGCGAGAGAGCCGGAACACACGCGTGCTGTCGAGCACCGCAATCACGAGGATCAATGCCATGACAGATGTGCCGGTGATGGTGAGGATAAGCAGAGCGAAAATCAGCGGCGGAATGGCCATCAAGACATCAACAACACGGGAGCTTATTGCGTCGAACCACCCGCCAAGCGTGGTAGCCAAAAGTCCAAAAGTTGCGCCAAGCGTAAAGGCCAGCGCCGTCGTCGCAAGCGCGATGCCAACGGTATTGCGTGCGCCGTAAATAAGGCGGGATAGCAGGTCACGCCCCAAGGCGTCGGTGCCAAGGTAATATGGCGCTACCCAAGGCTGATACTGTTTGCCCACAGAGGCACTTTCGGGGAAAGGGGCAAATACCGGTGCGCCCACGGCAAGCACGGCATAAAAGACGACGATACCAATGCCGATCCAGGCCGAGGTGGGCGCGTCACGAAGGTGATGAAACAAGTTGTGCATGGTTTATCTCGGATGCAAAAGGCGAGGGTTTGCGACAATCGACAAGATATCTGCCAACAGATTGAGCAGAATATAGGTCGCAGCGAAGATCAGACAGGCCGCCTGTACGACTGTCACATCTCGGTTCGAAACGGCATCCACCAGAACCTGACCTAGACCGGGATAGACGAAGACCACCTCGACCAGAACAACGCCGACAATCAGATACGCAAGGTTGAGAGCGATCACATTGATGATCGGGGCCAGCGCATTTGGCAAAGCATGGACCGCGATAACGCGACAGCGTTTGATGCCTTTGAGATGGGCCATTTCGATATAGGGCAATGCCAAGAGGTTCAGAATGGCCGCCCGCGTCATGCGCATCATATAAGCCAGCACAATCAGCGTGAGCGTCATTGCAGGCAGGAAGGTGAGATAAAGTCTCTCGCCCAGTCCCATATCAACGTCAACGTTGGCCAGACTGGGAAACCATCCCAACCCCACGGAAAAGACAAGGATCAAGATCTACGCCACGAAAAACTCGGGAAATGAAATCGCTGCCAGGGTCGAGCTGGAAAGTATGCGATCAAACATCGAGCCATTGTAAAGCGCCGCCATCATGCCAGACACAACGGCGATTGGAACGGCAATCGCCGCCGCATATGCCGCAAGAAAAAACGTGTTTGCCGTGCGCTGTCAGATCAGTACGGAAATCGGCCTCTGGTTGGCCAATGAAACCCCGAAATCGCCGGTCATGGCTCCCGACAGCCAAGAGATGTACCTCTCGTAAACGGGTCGGTTCAGGTCATATTTTTCCCGGAAGGCTGCAAGGCTTTCCTCTGTAGCGGCCTGCCCGAGTATTTCAGTGGCAATATCGCCGGGCAATAATTCGATGGCTGCGAAAATGATGATTGTGACAACCCAAAGTGTCAGGAGGCCAATCATCAAACGCTTGAGGATGATAGACAGGATTGAATTCATATCTGCTTCTTTTGTCTTAGCGTATTGCATTATGTCTATATTTAAACAAAATGGAACGAACACAGACGCAACGTCAAGCGCAGTCTTGCTGTGAAACTCTTTAGGAATGCTCTTTTGTTGAAGAGTTGGCGCGCGGTTGACAGCAGTGAAAATAAATCTAGTTTTAATGACAATATAATAGTCATAATGTCCAAGGATTGGTCGGCAATGAAAGCCACATACAAAGACGTCAAATCGGATATTCTGTCGAAAATCACAAAGGGCGATTGGGGCCCTGGGGATTTGGTGCCGAACGAAGTCGATCTTGCCGCAACTTATGGCTGTGCGCGGGCGACAGTCAACCGTGCGATGCGCGAACTGGCCGATGATGGCATTATCGAGCGTCGCCGCAAGGCAGGCACACGTGTGCGTATGACACCAATTCGTCAGGCACGTTTCGACATTCCCATTGTACGCGACGAGATCGAGGAAAAAGGGACGGCCTATCGCTATTCGCTGGTCAGCAGTTCGGTCGAAGTTGCGCCAGCCTGGCTGCGGGCGCGCCTTCAATTGCCGGCACAGGGCAAGGCATTGCATCTGGTCTGTATGCACTATGCGGACGGCGTGCCCTATGAACATGAAGACCGCTGGATCAATCTGACCGCGTTGCCAAAAGCCGAGTTCGAAGATTTCTCTGAATGTGGGCCAACGGAATGGTTGCTCTCGACAATTCCATTCTCCGAAGTCGAGATCAGCCTGTCTGCGGCTTTGGCAGATCAGGGGCTGACCGACTATTTGTCATGCGCCGTCGGTGATCCGGTGTTTACCGTTGAACGGTCTACATGGTGGGAAGGCGAAGCCGTGACTTATGTGCGGTTCGCCTATCGGCCCGGTCACAGGCTGACAACACGCTATTGATTGTGCGGTGCACCGCCGCCTTCGTGAGGCGACAGTGCCGTTGTCTTATAGAATACCGGGCAGGTTCAGACCGTTTTCTCGAGCACAGTCCAACGCCTCGTCATAACCGGCATCGGCATGACGCATCACGCCTGTGGCAGGGTCATTCCACAGAACCCGCGCAATTCGGCGATCTGCGTCTTCGGACCCGTCACAACAAATGACCATGCCGGAATGCTGGGAAAAGCCCATCCCAACGCCGCCACCGTGATGCAGAGACACCCATGTCGCGCCCGAAGCCGTGTTCAGCAAAGCATTGAGCAACGGCCAGTCCGACACCGCGTCCGAGCCATCTTTCATCGCTTCGGTTTCACGGTTTGGCGAGGCAACCGACCCCGAGTCCAGATGATCGCGGCCAATCACAATGGGCGCGCTCAATTCACCGGTGCGCACCATTTCGTTGAACGCAAGACCCAGTTTGTGACGCACGCCCAAACCGACCCAACATATGCGCGCGGGCAGACCCTGGAACGAAATCCGCTCGCGCGCCATATCAAGCCAGTTGTGCAGGTGCGTGTCCTCGGAAAGGATTTCTTTCACCTTGGCATCGGTTTTGTAGATATCCTCCGAATCGCCCGACAAAGCCGCCCACCGGAAAGGTCCAATGCCACGACAAAACAGGGGGCGAATGTAAGCCGGAACAAATCCGGGGAAATCAAACGCGTTTTCAAGCCCTTCTTCCAAAGCCATCTGGCGAATGTTGTTGCCATAATCAACCGTGGGAATGCCCGCGGCGTGGAAATCGCACATCGCCCTGACCTGCACCTTCATGCTGGCACGCGCGGCTTTTTCGACCTCTTTCGGGGCGGTTTCACGCTTTTCTTTCCATTGCGCCATGGTCCAGCCCTGCGGCAGATAACCATTCACCGGATCATGGGCGGATGTCTGGTCGGTGACGATATCGGGATGAATGCCGCGCTTGACCAATTCGGGGAACACATCCGCCGCATTGCCCAACAAACCGACCGATTTTGCCTCGCCCGCTGCGGTCCAGCGCTCGATCATCTCAAGCGCTTCATCCAGCGTTTCGGCCTTTTCGTCGACGTATTTTGTGCGCAGGCGGAAATCGATGCTGTCGGGATTACATTCAACCGCCAAACAGCAGGCACCGGCCATCACTGCCGCCAAGGGCTGGGCCCCGCCCATGCCACCAAGACCACCAGTCAGGATCCACTTGCCTTTGAGGTCCCCGTCATAGTGCTGGCGACCTGCCTCGACAAAGGTTTCATAGGTGCCTTGAACGATGCCTTGCGATCCGATGTAAATCCACGATCCGGCCGTCATCTGGCCATACATCGCCAGACCTTTTTTATCGAGCTCGTTAAAGTGATCCCAGTTCGCCCAATGCGGCACAAGGTTCGAGTTGGCAATCAGAACACGTGGCGCATCCTTGTGGGTTTGAAACACACCGACGGGTTTACCCGATTGCACCATCAAGGTCTGGTCATCTTCCAGATCACGCAGGGAAGAGACGATCATATCGTAGTCCTTCCATGTACGTGCGGCGCGCCCAATGCCGCCATAGACCACCAATTCATGCGGGTTTTCGGCAACGTCGGGGTGCAGGTTGTTCATCAACATCCGCAACGGCGCTTCCGTCAACCAGCTTTTGGCTGTGAGATCGGTGCCGGTGGCGGGAAAAACGTCGCGGGTGTTTTTGCGCGGATCGCTCATGATGTACCTTTCAGGGTTGGGGCCAGTTCGGCCAACTGTGTGAGAATTTGTGTGAGATAGGGGCGCAGGCGGGCTGCCTTGGTCGTGTCATAGGCCCAAGGGGGGGCCTCGGCGCTCAGGTATGTGCTTTGGGCCAGTTCCATCTGGATGGCGTGCAGTCCCTCTGCGGGGCGGCCATAGTGGCGGGTCGTCCACCCCCCTTTGAAGCGCCCGTTGGTGACCGAGGAATACCCCGCAGCCCCATCGCAAATAGCCTGTGTTGCGGCTTTGATCCCGGGCGCGCAGGTGGTCCCGAGGTTGGTGCCGATGTTAAAGTCAGGCAAGGTGCCCTCGAACAGAAAGGGAATGCCCGACCGGATCGAATGACAGTCATACAGAATTGCAACGCCGTGAATGCTGCGCACGCGGTCCAGTTCTGCCTGCAGCGCGGCATGATACGGCGCATGAAAGGTCTCTCGGCTTGCCTCGACGTCGGCCTCGGTCGGCGGCGCAGTCCAGATGTCGTGACCGTCGAAATCCGTAAGCGGCACAAGCCCCGTCGTGTTTTGGCCGGGGTACAAGGACACGCCCGAGGGATCACGATTGGCATCGACAACATAGCGATGGAACGTGGCGCGCACTGTCGTGGCGCCCGGAAACACACCCTCATAGAGTGTATGAATGTGCCAATCCGTATCGTCCAGACCGCGCCCGCGGTCATTCAAATCCGCAAGAATGGCATCGGGCACAAAAGTGCCGGTATGGGGCAAACCCAAAACGATGGGACTGTCACCTTGATGAATTTCAACAGGGGTCATGCCGAAAGCTCCGGCATGTTGATGTTCGCCGCTGTGACAATATCCCCGCACGAAATGATCTTTGCCGCGCGTTCCAGATCCGGAGCAAGATAGCGGTCTTCGCCCAGTGTTTCGACGTCTTCACGAACG
Source organism: Shimia thalassica (assembly GCF_001458215.1). Taxonomy (GTDB): domain Bacteria; phylum Pseudomonadota; class Alphaproteobacteria; order Rhodobacterales; family Rhodobacteraceae; genus Shimia; species Shimia thalassica. Next base: position 846,965 of record NZ_CYTW01000001.1, on the reverse strand, counting down.
CGGGCCACGACCTGCTGCAAAGTAGTGCTGGTTGCCAATGGCACGCGGAAATCGATGCCTTGCGCGGCGCACAACAGTTCAACGCCCAGGATGCGGTCAAGGTTTTCCACCATTTGGCCCAACCGGCGTGCGCCATGCGCTGCCATGCTCACGTGATCTTCCTGATTGGCAGAGGTGGGTGTGCTGTCGGTCACGCATGGGTTGGCCAAGTGCTTGTTTTCACTCATCAACGCGGCCGTTGTGACCTCGGCAATCATATAGCCGCTGTTGAGGCCGGGATTGGGTGTGAGGAAGGGAGGCAGATTGAAGCTGAGCACCGGATCCACGATCAGAGCCACACGACGCTGAGCGATGGCGCCGATTTCCGCAATGGCCAGCGCGATCATATCAGCCGCAAAGCCCACCGGTTCCGCATGAAAGTTTCCACCCGACACGATCACATCAGCGTCGATCAGAACCAATGGGTTATCGGTGGCGGCGTTCGCCTCGATTTCCAGCGTACGCGCTGCCATGCGCAGCACGTCAATTGCGGCCCCTGTGACCTGTGGCTGACAGCGTATGCAATACGGGTCCTGTACCCGCGCATCATCGGCAAAGTGGCTCTCGCGAATGTCAGAGCCCGCCAAAAGCGCCCGCATGGTTTCGCCCGCCTCGATCTGGCCGCGATGACCGCGCAGCGCGTGGATTTCTGGTTGCAAGGGGGCCGTTGACCCCATGATCGCGTCCGTCGACAAGGCCGAGGTCACCAACGACGAATGTGCGGCGCGCCATGCGCCAAACAGACCGGCAAGGGCGAAAGCCGTTGAAAACTGGGTGCCGTTGATCAGGGCGAGCCCTTCTTTGGGGCCCAATTCGACAGGGGTCAGCCCCGCCGCTTTCAACGCATGTGCTCCGGTCATAACCTGACCGTCAAATTCGGCCTCGCCATGTCCCATCATCACGGCAGCCATATGCGCCAATGGCGCCAGATCTCCCGAGGCACCAACGGACCCTTGGGCAGGAATGACAGGCGTCACGCCCTTTTCCAGCATCTCTTCGATCAGCGTGACAACTTCGAGTCGAACGCCGGACGCGCCACGCCCAAGGCTTAGCAACTTTAGGGCCATCAACAGACGTGCATGTGAACGCGGAATGGCGGGGCCAACGCCACAGCAATGTGACAGGATCAGATTGCGTTGCAGGGTGGCCGTGTCTTTGGATTCGATTTTGACCGATGCCAGTTTACCAAAGCCGGTGTTCACACCGTAAACGGCGTCAGTTCCGGCCACCGCTTTGGCGATGCGCGAATGGGCCAGCTCGATCGCGGGATGGCTTGAAGGATCAAGCCGCACCGAAGCCTCGTTCCAGAAAATGTCGGCCAGATTGTCCAACGTGACAGCGCCGGGGATCAAGGTAAGAGTGGTCACGATGTGCCTCCGAAAATGCGGGAATGAAGGGGGTTAAAGCCGATGCGATACGCCAGCTCGGCAGGGTGTTTGACGTCCCAGACGGCCATTTCTGCGCGCAGACCGGCCGCGAGTGTGCCTGTGTCAGTCAGACCAAGCGCCCGAGCCGCGTTGCAGGTGGCCCCACGCAGCGCCTCTTCCGGCGTCATGCGAAACAGGGTGCAGCCCATGTTAAGCGTCAGCAAAAGGGAATTCAGGGGCGATGAGCCGGGATTGATGTCTGTTGCCAAGGCCATGGGGACACCATGTTTGCGAAGCAGGTCGATTGGCGGGGATTGGGTTTCGCGCAACGTATAAAACGCGCCGGGCAGGATGACGGCGACGGTGCCGGCCTTGGCCATTGCCTTGACGCCCTCTTCGTTCAGATACTCAATGTGGTCCGCCGAAAGTGCGCCATAGGCCGCAGCCAGTTTTGCACCACCCAGGTTTGAGAGTTGTTCGGCGTGCAGCTTGACCGGCAAGCCAAGCTCTTGTGCGACGTCAAACACACGTGCGATCTGGTCAGGTTGAAACGCGATGCCCTCGCAAAAGCCATCAACCGCATCCACCAGACCTTCGGCGTGGGCGGCACGCAGGGCCGGGATGCATACATCATCGATATAGGCATCATCACGCCCGTGAAATTCTGCAGGTGTTGCGTGCGCACCAAGGAACGTGGTTTTCACGCGAATACGCCTGTTGGCCATGATGGACCGCGCCACACGCAACATGCGCAGCTCTGTTTCTTCATCAAGACCGTATCCGGATTTGACCTCGATGCTGGTGACGCCTTCGGCGATCATCACGTCAACACGACGCAACGCATCTTCCAGCAACTCATTCTCGGTCGCGCCGCGCGTTGCCTTGACGGTCGACACGATCCCGCCACCCGCACGCGCAACTTCTTCATAACTCGCCCCGTTAAGACGCATTTCAAACTCAACCGCGCGGTCACCACCGTGCACAATATGCGTATGGCAATCGATCAAACCCGGCGTGACAAGACGCCCGCCAAGGCTGGTGCGGGGAGCATCGGCAAAACGCGCGGGCAGGTCCGCTTTGGGGCCAACCCAGCCGATCATTCCGCCATCCACGACGATGGCCGCATCTTCAATCAAGCCATAAGCACCCCCCGAGTCGCCCATGGTCGCAGCATTCAAATCAACGAAAATTTTGATGTTTTTGGTCATTTCCGATCACCGATGGCCCATATTGCGCTTTTCTAGTACGAACTAACATGCAATATGTCTATACATAAAAATGAAAGGGCGCCAAATGATTTTTGCCAAACAAGCCAAACTTTCGTCGGGATGGGCGGCAAATGTCCGTTTGACGCTGACCGACGGGCGGATCACCCGGATCGAAACAGATCAGGTTGCACAGGCCTCCGACGCTGTTGTCGACACCCTGCTGCCGTCGATTGGGAACCTGCACAGCCACAGCTTTCAACGGGCCATGGCGGGCATGACCGAATACCGCATGGCCGGCAAAGACAGCTTCTGGACATGGCGGGACTTGATGTACCGGTTCACGGCCAACCTCACGCCCGAACACATCGAGGCAATTGCGGCCTTTGTCTTTCTCGAGATGCTGGAAGCGGGGTATGCCAGTGTAGGAGAATTCCACTATTTGCATCATCAACCGGGTGGTGCGCCCTATGACAATCTTGGCGAACTGTCGGCGCGAATTGCAGCGGCGGCGGGCACCACCGGAATTGGCCTCACCCATTTACCCGTCATGTATACCTATGGCGGGGCGGGACTGGTTCCGCTGCAGGCGGGACAAGCACGGTTTGGCAATTCGGTAGATCGCTTTGTTGATTTGGTCGCGTGCGCGAACAGGGCTGTTGCCACCCTGCCCTCGGATTGTCGTGTTGGTGTTGCCCCGCATTCCTTGCGCGCCACGTCACCCGAGGACCTCAAGGCCTTGCTGGCCGCGCATCCAACCGGCCCCGTGCATATTCACATCTCCGAGCAGCCCAAAGAGGTCGAGGACATCCAAGCATGGCTGGGCGCGCGCCCCGTCGAGTGGTTGCTTGCCAATACAGATATCACGCCGGACTGGTGCTTGATCCATGCCACGCATATGACCACTGACGAAACTGTCAATCTGGCCCAATCCGGCGCCGTGGCGGGGCTTTGTCCGGTGACCGAGGCCAACCTCGGGGATGGCCCCTTCAATGGTCCGGCGTATCTGTCCGCTGGCGGGGCATTTGGCATCGGCTCTGACTCAAACGTGCTTATTTCCCTAACCGAAGAACTGCGCACATTGGAATATTCCCAACGCCTTCGCGACATTGCCCGCAACGTGATGGTTGTCGACGAAGGATCGGTCGGTGATACGCTCTATTCAGGCGCGGCCAAGGGCGGCGCGCAGGCTCTTGGGCGGGGGACCGGAGAGATCGCCGTCGGAGAACTGGCTGATCTGGTTGCGATTGACAGCACCTCTGCGTCGCTGTGCGCATTGCAGACCGATCAGCTTTTGGATGGGTTGGTCTTTGCCGCAAAAGATGATGTTGTTACCGATGTCTGGTCTGCCGGACGGCACGTGGTGCAGTCTGGCCGCCACATCAATCGAGAGCCGATTGTGGCCGCTTACAAGTCTGCAATGCAAAGCCTTATGGCGTCGCTTTGATCACGGTAGGTAAGGCGGATCTCAAGCAGGGCATCCTCTTTGCCCAGCCTGAGCACAGCATCTGAACTTGCGCAAAACACGGTATCCCCGATGCCAAGGCGGGCCGCATTGATCGAAGGCTGCCCTGCCAGAACATGATAGGCCAGCATCCCATGATCGGGCCGCTGGCGTTCTTGCAAAAGCGGGCCTGTCAGGGTGACGACTTCCCCCTCGCAGTGGACGGGATCAAACATCAAATTCAGATCCGTCAGCGGCCCGTCCTGCAACTGCGCGTGAATTTTGAGACCTCCGTCAAATGCCAGCGGACGCCAAGGAACCGCATGAAACGAGATATCTTGCCCAACCAACGTCATTGCCCCGCCGGACACCACAGTCAGAACGCGCATCAGACCTTCGAAGTCAGAGAAGGGCCCGTCCTGCGCCACATCTGCACGGCTTATGGTCCAGGCAACCTGATCTGCAGATATGCCTTTGGCGATTTTGCGTGTTGTCCCACCACCGTTCTTCCAAGGAACGTCGATTAGGGCGTCACGTGTGACAATCTGCATGGATCAACTCCGCAATGGTTTTGCCCCCGGACCGCTTGAGCAAAGCCCGAGTGTGATTTAACCGATACCCATATCAATAATAAATCTATACATATTAATCAAGGAAGTCTCATGATGAGAACCCGTGCCGCCGTCGCAATCGAAGCAGGAAAACCGCTTGAGATTATGGAGGTCAACCTTTAGGGCCCCAAAGCGGGTGAAGTTCTGGTCGAGATCAAAGCCACGGGTCTGTGCCATACTGATGAATTCACCCGCTCTGGCGACGACCCGGAAGGGATCTTCCCGTCTATTCTGGGCCACGAAGGTGCGGGCGTTGTGCTGGAAGTGGGCGAAGGTGTCACCACTTTGGAAGTTGGTGATCACGTTATCCCGCTCTACACCCCCGAGTGTCGCCAATGTGAGTATTGTCTGTCCGGCAAAACCAACCTGTGCCAGGCCATTCGCGTCACACAGGGCAAGGGTCTGATGCCGGATGGCACAACGCGTTTCTCGATGCTGGATGGCACGCCAATCTATCACTACATGGGCTGCTCGACATTCGCCAACCACACTGTTGTGCCCGAGATTGCGTTGGCCAAAGTGCGCAAAGACGCCCCTTTCGACAAGATTTGCTACATCGGGTGTGGCGTCACAACCGGCATTGGCGCGGTTATCAACACAGCCAAGGTCGAGATCGGCGCACGTTGCGTGGTTTTTGGTCTCGGCGGCATTGGTCTCAACGTGATCCAAGGCCTGCGTATGGCCGGAGCAGATCAGATCGTCGGCGTAGATCTGAACGATGACAAAGAAAAAATGAGCCGGTACTTCGGACTTACCGACTTTGTGAACCCGACCAAAGTAGACGGCGATCTGGTTGAACATCTGGTCGAATTGACCGGCGGCGGTGCAGACTACACATTTGATGCCACGGGCAACACAACCGTGATGCGCCAAGCGCTGGAAGCGGCTCACAAAGGATGGGGAGAAAGCGTTATCATCGGCGTTGCTGCGGCAGGCGCGGAAATTTCAACACGCCCTTTCCAGCTTGTTACAGGTCGGGTCTGGCGCGGCACCGCGTTTGGCGGCGCCAAAGGGCGCACGGATGTGCCTCAGATCGTTGATTGGTACATGGGCGGGAAAATCGAAATCGATCCGATGATCACTCACAAGCTCACTCTTGACGAGATCAACCATGGGTTCGACTTGATGCACGAAGGCAAATCCATCCGTGCGGTTGTAGAGTTTTAATCACGGGGCATGAGGCAAGGGAGCCGTGATGTAGAGGGCCTCGGTATTGCCCACACACCTCTCCCTTTCCTTCAAACTTCGCACTCTTGCCCCAAGGGCGCGATGATTGCCCGACGCTACCTGCGTTGAAATCCCTTTTGCTAACAACAAACGCGCCCGCCGATGCAGGCGCGTTTGGCCCGGATCATTCCGCGGCAGCAGCAACCGATGTGTCGCCCAACATGCCTTCCATATACTTCAAGAAGTCCCAGATCGTGCCTTCAAGGTCATCCGGCGCCAAAGGCCCGCCCTCAAAGAAACGAGTCTCTTGGGCTTTTTGCAGGGTTTCCAGCTTTTCCTTGTCTTCCGCATTGAATGCCTTGCACAGGTCGACATAGGCGACAACTTCGGGATCCTTCGGGTCCGTTTTGAGGCCACAAACACCCCAACGGATCGACACCTGCACTACCCCATTGGGCCGCAGACAAAGAAACAGCGTGTAGTTCGCAGCAACCGCAACGACAAAGCTCGGGAAGATATTGAAGAGAACACTGTTACGTTGTTCGTCTTCAGTCATGTCATCGTGAAACGGGCCACGCGGCGGGTATTCCGGATCGTAATAGGATCGATACGCCGTCCAGCGATCCTCTCCCGGAACCTTGCGACACAGTTGCGTTGGTGTCATCGGTTGCAACGTCTTGGGGTGGGTCGCAAACAGGTGATACCCTTCCATGAAGTTCTCGGTCAGGTTCTTCCAGTTGGTCCCCCAGACAGCTTCATCCTTGAACAGAAGGTTGCGCAATTCGTGATGGTAATTGTGCAATATCGCATCAAGCGACACCAATTGAGGGGCCAGCGGTTTGGCCGCGCCATCCAGATTAACAAAGATGAAATTGTTCCAGATCTCTGTGCTGAACTTTGGCAGGCTGCACTTTGCAGAGTTAAATGCCTTTGCCTTTTTCATAAGTGGCGCAGTCTTCAGTTCTCCGTCGCGCTTGTAGGTCCAGGCATGATACGGGCACACAAAACTGCGACGATTGCCGCTTGTTTCGTTTTCGACCATGTTTCCGCGGTGGCGACACACGTTTGAAAGCACGTTGATGTCCCCATCATCGTTGCGGACCACCAGAAGCTGCTCTCCGACCAGTTCCGTTGTGAAAAAGTCGCCGGGTTCGGCAACTTCACCGACATGCCCAAGGCACACCCATTCAGCACGAAAGATCTGTTCTTTCTCGAGTTCAAGGAAGTCTTCAGACGTATAGAAATCCGACGGCATACTGTAGGCGTCATCCTTTGCTCTGGATGTTAGCTCTGTCAGATGCTGGCGCAGTCCGTGCACGTCACGCGTTGCTTGGCTTTGCATTGTTTACTCCGTCCAAATCGAATCTGTGATCACAGTTTTGATAGCGACGAATGTGCCACCGCGCAAAGATTTTTTACGAGTCACAGCCAAGTTTGCATGATTCCCGCGAATTCACCCGATGCGTGCCCAATCCCATGGCACGCGGCAAAGAAGAAGCACGTCTTGCGCGGCGTCCGCCTCGCGATCAGGTCGAATGGCGATACAGCTCGACGCCCCAGAACACATCCTCTTCGATCAATTTGCGCGCCGCTGCTGCATCACCTGTCCGTAACGCTTCTATGATCAACCCATGCTCTCCGATCCAGTTGTCCGGGTTCACCAGATGGACAATTCCATGCGACAGCCACGGACCTGTCTGAGCACAGAGCCGATCAATGCTCAGCGCCAGCGCCCTGTTGCCGCTGGATTCATAAATCGTGCTGTGGAAACGGTAATTCGCCAACAGAAACGCCGGAGCATCGCGCGCCTCCCATGTGGTTCGCATTTCCGCAACCAACCTGTTCAACGTGGCAAGGGTTTCCGGCGTGATCCGTGTCGCCGCGATTTCCGCAGCGGCCCCTTCCAGTACGCCCCGCACAAAAAACAGGTCGGACGCTTCTTGCGGGGTGAGGTCCGGCACGCGGAACGCTTTGCGGGCGGCAGAAATCAAGGCCCCTTCGGATGCAAGCTGGCGCAACGCTTCGCGCACCGGCATCATGGACACTTCACGGCTTTCTGCCAATTTGCGGATCGACACGGCTTCGGCAGGTTGCAAAACTCCGGTAATCAGCTGAATACGAAGATCCGCGTAAATGGAGGCATTCAGGTTTTCTGTATCCGCCGAAGTCGTTGAAGCTTTTGTACTCATGCCAGATCCTTACAGTCACTGAGGACCCTAATTTACATTTAGTTGTTCCACAAATACCCTTGGCGGGACAAAGTCAAAAGGCGCGCTAAGGTGCGGGTGTCGCTCTTTCAAACTAATCAAAAATCCAACCAAAAAATTCAATGGTGCCACCGATCGTAGAGACGCATCAAAAGAAACCCCTCTCTGCAACGCTACGCTGAGGACCTGCCCCCTCAGGAACCGACGCTTAAAGCAGATAGTTGCCCCTCATGCCTTTAGATCTGAGCTTTTTACCACTCCAAGCCTCACCTAACCCAAGAATTGATCAAAAGGCGGGAACTTGGCTGCTACAAAACATGATGCCGGATAACATCAGAAGGCTATGGCCTTCTGGCGGAGACGAAGGGATTCGAACCCTCGAAACGGTTCCCCGTTTACTCCCTTAGCAGGGGAAATTCACGAATTCTCCTGAATATATTTGTACCTTAATTTCAATATTTTACATTCAAATTCATTCAAAAAAGTTCATTGAAATACGCTACACATGTCCCTAATTATGTCCCTAAGTTTTATTCAAGGGGCCGTCCTACATGCCAATAATCAACATCAGATCCGCCATAGGTCGGGCTAACCTGGCGCCCCGCACCGACCCTTATTGGGAAGCGATAGGAGACGGTTTGTCGGTCGGCCTGTATGTCGGGGCACGTGGGCAGGCATGGAAGGCCAGACGCCCCGCCACAGGCCGCAAGAGGTGGCACAAGACGACACTCGGATCGATTGAAGCCCTGACCTACAAAGAGGCCGTGAGAGCGGCACAAGATTGGGCGGACGGCATTGAAACACAGCAAGAGGTAGAGGGCACCGGCGGGCCTGTCATTGTCGCTATGGCTTGCACCGCATGGCTTGCACGTAAAGAGGCAGAGGCAGGCGGTATAACGGCACAGAAAACGCGCGACGGCTGGACCAGCTATGCCAAGCGGGTTTCGGATTGGTTCGGATCTGACACACCTTTACATGACGTGACCGTCGCAAAGTGCGAGGCATGGCGCGATAGGGGCAATCGGTCGGCAAGTGCCGGTGACAGGGATCTTGCAACCGCAAAGGCCATTCTGACATCCGGCGCCGACACATATGAATTCGACGGCAAACGAGCCTGGGAAGGGGCAAAGAAAAAGGGCGAGAAAATCATTGCCATTGAACGTGCTGACCAGGGAGACGAAGGACTCGGCGGCAAGGCTCTATCACTAGTCCAAGTGCGACGATTGATTGATGGCGCCGAACCGGAATTTGCCAATTTCCTACGAGTCATGTTTTTGACGCTGCAAAGGCCGCAAGCGTTGCGCATGGCCGATGTGCGAGACTTCGACCCAACCCGTGCCAAGTTGCGATTGAGGCGGGGCAAGAATGCCGCCAAGCGTGGCGTGATTGAGATAGATCTTTTTGCCGGTGCTGTAGATCTGCTGAAAGATCTGACGGCGGGACGACCAGGCAATCGACCACTATTGATCGGACCGGACGATCAACGCTGGCCTGAAGGCTTCCAGTTTGGTCGGATAAAGGCGGCATCCGCGACGGCTAACCTGGATGATGTGACACTTTACACGATCCGACACAGCGCGATTAGCTGGGCCGCGACGGACGGGGGAGTCGACGCCCTTACGATTGCGAAAATGGCTGACACGTCGGTTGAAATTATCTTGAAGCACTATTTCCACCGCACCGAAAAATTGGGCACTGGACCGACGCTATGACACCATTTATTGAGGGCCATTTCGCACGACTAGACCGAGAAACCGACCGCAAGAGTCGCTGGCAGGATTGGCGCGAACCGTTCTTGACTGGCTTAGCTGCGGCCTGGGAAGATCCTGACCGGCTGGCGGTACGATATGCACAATTACCTCCCGACAAATACGCGGCTGAAGCTATGTTTCGGGTTCTGACCGCTCTACCTGACCTGCAGGACATTGACGCTTTTTTCGCCGCCGTATGCCTGGGATCTGTCGGCCTATGGTCCGGCAACTTGGACCGTGCGCGGCCTGCTGCGGATCTAGTTTCGTGCGGCGCGGGTGGTCCGGCACTGCCGCGCCTATTGGCGCAAGCTGTTCTAACTGGCACCCAGGCACATGAGGCGCAACCTGGCCGACAACCCGTCGGGCTTTTGGAAGAGATTCGAGATTTTGGACTGCACATTATGAGGCACAAAGGTGCGACCGTCGTTTACCTGGCCGATCGTTACAAGCTGAACGCAAGGCAAATGCGCCGGTCGCTGGCGGGTTGGGCGGACATCTAATAGGCATTTTATACCAAGTGTTCAGGCCGGTCCAAAACCTGCTTGTTTGATCCTGAAACAATTCACAGGGGGTCAAACGATGACAATGATTTTGAAGGGCACAAAACCAAGCGGTGACGCTCGCCCGTATCTCGCATTTATGGAAGAAAGAGGGATCAAGCGCACGACGGCATTTGCGGTCTTAAACACGGATTATTGCCCGCCAACTTTCCAAATCGGGAATCGCCGTTTCATTGATGAAGCCGTCGGGCTGGCCTGGTTCGCCGCCCTGGCCGACGGACAGTTTCAATTGACGTCGGCAGATCTGAAAGGCGGTGCGGCGTGAACATTTCAGGACAAGCGGAAAAGGCCGGGGGTCTACTGTTTGCGGCGGCTGACGAAATGGCCGACATTGCTCGCCAGCTTCCACCGGGACCGGACCGCGAAATGCTGAAAGGCGCCGAAAGAACTTTTTTCAACGAAGGGTTTTTCACGGTTCTCGCAAACCTGTCGGAATTCGGCGCCACACAAGAGCCAACGGAATGACCCCCCAAAAGAAACAGGTCGCGCTTAACCCGCGCGACCTGCAATCCGTAACTGAGAAGCGAACCGATCCGTTCACCACCACATTCTAGCAGGTTGGACGACTTCTCGCAAATACTAGGAGTCGAAATGAAACCTACATTCGTTCGCGTTTGGCACCGCGCCCAAACCCGCAATCCGTCCGACGACATGGCCATTGCAGCCAATATGCGGCCCAACCACGGCAGCTTTGCTGGTGTTCGGGTGCTTGAGGACGTCAAGTCAATTGGCCCAACGTGGCAGGCCGATTGCGTCGGATATTTAAACGTCACATTCAAAGGCGAGTCTGATGCATGGCTGATGGTTCTGCGTGACGATTTGGTACACCTGCGTCCGGATCTGGAAGCAACCTTTCCAGAGGATGTTTGATGTCTCAAATCGTTCCCGGGCAATATGCTGAACAATTCGAAGCCAATTTTGCAAAGCTGGAAGCAGATCCGAAAAATATCAAACTGTTTGATATATGCCTGCTTTGCATTGCGGACACCTACGGACCGTTTCAAGACGAACTGGTTAAGCGGCTGGCAAAGCTGGTTGGCACCAGCGTGACCAAGGTGCGGCCTATGGTGGCGACAATGGGCAGGCAACTGACCTATCACAAGACAGGCACCGCACCGCTTGACGAAAGCGCGACACATTCGGAAATTGCAGCCCATTATTATGCGACCATACCTGCACCCGGCTTAGTGGCTTGTGGCGGCAAATTCTGGAAGTATCAGCACGGTATCGGGACGTGGAAAGCCACCGAACTGGATAAGTTGGCGGCACACATTGGCGGCAAGTATTCCATCTACCAATACTGCCGAAAGCGGGGCGATTATCTCGGAATTACCAAGACGCTTTACGACCAAGTATCGGACGAGTCCTTTTTCGATGACGGACCGTCGGGTGTCATGACCGAAGCGGGATTTTGGCGACTGGAAAATGACAAGGTTGTCTGTGAGGAACCTTCACCTGACCATAGGGCGCTGTTTGCCTTGACGGTTGAACCTGACCGCACAAGAAAGCCTGACTTGTTTCTGCAAACGCTCTGGCAAGCATTCTTGCCGTCTAATCACCACATGCAAAACGAAGTGCGTAACAAGCGGTTCGCAAATCTGGGAATGGCGCAAATGCACTACATGACAGAGGCGGCGGAACAAACTATCGCCCTGCAAAAGCTGTTTGGTGCAACCCTGTTTGGCCTGCTACCAAAGCACGAAAAGGCCGTCTTTCTCTATGGCGTCGGCGGTTCGTTCAAATCCAAGACGCTGGCACTATTGCGCAAGCTGTTAGATCCGAACGCGGTTTGCAGCATTTCCCCGCTTGAACTGGACTCGGAATACAATGTTGCAGCGCTGGCTAATAAGCTGGTGAATATGGTTCCTGAGATAGACGGGGAAAAGCCTGTTCCGTCGGCAGCGTTCAAAGCCGTTATCAGTGGCGACTTGATGAAAGGCCGGGTTCCTTTTGGCGTCCCGTTCAATTTCACACCGAACGCGGCAACGTGGTGTAACGGGAATTTCTACATCACCACCCGAGACACAACGGCAGCATTCTGGCGGCGCTGGTTTATCATTCGCTTCTGGACTGGAAAGGGTGAAGGCGAACGCGACGAGTCATTGATGGACCGCATTGCAGAATCCGAATTGTCGGCAATTGTCGGCTGGGCGTTTGAAGGTGTGGAACGCCTACAGACCGAAGGGTTGACCGTCACACAGACGCACAATGATTGTCTTGCTGAATGGCAGGACGCGTTCAACAGCGTTCGTGCTTGGCTTCATAGTGACGACTCTAGCGTGTTCCTGAGAACGCCAGAGGACGCCCGACCAGCGGCTAAATCTCAAGAAGCGTTTAACCGTTACAAATTCTGGTGTTCCAACGTCGGACGGAAGCCAATGGGGCGGAACAAGTTTCTAGCGTCAATGGGTGAAGCTGGACATCCTGTTGTCCGTAACGAGCGTGGGGAAAGCACAATTCCCACGCTAACGACTGGTTACTGACTATTTTGCGCGTTTGGTATGTATTAAAGGGGTCTACAAAATTATTATTATGCTCAAAGTATATACCCTTCATATACACTAAGGGATGTGAAAAAATCGCGCAAAATGGTAGTTATCTAAACGGCTATAGGAAACAACGCCTATATCCGAATCGATACCCAGTCCATCACCACACACCTATAGTCTGTTAGCTATATATGATTGAATATATCTTGAGCATCGGACAGAGCGACGTACTGGGCTGGCCGCATCAAGATGTTACTTAGAACCGATCTGGCAATCCATTTACCATAAAGCTATTAACGCAAAGTTGGTTCGTAAACGCCGCGATTTCGTCATCTGATGCGAGTTTTACACAGGCTTCAAAAACCTTCTGAGCCACTCGCTCCTTGTTACGTTTCCGAGCAGCTTCCTTCCTTATGGTTTGCAGTTTCTCTTCCTTCTCTAGTTGCTCAAGCTCCTCGTCAAATTGCCTTTGCGCCTCTTGTTGAATCTTTTTTTCACCAGCTTCTTTTAGCCCAGCATCATTTAGAAATTTTCCCTCAGCTACATAGTACCTAGCCCCAACCCCGAAGGCGAATTCGACACATTCTTGAGTGCTTTTATTCACGTAATCCAAGAAGTCCCCGTCTGTTTCTGACAAATCGCGGCTTCTAAGTTTTGATGCAAGTCCGCCGAGAACAGCTTTTGCCGAATCTCGGTCGTTCTTTTCCATGTAATTTTCGCACTTTGACAAAAGGGCTTTCTCCCTTTTGTCCAGTTCATTGGCCCAAGTTGCCGTCGCCATGCAGATGGCAAGTGAAGTTGATAATGCAGTGATGTAATTCATGGTCGACACTCAGTGGAATAATATTTCTGATGGTTCTTCTTATCGAAGATTCCAATGACAGTCTAACAACTACAGGACCGGACCAGGCACCACCAGATGACGGGCCGACGCAGTTTACAGGGGGGCGGCGGTTCGGGACTTCAGCTTGGGAATCCTCACCGCACGGAACCCAGAGAGAGTCTAACTTGTGGTCATTTTCGCCCCCCGTTGGCGGCCAAAACCGATACTGGACTGATATTTTAACGGTATTATGTTACCCCAAGACCCTGACTATTCGGGACCGATTTATGTCCAAACATCGCAAACCACGCAAAGACACGATAAGCCAGCGCGTTGCAGCCGCAAACGCGCCCGACCGTTCGCTTGATACCGCCCCACTCGTCGCTAGTGCGGAATTTTTGGATGAGCGGGGACGGGATTTCCTGAATGCCATTTATCGTGAAGACCCGGGCCGCTGGACCGAAGGCGATCTGGCGCTGCTGGTCGAAGCCGCCCACGTCCAGCAACAGATGTATGCCAACCGTATCGTCGCGGCGATGGTTCCCGCCGTTGTTACGCTTGCGAACGGAGTCATAACCAAAAACCCGATCCACGTTTTGCAAATGGACCTTTGTCGCCAATTGCAGACTTTGTTGCGCGATCTGGGAATTCGCAGCAGGGACGGTCACGCCCCACCTGCCGGGGTATCCCGACCAACCACCACACACGCGCAAGGCCAAACCCTACCAACCGACAGTGAAGGGAATCCAGATTGGTCAACGCTGCTGATGAACTAAATGGTCTGCCAAGGTTTCCAAGTGCCTCTTGGTGCGTCGCAAACTTGATGTCCGGGTTCCCCCCCCCCTGAAAACGATCCATCACGCGACGAGTATTTCCGTGTCATGCGCAAGAACGCCGCAAAGCTGGATCGGGACTGGGCGCGGTGTTGCATCATGTTGGGAGATTTTCCAAACGGCTGGCCAGAAATGGATATTCGACATGGCCGATGATCGATTTGAAAATCTGGCTTGGTCCCCGCCCCCCCTATCAATAAAGAAAGTTTGCGGGTTTGGATTGCATACTCTTCGCCTTCAGGTTGCCCGAGCATAGAAAAGGCCCGCCGAAGCCGACTTTTCAAGGTCCTGGAATTAGACGTTATGCCAGCAAGTCGAACACATCGGATCCGATCTGTATGGTGATCGACGACTGCCCTTCGCCATCCACCAGTGCCCAAACTATCTGGCCAGTAGGACGATAGATCACAAACGCTTCTTCCACGTTGTCGTCGCCAGAACGTTCGCCCGTCGCACTTTCGGTGTGGGTAAAGTTCACCTGGAACTGTCTGACCGTGGCGGAGGTGATACCGAACTGAAGAACATCCCTTTCGGCAGAATTGTAATCTTGAATCCAGTCCGAACCGTGATCAACGATCCCGATATGGAAGAACCGGTCGGCACCCGCACCGCCGTTGACAAGGTCATGCCCCCAGCCGCCGTTGACAAAATCGTCGCCATCGCCGCTGAAAATTTGGTCCGCGAAGGCCGAACCTGTCAGTGTGTCATGGCCTACCCCACCTATGACAGTATCCGCTCCGAAACCTCCCGCAATCGTATCATTGCCTGCGTCACCACGCAGTTCGTCGTTACCGTAACCGCCGTCGATCGTATCATCGCCGACACCACCGTAGATCACATCACGCAGGTCGTCTTCACTTTCGCCTCCTATGAGGGTATCGTTTCCTTCCCCACCTATCAGCGTGTCGTTGCCGTCGCCACCGTTGAGAACATCATCGCTGTTACCACCGTCAAGAGAGTCGTTTCCGCTCTCCCCTGCTAAAATATCTCGCCCATCCTCTCCAAAGAGTGTGTCATTGCCAATGGAGCCAGATAGGGAATCATCGTCAGCCCCTCCGAAAAGAAGGTCATTGCCTGTTCCTCCATCAAGGCGGTCAGATCCAGAGCCACCCTCAAGTCGGTCCGAACCGTGCGCCCCATTCAAAAAGTCGTTGCCAGACCCGCCAATCAATGTGTCTCTATCTTCGTTTCCAAACAATGAATCATTAGCGGCCCCTCCAACCAGAAGGTCATTGCCTTCACCGCCCTCTAATCTATCTCTCAAGGTATCGTCACCTTCGAGATTAGAAGAGGATGCGCCAAAAAGTGTATCATTGCCTATACCACCGTACAAACTATCGCCGCGACTGCTTCCGCCAGCCCCACCTTCCAAAAGGTCGTTACCGGCATACCCTTTAAGTGTGTCGCTTCCGGCAAGCCCTTCAATTGTGTTGTCTGTGTCCGTGCCGTTAATCCAATCGTCATTTTCGGTTCCAATATACCTGACTCTGTAGATCAATACCCCCTCATCCGTTTGGAAGATGTTTTGTTGATAAAGAATGGTCGGATCGCTGAAATGGAGATGGAAGTCGAGTTGAGAGTCACCAGTCAAGTCTAATGACAGTGTTGTCAGGTCATCGTTTTGGATGATAACTGGCGATCCAAAAAATGTGGTTGAATTGATCGAAACAAGGTCGTTTTCAAACACGCCATGAATTGTATCTCCGTTCAACTCATCCGATGAGCCGTAAACCGTGTCGGTTCCATTGCCCATTGTAATGATGTCAACCCCGGAACCAGGATTGACGAAATCGTTTCCATCACCCGCAGAGAGAACGTCTTGCCCGCTACCGCCTGAAATGAAGTCGTCCCGTCCGTCAGCGTAAATTGTGTCATCGCCGCTTTCACCATACAAACTATTGGTGTCCGCAAGCCTTACGTCTCCTTCTACGACAATGACGTCGTCTCCCGGCCCGGCAAAAATTGTGCCAGATCCTGAAACGGAGTCATTTCCTTCTCCGGCCTCAACCAAGTTTGTATAATCATTGTATCTCGAGTACGTATCAGGGAGCAGAAAAATTAGATCAGCGCCACCGCCCCCAACAATCGTACCGCGCCCCGTGATCTGGTCATCGCCATCGTCGCCCGACAAAACATCGACGCCCTGTCCCCCATGGATCGTGTCGTTGCCGCCCACCCCTCGAATTTGATCATTTCCGTAAGAACCCGTTAAACTATCATTTGCGTCCGTTCCAACTAGCGAAACGCCTATCTGCTGGACTGTACCACTTAAAATGGTTTCTAAAGTGCCCAGACCATCTGTGAATTGAACACGAACCGACATGCCAAGACCAACATCTTCCTCGGAAAGTGTGTAGATTGACGAATTGGCCCCTTCAATGTTTTCTCCACCACGCAACCACTGATAAGAGAAATCTCCTACGCCATCAGGGTCATCAATTCCGATCGGCAAAGCCGTAAGAAGTTCGCCAGCGAATGGTGAGCCAATAATGTCCAGACTGCCGGTCGCAAAACTGTTGCTGCGATATTGTTGGAACGCAATTTCATAACCTGCATCCCATGCATAAACTATTGATCCATTGTTCAGTTGCGTAGCGGCAGGAAGTAAACGGTAACTACTCGTAATTGGTAGGTTCGTCTCACTGTTCACATTTTCAATTGTGTCGAGATACCCCCTATAACCCAAGAAGACTGTCGGCGTGTATCCTCCTCCGTCAAGATAGATTTCATCGCCAACAACAAATTGCATCCCTTGATCGCCTAGTACAATGACATCTCCCAAGTTCCCATCTACTTCCAAGGGTTCAGCCTCATCGGATGTGGAACCGTCCAAATCAAAAATAACCTGAAAGTTAGTGAGAAGGTCCGTCCCTTCTCCATAAGTTCTATAGTCACTCCAGGCGAGAAAGACCTGATCCGTTCCGTAAAGTACATTTTGAACGCCATTGATTTGAAAAGCACTTACTCGAGATTGATCCGTAATAAACAGGCGGTCCGACGTTTGTCCTTCCATATCCGAGAAGAAAACTGAGGTAATCTGATAGCGAAAATCCCTGATTCCCCAAGCAGCAACAAATCCCTCTTGTCCAACCGCAGCAAGGCTCAGGTTTGAATAGGAAGCCGTTGACTGGTCAAGCACGAACTCATCGGATATCGCGGTCATTTCTGGAGTGTAACCACGACCAAAAATACCCCTAAGCTGGCTATCATTATCTGAAGCAATCCACCCGACGAAAAGAGATCCATCTGGATAGGAAACAATTTCCGGATCCCATTGAACTATATTCCCAGGGGCGCTTATCTGTTCTTCCCCACCGACAGGTACGCCTTCTTGGTCGAACCGCTGACCAAAAATACCACCCGCAAAATCAGTCCATCCTTCAGAACTCCAAACGACGTAAAAACCGCCATCTGGAAGTGCAGCTACCTCAGGAGATCTCTGATCATATTGGGTTGTTGTGTTGATCTGGAATTCTTCACCAACTCTATTGCCCACAACGTCAAATCGTTGGCCAAATATACCACTGCCACTTCCGTCCTGACTTTCTGTACCATTTCCTTCCGACACCCATGTGATGACAAATCCACCATCTTCCAAGGCAGTCACATTCGGGCTGGAACGACCATGAACGCCCGAAGAGGGGGCATTTGTGTTGGCGATCTGAACTTCATTAGTTGCAACAATTGATGGTGAGATAATCATGAGAGTCTCCTATTGAGAGCTTGTTGCTCCAATCTGTCTTTTGATGAACCAGCGGATTTATGAATTTATTTATAGCCCAAGCCCCCAAACGGTAAAAGAAGTCACTACTTCATAAAATTCAACGATCACCCAAGATTAGGATAGAAAACTGCTGATCCCCAACGTGGTGCACTGCTACAATAGACTGAGTGTTTTATTGAGCCTCCCTCCAAATGAGGCTATTGATATACGCCACAATTTTAGTCCGTTGATCTTCAAGCCGATTGTACTCCATGGTGCGTATCTGCTGGTGTTCGGCTTGGCGCGAACGACGGGCAAAAATTGACCGCACATCCATGCTATCTGCGTCGCCTTTTGTGTCGGACACCCTGATCGTGTTTGGTAACATCCCAGCCACCATCATCAGATATGGTGTAGCAAATTTCGAAACTGACACGGTGGATTTAGTACACTTTTGGCGGTAAGAGGTCATTCTCCGCAGGTGCGTAGGGTTCGATGTGGTTCCGAAAGACCGGACATTCAGATTGAACCGAAGCCAGCAGAAGTCTCTGCACCACCTCAAGTCGGCTCGGAGCCTAAAGTGGTTGCCGCACATGCCGAAAACAATTGTGCCATTGTTCTGAATGTACAGATACTGCATTGTTCGTCCGGATAGAGGCGTAGAACGCTTTGTTTGAAATGGTTTGACACAATGAAAGTGCTCTTTTTCTCTCCACTCGTTTCACGATACGAAGAAGATCGATTCAGCACTTTCGAGAAGCTCCTGAAGGACACACTTAGGTCTGAAGTTGTTAGGCTCCCGGCGAACATAAGCGAGTACGGCGCTAACAAATGGCTAGAGTTGGTTCACGAGGAGGTCTTAAGTGCTGATGCGCTGGTGATGATGTCTCCATCGCAAACGCTGATTTCTTTGGATACACACGGATCTGAGGTGATCAAGCGCGTTCTTGAACGGTTTGAAGGTGGTGTGCCTGCAATTATCCAGTTTGGGTGGGGGGATCTTCCAAACCCCCAGCGGCACTCCCCAGCTGTGCAAGAAAACTTGAAAAACCTATTTAGTAGCCTAGAAGCGCGGCCACTCGACATACGGGTCAGTAACCGCGTCAAATCATTTAGTCGAAACGACTACATCCACGAAGTAGGATCTGATGACCTCCTGCAACCAGACTATCTTGGTGATCAAGGTCAACTGATTGTCAATCAAGCCCACCTTTTGAACTATGACGGACATTCGTACCCACTTGTAACTGCGCAGGAGAATGTCGAACTGATTAACTCTGGAGACGAGAAAACGCTCGCCGTACCCGGCATCAAACCCTCGATCGTCTTGTACCGGAAGGTAAAAGGAAATTATCAGATTATCTGCACAGGTGGCCTATTTACCGACAGCACCCCGGATGACACCGGGATCAAGTTTCCAGGCGCGGACCAAAACTCTGCATTCATTAAAAGGGTTCTCGAAGAGGTCGGTTCAGCTGCTCCGACCTTCGAAAACCGAGCACATCGTGCCTACCGTTACTTTGTTAGATGCGAGAGAGGCGTTGGGCTGCTACTTAATCGAGTCTTCAAAGGGGAGATTGAAGAA
The DNA here is from genome assembly GCF_001458215.1 of Shimia thalassica. Lineage (GTDB taxonomy): Bacteria > Pseudomonadota > Alphaproteobacteria > Rhodobacterales > Rhodobacteraceae > Shimia > Shimia thalassica. The sequence goes on along the minus strand of NZ_CYTW01000001.1, from coordinate 827,181 downwards.
AACCTTACGAGCAAGGTGCAAGGTCGACTTAGGGACTGCAAAGACCTGAATGGTGATCTTGGACGGTTGAGTTTGCTAGACATGCTGGAAGCAATACGATCAGGAAAGAGATGGCCATGCTTCAAGACTGGTATGATGTGCAACCAAGATGGCACACTCCTTTCAAGAAAAGAGTTCGGAAAACTTGTCGACAAAGTAAATAACGGCGCACGCAACATTCTCGCTCATCCGGCGAAATCAGTTTTTAACGACATAGAGATAACTGACACTGACATCGAAAATCTTTGTGCTTTGGATGAAGTGATCTGGAATGCACGGCTATACTTCGATTGTACAAGCAGCAAGCTGTAGTAATGAAATCAGAAGGTTCTGCCATTCGCCATAAACGAATAGCAGTTACGTCGATCCGATGAAATCGCCCCGCATAGCAGACCTTTGGGGCAAGTTTGGCGATCGCCAGCGCGGCGAAGGACCTCAGAAAAAGGTGAAGTTGAATTTCATGTTTTCCTTTCCCAATCTATTGCAAACGATTTTTCGCCATTTGGCGCTTTTCACTTTTTGTTTGAGCCTCTTCGCTATCCCGGCATTGTCCATGACATTCACAGTTGAGCCCTCGCTAGTAGATGGCGGAAGCACTGTGGTTGTCGGTCGAGGTGCTATCGAAACTGGCGATGCAGCTCGTTTTGAAGCCGCAATCAGTGCAGTTCCGCCAGATTTCCGTATACTTAGGGTCACTAGCCCGGGGGGTAGTGTCCCTGCTGCCATGGAGTTGGCAACAGGAATAAAGGAAAAGTCATTTAGCATCATCGCGCATCAGGAATGCGCGTCATCATGTGCAATGATCCTTTTCCCTGCTGGGGAATATTCGATTTTGACGCAGGGTTCCATGTTGGGGATTCATTCTTGCTCTGCATCCGGTGTTCGTCACGAATTATGTAATGAAACTATCGCCAAATTTGCAGTTTTAAACGGCTTTCCCTATGGTACGCTCGAGCTGTTTTCCGATCTCTACGGGCCAGGAGAAATAAAATGGATGACCGCTATCTCGGCTCGTTGTTTTGGCTTCTACCGTGGCTTCGACGACCCTAAGCCGATACAAGGTGGACGTAAAGCATGTGTTGATGGTGTTATCGCCACGATGGGATCAGACGTTCGACCGCGGCCTCTTGGCCCAAGTTTCAACTGTGCGAATGCAGAAACGAAAGTAGAGCGGCTCTTCTGCATGGACAAAGACCTCATGCAAAGCGATAGCATTCTGGGGCTTGTCTATGATGCGGCGATGGCCGAAAAGAATACTAGCGAAAGGGCCGCGCTTCGTTCGAACCAGCGCCAGTGGATTGCAGCCCGAGGTGCAAATTGCGAACAATTGTTTTCCTCAAGTATGGACTTCATGAGCACGCGAGATGCAGCATTATGCTTGTATCGGTACAACGAAAACAGAATTTACGAGCTGATAGGCAACCCTTTTTAATTCAAAGGTGAACTACGCAAAGATGGGTCCGCTCCGCCCCAAATTGTACCAGTTCGCCCGTGACTCGATTTTGCACTCGCAGCTAACAGCAGGTTCAACGGGCTTCGTCGCAGCATCTCTACACCCAAACGGAGGTCGGTTCAGGGCCGTCCGCTACACTTTGAAGACCAGTCGCCTCCAGGTTTTGACAGGTTGCGGTGTAGCGAGTGCTGCCCTGACGGTATGGTTCAAGGTGGTTAACCTTCACACTCTGCGTAATACAGCCCCACCTTTTGAACGATGGTGCCAGTTTTGTGACTCGTCCACAGTACTTCGTTCCGCGTTACGTCAAAGGTGTATTGGGCTGTGTAATTGCTGTGGGCCGCAATGAACGAGAATTTCCCGCGATCACTTCCAGCGAGGAACACCGCCGCACCATCGGAGACATAACCTTTTGCCCCGAACGCATCGGTGAAGCGGATGTCATATTCGCCTTCTACTCCACCTGCATTCCCAATCAGAATGATCTGACCATCTTTGATGGTGTCATTGATCCATCCTTCCCCATTAAAGAAATATGCCTTTCCGCTTGAAGCACCGCATTTCATCAACATCGTTTCATTGGCTGCTAACGCAGAACCAGCGACTCCCACGGATAGGATTACAGTAGACAACAGCTTTACAATTTTCATTTTCAATCCCTTATGTTCTTCAGGCGTTACATAAGACCGAGAAACATTCGAAACTTTCGCAGATAGGTCAAAAACTTGGGAAGTTACGGCGATCCTGGTACTGCGCCGAAAACAACTGAATCAAAAACGTCCCACAGCGGACAAGCGTGGGGCGTCTTAGGTGTTATGGTCCGGAATGCATCAACGTTGCCGCGACTGCACGTGCTAGGGCGAGATAGATCCGACCCGCCACATCGTCACCAGCAAACTTGCTCATGAACCGAATCGAACCGCTTTGGCTACTTAGGGACACGGATTTCACAACTTAGGTACACATGTCCCTAAACTCAGTCCCTAGGCCCCGAAGGGTGGAACGCCAGTAAATCATGTAAGTTATTGATTTTATGGCGGAGACGAAGGGATTCGAACCCTCGAAACGGTTCCCCGTTTACTCCCTTAGCAGGGGAGCGCCTTCGACCACTCGGCCACGTCTCCGTCGACCGCTATACAGGGCTTGCCACCTTGAGAACAAGGGCAAAAAACACGGGAATGATTTTTTTTTGAATATCCAAAATCTTCAGGCACATAGGAAGACGGGACCCATCGCGAGGCATGGCTTGGGCAGAGGTCAGATCCCTGATCTCTGCGACCTGTTGTGTACCGAATGAGGTTGCGGGCGAAGAGCATCTTCTTTGAGCGCCAAAGTGTTGGCGTGGCGGACCGGGGCTTTATACTGGGCTTCTTGGCTTGACACTCTCTCAATAAACGCTCTGATCTCCTTCATACGCACAAGAGAGTGGTCAGGTTGCAGGTCCGCTCATTAACGAGCTTAAAGGCCCGCGCTCATGACCTCAGAAACGGGAAGAAAAATGATTCAGGATTCACCTGCTTTGATTTCGGCAATACGCGATCGGTTTGCCCATGTTGACACCTGTCCTTTTCAAGGACCGCGCGTCTTCTTTGAAAATGCAGGCGGGGCGCTTACGCTCAAATCCGTCGTTGAAACTTCGGCCAAATACGCAGCCATTCCCGACAACCAAGGACGGGACAATCCGGCGTCGCACGCCTTGGTCCAGACCATAAACACGGCAAAAGCCGACCTTGCCGTGTTTATGAACGCCCCCAGCGGACAGTTTTTTGCAGGGGAAAGCGGGACAGAGCTTTTGTTTCGTATGATCCGAACAGCCTGTGAAAACGCGCCAAAAGGCAGCAAAGTGATCGGGTCATCCATTGAACATCCCGCAAGCCGAAGCGCCGCCTGCCGGTCTACCGAAAAGGCCGCGCTCGATTACCTTAATGTCCCGCATGATGCCGCTTCTGGATTGGTAACGGCGTCTGACTATGCTGCGGTCATGACACCTGACGTCTCGGTTGCGACCATCCTGCATGCTTCCCCCGTGTCCGGTATCGGCATGGATGTGGCGGCGATCGCAAAGGCAATCCGCGACGTGTCGCCGGACTGTTTTATCATTGTTGACGGGATACAACACGCCGCCCATGGACAGCTTGATATCGCGTCCTACGACATCGATGCTTATGTCATTTCACCTTACAAAGTCTTTTCGCGTCATGGATACGGGATCGCCTGGATTTCGGACCGCATGACCGCCCTGCCCCATGACATGCTGATCGACGCCCCAGAAACCGGATGGGAATTCGGCACACGGGACACAGGGTCCTATGCCACGGTTTCCGATGTCGTGGCCTATTTCGAATGGCTGGGCGGGGAAGTGTCGTCGGAAACCGGACGTCGAGAACGTATCGAAGCGGCTGGCGCTGCTATTCACGCTTATGAAACCCATCTGACCAACGCGATGATCAATGGCACGGGTAATCTGCCCGGTCTGCGGGACATGCCCCATGTGATGATCCTTGGTGGGGCAGACAATCCAGCACGCGAAGGTCTCGTGTCGATTGTGATCAAAGGGATGCCTTCGCCGGATGTGGTCACCTATTTGAATGCACAAGGCATTCGCACCCACACCCGAAAAGCAGATCATTATAGCAGCAATGTTCTGGACCCTCTCGGGTTGTCTGATTGTATTCGCATTTCACTGTGCCACTACAATACGGAACAGGAAGTCGCGCAACTGCTTGGGGCGATTAAAGAATTGCCTGAAACGCCTTAACCGCCGCAGAATCCAATTATTGCAAAACGCACCGCGGTGTATGAACCAAAGCCCTGCGGGCTGGGGTGACTGCGTGCGCCTTTTTCGCGCCGCACCGCTTTACCCGAACACCAATCTTTGAGTGTTTTCGCGGGAACTGAACTCTCTCCCAATTCATTTCAGACAAGTATAGACAAAAGTGTCCAATGCAATCTATGCATTAGACAATGATGTCCATTACTGGATTCGAGGCGACGGGATACCGAACTTTCAGACCCAGAGGAGACCGCCATGAAATCACACTATCGCGCAATCGTTATTGGAGGCGGAGTTGTCGGCACGTCTGTTTTGTATCATCTGGCCAAATTCGGATGGACGGATGTTTGCCTGATCGAGCGTTCGGTTCTGACCGCCGGATCAAGCTGGCACGCCGCCGGAGGGTTCCATGCCTTGAATGCGGATCCCAATATTGCCTCGCTTCAGGCCTACACAATCGACCTATTGTCCGAAATCGAACAAGAGTCAGGGCAATCTGTCGGGATGCATATGACAGGCGGCATGACCCTTGCCGGCACGCCGGATCGGTGGGAATGGTTGCAATCCGCCTATCGCACCTTTCAATCCATCGGCATTGATGACTGCCGGTTGATCACCCCTGAAGAAGCGGGTGATCTGTGTCCGATCATGTCGACAGATGGCATCCTAGGTGGCATGTGGGCCGATCGCGAAGGCTATGTCGACACAACCGGCACGGTGCATGCCTATGCCGGGGCTGCCAAAAAACGCGGCGCCGAGGTTATCGAACACAATCGGGTTCTCGAATTGGTGCAAACCAAAGACGGGTGGGATGTGGTAACCGAGAAAGGCACGATCCACACGGAACATGTGGTCAATGCTGCGGGCCTGTGGGCCAAACAGGTTGGCCGGATGGCGGGCGTGGAATTGCCTGTGTCTCCGTTAAACCATCATTATTTGATCTCTGACACCATTCCGGAACTGGAACAGCTCGACTTTGAAGTTCCCATGACTGTGGATCTCGAAGGGTTCACCTATATGCGTCAGGACCAAAAGGGCCTGTTGCTTGGCATTTACGAGATCGACCACGAACACTGGATGATGGATGGGGCGCCTTGGGAATACGGGTTTGAACTGCAGCAAGAAGACACCGACCGTATCGAACGCGAACTAACCCTCGGGTTCGAACGCTATCCCGCCCTGCAAGAGGTCGGTGTCAAGACATGGGTCAACGGCGCCTTTACCTTTGCGCCCGACGGCAACCCTTTGGTGGGTCCGGTGCGTGGCAAGCCCGGCTACTGGTGTGCTTGCGGTGTGATGGCGGGCTTTCTGCAAGGTGGCGGCGTCGGCAAATCGCTTGCCGAATGGATGATACATGGCGAACCAGAGGCGGATGTGTTCGGGATGGATGTGGCCCGCTTCGGCCCCTATGCCGAGAACAAACAATATATCAGGGAAACCACGGGCCAATTCTATACGCGCCGCTTTGTGATGACCTATCCCAACGAGCAATTGCCCGCAGGGCGCCCGTTGAAAAAAGCGCCCGCCTACTCGGACATGACCGCTGCCGGTTGTCGCTGGGGCGTGAGTTATGGTCTTGAGATACCACTGTATTTTGCGCCAAGCGCCGCGTTTGTTGAGACCCCCACTTTGAAACGCTCGAACGCATTCGACATCGTTGCCGCAGAATGCAAAGCGGTGCGCACGGCGGTTGGTCTCCTCGACATCTCGGGATTTTCAAGGTTCGAAGTATCCGGCGACGGTGCCGAGGCATGGCTGAACACCATTATGGCGTCGACGCTGCCCAAACCGGGGCGTGCGCGCCTTGCCCCGATGTTATCTGAACAGGGGCGCCTCAAGGGGGATTTGACCGTTTTTAACTGGGGCGACGGCACTTGGTGGATCATGGGCAGCTATTACCTGCGCGAATGGCACAAACGTTGGTTCGAAGATCATTCGGGGGCTGACGTGGCTGTCACGGACCTCTCTGACGCCACTGTCGGCTTTAGTCTTTCAGGCCCCAACAGCCTTCGGGTCCTCGAAAAACTGACCGATGGCGCAATCGCCGACCTGCCCTTTATGGGATGTGGCGTGTTCGACATTGGCATGTTGCGCGTCAAAGTGGGCCGTCTCTCGGTTTCGGGTGAACTTGGCTATGAAATTCATTGCGCCGCGACCGAGCATATCACCCTGCGCGACACCTTGCTGGCTGCGGGTGCAGATTGCGACATGCGAGAGGTCGGGTTTAGCGCCCTGCTCAGCCTGCGACTGGAAAAAAGCTTCGGGATTTGGAGCACTGAATTCACCCAAGGCTATAGTGCCGCCCAAACCGGAATGGATCGCTGGATTGACTGGGACAAGGGGGATTTCATAGGGCGGGACGCCGCGCAAAATGAACACAACTCTGGTGGCCCCGGACAGGTTGTTGTCACTCTCGAAGTGGATGCATTGGATGCAGACGCAAGTGGATACGAACCCGTATGGAACGGCGACAAACGCGTTGGCTTTGTGACATCCGGTGGGTACGGGCACACGGTTGGAAAATCGCTGGCACTGGCGATGGTGGATCGCAATGCTGCCTCCGAAGGCACCGCTTTGAGTGTGCACATCGTGGGCATGGAGCGGCCAGCAAAGGTCATCGCGTCGTCGCCTTATGACCCGACCGGCCAAGCGATGAGGGGCCGGTGATGGACAAGGAAACCCAGCGTCGCACAAGAGGCGGACGCCGCCGCCAACGCGAAGGCGACGCATCGCAACCCAAACCCCAGCGGGCGGTAAATTACCGTCAGTTGAAAAATCCGTTTCCGACAATGGATGTCTTCTCGGCGGATGAAATCGCCAACATGCATGACACGGCGCTGCGCACGCTTGAAGAGCTTGGCATCAAGGTTCTTTTGCCCGAAGCCCGCCGCGTGTTTGCAGCGGGCGGCGCGCGCGTCGATGAATCCACGGAAATGGTGTATATCGGGCGCGACATGGTTGAAGCGGCGATAGGGACCGCGCCTAAATCGATCAAATGCCGCGCAGGTGCACGCGACAGGGACTTTACGCTCGAACTCGGCAGCTTGGTGTTTCAGGCCGGCGCAGGCGCCCCGAACGCAACCGATCGCGAGCGCGGCAGGCGGCCCGGATCGGCGCGGGACTATGTCGAGTATTTGAAGCTGACACATCATTTTGATGTTTTTCAGATGATCTCGCCGCAGGTAGAACCACAGGATATTGAGACGCATCTGCGCCACTATTTCACGACCGAAGCCCAGTTCACCCACAGCGACAAATTTCCCTTTGTCTTTGCACGCGGAACACCGCAGGTGATGGATTGTTTTGAGATGACCCGCGACTTTCGCGGGCTAAGCGACGCAGAGTTTCAGGCATCCCCCCACTGTTATACGATCATAAATACCAACAGCCCGCGCACGCTGGATATTCCCATGGCGCAGGGTCTGATTGATTTCGCGCGGCATGGGCAAATGTCTATTGTCACGCCCTTTACGCTGATGGGCGCCATGGCCCCGATCACCGTCGCCGGGGCCATCACCCTTAGCCACGCCGAAGCGCTTTCGGCGATCACACTGACACAGCTGGTCAACCCTGGTGCACCGATTTGTTACGGTACATTCACATCGAATGTGGACATGAAATCCGGAGCGCCCGCTTTCGGCACCCCATCCCATTTTCAGGCATCTCTTGCAGCAGGACAGCTGGCCCGACATATCGGATTGCCCTGGCGATCTGCTGCGGGCTCTGCCGCGAACACCAATGATGTGCAGGCCGCAAACGAGAACCAGTTCGGACTGTGGGGGTGCCTTATGTCGGGGGCAACTGTGATCATCCACGCGGCAGGTTGGCTCGAAGGGGGGCTTAGCGTGTCTTATGAAAAGCTCGTCACTGACGCCGAAGTCTTGAACATGGTTGCCGAACTTTGTGCCGGAAACAGGGCGGGGCCCGATGAAATCGGGTTTGGAAACGCCATAAGCGAAGTTGATCCCAGCGGCCACTTCTTTGCGACCTCTCAAACGATGGAACGCTATAACACTGCATTTTACGAGCCGGTTGTGCACGACTATGCTAATTTTGGTACATGGACCGAACGTGGCGCCAAAGACGCCAATACCCGTGCAACAGACGTGTGGAAGGCTATTCTGGCCGAAGATGCCCGCCCCGCCATTGACGGCGACAGGCTTGCCCAATTAAAGGCGCATATCGCAAAACGTACCGCCGAAGGTGGTGCCCCGCCGGAGAGCTGACATGCCCAAACGCGCATCCCCAGTGTTGCATCGTGACGACCCAGACAAAGCCCCGCTTGTCGGACATGTAAAAGTCACGCGTGAAGACTGGTTGAACGTGGCGCGCGACGTCTTGGTGAGCGGTGGCGTTGCCGAAGTCAAAGTGCTGGCTCTGGGCGAGCGTCTGCAAGTGTCACGATCAAGTTTTTACTGGTATTTCAAAAGCCGCAAACATCTGCTCGAGGCGCTTTTGGATGATTGGGAAGAGCGTAATACGCAGACCATTATCCTGGCCTGTGAAAAGCAAACCGACAACATCACCCAAGCGACATGTGAATTTTTCCGATGCTTCATCGATCCCGATTTGTTTGACCAAGGGCTGGATTTCGCGGTGCGGGAATGGTCACGTCGGGATGGTGCGGTGCGCCAACGCATTGACGCCGCAGACAAGGCGCGCGTTGGGGCCCTGACCAACATGTTTGAACGTCACGACTTCGACCCGAACGAAGCCGAGGTCCGGGCCAGAATTCTGTATTATATGCAGCTTGGGTATCACGCGCTTGAGGTGCGCGAGCCGATGCAAGAGCGCCTTGAGCGGCTGGACTGGTATCTGGAATGCTTCACAGGCGTCAAACACGCGCCCGAAGATATCGAATCTTACCGAAATTTCAGCCTGTCAAAAGTGGCAGACCGATAGGGGTCGGGCGAGATCTCTCTCGCCCGACAAAACCTTAGGTATTGAACAGGAAGTGCATCACGTCGCCATCTTTCACAAGATAGCCTTTGCCTTCCGCGCGCATCTTGCCCGCTTCTTTTGATCCTTGTTCGCCGTTGCAGGCGATGTAATCGTCATAGGCGATGGTTTCGGCACGGATGAATCCCTTTTCGAAATCACCGTGGATCACGCCCGCAGCCTGAGGTGCCATTGTGCCCTGCTTGATTGTCCAGGCTCGCGCTTCTTTCGGGCCAACCGTGAAGTAGGTTTCCAAGTGCAGCAACTCGTAACCGGCACGGATCAGACGATCCAGTCCAGCCTCTTCCAGCCCCATTTCCTCGAGGAACATAACGGCCTCGTCATCTTCCAGCTGGCTGATCTCTTCTTCGATCTGCGCGGAAATAATAACGTGAGAGTTGCCCTGAGACGCAGCCATTTCCGCCACTTTGGCAGAATGCTCATTGCCATCAACGGACTCGGACTCACCTACGTTGCAGACATACAAAACCGGTTTCGTGGTCAAAAGCTGAAGCATTTTCCACGCTTTGAGGTCGTCCTCGGCCACTTCGACAACGCGGGCGGGCTGTCCGTCTTCCAGAACGGCCAAAGCGTCTTTCAACAAGCGTTCCTGCTGCACCGCTTCCTTGTCGCCGCCCCGCACCTTGCGCACGAGCCCTTGCATCCGTTTTTCAATGCTTTCGATATCCGCAAGCATCAATTCGGTTTCGATGGTCTCGGCATCGGCAACTGGATCAACGCGACCTTCGACATGGGTCACGTCACCATCTTCAAAACACCGCAGCACATGGGCAATCGCGTCGACTTCACGGATGTTTGCCAGAAACTGGTTGCCCAGCCCCTCCCCCTTGGATGCGCCTTTCACAAGGCCGGCAATATCGACAAACGTCATCCGTGTTGGAATGATCTGTTTGGATCCGGCGATTGCGGCCAGCTTGTCCAGACGCGCATCGGGAACACCCACATCACCCACGTTCGGCTCAATCGTGCAGAACGGAAAGTTCGCCGCCTGAGCTGCTGCAGTTTTTGTCAATGCGTTGAACAGCGTGGATTTACCGACGTTCGGCAGCCCCACAATACCCATTTTAAAGCCCATGCCCGGCCTCCTGATCCATGTTGGGCTGCTAATATGGAACAATTGCCCCATACGCAAGCGGCGCACATTTGAGTGAGTGGCACGACACGCCAATTGAACTTTTCCAAGACACTTATTAAATTCCAAAGCCTGAATTGTATCTGTTTAGCGAAACCACCATGAAATACGTTGTTATGTCGGCCCTGGTTGCCTTTTTAGCCGCGCCTGTCACGGCACAAGAGATTGTGTTTGGCGCAGGCTATACCAAATACGGGAATATCTCCGCTTCCGACGCTCCTGTGATCGAACTCGAATATCACCACAAACCCTTTCACGATACGCGCCACTGGGATGTGAGCTGGGGTGGCGTCGTCTCGGGAACGGCCGACGAAGATTATTTCTTGGGGGTCGGTCTTGTCGGGACATATGATTTCGACAGCCCGTGGTTTGCCGAAGTCAGCGTTATGCCGGGTCTGTATTCCGAAGGCAGCATTCTCACCGATCTCGGGGATGCGCTGGAATTCCGCAGTTTGCTGGGCGTCGGCTATGCCTTTCGAAACGGAAGTGCCGTTTCTTTGGCCATCGTGCACAAATCCAATGCCAGCCTTGGCGACGTCAATCCCGGCGTGAACACAATTCTTCTGCGCTATCACAAGCGTTTCTAAGGGTTTTCCGCACAAGAGAGACAAGTCAACGCCTTGGCGGGATTGATTTCCCCCGCAGGTTACGGCACATCGGAACTCAGAATTTTGACAGGGACCAGCCGATGACTCGCATAGACGCCAAATTCGCAGAATTGAACGCCGCAGGCAAAAAGGCCTTTGTGGCCTATGTGATGGCAGGAGATCCCAACTATGACGAGTCGCTCGAGATCGTCAAAGGTCTTCCGGGGGCCGGTGTCGATGTGATCGAACTTGGTCTGCCGTTCACCGATCCAATGGCGGATGGCCCGACAATCCAGCTCGCGGGTCAACGCGCTCTGGACGCAGGCATGACCCTGCAACGTACGCTGGACCTTGCCACCGAGTTTCGCAAAGAAGACAACACAACGCCAATCGTCATGATGGGGTATTACAACCCGATCTATAACCGGGGCGTTGACACCTTCCTGAAGGATGCAATGGCTGCCGGCATCGACGGTCTGATTGTGGTCGACCTTCCCCCCGAAGAAGACGAAGAACTGTGCATCCCGGCGCAGGCCGCAGGCATGAACTTTATCCGCCTCGCCACACCAACGACAGATGACAAACGCCTGCCCAAGGTTTTGCAAAACACCTCGGGGTTTGTGTACTACGTGTCCATCACCGGCATTACAGGCGCAGCCGAAGCCGAAGCCACCAACGTCGGCCCGGAAGTGGCCCGTATCAAAGCCTCAACAGACCTGCCGGTCATCGTTGGGTTTGGTATCAACACCCCCGAAAAATCCGAGGCGATTGCCTCGGTTGCAGACGGTGCTGTTGTCGGGTCGGCCATCGTGAGCCAGATCGGCGCAGGCAAACCCGTTGCAGAGGTTCTGGCGTTTGTGAAATCGCTGTCTGACGGCGCGCACCGCGCCTGATACACAGATGTACGGACGCGCCCTTTCGCTTTTCAAGACCAACATCGCTCTTTACACGATTGTCATCGTGGTTGTTGTGATGTTCGAGCTGATGATGCAAGCCGTGGGGATTGTCACGCTGGTGTTTGCCGGCCTGACGATGCTTTACACCCACCGCATGATCCAGCTTGATGAAGTCTACGGCTGGGCCGATCCTCTGAGCACGACGGGCAAAGACGGCTCGAAAGTGCCCATCATAGGATATTCGCTGCGGTTTCTGGCACTGTTTATCATCCTGACGCTGATGATCACGGCAGGTTTTATCACGCTGGACCGGTTTGGCGTTCTTGACCCGAACGCGGAGACTGTGGATCTGGCCTTTGCAATCTGGGGTGTTTTGATCGCCGTCCCGGCCTTTTGCGGCCTGATGGCCGTGGTGGGCACTGTGTTGCCAGCCTGTGCCGAACGTGGCGACACATCGCTGATCTCTGCTGCAGGCCGAGGGTTCAAGACCTTTTGGAAAACCCTTGTGAACCTTGTAATCGGCCCTGTTGCCTTGGCGATCACAGGGATGATCGTCCTTGGGTACACCGGATGGCATGTAGACGAGACAAGCGGTTGGATCCTGCGGGCTGCCTATCAGATCTTTGTATCGATTCTGACAATTGTGCCCGCGACCTTGGCAGCCACCGCGCTCAGCATCGCGTATCTCGACGCTGAATCACGCTAATACATCCTTCGTTTCCTTGGCCATCCCAGGTTTTTGACAGGCATTTTGGGTGTCCTGGCACAGCACACTTGCGCAAAACCTTTCATATTGGTAAAGAACATTTACCAATATCGCCAAAAGTGAGTCCGACATGCCCGTCATCACCAATATTGAAGACCTAAAACGCATTTATCAGCGCCGCGTGCCGCGCATGTTCTATGACTATGCCGAAAGTGGCAGCTGGACCGAACAGACATTCCGAGAAAACACCTCAGATTTCGACGACATCTATTTGCGCCAGCGTGTTGCGGTCGACATGTCAGGCCGCTCAACCGCGACCAAGATGATCGGCCAGGACGTTTCGATGCCCGTAGCTTTGGCCCCTGTTGGGCTGACGGGAATGCAGCACGCAGACGGTGAAATCAAAGCCGCCCGCGCGGCCGAGGCCTTCGGGGTCCCCTTCACACTGTCCACCATGTCGATCAACTCGATCGAAGAAGTCGCCGAAGCCACATCAAAACCTTTCTGGTTCCAGCTTTATACGATGCGGGACACGGATTATGTCAGCCGCCTGATCCAGCGCGCAAAGGATGCGAAGTGTTCGGCGCTGGTGATTACACTGGACCTTCAAATTCTGGGCCAGCGCCACAAGGACCTGAAAAACGGCCTCTCCGCCCCGCCCAAGCTGACGCCATCGACCATTGCAAACCTGATGACCAAATGGCGCTGGGGCATTGGTATGCTGGGCGCGAAACGCCGCAACTTTGGCAACATCGTTGGCCATGTGGATGGCATTTCAGATTCTGCCGATCTCGGGGCATGGACCGCCGAGTCCTTCGATCCGACATTGGATTGGAACAAAGTCGCCAAGATCAAAGAAGATTGGGGCGGCCCTGTTATCCTCAAAGGTATTCTGGATGCGGAAGACGCAAAAATGGCGCTTCAGGTCGGGGCCGATGCGATTATCGTTTCCAATCACGGCGGCCGACAACTCGACGGGGCGATGTCCTCTATCCGTGCTCTGCCTTCCATTCTGGATGCCGTTGGGGATCAGGTTGAAGTCCACCTCGACAGTGGTATCCGCTCTGGTCAGGATGTGCTGAAGGCCGTCGCGATGGGGGCAAAAGGCACCTATATCGGACGTTCCTTTGTCTACGGTCTGGGCGCGATGGGTCAGGCGGGCGTAACCAAAGCGCTTGAGATCATCCACAAGGAAATGGATGTATCGATGGCCCTGTGTGGACGTCGCACCATCGCGGAACTGGACCGCGATATTCTGTTGGTCCCAGAGAACTTCGAAGGTCGCTGGCAGGCGTAAACCGCCCCACCACATGAGACGAAAGCAGGCGTGCCATTGGTACGCCTGTTCTTATTGAAGAGAGATGCCGGAAACCACGGCGAATCCTCTTTTCAAAAGCGAAATACTGCGGTATAGGCGCGGCTTCACGCGGGGTGACAGCCTTGGAGGCACCCTGCCCTAACATATTGGAGAATTCAAATGGCTGGACAGATCCCAGATCTTCACGCCGAGGTCCGCGCGGGGACAGGCAAGGGCGCCGCTCGCGCAGCACGTCGTAACAACATGGTTCCAGGTGTCGTCTATGGTGGCGATGCAGAGCCGCTGGCAATCCAGATGCCTTTCAATGTTCTGTTCAAGAAATTGAAAGAAGGCCGCTTCTTGTCGACCCTTTTCAACCTCAAGGTTGAAGGCCAGGAAGACGTGCGCGTTATCTGCCGCGGCGTACAGCGCGACGTTGTAAAAGACCTTCCAACGCACATCGACCTGCTGCGTCTGCGCCGCACATCGAAGATCAAACTCTTCATTCACGTTGATTTCATCAACGAAGAAGAAGCACCCGGCATCAAAAAGGGCGGCGTTCTGACCGTTGTCCGTCCAGAAGTCGAGCTAAACGTGACTGCGGGCGAAATCCCAGAAAGCATCACAGTTGATCTGGCTGGTATGGAAATTGGCGACATCGTCCACATCTCGGACGTGACCCTGCCAAGCGGTGCGAAAACCACTGTTGACCGCGACTTTGTTATTGCGAACATCTCGGCTCCGTCGGGTCTGCGTTCGTCGGATAACGAAGAAGAAGGTGAAGAAGGCGAAGTAGAAGCAGCTGCTGAAGAGTAATCTTCTGATCCCTTCTAATGTATTGAAACGCGGTCCCTCGGGGCCGCGTTTTTCTTTGGTGGTCCCGGAATTGATTCCGCCTTCACACCCGCCTATAGATCAGGGTGCGCAAGAGACGGGAACTGCATGACATGAAACTGTTTGTTGGTCTGGGAAATCCGGGAACAAAATATGCGGGCAATCGCCACAATATTGGCTTTATGGCCCTTGATCGGATTGCCGAGGATCACGGATTTTCGCCGTGGCGCACAAAGTTTCAGGCACAGGTAAGCGAAGGCAAGTTCGGCAGTGAGAAGGTCATTCTGCTCAAGCCTGAAACCTTTATGAATTTGTCTGGCAAATCCGTTGGCGAAGCCATGCGGTTTTACAAGCTCGACAGCACGGATATCACCGTTTTCCATGACGAGCTGGACCTTGCTCCGGGCAAATGCCGCGCCAAGGCTGGCGGCGGACATGCAGGCCACAACGGGCTGCGCTCTATTCATCAGCACATCGGGCCTCACTACGACCGGATTCGCATGGGCATCGGCCATCCCGGCAACAAAAACGCCGTTTCCGGCTATGTGTTGCGCGATTTTGCAAAAGCGGACCAAGACTGGCTGGATGACGTCTTGCGCGGCATCTCGGACGGGGCATCCCATCTGGCCGCAGGTGACAGCGGGAAATTCATGAATGCCGTTGCATTGCGTGTGAACCCGCCGCGATCGTCCACGACCCAGCCCAAGCCCAAACCAGAGGGCACCCGCCCCACATCACAAAAAGCAACCAAGCCGCAGAAGGCGACGCCAAAACCCGCCACACCCAACGCGGAACCGGCGCCAAAGGAAGCTGCTGCAGAAGACACCCGCAGCGCGATGCAAAAATTGATGGACAAATTTAAATGACTTCACCTTTGAGAGAAGCGTTTCGTGAACAGGCCGAGCATTGCGAAGGATTGGGCAGCCCGTTCATGGGACGTTTGCTGCGCCTTTTGGCCGACAAGTGGCCCCAAGACACAGCGCTTGCAGAGAAGTTGGACAATTGGTCCGGCGACATTCGTCCAATGGCGGCCAGCCTGCCCTTGCGCACCACAGGTGGTTTGCACGCCCTTGTTCTGAAAGGGATGGATGGAGATCTGGCTTCTGTTTACCCGCCCAATGCGGCAACAGACGACGCGCTTTGGGCGGCGGTCGAAGCGGCCCTGCGCACGCATGACGACTGGCTTTGCGGCTGGGTCGACAACGCCCCACAAACCAATGAGGTACGCCGGTCTGCGGCTCTCATTGCAGCCTCGAACCTCTTGAATGACCGGTTTGGCCTTCCCATGCGCCTGTCGGAACTTGGTGCAAGCGGTGGGTTGAACCTCATGTTTGACCAGTTTTCGTTGCAGCTGCAGGATCAGACGTACGGTGCCAGCGGGGCAACGGTCGCGCTCAACCCGACATGGACCGGGGTCCTTCCCCCAGTCTCGACACCTGATATCCGTGACCGTCGCGGCGTTGATCTCAACCCGCTTGAGGCCGCCAGTGAAGAAGGCGCGCTGCGCTTGCTGGCGTATCTGTGGCCTGACCAGAGCGATCGTATGGACCGCACCCGCGCCGCAATCACATTGCAAACCGCCGAGGTTGATCGTGCGGATGCCATTGACTGGCTTGGGGACCGCATCGAACAGCCCTTTGGCGGCCTTCACCTGATTTATCACACTGTTGCGTGGCAGTATTTCCCGACAGATGTGCAGGCGCGCGGGCAGCAGATCATCGAGGACGCAGGCGCCAAAGCAACGCCAGAACGCCCGCTTGCGTGGTTGCGTATGGAAGCCGATGGAAACTCTCCTGGCGCGAGCCTGACCATGCGGCTTTGGCCAGGCGATCAGCTTATTGATCTCGGACGGATCGACTTTCATGGTCGCTGGGTGGATTGGCAGGGG
This sequence comes from Shimia thalassica, assembly GCF_001458215.1. Lineage (GTDB taxonomy): Bacteria > Pseudomonadota > Alphaproteobacteria > Rhodobacterales > Rhodobacteraceae > Shimia > Shimia thalassica. Next base: position 810,617 of record NZ_CYTW01000001.1, on the reverse strand, counting down.
CCTGAACGGCTCTCCTAACGTAACTCTTGCCAAAGTCCCTCTTGGCCGTGTCGTATAGGCGCAAACGGAGGGGAACCATGCGCACCATCGGAAAATGGCTGGGTCGCATCTTATTGATGCTCATTCTGGCAGCAGCTGTCATGTATGTCTGGAAACGCGAAGAAATTCATCGCCTGATGGCGGTGAACTCGTTGTTCAGCGAAGACAAGATCGTCCACAACTTTTCAAACATGAACCAAGCCTTCTTGACCCGCGACGTCGCACGGGGTGACGGGCCGGTTTCCGCCTTGCCACAGGGACCAAACGCAGACATGCCATCGAGGTTTGCCGACTGGGTCGAACAACGCTCTGTCACCGGTGTGGTCGTTTTGAAAGACGGCCAGATGGTGCATGAAACCTATTATCAAGGCACATCACCAGAAGACCAGCGCATCTCTTGGTCCGTGGCCAAATCCTATTTGTCCGCGTTGTTCGGGGTGGTCCTCGCAGAAGGTCACATCGAAAGTCTAGATGATCCGGTCACAAAATACGCCCCGTCCCTCGCAGGCACGGCCTATGACGCGGCCACCATTCGCAATGTTTTGCAAATGTCGAGCGGTGTCACCTTTGACGAGGATTATCTGGACTTCAATTCCGACATAAACCGGATGGGCCGTGTAATTGCCTTGGGCGGGACGATGGATTCCTTTGCAGAAGGATTGAGCGAAACCTTCATCGTGCCGGGCGCTCAGTGGAAATACGTGTCCATCGATACCCATATTTTGGGGATGGTGATCCGCGGTGCAACCGGCCGCGATATCGCCAGCCTGCTGTCCGAGAAAATCATTCAGCCACTGGGTTACGAAGCCTCCCCCTACTACATCACCGACGGTGTGGGTGTGGCCTTTGTATTGGGTGGGCTTAATATCCGAACCCGTGACTATGCCCGCTTTGGGCAGATGTTCCTGCAAAACGGCATGTATGGCGGCCAACAGATTGTTCCCGCCGACTGGGTCGCGGCCAGCACGGTTCCAAGCGCCAAGACTGCGGAAGGCAAGCTGCACTATGGGTACCAGTGGTGGATGCCCAAAGACGTTCGCGACGGCGAGTTTTTTGGAATCGGTGTCTACGGCCAGTACGTTTATATCAACCGACCCTTGGGCATTGTGATCGCCGTGAACTCGGCTGATCGACAGTTCAAACAAGACGGCGTCAGCGATTCAAATATCGCAATGTTCCGCCAAATCAGCGAAAGCTTGCAGTAGCCTTGGTGCAGAACGTGGTTTGCCCTAAGATGTCGGGCAAACCACAATGAGGACATTTCAGGTCATGCAGATGGAACCTTCGGTAAATGTACTGGGCACTGTGCTTGAGAAATGCTCGTCCACGCCGCTGACGGGGTTCTTTCGAGACGGTCACTGCAACACCTGTTACGAAGATCAAGGCGTGCATACGGTCTGCGCCGTGATGACTGCCGAGTTTCTGGCATTCTCAAAATATGTGGGCAACGATCTCTCCACCCCGCATCCGCAGTTCGGCTTTCCCGGGTTGAAGCCGGGGGATCAATGGTGCCTGTGCGCAAGCCGGTTCCTTCAGGCCCATGACGAAGGCTGCGCGCCCAAGGTGCACCTTGAGGCGACACATGAAAAAACACTCGATATTGTTCCGATGGAAGTTCTGAACCTTCACGCTTTGTAAGCGGAGCGGTCTAGTGCGCGCGTGCTCCCTGCCTTTTCAATTCTTGCTGAATTGCTGTGATATCGACCGCGTCCAATTCGGCATTTGATTTTGTCGCCAAGGCTGCGGCGATCCCCGCCCCCTGCCCGATCACCGCACAGCACGCCATATTGCGTGTGGCTGCATGGGCAATTTTTTCACCGCCCGTGGCCCGCCCCGAAACCAGCAACCCTTTGATCTTTTTGGGCAACAGGTTTCTGTACGGGATTTCGAAATACCGCCCCGTCGTTGGCAAGATCAGAACCCCATACCCGTCAATAAACTCAGGAAAGATACCAATGCTGTCGTCAAACCGCGCCTGTTCGCGCACATCCGTTTCGGTCATGATGTAATTGGTATCGACCTTGCGGGTGTCGCGAATGCCCAGCGTCATGCCAAAATTGCGCAAACGAATATTCTCGCAGCCCGGCGTATAGGCGCGCAGTGCCTCAATGGCCAACATGGCCTGACGCCGCCCTTCAATTTCATTTGCGGTGAGGTCATCGGGATCTGTGCCATCGCAATTGGCAAGGTGGATCAGGTTCATATAAGTCAATTCGCCCGTGTCATGCGCCGCGCCCCATGTGCCCGCGATGGTATTCAGATGCGCAGGGATCATTCCGGCCTTGATCGCCTGTGCAAAGGGTTTGTGCAAAAACGGCGAGAACATGCTGTCCTCTTTACCTGTGGTTTCAATGTTCCACTCTCCACCGCCACCCCAATCGGCATAGGTCTGTGGGTCTTGCTTGATCCCTTCCACAAAACGGGCCTTATCCAGCCCTGCCACATGGAACATAACCGACGCCGCCATCAGATCTTCGCGTGGCGCTTTGCTTGTCGGGGCCCCCGCACGATGCGCAACATCCGCGTCTCCTGTCGCATCCACAACAACCTTGGCCAGGATCGCTTCGCGGCCTGCCTTGGATTCGGTGATAATGCCCGTGATCCGGTTGCCCTCCATAATCGGCGCAACAAAAGAGCGATGCAGCATGGCGTGGATGCCAGCCTCTTCGACCATGCGGTCCGCAACCAGCTTGAACCCTTCGCTGTCAATTTCATAGCTGAGGGATTGAGACTCGGGCACCGCGAAACCCGCATCCTTGGCAGCGTTTTCAAATTCGCGCGCAATACCATCGGACTCTACCGTTGCCTCGTGGCGATACCAGTGCATACCCTCGACGCCGACCGCCGTGATGTTGCCGCCAAAGCACCCATAGCGCTCGACAAGGCAGACCTCGACGCCAGCACGCGCCGCCGCCAGAGCCGCAGACAGCCCTCCGGGACCCGAGCCCACAACAAGCACATCGGTTTCATGAATGACGTCTATTTGGCGGGCTGGTTCGAGTATCGTTCGCATTCTGCGACGGTGCCGCACGGCCTGCGCCTGCGTCAAATAAAATCATACCGCCGTTCAAGAATTCAGGATGTCCAAGGTCAGTAGGCCAGACCTGTGCCATCCGGTGTATTCTCGGTCGGCGGCGGCCCTATTGGTCCCGTGTTGTCTTCGAAAATTTTGCCTGTCTTGGGGTTCAGGATTACAACTCGTGCCCGATTGGATGTCCGACCGATAATACGGGTGCGGCCAAACAGCGTACGATCCACTTTGATCTCGCTGTACCCCGCCGCTTGCATTTCACCGAAGATCCGGTCTTTTGCAGACCCTTGGGCCAAGGCGGGTGAGGCTGTTCCGACGAAGGTGATGACAACCAGTATCTGGATCAAGCTTCGGACCATGACCGTTCTGATGCCTCTCCCAAAACAAAAAAGGCGGCCTCTGGGCCGCCCTTTAAACCTTATTCGGCTGCGCGACCTTCTGTGTCGCTCATGTCAAAGCCCAGATAACGGGCCACCGTTTGAACGTCTTTGTCACCGCGTCCACACATGTTCATCACAAGCACATGGTCCTTGGGCAAAGTCGGGGCGATCTTCATCACATGTGCCAATGCGTGGCAGGGCTCGAGCGCAGGAATAATCCCTTCTTGTGCACACGAGAACTGGAAGGCTTCCAAAGCCTCTTTGTCTGTGATGGACACATATTTTGCGCGCCCTGTGTCGTGCAGCCAGCTGTGTTCTGGGCCGATGCCCGGATAATCCAGCCCCGCAGAAATCGAATAGCCTTCCAGAATTTGGCCGTCATCGTCCTGAAGCAGATAGGTGCGGTTCCCGTGCAGAACGCCGGGGCGTCCACCGGTCAGGGACGCACAGTGTTCCATGTTTTCATCGACGCCTTTGCCGCCGGCTTCGACACCGATGATATTGACCGAGTCATCGTCAAGGAACGGATAGAACAGGCCCATGGCATTCGATCCACCGCCAATCGAGGCAATGATCGTATCAGGCAAAGCCCCTTCGCCTTCAAACTCGGGAAGCTGCTCTCTGACTTCTTTGCCAATGATGGATTGGAAGTCGCGCACCATTGCCGGATAGGGATGGGGTCCGGCCACGGTTCCGATGCAATAAAACGTGTCGCGTACATTGGTCACCCAATCGCGCAGCGCATCGTTCATTGCATCCTTGAGCGTACCACGGCCGCTGGTCACCGGAACGACCTCGGCGCCCAAAAGGCGCATACGGAATACGTTGGGGGCCTGACGCTGAACGTCATGAGCGCCCATATAGACAACACATTTGAGGCCAAACTTGGCACAGACGGTTGCAGTTGCCACGCCGTGCTGGCCCGCGCCTGTTTCGGCAATAATACGGGTCTTGCCCATGCGGCGTGCCAGAATTATCTGGCCCAGCACGTTGTTGATTTTATGCGCACCCGTGTGGTTAAGCTCGTCTCGCTTGAGATAGATCTTAGCGCCACCCAGTGTTTCGGTCATGCGCTCTGCGAAATACAGTGGGCTTGGACGACCAACATAGTGGGTCCAAAGGTCCTGCATCTCGGCCCAGAAGGTGTCGTCGGTTTTGGCCTTCTCGTATTCGGCTTCCAGATCAAGGATCAGAGGCATCAGGGTTTCGGACACAAAGCGTCCCCCGAATTTTCCGAAACGACCCTTTTCGTCGGGTCCATTCATGAAGCTATTGAAAAGATCTTCGGCCATACTCTCGCCCTTCTTTTGCGTCCACTTTACCTAGAGCGCAGGGGGCGTCGGGGCAAGCGCAAAGCGTGCTGAAAATACCCAACTGCGTCCTATGAAAGAGATTGCGTGCCTTGGTGCATTGTCCATAAGCGGCACAAGGATTACCGCAGCACCGGCACCGCATCCTTGGCCTCGCCTTTGGCGGCGGCCACAAAGGCCCGGATCAACGCGATGTCCTTTTCGCCCGGCGCGCTTTCGACACCAGAAGACACATCCACCTGTCGCGCACCGGTCATCTGTACCGCTGTCGCCACATTGTCAGGGGTCAATCCACCCGCAAGCATCCACGGGCACGGCCAGTATTTGCGGTTCACCAGACGCCAATCAAACGACAACCCGTTTCCACCCGGCAAGGCCGCGCCCTTTGGCGGCTTGGCATCGACAAGCAATTGATCCGCAACGGCCCCATAGGACTGCAACTGCACCAGATCGGCTTCTTCCGCAATTCCGACGGCCTTCATCACCGGCAGCCCATAGCGTGCCCGAATTTCAGCAACGCGTTCAGGGCTTTCTTTACCGTGCAGCTGCAAAATATCGAGCGGCACGGTCGCGAGAAGATTATCGAGAAAGGCGTCTTCTGCATTCACAACCAACGCCACCTTGGCCAGACCCACTGGCGCCGCCAGCGCCAGCTCGCGCGCCAGCCCCAGCGACACATTGCGCGGTGATTTTTCGAAAAACACAAATCCGGCATAGGCCGCCCCTGCTTCAGCAACGGCTTCTACATGCTCCGGGCGTTTCAACCCGCAAATCTTGACACGAATATCCATGGGTCTTGGTCTCACAGCAAAAAGGCGGGTTGTAAACAGCCCGCCCCTTCTACTTTCAAAAAACTCTTGAGGTCAAAACCAGCGTCAGCTTGCTTCTTCCAGCAGAACAAGGACTTCATCCTTCTTCTCGTTTTGTTTGCCTTTCAGACGACGCACTTCGCGCTGTGTCTGCTTAAGCTCTTTTTGTGTTTTCGACTTTTCAGAGCGATGCTTGTGTTCACGCAGCCACTCCCAAACGAAGCCAATCAACAGACCCACGGCGATACTGCCAAGGATCACCACGAACAGCGGCAAAGTGATTGTGAAATTGAAGCCGAACAGGTCAGCAAGCGCGTCAGGCAGCAAAACAAGCTGAACTGCCGCAAGATTAGCGATGGCCACAGAGATCAGAATGATTCCGATCGCTCCGAGAAACGCGTACCGAATATACCGCATGGGTTACTTTCCGTTGAGACGATCACGCAACAACTTGCCGGTCTTGAAAAACGGGACATGTTTTTCCTCGACCTCAACCGATTCCCCGGTGCGCGGATTGCGTCCGACCCGAGCGTCACGCTTTTTGACCGAGAAGGCCCCAAAGCCACGCAGCTCGACCCGATCTCCACGGGACATCGCGTTGGTGATTTCGTCAAAGATCGTGTTAACGATCCGTTCCACATCCCGCTGGTAAAGGTGCGGGTTTTCATCTGCAATTTTCTGAATCAGTTCCGAACGGATCATGTTTGTTATCTCCCTGGGCGTGCATGTCTTCGCGTGCATCAAGGCAACTATAGGAACAAACCTCCAAAACGGAAACAAATTGCGGAAGGCAAAAGCCGAAATTCCGCTTTTCGATGCCAGATTTTAGGCGTATCGGCGAAACCCCGCCTTTCCACACGGCATCCACATGCCCAATCGCGCAACTTTTGCGCTGCAGCGAAGCTATTGATTCGGAATGAAAAAGCGATGCCCCTTGTGCACCGACGCTGTTCAGAACGCACCTTCACTCAGGAAAACCCACATCTTCAAAGGTCATTTTGACCCGGATTCCGACCTCTAAAACGAAAAACGGCCTCGCAATTTGCGAGGCCGTTTCTACAACCGACGAGGTCGGTTTATTCTTATTCGTCGCCAGTTTTCAGAGCGGCGCCGAGGATATCACCCAGCGATGCACCCGAGTCAGACGAACCGTACTGTTCTACGGCTTCTTTCTCTTCTGCGATCTCGCGAGCTTTGATCGACAGACCCAGACGACGTGTCTTGGAGTCAACGTTGGTGACGCGAACGTCTACTTTGTTGCCTACCGAGAAACGCTCTGGACGCTGCTCAGCACGGTCACGCGACAGGTCTGAACGACGGATGAACGATTTCATGCCTTCGTATTCGACTTCGATGCCGCCGTCTTCGATTGCAGTCACTTCAACAGTGATGATCGAACCGCGCTTCACGCCGCCAACAGCTTCTGCGAACTTGTCGCCACCGAGAGCTTTGATCGAGAGAGAGATACGCTCTTTGTCGACGTCGACTTCCGAAACAACAGCCTGGACGACGTCGCCCTTTTTGTAGCTTTGGATTGCGTCTTCGCCACGCTCGTCCCAAGAGATGTCCGACAGGTGAACCATGCCGTCGATGTCGTTGTCGAGGCCAATGAACAGACCGAATTCGGTGATGTTTTTGACTTCGCCTTCGACTTCTGTGCCCTCTGGGTGGGTCTCAGCAAAGACTTCCCATGGGTTGCGCATAGTCTGTTTGAGACCAAGCGACACACGACGTTTGGCCGAGTCGATTTCCAGAACCATGACTTCGACTTCTTGCGAAGTAGACACGATTTTGCCTGGGTGAACGTTTTTCTTTGTCCAAGACATTTCCGAAACGTGAACCAGACCTTCAACACCTGGCTCAAGCTCAACAAATGCACCGTAGTCGGTGATGTTGGTCACGCGGCCAGTGTGAACTGATTCCAGTGGGAATTTGGCAGCCACGAGATCCCAAGGATCGTCTTGCAGTTGCTTCATGCCCAGCGAGATGCGGTGGGTTTCTTTGTTGATCTTGATAACCTGAACGTTGACGGTTTCGCCAATCGACAGGATTTCAGATGGGTGGTTCACACGACGCCATGCCATGTCGGTGACGTGCAGCAGGCCGTCAACGCCGCCGAGGTCAACAAACGCACCGTATTCGGTGATGTTCTTGACGACGCCTTCCACAGCCTGACCTTCGGACAGGTTGCCGATGACTTCTGCGCGCTGTTCGGCACGCGATTCTTCGAGGATTGCGCGACGCGAAACAACGATGTTGCCACGACGGCGGTCCATTTTCAGAATTTGGAATGGCTGCTTCAGACCCATCAGAGGGCCAGCGTCGCGTACGGGACGTACGTCAACTTGCGAACCGGGCAAGAAGGCAACTGCGCCGCCGAGGTCGACAGTAAAGCCACCTTTGACGCGGCCGAAGATTGCGCCTTCGACGCGTGCATCGTCTGCGTATGCTTTTTCCAGGCGATCCCATGCTTCTTCGCGACGGGCCATCTCACGCGAGATAACGGCTTCGCCACGGGCGTTTTCAGCCGCGCGCAGGAAGACTTCTACTTCGTCGCCAACAGCGATTTCAGGAGCTTCACCAGGGTTTGCGAATTCTTTAAGATCAACGCGGCCTTCCATTTTGTAGCCTACGTCGATGATGGCTTGTCCCGCTTCAATTGCGATGACTTTGCCTTTAACGACAGTCCCCTCGTTTGGGGTGTCCATTTCGAAGCTTTCATTCAGAAGGGCTTCGAAGTCCTCCATAGATACGTTTTGAGCCATTTGGTCTCAGTTTCCTTTACTAACGTTTTTTCGGGCCGAGCGGTTGTCTCCGCCGGTCTTGGATAGCGCCTGCCTTGTGGCAGAACAAATTGGTCAGACGCACACATAAAACCCAAAACAAAGAGGGCCGGAGGTCCGACCCTGCTCGTCTGCTGTGATTCTATGGCGTTAATCGCCTTATCGACGGAGGCGCGTATAGACAATATTTCCCAACAACGCAAGGGACGAACAGCGTTTCGCTCAGGCGGCAAGCAGTTGGTGCGGCTCTGGTACAAACTGCGCCCCGCGTCCAATCCCAGCGCATTCCAATAGAATTTCTCCTTCTCGGCGAGACAAAGCATGCCGTGCTGTTGAGCCATAGTCAGACCAATTGTTTTTATGCTGGTCAAACCGCGCTGCAAGAGAGTCTCGAGCAGACTGCGTCAACGAGGCCAAAGCGCTATCTCCGGGAAACAGGCTTTCACACGGAAGATCATTTGCAAATATCACCTCATGTTGGGCGAACATCAGGTGGAAATAGGTAACACCATTGGCAATATCAGGCCCGGTGGCTTCACGTCTCGCCGAGAGACTTATCGCAGGCAGGAATACTTCAGGATTTTGAAAGTACAATTCGGCCTCCCATCCGCTAAACATCACGCGGTGTTGCGGCGATAGCCACAAATCAGCCGCAGGTACGCCGACCCCAAACAAATCCGCAGCTATACAAATTGGGCGGAACTCCGGATGTATCAACAATTCCTGAAAGGAGAATTCCCTCTGCGACATCCATAAAATTTCTTGGGATCCTCCATCCGCACACGTGACCAAATCGCCGACTTTTAGATTTTCAACAGGCGTATCGCCCGAGGGGGTCCGAATCCTTGCACCTTTGACAAAGCAGACAGGTACAACAACAGTGTCCGTAACCATTTCAAGATCATGAGCACCATTGGGAAAGTCGTCCATTGTGACTTCGGTGATGCCATTGGTCAAAAAGAACAATCTCTGTCCGGCCACTGTTGTGATCACCACAATAGGCTCACCTCGCAAGTCCAGACCATTCACGTTGCTCAATTTGTTGGTGAACGGCAGTGTTCCAGAAAAATTTACAGTAAAGCTCATCTCGACACCATTAACGATCACGGTGGTATCCGGATCTGTGTTGCCGCCATTCGGCTCCAGCAGAAGATTACCACTGGCTCCACTCGAGAACGTGATTTCAGTCGTCGGCGTGGTATTTGTGTTCTGTGCATTCAAAGCGGCATTGTTTGCAGTGTTACTGTCGCCACGTGCGAAGAATGATATGGTTGCCATCGAGCTTGCCTCTTGCCCTTTTGAGCGATCATCGCTTTAGCGATTGTTTCTATTTTGTTACAAGTCACTCAGCTTTTGACTGATTGTTGCCGCAAAATGTGGCGCAAATGAGGCGCAATAGATTTCCGTGAATTTCCCAAGCTTTTCTGAAGGCGCTAAAGCAGAAAGAGCGGGACCTAAGTTCCGCTCTCTGTTGGTTCCTTAAGGATTAAGCCTGATTTAGGCGACCTCGGTCACCATGGTTGATTTGCCTTTGCGCACTTTCTTCATTGGCAACAGCCAGTCAGCGTTATCCTGACGATAGCCAAGCGGCAAAAGCAAAACCGAGCCCAGACCTTTTTCTTTCAGCCCCAAAATCTCGTCGACTTTTGAAGGGTCAAACCCTTCCATCGGACAACAATCCACTTCCAGCTCGGCCGCTGCGGCCATCGCAAAGCCAAGCGCGATATAGGCCTGACGGGCGGCGTGGTCGTGATTGGTCTGTTGTTCACGAGGCAGGTAAGTGGCCTTCAGGTTCTCGTAATATTGGTTCAGCAGCGGAAGCTCACCACGTTCTTCTGTCATCTGCGATGTCACGGCATCAATGCGGTCAGCGGAATAGTTGTCCCACGCAGCAAACACCAACAGGTGCGATCCATCCGTGATCTGTGCCTGATCCCAGGCCACTTTGCGGATGTCGGCGCGCACCTCCGGGTTGGTCACGACGAACAGTTCAAAAGGTTGCGTGCCGCTCGACGTAGGGGCCATACGGATCGCTTCGACAATCTGATCGACCTTCTCTTGCGGAACCGCTTTTGCAGGGTCCATTTTTTTGGTGGCATACCGCCAGTTCAGTTTTTCGATCAATGTGCTCGCAGCCATGTGAAACGTCCTTTTGCCTCACCCGGAATGGGTGGTATATTTTCGATACTGACGATATAAGGGGCACCAGAGAGCCCCGCAAGAAGGCACATTCCTGAGCCCCGGTTACATGAAGGGAACCACCATGGCCCCAATCGCCCAATGTCCAGATTGTCGTCGCCTTAACGAAGTTCTGTCACGCGTCGGGGACCGCTGGAGTGTTTTGATCGTCGCATCGCTCAGCCAGTACGGGACGCTTCGGTTTAACGAATTGAAACGCAACCTCGGCATCTCCCAGCGGATGCTCAGCCTGACGTTGCGCGATCTGGAACGTGACGGGCTGGTAAGCCGCACCTACTATCCGACCATCCCCCCCAAGGTCGAGTATGCCCTGACCCCGCTGGGGGATTCGTTCAGGGAACCTGTAGAAGTGCTCGCGGTGTGGGGTCTGGAAAATCTGAAAGCCATCGACGCAGCGCGCGCACAGTACGATGACGCCGCCGAAAAAGACGTCAAAAGCGCCTGACCCTTATCGGGCAAGCTTTTCTTTAGAAAGCGTCGCGACCTCGGCCGCACTCAGCCGTGCAAGGGCCGCGGGAACACCACCCTCTTGCAGCCCTTTGCGCCAGATTTTGCGAACAGACCTTGCAGACCAAGGCAATGCGGCCTGTGCAAGCCAGCGCCGCAACTCTGGCGGCAAGGCATCAAATTCCCGCATGGGGTTTTGGCTTCGACGTCCGCTGAGCGCGGAGGACAGGTTGCGGGCGGATCTGCGTGGAGTTCGGGAAACAGTGTCTGACATGAAGAACAAGATCGATAGGGAACGGGCTGCGACTTATAAATGTTATTACATAACACCTGAAGCGAGAAAAAGCCCCGAATTGCCTCGTATCCCCAAAATTTAAGTCAAGTCTCGCGGCGCGCCTTTATCGCGGCAATCGCTTTGGCAACAGCGGCATCAATCGCCAGATCACTGGTATCAATCACAACAGCATCCGCCGCCGGTTTGAGAGGTGCTTCGGCACGCTCCATGTCACGCGCGTCCCGTTCTTTGACATCTGCCAGCACCTGCTCGCGGCTAATATCGATGTCCTTGTCCGACAACTCGAGATACCGGCGCTCTGCGCGGACCTCGGCGCTTGCGGTCACAAAGAGCTTGGCCTCGGCATTCGGGCAAATCACGGTTCCAATGTCACGACCGTCCAGCACCGCGCCACCTGACCGGCGGGCAAAGGCACGCTGGAAATCAATCAACGCGGCCCGAACCTCTGCAATCACGGCCACTTTGCTGGCCGCTTGAGCCACCTCTGGCGATCGCAGATTGTCTGCTTCGAGATCTTCCGCGACCAACGCTTTTGCGGCTTCAATCGGATCCGTTCCGTCCAACGTGCGTGCCCCAACCGCGCGATACAAAAGACCTGTATCCAGATGGGCAAACCCGAAATGCGATGCAACAGCTTTGGAGATTGTGCCTTTGCCGGCTGCGGCGGGCCCGTCAATTGCGATGGTAAAGCTCATCCTGTTTCCCTGCGCTGATGCTTGGTCGCTCTTCTATCACAGCCACAAAGACCCGTTTCAAGACCTAACGCAACAAACGTCGGCCCAATCGGAACATCGCTCCGGTCAGAAGCGCAACAAAGCACACAGTGTGGCCGATGGATTTGCTTAAGGTCAGAAAGCTGGCCACCTGAACCGTGGCCTCGTCGATCTCGTCGACTGGCGTGTGAAGCATGACGGAAATCAGGAAATTCTCGAAATAGTCCGAAGCCGTCGCCATCAACGCAACAACACCAAAGGCTGTCGACCAAGGCTGTCGTATGACCAATTGCAACCCTAGGATAAGGGACAAGCCCAGCAGCGCAGGATAGACCAGATCAAGCTTCAACTGTGTGCCGAGATAGAAGGACCGCCCTTCCGCCGTCAACGCCTGTAAAAAGGACCGCGCCTCGTCCAGACCATAGCCCATCGGGCGCATGTCAAACGGAACCTGCCCCCCCGCCTCATAAGCGACGAACGGGATGGACCAGAAGACCATCAACAAATAGAGACCCATTGCGCAGGTCAAACTAATCCAGAAAGCGCGCTGCATATCCCCCTCCCCGACAGAGAGAGGCCGCCCTAAGGCTTTGTCTTTCCGCCGGTAGCACCGACCGTTCGGACAATCATGACCAACAAAAGCCCAAAAGCAACAAAAAGGGTAACATATTTCGACATTGTGTAAGCGCTTGCCAAGGCGACGAGGTCTCTTTCAAGCGCGTCAGGCCCGCTTCTGACCATCTCTGCGATCAACGCATTCTCGCAAAGGTCCATCACCGTAAAGCTGGCGGGCGCAATCAACAGGATCAGCCGCGACCAGGGATGCAGGTTTCGGGTCACCCCCCAAAGACACATCCCGATCCACAATCCCATCAACAGCGGAAAGATCGTATCCATCTTTCGCAACGTGCCCACATAGAGGGCCGCCTGTTCCGGGGTCAGCAACGACAAATAGGCGCGGGCATCGAAATAGGTATACCCAAGCACCCTCAGATCAAACGGGGGCAGATGGTCCGGCCCCAAAACCAAATGCCACACACCCGTCGCCACCAATGATGAATACATCACCAGTGTGACGGCGCTGAGTGCGATAAGGGCTTTGGTGTATGTGCTCAAATGGTGAGTCTTTCGATCTTTGCACCAAGCGCTTCCATCAAAGGTTCAAAAACCGGGAATGAAGTTGCGATTGGCCCACCATCGTCGACACTTACAGGGGCGTTGGTGGCCATACCCATGACCATAAAGGACATGGCAATCCGGTGATCCAGATGGCTTTCGCAGGTACCGCCGCCGGCGACATTGCCGTGGCCGCGACCATGCACGATCCACCAATCTTCACCCTCGTCAACTTCGACGCCATTCAAACGAAGTCCGGTGGCCATTGCATCTATCCGATCGGATTCTTTTACGCGCAGCTCTTTCACGCCCTTCATGACGGTATCGCCCTGCGCAAAACACGCAACGACGGACAGAACGGGATATTCATCGATCATGCTGGCGGCACGGGCCGGATCGACCTCGATGCCTTTCAGATCAGGAGAGAAACGCGCGCGCAGGTCCGCAACGGGTTCGCCGCCTTCTTCGCGCTCGTTTTCATAAACCAGATCGGCGCCCATCTCTCGCAGCGTGGTGAACAATCCGGCGCGCGTCGGGTTCAGACCGATATTGGGCACCAAGACATCCGAACCAGGTGTAATAATCGCGGCGCATACAGGAAATGCTGCGGATGACGGATCGCGCGGAACGGTGATTGTCTGGGGCTTTAGCTCGGGCTGTCCGGTCAAGGTGATCACGCGCCCTTCATCGGTGGTCTCAACCGAAACCTCGGCACCAAATCCGGTCAACATGCGCTCGGTATGGTCACGGGTCGCTTCTTTCTCGATGACCACTGTTTGGCCCGGGGCATTCAATCCCGCCAAAAGCACGGCAGATTTCACTTGGGCCGAAGGCATCGGTACATTGTAGCGCACAGGCACGGGATCGGATGCGCCAACAATGGTCATCGGCAAGCGACCTCCAGACCGGCCCACCGATTGCGCGCCGAACAGGGCAATGGGGTCTGTGACACGCGCCATCGGACGTTTGTTCAAAGATGCATCACCGGTAAAGGTGACCGTAATTCCGGATGTCGCCATCGCGCCCATGATCAACCGAACACCGGTGCCAGAGTTGCCACAATCGATAACACCATCGGGTTCGGCAAATCCGCCAACACCAACGCCCTGCACCGACCATTCGCCGTCGCCATGGTTGGTAACTTCTGCGCCAAAGGCCTGCATCGCCTTGGCGGTGTCCAGAACATCTTCGCCTTCAAGCAGACCAAAGATGCGGGTCTCGCCCACTGCCATCGCCCCAAGGATCAACGAACGGTGCGAAATCGACTTGTCGCCCGGGACGTTGGCTTCGCCTGTGAGGGGGCCGCAAGCGCGGGATGTCATGGGAATAGGGGTGCCGTGACCGGACATGCGCGTTTCCTTCAATCGTGTGTTGATTTTCTGTTAGCGCACACAGGCCGTACCGTCCATGCGCGATTTGCCACTTCTTTCGGCCGTCCCCGATCCTTCTGGGGATCGGCATCGCCCCGCACTCGGGCCGACAACATGGGCCAAATTACGTTTTGCGAAACGTCAGATAGTGAGGCGTGCGTCCTTCGCGAAAAGCTTTTTGTTCATAGCGGGTCGAAATCCAGTCGCCCCAGGGCTCGCGCCAGTCCGAAGGGCCTTCGGCCAACCATTCAAAGCCGGCTGAGGGCACCTGCTCAAGGGTTTGGCGCACATAATCGGGTATGTCCGTGGCGACACGGAAAATGGCGCCCGGCTTGAGCACACGCGACAAGGGTTCGAGATGTTCCGGTGTAACGAAGCGACGCCGGTGATGGCGCTTTTTGGGCCACGGATCAGGATAGAGCAAAAACGCCCGCGAGATGCTTTGCTCGGGAAGGACGTCAAACATATCGCGCGCATCGCCCGGATGAACCCGAATATTGCCTGCCTTGGCCTCGCGAATTTTCCCGAGAAGCATCGCGACACCGTTGATATAAGGCTCGCACCCGATGATACCGACGTCAGGGTTGTTCACGGCCTGATGCACCATATGCTCGCCGCCACCAAAGCCGATTTCAAGCCAGACATCCCGATCCCCAAACAGGGCGCTGAGGTCGATATTCTCGCGGTCGGGGTTTTCATCCCAGCCCACTTTGCCTGGCGCAAGCTTGGCCAGATCTTCATCCAGCCATGCCTCTTGGGACTTTCTCAAGCCCTTGCCTTTGAAACGGCCATAAAAGTTGCGCCATGGGGCGCCCGAAGGATGTTGAGAGTCGCTCATCGTTCCGCCAGTTCTGATTTAAGGGCCATGTGCCCTGTCAGGAGGCCAGCGTCAAGTTTTCCCGAAAATCGCCTTAAGTGCCAAAATGCCCGGCAAGGTCACAATATACATGGTTATCCCGTATACAGCAGCTGGAACAGCAAACTCTGGAATGCCGCCCTGCCCCGCGATCAGACCCGCAACCGTGATGCCCAAAGCCGCGTTTTGAACGCCCATTTCGATCGAGATACAAATCCCGTCAGGGCCCTTCAGCCCAACCGCCCGAGAGATCAGAACCCCTGCGATCAGCAACACCAGATTGATCCCGATCAGCACCGGTCCAAGATATCCGACGTTTGCGGTAAACATATCCCAGTTGGTCGCCAAAGCCGCCACAAGGATGATCACAAACAAAACAACAGCAATGCCGGAAACGGCACCTTCTGTCCTTTGTGCAAAATCAGGCGCTACAAAGCGGACAAGCAAACCGATCAGGGCCGGCGCAGCGGTGATTGCAAACATCGATACACCGATTGATGTCACGTTGACCTCAATTGCAGCGTCTCCAAGAAAGGTCGAAGCTGCCCAGCTGGCCAAAACAGGCACCGTCACAACAGACAACAGGCTGACCACCGCCGTCAGGGTGATCGACAAGGCAACGGTTCCCCCCGCGATCTTGGTCAGGATGTTCGATGTCACGCCGCCGGGACAAAAAGCAAGGATCATCACGCCAAACTCCAGGGCTGGCGGCAGATCAACGATCATCAAAGCAATATAGGCGACAACCGGAACCGCTACGATTTGCAGGAATACACCGGTCAACGCGGCCCTTGGCATGCTCAGGACACGGCCAAAATCGGAAAATGTCAGGCCATAGCCCAGCGAAAACATGATGAATGCCAACGACAGTGGCAATGCAACATCCAGCAACATGCAAGAATTCCTTTTCTCTTTGTCGCGCAGACCGTGCCACAGAAATGCAAAAAGGCCAAAGTGTTCCGCTACGGAAGACTTTGGCCTTTTCAGAAGTTTCGAATCTGGCGTTAGATGGCTTTCTTGAGATCCTCGACCAGATCGGTGCGTTCCCAGCTAAAGCCGCCATCGGCCTCCGGATCCCGCCCGAAATGGCCATAAGCCGCGGTGCGCTGATAAATCGGCTTGTTCAGGCCCAGCTTTTCGCGAATGCCGCGCGGCGTCAGGCTCATGACACTGCGCACTGCTTTTTCAATCTCTGTGGGGTGAACCTCACCTGTCCCGAAGGTATCCGCATAAACCGACAGCGGCTCACTGACACCAATCGCATAGCTCAGCTGAATGGTGCAGCGTTCGGCCATGCCAGCGGCGACCACGTTCTTGGCCAGATACCGTGCGGCATAGGCTGCGGACCGGTCCACTTTGGTCGGATCTTTGCCCGAGAACGCACCGCCACCATGGGGCGCTGCGCCGCCATAGGTGTCGACAATGATTTTACGCCCGGTCAGACCTGCGTCCCCGTCAGGGCCGCCGATAACAAACTTGCCCGTTGGGTTAACATGCCAGTTGGTTTCGTCTGTAATCCACCCGTCCGGCAGGCTTTCGCGAATGTACGGCTCGACTATCGCGCGAATGTCGTCAGACGTCAGCGCCTCATCAAGGTGCTGGGTCGACAGAACGACCGAGCTTACACCAACGGGTTTACCGCCTTCATAGATTACCGAAAGCTGCGATTTCGCATCGGGGCCCAGCGCCGGTTCGGCACCTGATTTACGCACTTCGGCCAAACGACGCAGGATAGCATGGCTGTACTGGATCGGGGCCGGCATAAGCGCGTCTGTTTCGGTCGTTGCGTACCCGAACATGATGCCCTGATCGCCTGCGCCTTCATCCTTGTCACCAGCGGCATCCACACCCTGTGCGATATGCGCAGACTGGCCATGTAACAGGTTCGTCACTTCCACAGTCTCGTGATGGAATTTTTCCTGCTCGTACCCGATATCTTTGATACAGGCCCGCGCGATTTCATCCACTCTGCCGAGGTATTCCGCCAGCTTTGCCTGATCCGAAAGGCCGACTTCGCCGCCGATCACAACCCGGTTGGTTGTGGCGAATGTTTCGCACGCGACGCGCGCTTCGGGTTCTTCGTTTTTTTTCAAGCAGAAGACGGCATACGAGATGCGGTCGCACACTTTATCCGGGTGGCCTTCGGAAACCGACTCGGACGTGAAAGTATAGTTCTGTCTGCTCATGAAATGCTCCACTGGGTATTGATCGTCACGCCAGGAAGCCGTTGTGACGACAGATCAAACGGCCATACGCGCCATTTGGGAAATGGTCAATCGCTATTCACCCGCGACCGCCACAGTAACAAAATGGTAATCATCACCAAACCACCGCCCAAAGGCAGATCGCCGGAACGCGCATACAGCGTTTGAGGCTGCGCAGGGGGAAGAATGGCATCCAGATGCCCCGCCGTATTCAAGGCCAATTGCGCGGTCAAACGCCCCTTGGGGTCGACAACGGCCGAGACGCCGGTGTTCGCGGCCCGTATCAAGGGCAATCCGGTTTCAATGGCGCGCATCCGCGCCTGCTGCAAATGCTGGTATGGGCCCGAAAAGTTTCCGAACCATGCATCATTGGTCAACTGCAACAAAAAGTCCGGACGTTCCGGCACCGACAGCACGTCCTGAGGGAAAACCACCTCGTAACAGATAAGCGGCAAGGCCCGCCCAAGCGCCCCCAGATCCAAAAGTTCGGGACCCGGTCCCGCGCTGAACCCCTGGCCGTTACGCGCAGCCATACCGTGAATACCAATCCGCGCCAACATATCCCCCAAGGGTATGTATTCACCAAAAGGCACGAGGTGATGTTTGTCGTAAATCTGGGAAACTGAGCCGTCTGAAGCCAGTACACCAGCAGAGTTATAGATCCGTTCTCCGTCAAAACGGTTGACTCCAAACACAACCGGCACGCCACTTGCGGCGTCGGACATTGCGGCAAGCGTGCTGTCGGCATAGTTCAACGCCACAGGAACAGCCGTTTCCGGCCAGACTATCAGATCAGGCCGCACAGGTCCGGCTTTGGTAGCTGCGAGCCCGCGCTGGAAAAACACCGGCATAAGCGCCGGATCCCACTTTTGGTGTTGTGGCGCGTTGGGTTGAACAAGCCTAACGATTGGGCCCTCCGAGGCCAGATCGGATTGGGACACGGGCCAAAGCACAGCCGTGATGGCAACGATGCCCAGCGCTACAAAAATCTTGTGACGCCCCGCAATGGCACAGGCGCCCACGCCGCAAAACAACAACAGGTTCAATCCGTGTGATCCGACAACGGCGGCCAGCTGTCCAGTGATGCTATTGACCAGCACATAGGCCGGCATCGCCCAAGGAAAGCCCGTGAACACATAGGCGCGCAGCATCTCGGCTCCGGCAAGCAGCACCACCAGCCCCAGAACACCGGCGCGCAACCGGTAAGCGCCCCAGAACGCCCCCCCCCAGAACAGCGACAGTCCCGAAGCAAGAAACACGAGCGCAAACGGCGCCATCCACCCGTGGCGGGCAACATCGACCAGAAAAGGCTCTACTATCCAGTTCAGGGAAACCGCGAAATATCCGGTTCCCAGTGCAAGCCCCCGCCAAAGCGCCTGCGCCGGTGTCTGCGACGCTGAAAAGACGGCAAAGCCCAAAGCCAGTCCAACAAGTGTCAGAATAGGAAGGTTGAAAGGGGCATGCCCCAGCGCTGCAATCGCCCCGAACAGCATCGTCAGTGCGAGTTGCTGCCAACGCGACCGCGCAGCCCACCAGCGCACGGGCGCCTGTTCAGCCATCCTGAGCCTCGGCAAGCCGCACCTTCAGCCGTTTGATACGGCGCGGGTCGGCATCCACAACTTCGAATTCGGTACCGTTTGGATGGGACACGACTTCTCCGCGTGCGGGCACATGGCCGGAAAGGGTAAAGACCAATCCCCCAAGCGTATCGACGTCTTCCGCATCAACATCTTCATGCGCGGTCAAATCCCGACCAATCTCTGCCTCGAAATCTTCCAGAGGCGTTTTGGCCTGCACCAAATAACAGCCCGGTTTTTCTTCGACCCAGAAAGCATCTTCGCCGACGTCGTGCTCATCCTCGATCTCGCCGATGACCTGTTCAATCAGATCTTCAATCGTGACGAGACCATCAACACCACCGTATTCATCGATAACAAGCGCCATGTGGCGCCGCTCGGTCTGCATCTTTGTCAGCAAAACGCCGATCGGCATCGACGGGGGCACGAACAACAGCGGGCGCAACATCTGCTTGAGATGCAATTCTCCTCCACTGCCGTTGAACCCGTGCTTCAGGGCAAGGTCCTTGAGGTGGGCAAACCCGATAGGTGTATCAAGCGTCCCTTCGTAGACAGGCAAACGTGTCAAACCGCTGTCGCGGAACAACTGAACCAGTTCGTCTTTGGTGATATTCTCGGCCACCGCCACGATATCGGCCTTTGGGATGGCAACGTCTTCAACCCGCATCCGGCGCAAGTTGATCATGCCATGTGTCTGGGGTCGAGGCGCCACAGGAGCAGCTACAGTCCCGGCATCCTCCGCGTCCGTTGGTGAAAGAGCCTTAACGATACGGCCGAAAAAGCCGTTCTGCGATTTGTTTGGGGCCAAAGGCTGCGCGCTTAGCGCTGCGTTAGAAGACCCGTCGGTACTGTCGCCCATTTTACCTTTCCAAATTGGGGGGTGGCCCCGCTTACTCTTTATATGGGTCAGAAATACCCATTTTGCCAAGTATGGCTGTCTCAAGACCTTCCATCAACGTGGCATCCTTGTCACGGATATGGTCATAGCCCAACAAATGTAAAACCCCATGAATGACAAGATGTGTCACATGGTTCTCAAAACTTTTGCCAGCGCCCTGTGCTTCGCGCAGACACGTGTCATAGGAAATCGCGATATCTCCCAACTCTTCCGGGATGCCCTCAAAGGCGGGCACAACCGGTGAAGGGGTATCGCCGTCATCTTCCGCAGCACGTTCCTGGGCGGGCCAGCTGAGCACATTTGTCGGTGTGGGCTTGTCCCGGAAGTCGGCGTTCAATTCTGCAATCCGCGCATCATCACAGGCCAGAACCGCAACTTCAAACTGGCCCGGCTCCATACCGATATGCGCCAATGCAGCCTGCGCCGCGGTCTCGGCAAGGGTTTCAAAGTCGACAGTCTGCCAACGGTCGTCTTCGAAAATCGTATCTGTCAGCATATCAAGCTCTTGACGGGGGCAGAGCGCCCCCTTCCCTTCATGGACTTTAACGTCACGAAACCGAAATCACGTTGATTTCTTGTTCCCACGTTCCGCAAGCATCCGTTGCGCGTCGGCGTCATAGGCCTTGATGATCGCGGCGACAAGTGGATGTCGCACAACATCGTCTGCTGTGAAGTAGTTGAAGCTGACGTCCCGGATACCTTTTAGCAACCGTTCGGCATCTGCTAGCCCTGACGGCACTCCACGCGGAAGGTCAACCTGACTGCGGTCACCCGTGATGACCATGCGACTTCCCTCACCCAGACGAGTCAGAAACATCTTCATTTGCATCGTTGTCGCGTTCTGGGCTTCATCCAGAACCACAAAGGCATTGGCCAATGTTCGGCCCCGCATAAAGGCCAGCGGCGCGATCTCGATGCGTTTCTCTTCGATCAGCTTGGCCAGCTGTTTGCCCGGTAGGAAATCGTTGAGCGCGTCATACAACGGCTGCATGTATGGATCGACCTTGTCCTTCATGTCACCCGGCAGATACCCAAGCTTTTCGCCCGCTTCGACGGCAGGACGGGACAGAATGATACGATCTACATGGCCTTGCAGGAACATGCTCACGCCAACGGCCACCGCCAGATAGGTTTTACCGGTGCCGGCCGGCCCAATGCCAAAGGCCAGTTCGTGTTTGAACAATGACAAGACATACGCCTTTTGCGCATCCGTGCGTGGCTCAACCAGCTTCTTGCGGGTTTTGATTTCAACCGGACCACCTTTGAACATCTCGAGCTGATCGCCAGAGCGTGTTCCGGTGCCTTGTTCGGACCCGCCCATTCGCAACTCGCGATCGATATCGCCATGCTCAACTGATTTTCCGGTTTCCAGCCGCTCGTACAGTGCTTCAAGCACTTCCTTGGCTTCGGCTTGCGCGTTCTCTTCTCCAAAAATAGCGAGCAGATTGCCGCGCCTCAAAATCTGGACCGAGAGTTTTTGTTCGATGTCGGCCAAGTTACGGTCGTATTCGCCGCAAAGGTCGATCAGCAATCTATTGTCCGGAAATTCAACCGTAACTTCGGTTACATTTTCGGGTGAAGGCGGTGGGGGCATGACACCTGTAGCCAATCAACTCTCCTGCTGGCGTTAGTATTTAAGAAAGCGTGCCAAGTTGCGGCGGGATACGCAAGCGTCTGGGCAGCAAATTTCATCACATCGACACAAAAAAGAGCCGCGTGCGGAAACACGCGGCTCTTGTTTTGGTATGTCGCTAGCATCAAATCTGGTCTTTGACCGGAGAGCCTTGCTTGAATGGACCTGTTGCCACTCCGGGAGGGGCGACACCGGAACAAACCGGCTTGCCGTATTTGTCCAGACGCTGGGACAGATAGCCTTCGAAGCCATCATCAATGATCCAGTGGTCACAGCCATTCGGATCAACCCAGATGCCAGCTTTCAACTGGCTCAGGTGTTTCGCATCCCAACCACGGTCAACGGTTTTGTCGACCTTGTTGTCACATGCTGCAACCGCAGCAACCGCGCCCACAAGAAGAAGACCACGCATTAGTTTCATGTTCATTCTCCCTTAACGCAAACAGATGATTTCGACGCGGCGATTCTGCGCCATGCCTGAGGATGTACCATTCGAAGCGCGCGGCATCCGTTCGCCATATCCGCGCACGTCCACGACACGTGCTCCCGTAGACTGGGCAATTTTCGCAACCGAGTTGGCACGGTTATAGCTCAGCCGCATGTTGTATTCGTCCGATGCCCGGCTGTCGGTGTGGCCCGCAATGATAAAGGTCGACGCGGTCGCGGTCTGAAAGAACTCTTGAAGACGCTGCTTGTTGGCCGAGTTGATGTAATACTTATCGGTCGCAAAGAACTGATCCGAATTCATAACACCGCAGACATTGCCACGGCGGCATACTGGAATGCCCTGACGGCTCACGTGGGGGGTCATGTATCCCTCGGCACCGTCATCCATTACCCAATGCTCGCATCCGTCCGGATCAACCCAAACCGTTGGAACATACTCTTGACCCAAAACAGTTCGCTGGGTCTGAGCCGCCGCTGGTTGAGCGAGAGACACGGCTGCGATGCAAATTGCAGCGATCCCCCCGATTGCGGCCCGTACTTTATGTGTTGTCTTGTCCGCCACAGCAAATTTCCTCTGACATATCCCCTAGGGCACGTAACCTCGCCTGAGCGCATGCCTCGTTCGTAATATGCCATACTGTAGCAAATTTAGAGATTGTGTGAAGGATAATTCACAACATGTGGTAGGAAAATGTGGCAGCAATGTGGCGTGCTGCGCGAAATTTCGGACATTTCAGTTCGATTTTTTACACAACACACACAACCAAACCCAAAGCGCATCTTTGTTTCCAATGCCACGCCAATGCAATGCCCCTCGAAATACGCCTGCACACGGAATGTGCAGACGATTCAGGCCGTTTTCCGGTTTGTTCTGCGCCGTTCGGGTCTAGACCAATTCGCCAGCCAGAGAATTTGTGCGGCTTTTGACGATCTTTACGCGAACCAGGTCCCCGATCTGGGCATCTTCCGCAGTCAAATGAACCGAGTGAAGATATTCGGACTTTCCGACCATCTGCCCCTCAAGACGTCCATTCTTTTCAAGCAGAACACTCACTTCGCGTCCCACCATGCTATCCTGGATCTCGCGCTGCTGCTGGGTGATCAATGCCTGCAAACGGTAAAGGCGCTCGGACGCAGTAGCGTCATCAATCACCGCACGTTCTGCTGCGGGAGTTCCGGGACGTGGGGAGTATTTGAAGCTGAACGCCTGCCCGTATTTCACTTCTTCGATCAGGTCCATCGTGTCCTGAAAATCCTGTTCGGTTTCCTCGGGGAAGCCGACGATGAAATCGCCTGACAACAGGATATCGGGGCGGGCTTCGCGAATACGCTCGACCAGCTTGAGATAGCTGTCGCGGTCGTGGCTGCGGTTCATGCGTTTGAGAATTTTGTTGCTGCCCGATTGCACCGGAAGATGCAGGTAAGGCATCAACTTTTTACAGGTTCCGTGCGCTTCGATCAGGTCGTCCATCATGTCGTTAGGGTGGCTGGTGGTGAACCGGATACGCTCGAGACCGTCGACCTTGTCCAGCTCCCAAATCAACTTGGCCAACGACCAGCTGTCTCCCCCACCTGACAGCCCGTGATAGGCATTCACATTCTGGCCCAGCAAGGTGATTTCACGCACGCCGCGCTCAACGAGATCGCGGGCCTCTGTCAGGATACGTTCGACCGGACGCGACACTTCTGCCCCGCGTGTGTAGGGCACAACACAAAAGGCGCAAAACTTGTCACACCCTTCCTGAACCGTCAAAA
Organism: Shimia thalassica; assembly: GCF_001458215.1. Classification (GTDB taxonomy): domain Bacteria; phylum Pseudomonadota; class Alphaproteobacteria; order Rhodobacterales; family Rhodobacteraceae; genus Shimia; species Shimia thalassica. The sequence goes on along the minus strand of NZ_CYTW01000001.1, from coordinate 786,755 downwards.
ACGCCGCTGGCCCACGTTTGGCCTTTGGGCGGCCTTTCAGCTTTTCAAATTTGTCTTCTTCGGGGAAATCAGTGTCCAGAGCCTTGGCGCCCTGCTGGGTCTTGGCTTCCATCTCGGGAAGACGGTGATAAGCCTGCGGGCCAACTACCAGATCGACAATAGGCTGGCGGCGCATGATTTCTTCGCCCTCGGCCTGTGCAACACAGCCCGCAACACCAATCTTCAAATCTGGTTTTTCCGCTTTCAGCCCCTTGAAGCGCCCCAATTCCGAGTAGACTTTTTCTGCCGCCTTTTCACGGATGTGACAGGTGTTCAAAAGGATCATGTCCGCGTCGTCGGGGGTATCCGTCGTGGTATATCCAGCCCCGCCCATGGCTTCGACCATGCGTTCACTGTCATATACGTTCATCTGACAGCCATATGTCTTGATAAAGAGCTTTTTCTCGTTGGCCATGTACCCGGTCCCGTCGCGATTTCAAGGCGCTTCACTACATCATAACTGGTGTGTCTTGCAATGCATGACAAATTGATCGATTCTGCGCAGCAACAAGAGCAGGGCATACCCATGAAATACGCAAGTTTGTTGGACTTTCTCAAGAACGGCCGCGCCGTACTGACCAAAGGGCCGGTCGCTTTCATTTTCGGAGAAGATGAAACCGAAATGGACACGACGTTGCGCCATCACCAACAACTTGGCTTTAAGCACATTGTCCTGCTGGTTCCCAAAAGCTTTTATGTGCCCGAAGACCTGGAAGCAGAGATTTCTCGGGTCGGTTTGGAAAACCCGTCCGGCATGGGCATGATCCACGCGATGAATGCGATCATCGCCGCCGCGCCGGACATCTGGATGTATTACTGCTTTAACGCAGAATACCTGTTCTTTCCGTTCTGCGAAAACCGAAGCATTGGCGAAATGCTGACGTTCCACACAGAAGAGCGGCGCAGTGCCATGCTCACCTATGTTGTGGACCTTTATTCTCAGGATCTTGAGAAAAACCCCGATGCTGTCTCGCTTGAGGACACGCTTCTGGATCGGTCCGGTTATTATGCTTTGGCGCGCGCAAACCCGGACAATCACAATTATCCCAAAGAACGGCAGCTGGACTTTTTCGGTGGATTGCGGTGGCGATTCGAAGAACACGTCCCCGCCGTACGACGCAAGATCGACCGGATTTCGCTTTTCAAATCAAAACCCGATTTGCAAATTTTGCCTGACTTCACCTTTAACGATGAAGAATACAACACCTATGCCTGCGAGTGGCACAACAACCTCACCGCGGCTGTGTGTTCCTTCCGCACGGCCAAAGCGCTCAAGCGAAATCCGGGCAGCAAATATGACATCGACACCTTTGAATGGCACAACTCGGTGCCGTTCGAATGGCATTCGAGACAGCTTTTGGATCTTGGCCTGATGGAGCCGGGCCAGTGGTTCTAGGCAAAATGCGCCTGCTTTGCGCTGCGGCCTTGGCTGGCCTTGTCTCGGCTTGCGCCTATGTTCCGTTTGACGCCCCCCGCGAGGTGACACGCGCCTTGAGCACCGAGCAAAGCACATTCCTGCATCCGGTGGTCGCGTCCGAACTTGGACCCAATCCAACCAGATCAGGTTACTTTGAGTTATCCAGCGGCACCGATGCCTTAGGCGCACGATTGCGGATGATCGAACAGGCCCAACATAGTCTGGATATTGCGACTTTTCTGATCAAACCCGATACGGCCAGCAAGTTGATCATGAATCGTATCTTTGATGCGGCAGACCGTGGCGTGCGCGTGCGTTTCCTGTTTGACGATGTATTCACCACCGTGCCGGACGAAGACCTCGCCGCACTGGATGCCCACCGCAACATCGAGATGCGCGTGTTCAATCCGACTTCGCGCAATGCCCCGAAACAGATGGGGTTTCTGTGGGATTTCAAACGGGTCAACCGGCGCATGCATATCAAGTCCTTCGTGATGGACGGCTCGATCGCGATCATGGGCGGGCGTAACTATGCAGATGAATATTACGAACTGAAGCCGACCCAAGCCTTCGCGGATTATGACGTTCTGATCTTCGGCCCCGAAGCGCGCGAACTGGATCTTGCCTTCGACACTTACTGGAATGACCAGCTTTCGGTGCCGCTTGCCAACTTTGATGTTGTTGCAAAGAACGGAAAGACCATCACGGACGATCCCACGTGGCGCTATGATATCAGTGACGCAGAGATTGACGCCTATCGCCAAGCCATTTCGACACCTTATCTGGCAGAGATCGACAACGGAACCCGCGCTCCTTTTTGGGGCACGTCAGAGCTCGTCTTTGACACACCTGAAAAGCTGCGTAACCCAGATGGCCAAGGCCCACACATTCTGGGCGAACACCTGTTTGCCGAAATGCGGCGCAGCACGGATCAGGTCACGCTGATAACCCCCTATTTCGTTCCCGAAAACTATGGCGCCCGTTTCTTTCAGGATTTGCGCGCACAGGGGATCAGGGTCCGGATCATTACCAATTCACTAGCATCGAACAATCACGCATATGTCCACGGTGGGTATACCCGCCACCGCAAGGCTTTGCTTGAAACCGGTATAGAGCTTTACGAACTCCGCGAGGACGCACTCAACGCCTTGGGTGACATCCCTGCCGATCAGGACCTGCCGATCACCTTGCACACCAAGATGGCGATTTTTGACCAGGACAGGGTATTTGTTGGCTCGCTCAATCTGGACCCGAGATCGGTCAAGACCAACTCTGAAATCGGGTTGTTCATCCAGAGCCCCGCATATGCGACAGCTCTTTTGAAACGGCTCGAAACGTCGCTGACCAACTATGCCTATCAGGTGACACTCGACGACAATGGCGAATTTATCTGGACGTGGAGCGGCGGGCCCGAAGAGGTGGCCTATAAAGAACCCGGTGCCACCGGCTGGCAGCACTTTCTGGCAGTGCTGCCACAGGTTTTCGGTCTGGAAGGGCTTCTTTAGAACCCGACGAGAACAGCACCCGCGCGACCGCCCGCTTCGACGGCCTCATGTGCCTGTGCCGCTTCTTGCGGAGAGAATACGTGCGCGATGGGCAAGTCCAAAGCGCCATCCGTCAGCGCAGCATGCAACTGATTGATCGCCTCTGCCCGGGGTGCCTCTGGCAGGATGTAAATCAGGACAATATCCAGTGTCAGCGCCTTGAACAGCAAAGGGCCAAAGGGAATTTCGGGCGCCATGTTTTTGGCTGATCCATAAATCGCAACTCTGGCATTTTCGGCCATGACTTCGGCCAGCAGGCCCACGTTGACGCCGAACTCCACTTCGACTGCCATATCCAGACAAGCGCCGCCATTGGCCGCCAGTATGTCAGCCGCCAAAGTTTCGCTTCGATAGTCAACGACGTGATCTGCACCAGCCGCCGTCATACGATCGAAATCGCGAGGAGACCCTGTCGCGATGACTTTCGCCCCACCCCATTTGGCCAATTGCACTGCAAGATACCCAACAGTCCCTGCGCCGCCACTGATCAAAACGGTTTTTCCGGTCACAGCGCCACCGCCAAACACACAGTGCGCTGCCGTGAGGCCGGGAATACCCAGCACCGCACCGCTTTCAAGTGACACGCCGTCGGGCAGTGCCACAGCTTGCGATGCCGGCAACGCGATATATTCTGAGCAGGTCCCCGAGGCCCGCTGCCATTGGCCGTTCCAGATCCAGACCTGTTCGCCCACGCGGGAAGGATCAACGCCCTCTCCCACCGCTTCGATTATGCCCGAACCGTCACTGTGTGGAATGATCATCGGGAATGCGGGTTTGGTTACGCCCGGCCTTGTGCCGCTGCGCGCTTTGACATCGGACGGGTTCACACCCGAAAACGCGACGCGCACCAACACCTCGCCCGGTCCCGCCACCGGAGATTCCATATCGTCAAGCCGCAGCACATCCGAGGCTGCGCCAAATTCCTGATAAACCACCGCTTTCATGAAAATCCCCTCGTTTCAGTCGGGGCGACTGTGTCATGTGGCCAGCTTGAAAGACAAGACTGGAAATCTGGCATAACTGCGGTCTCACACCAAACATTGGCATAGAAACACGGCCCTCAATCGGGCGAACCCAATCAATCTGGCAAAATTTTCGAACGAATTACTTGCGACGCAGACGTATCACGACGTCAACTTTCGAAATCTCCGCCCCTTCGGGAAGCTCTGGCAAACGCAGAATCTCGAGTTGATCGGCAGGTGCATCGGTCAGCACGCGATCTTCTTCCCAAAAGAAATGCGGATGATCATGAGTGTTGGTATCGAAATAGCTTTTCGATCCATCCACCGTAATCTCCTGCATCAAGCCCGCGTCACAAAAAGCACGCAAGGTATTGTAAACAGTCGCAAGAGAGACACTTTCACCGCGCTCGCAAACATCGGCATACAGGCTTTCTGCCGTCACATGTCGATCCATGCCATCGCCCACCAGCAGCGACGCCAAAGCAACGCGCTGGCGCGTCGGGCGCAGTCCGGCACCGGACAGCCAGTTGGTTCCTATGGTGATTGCTTGCTCATTCATGCGGGCGCACCTTTTGTTTGCAGGCCAATATAAGGCCTTCGGCCCGCAAAATTCAATTGAAAATCAATCGCAACCTTCGCACATACTGTGACATGGCCGCACTTGCAGGACCCTTTCACAGGGTGCTAGAGGGGTCATAAGCAACAGACACAGACGATAAGGGGCATACCCGCATGGCCAACTACCCAACCAGCTTCGACAAAGAGGACTTGCTGAAATGCGCCCGTGGCGAACTTTTCGGCCCCGGCAATGCGCAGCTTCCTATGCCACCCATGCTGATGATGGACCGCATCACTGATATCTCTGCGGACGGCGGAGAGTTCGGCAAAGGCCACGTGATCGCAGAATTCGATATCACACCCGACCTGTGGTTCTTCGACTGCCACTTCCCCGGCAACCCGATCATGCCCGGCTGTCTGGGTCTGGACGGTCTGTGGCAGCTGACCGGCTTTAACCTCGGCTGGCGCGGGATGCCAGGCAAAGGCATGGCGATGGGCGTTGGCGAAGTGAAGCTGAAGGGCATGGTCAAACCTGACCGCAAGATGCTGACCTATCACGTGGATTTCACCCGCATCATTGATCGCAAACTGAAACTGGGTGTTGCGAACGGCACCGTGCATGCGGATGGCGAAGAGATTTATCAGGTCAAAGACATGCGCGTCGGTCTCGCGCCAGAATAAGCGCCGCACGACCCTGACGTGATCCAGATGGAAAGAGGCCTGTGGGCCTCTTTTTTTGTTTATGCGCACGGCGAACTTTCAAACCGGCGGGCCAACGAACGCCACGGCAGCAACCCGAACAACCAAGGATTTGACGTCCCCGAACGGACAGCGTCCCAATGTCAAAAATTAACTTTCATTGCTTCTGAGGTTCAAAAGTGACAGGTTTGATCTTTAGGGAGATTTTCAGAAATGCATACTATTTCAAAGCTATACCCAGTGGGAGCTTTGGCTTTTGCCATGCTCGCATCCTGCACGACACCGTCAAGCAACGACGGCCAACAAAGAATACTTCATGTTGGCAATTTAGACCCAAGCCCTGTCATTTCGATTTACGTAGGCAGACCCGGAACAACACCGGCAAGCAGACAACCCACCCTTGATCTTATCAATAGCAACGCCGAGGGGATGGTCGACCTGTTGCCATTCGGGGCGAATATCAAGTCCGGAGAAAGCAAGGCTTTCAACATTGATGACGGAAACGGAACATGTGTTTTCGAAGTCTATGTCAAGTTCGCTGATGGGACATCATCAGCTGCAACAGACGACATTTGCAAAGCAACACGTAACAAACACTCCCTTATCCTCTCGGGCTAAGCAGGCAATAGAAAAGAAACCCAACCTCTCGTTGTTTTGTCCTCCGAATACTGGCTTATCGGGCTGACTTTCGGGTCTTGGGACCTCTGTGTTCATTTACCCATCTTGCACCTGACGCCCCCAATGCATACTAAAGACATAAGCAAATAAGGGAGAGCACGTATGCGTCGTGTCGTCGTCACCGGATTGGGCATCGTTTCATCCATCGGCAACAATGCCGAAGAGGTCATCGCCTCGCTGAAAGCAGGTAAATCAGGTATCGAGGCCAGCCCCGAGATGGCTGAGCACGGGTTCCGCAGCCAGGTTGCGGGCACTCTCAAGATCGACACCAAAGAGCACGTCGACAAGCGCACATTGCGTTTCATGGGGGATGGCGCAGCCTATGCACATGTCGCCATGAGTCAGGCGATTGCAGATGCGGGCCTTGGCGAAGACGACGTTGTGAACGTCCGCACCGGCCTTGTGGCCGGATCGGGCGGCCCTTCGACCAGCGCGATGTTGACCGCGCACCAAACGGTGGCAAAGACCGGCGCAACCAAGCGCATTGGCCCCTTTGCCGTGCCCAAATGCATGTCTTCGACAATCTCGGCCAACCTCGCGACGGCCTTCAAGATCAAGGGCATCAACTATTCCATCACCTCGGCCTGTTCGACATCGCTGCATTGCATCGGCAACGCGGCCGAGCAGATCATGATGGGCAAGCAGGACGTGATGTTCGCGGGTGGCGGCGAAGAGCTGGACTGGACCCTGTCCTGCCTGTTCGACGCCATGGGCGCGATGTCGTCCAAGTATAACGACACCCCCGAAAAGGCCTCGCGCGCGTTTGACGAAAACCGCGACGGGTTCGTGATTTCCGGTGGTGGCGGCATGGTTGTGCTGGAAGACCTCGACCATGCGCTGGCGCGTGGCGCCAAGATTTACGCCGAAGTCACCGGTTTCGCGGCAACTTCGGACGGCCATGACATGGTGGCCCCATCTGGTGAAGGCGGCGAGCGCGCGATGCGTCTGGCCCTGCAAACCCTGCCCGAGGGTCGCAAGGTGGATTACATCAACGCACACGGCACCTCGACACCTGTTGGGGATGTGGGCGAAGTCGAAGCGGTCCGTCGTGTCTTTGAAGGCATGGAGCAGCCGCCGATTTCGTCGACCAAATCGATGACAGGACACGCTCAAGGCGCCGCTGGTGCTCTTGAGGCTATCTTCTGCCTGCTGATGCTGGACAACGACTTTATCACCCCGTCGATCAACGTGGAAACACAGGATCCCGCAATCAACGAGGGCGAAATCGCCACCGCGCTTGTAGAAAATGCCGGTCTCGACAGCGTCATGACAAACAGCTTTGGCTTTGGCGGTACAAACGGGTCGATGATCCTGTCCAAATACCAAGGCTAAGCCATTTATAGAAGATGGGCGGGGAGCTTCCCTGCCCTTCGATTTTACAGGTGGTGTCAGGCGCGCCCGGTGTGTTGTGATCGGGATTTCGGAGCCATGCAAAGGCCAAAACAGCCTTTTGCCCTGAACTTGACCTAACCCGCAAAAAACGCCATGTGACGGGCAATCGAAAAAGGAATTGAAGAACATGCTGTCATTGTCTGGAAAACGCGGCCTGATCATGGGCGTTGCCAATGAACGCTCGATCGCTTGGGGTATTGCCAAAGCGATGCACGAAGCTGGCGCCGAATTGGCTTTCACCTATCAGGGCGAGGCATTTGGCAAACGTGTGGCCCCATTGGCAGAACGTCTGGGCAGTGATTTTCTGGTCGACGTTGATGTCACCGATGATGAATCTTTGGACAATGCGTTTGAAAAGCTGGGCCAGCGCTGGGACAGCATCGACTTTGTCGTTCACGCCATCGCCTATTCCGACAAGAACGAACTGACTGGCCGTTTTCTCGATACCTCGCGGGACAACTTCAAGAACTCGCTGGATATCTCGTGCTATTCGCTGATCGAAGTGGCGCGTCGCGCGCATCCTTTGATGAAAGACAATGGCGGAACGATCCTGACCCTGACCTATCAGGGCTCAAACCGTGTGACGCCCTTCTATAACGTGATGGGTGTGGCCAAGGCTGCATTGGAAAGCGCAACACGCTATCTGGCAAACGATCTTGGTCCGGAAGGCATTCGCGTGAATGCGATTTCGCCCGGCCCGATGAAAACCCTTGCAGGGGCCGCAATCGGTGGCGCACGCAAAACCTTCCGCCAGACCGAAGCCAATTCGCCAATGCGGGCCAATGCGACGCTCGAAGCGGTGGGCGGCACAGCTGTTTACCTCGCATCAGACGCAGGTGCCTGCACCAGCGGTGAGATCATCCGTGTGGACGGCGGGTATCACGTGCTTGGTATGCCTCAACCAGAAAACCTCTGAGATCAGGCACAAGACACCATGGAACCGCGCCTCAGAGCGCGGTTTTTTTTGGCCTGCCGTTCATCGCACGCGCCTAAAACCAAAGCCGCCAAACAAAAAGCCCACAGTCACACTGTGGGCTTTCTCAAATATCAAAGTGATCTTGGCGCTTAGTTGACCGAAACCAGTTCCAGCGCGAAAGTCAGGTCTTTACCGGCCAGCGCATGGTTTGCGTCCAGTGTCACTGTGTCTTCTGTGATTTTGATCACAGTCACGGGAACAACCTGACCTGTCGGCGCCTGCATCTGCAGTTGCAGACCAACCTCAAGAGGAATTTCTGCAGGGATCTGTTCACGAGGAACGTCCTGAATCGCTTCGTCATGCGACGGGCCATAGGCCTGATCAGACGGGATCTCGATGGTCTTTTTGTCACCGATCGCCATGCCGGCAACACCGGCGTCAAAGCCGGGGATCACTTGACCAGAGCCCAGCGTGAACTCAAGAGGGTCGCGACCTTCCGAGCTATCGAAAACAGAGCCGTCGCTCAGGGTGCCGGTGTAGTGAATGCGGACCTTATCGCCCGATTTTGCAACAGTCATTTCAGTTCCAGTTCTTGTTGAGTGTCTGGCGAAGGTCGTTTCCGCCGAAAAGAATCCGCCGCACCCTATGGGTTGGATTGTGGAAATGCAACGGCGGGGCCATTCTGGCTTTGACAGTGCCGCGCCAATGGCCACTATGCGTAACCGAGGGAGACGCTTAGATGACCATCACCACCTGCATTTTTGATGCCTATGGCACATTGTTCGATGTCGCGGCCGCCGCACGCGAGGCTGCTGCAGAACCCGAAAGAGAACGCTTCGCCGAGCATTGGCCCAAAGTGGCCGAGCACTGGCGCTTGAAACAGCTTCAATACACATGGCTGCGTGCCATTACTGGCGCGCATACGGATTTTTGGGAAGTCACCCAAAACGGACTGGACTGGGCGTTGGAGGCCAACGGGCTGGACGGGGACGCAGACCTGCGTGAACGGCTTTTGCAACTTTACTGGGAACTGACCGCATATCCGGAGGTGCCTGCCATGCTTGCCACGCTCAAGGCACAGGGCATGAACACCGCAATCCTGTCCAACGGATCGCCGGACATGTTGAACGGCGCAGTAGACAGTGCTGGTATCGGGGATGTTCTGGACGACGTGCTGAGTGTCGAGGATGTTGGTATTTTCAAACCTGCGGATCAGGTTTACGAACTTGTGACCAGACGGTTCAACTGTGCCCGCGACGAGGTGTTGTTTGTATCCTCGAACGGCTGGGATGCGGCCGGTGCAACGGGCTATGGCTTTACCACCGCATGGGTCAATCGCGCGGGCGAACCTGTGGACCGTTTGCCATGGGTGCCCAAAACCATTTTGACAGACCTGACGTCTATTCCCGACCTGACAGGAGCCTAAATGCCCCGTTATACAAGTTCTGACGGCCTTTCGCTGCATTATCTCGACGAAGGCGAAGGCCTGCCCGTGATCTGCCTTGCGGGTCTCACCCGCAACGCTTCGGATTTCGATTATGCCATGCCCGCCATGCAAGGCGTGCGCGTTATCCGTCCCGATTATCGCGGGCGCGGGCAATCGGAATGGGCCGAAGATCCCATGACCTATACAATCCCGCGCGAAACACAGGATGTGTTGGAGCTGATGGACCATCTGGGCCTCGAGAAAGCGGCCTTTGTGGGCACATCGCGCGGCGGGTTGATTTCCCTCACTCTGGCCGCGATGGCGCGTGAGCGTATGCTTGGAGTCTGCTTTGTGGACATCGGTCCGGTGATTGAAACCGCGGGGCTGGAAGTTGTGTTGACCTTTATCGGGCTCAATCCTGTCTGGAAAACTCTGGACGAGGCACAGGACATCATTGGCAAGCGCATGGCCGGTTTTGCCAATGTGCCCGCAAGCCGATGGCGCGAAGAGGTCGAGCATCACTTCGTCGAGGTCGAGGGCGGATTGACAATCAACTATGATCCAAAGCTGCGCGATGCTGTTTTGGCGACATTTGACCCAGAGGCCGAAGCGCCAGACCTTTGGCCGTTTTACGAGGCCTTGTCAGGCCTGCCGCTGGCAGCCATCCGCGGTGCAAACTCTGACCTGATGAGCGCCGAAACACTGGATGAGATGGCGGCTCGCCTGCCTTTGATCGCCGCTACTGTTCCCGATCGTGGCCATGTTCCTTTTCTCGATGAACCCGAAGCAGTCCGCGCCTTGCAAGACTGGATAACCAAACTGAAAGACCCGTCATGAACATCGATATGATCCGAGCCGCAGCCGACCGCCTTGCAGGGCATGTGCGCAAGACACCATTGTTAACATCCCCCTTTCTGGACGAAATCGCGGGGCGTCAGGTTTGGGTAAAGCCCGAATGCCTGCAACACACCGGATCATTCAAGTTTCGCGGCGGCTGGTCTGCGGTGTCCGCGATGGACGAAGAGACACGAAAAAAAGGTGTGATCGCTTTTTCCTCGGGCAACCATGCCCAAGGGGTTGCTCTCGCGGCGGCGAAGCACGGGGCGCCTGCGGTGATCATCATGCCGGAAGATGCCCCACGCATGAAAATCGAAAACACCCGCGCATTGGGGGCAGAGGTGGTTCTCTATGACCGCGCTGGCGGGGAAAGCCGCGAAGCGGTCGGTGACGCACTGTCCCAGGATCGTGAACTGACCTTAATCCGCCCTTATGACGATCCCTATGTCATTGCCGGACAGGGCACGACGGGTCTCGAAATCGCGGAACAGGCCAATGAGGCTGGCGTCACAGACGCGGATGTCCTGATTTGTTGCGGTGGCGGCGGATTGACCTCTGGTATCGCAATGGCGCTTGAAGCAGACGCACCGGGACTGCGCACGCGGCCCTGCGAACCTGAGGAGTTTGATGACGTGGCACGATCACTGCGTTCGGGCGGGATTGAAAAGAACAATGCAACTTCGGGCAATATTTGCGACGCCATTATCACGCCCGCCCCGGGAGAGTTGACCTTTCCGATCATGTATCGGCTGTGTGGTCCGGGTCTTGTAGTGACCGAAGTCGAATGCCTGCACGCCATGGCGTTGGCATTCTCACGGCTGAAAATCGTGGTCGAACCCGGGGGCGCAGCGGCGCTTGCTGCGGCATTGTTCCATCCGGATGAAATCGAAGGCGACAACGTTTTTGCGGTCTGCACCGGAGGCAATGTCGATGCTGATATGTTCAAAACGGCGCTTGACCGTTTCGCCTGACGCCTTGCGCACAGGCACAGATTGTCACCCTGAAAGGTCCGGCACGGCACAAAGCGCCGGACCTTTTGATCAAGGCTTCAACAGGAAAAGGGATTTTCGATGACCCGCTTTACCATTGCGTCTTTCAACGTGAAGAACCTGATCGGCCCTGACAAAGAATACTACGAATTCCAGTCCTACACGCCCGAAGAATACGCGTGGAAAGAAGACTGGATGGCTCAGCAGATGTTCTCGATGGATGCTGATATCATCGGTTTTCAAGAGATTTTCGAGGAAGAGGCGTTGCAGGCGGTTATCGGCGAAACGGATCGCATAGGCCGGGAAAGCAATGATGCTGTGCTTCCTTCAAAGACCAAAAGCTATCGCAAGAAAGCCATTTTCCGCAAACTCAGCTATGCGCCCTATACAGATGCCAAACTGGCCTTTGCGCCTAACGCCAACGACACGGGACAGCCCGGGCGGCGCAGACCGGGTGTCGCCATCCTGTCGCGATACGGCTTTGTTGGCACGCCAGAGATTATCCAAGTTCTCGACACGCCTTTGAAGATCCCGTTTAGCGAACTGACCGGTGAAGACGGTGGATTCTTCACACTATCGCGCCTCTCGCGCCCCATCCTCAAGGCACGCATACCGGTCGGCAAACACGTCATCACCGTTTTCAATTGCCACCTGAAATCCAAACTCGGCGAGTTTCCCAAACCGGCCGGTGCCGACTATGCGCCGGAATCCGACCTGACGCGATATGACCCCGTGGGGCGTGCGCTTGGGGCGTTGCGATCTGCGTTACGGCGTATGGCAGAGGCTTGGGTTTTGCGCCGCGAAATCGTGCGCGAGTTACAGGCAGGCCATCCCGTCATGGTTCTCGGGGATTTCAACGACGGGGAACACGCCGTCAGTTCCGAAATCATCTCGGGAGAGACGCCCTTCAGGAATTATTCCTGGATGCTGCGCCATGATGCAAAAGACTATAATGATCGCTATACAAAAGAAGAAAACAAGGCGATTACGAACGCGGTTCTGGCCCATCAACTGACCAGTGCCGAGGGGCTTTTTGTGCGAAAGTCCATGCGCGACATGGTCTATACGGCGGCCTTTGGCGGTATTTATGAAAGCCTTGACCAGATTTACCTGTCCCGCCATTTCCATCCCGACAACGCCGGCCGGATTGGTGACATGGAGTACTTTAGTGTTTTCAATGACCACCTCACGGATGGCAGCCACGCCGAAGCGCCCTATAACAAGCTGGCAAGCGACCATGGGCAAATCATGGCCCATATGAAGATCGGAGACTGACCTCATGCACATCGCTGAACTGGACGGCATCAAGCTGTACTATCGCCTTGATGGAGACCCGAATGGTGCCCCCATCGTGTTTGCCAATTCGCTTGGTACGGACTTGCGCCTGTGGGACAAGGTTGTGGAGCGGCTTCCCAAAGGATTGCGCATCATCCGGTATGACAAGCGCGGGCACGGTTTGTCCTCCTGCCCGACTGGTCCCTACTCGATGGGGGCTTTGATCCGCGACACCGAACGGTTGCTTGATATGCTGGAAGTCAAGGATGCCATGTTCGTCGGGTTGTCGATCGGCGGCATGATCGCGCAAGGGCTGGCCGTCAAACGTCTTGATCTGGTGCGGGCCATGGTGCTGTCCAATACCGCCGCCAAGATCGGGCAACCCACCATGTGGCAAGACCGGATTGAAGCCGTACGCGAGGGCGGGATCGAGGCTTTGGCGGATGCCACAATGGAGCGCTGGTTTTCACGTGATTTTCAATCCGACAGCGAAATTGATTTGTGGCGCAATATGCTCACGCGGCAACCCGCGGAAGGCTATACCGCCTGCGCGGCCGCTATTGCCGGTACAGATTTTTACACCCCCACAAGCGGGCTGCGATTGCCGACGTTGGGCATTGCCGGGTCCGAAGACGGCGCAACGCCGCCTGATCTGGTGCGCGAAACCGTCGACCTTGTGCCCGCATCGCAATTTGCCCTGATCCGCCGCGCAGGTCATTTGCCGTGCGTGGAAAAGCCGGATGAATATGCCGAGATCCTGACGCGTTTCTTGCATGAAACCGGACATATCGAGGCCACCGATGGCTGATATACTTCTGGTTCACGGATCGTGTCACGGTGCATGGTGCTGGCGTGATGTCGTGCCTCACCTAGAGGCACTGGGCCACACACCGCGCACAATCGACATGCCAAGCCACGGGCAGGACACAACCCCGATTGAAGACGTCACGCTCGAGACGTGTACAGCCGCGGTTGTTGAAGCTTTGGCAACCGATACAATTGTTGTCGCGCACAGTTGGGGCGGGTTTCCCGCAACACTTGCCGCAGACATTGCCCCTCAAAAAATCAAACGTCTGATTTATCTTTGCGCTTACGTTCCACGAGAGGGGCTTTCGCTTGTCGATATGCGCAAACTTGCCCCGCGCCAGCCGATCCTGAAAGCGATCAACCGTGCGGAAGATAGCAAAAGCTATACCACGTTCCCAGACCAGACCCGTGATGTGTTCTATGCCGATTGTCCCGAGGGGACGACGGATTATGCATTGCAGCACCTCACACCGCAGGCCACCCTGCCCCAGATGACCCCCGCCCGCCTTAGGGCTGGACACCTGACTGTTGCGCGCAGCTATATCCGCTGCCTCTACGACGAGGCCATCCCGACCGAGTTTCAGGCAGAAATGGCGGCTGACTTTCCGGCTAGGGACGTTTACGAAATGGCGACCAGCCATTCGCCCTTTTTTGCCGATCCCAAAGGGCTTGTGGCGCTGATTGACCGTATCGTGAAGGACTAACCATGGCCGCATCCGTTTTTGACAGCCCTCTTTTTTCGCGCCTGTTTCCAACCGGTGAAGCCGGCCGCCTGTTCACCGACACGGCAGAAGTGCGTGCCATGCTTTTGGTTGAGGGCACTTTGGCCAAGGTTCAGGGCGAGATGGGCATCATTCCTCAGGACAGCGCCTTTTTCATCCACCGCGCCGCGATGGAAGTGCAAATTGATCCCGCAGGCCTAGCAGATGAAACCGGACAGAACGGCGTCCATGTCCCGGGTCTTGTGGCCGCCTTCCGAAAAGCAATGGAAGCACCCGAGCACGCACAGTTCATCCATTGGGGGGCAACGTCACAGGACATCATCGACACTGGGTTGATGCTGCGCTTGCGGTCCCTGCTCACGCTCGTCGAAAAAGATTTGCAATCCTGCCTGTCCGCGCTGGCCAAACTGGCCGAGACCCACGCGGAGACCCCTATGGTGGCGCGCACTTGGGGACAGGCCGCAACGCTGACCAGCTTTGGCGCGCAGGCTGCCGAGTGGGGCAATCCGCTGGTGAACCTCTTGGCGGAACTGGCGGAATTGCGCACCTCGTGCCTTTTGGTATCTCTGTCGGGTGCGTCAGGCACCTCTGGTGCCTATGGCCCCGAAGCCGCCGAATTGCGCGCGGCCTTGGCGACATCCCTGAACCTTCAGAACCCGGATCGCAGCTGGCACACGGACAGAACCCCCATTTTGCGCATCGCAAACTGGTTGGGGCGGGTCAACGTCGCCCTTGGAAAACTTGGGGATGACCTGATTGCGATGTCGATGACAGGTATTGGTGAAATCGACCTTGGCGGTGGGGGATCATCCTCGACCATGCCGCAAAAGCAAAACCCCGTTGCGGCCTCTGCGCTGGTCGCCCTTGCCCATCAGGGTAACGGGTTGCAGGCGACCCTTAATGGAGCCGCCATGCAAAAACACCAAAGGGATGCGGCCGCGTGGTTTACCGAATGGCTGTGTCTGCCGCAAATATGCTTGGGGGCGATCTCGGCACTGGGCACCGCGACAAAACTGCTGCCCGCTCTTTCACCACGGGCCGAAGAGATGGCCAAAACCGCGCAAGACCCTCTTGACCTTATTCACGCCGAAGCCCTGTCTTTTGCGTTAAGCGAAACGCTGCGCCGCCCGGATGCACAAGCCGCAACCAAATCCATGTGCAAGGAAGCCAACGCAACCGGCACCCCCCTTTCACAACTGGTTGCGCGGGATTATCCGGATCTGGATGTCTCGGCTGTTTTTGATCCTTTGCAACAGATGGGCCTCGGACCGCGTGATGCCCGCGCCTTTGCCCAGCGCGTCACCAAGGTGACAGGCTAATTCATGCGAACCAAACTGCCCGTCATCTTTATCTTTATGACCGTCGTCATCGATTCCATGGGGATCGGTCTGATCATGCCCGTGATGCCGGACCTGATCCAAGAGTTGACCGGCGAAAGTCTGGCAGATGCCGCGATTTGGGGCGGCGTCCTGTCTGCCGCCTTTGCCTTGATGCAGTTCCTGTTCGGTCCCGTGATTGGCAATTTGTCTGACCGGTTCGGTCGACGCCCTGTTTTACTCATTTCCCTTGTCGTGATGGCATTGGACTATGTGGTTATGGCTGTCGCTGGGTCGATCTGGCTGCTGTTTGCGGGGCGTATCGTTGGTGGCATCACTGCCGCAACACATTCGACCGCGTCGGCCTATATGGCGGATATCTCTGCCCCTGATGAAAAGGCCCGCAACTTTGGTCTTATTGGGGCGGCGTTTGGGGTGGGGTTCGTGTTCGGGCCTGCGCTGGGCGGCCTCTTGGCAGAATTTGGGACACGCGCCCCATTCTGGGGGGCTGCAGTGCTGGCCGCGATGAATGCCGCGCTGGGCTGGTACGTGTTAAAGGAAACCGTGACGGACAAAATCCGCCGCCCGTTCAACTGGCGCAGGGCGAATCCGCTGGGGGCTTTGCTGGCTGTCACAAAGCTGCCCGGTCTCGCGTCATTGCTTCTGGTGTTTTTCTGCTATCAGGTCGCAACCGCAGTTTATCCCGCCATCTGGTCCTACTTTACCACTGAACGGTTTGGGTGGTCTCCAGGCATGATCGGCGTCTCGCTGGCGGCATTTGGTCTGGGGTTTGCCATCGTACAGGGCGGGCTGGTAGCGCCGTCGATAAAACGGTTTGGCCATCGCGGCACTGTGGCCTTGGGGCTTGCGATCGAAGTTGTCACGCTTTGCTTCCTGGGGGTCGTGAACTGGGGCGCGCTGGTTCTGGCTGCTGTTCCCTTTGCCGCGCTTGGTGCGCTCGGGATGCCCGCATTGCAGGGGATCATGTCCCGACGCGTGGCCGATGATGCCCAAGGCGAGCTGCAGGGCGTTCTGACAAGTCTGATGTCGCTGGCAACGATCATGTCACCTTTGATCATGACGCAGACCTTTGCCTATTTCAGCCGACCCGATGCCACGATTTATATGCCCGGAGCCCCTTTCCTGCTGTCTGCCGCACTTCTGATTTGCGGGCTTGTGGTGTTTTTCCGATCCTCGCGACGCCGATCGTAAACAAAATGCCCCAACGTCGTAGGGCTGATAGAACAACAGCGACCTCTATTCCTGAAAACGACCTTGCTTATTCACCCCGTGCTTTGCAACGCTGATTCAAACATCAACTGGGAGTCTCTGATGCAAACAATAAAAGCTGCGGTGTGTCATGAATTTGGCAAGCCGCTCGTCGTCGAAGAGGTGCAATTGCGCGCGCCGGAAATGGGTGAAGTCGAGGTCACACTTGATGCCGTGGCCATTTGCCATTCGGATATTTCCTTTGCAGACGGCGCATGGGGCGGATCGCTACCTGCGGTCTATGGCCACGAAGCCGCTGGTCGTGTGACCCATGTCGGCCCCGGTGTCTCGGGCATTGGTGAAGGCGATGCGGTTGTCGTGACCCTGATCCGGTCCTGCGGCAGTTGCCCGTCGTGTTCGGAAGGCAAACCCGTCATCTGCTCAACGCCTTACGACGGCGACAAAGGTCCGCTGACCACCGCAGAAGGTGGCAAACTTCATCAGGCGATGGCCTGTGGTGCCTTCGCCGAGAAGGTTGTGGTTGACCAAAGCCAGGTCGTGAAGATTTCCGACGACATCCCGATGGAGGCTGCCAGCCTGATCGCATGTGGTGTCATCACCGGTGTTGGGTCGGTTGTCAACGCCGCCCAAATCCGCGCTGGGCAGGACGTTGTTGTGATTGGTGCCGGCGGCGTAGGACTGAACGCCATCCAAGGCGCCCGCATTGCAGGGGCACGCCGTATTGTTGCCGTCGATATGAGCGAAGAAAAGCTCGAGATCGCAAAAGAATTCGGCGCCACGGACGGTGTCCTTGCGACAGACAAAAAACCCTATGTCAAAGCAATGCGCGCCATGGGCCGTGGTGCGGACGCCGTCATTGTCACCGTTGGTGCGATCCCGGCCTATGACGAAGCGCCGCGATATCTAGCCCCCGGTGGCAAGGTCATCATGGTGGGCATGCCGCATTCCGGTGCGAAGTCCAGCTACGAACCCGTTGTTCTGGCCGCCATTGGTCAGGGCATGCAGGGATCGAAAATGGGCGACACGGTCATCAAACGGGACATCCCGTGGATGGTCGACATGTACCAGCAGGGTCGCCTCAAACTTGATGAGCTGATTTCGGGGCGCTGGGATCTGGATCAGATCAACGAAGCGATCACCGATACAAAAACCGGATCGGCCAAGCGTAACGTCATCCTGTTCAATCGATAACGAAACAGTGCTGCAAGCGGGGAAACCGGTTTGCAGCACTGACGACCAACATGGGGACAAATGCCATGCGCCTGCAAGACCTTGAAGTGATCATCACCGCACCTCCCGCTCCCGGATGGGGAGGGCGATATTGGATTTTGGTCAAGGTGACCACGGATACGGGCGTGACAGGCTGGGGCGAATGCTATGCCTCGTCGATTGGTCCCCAAGCCATGACACATGTCATCCACGATGTTTTCGAGCGTCATATGCAGGGGGAAAACCCCGAAAACATCGAATTGATGTTCCGACGGGCTTACTCTTCCGGCTTTACACAGCGGCCCGACCTAACCGTTATGGGCGCTTTTTCGGGGCTGGAAATCGCCTGTTGGGATATCCTCGGAAAAGATCGGGACCGGCCAGTTTATGCTCTGCTGGGCGGGCGCATGAACGATCGTCTTCGCGCGTACACCTACCTTTATCCCCTGTCCCATCATTCCCTGGCGGATTTCTGGACCTCGCCGGATCTTGCCGCAGAGACCGCAGCCGCAATGGTTCGGCAGGGATATACAGCAGTAAAATTCGATCCCGCCGGTCCCTATACTCTGCGAGGCGGGCATATGCCCGCCATGAGCGATATCTCAACTTCGGTTGCCTTCTGCAAAGCCATCCGCGAGGCCGTCGGAGACCGCGCAGACCTTCTGTTTGGCACCCATGGACAGTTCAACACCGCCGGGGCGATCCGGCTGGGTCAGGCACTCGAACCCTATTCTCCCCTCTGGTTCGAAGAGCCCACGCCCCCCGATAACATCGAGGACATGGCACGGGTCGCCCGCAATGTGCGCATTCCGGTCGCAACGGGCGAGAGGATGACAACCAAAGCCGAATTTGGCGCCGTGCTTCGCGCCGGAGCCGCAGAGATCCTGCAACCCGCATTGGGGCGCGCCGGCGGTATCTGGGAGATGAAGAAGGTCGCGGCAATGGCCGAGGTCTTTAACGCCCAAATGGCGCCACACCTTTATGCCGGCCCGATTGAATGGGCGGCAAACATCCACCTTGCAGCCTCAATTCCCAACCTTTTGATGATCGAAAGCATTGAAACCCCGTTCCACGATCAACTGATCAAGGGAAGCATCCGCGTCGAAGGTGGCTATGTCACGCCATCCGAGGCACCGGGTTTAGGCATAGATGTGGACGAAGACCTTGCGCGTGCGCACCCCTACACAGGGCAGGATTTGCACCTGCAAATGCAGGAAACGCCCTGTGACTATCAGAATGGGAACAATTTCCAAGGCGGAGCCCCGGCTTCAGAAACCTGAACCTCGCGCTTTTCAAAAATGCGTGATATATGAAGGAAAAGACTGAGGAAACACGCAAGTGAACATGCAGAATACCCCGGCTCCACCCACCGAAATGGCGCGCAGTGCCGCAAGCGCAGCGGCATACCTCAAGACCCTTGCCCACGAGGGGCGGTTGATGATCCTGTGCCATCTTGGCTCGGGTGAGAAATCCGTGGGCGAACTGGAAAGCCTTCTCGAAATCCGACAGGCCGCGGTAAGCCAGATGTTGGCCCGCCTGCGCGAAGAAAAGCTGGTCAGCACACGCCGCGACGGCAAGACCATTTTCTACAGTCTGGCAGACGAAAGCACAGCCGAAGTCATCGGCATGCTGTACCGTTTGTTCTGCGGTCCGGGCGAAGAGTAACCCTTGGCCCGGCAGGGTCTGCCTCCGCTTTTTGAAGATTGGTTCGCAAGCAAAGGCTGGCAGCCACATCCGCATCAGATTTCCATGCTGCAGCGGTCTGACGCCCCGTGCACCCTTTTGATCGCGCCGACGGGCGGCGGCAAAACAATGGCTGGCTTTCTGCCGTCACTTGTTGATCTCGCCGATGCGCCGCATGACGGCTTGCACACGCTCTATATTTCCCCGCTGAAAGCACTTGCTGCTGACATCAAACGCAACCTGCGCACGCCGGTTGAAGAGATGGGACTGGCCATCCGTATTGAAGACCGCACCGGAGACACCTCAAGCACGCGGAAAAAGGCACAGCGGGTCGATCCTCCCCATATTCTTTTGACCACCCCCGAGAGTCTGGCGCTGCTCACCTCGTATGAAGACGCGCCTCGCATGTTTCGCGGGTTAAAGCGCGTGATCGTGGATGAAATCCATGCTCTGGCCGAAAGCAAACGCGGAGACCAATTGATGCTGGCGCTGGCCCGTCTGCATGCCTTGTGCCCGCAAATGACGCGGGTCGGTCTGTCGGCGACAGTTGATGATCCCGACGATATTGCGCGTTTGCTCGCGAAACATCCTGATCCATGCGACATCGTTATGGCCGACCCCGGACCCGAGCCTGATATCTCGATGTTGCGCACCCAAGAGCCGCCGCCGTGGTCGGGTGGTGGCGCGGCTTATTCGATTCCGGCTGTGATGGATCTGATCAAGGCCCATAACACCACCCTCATCTTCCACAATACGCGCGCACAGGCCGAAATCTTTTTTCACAACCTTTGGCTAGCCAACGAGGATGCGCTGCCGATTGGCATCCACCACGGCAGCCTTGACCGGCAACAGCGCGAGCGTGTCGAGGCCGCCATGGTGCGCGGCGACCTTCGGGCGATTGTCTGCACAGGCAGTCTGGACCTCGGGATCGACTGGGGCGATGTCGATCTGGTCGTTCAGGTCGGTGCCCCGAAAAACGTAAAACGGCTTGTCCAGCGTATCGGTCGGGCCAACCATCGTTATAACGCCCCATCAAAAGCTGTGCTGGTGCCCGCAAACCGGTTTGAAGTCATCGAATGCGTCGCCGCCCTTCAGGCGGTTCAGGCGCATGATCTGGACGGAGACAAACGCGCACCCGGCCCCCGCGACGTGTTGTGCCAGCATATCCTCTTGCGCGCGGCATCGGGACCATTCGATTCCGATGACCTCTTTGCTGAAATGACCTCGGCCGGCGCCTATGCAGACCTGTCGCGCCTTGAATTCGACGGCTGCCTCGATTTCTGTGCCACGGGCGGTTATGCGCTGCGTGCCTATGATCGGTGGCAACGGCTGTTGCAACGCCCCGATGGCGCATGGCAGTTGCGTGATCCTCGCGCGGCCTCTCGAATCCGGATGAACGCAGGCACCATTCAAGACACAGACAAGCTCAAGGTCCGGCTTCAACGGTCCCGTGGGGGCAAACCCCTTGGCGAGGTTGAAGAAGGCTTTGCCGCGTCACTGAGCAAAGGCGATACGTTTTTGATCGGGGGGCGGATCGTGCGCTATGAAGGCTTGCGCGAAATGACCGTGGAAGTGACTCGCAACGCTGCCAAAAAGCCCAAGATCGCCACTTTTTCAGGCACCAAATTTGCGACATCCACGCAGTTGTCGCAACGTATTCTCACTCTTTTTCAAAAGGCGGATTGGCCCGAGCTTCCAGAGCACACGCGGGACTGGCTGCACCTTCAGCGCGAGGTGTCCAAACTGCCGCGTCCAGATCGTCTTCTTGTAGAGAGCTTTCCGCGAGATGGGCGCGAGAACATCTGCGTTTACGGGTTTGCCGGACGCAATGCCCAACAAACTCTTGGTCTTTTGTTAACCAAACGGATGGAGGAAACCGGCCTTGCGCCAATGGGGTTTGTTTCAACAGATTATGCCACGCTTATCTGGGGACTAGACGCGGTGACCGATCCTGCTGCGCTGTTTGACCCAACCCAATTGCGCGAAGGGCTGGATGGGTGGCTTGCCGGAAATGCGTTGATGAAACGCACGTTTCGGGGGGCGGCAACCATCGCAGGTTTGATTGAACGCAATTCTACGCAGGGTCGCAAATCGGGTCGTCAGGCGACATTTTCGTCAGACATCCTTTATGACACCCTGCTCAAATATGATCCTGACCACCTGCTGATGCAGATTACCCGACAAGAAGCGATGAGCGGGCTGGTCGATTTTTCCCGCATTGAAGAAATGCTCACACGTATTGAGGGTCGGATCGATCTTGTGCGCACGGACCATGTAACACCGCTCTCGGCGCCCTTGTTTCTGGAAGTTGGCAAGGTTTTTGTTGCTGGCGAAGCCGAAGAACGTCTTTTGGCCGAGGAAAGCGCACGCGTTATGCAGGATGCAGGCCTTGGGTAGATCCTGAATCAGGCATTAACACCCGCAAATTGTCTTGCTCATGCGCGGAAATTGCGCCACCAATATAGGCATGAGCGGGGTGTCTCTATCATTGGCAGGTGCACAACTTTCGGCCCTTGGGTCGGGCGCTTTGTGGTGGGCCGAACGCAGCATTTTATGCGTGTCCGATTTGCATCTTGGCAAGTCTGAACGCATGGCGCGCAAGGGCAGCCCGCCGATGCCCCCCTATGAAACCCGCGATACCTTGATCCGCCTGGAAAACGACCTGCGTCAGACCGGAGCCAGCACTGTGATCTGTCTGGGCGACAGCTTTGACGACAAGGAGGCCGCCGCATCCCTGCCAGAAGCAGAACGGCTTTGGGTTTCGCGCCTTCAGGCGGGACGGCGTTGGGTCTGGATCGAAGGCAACCATGATCCGGGTCCCATCGACCTTGGTGGAAGCCACCTTGCCACGCTTCCCCTGCCCCCGCTTACGTTCCGCCATATTGCCCTTCCTGGTCAAAGCGGCGAAATCTCGGGGCACTATCACCCCAAGGTGCGCGTACAGACCCGCCTGCGCACCATGACACGGCCCGCGTTCCTGTTTGACAGCGACCGGATCATCATGCCGGCTTATGGCACCTATACGGGCGGATTGCGCAGCACGGACGATGCATTGGTTTCCCTGATGCGTGTCGAGGCCCGCGCCATCGTCACAGGACAGACCCCTCGAATTGTGGACATGCCGCGGTAACGGTCAAAGCCAGCCGGCATCCTCAAGAGCCGCGTGATAGTTCCGGCTCACCGGAACGCGCCGCCCCTCTGGCAAACACACATACACCCGCGCCTGGTCCTTTTCGATTCCCTGAACCGCTGCATGCGACACCCAATGAGACCGGTGCACGCGGTACCCGTTGATGCCGTCCAATTCGTCCAGTGCATCTCGAAACCGCATTCGAACAGACACAGAGCCCGCGTCTGTGAAAATTTCAACAAAGTGGTCCCTGACAGACAAATGAAGGATGTCGCCCTGCATGTCGTCCGGCAAGCGCCGTGCAATACGCGGTGCCGGCTGTGGGGAAGGCGCCGAATCCTGCGCCCCTTGTTGGTAACCCTGCGCCCCTTGTTGGTAACTATGCATGATCTGTTTAAAGAACAATCGCAGCACGCCAACGGCAATATGCACCAACACGCAATACCCAGCGAGTTCCCAGAATGTCGGAACGACCTTTGTGCCCCACAGCCATGTCTGAATCGTGATGAGCCAAACCGCGACCGAGTTGAAACAGGCCCCGAACAATATGCCCACCAGAGTAAGACGCGGGAGGTTGTCCGGCGCTACCAAAGCGCTCGCGCAGGCATATGCGGTGTAGCCCAATAAAATCGAGGAAACGACAACTGCGGCCCAGTACCCGAAACGGTGTAGGGGATCCATCGCTTCGAACGTACCAAAAGGACCTGCCACTCCGGCCACAACGATCATCATCCCGCACAAAACCAATATGCGCCAAGACATGAGGGTCGCGTATGTCGCGCGGAACCTATCCATTCTTTCTGCTATAAACACACCTGCAACTCTGTCTGATACCAACGTAACGATGTTCTTGAACCGCTTTGCAAAACTCTGTGGTCCTATCATTGACGCAAAACTAAAGCGAAAAAAGGGAAAACTGGATGGCTTTATCACCTGAAATCATTGAAAAAATCAATAACAGCTTCAAAGCACAGTCCATGATGCGCACAATGGGCGCGGAATTGTCGCAGCTCGACACCGGTTTGGTCACCCTGACAAGCGCGATTCCGGAAAGTTGCAAACAACAGCACGGGTTTGGTCATGCGGCCCTGACATTTGGCCTGGGCGACAGCGCTGCTGGCTATGCGGCCCTGTCCGTTATGCCAGTTGAGGCCGAGGTGCTGACCAGCGAAATGAAGATCAATCTCTTGGCTCCAGCGGCGGGAGACCGGATCGAGGCACGAGGACGCGTGGTCAAACCGGGGCGCCGACTGGTTATTGTTCAATCGGATGTCTTCGCCATTACAGACGACCAAGAGGTCCACATTGCGATCATGACGGGGACAATGGTGCCGATCATGCCCAAATAAAAACAAGGCGGCCCGTGAGAGCCGCCCTGTTCGCATTGTCATGTCTGTGTTGAAAAAGCGCGTTTAGGCTGTCAGCCCCTCAGGTTCGGCCAACCCGTTTGCGCGGCAACATGCGGTTACGGTGTTCGCCAAAAGGCATGCAATCGTCATCGGACCTACGCCACCGGGTACCGGCGTGATAGCGCCCGCCACTTTCGACGCGCTTTCGAAATCAACATCGCCTACCAGCTTGTTTTTGCCATCCCGCTCGATGCGGTTGATGCCCACGTCGATCACCGTGGCACCTTCGCGAATCCAGTCACCGGGGACCATTTCAGGACGCCCAACAGCGGCAACCACGATGTCTGCACCACGCACGACTTCTGGCAGGTCCTTGGTGCGCGAATGAGCGATCGTCACGGTGCAGCTATCGCCCAACAGCAATTGCGCCATCGGTTTGCCAACAATGTTGGAACGACCAATCACAACGGCATTCATGCCGGACAGCGACCCGTGATAATCACGCAGCATCATCAGACATCCAAGCGGTGTACAGGGCACCATCGACTTTTGCCCAGTTCCCAAAAGACCAACATTCGAAATGTGGAACCCATCCACGTCTTTGGCCGGATCAATCGAATTGATGATGAGATCTTCGTTCAGATGTCCGGGCAATGGCAACTGAACCAGAATGCCGTGCACTTCGGGATCGTTGTTCAGCTTCTCGACCACTGCCAGAAGATCGGCTTCCGAGGTGTCGGCGTCCATCTTGTACTCGTAAGAGTTCATTCCGGTTTCGACGGTTTGTTTCCCTTTCGAGCGCACATAGACCTGCGAGGCCGGGTCTTCGCCCACCAGAACAACTGCCAGACCGGGGGTGATACCGTTTTCCTCTTTCAAACGTGCCACATGGCCCGTCACCTTTTCGCGCACAGTGGCTGCGAAGGCTTTGCCGTCGATGATATTCGCTGTCATGTCATGTGTCCTTCTTATACGTCCGTCCGGGCATAAGCGTCCCGGTAATGATCCATTTGCATCCGTGTCGCCAACACGGCGTTTTTCATAAGCGTTGCCACGGTCACGGGGCCGACCCCTCCGGGCACGGGTGTGATCCAGCCTGCGACCTCTGCACAGCTTGCAAAGTCGGCATCACCGACGGTTTTCCCGCCCTCCGGTGTTTCAATCCGGTTGATCCCGATGTCGATCAAGGCCGCGCCGGGTTTAAGCATCTCGCCTGTCACCAATCCGGGTTTTCCGACGGCGACAAAAACCGCATCGGCCGCGCGCGAGTGCATCGCCACAGACCGTGTCATGTGATGGCACACGGTGACCGTGCACCCCAGCCCCATCAAAAGAAAGGCAATCGGCTTGCCCACAATTTCCGAGTGACCAATCACAGTCACGTTCAGACCTTCAAGCTGCAACGGCAGTGTTTTGAGGATTTCAACGGCGGCAACAGCCGTACATGGGCCCAAAGCAAGATCGTTATAGACGATATTACCAATCGACGCCGGATGCATGCCCTCGACATCCTTGAGGGGATGCACGAGTTTTTGCAGAACTTTAACCGGAATGTGATCCGGCAGAGGTCGCTGGATGATAATGCCGTTTACGCGTGGATCGCCGTTCAGACCTTGTAAAATGCCCGTCAATTGCTCGAGCGAGGTGTCTTCAGGATAGTTGCGAGCCTCAAATTCAACACCGGCGCTGTTGGCCTGTTTCTGCTGGTTTCGAACATAAAGTTCGGCGGCTGCGGTATCGCCAACGCTTATCGAGATAAGTTTGGGTTGCCACCCCTTTGTTGCCAGTTCCGCCGCCGCTTCGGCAACCTCGGCACGCATTTGTGCGCCAATGGCCTTGCCATCTATGATAGCCGCTCGCATGGCTGTCCCTCTTATTCGTCGCCAATAACCTGCGCTTCGCGGGCAATCGACCAATCAATCAGTTCTCGCCAAAGGCGTTCGATCAAATCAGGATCAAGCCCCTCAGCTTTTGCAGTTTCGCGCACTTTCGCCACAACATCTTCGACGCGATCCGGGATACGTGCCGGCCAGCCGTTGATCTGCTTTAGTTCGATCGCGCGATCAATGTAGGTCGCCCTTTTCGCAAGAAGCGCGACCAGAAACCTGTCCAAGTGATCGATTTCAACGCGCAATTCCGGCATCGATGCACAATCGACTGGCGATATCAGGTTTTTCATATTCAGAACTCCTACGGCCCAAAGGGTCTCTGGGCCGCAGAAAGCGCATTTTGCGTCTTAGAACAAGCCTTCGATCTGGCCATCGTCGTTCAAACAGATGCTTTCAGCCGCCGGTTTGCGTGGCAGACCGGGCATGGTCATGATTTCACCGCAGACAACGACGATGAAACCCGCACCCGCAGACAAGCGTACTTCGCGCACAGGAACCGAGTGACCGGTGGGCGCGCCGCGCTGTGTCGGATCGGTTGTGAACGAATACTGGGTCTTCGCCATGCAGACGGGCAAGTGTCCGTAACCGGCGTCTTCCCATTCGCGCAGCTGGTTGCGGATTTTCATGTCTGCAAGAACTTCGTCCGCACGATAGATACGCTTGGCAACGGTTTCGATCTTTTCGAACAGCGACATGTCATCAGGATAGATCGGCGCAAAGTTAGCAGCATCCGCATCCGCGATTTCTGCAACGCGTTTTGCCAGTGCTTCCGAGCCTTCAGACCCCAGCTCCCAGTGACGCGACAGGATCGCTTCGGAACCGTGCTCTTCCACATAGGATTTAACCGCGTCGACTTCGGCGTCTGTGTCGGTCACAAAGTGGTTGATTGCGACAACAACGGGCACACCAAACGATTTGACGTTCTCGATATGACGGCCAAGGTTGGCACAACCGGCCTTGACGGCATCAACATTCTCCGCCCCCAGATCGGCCTTAGCAACGCCGCCGTTCATTTTCATCGCGCGAACAGTCGCAACAACAACGACAACCGATGGCGCAATGCCAGCCTTGCGGCATTTGATGTTCATGAACTTTTCGGCACCAAGGTCAGCACCAAAGCCTGCTTCGGTCACGACATAGTCGGCAACTTTCAAGGCGGTTTTGGTCGCGATGACCGAGTTACACCCGTGTGCTATGTTGGCGAAGGGGCCGCCGTGAACAAACGCAGGGTTGTTTTCCAGGGTCTGCACGAGGTTTGGCTGCATCGCATCCTTGAGCAGAACGGTCATTGCGCCTTCTGCTTTGATGTCGCGGCAGTACACAGGTGTCTTGTCACGACGATAGGCCACGATGATGTCGCCCAGACGCTTTTCCAGATCCTTGAGATCGTTGGCAAGGCACAGGATCGCCATCACTTCCGACGCAACCGTGATGTCAAAACCGGTTTCACGCGGGAAGCCGTTGGCCACGCCACCCAAAGAGGCGTTGATCTGGCGCAGGGCGCGGTCGTTCATGTCGACAACACGGCGCCATGCAACACGACGCACGTCGATTTCGCACTCGTTGCCCCAATAGATGTGGTTGTCGATCATGGCCGACAAAAGCGAGTGGGCCGATGTGATCGCGTGAAAGTCACCTGTGAAGTGCAGGTTCATCTCTTCCATTGGAACGACCTGGGCGTATCCGCCACCTGCGGCGCCGCCCTTCATGCCAAAGTTCGGTCCCAGCGATGCTTCGCGGATACAGATCATGGCGTTTTTGCCGATGCGGTTCAAACCGTCGCCCAGACCCACAGTTGTGGTGGTCTTGCCTTCGCCTGCTGGTGTCGGGTTGATGGCTGTCACGAGGATCAACTTGCCGTCCTCTTTGGACTGGACCGAGTTGATGAACTGTTGGCTTACCTTGGCCTTGTCGTGGCCATATGGCAGCAGATCATCGCTGCTGATGCCAAGCTTGGCACCGATATCCATGATCGGTTTCTTGTTCGCTTCGCGGGCGATTTCAATGTCTGTCTTGTAGCTCATAGCAATCCCTGTTCCGGCAGATGTGCAGAATTTCTCTGCCTTTTTCATTACCGCTAAGGAAGGCTGTCGCAGGTGGCATTTCCGACATTTCCGACGCTTGTTGCGTCGGAAGGATACACAGCCGTTTCTTTTTGGAAACGGATGTGCCCTGTGTGATCCATTAAGGCCGCTTAAGTGTTTCGCGCAGAGTCGAGGTGCTCCCAGACGGGTTGATCCGGAATATGCAGCCGCAAAATATCTCCAACACGGATCACACCGGGGCGCTCGACCCAGGCCGTAACCCCGCGTTTTCCCGTTGCTGCGGCCTTGAACGCCTTGCCATGTCCGGGCATTTCTTTTTCGATCACGCGACCTGGCAACACGCAGGGGCGGTTCTCCATATCAATGACAAGGGTCGCACCACTGTCCGCCTGAAGACGTGATGAAGGTGGCACATGGGTAAAATCGGGAATGCCGCGCAGAATCACCGATGCGCCAACCCAGGCCGGATCAAATTCCTCGATTCCGACCGCTTCGGAAATCTCTTCAAGCTCTTCTGCAGACAGCACGGAAATCTGGCGCGTGTTCGCGATTTCGGTGCCCCGTGGATGTTGCGACAAAACACGGCTGCACGAGGGGCGGGTCAATCCGGCGTGGCATTCCCCTTCAAAACCCTCAAAGCCCAGATCCATCTCTTCGACTTCTTGGGCACGAAGGTCTTCAACGCTGTCGGCGACCTGACCCAACCACAGGATCTCGGCAAAAAATTCGGTGGGTTTCAAGGCAGGCATCGGAATTCTCTCAATTGGATCTACGCCACACGCAGAGTAAAAAACAATCTGCGAAACGGAAACAGCACCGAGCCGTCCGCCCGCAATGGATACGTCTCTGCGATACCTGCTTCATACGCATCGATCAACTGCGCCTTTTTGCCGGTCTCGGCGTGGTCCAGATAAGGTTTCCCAAAGGTGCTTTCGGTAAACAGGCGAACCGGGTGCCCGTCGCCAGAGGCTTCAAGATGCTGTGTGTACTCAACTTGCCAGATATCGAACTGGCCCAGCGGCGATAACAGCTCAAAATAGGCTTCAGGCGAAAGAACGTTCAGGGGCTTGGACGGTGGAGAGGTTCCAAGGACCCGCTCGCTCGCCACAACCCATTCTGTATGAGAGGGGGCCGTATGCTGATACGGCATCTGAACCGCAAGCACGCCGCCGGTGGGCAATTGCCGTGCAAGCGCGGGCATCAGTGTTTCGTGTTTGCCCACCCATTGCAGGGCCGCATTCGAGAAGATGAGAGCGGGCAGCGTCTGTTGCGTCCATTCCTGAATGTCAGCTTCAAAAAGGTCCGCGTAAATCCCTGTTTGCCGCGCCGTTTCCAGCATCGCGGGCGAACTGTCTATCCCGATCAGCCGTCGTTCGGACCAACGTTGGTGTAGGGCGCCCGCGACGCCGCCGCTGCCACAGCCCAGATCGATAATATCGCCTTCTGGCAATTCCGGCAGGCGCGCCAGCAAATCCATCGCGGGTTGCAAACGCACTCGCGCAAAACGGTCATAGCTCTGAGGGTTCCAATCCGTCATGTCAGGGCCTCTCTCTTTGCCGCAACACATATGTTGACTGTTTTCGCTGGCAGGGTGACGCGGTCTATACGACAGTCTGCCTTCTAAATGAAAAAAGGCCGAGCGTTGCGCCCGGCCTCTTTTTATTATGCTGTTGGTTCCGGCTCCATGCCACCATCACCGCCGGGCTTTGCGCGCGGCTTGGTTTTGGGCAACGCGGTAACGCTTGGGGCGCTTCCCGAGTCCGCATCGTCGGCGTCATCGTCGCCCGACTGGGGTGGCTCACCGTTCATTACGCGCTTGATCTCTTCACCGGTCAGAGTTTCGTACTCCAGCAACCCTTGTGCCAGACGTTCCCACTCTTCGTTTTGATCCTTCAGGATTTCGAGCGCCTTAGCATAGCCCTGTTCGATAAAGCGTTTCACTTCTTCTTCGATCAGCTCTTTTGTATGCGCAGAGACAGAGAACCCGCCGGCGCTTCCGCCTTGATAGCCTTCGTGGGCTTCGGCGTAGTCGATGTTGCCGACTTTGTCCGACATCCCCCAGCGCATCACCATGGCACGGGCCAGTTGGCTGGCTTGCATGATGTCACCGGCAGGGCCGTTCGACACGTGATCTTCGCCGTACTTGATGACTTCGGCGGCCTTACCTGCCATCGTCATCGCCAGACGCTGTTCACATTCATCACGGTGATAGTTGAGACGATCCATTTCCGGCAATGACACAACCATACCCAATGCGCCACCGCGCGGAATGATTGTCGCCTTATATACCGGATCACATTGCGGCAGGGCCAATCCGACAACGGCGTGGCCGGCCTCGTGATAGGCGGTTTTCTCTTTTTGATCCTGAGTGAGCACCATGCTGCGACGCTCGGCCCCCATCATGACTTTGTCCTTCGCGGATTCAAAGTCTTCCATGGTTACAAACCGACGCCCCACTCGTGCCGCCATCAAAGCAGCTTCGTTGACGAGGTTGGCCAGATCAGCACCAGAGAAACCGGGTGTACCACGCGCAATGATGCGCAGGTCTACGTCTGGTCCCAAAGGTGTCTTGCGGGCGTGGACGCCCAGAATTTTTTCGCGGCCCTTGATGTCGGGGTTGCCGACGGTCACGTTACGGTCAAAACGGCCCGGACGCAGCAAAGCGGGGTCCAGAACGTCTTTCCGGTTTGTCGCGGCCAGAATGATCACGCCTTCGTTTGCTTCGAAACCATCCATTTCAACCAGCAATTGGTTCAATGTCTGTTCGCGTTCGTCGTTACCACCGCCATAGCCGGCGCCACGATGGCGGCCTACGGCGTCGATTTCATCGATGAACACGATGCAAGGTGCGTTCTTTTTGGCCTGTTCAAACATGTCACGGACACGGGATGCGCCCACACCTACGAACATTTCAACAAAGTCAGATCCCGAGATGGTAAAGAAGGGAACTCCCGCTTCGCCAGCAATGGCGCGCGCAAGAAGTGTTTTACCAGTACCGGGAGGGCCAACAAGCAAGGCCCCTTTAGGGATTTTGCCACCAAGACGCGAGAATTTTTGCGGGTTGCGCAGGAATTCAACGATCTCTTCAAGCTCTTCCTTGGCCTCGTCGATGCCAGCGACATCGTCAAAGGTCACGCGGCCATGTTTCTCGGTCAGCATTTTAGCTTTGGATTTGCCAAAGCCCATTGCGCCGCCTTTGCCGCCGCCCTGCATCCGGTTCATGAAATAGATCCAGACACCGATGAGAAGAACAAACGGCAACAGGGACAGAATAAACGATTGGAAGCCGGACTGTTGCTGGCTTTCCGCTTTCACAGGGATGTTGCTGTCGATCAGAAGATCGGTGACTTGGGCATCTTCAGGCTTGATCGCGACGTATTCGCCACCATCATTTGTGCGGTACATGACCCGCTCGCCATCCAGCGTCACGCTTGCGACGTTGCCACTGTCAACTGCAGACACGAATTCTGAGTATCCGATTTCACGGCTTTGCAGCGTGCTGTTGCCGCCACTGAAAAGATTAAACAGGGCAAGGATCAGCAGAAACAGAACCACCCAGAATGCGATATTGCGTGCGTTGCCCAAGGCAAATTCTCCCAAACGTCGATCTTCGCCGTCCCTATCACAGCGAATGTTACTGATAAATAGACATCAGTTCGGCATGTTCAATGCGATAATGCCAGTTCATGGCGGCTAGGGCAGGAAAACTGCCCGTTCCGGCAACAACTTGGCACTCCAAGCCTTATTATAGCCTGCAAGTGGGGCCGCGACCAGCATATCACCTCCCCAAACAGCGGGGCTTGCGATCAGGCTGCTGCGAACCAGCCCCGACTCGCGCCAATCCGGCACCTGTCTAAGCCCCTCTTCTCCCAAGGCGCGCACCTCGAACCCGGGTTGATACGGGCCCTCCAGGTTCCAGCGACCATCCCAGATGCCATCAACCGCCGAAAGGGATTTGACTGCCGCATATTCGCGGCCAATCCGGCAATTTTGATCATCAACAGTCACAAGACACCCTTGCAAGGTGCCACCCTGATTTTGCTGTATGGATCGCAGCAATGCGACAAGGGGCTCTCGACGGGCGGCATATCCGTTTCCAGACACCCATTGCAGGGCCACCAGCAACAGGCGCCTTGAGATTTCTACGGGCACGTCAGTAAAGGCCTCGCGCCGGATCAACAAATCCCCACTTTCGATGCGGGCATGTGTCCAGGCAAGATCGGCCATCTGGTCATGCAAAGCGACCTTGGCATCAGACATGTTCCGGCTGACCTGCGCCAAGGCGCTGCTGTCGATGCCCACATCCGCAAGGGTCACCAGGGCGCGCCGCGCGCGCACCCTGTCAAAAACCTCGTCTTCGTTAGAAGGGTCATCGACCCATTGTATGTCGCGATCCTGCAAGTAGGACTGTAAATGCGCACGCGACACATCAAGCATGGGGCGGGCAAAGCGCTGGTGCTGGCGTTCAAACCGATCATCCATCGAAGCAAGCCCGTCGACACCCGCGCGACGGGCCAGCCGGATCAAAAGGTTCTCGGCCAGATCGTCCTGCGTGTGTCCCAAAAGGACAAAATCCACCTGTTCGTTCTTTGCCCAGTCTGCCAGCAGTCTATACCGCGCATCCCGCGCCATCGACTGGATGTTCCCGCCGCTGCCAGCACCTTGCCACGTCAGCGTTGTGTGAGAAACTCCCAGACCATCGCAAACCCCAGCCACCTGCCGGGCTTCACCGGCGGCTTCCGGCCGCAACCCATGATCCACGGTGGCAGCGACGACTTTGGTATGGTTCAGACGGGCCCATTCGTGGACAAGATGCAACAAGGCAAGGGAATCGCTGCCGCCAGAAACAGCGACACCAAGTGTTAGACCGGGAAGAGAGGCAAGAAATTCGGAAACCGCATGTTCCGGACTTATCTCAGACTGACTCAATTGCACTCCAGAGCGAGCATTTCACTTTGGGCCTGCCCCACCCAAGGGGACCCCGGGTGACGAACATTCACCTCGCTTAGGGTTACGCAGGCTTCGTTTTTCTGCCCCAAAACACCAAGGGATTTGCCAAGGCGAAACAAAGCTTCATCTGCAACGCGGCTTTGAGGGTTCCCCGAATAGCTGTCAAGGAACGCGCGCGCGGCGCTGGTGGTCTCGCCAAGACCGGCAAGAGCCTCACCACGGCGCAAATGCGCTTCGGCCTCTAGCGGGCTGCCGGGGTACGTCATCAAAAAGGCGCTAAACTGGTCTGCTGCGCTGCGATAATCCCCTTCACCAAGCGCTTTGGCAGCGCGGTCAAAGTCGGGCCCCTCGCCCACGGCAAGCTCGCTTGTTGAATTGGTTGACCCTGATGGTTCCGCCGGAGCCTCGATCACCTCGACATCACCGCCCAGTGTCGTTGTTTCACCAAGCTGGCTCACATCGCCACCTTCGAGTTCAACAAGACGGAATTCCAGATCACCAATACGATTGGTGCCATCTTCCACAACACGTTCGACACGGTTTTCAAGCTGTTCGGTACGTCCTGTCAGGCGCTGCAACTCGGATTCAATGGCATCCAGCCGTTGAAGCGTCGTGCCACTTGTATCGATCCCCTGAGGCGTACCTGTTGTCGAAAGATCGCGCTTAAGGCGTTGCATCTCGACATAGAGCACCGAAAGCTGCTGACGCACATCGGCCAGCGTTTCGTCTTTGGACTGTGCATTCGCCCCAAGCGGCAGACAAAATGCAATTGAGAGTGCTAGGACAGAAACCGTTAAACGCATCGGTGATCCCCTTTTAGCTGCTCAGACCAGCGGTCAGAACAGTCACCGAGCGACGGTTCTGCGAATAGCAGGCCTCGGCAGAGCAGATTTCAAGCGGACGTTCTTTGCCATAACTCACAGTGTTCAGGCGGTATCCGGCAACGCCACGAGACACAAGAAACTCTTTCACGGCACTGGCACGACGGGCGCCAAGGGCAAGGTTGTATTCACGGGTGCCCTGCTCGTCTGCGTGCCCTTCGATCACGGCAACATAATCTGTGTTTTCCATAAGCCAGTTAGCTTGGGACTGAAGCGTCAACCGTGCCTCATCGGTCAGGGTCGACTGATCGACAACAAACAGGATGCGGTCGCCCACGGTTTGCTGGAAATAGGCCACAGAGGTTGGATCATTCACACTACCCGGTTCGATTGCCGTCGCGCCCGTTCCGGTACCTGTTCCCGAGCTGCCGCTTCCGAACAGACCGTCATTGTTGCTACAGGCGGCCAGGGTCATTCCTGCCACCAGCAATGCTGCTTTTGTCCAACCACTCATGCCAATTGCCTCTTATTATTCATTCAGTTCTTTTGAACATTTTAACACAGCCCCCCGATCAAGGGAACGCGCCACTATTTCTGCAAGGGAGACCACGCCGGATCCGACGCGCCATTTGCGACTTTCTTCAGGTTTCGCCCAGAGACATCCACAGAATACAACGACGCGCCACCGCTTGCCCCCTGGGTTTCGCGGGTAAACATGATGACGCGGCCATTGGGGGCCCAAGTCGGCCCTTCGTCAAGAAACGAAGCCGTGAGCAAGCGCTCTTCGCTGCCATCTGTGCGCATCACGCCAATGTGGAAACGCCCTTTGTTTTGTTTGGTGAAAGCAATCAGGTCCCCACGAGGAGACCAGACCGGTGTGCCATAGCGCCCTTGGCCGAAACTGATCCGTTTGGCTTCGCCGCCATTCACGCTCATCACATAGAGTTGCTGGGTACCCGACCGGTCGCTTTCAAAAACGATCTTGCTGCCATCGGGGCTAAAGCTTGGGGCGGTTTCAATCGCGGGCGAACTTGTCAAACGTTTGGGCGCCCCTCCGTTGACGGCCATGCTATAAATATCGGTGTTGCCGTTTTCCGTGATCGACATCACCACTTTGCTGCCATCCGGAGAAAAGCGCGGAGCAAAGCTCATCGTGCCCTTTTGGTTTTGCAGGGCGCGGCGTTGCACGCTGCCAACGTCAAGAACAAAGACTTGCGGAAAGCCGGTTTCATAACTCGTGTAAAGAACCTTGTCCCCAGCGGGAGAGAACCGCGGCGCCAACACGATGGAACTGCTGTCGGTCAGGTAATGAATGTCCGCCCCGTCATAATCCATAATCGCGAGGCGCTTTTTGCGATCATTCTTGGGGCCCATTTCAGAAACGAACACGACGCGGCTGTCAAAGTACCCGCCCTCGCCCGTGATCCTGCTATAGACTTCGTCGGCCACTTTGTGCCCCATGCGGCGCCAGCCGTCCGTGGTGCCCTTAAACCGCAGCCCGCTGCCCAATTCCTGTCCTGCAAACACATCATAGACGCGGAACTTCACTTCGAGGTTATTGCCCGACACGCTGACGGCGCCGGTTACCAAAGCCTGGGCGTTGATCGCTTTCCAGTCCGCATACTGAACCGGTGAGGAAAAATTGGTTATCTTGCTGATATGCGCCTTGGCCGGAATTTCGCGAAACAGTCCGGTTCCCGAAAGGTCGGTTGCGATCAAAAGAGAAATATCTCTGGCGTATTGCGAGGCCTGTCCGGTCTCGGCCACAAAATTCGGCACGGCAAACGGCAAAGGTTCAACCACACCATCGGTGATTTCAATCCGGAGGGGTCCGTTTTGCGCCGTGGCGACCTGTGAGAACATCACCAGTCCGGCAAGGAGAGTTATAAGAAGTCTCGTCATTTCAGCCTCATTTTCTCCGGGTTAAACGTTATTTCAATGTCGCGCCAATGATCATATTTCTCGATCGGCAATTTATAGCCACCTTTTTGGCACCGCAAAATAGCACGTCTCGCAGCCTGAAAGGCGGTATTGACCGATGTCTGGTCTCCACCTTCGGAAGACAACAGGTTGACCGGCCCTTCCACTTTGCCCTCTTGTGACAGGGAAAATCCGACCGTGACGGTCACATTCGAAGCTTGGCTGCCCACGTCGACCACCCAGCAGTTTTGCACGGCCACCCGCATGGAATCCTTCTCGCCACTTGTCAGGGGTGGACCACTTGGCGCGGCTGCGGCCTCGGCCAATGCGGCGGCAACTGCGGCGTCGGCACCCGCTGCAACGTTTGGCGTACTCGCCGCCGGGCGGCTTGCCTGTGACGGAGGGCGTACAACAGGACGCAAAGACGCTTTGGGCGCAAGCGGTGGCTGCTCTTTTGCCTCGGTCACGATCTCGGTTGAAGCGGCCTCTGGCGCGGTTGCCTCTTGTGGTTCTTCGATGCTTTCTGCGGCACTTTCATCGGGCGTCGAGGTTTCGCGCACAATGTCGTCCACTTTGGTATCTGGTTCCGGTTCGGCAACCGGTTCGGGCGCAACGCGGTTGGTCGGGCGCGCTGTCGGGCGCACGATCTCGCGCGGAATGAGAACCGCCATCTCTTCGGTTGGCGGCGTCAAAGTTGGCGCATCATCTGTCACCTCTGCCGGCTTGGGGGCCGTGAGGTCACTCAGATCAGGCGACGTGTCCGGTTCAATGGTTTCGGTTTCCGCAGGGCGCTCGGTTGGGACAGGCGTGTCTTCTTCGGAAGGTAAGGCGGGGCTGTCTTCCGTCAACTCGGGCGCAACCGGCGTTTCAACATCCGTTTCGGGAAACGGCGCACGCTCGGCATTCAGGATCGCGTTAAACTCTTCCGTTGATACCATCGATACGCCAGCCACCTCCATGGGAGGCGGCTCCGACTGGAACGCGCCGCCTAAAAGCACCCAGCCGATCACCCCGACGTGGGCCGCTCCCGAGATATAATGCCCGATATGCACGCGCGCCTCAGCCGTCTTCGTTGCCCAATTCGGGGCCACCAATATCTGTCACCAACCCGATGTCGGTGAACCCACCTGCGTTCAAAGCGCCCATGATCTGCACCACGGTCTCATAGGGCAAGGCCCCGTCCGCACGCAGATAAACCCGCTGCGAATCCCGCTCTGCCGCAATCGCCCGCAATTTTGGCACCAGCTGCTCCAACGGGGTCTCTGACGTTTGAATGGCCACCGTTCCGTCGCTGGCGATGGTAATCGTCAGCGGCTCTTCCTGCTGTTCGCTGGGCAAAGGGTTGGCGGCGGTCTTTGGCAATTCGACAGGAACGCCAACAGTCAACAAAGGCGCGGCAACCATAAAGATGATCAACAACACCAGCATCACGTCGACAAACGGCGTCACGTTGATTTCGGCCATCGGCTGACTGTGGGTTGTCCGGCGGCGTCTGCGTGACCCGCCCCCCTGTTTTTTCATGACACCCGCGCCCATGGCTCAGCTGTCCAACTGGCGGCTGAGGATCGTTGCGAACTCATCTGCAAAGGCCTCATATCCAGCGATGATCCGGTCGCTGTCCGCGCTCAGCTTGTTGTAGAAAATAACTGCAGGAATAGCTGCCAAAAGACCCAAGCCAGTCGCCAGCAACGCTTCGGCAATGCCCGGAGCAACGACAGCAAGGTTTGTGTTCTGTTGTGCCGCAATCTCGATAAAGGCGTTCATAATGCCCCAGACGGTCCCGAACAGGCCCACAAACGGGGCGGTTGATCCAACCGTTGCCAGAACCGGCAGACCTTTTTGCAAAGCTTCGGCTTCTTTTGCGATGGCCACATCCATAGACCGGTCAATCCGGCTGGTGGCATTGGCGATCAGGCCGCCATCCTGACGGTGAGACCGGCGCCATTCCATCATACCAGCAGCAAAGATGCGTTCCGAACGGCCATCAGGTTCGTTGCCGACGTCATCGAACAGCTTGTCCAGGGGTTCACCGGACCAGAATGCGCGATCAAACTGCGCGGCTTCTGCGCGCGCGGCACGATATGAGATAAGTTTCTGGATGATGACGGACCATGACCAAAAGGACGCGATCATCAGCATCAACATCACAAGTTTAACGGTGAGAGTGGCGCGCGCAAAAAGCGCCCACATCGAGAAATCGACTGCTGCTTCCATATGCCTGCTCTGCTTTGTGGCCTGCTTTTGCGGCCTTGTTATGCGGCAAAGCTATAGGAGTTCCACGGGGAATGCCATCAATTTGGCGTCATCCACGTGAAACGGGCCAGATTAATGAACCATTTGGCGGACTTTCGCCGGAAGTCTGGTCGGAAGACCGTTTTCACCAATACAAACGACTGTGACGATCGCGTGGAACAGAACCTCTTCGTTCCGTTTAACGTGCTGTTCCATGACCATCCGTGCGGCGGTAACACTCATCACATCGGTTTCTACCACAAGTTCATCGTCAAGTTTCGCCGGCAACAGGTAATCCGCTTCGACGCGGCGCACGGCAAAAACAACGCCCTCTTCCTTCATAGCGTTTTGATCCATGCCGTTGTCGCGCACCCATTCGCTGCGACCACGTTCGATGTACCGCAGATAGTTCGCGTAATACACGATACCCGCCATGTCGGTGTCTTCGTAATAGACGCGGATCGTAAGCTTATGAGTCATGGGGCACCTGCCTTGGGATCAGTCGCGGGCACCAAAGCAAGAACGCACCACTTGCGCAACCCTCGCAGTCACCCAAGCGCGTATTGAGCAAGAACCTCGTGCTCGGCCCCGTCTGGATGCAGGGTCGAGCCAAACAAACAGAACTGCGTCACCTCAAAAGACCCAAAATCCACATCTGCATGGGATTCGAGAAAATGCCCCAGCTTTGCGGCCTCGTCCTCGCGCATATACCGCCCAAACCGTGCCAGCGTTACATGCGGACGAAATCTCTCGCGCGCAAGATCGATCCCGACGTCCTGAGCGGCACGGCGAATGACGCGGTGCAACTCTCGCAAGGCCGGACCGCCATTTGCCTGCAAGTACAAAAGGCGGGGCTTTTTTCCGCCAAACAGATCCAACCCCTGAAGTCCGACCTTGAAGACCGGCAGCTCGATTTCGCAAAGAGCTTCGTTCAGGTCTTGCAATACGGCTTTCGGCTGATCGTCCAGAAAGGCCAAAGTCAGGTGAAAATTTTCTTCAGGAACCAGACGCCCGACCCGCAGGTGCATCTGCAAATCCGACACCTCGTCCCGCAGCGCCTCCGGCAAATCAAGGGCAAGGAAGCACCGCATCAGCCTTCGGGTGTATCCAGTCGCAAACGGGCAAACAACCGAAGCGCATGGCTGGCGTCATTGGCGCTCACCGGCATCATACGGTCATAGGCGGCGGCAATAATGGCCGCGATTTCAGGCCGAAGCACAGTGGCACCACTGTCGGGCAAAATCGCAAGCGGCGACGTTTCCGAAAAGGCTTTGTCCCCCCACAACAACATCACCTGAACCGCTTGGGCCAAGGCAAGACCATCCGCAGGCATCTGGGACATTTCTTCATTCATGCGCAAAAACACGAATGCCGCCTGAATGGCGTTGTCATCATCAAACCGAAAGGCGCGATATTGCGTTGCGTCCGCTTGGGACAGCCGCGCGACCAATGCAGGCAGATCAGGGATCAAACGACCCAGATCAGGCACGTCCAACAGTTCTTCCCATTCCCGAAAGAAGAAGAACATCAGGTTTGCCCCCAATTCAGGGTCGGTTTCGGCCATCTGGTGTCCGGCCAAAGTTGCAACCGCTTCGATAGCGCCTTTGACAACCTTGAGCGTTTCATCCTGAACCCCGAAAACAATCGGTACAATCGGGCGTCCCCAACGGGCAAAGGTGTAGTTGCCATCATTTCGCGTAAACAGCGCTTGCACAGCTTCGGGCGTCATCGGGCTCTCCTTCTTTGGACCGACTATTTCCCTTTTCATCGTCGAAAACGCAACCCCATGACCTTTTGCGAGCCTGCCTTGTGATCATTTACCCCGTTTTCGGAGGACACCCCGTGACGCCGCAGGTTAACGAAACATGTCATCCTGATCGGGGCGTTTGGGAGCATGCAGGCCCAGATGCTTCCAGGCTTTCTGGGCCAACATCCGGCCGCGCGGTGTGCGCTGCACCAACCCCTGTTGCAACAGGAACGGTTCAATCACCTCTTCCAATGCATCACGGCTCTCGCTGAGGGCCGCGCTGATGGTGTCGATGCCCACCGGACCACCGGCATAGTTCTCTGCGATAAAGGTCAGATACCGCCTGTCGGCCCCATCCAACCCCAGTTTATCAACGCCCAAGCGCGTCAATGCGCCGTCTGCCAAGGCATGCGTGATATGTCCGTCGCCTTCAACAAGCGCAAAATCAACGACCCGCCGCAGCAGGCGCCCCGCAATACGGGGCGTCCCGCGCGAGCGGCGTGCGATTTCACGGGCACCGGCATCCTCAGCCGGCACGCCAAGCTTTCGCGCATTACGGTTCACGATGATGTTCAACTCGTCTTCTGTATAAAACTGCAACCGTGTCGGAATTCCGAACCTGTCACGCAGCGGCGTTGTCAAAAGCCCAAGTCGCGTGGTCGCCCCCACCAGAGTGAAGGGCTGCAACTCAATGCGAACCGTCCGCGCCGCAGGCCCCTCGCCTATGACAAGATCCAGCTCGAAATCTTCCATAGCCGGATAAAGCACCTCTTCGACAGCGGGGTTCAGACGGTGAATTTCGTCAATGAACAAAACATCGCGCGCTTCCAGATTGGTCAGGATCGCAGCCAGATCACCGGCCTTGGCCAGTACAGGTCCGGATGTCATGCGAAAGTTCACGCCCAGCTCACGCGCCATGATTTGCGCCAGCGTAGTTTTCCCAAGTCCGGGGGGCCCATGAAACAAGGTGTGATCCATCGCTTCGCCGCGTTGGCGTGCGGATTCAATGAAGACACGAAGGTTGGCCCGCGCTTCGGCCTGGCCAACAAATTCT
The DNA here is from genome assembly GCF_001458215.1 of Shimia thalassica. Taxonomy (GTDB): domain Bacteria; phylum Pseudomonadota; class Alphaproteobacteria; order Rhodobacterales; family Rhodobacteraceae; genus Shimia; species Shimia thalassica. The sequence continues at coordinate 745,919 of NZ_CYTW01000001.1, read as the reverse complement.
TCAAGCGCCTGAGGACGCAAGGCGCGATCAACATCGCCGGGCTGTGCTTCGGGACGCAAGGTCGGGTCAGAGTCGGTCATTTCAATGTCCTAGGAAGCCGCAGCAGTTGAGTTCGTTCCATCCATCACCCTTTCGGCGCCAAAAGCTTGAGCGCCGTTCGGATCAGGATCGCGGTATCTGCATCCGGTGCATCTCCGGCCGCTTCTGCAACTGCCGCGGCGGCCTCTCCGGGTGCGTATCCAAGGTTGCCCAGTGCAGACAGGGCTTCGGCCTGTGCCGACGCCGACGCATTGGATCGTTTCGCCGGAGCCGGCTTTTTGACAGCAACCGTTTCCGTGATCTCTTCGACCACCTCTGCTGTGGCCTCGCCAGCCGCCTCGGACAGCGTGCCCCCCAGTGCCATTACGGCGGGCGCCTTGTCTTTCAGATCCAACACAACCCGTTGCGCCGTTTTCGGCCCGACGCCCTTGGCCACCTTAATGGCGTTGACGTCCCCAAGCGAAACCGCACGCCCGACCCCTTCGGCACCAAGCGCGCCGAGGATCGCAAGGGAAGCCTTGGCACCAATGCCCTGAACCGACATCAAAAGCCGGTGCCATTCTTTTTCCAGAAGGGTCTGAAACCCAAAAAGCTGCATCAGGTCTTCGCGGACCAGCATATCCGTATAAAGCGCGACGACCTCTCCGTTCGCGGGCAACGAGGCCAGCGTGCGTTCTGAAACATGCACGATATACCCGACACCGCGCACATCGATCAGGATATGATCCAGCGTTCGATATTCGATACGCCCTGAAAGTTTGCCAATCATGCCCGTGCCCTTTTCAATGCGCCCTCAATGCCCGCTCCAGCACGGGCATAATGTGCATGACAAATCGCAATCGCCAATGCATCCGCCGCGTCCGGCCCGTTGATCTTTGCACCGGGCAACTGGAGTTTGACCATGTGTTCCACCTGATGTTTCTCTGCATGCCCGACACCTACAACGGTTTTCTTTACTTTGTTGGGGGCATATTCGCCAATCACCAGCCCAAACTGTGCGGGCACCAGCAAGGCGACACCTCGCGCCTGCCCCAGTTTGAGCGTACCAACAGCATCTTTGTTCACGAAGGTATTCTCGATCGCGGCATGATCTGGCTGGTACTGCGCGAAGACATCCGTCAACTGTTCGTGCAAAGACAAAAGCCGCGAGGCCAATTCCGTACCAACCGAATGGCAAATACCGTTTGCAACGTGACTGAGTCGGCTGCCATCGGCATCAATCACCCCCCACCCCATGTTGCGCAAACCGGGATCAATTCCCAAAACCCGCATTTTCTGCCCGCCCGTTGATTTAGTGTTGCTTTTTTGAAGCATTAGCACAAAACCAGAACAAACGCCAAGAGCTTTGCGCAATAAGCATAGGTCCTGCCGAGCTATGTTCCGATTGCATTGCGGGATCAAAAAGCGACCACTTTACCATCTGTTCGCGACACTTTTCAGGGGCGTTTCAGCCAAGTTTTTAAGGGGGTTTCGCCCCCTTTGATCTATGCAGGAATCGCATATCACCTATGCGATTTATTCCGCTTGTTTTGTATGCAGGGCGCACCTAAATGCCGCTTTACGAGAACGACGACCATCAACCACAGAAAAGGAAATTGATATGGCCGCTTATGACACCACCCGTGCGCAGTATGAAACTGCTGGTTTTGCTGGCCGTATTGGCCAATCCTTCGCAGCTTTGGTTGCGACTGTTGTTGCATGGAACGACACCCGCGTAACTCGCGGCGCTCTGGCTGGTCTGACCGACCGCGAACTGGACGATATCGGTCTTTCACGCCACGACATCGAAAACATCCGCTGACGGGACAGAAACCTCGTTTCACCCGTTTTCAGATCGTTTAGATCAAGGAAACCGCAGCCTCCTCCCAGGCTGCGGTTTTCTTTTGTGCAATCGCCAGACAAATTTCGATTGCCCAATAGAAAACGGCTCCGGGAGAGAGACCGGAGCCGTTTCAAGCTGACTTGGAGGGATCAGCCGAGAGATTTGATTTGCATGGCAACCCAGCGGGAAATCGGATCCGGGCGCATTGTCCATGCACCGGCCTCTTCAATCACACTTGCGGGTGCCAGACGGTTTACTTGTTGCGAATAAAAGTCGGGGCCAACTTTGGCCATCACTGCGCCCTTGGTGCCAAAAAAGGCAACAGCCACCAGCAACAGACCAGTCCACGGGAAACTCCGACGACGGGCCGCTCCGCGGATTACAAAGTATCCGTCGCGATCCAACGTCTGTGACGTCCGCTTTTTAAAGAAGCTCCGCTTGCTCTTTTCACCATCATAGATGCGAGCAACACGTGCCTGAAATTCTGTATATGAGTCGGTCATTGCAGCACTCACTGAGTTTGGCCCCCACCAAACATGACCTAATTCCACTCAAAATGTGGCAAAAATGGGGCAAAACGGCGAAAATGGGGCAAATTCAAGACAAATGAGGCGAAACCGTCAAAGTCATTAATCCCAAATAGAAACAGCACCCCAAGGGGTGCCGCCATTGTTTCCATATGGGAATTTCCGGTCTCTTTACCGGACCTCTGCCCATCTCATGCTGCGTTGCGATTCGACTCGCGCGTTATACGTTTTAGCGACGCGTCAGCGTGAGTGTGGTCCATTCGCCGATTTCTTCACGGGTGTGCACGTCGAACCCTGCCGCATCATAAGCCGCGACAACATCGTCGGCCTGCTCGTTCAGGATACCGGACAGAATGGCATGGCCGCCCTGCGCGATGTTGGCGCCCATATCAGGGGCAAGGTCAACCAGCGGCGCCTTGAGGATGTTTGCAAAGATCAGATCGTAAGGCGACTTTGCCTTGAGGTCAGGATGGCCGAAACCTGCGGCCTCGACGCAATGCACGCGCCCCTCGAGCCCGTTGGCCATCACATTGGCAAGGGCCACCTCGACAGCGACCTCGTCAATATCACTGGCCAAAACCGTGTTCGGCCAGATGCGGGCAGCGCCCATCGCCAGAACAGCTGTACCACAGCCAATGTCCGCAACGTTTTGCCCAACAAACCCCGCATTGGCGAGACGGTCCAGCCCCTTCAGGCATCCAAGAGTGGTGCCGTGGTGACCGGTGCCAAAGGCCATGGCGGCTTCGATCAAAAGAGGCTCGCTGTTTTCCGGCACTTTATCCGCATCGTGGCTGCCATAGACAAAAAAGCGTCCGGCCTCGACAGGGGCCAGTTCACGTTTCACCTTGGCGACCCAATCCGTTTCGGGAAGTTCCGACACCGCAAAAGGTTTGGCGCCGAAAGCCACTGCCAAGAGTGCCAGCCCGGCCTCATCCGGAGCCTCGATGAAATAGCCGCCAATTTCCCACAGACCGGACCCGTCTTCGATCTCGAAAACGCCGACACCTGTGGGTTCGGGAACCAGACGTTCCATCGCTTCGCCAAGCTTGTCGGCGTTCTCTTTGCCGGACAATGTCGTGAGGGCTGTAAAGGTGGGCATCTTGCGGACTCCTATCAGGTTGCAAGCGGCCTAGGCCCAAGCGGCAGGCGCGTCAAGGCTGGCTGTGAAACCCGCGCAGGAAATGCCAGCTCCACAGGGCCGCAAGTGCCCCGACCAAACCGCCCGCCAAGGCTTGGGCATAGACAACACCCGGGGCGGCAAACCACGCCGCACCCAGCCATGCCGCTGGCAACATCAACAGACCATCCCGCGTCCAGTTTGCCATGGTTGACCGGATCGGCTTGCCCAAACTGTTGAAAGTCGCATTTGATACGAACAGGGCCCCAACCAGAACAAAGGCCGCAGATCCGTAATATGCAAAAGCCTTGTAAACCGCGGCCCCTTCCGCAGTCAGACCAAAAACGCCAATCATCCAGTTTGCGGACAAGGATAGTAGTATCCACGCCACCACCGTGTAGCCCGCACAAAAGACCAGTGAATCCCGAAATGTGCTCATCAGACGGTCATATTGCTTGGCCCCGAAGTTTTGCCCATAAATCCCGCCGATTGCCCCCGACAACGAGAAGATGCCGCCAAAGGCCACCACCGTCAGGCGGTTCACCACGGCCCACGCCGCGACCGCATCATCGCCAAAGCTGGCGATCACGCCTGTCAGCAGATAGTTCCCGAAGGGTGTCGAAATCTGGGTCAGGATTGCTGGCAACGCAATGGCGAAATAGGGAATGAACACGCGTTTGATTGTACGCCAACGCGGAATCGCCAACAGGTTATGGGTTCCGATGGCAAAGCGCAGCGCCATAATCGCCAAAATCACCCGAGAAATATTCAGCGCAATGGCCGCACCATCCAATCCCAGATCAAGATAGATGATCAGAAACGGATCAACGGCCATAGACACGCTTCCGGAGGTCAGTGTCACAAACATCGCGCGTTTGCCGTCACCTTCTGCCCGCAACACCGCAGACCCGACCAGGCCAACCGCCATAATGGTCAGGGACGGAACGGTCATGGCAAGATAGCGCGCGGCCAGTTCGGCGGTTTCCCCTTGGGCGCCCACCAGCCCGAGCAACTTGTGTCGGAAGATCACGATCAACGCCGCAACAAGGGCCTGAAACGCCACGGTGATCAACATCGAACTTGTGGCTTCGCGTCGGGCGCGACCGCGCTGTCCCATGCCGATCCGCTTGGACACCATAACGGTGGACGCAATCATCAGGCCAATGCCGGTGCTGACCGAGAAAAACTGAACCGCAAAGGCGTATCCGATGGCGGCGACGATCTGGGGATCGCCCAGTTGCGACAGCCAGAACAGGTTTGCAAGATCAACGAGAAACACAAAGGTAATCCCCGTCGCCCCCGTCAGGGTCATGCGTACCACATGCCCCATCGTAGACCCGTCGAGAAACCTTCCGCGCGCTGACATCGCTTACCCCAAAACGCCAAAGTATCGATTGAGACGGGTTTCGTTGCCCTTTTCGGGGTGGCGCGGCACGAGCAATGCCAACGACAGTGAAATCAACGCCATTCCGGCCGCAAGAAAGAACACCGCCCCCGGCGAGAAGACCCACAAAAGCCCCAAAGGTACAGGAAGTGCCACGGCAGCAATATGATTGATCGTAAAGGCAACAGCCGCCGTCGGGGCGATATCTTCGGTATCGGCGATCTTCTGGAAATAGGTCTTGAGCGCCAATGCCAGCCCAAACAGGATGTGGTCGACCACATACAGGAAGGCCGCAACAAACACGCCCCAGCCAAACCAATAGACCCCGCCATAGGCCAGAAACACGATGACCAGCCCTGCATATTCAAAGATCAGCGTGGCGCGTTCGCCAAACCGTGACACTGCCTTGCCGAGCAAAGGGGCCGCGATGATGTTGATCACAAGGTTGATGAGATAGAGGCCGGTGAGTTCGTGCACTTCAAAGCCGAATTTTTCGACCATCATGAAGCCTGCGAAAATCATGAAAATCTGACGCCGCGCGCCGGACATGAATTGCAGCGCGTAATACAGCCAATAGCGTTTCTTAAGCACCATTTTCTTGGATTGCGGCGTGCCAGTTTCGAACTGTGGATAGGCAAACAGGCAAAACAAAGCGATGGCCGCAGTGGTAAATCCGGCCGTCATAAAGACAATGTTGTATGTCAGGTTCAGCGTATCCCACATCAACACGATCAGAACGAACACAATCAGCGTACTGGCCGATCCGGTCGCCAGGAGCCACCCCAATGTCTGCGGGGCACGCTCTTTGGAAATCCACTGCAACTGAAGGGACTGGTTGACGGTCTCGTAATAGTGAAAGCCGACAGAACTGAGAAATGTCAGCGTCAAGAGACCACCCAGCGATGGGAACCAGGCCGTGAATGCGGTGGCCACCCCGAGCAATGCAAGCGACACCATCCCCAGAACCTGTTCACGCACAAACAGGATGATGAAGATCACACCAACCGCCAGAAATCCCGGTATCTCGCGCACGGCATGCAAAAGCCCGATATCACGGCCATCAAAATCGGCAGCCTCAATCACAAAATTGTTGAGCAGAGCATACCACGCGTAAAAGGCGATCGGCATGCCAAAAGCCATCACGAACAACAGTGACACTGGCCTACGCCACAGCGGAAGGTGCTGCGCGTCATCGGTAGAGATTTTACTTAACATGCTTCGCACCTACGCCTTTTGCAAAGGTAAGGCGAGCAGTTTCACGTCCTTCTCTGATCTGAATCAAGGTCAAAGCCGGTATAGCAGGCATACATCCACTCATTCATATTCTTGAAGGGGTTTCCATGGACATTCTTACTCTTGTTGAAAGAATTGGGGAAGCGCCCACTGCGGCGGTTTTGGGATTGATCACAGGCATCATTTTTGGTGTCGCGGCGCAGCGGTCCAAATTCTGTCTGCGCGCGGCAACGGTGGAATTTGCCCGTGGCGAGTTGGGCGACAAGGTTGCCGTTTGGCTATTGACCATCTCAACCGCAATCGTCTGGGTGCAGGGTGCTCAGGCTCTGGGTTTGATGCATACCGCTGACGCACGGATGATGGCCGTGCCGGGGTCATGGTCCGGTGCGATTATCGGCGGCCTTCTGTTTGGCGTCGGCATGGTGCTGGCGCGGGGCTGTTCCGGCCGGCTTTTGGTGCTGGCTGCCAATGGAAACCTGCGTTCGGTGGTTTCCGGCCTGATTTTTGCGGTTGTCGCCCAGATGTGTCTGTCCGGTGTTCTGTCGGGGTGGCGGGACAAAATCGCAGGTCTCTGGATCACGGACGGGGGCCGCAATGTCGACCTGATCGCGGCCTTTGGTCTGCCCGATCTGTCCGGTCTGGTGTTCGGCGCTGTCATGGCTGGCCTTGCGCTTGTTCTGGCGCGAAAAAACCGGATTGGCGCGAAACGGCTTGTGTTTGCGTCGGGAGTCGGTTTTTCGGTCGCTGTCGGCTGGGTGCTGACATACGGGCTGGCCCAAGTGGCGTTCGAACCCGTTCAGATCGAAAGCGCGACATTCTCGGGACCGTCCGCACACACTTTGATGTTCTTTCTGGATCGCGATGCGGTGCTTGAGTTTGACATCGGTCTGGTGCCCGGCGTGGTCATAGGATCGTTTCTGGCCGCCATTGTGACACGCGAATTCAAGTTTCAGGGATTTGAGGGCGAGAGCAATATGCGCCGTTCGATGACTGGGGCGGTGCTGATGGGGTTTGGTGCTATGTTGGCTGGTGGCTGCGCGATTGGGGCCGGTGTGACTGGCGGGTCGATCTTTGCCGGTACAGCCTGGGCCGCTTTGTTCTGTATGTGGATAGGCGCGATGGCGACAGATATTCTGATCGACCAGCGTGGCCCCAAAACGGCCACTGCCTAATTCCAGTGTAGGAGCGAGGCTCTGCCTCGCGCTCCGGGATATTTGAGGCCAGAAGAAGATCTTGCTCGCGCGCGTGGCCTGCGGGCAAGGCGTTACCTAAAGATCAATAGAAGCTTTGCGGGTCGATGTCGACGGACAGGCGAATGTCGCCTTTCAGTTTGAACTGTCCAACCCATTGCGCCAATGCAGCCTGAATGGGGGCGCTTTTTTCTGCCTTGACCAGAAGCCTTACGCGATGTCGTCCCCGCACGCGTGCGATGGGGGCAGGCGCGGGTCCAAAGACCTGTGCACCGATGGCGCGCATCGGGCCATCGGATCGGGCCAGAGCATTGCCGAGGTCAAACACTTGCTGGACATCTGGCGAGGACAGGATGATCCCGGCCATCCGTCCAAAAGGCGGCACCCCGGCGTGACGGCGTTCGTCGGCTTCTGTTTTCCAGAAACCCAGTTCATCTCCGGAGAGGATGGCCCTGATGACAGGGTGTTCCGGTTGAAACGTCTGAAGCAGGGCCTGTCCCTTTTTCTCGGAGCGCCCAGCGCGCCCTGCCACCTGACGCATCAATTGAAAGGTACGCTCAGCCGCGCGTAGATCCGAGCCTTGCAAGCCAAGGTCGGCATCGATCACACCAACCAGCGTGAGCAGCGGGAAGTTGTGACCTTTGGCAACAAGTTGAGTGCCGATAATGATATCTGCCCCGCCTTCCGCAATGGTGTTGATCCCTTCCTTGAGGGCGCGTGCAGATCCGAAAAGATCCGACGATAGCACGGCCAGTCTTGCCTCTGGCCAAAGTGTTTCGGCCTCTTCCGCGAGGCGCTCGACACCCGGCCCCACCGGGGCAAGCTTGCCTTCGACATGACAAGAAGGGCACTCTTCAGGCATGGGCTTGGTTTCACCGCACTGGTGGCACACAAGGCGTTTCAGGAAACGGTGTTCCACCATCCGCGCATCACAATGGTCACATCCAATCTGGTGACCGCAGGCCCGACAAATCGTCACCGGCGCATAGCCACGTCGGTTGATGAACAACAGTGACTGTTCGCCTTTCTCCAACCGCGTGTTCACGGCCCTTTGCAACGACGGCGAAATCCAGCAGCTGCCCGGCAGGTCTTCGACGCGCATGTCGATCGCCTTCATCTCTGGCAGAACAGCCTCGCCAAACCGCGAAGTCAGCTCGAGCTTTTCGTATTTGCCCGCCTCTGCGTTGGCCCAGCTTTCCAGACTGGGCGTTGCGGAGGCCAGAACCACCCTTGCCCCACAAATGCTGGCACGCAAAACAGCCATGTCACGGGCGTTGTACAGAACACCATCGTCTTGCTTGTAAGAGGTGTCGTGTTCTTCATCGACAACGATCAATCCCAAATTCTGATAGGGCAGAAACAGTGCGGACCGCGCCCCGATGACAACCTGTGCCCCGCCCTGCCCGACCATTTTCCATATCCGGCGGCGTTCGGTCATCGTCACGCCCGAATGCCATTCCGCAGGCTTTGATCCAAAGCGCGCTTCGACACGCGTCAGAAATTCGGCGGTCAGCGCGATTTCGGGCAAGAGGACAAGCGCCTGTCGCCCCATGCGCAGACATTCGGCAACGGCTTCGAGGTAAACCTCGGTTTTCCCGGACCCTGTGACCCCACGCAGAAGCGTTGTCCCATACTTTCCGGACCGCACGCCAGCCCGCAGGGCATCTGCGCCGACGGCCTGATCCGCCGTCAGGTCTTTGCCTGCATGTTCAGGATCGAGGCGGAAGAAAGGCACATCGCGCGGCGTGTCTTCTTCGCGCACCACGCCTTGTTTGACCAATCCCTTGACCACGGAAGATGTGACGCCGGCCATGTCACTCAGTTCCTTGAGAGTGAACGCCAGCCCGCCATATTCTGTCAGGGTTTCGACAACACGTTTACGAGCATCTGTCTGGCGTGACGGCTCGCCTTCGCCAAGGCGATAGATTTTGCGCATCGACGGCGGATCGGACAGACCGGGCGCGCGCGTGGCCAGACGCAGCATCGCATGCATCGGTGTCAGCGTATATTCCGAGACACGTTCCAGAAATCCGCGCATCTCGTCCCGCATTGGCGCAACTTCCAGAACCCGGTTGACCGGGCGCACTTTGGAATAATCGAAATCGCCGCGCCCTTTTGCCCAAACCACACCCAGAACCTTGCGAGGGCCAAGCGGCACCTCGACAAAAGCACCCCGAAAACACCCGCCCTCGGGGGCCTTGTAGTCAAGCTTTCGATCCAGCGGTTGTGTCGTTAACACCGCGACCAGTTCGCCCTCTCCAAAGAAATCCTGTTCGTCCACTTTTGCCTCGGTTTCCGGCCCTGCCTGTGGCCTCTTCCCCCAAGGCTTCTGCGCTTGGGGCTTCCAGCATCTCAAAACTTGCGCTAAAGGCAAGCTGAACAAAGGCCAACCCATCAAAGGACACGCGCAATGAAATTCTTCGTTGATACCGCCGAAATCGATGCCATCGCTGAACTCAACGATCTAGGCATGGTTGACGGCGTGACCACCAACCCGTCGCTGATCAAAAAATCCGGCCGTGACATCATCGAAGTCACGAAGGAAATCTGCGCATTGGTCGACGGGCCGGTTTCGGCCGAAGTGACCGCCACCGACGCAGACGAAATGATCGCCGAAGGCCGCAAGCTTGTTGAGATCGCCCAGAATATTGCTGTCAAAGTCCCGCTGACCTGGGATGGTTTGAAAGCCTGTAAAGCGCTGAGCGATGACGGACATATGGTCAACGTGACCCTGTGCTTCTCGGCAAATCAGGCACTGCTCGCTGCAAAAGCTGGCGCCACTTTCATCTCGCCCTTTATCGGCCGTCTGGATGACATCAACATCGATGGCATGGATCTGATCGCGGATATTCGCACGATCTATGACAACTACGGTTTTGATACACAGATCCTTGCCGCATCGATTCGCACCGTGAACCACGTGACACAAAGCGCGCTTTTGGGTGCGGACGTGATGACGGCCCCTCCCGGCGTGATCAAATCGATGGTGAACCACCCCTTGACCGACAAAGGTCTTGATACATTCCTGGCCGACATCAAAGCGGCGGGCATCAAAATCCTCTGAGGGCACTTCAAGCGGAAAAAATGTTTCAAAGGCGCAGGGTCCCCTGCGCCTTTTTCATTTGTGGGCTGCAAGTCTATTGTATCGCTCAATCACACGCGCCACCTATGATATGACCTATTCCCAGTGTCCCTGAACCGAAAGCGGCCCAATGTTTCGCAATCCCCTTTTGTTGATCGCGCTGTCCATCACCAGCTTTATCGCTGTTTGGGGCATCGTGGACACGGCAAGCTTGACGGCCTTTGCCCAACAGGCCGTCGCCTTGCAGTTCAGCAGCCGCGCATGGTTCATCATGCTCACGGTGAGCTTTTTGTTGCTGACCAGCCTCTATCTCGCGCTTTCGCCTTATGGAAATATTCGTCTTGGGCGAGAGGATGAACTGCCCGAATTTTCAACGGCCTCCTGGTTGAGCATGCTGTTCTCCGCGGGGATGGGCGTGGGCCTGTTATATTGGGGTACGGCGGAACCCCTGACACACTATTCCTTGGTCAAAAGCTATGCCGGCGAACGGGTTGCTGCAGGGGAAGCCTTGCTTGCGACCTATTTTCATTGGGGGTTTCATGCGTGGGCCATTTACGGGCTCACCGGTCTGGTGATCGCCTATTTCTCATTTCGACGCGGCACACCGAGCCTGATTGGCGCCCCTATCACCGACACATTCGGAGACGGCTTGTTTGCCAGCGGCTTTGCGTGGATCTCGAACCTGTTGGCCATTGTGGCCATTGCGATTGGCCTTGGCGGCTCGGTCGCGATGGGGGTTTTCCAAGTCAAAGACGGCCTCGACGTGCTGTTCGGTTTCGAGGATAGCGGCTTGCGGCTCACCCTGATCGTTTTTGGTGTTCTGGTCGCATGTTACATTCTGCCGTTGATGGTTGAACTGGACAAAGGCATGGCCCTTTTGTCGAACACCGCGATGGTTCTGGCTGGACTGCTTTTGGGCTATCTTCTTTTGATCGGCCCTACAGCCTATCTCATGAGCGGTATCGTCGAAGGGTTTGGGAACTATATCGCGAGAGTCCTTCCACAGGGGTTTCAGACCTATACGTTCATGGACACGCAGGTGCACAACTGGTTCGCGGACTGGACCCTGACCTATATGGTCTGGTGGCTGTCCTGGGCCCCTTTTGTGGGCGTATTTATTGCACGCATCTCGCGTGGCCGCACAATTCGCGAGTTTTTGACCGGTGTGATTATCGGCCCGACAGTTTTCTCAATCCTCTGGTTTGGAATTTTTGGCGGCATTGGATTTCACAGCATCCTTGAAGACCATTCTCACCTGCTCGACGTCGTTGAGACAAATCTGGATGGTGTGACCTATGCCGTATTGGACCTGTTTCCGCTGCCGATGCTGACCAGCGCCGTTGTCGTGATCGCGGCGTTTCTGTTCGTGATAACCAGCGTGGTAAGCGCGGCATTTGTGCTGGGCATGTTTTCAACAGGTGGCGACCTTAATCCCCCGGCCAAAGTCAAACTGGCGTGGGGGGCGGTTCTCGGGGCTTTGGGCCTTGTGATGATCCTGTCCGGAAGCATCGAAGCGGTGAAAAGCATTATCGCCCTTGGGGCCCTGCCCTTTGTCTTTATCGTGCTTGTTCTGGTGGTTTGCCTGTTACGCACCTTGAAAGAAGAGCGGGGGCACCGGACATGACGAATTTCGTTGATACCCTAATGAATATCGAGGTGTTTGCCTTTATCGGGTTGTTGTTGTGGCTTTATTTGAAGCCACACAGCTAAAGTCCGCCTGTCTCGTTTTGCCATAAAAAAGGTGAGGCATTTCACCTTGGTCTCTGATAAAGTCGCGAAAAACAAGAACGAGACAGACATGAGCAGCACGGCAAAAATCGACGATTCATTGCGTGAAAAGATCATTTCGCAACCTGATATGGTTCTGGATGATCAGGATCTGATGCGCGCCCTGATCGCCGCCAATGAAAAGACCATGGGCGGAAACATTGTCGACCTTCGCGGCATCGCGATGGAGCGTCTGGAAGCCCGGCTTGACCGGCTGGAAGACACCCATCGCAGCGTGATCGCCGCCGCTTATGAAAACCTTGCCGGCACCAATCAGGTGCATCGCGCTATCCTGCGCATGTTGGATCCTGTCGAATTCGAACCTTTCCTTCATGATCTCGGTGGTGAAGTGGCCGACATTCTGCGCGTCGATTCGGTGCGGCTTGTTCTGGAATCGGTTCAGTCCGAAGATGATCCCGCCATCAAGAAACTGGGCGATGTTCTGTCCGTTGCCGAACCCGGTTTCATTGATGACTATCTGAACGGCGGGCGTAATGTACCGCTGCGGCAGGTGACTTTGCGCCAATTGCATTCCGGGTCCGAGCAGATTTACGGCGAGGATTCCGACTGGATCCGGTCCGAAGCCTGTCTCAAGCTGGACTTTGGCGACGGTCGTCTGCCGGGGATGCTCGTGATGGGGGCAGAAGACCCGCACCAGTTCACCCCGCAACAAGGCACAGATTTGCTTGCTTTCTTTGCAGGGGTGTTTGAACGCGCCATGCGGCGCTGGCTGTCGTGATCTCGCCCGCAGCAGCGGACGCTCTTGAAACGTGGCTGGCCAGCCAGTCGGCGCTTGGTGGCGCCGCACAAAACACCCTCACGGCGTATCATGGGGATCTGACAGAATTCCTGTCGTTCATGACCCTGCACAAAGGGGAATCGCAGGGGCTTGGCCCCCTCACCCGCATAAGTGTCACCGATATGCGCGCATGGATGGCCTTTACGCGTGGCAATGGCGTCGGGGCAAGGTCGCTTGCCAGAAAGCTGTCTGCCGTCAAAAGCTTTTATCGCTGGCTGGCGGAACGAGAGAGCTTTGACCCAACCGCCGTTTTGTCGACGCGGGCCCCGAAATTCCAAAAGAAACTGCCCCGCCCTCTGGATCAAGACGCAGCGCGCGCGGTGATTGATACAGTCGAGCTTCAATCCGAAACCCCGTGGGTAGGTGCGCGCGATATGGCGGTTGTCACGCTTCTTTATGGATGCGGCCTGCGCATTTCCGAGGCCCTTGGCCTTGATGGTCGGGATGCGCCCCTTCCGGCGGTTCTGCGCATCCTTGGCAAAGGCGGCAAAGAACGTGTCGTGCCCGTGCTTGATGCCGCGCGCGACGCGGTGCAGGTCTATCTGGACCTGTGCCCCCATCCCAAAGAAGACGACGGGCCTTTGTTTCGCGGGGTACGTGGGGGACGCCTGTCGCCCCGTATCGTGTCGGGTGTTATGGAAAAAACACGGATGCAGCTGGGTTTGCCCTCGACGGCAACGCCCCACGCCATGCGCCACAGTTTTGCAACGCATCTGCTTGAGGCTGGCGGCGATCTGCGCGCGATTCAGGAACTTCTGGGCCACGCCTCGCTGTCGACCACACAGGCCTATACTGCGGTGGACACCGCACGCCTGATGGACGTCTATAACCGGACCCACCCAAAGGCCTAGGCTTTGAGGTAAGGTGACGGAAACGTCCACAACGACGTCGTCATCCGAGTGTCACCCGCGCACCTGTGTGCTGCACTCTCTTGAAACATCAACACAGGGTTTCTCAATGCGTATTGGTATTTTAGGAACTGGAACGATCACATCCGCCGTTGTGCATGGCATCGCAGCAGACGGCCATCAAATCACGGTCTCTGAACGCGGCACGGACAAATCTGCGGCATTGGCCAAGACTTATGAAAACGTCACCGTTGCTGACAACCAAACCGTTCTGGACAACACTGATATCGTGTTTCTGGGCCTCATGGCAGAGGCGGCACCTGCCATTTTGTCTGCCCTGACCTTTCGCTCTGATCAGCGCATCATCACCGTTATGGCCGGCGCTACACTGGAGGAAGCGGACGACATGGTGTCACCCGCAACTGCCGCTGCGATCATGATGCCGTTCCCGTCAATTGCGACCGGCGGTTCAGCGATCATGATGCAGGGGGACGCGGATCTGATCGAAACCCTGTTTGGTGCCAGAAATCAAATTTTCAAGCTTCGTTCTGCGGAAGAAATGTCAGCATATCTTTGCGCTCAGGCCGTTTTGTCGCCTGTTGCTCGAATGGTCGACGACGCAGCGCGCTGGCTGGCTGCGCGGGTCGAGGATCAGGCGCAGGGAGAGATGTTTTTGCGCCACCTCGTGACCTCCGGCCTCGAGGCATCAACCGCAGCCAGCCTGATCGAGGCCCTGAACACCCCGGGGGGATATAATCAACGTCTGCGCCAACACATGGAGGCCGCAGGAACGGGCGCGACCCTCAATGAGGGGCTGACCAAACTCGAGACAGGGAGCTAGGTCAGGGCCAAGCCGCCTTAGCTGGTCTTTGCATCCACGCAGGCGGCAACAACTTGATCGCTCTGAACAAAATGTTGGACTGCCAAAGTGTCAAAGGCCGCATGGCCCTCGGCCGCGATGCCAAGAACAATTGCCAGTGACAATGCTCCAAGGCGCATATTTTCCAGTATCTTCATCTCTTTCTTCCTCCTCGGGCGGCCCCCCTTAGGGGCTTGCCGAAACATGGGCCTGCCCTTGCTCTCCAAAATCCAACACCACCGTAAATTCATCCGGCACGTCGTTTGAGAACCTCAGTCGCACCACCATTTCAATCACGTCAAAGCCTGCAGCCTTGGCCGCCCCTTTTGTTGAAAGGACTTCGGCCCCCGCGACAGAAACATCTTCCAGAATCAATGCCGTGCTTGCCGTGTTGAGAACGGTCAGCTTAAGCGTCACAACCCGATTCCTGTTTTTCAGCACTTTCGCCGTTGCGCGAATCTTTGCGGTGCTGTGCCCGCCATGGGCCAACGCCATAACAGGCGCCCCAAAGAGCAAAGCAAGTGCAGATCGACGGGTCATCTGGTGCATTTTTCGTGTCCTCATGCGGGTTAAACGTATTCGAGAAGAAATCCCGTCGCCTCAGTGACATTTTTTTGCACTCTGGTCGATTTTCCTCTTGCGGCTCAGCCCAACTCTTTATATCTCACGCCTCACTCAATGATGCGGGCGTAGCTCAGGGGTAGAGCATAACCTTGCCAAGGTTAGGGTCGGGCGTTCGAATCGCCTCGCCCGCTCCAAAAGGTCAAACGAAAAAGCGCAGGGTTCGCCCTGCGCTTTTCGCGTTTCAAGAGGCCAGTTTTTGCGCCATCGCGTTTTGACGTTCGATCACCTTTGGCAGATCCAGCGTTGTCACGATTCCATCACGCACGACCTGACGCCCTTCGATGAACAGGTCTCTCACCTGCGTTGGACCAGCCAGAAGAATCGCTGCGGGATCCCAGCTTCCTGCGCTTTCAATTCCGGTGACATCCCAGATCGCAAGATCGGCGCGCTTGCCAACGGCAATCTGTCCGCAATCAGAGCGGCCCAGAACCTCGGCCCCGCCGCGCGTTGCGATCTCGAGCGCTTCGCGGGCGCTCATGGCATCCGCCCCCTGGCTGACCCGCTGTAGCAACATGGATTGCCGCGCTTCCAGAACAAGGTTTCCCGCATCGTTGCTGGCCGAGCCATCCACACCCAGCCCGACAGGCACCCCTGCGTCTCGCATTGCCCGCACGGGCGCGATACCGCTGCCCAAACGACAGTTCGAGCAAGGACAATGCGCGACACCTGTTTTGGACCGTGCAAACAGATCAATTTCCTGACCATCAAGCTTGACGCAATGGGCATGCCACACATCATCACCTGTCCAGCCCAGATCTTCGGCGTACTGGCCCGGACGACAGCCAAACTTTTCAAGACTATAGGCAATGTCTTCATCATTTTCGGCAAGATGGGTGTGCAACATCACCCCTTTATCCCGCGCGAGAATAGCAGCATCGCGCATCAGGTCGCGGCTGACCGAAAAGGGCGAGCACGGCGCCACGCCAACACGACACATCGATCCCTCCGAAGCATCGTGGAACCGGTCGACCAACCGGATCGCATCGTTCAGAATGTCTTCTTCCCGCTCAACCAGCATGTCCGGTGGCAAGCCCCCGTCGCTTTCACCGATGCTCATCGCGCCGCGAGTGGGATGGAATCGCATGCCGATCTCTGCCGCGGCATCAATCGTGTCTTCCAGACGTGCGCCGTTTGGAAACAGGTACAAATGATCTGATGTCAGCGTACATCCCGACAGCATCAATTCCGCCAATCCCACCTGCGCCGAGATGAACATTTCGTCCGGGCCAAACCTGCTCCAGATCGGATAGAGCGTCTGCAACCATCCAAACAAAAGCGCGTCTTGCCCCCCCGGAACCGCGCGCGTCAGGGTTTGGTAAAGGTGGTGGTGCGTGTTGACCACCCCCGGCGTCACAACACAGCCAGAGGCCAGAACCGTTTCCGCACCACCAGCAAGCCCATGCCCGATTTCGGCAATCACCCCGTCTTTGATACGGATATCAATACCGGCCATTTCACGGCGCGCATCATCCATGGTCAAAACATGGGATGCATTTTTTATGAGAATTTCAGCCATCAAGAGTCCTTTCACACTTCATCTGGCCCGTTTCGGTGAGTGAAGTGTGAAGCGCTCCGACAGAATACGGGCAAAGGACTCGAAGCTTGGCCAAATTGGCCCAGCAATCCGATCAGGTCAATACTGGCTCAATATCGCCAAAGCCTCTGCATGTACTTTTTCATTTGCGGCGGCAATGACGCGGCCTCCGTCATGTGCCGGACCGCCTTGCCAATCGGTGACAATGCCGCCAGCGGCCTCGACAACAGCAATCGGCGCCTGAATGTCATAGGCGTTCAGACCCGCCTCAATCACAAGGTCGACCTGCCCTGTTGCGACAAGAGCATACCCATAACAATCCATCCCATAGCGCGTCAGTCGCACCTTCTCGGAAACGGCCCCAAAGGCCGCAGCCTCCGTCGCAGACCCCACCTCAGGGAAAGTGGTGAGCAATATCGCCTCTTCGAGGGTGCTTTCTTTCCGGCACGCCAAATCCATGGGCCCGCTCGGGCCATCCACAAATGATGCACCAAAGCCGCCCACAAACCGTTCACGAATATAGGGCTGGTCAATAATTCCGAAAACCGGACCGGCATCGTTAGACAGGGCGATCAAGACACCCCATGTCGGTGTTCCGCTAATAAATCCGCGTGTGCCGTCAATCGGGTCCAAGACCCAGGTCAAACCGGACGTCCCGTCGCTGTGGCCGTATTCTTCGCCCAAGATGGCATCATGCGGCCGCAACCGTGCAAGAACATCACGCATTGCACGCTCTGCGGCGCGGTCCGCTTCGGTGACGGGGTCAAATCCCCCCGCCAATTTGTTGTCGGCAGAAAGTCCCTGCGCCCGAAAAAAAGGGAGAATCGCAAATCTAGCGGCATCCGCCATCGCGTGCGCCGCTTCGACAATATCATTTTGTTCGGTGATGTTCACTTGACTGGGCCTCTGCAGAGCGGATGGGTTTCAGTCACCGCTAGCCCAGCAGAGGCTCAAACTCAAGCTACGTCACTTAAAACCCGTGCCAGTTCGAACAAACGCCGACGCTGGTTTTCGGGGATGGAATAGTAGGACCGCACCAAATCAAGTGCTTCCTTGTCTCCCATCAGATCGGCGGGCACATTTGAAGTCGACTCGGTAGCTTCGGCGTCTTCGATCCCCTCAAAGAAGAAACTCACCGGAACATCCAAAGCGTCAGCAATATCCCAGAGGCGCGATGCGCTGACCCGGTTCGCACCGGTTTCATATTTCTGAATCTGCTGAAACTTGATACCAACCTGCTGCGCAAGTTGCTGTTGTGTCATGCCTGTTAGCCAACGACGCTGACGAATGCGCTTGCCGACATGTACGTCTACTGGATGGGTCATCAAACGACTCCTCACAATTACTCTGTTAAGTGACATGCCACGCTTGCCATGATCCCCTGGCGGGCAGGCAAATGCCCCTGTTGTCCTGTCACCGCTTTTCCCAACGGCGATCGCCCCACTTTAACAGTTTTCCTCAACAGATCAAGAATTTTGACACAAGCCTTCGGATACTCCCGCCCGCACTCGTGCAATCATGAGGAGAAATGCGAACGCAACGGAACAGGCGAACAATCTTGTTTTTCAAATGTTTTTTGACAAGCTCGCCCGAACGATTAAAAACAGCACATCAATCAGGAGACCTTAATGCGCGCCTATCAGATCACATCTCACGAGACCCGTCCCGAGGTTTTGGACTTGCCCATGCCTGAACCTGGCCCCGGAGAGATTCGCGTTAAAGTAGGTGCTTGCGGCCTCAACTTTGCAGATTTGCTCATGCAAAAAGGCACCTATCAGGAAACACCTGCCCTGCCCTTTATTGGCGGCATGGAAGTGGCCGGTGTTGTTGACGCCTTGGGACCAGACACAAACGGCCCTGCTGTTGGAACCCGCGTTGCCGTTTTTGGCGGACAGGGCGGATTGGCCGAATATGGCTGTTTTGATGCCTCTCGCGCCGTTCCTTTGCCCGATGACATGCCATTTGAAGACGCCGCTGCGTTTTTGATTGCCTACGGCACCAGCCACGTTGCGCTCGACTATCGCGCCCGCCTTCAACCCGGCGAGACGCTTTTGGTCCTTGGCGCTGCCGGTGGTGTTGGCCTGACAGCGGTTGAAATCGGCAAGCTCATGGGCGCAAACGTCATCGCCTGTGCGCGCGGCGCGGACAAGCTCGAGGTCGCCAAGAAAGCCGGTGCCGATCACCTCATTGATGCAACAAACGAGGATATCCGCTCGGTTGTGAAATCGCTTGGCGGGGCGGATGTTGTCTATGATCCGGTTGGTGGCGAACAGTGGAAAGCGGCCTTCCGGGCCTGCAACCCAGAGGCGCGTTTGTTGCCTATTGGTTTTGCTAGCGGCGAAGTCCCTCAGGTTCCGACCAATCACCTTTTGGTGAAGAACCTCACTGTGATGGGTTTGTATTGGGGGGGATATATCGCCTTCAAACCCCAAGTCGTCGTCGACAGCCTGACCACTCTTTTCCAATGGTACGGCGAAGGACGGATCAAACCGCACGTCAGCAACACGCTACCACTGGAACAAACCAACGAGGCCATGGATCTTTTGCGCAAACGCAAATCCACCGGCAAAGTTGTGGTTACAATGGGGCTCTAACCCCCCGCACAGGCGCCCCTTAGCGGGCGCCTGCATTTGCATGTCGGCGGTGCGCGGACTGAATATCGTACCGCCCCTGCATCGGATGAAACCCTTTGCGCAGCAAATCCGCGAGATAGGCAATCACATCGCCCTTGCCAGCCTCTGCGCCATAAAGATTGATATTCTGCACCCCGAGATCAGGCAGCGCGCCATTATGCTCGATCACTTCGAGATAGGGCGGCTGTGTCCCCTCAATCATGGCCATCGCCCCGAGATCGGCACTTACCGTTGCTTCGACCGTGCGTTCCGAATTGGTCTCAACGGCCATTTCCCACTCGATGCCGACCTCATCCAAGGCGCGGATCGCGTTTGAACGGAACACGCAATTGGCGCCAGAGGCGAACCGAAACGGTCTGCGGCGCCAAGTGGCCCCACCGGGTGCACCGACCCAAGCCATCGGCAAGGTGCATAGCAACTCAGCCCCGAATGCGCTTTGTGCCTCTGTGGTCAGGATCAAATCGCACTCGCCCTTGTCGAACTGTGACCGCAGGGCCCGCGTATACGATGAAATCAAATGCACTTTGACACGCGGATAAGCGGCCGCAAATTGCTGCATCGCACGTGGAATCACCGGATAAACGATGTCGTGAGGCACACCCAAAGTGATTTCACCCTCGAATTCTTCATGTGTCAGACGCCGGATAACCTCGTCATTCAAGGACACCATGCGGCGCGCATACCCCAAAAGCTGCTCGCCGGCCGGCGTAAGAGCGATCCCGCGCCCCGATCGGTCGAGAAGAGAGACCCCGATCAACTCTTCAAGTCTTTTCAACTGCATAGAGACCGCTGACTGGGTGAGATGCAAGAAACCCGCCGCCTTGGTTACCCCCCCAAGATCGGCAACTGCAACAAAACTACGCAACGTAGTAACATCAAGGTTCCGCATTACATCACCGTTATTGATATTTCATCTCACAAACATTCGTTTTCAAAATAAATCATACTCCCCCATATACATCAAGCAATCTGATGGAAACGCACGAAACCATCTTCATTCTAGAAAGGACAGGACTATGACCTTCATCGCAACACTCGGTCGCTACGCCGGCCTCTCCTCCTCTAACAAAGCCACTCTTGGCGGCCTGATGGCGTTGTATCGTCAACGTCGCGCACTGTCCGGTCTGGACGATGCGGCCCTCCTTGATATGGGCCTGACACGCGAAGAAGCCTCGGCAGAAGCAAAACGTTTTGCGTGGGATGTTCCGGCCAACTGGCGCGGATAACCCAATCAACAGTATTTTCGGGGCTAAACGCCTTGAAAAAGACTGAAAGCTGACCGATATTTACCAAGACGGCTGCCGGAGCGATCCGGCGGCACAACTAGTTTAATCTCGGAGGCTTTAATGGCTGAATTTGACACAATCCGGAGCTCTGCGGGCGTCCGCACGGCCCAGATTGACGAAGGGCTTCGCGCCCACATGAACAAAGTCTACGGCACAATGTCCGTAGGCACCTTGATCACTTTCGTCGCAGCCTGGGCTCTTGCAGGTCTGGCAACCACCACAGATCCAACCGCAGCAAGCGGCCAGCTGAATGCAGATACCTATCTGACATCGCTGGGTTATGCGATCTACGCGTCACCTCTGAAGTGGGTGATCATGTTCGCGCCTCTTCTGATGGTCTTTGCATTTGGTGCCGCAATCAACCGCCTGTCGGCTGCTGGCGCACAACTGTTCTTCTACGTGTTCGCCACCGTAATGGGTGTCTCGATGAGCTCGATCTTTATCGTGTTCACCGGATATTCAATCGCGCAGGTGTTCCTGATCACTTCGATCGCTTTTGCCGGTCTGTCTCTCTGGGGCTACACCACCAAGAAAGACATCTCGGGTTGGGGTTCGTTCCTCATCATGGGTTTGATCGGGATCGTTGTTGCGTCGATCGTGAACATCTTCCTTGGCTCGCCTGCAATCGCTTTTGCGGTGTCGATCCTTGGCGTGCTGATCTTTGCTGGTCTGACCGCATATGACACACAGAAGATCAAAACAACTTACCTGCAGATGGCCCATTCGGGCGATCAAGAGTGGCTGGGCAAAGCCGCGATCATGGGCGCGTTGAGCCTGTATCTGGACTTTATCAACATGTTCATGATGCTCTTGTCGCTGTTCGGCAACCGCGAGTAAGCAGCACAGTCGTTTAGAACGCCAAGGGCCGGTCCATGTGACCGGCCCTTTTGCATTTCAAGGATCAGATTTCGCTAATCATCTGAACCGCCGGAAAATGAACCCCCGGCGCCAGCGTTAGTTCGATTTCGCCCACCGCTTCGAATCCCATTTCCTCATAGAACGGTCTTGCTGTCAGCGTGCTCATGCAATGCATGCGGCTCAAACCAAAGTCACGGGCCGCTGACAGCGAATGCTCGATCAGGTCCCGTGCGATTCCCCGACGCAGATGGCTGGGATGGGTTGCTACATGCCTGATGTGCCCTTCCCCTTCGCGGCTTACACCGCGCGCAGGGCTAACGTCGGTCCACCCTCCTGCCCCGATGACAGCGCCCTGATCATCCTGCGCAAGGTAATAGGTCCCACAGGCCAGCAGGCCAGGTTGCGCCGTTGTAATATGGGGCAGAACCGCACGCAGCGTGGGCGCGGAATATTCGTCCGGCAAAAGCTGCGGATAGGATTTGCGAAACAACTGGGTTACCGCACTGCGGTCTCCGGGCATGGCGCGGCGAATGTGTATTGGTGGTCTCATGGCGACCTCTCTGAAATCAAAAGAGTCTGAATTCAGGGCGCGGTCCATGCTAGGAAAAGCAAAAAGCCGCACCCTAGGGTGCGGCTTTTGCATTTAGTCTCAAGGGGCGATCTTACTTGATCTTGCCTTCCTTGTACTCGACATGCTTGCGCACCACCGGGTCGTACTTGCGTACGACCATCTTTTCGGTCATGGTTCGCGCATTTTTCTTGGTCACGTAGAAATGGCCCGTGCCCGCGGTCGAGTTCAGACGGATCTTGATGGTCGTCGGCTTCGCCATTGTTCTTCTCCTGCGCGGGCGGCAGCGCCCGTGAAATTCTCATGAAGCCTGCCTTTTAATGATGCGCGCGCCCGAGTCAATGGCGTTTCCCAAAGAAACTTGAGCAATCTCAATTTTTCTCGTGGGTCAGACCGATTTAAGGCAAACCGGCAACGTCTGGCCGCACAAAGCACGGGAAAATCCCGCATCTGGTGGCTTGGTCTTGAATACCACACATGCCACGAATATTAAAAGCATGAAGACAATGGAGATTTTATGTCCCGGTAAGGCTGGGAGGCGCAAAGCCTTCCGATGCAAACAAATCACGAAGCGCCCGTCATCTTTGATTTGACGGCAGGCTTGTTTGCGACCTCAATACACACAAAGCCTTACAAATCCGAAAGCCCCTTTCGGACGACATATGAAAGTATTCCCACGATGACACGGGACTATTCCAGTTTTCTGCCGACCTCGACCAAGAGCGAGGCCACAGAAATTCAGAAATCTAAAATCGACACGCTGGGCTGGCAGCCCTTTTTTGCCCGCCAGATCAGCATTGACGAACTCACACAGAATCCGCCTGTCAGGATCATTGAAGTGCACCGCAGCGGGCTTCATGCCGTTGGCAACGATCTTGACCTGACCCTACCTCCGGATCAGGACGTAACGGTGGGTGATTGGGTGCTGTTCGATCCGGACACACAAAAGCACAGCCGGGTCCTTGAGCGCAAAAGCCTTGTCAAACGCAAGGCGCCAGGATCTGACCGTCAGGTCCAGCTGATTGCGGCCAACATCGATACCGCCTTTATCGTGACCTCGTGCAATCAGGATTTCAACGTGGCGCGTCTTGAACGCTATATCGCGCTGGCCTTGGACTCGGACATCACACCTGTGATTGTCCTGACCAAAACCGATCTTGCCCCGTCCCACGAAGAGTTTGTCGAACAGGCCCGTGCCATCTCGGACCATGCGACCGTGGTTGCGCTGGATGCCAGAGGCGAAGAACCCGCACAGAAGCTGGCGCGATGGTGCGGCGCCGGAAAAACCGTCGCGTTTCTGGGATCATCCGGTGTGGGCAAGTCCACTCTGACCAATGCGCTGGCCGGAAACACGTCGATTGAAACGCAATCGATTCGGGAAGACGATGCCAAGGGCAGACACACGACCACACGGCGGCAATTGCATCTCGTGCGGGGGGGCTGTCTGGTTCTAGACACGCCCGGCATGCGCGAATTGCAACTGGCGGATGCGACCGCTGGTATCGAGAGCGTTTTTGCAGACCTGCAGGAGCTGTCCACTCAGTGCAAGTTCAACGATTGCCAACACCAGAGCGAACCCGGCTGCGCCGTCCTGAATGCGCTTGAAAAGGGCGAGATCAGTCGGGATCGGCTTGAAAGATGGCGCAAGCTGCTGGCCGAGGATGCCTATAACTCTGCCAGCCTTGCCGAGAGACGCTCCAAGGACAAAGCCTTTGGAAAAACAATTCGCCAAGTCCTGAAGGAAAAGAAAAAGCGAAGACTATGATCGGGGCCTGCTTCCCGGACAACGGGAAGGCCACTACGCTGGCCGCTATGTGATCTTAAAACGAGGGGGATGGGCCGTTCAGTCGGGCCATCCCTCATCCCTGTGGGCCCCATCGGGGCGCTGATACGCTGGTGTTGGGTCGTATATGCACAGAGGGCCTATAAGCCGGATTCTGTCCAGAGAGTTCCCTCTCCTGGATGACCATTCATCTTGGGATTCCGTTACCGAAACCCCTCTAGCTGCCAACCCGGATCTGCTCGGGGCAAGACACCCCTGTGGCCAAGGCCACGCGCGATCCCTATTTGGCATTGCTCCCGGTGGGGCTTGCCGTGCCGCCGATGTTACCATCAGCGCGGTGGTCTCTTACTCCACCGTTTCACCCTTACCCCTGCAAGCAGTGGCGGTCTGTTCTCTGTGGCGCTTTCCCTCGGGTTTCCCCGGCCGGGCGTTACCCGGCACCGTTGCCTTGTGGAGTCCGGACTTTCCTCGCGGGCTTGCGCCCCCGCGGCCATCCAGCCCTCTGTGCCTTGCCGACTTAGGCCCTCAGGCACGGCAGGTCAATCACAGCACGTTGTGATCCGAAAAGGTTTTTGCGCTTTTCCGCAAAGATCATGGCAAAAGGCGAGCAAGCCCGTCACAGACACGCATGTCCTCAGCATCCAGCGCCCCCCGCCCCCAAGGGCGAAACCGCAGTCGCACTGCCTCAAGAAGCGTTTCGTCCGGCACGTCGGGAAAGCCGAAGGCCTTCACGGTGTTGCGAAACACATCCCAGTTCGGCGCTTTGGCTGCCCCCTCGGGCAGGCGCAACGCAAGCCCCTGCAAGGCCAGCCTTGTCCAATCGAATCGCGGTCCCGGATCACATTTTCGCCCCGGCGCCATATCCGAGTGACCTATCACCCCTTCTGGCAATATTCCCCAACGAGCAGATATGTCTCGCAGCAAACTTTCGAGCACCCGCATTTGAAGTTCCGGAAACGGATGCTGCCCCGTATTTGCCAACTCGATACCGATCGAACGTGAATTGACGTCGGCGATATCCCCCCATGCTCCGGCACCGGCATGCCACGCACGCATCTCTTCGGGAACCATCTGCCAAAGGCGACCGTTCTCGGCGATCAGGTAATGGGCGGAGACTTCGACTTCTGGGTCACACAGCCGTTCAAGCGCATCCTCTGCGGTATCCATCGCAGTATAGTGAACGACGACCAGATCAGGCCGCGCATTGTTCCGGCGCGGGCCAAAGCTTTCGCAGGGCGCTTGGATAACGGGTGCGGATAAATCCGGCATTCAGGACCTAGCCGCCAGCGGCTTTGCGATAGGGGGACGGATCCCATCCACATGCAAAGCCATCCCCGTCAGGGTCCAGTCCAAGCCTGTCGCGCTTAGGCCCCCCTTTGGAGAGAAACGCGGCTTGTGCCTCGTTGTCGGAAGGATACCCTGCACAGGCCTTTTGATAACGGGCGGCGTTTTTGAGACCCACGCGCGAATAGACCTTGGTGCCCACTGCATTTTTGGAAACGAGGGCATAAGAGACGATATTGGGGCCTCCGCTGCCCGAGCGCTTTGGCACGGCAGTTGGCTCAATAACTTTGTAGTTGGCACGTGCATTTGCAAGACGTTCGGCGTCCGCATCAATGGAGCGACGTGCGCCGACGGCTTCAAAGTTGTTCTCATCCGACAGGCCCGGATTATTCATCAAAACAGGCGCTGGATTGGACGGGCTTGCATGCACGACCCCATCCGGTGTGGTCAAAGGCGTGCTTGCGGAACTGCTGGACGGTGCGGGCGGCTCAGGTGTGCTTGCCACAGCAGCGGTCGCCACTGCAGCAGTCGCGACAGGAACAGGTTGCGGTTGCGGCTTGGGGGCCGCTGCGACCGGAACCGGCGCCGGTTGTGGCGCGGGCGTCGCGGCAGGCACCGACGTGCGCTGCAACGTCGCCAAGGTCTCTTCAGACACGGTCTGGGCAGGAGGAATAGCGGCAGTTGTCCCTGCCGTTATCGCCTCGTCCCGCTGCTTTTGCACCTGAGGAGAGTTTACGGGATTGTCAAAGCCAACCCCCGCAGCGCTATCCGGAATCGCCGGTTGGCACGCGGCCAAAGCCACGAGGGCACAGCCCGTCAGAAACACTCGCATAATGTCAGAACCTGCTCTTACTTTTTGGTTTTGAGCAGTTTTACCACCATTTGCCGGGTTTGGCTACAAATCCTGCCGCGCTTTCCAGTGCATAAGCGGTGTTCAGCAGATCACCCTCTTCCCATGGACGCCCGATCAACTGAAGCCCCAAAGGCAACCCTTGATGATCCAGACCTGTCGGAACCGAAATGCCGGGCAGCCCAGCGAGGTTCACTGTCACGGTGAACACATCGTTGAGATACATTTTCACTGGATCTTCGTCGGTCATCTCGCCCAGACCAAATGCCGCCGACGGTGTTGCCGGTGTCAGGATCGCATCGATCCCGGCAGCGAAAGCATCGTCAAAGTCTTTCTTGATCAAGGCGCGAACACGGCGCGCACGGTTATAGTACGCGTCATAAAAACCTGCCGACAACACATAGGTGCCGACCATCACGCGACGCTGAACTTCGTGTCCAAAGCCTTCGGCGCGGGTCTTTTCATACATTTCGGTGATACCGTCACCCGCAGCCAAAGACGCACGATGCCCGAACCGCACGCCGTCATAGCGTGCAAGGTTCGACGACGCTTCGGCTGGCGCAATCACGTAATAGGCCGGCAGCGCGTATTTGGTGTGCGGCAGGCTGATATCAACGATCTCGGCACCCGCAGCTTTGAGCATCTCGCGGCCCTCGGCCCACAGGGCCTCGATTTCATCGGGCATACCGTCCATGTGGTACTCTTTTGGAATACCAATCTTTTTGCCCTTGATGTCGCCGGTCAGCATCGCCTCGAAATTCGGCACGGGAAGGTCAACGCTGGTGCTGTCTTTGGGGTCATGGCCACACATGGCTTCCAGCATCATCGCTGCATCGCGCACGGTTTTGGTCATCGGACCCGCCTGATCCAGCGAGGACGCAAAAGCGACGACGCCCCAGCGCGAACAACGGCCATAGGTCGGCTTGATCCCGACGATGCCCGTAAAGGCCGCGGGCTGGCGGATCGAGCCGCCTGTATCCGTACCGGTCGCGGCAAGGCAAAGATCAGCAGCAACAGCAGAGGCCGACCCGCCAGAAGATCCACCCGGCGTCAGCGGGGTGTCTTCGTTACCACGACGCCATGGGCTGACTGCGTTGCCATATACCGATGTCTCGTTCGACGAGCCCATCGCGAATTCGTCCATGTTCAACTTGCCCAGCATGACCGAACCCGCATCGAACAGGTTTTGTGTCACGGTGGATTCGTACTCGGGGGTGAACCCTTCCAGAATCCCTGATGCGGCCTGAGAAGGAACGCCCTTGGTGCAGAACAGGTCCTTGATCCCCAATGGCAGACCACACATTGCCGATGCATCACCCGCCGCCAGACGCGCATCAGCGGCCTTGGCCTGCTCCAATGCGATTTCAGGCGTATTGTGCACAAAGGCGTTCAGCGAACCGGATGTCTCGATTGCAGACAGGCAGGCTTGGGTCAGTTCGACCGAGGTCACATCTTTGGAGCGCAGCTTGTCGCGCGCTTCGGCGAGGGTCAGAGTGTTGAGATCAGTCATTATTCCACCACCTTCGGCACGGCGAAAAAGCCCTCGCGGGCGTCAGGCGCATTGGCCAGAACTTTTTCTTGTTGATTGCCATCCGTCACCACATCTTCGCGACGTTTCAGACGCATCGGGGTTACCGATGTCATCGGCTCGACACCTTCCACATCCACTTCATTCAGCTGTTCGATAAAGCCGAGAATGGTGTTGAATTCCTGTGCCAGTGCGGGCAGCGCGTCATCTTCCACCTTGATGCGCGCCAACTTGGCCACACGTGCGGCTGTGTCCTTGTCAATCGACATGCCAAAACTCCAGTTAAAACTTGGAAACAGCCTTTAGCCTTCCCGCTACGGCGGTGCAAGCACTGAGCCGGTTTTGATCGTGGAAAGCGGCTCTCCCGCCCCTTTTACCAGCAGCAGACCTGCAGGTACAGCGTTGGGCCGGGCCGCGCCTGACGGCGCGGCGGAACCAAATCACGGCCCCTGTCGGACCTTAATTTCAGAGGAAGTATCGCAGCCCGCTCAAGGTGTCTTTCTTCCTTGATGAAAGGTGCTAGGCTGATTTCGAAACACAGGGAGTTTTGAGATGAAAATCATATGGCTGGGACATGCCTCGTTCAGAATTGAAACCGGTGACAAGGTCCTGTTGGTAGACCCCTGGCTGACCGGCAACCCGATGCTGCCTGAAGACCAGCACGAGGCCGCAATCAGCGGCGCGACGCACCTGATCCTTACGCATGCACATTTTGATCATGTCGCAGACATGTTGCCACTGGCCCGCAAGCTTTCGATCCCGATTGTCGGCCAGTACGACTTGATGTCGTTCTGGAGTGAACAGGAAAGCATGGAAACCGTCGGTTTCAACAAAGGCGGCACGGTCGATCTGGGCGGGGTCACGCTCACCATGGTGAACGCGGTACACTCGTCGACCTTCGGATCGGACGACGGCCCCAAGGCCGCCGGTTCGGAATGCGGGTATATCCTGCGCGCCGAAGGCAAAACGGTCTATATCTCGGGAGATACCGACATCATGGCCGACATGGATTGGATCGGCGACTATTATAAACCGGACATTGGCATTCTTTGTGCCGGCGGCCACTTTACGATGGACATGAAGGGCGCGGCCTATGCCGCCAAACGGTATTTCGACTTCAAAACCGTGATCCCCTGCCATTACCGCACCTTCCCGATTCTCGAGCAATCCGCCGAAAAACTGGCCAAGGGCCTGCCCGGCGTGGATGTGATTGAACCCGAAGTCATGCAAGCATTGGATCTCTGACATGGCATCATCAGATTTCACAAAGGCCGAATACGATGACCGGCTGTCACGCACCAGAAATGCTATGTCACAACAGGGGATCGAGACCCTGATCGTCACCGACCCGTCCAACATGGCATGGCTGACAGGTTATGACGGTTGGAGCTTTTATGTCCCGCAAGCCGTCATTCTGCATTCCAGTGGATCACCGCTTTGGTGGGGGCGCACACAGGACAAACCCGGCGCGGCCCAGACGTCCTGGCTTGATCCGTCAAATCTGTTCGACTGGCCCGAGGAGCATGTTCAGCACCCCGTGCATCACCCTTATGATTCTCTTGTGACCTTGCTGAGAGAGCGCGACTGGACATCAGGCCTTGGGGTTGAGATGGACAATTACTACTATTCGGCGGCATCGCACCGTGTTCTCGAAACCGCCTTTGGGCGCGATGTGATTGAGGATGCAACGGGTCTTGTGAACTGGCAACGTGCCGTGAAAAGCGACACAGAACTGGCCCTGATGCGCAAAGCCGGACAATTGAGCGCGCATATGCACGCGACCCTGCGCACAGGTTTTCGGGAAGGACGCCCGAAGCACGAACTGGTCGCCGAGGTGCAGGCCGCCGGTGTTGCGGGACTTCCCGGACTGGCGGGTGATTATCCTGCGATCGCCCCCATTGCGCCCTCGGGGCTCGAGGCCTCGGCGTCACATATCACATGGAACGACCGCCCTCTTACCAAAGGAGAGGCCACATATTTCGAGATTTCGGGATGCTATCACCGTTACCACTGTCCCATCAGCCGCACCCTGTTTCTCGGCTCTCCTCCCGAGGACATCCGGCGCGCAGAAGGTGCCGTTCTGCGGGCGATTGAAGACACCTTTGCAGCGGCACGCCCCGGCGTCACCTGCGAAGAGGTCGCCGCATGTGTTTATGAGAGCTTTGCCAAAGCCGGATATACCAAAGGCAACCGCACCGGCTATCCGATTGGTCTCAGCTATCCCCCGGATTGGGGCGAACGCACGATGAGCTTGCGGCCCGGCGACACCTCGCGGATCGAGGAAAACATGACGTTTCACCTGATGCCCGGCCTTTGGACACCAGAATGGGGTCTTGCGATCACCGAAAGCTTTGTCATCACACCCGAAGGCGGCAAACCGCTTGCGGACATCCCGCGAGAGATTTTTGTGATCGACGCCTAATTAAGGCGGGGCTGGCAAAACGGCCCCGTTTCCTATTCCCGCCGAAGCGCAAAGAAGTCTTTCAAAAGGGTTTCGGCTTCGGCGGCGGCAATCCCATCATAGACTTCCGGCACATGATGGCTTTGTGCATGTGAAAACACGCGCGGCCCCTGTGCCACACCTCCGGATTTCGGATCGGCCGCCCCATAATACACCCGCGCGATCCGTGCCTGACTAATTGCGCTGGCGCACATCGGACAGGGTTCAAGCGTCACATAAAGATCATGCGAAACAAGCCGTTCGCTGCCCAATTTTGCACAGGCATGACGCATGGCAAGGATTTCGGCATGGGCGGTGGGGTCATGCAACTCGCGCGTACGGTTTCCGGCGCGCGCAACCACCTTGCCCTCTGGCGACACGATCACAGCGCCCACGGGCACTTCTCCCCGTTTCGCCGCCGCTCGCGCCTCTTCCAGCGCTTGTTCCATATAACTTGTGAACACCATAGTTGTTGATGTGCCCTGCCAAGCCCCCTTTCGCAATCCCCCAAAGCGGGTTAGGACACCTCCATGACCCAAGAAACACCCAAAGGCGACCGCATCGCCAAAGTTCTGGCCCGCGCAGGCGTCGCCAGCCGCCGCGAGGCCGAGCGCATGATCGAAGCCGGTCGTGTGACCGTCAATGGTCGCAAAATCCAAAGCCCGGCATTGAATGTCACGGCTGAGGACAAGATCACCGTCGACGGCAAGCCTTTGTCCGAACCTGAGCCCGAACGTCTGTGGCTGTATCACAAGCCCACGGGGCTGGTGACCAGCCACAAAGATGAACAGGGACGCAAGACCATCTTTGACGAACTGCCCGAGACGCTGCCTAGGGTCATGACCGTTGGGCGCCTCGATCTCAACTCTGAAGGTCTGCTGTTGTTGACCAACGATGGCGGGCTCAAGCGTCAGCTTGAATTGCCCTCGACAGGCTGGCTTCGGAAATACCGGGTCCGCGTCAACGGTCGCCCCACCGACGGGACGTTTGATCCTTTGCGCAAGGGCATCGTGATCGAAGGCGAAAAATTCCAGCCCATGCAAGTGACGCTGGATCGCCAACAGGGGGCGAATGCCTGGCTGACCGTTGGCATTCGCGAGGGGCGCAACCGCGAAATTCGCCGCGCCATGGAAGCCGTCGGAATGGGTGTGAACCGGTTGATCCGTGTATCTTACGGGCCATTCCAGCTTGGTAATCTGAAGTCGGGTGAAGTCGAAGAAATCCGTCGCCGCGTCATGCGGGATCAATTGGGCCTGGACGGTGCGACACCGCCGGAAACCCGCCGGAAACCGGAACGCAAGCGCCGCAACCCCAACGCGCCCAAGCCCGGCCCGACCTCTCGTGCGAAGCCGACAAAGCGGAAATGATCCGGCAGACTTTGTTCAAACTTTGCGCCTCGATGCCAAGAAATTATGAACAAAGGAAAATTGCCGGATTTTCTGACGTACACTGTGCTATGTTCCCCCTAGCAAGATCATGCTGGACTGCTTAAGTTTACAGCAGGTATTCAGAGGAACATGCCAGATGTCGGGCACCGCTTTGCAAAAATTGGCCTATGTGCTGCTGCTCGTATTGATCCTGTATGTTTCAATTTCCGGGGGCGTCTGATGGCACAGCGATACGGCGGAGAGCATAGCCCGACCGGCACCCCCCAATCACAAAACCGACCGCCGCAGCCCGCCCCGTTCGAGGGCGCGCGGCGCAGTCGTGCCGGCGGACGCGCCAACCTTTTGTTTTTCGCCCCCTTCCCCCTGATTTGGCAGGCCTTTGGCGATGGTCCGGTTGCGATGGCGCTAAACCTGCTGGCTCTTGGTACTTTGCTTCTTGCCGCGTGGCTGACCCGCGAAGGGTTGTTGGCGCAAGAAGCCTATGAGGCCCGCAAGGTCGCAAGACGTCCGGCGCTGCCACGCAAAATTCTGGGATCGCTTTTGACCGGGGGCGGTCTCGCGCTTGCGGGATGGGCCGCCACTGGTGGTATCGCCGCTCCGATCATCTATGCCGTGGTTGGCGCCGTTTTGCACATGATGGCCTTTGGGCCTGATCCTCTGAGCGATAAGGGGATGGAAGGTGTCGATCACTTTCAGAACGACCGTGTGGCCCGCGCCATTGAAGGGGCCGAAAGCCACCTTGAGGCCATGGGCGACGCCATCAAACGTTGCGGCGATCGCGGCCTCGAGGCCCGCGTTGCCCAGTTCCAGACGGCCGCGCGCCGGTTGTTCCGCACCGTTGAAGAAGATCCGCGCGATCTGACGGCTGCACGAAAATATCTCGGCGTTTACTTGATGGGTGCCCGCGACGCGACCATCAAGTTCTCGGACGTTTATGCCCGCAATCGGGACCCCGAAGCGCGGAAAGACTACGAGGCCCTGCTCGACGACCTAGAGCAGAATTTCGCCGCCCGTACAGAAAGGCTCTTGTTGGATGACAAAAGCGACCTGACAATTGAAATCGAAGTGCTGCGCGACAGGCTGCAGCGCGAGGGTGTCACTGGCACCCAAACCTATGAGAGGTGAGTCCATGTCCGAGAAGACCGCGCTAGAGGCCCAAGCCGCATTGAAAGAGCTTGAAGATGTAACAGCCGTCGAATTGGCCGAACCATCCGAGGCCAGTGCCGTTGTTCCGCTTGCCGAGGCTGATGCACCTCTGAGTGCCGAAATCACGCGTCGCATGGATGAGCTGGACATGCGCGACACCGGTTCCATCGTACATTTCGGATCCAAGGCACAGGCCGAACTGCAAGAGATCAGCCAGGCCATGCTCGCCGATGTGCGCAACAAAGATGTAGGCCCGGCCGGTGACAGCCTGCGCGACATCGTTACCACCATCCGCGGATTTTCGGTTTCTGAACTGGATGTGCGCCGCGAGCGGTCTTTTTGGGAAAAACTGATGGGGCGTGCGGCCCCGTTTGCCAAGTTCACTGCCCAGTACGAGCAGGTTCAGGGACAGATCGACCGGATCACGGAAGAGCTTTTGCGCCACGAGCACACGTTGTTGAAAGACATCAAATCGCTTGATCTTCTCTATGAAAAAACACTCGCCTTCTATGATGAGCTGGCACTTTATATTGCGGCGGGCGAAGCAAAGATCACCGCTTTGGATACAACGGACATTCCTGCCAAAGAGGCTGAGGTCCAAGCCGCACCCGAAGATGAACAGGTGATGAAAGCGCAGGAACTGCGTGATCTTCGCGCCGCACGGGATGATCTGGAACGCCGTGTGCATGACCTCAAACTGACCCGTCAGGTCACCATGCAGTCCTTGCCGTCGATCCGGCTTGTTCAGGAAAACGACAAAAGCCTGATCACCAAGATCAATTCTACGCTGGTCAACACTGTCCCCCTTTGGGAAAACCAGCTGGCCCAAGCCGTCACCATTCAACGCAGCGCAGAAGCTGCGGGGGCAGTGCGCGAAGCCAATGATCTGACCAATGAATTGCTGACCTCGAACGCTGCCAACCTGCGCGAAAGCAACAAGGTCATCCGTCAGGAAATGGAGCGCGGTGTCTTTGACATCGAGGCCGTGAAACAGGCAAATGCGGACTTGATCGGCACCATTCAGGAATCTCTCGAGATTGCGGATGAAGGCAAAGCAAAACGCAGCGCCGCCGAAGCGGATCTCCAGAAAATGGAAGCGGATTTGCGCGACACCCTCGCGGCGGCCAAGGCGCGCACATCCGGTCTGGGTGACTCGGCCTCGGCGTCGCTTCCTGCAAGCTGAACCACTGTGGGACGGTTTCGCAAATCCATCTTGATGTTGGGGCTGTCACTTGTGGCAGCCTGCGAAGTCGTGCCCACAACAAGCCCCCCGCCTGCGCCCAAACCCGCACCACAGGTGCAGTCGGATGCCAGCAGGGATCTTCAGATCTATTATGGTCGGGTACAGGCCGATCTTTTGGCGCGCGGTCTTTTGCGCACCGATGGCGGCGGTCCGGACACGCCCTATACGCCGGATATGATGGCCCGCAATTTCGAACAGATTGCCTTTTATGACGAATATGCAAGCGGCGGTGGGCTCGAGCCTGCAAACGGAACCGCGGGGAAATTGCGCCGGTGGTCCGGCCCTGTGCGCGTCAGCGTAGAGTATGGCGCTTCGGTCTCGTCGGACATGCGCGCTCAGGATACCGCGCTTGTTCAGGGGTATGTCGGGCGGCTGGCGAGCGTCACAAATCACGCCATCAGCTATAATTCCGGACGGCCCAATTTCCACGTTCTGGTAATGGGGGAAGATGACAAAGATCAGCTGGCCCGACGCCTGCGCCAGATCATCCCCGGTGCCAGCACGGCTACCATGTCGCTCTTTTTGAACGTGCAACGTTCCATCGATTGTCTGGTTGTGGCCTTCTCTTCCGAAGGCAATGATCATGACTACAAAAAGGCTGTTGCTCTGGTGCGCAGCGAACATCCGGACCTGATGCGCAAGTCGTGCTATCACGAAGAAATTGCACAAGGGCTGGGCCTTGCCAACGACAGCCCCACTGCGCGGCCGTCCATCTTTAACGATGATGATGAATTCGCGCTTTTGACAACTCATGACGAGTCGCTGCTTGCGATCCTGTATGACCCGCGCCTTCAGCTGGGCATGTCACTGGAGCAGGCACGCCCCGTCGTCCACATTCTGGCTCGCGAACAGGCGGGCCGCATTTACTGACCGTCGCAAGGAGACACGCCTGATGGGTATTTTCGATTTTCTGACCGGTGAATTCATCGACGTCATCCATTGGGTTGATGACACGCGCGACACGTTGGTCTGGCGGTTCGAACGCGAGGGCCACGAAATCAAATACGGTGCCAAGTTGACGGTTCGCGAAAGCCAGTCAGCCGTGTTCGTGCATGAAGGCCAACTTGCGGATGTGTTCACACCCGGCCTTTATATGCTCGAGACAAACAACATGCCGGTGATGACAACCCTTCAGCATTGGGATCACGGCTTTAAGTCGCCGTTCAAATCCGAAATCTACTTTGTCAGTACAACCCGCTTTGGCAATCTCAAGTGGGGGACAAAAAACCCGATCATCTGTCGTGATCCCGAATTTGGCCCTGTGCGGTTGCGTGCCTTTGGGACCTATGCGATCCGCGTTGTGGATCCCGCCCGTTTCCTGACCGAGATTGTGGGGACCGATGGCGAATTCACCATGGATGAAATCAGCTTTCAGATCCGCAATATCATCGTTCAGGAATTCAGCCGCGTCATTGCTGGATCGGGTATTCCGGTGCTGGACATGGCCGCAAACACCGCTGATCTGTCCAAACTGATCACAGCCGAGATTTCGGGCACGCTGGCAGAATACGGCCTGTCGATGCCAGAGTTCTATATCGAAAACATCTCGCTTCCCCCCGCTGTCGAAGCCGCCATGGACAAGCGCACGTCAATGGGCATCGTCGGCGATCTGGGCAGATACACCCAGTTTTCGGCAGCAGAAGCCATGACTGCCGCCGCCCAGACCCCGAATTCCGGCATGGGTGCAGGAATGGGCATGGGCGTTGGTATGGCCATGGCCCAGCAAATGGCCAATCAGGGCCCTTGGGGCGCGCGTCCGGCACAGCCCGCTGCCGCCCCTGCCCCTCAAGCCTCCGCTGCGTATAACGCGCCGCCCCCGCCCCCTCCGGTCGAACATGTCTGGCACATCGCCGAAAACGGGGCCACCAAAGGTCCGTTTTCAAAGGCCGCACTTGGTCGCATGGCCACCGCTGGCGAGGTCACGCGCGAAACCTATGTCTGGACCGCGGGTCAGGACGGCTGGAAACGCGCAGAAGATGTGATCGAACTGGCGCAGCTTTTTACCATCCTTCCGCCACCGCCCCCCGGCACCTGACAGGCGAAAGTTCCGACGCTTTGCGCGAGAGGTCGTTCCTTTTCGACCGAAGGCGCGTATGAATAGGCAACAAGGCCACCAAAACGGAGAATTGCTGTGAACCGTCGCTCTTTCCTGAAATGGTTGCATTGGCTCTCTGCTGGGCTGATCCTTTATTTTTTCCTTGTTGAACCGGAAGACGACGTGCAGGGCGCTCTTGCCAAAGCGGATGCCCTGTCGACGCACGCCGGTATGGGCGTTTTGCTGGCGCTGGTCACGGCCCTCTGGCTGGGCATGTATGTGCGCAAAGGTTTGGCAGGGCGTCCCGGTCCGAAACTTCCCGCTTGGGGCAAACGCTTTCATGAACTCTCGCACAAGGTGTTGCAAATCGGCGTGCCAATAATGGTCGCCACAGGCGCATTTGCCGGTCTTGCGGCCCCCTTTGCCATTCGGGCGTTTGACTGGTTTCAGATCACCCCCGGAATCGGCGGCAAGGGGCTGCACAACTTCGCCGAAGAGGTGCATGAAATTGTCTTTAATGGCCTTTTGATTGTCATAGCGGCCCATATCATCTTTCATGTTGGCCGACATTTTCTGTTAAAAGACAATGCGCTGCGGATCATGGTTCCACGCGTCCTTCATAAATACCTCTGATCCGGCACGCCTGTTTTCTTTCCCCTTTTGACCGAGACCGCACTTGCAATGACACAAACTCCGCCGCTGCCCCCCACACCCGAAGAACTTCACCGGTTTCCGTGTGAACAATGCGGCGCGGACTATCGGTTTGATCCCACCAAAGGAACGCTGACCTGCGACCACTGCGGGCACACCACCATGCTGGTTGGTCAAGAGGCCCCTGTCATCCGTGAACTGGACTTTCGCGACGCGCTGAACAATCAACTGCCACAGCAAGAAATAGAAGAAACGCGCGTATCGACCTGTCCGAACTGCGCGGCTCAGGTCGAGTTTGATGCCCTTAATCACAGTCTGGAATGCCCGTTCTGTGCCACACCCGTCGTGACGGACACAGGCACCCACCGCCACATAAAACCACGTGCCGTGCTGCCCTTCAAATGGACGGAACGCGAAGCACACAAAGCCATGAGCGACTGGCTGGGGCGGCTCTGGTTTGCCCCGAACGGGTTGAAAGACTATGCCCGAAAGGGTCGCAGGATGGACGGCATCTATGTGCCTTTCTGGACCTATGACGCGCAAACGGCCTCGCGGTATTCCGGCCAGCGCGGTATTGTCTATTACGAGACCCGCACGGTGATGGTTGATGGCAAACGCCAACAACAACAGGTTCAAAAGATCCGCTGGACACCGGTCTCTGGTCGGGTTGCACGTTTTTTTGACGATGTGCTGGTTCTGGCGTCTCGATCCCTTCCCAAAAGCTATACCGATGCGTTGCAACCTTGGGATCTGCGGGATTTGCAACCCTATGCACCCGAATACCTCGCGGGGTTTCGCGCCGAAGGATACGCCGTTGATTTGCCCGAAGGATATGACGAGGCACGTGCCCTGATGGACCGGACCATCGAACGGGATGTGCGTTTTGACATCGGTGGAGATCGCCAAATGATCCATCAGGTCGACACCAAAGTCAGCGACGTAACCTTCAAACACATTCTTCTGCCTGTTTGGCTGGCGGCCTATAAATATCGTGGAAAGACCTATCGGTTTGTCGTCAACGGCCAAACCGGACGGGTGCAGGGCGAACGCCCCTATTCAAGCTGGAAAATTGCAATTGCCGTCGTGCTGGGGCTCTGTGCCGCGGCTGCAGTCGGCTATATCATGGCACAGAACCAATAGAGACAATGACACATCATTCTGCCCTTCAAGACCTGCTCGCTGAACGCCATTCCTGTCGCGGGTTTCAAGACAAACCCGTACCACGCGATGTGATCGAGACCATATTGTCCGATGCGGGTCGCGTGCCATCATGGTGCAACGCACAGCCATGGCAGGTGACGCTCACATCGGGCGTGGCAACCGACGCCTTTCGGAAGGTCATGCTCGACGCCTTTGATACAGAAGCGGCGTCGACCGATTTTGCCCCCCCGTCAGGCTATAGCGGTGCACGCAAAACCCGCCGTCAGACATGTGGTTTGCAGTTGTACGAAGCGGTCGGGATCGGACGCGGCGACAAAGCGGGGCGCGTCGCACAGATGCGCGAGAACTACGCGTTTTTTGGAGCCCCCCATGTTGCGGTGATTACAACCGCGGCCGAACTGGGGGCCTATGGCGCGCTGGATTGCGGAGGCTTTATCACTGCGTTTTGTCTGAGTGCGCAAGCCCAAGGAATTGCCACCATCCCCCAAGCCGCTTTGGCGTTTTATGCTGATACGGTGCGCGCCCATTTCGGGATTCCCAAAGAACAGCTGATCCTTGCTGCAATTTCATTCGGGTATCGGGACGACACACATCCGGCCAACGGGTTTCGCACCGACCGTGCGCGGTTGGATGACATGGTGGACTGGCGGGACTAACATTCGCAACGATCGGGGGCCAGCCCCCGAACCCCCGGGATATTTTGAGCCAGAAGAAGGCGCGCCTTGGATCGGTTACTCAGCGACCTGAATCGCTTTGAGGGCGCCGGCTTCGACATGGGCCCGGGCGGTGGGGTGTATTTTTTCAGAGCGATCCAGCCCCACAACGCGGGCTTTGCGAAGCAGGAACATTTTGCCCCAGCTTTGCCATGTGCCAACCGACGGGGCCTGCGGATCCATCGGGAATCTGCTTTGCCAATCCGGCGGTAAGGGAAGACCGCAGGTCTCGGCGCATTCCAGCATCCAGACCAGTGGCACGTTTGCGAGCGGGCGGGCGGCCTCGAACCCGCCAAGTTGCCCGCCAATATCGCCATGCGCGCCCCGAAACCACATTTGTTCCGCGCGCTGCCCTTGCCAGTCGTCAGGACATTCCCACAGAACCGGCTCGAACACTTCGCGGGTTTCGTCCAGCGCAAGCGCATGAAACCCGTGTTTCACGCTCTGGCCCAAGTGATGGTTGTGAAACGCATGCTGTTCTTCGGTCAGGCGCCACAACACAGGAAGGCGAAGACCAAGCGCTTTTACCGTGTCCCAGACCCCGATCATTTCGATCTCGACGTGATCGTGACAATATTCCCGAGCAAAGGCTCTGGATGCTTCACCGTCAGGATTTTTCTCATAAAGGCGGTAGATTTGGCGCACGTTCCGCTCGGTTGCGCAATTGGCCCTGATCAGACCCACGCGGTCAATTACGCCCGCCAGCGACCGCACTGCAAATGCGCCACGCGAGTACCCCATGAGGAAAATCCTGTCGCCGGGACGGTAGCGGGACGCAAGGAACCCGTAGGCCCGCCTGATCTGTCGGTTTAAACCGCGCCCCATCAGAACGTCTGCGGAGCTGCGCCATGTGTGCCATTGAACGCCTGCTTCGTAGTAAAGCGTCAGCTCGCCGTTCATTTCCTGCAATAGACGATAGGTCTGTCCGGCGTTTGTTTCATGTCCCGGCTCAAGCGTGGACATCGTGCCATCCAGAATGATCACATGGATTTGTGGCCCACGCTTGCGTGTTTTCGTGTGGTCCGAGCGCAGGGGGCGCCCGAGCCATCCAAAAAGTTTCTTACCGAGCCGTGTGAGAGACATCCTTGAGCAATTCCCAAACTTTCACTGGTGTAAAGGGCATGTCCGCCTGACGCACACCCAGATCCCAAAGGGCATCCTGTACCGCGTTCGCGGTTGCCGCCATCGCACCGACGGTTCCGGCCTCACCGCATCCCTTCATGCCCATGATATTCGCCGTTGACGGAACAGGTTCCGTATCAAACATATACATAGGCAGATCATTCGCTCTTGGCATGGCATAGTCCATAAACGTTGCCGTGAGCAGTTGACCGTCTTCGTCATAGCCGACGTGTTCCATCAACGCCTGCCCGACCCCTTGGGCAACCCCCCCGTGAACCTGCCCTTCGGCGAGCATCGGGTTGATCAGGTTTCCAAAGTCATCCACCACGGTATAGCGGTCCACCACGGTTTGACCGGTTTCGGGGTCGATTTCGACTTCGCACACATGCGCCCCGTTGGGGAACGACCGTGCCGGCAATGTCATGCGGGCTTCGTGGGTCAGCAGGTCAGTTCGCCCGTCCTCGCGTGCCATGTCCGCCACATCCAGAACCGTTGGTGTCAGGTTGGACCCGTCCGCGCGGAACCGTTCGTCGTCAAAGCGAATATCGCTCTCATCCACGCCCATCTTTTCCGACAGGAACGGCAGAAAGGCTGCCATCATAACATCAACCGTCGCCAGTGTCGCCGAGGTCTGTACCGTGACCGACCGCGAGCCGCCTGTCCCGCCACCCCGGGCGATCCGGTCACTGTCGCCTTGAACGACTTCGATCAGCTCAGCAGGGATGCCCGTCTGATCCGACAGGAACTGGGCATAGACCGTTTCGTGGCCCTGTCCGTTGCTTTGTGTGCCGACATAGATTGCGACGGTGCCATCCTCTCTGAATTCGACTTTTGCGCCTTCGGAAGGATCGCCCAAAATACTTTCGATATAGTAACACAGGCCCTGACCGCGAAGTTTGCCATTCGCGGCGCTTGCCGCTTTGCGCGCCTCATAGCCTGCGACATCCGCGAATTCGGCCACCCGTGACAAGACCTTGGGGAAATCGCCAACGTCATAAGTCTCTCCGGTCGACGCTGCATAGGGGAAGGCATCAGGAGCAATGAAGTTTTTGCGGCGTAATTCCCACGGGTCGACCCCCAATTCTCTGGCAGCGCGGTCCATCAACCGTTCAAGCACATAAATGGCTTCGGGACGTCCAGCACCGCGATAGGCATCAACAGGTGAAGTGTTGGTATAGATACCTTCCGCATTCAGCCATGTTGCCTGCACATCGTACACGCCCATCAAAACCCGGCTAAACAGACGCGTTTGAATAAGTTGGCCGAATTGCGAGCTGTAGGCTCCCAAATTGCAGCGAGAGATTACACGATAGGCCACCGCCTTGTTGTTTTCATCAAAAGCCATTTCTGCGGTCGAGATCAGATCGCGCGCGCCATTGTCGCCCAGCATCGCCTCGGTCCGCTCGGACATCCAGCGCACGGGCTTGTCCAACAAACGCGCGGCCTGTGCGACCGAGAACATTTCGGGATGCACCATCCCCTTGAGGCCAAAGCCGCCCCCGACATCCGGATTGGTGACGCGCACCTGTTCTTTGGGCAGATCAAAACCGGCAGCCAGATGATCGCGCGGCACCCAAACGCCTTGGGCATTGACAGAAACATGCAGTCGTCCGTCTTCCCATTCGGCAAAACAGCCACGCGGCTCAAGCGGGTTGACGATGACGCGATTGTCATCAATTTCGAGAGAGACAACATGTGCGGCGCTCTCAAACAAGGTGGCAACCGCGGCCTCGTCGCCCATGCCCCAGTCGAACCCAAGGTTGTCGGGTACATTGTCATGCAGCGGTTCTCCGCCGCGTTCCCGCAGCATATGGGCCGGCAATTCCTCATAATCGAACAGGATCATTTCAACAGCATCCCGCGCCTGATCGAGCGATTCGGCCACAACCAGCGCAACCGGTTCACCAACAAACCGCACCTTTCCGTCTGCCAGCATCGGCCGGTAAGGGTTCACCGACGTGCTGCCATCCCGATTGTCCAGCGTCATGGCCTGCATCGCGACCTGCATTCCGGCACGCTTGAGATCCTCCACAGTCAGAACGCTGTGGACACCGTCGGCTTCCTTGGCATCACTGACGTCCAGTTCAGTGATGGTCGCATGCGCCACCGGAGACCGCAAAAACACGCCAAACAGTGCGTTTTCGGGGGTGATGTCGTCGACATATTTGCCTTCGCCGCGCAGAAACCGCAGATCTTCCACGCGTCTTACCGATTGGCTTTTACCGAACTTGTCCATGAAGGCGCCCTTTGCTGGTCCATAAGAG
Organism: Shimia thalassica; assembly: GCF_001458215.1. Classification (GTDB taxonomy): domain Bacteria; phylum Pseudomonadota; class Alphaproteobacteria; order Rhodobacterales; family Rhodobacteraceae; genus Shimia; species Shimia thalassica. The sequence continues at coordinate 704,141 of NZ_CYTW01000001.1, read as the reverse complement.
GTTAACTTTAACCAGCAGGCCTTTGCAGTCCAGCCCCAACAGCCCCTACGCCACGTCGTTGTTCAATGTCCTTTTCCTAAAGCGCGGCGACAGTCACCACATCCTGCAGGCCATACCCGTTAAAGCCCGTTGAAATCGAAGCAGAATAGGCGCCCATCGCGCGAAACAGAACATAGTCTCCTTCAGCAATATTCGTGGGTAGAGGCAGCGGATCCGGCAGACGATCCAACGAGTCACACGTAGGCCCGAATATCACGCGGGATCGCAGGGCGCCCTCTACCGGTTCTCCGGTTGCACGCATCACCTGAATGCGATCCGGAACACCGATATCACGCAATTCTGTCAACGCTCCGTAGACGCCATCGTTCAAAAATACGGCGTCTTCTCCCCGGATGGCTTTGATGCGCAAGCCAAGAGTAAAGGCCTCGGCCACCATCGCGCGGCCCGGTTCGCAAACAAGCTGTGGAGCATCAAGGCCAAAGGCACGGTGCGTCTCTTGAGAGATACGGTCGAATATGGCTTCGAGATCCGGGGCCGCTCCGCTGCGGTGGGCGGCAAATCCGCCTCCGACGTTTAACCGAGCCAGCCGCACACCGGCCCGTTTCGCAACATCCGCCGCTTCGACGATATACACAGCCCACGCCTGAGGGTCGCCGCATTGTGTTCCGGGATGAAAGGTAAGTGATGGCACGAACCCCATCTCGACCACTTTTTGCAAGAGGGTCACGGCAAGGTCAGGATCGGCCCCGAATTTCTCTCCAAAATCATAGGCCGCCCCCGCAACGGGCAAGCGAAGACGCACTGCGATTTCAGTGCCTTGGCGGGGTACATCCGCCAGTTTGTCCAGCTCGGTTACGGAATCGATGGACCAGCTTGCGATGCCATGCCCCACCGCCTGTGCGATCTCGTCAGGTGAGCGGACAGGGTTGTGATAGTGCAAAACGGCATCCGGTTTGGCATCGCGCACGCGCCGCATTTCCGGCGGCGACGCAACATCAAACGCGGCAATGCCTGCGGCGACGAGGTTGGCCAGCACTTCGGCATCATCGTTGGCTTTGACCGCATAGGTCACCAGACCATCAAAACCGCCCAGAAACCGCTTCGCTGTTGATTGCAGCACATCCGGCGAGAAATACAAAACCGGCAAATCCGGTGTGAACTTTTTAAGGTGCCATTCTGGTGACGGCCAAAGGGCCGGTTGATTGCGCATAACTCTACCTCACGTCCTGTTTCTTTTAAGTTTGCGCAGCTTTCCCGTCGATTTCATGCGGCACTTTGGTTATTATGAACATATCGAACGTCATATCGCCGAGACCTGGATGCAATTAGACGAAACAGATCGCAAACTATTAACCCTGCTGACGGACAACGCGCGTGCACCTGTTGCAACGCTTGCCCGAAAACTGGGCCTGGCGCGTACCACCGTTCAGGCCCGGCTAGAGCGTTTGGAGGAAAGCGGCGCAATTGCGGGGTATACGCTTCGGCTGGGTGAGGTCGTGCGCCCACGCATCCGTGCAACCGTGCTGGTTTCGATTGAATTGCGGTCTGGACCGGCTGTTTTGCAACGACTCAAAACACTGTCCGCCGTTGAAACCGTGCATACCTGCTCTGGCAGGGTTGATCTGATTGTTCAGGTGGCGGCGGACAGCACGTCGGAACTGGATGAAACGCTTGATCTCATCGGGGAAACGCGTGGTGTGAAGGGGTCGGAAAGCCTGATTCATCTGGCGACAAAGCTGGACCGCGCCCGCGCTTAGCGGGCCTTTTTTGGCAAATCTTATGTTTTGTACCATCTGGCGGACCCAAAATGTACAAAACAAACTGTTACGAGACCTTTAAGGCGGACACGTGCAACAGGCCGATTGGCGTGTTTTGACGACGAGCCAGACCATGCCGGAAACGCTTGCCTTGCGCGCCAAAATCCGCACTGATCAATCCACGGTCCTGTTGGCCGGCGCGGCGCAAACATGTTCGAAGGAGCCAGAAGATGGACAAGGTTCGTTTCACGCAGATGAAAGATGGCACCAAGGAAGAATACGAATTCCTGACAGCCCATGAAATCGATCACACCAAACACACGGCCCGACGCCTTTTGAAGGCCTTGGTGGATCTGGACGAGGGATTGTCCGGATATCAGATCACCCGTCTGGGGCATTCCGTGCAATCCGCAACCCGCGCTTGGCGGGATGGCGCCGATACAGATTGGGTTGTCGCGGCCCTGCTGCATGACATCGGCGACATTTATGCGCCCTATAACCATGACGAATACGCCGCCACGATCCTGAAGCCTTTTGTGCGCGAACAATGCACATGGTGCGTTCAGACCCATGGTGATTTTCAGATGCTGTATTACGGCCATCACCTCGACGGGTTTGACCAGCACAAGCGGGACCGCCATGTCGGCCATGCCTATTTCGATGACTGCGCGGAATTCTGTGAACGCTGGGATCAGGCGTCTTTTGATCCGGAATACGACGACCTGCCGCTTTCGTTCTTTGCGCCGATGGTCGAAGAGGTTTTTGCGCGCGAGCCCTATGCGGCCAGTGTGATCCGCAGCGGCGAACGCCTGCCTTTGACGGATTCTGCTGTTGCGGCAGAGCGCGCACAGATGTGACTTTTGATGCCTTGCTTTGGCAGGGCATCCCCCGCCTGCCCCGCAATATGTTTCGAAACCCGTCTAATTAGAGGCAGAAGCGCACAATTTGGTTGCGCCCGCTTCCCCTTTGGCGCGCCATTCGGTAAGTGATCTGGAAACTCCCAATCACGCAGGATCATGACCCATGGCGATGGAAAAGACATTCAATGCGGCCGAAGCCGAAACACGTCTGTTCGAGGCGTGGGAAAAAGCTGGCTGTTTTACGGCTGGTGCAAATGCAAAACCGGATGCCAGCACCTATTGCATCATGATCCCGCCGCCGAACGTCACAGGCGTTTTGCACATGGGCCATGCGTTCAACAACACGCTTCAGGATATCCTGATCCGCTGGAAGCGCATGCAGGGGTTTGACACCCTTTGGCAACCAGGTACGGACCACGCGGGCATTGCCACGCAAATGGTTGTGGAACGCAAGCTTGCCGAAACCAACCAGCCCTCGCGTCGCGAATTGGGTCGGGATGCCTTCCTTGAAAAGGTCTGGGACTGGAAAGCCGAAAGCGGCGGCACAATCATCAACCAGCTGAAACGTCTTGGCGCATCCTGCGACTTCTCGCGCACGGCCTTTACCATGTCCGGCGCTCCCGGTGCCCCCGAAGACGAAGCCAGCGGCAACTTCCATGATGCCGTCATCAAGGTCTTTGTTGATATGTACAACAAAGGCTTCATCTATCGCGGCAAGCGTCTGGTCAACTGGGACCCGCATTTCGAAACCGCGATCTCGGACCTTGAGGTCGAGAACATCGAAGTCGCGGGCCACATGTGGCACTTCAAATACCCGCTGGCCGGTGGTGCGACCTATACCTACGTTGAAAAAGACGAAGACGGGAATGTCACGCTTGAGGAAGAGCGCGATTATATCTCGATTGCCACCACCCGCCCCGAAACCATGCTGGGTGACGGCGCCGTTGCCGTGCACCCGTCAGACGAGCGCTATGCGCCGATTGTTGGCAAGCTGGTTGAAATTCCGGTTGGCCCGAAAGAGCATCGCCGTCTGATCCCGATCATCACCGATGAATACCCCGACAAGGACTTTGGGTCGGGTGCGGTGAAAATCACCGGTGCGCATGACTTTAACGACTATCAGGTTGCCAAACGTGGCGGCATCCCGATGTACCGTCTGATGGACATGAAGGGTCACATGCGGGCAGATGGCGCGCCCTATGCGGACGAAGCCGCCAAGGCGCAAGGTCACGCAAAAGGCGACAGCTTTACCGAAAACGAAGTTGATGCCATCAACCTCGTGCCCGATGACATTCGGGGTCTGGACCGCTTTGAAGCGCGTAAAATCGTTGTTCAGCAGATCACCGACGAAGGTCTCGCGGTGATGACAACCGCCGTTCAGAAAGACGACGAGGGCAATGACATCACGGTTGTTGTGCCGATGGTTGAAAACAAACCCATCATGCAGCCGTTCGGGGACCGCTCGAAAGTTGTGATCGAGCCGATGCTGACCGACCAGTGGTTTGTCGACGCGGAAAAAGTTGTTGGTCCGGCGCTGGACGCCGTGCGCAATGGCGACGTGAAAATCATGCCCGACAGCGGCGAAAAGGTATACTATCACTGGCTCGAGAATATCGAGCCCTGGTGTATCTCGCGTCAGCTTTGGTGGGGGCACCAAATTCCGGTTTGGTATGGTCTCAACCTTACGGCCAAAGGCGTTTATGACGACGAAGGCGATGGCGTTCTGGACCTGGTTGAAATGGGGCGTCTTCTGTCGGACCAGCAGCTGTTGATCGGCGACGAGACGCATCACTGTGCAGCGTCCTTTGACGAGGTTAAATCCCAGTTCAAAGACGACGAAGCCCGCCTGCCGACGCCATTGAACCATGCGACCGTCATCGAGGTTGCCGACCGGTCCGAAGCAATTTCCACATTTGCGGCTGGCCTTGCCGCATACGAAGTGTCTCAGGACCCGACCAAGCTGGTGTATCCGGTTTGGCGTGACGCAGATGTGCTGGATACATGGTTCTCGTCCGGCCTCTGGCCCATCGGCACACTCGGCTGGCCGGAAGACACCACGGAAATGCAAAAGTATTTCCCCACGTCGACCCTGATCACCGGACAGGACATCCTGTTCTTCTGGGTTGCCCGGATGATGATGATGCAGCTGGCCGTGGTGGGCGACATTCCGTTCGACACCGTTTATTTGCATGGCCTCGTGCGCGATGCCAAAGGCAAGAAGATGTCCAAGTCGACCGGCAACGTGATCGATCCGCTGGAAATCATCGACGAATACGGTGCCGATGCGCTGCGGTTCTCGTCTGCGGCGATGGCGGCCATGGGCGGCGTTCTGAAGCTGGATATGCAGCGCATCGCCGGCTATCGGAACTTTGGCACAAAAATCTGGAACGCGGTGCGTTTTGCCGAGATGAACGAAGTTTATCTCAACGGAGCGCCGTCTTCGGAGGTGCCACAGGCCAGCGCCACGGTGAACAAATGGATCATTGGCGAGACTGCCAAGGTGCGCGAGCTGGTGGACGAGGCGCTGGATGCCTATCGTTTCAATGATGCGGCTTTGGGGCTCTATGCCTTTGTCTGGGGCAAGGTTTGCGACTGGTACGTGGAATTCGCCAAGCCTCTGCTTGGTAGCGAGGACGAGGCGGTCAAGGCCGAAACCCGCGCCACGATGGGCTGGGTTCTGGACCAGTGTCTGATCCTGTTGCACCCAATCATGCCGTTCATCACCGAAGAGCTGTGGGGCGAAACCGCCAAACGCGGCGGGATGCTGGTGCACGCCGATTGGCCGACCTATGGTAGTGATCTGGTTGACGCAGATGCCGACCGCGAGATGAACTGGGTCATTTCGGTCATCGACAACGTGCGCTCGGCACGCTCGCAGATGCATGTCCCTGCCGGTTTGAAAGTGCCGATGCTGGTCACGGAACTGGATGACGCAGGCAAAGGTGCCTGGGCCCGCAACGAAGCCCTGATCAAAAAGATCGCCCGTATCGACAGCCTGACGGATGTTGCGGATTTCCCCAAAGGCTGTGTCACCGTCGCCGTTGACGGGGGGACGTTTGGCCTGCCGTTGGCGGATATCATCGACGTGGACGAAGAAAAGGCCCGTCTGGAGAAAACCCTCGGCAAGCTGGCCAAAGAACTGGGGGGTCTACGCGGCCGCCTGAACAACCCGAAATTTGTCGCATCGGCCCCTGCCGAAGTGGTGGAAGAAGCGCGCGAAAACCTCGCCGCGCGGGAAGAGGAAGAAGCCAAACTCAATGCCGCTCTTGCGCGGCTTGCTGAACTGGACTGATCCTCTTAGCATATCATTGACCTTTCGAGGCGCCCGTTATTTCGGGCGCCTCTTTCCATTCCTGAGGTTTTCTCATGAGCAAATCTGCATTCGATCGCTCTGACGCTATGATTTTTTTCGGTGGAATCACGGGTCTTACCGCGATTTCAATCGACATTGTTCTTCCAGCAACCGGCCTGATCGCCCGCGACTTTGGCGTGCCGGATGCCATGGGGTCGTTGCTGATTGGCGCATACTTCATCGCCTATGCCATTGGTCAGCTGTTCTGGGGGCTGTTTTCGGATGCCTTCGGGCGGCGTCTGGCGCTGATCCTGTCTTTGGTCGGCTTTACCGCTGCGACGGTTGCATGTGCGATGGCGCCCAGCTTTGAGTTTCTGATCTGGATGCGCGCCCTACAGGGCCTTACCGGAGGCACACCTGTTATTGCCCGCGCGATGGTGCGGGACGTCAGTTCCGGGAACGAGGCCGCGCGCATTCTGGCCATGTTGACCGCCATTCTGACCATCGCCACCTTGATCGCGCCCGTCTTTGGATCGGGTCTGCTGGTGTTGTTTGAATGGCGCGCGATTTTCTGGGCGCTTGCGGGGCTCGGGCTTATCTTTCTGGTCTATACGGTGTTTTTGCTTGAGGAAACGGGCGGGAAACGCCGCCCGGAACGGTTCTCGTTCGGGTTCGTTTCGACAGCGTCGCGGCATCTGTTCTCGCTCAAGACTTTTCTGATTCCCATGGTTATGGGCGGCCTGACCTTTGCGGGCTATGCCGCCATGCTCTCTGTCGGGGCGGTGCTGACTGAAACGGTTTATGACGTGTCACCACAGGCCTTTGGGTCGCTGTTCGCCCTTGCCGCGGCCGCGAATACCGCCGGGGCCATGACGGTGCGCCATCTTCTCAAGACGCATGGCCTGATGAAGGTGAACACCTTTGCCGTGGTCTGTATCGGGGTCGGTTCTGTTGCGTGCTTTGCCGTCACGCTGGCCGATCCGGTTTTACCGGTCTTCTGGGGGGCGATCTGTCTTTATGTTTTTGCCTTTGGCACGCTGCTGCCCACCTCGGTTGCCTTGTCGCTGGAGCCCGCAGGGGACATGCCCGGCTTTGCCACGTCGCTTGTCGGGGCAATCCAGATGAGTTTCGGGGCCGCAGGGGCCGCTTTGGCCACGTTCCTGTTTGACGGCTCGCACCGTGCAATTCCCATGTCGATGGCAGCGTTTGGTCTGCTCACCGTTGCGACGCTTGTCCTTGGGCGCAAAGCCATGAAGGCGTCATAGACCGCGCTTTTTGGAAAGAGACAGAAATAAAAAAACGCCTGTCGCGACCTCTCGCGACAGGCGTTTTTCGGTCTTGGGGGCGTCAGTCTTTGAAGACGGGCGCACGTTTTTGCATATTCGCCATGACAACTTCCATCTGGTGGGGTTTGCCAATCAATTCGGCCTGCGCGCGGCTTTCTTCCAGCAAGACAGCCTCGATATCCGCCAAATGGGTTTCGGCATATCCGATCAGCGCCTTGGCTGAGCGAACCGCCGAGGGGCTTTTGCCTGCGATCTGTTCGGCCAGGGCCAGAGCCGCGGCTTCGGGATCGTCGGCCAATTCGGTCACAAGCCCCCATGCTTCGGCCTGAGCCGCATCAATCAGGTCATTGGTATAGATCAGCTTGCGCAAGACATCAGACCGCAACAGGCGCGGCAGGATGGCCATGCCGCCCATATCCGGCACCAGACCCCATTTCATTTCCAGAATCGACAGGCGCGTGCCCGGTGCAGCAATCCGGATGTCGGCGCCCAGAGCAATCTGCATCCCGCCGCCCAGACATACGCCTTTGAGGGCAGCGATCACCGGCACCGGAACCTTTTGCCAGACCATGCACACCTGTTGAAACCGGTTGCTGTCACCATGGCTGCGCGGCATCAGGATGTCTTTTGGATCGCCGCTGGCCAGAGCGCCAAAGCTCATCACATCCAGACCGGCACAAAAGGCCTCGCCCTCGCCGGCCAGAACAACCGCGCGGACGTCTGTTCGATCAAGAAGCCCCTCGCCGGCCTCGATAATGCCGTCGAACATTGCCGGATCCAGAGCATTCATTTTGTCGCCACGGGTGAGCGTGACGCGGGCAATGTGATTTTCAACTTCTACTGATACGCGCGACATTGCGGCCTCCCTTAATCGCTTTGGCGTACTGTGCCGCCAAAGCGCGTGTCTTTCCACAAGAACGTCAGGGCATTTCCGCGATAGGCAGGCGTGCAAACCACGGCGAATCGAGGGTGGTGATGTAGAGATGATCGCCCACAACCTTGCCGCCAGTGGTGATGCCAAGCCGGCCATCGGGGTCCTGAACCGTGCGCAGAATGGCCCCGTCGCCATCAAACTGGATCAGCATGCCGCGATGGATTGGTGCGGGGCGCACTTTTGGCCCCAGACGCCACAGAACCTTGCGCAGGAAGGGATAGGGCATCAACGCCTCTGACGGGACGCGCGGGCTGGCAAATGCCAACCAGTAGGTGCCGTCGCCCTGTGCCTCGATGTTGTCGGGATAGCCCGGCAGGTTGTCCAGAAACACCTCTTGGGTTCCGGCCTTTGGCCCCTGCAGCCACAGCCGGTGAATACGCGCGCGGCCGGTTTCGGCGATCAGCAGGAAATCTTCATCCGGCGACAGGGCAACGCCGTTTGTATACACAAAGCCTTGGGCAATCTTGGAGATCTGGCCGTCCGGCGTCCGGCGCGCCACATACCCTGTGTCCGACTGCTCCCAGATCGTCAGAACCGATGTCGGCTTGGTGCCGCCCATGGTTTCGGGGTCAAACCGGTCAGAGGAGTTGGAAAAGAAGATCGTGCCATCGCGCGCCACATCCAGTTGGTTGGCATAGACAATCGGCGCCCCGTCGATTTCATCCGCAACCGTTTCCAGTGTTCCGGGCCCTGACCAGCGCATGACGCCGCGAAAGCTGTCCGAGATATACAAAGCATCGTCCGGCCCGGCCTTGAGCCCGAGCGGGCGCCCGTTCAACCGGTCGACCTCGACCGGGGTTGCGCCATCAATGCGGTACAAGACACCGGTGTGCGACGTTGTATAAACGGTTCCGTCTTTCATGACCGCGATATCCTCGGGCCCGAAATCGCCGTCTGGCAATGAAACGGTCACGGCCTTGTCCAACACGTCATTCGGTGCGAAATCGTCCGTAAAGCCCGCATCTTTGGGCGGTTCATAAGCAACCGGTTCCACCGGCACTGGCCAGAAGGCCAGATACCCAAGCCCGATCAACAGCAAGATTAAGATGATGCGCATTTCCGTCTCCCTCGTTCCTCTGGTGCAACCTGACGGTGTTTTCATGTTCACACAAGCCTTGCCCACGGCAATGGCATGCGGTTATCTGCGCTCATGACCGGACCTCGCTATACCGCCCTCGCCCAGACCCTGCCCGCAACCGTGCCCTTTGTCGGCCCCGAAGCGCAGGAACGCGCCATGGCCAAAGAGTTTCGCGCCCGACTTGGGGCGAACGAAAACATCTTTGGCCCGTCACCGCGTGCCATCGATGCGATGAAACAGGCAAGTGACGGTATCTGGATGTACGCCGATCCCGAAAGCTTCGAGTTGCGCCATGCTTTGGCCGAACTTCACGGGGTTGCTGCGGAAAACATCGTGGTGGGCGAAGGCATTGACGGTCTTCTGGGGTATCTTGTGCGCCTGCTGGTCGAACAAGGAGATACGGTGGTCACATCCGAAGGCGCCTATCCGACCTTTAATTACCATGTGGCCGGTTTTGGCGGTGAATTGCACAAGGTTCTTTATCGCGACGATCATGAGGATCTGCCTGCGCTACTGGCGAAGGCGGCAGAGGTTGATGCCAAGCTGGTGTATTTCGCGAATCCCGATAATCCCATGGGAACATGGATTTCCGGCGAGGCGATTGTTGCCGCGCTTGAGGCGCTGCCAGAGGGCGCCCTTTTGGTGCTGGACGAAGCCTATGTCGAGTTTGCCCCCGAAGGCACCGCCCCTGTGATCGATATCGAAGACCCGCGCGTGATCCGCATGCGCACCTTTTCCAAGGCTTATGGCATGGCAGGTGCCCGTGTCGGATATGCCATGGGGGCCGCCGATCTGATCCGCAACTTCGAAAAAATCCGCAACCACTTTGGCATGAACCGTGCGGCACAGGCGGGTGCGCTGGCCGCGTTGCATGATGATGAATGGCTGAACGCCACCTGTGAAAAAGTCGTCGGGGCCCGCGCTGAAATCACACGTATTGCCGCCGAAAACGGGCTTGTGGCGCTGCCCTCTGCGACCAACTTTGTTGCAATCGACTGTGGTCGCGACGGGGCTTATGCCAAGGCTGTTCTGGACGGGCTGGTCGCGCGCGGCGTATTCGTGCGCATGCCTTTTGTCGTGCCACAGAACCGCTGTATCCGCGTCAGCTGTGGCCCTCGGGCGGAAATGGCCATTCTGGCCGAGGCGCTTCCTTTGGTTTTGGCAGAACTCGGCTGATCGCCTCGCCTCACGCAAGCGTGGCTGGCCAGACCGGAAATTTGCGATATCCTTTCTGTTGAAAGGACGTGCAATGGCCCAACCAATCAAACGTGTCGAGAATTACACCAAGCCCGCTTTGGTCATGATTTTTGTGAACCTGTTGTGGTTGTTCGGCGTTTTGCTCGCGATTTGGGGCCTGCCCGCCGTGGTATTGGCGGGCTGGATATTGAACCATGCAATCACACGTCTCGAGCGGCGTTTCCGCGCTCAGGGCCGGTATCCTTAACCTTTGGCGATGACTGCGGTGGCGGCGTCCAGTCCGCCATCTCCAAACGGGATATCAAGCGCTGTCATACCGGCCTGAACCGTTGAAAGCATGCCGAGGATCATCTGGGCGTTGACATGTCCCATATGGCCGAACCGGAAGAAACCATCACCGCCCGGATCCTGTTCCGTCGACATGCCCAGACCAATCCCCAAGGTCAGCCCTGCCTCGTGTTGGGTCCAGCGACGAAGCGCGGTGCCATGAGGCGCCCCGATCCGCAGCGAGGTCACCGCATGGCTGCGCAATGCGGTGTCCTGAATGTTGAGAGCGATCGGGCCCGCCTGCCCCCAAGCCTCGACTGCGGCCCAAATCGCCCGAGCCAGTGTCGCATGACGCGCCCAGATGTTTTCGAGACCTTCATCAAGAATCATGTCCAGCGCAGTTCGCAGCCCATAAAGGTGATGCGTCGGCGCCGTGCCGCAGAACAGCTGGTAATAAAACTCAGGGTTGGCGCGATCCGTCCAGTCCCAATACCGGCTGACACGTGGCATATCCGACCGGACCGCTGCGGCCTTGTCATTGAAGAACACAAAACCAAGACCCGGCGGCACCATCAGCCCCTTTTGCGACGCAGAGACCATGACGTCTACGCCCCAGTTGTCCATTTCAAACCGGTCACACCCCAACGACGCGATGCAATCCGCCATCAAAAGAGCGGGATGCCCGACCTCATCCATGGTTGCGCGCAAGGCGGCGATATCATTTCGCACGGATGTGGACGTGTCGACATGAACGCCCAGCACAGCCTTGATCCGGTGGTCTTTGTCGGCGGCAAGGCTTTCGGCAACCTTGGTCATGTCCATTGCGTGTTGCCGGCCAAAATCCAGAACCTCGACTTCGGCGCCAAGCCCTTCGGCCATTTCGCCCCAGCCAAATCCGAAACGGCCCGTCGCAGGTACAAGAACGCGGTCACCGGGTGCAATCACGTTGGACAGGGCAGCTTCCCATGCGGCGTGGCCGTTGCCAATGTAGATCGCAGCATTGTGTCGGGTGCCCGCAACATGTTTCAGATCAGGCACCAGCCCGTGAGTCATGTCGATCAGCTCGCCTTCATAGATATTGGGCGCACTGCGGTGCATGGCCCGCAAGACCTCTTCGGGCATAACCGACGGGCCAGGAATGGCAAGATAGGGACGACCTTTGGATAGGGTCATGGCGCGAAACTCCAACAAGAAATCAGGCGAACCCTATCGCGCCGTTGGCCGCCGTCAATCCCGCGCATGGCTTTGCATCGGGTCAATTTGATTTCGTGCGGGAAATCTGGACATCTCTTGCGCTTCATGCATAGAGTATCCGTCACCAAAACGGGCAGAAATGCCTTGCGACTGTGGTTACGTCACCTCTGAAAGGGTGCAACAACAAGGTGCCTTTAATATGAGCAAAACCGACGCCGCCACGCGCAAGAACAACCGCGGTTTGTTTTTGTGGCTTTGGTCCAACTTCCTGAAACGCCACACGCCGCTGCTTATGCTGGCGATGGTGTTCATGGCGATGGAAGGCGCGATGATGGGCGCCATCAGCTATATGATGATGCCCATGTTTGACGATGTCTTTACGGCGGGTGACCCCGAAGCATTGTGGCGTGTCGGTCTGACCATGTTCGGGATCTTTCTGGTGCGTGCTGTTGCAGGCATGGTGCACAAGGTCACGCTAAGTTATATCCAGCAACGTTCGTCTGCGGACCTGCGCCAGCTGATGCTGAGCAGGCTCATGGTGCAGGACAATTCCTATCACCAGACCCATCCCCCCGGATTCCTGATCCAGCGCGTTCAAAGCGATGTTCAATCGATCAACGGTGTCTGGACTGCCATTATCACAGGTGCGGGGCGGGATATGTTCGCCCTGATTTCGCTGTTCTCTGTTGCGATCTACGTTGATTGGCGCTGGACGGCCGTGGCCTTGGTCGGCATTCCGTTGTTGGTGTTGCCTTCGCTGATTGCACAGCGTTTTGTGCGCCGTCGGGCACGTGAAGCCCGCGATCTGGGCGCCGATATGGCGACACGGCTTGATGAAGTTTTCCACGGCATTACGCCGGTCAAGCTGAACCGGCTTGAAGAATATCAATCCGGCCGTTTTGGAAAGCTGACTAATCAGCTGGTTCGCACCGAAGTCCGCGTGCGGATCGGGTCGGCGTCCCTGACATCCCTTGTGGATATTATGGCGGGCTTCGGGTTCCTTGCTGTTCTGATTTATGGCGGTGGAGAAATCATTGCCGGTGAAAAGACGACCGGTCAGTTCATGAGCTTTTTCACGTCTTTGTCGATTGCGTTTGAACCCCTGCGCCGTCTTGGTGCCCTGAGTGGTATGTGGCAGGTCGCAGCCGCAAGCATCGAGCGCATTAAAGATATCGTCGAAACACGTCCCATGCTGGTTTCCCCCGAAAACCCGAAACCGGCCCCCGAAGGTGTGCCTGAGGTCACGCTTGACGATGTGGCACTGACCTATGGCGACACACAGGTTCTGCGCGGCACGAGTTTCACGGCAGACCCCGGAAAGACCACGGCGATTGTCGGTGCCTCGGGCGCTGGCAAGTCCACCGTGTTCAATCTGCTCACCCGTCTTGTGGACCCAAACAAAGGTCAGGTTCTTATTGGCGATGTGCCCACCGACGAAATGTCGATCTCGGACCTGCGCGATATGTTTTCGGTCGTGTCGCAAGAGGCGTTGCTGTTCGACGAGACCCTGCGTGAGAACGTTTTGCTGGGGCGTACGGATGTTTCCGAAGAGCGGTTGAAACAGGTGCTGGATGCGGCGCATGTCAGCGACTTTGTAAAAGCGCTGCCAGATGGCCTCGAGACGCGTGTCGGCCCACGGGGCACGGCCCTGTCAGGGGGCCAGCGCCAGCGTGTGGTGATTGCGCGTGCTCTTTTGCGCAACACCCCTATCCTGCTGCTTGACGAAGCAACCAGCGCGCTTGATGCACAATCCGAGACCGTGGTTCAGGAAGCGCTGGACCGTCTTGCCAAAGGCCGCACAACACTTGTCATTGCGCACCGTTTGAGCACCGTGCGCGAAGCGGACAAGATCGTAGTGATGGATCAGGGCGTTGTTGTGGATCAGGGCACCCATGAAGAGCTTCTAGAACGTGGTGGCATCTATGCCGACCTGCACAATCTTCAATTCAACACTGACGGGCAAACAGCCGAAGAAAAGGCGCTCAGGGACGCTGGTATCACACCCGATATGAACGAGCCCACGCCCCAACAGGGTTGGCTTGGGCGGTTGCTGTCGCGTCTGCCGGGATTTTAGGGTCAGGGGCGTCGATAGCTTTCGGCAAGCGTTTGCGGAGAGACCCCAACGAGGTATCTCACCAGCGTTGACAGGTTGCGCGCGCCGCGACGCAGCCACCCTTGACGTTGGTATTTGTCGGCGCTGGTGATGGCCTTTGCCTGCAACGGCGCAAGCTGTCCCTTCAAGGCGCGTGCCATCGCGACATCTTCCATCAGGGGGATATCCTCGAACCCGCCGTGCGCATCGTAGACATCCCGCGCGATCAACAGACCCTGATCCCCGTAGGGCAGCCCAAACAGACGTGACCGCAGATTGGCCCAACCGGCAACAAAGCGGGCAGCCATGCCGCCCTGATCAAACGACAGGTGGAAATACCCTGCTTTTCGAGAGGTGGCAAAATGGGCTTCTGCAACGTCGCTCCAGCCCTCTTCGAGACAGGTATCGGCATGCACGACAAGCACCCAGCCACCTTTTGAGGCCGCCACACCGGCCCGCAATTGCCCGCCCCGCGACGGCGCAGAGGACACCAGCGTCGCACCTGCCTCGTCGGCGATGGTTCTGGTATCATCGTCAGAGCCGCCATCCACCACGATCAGCTCGCGAATGATGCCTGCCTGAACGCCCTCATAGAGCGCCGCAAGACAGGCCGGAAGGGGCGCCGCAGCGTTCAAGGTTGGGATCACGACGGATACCGGTGCGCGCATTTCTGTCTCCTGCCCTGTTGCATGGCATTTTTCTGTCTATATGACTGGAAGCCGTAAGAACAGGAATGACCATGACCCGCAAACGTAGCGTTTTCGAAATCAAAGGACCCGATGCCGAGCATTTCTTGCAGGGATTGGTGACCAATGACGTCAGCCACCTTGATCAGGGGTTGGTTTATGCCGCCATCCTCACGCCTCAGGGGAAATACCTCGCGGATTTCTTCTTGTCGCGCCGCGGGGACAGCATCCTTCTTGATGTGGAGTCCGAACTGGCACAAACGCTTGTGCCGCGCCTGACCATGTACAAGCTGCGCGCGCAGGTCGATATCGCGGAAAGCGCGCTGTTCGTGCATCGTGGCCTTGGTGAAGCGCCCGAAGACGCCATGACAGACCCACGTCTTCCCGAACTGGGATGGCGCGCCTATCGCGAAACCGAACAATCAGATGACACCACGGATTGGGATGCCTTGCGTGTGGCCCATTGTGTGCCGGAAACCGGCATCGAATTGACCGGCGACAGCTATATCCTTGAATCCGGTTTCGAGCGGCTCAACGGCGTTGATTTCCGCAAAGGCTGTTATGTGGGTCAGGAAGTCACCGCGCGCATGAAACACAAAACCGAGTTGCGCAAAGGGTTGTCTGTGGTTTCGGTCACTGGCCCTGCGGAAACCGGCACAGAAATCACCTCGGGCGGCAAGGCGGTTGGCACCCTTCTGACACGATCCGGCGACAGCGCCATTGCCTATCTGCGGTTTGATCGCGCGGGTCCGGACATGGAAGCCGGCACGGCAAAGGTTTCCTGGACCAAATGATCCCGGACGACCTGAGAACTGCTATCAGGCATGTTTTCGGGCAACCGGTTGTCGCCGCACAACGGCTGCATGGCGGGGACCTGTCGGATGTCTCCTTCCTGACCTTGGAAGACGGCCAAAGCCTTGTGTCGAAATCCGGCCCTTTGACGGCTGTGGAATCCCGTATGTTGTTGGCTATTGCACAGACAGGCGCCCGCAGCCCGCAAGTTCTTGGCAGCTATGGCCCGCATCTGTTTCTGGAAGCCCTGCCAGAAGCCGCACCGACGCCCGCCGGTTGGCGGGACCTTGGGCAGAGCCTTGGACAGTTGCACCGCACCACAGGCGCGCATTTCGGATGGCAGGAGGACTATGCCTTTGGGTCGGTCCCCATTCGCAACACACCCGAAACCAGCTGGTTTGCATTTTGGGGCGAAAATCGCCTGCGCGCCTTATCGAAAGGCGTGCCCGTTGACCTGCGCAAGCGACTGGATGTTTTGATCGAGAGGCTTCCCGAGCTGCTTCCGGATCCTCCGAAAGCACTGCTGCACGGGGACCTCTGGGTTGGGAACGCCGTGTTTACACCGCGCCATGCCTTTTTGATCGATCCTGCGTGCTATTTTGGCGATCCCGAAGTGGATCTTGCCATGCTTCATCTGTTCGCCACCCCGCCGGATGCCTTCTGGGAGGGCTATGGCACGCCCGCGACCGGATGGCAGCAACGGATGCCGGTCTATCAACTTTGGCCCGCACTGGTCCACCTGCGTCTGTTTGGTGCGGGATATGTCGGGATGGTCGACAGCAGGCTGACCTCTTTGGGGGTCTGATTCTGTCAAATCCGGCCCCCGCGACACCGGAATCTGTGATTTTTTCGCTCAAATTTCCACCGCGCTCTGCCCAAAAATGCAAAAGGCCCGCCCAAAAGGCAGGCCTTTCAAAAAAAGACGCGACGTCATTTAGGCGCGTTCAACGTATTCCATGGTCTCTGTGTTCACCACGATGTCTTCGTCCTGGCCGACAAAAGGCGGCACCATGACGCGCACACCGTTGTCGAGAACCGCAGGTTTAAATGAATTTGCAGCGGTCTGACCTTTTACAACAGGCTCGGTTTCGACGATCTTGCAGGTCACTTTCTGAGGCAGGCTCGCGTTCAACGCTTCGCTTTCGTAGAACTCGACAACGATGGTCATACCGTCCTGCAGGAAGGGGCGACGCTCTCCGAGCAAGTCAGCAGGAAGCTGGATTTGCTCGTAGGTTTCGGTGTCCATAAAGATCAGCATTCCGTCGTCTTCATACAGAAATTGTTGATCTTTTTGCTCCAGGCGCACGCGCTCGACCTTGTCGGCACTGCGGAAGCGTTCGTTCAGTTTCGAACCGTTGCGCAGGTTGCGCATTTCGACCTGAGCGAAGGCGCCGCCTTTGCCGGGCTTCACGTGATCGACCTTTACCGCAGCCCAAAGGCCACCGTTATGTTCCAGCACAGCGCCGGGGCGAATTTCATTTCCGTTGATCTTGGGCATTGTGACAAAACCGTGTCAAAAGGGTTGATATGAGATTGCCAGCACCTATATCTGGCCCGTTGACAGGAGGCAAGGCAACCTATCTCGTAGATAGCTTTCATCAAGCCATGCGTATTTTGCATAGATGTTATGCATAAACGCCCTATCCGAATCGACAAGAGTACGCCATAACGGGCGCCACGCCGAAAACGCAAGAGCAATAATACAAGGACGACGAGATGCGAGATTTCGTTGATGGAACGGCTTTCAATAATGAACAAGGTAACCGCGCACGCAAACTTTTTGCTGCCGTGGTGCTGGCCGCTTTGGACGATGCCATTGCCGATGACAAAAAATACGGTAATGGCCCAGAACAAATTGCCCGCTGGGCACGTTCGCGCGATGGTCGCGAAGTGTTGAGCTGTGCAGGAATTGACCCGAATGAACGTGTTGTTTCGGGCTTGATGGATTTTGTGGCAAAAGGTGTTCGCACCTCGGTTGCGCTGTCGCGCGAAGAAAGCGAACGTCGCAATGCTGCACAACAGGCAGAAGCCGCCTGATCACATCACCTAAGCACTTTTAAGAACAAGCGCGCCACATAGGCGCGCTTTTCTTTTGTGCAAAATCGATAGGCTTGTTGATCAGATTAGGTCCGCTGCGAGCCGCGCTTGGACGTTATCCCGCTGAGCGGGCAGAAATGCCCTAGCCCAAATCGTGAGCGGCCAGCGCCCGGTGGATTTCCCGGCGGACCAGTTTGCGCACATTGCGCGTAATACGTTCGCCCAATGTGCCCTGCAATTCCTGACGCACGATATCAGCCACCATCTCGCGCAGCATTGCCTCATCCAAAGTGATGGACTCATCGCCGTCTGTTTCGCTCAGTTCCGGCGCGATGCTGTGTTCAATCTCTTCTTCGGCATAGGCCACGGCTTCGGCCTCGATGCTTTCTGCCATTGTGTCAGCCAGATCAGCGGATGTCGTGTCCTGGTAATCACGACCATGCCACTGGAGCGGCTCAATATTTGTGCCAGCATAATCGCTGTCACCCGGTTCATCCGGCTCGTATGGTTCGATCTTCGGGTTGGAGACACTCTCCCAACGCAAAATCCGCGAATCGGGGTCCGGCAGCGCAAAGCCGTCTTCGGCCTCTAGCGCGTCCTCGGATTCGGCTTCGATGTCGTAAACTTCGTCGCCGGGCTGGTCTTCGTCATAGACCTCTTCGATGGTGTCTTCGGCGTCTTCAACCCAGGTTTCGCTGTCGTCTTCGGCGTCATAGTCCACATGTGTAAACACCAGTTCGGATGCGTCTTCCTGCGCCTCGTCTGACACGTCTTCGTCCGCCTCGTCAGCCAGCGCATCAGCGCTTATTTCACTGATGATTTCGACCTCTTCAGAGGTATCCTCAGAGGGGAGTTCCTCTTCGTCGGCGATCCGCAACGCGGGGGTCAGAACCAGACGGTCAGCAGGCTCGGGCGTGTCGGCAACAGGGGTTTCCGCTTTATGCACATGCGATTTCACAAGCCCCGCTTCAACCGGACGTCCCCCTTCGGAGACAAGCCGCCGAATTGACGACAGCACGTCTTCGATTTCCGCATTGCTTACTGGATCAGACATTGCACATACCACTCTAGCCTCCGAAAGAGTTTAGCCCCTCGGGAATTTTCGCACAACAGATAGCGAAAATTGTTACTCTTTGCCGATTGCGCGCAAAACCTTGTCGAGTTGCTTGCCGCGCTTCGAGCTGATCGTGGGCGCATCTTCAACCAGGTTGTAATAAGCAACAGGGTCGTATTTCTCGACATTCAGGTTGAGATGGTCCGCCGTCAAAAGGCCCATCGAAGACAAAACGCCATATGCGGCAGAGTATTGCGCCGCTTGCGCGGTGATCCGGTTGGATTTTGCATCCAGCAGGTCTTGTTCCGCGATCAACACATCAAGTGTTGTACGCGACCCGAGTTTGGCTTCTTCACGAATACCGTCAAATGCGATTTGCGAGGCTTCGATCTGTTCGCCGCTGGCGGCAAGCTGTGCAGTCGCTGCGGACAGGATGGCCCATGCGTTACCGGCTTGTTGGCGAATCGCGTGGCGCGTGTCGTGCAGACCCGCACGTGTCGCGTCGCGGTTGGCCATGGCCTGACGATAGAGCGCGGACTGGCGGCCACCTTGATAGATGATGCCTGTGGCACTGATACCGACGCTTCCGGCGTGGGTGCTGTAGGGGTCGCTAAAATCTTCGGTAAGGCCGTAGGAGCCCTGCAGCTTGACCGACGGCCCCATGAGGGCGCGGGCACGCATGACGCCGATTTCGGCAGTGGTGATGTCGTGCTGTGCCTTGATCATCAACGGGTGAGACCGGATGGCGACGGCTTTGGCGTCATCGAGCGACGCAGGTGTTTTCGGTGCAACCGAAGGTGCCACCAAGGCACCCGGCTGGTGACCTGTGGCGGCTGCGAAACGTTCGCGTGCCTGCATCAGGTTTCCTTGTGCCACGGCAAGATCCGCACGACCGCCAGCAAGGCGGGCTTCGGCAAGGGCGACATCGGTTCGGGTGACTTCACCAACTTCAAAACGGTCTTTGGCAGCCTGCAATTCGCGGGCCACAAGGCGAAGGTTGTTTTGCTGAAGCTGAACAATTTGTGCATCCCGCACAACGTCCATGAAGCCCTGAACGGCTTCGAACAGGATTGCCTGTTCAACATTCACCAGCGTTTGACGAGTCGACAGAACCGTTTCTTTGGCAGCATCCACCGCAAAGCGTGTCGCGCCGTTATCATAAAGGAGCAGCTCGAAGCCGAGACCAAAGAACGCTTCGGTCGAATCAAGGCTCACATCAAGACCGCTTGTCGAGGACGACGAGTAGGTCCCGAAATCCTGTGTTACGGTGCTTGACCAGTTCAGAACGGGACGCAGCAGGGCATAGGTGGCCGCCACATCTTCGTCAGCAGCACGCAACAGAGCGCGGTTTTGCTGCAGAAGACCACTGTGTGTGTATGCGCTGGCTAGCGCATCCGCCAAAGTTTCAGCGTGAGAAGCAACCGGTACGATCACCGCTGCCGATACTGCAAAAAACCCGGCCTTCACCGAGTTCAGAATTCCTCGAGCCATGTGACCCCCGACCTGTCGTGTTTCAGCGCAATGTGACCTTGCGCTGATATTTTTTAAATTACAATTTGAAAACGCGGTGCTTTTCAAATCCCGGTAGAACCGGAGCGCCCGCATTAAAGGCAAACCGCCAGTTGATCTGCCCGTCGATCAGATACCCGATCCGCACAATTCCAAGGGCGCCTTCCTGAAACAGACAGACGATACGACCGCCTTCTTTCAGCTGGGCCAGAATGGACTCGGGCAAGGTTTCAACTGCGCCTTGGATGGTGATGACATCGTAAGGGCCGTGCGCGCTTGCGCCGTCGCTCAGTTCGCCCTGATGCAGGATCACATTGTCTGCGCCCTGCTCGGACAAAATGGTCTGGGCTTCGCTCACGCGGTCTTCGTCGTCTTCGACAGCAACAACCGCTTCGGCCATGCGGGCGATCACTGCCGCCGAATAGCCAAGGCCGGATCCAATATCCAGCACCAGTTCATCGTTTTGGATGTCGACCAGATCCAGCATCTTTGCAAGAACCCGAGGGTCCATCACAACACGTCCGGTGTCCAACGCCACATGGTCGCCAACATAGGCCACCTGACGTCTTTCGCGCGGCACATAGGCCTCGCGGGGCACAGACAGCATCGCATCGATCACTGTGTACTTGGTAACATCCGAGGGGCGGATCTGGGTATCCACCATGGTTTCGCGCAATGCGTCATAGTCAGCCATACTAAACTCGTTCGTTCAGACTCGGGTTCAGTTCGTCTTGCCACAGATCGAAAGGCTCGGCAACGCTGATACGGCTAAATCCTCGCCTGAGGTCTATTTGCCGCTGTTTTCGCGGATCAGTGCAGTCTTCGTGCACCACCACATGAATGCACACTGGTCAAATTCCAGCGCTGAAAGCACTGGACGGAATCAAGCCACGTGCGGTGCGCAAAAATCTTGAACAGCACCGCTATGCAGTCACGGATTTGGATTGCTATAGTTTGGGTATGAAAAGATTGCTGCGTGCCCTACTCTCGATTGGACTGATGATCGCCGCCGCGATTTTTGTGTGTCGTGCGGTCTTTCCTTTGCCGGACAAGAATTTCAACGAGGCCACAACCCATACCTCTGCGTCATGGACGTCGAGTTTGGGGCAGATTGTTGAAAACGCTGTTGCGCGTCATGAAGGCAAAACAGGCGTTCTGCCACTCTCCAATGGCCGCGATGCGTTTACGGCGCGCGCGCTGTTGATCCAGGAAGCGCAAACCTCGATCGATGCTCAGTATTATATCTGGCAAGATGACACGACCGGCGTGATGCTTCTGGACGAGTTACGAGCCGCAGCAAAGCGCGGTGTGCGCGTTCGTTTGCTGTTGGACGACAATGGCATTTCCGGGCTCGACAACATGCTTGCTGAACTGGACAACATGCCCAGCGCAGAAGTCAGGATTTTCAACCCGTTCACGTTGCGCAAGCCCAAATTGGCCTCGTACCTTTTTGACTTTCCGCGTCTGAACCGGCGCATGCACAACAAATCGATCACGTTCGACGGGTTTGCCTCGATCGTTGGCGGGCGCAATATTGGGGACATCTATTTCGAGTTCGGCAAGGGCTTTCATTATGTTGATGTGGATGTGCTGGCCTTGGGCGAAATCGTCGATCAGATCTCGGACAACTTTGATGCCTACTGGAACAGTGGCTCTGTCTATGCCGCAGATTATGTATTGCCCGCACACCTGCCGGACGAGCCCTCAATTTCCGATAGCGCCGATGCCGCGCGACAGACCGCGCGCGGGTCGGGGTACCACAATGCGATCCTGCATTCGCCCCTGGCCCAGGGGATTCAGGAAAAGCACCTGCCGCTTGAGTGGACAAATGTCCGGTTGTTTTCGGACCCGCCGACAAAAGGGCTAAAAGGCAAATCAACCGAAGGATTTCTCGCACATGATCTGGCGTCTTTTGCGCTTGAGGCCGAGACGAGCGTTGATCTGGTGTCGGCCTATTTCGTGCCGTCGAAAAATGCACTGAACATTTTTGATCAGCTTTCGGAAAATGGCGTGGCAACGCGAGTCCTGACCAATTCAATGGAAGCCACAGATGTTGCCCCCGTGCACGGGGCCTATATGCGCAAGCGCCCTGCCCTTTTGGAGAACGGAACGCGCCTGTTCGAACTCGAAGCGTTGCGCGAGAAACATAGCAACCTCAGCTTGCCCGAAATCCTTGCGGGGTCCGCTTCAAGCCTGCATGCCAAGGTCATGTCGTTTGATCGCAAGCGCGCCTTTATCGGGTCTTACAATCTTGATCCGCGCTCGGCATGGCTGAACTGTGAAATGGGGCTTTTGATAGAAAGTCCAACGATCGCGACATGGATATCAGAACATCTTGATTCGCCGCGGTTTGCCTATGAAGTTAAGCAGGACGACCAAGGCGCACTTGTTTGGATATCAACAGAAGACGACGGCACGCAGACAACCCTGACATCGGAGCCAAATGTCAGCAGGCTGTATCGTGCGATAGTATCCTTTAGCGGCTGGCTGCCGCTGGATTGGCTTCTTTAGATCTGCACATTTTTCCAGCACAACTGGTTGACCTTTCCGCGGTGTGAGCGCAGCTTCGGCGCATCTAGACAGACGGAGCTTTCCCCATGCCGCATCCCCTTGTGACCGAAAAAGATATTGCCGACTTTCAACGTGATGGTGTGATCTTGATCCGCGGCCTTTTTGCCGATCATGTGGAAGACCTGCGCGCAGGCGTGGCCAAGAACATGACTGAACCGGGCCCTTATGCTTCGGAAAACAAAAAGGACGGCGAAACCGGCCGTTTCTTTGATGATTACTGTAACTGGCAACGCATCCCCGAGTTCGAAACCGTGATCCGCACGTCCCCGGCAGCAGAAGTGGCTGCGGACCTGATGCGATCCCAAGAGGTTCAGGTGTTTCATGACCATGTTCTGGTCAAAGAACCCGGCACCTCGATGGCCACACCATGGCACACGGATGGGCCGTATTATTTCGTAGGCGGCAAGCAAACCGTAAGCTTCTGGTCACCTCTGGATACAGTGAAAGAGGCGGCCTTGCGCACGGTTGCCGGATCTCACAAATGGGAAAAACCTGTTTTGCCCACACGTTGGGTCAGCGAAGAAAGCTTCTTTCCCAATGAAGACGACTATATGCCGATCCCGGACCCGGATGCCGAAGGCATGACCATTCGTGAATGGGACATGATGCCGGGCGATGCGGTGGCGTTCAATTATGACATCCTGCATGGCGCCCGTGGCAACACCTCGCCCTCGAGACGGCGGGCGTTCTCGCTCCGGCTGGTGGGGGACGACGCCAGATATATCGAGCGCCCCGGACCGACCTCTCCGCCCTTCCCCGAACACGGTATGGTACCCGGACAAAAGCTGCGTGAAGATTGGTTCCCCGTTATCTGGCCCGCGAATTAATCCTAGAACAGGAAATCCGTGTTGGACATGTCGGCGGGGCTTTCTGCCGGCATGCTGGCAGGGCCGTCCGTTGGCACGCTGTCGACGATGTTCGCCCTTTGGCCAGCAATCTGAAGCTGGATGCTGGCCTGAGCCCCGCCATCGACCAAGGCCCAAATGATCTGTCCTGTTGGACGATAGATAATAAAGGCCTCGTCCACGAAGTCCGAGCCGGAAAAGTCGCGATGGGCATAGTTGACCTGAAAGTCGTCCGCAGTGGCAGAAACGTCCCCGAAGACAAGAATATCCCCTTCGGCATCATCAAAATCCTGAATCCAGTCTGAACCGTGATCTGCAGTCCCCAGATGAAAGAAGGTATCAGCCCCCGCTCCCCCATTCAGACTGTCGTGGCCAAAACCGCCATTTACAAAGTCATCGTCGCCGCCGCCGAATAACATGTCTGACCACGCCGAACCGTTGACATGATCATGGCCCGCGCCCCCAATTACGGTGTCGGACCCGAAGCCGCCTTCGAGCGTGTCATTTCCGGCATCGCCACGCAGTTCGTCATTCCCCCAGCCGCCACTGACGCTGTCGTCGCCGTCACCTGCATAGACAACGTCGCGCTTGTCGCGTGTATCACCGTGCCCGATTATGATGTCGTTGCCGGCGCCCCCAATCAGGGTGTCTCCGCCATTGCCGCCGGTCAGGGTATCGTCCCCTGCGCCCCCTTCGATCCGGTCAAACAGCGATCCTCCGACCAAGACATTGTCTTCGTCATCCCCGCGCAAATCCCCCAGACGGGAAATGCGTTGGGACATAATATCGTAGCCGTCTGTACCAGCCGCGTTTGAGGTCCACGTCAAAACCAGATCACCGTCATCAAGCGCTGCCACCTCGATGTCGCCATTGATGGGCGTGTCGGCGACAAGCTCGACGATGCCGTGCTGGGCGTCTCCTTCCGCATTGAACTCCTGCGCGTAGATACCATTGGGCGAGTCTTCATGGGCAGGCGACCACCACAACAGCAAAAAGCCACCACCGGGAAGCCCGACAACCTGACTGTTGAATTCTGGAGCGAAGGTCGTCCCGATAGGAAAGATGACAATGCCTTCGTCGTTCGGGACACCCCCGTCTCGGCGTACCATGCCGCTGCGTTCCCGGTCTCCGTCTTCATCATATGTCACCCAGCTGATCCGATAGTTCCCGTTGTCGAAGGGGTCCGTGTGATAGGCCACAACAAATCCGCCATCACTCAGAGCGGCAACAGAGGGGTCGGCTATGGGATATCCTTCGGGGCGGGTTGCGACGGTGAATTCCCTGCGGGACGACAACAGGCCGGTTGAATCCGAGATCACCCCAACGATGCCAGGATAAACCGAGGCCAGATCATGCACATCGGCAACATGCCAGACCGCAACCGCCCGTCCATCATTCAAAAGCGCGATATCCGGACGCGAGCGCTGCGGATCTTCTGCCCCGTGGGGCTGATCGGGTCGGCTTCCCCCATCAAGGTCCCGCACGTAGGAATGAGACCCCGCTTCCAGCCCTATGTTCGTGGCGGCGAGGCCCGTTGCCGCGTCTGCACCGGTGGGCAGTGACAGCCAGACCGCGACCATCTCTTCAAACACCCGGTTTCCGAAATCATGCGACAGGATGACGAACTCTGGATCAAACTGGGTGCCGTCTTCGGCGCCCGCATTGATCAGGAACTCATCCGAAACGGGCGTGCCGGTTGCGTCAAATCCCCGCCCAAGAATACCGGAACCGGAAGAATCCGCACCATTCGCGCGGTAAAGCACCTGAAATCCACCATCGGGGCGCGCATAGACGGCTGGCTGGGTCTGGGTTCCTTCGGTCTCTTGGTTGAGCAACAGCTCTTCGCCAACGGGCGATCCGTCATCGGCAAAAATCTGGCCTTTGACATCCGTTTGACTTCCACCAGCTTCCTCGTGCGAGGCCCAGACGATGACATAGCCGCCATCGATCAGGGGGGTAATTGCCGACCCGATTTGTGTTCTGTCTGAAAAGGTATTCACCAAATGCGGCGCGCTTTGCGCATCGTAATAATTGGTCATATTCCTCTCCTAAAATAACTTGGTATGTGCGGACACCGGCAAAAGAGACGCCGGTCCCCCTGAAAAACGAATGATCAAAGTGTAGCCGAAATTGCTCTGCGCCGTTAATCGCGTCGCAAATGATTGAAATATAATTGAAATCTCTGACCACACGGCAACGAAT
Source organism: Shimia thalassica (assembly GCF_001458215.1). Lineage (GTDB taxonomy): Bacteria > Pseudomonadota > Alphaproteobacteria > Rhodobacterales > Rhodobacteraceae > Shimia > Shimia thalassica. The sequence continues at coordinate 678,488 of NZ_CYTW01000001.1, read as the reverse complement.
CAAAACGGGCCCTAACAGAGGGCCCGCCGCAAATGTTCGAATTTAAAAAGGGGGCGAGGTTACCTGTCGCCGAACCGGTTCCACAGGGACATCAGCGACCCGTAAAACACAATTGTATAGCCCAGCAGTTCCAAGCCTTCCTGAATCACCGTTTTGAAACCGGGCGTATAGGCGCCCTGCATCACGGCCTCCCAAATGGCACTTGTTCCAAACAGGCGGCTAAAGACGACCAGCAAAAGGAATCCCAAGTAGACAAACGTGAAGTAACGGCTGTCGAAATGCTGGAAGAACGGTTCCGTGACGGTCTCTCGGTTACGCCAGACAACAGTTGATCCGATCACGAGGGCAATCGCGGCGGGCACTTGCCAGAAACCCTGCCAGATGAAATCAAACCAGACGTCGTTTTCGCGGATGAACAACCCCATGAACAGCGTGCCGACAATTGCGAGATACCCGCGCTTTTCCGGAAAGCGCACCGCACCCGCGATAAACGCCAAAGACGATGCCAGAATAAACAGGTTGTGCAGGTTTTCCGTGATCGAGCTTTCGGACAGGCCGTTACCAAGGATCACGGCATCCACGTAAACCGTGAAAACAACGCCAACCAAAATGGCTGTCAAAAGGAACAGCTCCACAAGGGCAAACAAACCACGTTCGTTTTGCGACACGCCCACGGAATTCGTGTGCCGGTCTTCATAAAGATGATACAATGCCATGCGATCTGCTTTCTGCAAAGTGGCTCTGGCCTCGAACCCACAAAGGTGGATAGGGGTCAATTTAATAACGACTCATAGACGGTTCGCCCAAAAGGAGCGAAACGCCTTATCCGTATTCAATATAGCATTCAATACACCTCTTTAAAAGAGGTGCGGGTCGCGCGCCGGTGTTTCAGCCCGTTTTCGCCACAGTTTTAGGCAGTAAAACAAGGAAAAACACCATATCCACCGCAAGATGAACCAGTGTCACAACTGCGTTACCGCGCCCTAGCTGAGCTGATCTTTCACCATTGGACCCACTTTTCCAAAGTCCATCTGGCCTGTGTATTTCGACTTGAGCGCGCCCATGATCTTACCCATGTCACGGATCGAACTTGCCCCAACCTCTGCAATCGCATCGGTGATGGCTTTCTCGACTTCGGCATCTCCCAGCTGTTTTGGAAGAAATTCCTCGATCACGGTGATCTCGTTCAGTTCCCGCTCTGCAAGGTCCAAACGCCCGCCTTCTTCGTAGGTGCGCGCGCTTTCCTGGCGTTGCTTGACCATCTTGGAGAGGATCTGAAGCACTTCGGCCTCGCCCACACCGTCTTCATTGCCTTCACCACGTGCCGCAATGTCACGATCTTTGATCGCAGCGCTGATAAGACGCAAAGTTGAAAGCCGCTCCGCAGCGCGATCACGCATCGCCTGTTTCAGGGCCGTATTGATCTGTTCTCTCAGTGTCATTGACTTAGCCGTTTGCTGATAAACACAAGGCTTGGACCATATATAAAGCTATTCCGCGAGGCAACCTTGGCGTTAAAATATTAAACCATTGAAAACTAACACTATTGTATTTTCGCCTTCCCTTGACGCTGCGCCCGCCTCGACATAGTTTCCCGACAATTTGTCATCCGGAGAGTCGCGAATGCCCACAGATACCCAGAACACACCGACCGCATGTCTTGCACTCGCAGACGGAACCCTGTTCTACGGACGCGGTTTCGGAGCCACCGGAGAAACAGTCGCCGAGCTCTGCTTTAACACTGCAATGACAGGCTATCAGGAAATCATGACCGACCCGTCTTATGCCGGACAAGTTGTGACCTTTACTTTCCCTCACATCGGCAACACCGGTGTCACCCCCGAAGACGACGAGACCGCTGACCCTGTTGCTGCCGGCATGGTGGTCAAGTGGGATCCGACCGAGCCGTCAAGCTGGCGCTCGACCGACACGTTGTCAAACTGGCTTGCCTCGCGTGGCCGGATTGCGATTGGTGGTGTCGACACGCGCCGCCTGACCCGTGCGATCCGCCAACAAGGTGCCCCGCACGTGGCGCTTGCGCATGATCCGGATGGAAATTTTGACACCGCTGCATTGGTTGCCAAAGCCCGCGCCTTTTCCGGTCTTGAAGGTCTGGACCTCGCCAAGGAAGTCACTTGCGCCCAATCCTATCGTTGGGATGAAATGCGTTGGGCGTGGCCCGATGGCTATGCACGTCAGGAAAACGCCAAGCACAAAGTTGTTGCGATCGACTTTGGCGCAAAGCGTAACATCCTGCGTTGCCTTGCCTCCGCTGGATGTGATGTGACCGTTCTACCGGCCACCGCAACGGCGGAAGAGGTTTTGGCGCATAACCCAGACGGCGTTTTCCTTTCAAACGGTCCCGGCGATCCAGCGGCAACCGGTGAATATGCCGTGCCCATGATCAAAGGTGTTCTGGAAGCTGATCTGCCTGTCTTTGGTATTTGTCTGGGTCACCAGATGCTGGCACTCGCTCTTGGTGCCAAAACGGTAAAAATGAACCACGGCCACCACGGTGCAAACCACCCTGTAAAAGACAACGATACAGGCAAGGTGGAAATCACATCCATGAACCACGGGTTTGCTGTCGACAGCCAAACCCTGCCGGACGGTGTGCTGGAAACCCACATTTCTTTGTTTGATGGATCCAACTGCGGCATCCGCCTGTCTGACAAGCCCGTCTTCTCGGTTCAGCACCACCCGGAAGCCAGCCCCGGTCCGCAGGACAGCTTCTATCTGTTCGAAAAGTTCGCAGACCAAATGGCTGCACGCGCATAATCGGCACGCTTTTTTAGAAAAGGCGTCAGATTAACCCATTGTTAACCACCCCGGCACAGCCTGTCGAAAGGCTGTGCTAGGGCGGTAATGAACAATCCCAGTTCCAAACATCAATTCTCTGAAGCCGCCCTTCCTTTTCAGCGGCCCCAAAGTGTTGCCCAGATATTGCAAAGCCATTCAAGCGTATCGCCCAAGGCGATGCTTGGTGCGCACCGGCAGTTGGACTTGTGGGACGCCACTTTGGGTGAAATTCTGGTGTCCGAAGGGGCGATCGGTTCCGAGGCATGTTCCAAAGCCTTTGCCCAAGCCGAAGGGTATGACTTTGTCTCTTTAGAAACGGCCCCAGCCCCCTCACCGGCCCTGCGCTCATTGCTCGCGCCCGGCTTTTGTCTCAAGCACAACGTTTTGGCATGGCGACAAAACACAGATGGCGTTGTTCTGGTGACCGGACGCCCCGAGCGTATTGCAGCACTGCGCGATGCACTTCCTGCCTCGTTGCAGCGGGCAAAAATCGCGGTGGCCTCTGAGGACGCTGTTACGTCTATTCTCAGAGATCTTTACCGCAAAGAGCTGGTTGCGCAGGCCGAAGCGCGGCCCAACACCGAATACAGCTGTCGTCCCTCATCGGCCCATACCTTGTCACATCGCATGTTGTGCGCCTGTCTGCTTGTCTTGATCACGGCAATCATACTTGCGCCAAAGGCCACGTTTCTCGCGCTATTGGGTTGGGTCCTGATTGCGCAATGCGCGATCTTCTTCATGAAGCTTTTTGCGACCCTTGCGCGCGCCGGCGAACGGCCCCCACCAATGCGCGTGACCATGAAACAAAAACTGCCACGCATCAGCGTGATGGTGCCCTTGTTCAAAGAGCACGATATCGCGGGCGCCCTGATCAGGCGATTGTCCCGTCTCAGCTATCCAAAGGCGCTGTTGGATGTGCTTCTTGTTTTGGAAGAACATGATGACATCACGCATCGCACGATTGCCAATTCCACCTTGCCCAGCTGGATGCGGGTGGTGGTTGTGCCCGCTGGCGATGGATTGACCACAAAGCCCCGCGCCCTGAACTATGCGTTGGATTTTTGTCGCGGCGACATCGTTGGCATTTGGGATGCCGAAGACGCCCCCGCGCCAGATCAGCTTGAAAAAGTTGCCTGTCATTTTGAATCGGCGCCGCAAGATGTCGCCTGTGTTCAGGGTATCCTTGATTACTATAACCCGTTCACGAATTGGATTTCACGGTGCTTTACGATCGAATATGCAACGTGGTTCCGCATCATTCTGCCCGGTTTGGCGCGGTTGGGCTTTGCCATTCCCCTTGGCGGCACGACCCTTTTTCTGCGCCGCGAGGTGATCGAGACCATTGGCGGGTGGGACGCCCATAACGTGACAGAAGACGCGGATCTTGGTGTGCGTCTGGCCCGGTTTGGCTATCGCACAGAGCTTTTGCCTTGTGTCACACAGGAAGAGGCAAACTGTCGCCCGCTGCCGTGGATCAAACAGCGTTCACGATGGCTCAAGGGATATATGATCACCTACCTTGTACATATGCGACGGCCGATGCGGTTGATCTCGGAAATTGGTGGACGCAAGTTTCTGGGGCTACAGCTTATTTTTGCGGCAACCCTTTCGCAGTTTTTGCTCGCGCCCTTGCTCTGGCTGTTCTGGGGCAATGCATTTGGTTTCACGCTGACCGGTGATACTTTGATCCCCCGCCCTTTGTCGTTTGGCGTGGCGTCCGCTCTTAGTGTGTTTGGCATCGTCAATGCCTGTATATCACTTTGGGCCGTTAGCGGTCTGGACCGCCCGCGCCTTTATCCGTGGGTGTTGACGATGGTGCTCTATTTTCCACTAGCGACGATTGCCGCGTACAAGGCCTTTTACGAATTGCTGTTTGCCCCGTATTTTTGGGACAAGACCGCCCATGGAAAGACAAAAGAAGGGCTCGACGCCCACCACTCAGGCGTCAGTGTCCTGCTTCAGGCGGGTGACGAAAGCCTGTGAAATGTGGGCTTTGAGCGCTTCGTAGGCACCGCTTTCATTCCGTTCTTCAATCGCTTTCACGATGGCCGCGTGTTCAACAAGGGTGTCTTCCCCTCGCCCTTCCGCCGCAATTGACGTCGTCGCCATAAGCGCCATCGAGCGGTGCACCAGATCCAGCTGTTGAACCAGATACCGGTTGTGGGACGCCAGATGGATTTGTTTGTGAAACCGCCGGTTTGCGCGCGCAAGGGCCGAAGGGTCGTTCACCAGGGCATGGTCTTCCTCAACCATGTCCTTCAGGACGCGCACCTCTTCCGCTGTGGCATGACGCGCCGCAAGACGGGCAGCCAACCCCTCCAGTTCCGTGCGCACGACATACAATTCGGCCATTTGGTTGTGATCAAGGGAAGACACGATCAGGCTGCGCCCGTCCCGCGCCAAAAGGGATTGCGTTTCAAGGCGCTGCAAGGCTTCCCGGATGGGCGTGCGCGACACGCCGAAACGTTCGGCCAGATCGCTTTCGACCAGACGATCACCAGGCTTGTAGACCCCGACATCAATCGCTTCGAGGATCAGCGAATACGCATCCCGGTGCGGCTGTTTGCTTGGCGCCATTTTAATAATCTCCCCTTTGCGCTCTTGCGGCGCTGGCGGTCAGGTTACGAAAGGCAGGGCATAACATGCAACCCTGCCATTGCACGCGGCTCGGGCACACCCTATCTACAGGCCATGCCAAAACAAGCTTTCTCTCACGTTTCGACTTGGGTCTTTGATCTCGACAACACACTTTATCCGCCCAAGTGCCGCCTGTTCGATCAGATCGAGGTGCGGATGACGGATTATGTGATGAACGCGCTTGGCGTGGACCAACCGCGCGCAGATCAATTGCGCAAACAGTATTGGGCCCAGTACGGCACAACCCTTGCCGGTCTGATGCGCGAACATGATGTGGACCCTGCTCCCTATCTGGTCGACGTTCACGATATCTCGCTTGATCATCTGGAAACAGATCACGCGCTCGCGTCTGAAATTCGCGCCTTGCCGGGGCGTCGTATCGTCTACACCAACGGCACCGCCCCGTATGCCGAGCGGGTTCTGGAGGCGCGCGGGCTGAACGGTCTATTTGACGCAGTCTACGGTGTCGAGCATGCAGGCTTCCTTCCCAAGCCGGAAAAAGCCGCGTTTGAAGCCGTTTTCGAACTGGACGGCGTGACCACGCAGACCGCTGCGATGTTCGAGGATGAGCAGCGAAACCTCATGGTTCCGCATGAAATGGGCATGAAAACCGTTCATGTTGCACCAGATCCGCACGAAGCGGACCATATCCACCACCACACGGACGACCTGTCCGCCTTCCTGCGAAAGCTCTCTTAGAAAGGGCGAAACACAAATTCAAACCTCTCGATATATCAATTCACGTTTCAGAATATGTCTTGATTGCTGCACTGCAGCGTAATAAGCAAACAGGAAGATTAACCCCTCATCGGAGACCGCGTAATGAGCCTGACCGACACAAACCCAGAAATCGAAGTAGAAGTCGCAACCGACGCGCATGACGATGAAGCCATCAGCGCCCAAGGTCTGAAAATGATCTATGCCGTGCTGGCTGCCGTTGTCGTGGCCTGGGGCTCGGCCATTTATGCATTTGGCGTACCCGGTCTTTACATCCCTGCACTCTGTGCCGTTCCGGTGATTTACCTCTTGCTGATTATTGTTGCCCGCGGGTGACAAACGACCTCTTGGAACCCCTGCCGCACAGCGCTAGATTGAGCGGCAGGAGGCTCCAATGACCACCGAATCCCAAGTCGATATTCTTATTTCCGGCGGCGGTATCGCCGGGCTTACTGCGGCTGCCGCATTTGCCAGCGCAGGCTTTTCCGTGCAATGCGTTGATCCGACACCCCCCGTCACAGAGCGTGACGCGGACGGTTCGGATTTGCGTACAACCGCATTTCTGCAACCCGCCAGAACCTTGCTTGATGAAGCGGGCATCTGGGACCGGCTTTCCCCGCATGCAGCCCCCTTGCAGGTGATGCGCATTGTGGACGCGGGCGGCGACGTGCCAGAGCCGCGGATTGTGAAAAACTTCAACGCTTCGGACATATCGGATCAGCCGTTTGGCTGGAACCTGCCGAACTGGCTGTTGCGCCGCGAGATGCTGGCTCGGCTGGCAGAGATGGAACAGGTTGATCTGCGCCTTGGCACCGCCACGACCACCCTTTTTACCCGCACAAACGAAGCGCGCGTGACACTGTCAGACGGAAGCCGTACACGGGCACGTCTGGTTATTGCGGCGGACGGGCGCAATTCAACAATGCGAGAGGCCGCTGACATCGGTGTGCACACCACCCGCTATGGCCAAAAGGCTCTTGCCTTTGCGGTGACACACCCGATCCCGCACGAGAACGTTTCTACGGAAATTCACCGTTCCGGCGGTCCGTTTACACTGGTGCCCCTGCCCGACTATCAGCGCAAACCTTCATCTGCACTGGTGTGGATGGAACGTGGCCCGCGTGCGACCGAATTGTTCGAAATGGACGTGGCAGATTTTGAACGGGAAATGACCGAACGAAGCTGCTCTTTGTTTGGCCCGCTGACACTTGCCTCGCGGCGCACCATCTGGCCGATCATCTCGCAATCGGCCGAACGTCTTTATGGCGAACGACTGGCCCTTGTTGCAGAGGCCGCGCATGTTGTCCCCCCCATTGGGGCGCAAGGTCTGAACATGTCGCTGGGCGATATGCGCATCCTGCTGGATCTGGCCCGCGCCAATCCATCTGATCTGGGCAGCAATAAAATGCTCGAGACCTACCATCGCAAACGGTTTGCCGAAGTGAAGTTGCGGGTGAAAGGCATCGACCTCTTGAACCGCGCATCAATGGTCGAAGCCCGACCATTGCGGGATGCACGGGCGATGGGCCTCAATGCGCTTTATTCAATGGAACCCGTGCGCAAGACATTGATGCAAATGGGGCTGGGCGCGCGCTAGCAAAGCGGCGGATCAGGGGCCAGTGTTCTGGCCCCTGTGCAAGACAACCTGGATTACAAAACTTTATCCAGAACGGCCTTGAGACGTCCCAGCGTGCCGTCAACGTCATACAGTTTATCAAGGCCGAACAGCCCCAGACGGAATGTCATAAACCCGTCAGGTTCGTCGCACGCCAAAGGCACACCTGCCGCAATCTGCATGCCTTCTGCTGCAAATTTGCTACCGTTTTGAATGGCTGGATCACTGGTATAGCTGACAACCACGCCCGGCGCGCCATAGCCGTCCGCCGCGACGCTCTTGATGCCTTTTTCGGCCAGCATTGCACGCACACCATTGCCCAACGCCCACTGCGCATCACGCAGCTTGTCAGAGCCATACTCTTTGGTTTCCTGCATTGTATCGCGGAAGGCCCGCAATGCATCTGTTGGCATCGTTGCGTGATAGGCATGGCCACCGTTTTCATAGGCCTGCATGATCGAATGCCACTTCTTGAGATCGAGGGCAAAACTGTCTGACGTGGTTTCGTCCAGCCGTGCGATCGCACGCGCAGACAACATCACCAGACCAGCAGAGGGAGATGCCGACCACCCTTTTTGCGGGGCCGAGCACAGCACATCCACACCAAGAGCCTCCATATCGACCCAGACACATCCCGACGCAATACAGTCCAGAACCATCAACGCGCCGACGTCATGCGCCGCATCGGCCATGGCTTTGATATAGGCATCCGGCAAAATCACCCCTGCAGATGTCTCGACGTGGGGGGCAAAAACGATGTCGGGCTTTTGTTCGGCGATTTTTGCCACAACATCCTCGATCGGTGCAGGCGCAAAGGGTGCGGTCACATCATTGCCCGAGGGGCGCGCCTTGAGCACGGTGCTTTCTGCTGCAAACCCGCCGGCTTCGAAAATCTGGCTCCAGCGGTAGGAAAACCACCCGTTGCGCACAACAAGCGTTTTAGCATCGCGTGCAAACTGTCGTGCGACGGCTTCCATGCCATAGGTGCCCCCACCGGGAACCAGGACCACGGCCTCGGCCTGATAAACGTCTTTCAGCATTCCCGAAATATCACGCATCACAGCCTGAAACGTCTGGGACATATGGTTCAGCGACCGATCCGTAAATACGACGGAAAATTCAGCAAGACCGTCCGGATCTACAGAATTAGGGGTGTTGGGCATAAGATACTCCGTGTTTCTCTTTACGGGACCAAGCCCCGAAACTAATCATTAACAAAGCCCAAGTGAAAGACATACGCAATTCGATATCGCCCCAACGCGTATTCGCAAATATTTGGCAGCAGAATCGAGATGCCATAAGGTTGTCGAAAAATAGCGATATTCGATTCGTCGTTGTGTTGGGTCAGTGGTTTTGAGGGTGATAAGATGGGCGAGTTTGTCGTTTTTGGCATCGATGTTTTGGACGGTGCAAACGTCTCTACCAACAGCAGTGCAGGTAACGAGGGCCAAGGCACCGCGACAATTACGGGTGGCACGCAGCCCTTTGAGGACGACGATATCGTCGTCTTTTCAACCGTAAATGACACGGCAGACGGGCAGCTGTCGGGCAGCAGCGCCATTTCAGACATCACCGTATATGACTCGATCGCGGACTATCAGGCGGGCATCGTCAAATACAATTATTCGCCCCAGAACCCGGGGCAGACCGCGTCTATCCAGGGGGACGTGAGCGGTCTCGGAGACGGATACGTCAGGTTTAACGCAAATGTTCTGGTCCCCGATGATGGCGGACCGACCTTTAACCAGCTTTTCATCGCGCCCGGCACTGACCTTGCAGTTGCAGCCAGTGAACCCGGTGGTCTGACACTGGATCGCAATCAGGACATCGATTTCAATAGCGACGGCGACTTTGATGACCCGTTGGAAGATGGCGACAACCTGTTTTACGTCGGCGACTACACTGCGTCCGTCATTTGTTTCGCCGCAGGTACAAAGCTTTTGACCCCGACCGGTGAAGTAGACATCGAAACATTGGTTCCCGGACAGATGGTCATGACCTATGATCAAGGCGCCCAACCGGTGCGTTGGGTTGGGCGGCGTCGCATGCGCGCGGTCGGTGCCATGGCACCAGTGCATATCGCCGCCAATACTTTTGGTGACCACGCTGCGCTGGAAGTATCGCAGAACCACCGCATTTTGCGCAGCGGCCCTGCGATCAGCCTGCTTTTCGCGGAACATGCCGTACTGGTGGCGGCCAAGCATATGATCGACAATCGCCTCGTGACACTTCGCACGTCCGGCTGGGTGGAATATGTGCATGTCCTGTTCGACGATCATCAATTGGTCTGGGCCAACGGTCTTCTGAGCGAGAGCCTTTATCCCTCGGCGCACAACATCCCTCAGGAAGACCCAGCGCTGATTGAGGCCCTGACCGAGCTCAAGACGATTTTCGGAGAGCTTTTTGAAAAAGAGACAGGATTACAGCACATGCCGGTGCGGCGCTGCCTGACCAAGACCGAAGCCATGCTTCTTATGGTTGACGACTAAGCGTCTTGCAAAGGCCCCGGTCGCTGTTCTTCGCTTAACAATACGTTGGCTTCGACATTGCCCACAGCCGGAAGCGTCATGATCCGGCGACGCAAAACACGCTCGAAATCCGAGATGTCGCGCGCCGTCACACGCAGCCGATAATCGTACATGCCCAGAACATGCTCGACCGTTTGCACTTCTGGGATAGCGACCACAGCGCGTTCAAAATCCTCAAGCGAGACCCGACCCTTGGTCGCCAGCTTTACCCCGAGAAACACAGTCACCCCAAAGCCCAGCTTTTCGGCATCCAGATCAAGCTTGCGCCCCTTGATGATACCCGTGTCGTACAACCGCCGGATACGCCGCCACGTCGCGGGCTGGCTCAGCCCCAATGTGCGGCCAAGCGCCCCTGCAGATTGGGTTGCATCGGCGGCCAAGGCCAAGACCAGCTTGCGATCAATGTCATCCAGATCGGTCATATCGGCAGGGTCTCCTCGGACTTGATACGGGCCACATGCATCAGGGCTTCGATGTCTGCGATATGCGGTAGGCTGAGAATACGTGTGCGGTAAATCTGCTGATAGTGCGGCATGTCCAGCGCAATCACGGACAGGCGCACATCCACCCGCCCCAGAAACGTCTGGATTTCGATGACTTCCGGAATGTCCCGCGCGGCCGCGATAAAGTCATCAAACGCGCGCGGATTGGTTTTATCCAATGTGACCCTCAGGGAAACCTCGACAGCGTACCCCAAAGCCTGCCAATCGATGACGGCACGCTGTCCGCGGACAATGCCAAGCGTTTCAAGTTTTTCGATACGCCGGGTCAGCCGCGACGTTGTCAGACTCAGCCGATCCGCCAAATCCGGAATCGAGATCGCAGGGTCGACCTGCATATGGCGCAAAATACGTCTATCGAGATCATCAAGCATGAATTCATCATTATTTCAGATTCAGACGAATGAAAATGTGTATTTTTCCGGAAATTATATGCGCGCCGCATCTCGAACATCCTGACCAGAGGCGTATAGTCCGCTTCAGACATTCAATAGAGGGAGCGCCGACATGCGCGTTTACTACGATCGCGATTGCGACATTAACCTGATCAAAGACAAAAAAGTAGCCATTCTAGGCTATGGTTCGCAAGGCCACGCGCACGCTCTGAACCTGCGTGACTCGGGTGCGAAAAACCTTGTTGTTGCTCTGCGCGAAGGTTCGGCTTCGGCCAAGAAAGCAGAAGGCGAAGGCCTGACCGTTATGGGTATCGCGGAAGCGGCTGCCTGGTGTGACGTGATCATGTTCACAATGCCCGACGAACTGCAGGCAGAAACATACAAGAAATACGTTCACGACAACATCAAGCCCGGCGCAGCCATCGCTTTCGCACACGGCCTGAACGTACACTTCGGCCTGATCGAGCCTAAAGAAGGCGTAGACGTGATCATGATGGCGCCAAAAGGCCCAGGTCACACCGTGCGCGGCGAATACACCAAAGGCGGCGGCGTTCCATGCCTCGTTGCTGTAGACAACGATGCAACCGGCAAAGCACTGGAAATCGGTCTGTCGTATTGCTCGGCTATCGGTGGCGGTCGCTCGGGTATTATTGAGACCAACTTCCGCGAAGAGTGTGAAACCGACCTGTTCGGCGAACAAGCTGTTCTGTGTGGCGGTCTGGTTGAACTGATCCGTTGTGGCTTCGAAACTCTGGTCGAAGCTGGTTACGCACCAGAAATGGCTTATTTCGAGTGCCTGCACGAAGTGAAGCTGATCGTTGACCTGATCTATGAAGGCGGCATCGCCAACATGGACTACTCGATCTCGAACACTGCAGAATACGGCCAGTACGTCACCGGCCCACGTATCCTGAACTACGACGAAACCAAAGCCCGCATGAAAGATGTTCTGACAGACATCCAGCAAGGTAAATTCGTTCGTGACTTCATGCTGGAAAACGCTGTTGGTCAGCCAACAATCAAAGCGTCGCGTCGTGCAAACGACGAGCACATGATCGAAGCAACCGGCGCCAAGCTGCGTGGCATGATGCCATGGATCTCGGCTGGCAAAATGGTCGACAAAGAAAAGAACTAAGCCCGCAAGGCACGAGTTCGAAAGGGCGCCTTGCGGGGCGCCCTTTTTCGTTACAAGGTCTGCGCAAAGAGCAAGGGTGAGCGACATGGAAGAAAAGACAACCGGTCCCAAAATGTTTAGCGTGGCGTGGTTTCGTGCCCTGCTGTCAGCACAGCTGCCAACAGGCGAAACCTTCTGGGTTGGTAACTTTGGCACGGCGTTGTTCCACCAACCGTTGATCGCGATTTTGCTGGTGCTGTCCACGCCTGTTGGCGTGTTGGCAGGGCTATGGGGGCTTTTGACGGTGTATCAGCTTTATCTGGCAACGGCTGTTGCCCGCTCGAAACCCGGTGTTCCGACGCCGATCGGCTGGAAGATCGCGGGCATCCTTGTCACCTTGGGGAATGGCGCGTTGTTCTTTAGCTTTGCACGTGCGATCCTGAACAGCGCCGGATGACACAGCCCCCTGAAATTACCAGAAAAAGTTGGTTAATGGTCGCCACCCTCGGCATTGTCTGGGGGTCGACCTTTCTTGTGATCGAGATGGCGCTGGAAGGGATCACACCCTTTTGGTTGGCTGCGGCACGGATCAGCTTTGCCTCTATTCTGATGACAGCCATCTGGGCGTCGCGCGGGTTTGCCTTGTTCACCGACCGAACCAGTCAAAACTGGCCTAATCTGATCATTATCGGCGCACTCAGTTCGGCCGTTCCCTTTATTCTTCTCAGCTGGGGCCAACAGTTTGTGACATCCGGATTTGCCGGTGTGAGCATGGCCGCGGTTGCACTGATTGTTTTGCCGCTGGCGCATTTTCTGGTGCCTGGTGAGCATCTAACGCTGCGCAAGGTTTTCGGGTTTCTTTTGGGGTTTGTCGGTGTTGTGCTTCTGATCGGCGGGCAGGCCTTTGAAAGCACTGGTGCCTCGATGGAGATTTTTGGCCGCTTTGCCTGTTTGGGCGCGGCCTGTTGTTATGCGCTCAGTTCGGTTCTTGTGCGGCGTCTGCCGCCGATTGACCCAATCGGATTGGCAACCATTTTGCTGATCATTGGCGCTTTTATTGTGTTGCCAGCGGCATGGATCGCAGAAGGGCCACCCCCGATCCCAACAGGGCGGACCCTGCTTATTCTGGCGATCCTTGGTCTGGTGCCAACAGCGGCTGCAAATTTGCTGAGGGTGCTGGTGATCCGCAGTGCAGGCCCCACGTTTATGAGCCTGACCAACTATCTCGTACCGGTCTGGTCGGTTCTTCTTGGAGCACTGATCCTCAACGAACCTCTCCCACCCAGCCTTTTGCTGGCGCTCGGGCTTATCCTCGCCGGAGTCGGGCTGAGCCAGTATGGCGCGTTAAAGCGATTGTTCGCGGCCGGTTGATAAGGCGCCCTGCCCTCTTTGGCTATGGCCAAAGGCACAGGGGGCGCCTTTATCAGAGCGCGGCCTCGACGGCCCCCACAATTGAATCCACTGTTGTCTCGAGAAGGGTTGCGTCCTCGCATTCGGCCATCACCCGCACCAAAGGTTCCGTGCCTGATTTGCGGATCAACAACCGTCCCTGCCCTGCCAGAGCTGTTTCCGCAGCTTTGATCGCCGCCTTCACAGGCTCGGCCTCGAGCGGTGTCTGCCCCTCTGCAAACCGAACATTTTTGAGCATCTGGGGCACGGTTTCGAATTGTTGTGTCAGATCGGACGCCTGTCTTCCGGTCTCGACCATCGCATCGAGGAACTGAAGCCCCGCCATCAGGCCATCGCCGGTTGTGGCGTAATCCGTCATGACAATATGGCCTGACTGCTCGCCCCCAAGGTTAAAGCCGCCCTTGCGCATCGCTTCGACAACATACCGATCACCGACCGCTGTCCGCTCAAGACGCAGGTTTTGCCCCTCAAGAAACCGTTCCAGCCCCAGATTGGACATTACTGTCGCGACAAGAGCGCCCCCCTTGAGGCGTCCCTGCTGCGCCCATCGGCTGGCCAACAGGGCCATGATCTGATCGCCATCAGCCACTTTGCCATTTTCATCAAGGATCATGACGCGGTCGGCGTCTCCGTCCAGCGAAATGCCGACATGTGCACCATGCGCAACAACGGCCTCGGCGGCGGTTTGCGGATAGGTCGACCCGCAATCGCGGTTGATGTTCAAACCGTCGGGTTGTGTCCCGACCTCGATCACCTCAGCCCCAAGTTCCCACAACGCTTCGGGCGCCGCTTTGTAGGCTGCGCCATTGGCACAATCCACAACAACCTTCAGGCCCTTGAAAGGGACAGAAGACGGCAACGATGACTTGACCCGTTCGATATAGCGAAAGCGCCCGTCATCAATCCGTTTGGCGCGTCCAATGTTAACGGCCTGCGCCGGCTCTACACCGCTTTCAATAAGGGCTTCGATCTCGGCCTCGACCTCATCAGACAGTTTGAACCCATCGGGGCCAAAAAACTTGATACCATTGTCTTGTGCCGGATTATGGCTGGCCGAAATCATGACCCCCAAATCAGCGCGCATCGACGTGGTCAGCAATCCGACCGCAGGGGTTGGCACAGGTCCCAGCAAAAGCACATTCATCCCGGTCGAGGTTAACCCCGCCGTCAGGGCGTTCTCGAACATATAGCCGGACAGACGCGTGTCTTTGCCGATCACAACACGGTGGTTGTTTTGCCCGTCATTGCGGAAATACCGCCCGACAGCTGTTCCAATTCGCAGCGCCATTTCAGCGGTCATGGGATATTGGTTTGCAGTGCCTCGCACACCATCGGTTCCGAAAAACTTACGCCCCATCATATTCTCCCGTCGTTACCGCCTGCCAAAGATGCAAGGCTTGTCTTGTTTCTTCTACGTCATGAACACGAACAATCTGTGCACCCTGCGCAATTCCTTCTAGAGCGACGGCAACAGATCCTCCGACACGCCCCTCGGGGTCGGGTGCCTGTCCGATCACCTTGATGAACCCTTTACGCGATGCCCCAAGCAAAATCGGACACCCCAAAGAGTGAAACAGGCTCAGACGCGCCAAGAGGCGCAGATTATGGTCCATTGTTTTGCCAAAACCGATGCCGGGGTCAGTCACGATCTGTTGTCGCGGAATCCCTAGGCTTTCGAGCATGCCGATTTGTGTTTCAAGGAAATCATACACGTCCAGCAGCACATCATCATACTGTGGATTATCCTGCATCGTCGCAGGGTCCCCCTGTGCGTGCATCACACAGACCGGCACGCCGCGCGCAGCACACAAAGGTGCCAATGCAGGATCGTACGTAAACCCCGCCACGTCATTTACCATCAACGCCCCCGCCTCTAGCGCGGCCGAAGCAACAGGCGCTTTGCGGGTATCAATGCTGATTGGGACATTCAGTTCCGCCGAAAGCGCCGCAATCACAGGCGATGTGCGTTGTATTTCCTGATCTACAGGAACCTCGACCGCTCCGGGACGGGTGGATTCTCCGCCGATGTCGATCAGGTCTGCGCCCTGATCCCGCATGGTGCGGGCACGTCGAACGGCGTCCGACGCATCATTGTGCTGTCCTCCGTCCGAAAAGCTGTCGGGGGTCACATTCAGGATGCCCATGATTTGAGGTTCTGCCAGCGACATTGGCCCAATGTACCCGCGATCACGGACCATCATTTCAAGCGTGTCTTTTGGCACCTCGGACGCTTCGACAACCTGCGGTGCCGCGCCGCGGCGCAGAACTTCGACATGTGTGAACCAAGTCCACCCTCCGGCCAAGGAAAGCGCCCCTTTGGGGCGCGCAACATCGGTTTGCGGGATCGCGCGGTAATAAGTCTTCATATGATTTTGATGGTCTTTTCAACGGCTCTTGGCAAGAACCTAGATCACGTCATCGTCCAAAGCGATGGATCGAACAGGCACCGGTCCATTTTCCGGCAGGGTTTCGCCGATACCGATCATGCGGCGGGCTTCCATTTCGCGGGCAAACCACGCCGCCAACGCCACCGCACCTTCGGTGCCAACGGCGGGCCCCTCAACAGCATCCAATACGATCTTGGAAGGCGCCCAGACGCAAATCTGACCGTTCTTCATGGCCCAGTCGAGTTCGGTGCGTGTGCTAACCACAACACACCGGTGATCACGTGCGGCCAGAACCCAAGCGTTTTGCTCCATTGCCAACAAATCAATACGGCGCTGTGTCATGGCATGGCCTGTCTCGGGCAGAGGCAAATCATGAGGGCCAACACAGAATATAAGGGGTACGGCTTCTGCGTCCAGCTGATCAATCCAGCCTTTCAACCTGTCCGAGTGCACCGCATCATTTGTCAGGTACACCACCCGCGGATGCGGTTTTTCATCTTCGATGGCTTCGACGGGCTGTACCACGGTGCGCGCCCGCACGATTTCGACACCCAGTGCACCAGGACCCCGGTCAAGCTTTTCGATACGCACAAAAACGCGCATGGCCTGAGGTTCCAGCAAAATCCGCTCTGCCACACGATCCGCCAGCGTTTCCAACAGGTTGAGACGCTCGGCCGCCAACTCGAAGGCAATCGCTTCGGTCACTCGGTCATAGGAAAGAATGCGGTCAACGTCGTCATCAATCTCGCCTGTGAGAGGACGGACCTCGACGACGATGTTGAAACAAACGCGCTGGGTCGTGCCGCGCTCGGCCTGAAACGCGCCGATCTCGACCTCGACAATGTGGTCGCGCAGGGAAATCCGGTCGAGGGCATCAGGGCCGGATGTGGCCGCAGCGCGTTCATCGGGATGGGCAAAAGCCAGGCGAATTTCGTTCGTCATTGTCCGCCGCTCCTTTTGGGGTCAGATCAGGGCAGTTTAGTGCCTGCTGGCGGCTTTAACAGGGCAAGACACGGCACACCAGAGACGAAACACGTCAGGTGGCCGTGGTTGTCTGTCTTAGTTTTGCGAAAGACGAGTGGGCTGGCGATAGAAGTGGTGGACACCGATCGTGGTGGTGCGCTTGAACTTGCGCGACCAGCTGGGGCTGACTGCTTTCGTGTGATAGTGGGTTGCCCCGTCGGTCAGCACACGAGGCGCGCCGTCGATCATCAAACGTGCAACTTTACCTACACGTTCATACGCCGCTTTCTCGTGAATGTTCTCGGCAATCCCGTCACATGTGAACGTGAACTGGCACTGGTACTTGCGCCCGGTCCCTTGTTTGATCACACCGCACAGGCTGGTGGGGTAATAGTCGTGGTCAACACGGTTCATAATCACTTCTGCGACTGCGAACTGTCCTTTGACGCTTTCGCCGCGCGCTTCGAAATACAAAGCCTCGGCCAGACATTGCCATTGATCGTCACGACCGCTGGCTTTGGGTTGCCCGTCAATCCAGCTGCGTGAATAAACGATGGTCTCGGGAACAACGGCTTTTTTCGAGCGGTTGGACTTGAGCAGTTCTTTGATATTGAATCCGTTTACATCCGCCTTGGCTTGACGGCCTTGGCGAACTTCAATTCTCTGATCAGGGTCTACAGTTAGAATCTCGGCAAAGGCCGATCCCGACATGACAACCGCTGCGAATATTACAGTAATAAAATAGCGCATATCTTCCTCACACCCGATGTTTGACGGACCCTCCCCCGTCCGAGCGTTTCGCGGTGTGTTACACGAATGAGGCAAATTCGTCCAGTCCAGCGGATTTTAGCACCTAGAGGGTTGCTGGAATGTCAATATGTTGGCGCTAAAAATGCAGGAATCACCCTATTTTGTCCCTGATCGCAAGCTGCGCTGCTGCAAGTCGCGCCACCGGAACACGGAAAGGAGAGCAAGAAACATAGTCCATTCCCACTTTCCGGCAGAAAGCGATTGATTCGGGGCTGCCGCCATGCTCGCCACAAACCGAGAGTGTGAGGTCCGGTTGCGCCGCACGACCCCGTTCCGCGCCCAATTTCACCAGTTCCCCGACGCCATCGGCATCCAAGGTATGGAACGGGTCTTCGGGATAAACACCCTGCTGAACATAAGCCGACATAAACCGGCCCGCGTCATCTCGGGACAGGCCATATGCCATCTGGGTCAGGTCATTCGTACCGAAACTGAAGAAGTGGCAATGCGGGGCGATATCCTCGGCCCGCAATGCCGCGCGCGGGGTCTCGACCATGACACCCAGCCGATAGTCAAAATCCAAGCCCTGCTCTGTGCGCACAGCGGCGGCAACCGCATCGACCCGCGTCTTCACCAGCTCGACTTCCCGTTTGGCGCTGACAAGCGGGATCATGATTTCAGGCACCACATTCGCACCGTTGCGGTTTGCCATAATCGCGGCTTCGAAAATCGCTCGCGCCTGCATGTCATAGATTTCCGGCACCGTGATCCCAAGACGCACACCGCGCATCCCGAGCATCGGATTGTATTCCCCCAAAGCCTCGACCCGACGCGTCACAGTCGACAGCGGCAGGTTCAATGCCTCGGCCAGATCGCGCATTCCCGCGCGTTCGGTGGGCAGAAACTCGTGCAAAGGCGGGTCAAACAACCGGATGCAAACCGGCTGGCCTTCCATGATGCGGAACAGTTCGATGAAATCCTCGCGCTGCATCGGCAAAAGCTTGTCGAGCGCACTGCGGCGGTCTTCCGAGGCATCCGCAAAGATCATTTCGCGCATCACGGTCAACCGGTCGGCCTCAAAGAACATGTGTTCGGTCCGGCACAACCCGATCCCGTTGGCATTAAAGTTTCGGGCCGTGCGCGCATCGGCGGGCGTGTCGGCGTTGGCGCGAATGTCCAGATCACGTTCCTCATCCGCCCATGCCATCAACGATTGAAAGGCATCATCCAAGGCGGCTTCGAGCATCTTGGGTTCACCCGCAAGGATTTCCCCATCGGTGCCGTCGATTGTAATGATGTCGCCCTCTTTAAAGACGCGACCATCCGGCGCCAGCAGGCTTTTCTTGCGCAGCTGGAACCGCAACGAAGACGCCCCAACCACACAAGGCAGGCCAAGACCGCGTCCGATCACGGCAGCATGGCTTGTAATGCCTCCGCGTTCGGTCAGGACCGCGCTTGCGGCGTGCATACCGCGAATATCTTCTGGAGTTGTTTCGCGACGCACCAGAATGCAGGCCTCGGAACGGGCCGCACTTGCCTGCGCTTCGGCGGCGGAAAAAACGATACGTCCTGTCGCTGCGCCCGGGCTGGCCGCGATCCCGTTGCCGATCACATCACGCTCGGCTTCCGGATCGACCTGCCGGTGCAACAGTTCATTCAAGGCCCGCGGCTCGATCCGCATCAGCGCCTCTTGGGCCGGAATGATCCCGTCCTGCGCCAACTGAACCGCGATCCGCACTGCAGCGCGCGAAGACCGTTGTACGCGCACGCCATCAAGGATGTAGACTTGGCCATTTTCGATGGTGAATTCGATCTGCATCTCTTCACGCAGTTTCACCCGCATCAACGCGGCTTGCTGCTTGAGGGCTTCAAACGCTTCTGGCGCGGCGTCTTCCAGTGACGGTCCACGGGTATCTTTTTCCAAAAACAGCGCAGAAGCCCCTGTTTGCAAGGCATCGCGCCCTTGTGACTGGCTCAGGTAACGGCCTGTGATCTTGGGCAATCCTGTGGTGGAATTCACCAGTTGAAGCACACCCGAGCCGCATTCGGCATGGCCAAGCCCCAACACCATTTCCTGCACAACCAGCCCGAGCCCTGCATCGGCAGGCGCGCCTTTGGCCTGACGCAGCAACCGTGCTGTGGTTCCTTCCCACGCGCGCGCCATCGAGCGCAGAACCCCCGCCAGCTGATCGCCCACATCTTGGGGAAACGGCTCTTCTGCTTCCAGCTCATAGGCTTCGAGCAGTTGCTTGCAGGTGTCTTTCGCGCTCAGATCAAGATCGTCGAACATGTCGGGATCAAGACGCGCAACATGTGTCGAATAGGACTGGATAAAGCGCGCATAGATCGCGCTCGCAGCATCATGACCCAGTTTTTCCGAAAGTTCGGCGAATTTTGCGTCATTCATACCGATATTCAAAACGGCCCCCGGACCACCCCAGTCGGGGTCTTCCGAAGAGGGGCGCACGCAGATCAGCGTACCTTGATGAAGCGGTGCAAGAAGCTCATCCATCGACGGTGTTTCGCCGGCGGCAATCCGGTGCACCTCGTCAAAGGACAAGGCAACCGTGCTTGGTACCGGCAGATCCAGACGCACCAGACGTTGCAGGCATTTAGCCCGCCCGCCATGCGTGGCGGTGGCCACAGGTGCGGTGGGCGTGATGAATGTAATATCTGGGTTATCTTGCTGCACTGCGGCACCTTTCTTTGGGCTGGCAGCATACGCGCAAAGCCTTGCGAGGCAAGGAAAAGGTTTCCGACCCGTGCGTCACCCCACGGGTCGGAATGGATTTAGCCTTCGACTTTGCGCAGATCCGCCACGCCAAGACAGGCATTGCGGATACGCGAAAGCAGGTTCAGACGGTTGCGGCGGACAACTTCATTGTCGCTATTGACCTGCACGGCCTCGAAAAAAGCATCAATCGGTGCCCGAAGCGCGGCCATGCCGCCCATGGCGGCTGCGAAATCTTCGGCCTCGATGGCCGAAGTGATCGCCCCTTCATGCGCATCCAGCGCCGCAAACAACGCTTTTTCGCTGTCGTCTTCCGCGTATTTCAGGTCCGCGCCAAAGCTATACTCGACGCCGTCTTTTTCTTCGGCCTGGGTCAGAATGTTGTTGGCCCGCTTAAAGCCCTGAAGCAGGTTTTCCCCATCTTCAGTGCCAAGGAACGTGCCCAACGCGGTTGCACGCTTTACCAGCAGGTTCAGATCATCATTGCCAGGCATCGCGATGCAAGCGTCGATCACGTCATGCCGCAGGCCCTGATCACGCAGATAGACCTTGAGGCGATCATGGAAGAACCCGAGAAGATCGCGCGATGTGTCAGGCACACGCGTTTCAAGTTCAAGCATATACTCGGTCAGGTCGCCGTCGATCGCGCCTTTGACTGTGCGGGCGACTGCGCCAAGAACACCGTGTTCGGCAATCTCTTTGCTGAGATCATCCAGCAGCACTTGCCCCATTTTTTCGTTATCGGTCTGGTGCGCTTCATGACGCAGCAACTGCGTGTCGCAATATCCGTCAAGCGGCAGGCGCAGGTCGTTTTCCAGAACCAGACGGATCACCCCAAGCGCCGCACGACGCAAGGCATAAGGGTCTTTGGATCCGGTCGGTTTCTCATCAATCGCCCAGAAACCTGTGAGGGTGTCGAGCTTGTCTGCAAGCGACACCGCAACTGACACAGGCGCGGACGGAACATCATCAGATGGCCCCAAAGGCGAGTAATGCTCTTCTGCGGCGGCAGCGACTTCTGCCGAAAATCCGGCTGCGGCGGCATAGTAGCGTCCCATCAAACCTTGCAGTTCTGGGAATTCGTACACCATTTCCGAGCTGAGGTCGGCTTTGGCAAAGCGAGCCGCCTTGCCGATCACAGCGGCATCTGCATCGACGACACCCGCGAGTTCACCGGCGAGCGTGGCAATCCGCTCGATCCGTGCGCCCTGTGTGCCCAGCTTATTGTGGAAGGTCACGTTTTCCAGACTGTCGAGCCACTCTTGTGCGCCGGTCTTGGCAACGCGGATGTCGTTCTCCCAGAAGAATTTCGCATCCGACAGGCGCGCAAACAGCACCTTTTGGTTTCCTGCAAGAATAGTTGCCCCATTGTCTTTGGTTTCGCGGTTGGCAACGGTGATGAACTTTTCGATCCGGTCGGTCCGTGGATTGCGCACCGAAAAGAACTTTTGGTGTTCTTTCATCGAGGTTTGCAGCACTTCCGGCGGCAGGCCAAGGAAATCGTCAGCAATGTCTCCCATCAGGACGACGGGCCATTCCACAAGACCTGACACCTCGGCCAGAAGCCCCTTATCTTCGACCACTTCCAACCCTTGGGCAAAGGCCATGTTGGTTGCATCGTTCCAGATATGTTCGGCGCGTTCAGCAGCGTTCAGCACCACATGGTCGCGTTTCAGCTTGGCTTCATAGTCTTCAAAACCCGATACCGCGAAACGGCCCGCCCCCATGAACCTGTGTCCTTCGGTGGTGTCACCGGACGCAAGCCCGTCGATATCCAGAGGCACAACACTGTGTCCGGTCTCATCTGTCAGAATGCACAGGATCGAATGCAACGGGCGCACCCAGCGCAACGCACCTGATCCCCAGCGCATCGATTTGGGCCAAGGGAAATTCCGGATCGTGTCTTCCAGAACTTCTGCGACGATCTCGGCGGCGGGACGGCCCGGCTTTTCAATCGTTGCGAAATATACGGGCCCTTTGGGGGTTTCACGTTCTTCCAGATCCTCGCGCGACACACCTGCGCCACGCAAAAAGCCTTCGATGGCCTTGTCAGGTGCGCCGACCTTTGGGCCTTTGCGTTCTTCACGCACAGTCGGGCTTTCGGCCAGCAGACCTTCCATCGCCAGGGTCAGGCGGCGCGGCGTCGAAAAGCCATGCGCCCCAGCATAGGTCAAACCCGCTGTGACCAAACCATCGGTGACACGTTTTTTCAGGTCCTCGGCTGCACGCGCTTGCATGCGGGCCGGGATTTCCTCGGAAAACAGTTCAATCAGAAGATCGGGCATCAGGAGGTCCTCAGAAGTTCACAATTGCCTGTATGACAATCGCGTTGGCGATATCCACAAAAAAGGCTGAAACCAAGGGCAAAACAACAAATGCAATGGGCGAAGGCCCGTATCTCTTGGTTACAGCGGTCATATTGGCGATGGCGGTCGGGGTCGCGCCCAGCGCAAACCCACCAAAGCCTGCGGCCAAAACGGCCGCGCGATAGCCGCGCCCCAAAACGGGGAACAGCACAAACGTTACAAATGCGACGGCAAACACGGTTTGTGCCGCAAGAATTACAAAAATGGGCAAGCCCAATCCCTGAAGAGAGGCGAAATCCAGTGTCATCAGGGAAATCGCCAGAAACGCGCCCAGACAAAAGTCCGAAATCACGGAAAGCGACGGTGTGCGCGCAATTGGCGGGGCTTTGGGAAACAGCGCCGGAACGATATTTCCGATCAGGATGCCCATAATCAAACATGGCACAAACAAGGGCAGCTTCAGGCCGGCCTCTTCGATCACTCCGGACAGGAGGTATCCGCCGACAATGGCGATGTTCAACGCCAACATCACCCGCATCAGGCTTATGTGTGTAATCGGGCTTTGATGTCCTTCTTTGTCGAAGGGCAGACCAACGGTGTGGGCCTCATCGGGGCGTCGTGGTGAGAGGTCATGGCGTTCGATCAGGTATTTGGCGACAGGGCCGCCAATCAAGGCCGCAATGACAAGACCAATCGTGGCAACGGCAACCCCAAGTTCGGCTGCGTTGTCCAATCCTGAGACTTCCGCAACATCGGGCGCCCATGCAATTGCAGTGCCGTGGCCCCCGATCAACGACGCCGACCCAAACAAGACCCCTGCCTGCATTGGGAAACCGAAAAGCATCGCGCCAACGACCCCGATCACATCCTGAATAACAATGGTCAGCACTGTCAGGATCAACAAAAGAACAAGCGGCTTGCCCCCTTCGAGCAGATCCGAAAGACGCGCGTTCAGACCGATGGACGCAAAAAACAACACCAGAAACAGATCACGGCTTTCCATTGCGAACTGGATCGGACGACCCGTAAAATAGGTGACCAACCCGAAAAAAGCCGCCGCGATCAAACCGCCTGTCACGGGTTCCGGTATGTTGAACTCGCGCAGAAACGCCACCTTCCGGGTCAGCCGTGCACCCAGAAGAAACACGGCAAACCCTAGAGTTGCCGTTAGCATGTCAGGAACGAAGAACGGGTTGTCCACGGTTTAGTATCCCGGTTTTGGGGGGCACCCTTCGGGGGTGGGTTCGCCGTTGAAGACCTTTTCGCCACAATGGTTGATCTGATGCCAGACATAACCGCGCCCATCCGGAAACACGGCGACGACCCGGTCTATGCCGTATTCGATGTTTTCCGTACCCATAAAGGCAAGGGCTTCGCCACGTTCCAGAGCATACCCGATTTCTTCGGCGTCAAAGCAAGAGAACCAATTGGGTGCAACAAGCGGCTCGGGCGTTTCAAACGCAACATAGGTCTCTTTCATCATCGACAGGGATTGGGTTGTGGTGAAACACGCCCGATACCGGATCGGAGAAGAGGTCGCGTTGATGGCTTCAAAACTATCGTACAAAATCGGCTCGGGCTGTTCTGTCACCAACAATGTCATTTCGACATCGTTCGTTCCTGTGGCCTCGATCGTTTCATAATAGTGGTAAACCTGCAGGTAATACATCGCCACGCCGGCGGCCAATCCAGTGATCACGATCGCCCCCGCAATTATTTTTCCAAGCATGATGCTGCCCCAAGTCCATTTGTATTGTTGCTGTTGCGAAACGAGGTAGGGCCACCCATAGTCACCGGCAACATTTGCCAGTATCGAGGACGCATCTCATGTCGGATGGTTTTGCCGTTTCCATGTTCGGCGCGCTTTTTGCCGTAATGAACCCGTTTGTTAATTTGCCGATTTTCCTGAGTTTGACCGAAGATCAAACCCGTTCGGACCAGCGCAAGACCGCAATTCAGGTGGTCATCTACACCGCAGCCTGCTGTGCCGTGGTCGCCGTTGGCGGTTCGGCGATCCTTAACTTTTTCGATATTTCGGTAGATGCCTTCCGCGTCGCAGGCGGACTGGTCTTGCTGCAAATCGGTTTTCACATGCTGAACGGGCGCGAAAGCCCGGCCCACCACGGCACCGAAAGCGAACAGGCCAATGTCACCGAAAGCGAGAGTATCGCCTTTTACCCCATGACCTTTCCGATGCTGGTTGGTCCGGGCACAATGACGACCCTGATCCTGTTTGCGCATAACGCCCAAGGGTCCACGGGCTGGGCGGCTTACGCCCTTTGTGTTGGGGCAGTCATTGCCATACTGGCGGTTGTCCTGTTCTTTGCAGGAGATATCGGACAATACCTGAGCCGCACCGCGCGCACGATCATGACCCGATTGATGGGCATGATCCTGGTGGCCATAGCCATCGGCATGGTCACAGCAGGCGCAAAGGTACTTTTGCCAGGTCTTGCCTGAGGCAGATATCACGCTGCATATCCTCCGGCGTCGGTCAGAACAAAGGCATCTGCACATTGTTTGGCCAAAGCCCGCACGCGGCCGATATAAGCCTGACGTTCGGTGACAGAGATCACGCCGCGCGCGTCCAGCAGGTTGAACAGGTGGCTGGCTTTGATGCACTGGTCATAAGCCGGATGCACCATGATGATCCGCTTGCCGGTCTTTGGATCGATATGCTCTTGGGACAGGATGCTTTCGCATTCTGCTTCGGCTTCTTCGAATTGCTTCAGCAACACATCGGTGTTGGCCACATCAAAGTTCCAGCGTGAATATTCCTGTTCGGTCTGCTGAAACACATCGCCATAGGACAGCGCGATAGGGCCCTGCGGATCGTTGAACGGCATTTCCATCACGTGGTCGACGCCAAGAACATACATGGCCAGACGCTCGAGCCCATAGGTCAGCTCTCCGGACACAGGATGGCAATCATGTCCACCGACCTGCTGGAAATAGGTGAACTGGCTGACTTCCATGCCGTCGCACCAGACTTCCCAACCGAGACCCCAAGCCCCAAGCGTGGGTGATTCCCAGTCGTCTTCGACAAAACGAATGTCGTGCAGGTCCATATCGATGCCAATCGCGGCAAGACTTCCCAGATACAGTTCCTGAAGGTTTGGCGGGCTGGGTTTGATCAACACCTGATACTGATAATAGTGCTGCAAACGGTTGGGGTTCTCGCCATAACGCCCGTCTGTTGGGCGCCGCGACGGCTGTACATAGGCCGCAGCCCAGGATTTGCTGCCCAAAGAGCGCAAGGTCGTCGCGGGGTGAAACGTACCCGCCCCTACTTCCATGTCGTAGGGTTGCATCACTGCACAGCCCTTTTCAGCCCAATAATTCTGAAGCCGCAGGATGATTTCCTGAAAGCTTCGAGGTTTGGTATCGGTGTCAGCCATAAGTTCTGCCCCTTGAAAACGCGCGTTTTACCTATGCCGACACAGGACCGGGGTCAATTGCGCCAAATCTCAAAATTGGGGTGCAACAGGCCTCAGACCTGATAAACATGGCAACACATGTGCGACTATCGGAAACGCAAAAGGATTTTTATGATTATGACGCGGCTTTTCTTGCCTGTGCTGTTTACCCTCATTTTCGGCCTTCGTGCGGCATTTGCCCAGCAAGATCAGGATGTGGTTTGGGTGCAAATCGAAGCGCAACCCAGCCTTGCCCAAGCAACAGAACAAATTAGGGAATATGGAACGCGCCTTGAAGATGTGAACGGTTTCACCCTTGGCGGTGGCTGGTATGGTGTGGCTCTCGGGCCTTATACCCGTGCAGATGCGGAAACCGTTCTGCGGGTGTATCGCAGCGAAGGTCTTATTCCCCGCGACAGCTATATTGCCCTGTCGACCACCTATAGATCACAATTCTGGCCGGTGGGTGAAAACCTTCTGGACCTGCCCTCGCCCGCGCAACCGGCGACGCCAGCAGCGCAAAATGAGGATGTGCCCAGTCTGCAACAACAGGCCGAAGCCGTCCCCGCCGTTCCGGACGAGACCCCCCGCGAGGCACGGGCAAGCGAAGCCTTGCTGTCACGCGAAGAACGCAAAGAGCTTCAAAGCTGGCTGCAATGGGCCGGATTTTACAGCGCGTCGATTGATGGCGCGTTTGGCCGCGGCACGCGCGCCTCGATGGCGGCGTGGCAACGTGCCAACGGGTTTGACGAAACCGGTGTGATGACCACATTGCAGCGCGATACACTGCGCCAACAGTTTTTTGCAGTTCTGGAAGGTATGAACCTTCAGCAAGAAACGAATTTCGCGGCTGGGATCGAAATGCTTATCCCGCGCGGTGTTGTGAAACAAGGGGCCACCGAATTTCCCTTTGTGCACTTTGAACCCACCGGAGATATTGCCGCCAAGGTGCTCATGATTTCGCAAGCGGGTGATCAAACCACGCTTTTTGGTCTTTATGACATCATGCAGACCCTTGAAATCGTGCCGTTGACGGGCGAACGCAGCCGCAAGAAGGATAGCTTTGTCCTGACGGGGGAAAACGCACGGATCGTTTCGCATACGGAAGCCACCCTGAAAGACGGCGAGATCAAGGGCTTTACCCTTGTGTGGCCAACAGGTGATGAAGAACGCCGCCAGCGCGTTTTGTCGGAGATGAAAGCATCTTTTAAACGTACCACAGGGGTTCTGGACCCCGCTGCTGGCAGCAACAGCGCCCAAAGCATAGATCTTCTGGCGGGGCTTGAGTTGCGCAAACCCAAGATGGCGCGTTCGGGATTTTTCATTGATACCAAAGGAACCGTGGTGACCACGTCCGAAGCGGTTCAAAGCTGTAGCAAGATCACCTTGGAAGGTGGGCACGAAGCCAGCGTCGTGATGAATGACGCCGCTTTGGGTCTGGCCGTCTTGCGCCCTGCAAAAAACCTCGCGCCGATGCGTGTAGCAAACCTGCGTCAGGGTGATGCGCGCCTGAAAAGCGATATCGCGGTTTCGGGCTATTCCTATGAAGGCGTTCTTGGGGCTCCGACCATGACATTTGGTCAATTGGCGGATGTGCGGGGACTGGATGGGGATGTCGCCCTTAAGCGCCTGAACCTGAAAGCCCTTGCCGGCGACGCGGGCGGTCCTGTTCTGGACAGTCAGGGCGGCGTCATCGGAATGCTGTTGCCCCGCGATGCAACCAATGCAAAATCGCTGCCTGAAAACGTGAACTTTGCTGCCGGCTCGGACGCCATCCGTCAGGCCTTGGAAACTGCAGGTGTCAATGTGCAGGGAGCATCCCCGTCGGCCACGCTGCTTCCCGAGGAGCTCACGCGGATCGGGACGGGTATGACCGTTCTGGTGAGTTGCTGGAACTAAGGCAACCATCACACAATAAAAAAGCCGGGGATTGTCCCCGGCTTTTTCTTTTACAGCGGGCTTGTCGCCATACAACATCCGCCCGCTTACTTGGCGGTCAGTTCAGGCGTCATATGGATCAGCGTGGGCCGGTCTGCCTTGAACGCCTCGAGAAGCGCGGCTTGCAGTTCATCCAGTGTTTTCGGGGCCTTCGCATGCGCGCCATATGCCTCGGCCAGCTTGCAGAAATCAGGGTTCTGGGCAATCACGGCATTGGGCGCGATCTGGCTGGCCACCATGCTGTCTTCGATCTCTTTCAGTTTGCCGTTGTCCCACAACAGTATCGGAAGCGGCAGCCCCAGCTCTACTGCGGTGCCGAATTCCTGAATGGTATACTGAAAGCCATAGTCACCCGCGATACAAACCGTGGGCAACCCAGCGCGTGCAACCGCGCCCCCGATCGATGCTGGCAAGGCATAGCCCAATGTGCCGAACCCCGAAGGGTGGTGCCAATGCCCCGCCCGCGGCATGTTCCAGACCTCTTTGGCGACATAGGCAAACTGGGTCATATCGGAATAAACCATGGCGTCTTCGGGCATGACGCTGGCCAATGCATCGCAGATCTCGACGATGCCGGGACGTTCGGCGTCTGTTTCCGCCTTGAAGCGCGCCTTTGCTGCAGAAATCTGATCTGCATCCCACTTTGCCGGAGTCTCATCCGGAAAATGAGAAAGCAGCTCTCCCAGAAACGCGATACCATCAGCATGAAAGACAATGTCTGCGCGGTGTTCGTCCGACAGGACCTCTGGGTCAATATCCACGCGTACAAATGTGCCAGTGTGCCCCAATTCGTTGCGCCACAAATCACATTCCGACAGTTCCGTGCCAATGGCGATCACCAAATCGGACTCGGCAATAAAACGTTCACTTTCGGGACGGCCGAGATAACAGCCAAAGCTCATGGGATCGTCAGCCTCCAGAAGCCCGCCCCCTGCATAGGTCGTAAATGCGGCGGCACCACAGCGGTGCATGGCCGCGCGAACGGTCTCTTCGTTGCCATGCCGGCCAACGCCGCCTCCAAAGATAAACAGCGGCTTTTGCGCGGCCAGAACTGTGGCGGCAAAACTTGACAAATCTCCGGGCGTTCTGCGCCCGGCCGTTTGTTTCGCACCAACAGCAACCGGCGCTTGCGGGGCCATCGCTCCCAAACGCGCAATCGGAACCTGCATGTGTTTGGGGCGTTTGCGCTGCGCCGCAAACTCGGTAAGCGCACGATCAACAAGTGTATATGCGGCCTCAGGGCTTTTTGCCTCATGGCTCCAATCACAAACCGTATCTGCGGCGGCTTCCTGATCCAGCATCTGATGCAACTGACCGCGTCGCGCTGCGGTCTCGTCAAGGCAGGATGAGATCGCCAGCACAGCAACCGAGTCGCTGTAGGCCTGTCCAAGCGGTGTAAGCGTGTTGAGCAATCCCGGACCTGTAATCACATAGCACACACCAAACCCGCCTGTGGCGCGGGCATAGCCGTCTGCCATGAAGCCGGCACCTTGTTCATGGCGGGCCAGCACGTGTTGAATGCCGGCCTCTTCAATGCCGCGATACATTTCAACGTTATGAACACCGGGGATACCAAAGATCGTATCAACGCCGCGCTGTTTCAGCATATGCGAAATCTGTGCACCCAGAGGGCGGACCGCCCCGTCCTGTTCTGCGGTTGTTGAAGTCATTTCAGGCTCTCCAGAATTGAGGGGTAAGGATGGCGTAAACCGCCAAAAGCTCGAGACGGCCAATCAGCATACCTGCGATCAGCAACCATTTTGCAGTGTCATTCAGCGTGGCAAAGTTTCCGGCGGGTCCAATGGTGTCGCCCAGTCCCGGTCCAATATTGGCCACCGCCGTTGCCGCACCGGACAAGGCCGTTACAAAGTCGAGACCGGTCAAAGCCAAGAGTACGGCCAGCACGCCCAAAGTCACCGTAAAGAACACGAAAAAGCTCATCACCGAGTTCAAGACATCTTCGCTGACACGTCGACCTTCATAGCGCACCGCAAAGATACCATTGGGGTTTCGGATACGGTTGATCTGTGCCCGAGTGGCCGAAAACAGCAATTGATAGCGGAAGATCTTGATCGAACAGGCCGTTGAACCCGCGCAGCCCCCGATCAGGCCGATGAAGAAGAACATGGTCACAAAGAAGCTGCCCCAGACCATATAATCAACGCTGGCATACCCTGTGCCCGAAATGATCGAGGTTACATTGAACAGGGCTTCGCGAAAGGACTGTTCCCAGCTTCTGGGAAACATATAGCCCAAGACGACGCTAAACAGGATAACCAGCACAACCAGCGTCATCAGGAAACCGCGCACCTGACTATCATGCCACAAGGCGCTGCTGTGGCCATTGACCAGCTGCACGTAACGCACAAAAGGCAAAGCCGCGAGGATCATGAACACCACTGCTGCATATTCCAACGGGCCCGAAAACGCACCAAATGAAGCGTCGTGATTGGAAAAACCGCCTGTCGCTACAGTGGTGAGCGCGTGGATCACCGCATCAAAAGCAGGCATCCCCATGATGAAATATGTGAGAAAACATGCCAGTGTGATGCCGACGTAAATGCCGGAAATCTGTTTTGAGATTTCGGTCGCCCGGGGCAAGATTTTGCCCATGGTATCGAAACCTTCGGATTTAAAGATTTGCATCCCCCCGACCCGCAATTCGGGCAAGAACACCATCGCAACAACAATAATCCCGATGCCGCCCAGCCATTGCAACATGGCGCGCCACAGGTTGAGGCCCATTGGAAGACCGTCCAGACCAGACAGAACCGTCGACCCCGTGGTGGTCAGGCCGGACATAGCTTCGAAGACGGCATCAACAAGCCTTGATTCGGTAGCCCCGAACAAAAAGGGCAAAGCGCCAAAAATCGGCAGGGCCAGCCAAACACCCGTCGTCAGCAAAAAGGTCTGTTGAAGTGTGAGCCCTTTGACCTTGGCAGTCTGGCAGGACAAGGCAACAAAGCCGCCAACAAGAAACGTCAGCAAAGCACTTTGCAGAAAAACGGAATGGTGGCCGTTCCCGTTCGCCAGATCGACGGCAAAGGGCAACAACATGGTCAGGCCAAGCATGGCCACCATCAGGCCAATCACGTATCCAACAGGGCGCATATCAAACATGATCGAAGCGTTGGCGCGGCCCCGAGCCGGTGTCAAGCTTTCAGCCGCGATTTGACCGCGGCAAGCGCGAGGGCAAACGCCCAATTCCCCAAATATTATTCAGAGCTTCTTGTTAGCCCCGTCGCCGGTCGATGCCTCGATTGGTCTAAAAACAGACCGCGCCGAATACCATACGAATTTTCTCGTTCGGGGGCGCGGTGTCTTAGGAACTGCCTAAAAGGTCGGCAAAAACAAAGGCCGGAATATCAGCGCGCGTCATGCCCATATAGGCCAGCTGGCAATCGCTTAAGGCGTCCAGCGCAAAGGCATCGTGAAGGCGCCTGCGTTTTTCTGTGCCGGCGTTAAAACCCATGCCCTGGGACACAAGAAACAGGTCCAGACGCTGAAGCAAGCGCCCGTCATGAAATTCGATGGTTGGTTCTGTCTTGCTCATTGGAAACCTCGTGCGTGATCCCACAAACGGGCGTTTTGGTTTCCTCCCACGCCCCGATGATAGAGCACAATGAACTTAACGCGGGTAAAATTTAGTTGAGCAAACGCGCGTTGTGTCCTTTTGGCAGCAACCGCTTTTGATCCATTAGCCCACGTGGAACAGCGTATTAAACAGTTTGGGGTCCAGACTGGTGGATGCAAACAAGGGGCCATCTGTCAGCACGGACACTGCGTCGTGGCTGTGCAAACTTTCCTGATGGCTTGCAATCACGCGGAAATCTCCGATGCGCGGGTCCGCCTTAAGTTGTTCACAAAACAGGCGCGCCGCATCTTCGACAAAGATGGGATTGGCCGCATTCAGCTCGGCAAATGCCTGTTCGTCTTCCCGCTTTACCATAACTTGCGTTTCGGTTGGCACTGCCGCACGGGCCATTTCGATCAGATCTTCGAACCAAAGACAGTCGCCCTCTACAACCTCAACGGAAATCCGTGCCACTGATCTTTGGGAATGGGGAGTCGCCAACTGACCGCGCGATTGGCGGGCATGCTCGCTCAACTCGAGCGAACAGGGGCACGTTGAAGAGTACACAAAGTCGAGGTGTATTATTTTGTGCAGAACGCCGTTCTGCTGAACTTTTTCTAAAGCGATGTCATAGTATTGATAGCCGGACAGCCCCGACCGCAGCGAATCGATCCGCATCGGGTAAGAGAAACGCATCTGCAGCCGCGCATCCAGACTCTCAAGATCGGTCACATAGTCCGCAAGCGCGGCCTCCATGACTTCGAAGCTGAATGTCTTCTCTGCATGCCGGTAAAAGGACCGCATGATGCGGGACATGTTGATGCCTTTCTTCTCGGCATCAAGGCTCACGGTTCCGGTCACGCTGGTTTGCAGCGTGATATCGTCGCCTTCGCGAATGTGAAATTTGATCGGCAGGCGGAAATTGGAAATGCCCACGTGCTGAATCAGCTGTTTTTCACCGCGAATGAGGCTCGATGGTCCGTTTTGCAAATCTGGCAGGCTTGCATGGTATTCCGGTGTGATCTCGAAATCGGACGGGTATTCCCGGCTCAGGTCAGGATAATTTGCCAAGGGTTGGTCAGGCAGCAACCGGGCGATGGCGGGGTCCAGTTCGGCAATCTCTGTTGGCGTCGCTTTTGACGCCCATGCACGCAGCGCCGCCAAGGCGCGTTTGGCCTCCAAGCGGTCGTTGATCTCAGATGTCTCTGGCGAGTGAATGTTCATGCGTTTCCAGCCTTTCGCGTCTTGCGACCCACTTAACTTAATGTATCGGGTTCGGAATTGCCAATTTCGAAAGGGTATACGTCGGAAACGACGTATCGGATCAGAGTTTAGGGAAGTTTTTCAAGGATAAGGGCTCTGAATGCCAACATGGTCAAAGGCCCGCCGCCCGCAGACCCCAAGGTTTCGCGCATCTTTCGCAGAGTAAAATCACGACAAATCTTGATTATGTCCGCAATAAATTCGGCGTCCGGCCCCCACAAAAGGCGCCGGAAAACCGAGAATGTCAGTGCATCATGCCAACTCAAGCTGATTCGAGGGCTTTCAGCAAATCCGCGATGAGATCATCCGCGTCTTCCAGACCCACAGAAAAACGCACGAGGCCGGGAGTGATGCCCAACTCGGCCTTTTGCTCGTCAGGCAAACGCTGATGAGTGGTCGTTGCCGGATGCGTACAAATCGACTTGGCATCGCCGAGGTTGTTGGAAATCACGGCCACTTCCATCGCGTTCAGGAACCGGAAGGCCGCTTCCTGGCCTCCTTTCAGGTCCAGAGACACAACGGTGCCGCCCTTTCCGCCCAGCTGACGCTGTACAAGATCGTTTTGCGCATGCGTTTTCAGGCCGGGATAGATCATGCGCTCAAGCTTTGGATGCCCGTCCAGCGCCTCGGCCAGCTTCAATGCGCTCACGGCTTGGGCCCGAACACGCAGATCAATGGTTTCCAAACCTTTGAGCATGACCCACGCATTGAACGGAGACATGCTTCCGCCTGTATGCTTCATGTACGGTTCAACTGTGCCGCGGATGAACTCTTTGGTGCCAAGGATCACACCGCCAAGCGTCCGACCCTGACCGTCGATGTGTTTTGTAGCCGAATAGATCACCACATCGGCGCCCTGTTCGATCGCATTGGAAAACACCGGGGTCGAAAACACGTTGTCGATCACAACAAGCGCCCCAACTGCGTGGGCAATTTCCGACACGGCCTTGATATCAATCACTTCAAGCGTCGGGTTCGACATGGATTCGAAGAACACCAGCTTGGTATCTTCGCGCACTGCGGCCTGCCACGCGGCGAGATCAACACCATCCACCAAAGTCACTTCGACACCGAAACGGGTCAGGATATCTTCAAGAATATAAAGACATGAGCCGAACAGGGCGCGCGCCGCAACCACGTGATCGCCGGCCTTGAGCATTGAGGTCAGCGCCCCGTTGACAGCCGCCATACCAGAGGCCGTTGCAAATGCATCTTCCGCGCCTTCCAGAAGCGCAATCCGGTCTTCGAACATCGCTACAGTCGGATTGCCGTAACGTGCATAAATAAACTCGTCATCGCCCGCCTGTACAAAGCGTGCTTCGGCCTGTTCCGCGTTGTCATAGACAAAGCCTTGGGTCAGAAAGATAGACTCGCTGACTTCGTTGTATTGGCTGCGTCGAATGCCGCCGTGGACAAGGTTGGTGCGTGTTTTCCAATTGCTCATCGCGTCCTCCTTGGGCCAGTCGCCCAAACTAAAAAAACCCCGATCGGCCAAGCGAACAGGGGTCTCCTTCGTCCTGACCTCTTTAGCGGCATATTTTACGTGGCCCGCAATCCGGTAAACAAATCGCCACGGGCCGCTCTTTAAGTCAGCAAGGCGTGGCAGGTCAACACCGTCACGGTGATGTAACCGCAGTTTCATCCAAAATACGCAAACATTCGGAATACCGCACACTAGATATTGTGGGGAACCGACCATGCCAGTCATACGGATCAACGCCGAAGGAGATATCCCCGTCTTACATGGCGGGCATCGATCGCTTGCCCCGACACTCACCCATGCGCTCACGCAAAACGGGCCGGTCGTGGTCATGATCCACGGCTACAGCTTTCTGCCATATGATCGTATCCATTGCCCGCACAGGCACATTTTTTCTGGTGCCGACCACCTTGCCAACCCCAAGGCGCTCAGCTGGCCAAAGAACCTCGGGTTTGGCACCGGCTCTCCTGATGAAGGGCTTGCCATCGCTTTCGGCTGGCACGCCAGAGGCACTTTATGGGCAGCCCGAGAAACGTCCAGAAGCGCGGCACGGGCCTTGGCGCGGGTCATTGAGATGGTGCGCGACCAAGCCCCGGAAAAACCTGTCCATATCGTGGCACATTCGCTTGGGGCGCATCTCGCCCTGACCGCCCTGACATTTTTGCAAACGCATGATGTCAGCCGGGTTTTGGTAATGAACGCAGCCACGCATCAAAGCCACGCTCATCAGGCGCTTGCAACGGAGGCCGGGAAAACCTGCGAACTGTTCAACATCGTCAGCCATGAAAACGCCGTCTATGATTTTCTGTTCGAAAGCTGCGTGCCGGCATCCACCCGCGTGGACCGGTCTTTGGGCCGCGGATTCACCGCGGCGAATGCACTGACCACGCGTCTGGACCACATTTCGGTTCTAGAGGCACTAAACCATCAAGGGTATCCCATCGCCCGCCCAAAGCATTGGTACTGTCACTGGTCTACATATTTGCGACCCGGCGTGTTTCCCTTTTATCAGGCGCTTTTGCGCACGCCCGATCGGTTGCCGTTGCACCACCTTCGGCGTCTGTTTGATGAAGCTGAAAACGCGCCTTCGGTGTCTCGACGCGGTCTCGGGCGCTTCAACCTCTTGCCCATCTTTGCGAAACAGGCATCATGAGCGCAACATAACCGGAGCGCGACATGATCGACTTGTATTTTTGGCCCACCCCCAACGGGTGGAAAATCTCAATTGCCCTTGAAGAAATGGCCCTGAGTTATAACACTCACCTCGTGAATATTGGCGCTGGAGATCAGTTCGCCCCGGATTTCCTCAAGATCGCCCCGAATAACCGCATGCCCGCCATCGTTGATCACGACGGGCCGGACAATGCGCCGATCTCGGTTTTTGAATCCGGCGCCATTCTCCAATACCTCGCGCGAAAAACCGGCCAGTTCGGGGGAACGACAGAGCGCGAACGGGTCGCTGTAGAAGAATGGTTGATGTGGCAAATGGGCGGGCTTGGTCCCATGGCCGGACAGGCACACCATTTCCTGAAATATGCCCCTGCCATGGATCCCCCCAACGATCTTCCCTATGCCAAAGACCGCTATCGGAACGAGGTTGCCCGCCTTTACGGTGTGCTTGACCGGCAACTGGCCAAAAACGAATTTGTTGCCGGAGATTTCTATTCCATTGCCGATATGTCGATCTGGGGATGGGCATCGCTTTGGGAAGGCCAACAACAAACAATGGATGACAAACCCAACTTGTCGCGTTGGCTTGAGCAAATGGGCACACGCGACGCAGTGGTGCGCGGTCGTGCGCTGCATGCGGAAAAGCGTGGTGATTTCCGACAGGACAAAGACGCGCAATCCGTCCTGTTCAAGCGCGACTGATATGTGACCTGAACGGGTTAGAAAGCCAGATAACGTGAAAAGGGCGGTGATCACCCCGCCCTTTTCACATGAACACTCTCAAACCCAATGAATGGATGGGGGCTGCGATCAGTCTTTTTTTTCTTCAAGGGCGTATTTCTGAAAGATACTGCCTTGGGTCATAAAGAACACGAAGATCGCGGCCGACAAACCGAAGGTCTTGAAATACACCCATGTGTCCGTGCTTTGCGTGCGCCAGATCACCTCGTTCAAGACAGCCAGCAGGATAAAGAACCCGGTCAAACGGCGGGTCAGGATCATCCAACCTTCTTGCTGAAGGGGCAGCATCTCTTCCATGACGTATTTCAGGTAAGATTGCCCGCGCAGCAGACCGACACCCAAGGCGCCGCCAAACAACAAATAGATCATCGTTGGTTTCATCTTGAAGAACCTGTCGTCATTCAACCAGACAGACAGACCGCCAAACAAAACAACAAGCACCAGCGTCGCGATCTGCATCTTGGACAGGTGCCCTGTCAGCTTCCACAAGATACCGGTCGACACCATCATCAGCGGAATAAACCCGGCCGTGACCACGATGAACCCGTCATAAGGGGTGCCACCGATCAAAAAGGTTTCTTCCCGCAGCTTCAGATAGGCCGCGAAAAACACGATTACGGGTCCAAGTTCCAATGCCATTTTCAGCATCGGGTTGATCTTCTTTGCGTCGCTCATGATTTTCCTGTGCCTATCCTGTCTGGCGTTCTGTTCTACTTGGCGCAATCAGCCGCCCAATTCAACCAGCACCGCACCAACCGCAATCAACGACATGAGCGCGATACGGCGCGGCCCGACCGTTTCGCGCAAAACCAACCACCCGATCACGGCAGCAAACACCGGCGAGGTTTCGCGTAGAACGGCGGCTTCTCCCACTTTGCCCAGCCGCGTCGCCAACATGACCGACCCAAAGCTGCCCCATGCCACCAGAGCCCCGATCACGCCGCGCCACAGCAGCGGTTGCAAAGGCGGGCGATGCGTCATGTTTTTCCAGCGCAGCGCGGCAATAATGGGAAAGTCGATTGCAGTGACAAAGAAAAACCAAGCCAAAAATGTGAACGGGTTCGGCGTGGCACGAATGCCGTAAGCATCATACGTGGTATAGATCGCCACCAAGGCCCCTGTTCCCACGGCCAGCCACAGGGCCGGGATCAAGGTCTCCCGGCCGGTTTCGATGAAAATCATATTATAGACGGCCAGCCCGAATATGCCCGCCAGCAAAATAGCAATGCCGAACCACTGCATCGGGGCAAAGCTCTCGCCAAAGATCAGCCATGCACCGATGACGGTAAAAAGCGGCCCCGTGCCGCGCACGACGGGATAGACAACAGTGAACGCGCCGCGCGAATAGGCCAACGCCATGCCCACTTTGTAAACGAAATGAATGACAATCGCGCCCAGAAGAATGAACCAGACATTCCCCTCGGGCCAAGGAACCAGAAACAAGGCGACGGGCATCGAGAGAAAGAACAACGCGGCATCAATCGCTCCGCGCGACAACCACGGATCATGACGCCCTTTTTGAAGCGCGCCGAAAACAGCGTGCAGAAACGCCGCCAAAAGAGCCAGCATAAGCGCAAGCTGTTCGCCGGCCGGAGTGCCTTCTATCGCGGCGAACCATTCGCTCATGTCGAAATCTTTGCCCCGCGGCTTGTAGGTGTGTCAGTCTGCCCAAAGCGTCTGTTACAAACGACACCAGGCCCTGTGGCACCCCCAAAGGCACCGGAAATTTGGTTTAATCTTGCTTTACACCTGTCAGAGCCGCAGCAAATTCTTCGGGATCGAACGGGGCAAGATCGTCAATCTGCTCTCCTACACCGATGGCATGGATGGGCAAACCGAACTTATCCGCCAAAGAAACGAGGATACCGCCCTTGGCCGTGCCATCCAGTTTGGTCATGACAAGCCCCGAGACATCCGCGAGTTTCTGGAAGGTTTCCACCTGATTGACCGCGTTCTGACCGGTTGTTGCATCGAGAACCAGCAATGTATTATGCGGCGCGGTCTCATCTTTCTTGCGAATGACACGCACAATTTTGGAGAGTTCTTCCATCAGATCCGCGCGGTTTTGCAACCGTCCTGCGGTATCAATCAAAAGAAGGTCTGCCCCGTCTTCCTGAGCTTTGGTCATGGCATCAAAGGCAAGGCTTGCAGGATCGGACCCTTCCGGAGCCGTCAAGACAGGCACGCCTGCGCGATCCCCCCAAACCTGAAGCTGTTCAACGGCCGCAGCCCGAAACGTATCACCGGCGGCAATAACCACTTTTTTACCGGCAGATTTAAACTGGCTGGCCAATTTACCAATGGTTGTGGTTTTGCCCGATCCATTCACCCCAACCACAAGAACCACCTGCGGAGTGGTGGGATACAAAGGCAACGGTTTGGCCACCGGCTCCATCACGCGCGCAATTTCCGTGGCGAGAATCTGTTTGATTTCTTGCGTCGACAAACGTTTGCCAAAACGGCCTTCTGCAATATTGGCTGTGACGCGCAGGGCGGTATCGACCCCCATGTCCGAGGCAATCAACAACTCTTCGAGTTGTTCAAGCATGTCGTCGTCCAGCACGCGTTTGACGACTGGTTGCGCGCTGCTGCGCCCTGTCAAACGGGCAAGAAAGCCGGGTTTCGCCTCGGACGCCGGTGCGACCTCTTCCAAAGAAGCAGGTTCCGGTGCGGAAACAGGGGTTTCTTCGGCAACATCTGGCGTCGAAACCTCGACCTCTGGCTCTTGAGCCGCAGGTTCTGGTGCCGGTTCTGGTACAGACTCAAGCTCTGGTTCGGGCGCTGGAGGTGTGGCTGTCGCAGCCGGTGCATCCTCCGTTGGTGTCGAAGGCGTTTTTTCCGGCGACGGTGCCTCGGCCATCACCTCTTCGCCACCATCCTCGATGATCGCGTCGAGCCCCTCTTCGAGCTTGGACGATGATTTAAACAGCCGATCTTTGAGCTTTGAAAAAAACGCCATTGGGGCCTCCGGAAAAATGTCTCTCCCCACCTAATGGGGATTTGTCAGATTTGAAAGAGCGGGCGCGCAAAGCCGGCCCCGACAAGGATGGCACATTGACCCAGTGCATAAAGCCCCCAAAGCGCAACCGAGGCAGGCACCTGCCAGCCCGAGGTCTCTTTCATGCGAAAAAGCTGGATCGACAAGATCGTATCCGACGCCATAAATGCAAAGGCCCCGAGAACCGCGATGTCACGCTCGTCAAGGGACAAGGCACTCAGCCCCATTCCGCAAATGAGCAAGACATAAACCCGGACAGGTGCCCTCATCTTTTCGGTGTGCGGGATGAGCCAGAACTCGGTCGACACTGCAAAAGCAACGATCACCAGGGCCGCAATTGGGGAAACAAGAGAAAGATCCCCGATCTGAAAAAAATGTACGATGTAGAGAAGATGCGCCGTCGCGAACGCAACCAAACCCACCAAAAAGGGTTTCTCGCCATCTCGTGACAATGCGATGTCGCCTACCGCAGAAAGGACAAGCCCGCCCACAACCAAAGGTGCCGCAAAATTGGCAAACCCTGCCACAGCAAATGCCAACAACGGCACCGCCTTGATCAAGGTTTTCAGCTTGCTTGGTCCGCGATAACAAAAAGCTGCGCCATACAAAGCCGAAAACACCAACCCAACGACGATGCAAGTGTACATCGTTGATTGCCGCAGCGCGATTTCTTCAAGAACGGTCATGTGAGCACAGCTTCCCTTTTTTCGGACAGGCTAGCCCAGCGCGGGCGATCTGTCTTCAATGCCGTCGCGGACCCACGAGCATAAAGCCCACCTCGAGGCACAGGCCAACCCTCGTGTTTCAAACGAAAACGCCCCGACAATTTGCCGGGGCGCTGTCACCTTGACGAGGTCTTGCGTCAGACTTCTTCAGGGAAATGCTTGATGGTCATGCGGATCGGGTTTGGCGCAGCCTGCCCCAGACCACAGATCGATGCATCCACCATTGTCTGGCTCAACTCTTCCAGCAGGTCTTGGTCCCATGTGTCGGCCTGCATCAGCTTGACCGCTTTCTCACAGCCGACACGGCATGGCGTACATTGGCCACAGCTTTCATCCTCGAAGAACCGCAGCATGTTCAAGGCAGCCTCTTTGGCGCTGTCTTTTTCCGACAGGACCACAACCGCAGCCGACCCGATAAAGGTGCCATGAGGCTGCAAAGTATCAAAGTCCAACGGCACATCGCTCATTGAGGCCGGCAACAGACCAGACGACGGTCCGCCGGGTTGATAGGCTTTGAACACATGTCCCTCTGCCATACCGCCAGCGGCCTCAATGATGTCGGTGATCGTTGATCCCGCAGGCAAAAGAAATACGCCCGGATTTGCGACGCGACCGGAAACCGAATAGTTTCTCAACCCCTTGCGACCGTTCTTTTCGACCGAATTCATGACTTCGGGGCCAACACGGCACACGCGGGCCACCCAATAGAGGGTTTCCACGTTGTGCACCAATGTGGGCTGGCCGAAGATACCAACCTGAGCCACAAACGGAGGACGGTGGCGCGGCTCGCCGCGTTTGCCCTCGATTGACTCGATCATCGCGCTTTCTTCGCCACAGATATAGGCCCCTGCACCACGACGAAGGTCGATATAGCCGGGTTCGACAATACCCGCTTTTTCGAGGGCGGCAATCTCGCGACGCAACAGTTCAAGGACCGCAGGGTATTCGTCACGCATATAGATAAAGGCTTTGTCGGCCTCTACCGCCCATGCACTGATCAACATCCCTTCAAGGAACATGTGGGGTTCACGTTCAAGGTGATGCCGGTCTTTGAAAGTTCCGGGTTCGCCTTCGTCGCCATTCACCGCCACATAACGTGGCCCGGCGTTCGCACGCACAAAGCCCCATTTGGTGCCAGACGGGAAACCTGCGCCGCCCAGACCACGAAGTCCGGCTTCTTTGATCTTGGCCTGAACCTCTTCCCAGTTTCCATTCGCGCGCAGTTCTTTCAGCTTGCGATATCCACCGTCGGCCACATATTCGGCATACCCCTGATAGTCGGGGATGACGGCATGGGTCTCACCGGCATGAATGGCCGCCAACACCTTTTCCGGTGTGGCGTGGTCAATGTGTTTGTGCCCCAACTCG
Source organism: Shimia thalassica (assembly GCF_001458215.1). Taxonomy (GTDB): domain Bacteria; phylum Pseudomonadota; class Alphaproteobacteria; order Rhodobacterales; family Rhodobacteraceae; genus Shimia; species Shimia thalassica. The sequence goes on along the minus strand of NZ_CYTW01000001.1, from coordinate 636,963 downwards.
AGCGTGGGAGCCGTATCGCAACGGCCCATGCAGGGCGCCCGAAGAACACGCACCTCGGTCGGGTCAAGCCCGTCCTCAAGCGCCTTCTTCAACTCTTGCGCACCAGCTAGTTCACACGACAGGGAATCACACACCCGAATGGTCAACGCCGGCGGAGGTGTCTCGCCTTCTTTGACGACATCAAAATGCGCATAGAAGCTGGCAACTTCATATACTTCGGCCTGTCCGGTCCGCATCTCTTCGGCCAAGGCACGGATGTGTGCGGCCGACAAATGACCATATGCATCCTGGATCAAATGTAGAAATTCGATCAACAGGTCCCGGTTGCGGGGGCGATCACCCAGCAATTCGAGCACTTCCGCGTGTGCTGTATCATCCAGCTGGCGCCCTTTGGGGGTTTTGCGGCCTTTGCCCTTGCCAGATTTCCAGATGCCTTTTTTCGAATCGTCCAGTGCCATCCTTGGTTCCTTCATCTTGATTCAGGTCGGAAAATAGCCTTTTGTCGGGGCTGGTAGGGATACCAAAAGCGACATGCATACGTCCGTATGCGTTCTCTTGAAGTTTCTGCCGTTTGACTTCTGATTTGCGCGCGTTCCCATTTGATGGGAAACAAGGCTTCACACAGGCAAGGCCGCTTATGCTCTGGTTCTCGATCGCCACGCTTCTTCCAGTCGCTTTCCTGACTCTGGCGGGTCTGTTCGGCGGGATTTTCTGCGCCGTTGCCGTGCTATATCAAACCGTTTTTGTTTACGTCATGGACCGGCTGGTGCACGGGGCTGCCGCCCGTCGAGGCCAAGACGGTGAATTCCCTGTGGGTCAAGGCCTTGCCGTGTTTCTGGGATTGGCGCATCTCGCCCTGATCTGGATCGCCGTTTATGCCATAGGCGGCCCTAGCGGACTGTCGTGGCTGGAACGGATCGCCTGTTTTATCGCGTTTGGTTTGTTCTTTGGACAGGTCAGCAACGCAAACGCGCATGAATTGATCCATAAACAGGCCCGTTTTCCAAGGCGGCTGGGCATTTTGGTCTATGTCTCTTTGCTGTTCGGGCATCATGCTTCTGCCCACCCGAAAGTACACCACATCTGGGTGGCCAGCGACCGCGACCCCAACAGCCCCGCGTTGAATGAAAGCTTCTATCACTTCTGGCCCCGTGCTTGGATCGGATCCTTCCGTGCGGGTCTTGAGGCAGAAAACCGCATGCGGGCCAATGCGCATTCCCCGACATCGGTTTTGAGCCACCCCTATCTTGCGTATGTTTCAGGCGCTGCTGCCATGATTATCGTCGCAGCAGTTTTTTGGGGAACGGGCGGTGTTCTGGCTCTTGTCGCACTCACGGGATATGCCCAGATGCAGCTGCTGGTCTCGGACTATGTTCAGCACTACGGGCTGCGCCGGACACTTCGCGACAACGGCAAGCTAGAGCCTGTCGGCCCACAACACAGTTGGAATACACCACATTTCTATAGTTCCGCCCTGATGTTGAACGCCCCACGGCATTCGGACCATCACATGCATCCCCTGCGAAGCTATCCTTCGTTAAGACTGGATGAACAGACAATGCCAACCCTGCCGCGTTCATTGCCGGTGATGGGAACACTTGCGCTTTTCCCTCACTTCTGGCGCCGTGTTATGAACCCGAGGGTCGCAGCCCTTGAGAAACCCGCGCAATAAACCTTGGCAGGATGCGCCTCGTTCTGGCAGGCTGGGCTTATGCGATACCTATTTGTCTTTTTTCTATTGCTGCCCCTACCGGCATTGGCAGACACCCCACTCACTGCGCAGGAATTTGATGCCCGCACTGTCGGCAAAATCCTGTTTTTCGGCGCCGAAGGTCAACGATACGGCGTCGAGGAATACTTGCCCGACCGCAGGGTGCGGTGGTCTTTCCTGGACGGGAAATGCCGGGATGGGGTCTGGTATGAAAACGGGCCGGAAATCTGTTTCCTTTACGAGGACAACCCGGAACCGCAATGCTGGCTATTTTACACGGACGGAGACGGCATGCGCGCCGAATTCGCCACCGGCAACGACCCCACAATCCTCTACGAGGTCGAAAGCGGCGACGAGATGGTGTGCCTTGGCCCTGACGTCGGCGTCTAGCCTTTTCAGAAAAGGCTGCCTTGGGTTGGCGGCGGCTTGGGTTTGGCGGTCTTTTTCGGGGCGGCTTTTGAACCGAGCTTGATCCGGCCATCTGCAAATTCGAGTTCAATCTCGCCTGCTTTGCCTGCCGCTTTTGTTGACGTCACAAGATCGCCATCTCCACGCACCACGGCATAACCGCGCTCGAGCGTGGCCTGATACCCGAGTGTTTCCCGCATTCGGTCAAGGTTGCCCAACCTCTCGCGCAGGGTCTCGACACGGCGCGTTCCAGCCTCGTTCAGACGTCGGGACAAGTCAGAGACCTTGTCGCTGCGTCGCGCAACCTCACGCGTCAAAGCCAGAGGACTCAACCGGTCAGACCGCCGCCCCAAAGCCTGCCGTTTGGTATCAATCATGCGCTGCAGTGTTGACGAACGCAGGCTGCCGCTGACTTCGCTCAGTTTGACCTGCCGGCGCTGCACGCCAGCCTGAAGGGCGCGCGGCAAGGCTTCGGACGCGTTGTCCAGCCTTTGTGATGGCGATTGCAACAACGTCTCGGGGCGCGGCAAGGCGCGCGACAAGTCCCGCAGACGTTGACCCCGACGCGTGATGCCCTCGGTCAAGGCACGGGTCAAACGCCCCCCCTGTTCATCCGTCCACCCCATCAGATCAAGGCGGACAGGCACCGCGATTTCTGCAGCGGCCGTTGGTGTTGGCGCCCGTCGATCAGAGACAAAATCGATCAGTGTCGTGTCTGTTTCGTGTCCAACAGCCGAAATCAGGGGAATGTCGCTGGCCGCCGCAGCACGCGCGACAACTTCCTCGTTAAATCCCCATAGATCCTCAATACTGCCCCCGCCACGCGCCACGATAATCAAGTCCGGTCGCGGCATAGCCCCACCGGGGGTCATCCGGTTAAAGCCGTCGATGGCACGCGCCACCTGGGGCGCACATTGATCACCTTGAACGGCGACGGGCCAAATCATCACTTTACGTGGAAACCGTTCGCGCAGTCGGTGCAGAATATCCCGGATCACCGCCCCGCTGGGCGACGTCACAACACCGATCACTTCTGGCAAATAGGGCAACGGCCGTTTTCGGTCCGTCTCAAACAATCCTTCGGCGGCAAGCTGTTTCTTGCGCTTTTCCAGCATCGCCATCAACGCGCCTTCACCGGCCACGGTCACGTCATCGACATTGATCTGGTATTTCGACTGGCTTCCAAAGGTTGTCAGCTTGCCGGTTACGATGACTTCCATGCCTTCTTCCGGCATCATGGACAGCTTACTGACCTGCCCTTTCCAGCTGACTGCGGCGATAACCGACCGGTCGTCTTTCACGTCAAAATAAAGATGCCCCGAACGCGCCAGCATCACGCGGCCGACTTCTCCGCGTACCCGAACCCGACCAAAGGCACCTTCGATCGTACGTTTCAGGGCGCCGGAAATTTCCGATACGCTAAATTCCGGGGCATTTTCGCCCTCAATCGGGGAATCAATCAGGTCGGACATTTGGCCTCGCTTGTCAGACTGTTCGCCACAGCTTAGAACGCGCGGGAACGAAGGCCAAGCAGAAGGGCACTCCCCAATGAATATCCTCATCCTCGGAAGCGGCGGACGCGAGCATGCACTGGCATGGGCTGTCATGCAAAACCCGAAATGCGACAAGCTTATCGTGGCACCGGGAAATGCAGGCATTGCCAAAATCGCTGACTGCGCCAGCTTTGACATCAACGACGGCGGTGCAGTGGTCAATTTTGCGGAAGAGAACGCCATCGAGTTCGTCATCGTCGGCCCCGAAGCCCCACTGGCCAACGGCGTTGCAGATCGCCTGCGCGAGGCCGGCATTCTGGTGTTTGGCCCATCCGAAGGGGCCGCGCGTCTCGAAGCCTCGAAAAGCTTCACCAAAGAGGTCTGTGACGCGGCAAACGCCCCGACAGCGGCCTATGGCCATTTCACTGATGCCGCACAGGCCAAGGCCTATATCCGCGAACAAGGTGCCCCCATCGTTGTCAAAGCCGACGGTTTGGCCGCGGGCAAAGGCGTGATCGTTGCGATGGACGAACAGACCGCTTTGGACGCCATCGACGACATGTTCGGCGGCGCTTTTGGTGGCGCTGGCGCAGAAGTGGTTATCGAAGAATTTATGGACGGCGAAGAAGCCTCGTTCTTTATCCTGTGCGACGGCAAAACCGCGCTGCCCATCGGCACCGCACAAGACCACAAACGTGTGGGCGAAGGCGACACTGGCCCGAACACGGGCGGCATGGGCGCCTATTCTCCTGCCCCTGTCCTGACCGATGAAATCGCGCAAAAGGCGATGGACGAAATCATTCGCCCGACAATGGACGAAATGGCCAAACGCGGTGTCCCTTATCAGGGTATCCTCTATGCAGGTCTGATGATCAAAGACGGCCAGCCCCGCCTTGTGGAATACAACGTCCGCTTTGGCGACCCGGAATGTCAGGTTCTGATGATGCGCCTTGGTGCCCAAGCCATGGACCTCATGCATGCCGCCGCCGAAGAACGCCTAGACACCGCAAAGGTGAACTGGGCCGACGACCACGCAATCACCGTGGTCATGGCTGCCAACGGCTATCCCGAATCGTATGAAAAAGGCAGCGTGATCAAAGGACTGGACGGCCAGCCCGAAGACAGCAAAAACATGGTTTTCCATGCCGGCACTGCAGCCAAAGATGGCGATGTCATCGCAACAGGCGGGCGCGTTTTGAACGTCACCGCGCGTGGCGCATCGCTGCAGGAAGCCCGCGATCGCGCCTATGACATGATTGACGCGATTGACTGGCCCGGCGGTTTCTTCCGTCGCGATATCGGGTGGCGCGCTCTTTAAAACGCTTCCCAAAATGCTGCGCCTGAACTTATAAAAAGAGGGGGCTTTGTCCCCCTTTTTACAGCGTAGTCAGGACAATCGGTCTGATGCTCGCTTTCATAAGAGTTGAGAACATTTAGATGATTGTTCGCGATACGCCCCGTCTTCTTGATTTGTTGTTTTCCATTCGAGGGTCCGTACTGCCCAAGGTGGCCCCGCGTCTACTCGGGCTTTTGGCGTTTTCAATTGTCATCGTGGCACTGGACGCTGATTTCTTGACGTTACCGCATACCAGTGCGGCCCCCTTGGCCGCTTTTGGGGTGGCGTTATCACTGTTTCTGGGATTTCGAAACAACGCTGCCTTTGAACGCTGGTGGGAAGGGCGCCGTTTGTGGGGGCAGCTAGTTTCCGATATGCGGTCATTGGCGCGGGAAACCGACCTTTTCATTACAGACAAAGACCTGCGTCTTTCGATATTGCGCACGGCCACGGCTTTTATCCATCTGCACCGTGTCCAACTTCGGGCATTACCAGACGACCAAAAGGCGCGTGACTGGTGTCACAAAGACTATTCTTCTCAGCCCCATCCCCCCTGTGCGGCCCTGAATGATCTGAACGCGCTGCTGATCGAGGCCTCTGAAAAAGGGGCACTGGATGGTTTTGGACAAAAGGCCCTGTCCGAGCGTATCGCGAATATCGGTGCGGCACAGGCCGGTTGCGAGCGGATCGCTGCCACGCCTTTGCCCTATGTGTATTCGTTGCTGATCTTCAGAACGACATACCTTTATTGCCTGTTAACCCCGCTGGCATTGATTGACAGCGCCGGATGGATGACCCCTGTCTATGTCTGCATCATGGCCTATGTCTTTTTCGGATTGGCCGAAGTGACCGAAGAACTGGCGCATCCCTTTGGTGAAACCGTGAACGGGCTGCCACTGGATGCCTTGTGCAGAACCATTGAAATTAGCATGGCCCCACACATCGGGGTGACGCCGCCTGCCCCACTGCGCCCTACGAACTATTATCTCAGCTAACGCTTTTTCACGCTTAAAAAAATTGCCAGCGCACTGACAGCGTTTTATTGTGCCTCAAATCCAAGAACGGGGAACGGACACGTGTCCGAATTGTCATCAACAGACGCCTTGATCAACGCGGCCTACGAGAACCGCGACTTTACCGAACTGGCATATCACTTTGTGCCGGTCGGGATCGTCGTGACCGAAAACCGTGTCATCCGCGATTGTAACCAGACTTTCGCAGACATGTTCGGCTATCCTCGGGAAACCTTGCGCGATCAGACCTTTGCCATTCTCTATCCAAGTCAGGAAGAGTTCACAAATATTCGCAATCGCGGTGTCGAGTCGCTGCGCCAGTCCAACATGTATTGGGATGAGCGGGTCATGATGCGCAAAGGTGGTGATTTGTTCTGGTGCCGTGTGCGCGGGCATTCGTTTACGCCGGAAGACCCGTTAATGCGCGCAGTCTGGAGCTTTGCGGACCTGTCCGGAACGCGTCCTTACCAACAGCTGACCCGTCGCGAACGCGAAGTGTTTTCCCTGATGAGTGAAGGCATGACATCAAAAGAAATCGCGATTGTTCTGAAGATGTCGAATCGCACTGTCGAAGTGCACCGCGCCAAATTGTTGAAAAAGTTCGGCGCCAGCAATACTGCCGCCTTGTTTCAATCGCTTGGAACCATCAGTGGCGATCATGTCACCAATGCGGGCCACCAGTTCTCAAAACGCTGAAGTCACTCTGGCACGCGGGGGCACTAACCTCGACAGGCCATCGCTTCGGTCATGCTGCGGCGTCCGGTGAACCGTCCGATATCGCGGGTGGTCAATGTGCCGTCCGCAAAGCGGGTTGCGATAATCCGTGTCCAATCCGCAGTGGCCGTGATCATTTCCGGACCATCTCCACAATCGCGAATGCCGCCGGAAATATGGGTCTCTCCAATCCGGTGATTGGTGAGGCCCCCTTGCTCTGCAACCTGCGTCAGGGTCCCGTCGCGATACCTCCAGACCCGCAGGGTCTTGGCCAGGTGCGGGCGGTCGATATAGGCAATTTCGACATATCCGTCCCCATCCAGATCAGCTGCGCCGACAACCGCCAACCAGCGATGGCGTCGCCCAATCGCGGGGGTTTCTGCAAGAACCGCCATAGAAGTGCCACTGGCGGTCGTCGCATCCGCGACTTCCCCCCAGATGCGCAACGCCGCACCGCGGTCGAAATAGGAAATGACACTCAGAACTTCTGGCGTGCCGTCGCCGTTCACATCGACCAGACGGGGTGCTGTATCTTCGTAAACAGCCTCGCCCGCGGAAGACGTCAGAACACGCCCCCCCGACAGGCGAAACTCGATACCGGCATATTCGCCTTCGGGCACTGCGCCATGGGCATAGACCGACGTTGGGTCGACGTATCGTGCCGAGACGATGTCGGCAAAAGCGCTTGCGCCCCCCGCCAAAACAAAGAGCGACACAAGGGCCGCGCGGCGTACGTGACGCGGCAAAAAGAACAAACCGTGACGCCGCGCCATCGCCAGCATCAGATTTGTTTTTCCGGCATTTGCACAACCAGACCGTCCAGTTCGTCGGTCACCTTGATCTGACAAGTCAGACGCGACCGTGCGGGATCAGGCTCGTAAGCAAAGTCGAGCATGTCTTCTTCCATGTCATCTTTGGCTGGCACTTTCTCGACCCAATCTGGGTGCAGGTAAACGTGACAGGTCGAACAGGCACATGCCCCGCCGCAATCCGCTTCGATGCCGGGGATATTGTTGTCGCGGGCACCTTCCATAACAGTCAGGCCGTTGGCCACGTCAACTGTATGCTCGGTACCGTTGTGTTCGACATAGGTAATTTTTGCCATGACTGGAACTTTCCTTGCGTGTGTTTGTTCCTAATTAGTATCCAGACACGAACTCTGCCACCCCAATTTGCGACTATGAGCGTGTCACTTGTGACAATTCTCGCAGAGTTTTGCCTTGCTGCTGTTTTGTGCGACACAGATGCAAAGTGGCATAAAGCTTTCTGCGAACGCGAAAGAAGGGTATGAAGACCCAAACCAGTGCCACCAATTGCACATCCGAGGCCCGCGCATGACCATTCGCTTTCTGTTACCGCTGACGCTTCTGGCAACGCTGCCTTTGGTCGGTTGCGAAGAAACCGGCGCTGTTGCGCAGGATCTCGAAGCGCTCAGAGAACCCGATCTGGTGCGCAGTGTTGCTCTGGCCCCGCCGGGGGCCGAGCCCGGTACATGCTGGGGACGCGAAGTGTCGCCCGCCACGATTGAAACCGTAACTGAACAGGTCATGGTGCAACCCGCCGAAGTTCTGGATGACGGCACGGTTATTTCACCAGCCATTTTCCGAAGTGAAACCCGCCAAAAAATCGTCAAGGAACGCCGGGAAACCTGGTTCCAAACCCCGTGTGAAGATGTCTGGACCGAAGAATTCACCTCTTCTGTACAGCGTGCCCTCGCGGCCCGTGGCTTCTATCATGGTGCGGTGACGGGCGTTCGGGACAAGAGAACGCTTTCCGCGATCCGGCGTTTTCAATCTCCGCAAGGGTTGGACAGTTCGATCCTGTCACTCGAAGCGGCCCGATCACTTGGATTGGTCGCGGTGGAACGCGACAAGACCTGAGACAGGTCCACCGCTGAACAAAGAAAAAAGGGGCACCGCGCGGCGCCCCTTTTCGTTTAAGCCTATGACCTTTTTAGTCTTCGATATTCAGCGCAACGAAACGGGGTTCACCGCCACGACGCACAAGCAGCAAGAGGGATTTACGCCCTGCTTCTTTTGCTTCGGCAATGCGCGTTTCCAGATCATCAACACTGGTCAGCTTTTGCTGGCTTGCCTCGGTGAGAACGTCCCCTGCGCGAAGGCCTTTTTCAAAGGCTTTCGAAGCCTCGTCTACCTTCGTGACGACAAGACCTTCCGTGCCTTCTGCAACGCCCAGTTCCGAACGCATTTCTTCTGTCAGCGGGGTGACGGTCAAGCCAAGCACATCTTTTTCAACCGTTTCAGGCTCGGCAGGTACGGCTTCCGGTCCTGCGCTTTCCGCGGTTTCACGACGGCCCAATGTCACTTTCAGTGTCTGTGTCGCACCATCGCGCAGCACAATCACACGCACGGTTTTGCCAACGTCGGTGTTGCCCACCTGGCGGACCAGACCACGCACGTCTTTGACCTCGTTTCCGTCGAACATGGTGATCACATCGCCAGCTTGCAGGCCGGCTTCCTTGGCCGGGCCTTCTGGAACATCCGTCACCATCGCACCGGACGCTTCGTCCAGGCCATCAACCGCTTCGACCATGTCTTCGGTGACGTTCTGGATGCGCACACCCAACCACCCGCGGCGGGTCTCGCCAAATTCTTTCAACTGTTTGACAACTTTGGTCACAACATTGGAAGTCATCGAGAACCCGATCCCGATCGATCCGCCGTTTGGTGACAAAATCGCCGTGTTCACACCGACAACTTCGCCGTCCATGTTGAACAACGGTCCCCCAGAGTTGCCTCGGTTAATCGCGGCATCAGTCTGGATGTAGTCATCATAGCTGCCCGACAGGGCACGGTTGCGTGCCGAAACGATGCCGGCCGACACCGAAAACCCTTGGCCAAGAGGGTTCCCCATGGCAACCACCCAGTCACCCACACGTGCCGTATCGCTGTTCCCAAATGAAACATATGGCAGCGGCTTGTCTGACTCGACTTTCAACAGGGCGATATCGGTGTTTGGATCTTTACCAATCAGCTTCGCGGGCAATTCCTCACCCGAAAAGAACTCGATCAGGATTTCGTCTGCGCCGTCAATCACGTGGTTGTTGGTCACGACATACCCGTCTTCGGAAATGACAAAACCGGACCCGAGAGCCGATGTACGACGCGGGCGATCACCCTCGCCCTGACGGTCTTGGAATTCACGGAAAAAATCTTCGAACGGCGACCCTTCGGGCACGATACCCTGTGGGCCGGTCCGCCCTGCAACGACAGTCGAAGTAGTAATGTTGACGACTGCGGGGCTGATCTTTTCGGCGAGATCAGCAAAACTTTCGGGACGGGCCTGCGCGATTGTGGTTTGTGCCACCATCACAATCAGAGCCACCACGGCGACCCAAAGACCGCGGGCTTGCGCGATTGGTCGGCTTGCGATTGCCTGAGTAGTCAATGACTTGTCTCCTGTATTTCTTTTGTAGCAAGACAGCCGGAAGGCGCCGTGCTCTGGACTGGTCTAAAAGTGGCGATGCACTCTATCATCTGCAACCTAGCGCACATCGCAAGCCCACAAAATAATGTGAACATATCGTGATGAGATTGAAACAATGATCCTAAAGGGGGCTAGGCCCCGAGTGATTTTGCCAGCCAGACAAACACAACGCCAAGGGCCATTGCGGCCAATCCCATATTTCGCCGCTGGTTTTCGGGCAAAGCGCGCAACGCTTCCAGCAAGCTTTCAATAAGCGAAGGGGCCAGTGCGTACACCAGCCCCTCGATAATCAGCACAAGGCCAATCGCCAGTAAGGCGGTCCCGATCATTCAGGGGTCGCCGACTTCAGATAGTTGAAGAAGTCACTGTCTGGCGACATCACCATGGTCGAGTTCCCTTCGAGAAGGGCACCGCGATAGGCGGCCAACGAGCGGTAGAATTCAAAGAATTCAGGGTCCGCACCAAAGGCACCGGCAAAAATGGCGTTCCGCTTCGCATCAGCTTCACCGCGAACGATTTCAGACTGACGGTTCGCATCCGAGACCAGCTCGACCACGGTACGGTCAGCTTGGGCGCGAACACGTTGAGCGGCTTCTTCACCACGTGCGATCTCGTCGGCAGCTTCCCGTTCACGCTCTGCGCGCATCCGTGCAAAGGTTGCTTCAAGGTTGGCTTGTGGCAAATCTGTACGCTTCAGGCGAACGTCGATGACTTCCAGACCCAAACCACGGGCCTCGGAAATTGCGGCGTTCCGGATACGCAGCATCAAAGCAGCCCGGTCAGACGACAGAATGTCGTTCGAGCTGACCTGCCCCAAAACTTCACGTGTTTGCGACCGCAGGATGTTGTCCAGACGCAGTTCCGCTTGCGCGATACCACCTGTACCAACCGCCTGACGGAACTGAACGACATCGGCAATGCGATACCGTGCAAACGCGTCGACGATCAAACGACGATCATCTTTCGGGGTGATCTCAAGCGGGCCAACTTCGCGGCTGAGGATACGGTCATCATAGGACACGACCTCTTGGATGACAGGCAGCTTGAAATAAAGGCCCGGCTCTTCTTTCACGTCAACGACACGACCGAATTGCAAAACCAGCGCTTTTTCACGCTCATCAACAATGAACAGTGCCGAGTAAATCGCGACGACCGCTACGACGAGGATGGGCAGCAGGAAAGTTGTCTTCCTCATTGCTTTGCTCCCTTATTCAGTTCGTTCAGAGGCAGGTAAGGTACAACGCCCTGTCCACCGCTCTGTTCGTCGATGATCACTTTGTCGACACGACCCAGAACTTCTTCCATCGTTTCCAGATAGAGACGTTTACGGGTGACTTCCGGTGCCTTCTGGTATTCTTCCAGAACAGCCGAGAAACGGCTGGCTTCACCTTCAGCTTCGTTCACAACCTGCGCCCGATACGCTTCGGATTCTTCCAGAACCTGCGCGGCTTCACCACGGGCCCCAGCAAGAACACGGTTTGCATAGGCGTCAGCTTGCTTTTCAAGACGGTCACGTTCCTGCGAAGCAGACTGCACTTCGCGGAAGCTGTCTTTTACGGGCTCGGGCGGATCCGCACCGTCAAAGTTGACCCGAACGACGTTGACACCAGAGTCATAGCTATCGAGTGTTGACTGGATAAGTTCCTGAAGACGGTCCGCAATGACACCACGGTCACGGTTCAAAACCGGAGCAAGCTCGGATTGAGCGATAATCTCGCGCATCGCGGATTCTGACACTGCACGGATCGTGTTGCGAGGATCGCGCAGGTTAAACAGGTATTGCGCTGGATCACCGATGTTCCAAACAACCTGAAAATCGATGTCGACGATGTTTTCGTCTCCAGTCAGCATCAGGCCATCACCCGAACGTCCCGAAGATGGGATTTCTTCGGTTTGCTCGCGGGTCACAGGCAGGATTTCTGCTGTAACGAAAGGCCAAGGCGCAAAGTTCAAACCAGGCTCGCCTGTGGCATAGTACTTGCCCAGGAACAGCTCGACCGATTTTTCTTCGGGCTTGACCGAATAGAAGCTCGCCATGCCCCATGCAACAACAGCGGCAAGCGCTCCGAGCCCAACCATACCTTTATTGATACCGCCGCCACCGGCAGGGCGTTGTCCGCCCCCACCTTGACCAGTGCCATTGCCACCGCGACCGCCCATAAGGACACGCAGTTGATCTTGGCCTTTTTTCATCAGCTCATCGATATCGGGGATCTGGGGGCCTTCATCACCGGGGCCACGACCACCGCCGCCGCCACCGTTATTGCCGCCGTTGTTGCCACGGTTTCCACCGCCGCCCCCACTGCCGCCTTGATTTCCGCCGCCGCCCCACGGGCCGCCACTATTCCCTGCCATAAAGGTTCATCCCTTCCCTAACTGTTGCAGCGCATGCCTACAGAACCTGTGGCATGCGCCGCGAAATTCAACCCGTACGCGTCGGGCTTTTCATTGTAACGATCTCTTCCGACATGGTCGGGTGCACCGCCACGGTCCGATCGAAATCTTCTTTGGTCGCGCCCATCTTGACCGCGATACCGGCCAACTGGATCATTTCGCCCGCTCCGGGGGCCACAATGTGGCATCCAAGAACTTTACGGGTTTTCTGGCTGACCACCAGCTTCATCAGAACACGCTCGCTGCGTCCCGCAAAGGACTGCTGCATCGGCTTAAAGCTTGTTGCATAAACCTCGATCGGTTCCTGCTCGCGCGCGTCTTCTTCAGAGAGGCCCACAGTGCCCATTTCCGGCTGTGTGAAAATCGCCGTCGGGATCAATTCGTGATCCGGTTTGGTCGGATTACCTTTAAACACGGTTTCCACGAAGGCCATGCCTTCACGGATCGCAACCGGCGTAAGGTTGACACGGTCCGTGACATCCCCAACCGCATAAATCGAAGGCACCGCTGTCTGGCTATAGTCGTCGACCACAACCTGCCCCTTGCGGCCAAGTTCAACGCCGACCTCTTCAAGGCCCATATCATCCGCATTTGGCACACGTCCGGTGGCAAACATCACCTGATCAAACAGGTTTTCATCGCCATTCGTCGCAACGACGCGAATCTTGTCGCCCTCTTTTTCCATGCGCACGATATTCGTGCCCAAGTGAAGATTGATACCTTTCTGGCACATCTCGTCGCTGACCAAACCACGTGCTTCGTCGTCGAACCCACGCAGGATTTGAGCACCGCGATAGTATTGGGTCACGTTCACACCCAAGCCGTTCAAAATGCCTGCAAATTCGCTTGCGATGTATCCACCGCCCACAATCAGGATCGACTCGGGCAGCTTCTCGAGGTGGAAGATATCATTCGACGTGATGCCGAGTTCATCCCCCGGAATCCCCGGTTTTACAGGGCGTCCACCCATTGCCAGCAGGATATGCTTTGCGGTCTTGCGCGTCCCATCGGTCAATTCGACCGTATGCGCATCCGCAATTTTCGCGCGTTGATCATAGGTATCAACGCCGTTGTTTTTGAGAATACCGCGATACACATTTTCCAGACGGTCCAGCTCGGCATAAAGCTTGCCGCGGAACACATCCCAATCAAACGCACCGGGTTTGATATCCCATCCATAGGCCTGTGCGTCGTCGACCATGTCGCCATATTCGCTGGCAAACACCATCAGTTTTTTCGGCACACAGCCGCGGATCACACAAGTCCCGCCATAGCGCTCCTCTTCGGCAAGTGCCACTTTGGCACCTTCTTGGGCCGCAACACGCGCAGCCCTTACGCCACCGGAACCACCACCGATGACAAACAGATCATAATCAAAAGCCATTCTATGCCCTTAGTCTACCAGATCAGTGAAAAGGTTGTCGGTCTCTGCAAAGTCCAACATCGCCTCTTCGATCGTGCCGGCATTGATGTCGCGCACTTCCACGCGGCCATCGCCATATCCAACAACAACTGCGTCACAGATATCTATGAACAGACCGTTTTCAACCACACCCGGCATTTGATTCAACACCATCGCCAACTGGCGCGCATCACCGATGCGATTAAGATGCAAATCAAGAATATGGTTGCCTTCGTCGGTAACAAACGGGCTGTCACCGTTCATGCGCAACGTGGACGCCCGCCCAAGCACATCAATGCTCACCAATGTTTCTTCGATCAAGGCTTGGGTGGTTTGCCATCCGAAGGGGATAACCTCGACCGGCAAGGGAAACGCACCAAGCGTTTCGACCTCTTTTCCGACGTCGGCAATCACAACCATTTGATCCGAAGCGGTCGCCACGATCTTTTCCTGCAACAACGCGCCGCCGCCGCCCTTGATCAGGTTCAGGTCACCGTCAAACTCGTCCGCACCATCAATTGTCAGGTCCAGCCATTTGGCTTCATCTAGGCTGACAACCTGAATGCCGACTTCGCGGGCCAACTGTGCTGTGCGCGTTGACGTTGGAACGCCTTTGATACGCAGGCCCTCGTCGCGGACCATTTCGCCCAGACACCGTACCAGCCAAGCTGCAGTTGAGCCGGTCCCCAACCCGACGCGCATCCCGTCTTCGACGTACTCGGCCGCTTTCTTCGCAGCGACGAATTTGGCTTTGTCGATGGGCGACAATTCTCCGGACATACGACGACTCCCTTGTTCCTGTTGCACAGGTTATATGAAAGATGCGTGCAGGGGGCTATGGGAAAACAGCAGTTTCTCACACATCTATCGGCGCTTGAGCGTTAAAATCACCTTCTGCATCAGCGCAATCAGAGTTTCAGCCTCTTGTTCGTTCAATCCTTTGAGGGCCTCGGCATTTTGTGTCGCCGCCGCGGCCAGCGCTTTTTGCCGAACCTCGCGGGCCTTGGGCGTCAGTTTGATGCCCCGTGTCCGTTTGTCCTTCGGGTTCGCAATCCGGTCAATGAGCCCGTCCCGCTGCATTCGCGACAAGGTATTCGCCATTGTCGCCTGCTCGACATCCAGCCGATCCGTCAGGACGGCTTGAGTCAGGCCATCCTCTTCCCACAACTCGAGAAGAACCATGAACTGTGCTGGCGCAAGGTCCAACTCCTTGAACCGCTGCTGAAGCCCCGCTGCGAACAGGCGTGCCATGTGATTGGCCAGAAATCCGGCCGAGTGCGTTTTTGCAAATTCCATGTGCGCAAATATGCGATTGCATAGCAGGCTATACAATATCAATTTACATAGTATGCTATCATAAAGGATTTCACAATGTCTCCCCTGCTCAAACTTCATGTTGCTTCCGCATCCATCGCCCTGCTGACGATCACGACGTTCTGGACAAGCACCTTGGTCTCTGAACTCTTTTTCGATCACGCAGCTATCGCGGCTACCAAGCAATCCATTCTCTGGGGAATGGCCCTTTTGATACCAATGATGGCCCTTGCAGGCGCGACCGGCAGCAAATTGGGCAAAGGATGGAAACTGCCTGAGGTCGCCCGCAAAATGCGACGGATGAAACTCATCGCCGCCAATGGCATGCTGATCCTGCTGCCCAGTGCGATCTTCCTTGCCGTCCGCGCAAACGCAGATCAACTGGACATGCTCTTTTACTCTGTTCAGGGCGTGGAACTCCTGGCGGGCGGCACGAACATCACTTTGCTTGTGCTGAACCTCAAAGACGGTCAATCCCTGCGCAACCGTCGCCGCCGTCGGGCGGCACAGTAATGGACAGGTCGTTCAAGGCCCCTGCGCTCGTCGGCGACACCTCTGGACACAAGATAAAGCAGCCTCTTTTCACGACAAAGCGCGTTTCCGATAGGAAACGTCGTTTTGTGACCGCCGCGCGCCTGTTCCCCGACCTATTCTTTGGCCATGAAAGACCCATTGAGACTTCACTATGCCCCCGACAACGCGTCGGGAATCGTGCGCCTTGCGCTCGAAGAGCTTGGCTTGTCATTTGAAACGGTTTTGGTTGACCGGTCTCGGAAGGCACAGCAAAGCGCGGAATTTCGTGCCATCAATCCGGCCGCCAAAATTCCCGCGCTGGCAACACAAGACGGCACCATGTTTGAAACCGCCGCCATTCTTCTTTGGCTGGCTGACCGCTCGGGACGGCTGGCCCCCGCGGCCACAAGCCCCAAACGCGCGTCGTTCCTAAGCTGGTTGTTTTACCTTTCAAACACGCTGCACGCCAATTTGCGGATGAGCTTTTATCCCGAAAAATATGCCGGTCCCGATCCGGCACATCACCAAGCCCTGCTGTCAGGGGCCAGAACCAATATCACCGACGGGCTGCAAATTTTGAACACATATGCTGGCGAGGGCCAGTTGTGGTTCAACAACCCTGAAAATCTGTCGATCCTTGACCTCTATATGGGGCCGATGTTGCGCTGGATGGCGCTTTATCCTCGAGACGACACGGATTGGTTCTCTCTTGAAGATTGGCCCCATCTGCACGCCCTTGCCGCACGGATTGAAATGCGCCCCTCCGCTTTGGCCCTGTGTGCCGCTGAGGGGATGGCCCCCCACCCTTTCACAGCCCCAACACCGCCAACCCCGCCAGAAGGAGTGGCACTCTAAATGTTTCTGTCTGTCTTCGATATGTTCAAAGTGGGCGTTGGCCCGTCATCGTCTCACACTATGGGGCCGATGGTTGCCGCCGCACGGTTTCTGGACCAGATGCGCGCCTCGCCGTTTGAGTTCCACGGCGTGCGCGCCACACTTCACGGGTCATTGGCCTTTACCGGGGTCGGGCATGCCACCGACCGCGCAACCATTCTCGGCCTCGCCGGCTTCCTGCCGGACACCTATGACGGCGCAAAGGCAGAAGCCACGCTGGCGCGGATCAATGCGCACAACGTCGTAACACCAGAAGGCCTGCCCGAACTTCATTTTAACCCGAACGAAGATCTGACCTTTGATTTTGGTCCCAATCTTCCCGGCCACGCCAACGGCATGGTCTTGATGGCGACTGATGCCCAAGGCGATGTCACCCTGCAAGAGACCTTCTATTCAATCGGTGGTGGTTTCGTCATGACCGAGGCCGAATTGGCCGCGGGCCAAGACACGGATGAAGGTGCCCCCGTGCCCTATCCGTTCAAATCTGCTGCAGAGATGCTTGAAATGGCGCAGATCTCTGGCAATTCGATTGCCGAAATGAAACGCGCAAACGAAGTCTCGCGCGGGTGCACCGACAGTCTTAAAAACGGATGTGCCCGAATCTGGGATGTCATGAACACCTGTATCGAACGCGGGCTGACCACTGACGGCATATTACCCGGTGGTTTGAGTGTGCGCCGCCGCGCCAAAGGCATTCATGATGCCTTGCAGGCGGAACGCGGCATGAATCTGAACGCGCCACATACCATCAACGACTGGATGAGCGCCTATGCCATGGCCGTGAACGAGGAAAACGCCGCCGGTGGTCAGGTGGTAACGGCACCAACCAATGGCGCCGCGGGTGTGTTGCCCGCCGTCATCCGATACTGGCTGGACCATGTGCCGGGTGCGTCGTCAGGCAAGATCGAGGAGTTTCTGCTCACTGCTGCAGCAATTGGCGGGCTGGTTAAATTCAACGCCTCCATTTCCGGAGCAGAAGCCGGATGTCAGGCCGAAGTCGGAAGCGCCTCAGCCATGGCCGCAGCAGGATTGTGCGCCGTCATGGGCGGCACCCCGGAGCAGGTCGAGAACGCCGCCGAAATCGCCTTGGAACATCACCTTGGCATGACCTGCGATCCCGTAAAGGGCCTTGTTCAGGTGCCTTGCATCGAACGCAACGGCCTTGGCGCGATCAAGGCCGTCTCGGCGGCCTCATTGGCGCTGCGCGGGGATGGTCAGCATTTTGTGCCGCTGGACGCGGTGATCGAAACCATGCGTCAGACGGGCCATGACATGCACGAAAAGTACAAGGAAACATCTCTTGGGGGGCTTGCCGTCAACGTCCCGAACTGTTGATCGCTGACGTCCGTTATTGCGTGACGAAAACACACCCGTCCGACAAAAGCTGTGGTGGCGTGCGACACAAACCGCGCGCCACTTGATACGCTGCCAAAACCTTGGGCACATAGTCACGTGTTTCGCTATAGGGCGGCACGCCTTGATGCTTGGCCACGGCATTTTCACCTGCATTATAGCCTGCAAGAACCAGCATCGGATCTTTGTCAAAGCGCTCCATCAGGAAATCCAGAAACGCCACGCCCCCTTTGATGTTCTGCGCGGGCACGGCACGATCCGCGACCCCGAAGCGGTCTGCAGTAGCCGGCATCAATTGCATCAGGCCGGACGCCCCTGCACTGCTCAGCGCGTCAACACGGCCACCCGATTCAATAGAAATCACTGCAAGAACAAGCGCAGGCGAGACATTCGTGCCAATCGTGGCCGTGAGAATGTCGACACCATGTTTTTTAGCCAATGCCTGCATGTTCTGCAAACGTGGGGCTGCCACGCCCTCTCCGGGAGGCGGGGCTTGCAATGCATCAAGCGCAGGGCGCAACCGCCCCGGTCCCGAAGCAGCAAGGTCCGGCGAAACCTTATCCCAGAACCACGCATAGCTGGATGAAACAGTGTCAGATCCGCTTGCAGCAGGCGTCACGGGTTTCGCAGTCGCCACAACCGACGCGGTCTGATCAATTTGAACCGTGATTCTCTTTTTCTGGCCTGCTTTTGGGGGTTTTACCCGTTTAGCCTTGAAATCAGGAAAAGGTGCAGGCGACTCGGCGGCCACCGGCAAAGTCAACCCGAGGGCGAGAAGCCCCGGAATCAATATCCTGCTAAAAATCATCTGCTCTGCCCGACTTTTTTGCCGTTCTTTGAGTGTGAGTCTCTCAAAATTCATCTTTTGGAGCCAGTTATCCCCGAAAAAAAGCGGCGAAAGGTGTCAAAAATGCCCAATTCGCACGAAGGCAGGCACCCACCACCGCAATGATATCTAATTTTTTATTTAATTTTCAGCAGCTTGCCAGATTTTTCGCATTTTCTGTCAAAGTTCGAAAAAGGCACGATTCATGCCCAATTCGCGCCCCAATCCAAGTGGATATTACCTTCATACCAAGTCGGGAACGAACCAATGAGAGAGAGCGGTTCACCTTAGGCCCGACAAGGTGACACGCAATTAGACTGATCCTTTGGAGGGACAAAACCATGATCAAATTTATCAAAAACTTCCGCAAAGACGAAAACGGCGCTGTAACTGTAGACTGGGTTGTTCTGACCGCTGCTGTTGTTGGCCTGGCTGTTGCTGCTTACACCGCGATTGAATCGAACACTGAATCTCTGGCCGCTCAAGCTGCTGGCGACATCGCTGGCGAAGTTGGCAACTAAGCCATACGCCTGACGGTTTAAGTTTTGAGGCTGCACCGGTTTCCGGTGCAGCCTTTTTCTATGGGTGCACTGCATAGCGCCGATACGACTCGATATTCTTCGGAATAATCCGGACCAGCCCCCCCCCTTTCCGTCTGAAGGCTCCCTAGAAGGTCAAGCTGGATCAACGCGGCAGTTTGATCGAAGCGCAATCGCCCCAGCTGCGGATCGAACGCCCCTCTCCCGGCCTTGAAAAGGTAAACCTGCGGGAATCGCACATCTCTTTTCGGGTCCGGAAAGGCCAGTCACATCGCCCCCGAATCCGTTTTGCCGCCTGCATCCCCCAAAAACATGAAGAAAATGGGAATCTGGCAACGATTGTCGCGATATTCATTAAAACACTACAAAAAGGCACGTTTCGTGCCCAATTCGCGCCCCAATCCAAGTGGATATTACCTTCATACCAAGTCGGGAACGAACCAATGAGAGAGAGCGGTTCACCTTAGGCCCGACAAGGTGACACGCAATTAGACTGATCCTTTGGAGGGACAAAACCATGATCAAATTTATCAAAAACTTCCGCAAAGACGAAAACGGCGCTGTAACTGTAGACTGGGTTGTTCTGACCGCTGCTGTTGTTGGCCTGGCTGTTGCTGCTTACACCGCGATTGAATCGAACACTGAATCTCTGGCCGCTCAAGCTGCTGGCGACATCGCTGGCGAAGTTGGCAACTAAGCCATACGCATAGAGCGAACATATTGGGGCCGTGCCGTTCTTTCGGCGCGGCCTCTTTTTGTAAAGCACCGAGGGCTGCGAACCTCTTAGTAACGAGTACAGCGGTATTCAGCAGGACCTGATTCTATCGGGCGGGTTTTCTGAAATCACAATGAAGGGCCAGGCTATGAAACATTTCTTGGCAAGATTCCATCGGAACGAAACCGGGGCCGTAACAGTCGACTGGGTTGTTATCTGCGCCGGTATCGTTGCCTTGGGTATCGCAGCGATGACCGTTATCGAAGGTGGTACGGTTGGTCTTGCGAACGATACAGGCTCTACAATCCAAGAGCGCCTGAACGACTAGAGGTCACCTAACTGAGATGCCGCGGATCAGGTTTCAAACTCTGATTCTGGGTACAGAAAAAAGTTGCATCGACCTCGAGAGAGGCAAGGCAACTCCAATTCTGGATCATCGCAAAGACTTTGGTCCAAACGACACGAAACAATCCCTTATCTGGCATTTTTTGGCCACAATATGATGGTTGACTGCTCTATGGACCCGTATGCGCGCCAATGGGTAGCAGGATGGCGCGATAAGCAACGAAGAGGTAAAGAGCATGCGAGCGATATTTGCTGTAGTTCTGCTCATTGGACTGGGATTGGCCGGTTTTGCCGTCTATATGGCCCAAAATTATATCGAGGGATATCAATCGGCTTTGGCACAAGAACGTGCGTCAAAGAAGCCGGAGATCGCCACAACAGATGTGTTCGTGACCACGCGCCCCATGAAATATGGTGAAGAGCTGACGGTTGAGGACATACAGTTGGTGAAGTTCCCGAAAGATGCGCTTCCAGAAGGCGTGTTCGCAACCAAGGAAGATCTATTCCCGCATGGGGAAGATGTGGTCCGCTACGTTGTGCGCGCAATGGAAGAAAAAGAAGCCATTCTCGCAATCAAGGTGACCAAACCTGGAGAAGATGCAGGCCTGACAACACGGCTTCAAAAGGGCATGCGTGCCTTCGCGATCAAAGTGGATGTGGCCAGCGGCGTTTCAGGCTTTCTGCGTCCCGGAGACCGGGTTGATGTCTATTGGACCGGTCGCGTCAAAGGCATGGGCGGAGAATTGGGCAACGACGAAGTGACCAAACTGATCCAGACCAGTGTGACGTTGATTGCAATCGACCAAAGCGCAGACGGTGAGATCGAAGCAGGCAACGTGGCCAAGACCGTAACTGTGGCAGCAAAGCCCCAACAGGTTGCATCCTTAGCACAGGCCCAAAAGACCGGTGATCTGATGCTTGCTCTTGTCGGCGCAGAAGACGACACCGTCGCCTCTGTCGTCGAAGTCGATCAGCGCAGTCTGCTGGGCATCGAAGCGCCCGAAGAGAAAATCGTGGAGCGCATAGAGGAAGAACGCGTCTGTACCATCAAAACCCGTCGCGGTGCAGAAGTGGTGCAAATTCCGATCCCCTGCACAAACTGAAAAAACCGTAAAAACGAGGCGTCGCTCACTGCGGCGCCTTTTTTGCATGTCACCCTGTTGCCCACGGCACACATCAACTGAGGCCCCAAACCCATTGATTCTTGCAATGAAACCCAATTTGTCGCACAGTGACAAAAAAGTGGACGCAAGATCCACTTCTGAGGCGTGATCAAAAAGGCAGGTCACATGACATATCGAAGACTTCTCGGCGCCGCCCTTCTGGGGATGGCCGTCGTTGCAGCACCCATTCTACCTACGCAGTCAACTGCGGAGACACTTCGCGTTGTGCGCAGTGGGTCCACATCCACGCTTAGCGTGCCGATGAACCGTGCGGTTGTCGTCGAGAGTGATGTTCCTTTTGCCGAGCTTAGCATCGCAAACCCAGCGATCGCCGACATTTCATCCCTGTCTGATCGCACGATCTATGTCTTGGGCAAGGCCCCCGGTTTGACCACTCTTACGCTTTTGGATGGCACCGGACGCCTGATCACTAACGTAGACGTTCGTGTTGCAGCAGATATCAGCGAATTCAAAGAACGCCTGCGTCAGATTTTGCCCGGTGAAAAAATCGAAGTTCGCACAGCCAATGACGGTATTGTCTTGTCCGGTACAGTCAGCAGCGTTCAACGCTTGCAACGAGCCATGGACCTTGCAGAGCGGTATGCACCGGAACGCGTCTCGAACCTGATGACCGTCGGTGGCGTCCAGCAAGTCATGCTCAAAGTCAGATTTGCCGAAATGCAGCGTACCGTTGCCAAATCGCTGAGTGCGTCCCTCGCAATGGAAGGCGCAATTGGCGGCGGCAGCACCGGTATCAAAGGTGGCACGAACACGACAGTGACCAACGGAGCGGTTGATACATCCCTCGGAGGGAGCCTGCCCGCGACCAATGATAACAATGGCGCCATTTTGTTTGGCTTTTCCGCTGGCAGCGTACAGGTCGGGCTTTTGTTGGAAGCATTGGAAAGCAAAGGTGTCGTGCGCACCTTGGCTGAACCGAACCTGACTGCCCTTTCCGGACAAGAAGCAAAGTTCCTTGCGGGCGGCGAATACCCGATTCCTGTCAGTCAGGAAAACGGGGCGGTGACCATCGAATTCAAACCCTTTGGTGTTGAACTCAACTTTATCCCCCGCGTCGTAGATCGCGATTTGATCAATCTCGAGCTGAATGCAGCGGTGTCGTCCGTTGATTCATCAAACAGCTATGAAGACGGAACATTCACGATCAACGGATTTAAGCGTCGTGAAACCTCCACCACTGTTGAGCTTCGCGATGGGGAAAGCTTCGCAATCGCGGGTCTGCTTTTGGATGATTTCCAGGACAGCAGTGGCCAGGTGCCATGGCTTGGCGATATTCCGGTACTGGGATCTTTGTTCCGCAGCGCCGATTTCCAGAGATCACAATCCGAACTGGTGATCATTGTCACAGCGCACCTTGTGACGCCAACACGTGGCGAAGCCTTGGCCTTGCCCACCGATCGCGTCAAACCACCCAGCGAATCCGATCTTTTCCTCTTTGGGCGCGTTGCGCGTGAAAATGCCCCGAAACGGGGTGCGGCTGGCGAGGTCGCGAAGCAAGATTTCAGTGGCTCTTATGGCTATGTGATGGACTAAGGCAATGGCGGGCAACATGAAATTCCTATTGGCAACCACCGCTTTGATCGCCCTCGCAGCCTGCGATATGAGTTCGTATCGTGAAGCCGGCGCTGTTGTCGACAAAGGCCACTTCGGCGCAGCGACGGTGAACAACACCGCCATTCAGACTGGCGAACAAAGCTTTGTGATCCAACTCGCAAGCCGTTTTGCCGAAGAAGTGCCCTCGACCGTGAACTTTGCGTTCGACAGCACAAGCCTTGATCAACAATCCCGTACGGTCCTGCGCCAACAGGCGGTTTGGATCAATCAGTTCCCCGAAGTGACTTTCCGCGTTTACGGACACACCGACGCCGTGGGCTCAAGCACTTATAACTACAATCTCGGCCTGCGCCGCGCCAAAGCGGTTGTGAAATATCTCGGCTCGCAGGGTATCAGCCGCAGCCGGCTCGAGGCGATCGTTTCCGAAGGTGAAACCCAACCTTTGATCGTTTCACAGGGCCGCGAACTCAAAAACCGACGGACAGTCACCGAAGTGTCCGGTTTTGTGCAGCGACACCCTACGATCCTGGACGGAAAATACGGCCAGGTTGTTTACCGCGAATATGTGGAAAGCGCGACAGGGCAAAGCACTCTGACCGGCATCAACACCTCCGATTATTCGTCTGGCGGCAGCTAAACCCCAGGGCCCCGCCCACAAAAACATCCCCGTTGCGCGCAAGCCTGCGGGGTTTTTCTTTGTTTGCCTTTAGTTTTTTGCATTTTGCGCCAAAAGATCGCTGACTTTGTTTGAAAACAATCACCTAATCTTTTCTTGATCGTTCAAAGATACCGCACAATTTCGGCTTTTTAGCCCCAATGTTGCCCAAGTTCGGGGTCAAGTTCATTCCAAAGAACGAATTGCGTCTGGCGAATGAGTCGGACGTGGTGTTCGCGAGTTTCGGCCTTTGGTGACGTGTGCGTGTCATCAGAACGAAATTCACAAAGCGGCGCCAGTGTTAAGAACCGAGGCAAAGATGACGAGTAACACACCGATACAAGAGGACCCGAGCCCGATCCTGGCATGCACCGTGTGCCGTGATGTGCAGAATTTCGAGCTTCTTATTGTCGATATGGAAGAGACCCTTGGCGAACAGTGGGGGGATCTCAGCTTTAATGATGCGCTACAGTTTTTTGATCAGCCAGACGCCCAAAGCCTTGAATTCATTGCACTCGCCATTGATGACTATGACGAAGACAACCTCTCGCAGTTGATGGAGGTCATCTCGGCCGCCAAAGGCCGGGGTATTCGCACGATCCTTATTGCAGAAGATGTGACACCCGCCTCGTTGCATAAGCTTTTGCGCCATGGTGCTGATGAGTTTGTCCCCTACCCCCTTCCTTCCGGCGAGCTGAAAGAGGTGATCGAGCGCCTGAGAGCGCCAGATCCACAACCACAATCCGTCGAAATCCCGGTTACACAAGCCGTTCAACAAACCGAGGCCCCTGCTGTTGTTCTTCAAAACGGCGGGCAGTCTCGTGAAGGTGTGGTCATTGCCACCCACGGCCTTGCAGGAGGCACCGGTGCAACCACTCTTGCCGTCAATCTCGCTTGGGAACTTGTCAAAGCAGACAAGAAAGACATCCCGTCGGTGTGTCTGATCGATCTTGATCTGCAATTCGGATCGATTTCGACCTATCTAGATCTTCAGCGCCGTGAAGCTGTTTTCGAGCTGTTGTCCGACACGGAAGGCATGGATGCCGACAGTTTTGGACAGGCCTTGGTGCAATACGATGAGCATTTGCATGTGCTGACATCGCCAACAGACATGATCCCGTTGGATCTGGTGTCATCCGAAGACATTGAGCGCATTCTTGATACGGCACGTCGCCACTTTGACTATGTGATCGTGGATATGCCTTCGACGCTTGTTCAATGGTCCGAAACCGTTTTGAACGCGGCGCATGTGTATTTCGCAACGCTCGAAATCGATATGCGTTCCGCGCAAAACACGATGCGCCTCAAGCGCGCACTTCAAGCCGAAGACCTGCCATTTGAAAAGCTGCGCTATGTGTTGAACCGATCGCCAAAGTTTACAGATCTGGCTGGCAAGTCTCGCGTCAAACGTCTGGCCGAGAGTCTGGACATCTCGATTGACGTCTTGCTGCCCGACGGTGGTCGCCAGGTCATGCAAGGTTCGGACCACGGCCAACCCTTGGCTGTTTCCGCCCCTAAAAATCCGCTGCGCAAAGAAATCGCAAAGCTCGCCGTTAATCTACACAGCCTGGATCAGACCGATCCCAAAGCCGCTTAACCCAGGAGATCTCGATGTTTTCTAGATACAAAAAGCAGGACGCTCCCAAACCGGTGCCACCGGCGGGCAAACCTGCGTCTGGGCCGGCAAAGGCGGAAACCGCTTCGGCAACAGCGACAACTGCGCCCGCGCCAGAGCGAAAAACGGTCGCGCGCAAGCAGGTGCAATCACAACCGGCAAAAGCCGCACCCGCAGACAAAGAGCGCAAGCGCAAAGAGCGTCTGGGCGAGATCAAGCTGGAACTGCACCGTGAGTTGCTGGACAACCTGAACCTTTCGGCCCTTGAACATGCAAGCGAAAACGATCTGCGCAATGAAATCAGTGCAATTTCGAGCGAAGTTCTGCAAGAGCGCGCCATTGTTTTGAACCGCGATGAACGCACGCAACTGAACCAAGAGCTTTACGACGAAGTCACCGGCCTCGGTCCGCTGGAAACGTTGCTGCAAGACGAAACCGTGAACGATATTCTTGTGAACGGCCCGCAACAGATTTTTGTCGAGCGTGCAGGTAAACTGCAACTGACCGACATTACGTTCAAAGACGAAAAGCACCTTTTGCGGATCATCGACAAGATTGTTTCCGCTGTTGGCCGCCGCGTTGATGAATCCAACCCCTATGTGGATGCCCGTCTTCAGGATGGCTCGCGTTTCAACGCCATGGTGCCGCCAATTGCCGTGGATGGATCGCTGGTTTCGATCCGGAAATTCAAAAAAGACAAACTGGGCATCGACGATCTGGTGAACTTTGGCGCATTTTCGGAAGAGATGGCAGCCTATCTTCAGGCCGCAGTTGCCACCCGCCTGAACGTGATCGTTTCGGGTGGTACGGGTTCAGGTAAAACCACAACCTTGAACGCGCTTTCCTCGTTTATTGACGACGCGGAACGCATCCTGACAATCGAGGATACTGCGGAACTCCAGCTGCAACAGACGCACGTTGGCCGCATGGAAAGCCGCCCGCCGAACGTCGAAGGCAAAGGCGAGGTGTCCCCGCGCGACTGTCTGAAAAACGCGCTTCGTATGCGTCCGGACCGCATCATCGTCGGCGAGACGCGTGGTGAAGAAGTGATTGATATGTTGCAGGCCATGAACACTGGCCACGACGGATCCATGACAACCATTCACGCCAACAACGCGCGCGATGGTATTGCGCGTCTTGAGAACATGATTGCGATGGCCGGGATCGAAATGCCCCTCAAAGCCGTGCGTTCGCAGATTTCCTCGGCGGTAAACCTGATCGTTCAGGCGTCCCGTCTGCAGGATGGATCGCGCCGCATGACCTCGATCACCGAAATCACCGGTATGGAAGGCGACGTTATTTCCATGCAGGAAGTCTTTCGCTTTCAGCGCACAGGTCTGACGCCCGACAACAAAATTGAAGGCCACTTCACCGCAACGGGCGTTCGCAGCCACTATTCCGAACGGTTCCGCCTGTGGGGTTATGACTTGCCGCCTTCCATCTATGAACCGACAGCGGGGTAACCGATATGCCTTTTAGCCCTGAACTCCTCATCTATGGCCTGATCTTTGTCGGCGTTGTCGTCTTGGTCGAAGGCGTCTATCTGACCGTTTTCGGACGTTCGATCAGCCTCAACAATCGCGTAAACCGCCGCCTTGAAATGCTCGACAAGGGCGCGCGCCGCGAAGAGGTACTTGAACAGCTGCGCAAGGAAATGCAGCAGCACGGCAAAGCACGCACCATCCCGCTTTATTCGCTGCTGGCCTCAAAGGCCCAGAAAGCCGCCATCGCCTTTACGCCGAAACAGCTCATGGGCATCATGGCCGGCGTCAGCGTCTTTGCTTTTCTGGCTCTGACCATTGGCACCGAATCCGGCCTGGCAATGAACGCCGTCATCGGAACAATCGCAGGTGTCGGAGGGGTCTATTTCTGGGTCAGCCACAAGGCCGGTAAACGCCTTGGCATGATCGAGGAACAGCTGCCGGACGCTATCGAACTTATGGTGCGCTCACTGCGTGTCGGTCACCCCTTTGTTTCGGCAATCCAGATCGTCGCGAAAGAAGTCGAGGACCCGCTGGCGACTGAATTCGGCGTGATCGCAGATGAAAGTGCCTATGGCCGCGATGTGGGCGAGGCTCTCAAAGACATGGCCGAACGTCTTGACATGCAAGACATGCGGTTTCTCGCGGTGGCCGTCGCCATCCAACAACAATCGGGTGGTAACCTGGCGGAAATTCTGGACGGCCTGTCCAAAGTGATCCGCGCCCGCTTCCGCCTGTTTCGCCGCGTCAAAGCGATCACGGCCGAAGCGCAATGGTCGGGAAAATTCCTGTCCGGGTTCCCTGTTGCCGCGCTGATTTTCATCAATCTGAGCGACCCTCACTACTATGACGGCGTGAAAACGCACGAACTGTTTATTCCGGCGTGTATCGCTGTTGGTTTGTTCCTGTCCGTAAACCTGTTCGTCATGCGCGTCCTGACAAATATCAAAGTGTAATCCGGAGAAGATTCATGGAAGCCATCACACAAATTCTGACAGGTGCCCTTGGACCCTTCGGCCCGGTGATCGCTGTCGGTGCGATTGGGCTTGTCCTTGTACTGGCCACCGTTGTGTTCATGCTGAAACAGCGTGATGACCCACTCGACAAGCTGAAAAAGGTCGAAAACGAAAAGGCCCAGAGCAAGGAAAACCGCAAGGAAAAACTGCGACGCGCCTCGTCTAACGAGAAGCTGGCCAAATACAAATCCTTCCTTGAACCACAGAACGAGGAAGAGCTGTCCAGCCTGCGCCTCAAACTGATGCAGGCCGGCTATCAATCCCGCGATGCTGTGCGCGCGTTCCACCTTGCCCAAATGTTGTTGGGTGTCGTCGGGCTGGTGTTCGGTGTTTTGTACTTCATGTTCATCAAAGGGCCTGAAGGGGCGACCACGCAGGATACGCTGATGTATATCCTCGGGCCGGGTGCCGCCGGATATCTGCTGCCCAAATACTGGGTGACACGCCGCGTCGAAACCCGCAAAGAAGAAATCACGGCCGGGTTCCCGGACTCGTTGGATATGATGCTGGTTTGCGTCGAAGCGGGCCAGTCTCTGGACCAATCCATCAACCGTGTCGCTGGCGAACTTCGCGCCTCTTACCCTGCCCTTGCGGACGAGTTTCAGATCGTCGCTTACGAGATGAAAGCCGGTAAAGACAAATCACAGGTTCTGGGTGATATGGGGGAACGTTGTGGTGTGCAGGACGTGTCGAGCTTTGTCACCGTTTTGATCCAATCGGCATCGTTTGGTACATCGATTTCAGATGCTTTGCGGGTCTATGCAGGCGAAATGCGTGACAAACGCGTGATGCGTGCTGAAGAAGCCGCAAACAAGTTGCCAACCAAGATGACACTTGCCACAATGATGCTAACCGTGCCGCCGCTTTTGATCATTCTGATCGGACCGTCGATACACAATGTTACCCAGATGGGGCAGTGAACCAACAAACGTGGGTGAATTGGCAAAATGAGACACGCCTTCAAGATGGCGCTGTTATGTGTGACTTTCGCTTTGGCCGCCTGTTCTTCGGGCGGCCTTGGCGCGTCAAAAGACAGCCCCTATGCGCCCACCGGTGTTGGGCGCGGACAAGCTGTTGATGGGTTGATTGTTGGCGATCGCCTGATGGAAGCGGCACAATACGAGCTTGCTTTGGACGCCTATATCCGGGCCGCTGGCGAATATGGCATGACGGCGGATGTGCTCTCTTCCCTCGGGTCGGCCAATTTAGCGTTGGGGCGATTGGGACAGGCCGAAAAACAGTTTCGCGATAGCCTGAACGAAGATGAAAACCGCGCCGATACGTGGAACAATCTAGGTGTCGTTCTTATGGAGCGGGATGAATACGCAGAGGCCGAACAGATTTTCCGCAAAGCCTTTGCTTTGGATAATGGCCAAAGTGACTCAATCCGCGATAATTTGCGCTTAGCGCTCGCAAAATCGAAAAATCCCGCGTATGATGACGGGCAAAACCAAGAATACAAATTGGTGCGGCGTGGCGGAAGCGATTATCTGCTCAGCAAGACACCATAGTTTGAGACGAGAGCAGTAAAAGGACGCAAAATATGCGCCACACTTTCCTTGTCCCGTTGTGTTTGACTGGTGCACTGGCACTGTCTGCATGCGGCGAGTCTGACAACGCGTCGGTTGAACGCGCCATTCAAGACGTGAATGCGGTCGATGAGACAAACCTCAGCGACGTCATGTTGACGGTTGCAGACCCGAACGAGGCGGTGAAGTACTTTCAACGCACGCTAGAAAACAATCAGGACCGGATCGACCTTCAGCGGGGGCTGGCGCTCTCGTTTGTGCGGGCAAAGCGCTATACCGAAGCGGTTCCAGCCTGGCAAAAAGTGACCAAGAACAAAGACAGCACCGATGCTGATCTTGTTGATCTGGCCGATGCACAGATCCGCGGCGGCGATTGGGATGGCGCAGAAAAAACGCTGGATTCGATCCCTCCAACTCACGAGACTTACAAACGCTATCGCCTTGAAGCGATGATTTCTGACAGCAATCAGGAATGGAGCAAAGCCGACAGTTTCTACGAAACCGCTGTGGGTCTCACGACCCGCCCTGCTGGCGTTTTGAACAACTGGGGATATTCCAAGCTGAGCCGTGGCGATTATGCCGAGGCTGAGCGTTTGTTCGGCGAGGCCATCCGCAACGACAGCAGCCTGTTTACCGCCAAGAACAACATTGTTCTCGCGCGTGGTGCACAGCGTAAATATTCGCTTCCTGTGATCCCGATGGTTCAAACCGAACGGGCACAGCTTTTGCACACAATGGCGCTTTCGGCGATCAAGCAAGGCGACACCGAAACTGGCAAAGCCCTGTTGCGTGAAGCAATCGACACCCATCCGCAGCATTTCGAGGCCGCCGTGCGTTCACTGCGCGCGCTTGAAAACAGCTAAGACGCCGAGGCACGCATGGAAATTACTGTCTGGTCGGCCGCATGGTTTGCGCCCTTCGTCCTGCCCATATGTTTCTACGTGGCCTGGAGCGATATGCGTTCCATGCGCATTCCCAACCACTCTGTTTTGGCTCTGATCGCTGTGTTCGTTGTGGTGGGCCTGATTGCCCTGCCCATCGTCGACTATGGGTGGCGTTTCTCGCACCTTGTCGTGGTTTTGCTGATTGGAATGCTCTTGAATGCGGGCGGGTTGATCGGGGCGGGGGATGCAAAATTTGCCGCCGCCGCCGCGCCTTTCATCGCATTTGGCGATACAAAGCTGCTGGTCGTGATTTTTTCCGCAACGTTGCTGGCGGCATGGATCACGCATCGCCTCGCCAAATACTCCCCTGTGCGTAGGCTTGTTCCCGATTGGGAAAGCTGGGAACAGGGTTGGGATTTCCCTATGGGTCTTGCCCTTGGTGGGGCATTGGCGATCTACATGATCCTCGGAATCCTTTACGGGGCCTGATCTCGGCCCGAGTTTCGCCATCTTTATCGAGTTAAGTAAAGCTGAACCTATCGGGCAGAGTGCGACCTCTGCACGGATGCAAGATCAATTGCCAACTTCCGAGGCTACACTGATGAATATGCAAAACGGCAATGTCATGGCCCCACCGGCCCCTAAACGTCTTACCGACATGCGCCTGCCCATCGTGATGATGCGTGACATCATGTTGAAAACGATGTTTCGCAAAAACGTGGACATGGTCAGTGACGTCGCAAAGGCAATCTGTCTGCCTGCCGCAGTGACCCAAGAGTTGATTGATGTCGCCCGTGAACAGCGTTTTCTCGAAGCGACCGGCACGCTGAATGCCAACAGCGGTAATGAAATGGGGTTTCAGCTGACCGACGCCGGCAAAGCCCGTGCACTCGACGCGCTTGCACAGTCTGAATATTTTGGCGCGATGCCAGTGCCTCTGGATGTGTACCGTGAACAGGTCAAACGCCAATCGATCCGCAACGTCCAGATCAGCCGCAAACAGCTTACTGATGCGATGGGGCACCTGATCCTTCCGGACAGCTTGCTGGACCATCTGGGCCCTGCTGTTGGCTCGGGTCGTTCGATCCTGATGTATGGCCCCCCTGGCAACGGTAAGTCGTCTATTTCAAACGGTATCCGGGACGCAATGGGAGACAAGATCTATGTCCCCTACGCGATTGAATACGCAGGGCAGGTCATCACCGTTTATGATCCTATCGTGCATTCCAAGGCAGAGGCAGAAGTCGAAGACAAAACCTCGTTGCGACGCCTTGCCCGTTTTGATTCAAGATATGTGAAATGTGACCGCCCGACGGTTATCACAGGGGGTGAATTGTCCCTCAACATGCTGGATCTGGTCTATAACCCAACCGCGCGCACCTATCAGGCGCCTCTACAGTTGAAATCGACCGGCGGTATTTTTATCGTGGACGATCTTGGACGTCAGGAAGAGCCACCCCAATCACTGGTCAACCGTTGGATTGTTCCCTTGGAAGAGAGCAAGGACATCCTT
This sequence comes from Shimia thalassica, assembly GCF_001458215.1. Lineage (GTDB taxonomy): Bacteria > Pseudomonadota > Alphaproteobacteria > Rhodobacterales > Rhodobacteraceae > Shimia > Shimia thalassica. The sequence goes on along the minus strand of NZ_CYTW01000001.1, from coordinate 605,115 downwards.
GCTTTGCAATCGGGGGAGAAATTCGAAGTTCCCTTTGACACGCTGGTGATCTTTTCGACCAACTTCCACCCGAACGAAATTTTTGACCAGGCTGCCCTGCGCCGTATCTTTTTCAAAATCAAAATTGACGGGCCAAGCCAGCAAAACTTTCTCAAGATCTTTGCGCTTGTCGCCAAGAAAAAGAAGGTCCCTCTAAATGAGGCCACCTTGGTGCATCTGTTGAAGAAAAAGTACCCAACGATCGATAACGTCTATGCAAACTATCAGCCTGTATTCCTGATCGATCAAATGATTTCGATTTGTGATTTCGAAGGCATTCCCTATCAAATGACGCCGGAACTGATTGATCGGGCCTGGGCCAATATGTTTGTCAAAGACGAACACATCGTGAAGTAAATCATCGCGGGATGGCGCCCTAATATTTGGGCGCCACACCCGGATTAGTCTGCGAACAGAACCTTAATGACCTGCATCGTTGCGTCACGGCTGCCACCTGTGGCGGCCATGATGGATTGGCCGGGTTCGACCAGAACACCCTCGGCCTGCAACGCAGCCAAGCCATCCTCTGCCCCTTTCCCGGAAAGCGCGATTACCTGTTCAATCGGCGCGGCTTGCAGCGATTGAAAGACGCTCGACATGGGATTTCCACCTGATTGCACGGGTATAAAGCTCAACATAAGAACAGCCGCGCCACTGGCCATGATCACGACTGCGGATTGACGCTTGAAATAAGTGGAAAACGGTCGCCAGTTTAAAACCAGATGCGCCCCCACCCCAAAAATCATCAACAGGCCAACCCATTCGTGCAACAGCTTGTTTAATCCGATGTCCAGATGAAAGAACAGCAACAGGCCGGTCACCCCCATCGTCAGAAAAGTTGCGACCGTGAGCGGTGTCGCCCAAGCACGTAATTTTGGCATAATCATCTCCGTCAATATTGGTTGCAGGTAACACGCACAGGCCGCGAAATTCCGTCTCTGGAATTTGTGAATTTCTTGGGAATCTTGTGATTTTTCATAGGCTGTTGACCTAGGGCCGTGCATCACGTTGATTGGCGTCACAACCCAAAGGGAGAACAACAGGTGCTGACTGGAATTGGTGTTGCCGGATGCGGCCGAATGGGGGCGCCGATGCTCGCGGCGTTGCGGGCTGCGGGGTTTGATGCAATCGGCTATGACGTGCGCGCTTCAGGCGAATTTGATGGCCTCGGCTTGGAAATGGTCACGAAAGAGGTATTTTCGCAAAACCTGCGCACGCTGATCACGGTTGTACGGGATATTCCGCAGACCGAGGATGTGTTGTTCGGCGCTCAGAATTTCTCGCAGGCACCCCACCTCGAAACCGTGATTGTGTCGTCTACGTTGTCACCGCGATATGTGCGCGACCTTCGAGAACGCCTGCCCGAAAAGATCACATTGATCGATGCGCCCATGTCCGGAGCAGCCATTGCGGCCAAAAAGGCCCGCCTTTCCTTTATGCTCGGGGGTGATGAAGATGCCTTGGACAAACATCAGCCGCTGTTTGATGCAATGGGCGCGCATTTTCACCGGATGGGGCCCTTTGGCGCTGGCATGCAGGCCAAGGTCCTGAACAACTTGCTGGCGGCCTCTCACACGGCCATGACGCGTCTGGTTCTGGACTGGGCTGATGATGCGGGGCTTGATGAAGACAAACTGCTTTCTCTGATCCACACCTCGTCAGGGCAAAACTGGTTCGCCTCGGGCTTTGAGGATATCGAGTTTGCGCGCGATGGCTGCGCCGAGGATAACTCTATTGGAATTCTGGTCAAAGATGTGGCTTCGGCCCTCGACGCGGCCCCGGCATCGGCGGACACGACGCTTCCTGAAACGGTACAAGGCGCGATTCGAGCGCTGAAACCGCGAAAGTAGCCTGTTTAACGACGCTCACCCCAAGGTTGCCTGACGTTTGAGGCAAATACCCGCACGTCATCGCCACCAAGGGCCCCGCAATCATTGCACATCGTGCTGTTTTCCGGCATGACCCTTGCCTATGACCCCTGAAAACCGCGCCCTGTCTGTTCATCTTTTCACTGCCACCGGTGCGGTGTTTGCGATGCTGTCCATGCTTGCCGCCGTAGACGGCAAGTGGAGCCTCATGTTCTTGTGGCTTGTCGTGGCCTTTTTTGTCGACGGTCTGGATGGCCCCATGGCGCGCCGGTATCACGTCAAAAAATATGCACCCGAGTTTGATGGTGTCCTGCTGGATCTGATCATCGACTATTTAACCTATGTCTTTATTCCCGCTTTTGCTTTGTTCAAATCGGGTCTTATGGACGGCTGGACAGGTTGGTTTTCGATCATCGTCATCACCTTCGCAAGCTCGATGTATTTTGCAGACACCCGCATGAAAACAAAGGATAATTCCTTTTCCGGCTTCCCCGGATGCTGGAATATGGTTGTGCTGGTGATCTTCGCCCTCGAACCAAACTTCTGGGTATCTTTTGCGCTGGTCGCGGTGTTGGCTGTGGCGATGTTCCTGCCCCTGAAATTCATTCATCCCGTCCGGACGGAACGCTGGCGCACGGTCTCTTTGCCTATGGCGATCGGATGGACATTCTTTGCCGGATGGGCCGCTTGGGTGGATTTCCACCCTCAAAGCTGGGCGCATTGGGGACTGGTCGTGACAAGTGTGTATTTGCTGTTTGCGGGTGTCGCACAGCAGATCATTCCCGAAAACGACTAGATCAAAAAGCCGCCTGCGCCTTCCAGTCGCAAAAGCTGAACCTTTGTTTCAACACCACCTGCGCCGGAAAACCCGGTCAGGCCTTTTGCCCCCATTACGCGGTGACACGGAATGATCACCGGTATCGGATTTCCCCCACACGCCTGCCCCACCGCCTGCGCAGGTACGCCAAGCTTTTTGGATATGTCGCCATAGGTGCAGGTATATCCAAACGGAATGTCCAACATCGCGTCGCACACCGCACGTTGGAAATCTGATCCGTCAACTCGCAAGGGCAGATCAAACGCTTCGCGTTTTCCGGAAAAATAGTCTTTGAGCTGTGCTTCGGCTTCAAGCAGCAAAGGTGTGTCGTCCTGACGGCCCTGCCCCCAGTTGGTGCGCACGATGGCGCCATAGTCTTCGACAAGACGCATCGGCCCTGTCGGGGTATCCACGGTTCTTTCAAACATGCCCGCATCCTGCGCTACAAAAAAGCGCCCCGCAAGCGGGGCGCCCAAGATTACGCAAGTTTCGGGTCGTGTAGGACCTTAGCCCAAAGCCTCATCACAGCGGCCACACACGCCCACGTGCTTGTGCTGGCCAACGTCGGGAAGGATTTTCCAACACCGCTGGCATTTTTCGCCTTCGGCCTTTTCAAACACAACACCAACGCCGTCGACTTCTGGCAAGCGGAACGCTTCATCTGGCAATGGATCACTGCTGAGCGAGACACCCGATGTGATGAAAAGGTCATCAACAGGCAGCACGCGCAGAATTGCCATAACATCGGCATCCAACACATGAACCACCGGCGCAGCCTCAAGGCTCGATCCGATGACTTTGTTCTGACGCTCCACTTCCAAGGCTGCGGTCACAACGCGGCGCACACGACGCAATTCAGAGACATTCTTGGCCAGATTGGCATTCAGCCACTCGGCCGGTGTTTCGGGAATATCAACCAGATGAACCGATGACTTTTCGCCCGGGAACCGCTCGAGCCAGACTTCTTCCATGGTGAACACCAGAATTGGCGCCAGCCATGTCGTCAGGCGATGGAACAGGATATCCAGCACCGTGCGCGTAGCGCGACGGCGATCCGTGTCTCCGTCGCAATAGAGGGCGTCCTTGCGGATATCGAAATAGAACGCCGAAAGCTCTACGGTCGCAAAGTTAAAGATCGCGTTGAACACACCCATAAAGTCATAGGACTTGTAACCTTCGCGGACTTTCTCGTCCAATTCTGCCAAACGGTGCAGCACCCAGCGTTCCAGCGGCGGCATGTCGGCATGCGCGACGCGATCCGCTTCGCTAAAGCTGTCGAGTGCACCCAGCATGAACCGCATGGTATTCCGCAAACGACGATAGCTGTCAGCGACACCTTTCAGGATTTCAGGTCCGATTCTCTGGTCCGCTGTGTAATCGGTTTGGGCCACCCACAAACGCAGGATGTCGGCACCGTATTGTTGCACGACCTTCTCCGGTACGATGGTATTGCCCAACGATTTGGACATTTTGTTGCCCTTCTCGTCCAGCGTAAAGCCGTGCGTGACAACGTTGCGATACGGCGCGCGTCCCAAGGTTCCACAGGCCTGAAGCATGGAGGAGTGGAACCAGCCGCGGTGTTGGTCTGTGCCTTCCATATAGACGTCTGCGATCCCGTCGGCGGTTCCGTCCTCACGGTCGCGCAGAACAAAGGCGTGGGTCGAACCGGAATCAAACCACACATCCAACACATCGAAAACCTGTTGGTAATCGTCAGCGTTGTAGTCGCTTCCAAGGAAACGCTCTTTGGCGCCGTCGGCATACCAGCAATCGGCACCTTCCGCTTCAAAGGCTTCTGCGATGCGTGCGTTCACGGCCTCGTCGCGCAACAGGAAATCTTCGTCCGTCGGCAAGGCGTCTTTCTTGGTAAAGCACGTCAGAGGAACACCCCAGGCGCGTTGGCGAGACAACACCCAGTCAGGCCGCGTTTCGATCATGGAATAGAGACGGTTCCGGCCTGTTTGCGGCGTCCAATTGACCAGTTTGTCAATCGAGGTCAGTGCGCGTTCGCGGATCGTAGTCCCGTACTGGTCCTGTCCATCCTCGACATCCTTGTCCACGGCCGCAAACCATTGTGGCGTGTTCCGGAAGATCACCGGCGCCTTCGAACGCCAGGAGTGCGGATAGCTGTGGGTCACGCGACCACGGGCAATCAACCCGCCGACCTCGGCCAGCTTGTTGATGACGGCGGTGTTTGCGCTGCCTTCCTTGCCTTTGGCAGTGATGATCACTTCACCACCAAACAAAGGCAACGACGCACGGAACGAGCCGTCTTCGATGACGTTGTGCGTCATTTGCAGACCATGCTTCACCCCAAGGATAAAGTCATCCGCGCCGTGGCTTGGCGCGGTGTGCACAAAACCGGTTCCGGCGTCGTCTGTCACGTGATCACCGGGCAGCATGGGCACGTCATAGTCCCATTCACCCTGACCATCCTCGACTCCACGCAGCGGGTGACCACAGATGATCAGGTCCAGCTGCTGGGCTGTTACGTCGCGCTTGCGGATGAATTCTTCGACCTTGGCCGATTTCATCACATCTTCGGCCAGATTATCCGCCAGAAGATAGTGATCGCCCTTTTTCGCCCAGTTATCATCAGGTGCCTTGGTGACTTTATACAGGCCATAGGACAGCTCTGGATTAAAGGCGATGGCACGGTTTGAGGGGATCGTCCAAGGGGTCGTCGTCCAGATAACAACATTCACACCCAACAGACCCGAGCGCGCGCCAGTAGGCTCGACCGCGCGGACAACGGGGAATTTCACCCAGATGGTGTGCGATTTGTGATCGTGGTATTCGATCTCGGCTTCGGCCAGTGCGGTCTTTTCAACCGGTGACCACATCACGGGCTTCGACCCTTGGTAAAGCGTCCCGTTCATGAGGAACTTCATGAATTCTTCGGCAATGACACGTTCTGCATGGAAATCCATCGTCAGATAGGGATTTTCCCAGTTGCCGGTGATGCCGAGGCGTTTGAATTCATCCCGCTGGATATCAACCCAGCCCTCGGCAAATTTGCGGCATTCCTGACGGAAGTCGATGACAGGGACGTCGTCCTTGTCTTTACCTTTGTTGCGATACTGTTCCTCGATCTTCCACTCGATGGGCAGACCATGACAATCCCATCCCGGCACGTAACGCGCATCAAAGCCCATCATCTGGTGAGAGCGCACGATCATGTCCTTGATCGTCTTGTTCAGGGCGTGACCGATGTGCAGGTGGCCGTTCGCATAGGGAGGGCCATCATGCAGGGTAAAGGGTTCACGACCTTCTTTTTCACGCAGGCGGTCATAGATGCCCATATCTGCCCAACGCTCAAGCCACTGGGGCTCGCGTTTGGGAAGGCCCGCCCGCATCGGAAAGTCGGTCTTGGGCAGATTCAGAGTGGATTTATATTCGGGAGTTTCGGCGCACATCTTTTGGCGTCCTTGTCTGTTCGGATCATGTTCGGGAATGCGAGGGGCGGCGCGGATTTCCATACGCCTTGTCCCGGCGGCTCGTCTGTATCAGAGCGCCGGGCAAATAATTCGAATAATGATCGCGAAATGGCGGGTCATGGCCCGCGTTATAGGCCCGCTGCCCCAAGGCGTAAAGGCTCAAACGCAAGCAGTGCCTGCTTCATCTTCGCCCGTGTCGACGCAGTGACGAACACTGGAAGATCATGTGACCGACAGAGGTCTCAGGCGTGGAACAATGTCCCGACTCCAAAGGCAATGGCAGCGGCCAGCCCACCGATCAAAAGGGTCTCCAGACCGGAACGCCACCAAGGGGTCAGCGCCCAACGGCTTTTCAATGCGCCAATCCCGAAAAAGACCATGCCGGTTGCAATCGCAGACAGGCGAAACGCGTTATCCAGCCCCAAAAGGAATGGCAAAAGCGGGATCATGCCAGCAATCAAAAAGGCAAGAAAAGTGGCGACCGCGGCACGCATCGGATGGGGGTCCACACCAGCCAATCCGTATTCCCCTTCCAGCATCAACTGAACCGAGGCTTCCTTGTTTTGCGCAATCGCATCTGTTGCGGCCTCCAATACGGCCCCATCAAGACCTTTGAGACGAAGAATTTCACGGATCTCGCGGCGTTCCCCTTCGGGATGTTCCTGTAGATGGCGCAGCTCGATTTCGCGCAAGCGTTCGATGTCATCCAACTCGGCCTTGGTGCCGGAATAGTTCCCTGCGGCCATGGAAAACCCGTCTGCCAGAACATTGGCAAGGCCCAACGCGACAATGATCAGTGGGGACAGACCCGCACCTGCAACCCCCGCCACAATGGCAAACGTTGTGACCGATCCGTCAATCCCGCCATAAACAAGGTCACGCAAGTAACCGCGCCCCGGCGGATCGCCGATCCGGCGCTCGACTTCTTCTTGTGAATGGCCATGATCCTTCATGCGGCAATCATGCGCCGGGTGCCCTTGCACTTCAAGCTGTCGCCATGCCACATGCCACGTGAACTCCAGACCAGAGGCCGACATGTCCAATCCATTGCAGATGTTTGAAATCTCGCCCGAAGAAATTTCTGATGTGGTGTCCCGATTCTACGCCCGCATCCGACAGCACCCCGATCTGGGACCCGTGTTTGCCGCCCATATCGATGCCGACGAGTGGCCCGCGCACGAAGAAAAAATCGCCGCTTTCTGGCGTAATGCGATCCTCAAAGAACGCGGGTATGATGGCCAACCCATGCGCGTGCATTTGCAAACGCCGGAAATTCAGCCCGAACACTTTGCCCAGTGGCTGGGGTTGTTTGACGAGGTTTTGCAAGACACGCTTTCACCAGAGTTGGCCCAAGCGTTTTCCGCTTTGGCCCACCGCATTGGCAATGGGTTCCGCTATGGAATCGAACAGATCCGACGCCCTGCGGATTTACCGCCGATGCTAGGCTGACTCGCTGAACAGGCCGGTCAAGGCGCGTTTGATGATCACGGCAACGGACGGGCGTTTTGCCTGAACAAACGGCAATGGACGGCACACTTCCATTGCGGCCACCCCGACGCGGGCCGTCAAAGCGCCGTTCACCAGACCTTCGCCAAAACGACGACTCAGCTTGGCCAGAACGCCTCCACCTGCAAGGGTGCCGATCATGTCGTCCCCTACGGCAACCGCCCCTGTCGCGACCAGATGTGTCATGACAGCGCGTAACAATCGCCAACTGCCCAATGTCCCCGAGCGCCCGCCATAAACCTCGGCGATGCGACGGATCATGCGCACGTTAGACGTCATGGCCACCACGACATCGGCCAATGCCAAGGGCACCAATGCGGTTACCGTAGCAACCTGACGCGCGGCGGTTTCGATTTCGGACTGGGCCGCCTGATCCAACGGGGTCAGAATTTCTGTTTCGGCCAAGGCCAGCAGCCCATCGGCGTCCATCACATCATCACGACGCTCCGCAAAGCGCTCTCGCCCCCATGCCGTGTCGGCACGCCCCCGATAGAGACGGCCCAGCTGATCGGCCACACCGCGCGCCTCTTTGAGGTCTTGCGAGACTAGGGCGGCCTCGGCCGCATGATGCAGAGAATCAACCCGCCGCAATCGCGCAAATCCGGCCGCTTCGCGCAATGCAATGACCAAGCATACAACAACAAACACGGCGACCAGCGCAGAAACGATCATCCCGAGGATTGGTGACGACGCCAGCAAAGCCGTGACAAAGTTCCAAGCCGCAATAGACACCACCGTGCCAAGGATCAGCCCGAGAAGGCCCCAGAACCAACGGGACAAACGGGACGGTTTGCGCGCGGCCAATTGCGCCGCAACCTGCATCGCCTGCCCTTCGGGCAAAACTTGTGTCAGGTCTGGTACGGGCGGGGCTTCGGCAACAGAAGGTGCCTCGTCATGTTCCAGATCAATGAGTACGGGACCTTTGGTCATAGCTTATCTCCAATCAGGAACTCGGCAGCGCGATCCAGCCGAATATGCGGCGGACCTTCACCCGGCTTCAGGCTGAGCTGGGCTGGTGCAAAATTCATCACCTGATAGTCGCCATCCAACCATGTTTTGGCCCCCTCGCGTGCAGGGGCCAGCAATACATTGGGGTCTTCGGGCAAGGCCCCCGGGAAGAAAGCCGCCTGTTTGCCGGTTTCCAGTAACGTGCCTCGAACACAATCCAACTCTCGTCCGTCATGCTTGAGGGTTTCTTCTGTTGTGGCCCGAAGTGACGCCAGAGAAAGGGCCAAGGTGTCCGCGCCTGAAAAGCGCGCCCGGTCCGACGCATCTCTGGTCAAGGCCTGCATGATTCCCGTCAGTTGCGGATGCTGCGTATGATGCAGGTGGTCTGCCTTGGTGGCCGCAAAGAGGATTTTCTCAATACGTTTTCCACGCAATATACGGGCAAGGAAGCTGTTTGATCCCGGACGATACGCACTCAGAATTTCGGACATAGCACTGCGCATGTCTTCAACGGCTTCAGGACCGGAATGGATCGCTCCCAGTGCGTCAACCAAAACGATTTGGCGATCAATGCGGGAAAAATGGTCCCTGAAAAACGGCTTCACCACTTTGGATTTATAAGCCTCGAAGCGGCGCTCCATTTCACGGTGCAGACTGCCCCTCTTGGACGCAGTCTCAACAGGAATAGGCGAGAACGTCAATGCGGGCGAACCCGCCAGATCCCCCGGAAGCAGGAACCGCCCCGGAGAACAGCGGTAATACCCTTCTGTGCGGGCCACCTGTAAATACGACGCGAACCGTTTGGCAAGATCTTGCGCCGTGGCCTCTTCATGAGGGGCGGTGACATCAACTTCGCGGGCGGCCTTCAAAAAACCCTGTGCGCTCTCGCGTTCGCCCAGCCATTTCCATGTTTCGTCGCACCATTGATCAAAGCTTTTGTCGAGCAACCCGAGATCCAGCAACCACTCACCGGGATAGTCAATGATATCCAGATGCACGGTGCGCGGCCCTTGCAATCCCCCAAGAAGCCCCGTCGGTTGCACCTTGAGCGACAGGCGCAACTCGCTTACCGCGCGTGTGCTGTCCGGCCATTGCGGGTCTGGCCCCAGCAAAGCGGCCAGATGGGTTTCATAGTCGAACCGCGGCACCGTATCGTCAGGCTGTGGCTGCAAATACGCCGCAACAATACGCCCGCCCGCCTGTGCAGACAGCTGTGGCATCCGGCCACGATCAAGCAGGTTGGCAACCAGTGATGTGATGAAAACCGTCTTTCCCGAGCGCGCCAGACCGGTGACGCCCAATCGGATCACAGGTTCAAAAAGGGCTTCCGAAATCGTATCGCTCACGCTTTCAACGCTGCGTGTGACGCTGTCTGCCAACGAGGAAATAACCAATTGTCGCCCCTGAATTAACTTTGGTTTCAACCTAGGGGCCGATGCATGAGATTGCTAGAGGGGAGACTGCAAAGGTCTCTCCCCGCTTTTCCTTCCGGCACGAATGCGTTATCCGAGCGCCATGCCCAGAATTGCGCTCAAAGTCGAATATCACGGTGCCCCTTTTGCCGGTTGGCAAAGACAGGCAGATCAACCCTCGGTTCAGGGGGCGATTGAGGCTGCGCTGGCCAAACTTGAACCCGGCCCACATACAATTGCGGCAGCGGGCCGAACCGATGCCGGTGTGCACGGGTTGGCTCAGGTCGCCCATTGCGATCTGCAAAAGGACTGGGATCCGTTCCGCCTGTCCGAAGCACTTAATCATCATCTCAAACCGCTGCCTGTCGCAATTGTCGATGCCCAGCGAGTTGATGATACGTGGCACGCCCGCTTCTCAGCGGTGGAAAGACGCTATCTGTTCCGCATCCTGATGCGACGGGCCCCGGCGACACATCAAGCCGGGCTGGTCTGGCAAGTGAACCATGCGCTGGACGTCGATGCGATGCAGGAAGGCGCGAACCACCTTCTTGGCAACCATGATTTTACGACCTTTCGCAGTTCGATCTGTCAGGCCGCAAGCCCGGTCAAAACGCTTGATGAGTTGCGCGTCGAGCGTGTTCAGACACTCTGGGGCCCTGAAATCCATTTCCACGTCAGGGCGCGATCGTTTCTGCACAACCAGGTGCGCAGCTTTGTCGGCACACTCGAACGTGTCGGCGCGGGGGGGTGGCCCCCCTCAAAGGTAAAAGACGTACTGGATGCCTGTGACAGGTCCGGATGTGGCCCCGTTTGTCCACCACAGGGACTTTATCTCGCGGGTGTTGAATATCCGGATAATCCCTTCAGCGCGTAACGCGCGCCAACGTACCTGAATGCCGAAGCAGGGAACGGGTCCCTCGAAACCGTGGATTTCCTTTAAAACAGGTTATAATCGGGTGGGATCATCTGATTTACCTTAAGGCAACCCTTGACCCTTTATCATGCTAAGGTGATGTCTAGAGCCCAGCAAAATCTAGAGGTCCGTCATGTTCAAGCCAGCAATCACAGGCACCGGCGTCTTTACGCCAGATCAAGTCATCACCAATGACGAATTGGTTGAAGCCTTTAACGGCTATGCGGATCTGATGAACGAGAAAAACGCCGATGCGATTGCAGCCGGAGAAGCAACGCCCGTACCGCATTCCTCCAGCGATTTCATTTTTCAGGCCTCTGGCATCGAACAGCGGTATGTCATCGACAAAACCGGCGTGCTTGATCCGAACATCATGCATCCGTTGCTACCCGAGCGTTCTGATGACGAAGTCTCACTGATGGCCGAAATGGCCTTGGATGCCTGTAAAAAGGCGCTGACACAGGCACAGGTCTCTGCCGAAGACATTGATCTGGTGATTTGTGCGGCCTCTAACCTTGAACGCGCCTACCCTGCCGTTGCTGTCGAAATCCAAGAAGCCTTGGGAGCAGGTGGGTTTGCCTTTGACATGAACGTTGCCTGTTCTTCTGCAACATTCGGCATTCAGGCCGCAGCCGATATGGTCCGCGCCGGATCTGTGCGCAAAGCGATTGTCGTAAACCCCGAAATCTGTTCTGCGCACCTTGAGTGGCGCGACCGCGATTGCCACTTCATTTTTGGTGACGTGGCCACCGCGACCGTAATCGAACGGGAAGAGGACGCAAAAGGCGAGTATTTCGAAATACTCTCGACCAGCTGCGCAACCCAGTTCTCGAACAACATTCGCAACAACAACGGCTTTCTGCGTCGTTCGCGCCCCTATGGCATGGAAGACCGCCGCGACATGCAGTTCATGCAGAATGGGCGCAAAGTCTTTAAAGAAGTTCTTCCAATGGTGTCCAAACACATTCTGGCCCAGATGGCAGAAAATGACGTCAAGAACACCGATCTCAAACGCATCTGGTTGCATCAGGCCAATAAGTCGATGAATGATTTTATCGGTAAGAAAGTGCTGGGACGCACACCAGAGCCCGGCGAACAGCCGAATATCCTGCAAGACTATGCCAATACATCCTCGGCCGGATCGATCATCGCGTTCTCGCAAAACTCGGATGATTTACACGCTGGCGACTACGGTTTGATCTGCTCTTTTGGGGCCGGATATTCCGTAGGGTCAATTTTGGTGCGTCGTCACTAAACGCCTCCGATTCGTGCACCGCAGCATAATTTGAGAATTGCATGGCACAATTAACAGGTTTGAAGCTGAAAACTGTCATAAATAACAGTTAAGGTGACGGCGAAACTAAGGTTTTCCTCAGCAGACAGCACTGGATTCATGCGATAGTTTCACATGCGGAGAGAGGCGTTGCCCGCGCCAATACTGTTTCCCCAGACGGTCGCTGCCGGGCACCTGGGTGATATTGCATCCAAGCGTCAGACTTTTGTACCATCCCGTGCAAAAGCCGGTTTTCCAATAGTCATGTGAGTGAGTGGCTCAGGGTGCTTCGAATTCGAAGCACCCTATGACTTTTCTAAAACCGCAAAACCGTCTTACGGGTCTCGTCTTCGTGTTTTCACCATCGGGGACAATGTGGGATGATCACCGAGCCGCGGCAAACCCATTTCAACAAGAACGGATTGCTGATCACCCGCATTTCGGGACAATGGATCAGGTAAAATTCCCATGCTCATCGCAAGGGCCGCCAACTCGGCCCGATTGGACAGGCCAGTTTTCTTCAGGATGTTGTTCATCCTTTGGCGCACAGCCGAAACAGTCACGCCCAGCTGATCGGCAATCACCTTGTCTTGTTGGCCATTGCCGATCATCTCGAGCAACTCGCGTTGCTTGGTCGTAATCTTGTTCCGTTCCGAAAACTCGGAAGCGAAATGGGTCAGGTAACGCTGGTGCCCAGTAAGTGCCACAGCATGAAGCACCCACCCATGTGTTTGGATAATGCGCTCCATCTCGCGCTTTGAGTGATTCCCCGAAAACGTAATCAGCGCGGCCTGTGGCGGGGCGTGAACACGCAAGGGGATGGAAAAGCCCGCACGAATCCCGCGACGCCCTGCTTCGTGCAGGACCTCATAACGGGACTGGGGAATGTGCTTGTACTCTTCCGCGAACTCAACACCAACGGCAATGGGCGTCAAACAGTGCATCGCATGCGATCGAAAATAGGACCACTTTGCCAGATCCGGATCCTGATTCACGCTGTTCAGCCAGCTCGAATCATAAGACGTGCGAACAAAAAGAGTCTTTTTCCAGTTGGAGTAACTGCTGGCAGAGATGAGATCGACATAAGGCAAGTTTAATGCTTGCCCGAGTTTAACAATCAATCTCCAGACTTCTGAGGAATGGCGCGTTGTCTCCAGTTCTACCAGAAACTCTTGTAGCAAATCGGGCGTATACTGCTCGGCTTTGACAAGCTCACGACGCGGAGTCGCGCCCGACATCCTTAGTTTGCACCCTCTTCGAGGTGTAACTTCATATCCAGCAACACGTGCTGCAGCGCCAACGTTTCTTTCAACAGGCGCTTGGCTTCGTTCACAGTGATGATGCCATCTTCGATGGACTGGCTGTATTCCGCCATCAGCATCGCAAAACGCTGGCTCAGCGCGATCACATCCGAATTCACGCCGCCTTCGCGGGTATTCCGGCGACGATCGTCATAGGACAGGGTGATGCCTTTCAGCTCGGCCAATGCAGCCGTGACATGCGGGTACGAGGACGCTTCCTCAAGTCGCGCGACGGCGTCAATCGGCATAAACCGGTCGTCATGTTCGGGATTATGGGAATAGTACCGGCCCAAAGTGGCCTTGGACTTGCCCGTCAATTCACAGGCCGCCTCGATCCCGACGTCTTTGACCAACGCTTCAGCGTGCTTTTTTAGATAGGACCCAACACTGTCCATACTCATTTCCCCTAACGCTACTTTTCCCCGATGGGGAATTAGATAATTCGTTTCCCCTTAAAGGGATATGCAGGAAATGTCATTTGTAAAGTGTCTCTCGTGTCACGGGAGACGTTTGTGAGTGGCCGGCAGCAGTGCCGGTTATGTGTGAGGCTCCCTTTTTGCGTTTGTTGGAAGGGATGGACTGCCGGATAACGAGTATTGCCTTCTATCATCCCCAGAGAGTCGCTCTCAGGAAGGCCCTTTAAAGAGTACTCCGGCAGCGCCGGAGCCGCAGGCCCACTCTGCGGTTCCGGCCCTCAGTTTTCTTCTCTTATCCCCTATTGCATCTGCCCCGACCCTCACCGTATGACCCCCGCATGGCCAAATTGTACTTTCAGTTCTCCACTATGAACGCGGGGAAATCGACCCTCCTGCTGCAAGCGTCCCACAACTATCGTGAACGCGGCATGCAAACCTACCTTTTGACTGCCAATCTCGACAATCGGGCCGGAACGGGTCGCATCGCATCACGGATTGGCATTGGCAGCGAGGCCGACACTTTTGTCGCCGAGAACAATTTGTTCGAGATGATTGAAACGCGACTGGACGCCGGTCCTGTGGCTTGTGTCTTTATTGATGAGGCACAGTTCCTGACCGAAGATCAGGTTTGGCAACTGGCACGCGCCGTGGATGATCTGGGTGTGCCGGTGATGTGCTATGGGCTTCGAGTTGATTTTCAGGGCAAGCTTTTCCCAGGTTCTGCGGCACTTCTGGCTTTGGCGGATGAAATTCGCGAAGTGCGCACCATTTGTCATTGCGGCAAGAAGGCCACGATGGTGGTTCGACAGGACGAAACCGGAAAACCAGTTCAAGAGGGCGAACAGGTGCAAATCGGCGGCAATGAAACCTATGTGTCCCTCTGTCGCCGTCACTGGCGCCAAGCAATGGGCGAATAGGGACTACCGGACCCATCCGCGTGGATGTGATCCGGAGGCCCGTCTGTCTTGCTAGACGGCGTTGACGGCGTTGGGCAATGGCGTGCTCGCTGCGAACGCTTTGAGGTTGTCTATTGCCATCATACCCATGCTGTTGCGCACCTCATGGGCAGCGGTGCCCAAATGCGGCAGCAACGTTACATTGTCCAAAGCACGAAGCGCATCCGGCACTTTGGGTTCGTGTTCGTAAACATCCAGCCCAGCCCCGCCAATCCGACGGTCTTGCAATGCGGCAACCAGAGCCGTTTCGTCGACAACATCCCCACGAGATACATTTACGAAATGCGCATGTGGCTGCATTGCATGAAAAACATCGGCACCAACGAGATGTCGGGTCTCGGGCCCACCCGGCACGCAGGCGACAAGCACATCAACTTCGCGTGCCATCTCGGTCAGTGACTCAAAGCGACGTGCATCAAATTCCATCATCTTTGGTGTACGGCTGAAATAACGCACCCGCATCCCGAAGCCATAGAAACACCGTTGTGCTATCGCCTGACCAATCCGGCCCAATCCGATGATACCAACCGTTTTGCGCGAAAGATGCATGCCCAGCATTTGGGTCGGATGCCATCCTTCCCATGCACCGGACCGCACAAGACGTTCACCCTCTGCGGCGCGGCGTGCACTCATCAACATCAACAACAACGCCGTATCCGCCGTGGCATCGGTCACAGCCCCTGGCGTATTGCTCACCAGAATGCCGGAACGCGCCGCTGCGGCGACATCGATGTGATTGTATCCAACCCCAAAATTGGCCAACAGTTTGCACCTTGGGTCAGGCACATCCTCGAACACTTCGGCCGAGAAGATATCCCCCAGAGTTGGCAAAACCACGTCGTATTCACGCAAAACCCAGCGTAGATCATGAGCGCTCAAAGGCAGGTTGCTTTGTCTAACACTTGTATCAAAAACTTCGCGCGCCGCGCTCAAAACACTTTCGGGCAATGGTCTTGTAATAAATAGCTTTTTCAATGCATCCTCCCACCGGTGGGAACAGGTTGATCGGGGCCGATCAACACCACTTCGTTGTTTTCGTCAGGCAAGCCCAGAACCAGAATCTCGGACATAAACTTGCCGATCTGGCGGGGCGGGAAATTCACCACGGCCATAACCTGTTTTCCGATCAGCGTTTCGGGCGTGTAGTGTTTGGTGATCTGGGCCGAGCTTTTGCGCACGCCAAGCTCTCCTCCGAAATCGACCCACAGCTTGATCGCTGGTTTGCGTGCTTCCGGATAGGGCTGTGCATCGACGACCCTGCCAACACGAATATCTACCTTGAGAAAATCGTCGAAATCGATGTCATCCATTGGCCAATTCCCGAGATCTGTCTGCCGCTGCTGCAACGGTCTTGTTCATGAGTGCGGGCAATCCGGCTTCTTCGTCCATAAGAACGCCCAATCCCGCCTGCGTCGTGCCATTCGGGCTTGTGACGTTGACGCGCAACTGCGCTGGCGTCTCATCGGCGGCTTCTGCCAATGCACCAGCGCCAGCAACCGTGGCCTTTGCAAGTGACATGGCCAGCTCTGGTGCAAGACCTTGAGCCTCACCAGCAGCGGCCAGTGTTTCAATCATGTGAAACACATAGGCCGGGCCAGACCCGCTCACGCCGGTCACGGCATCCATTTGCCCTTCATTGTCCAACCGGACAACCTGTCCAACCGCAGACAACAGGCTATCGGCCAAATCCATCTGGGATATGTCAGCCCGCGCATTGCCAATTATCGCGGTAATTCCGCGCCCGACAGCCGCAGGTGTGTTCGGCATCGCCCGAATGATAGGGGTATCCTGGCCCAAAACCGTTTCGTAATGATCAATGCCAATGCCAGCCGCAACAGAAAGAAACAGAGTTCCCCCATTGCCCATGGCCACCAGTACAGGAAGCGCATCCGCCATCATCTGAGGCTTGACTGCAATCAAAACGATTGCGGGCTTTGCCGGAAGACCCTCGTTTACATGGACACCGCTGTTTTGCACCCATTCGCTTGGATAGGGGTCCTGCACCCAGACCGAAGACGCAGGCAATCCATCCTTCAGCCAGCCTTCCAGCATGGCCGAACCCATCTTCCCGCACCCCAGAAGCACAAGCCCCTGCTCTGCCACGAAATTCATATCCATGAGTGCCCCCTGTTTACCTAGGGGGCAGTGTTACGCGCGACCGTAAGCCTCTGCAATGGCGACCTGCATCGCATCTTCAACTTTACGGTCTCCCCAGACCACAAGCTGTATCGCAGGGTAGAATCTTTCAGCACTTCCCACCGCCAGACGGATCATCGTGTCGATTTGATCGGGGCTGGCAACCTGACCACCCGACAACACCAACCCATACCGGTAGATCATCAATTGCTGAGGTTTCCAGAACGTAAACGCCCCTGCCCAACATTGATCGTTGATGGCATTCAGTGTCTCGTGCAGCTGAGGGATTTTTTCTTCTGGCGGTTCCATTTCAAAGGAACACACCAGACGCAGCGTTTCGTCATAGGCTGACCAGGCCAGCGTAATTGAATACGTCCGCCATTGTCCTTCGACAGCCATTGCAATCTGGTCATCCGCGATCCTATCAAAGCTCCAGTCGTGGTACTCCGCTATGTGCTCGACAATGTCGATCGGATGAATGTCGTCTTCTAAAAACTGCTCTGATAATGCCATGGCCCCACCTCTTTTTGCTGTTGCGCCAGTGGATTGGCAGATCCGCTAACGCTTGGTGCCTGCTCTAGGGAAAGCGAACATTTGCACCTCCCTTACTAGATATGGTGCTGCGCTTCCGGCGTCGTGTAAAGCAAAATATCTGTGGATAACGCAATAAGTTGTGGATTTCTCTGGGCGAGGCACAAGAAATCGCCGTTCCCTGCAAAGCACTCATACGCGCATTTCTGTGCCCTAGGGCGCGCTGCGTGACGCTACTTTGCTTCCGTTCGCGAGCCCGGCAGAAGGGTACAAAATCACTGTTTCGCCGCTGCTCAGCCCCTCAATCACCTCGGCATCAAATCCGTTGTTACGCCCAATGGTCACTGTTTTTTGGTGCGCGACACCGTTCTCAACACTGAATACCGCCCATGAGGATTGATCCCGAAACAACGCGCTGGATGGCACGAGCAGTGCATCTTCGTTTTCCCAAACAACGATGCGCGTTTCCACACGGAAACCATGGCCCAAAGACACGCGGTTTTCCGGCAAATCCGTAAACCGGATGATGGCATTGACGCGTTGTTCTTCCACGCCCAGCGCCGAATATTTGGTAAATCCCCAAGGATCGACGCGTTCGACAATGCCGTTCAAATCCTGCGGCCCACCCCAGTTGGAGATCAGAACGCGATCCCCGACGGCGACCTTGACGGCATCTGTCGACAACAGCTCGACCACGACCTCAAGGTCAGTGTTCGTGTCACCGACTTCCAGAATTGGCGCCCCTGCGGGAAGGATCGTTTCGCTTTGCTGGATCACGCGTAAAACAACGCCAGAGATCGGCGATGGAAGGTTGATGGCTTCGCTTGTTGCGCTTTTGAATGTTCCGTTTGTATCAAAACTGATCAGGTTGGCCCGCGCGTTGTTCAGATCGGCAATCCGCATCGAAATTGCAGCGCGCGCGGTATCGACCGTGGCCTCGACCGTGCGCCACTGGCTTATGGCGCGATCAAGCGCGGCTTCGGCAACGGCTTCCTGTTCAAACAGTTTACGCGCGCGTGCCAAATCGCTTTCTGCCAGATCGCGATCCGCCAACGCCTTGTTTAAATCCGCCTGTGCCACACGCAAGGCTGCTTCGGACGCGGCAATGGCTGCGCGGGCTTGTTCCCGGGTGCGGATATCAAGCGCCGAAGGGTTCGTGGGTTGCATCCGTGCAACGACCGTTTCCCCTTTGACAACGCGATCACCGGGCAACAGGTCAACGCGCAAAAGATGCCCAGCGATGGGTGTCGAAACCACGTAAGGATCACGCACTTTGGTGCGCGCCTCTTCATCCACGGTTTGCATCATGGCCCCGCGTTTGACATCGCCCATGTCCACCAGCACCGGTTGCGGCCAGAACGCAGCGGCCAACCCTGCGCCCACCACGGCCGCTGCTCCGAGTGTCAGAATGCGTCGAGATGATTTCTTTGCCATCTGCCTTTACTCTCTTGTCTTCAAAGTGGCGACCAAATCGATCCTGTCAATATCGCGTTTCACCAGCCAGCCCGACACCAGTGCCGCCAGAACCACCGCGAGCGCTGCAATGCCAAAGGCATCGGGACGGAATGTGGTTGGGATCTGGTACAAATCCGTGCTGAACCCCGCCGCAATCAGAAACGAAAGATAGTACCCGATCCCGACGCCCAGCGGGATGGCCAAAAGAACCACAACCGCGAGCTCTCCCAAAAGCACAAAAGCGGTCTCTCCCCGTGTGAACCCCATCACCCTCAGACTGGCGAGATCACGTGCCTGTTCGCCAAAAGCGATACGTGCAGCATTATAAACAATACCAAAAGTAATGATTCCCGCTATCGCCGCCATGACATAGCGCATGGCACCTGCCCCCGTATCCATCAGCTTTTGCATCGCGGCCCGCGCATCTTCGCGTCGGGTCACGCCAGCAACCGACGGCATGGCCTTTAACGCCTCATAGAGTGCGGGCAGTTGATCACTGTCGACCCTCAGATACACGCCCGAAACCTGCCCCCGTTCGCGAAGCTCGCGGTTCAGACTGTCCATCAGCATAAAAGAAGGCGACCCTAAAAGAGTTTCGGCAATCGAGGCCACCGGCACGGTCAATACGGGGCGTCGCCCTTGCAAGACTTCGACCTGCAGCATCTCTCCCGGCTGAATTTCCAGAATGTCCGCCAGAGATTTGGCCAGCACGATGCCCGTCTCTGGCATCACGATATCGGCCATGTCTTTATCAACAGCGCGGTTCAATCTTGCATTGGCAGGAAGGCCGGACACCGTGCCCCGATAACTGTTTCGCCCGTTTCGCAAAACTGCGCCGACCGCACGGGTCGGTTCAACCTCGACCACGCCCGGCAGATGCTTCATGTCGAACACCGTTTCCGCGGGCATTGTTTCAAAGAAACTGACCGAGACATCCGACCGGTCAATCACGCCAAACGTAAGGTCAAGCGTGTCATCAAAGCCAGACATCAAAGACATTTGGGCCGACGACAACCCCATGCCGACAGCAACCCCTAATACCGCGCCGAACAGACGCCCCGGATTGCGCAAAATTCGACGCACGACCATTCGGCTGGGTTGATCCAGCCAGCTTTTCAATCTTTCGTTCATTGCGCCCGATCTTGAAAAATCCATGGGTGCGGGCGGACGCATGGCCACTGCTGGCGTCAGGGCGAACACACGGCGCAACACGAATAGCCCTCCGGCAGACGCCGCCAGGACCGATACGCCAACACCAGACACAAGCGGCGCAGGCTCGATATGAAAAACAAGAAAGGGGAAATGATAGACTGATTGATAAACACCAGCCATGGCACGCCCCCCCCAAAGCCCCAGAACACATCCCAACCCCGCGCCCGCGACGGCGATCACCAGAACCAGCTTGAAATAATGATATCCAACCTCGAAATCAGAATATCCGAACGCCTTGATAAGCCCGATTTGCTCGCGCTCAGACTGAACCATCCGGGTGATCACGATATAAAGAAGAAAGGCCGCGACCCCCATAAAGATGGGGGGTACCGCAACCGACGTGGCCTGAAGCCCGCTGATCTCTTCCGAGATAAACCGATCCGACATGTGGTCTTTTCGAAGATAGGCCCCCTGCCCGCCAAAACGGTCCAGCACGCCATCAACAGCCAGCAGAACCGCTTCGGGCTTTGCGTTGCGTTCCAAGGATAACAAAGCCTCGTTAAAGGCGCCTTTCATGTCAAAGGCTGCGGCCAAGGCATCTTCATTCAACCAGAGCACGGCAAAACGCGCATCGTCCGGTACAAATTCGCCGGGGGCTGTGGTGAACAGAAACTCAGGCGCCATGGCAAACCCAACAATCCAAAAACTGCGTCGTGCGCCGTTCATAGTGGCCGACAGGGTGTCATCCAGTTGCAAATCATGCGCTTGGGCAAAGCTGTCGAGGACAATGACTTCGTCGGTGCGGGCAGGATCCAGTGCGCGACCATGCTTGAGATAAAAATCGTTGAGACGTGATGCCTGATACCGGGGAACAGACAGGGCGCTGGCCCGTACAGGAAGTGCCTGCCCGGGCATATCCACCAGAGCACCACCAGTGATGCGCCCCTGCACGGACGCAACACCAGATATCTGTGCCACCTGATCCAGCACGTTCAAAGGGGCTCGGGTTACAGGCGCGAAGACCTCGGCGAGGCGGTATCGCTCATAGTAAGTCTCGCGCGTGTCTTGCAAGGATGACAGCATGCCCGACATCATCACAAGCAGGCTTACCCCGACAGCAACCACCAAAGCGATTGCGCCGGCCTGCCCCTTGATTCGCCAGAGATCGCGCAAAAGCTTGTGATTGAGCGGGCTCATGCGGTTACCATTCGATTTCGTCCGGGCTCACCCGATGGGCGTTCTCTTCGACCGTCCGGATCGCCCCGTCCGCAAAATGGATGACACGGTGGGCCATGGCCGCGGTTGCGGCTGCATGGGTCACGATCATGACCGTTGCACCCAGTTTCGCATTCACGTCGTTGAGAACATGCAGGACAGCGCGGCCAGTGCTGGAGTCCAATGCGCCCGTGGGTTCATCACAAAACAAGACAGTTGGATTTTTGGCAATCGCGCGGGCGATGGCGACGCGCTGTTGTTCGCCCCCCGACATCTGCGCCGGAAAATGGTCCATTCTGTCGCCGAGACCAACAAGACGCAGAGCGTCATCCACATCCATCGGGTCCTGCGCAATTTCGGTGACCAGTTCGACATTTTCACGCGCTGTCAGCGACGGCATGAGATTGTAAAACTGGAAAACAAACCCAACGTGGTCACGGCGATAGCGCGTCAGTTCGCGGTCCGACATATCCGTAAGGTTCTGGTCTTCGAAATACGCTGTGCCGGCGCTTGCGCGGTCCAGCCCGCCGATAATGTTGAGAAGAGTGGATTTTCCCGAACCGGACGGTCCCAACAACACAACGATATCGCCCTTAGGGATTTCGAGATCAACGCCCCGCAAGGCATGGACCGCAGCAGGACCGGTCCCGTACACTTTGGTCAGGCCTTGTGTTTTGAAAGTGTTTAGCGGTGTAGACATACCTCACCGTAGAACAGTTTTTCAGGGTCGCACAGGGGCGCTGCCCCTCTGGGCCCAAAGGCCCATTCACCCCGGGATATTTACCGCCAGAAGAAGTGCGGTTTCATCGGGTCACAAAAAAAGGGGACCGAAGTCCCCAATTGTTTACTTGGCTTCCAGCGCATCAAGGCGGGCTTTCAGCGCTTCGTTTTCTTCGCGTGCTTTTTGGGCCATGGCCCGTACAGCATCGAATTCCTCGCGGGTTACAAAGTCACGGTCCGCCAACCAGCGGTCCATCATGGACTTCATCGCGTTTTCTGCTTCGTCTTTGGCCCCCTGAGCCACGCCCATAGCGTTGGTCATCAGTTGGGAAACATCGTCCAAAATCTTGTTACGGGGTTGCATGGGGATCTCCTGCAATTTGCGTTGGACCTTATATGGGGTGCAACAAGGCCGGGCACAATGGGAGAGTTCCGCACAGGTGGTTGACTTCCCCTGATTTCAATTGGCATGTGAGGCCCATGCGCGCGATGATCCCTTTTCCCGAAATTTCACCCGAGATCTTTTCGGTTACCCTGTTCGGTATGGAGTTTGCCCTTCGGTGGTATGCTTTGGCCTATATTGTTGGCATTCTTATCGGATGGAAGGTTGTGACCTATGCCCTGAAACGCCCGGCACTTTGGGGTGTGCGCGGGGCACCGATGTCATCACATCAGCTGGAAGACTTGCTGACGTGGATCATTATCGGCGTCATTCTGGGAGGGCGTCTTGGGTATGTCCTGTTTTATAAAGGGGCCTACTATACCCAAAATCCTGCCGAAATCCTCAGAATTTGGGAAGGCGGTATGGCCTTTCATGGCGGTTTTCTGGGGGTGGTTATCGCAGCGTGGTTGTACGCGCGAAAACACGACATTCCACGGCTTCAACTGGCAGATGCCATGGCCCTGGGCACGCCGGCCGGGCTTTTGCTGGGCAGGATCGCCAACTTTATTAATGGAGAGCTTTGGGGGCGCCCTACCGATCTTCCGTGGGGGGTCGCCTTTCCCGGCTATGCCTCCCAGCAATGCGGGCAGGTTGCGGGCGAGATATGCGCCCGTCACCCGTCCCAGCTTTATGAAGCCATTCTGGAAGGCGCTGTTCTGGGGGGTGTCCTGCTCTGGCTGGCCTTCCGACGTGGGGCACTGGCGCATCCGGGGCTGATCGCGGGTGTATTTTTTGCGGGCTACGGTTTGGCGCGGTTCTGTGTCGAATTCTTGCGCCAGCCTGATGCGCATTTCGTCAGCGAAGGAAACCCTTTGGGGCTTGCCGTTCAGATGGGTGGTGTGGGTTTGACCATGGGGCAGATTTTGTCGTTGCCCATGATATTTGGCGGGCTTTGGGTGATCCGGTATGCACGACGCAATGGCTGACCTGAATGCCCTTCTGGTGGCGCGTATCGCACAGGATGGGCCCTTGCGGCTTTCGGACTTTATGGCGGAATGTCTGTTTCATCCAACGGCGGGATATTACAGCACGCGCGATCCGCTGGGCCAGACCGGAGATTTTACGACGGCCCCCGAAATCTCGCAGATGTTTGGCGAAATGATTGGTCTGTCGCTTGCCCAAAGCTGGCTCGATCAGGGGGCGCCTGCCGCATTTACGCTTGCCGAGCTGGGCCCCGGTCGCGGCACATTGATGGCAGACATCTTGCGGGTGGCGCGCGCTGTACCCGGATTTGTGGACGCCGCCAATATCCATTTGGTAGAAGCGTCGCCCGCACTGCGCGAAAAACAGCGTGCGTTGCTGGGGGCTGCCCCTGTCTGGCACGACACGGTGGAAGATTTGCCAACCCATTTGCCGTTGTTTCTGGTGGCAAACGAGTTCTTTGATGCCTTGCCCATTCGCCAATTCGAACGGCGTGGCGATATGTGGTGCGAGCGGATGATTGGTGCTGCGGATGGCACTTTGGTCTGGGGCCTTGGCGCGCCCTGTCCGCAGCCCGCCCTTGCACACCGGCAAGACGACACAAAAGACGGAGATCTCGTCGAGCTTTGCCCGCAAGCAGGCCCGATATCCACCGCCATCGGTGCGCGAATCGAGGCGCAGGGCGGTATGGCCCTGTTCATTGATTATGGCGACTGGCGGTCGCTCGGGGACACGTTTCAAGCCCTCGAGCGCCATGCAGCTACAAACCCGCTGTCATCTCCCGGGAAGGCGGATCTTACGGCGCATGTTGATTTTGAAGTGATCGCCAAGGCCACCCCTTCGGGTCATAGCAAGCTCACTCCACAAGGTCTTTTCCTTGAGCGTCTGGGCATCACGCAACGTGCGCAAGCGCTTGCCACCAAGCTTGACGGAGAGGCGCTGAAAAGTCATGTCGCTGCACATCGACGCTTGACGCATCCGCATGAAATGGGAACTCTATTCAAAGTTCTGGCGCTCTTTCCAAAACGTGCAGCGCCCCCTCCCGGATGTGAAACATGGCTCTTGAAATCCTGACGTCGGACGCATTGTCCCCCATTCAACATGGTTTCTTCACCCGCAAAGGTGGGGCGTCTTCGGGCGTGTTCGAGGGGCTGAATTGCGGAACGGGCAGTTCGGACCAAAGTGAAATCGTCCAGATCAACCGCGAACGTGTCGCCACGGCCATGGATGTGCCCATGTCCCAAATGGCATCGGTGCATCAGGTCCATTCACCAGATGTGGTTGTTGTTGATGGCCCCATCATCGGGGCACGCGGCAAGGCAGACGCGATGGTCTCGAAAACTCCGGGGATGGTGTTGGCCATTCTGACAGCCGACTGTCAGCCCGTGTTGTTTGCAGACCCAGACGCCGGCGTTGTCGGCGCCGCCCATGCAGGTTGGAAAGGGGCGTTGGATGGTGTTCTTGAAGCAACCATTGATGCGATGGAAGAACAGGGGGCTCAGCGCGCGAACATTGTTGCGGTGATTGGCCCGTCGATCAGCCAGAGCGCTTATGAGGTAGGCCCCGAATTTTTTGACAACTTCCTGATGAGCGATTTCGAAAACAGTCGCTTCTTTGCATCTGGCGACGGGGACCGGATGATGTTTGATCTGCCCTCATACGGGCTGCACCGTCTGCGTCAGGCAGGTGTCGGCCATGCAGAGTGGATTCGCCATTGTACCTATTCCGACCCAGACAGGTTTTTTTCCTACCGGCGCGCAACGCATGCAAAAGAAGTCGACTATGGTCGCCTGATTTCGACAATACGTTTGTGACAGCCTGCCCCGAAAACAATCCGACAATTTCCTAAAATCTGACCTTTCCCGCCCCATCTCTGCCCCATTTGGATACGAGATTAGGTTCAAGGCAGGAAACAGAGTGTTCACAAAATAACGAACACACAGATAGGAGAAATCAAATGGCTGGAAAAACTCGCTTCATCAAATCGGTTGTTGCAGGTTCGAAATCGGATGCACCGGCAATGCCATGGGAACGCGGCGCTCGTCGCAAGGCTTTTATCGCAAAGCGTAAAGTCCAGGCTGTTCCACTGAAGAACGCCGCCTGATACGGCGCGTCACAACAGCAAATGCAAACAAGGCCGCCTCTTCGTGAGGCGGCCTTGTTGCTTTAGAACATATCGTCAGGTCGACGGATCACGCATCCCGATTGAGGCGCTCTTCCATAACATCGAACGGAACGCCGGGATCATCTTTGGCACCGCGGATTACCAACGACGTTTTCACGCTCGCCACGTTTTCGGACTTGAGCAAATCCTCTGTCAGGAAACGCTGGAATGTGGACAAATCCGGCGCGACACATTTTAGAATGAAATCAACTTCACCGTTCAACATGTGGCATTCGCGAACCAGCGACCAATTCCGGCAGCGTTCTTCAAAGATGCTTAGATCTGCTTCGGCCTGACTAACCAGACCCACCATTGCGAAAACCTGCACCTCAAAGCCGAGTTCGCGTGCATCTACATCTGCATGATACCCACGAATAAACCCCGCTTCTTCAAGCGTGCGCACTCGACGCAAACAGGGCGGTGCGGAAATTCCAACCCGCTTGGCCAATTCCACATTGGTCATGCGGCCGTCTGCCTGAAGTTCAGCCAGAATTTTGCGATCGATCGGATCGAGCCGGGTACCGGGCATACTGAGTCTTTCACTGTGATTTTTGCGGTTCTTATATCATCGACCGCCGCGCGCGCAATATTGTTTCACGTTAGCGCAACATCATATTGCACCTATTTCGAGCATTGCGCGAGAATTGGGCAGATATTCTTTTGAAGCGATGCGGGGTTTTCCCGAGCGACGGGGATGGCTATATCCCCTGTCTGACGGATTTCTGCAACTGGAAAGGTGCCACATGGCCGACTCGAAACACACCAAGGTTCTGATCATTGGTTCTGGCCCGGCGGGATATACCGCAGGCGTCTATGCCAGCCGCGCGATGCTTGAACCGATCCTCGTGCAGGGAATCGAACCCGGTGGCCAACTTACAACCACGACAGAGGTCGAAAACTATCCCGGCTTTACCGAAGTTCAGGGTCCGGATCTGATGATCAAAATGCAGGAACATGCGGCCGCGATGGGATGCGAAATCATCGGCGACATCATCACGAATCTCGACATGACGTCGCGCCCCTTCACGGCAACCGGCGACAGCGGCACGATCTATACTGCTGATGCCGTGATTCTTTGCACCGGTGCGCGCGCAAAATGGTTGGGCCTGCCGTCGGAAGAAAAGTTCAAAGGGTTCGGTGTCTCGGCCTGTGCGACCTGTGACGGCTTTTTCTACCGGGGACAGGAAATTGTTGTCATCGGCGGCGGAAACACCGCCGTAGAAGAAGCCCTGTTCCTGACCAACTTTGCGTCAAAGGTGACTTTGATCCACCGCCGCGACGAACTGCGTTCGGAAAAGATCCTGCAAGACCGACTTTTTAAGAATGAAAAGATAGAACCCCTTTGGTTCCACGAACTTGAAGAAGTGGTTGGCACCGATATGCCGCTGGGCGTTGAAGGCGTCAAAGTGCGCAACGTGAAAACCGGCGAAATCACCGAAATCCCCTGCAAGGGTGTGTTTGTGGCGATTGGCCACTCTCCAGCCAATGAACTGGTTAAGGACACGCTTGAGACCCACAATGGCGGCTACGTCAGCGTGAAACCCGGCACAACGGAAACCTCGATTGCTGGCATCTTTGCTGCGGGTGACCTGACAGATCACAAATATCGTCAGGCGGTAACTTCGGCGGGTATGGGATGTATGGCTGCGCTCGACGCTGAGCGTTTTCTTGCAGAGCAGGAATAACCCTCAGGTCTTAGGTCGGGGGCCACGCCCCCGACATCTGGCCGGAACGGGCCGACAAATTGCACGCCAAAATCCCCGAATATTTCTTTCTGGCAGTGCCGACACACATTTGCGCACATGTCTCGTGCCTTGACCGCGAGGTCGGGCTTGGTCACCTTCGTTACATCGAAGGAGTGGTTTCATGAGCGCATTGTGGCAAGGACATTGGACAACCAAAGCCCGCATCGCATCCGGGCTCGTGCTGTTTACCTATGTCCTCTTTCATCTCCTGAATATCGGGTTGGGCCTGTTTTCGCTTGAGCTTATGGAGCAGGCGCAAGACTGGCGCAAAGTTATCACGCGCAGTGCCCTTGGTGGCATCATCTTATATGCCGCGCTTTTGATGCACGCGGGTCTGGCCTTTGGGCGGCTGGCAAAACGGCGTACCTTGCGCATGCCTCTTTGGGAAGCCGCCCAGATCATCTTGGGGCTGATCATTCCATTGTTGTTGATGGCCCATTTCGTACACACCCGCGTGGCGTTTCAACAATTTGGCGTCAATGATCGCATGGGGTATATTTCCGGGCTGATCTGGAACACCTCCTCTGGACGCAATCAGGCCATTTTGCTTTTGATCGTGTGGTGTCATGGTTGTATCGGCCTGCATTTCTGGCTGCGTCTGCAAGCGTGGTGGCGCCGTAGCCTTCCCCTGATGATCTCGCTTGGTACATTAATTCCGGCATTCGCCCTTGCCGGTTTCATGGTTCAAGGCCGCATTCAACGTGCGCGCCTTTTTGATCCCGAAACCTCTGCGGAACTCGCAACACTCTACAATTTTCCGTCTGCCGAGAGTTTTGCGGCTTTACTGGACATCACGGAGTTTGGGCTGAGTTTTTATTGGGGCATCTTGGCGGTTGTTTTGCTTGTCTGGGCGTTGCGCAGATGGGGACGCGCCAGCAAATCATTGAAAATTCAGTTTGTGGACGGCCCCGAGATCAGCGGGCGCAAGGGCATGACCCTGCTTGAGATGTCTCGCGCATCTGGCGTGCCGCATATGGCGCTGTGTGGCGGACGGGGCAGATGCACAACCTGTCGGGTCATTATTGAAGAGGGCAAGGATCTTTTGCATCCCCCAAGTGAAGAAGAAAAACGTGCGCTTGAGGCGGTAAATGCCCCGCCGAATGCACGGCTGGCTTGTCAGATTCACCCGACGGCCCCCGCAACAGTTCTGCGCGTGTTTCATCCGGACGGACAGCTTGCCCGTTCTCACGAAAGTCTGGGGCAGGAAAAACGACTGGCAATTCTGTTTCTCGATATGCGCGGCTTTACCGCCCGCACGACGGGCCAATTGCCTTACGATGTCGTGTTTCTGCTGAACCGGTTCTTTGATGCGGTGGTGCCCTCGATCACCGGCGCAGGTGGGACCGTGGACAAATACCTTGGCGATGGCCTGCTGGCGGTTTTCGAACTGGAAACAGAACAAGCCTCTGCACAGGCGTCCATGAATGCGGCCAAAGGAATTGGATCAGCTCTTGAAACCTTCAATAAAACCTTGGCGGCAGAAAAGGCAGATCAGGTTGCGATTGGCATCGGGCTGCACCTTGGGGATCTCGTTCTTGGTGAAATCGGTGCCGCGGAAAATGCGCCACGCACAATAATCGGCGCCACGGTCAACACGGCCAGCCGCCTTGAAGCCGAAACAAAGGCACTGGGTGTTGAGTTGCTTGTGTCCAAAGAAACTTTGAATGCGGCAAACGTTGATTGTGAGCACCTCGAATTGCGAACATTAAGCCTTCGGGGCGTATTGCAACCGGTCGAAGCACTTGCGATTGAGCGGGCAAGCACATTGGACGCCGCCTTAACGCCTGCAATTCGGACTTAATTCCCGGCAACACTTGCTTGAATGCGATATTGCGGCCATCCGACGCACAAAAAATCCGTTTTTCACCAAAAAAATACTTTGCAGAAAAACCGAACTATGAGATGTGTTCATCCGTGAACACACTTTGAGTCGATTTATTATGTCGTCTAAGACACCCAAAACCAATTCTGATGAGGAAGACCTGCTCTTCCGTCTTCTGCGCCAGCTAGATACGGCGCCAGAGGCATCTCAAAGGGTGACGGCGGCGGCACTAGAGATTTCACTGGGGCGTCTAAACACCTTATTGCGCACCGCAGTGGAAGCCGGGTTCATCAGTATAAATCAACGATCCGGCCCGGATAAGCGACAGCGCTTTGCGTATACCCTTACGTCGCGCGGTGCGACAGAAAAAGTGCGCCTCACAGATCAATTTCTCGCCCGCAAGCTCGCTGATTACAATGCATTGCACGCGGAACTTACAGGCACTGCAAGTGGCCTGGCCCCTATCAAACACAGGAACCATCCAATGGAAAACAATCTGGCTCCCATCCCCGAGCTGTTTGTCTCTTATGAGAGCGCTCAGAAACTGAAAGTCGAAGCGGCCGACCTCGTCAGCCACGATCTGACACCACGTCAAATCTGTGACCTTGAGCTTCTGATGAACGGCGGCTTCAACCCGCTGAAAGGCTTTCTGGGCGAAGAAGACTACAACGGCGTTGTAGAAAACATGCGTCTGGCAGACGGTCAGCTTTGGCCAATGCCGATCACACTGGATGTGTCCGAAGAATTCGCAGCTTCGCTCGAAGTTGGCCAGGACATTGCCCTGCGCGATCAGGAAGGCGTTATTCTCGCCACCATGACCGTCACGGACAACTGGGTTCCAAACAAGTCGAAAGAAGCTGAAAAAGTTTTCGGTGCTGACGACGATGCGCACCCTGCTGTGAACTACCTGCACAACACTGCTGGCAAGGTTTACCTTGGTGGTCCGGTTGTCGGCATCCAACAGCCTGTACACTATGACTTCCGTGCCCGTCGCGACACACCAAACGAGCTGCGCGCATACTTCCGCAAGCTGGGCTGGCGCCGCATTGTTGCGTTCCAAACACGTAACCCACTGCACCGTGCGCACCAGGAACTGACCTTCCGCGCTGCGAAAGAAGCTCAGGCGAACCTGCTGATCCACCCTGTTGTTGGCATGACCAAGCCTGGCGACGTTGATCACTTTACACGCGTTCGTTGCTACGAAGCTGTTCTGGACAAGTATCCTGCGTCGACCACAACCATGTCACTTCTGCCTTTGGCGATGCGTATGGCTGGCCCACGTGAAGCAGTATGGCACGGTCTGATCCGCGCCAACTTTGGCTGCACACACTTCATCGTTGGTCGCGACCACGCTGGCCCCGGCAGCAACAGCCAAGGCGAAGATTTCTATGGCCCCTATGATGCTCAGGACCTGTTCCGCGAGCACCAAGAAGAAATGGGCATCGAAATGGTCGACTTCAAACACATGGTTTGGGTCCAAGAGCGTGCTCAGTACGAACCAAACGACGAGATCGAAGATCGCGACAACGTCACCATCCTGAACATCTCGGGCACCGAACTGCGTCGCCGTCTGGCCGAAGGTCTGGAAATCCCCGAGTGGTTCTCGTTCCCAGAAGTTGTCAAAGAACTGCGCAAAACCAAGCCACCACGTTCGAAGCAAGGCTTTACCGTTTTCTTCACTGGTTTCTCGGGTTCGGGCAAATCAACCATTGCCAACGCTTTGATGGTCAAACTGATGGAAATGGGTGGCCGTCCGGTTACTCTGCTTGACGGTGATCTGGTTCGTAAGAACCTGTCGTCCGAGCTGGGCTTCTCGAAAGAGCACCGCGACCTGAACATCCGTCGCATCGGTTATGTTGCTTCTGAAATCACCAAAAACGGTGGTATCGCGATCTGTGCGCCTATCGCGCCTTATGCAACAACCCGCCGCGCGGTACGTGAAGATGTCGAAGCTTTCGGTGCTTTCGTTGAAGTACACGTTGCGACATCGATCGAAGAGTGTGAAAAGCGCGACCGCAAAGGTCTCTACAAGCTGGCACGCGAAGGCAAAATCAAAGAGTTCACAGGTATCTCTGACCCATATGATGTGCCTGCCAACCCAGAGCTGAGCGTTGAAACCGAAGGTGCAGACGTTGATAACTGCGCACACCAGGTTATCCTCAAGCTGGAAAGCATGGGCCTTATTGCTGCGCAATAAGCTGCCAGTTTACGAATACGAAAGGCCGCCTCTAGGGGCGGCCTTTTTATATGGGCAACAAAATTCTGAGACTATCCGATCACAGGACACCCCAAAGTCCTTTGCAATGCCGCGACCAGTTCTTTCACGGTCTCTGTCGTGACAAACAAACCACCCGTTTCATCAGCAAGACAACGAGCAACTGTTGTCGCATTTTGCGGATCTTGCTCCGGGTTGTTCCATGCGAAAAAATCCACCTCGGCCCGGAAACCGATCACATGCACCGTGAGGTCACGAGCCGTCGCCCTCAATGTTTGCGCCAATTCGCAGGGGCGACCTCCGCAGGTTTCATTCCCATCGGTGACCAACACTACAACACCGGCGCTATTGCGAAAATCCAGCGTTTCCGCCGCCCGCTGCACCGCGTCCGTCAACGGTGTCAGGCCATCAGGTCGAAGGGCATCTACGGCATCAATAACCGGCCCCGCCGAGTCGGCAATCGGCCCAAACCGCAGGTCGACATTCTCGCAAGCACCGTTCGGTCCCGGACCGTAGACCATCAAGCCAACCCGACGATAGGGCGCGATATCGGGCATCGCCTGCCGGATCGCCTGCCGCGCTTCTTTAATGCGCGTGTTTGGCCCGGTCTCAAAGCTGATCTCAGCCATCGAGGTCGAGCCATCGAACACCAGCATGGCGTCAACCGAACAGTCACCGATCCGCGCCTGAGGCGCGCCGCTCCCCAATGCAAGTCCCACCGCGGCCAGCAAAGCAGTCCGAAAAATGTGTCTCATATGCCAAGATTGGCACCCCGCATTTCACTTGTCCATAAAAACCCGAGGCAAACAATCGAGGCCTAGGGGGGAGATAAGCCCGACATTACGTCAATAAACCAAGTGTCAGGTCGCATCGAGCACGACCTGTGCAGCCCTCTTTTCCAAATCCCCAAAGTGAGCAGCTTGGTCCTTGATCGCGCGTAGCGCAGGTAGACGCGCGTTGAACCCATCCTCATCCGCCGTACGGACGGCGGCGCGAACCTCTTCTTCGGTTTCGCACAGGATCATGCCCGACGTGTCAAAGAACCGGTCAATATTCGGACATCCCCAATAGATTGGAACGCATTCGCATAGAATCGCATCAATCAGCTTTTCTGTGAAATAGTCGGGCTCGCGGACGTTCTCGATCACTACGGAATACCGATAAGGCGCCAGCCCGTCCGATTTGACCTCAAACGGTTTGTACCCGCGCCCCATGACGTCGACATCAAGATCTTCGGCCGTGGCCCATTCCACAGTCTCGTGACGCAAGACATGCCCTTCGAGATCGCGTTTGGAAGAGGCAATCAAAGACATGTTGTGTGTTTTGGTGGTGTCCAGATCCCGCCAGTCGGGCACCCAGGTCGATCCGAAAGGAAAGAAAGCGCCATTCGGAATGGACGCCAGAAAGGGTTCATTGGCACAGAGTACGCGATGGAACCTTTTGTGCGACCATTTAAGACGGTCATAATGGCGCTGTTGAAGCGCTCTTGGTTCGACCACCATCATGGAGACTTTTGCACGCGTGCCGAACGAGGGCCGGATGTGCGCCGTACTGGCCGGATAGATCACCAGATGGTCGTCGGCGCCCAGATCTTTGAGAAGTCGCCCCTTGAGACGCTCGGGTTGCCCGAGTGGCCAGTTCAACGCATCCAAAGGCAACTGCCCCGGACGATACCCAAGCTTTTTACCATATGGCAGAACAGCGACTGCTGGCGATGTGTCGGACATGGGCCCTCTTTCTTCTGGCGTCTCAAAGTCATACGCGCCAAGCGCCTAAACGACAACAAGGCCCGCAAGGGGCCTTGGTCTCAGAATATTCCAAATGCAACCGGTGCTTTCGGCGTGATCAATGCACAGTCACCGGCGCAAAATCGTTCTGACGCGCCAGAATAAACGCCATATTGCGTTCT
The DNA here is from genome assembly GCF_001458215.1 of Shimia thalassica. Classification (GTDB taxonomy): domain Bacteria; phylum Pseudomonadota; class Alphaproteobacteria; order Rhodobacterales; family Rhodobacteraceae; genus Shimia; species Shimia thalassica. The sequence goes on along the minus strand of NZ_CYTW01000001.1, from coordinate 571,802 downwards.
TTCACAACGGCCAGACGTTCGCCATCCGTTGCGGCACATACCGCATAGAGCACATCTGCGCCCTCGGCCTGTTCCTGCATGTCTTCGGGCAGGTCTTCGACAGGCACCTCGCGCACATAAACGACGCGGCTTTCATCCATACCTTCGAACTCGTAATTATTATACATCGTTATCCCTTATTGATCTGGATGGTCTGCACCACAGTTTCCGCGCGCTCGCGACTCAGGTCGACATGCAGCAAACCGTTTTCCATGATGGCTTCGCCCACTTCAACCCCATCTGCGAGAACAAATGACCGCTGAAACTGTCTTGCAGCGATTCCCCGGTGCAAAAACACGCGATCCATCCCGTCATCGGATTGGCGGCCACGGATAACCAGCTGGCGATCCTCGACCGTGATTGACAGGTCTTCATCCCGAAAACCGGCCACGGCCAGCGTGATGCGATAGGAATAATCCGAAGTTTGTTCGATATTGAAAGGCGGATAGCCTTCGTTCCCCGTTTTCGAGGTGCGTTCGAGAAGGCGTTCCAGTTGCTCGAACCCCAGCATGTGGGGATATGAGCCCAAAGTCAGTTTTGTCATCGACACGTCCTTGGCTTAAGCGACAGTCAGTTGGTGGGCCCCATATCGGCAGCCCTTTGACCCAAATATGGGGAGGCACGTGCCCGAGCGCAAGGGCTTTGCACAGGAAGCAAGAAACGCTATGCTATAGGTCTGGAACTATTCAGGATTCTCCCCAAATGAACGCACCTCATGACCTGTCGATGAAAACCGATGAAGTGCTGCAAGTGGAACTGGCTGTGTTCAAGCAGGAACACCGCGATCTGGACGAAGCGATTCACGCCCTTATCGAACGGGGCACCGGCGATCAGCTCACGATTCAGCGCCTCAAAAAGCAGAAACTGCGCTTGAAAGACCTTATCGCGCGAATCGAAGACCGTCTCACGCCAGACATTATCGCCTGATGCATCCCGCCAATGCGCCCCGATTGAGTGAAATTCTCTTCTGAGAGGCGGCTCTCGGGCGTCGATTGCCCCCATCAATCAAACGAGATGCTGCTTTCAGCGGCACAAAGTCCCGCTTTGCGGGCTGTTTCGGCTATACGATTGCGAAAATAGCCGCATCGTCTATAAGCGGCGTCTCATCAGACAGAGGCGCAAATGATGGACATAAAGGTAGGAATCATCATGGGCAGCCAATCCGATTGGCCAACCATGAAACTCGCAGCCGACATTTTGGACGAGCTGGGCATCTCATACGAAAAAAAGATCGTATCCGCCCACCGCACGCCTGACCGTTTGTGGTCCTACGGCAAAGAGGCAGCAGGCCGAGGCTTGCAGGTGATCATTGCTGGCGCTGGCGGTGCCGCACACCTTCCCGGCATGATGGCCTCGAAAACCCGCGTGCCCGTTGTTGGTGTTCCCGTTCAAACCCGTGCCTTGTCCGGTGTGGACAGTCTTTATTCGATTGTTCAGATGCCCAAAGGCTTTCCCGTTGCCACCATGGCAATCGGTGCCGCTGGCGCTTCGAACGCTGGCCTGATGGCTGCCGGAATACTTGCCCTGCAGGACCCCGATCTGGCAGAGAAACTTGATGCATGGCGCGACGCCCTGTCGGCCTCGATTCCGGATGAGCCGCAAGATGACTAACCCTCTTCCTCCAGGCGCCACCATCGGAATTCTCGGCGGCGGCCAATTGGGCCGGATGCTGTCTGTCGCGGCTGCGCGTTTGGGCTTTCAAACCCATATTTTCGAGCCCGGTGCCAATCCGCCCGCTGGCGAAGTCGCGCGCCATGTGACAACCGCGTCATACGACGATGCCGAGGCTCTCAAGACCTTTGCAGAGCAGGTCGATGTCATCACCTATGAATTCGAAAACATCCCAACATCGGCGCTTGATATTCTCGAAGCACACCGTCCGATCCGCCCGGGTCGCGAGGCACTGCGCGTCAGTCAGGACCGGCTCACCGAAAAGCAATTCCTGCAAAGCCTTGGCCTCAAAACAGCACCCTTTGCCGCGATTGACACCTTGGATGAGCTTGAAGAAGCCGTGGCAACCATCGGCGCACCTGCGATCCTGAAAACCCGCCGGTTCGGATACGATGGCAAAGGCCAGGCACGGATCAAATCATCTGAAGACATTGCACAAGCTTTTGCTGACATGGCGGGGGCACCATCGATCCTTGAAGGGTTCGTCGACTTCTCTCACGAAGTGTCTGTCATTGCGGCTCGTGGCCTGACGGGCGATGTCGCGTGTTACGACCCCGGTGAAAACGTACACCGCGACGGCATTCTGCACACCACCACCGTACCTGCCAAACTGTCTGCGGGTCAGCGGATGGATGCGGTCCTGTTGGCCGCGCGTATCCTGAACGAGCTGCAATATGTAGGCGTTATGGGTGTGGAGCTGTTCGTCACGTCACAGGGTTTGATCGTGAACGAAATCGCACCTCGCGTACACAACTCGGGCCACTGGACACAAAACGGCTGTGCGGTTGACCAGTTCGAGCAGCATATCCGTGCGGTGGTTGGATGGCCTCTGGGTGATGGCCAGCGTCATAACGATGTGGTCATGGAGAACCTGATCGGCGATGACATCAACCATGTCCCGCAAATCCTGCGCGAATCCAACAATGCGCTGCATCTGTATGGTAAAAACGATGTAAAGCCGGGCCGCAAAATGGGTCACGTCAACCGCATTCAAAAAAGCGCTTCCTGATCAAAGCGACGTGAAAGGGCAATATGTCCTTTCACCCCTGCCCCGCCGAAACGGAGCCTGATCATTCATCCCTGTCCAGCGTCGGGATCATATTTTCAAGCTTCATGTGTTTGTGAAAATGCCCGTTCTCGATAAAGTAGATGGCCTCGGCCAAGACTTCGGGATTGTTCATCATAAACGTATGGGTCACAGGCAGTACAAAGTGGTCCGCCATGCCGTCCACTTTGGTTGATTCAACTGAGACCTTGCCGTCATCCGGCCCTTCGATCATGGCCGAATAAAACGGATTGAGCGATCGATCACCGGCAATCACGCCCACCGGATAATCTACGCCGGGAAGATGTGACGGCAATCCATCGGTGCCCAATTGGGCACCTGCCGGTCCGTTGATCCACTCAAAAGCCTCGATTTCACTCATCACGTCGACAAGTTCGGTGCCCTTGTTTGGAGGCGCCAGCATCACGACACGCCCAAGGTTTTCAGGGCGATTGTCCAGCATCCAGAGACGCAGAAGAATCCCGCCCATTGAATGGGTGATGAAGTGCACGGTCTGATCGCCACATTCCGCAACCGCGTCGGGAATGGTGGGTTCGATCAAACGCTGAACTGTCTCTTTGGTCGAAGGATAACCAGGGCGCACCACGTCATAGCCAGCAGAACGCAGGACACCTTCGGTCACCAACAGGGACGTTTCAGTGCGCGCAAGCCCGTGCAACAGAACAATGCAATCGGCAAACACAGGTGCCGGAAGCAAAAAAAGAAAGAGCGCGAGACGTTTCATTCTCTTGAGATAGCGGTTCAAGCCGCATTACAAAAGGGGCACGACATAAAAGGAAAGCGTGTCTTAATGTCTCTTCCGCGTCTCGCCGTGCGTGCCATCCTGATGAAAGACGACAAACTGCTTCTGGTAAATGCCTTTCCGGATGCGACAGACGATTTGTGGTGCGCCCCCGGTGGCGGGGTCGAAAAAGGGGCATCCCTGCCCGATAATCTGATCCGTGAAGTGTATGAAGAAACGGGGCTGACGATTTCGGTTGGCGCGCCCTGCCTCATTAACGAGTTTCACAACCCTGAAGATCGCTTTCATCAGGTGGACATCTATTTTCGGTGCACCGTGACAAGCGGCGAACTGGACGACACGTGGCAAGACCCCGAAGCAATTGTCACCCGCCGCCGTTATTTCAGCCGGTCCGAGATGGACACCTTGCGGTTCAAGCCGGACAGCCTTCCCAACGTCGCATGGGGCACCACCGGAATAAATTACGATCCGTTAGAGTTGCTGGTGAAACCGCGTTAGCCCAAGAAGGGCGACGCATAGACCAATTCAAGTGCGGGTTTCTCCTCGGCCAGCTCAGGGGCAAACAGGCCCGTCGCCTTGATCGGAAAAGGTGACTTGAGCCGCGCCGTCCGTGCAAAATCAAACCCCAAACGTCCATAGAACACAGGGTCTCCCAATACGACGACCGGAGCGTTGGCGTATTGTATGGCCATTTGGCAAAGGGCTCCTGCGACGCCCTTTTTCTGCATTTTGGGATCGGTCGAGACAGGCGCAAGAGCAAGCCACCCCTCGGGGGCCGCCATCCGCGACAAGGCCACATGGCCAACCACCTTCTTCTTGTGTTCGGCCACCAACTCTAATGCAATATCGCCGTTTTCCCGAAGCGCTTCGACAAGATCGGCCTCGTCTTCCTGCCCAAAGGCGCGGGTCAACACATTGCGCACTACAGCGGCTTCAGCGGGATCATATGCTCGAATAATCATAACACGGGGATAGGGATTGAATGCCTCAGCTGCAAGTTATCTCTGACGCAGGGACACCAGCACACCTGCCATGATCAGGACAGACGCCATGGCAAACCGAAGAGACAACGCCTCGCCAAGAAAGGCCCACCCACCGGCCAGCGCGATCACAGGCACGGTTAATTGCGCCACGGCGGCGCGTGTGGCCCCAAGCATGGGCAAGATGTGATACCAAAGGGCATATCCCAATCCAGACATGACCGCACCAGACAGAACGGCCCATGCCACGGACATCACAGGTAATGCACCTATGCCACCGCCAGCCAGCAGAACCACCGCCGCCACAGGGGCCGCCAAAAGAAAATTCATGGCCGTTGCCTGCAAAGGGTCTTTCGCGCCGCGCCCCAAAAGGGAATAGACACCCCACCCCGCGCCAGCAAACGCCATCGCCGCAATATGGGGCCAGGAAAACGTCAGATTCCCGGAAGGCCACAAAAGCCAGGCCAGCCCCGCCAGGGCAAGCCCCGCGCCAAGCCATCGTTGCCGGGGCACGTCGTCTTGTGACAATACCGCGCCTGCAAACATCGTAACCTGTACGACCGAGAACAGGATCAACGCCCCGAACCCCGGAGCAAGTTCCGCATAGGCCGCGGAAAACCCGAAAATATAAGCAAGCAAGGCCAAAACCGCAGCAAGCCGGGCCCATCCGCCAATCGCGAAACCGCGTTTCTGCCAGAGAACCAGAATGCTCAAGATGGCGGCGCCCGAAACCAGCCGGATCGTGCCAAAGGTATCTGCCTGCATATCACCACTGGCCAAGGCCAACCGGTTCAATACCGAGTTCGACGCAAAAGCGATCATGGTCAGAGTGGTGAGGAGAAACAAACGCATGCCGACGCTTATAGCGGGACCTCTGCCTTTTGCAGCCCCTAAGTGGTCACCTTTTCATCACATGGATTTGAGCGTTTACCTTCAAAGAAAAAGGGCCGCCCGAAGGCGACCCTTTCTGTTTCCAAGCGGAAACGGCGTGATTACATCATGCCGCCCATGCCGCCCATGCCACCCATGTCGGGCATGCCGCCGCCTGCGCCGCCGTCTTTCGACGGTTTGTCGGCAACCATGGCTTCGGTTGTGATCAGCAGACCAGCGACCGATGCAGCATCTTCCAGAGCAGTACGTGCAACTTTCGCAGGATCGATAACGCCGAACGAGAACATGTCGCCATATTCTTCGGTCTGAGCGTTGAAGCCGAACGAAGTCTCGTCGCTTTCGCGGATCTTGCCAGCAACAACTGCGCCGTCAACACCAGCGTTTTCAGCGATCTGACGCAGAGGCGCTTCGATTGCTTTGCGAACGATAACGATACCGGCGTTCTGGTCAGAGTTTGCACCTTCCAGAGCTTCCAGTGCTTTACCGGCCTGAACCAGAGCAACACCACCACCAACGATCACACCTTCTTGAACCGCTGCGCGGGTCGCGTTCAGTGCATCGTCAACGCGGTCTTTGCGTTCTTTCACTTCAACTTCGGTCATGCCGCCAACGCGGATAACAGCAACACCGCCTGCCAGTTTGGCAACGCGCTCTTGCAGCTTCTCACGGTCGTAGTCCGACGAAGTTTCTTCGATCTGTGCGCGGATCTGAGCAACACGTGCTTCGATCTCTGCTTTTTCGCCAGCACCGTCCACGATGGTTGTTTCGTCTTTGGTGATTTCGATTTTCTTGGCCGAACCCAGCATGTCCATTGTGACATTCTCGAGCTTCATGCCCAGATCTTCCGAGATCACTTGACCACCGGTCAGGATCGCGATGTCTTGCAGCATGGCTTTGCGGCGATCGCCGAAACCAGGTGCTTTGACAGCTGCGATTTTCAGGCCGCCGCGCAGTTTGTTGACAACCAGAGTTGCCAGCGCTTCGCCTTCAACGTCTTCAGCAATGATCAACAGTGGCTTTTGCGACTGGATCACCGACTCGAGCAATGGAACCATGGCTTGCAGCGACGAGAGTTTTTTCTCGTGCAGCAGGATCATGCAGTCGTCGAGATCTGCAATCATCTTGTCAGCGTTGGTGACAAAGTAAGGCGACAGGTAACCGCGGTCGAACTGCATGCCTTCAACAACAGTGGTTTCTGTTTCCAGACCCTTGTTCTCTTCAACAGTGATAACGCCTTCGTTGCCAACTTTTTGCATCGCGTCTGCGATTTGTTGACCGATTTCAGCTTCGCCGTTTGCCGAGATTGTACCAACCTGAGCGACTTCAGCCGAATCTTTAACTTCGCGAGCCATGTCCTTGATGCCCTGAACGACAGTGGCAGTCGCCAGGTCGATACCGCGCTTCAGATCCATTGGGTTCAGACCAGCAGCAACCTGCTTGAGGCCTTCTTTGACGATGGCCTGAGCCAGAACTGTTGCGGTTGTTGTACCGTCGCCAGCTTCGTCATTGGTGCGCGACGCCACTTCTTTGACCATCTGCGCGCCCATGTTTTCGAACTTGTCTTCCAGTTCGATCTCTTTAGCAACCGATACACCATCTTTGGTGATACGTGGTGCGCCAAAGGATTTGTCGAGAATGACATTACGGCCTTTGGGGCCCAGGGTTACTTTGACAGCATCCGCGAGGATGTTTACGCCGCGCAGCATTGCATTGCGGGCATCGGTGTCGAACTTTACGTCCTTAGCAGCCATTATGATTGCTCCTAGTAAAACTTAAATTGAGAAGGCGACGAATTAGGCAATGATGCCCATGATGTCGGATTCTTTCATCATCAACAGCTCTTCGCCGTCGACGGAAACTTCGGTGCCCGACCATTTGCCGAACAGAACGCGGTCGCCCGCTTTGACGTCCAGCTCTACGCGGGCGCCTTTGTCGTCACGCAGGCCAGCGCCTACGGAAACAACTTCACCCTCGGCGGGCTTTTCTTTTGCGCTATCGGGGATGATCAGTCCACCAGCGGTTTTTTCTTCGCTTTCGGTGCGGCGTACGAGGACGCGATCGTGCAGCGGTGTAAGTGCCATTGTCTAGGTTTCCCTAACTAAAATTGTCTCCCTGACCCCTCAGCGGAGCCGCTATCACTCCCTACCGGCGAGTGCTAACAGCGAATAGGTAGGGGGTGAGAAAACCCGAGTCAACACGAACGATGCAGTTTTTTTGAGCAGTGATTTAGCGTTCGTAACCGAAGGCTTCGAAATCATCCTGATATTTCTGGAAAAGAAAGGCTTTTTGATCGAGACTCAACCGCTCAACCGAGATGTCGCTATATCCAACAGAGGCGTTGCGATGTGGCAAATCAACGGTCCGTCCAAAGATCCGGCGCAAAACCGGCTCGATCTCGGTGTTCAGCGTTTCAAGGCGCATCACGTTTTCCACCAACAGATGACCGTTCTCATCCAGTAGATACGACACTTGTGGCGCGAGGTGCCGCGCCATATCGCTATGGTCGTCTTCGAATTCGCGCCGAATGAAGCGGTCGAAATCCGGCAAATGCGCCCGTTTGCCTTGTTTCTTGCGCCGCTCGGCGGAGTCGGCACGATATCTGTATTCAGAGACCATGCGGCTAAAGGGGTGGCGCACGATGGAAAACCGATAGGCGGCATCAAATTCTGACTGGGTCAGGTATCCCAGACGCACATACTCATCGGCGTAAAGATGGGCCAAACGCTCGGGGCCGTCCCGACGTTTTGAGGGGCGCAACAAAAGGGCATCCCGTTCCTGCCAGGTCAGGTTCAAATCTTGCAAGAAAACGGTTTCGACGCTTTGCCCGCCTGTTTTCGGGATATGGACAAAAAGGGCTTTGTGTTTAGGGGAATACATTTTTGCTTTAACTCGATTTCCGCCCGCTACTTTTCAACAGACGATGTGACTGTCAACGGGTCTTAGCTCGCGCCCATCGTTTCAATGTGAATAATCTCGCCGCAATGTTTGCAGTGAACGGCATCTTCGTCATGACGCTTCAAACCGCAGCTTGAACAGGTGTGACGCACCTTTGGAGGCATCACAATCGAACGCGCCAAATTCAGGAACAAAGAAACACCAACAACCATGATCCCCATCGAGACAATCTTGCCCATGACTGAGACCGGCGTAATGTCTCCGTATCCTGTAGTGGTGAGGGTTGATATCGTGAAATAGACGGCATCAACATAACCGCTGTATCCGGTCCCGACCTTTCCAAAAAACGTGTAGATCATCGATGCTGTGGTAAACACGAACACGAACATGTTGACGGCAGCCACAATGGCATCTTCACGACGGCGAAAGAACCGGCTTGCCCGCCTGAGATCCTGAAGCAGAAATTGCGAATGGCCCAACCTCAAACCCCGTAAAATCCGCAAAAACGCGAGATCAAACGGCGAGAACCGGTTCAGCGCAAGTGAAAGCAGAACCAGCACGTCGGCAATCACATAAATCCGAGATGCGTGTTGCAGACGGTCTTGGGAGATCCAGAAGCGGGCCAAAAAATCAACAAGAATAACCACTCCGATCAAAAGGTTCACCGCATCAATTGTTGATGTATGCGGCAAAGGCGTCACCAGAATGAAATAGCTGATGCTCATGAGATCAAACAGGATGAGACCATACCTGAACAGCACCGCCAAACGGGATTGGCCGGTATAAAGCGCGTTCACTTTGGTCTTTAGTTCGGACATCCCTTATGCCTCCGGCGCAAGATTGCGCAGGGCATCAACACCTGCGGGCGACAAAACGTAAACGCCTCTTTCGACGTTTTTGAACCATCCATAATAGTTGTCCCGCATCATGCGTGTGGCTTGCGGCACTTCGGCCCCTTTGACGACATCTCGCCCGCGAGAGGCGCCATGCTGTGCCAGATAATGCGCACAACGCTCCATCTCTTGGCGGTATCCGGTTGTGATTGCACCGCGTGTGCCGCCGACATTGGGATCACCTTGGCGCCTGTCGAATTCCTTGAGCAGAGCCCCTTTTCGGGGTTTCGATTTGCGCGGGCGGTATTCAACAGGGTCACAATGGGCCTGAACATGACCGTCTTTCAGCCGTACAGACAAAACACCAATGCCGAGCCGCTTGCACAGCCCAACATTCGCCTTAAAGCTGCGCCACCCCGGTTTGCCGGACCAGCGCGGCACTGCGACATAGACCCAATCGCTGACACTTTGACGGGCAACCGCTTGTTGCAGCAACGTCAGTGAAAAGCCGGTTTTCAACTCGACAATGAGAGGGTCTTCGTCTTTGCGGCGCGCCATGACATCGACTGCGCCGACTTCGGCTTTTACGTCAAAACCCTGCGTTTCAAGCCACGCTTTTACAGGAGAGTAGAGTTCTGTTTCGCTGATCTTCGCCATACCTAAGGAGTAGCGCCAAAACGTGTCCCTGCCAAATACAGAGATGAGCGGTTTTGTCGGACTTGTGATTTATGGTCACGCCTCTATCTAGAAATCACATCATTTCCTTTGAGGCTGACCGTGAAACGCATTTTTTCTGCCCTTCTGGCCTTTTTCATCGCATCCCCTGCCCTTGCAGAATGTCCAGATACATCTGTCTTTTCCAAACTTCCTGAAAAGAAACAGACCGAGATGCGCACCGCGGCGCATCAGCAACCCTTTGCAAAGGGGCTGATTTGGCAAGTATCCAAAAACGATGTGACCTCTTACATCGTTGGCACGTTGCACCTGAGCAACCCGCGGCATGCCGAAACGCTCGCTCGTGTGCAGCCTTTGTATGACAAGGTCGACGCTCTTGTTCTCGAGATGACAAGCGAAGATGAAGCCGCCTTTCTCACAACCCTGACATCCAACAGTGCCCTGTTCATGATCACCGAGGGGCCGAGTCTGATTGATCGATTGGGAGAAGACACCTGGAATACGCTTTTGCCGCGCATCGAAGAGGCCGGGCTTCCGGGGTTTATGGCAGCAAAATACCAGCCCTGGTTTCTGGGTCTGGCGCTGGCCGTGCCCCCATGTGTCCTTGAAGAACAGCGGGCCGGAAAAATCGGTTTGGACCGACAGATAGAACGCATCGCCAAGGATAAAGGGCTTGCAACCAGCTCACTCGACAACACCGAGGGCCTTTTGCAGATTTTGGCGGGCGACCCTCTTGAAAAGCAGGTGTCCGATTTACGTGATGCGGTTGCCTTTGGTCTCGCGGGCCACGACACGACATCGGATCTGGTGAACTTTTACTTTGATGAAGAGGTCGCGCTGGCGTGGGAATTCACCCGTGCACAGGCCTTTGAAAAAGCGGGACCAGAGCAATACGACCGTGTGACGGGAATACTCGAAGAGTTCGAGCAGGCGCTTTTGACAGACCGCAATCTGCTTTGGTCTCGCACGCTTGCCGACTCACTCGCGCAATCTCCGGCCTTGGTGGCCGTGGGGGCGCTGCATCTGCCGGGGGAAGACGGCCTCTTGTCTTTGCTTCAAAAGCAGGGATTTGCCGTTGCCCCTCTGGTGCATGACGGCGAATAACAAAACCAGATTGCTGCATTGCAGCATCACTCTTAGACCTCGTGTCGCAGCCGCGTTGACGGGACGTGACAACGACGTGCCCAGCCCCTATAAGGCGCGCAAAATACCGCATTCCATGAAGGACACCTGATTATGACAACCCTCGTTTTCGGCCACAAATCTCCTGATACAGATTCCACCGGATCGCCCCTGATCTGGGCTTGGTATCTGAACGAAGTCAAAGGCGTTGACGCCAAGCCCGTTCTGCTGGGTCAGCCCAACACAGAAGCTGCGTTCATGCTGAACCGCTGGGGCTTTGACATGCTGGACATCATCGAAGATGTAGCTGACGATCAGGCTTGTGTTGTTGTCGACACCAACAACCCTGCCGAATTGCCCGCAAACATCAACGGTGCAGACGTTCAGGCCATCATCGACCACCACAAACTGGTTGGCGGTCTGGAAACCAAAGGCCCAATCGACATCACAATCCGTCCGCTGGCCTGTACTGCGACCATCATGTACGATCTGATGGGCGACGACGCAGCCAAGATGCCCGAGAACATCAAAGGCGCGGCTCTGACCTGCATCCTGTCGGACACTCTGGAATTCCGTTCGCCTACAACCACAGACCGTGACCGCGAAGTCGTTGCCGCACTGGCCGCTGATCTGGGCATCAACGTCACAGAATACGCTGCGGAAATGTTCGCTGCGAAATCTGACGTTTCGGCATTCTCGGATGCTGAACTGATCCGCATGGACTCGAAAGAATACGAAGTCGACGGCACCAAGTTCCGCGTTTCGGTTCTGGAAACAACTGCTCCGGAAATCCCGCTGGACCGCAAAGAGAGCCTGATGGAGACCTTCAAAACCGTCGCAGCCGAAGACGGCGTTGACGAGGTTCTGTTGTTTGTTGTCGACATCCTGAAAGAAGAAGCAACCCTGCTGGTACCGAACGATGTGGTCAAAGGCGTTGCAGAGAAAAGCTTTGGCGCAACCGTCGAAGGCAACAACGTTGTCCTGCCCGGCATCATGTCGCGCAAAAAGCAGATCATCCCGAACCTCAAGGTCTGATCTGACTTTACAAGATTACGAAAGGGCGTCCTTCGGGGCGCCCTTTTTCATTTCTTTATGCCAACTTTGCGGGACTTAGCTGCCATCTATTGAAAATTGACCAACGTCGGCTTTCTGGAAAGCGTTCCCAAAGCCGTCCTTTTTGGGAGGGTGGAACTACTCCAATCAGAACTGTAATCGAACGCAAGTGAAGCCATGTCTCACACGGCTGGAACTTAACCGAAGAGCCGCTCTTTCAGCCAAATCATAAATGAGAAAGCTCTCAGAAAAACCAGCGTTCCAAAAGACCCAGCGCAAATGACGAAAACTACTACAGTCAATGTTGAAGGCGTCTGTTGTAACAGGTTTCCAAAAAAACAGAGCCAAGTGAAGGTGCACACAACAATTATCGCAAGTGAGGTTTTCAGTTTTGTCATATGCACTCCTTTGTCATTTTCAGAAGACTAGGACACCTGTATCAAGAGTTAGACATGAAACTTTTACTCACTGTGGTCAAAGCAGACTTTCACGTCTAGCGCAGCATTCGTCAAATTGGGCTCAAACCGGTCATTCCTGCCATTCTGACATAACGCGTCATTTGGCTCGGCTTAGATCGGAATTACCTTGCTCCACGTGATCGTATCCCCGCCGACAAACCGCGCAAGGCGCTGAAGCTCGGCGTCTAGTTTTCCGAACCTCCGTGCCGACCATTGCACACCGGGCTCGGGCCAGAAATTCACAACGGTCAGCAGTGATTTCTTTCGATCGGCCTTGAGCTCAATCCGCCCCACAAACCGGTCTCCCTCTAAAATCGGGAAGACATAATATCCCCAAAGGCGCTTGGCGGCTGGCACGAACATCTCATTGCGATAATCAAACCCGAACAGACGGAACAGACGCTTGCGATCCCGCACCACAGGATCAAACGGGTTCAAAATTCTGAGCCGTGACGTCGGAGACGCCACCCCGGCAAGGCGATCTTCAAGATTGGTAGGGGCAAATGCCGTGACCCAATCGCCCTTTGCGGTTTGCACCTCGACCTCTTGCAGGTCCGTTTTCGCCCGCCCAAGCCACGCCTTTACTTCTTGCGCGCTGGCGGCATCCCAAAACTGTTGTATCTCGCCTGATGTTCCGACGCCTATCCGATCAAGTGCGGCGCGGCACAGCCAGTCAATCTGCGCCTCGTCTGTGAGAGCAACTTCAGAAAGCGCAGCAGGGAAAACCCGTTCGGCCAAATCATAGTATTTGGTGAAATTCACACGGTGACAGGTCGCCAATTCGCCACTGTACCACATGTAATCCAGCGCTTTTTTGTGGGGCGGACGCGCCCACATTTCACGCTTGCCTTCGACCTTGGTGTCAAACGCATGAGTCGACAGGGGCCCCTCGCGTTCAATCCGCGCCTTGATGGCATCCCGCTCGGGTTTGTCCGGCAGACCTTTGAACCACCCAGCACGATCAAGCTGCGCCTGCTTGCGTTGAAACTGTCGCCGCCACATGGGCAAGAATTCCATCGGCAGAACAGACGCGTCGTGCGTAAAATGTTCAAAGACAGCGCGATCCCGTGCCATAAGCCGGTCCAGCATCGGTTCACGATAGTTTTGATTGCGGCTCCACAGGATATGATGGTGTGCGCGGGACACGACCTGAATGGTGTCCAGTTGGACAAATCCCAACTGACGAATGATCTCGGGCAAATCCAGCGGCCCTGTCGGCGCGCGGTCTATCCCTTGTGCAGACAGCCATAAATGCCGCGCCTGACGGTTGTCGATTTGTAATAAAGCCACAAATGCCCCCTGTTCGCTGCTCTATTGTTGGGCTTTGTGCGGATGTGGTCCAGCCCTTTCAAACGTGGCCTGTCACGAATATTTTGACCAATCGATAAAGCCGCGTCACAATCTCCCTTTAAATCCTTTTCATTCAAGAAACAGGAGTCCCCAATGGCTTTCACTCTTAATCGCCGTGCTTTCCTTGGTGCCGGTGCCAGCTTTGTTGCCCTTCACCCCTACTCTGCAATCGCGGCCTCCAATCAGGCGCATTTGCGGATCATGGAAACCACAGACCTGCACGTGCACGTTTTCCCGTATGACTATTATGGGGACAAACCGGTCGACACGGTTGGTCTGGCGCGCACGGCGTCTCTGATCAATGATGTGCGCGCGGAAAGCACAAACTCGCTGTTGTTCGACAACGGGGACTTTTTGCAAGGCAATCCAATGGGGGATTACATCGCCTATGAACGGGGGATGGCAGAAGGGGACAAACATCCAATTATCTCGGCATTGAACGTCCTGGGCTTTGACGGGGCCACGGTTGGCAATCACGAATTCAACTACGGCCTGGACTTCCTGATGAAATCGCTGGGTGGGGCCAAGTTCCCCGTCGTGTGTGCAAACGTTTCCCTTGAACAGGGCGCAACCCCTCGCGATGACAAAACCCTTCTGAAGCCCTATGTCATCCTTGACCGCCAGATCACCGACGGATCAGGCCAGACGCATCCGATCCGTGTTGGTTTGATTGGATTTGTTCCACCGCAGATCATGAACTGGGACCGCCGTCATCTCGAGGGCAAGGTTCAGGCCCGCGACATCGTTGAAACCGCCCGTGCATGGGTCCCGCAGATGAAAGAAGACGGGGCCGATATCATCATCGCGCTCAGCCACTCGGGCATCGGCGAGGCGGACCATATCGAGGGGCAGGAAAACGCTTCAATCCCTCTGGCCGCTGTAGAAGGCATTGACGCAATACTTACGGGACACCACCACCGCGTATTCCCGTCACCGGCATATGACAACATGGCCGGGGTTGATGTCGAAAAAGGCACCATCATGGGCAAACCTGCCACGATGGGTGGCTTCTGGGGCTCTCACATGGGTCTGATTGACCTGATGCTGGAACGCGACGGCAACACATGGAAGGTTGTCACACACTCCAGCGAAGCCCGTCCCATCTCAAAGCGGAACGAAGACCGCTCGATCACACCGCTGGTTTCCAGCATTGCCGCGATTGAACAGGCCGTGCGCCCCGAGCATGACGCAACACTGGCCTATGTGCGTCGCGCGGTTGGTAAAACAGATGCACCATTGCATTCCTATTTTGCTCTGGTGGCCGATGACCCTTCGGTGCAAATCGTCTCGATAGCGCAAACATGGTATATCGGCCAGATGATGAAGGGCACCGAATACGAAGGCCTGCCCATCCTGTCAGCAGCGGCCCCTTTCAAGGCCGGCGGCCGCGGCGGCCCCCAATATTACACTGACGTCCCTGTCGGAGATGTGGCCATCCGCAACGTGGCCGACCTCTATCTCTATCCCAACACAGCCCGCGCCGTCCTTGTAAATGGCGCACAGCTCAAAGGATGGCTGGAACGCTCGGCGGGAATATTCAACCAGGTCGAAGCCGGAAAGCCCGATCAGGTCCTTCTGAACCCCGACTTCCCGTCCTACAATTTTGATGTAGTGGATGGCGTCACCTATCAAATCGACCTGAGCCAGCCGTCGCGTTTCACCGCAAAAGGCGAAATAGCCAACCCAGACGCCTCTCGGATCGTCAATCTGGCATTCAACGGGCAACCAGTCACAGACGACCAGCAGTTCGTCATCGCTACCAACAACTACCGCGCAGGTGGCGGCGGGAACTTCCCGGGCGCAAGTTCAGAAACCGTGATCTTTGAAGGGCCAGACACCAACCGCGACGTGATCGTACGCTATATCGTCGAACAAGGCACAATCAGCCCCCGCGCCGATGCCAACTGGTCGTTCGCTCCCCTGCCCGACACCACCGTCCTGTTCGATACTGGCCCTGCGGCCGCGGCCTATTCCGACAAGGTGGAAGGCGTGGAAATCGAACCCGCCGGCGACGGTCCAGATGGCTTTGCCCGGTTCCGTATCACCCTTTGAAAACAAGGCCCCGACCATCCTGGACGGTCGGGGCCCGCACCCAATCTTCTCTTGGCCAAAATATCCCGGGGAGTCCCGAAACGCTTGCGTTTCGGGGCGGGGCAGCGCCCCATTCCCCAGACCGGGGATTACATCCGTTTGGCGACCTCTTCCAACATGACCTCTGTTGCCCCTCCACCAATCGACTGAACCCGTGCGTCACGTGCCATGCGTTCGATGGTCATGCCCCGCAAATACCCCGCACCACCGTGGAACTGCAGGCAATCATACATAACCTCGTTCACAAGCTCGCCACAAAGCGCTTTGAGCATCGACACTTCACGCACCACGTCTTCGCCATTCGCATCGCGCGCTGCCGTTTGATAGACCAGCGCCCGCGCTGCTGTGACCCGCGCCGACAACATCGCCAGTCTTTGCCGGATGGCCTGTTTGGACCAGAGTGGCGCTCCAAAGGCCTGACGTTCTTTGACATAGGCCGTGGTCAGCTCAATCGCAGCCGTTGATTCCCCGACAGCCGCAGCCGCCGCCACCAATCGCTCGTTCTGGAAATTCTGCATGATCGCATAGAACCCCTGCCCTTCAGCCCCCAGAACATTCTCGACCGGAACGCGGACGTCCTGAAACGACAACTCGGCCGTATCCGAAGATCGCCAGCCGTGTTTGTCCAGATTTCGGCTCACGCTGAACCCTTCCACGCCCTTTTCCACCAAAAACATGGTCACCGATTGGCTCGACGGGCCTTCGCGGTCCGTTTTCGCCGCCACACAATACAGATCCGCATGCACACCGTTTGTGATGAACATCTTGGATCCATTCAGAATATAGTGATCTCCCTCACGTCGCGCATGGCTGCGCATGCCCTGTACGTCCGACCCCGCTCCCGGTTCGGTCACACAAACGGCCGTAATCTTGCGACCTGCGATGATGTCGGGCATGTACTGCGCCTTTTGCGCCTCGTTTCCGGCGTTAAAGATGTGGACAGACGCCATATCCGTGTGCACCAGCGCAGTGATTGCAAACCCCGAGAACGTGGACTTTCCAAGCTCTTCCGCAAGAACAACGGTTGCGCGCGTGTCCATATCGCTGCCGCCGTATGTCTCGGGATAGCGCACCCCGAGAAACCCGAGGTCCCCCATCTCGCGCAGGATGTCGCGCGGGACCATGCCTGCCTCTTCCCAAGCGTCTCCGTTGGGTTTCACCCGCTCTTCTACGAAGCGACGCAACTGGTCGCGTAGAATCGAGTGCTCTTCTCCCAGAAACAGATGTTGATCCATTGTTGTTCCTCCCTTCGGAACATGGTTCCGCATGATCCAAATTCTGTCCACTGGAACGTCGCGCCCGCCGCAACGCAGCAAAAATCCCAGCGCCTGACAAATCAGGTCTCCGATATCTGGGTTTTATGCTGGAAACACACCCGTCGCTTTGACATACCTGCCCCCGAAACCTCTTGCCGACAGGACACCGTCATGACCCAGATCATCTCCGCGCTTTCCGAGATTTCAGACCGTTACGAGGCGCTTTTTGTCGACCTCTGGGGCTGCGTCCACAACGGCGTCACAGCTTATCCCGAAGCGGTCGCCGCTTTGCAGGAGTACCGCAAAAAAGGCGGTACGGTTGTGCTGGTGACCAACTCTCCCAAACCGCGCGCGGGCGTTGCGGTTCAGCTCGAAACATTCGGCGTTCCCGCCGATGCCTACGATACGATCGCGACTTCGGGCGATTCTGCCCGCGCTGCCATGTTCACAGGCGCCGTAGGCCAAAAGGTCTATTTCATGGGGGAATGGCGGCGGGATGAACAGTTCTTCACACCACTGGAAGTGATTGACAACCCCGTAGAAATTACGCGCGTGCCACTGGCAGAAGCCGAAGGCATCGTCTGCTGTGGCCCGTTTGATCCGATGGCTGATCCCGCAACAAATCGGGCCGACTTCCTGTTTGCCAAGACCAAGGGTCTCAAACTGTTGTGCGCCAATCCGGACATCGTTGTTGATCGCGGAGAGACACGCGAATGGTGCGCCGGTGCGCTGGCGGGTCTGTATACGGAAATGGGCGGTGAAAGCCTCTATTTCGGGAAACCCCATCCGCCGATCTACGATCTGGCACGCCGCCGCCTTGCCGCGACAGGCAAAGACGTCCCCTCGGCCTCCATTCTGGCAATCGGTGACGGGGCACAGACGGACATTCTTGGTGGCATGGGTGAGGATATTGATTCTCTGTTTATTTCCGGTGGCCTTGCCGCTGCAGAAACAAAAACCGTACAGGATCCGGATCCTGCAGCGCTGGAAACCTATCTGGCAAAGGAAAATGTGGCACCAAATTTTGCCATTGGACAGCTGCGCTAGGCAGATTAGGGCTTGATTTTCTGCGCCTGCAAAGTAATAAAGTTGCGGAACGGCGACGAGAGTCGCTTGAATATTTCAAGGCCATCAAAATCCGGAGGGTGGAATGTTGGACAACCTGCCACGTGGAACGATCTGCATCGAAGACATCGAGATGGGTATGTCCCGTTATCTTCGTAAAGTCGTCACCGACGAAGACATCGAGATGTTTGCACAGGTCTCCACCGACCATAACCCTGTTCACATGGATGACGAATACGCCAATGACACCATCTTTGAGGGGCGCATTGCCCACGGGATGTTGACCGCTGGGTTGATCTCTGCCGTTATCGGAGAGCAGCTTCCCGGCCACGGGACTGTCTACATGGGGCAAACCCTCAAGTTTTTGGCGCCAGTACGTCCAGGCGACATGGTCTATGCCGAAGTCAAAGTTGTGGACATCGATTTTTCCAAACGTCGCGTGAAACTTGATTGCCATTGCTCGGTTGACGGCAAAAAGGTTCTGATCGGCGAGGCAATGGTGCTGGCACCTTCTCGCAAATTCGACTGATCCCGTCAGAGCAGATCAAAACAAACAAGGCCGCCAATATTGGCGGCTTTTTGCGTTTAGGGTACACGTGAAGCGGCGCCTGTACCATCACTTGGTGATCGGGGTGAGAGAACCTGCCCTCTCGGGAACATCACAGGGCTTTGGACCGAGGTGAACCTGCAAAGCACCGCCTCGCTTTCGCCTCTCACCGCCCCCTGTGCCGCAGCGCTTTAGGGTTTGAGTAGGGCAACCGTGCCTGACACTCTTGCACCCGCTGTCAGCTAAGGCTAACCCTGCCATATGCGGATCATTCGTGACTATCAGTATGTAGACGAACAGGATCGCGGCGCGAGCGCTGCGATCGGAAACTTTGACGGCGTGCACCTTGGCCATCAATCGGTCATCGACATCGCGCGCAAGGCCAACGACGACGCGCCTTTGGGTATTGTCACGTTCGAGCCCCATCCGCGCGAATTCTTCGCCCCCGATGCCCCGCCCTTTCGGCTGACAAGTGCGGAAACACGCGCAAACCGGCTCGAAAAACTTGGGGTAGAGCGGCTCTATGAGTTGCCCTTCAATGCGACACTGTCCGGCCTGACCCCCAAGGATTTTGCGCGCGATGTTCTGGCGGATGGCCTTGGCCTGCGCCACGTTGTTGTGGGTGCGGACTTTTGTTTCGGCAAAGGGCGCAAAGGCACCGCCGAAGACCTGCAGGCTTTTGGTAAAGAGATGGGATTTGACGTGACCATTGCCCCCCTTGTTCGGGACGCCGAAACTCAGGTGTCGTCTACCGAGATCCGCAAAGCGCTGACCGAAGGTCGGCCTCGTGATGCTGCGACGATGCTTGGTCACTGGCACCGTGTTGATGGCCCTGTTATCGGGGGCGACCAGCGCGGCCGCGACCTTGGGTTTCCAACCGCCAACATGTCCATCGACGGCCTGCATCCACCCAAGTTTGGTGTCTATGCAGTTCTTGTCGATGTTCTGGAAGGCCCGCACCAAGGCAGCTATCAAGGCGCGGCATCGGTCGGTGTCCGCCCCATGTTTGGTGTCAACAAAGCCAACATCGAAACCCATATCTTTGACTTTTCCGGTGATCTTTATGGCACCGAATTGTCGATAGCGCTGATCGATTTTCTGCGCCCTGAATGGAAATTTGACGGGCTTGAGGCCCTTGTGGCGCAGATCGACGCCGATTGCGCGACCTGTCGCGAGATTCTGGCTGCGTTATGACAACCTCTGATCCCATCCCACGCAAGGGTCTTGCCAATCGTTTTTGGGAACGCAAACCGCTGTCAAAGATGACCCCGAAAGAATGGGAAGCGCTGTGTGACGGCTGTGGCAAATGCTGTCTGAACAAACTGGAAGATGCGGAAACCGGACAGGTTGAACTCACTTGTGTGGCGTGCAGACTGCTGGATGACAGCACCTGTCACTGTACTCAGTACGACATTCGCCACCAGTTTGTGCCGGAATGCATTGTGATGAGCCCTTCCAACATCGACGATCATGCGTACTGGATGCCACAAACCTGTGCCTATCGCCTTCTTTGGGAAGGCAAGCCGCTTTTCAATTGGCACCCTCTGATTTCGGGTGATCCCAACTCGGTTCATCAGGCTGGTGTTTCCATACAGCATCGTACAGTTTCAGAATTCGAAGTCGACGAAGACGACTGGGAAGACTACATCATTGAGGAGCCCGCCTGATGTTTTTCGCCTCTGATAATGCCGGACCGGCGCACCCGAGTGTTTTGACGGCTTTGGCAGATGCCAACCAAGGCTATGCCATGCCATATGGTGCCGACCCTATCATGGATGAAGTGCGCACCAAAATCCGCGATATTTTCGAAGCCCCAAACGCAGAGGTGTTTCTTGTTGCGACAGGAACCGCCGCCAACTCGCTTGCCTTGGCCTGTTATTGCCAGCCATGGCAGACCATGTTTTGCGCGCCTGTGGCCCATATTCAGGAAGACGAGTGCAACGCTCCGGAATTCTTTGCAGGCGGTGCCAAGCTGACCCTGGTCGGCGAGGGCGAAAAAATGACCCCTACAGCTCTGGAACAGTCGATACGGCGTGAAGAGACACGCGGCGTGCACGGACCACAGCGGGGCCCTGTGTCCATAACGCAGGTGACCGAACGTGGAACCGTTTACAGTCTTGAGGAACTGAACGCGCTGACCAAAGTGGCAAAATCGTTTGACCTTCCTGTGCATCTGGACGGGGCGCGCTTTGCAAATGCTCTGGTTGCGCTCGATTGCTCACCTGCGGATATGACATGGAAGGCTGGCGTTGATGTTGTCAGTTTCGGTGGCACCAAAAATGGCTGTGTTGGCGTCGAAGCCGTCATCTTTTTTGATCCGGATAAGGCATGGGAATTTGAATTGCGCCGCAAGCGTGGCGCGCACCTCTTTTCCAAGCACCGGTATCTCTCGGCCCAAATGAATGCCTATCTGACGGATGATGTTTGGCGTCAGAACGCGCAGCAGGCCAATGCAAACTGCGCAAGGCTTGCCAAGGGGCTGAAAGACCTTGGCGTCAAATTCATGCACGACCCGCAGGCCAATATTGTCTTCTGCAGCTTCCCCCGTGCCGCGCACCAGCGCCTGCATGATGCGGGTGCATTGTATTATGTGTGGTCTGGAGAACTGGAAGGCGATGATCCCGCTGAAATGCTGGAGGCGCGCCTAGTCTGTGACTGGTCCCTTTCTAATGAGCAGATTGACCAGTTTATCTCGCTCATTGGAGCGGACTAACCGCCGGGAAGATCTGCAACCGGCGTGATCTATCAAGGTATCCACAAGCGATGAAGCCGCGCCTTTGGCGCGGCTTGGCCCAACGTTTTTCAACGCAGCAGCGCTGCGGCAAAAAAGGGCGGGAGCATACCTTACGGGGTTGCGCGACGTATGTTGGACAGAATTTCGGCAGCAACATCCTTTGGATTTGTGACCGGGCCCATGTGAGCCTGCCCTTCAAACCGGCGATGCACGGCGCCTTCAACACGCGCGGCAATGCCTTCTTGCACAATATGCATCAACTCCGGCGACTCACCTCCGTCCATCACAAGCAAGGGCGCCTTGATATTCCCCAGCCGTGCCACCACGCCTTGATTGTCTTCCATGATCGCGGGCTGACTGTCGCCAATAAAGGTGATTCTGCGGGTTGATCCTTCGCGCAACTCAGCAGGCAGATCATCCCAGCGACGCCCATCCCCCCACACGCGCATGAACAACCTTGCGGCCATAGCCGGATCACCAGCTTTGATGTGGCTGTTTACCTCACGCATGTGTTCACGGTTCCAATCGCCCAACTCGGGCGCATCTTCATTGGCAACCGCCATGAGAACCGGCTCGTACACCGAAATGCTTTTGACATACTTCGGACGTTCCAAGGCCAGCATAAGCGCTAAAACACCCCCATAGCTGTGCCCGATCAGATGCATCGGACGATCCAGAAAGGGTAAGACGGCCTTCAACGACGCTTCTGTCAGATCACCCGTCCCGTCCCAGTCCGGACTGCGTCCGTGACTGGGAAGGTCCAGCGCCTGAATAGAAAGGTCATCTTCCAATGCACCGGCGATTCCCTTCCAGGCGCCGGAATGTGCCAAGGAACAGTGCAACGCCAAAGCCTGCTCTGGTCCATGGCCAAAAACACGGCTGTGCAGGGGCAAAGTCGCCGGTGTATCCAAACTCATGTCTTAGAGCTTTCCTGCCAAATGAAGGTCAAGGTCTTCCAGACGGTCCTGCCCCCAGAAACGAGCACCGGTTTCCGTTACGTAGAAGGGCGATCCAAATACGCCTGCCGACACCGCATCTTCCAGATTTCTGGAATAGGTTTCTGCGCCGACCAGAAGGCCGCTATCCGCAAGAGCGGGATCAAATCCAGCTTCGCTCAAACAAGTTTTCACGACCTCATCCTGTGCGATATCCTGCTCACCCGCCCAGCAGGCACGCAGCACGGACTGGCACAGTTTACCAAGGTCACCACCACCCGCTTTTTGTGCTGCGATGATCGCATAAGACGACGGTGCCGCGTTCGTGGGCCAGTGCGCGGGTTTCAGATTGAAGTCCATTTCCAACTTCTGGGCCTGACGCTCCAGTTCTTGTGCCCGATATTCCTGACGGCTTACGTGGCGATCCTTGGGAGACGTCCCCCCTGTGCGTCCGAACAGACCCATAATATCAAGCGGCTTATAGGTCACTTTCGCCCCGTGTTTCTTGGCCACAGCCTCAAAACGGTCGCCCGCAAGATAGGCATAGGGTGAAATCGTCGAGAAATAGTAGTCTATATGTGTCATTTGCTGACTCCGCGCTGCTCCATCACTTTGCCAGACGTTAGGGCCATGTTAAGCGAGGTGCAACGTTACGAATCTGTCATCTGCGCAGACGGACTTATGACCTGGGGACCACTCATATGCCTACCATCCTGGAACCGAAACTCATCACGGGTACCGCCAACAAACCTTTGGCACTGGCCATCGCGCGACGCATGTCCATGCACCGCGGCAAAACGCTGGGTCTTGTTGATGCCCGTGTCGAACGCTTTAACGACCAAGAGATCTTTGTCGAGGTGTTCGAAAACGTTCGCGGCGAAGACATGTTTATCATTCAGCCCACATCGAACCCGGCTAATGACAACTTGATGGAGCTGCTCATCATGGTTGATGCGCTGCGTCGTTCGTCAGCTGCGCGTATCACGGCCGTTATTCCCTATTTCGGCTATGCCCGTCAGGATCGCCGCGCCAAAGCCCGCACGCCCATCTCGGCCAAGCTGGTTGCAAACATGCTGGTCGAAGCCGGCGTTGAGCGCGTTTTGACAATGGATCTGCACGCTGCACAGATTCAGGGTTTCTTCGATATTCCGGTGGATAACCTTTATGCCTCGCCCATCTTTGCATTGGACATCCTGAACCAGTTCAAAGGCGAAGATTTGAAAGACGTCATGGTTGTTTCGCCTGACGTTGGGGGTGTTGCCCGCGCACGCGAATTGGCCAAACGTATTGGCGCCCCACTTTCGATCGTGGACAAGCGCCGCGAAAAGCCCGGTGAGATTGCCGAGATGACCGTCATCGGGAACGTCGAGGGCAAGAAATGCCTGATCGTTGATGACATGTGCGACACCGCGGGTACGCTTTGCAAAGCGGCCGAAGTCCTGATGGATCACGGCGCAACCGAAGTGCATTCCTATATCACGCACGGTGTCATGTCCGGCCCAGCCGTCGACCGGGTTACCAAATCCGTTATGAAATCTTTGGTGATTACGGATTCCATCGAGCCGACCCAGCCGGTTCTGGACGCGCCAAACATTCGCATCGTGCCCACCGCCCCAATGTTCGCGCAGGCAATCCTCAACATCTGGAATGGTACAAGCGTGTCTTCTTTGTTTGAAACAGAGACCCTAGAGCCCGCTTACGAAGGCATGTTCCGCGCCTGACTCAACCGGCAGATGGTTATGATTCCAAACGTGAAAAGGGCGCCCGACAAGGCGCCCTTTTTCATGAAATGAAGTCGGAATTCAGCGAATTTCCCAATCATCATCATTGGCCAACTCACCAATTGCCAGCCAGCTCATGCGAACACGCGCAATGCGGCTGTCTCCCCAGGTGCGAAACACCAGGTCAAATCCGGACAAGGAGATTTTTTCGGCCACGACCTCGGCGCGCTGGTGCGGACCACTGTCAATGTCAGACAGTGACAGGCTTACATGCACCGCAGGGACACTTAGAAACGTTTCCGAAAACGCGATTGGAACGCGGCGTTCACGTGCGCCATGCCCTGTCCACATTTCCCCACCATTTTCAAAGTCTGAAAATATCGGGGCATCGCCTTGGTCGATTCCAACGAGATGTGTTCTTAGTCGTTTCATAGGGCCTTCCAGATTATTTTCACTATGGTGAAATTGTTCCGCAATACAACAAAAAAGGGGCCGCACTCGAAAGTGCAGCCCCTTCTTTAAACTTTTGAAAACCTAGATCAATCCATCGCGTCCATCAGGGAAACCAGGTCAGCAACAAATTTCTCTGCCGCGTCTTTGTCTTCCGAGTTGGCCGTTTCCACAGCGCCTTTGGCTGCAGTCAGGACATCTTCCAGATCTGCTTTGGTCACTTCCGTTCCCACGTGGGCGTGCTCGGCAATCACCGAGATAGAATCTGCCGAGATTTCCGCGAAACCGCGGGTCACAACAAAATCTTTCTCACCGTCAGCCGATTGAACTTTCACAACACCGGGACGCAACGATGTCAGCACCGCAGCGTGACCGGGCATGGCAGTCATATCGCCATCTGCGCCGGGGATCTGGACCGAGGTCACCTCGAGCGAAGCTAGGCTACGCTCAGGGCTGACCAGGTCAAATTGCATCGTGTTTGCCATCAGGGGCCTCCTTAGGCCGCTTCAGCAGCCATTTTCTCGGCTTTTGCGATCACTTCGTCGATGCCGCCAACCATATAGAAGGCGCCTTCGGGCAGGTGATCATATTCGCCAGCCACAACGGCTTTGAACGAAGCGATGGTGTCTTCCAGCGGAACCTGAACACCGTCAGAGCCGGTGAACACTTTCGCAACGTCGAACGGTTGCGAGAGGAAACGCTCGATCTTACGCGCACGGGCAACAGCCATTTTGTCTTCTTCCGACAGTTCGTCCATACCAAGGATGGCGATGATGTCTTGAAGCGACTTGTAACGCTGCAGGATCTGCTGAACGTCCGAAGCAACCTTGTAGTGCTCGTCGCCGATGATCAGCGGGTCAAGCAGACGCGAGGTCGAACCAAGCGGATCCACGGCAGGGTAGATACCCTTTTCCGAGATCGCACGATCCAGAACTGTTGTCGCATCAAGGTGCGCAAACGACGTTGCAGGTGCAGGGTCGGTAAGGTCATCCGCAGGAACGTACACGGCCTGAACCGACGTAATCGAACCGGACTTGGTCGAGGTGATGCGTTCTTGCATCGCGCCCATGTCGGTTGCGAGTGTTGGCTGATAGCCCACCGCCGAAGGAATACGACCCAATAGAGCCGAAACTTCCGAACCAGCCTGTGTAAAGCGGAAGATGTTGTCCACGAAGAACAGAACGTCTGCGCCGGTTTCGTCACGGAACTGTTCCGCAAGGGTCAGACCCGACAGAGCAATACGCATACGCGCACCGGGAGGCTCGTTCATCTGGCCGTAAACCAGAGCAATTTTCGAGTCAGGCAGGTTATCAGGAACGATAACGCCGGATTCGATCATCTCGTGGTAAAGGTCGTTACCTTCACGTGTACGCTCGCCCACGCCCGCAAATACGGACACACCCGAGTGCACTTTCGCGATGTTGTTGATGAGTTCCATGATAAGAACGGTTTTACCCACACCCGCACCACCGAACAGACCAATTTTACCACCTTTTGTGTAAGGCGCGAGAAGGTCGATAACCTTAATACCTGTGGTCAGGATTTCGGTTGCTGTCGACTGCTCAGCGAATGCTGGTGCGTCGCCGTGAATTGGGCGTGTAGCGGTTGCGTCAACCGGACCCTTTTCATCAACCGGGTCACCAGTCACGTTCAGAATACGACCAAGTGTACCTGTGCCAACTGGAACAGCGATTGGTGCGCCTGTGTCTTCTACGGCTTGACCGCGAACAAGACCTTCGGTCGCATCCATCGCGATTGCGCGGACAGTGTTTTCACCAAGGTGCTGGGCAACTTCCAGAACCAGTTTCTTACCGTTGTTTTCCGTGTTGAGTGCGTTGAGGATTTCCGGCAGGGCGTCCTCGAACTGCACGTCCACAACGGCGCCAATGACCGCAGTCACTTTGCCTTTTGCGTTTGCCATGTTTCGTCTCCGGTTCTTAGAGCGCTTCAGCGCCCGAGATGATTTCAATAAGCTCGTTGGTGATCACAGCCTGACGCGAGCGGTTGTACTGAATGGTCAGTTTGTCGATCATTTCGCCAGCGTTGCGCGTCGCATTGTCCATTGCGGACATCCGTGACCCTTGCTCGGATGCACCGTTTTCCAACAGTGCTGCAAAGATCTGAGTTGCAACTCCGCGCGGCAGCAGGTCGGCCAGAATGGCTTCTTCGCTTGGCTCGTAGTCGTACAACGTCGCTGTGCCTTCATCGCCAGCATCCTCAAAGGAGGCCGGGATGATCTGCTGAGCCGTTGGGATCTGGGTTACAACGTTTACAAACTTCGCAAAGAAGATTGTGCAAACGTCGAACTCTTCGTCATCAAAACGTGTCAGGATATCGCGAGCGATGTCCTGAGCGTTATCATATCCGACGCGCTTCACTTCGGTCAGGTCGACGTGACCAACGAAGTGATCGCCCAGCTCTCGTTTGATGCTGTCGCGGCCTTTTTTGCCAACAGTGATGATTTTCACTGTTTTGCCCTGTGCCTGCAGTTCCTGTGCCCGAGCACGGCCAAGTTTGGCAATGTTCGAGTTGAAACCGCCACACAGACCACGTTCAGCAGTCATGATGACCAGCAGATGAACATCGTCTTTGCCTGTGCCGCTGAGCAGCTTGGGCGCAGAGTCTGATCCACCAACAGAAGCAGCCAGCCCACCCAGAACGGCATTGAACCGTTCTGTGTAAGGACGCGACTGTTCCGCGCTTTCCTGCGCGCGGCGAAGTTTCGCCGCGGCAACCATTTGCATGGCTTTCGTGATCTTCCGAGTGTTTTTCACACTCTCGATCCTGTTTTTGAGGTCCTTAAGATTTGGCATCTGTCAGGCCCCTTACGCGAAATCAGCGGCGTATTCGTCGAGTGCTGCTTTCACTTTATCGGCGGCGTCGCCTTTGATCTTGGGATCTTCGTCTGTGATCCACTGAAGCAGATCAGCATGTTTGCCACGCAGGTGCTGCAGCATGCCTTGCTCGAAGCGGCCCACTTCGGAAACGTCGATCTTGTCGAGGTAACCGTTCACGCCAGCGAAAATTACACAGACGATCTCAGCGTTGGTCAGAGGCGAGTACTGAGCCTGCTTCATCAGCTCGGTCAGACGTGCACCACGGTTCAACAGCTGCTGGGTTGCAGCATCAAGGTCGGAACCAAACTGAGCAAACGCAGCCATCTCGCGATACTGGGCCAGCGACAGTTTAACAGGACCGGCAACCGAAGACATCGCTTTGGTTTGTGCCGAAGATCCAACACGCGAAACCGACAGACCGGTGTTCACAGCAGGACGGATACCTTGGTAGAACAATTCGGTTTCCAGGAAGATCTGGCCGTCGGTGATCGAAATCACGTTGGTCGGAATAAACGCAGAAACGTCACCACCTTGGGTTTCAATTACGGGCAGCGCGGTCAGCGAGCCGGAACCGTAATCTTCGTTCAGCTTGGCCGAACGTTCCAGAAGGCGCGAGTGAAGGTAGAAAACGTCACCAGGATAAGCTTCACGTCCGGGTGGACGACGCAGCAGAAGCGACATCTGACGATAGGACACAGCTTGCTTGGAGAGATCATCATAGATGATCAGAGCGTGGCGGCCGTTGTCACGGAAGAATTCTGCCATTGCGGTCGCGGCGTAAGGTGCCAGGAACTGCATAGGAGCAGGCTCGGAAGCGGTTGCAGCAACAACGATCGAATATTCAATCGCACCGGTTTCTTCCAGCTTCTTCACCAGCTGCGCAACAGTCGAACGCTTTTGGCCAACAGCAACGTACACACAGTACAGTTTCTTGCTTTCGTCGTCGCCAGCAGCTTCGTTGTACGATTTCTGGTTCAGGATCGCATCGAGAGCAACAGCAGTTTTACCTGTCTGACGGTCACCAATGATAAGCTCACGCTGGCCACGGCCAATCGGGATCATCGCATCAACCGATTTCAGGCCGGTTGCCATTGGTTCGTGAACAGATTTACGTGGGATAATGCCAGGCGCTTTAACGTCAGCGATACCGCGCTCGGTCGCTTCGATCGGACCTTTGCCGTCGATCGGGTTACCCAGACCGTCAACAACACGACCCAGCAAACCGTTGCCGATTGGCACGTCCACGATCGAGTTGGTGCGCTTAACAGTGTCACCTTCTTTAATGTCACGGTCCGAACCAAAGATAACAACACCAACGTTGTCGTTCTCAAGGTTCAGGGCCATGCCCATGATACCGCCTGGGAATTCAACCATTTCACCGGCTTGAACGTTGTCCAGGCCGTAGACGCGCGCAATACCGTCACCGACGGAAAGCACACGGCCGACTTCGGCCACTTCGGCTTCTTGGCCAAAGTTTTTAATCTGGTCCTTAAGGATCGCAGAGATTTCGGCTGCTTGGATACCCATTATCCGACCTCTTTCATTGCATTCTGGAGGGAGTCGAGTTTGGAGGCGATTGACGTATCAATCATCTTCGAACCCACTTTAACGACGAGACCGCCGATGAGTGCTTCATCAACAGTCGCATTGATTTTGACTTCTTTCCCAACGCGCGCCGCCAAAGTCTTGGACAGTTTTTCGCTTTGGGTTTTGGTCAGAGCCTTGGCAGAAACAACATTGGCTGTCACTTCGCCTTTTTCTGCCGCGACCATCGCAGTCAGCTGTTCAATCAGCTGAGGCAGAACAAACAAGCGGCGTTTCTCGGCCATCAGACCCAGAACGTTTTTCAGCACAGGCTGAAGACCCATTTGTTTGGCAATTTTGGCAATGGCCTGTGCCTGCACATCACGGCTGTAAACCGGAGAAGTGATCAGATCGCGCATGTCTGCGCTATCGGCCAGTGCGTTACTCAGATCGGTGAGACCGGTTTCAAGTCTCTCGATCGCATCATTTTCTTTCACGATCTCAAAGACCGCGGTGGCATATCGCTCGGCGATGCCGAAGGAGATCGAAGCTGGTTCGGACACGTCCACCCTTCCGCTTTCTGGCCCCGATTTTTGCATACAAAAGTATGCAGTCGTCGGGGGCGTTTCATGACCCTGATTGCTCAGGGCAGTAAAATCCGTCAGGGATGTAGCAGAGCAAAGCCCACCTAGCAACATTGTTTGACATATTGCCGGATTGCGAAAAACCCCATGTTTTAAGGGCCTTGGCGCGGGTGCGACCCTTTGCCAGTGACGAGGCGTCAAAAAAAAGTGAGTTTAAGGCTCCTTTTTAGCGATTCCCGCCCAAAAACTGCCCTGCTCCGTTAGCGCAAACGGGTCATTTCGGGGCATTTGCGAAGTGATCCTATCCCGTTTATCGGGCAGAGATTCTCCACGAAGGATATCCACTTCATGCAGGACACCTCAAGCGCCTTTCAACTTTGCTGCTGGGGCCGCGGCTTTTACACAGGCGCGGTTTCGGGTTTGGGTGCCAACACACCCAACGGCTTGCGCACGACCGCACGCAGCCCGGGACCACTCGACGCATGCACGCGTTTGCTCGCCTCGACCATCAACACACCGCCAGCCACTACGGGCGACAGGGTTTTACCCATGCTCTCCCAGACACGCCCCGTCTTGCGCCAAAAGCGTTTATGCGAGGGCGGCTGATAAAGCGTCGCCCGGTTGCGCTCTGGCATAAAGCCGAACTGCCGTAGCTGGGCTTCGAGTTGCCCGATGGAATAGGGCCTTCCATATCCAAAGGGCGTGGCATCACTGCGTGACCACATTCCGGCCCGGTGGGGCACGATAAACAATGCCTTGCCGCCTGGCCCCAAAACGCGAAACGCTTCGGTCAAAAGATCCGCAGGACGCTCGCAGGTTTCAAGGCCATGCATCATAACCAAGCGGTCCAGATGGCCGGTCTCGATCGGCCAGAGCGTTTCTTCACACAACACCGACACATTCGGCATACCGGCGGGCCAAGGCATGACGCCTTGGGGCGCAGGCATAAGCCCGATAACCCGACGTGCATCCGGCAGATAGGGCCGCAACAACGGAACCGCAAAGCCATAGCCCGCGACGGTCATTCCTTTGGCTTCCGGCCAAAGCATCAGCACTTCGTCGCGCACAGCCTTCTGGGCCGCGCGCCCCAAAGTGCTTCGGTAGTAGAAATTCCTGAGGTCCTGCACATCAAGATGCATTGCAACCGCCCGTCTGATCGGCAAATCTGGACTCAACATAGCAACGAAAAGGCGAAATTCCATGCCCCTTGAGATCGTTACGATCCCCTGCCTCTCAGATAACTATAGTTTTCTGATCCATAACGCCTCTACGGGCGAAACCGCCGTCGTTGATGTTCCGGATGCGGCCCCGATCAGTGAGGCACTCAAATCGCGGGGATGGACGCTGTCGCATGTGCTTTTGACACATCACCACTGGGATCACATTGACGGGTTGCCTGACCTTTTGAAAGATCACCCCGCTCAGGTCATAGGCGCAAAGGCCGACGCCCACCGCCTACCCGCCTTGGATATCGCGGTAAGCGAAGGCGACCCATTGATCGTGTGCGGCGAAGCGGTTCAGGTATTTGATGTTTCCGGTCACACAATCGGCCATGTTGCTTTCTACCTCGCGGACACTGGCGCAGTCTTCACCGCAGACAGCCTTATGGCCTTGGGATGTGGTCGTCTGTTTGAAGGCAGCCCAGCCCAGATGTTCGAGAGCCTGACAAAACTGGCGGGCCTGCCGGAATCCACGATTGTGTGTTCCGGCCACGAATACACGGAATCTAACGCGCGGTTCGCTCTGACTGTCGATCCGAACAATCCTGACCTTCTTGCTCGCGTCGCCGCAATCCGTGAAGCTCGCGAAAAGGGTCTTGCGACCGTGCCTTCATTGCTTTCAGAAGAGATGGCCACAAACCCATTCTTGCGCGGTCACGACCCTGCGCTGCAGCGTGCTGTCGGGATGGACGGGGCCACAGCGGTCGATGTTTTTACCGAGGTCCGAAAACGCAAAGATAATTTCTAAGCGCTGTCAGGGTTGAACTTTGCCGTAACGGGCATAGACTCTTCTGTAACGGGATGTGCCGCCGAACCGGTATTCCTTATGCACCGGGGCAATACGTTTGCCCTGCCCTGTCTGCTGTTTGTTGCACGCCTGACTTAACCGCCAATTCCTGCACCTTCCGACCTCTTCACTTAGAATTGTGACCGGATTTCTGCAGAAAGTCCTTGAAGCTGACGTCAGATAGACCAAACTTTAAAGTTATGAGGCCATGGTTGTGAGGGGCCAGATTTCCCGCAACCCAGAACTAGAGGAGCACGAGAGCAGTGCCTTCATTCTCGAATACACTTGAACAGGCCATCCATGCGGCCCTCGCCGAGGCAAACGCCCGTCGTCACGAATTCGCAACGTTGGAACATCTGCTTCTGTCGTTGCTCGAAGAACCAGACGCCTTGCGCGTCATGCAGGCGTGCAGCGTCAACGTCGATGAACTGCGCGCGGCACTGGAAGAGTACATCAACGACGATTTGTCCAACCTCGTCACCGATATCGAAGGGTCCGAGGCTGTACCGACCGCCGCATTCCAGCGGGTTATCCAACGCGCTGCAATCCACGTGCAGTCTTCTGGCCGAACAGAAGTCACAGGCGCAAACGTGCTTGTCGCCATATTTGCCGAGCGCGAATCCAACGCGGCCTACTTCCTGCAAGAGCAGGACATGACGCGTTATGATGCCGTGAACTATATCGCGCATGGCGTCGCCAAAGATCCCGCATTCGGCGAAAGCCGGCCCGTCACCGGGTCTGACATGGAAGATGACCAAACCGTCGACGCAAGCGAAAGCGACTCTAATAAGGAAAGCGCGCTAGCCAAATATTGCGTGGACCTGAACGAAAAATCACGCAAAGGCGATATCGACCCTCTGATTGGTCGCGACTCCGAGGTTGAGCGCTGCATTCAGGTGCTGTGCCGCCGCCGCAAGAACAACCCTCTTTTGGTGGGCGATCCCGGCGTTGGTAAAACAGCCATTGCAGAAGGGTTGGCGCATCAGATCGTCAAGGGCGAAACGCCCGAGGTTCTGGCCGACACAACGATCTTCTCGCTCGACATGGGCGCGCTTCTGGCAGGCACACGCTATCGCGGTGATTTTGAAGAACGCCTCAAGGCCGTTGTGACCGAACTCGAAGAGCACCCCAATGGCGTATTGTTCATTGATGAGATCCACACCGTGATTGGTGCCGGTGCGACATCCGGCGGTGCTATGGATGCGTCGAACCTGCTCAAACCTGCGTTGCAGGGCGGCAAACTGCGCACGATGGGGTCGACAACCTATAAAGAGTTCCGTCAGCACTTTGAAAAAGATCGGGCGCTGAGCCGTCGCTTCCAGAAGATCGACGTGATGGAGCCGACTGTTGAAGACACTGTCAAAATCCTCAAGGGTCTGAAACCGTATTTTGAAGAGCATCACAGCGTGAAATACACGGCCGATGCCATCAAAACCGCGGTTGAATTGTCCGCGCGGTACATGAACGACCGCAAATTGCCGGACAAGGCGATTGACGTGATCGACGAAGCGGGGGCAGCGCAACATCTGGTTGCCGCCTCAAAGCGCCGGAAAACCATCGGTGTGAAAGAGATCGAGGCCGTGGTGGCCAAGATCGCCCGCATTCCGCCAAAGAACGTGTCCAAGAACGATGCCGAAGTTCTCAAAGACTTGGAACGCTCCCTCAAGCGGGTCGTGTTTGGGCAAGACAACGCCATCGTTTCTTTGTCTTCCGCGATCAAACTGGCCCGCGCCGGACTTCGTGAACCTGAAAAGCCGATTGGCAACTATCTCTTTGCCGGTCCGACAGGTGTGGGAAAAACCGAGGTGGCCAAACAGCTTGCCGATACGCTTGGAGTGGAACTGCTGCGGTTTGACATGTCGGAATACATGGAAAAACACGCCGTCAGCCGTTTGATTGGCGCCCCTCCCGGTTATGTCGGGTTTGACCAGGGCGGCCTGTTGACCGATGGCGTCGATCAGCACCCGCATTGTGTTCTCTTGCTTGACGAGATTGAAAAAGCACACCCCGATGTCTTCAATATCTTGCTGCAAGTGATGGATCACGGAACGCTGACCGATCACAATGGCCGGTCTGTGGACTTCCGCAATGTCATCCTCATCATGACGTCGAACGCTGGCGCTTCGGAACAGGCAAAAGCTGCAATCGGCTTTGGCCGTGATCGCCGTGAAGGTGAAGACACGGCCGCCATCGAACGCACATTCACGCCGGAATTCCGGAACCGTCTGGATGCGGTCATTTCCTTTGCGCCGCTTCCAAAAGAAGTGATCATGCGCGTCGTCGAAAAGTTCGTGCTGCAACTTGAAGCGCAGTTGATGGATCGCAACGTGACCATCGAACTGACACCGAAAGCTGCCGAATGGCTTGGAAACAAGGGATATGATGACAAGATGGGCGCGCGCCCTTTGGGCCGTGTCATCCAAGAGCACATCAAAAAGCCACTGGCAGAAGAACTGCTGTTCGGAAGCCTTGCCAAAGGTGGTGTGGTCAAAGTCACGGTCAAGGATGGTGAGCTGAAGCTCAAGTTGTCCGGCCCGGACAAACCCCGCATCACAGGAAACAAGCCTCCGCTTCTCACAGCAGAATGAAACAGACAGTTCTGGCAATACTTGGCTCCCTCGTTGCAGTTTCTGCAGCGGGGGAGCCTTCGTTTACGCAGCCCGTTGACTGTGAACTGGGCGAAACGTGCTATATCCAAAACTATGTCGATCGCGATCCCGGTCCGGCCGACCTTGATGTTGCGTGCGATAGCCTGACCTACAACGGGCACAAGGGCACCGATTTTGCCATGTCAGGAAACCTCGACATCAACACATACTTTCGTGGGTTTGATGTCTTGGCGGCGGCCGATGGCGTGGTGCGTGGCGTGCGAAACACTATGAAAGACAAGGCCAACCCGACCGATACGGTAGACGTGTCAGGCAAAGAATGCGGCAATGGTGTTGTGATCGATCACGGCGAAGGTTGGGAAACCCAATACTGTCACATGAAATACCAATCTGTTCGAGTCAAACAGGGCCAGACGGTCAAAGCATCGGATGTATTGGGGCAGGTTGGTCTTTCGGGGCGGACCGAGTTCCGGCACCTGCATTTTTCCGTGCGCAAAGACGGGAAAGTGGTTGATCCCTTTGATGCCGATAGCACCGGCACATGCACTTCGGATCTACGGCAATTGTGGGACACACCAATTCCCCATGTGCCCACAGGCCTCATCTCGGTTGGGATCGACGATGAAGTACCGCCTTATGACGACATTTCCGCGCTGCCGATATCCGACACAAATTGGCAGGGACAGCCCAAAGCGCTTGTTATCTGGGCATTTGGTTTTGGAAGCGACGCGGGCGACATTCTGCATATGAACGTCAATGGGCCCAACGGCACACTGTTTGAAACATCGGTTGTTCTGAAAAAGGAACAGGCCCGCTATAGCCGTGCCTATGGCAAAAAACGACCCTCCCAAGGATGGCCCGCCGGGAACTATGTCGGCACTGCGACGCTTCAACGTCAAGGTCAGGCCGTCGCGCAAAAAGAAGTACGCTTCACGCTCGATTAAGCGACTTATTTCTCGGTGAACTTCAATTCGATCCGACGGTTCTTGGCGCGAGCTTCGGGTGTGAGCGCCGGATCAAGCGGTTGGAATTCGCCAAATCCGTTAGCGGCAAGCCGCTCTGGCGGGATACCCAGTCCGTCAATCATGTAACGCACAACGGACAAGGCGCGCCCCTGGCTCAGCTCCCAGTTATCCGCGTATTTGCCATTGCCATAAAACGCCTGATTGTCGGTGTGCCCGTCGACGCGCAGGATCCAGTCGATTTCGGCAGGGATTTCCCCGGCGATGCGCGCCAGAATGTCTGCAACCTTTGCAATTTCCGCTTTGCCCTCGTCCGACAAGTTTGCACTGCCGACGCCGAACAGAACCTCCGAAGAAAAGACAAACCGGTCTCCGACGATACGGACCCCCTCTTGCGCACCAAGAACGTCACGCAGGCGCCCAAAGAACTCTGAGCGGAACTTTTCAAGATCACGCGTTTTATCTTTCAATGCCGCGGCTTCGGCCTCAAGACGCTTGCGCTCTTCTTCTTCTAGCTGACGCCGTTTGCGCTCTTCCACGGCGGCGCGTGCCAAAGCGGCATTCAGATCCTGTCCCAGAGTTTGCAACTGCACCTGTGCGGCCTGATCGCGATCTTTTGAATCGTCCAACAAGGCCTGAAGCCCGGTCAGCTGCGACCGCAAAGCAGCAACCTGTTGGTTCAAAACCGCAACAAGGCGTTGCCCTTCTGCCGAACGGGCCTGCTCTTCATCCAGCGCCAGATTGGCGGCTGACAAAAGCGCCTCTCGTTCCTGCGCCGCAGTCAGGTTGTCCTCGGCCTCACGTTCCGCAGCAAGTTTGGCCGCCAAAGCACTGGCCAATTGTTTTTCGACTTGCCCTTGGGCCGTCAAATTCACCTCGGCTGCGAGCTTGGCCGCCAGCGCCGCCGCGAGCTGATCCTCGAGGGCTGCGCCCGTTTCTTCTGCCGTGCGCGCGCGACTCTCTGCCGAAAGCTTGGCCTCAAGAGCCGCAGCCAGTTGTGTTTCCAGCGCCTCAAGGTTGGTTGTCAGTTGCGTTGCCGTTTCACCGGCTTCGGCTTGGGATGTTGCCAATTCTGTTTGCAACGTCGCAAGCTGCCCCTGCAAATCGGACACACGAAGATCTGCCTGTTCAAGGCCAAGCAAGGCCGCCGCAAGCTGAACCTGTGTTGAAGCGATTTCCTGATCTTTGGCAATAATGTCGGACCGCGCCAATTCCAGTGAGGCCAAAGCAGAAGCCAGATCGGTTTCCACATTTTCACCAGACACCAATGCTGCCGCAAGTTTGAGATCCAGATCTTTTTGCGCAACTTCCGCTGCTGCAAGAAGCGTAAGGGTGTCTTCGGCCTTTTTACGTTGCGCCTCGAGTGAAAGGGTCATCGCAGTCAGCTCGGCATCCGCATTCAGCAATTTCTCCCGCAACGCCTCGGCTGCTGCAGCTTCGGCCAAACGAGCCTTTTCTTCTTCGCTCAATGCCGTCTCAAGATCGGTGCGTGCATCTGTTTCGGTTGCAAGATCTTTGTTCAGGTCCGCAATCATGGCTTCAAGGGCTTCACGTTGTGCCGCCGCAAGACGCGCGGCCTCGACCTGGGCGTCCATTTCGGAACGGGCGGATGCCAGCGCCACATTCAGCGACTCTTGTTCACTGAGCAATTCATCCCGCCGCCCTTCGAGGTCGGCAATCGTACCCAGGGCCGAGTCGCGGTCTGCAATCAACGCTGCGACCTGCGCTTCAAAGCTGGTGATGCGGGTTCGTGCATCCTGTAGTGCGATATCTTGGGCTTCCCGTTCGGCGGTCAGACTCGAGATCAGGGCGGCCTGTTGCTCGGCTTCAGACCGCGCACTTGTGAGTGTCGCTTGAAGTCCGCCGACCCGCTGTTCGAGATCTTCGTTTTCCTGCTGTTCGAGACCAAGCGCCTGCGCCAAGGCTGCCACTTCGACCGAAAGCGCATCTAGCTCGGTTTCCTGACCTGTGATCGTTTCGCTCAAGACAAACTGAACAACCATAAAAATGGTCAGGACAAACATCAGCACCAGCAGAAGACCGGTCATCGCATCGACAAAACCGGGCCAGATAGACGCCTGAAACCGTTGTCCTGTACGACGAGACAGCGCCATGCCCTAGGCGTCTCCTACAGGCGGTGTCGCCTGCTCGGCCGGGCCCGCATCACCACGAGAGTCGCGCAAGACACGCGCCAACGCTGCAAGATCATTGCGAAGCTGTCCCATGCTTTCCTGACGTCCGGCCGACACTTCCTCAAGAATGCGCAGCATCTGAACGTCGATCGAACGCAGCCTCATGCGGCTTTCCGCATCCAGCCCTTCATTTTCCTGACGGTTGCGCAGCAAATGAATCAACTCTTCCTGCCCTTCGGCAGCCCGGAACAGCGCTTGTGACGTTGGCGCATTGGCCTCCATGCCATCCGCCATCCGCCGCACCGAGTCTACAAGGCTCGACACCTGCTCTTCCAGTGCATGGCGATTGGCCTCGGCTTGAACAAACAGCTCTCCGAGAACATCAATCTGGCGTCCAAGGTGATCCATCACCCCGGTTAACGCACCATGATCCGCGCCCCCATCGCCGTCTCCGGCAGAGAACCCGACACGTGTGATCGAGCTGAGCCATTCTTCCAACTCGCGGTAGAACCTGTTCTGGCCATGGCCGGCAAACAATTCGAGCAAGCCAACAATCAACGACCCTGCCAGCCCCAACAGCGAAGAGGCAAAAGCAACCCCCATACCGCCCAATTGCGCCTCAAGGCCGGACATCAGGCGCGAGAACACCTCGACGCCTGCTTCTCCTTCTTGGGGGGCAAGGCTGCGGATCGTGTCGACAACGGCAGGAACCGTTGTGGCAAGCCCATAGAACGTTCCCAAAAGACCGAGAAAGATCAGCATATTCACGAGATAGCGCGTGATTTCACGTGCCTCGTCGATACGTGTCGCCACGGAATCAAGGATGGATCGGGTTGATGTTGCGCTGATCTGGCTGTGGGCGCCACGGCTACGCAGCAGGGTGGCAAGCGGCGCCAGAAGCGACGGTGCCACGACAGCATCGTTTTCGGCGTCTCCCATGGCGAAGGATTCAATCCAGCGCACAGACGAAATCAGAGACAGGACTTGCCCGAAACAGGCGGCGACACCGATCAGAAAGACGAACAGAATGAACCCGTTCAAATACGGGTTCGCCTCAAACACAGGCATAACGCGGGGCAAGGCGAAATACCCCAACGCCGCCGTCAGCCCAAGCACGATCAGCATAAGCATGATCTGGCGCACGGGTTGAGAGAAATGCGGCTCGACTTTGCGGTCTGGCTGGTCCATGTGGACAGCTCCTGACACTTAGTTTTTTTCTTCGGTCACACTACTGCGATGCAGGGCCTCTGCCAAGAACTTATGCAGCGGCGCAGCAAACGCTTTTCAAGATGATGTCAATTCGCGCACACGCGCCGACAACCAGTCCAATTCTTCATCCTGAATGCCCAGCTCAATGAGGTGAGATGCCGTGTTGTGCAGATAATCGGTGTTGGGGCCACGCCCCCCGACGGCCGTCGCAATAATCTGGGCCTGCTCTTCGAGATCAAGGTGGCAATATTGCACGTGATGCGGGTCGATCACATAGGTTACGGCCTCGACGCGCCGCCCGTCAGACAGGGTGATATCAAGCGTTTTTTCCAGATAGGCCGACGAAACCAACTCGCGTTCGCGCAGGTATTCCAGTGTTTCCGCCTGACGATGGGGCGCAACCGAGAGGGCCAATCCCTGACATTGTGCTTCTGCCATGGCATCCAGCGCAAGAACGAGACCCGGCTGTTCGACCGTGCCGCGATGGTGAATGGACCGCATACAAAAACTGCGATGCCACCCCGGAAGGGACGCGATCCGTTTTTCCTCGAATTCAAAACCGGGATTCCAAAGCAACGACCCGTATCCGAATACCCACATTGTCATCTTGCTGGCCCTTCTGATTTTGCGCCGTTAAACAACAAAGCAACGGGATGTGAAAGAGGGCCCAATATGAAACGTTTGCTGATCCTGATTATTGTCGCGGCCGCGGGGTGGACGGCCTATTGGTTTGTGGCCTCTTCCGCCGCCAAATCCGGTTTCAGCGCCTGGTTCGAGGATCGTCGCGCCGATGGTTGGGTTGCCGAATACGAAGACCTTAGTGTTTCGGGCTTTCCCAACCGTGTTGATGCAACCTTTGACAATCTGACACTGGCAGACCCCGAGACTGGCGCGGCCATCGACCTGCCCTTTTTCCAGCTTTTTGCGCTGAGCTATCGCCCGAACCACCTGATCGCGATCTGGCCCGACACGCAAACTCTGTCTTTCCCTGACGAGAAAATTCGCATTGCAACAGAAGACATGCGGGCATCACTCGTTCTTGGCAAAGCAACCTCGCTGCCGCTTGAGCGCAGCAATCTTTTGATCGGACAGCTTCAGGTAAAGTCGTCAAAGGACTGGCAGTTGAGCGCACGTGAACTCCGAGTTGCCCTGCACAGGTTGCCCGACACCCATGCCTCCTATGGGTTTGCAGTGGATGCCGTGGATTTGGCGCCGCCCGTTGCCTATCGACTGTCCGGCGATGATAGCCTGCCCAACACGTTGAAAACGGTTCAGATGGACATGGACATCACTTTTGAACGCCCTCTTGATCTGAGCGTGATCGAAGAAGACCGATCCCAACCAACCCAGATGAACCTGAAACACGCCGAAATCGCCTGGGGAGATCTGAACCTGCAGGCCGCAGGCAAGGTCGACATCAACGCTGCGGGTTATCCGACAGGGGAAGTCACAATTCGCGCCACGAACTGGCGCGATATCCTTGCCGTGGCCAGAAGCAGCGGCGACCTTCCCGAAAGCATCATCAATACGAGCGAAGCCGCGCTGGAAGCTTTGGCCAGACTATCCGGAAATGCACAGACACTGGATATTCCACTCAAGTTTTCACGAGAACGCACATGGCTCGGGCCGCTTCCAATCGGACCAGCCCCGATCATTCGCCTACGTTAATCTAGCGGCAATAGGGGCCGCCACGATGCTTGGCGATGTCAAAGTGGAAATGATCCTTGTGATACCGGTCGGCCTCGGGCCCAAGAACCGTGCCAAATGGACCACAGGCTTGCTTGTGCATTTTCTTGAGCATTTTGCCCTTCTTGCCGCGCCCCCAGTCGTTCAGAACCGAAATCGTATTGCCGTTCTTGAGCTTTAAGGCCGAGATATCGATGGCACGCCCTTTGCCGTGCTCTGATATTTTCGCGCCTTTTCGGTTGTTGCGGGTCCGGCACGCATATCCAGCGGCAACCTTGAGTTCGACAACGCCCCCACCATACCGTTTGACCGACTTGGACATGCCGCCCTCGACCCACTTTTTCAAAGCGCGGGCCGTGTCACATTCCATCACCGCCGGAGAACTGAGCGTGACGCCGGAAACCGAGTAAAGCTTGATTGCGCCTTTGTTGATCCCGCATCCTGAAAGCTTGGCAGGAACAGAGCCAACTTCCGTGCCGCGCAACTTGCGGTCTTTACAGACTTTGCCAACTTTGTTTTTTGAGGATGTGCTCGACTTGGCTGTCGAGCCGCCTTCGTCGCCCCGCTGTGTCAACATCGCCCCTGTCGCTGCCGTGGCGACCGTGGCCTTTGGCAACGGATCAATCGCTTCGGTGCGGCTGGATCTGATCGCGGGCGTCGCCGAAACACCGGGCCGAAGGCGGGGACGGATGGACTGCGCCGGCGCAAAACTTGGCAAGGCCGGCGGAAAGACATCCTGACGGGATACCGGCCGGATCGAGCTGTTCGGCGCATTGGCAACTGCGGCTGTTGCCACCAACACGAGCACTATGCCCGCTGACCGGATCATGATTTTGGCGCTCCTCGACCAAAATCCGGAGCTTCTGTGTCTTGGCCCGCTTCAATAATACCCCGGCGGATCGCGCGGGTATGGGTGAAATAATCAAACAGATGATCGCCGTCACCGGTCCGGATCGCACGTTGCAGTGCAAACAGCTCTTCGGTGAAACGTCCCAGAATTTCGAGCGTCGCGTCTTTGTTGTTCAAAAACACATCGCGCCACATGGTCGGATCACTTGCTGCGATGCGGGTAAAGTCGCGGAAACCGGCGGCGGAATATTTGATGACTTCGCTGTCCGTCACGCGGCGCAAATCATCGGCAACACCAACCATCGTATAGGCAATCAGGTGCGGCGCATGGCTGGTCACAGCCAGCACCAGATCGTGGTGATCTGCGTCCATCTGATCAACGTTGGCGCCCATCCCTTCCCAAAGTGCACGCAGTTTCGCGACGGCTTCGGGAGAGGTGTCTTTGTCAGCAGGCACAATAATGCACCAGCGGTTGTCATAGAGTTCGGCAAAACCGGATTCAGGTCCGGAATGCTCGGTCCCTGCCAATGGGTGCGCCGGTACAAAGTGCACGTCCTCTGGCAAATGAGGCTGAACCGCATCAATCACCGCGCGCTTTACCGACCCAACATCGGAAATAATCGCGCCGGACTTCAGTGATGCGGCCATTTCCGCTGCAACGCTTCCCATCGCTCCCACAGGCACACAGAGCACAACAAGGTCTGCCCCTTCAACGGCGTCTGCCACGGTATCGCAGACACGATCGCACAACCCGATATCACGTGCCGTGTCGCGCGTTGCCTGTGACCGCGCATAACCCGTCACTTCACCCGCCAATCCACCGCGTTTGATCGCCCAGAACATGGACGATGCAATCAGGCCCAAACCAATGAGGGCCACGCGATCAAAGACAGGTTTGGTCATCTGGCGCCGTCCTTGAACTTGCCAATGGCGTGGGCCACGCGGCGGCATCCCGCCTCGTCCCCAACAGTGATGCGAAGACAGTTCGCCAAATCATACCCGGTTGTCCGACGCACGATAAGACCTTGTGTCTTGAGATAGTCATCACAGGCTTCGGCCTCTTCCCGAGACGAGAACCGCGCAAGGATAAAGTTTGCGCAGGATGTATCCGAAGGAACGCCCAGCTCGGCCAATGCTTCGGCCAGCCATGCGCGCATCCGCGCGTTGTCTTCCCGGCACTTTTTGACAAAGGCCTGATCCCGAACAGCGGCTTCTGCAACGGCCATCTGCACAACCGAAAGGTTGAAGGGCTGGCGCACACGGTTCAGCACATCAACTATGTCTTTCGACGCATATCCCCAACCGATCCGCAGGCCACCCAGCCCGTAAATTTTTGAGAAGGTGCGCGTCATGATCACGTTGCTTTGCGCATCAACCAGACCTGCACCACCATCGAAGCCCTCGACATATTCGGTATAGGCACCGTCATGCACAAGGATCGCCCCATCCGGAAGGCTCGATGCAAGGCGTGCCATCTCGTTGCTGCCAACCATCGTACCTGTCGGATTGGCCGGATTGGCAATAAAAACGATCTTGGTCTTGTCAGTGCATGCGGCGAGGATCGCATCGACATCGACGACGCGCTCACGCTCGGCAACTTTGACCGGCGTTGCACCAACCGCATGGGCAAGGATCGGATACATCGAAAACCCGTGCTCGGTATAGATCACCTCATCGCCGGGGCCGGCAAAACACTGGGCAATAAATTGCAGGATTTCGTCCGACCCGACACCACAAATGATGCGGTCAGCATCAAGGTTATGAACCTCTGAAATCGCAGCTCGCAAAGACGCGTGATCGGTGTTGGGATAACGATGCAGATTGTGGCCCGCTTTGGCGACAGCCTCTTTTGCGGTATCTGAACATCCGTATGGATTTTCGTTCGACGAAAGCTTCACGACGTCGGAAACGCCGTCTACCGTGGCTTTGCCACCGACGTAGAGTTCGATCTCCATGATCCCCGGTTGCGGCTCAATGCGCGACATAAAATGTACTCCTGCTACGCCAAGTCTCTTAGCGTTGGCTTGCGTGCTTTGGAAGGTTTCAAAACAGGTTTACCTTGTGTTGCGTGTTTGTGGTCACGCAATCACGACGCTTTCTTACTTTTTAGCTCTCGCCGTCAGATAATCCATCAATGCCATCAGGACGCCGGACAGAACAAACACCATGTGGATCACGACAAGCCACATCAGTTCGCTGTTGCCGAACCCGATATCGCTTTTGCCTTTTCCGATTTCCATGAACCGCTTCAGAAGATGGATGGCAGAAATGGCCACGATGGATGCAATCAGCTTCATCTTGAGGCCGGAAAAATCAACGGTTCCCATCCAGCCCAGACGTTCAGACGCCTCTGCAACATCTAGTTTTGACACAAAGCTTTCGTATCCGGAAAACAGTACGATCAACAAAAGGTTGCCCGCCAGTGTCAGGTCAATCAACGTCAACACAACAAGGATCACCTTGTCCGCATTCATCGAAGGCACCAATGGCAGGTAATTCGCGACTTCATGCACAAAAACAAACACCAGCATGCCCAAGGCAACAACAAGCCCCAGATACATCGGCGCCATGAGCCACCGAGATCCAAACAGAGTTTTTTCGAAGCTTTTTTCGATCTGATTTGCCATAAACATGCCCCTCGCGTTTCTTGCGCTTCCAATAAGAGTCCTGAAGGCAAGTGGCAATACGTCCAATGTCTTACAAGATATAAGAAAAACCGCGTTGCAATCCTGCCAACAGGCGAAAGCAAGTCAGGCCCGAGGCATCGATTTGGACGGGATGAGGCGGTGTTTGACGATTGTTATCTTATAACGTAACACTTCATATAACATTTGGAATCGCGTCAGCTGATACATAGAGTTCAGCGTAAACAAAAAGGTTTTCCATGAAACAGAACCTCCCAATCCTATTGTCTTTACTGGCCCTTCCAGCGTTTGCGGAAGGAACCCGCGAACTGGATTCTCATGAACATGGTGTCGGAGAACTCAACATCGCGATGGAAGGCAAAACCATCGCAATGGAACTGCACGCTCCGGGGGCTGATATTGTTGGCTTCGAGTATGCCGCGACGAGCGATGAAGATCGTGCCGCAATTGAAAACGCCGTGGCGACTTTGGCAAAGCCGCTCGATCTATTCAGCTTTCCCGACGCTGCGAAATGCACTGTCACACGCGCAAGTGCCGAGCTGGAAGCCGAAGAGGACCACGATGAGCATGCCAAGCACGATGATCATGACGATCACGATGATCATGACGATCACGCAAAACATGACGACCATGACGAAGAGGCCAGCCACACCGAGTTTCATGCCGAATATGTGCTGAACTGCGATAATCCAGACGCTATCAGCAAAATCGATTTCGCCTATTTTGAAGCATTCCCGAATGCTCTGGAACTGGAGGTGCAGATCGTTTCCAGTGCAGGCGCCAAAGCCTTTGAGGTCG
This sequence comes from Shimia thalassica, assembly GCF_001458215.1. Taxonomy (GTDB): domain Bacteria; phylum Pseudomonadota; class Alphaproteobacteria; order Rhodobacterales; family Rhodobacteraceae; genus Shimia; species Shimia thalassica. Next base: position 527,386 of record NZ_CYTW01000001.1, on the reverse strand, counting down.
AGCGCGATGCACCAACCCTCGATCTGCGCGGCATGTTCTGACTTTGGGAACACCGGACCCAATTCTATCCCTGTCGGATGTCCGTTTCCGATGGCCAGGACGCAGGTCTTTTGAGATCTGCGTCCCGAACCTATCCGTTTCACCGGGCGAAACGGTGATGCTGCTCGGGGAAAGCGGCTCTGGAAAATCGACCCTTTTGTCGATGATTTGTGGAACAGTGCTGGCCGAGTCCGGTCAGGTCTCTGTGGACGGCCAAGATTTGGGTGCGGTTTCGAGCGGAGCCCGTGACAGATATCGCGTCGAAAAGATCGGCATGATCTTTCAACAATTCAACCTGCTTCCCTTTGGCTCTGTGCTGGACAATGTCATGTTACCGCTTGGCTTTGCTCCGGAACGGCGGGGGCGCGCGGGTCATGCCCCATCAACAGCCAAAGATCTTTGCCTTGCGCTTGGTTTGCCGGAAGAAGTAATTTCGGCCAAAGCCGCTACTCTCAGCGTGGGCCAACAACAGCGCGTCGCGGTTGCGCGCGCCCTGATCGGCCAACCACCAATTGTCATCGCCGACGAACCCACATCCGCGCTTGATGCCGGAAGCCAGCAGGCATTTCTTGATCTGTTGTTCGAACAGGTTCGCGCGTTCGGCACCACATTGTTGATGGTCAGTCATGATCCCGGAATGGCGAGCCGCTTTGACCGCGTTCTGCACATGCAGGACATCGCCGTCATCACAAGGCCAAACCAATGATATTGAGACTTGTCATAGGATCGCTCTTGGCGCGGATGCTGACGGTTGGCATGACTATTCTGGCAATCGCCCTGTCGGTTGCCCTGTTTCTGGGTGTCGAGAAAGTCCGCACTGGCGCCAAAGCCAGCTTTGCAGACACGATTTCCGGAACTGACCTGATTGTCGGTGCCAGATCGGGGTCAGTTCAGCTTTTGCTTTACTCTGTGTTCCGCATTGGGAATGCGACCAACAACGTCACGTGGCAAAGCTACCAAGACATAGCACAGCGACCCGAGGTGGATTGGATCGTTCCGATTTCACTGGGTGACAGCCACAAGCAGTTCCGGGTTATGGGAACAAGCGTCGAGTTTTTTGAGCGCTACAAATACCGCAGGGATCGCGGCCTCGCCGTGTCCGATGGCGCACTGATGACAGACCTGTTCGATGCGGTTATTGGCGCAGATGTTGCAGCCGCCCTGAACTACGAAGTCGGCTCTCCTATTGTGGTTGCCCACGGCATCGCGTCGTTCACCGAGCACAAAGACCAACCCTTTCGCGTTTCGGGTATTCTCGAGAAAACAGGAACGCCCGTTGACCGAACGGTGATCGTCAGCCTCGAAGCTATCGAGGCCATCCACGTGGACTGGAAAAGCGGCGCCCAAGCCCCCGGTGCGCCCACGCCCACAGAGGTCATCCGTCAAATGGACCTGCAACCTCAAGCGGTGACCGCCGCGCTGGTCGGGGTGAACAGCCCATTGCAGACCTTCGCCCTGCAAAGGGCCATAAACGAATACCGCGAGGAACCTCTTTTGGCCGTTCTGCCGGGTGTCGCGTTGCAAGAGCTCTGGGGCATCGTTGGAATTGCCGAAACAGCGCTTCTGGTTGTGTCCGCCATGGTGGTTGTGACCGCCCTCATTGGCATGATGGCCACAATTTTCTCGAGCCTGAACGAAAGAAGGCGTGAGATGGCGATCTATCGCGCCATGGGCGCAAAACCTTCAACGATCCTCGGGCTTTTGGTGTTCGAGGCAACAGTGACCTCTGCACTTGGGGCATTGCTCGGGCTTTGTTTGCTCTATCTCGGGTTATTCCTGTCGCGTCCGGTCGTAGACAAGGCATTCGGATTGTGGCTTCCCCTTGAGGCCCCATCGGCGCATGAGGGCTGGGTTCTGCTTGGCGTTGTTGTCGCTGGCGCAATTGTGAGCCTAGCACCTGCATACCGCGCCTATCGCCTGTCGCTGGCGGATGGTATGATCGTAAGAATGTAAGGCAAAGCGCGCCTGACACCCTGAACAGTGGGAAACCGACGATGAGTAATCACAAGTTTGGTCGACGAGAGTTGCTTTTGCTGTCCGCAGCTTCAGCATTGCTGCCACAGAGCGCCATGTCCGACGACGTGATCGATCTTGCATGGGCAGACCTGCTGCCGGAAGGGCAAACCGCGCTGCCCAGATCGTTACAGGGCATTATCGAACACGATTCCGCCGAGCAGTTTGGCCAGCAACCGGTTGCCACCGGCGTGCGCACCGATTGGAATGGCAAGACAGTGCGGATGCCGGGATTTATCGTGCCGCTGGAACTGGACGGAACGGGTGTGACGTCATTTATCCTCGTGCCTTATGTAGGGGCCTGCGTCCACGTCCCGCCTCCTCCGGCAAACCAGCTTGTTCTGGTGACCACAGAAAAACCTTACCAAAGCGATGGCCTTTTTGAATCCGTCGAAGTGACAGGCATGTTCGGCACAGCGGCCCTCAAGACCCAGTTGGCCGACATCGGCTATGTCATCTCGGCAGACAAGGTTGCCCCGTACTAAAACTGGCGCACGTCTAAACGCCAACTTCGAGGGGTTTGATGCAGTTCGCCACCTTCCGAAATGCCCCGTTTCTAAGAGCCCCGCGCAGCCCGCAGTGTTCTCCGCGCGAGTGCATCGATTTTTTGCGTCCGCATCATTGCATTTTGCGTCGCCGCAAAAACAGTGTCGGATTCCGGATCAATCATGAGAAGCGCATACCACATCGTGTTGGACCCATTGTGCCAAACGATGTCTTTTTCGATGACCCATCCCAAGGCATAGTTTTGGCTTACAGGCGTTTGCATACGCATGCTGCTGTCTTGTGACAGGAATTCCGGATGCGCGCCCCGCAGCGCGTTCAGGTGCGCCCTTCCATAAGCCAGCATGTCCTTCATAGACATATGGATCGTCCCCGCAGGGCCAAGCCAACGCGGATTGTCAGAGGCGACATCGGTGCGCCACATCGGTCGAAGCCGGAAGAACCGCTTCTGATGCCCCTTGGGATCGGACTGACCGGTAGGTGCTCCGAAACCCAGGCTCGTTAATCCCAGCGGCTTTGCGATGTGTTGAAGCAGAATGTCCTCCCACGGCATCTTCAACACGTCCTCAAGAACGAGGCCAGCCAGCATATACCCGAGGTTCGAATAGCGATGCGTTCCAGTTCGAAATTTTGGCGGCTTTCTCCAAGCTTCTTCCAGAACCCGTCGCCGCCCAATCGCGGAGCCCAAATCGCGCCACTTCCGGAACTGGCAAAAGGGGGGATTGGCGGCAAGACCGCCCGTGTGGCTTAACACCTGCAAAAGGGTTATCGCCCGCCAGCCGAGATGAACCTCATCGACATTGGCAAGGTATTCGCCAACCGGACGCGCCAGATCAAGATTGCCCCGATCCACCTGTTGCATGACCAGTGTTGACGTCATCGACTTTGTAATCGAGCCGATATGCCAGCGTGCGTCTTGGCCAACTTGCTCTTCGTCCCCGCTCCAAAGCGGTCCTTCGCAGAATATCTCTGGCGGATTTTCACCCCGAGAAAGGCCAACCCCCATCGCGATATCAGGTTTGGCTTCGCGGAACTCGCGGATTGCGCCCAGTGGCAACATGTTTTCAACTTTGCGTATACGACGTGTCGTTTGCCATAGTCAGGGAAAGCGGACACCCAGACAAGTGGGGCAAATGACATCTTTGCAGCGCACTGCCCGGTTTGAGTCGCCCCAACAGGAGCAACGCGCAACCCTGCCCCCACCGCAAGAAATGTACCCGTAAACAGCAAAAAGCCGCCCCAGATGGAGCGGCTTTTCTAATATCAGTGCTTTTCGGCGAAGGTACCTAACAGACGTTAGTTCTTCGCGTAGAATTCAACCACCAGGTTGGGTTCCATAACGACCGGGTAAGGAACGTCCGACAGGCCAGGGGCGCGAACGAAAGTAGCGGTCATTTTCGAGTGATCTACATCGATGTAGTCAGGAACGTCACGCTCGGGCAGAGCAACAGCTTCCAGAAGAACAGCCAACTGCTTGGAACGGTCACGAACTTCGATCACGTCGCCTTCTTTAACGCGGTAAGACGCGATGTTGACTTTCTTGCCGTTCACTTTGACGTGGCCGTGGTTCACGAACTGGCGTGCAGCAAAAACGGTCGCAACGAACTTGGCGCGGTAAACAACAGCGTCCAGACGACGCTCGAGCAGACCGATCAGGTTTTCACCGGTGTCGCCTTTAACTCGCTCGGCTTCGGCATAAATACGACGGAACGATTTCTCGGTCATGTCGCCGTAGTAGCCTTTCAGCTTCTGCTTGGCACGCAGCTGCAGACCGAAGTCCGACATCTTGCCTTTGCGGCGCTGACCGTGCTGGCCGGGGCCATATTCACGACGGTTTACTGGGGATTTGGGGCGGCCCCAAATGTTTTCGCCCATGCGGCGATCAATCTTGTACTTGGCAGCAGTTCTTTTTGTCATCTGCTGATCTCCTTCGTTCAGGTTTCGAAGGGCGTTGTCCTCTCGCCGGATTTTGCCGACGTGACAGGCATCCTCTTGCGAGGGCCACCAACACCAATGAAGCCGCGCTTATAGACGAGGCCAACGGAGAGTCAAGCGACTGTTAAAAGGAACTTGCCCTACGCCATTTTGCCCTTGGTCCTACTCATCTCGCTTGGTCCAAGGATGTGCATGATTCAAGAGCCTTGGCCCTTCACAGCCAGACGGCAAGGCAGTCCCTCCCCACATACCGCACAGGGCTGTGCAACCTGTAAGGCCCGATACGAGACAGCTCTCCGTTTGTCAAAAAGGCGCAAAAAGTAAAAGCCCCGCCAAAAGCGGGGCATTCTTTGTCACACCAAAGTTTTGATACTAGGCTGCTTCGTGTTTCAGGATCGCAGCTTCGCTGGTGCTTAGGTTACGCCGTGCGTAGGCGCCATAGCTGTTCAGATCGATTTCCAGATCCGGCATCATTTTGAGCAGTCGCGCCCTGTCGCCGTCTGTCAATGTCGACAAAGCTGCGTTTGCGGGATGATAGCTTTCGGTTTCTACACCGTTCGCCCAGATGATCTGATGGCTGGGCAAAAGCAAATGAACATATGTCACTTCTTTCAGCGCATAATCGATCGCGACATTCGAACCATTCACCAACTCGCGTGCCGACACCAGAACTTCGGGTGTGTTGAACAAGGCGCGTGCAGCGTGCCCTTTCAACAGCATTCGATGTTCAGGGGACACGACCAGCTCTTCATCGGGACGCTCGATCCCGAGGGCCCCTGCCCGGATGCGGATCGGACGCAGTTTTGGCATTGCAAACAAGCGTGCGCCGGTCATGCGGCGGCTGCCGATCCAGCACACTTCTTCTGCGCCGTTGTCTTTGGTTTGAACTTTGTCACCCTCACGCAGATCTTCCACAAGACGTGGCCCATCCGGGGTCAGTATGCGCGTGCCGGGTGTAAAACAAATCACACCGCCGGTCGCGGGACCGGTTGTCTGGTTGTTGTCCAAAGCATCCAATGTGTGGTGAACCACCCAAAGCTCGGTGTTGCGCGGAGGCACATCATCAAGGAACATCAGCAACGGCTGACTTCCTTCGACCTCGATCACAGTTACCGTATAACTTTGCGCACCATTGGTGACGACGAAACCGCCATCAATCAATGGTTCCTCAACCTCGATATCTTCAATCCGCCGCGTTTGATCGATAGCTGCCCCAACCAGCCGTCGTACCATACGGGCGGCCCTTTTCCGGATGTTTGCCTCGCCTTCGGCCACATCTAGACGCAATAGCTCAGTGGGCCCGTCTACGCGTACGGCTTCCCCACGCCACGACCACACCGCGCCCGTTTCGAGCGACTGCATCGGTGCGGCCTCAAGGCCATCTACTTCTGTTTGCGACCAGGAGATGACAAACGTGCCTAGAAAGCCCGTCTTCATTGCCTGATAACCTGCCATTTATTTTTTTATTGGGTAAAGATTAACAGAGGCGATTCTATCTGAAAAGTCCCAAAAAGTTTTTTCATAATGTGTGTTTAGAAATCGACATTAATGTTGAGGGGGGCAAAAACCTGCCCTGCGCGCCATGCTATTATTTCCCTTCCAAGCCACGCTAATCCTTAAAAAACACCCCCCTTTTCACGCTGATGTGCATCGCCACGCCGAGATCTCGATACCAACGCGCATCTCGACAAACGGTCAGAGTTTTCTATCGTCCAAAAGTGCTGCAAAGCCCAAAAAAGTAGCACCAGCCTAGACGCCGCCACCTAAAGCGGGAATGGTCGGGCGGTCGGGCGGAACGCTCTTTTCCGCCGAAGTTTATGGCCGCAGGCAAAGCGTGACATTCCGAACCCGTCCTGTAACGTGACCCCAGCTCAAGGCACAAACAGATTGCACAAAATGAACCAGAAAATGGCAAAGGTGGTTTTTCATCTTCCGGGGCGTTTCACCGACAGTTACGCAGAACGTCCCCACCTCAGATTGTTCAAAGCCATTGGCAAAACCCTTGAGAAACGTGGTGTCACGGTAGACGTGCGTCGCCGCGAGGAAGCCCTGCGCGATCCGGAAGTGTCGGATTGGTCAAACCTTCTGGAAGCCGAAAATCTGCACATCATTGAAAATGGCGCGGTCACTCAAGAGAACGCCCTGAACGCGACGCTCGCCTACCTGCCGCCATTCTATCATCTGGACCCGAAAGGAGTGCTTGCCAAAAGCAGCGCCGCTGATGCGGAATTCCGAGCGGATGATGTAGATGCCGAAAAGGCCAATCTGTTTTTTGCCGGTCTTGTCGAAAAACTGGTTCTGAAACGCCGATCCAGATACAGCCCGAAAAAGGAATTCACCGAAATTCCAGAAGGGTGTATCGCAGTCTTCCTTCAGGGTGATTTCCCTCAGACACAAGGCACCGCATTTTGCGACGCCGAAACCATGCTGCGCACTGTTGCGCAAAAGGCTGATGGCCGCACCGTCGTCGTCAAAGCCCACCCAAGTGCAAACATTCGCGAAGAGTCCGAACTGATCTTCAAACTTCTTCAGGAAGGTCTGGATGTTTTGCCAACCGACGCAAACATCCATGATATTCTGGCCGCCTGTGCCGTCACCGTCAGCTTTAATTCAGCTGTGTCTATTGAGGGTTTTTTGCACAGCAAGCCAGCCATCCTGTTTGGGCAATCTGATTTCCATCATGTGTGTCATACGGTTGAAACCCCGGACCAATTTTCTGCGATGCTTCCCAAGGCCTTGGCCAGCACTTTTGACTATGCCCGCTTCCTTTACAGGTATTTTAACACCTTTTGTTTTTCCTTGGACGATGATGCTCTTGAAGAAAAACTGATGCGCAGGTTCTCGATGTCGGGATTTGACGGCGCCCGCTTGGCGGCGCAGGAGACGCAAGAGACCTCTTGGGCCCAACGCATCGCCAGAAAGAAACAAGCCGCGGACGCGGTTCAGGCAGCCCTTTTGCAATTTCCCGAAGTTCAGGATGCCGACATTCGGCGGGTTTTGAAGTTTGCCCCAACCAGTCAGGTTTATCTGGGACGCGTTAACGGCGAAAAAGTCATCGTCAAAAAGTTCGCAGGCGCGGACTCCACCCACACCGTTCAAAGCCTGAAAGGTGAACTGGACTACCTCGAAAACGTATTCACGCAAGAAACCTGTCAGGCCAACCGCTGTTTGATGGCATGGCCTGAAGAAGGCCTTGTCGTGCTGAGCCATGCCCCCGGAAAACGGCTGGAAGAAAAGATTTCAGAATCCAAAGGCGCATCGCGGGCCAAGTTGTTTCGACACAGCGCCGATTGGATCGAAACCTATACGCGCGCCAGAAACCGGCAAACAGCCTTTGGTCCCGGTTATTGGATCAAAGAGCTTTCCCGAAAGCCGCTGGACCACATTGACGACCCCGAGGACAAGACAGCCATAGACGCATTGCTTTCGGCTCTCATACGTATGAACGACACCGTGAAGGGGGCGCGGGTCATGCAGGCCGCAACCCACGGCGATTTTGTCGGGATAAATGCCCACTTCCACAAGGGCGTGATTTATGGCGTGGACATCCAGGGGGAATGCTGGATGGCCGTGGCAAGAGAAGCTGCAAGGTTCCTTGTCTGGCAACAGCTGCACGATGGCCTCAACACGCCGGAAACGTTATTTGGCATCAACTCTCCCGATTGGAAGGCGTTCCTGTCCGGCAATCTGTTGCAAGACGCAGAGAAACGCACGACCCTGCCCTTCTTCATCGGAGAGCAACTCTTCAATCGATTTGTTGAAGACTACGACACTCCGACGGTTCAATCCCAAGGCAGGATCGCGATTGCGGCGTACCTCGCGCAGGCCACGACCCGCTAGAGCGTTACAGCACTGGCGAAAACAGGCGCGCAATCGGTGCACCGGTTCGAATATGCCTTGGCTGTTCGGCCAGAGTCTCTTCCAAAACGAAGGACTTTTTGAAATCGGCTTCGAACATGTCGGAGACGGATTGGGCGGCCTGTTTGTCAAAAAACACCGCCATGGTTTCAAAGTTCAATCTGAAAGACCGAATATCCATATTCGTGGTACCGATGGCCGCCATGTGGTCATCAACAACCAAAACCTTTTGGTGCATGAAGCCGTCATTATATCGCAGCACCTGCACTCCGGCTTCGCGGATTTCGTCAAAGTATGCAAAGGCCGCAAGCCAGGGGATTTTGTGATCGATCACTTCCGGAACAAGAATGCGCACATCGACGCCCTGAAGCGCGGCATGCTTTAGCGCGGTCAGGACATCGACATCCGGCACAAAATAGGGCGACGCAATCCAGATCCGCTTTCGGGCATTGGCAATCGCGGTAAAGAAAAACAAGGCACCGGTTTCCATTTCATCCCCGGGGCCCGTTGGCACGATCATTGCGGACTTGTCTGCCGGTGCATGTTCGGTTTGCCAGTTCAACGGATCGATCAAGGTCTCGCCGGTTGCCCAATGCCAGTCTTCAGCGAAAATCAATTGCAACTGCGCCACCACAGGGCCCGACATCATGACATGCGTGTCGCGCCAGTTTCCAAACTTCGGATCACGCCCCATGTATTCATCGCCCACATTGAACCCACCGGTAAAAGCAGTTGTTCCATCCACGATGACGGTTTTGCGGTGATTACGGAAATTGAGCTGAAAGCGGTTTTTGGGACCGCGCATTTTGCTTGGCTCGACGACCTCGACCCCGGCCGCAGTCAGATCATCGCGGTAACCCTGTGAGAGTTTGACACTGCCAACCGGGTCACAGACGAACCGGACGCTGATGCCACGTTTTGCCGCCGAGATCATCCTGACACGCAGGGCACACCCCAAGTCGTCATCCTTCACGATATAGAACTGAACCAGCACATAGCTTTGTGCATTGTCTATCGCTGAAAAGATGGCTTTGAATGTGGAAGCCCCATCGGTCAGAAGCGTCATGTCGTTGCCGCGGACAACCGGCAGATCGGAAATCTCTTCCAGTGCGCCGACAGGAAATTTTGGCGGTACAACCGGCGCATTGGCTTCACGATAGGTCCTTAGACCATCGATAACCTCTTCGCTGCTTTTGCGGGCCTTGATGTAACTTTTGAATTTGTGGTGCCCGAGGAACAGGTACAAAGGCACACCTAAATATGGCGCCGCAATCAGAAACACGACCCACCCGATGGCCCCTTGCGAGGTTCGTGCAGATGCAATCGCACGCCATGCAAACCAAATCGCGACAGCCTCAAGCGCAATCAAAAGTGCCAATGAAAGACTAACCATAACAACCTCGCTTTCTGGCCCGCAAATATGCGGCACCGTTTTGACGCGCCCTTGCAACTAGATCGTGCCACCACCTTGCTGGCAAGGTAAATCACTGGCGCGCGCTCGCGGCCCGAGAACCCTGACGGACCTGCGCCGCGCCTGCGAAGGCGATCCGGTAGTCGTCGACAAGCAGGCTTTCGCCCCCTATCGTCGTCAGGACATACTTTGGGGGACAAGGATGGGCGACAAAAGCCAACAGCACCACGAAAACGGGCCAGAAAAGTTTAATCTGTCGTCACTTAGCCTCAGCACCGTTTCTGTGTTTGCTGCGACCTTGCTCATATCAATTTTCTTCATTGATGTTGCCAAGCCGTTTCTGATCCCGCTCATGCTGGCTGGCATTTGCGCGGCTCTTGCACGCCCTTTGTATCTCAAGATTCTTGCGCTGGTGGGAGGGCGTGAAGGACCGGCAAGCGGTTTAACGCTTTTGATTGGCATCATTCTGGTGATCGTGCCGATGCTCAGTGTCGCCTACCTTGCAGGGACACAGGCCTCTGTTGTCATCGCGGATTCGAGCGGATTGCTGGAAGTACTTTCCGAGGATGTGAATGCGCTCAAGGCTGGAACGCTCGAGACACCCGAGTGGCTTCCTTATGGGGATGAGCTCGAAAACGCAGGCCCGCAACTCTATGAAAAGGCCACAGAGCTTCTAGGCAAGCTGGCCTCTTTTCTGGTGTCATCGCTCGCGCATGTGACGAACGGGACGGCCAGCTTCTTTGTTGGCTTGTTTACCTTCCTGTATGCAATGTTCTTCTTTTTGCCGATGAAGCGCTCTGTATTTGAACAGATTTTGACATACTCGGGCCTGCCACATGAATTGCAGTCCGCGATGTCTTCCAAGATCATTTCCGTGAGCCGCGCCACCATCAAGGGATCCTTGGTGATCGGTGTCATCCAGGGTGCACTTGGCGGTATGGGATTCTGGCTGGCAGGGTTTGATGGTGCCGTTTTCTGGGCCGTCATTATGATGATCCTTGCGGCTGTTCCCGCTGTGGGCGCGACACCGATTGTGATCGGGGGCGCGATCTATCTCGGGTTTTCTGGCGAAACAGTTCCCGCCATCGCCTTGGGGCTTTGGGGGGGCTTGGTCGTTGGCACCATCGACAACGTGCTGCGGCCCCGCCTTGTCGGACGAGACGCGCAAATGTCCGACCTCTGGATTTTCGTGAGCACACTCGGCGGCCTTGCAGCGTTTGGTGCTGCGGGCCTTATCTTGGGGCCCGTACTGGCGGGATTGCTGATCACGGTCTGGGGGGAATTCTCGGATGCGGCTGACGAAGGTCCGACAGAGCCGGAAACCGACACTGTGCCCGCCTCTGATCCGCCGCAGGAACGCAACCCGGAATTCAAGCTGACTGCGTCAAAAGCGGATTTGGAAAAGGAAGTAGAAGAGTTAAGACAAGATTTTCATAATCGTGATTCCTGATTGCCGGACGCTCTAGCAAGTAATTTACTTGGCAAAGCCGGAGCCGGACAATCACGATTGGATAAAGCAGGCATCCCAGCCCGCCCGTCGCATCGCCATATTGGGATCCAAGTCGATCCTTTCACGGCAGGTGCAAACCAACAAAAAGAGGGGAAGGAAAGTGGCAACCAAAGCGGAACTTGAAGCAGAGTTGGCAGAGCTGAAAAAGCAGTTGGACCAACGCCCTGAAAAACAGGCCGAGCCTGAAGAGAAGGTGCCTTCCACCCAGACCGAAGACGCGCCCCCAGCAGAAGCCCCGATCGATTGGGACAAAGAAATCTCCGAGGTCATGACCCACCTTGAAGAGTTCCCGCACAAACAGCCTTTGCTGCTTGCATTCGGCGCCTTTGCTATCGGCTATATGATCGGCCGCTCGAAATAGGACATACTCCATGAACCGTATCTCAAGAAATATCTCCATCGTTTTACGCTCTGAGCGTCTGATCGCCCAACGACACCTTGCGGTATTGCGACGACAAACCGGCATGATGGCAGCAGCCGGAATTGCAGCGGGCGTCGGGTTGATAATGCTGAATGTGTCGGCTTTTCTGGCCCTGTCTGCGTCGATGTCTCAACCAACAGCAGCCTTAATCATTTCGATCGCAAATCTGGTAGTTGCCGCAATGCTGGTTTCACTCGCCGGAAAATCCAACGTCGAGCAGGAAACGGCCCCCGTTGTGGAAGTGCGCGACATGGCGCTTGAGGATATCGAAGCAGAGCTTCGTGCCGCTGCCAACGAAGCCAAGGCAACAACCGATGCCATCAAAGGCATGGCCCGCGACCCGCTGGGCGCAATTGCCCCCGGCATCGCGGGATCAGTCGCAAAGGCCGTGATCAAGAATATCAAAAGCTGATCGTCTGAACGCTCGATCTCAGTCGGGTTTGGCCATTTCAATCGTCTGTGTCGGATAAGCCAACGAAGCCTCGAACTCTTGAGAGAGTTCGAGGATTTTGAGCGTCAGTGCTTCATTCACTCGCAACGAGTTTTCATAGTCGGGCGTCGTGGTCCACGCATAGAAAATCACCAGAATTGCGCTGTCGGACAAGCCTTCTACGTAGACGTACTGCGGCGCCTCTTCCGAGGTATCGAAGTCACCGCTTGTTTTAAGGTGAACCCGCAACCCGTCGCAAATGCCGGACAGTTGTTCGGGGGTCGTTGAAAGAAGAAACGGAATGCTCAGCAACACACGCCGGTTGCTGCGCTGGGAATAGTTCAAAACCACCGCGTTCGATAATTCCGAATTCGGGATATAGCGCGGGATCTGATCGAACCCCCGCAAAAGCGTAGACCGTAGATCAATCTTCTCGACGGTTCCAATAAACGCGCCTTCGATTTGAACGACATCCCCGACGGAAAAGCGTTTTTCGCTGATGTTGTTCATTCCGGCGACCAGATTGCGGATAAGATCCTGCGTGGCGATGGCCAGCCCCGCGCCAAGAACCCCAACACCCGTCAGAGCCGAAGCAATATCGACCTCCCAGACCGTCAGCAGAGCCGTGATCCCGAACAGAACCACACCAAACCGCGCGACACGTTCCATCCAGCCGCTCTCCATTTTCAGGTCAAGCCGGCTATCGCCGCTCAAAAGCGACACAAAAGGACCACAGAGATTATACCAACCGGAAAACACGGCCAAAACGGCGACCGAAGTCAAAATGCGTCGAACAAGTGAATCCGCGAACGGTGGAAACTGCAAAACGTCCAGCGTCAAAAACAGGGACAAAGTCACAATCAAGACAGAGGTCGGCACAACCAATGCAGCTTTTGTCTGATCCGAGAGACCGACAGAGAGGCGGGTCATCAACCGATCCAGCGCCCATATCACCATTTTCGCAACGGGCTTGCGGAATCCGAACACAATCGAAACCAGAACAATGGACACTGCCAGCCCCGTTTGGTCCGCAGAGGAAAGCCATACCTGAACTCTCGAAACAAGGTTGGTGACAGCATCAATCAAGGACATGAGGTTCTATTGCTTCCATTTGCGCATCGGTTGTTGGCCTGCTCGTTCCCAAAAGGAGGCATCAAGAAGACCAGCATACAACCTGTTTTCACAATTGTCCGCTTCTTTCAAAAGTCGCGAGAAAGAGCCAAGTGACCCAAACGGCATAGTCAAACCCTGCGCTTGCCCCTTTTTGAGGAAGAGCAGACTCCAGTCAGCCAGATGATGTTGTCACCAAAAAAATACGCGCCCCCAACACTTGAAGGGGACGCGCAAAATTGAAAATTTAGCAGGGGCTGATAATCCTGCCCCTAACGGATCATCCGCATTTAGAGTGACCGCAGCTTCCGCAGGTCATGCAGCCTTCGATCATGCGCATGTCGAATTGACCGCAGCTGGGGCAGGCTTTGCCACGTGGTGCTTCACCTACCGCGATGACCTCGGCCTTTGGGTCGGTCTTGAGTCCCATGCCTTCGCCTTCGATGAAGCCGATGTTGATCATGTGACGCTCGATCACGCCGCCAATGGCCGCAAGGATCGAAGGAATATATTTGCCTTCCATCCATGCGCCACCGCGTGGATCAAATACGGCTTTCAACTCTTCCACAACAAAGGACACATCTCCGCCGCGACGGAATACAGCCGAAATCATTCGGGTCAAAGCAAGCGTCCATGCATAGTGCTCCATGTTTTTGGAGTTGATGAACACTTCGAACGGACGGCGGTGGCCGTTGATAATGACATCATTCACCGTCAGATAAATCGCGTGCTCTGAGTCAGGCCATTTCAGCTTGTAGGTCGCGCCTTCCAAAGACTGCGGACGCTCGAGTGGTTCTGACATATAAATGACTTCACCGTCTGTCACGTGATCTTCTGGCTTTTCACCCGGTGCATTTTCAGCGGTTTCCGACACAGCCAGAACCGAGCCTGTCACATCATTGGGACGATAGGTGGTACAGCCCTTACAGCCCGTATCCCAGGCTTGCATGTACACGTCTTTGAATTCATCGAAAGAGATGTCTTCGGGGCAGTTGATGGTTTTGGAAATCGACGAGTCGATCCATTTCTGCGCGGCGGCCTGCATCCGGACGTGTGCCGCCGGCGCCAAGGTCTGGGCGTTGACGAAATAGTCGGGAAGCTCTTTGTCGCCAAATTTGTCGCGCCACATCTGGACCGCGTAATCCACAACTTCTTCTTCGGTGCGGCTGCCGTCTTTTTGCAGAACCTTGCGTGTGTAGGCATAAGCAAACACCGGCTCGATACCCGAAGACACGTTGCCCGCATAAAGGCTGATCGTGCCGGTCGGGGCGATCGATGTCAAAAGCGCGTTGCGGATACCATGTTCCGCGATCGCCTCTTTCACGTCGTCATCCATATGCGCGACCAGACCACCGTTGACGTATTTGTCTTTGTCAAACAGCGGGAACGCGCCTTTTTCTTTTGCCAACTCGACAGACGCCAAATAGGACGCGCGCGCAATCGCCTTCATCCAGACTTCGGTCTGAACCGCAGCTTTTTCGCTGCCGTATTGCAGACCAAGCATCAAGAGCGCGTCAGCCAATCCCGTAACACCGAGACCGATACGGCGCTTATTCTGGGCTTCCTGTGCCTGTTCGGGCAATGGGAACCGCGAGGCGTCGACAACATTGTCCATCATGCGCACGGCTGTGGCGACCAGATCGTTCAGGACCTCATCGTTCAGTTCGGCGTTCGCTTCAAACGGGTTTGATACCAGACGGGCCAGATTGATCGACCCCAACAAGCAGGCACCATATGGCGGCAATGGTTGTTCACCACATGGGTTTGTCGCCGAGATATCCTCGCAATAATTGAGGTTGTTCATTGTGTTGATGCGGTCGATGAAAATCACGCCCGGCTCGGCATAGTCATAGGTCGACTGCATGATCTTGTTCCAAAGATCACGGGCCTCAATAGTGCTGTACACCTTGTCACCGAATTTCAGTTCCCATGAACCGTCATTCTTGACCGCTTCCATAAAGGCATCGGACACAAGCACAGACATGTTGAACATACGCAGCCGTGCGGGATCGGATTTCGCCGTGATGAAATATTCGATATCCGGATGGTCACAGCGCATGGTTGCCATCATCGCACCGCGGCGGGATCCAGCGGACATGATTGTGCGGCACATCGCATCCCAAACATCCATAAAGGACAGCGGGCCGGACGCATCTGCAGCCACGCCTTTTACATCCGCGCCACGGGGGCGGATGGTCGAGAAATCATAGCCGATGCCGCCACCTTGCTGCATGGTCAGCGCAGCTTCTTTCAACATATCGAAAATACCTGCCATGCTGTCCGGAATCGTGCCCATAACAAAGCAGTTGAACAGGGTCACATTACGCGCAGTGCCCGCCCCCGCCGTGATGCGGCCGGCAGGCAGATATTTGAAATCTTCCAATGCGCTATAGAATTTTTCTTCCCAGACATCGGGCTGTTTTTCGACCTTCGCCAGATCGCGCGCAATACGGCGCCAGGAATCCTCAACGGTTTGGTCGATCGGTTTGCCGTCCGCCTGCTTGAAGCGATATTTCATATCCCAGATCTGTTCTGCGATGGGGGCGGCAAATCGAGTCATATTTCGAATCCTGTCGTTTTCGGTGGCAGCTTGAGTGGCGGTCTGATTACTACGCGACGACGGGCATTCTCAACGACAAATCGACGGCGTATGGGATTATTTTTAGTCGTGAGAGGCCAATGTACCACAATACCTTGCCCATACCAACAACCGACCTACAATATAGAGGTCGAAACCAATACGACTCGGTGGATTCCCGGTGAGCAAACTCGTCAATCTTGTAAAGCTGTCTGTCGGCAGCGAAAGCCCTGAGTCTCTTGCAGTGTGGCAAGAGGCGAAAATCGCGCAATCCGAAGATGGCCTGCCACGCCACGTGACACGCATGTGGCCCAAACGCGAAAAAGAGCTTCTGAATGGAGGGTCGATTTTTTGGGTCATCAAAGGGTCCATCCAGTGCCGCCAACGCGTTTTGCGGCTGGATGAAGTGTTCGGCAGCGATGGCATTCGGCGCTGCGCAATTGTTCTTGATCCGGAAATCACACTCACGGAAATCGCCCTGAGACGCCCGTTTCAAGGGTGGCGGTATCTCAACCCAGAAGACAGCCCTGCCGATCTACGCGGTTCACGAAAGCAGGATGACGACATTCCAACCGAACTGGCGGCAGCGCTTGCGGAAATCGGCGTACGCTAAGACGGGTGCAAGGGTCACCCCAGCACCCGCCGCCCAATCAGCGCTCTAGACGCAGTTTGGTTTTCAGAGTTTTGAGGGTTGCCCGTTCTGCATCATTCATGCTTGCCGTACGAGAACGAAACAACGTCGCCTGAGACTGTAGAACCAGTGCATCACCCAGAATTTTCAGGTGGTTTGCACGCAGCGTATCGCCTGTTGAGGTGATATCCGCAACGCCCTCGGCCGTCAGGTTTTTAACCGTGCCTTCCGTGGCGCCCTGGCTGTCGACCAACTGATAATCCGCCACGCCATTGTCGCGCAGAAACTCGCGGACAAGCCGGTGATACTTGGTTGCGAGTCGAAGACGGAACCCGTGTTGGGCACGAAACGCCGACGCCGCGGCATCCAGATCGTCGAGAGTATCAACATCAACCCAGCAAGACGGAACCGCAATAATCAGGTCAGCCTGACCAAAGCCCAACAACGCCAGCTCTTCGACCTGTTGTTCCCATTGCCCCAGCTTTTCGCGCACAAGGTCGGTACCCGTCACGCCAAGATGGATACGACCCGCAGCCAATTCGCGCGGGATTTCACCAGCAGACAGCAAAACCAGCTCAACACCGTCGATTCCTTCGACAGAGCCGGCGTACTCACGATCCGATCCTGACCGGGACAGTCCAACGTCACGTGCGCCAAACCAGTCAAATGTCTTTTCCATCAACCGCCCTTTGGACGGCACTCCCAGCTTGATCGTCATATCCCGCCCTCCAATTGCAGAACAAGATCAGGGCGAATGACACCGCCCACGGCGGGGATTTCACGACCCTGCCCAAGAACACGGGTCAGCGCATCATACCGCCCGCCCGTTGCCACAGGGGGCAAATCCGCACGGCCCGGCGCATAGAAGCCGAAAACAAACCCGTCATAGTATTCCATGGACGTGCGCCCATAGCTGGCTTCGAACTCAAGGTTCCCGACATCCACATCACGCTTCGACAAGGCATCGATACGATCTTTCAGGCGAAAGACCGCTTCGGTGATTGCCGGCATATCCACGGCGATATCTCGCAGATGCTCCAATGCGAAAGGCAGCTTTTCACGCACACCCAAAAGGGCTTCGATCAGCTCGACCTGCCCAGATGACAGCAAAGGTGCCTTGGCATCTTCTTTAAGGGCCTCAATCCGCGCCGCGATTTCCGCTTCGGAACGCAAACCGATCACGGGGAACTGGTTTTGCATCGGATCCTGATTGGCAATAAGCGCAGAACGCGTTGCCGGCACCTCGCTGCGCCCTGAGAAACGGTCGAGCAACTGGCGGAACCTTCGCGGACGCCAGATGTGCCGCATCAGGGCCTGTTTGCGCCGCTCGGTGGTTTCAAGACCTGCTACCGCGGCCTTCAAAATACCGATATCACCCGTTGCGGCCCGCAACCCCAATGGCGTCAGAACCTCCTGCATCAGGGCAAACACCTCAGCGTCCGCTTCAGAAGGCTTTTTGCGATCAAAAACCTCATAGCCGACCTGAAGGTATTCATTATCGCGGCTCGGATCGTCCTCTTGCCGACGAAACACCTGACCGGAGTAGGTATAGCGCGCGGGTTCGGCACCATGGTCCATATGCATCTGAACAACCGGCACGGTGAAATCGGGGCGCAACATCTGTTCGCCCCGCAGCGTGTCGGATGTGACATAGGCGCGACCGCGAATGTCTTCACCATATAGGTCGAGCAACACTTCTGCAGGCTGTAGAAGGGGCGTTTCGACCGGCGTCGCACCCGCCGCCTCGAAAAAGGCCTGCAGCTCGGCTGCACGCGCTCTGATTTTAGCTTTGCGTGGCATTAGTCCGCTTGTCCTTCGAGAATTTCGCGCACCTTGGCAACCAATTGATCACGGGGCACTTCAAACTGGCTTGGGCGCTCTTTCCACTCTTCCAGTGTGGCGCTTTCGGCAATTTGTGCGCCAAGGATCAAATCCTTGATTTGCACGACACCACGGTCTTTTTCGTCACCGCCTTCGATCACGGCCACAGGAGAGTTGCGCTTGTCCGCGTATTTCAGCTGATTGCCAAAGTTCTTTGGGTTGCCAAGATACACTTCGGCGCGAATGCCCGCATTGCGCAGTTCCGACACCATCGCCTGATAGTCCGCCATTCGATCACGGTCCATGACGGTCACGACAACGGGACCCACCGAAGTGCTGGTCAAACGTCCCTTTTCGCGCAAAGCGGCCAAAAGACGATCTACGCCAATCGACACACCTGTCGCTGGAACTGCCTGACCGGTGAAGCGTTTCACAAGGTCATCATAACGCCCACCACCGGCAACAGAGCCGAACTGGCGCTTGCGGCCCTTCTCGTCGAAAATCTCGAAGGTGAGTTCAGCCTCGTAAACGGGCCCCGTGTAATAGCCCAGACCGCGCACAATGCTTGGGTCGATTTCGATGCGATCCGCACCATAACCACCGGCATCCAGCAGTTCAGCGATCTGTTCCAGTTCGGAAATGCCTTCCGCGCCAACGCTTGAGGTTCCGACGGCACCGCGCAGGTTGTCAAAGGTCTTTGCGACATCAGCCGCTTTGGATGTCAAAAACGCGATCACTGGCTCTGCCTGATCTTCGGACAGACCAACACCGTCGATAAACGCACCAGACGCATCAAGGCGCCCTTTGGTCAGCAATTCACGCACGCCTGCTTCGCCAACCTTGTCGAACTTGTCGATGGTGCGCAAAACGTTATCGCGCGCCGCTTGATCGTCACCAAGGCCCATCACCTCAAGCACACCGTTCATGACCTTGCGGTTGTTCACGCGCACAAGATAGTCACCACGGGGAATGCCAACGGTTTCCAGCGTGTCGGACAGCATGGCACAGATTTCCGCGTCGGCAGCCATGCTGGCGGTACCAACGGTGTCAGCGTCACATTGATAGAACTGGCGGAACCGACCCGGTCCCGGCTTTTCGTTGCGCCAGACCGGCCCCATTGCAAACCGACGATAGGGGGTCGGCAACTCATTGCGGTGCTGCGCATAAACACGCGCCAACGGCGCGGTCAGGTCATACCGCAGCGCCATCCATGCGCCCTTGTCGTTCTCGTCAAATTCCTGCCATGCAAACACGCCTTCGTTCGGGCGGTCTACATCAGGCAGGAACTTGCCCAGCGCTTCAACGGTTTCAACAGCTGATGATTCCAGCGCCTCGAACCCGTAATGATGATAAACCCCGGCAATCTTTTGCAGCATATGGGTGCGCTCTGTCACCTCTGCGCCGAAATAGTCGCGGAAACCTTTAGGCGTCTCTGCCTTGGGGCGGGGGGCTTTCTTCACTTTGGCCATGTCTCATGGTCCTTTCGGGTTACGTCGCCCGTGCCTTTACCCAATGCCCCGCCGAGGGGCAAGCGAACCCTCTGTAACACAGGGTCTCAGATGCAAAGATAGCGCTTAAATATCGTTAAAATCGCCGCTGCGCCCCTTGCCTGCGGCAAATCTTGATGCGCCATGTTGTCCTTCTTGTAAAAACGTCTCGTAGGATTGCCACTCTCGAGTAAGAGCGCAGGCCAGATCGGGGCCGGACATCCGCGCAGACAAATGATCCGCGCGCATACAGGCCTGGGGATAGCGCGACAGGCTTTCAGCGAGTTCGAGCGCAGCATCCAGCGCCTGTGCTTCGGGAACAACCCGATCCACGAGCCCCATGGCATGGGCCTCGTTCGCGGCGACGGGCCGTCCTGTCAGGATAAGATCATTTGCCCGCCCCTGCCCCAACAGACGTGGCAATCGCACGGTGCCGCCGTCGATCAACGGCACCCCCCAACGGCGGCAAAATACACCAAAGGTCGACGTGTCGGCCGCGACGCGCATGTCACACCACGCGGCAAGCTCGATCCCGCCCGCAACAGCATACCCTTCTACGGCCGCAATGACCGGCTTGGAAAGCATCAGGCGCGACGGACCCATCGGCCCCGGTATCGGCTGGGAAAGGGCATCGTCCCAGCCGTCGGGAATTTCCACCTCGGCAATCCAGTCCTGCCCGTCGCCGGATGCCGCAGCCTTGAGATCAAACCCTGCGCAAAAGGTTCCGCCGTCGCCGGTCAGGATGGCAACATCGACAGAAGCGTCCGCCTCAAACGCCAGAAATGCCTGATGCAGCGCCTTGGCCGTTTCCGGATTAACAGCGTTTCTTGCCTCTGGCCGGCAGATCGTCACGACCAGAGTCCGGCCATGTATTTCAACTGAAATGCCCATAGTGTTTCCTCCCTGTGAAAGGGTCACGCCTGTGACGGCCATTGGTCAACGACGACGCGACGTCGCTTGACCCCTGAAGGCGCGCAGCCTATCGACCTTTTATGGAACAGCTTGAAGAACAAATCGCCCACCTGACTAAGACAGTCGACGAACTGTCTGATGTTGTAGCCAGACAAGACAACGAGATCACATTGCTGATCAATCGCGTGCGCATGTTGATGGAGCGCGAGGCAGATCGCGAAGCGGCGGGATCAGGCGGCGTCGTGATCGGAGACGAACGCCCGCCCCACTATTGATGTTCGGGGATGGAGGAACTGTTCTAGGATGCCCTAGAACTCTTCCACCAACATCACCCCATCCAGCGATTTGATCGCGCCTTTGATCTGGGGGTTCACAGGAAATTCGCGTCCGGTGTCCATCTCGACCTCACCCGGTAGCGACGGATCCATCAGGCAAAAGCTTACCGGACCACGCCCGCCGCTTTTTACAGCTTCTGCCGCCTGAGCGAGAACACTGGCCACAGGCCCAATCGCGGCAACGTCTTCAACAAAAATCCGAAGCCCCGCCCCGCCTGCATCTGCGACAACAGTTTCAACTGGTGCAATGGATTTCGCCAACAGCTTGAGCTGATCCGACTCAACCTCGGCCTCGACGGTCACGACAACCTTGGCGCCGGTCACAAGGTGATCGCGGCATTTCTCGAGCGTATCTGAGAAAATGGTCACTTCATAAGCGCCTGTCGGGTCGGAGAGCTGGGCAAAGGCGAACCTGTTACCGCGTGCCGATTTGCGTTCCTGACAGCCCGATACCCGTCCGGCCATTTTCGCCACACAGCGCCCGGCGCGCGCCTTTTCCGTGACCTCGTCCATTGTCAGAACTTTTTTCCGCTTGAGCGCAGGCATATAGTCTTCCAACGGGTGCCCCGACAGGAAAAACCCGATGGCGCGCGCTTCTTCGTCAAGGCGCTCTGCCGGCAACCAATCCCCCACAGGAGACAACCGCGGCTCTGGCAAATCATCACCAGCTTCACCAAACAGGGACACCTGATTGGAGTTCTTTTGTTCGTGAATGGCGGCAGAATACCCCACCAGCGAGTCGAGGCTCTCCATCACGCGGCGACGGTTGCTGTCCAGTTGATCAAACGCACCGGCACGCGCCATCATCTCGAGGGGACGTTTCCCCACACGTTTCAGATCAACCCGCCGCGCCACGTCATAGAGCGTTGCAAATGGTTTTTCCACGCCGTCCACTTTGCGCCCGTTGGTAACCAGATGCATGGCTTCAACACCGACGTTTTTAAGCGCACCCAGCCCATAGACCAGCGCACCATCCACCACTTTGAAGGTCGCATCCGACCGGTTCACGCAGGGCGGCACATAGGGCAGTGCCAGCTTTTTCTTCACTTCCTCGAAATAGATCGCCAGCTTGTCTGTGAGGTGGATATCGCAGTTCATCACACCGGCCATAAACTCGACAGGGTGGTTCGCCTTGAGCCATGCGGTTTGATAGGACACAACCGCATAGGCCGCCGCATGCGATTTGTTAAAGCCGTAGTTGGCGAATTTTTCGAGAAGGTCGAACACTTCCGAGGCCTTCTTGGCCGGAACGCCGTTTTCGCCCGCCCCTTTTTCGAATTTTGGACGTTCGGCGTCCATCGCCTCTTTGATCTTTTTACCCATCGCACGACGCAACAGGTCGGCGCCGCCAAGCGTGTAGTTGGCCATCACCTGTGCGATCTGCATCACCTGTTCCTGATACACAATGATGCCTTGGGTTTCTTCAAGGATGTGGTCGATCAACGGATGAACAGATTCGATTTCCTTAAGGCCGTTCTTGACCTCGCAATAGGTCGGAATGTTTTCCATCGGACCGGGACGGTACAGCGCCACAAGCGCCACGATGTCCTCGATACAGGTTGGCTTCATGCGCTTGAGCGCATCCATCATGCCGGTGGATTCCACCTGAAACACAGCGACGGTTTTCGCATCCGAGTATAGTTTGTAGGTGGGCTCGTCATCCAGCGGGATGGCGTTGATCTGGTTCTCTGCCCCCTCGGCAGGTTCATAAAGCTGCGTACCATCGGCGGCGACATGCAACGGGCGGCCCGTGCTGTGGATTTGCTCGATCGCATTCTGGATCACGGTCAGGGTTTTCAGGCCCAGAAAGTCGAACTTGACCAGACCGGCCTGTTCAACCCACTTCATATTGAACTGGGTGGCAGGCATGTCGGATTTGGGATCCTGATACAGCGGTACCAGCGCATCCAGCGGGCGATCACCGATCACGACCCCCGCAGCGTGGGTACCCGCCGAGCGCAAGAGGCCTTCGACCTGCTGGCCGTATTCCAGAAGGCGTGCGACCACCTCTTCGTTGCGGGCCTCTTCCCGCAGACGCGGTTCTTCCTTGAGCGCGTCAACGATAGACATCGGTTTGACGCCTTCGACCGGTATCAGCTTTGACAGGCGGTCAACCTGCCCGTAGGGCATTTGCAGTACACGTCCGATGTCGCGCACCGCCGCCTTTGACAGCAGGCCACCAAAGGTAATGATCTGTCCGACCTTGTCGCGCCCATATTTTTCCTGAACGTATTTGATGACCTCTTCACGGCGGTCCATGCAAAAGTCGATATCGAAATCGGGCATGGAAACCCGTTCGGGGTTCAGGAACCGTTCGAACAGCAACGAGTATCGCAGCGGATCAAGGTCGGTGATCGTCAACGCATAGGCCACAAGGCTTCCCGCACCCGACCCACGGCCCGGCCCGACAGGGATACCCTGATCTTTGCCCCATTGGATAAAGTCGGCAACGATCAGGAAGTAACCGGGGAACCCCATGCCTTCGATGATGCCCAACTCGAAATCAAGCCGTTCCTGATACTCTTCGACGCTGACCGCATGGGGGATCACGGCAAGGCGGGCTTGCAAGCCTTCGTTGGCAATACGGCGCAACTCGGCAACCTCGTCATCTGCAAACTTTGGCAGAATGGGATCACGCCGATAGGTGGCAAAGGCACATCGCTGTGCGATTTCAATCGTATTTTTAATCGCTTCCGGCAGATCGGCAAAAAGGGTGATCATCTCTTCTTGCGATTTGAAATAGTGCTGAGGCGTCAGGCGGCGACGTCCGTCCTGCTGGTCCACATACGCGCCTTCTGCAATGCAAATAAGGGCGTCGTGCGCCTCGTACATTTCTGTTTTTGGAAAATAGACATCGTTGGTCGCAACCAGCGGAATATCCATCGCGTAAGCCATCTCGACAAAAGGACGTTCGGTCAAGCGTTCCGCTTCGGGTTGCCCGCCTTCGCCCGGATGGCGTTGCAATTCCACATAAAGTCGATCGTCAAAGATATCCTTGAACTGACGCATCATGGCCTCGGCGACAGGTCGCTGGCCATTGCGCAGTATACGCCCCATCGGGCCGTCGGGTCCGCCAGTGAGACAGATCAAACCCTCGGAATGCTCTGCGAGCTCTTCCATTGTGACCTGCGGCAACTGCCCGCCCTTGCCCACATAGAGGCACGACGTCAGCTTCATCAGGTTCTCGTACCCCTCTTCCCGCTGGGCAAGCAGCACGATTGGGGCTGGTTTCGGGGGCTGCGTGCGCCCCGAAGGGTCGTTATGCGGCAAGGTGAGATCGACTTGCATGCCAACAATGGGCTGCACCCCCGCGCCCTGCCCGGCAACCGAAAATTCGAGCGCCGCGAACAGGCTGTTGGTGTCGGTGATTGCGACCGCCGGCATATTGGCATCGCTGCACATGCCAAACAGTTTCTTAAGCCGAACCGCCCCCTCAAGAAGCGAGTATTCGGTGTGGACACGGAGATGAATGAATCGGGGTGTGCTGCTCATGATCACAAGCTATCCCAGCCCCGTCCGGTTTGGAATGGCGATCGTTAACTGATATACTGCCCAAAGAATAATCAACTTTTCAAGGGAACCCCTTTGGGTCTTTCAAATGAAAGCTGAAGACCACACAGGTCCGTTCGGATGAATATCTTAGCATTTCAGGAGCTTGCACCCGCCTTGTTTTTCAGCATAACCAATCATGACGCCATGATGCTTGGTAAGTAGCACTTGCCTGAAGGCCCAACCGCTACCTAGGGTGGCAACGCTTAATCAATGGGCATTCCGGTTTGCATGCCGAAGCCCCAATAAGGACAACAGCGCTAATGACAGGGACGTTGCTCAGCATTTCCGGCCTGACCAAGGCCTATCCAGGTGTGGTGGCCAACGACACCGTCTCGTTCGAAATCCAGGAAGGCGAAGTTCACGCGCTTCTTGGCGAGAACGGCGCAGGCAAATCAACCTTGGTCAAAATGATCTACGGTCTCGTGAAACCCGACTCGGGCACGATGGCATGGAAAGGCGGGGCCTTTGCCCCCTCAGAACCCCGTGTGGCCCGCGCAACCGGCGTCGCCATGGTGTTCCAACATTTCTCGCTGTTTGATGCGCTCAGCGTCGCCGAGAACGTGGCCTTGGGTATGGAAAATCCGCCCCCGATGCGGGATCTTGCGACGCGGATTCGCGATGTGTCCGAAAACTATGGTCTGCCTCTGGATCCGGATCGCACGGTAGGCGACCTTTCGGCAGGCGAACGCCAGCGCGTTGAAATCATCCGGTGTCTTTTGCAGGACCCCAAACTGCTGATTATGGACGAGCCCACGTCGGTTCTGACCCCGCAAGAGGTCGAAATTCTGTTCAAGACACTGAACAAGCTAAAGGCCGAAGGGACGTCGATCCTCTATATTTCTCACAAACTCGAAGAAATTCGCACCTTGTGTGATCATGCAACGATTCTGCGGCTGGGCAAAAACGTGGGCACCTGTATTCCCGCAGAAACCACAGCGCGCGAAATGGCAGAAATGATGGTGGGCGATACCCTGCACACCCCGACACGCACCGCCAACGAAGGCGGAGAGGTTGTTCTGGAAGTCAAAAACCTGTCGCTGTCTTCTTCGAACCCTTTTGGAACGCGCCTCAAGGACATCTCTTTTGAGGTACAGGCTGGCGAAATTCTGGGCCTTGGCGGCGTTGCCGGAAACGGTCAGGACGAACTGCTGGCGGCCCTGTCCGGAGAAGCCAAAACCGAGTCACAGGCGGTTGTCGTGAAAGGCAAAGCGGTGGGCCACATGGGGCCAAACGAACGTCGTGAACTTGGCATCCTTGCCGCACCTGAAGAACGCTTGGGACATGCCGCAGCACCGGATATGAGCCTTACTGAAAATGCGCTTTTGACCGGTGCCATTCGACAGAAGTTGATCAAGAACAATTTTGTGAACTGGTCCGAGACCATTTCGTTTGCTGAAAAAATCATTTCGGCTTTTGACGTGCGGACACCGGGGCCCGCGAGCGCGGCAAGATCCTTGTCAGGGGGCAATTTGCAAAAGTTCGTCATTGGCCGCGAGGTTCTGCAAGACCCTGAAGTTCTTGTTGTGAACCAGCCAACATGGGGCGTTGACGCCGCCGCGGCCGCATCTATCCGCCAGTCACTTCTGGACCTTGCAGCAAACGGCGCCGCTCTTGTCGTGATTTCGCAAGATCTGGACGAGTTGATGGAAATCTCTGACCACTTTGGCGCGCTGAACGAAGGACGGTTGAGTGAAATTCGTCCTGCAGTTGGCCTGACTGTTGATGAGATCGGTTTGATGATGGGAGGTGCTCATGATCTGGAGGATGCGCATGTATGAGACTGCGGGACGCCTCTGGCGGGAGTATTTCAAGAACACTGAAAGATCTGGGGAGTGCCCGTCATGTTGAGACTTGAAAAAAGGCCACAGCCGTCGCGCGCGCTTTCGCTCTCGACCCCGCTGATCGCTGTTGTGGTGACAATGATTGCCGGAGGGTTGTTGTTTGCCGCGTTGGGCAAGAACCCGTTTGAAGCCATCCGCACGATTTTCTGGGATCCGCTGTTTGGGGAATATGCGTTTTACTATCGACCTCAATTGTTGGTGAAGGGCGCCCCGTTGATCCTGATCGCGATCGGTCTGTCCTTGGGGTTTCGCGCAGGCATCTGGAACATCGGCGCCGAAGGCCAGTACATCATCGGCGCGCTTTGCGGTGCCGGTGCTGGGCTGGCCTTTTATCCGTCGGACAGTGTTTTTCTTTTCCCATTCATGGTGATTGCCGGGGCTTTGGGTGGATGGGCCTGGGGGATGATCCCCGCCTTGTTGAAAGTCAAATTCGGCACCAATGAAATTCTGGTGTCTTTGATGCTGGTATATGTGGCCGACCAATTGTTGGCAAAAATGTCTTTGGGATTGCTGAAGAACCCTGAAGGGTTTGGATTTCCGGGCTCGCGTAATATCGCCGACTGGGAGTCTGCGACCAGCTGGATTGCTGCCGATTACGGTTTGCACTGGGGTGTTGCAGCCGCAATGATTGCGGTCATTCTGGCCTATATTCTGCTGAACAAGCATATCCTTGGCTTTAATATTCGTCTTTCAGGCGAAGCGCCGCGCGCGGCACGGTTTGCCGGGGTGAACCCGACGCGTCTGATCCTGTTTTGTCTGGGCACATCGGGGGCGCTGGCCGGGTTGGCGGGCCTGTTTGAAGTCTCGGGGCCCTCTGGTCAGGTCAACATCGACTTTGCCGCCGGATACGGGTTCACCGCAATCATCGTGGCGTTTTTGGGCCGGTTGCATCCGGTGGGCATTTTGCTGGCGGGGTTGTTGATGGCGCTGACCTATATCGGCGGTGACATTGCAGAGTCGCAACTTCAACTACCCGCGGCCGCCATCCAGGTGTTCCAGGGGATGCTGTTGTTCTTCCTTCTGGCACTGGATCTTCTGACCAATTACCGTGTTAAATTCGCCATTCAGGGAGCAGCATAATGGATCTGTCTGCAATTAATCCTGTTCTGCTGATCGCATCTCTTATGGTAGCGGCGACTCCGTTGTTGCTGGCGGCCATTGGGGAACTTGTTGTCGAACGCGCGGGCGTTTTGAACCTCGGGGTCGAGGGCATGATGATCGTCGGCGCCATCGCTGGCTTTGCGATATCGGTCGAGACCACGTCTCCGTTCCTGGGTGTGATCGCCGCAGCGCTTTGCGGTGCCTTGCTGTCATTGCTGTTTGCGTTTCTGACCCAGTTTGCATTGGCCAATCAGGTCGCTTCCGGGTTGGCGCTGACGTTGTTCGGGCTGGGGCTCTCGGCGTTGATGGGGCAAAGCTATGTTGGCGTGCGACCCCCTGCGATGGCCCGTCTTGATATCCCCGTACTTAGCGATTTGCCCGTAGTCGGTCCAATCCTGTTCAGCCACGATCCGATCCTCTATTTCGGGTTGGGGTTGACGGCTGCTGTTTGGGCTTGGCTCAAATACGCGCGTGGTGGGCTGGTCTTGCGGGCGGTTGGTGAAAACCACGATGCGGCACATGCCTTGGGCTATAACGTCGTGCGAGTTCGCGTGCTGGCCATTATGTTCGGTGGCGCCTGTGCCGGTATCGGCGGCGCTTACATCAGCCTGATCCGTGTGCCGCAATGGACCGAAGGCATGACCGCCGGTATCGGCTGGATTGCCTTGGCTCTTGTCGTATTTGCAAGTTGGAAGCCCTGGCGTGCGTTGCTGGGCGCGTATCTCTTTGGTGGGATCAACGTTTTGCAGTTGAACTTGCAAGCCGCCGGAGTCGCAATTCCGGTCGAGTACTTGGCAATGTCGCCATATCTGATAACCATTCTGGTTCTGGTTATTATGTCGGCCGACAAGAGCGGTGCACCCGCCTCGCTTGGCCGCGCATTCCATGCCTCGCACTGACGGGGTGTTAAAATTCAAACCAACAGGGGGACTACCCGAATGAAACTGACCAAACTTCTGACAAGCGCCGCTGTGGCGCTGGGTCTGGCGACCACTGCCATGGCCGCAGACAAAACCAAAGTAGGCTTTGTCTATGTCGGCCCCGTGGGTGACGGCGGCTGGACCTATGAGCACGACCAGGGCCGCAAGGCTGTTGTCGAAGCTTTCGGTGACAAGGTTGAAACCGTTTATGTGGAATCGGTGCCAGAGGGCCCGGACGCAGAACGCGTGATGACACAGATGGCGCTGGACGGTGCTGACCTGATCTTTACCACATCGTTTGGCTACATGGATCAGACCATCAACGTTGCAAAGAAATTCCCAAAGGTGAAGTTCGAGCACGCCACTGGTTACAAGCAAGCTGAAAACGTTTCGGTTTATTCGGCACGCTTTTACGAAGGTCGCGCCGTACAGGGACACATCGCTGGCAAGATGACCAAAACCAACACCATTGGTTACATCGCATCCTTCCCGATCCCTGAAGTTATCCGTGGCATCAACTCGGCGTATCTCCATGCCAAGAAAGTGAACCCCGACGTCCAGTTCAAGATCGTTTGGGCTTACACATGGTTTGATCCTGCGAAAGAAGCTGACGCTGCCAAAGCTTTGATCGAGCAAGGCGCAGACGTGATCCTGCAGCACACAGACTCGACCGCGCCTCAGGCTGCGGCTCAGGCTGCCGGCAACGTTGTCACCTTTGGTCAGGCTTCTGACATGGGCGAATATGCACCTTTCCCACGCGTTTCTTCGATCATTGACGATTGGGGCCCCTACTATGTCGCCCGTACCAAAGCTGTCATGGATGGCACTTGGGCATCAGTCTCGACATGGGACGGCATCGGCGCTGGCATGGTTGGCATCGGCGAAATTTCGGATGCGGTTCCTGCGGACGTAAAAGCCGAAGCAGAAGCTCTTCGTGACGCGCTGGCATCGGGTGAATACCACGCATTCACAGGTCCAATTAACAAGCAGGACGGCTCGGCATGGTTGGCTGCGGGTGAAACTGCCGCGGACTTTGGTGACGACGGTCTGGCCGGTATGAACTTCTATGTCGAAGGTCTCGACGCAGAAATCCCTAACTGATCCAAGTTTCAATGAACGAACGAAAGGCCCGCCCCTTCCGGCGGGTCTTTTTCTTGTGGGGCAAGGAAACCGTCATCAAGGTTTACGTCACGAGATGACACGGGCTAGGGTGGTACTGCGGGCTCTGACATTTAAGCATCGCACCCACATCGCAGGAGAGCCCATGAAATCCTTTATCGTCAAGACGCTCGTAACCGGCATTCTTTTGATGATTCCCGTTTTTTTCTTTCTGTTCGCTTTGGTCAAGATTTTCGGAACGCTTCGACAGGTCATGTCACCCATCATCGAGGCATTGGACATTGAAACCTTGCTAGGGGTGATATTGCTCAATGTTCTGACGCTGCTGGCGTTAGTGTTGTTCATTTTTCTTATCGGGTTGCTGGCCTATGTCGGCTCGATCAGAACGCGGATCGAGGCGCTGGATTCTTTCCTGCGTGACCGCGTGCCGGGGTACGCCATCATCAAAGGGATCCTGAGCGGCACCATCCAGCAGGACACCTCCATGGGCGATCTCAAGGTCGTGATCGTGCGCCAGGGGGACATGGCCCGCATCGGGTTTGAAGTCGAACGCATTGATGAACACAACATCATGGTCTTTCTGCCGGATGTTCCAAACCCGCAAACCGGTATTGCAGCGGCCTTTCGGCCGGACGATGTTCAACAGATCAAACTGGCGCCGCATAAGGTTCTCGAGATGCTTAGCTTCTTTGGTCGCGGTGTCGGTGCCGAAATCAGCAAGGTTCAACAGGACAGAAACCCGCCCACCGACACCTAACCGTTGCTTTGCCACTTTCCGTGAACATGCTATCTTCAGCCCCGTTGGGGAGATAAAACATGCGTAAGATTCAAGTGCAGGGCGTTCATCACATCACGCTGACCGGTGCCGACCGACAGACATCTATTGATTTCTGGGAAGGCGTGCTGGGCATGCCGTTCGTTTTTGACCAGCCAAATCTGGATAACCCGAACGAAGGGCACCTGTATTTCGATCCCGGTGACGGGCGTTTGATCACTGTGTTTACCGACGAAAACCGCACCGCAGATCCCCGTCGCACGCCAACCGAGCCCGGATGCGTGCATCATCTGGCGTTCAACGTTTCTTTGGCGAGCTTCCATCTTGCCGAAGAAAGGCTCGACGCGCGTGGCATACGGCATTCTGGCGTACGGGATCGCGGCTTCATGAATTCGCTTTATTTCAAAGACCCGATGGGGCTGTTGATTGAACTTGCCTATTACAAGTTCGAGCCACCTACGGGCTGCACCCATGCCGATGTGATGATACGCGCCCACCGCCACCGTTTGGAAAGCGGCGATTATAACATTCAGGAAAAACATCTGGCCGATGCGATTGAGCAGCTGTTTCTTGAGACGCAAGAGTCACTGTCCGAGGATCGCGGCCCACGTCATCCCTATTGATGCATCGCGCCGGTGGGCAGGAATGGCCCAAACCCAGCGCCTAAACATAGTCATAGCAACGAAAAATCGGGGCGTCAGGATTGATGCCCCCGTTTTGCATTTGGGGCGCACAATTTCCTTTTCCCTTGTTTCAAGTCGTGGCAACGTCACACCATGAAACAGACTCTTTCAAGCTCCGATGGAACCCCGATAGGCCGCTTTGCCTTTGGCACGATGCAATTCGGCGGCAAAGCAGACGAAACAGCCTCGCAAGAGATGTTCGAGGCCTGTCTGGCTTCTGGGATCACGCATTTTGATACCGCCCACGTCTATACGGATGGCGCGTCAGAAACCATTTTGGGACGTCTCGCCGCCCCCCATCGGGCGCGTCTCGTGATTGCAACCAAGGTTGGATACACCCAAGGTGCCGGAGCGCAAAATCTGCGCAGCCAATTCGACCTGTCCCGAAAACGGCTGAATATGGATCACGTCGATATCCTCTATCTGCACCGTTTTGACCCTGACACCGAACTTGCGGAAACGCTCGAAACATTCGCACGGTTTCAGGACGACGGGCTGATCTCCTATATCGGTCTGTCCAACTTCGCAGCGTGGCAGGTCATGAAGGCAATCTCTGTCTCGGCATCTTTCAGGGTATCTCCTGCGATCCTGCAACCCATGTACAACCTTGTGAAACGGCAGGTGGAAGTAGAAATCCTTCCCATGGCTATCGACCAAAGCCTCAGCGTCGCGCCTTATTCACCTCTCGGGGGCGGCCTTCTGACTGGCAAATACCAATCCGGCGCCCCACAGGGCCGCCTGTCGACCGATAGCCGGTATGCCGCGCGTTATGCCAAGGACTGGATGCAACAGACGGCATCAGAACTCGTCGCTGTCGCCGCCGAACTGGATGTTCATCCGGCCACGCTCGCAGTGGCCTGGGCGGCACGACATTCTTCTGCGCCCATGCCCATTCTTTCGGCGCGCAATATAAATCAACTTGCCCCGTCACTGGACGCGATCGGGTTCGATATGGATGCTGCTCTTTACGAAAGACTCACTGCCTTGTCGCCCACACCAGCCCCTGCAACAGACAGATTGGAAGAGGCATGATCGACTTTCTGATCATTGGTGGGGGAATCGGCGGAATCTCTGCAGCTGCACGCCTGTCCTCACTAGGGACCGTTTGTGTTTTAGAGGCAGAAACAGGCCTTGGATATCACGCCTCTGGCCGCTCCGCAGCGATGTTTGAAGAAAACTACGGATCGCCATCGACCTGTGCATTGTCCCGCGCAAGTGCCGCCTATTTCAAAACCGGTGGCTATCTGCGCAAACGCGGGCTGATGCTTGTTGGCAAAGACGGCGACGAAACCGACTTTGATGCCGCCTGCAAAGATCTCGTCATGCCCCCTTTGCCTCTGGAGGAAGCCTTCCAGAAAATTCCGATCCTGAATCCCGCAACGGTGCGCATGGCTGCCTTTCATGACGATGCGCTTGACCTTGATGCAGACCGGCTTTTGCAGGACTTCGCCCGCACGGCGAAACGCAATGGCGCCGACATCCTGACAGATCATCGCGTCACGGCCATAAAGCGCACGGAAACGGGATGGTCTGTCACCGCCAGCCAGACCATATTCGAAGCAAAACTGCTCTTTGACGCGGCCGGCCCATGGGCCGACATCATCGCGGAACTTGCGGGGATCGCGCCTCTCGGTGTCACCCCGTTGCGCCGCTCAATGGCGCGCATTCCCGCCCCAGGTGGCCATGATATCACTGACTGGCCCATGTTGATGGGCCCGCGCGAAGACTGGTATGCAAAACCGGACGCAGGAAAATTGCTGATCTCCCCCTCGGAAGAAGACCCGCAATCGCCACATGATGCATGGGCGGATGATCTCGTACTTGCCGAAGGGATTGCGCACTATCAGGACCACGTGACCGAGACCGTCACACGCCTCGAAACAAGCTGGGCAGGACTGCGTACCTTTGCCCCCGACCGTAATCTGGCACTGGGCCCCGCCGCTCAGGATTCCGGCTTTTTATGGATCGCAGCCCAAGGGGGATACGGCTTTCAAACAGCCCCCGCCGCTTCACAATTGATTGCCGACATCGTCTCTGGTGCGCCGTCCCGGATTGACGCCGTCACACAATCGGCACTCGATCCCAAAAGGTTCTTCTGATGCCCCGTCGCGACACACTCCCACCAACTGCATCGGTCACAACACCGCAAGACAACGACCGTCTCTATGCGCCCTCTGCCGCCCGCAACGTCGCAGATGTTGTCGAGGTCGCCAAAATGCACGCCCCCGTCGATGAGGGCAAAGCCCTGGAACTCGCAAGCGGAACCGGACAGCATATCATTGCTCTGGCCACCGCCCTGCCCCGGTTCCAGTGGCAACCCACCGAAGTCGATGCAGACCGGCGCAAGAGTATTAACGCCTACATCGCCGAAAGCGCTTTGAGCAATATCACAGCTGCAATCCCCCTGGATGCAACCGCGACTGGCTGGGGCGCGACACACACAGGACAGTCACTCATCATGCTGTCGAACCTCTTACACCTAATCAGCACCCCCGAGACCCAAACCCTGATCCGTGAAGCGGCTATCGCTCTGGCCCCTGGTGGGGTCTTGATGGTGTACGGGCCCTTCATGCGTGACGGCGAAATGACCAGCGACGGCGACACCAGCTTTCACCAAAGCCTGCAAGACGCAGACCCGGAAATCGGGTACAAAAGCGACTTTGATGTTTTGGAATGGGGCCAGTCCCATTTCCTCGACTACCTAGATATGGTCGAAATGCCTGCAAATAACCTGTCTATTCTCTGGCGAAAGCCCGAATAAGGGACAGGCTCTCTCTCTTCTTCTGGCGAAAAATATCCCGGGGTGAATTGGCCCAACGGGCCAAGAGGGGCAGCGCCCCTTTTGTGTATCTAAATTGATGTCACCTGATCTCAATCAAAGAATGGAATGTGTACCTCTATATTCCAATCTCAGGATATATTTTCAGGAGACGAAAATGAGCTGGACTGACAAACTCGACGGCACGCGCAACCAATTGCGCAATTTGAACAAAGCCATCCCCGACACAACCCGTGCCTTTGGCGGCTTGGGCAAGGCCGTTAAAGAAGGCGGTGTGCTGGACTTCAAAACAAAAGAGTTCATTGCCTTGGGGATTGCTGTCGCTATGCGCTGTGACTCTTGCATCGTGCTGCATTGCGAAGCGCTGCACAAAGCAGGTGCTACTCGCGAAGAAGTGGGCGACGTTTTGGGCATGACCATCCAGATGGGTGGCGGACCCTCGATGATGTATGCCGCCAAAGCTCTCGAGTGTTTTGACGAATTGGCAGGCTGACATACCCTGTCGAAACCATATATGGTCTCCGTGAACGCCTTATGTCTTACGGAGACCATATAGATGAAATCCGCTTTCCCCGCCCTATTCGCCCTTTGTCTGGCCGGAACGCCTCTTTGGGCCGAAGCGCCTGCCTTCATGAAGAGAATGGATGTGGACCAGAATGGTTTCCTCACCTTGGGAGAACTGGAAGAATACCGCACCAATGTCTTCAAGACGTTTGACAAAAACAGCGATGGTGCTTTGGACAGTTCGGAATACACCGCATTCGACGAGGCCCGCGCGGCAGCGGCAAAGGAAACCGGTGCGCCGCTGCAACTGCGTTCCGTTCACGGGTTGGCGCGGGAATACACCGATCTCAATCTGGATGGCAAAGTCACGCGCGACGAATTCCGCGAGGCATTGACCCGCTGGTTCAAGACACACGACAAAAACAAAGACGGCATGCTAGGCCAAGGAGACTTTTAGGTCCGCACCGAACCTGATGTTTGCACCCGTTTTTTCCCCTGCCCTTCGGGTGGGGGATTTGTTTTTGTACGGGTAACTCATCTCTAAAACAGGGTATTCGGATGTCGATACTTTCTCTTCTTCAACAGGCACAAAACGGCGAAGGTCTTGCCAACATGGCCGCACAGTTCGGCCTGGACGCCGACAAGGCGGGCGAATTGGCTGGAATGCTGGCGCCTGCTCTGGGCTCTGCCGCACAGCAACAGGCCGCATCGGGCAATCTCGGCGACCTGCTTGGAAATTTCAAAGGCGAAGACCAGGCTGCACTGTTTGAAGATCCAACTGCTGCTGCTTCGCAATCCGGTCAAGCGCAGGGCGCGGCCTTTCTGGAACAGCTTCTCGGCGGACAAGAGGCAGCCTCTGCTCTAACCGGTCAAGCTGCGGAAAAGGCCGGCCTTGATCTTGGCACAGTGCAAAGTTTCCTGCCCGCCATGGCCGCCATGCTTCAAGGTGGGCTTCAAAAATCTCTGCCCGATGACACGCTGGATGCGATGTCAGGTGGCGGTGCTGGCGGTGGTTTGATGGGCATGGCAAGCTCCCTGCTCGGGGGCAACTCCGGTGGCATGGATCTGTCAAAGTTGACTGATCTGCTGGACGCGGACGGAGACGGCTCTGCCCTTGACGATATCATGGGCAAGTTCCTGAAATAGGGTCACTTCACAGCGCAAAAGAAAAGGGGCCGTGGTGCAATGCACTACGGCCCCTTTTTACATCAATCTTTGCCGTTTACCCGTTCACGCGAATGGTCGCGTTGGTCGGGTCATAGGGACTGTCACAAGTGACAACGGCATCCCAGAGTTTGTCCTGAATTTTGACTTTCAGCTTTGTGCCTTCAACGGCCAGTTCCGGTTTGACATAACCCATACCAATGGATTTCTCGAAGGCCACGGAATAACCACCCGAGGTCAAACGGCCAACGCGCTCGCCTTCAGGCGTATACAGCACTTCCCGTCCCCATGGATCGGCATCCGCAGGTCCATCAATCAAAATGGTACAGCACTTTGACCGGATACCTGTCTCGACCATAGCCTCTTTGCCGTTAAAATCTTTGGACAGGTCAATGAAACGCGGCAGGTCGGCTTCGGCCGGTGTCGCATCGCGGCCCAGCTCATTGCCAAAGGCGCGATAGGATTTTTCCTGACGCAGCCAGTTTTGCGCACGGGCGCCAACCAGCTTCATACCGTATTTCTCGCCTGCTTTTTCCAGAAGATCGAACAGATAGTTCTGCATCTCGATCGGGTGGTGAAGCTCCCAGCCGAGTTCGCCAGTGTAGGCCACACGGATCGCATTCACAGGACACATGCCCAGCTCGATCTGTTTCGCCGACAGCCACGGGAAGGCCTTGTTGGTCAGCGCATTGGCGGGATCGGGATCGTTGATAACCTCTTTGAGGACATCACGCGACTTGGGTCCGGCGATCGCGAAAACGCCCCATTGGGTGGTCACATCCTGAATCTCGATATAGCCGAACTCTTCCATTTTGTCTTCGGCGGCCTTGCGCAGGAAGTCGGCGTCATACTCGGTCCATGCCCCTGCAGAGACGAGGTAATAGCTGTTCTCGCCATTACGCACGATGGTGTATTCCGTGCGGGTCGTACCGTGGGACGTCAACGCATAGGTCAGATTGATCCGGCCAATCTTGGGCAGTTTGTTGCAGGTGAACCAGTCAAGGAACTGTGTCGCGCCGGGGCCTTTGACAACATGTTTGGTAAAGGCCGATGCATCAACCAGACCAACGCCTTCACGGATCGCTTTGGCTTCTTCGACCGCGTATTTCCACCAGCCACCGCGACGGAAAGACCGCGCGTCGTGGTCAAAGTTTTCCGGCGCATCAACAGGTCCGAAATAGTTCGGGCGCTCCCAACCATTCACCCAACCAAACTGCGCGCCGCGCGCCTTTTGGCGATCGAATGCCGGAACCGTCCGCAAGGGACGCGCAGCAGGGCGTTCTTCGTCAGGGTGGTGCAGGATATAGACGTGCTCGTAGCACTCTTCGTTTTTACGCGCTGCAAACTCGGTGGTCATCCAGTTGGACGAATACCGCTTTGGGTCAAGCGACGCCATGTCGATCTCGGCTTCGCCGTCGACCATCATCTGGGCAAGATAGTATCCAGTGCCGCCTGCCGCTGTGATCCCAAAGGAAAACCCTTCGGCCAGCCACATGTTGCGCAGGCCTGGTGCGGGACCAACCAACGGGTTGCCGTCGGGCGTATAGCAGATCGGGCCGTTGAAGTCGTCTTTGAGGCCGGATTCAGCGCAAGAAGGCACGCGCTCGGTCATTGCCATGTACTGTTCGGCAATCCGGTCCAGATCCAGTGGGAACAGATCCGCACGGAAGCTGTCGGGCACACTGTGTTCAAAGCGTGCCGGCGCACCGCGCTCGTAAATGCCTAAAATCCAGCCGCCGCGCTCTTCGCGAGCATAAGATTCGTTGTCGGCATCACGCACAACAGGGTGCTCTGGGTTGCCTGCTTCGCGCCATTTGACCAACTCGGGGTCCTGATCCATGACGATAAAGGTGTGTTCCACAGGGATCGCAGGCATCTTGATGCCCAGCATTTTGGCGGTGCGCTGTGCGTGGTTTCCGCTGGCAGTCACAACATGCTCGGCCGTGATGACAACCTGTTCATCACCGGGAACAAGGTTTCCGCCCTTTTCCACCATCTTGGTGCAGGTGACTTCCCAGTGGGTGCCGGTCCAGTGGAACTCATCCGCCTGCATCTTGCGAACGATGTCGACGCCACGCTGACGGGCACCTTTGGCCATCGCCATGGTCACGTCAGCCGGGTTAATATAACCGTCCTCGGTATGGTAAATCGCACCTTTAAGATCATCGGTGCGGATCAGCGGCCAACGCTCTGAAATCTGGTCCGGGGTCAGCCATTCATAGGCAACGCCGCAAGTTTCCGCGGTTGAGGCATAGAGCATATATTCGTCCATACGCTCGTCAGTTTGCGCCATGCGCAGGTTGCCCACGACAGCGAAACCCGCGTTCAGACCGGTTTCTTCTTCCAGGGTCTTGTAGAAATCGACCGAGTATTGGTGGATGTGGGTTGTCGCATAGGACATGTTAAACAGGGGCAGCAGGCCCGCTGCGTGCCATGTGGAACCTGACGTCAGTTCGTCACGCTCGATCAGCATCACATCATCCCAGCCCGCTTTGGCCAGATGATAGGCAATTGAGGTTCCGACGGCACCACCGCCAACAACCAGTGCTTTGACTTGAGTTTTCATGTCGCGGGCGACTCCGTTGATTCAGAATTGCCCTTAATCTCGCAAATCACAATCCGGCATGACGGGTCCAGCCGACCCAAAAACGCACAAAACCGACCAAGTGGATCGGCTGTGTTGGTGTTCGGGTCTCAGGAAGGCACAGACAGCGCAAAACACCTGAAGAAAACAGGGGAGTCCTAGTCTGCCTCAAGCAGGCAGCGGCGACGCGATCCGTCCATGTAACATGTCCCCACGCCAAAGGTGCTTTGAGTGTTTGCAGCGACACGGTGCACTACCGGTTTGGACGGCGTGACTTCGACATTGAGGCTTGGGGCGTGCAGGCTGGGCGCGATGCGCGACGCGCCAAGCGTAACCTGATCTTCCACGGCAGAGTCGCCCGCCGCGGCCTCTTTCCCTTCGAAGGGTGTTTGATCGGCCTGTTCGGCGACCGAAACACCAGCGTTTGTTTTACGAGAATGGGCGTCCACCGCAAAAAACACCACAAATGCCAAAGACAGGAAAATAAACGGCAGAACGCGACCCATGTCGACCTCACTTCAAAAGTTATCCTCACCGGCCTAAACAGCATTCAAGACACCAATACGCAGGGATTAAGGAAAGTTTGTGATCCCGACTTTCAAAGAGGTAAATGCCGCCCCGTAAGAATACCTCTCTTCGCCAAAATCCTTGCCGCAACGCAGCACAAACTGCTAAGAAAAGCGGCAGAAAATAATAGGAATGCGCCTCGTATGGAAGTCTGTCGCACAATTGCTGACTGTCGCACTCTGGTCCGCCGATTTCGCACTGCCGGAGAATCGGTGGGATTGGTGCCAACAATGGGTTTTTTACACGAGGGGCACATGTCTCTTGTGGCAGCCGCCAAAAAGGCCGCCGATCGTGTTGTGGTGACCATTTTTGTGAACCCCACACAGTTTGGCGAAGCCGCAGATCTGGAAAGCTATCCACGGGACGAAGCCCGCGATCTGGAGATGTTGAAACAGGCCGGAGTGGACGTCGTTTTGATCCCTTCGGTCGAGGAAGTTTACCCCGGCGGAGACGAAACCATCGTTGAAACCACCCGCATGGCCAACATGCTGCACGGGCTGGTGCGGCCGGGGCATTTCCGGGGTGTCACCACCGTCGTGGCGCGCTTATTCAACTTTGTTCAGCCGGACATCGCCTGCTTTGGTGAAAAAGACTATCAACAGCTGCAGGTCATAAAACGTATGACACGCGATCTGGCCTTTCCCATCGACATTCGCGGCGTCCCCACCGTACGAGAGCCGGATGGTCTGGCCATGTCATCGCGCAACGTCCGCCTGACGCCTGAGGACCGTGCCGCCGCGCTGGTGCTGTCTCAGTCTTTGACTGCCGCCGAACAGGCCGCCGCAAAGGGCACAACAATCGAAGCCCTGCGCGATCTGATTTCAACCACAGTTTCCGCCGAACCCCGCGCCACTTTGTGTGGGCTCGACATCGTAGGCGCCGAAGATCTTTCAGATCTGTCCGGCGACCTCACCTCTCCTGCTGCCATTATGATCTCGGTCGAGTTCGGCGGCATTCTTCTGATTGATCAAAGGGTCGTCACACCATGAGCAAACAAGTCAAAATCCGCCGTAACACTGTGCCACAAATTGCGTCGCGCAAAGGGGGCGAGCCCATCGTGTCGTTGACCTCGTACCATGCGCACACGGCCGCCATCGTCGACAAATACGCAGACTTTATTCTTGTGGGTGACAGCCTCGGGATGGTCATGCACGGCATGGAAAGCACCGTCGGCGTTCCTCTTGATCTGATGATCATGCACGGCAAGGCAGTTGTCAAAGGCACGGAAAAGGCGCTGATCGTTGTCGACATGCCCTTTGGCACCTACGAAGAATCGCCGTCGATTGCGTTCCGGAACGCGGCCAAGATCATGAAAGAAACCGGTTGCGGCGCTGTCAAACTCGAGGGTGGGGCCCGCATGGCGGAAACCATCACTTTCCTTGTAGAACGCGGCATCCCTGTCATGGCCCACATTGGTCTCACGCCGCAATCCAGCCACGTGATGGGTGGTTTCAAAACCCAAGGCCGCGAAGAAGACAGCTGGGCCGCACATGAGGCCGACGCCAAAGCCGTGTCCGAAGCTGGCGCGTTTTCGGTTGTGCTGGAAGGTATGGTTGAGCCACTCGCCGCAAAAATCTCGAAGCAGATTGACATCCCAACCATCGGAATCGGCGCCTCCGCCGAGTGTGACGGGCAAATTCTCGTGCTCGAAGACATGCTGGGCTTGAACGAATGGACACCAAAGTTCGTCAAGGTTTACGGCGATCTGGGACCGGCAATCGAACGTGCCGTTGAACAATACGCAGAAGAGGTCAAAGACCGCAGCTTCCCCGGCGAAGATCAGGTTTACAGGTGATCTCAACTGACCAGATCTGGGCAGAGTATCGCACCGCTTTGAAAGGGTTCTTGCACAATCGGGTGGCCAATGCAGCGGATGTAGATGATCTGCTGCAAGACATCCTGCTGAAGACACACATGAACCTGAACGAGTTGCAATCAGCCAAAAGCATTCGAGGTTGGCTGTTTGCCGTCGCGCGCAATGCCACGATCGACCATTACCGCAAGCAAGGGCGCGCGCTGCCGGACGCCGATGATCTTTGGTATGCGGATGAAGATCTGGACCCGCAGGATGAGTTCGAACCCTGCCTGCGGCCCTTTATAACGGGCTTGCCCGACGCACAGGCGGCGCTGTTGACAGCTGTTGACTTGGAGGGCGTGTCACAACGCGACTATGCCGAGGCAGAGGGCATCAGCTACTCCACTCTGAAGTCCCGCGTGAAGACCGCGCGCAATGCGCTTCGCGGACAGTTTGACCGTTGTTGCGCGTTGACGCTGGATCACAATGGAGCGGTGATTGATTATTCCCGCCGGAAAAAATCCTGCGGACCCTGCTAAATTTTTTGTCTTTTTGTGATGCCGTCCTTCTTCCTTGGTGAAGACACATCAAAGGATGCAAAAAATGCTTAAAGTCATCAGCTTCAAGATCTGCCCTTTCGTGCAGCGCGTAACCGCCTTGTTGGAGGCCAAAGGCCTGCCATATCAGGTCGAATACATCTCGCTTTCGGACAAGCCGGACTGGTTCCTCGACATCTCCCCCAACGCGCAGGTGCCGCTTCTGGTGACGGAAAACGGTACGGCTCTGTTCGAGTCAGAGGCGATTATTGAATACCTTGAAGAGGCTTATCCGCCGCTCGAAGAAGGTGTCTCACCCGAGCAAAAGGCTTTGAACCGGGCGTGGTCTTATCTGGCATCCAAGAACTACCTCGTCCAATGCGGGGCGATGAGCAGCCGGACGCTGAGCGATTTGGAGCAACGCAGCGCCAAACTGGGCATGGCTTTTGACAAGATCGAGAAGGCGCTGGGCAACACACGGTTTTTCAATGGCGATACGGTCGGGCTTGTTGATATTGCGTGGCTGGTGTTGTTGCACCGCGCCCATATCATCGAGCAACACTCGGGCTATGACCTGATTGGCCTGCGCCCCAAGCTGAAAGCGTGGCAAAACGCGATGATGGAAACCGAGTTGGCAGAGACCTCCGTCGCCGCAGATTTCGGCGATGCTTTTGCCGGGTTCTACCTCTCGGAGAAGACCTATCTGGGATGTGGTTGCGACGTGCCAGCCGAAAAACAGGGCTGCGGCTGTTGCTGAGCCAGACGGGGTGCCCATGCGGCACCCCCTTGTTCAATCCGTGATCCGCGATGTCAGGTCTCGTCAAAGCGAGAGAATTTTGCCCGGGTTCATGATGTTGTCGGGATCAATCGCGGCCTTGATCGCGGCCATCATATCGACTGCTCCGCCCAGTTCCTTAACCAGATAGGGACGCTTGCCCTGTCCGATGCCATGTTCCCCCGTGCAGGTCCCGCCCATCGAGATCGCCAGATCGTTGAGCCACCCGACGAATTCATCCGCCTTGGCGACCTCGTCAGGGTTGTCCATGTCGATCAGCGGCAAGGTGTGAAAATTACCATCCCCGACATGGCCCACGATTGGCGCGATAAAGCCCAGTTCATCAAGGCGTTCCTGCGCTGCATTCACACATTCGGACAATCGCGAAATGGGCACACAAACATCCGTGGAAATGCCTTTGGCACCGGGGCGCAGGGCCACGCTAGCCCAATAGGCGTCATGACGGGCCTGCCACAGTTTATTGCGTTCTTCCGCGCTTGAGGTCCATTCAAACCCGGTCCCGCCAAATTCCTCTGCAATCCCGCCGAACAGTTCCGCCTGTTCCGCAACCCCTGCTTCGGACCCGTGAAATTCAAGCAACAGCAATGGCGCTTCGGGCAACGTTAGCTTTGAATAGGCATTCACCGCCTTTACCGTAAGCGCATCCAGCAATTCGATCCGCGCCACGGGAATCCCGTACTGGATCGTCATCATCACCGCCTGACAAGCCGCATCTACAGTGTCGAAGGACACCCGCGCAGACGACATGGCCTCGGGGACACCTTGCAGTTTGAGCGTAATTTCCGTGATCAAGCCCAATGTGCCTTCTGATCCCACCATCAATCGGGTCAGGTCATATCCTGCACTGGATTTCTTTGCCCGGCTGGCCGTGCGGATCACATCACCCTTGGG
This sequence comes from Shimia thalassica, assembly GCF_001458215.1. GTDB lineage: Bacteria > Pseudomonadota > Alphaproteobacteria > Rhodobacterales > Rhodobacteraceae > Shimia > Shimia thalassica. The sequence continues at coordinate 484,784 of NZ_CYTW01000001.1, read as the reverse complement.
TGTCACCACCTCAAGCGCCAGAACGTTGTCTTTCATCGTGCCATAGCGCACAGCGTTGGTGCCGCTGGCACGCGTGGCGGTCATCCCGCCAAGTGACGCATTCGCACCGGGATCAATTGGAAAAAACAGACCCTGATCACGCAAATAGGTGTTCAACTGCTCGCGCGTGACGCCCGGTTGCACCACACAATCAAGATCCTCTGCGTGTACCGCGACAATCTCGTTCATGTCGGTCAGGTCGACACAAATGCCCCCTGCCGGCGCATTCACATGACCTTCCAGAGAGGTTCCTGTACCAAATCCGATCACGGGCACTTTGTGCTCGGCGCAGATTTTGACAACTTCGGCAACTTCATCCGAGTTTTGAGGATAAACCACGGCGTCCGGCGCCTGTGTTCTGATCCACGTTGTCGTGTGGCCGTGCTGCTCGCGGATTGCCTCACCGGTTTGGAACTTTTCTCCGAAACGCTGTTTGAGCACACCCAAAACCGATGCAATACCCGTTTCATTACGTGGCAAGTCGATCGCCTGAACCATCTCGTCTCTCCCCCATCCCATTAACAAGCTAATGGTCTCTTTCGTAACTTATATGAAAGTTACCCTCCGAAAGCCAGACCTTCTCTGCGGGGATCTGCGCCCCCCAAAAGCGTGTCACCGATTGAAATCACATGAAGCCCCGAGTTCAGGCCGCGCACCTTGGTTTCAAATCCCATTTCGACGAGACCTTCAGCAAGGCTTTCCTCTTCGATGTCATATAGACCAAACCGATTGATACGATGCGGCATGGCAACGGCGCTCTGAACATCCATCCCCCAATCCAGATGGGCAATGATCGTATTGGCCACATAGGAAATGATCCGGCTTCCTCCGGGCGATCCTATCGCCAGAATGGGCTTGCCGTTCTCCAATACAATGGTCGGCGCCATAGAGGACCGTGGACGCTTTCCCGGCTCGACACGGTTGGCAATCGGGATGCCACCACGATGCGAGCGGAACGAGAAATCCGTAAGCTCGTTGTTCAAAAGAAACCCGCGCGTCATGACACGGCTGCCAAAGGCGTTTTCGATCGTGGTCGTCATCGACAGGACATTCCCGTATTGATCGGCAATCGAAATATGTGACGTTGACGGTGCGGCCCTGTCTTCGTCATCCGCGAGATTAAGGCTGTGATCAAACTCAGGCGTTCCGGCCTCGACCTCGGGCAGCTTGTTCTCGCGTCTCAACAGTTCGGACCGGTCATTGAGATAGCTGCGCGCGAGCATGCCCTCAACAGGAACCGGAACAAAATCGCTGTCCGCGACGTACCGTCCGCGATCCGCAAACGCCAGCCTTGTGGCATCGCCAATCAACCGCCACGTATGAGGATTCTCCGCGCCAAGACCCGTCATATCAAAAGGTGACAACAGCCCGAGGATTTGCCCCACGGCCAAAGCACCAGAAGAGGGTGGCCCCATACCACACACGTCATATCCACGATAATCGGCACAGACGGCGGGCCGTTCTTTGACTTGGTACAAGGCCAGATCAATCTGCTGCAAATGTCCTGCGCGCGGTGCGTTCTGAACCGCCGCAACAATGTCATCTGCGATCTCGCCTGAATAGAACGGCGCCGCGCCCTGATTGGCCAACAACTTCAGGGATTCGCCGTAGGCCTGATTGACCAGAGTTTGTCCCGCCTGCACAGGCATCCCGTCAGGAAGGAAATAGGCAGCGGTCGTGGGGTGCATCGCCAAACGGGCAGCATCGCGTTCAACCGATCCCGCCATGCGGGGAGACACGGCAAAGCCCTCGTCGGCCAAATCGATCGCTTCATCGAACAAGCCGCGCCAATGGGATTTCCCCCATCGTTTGTGGGCTTCCTCCATCAGCATCGGCGTGCCCGGTACACCAACGGACAACCCGCCTACAACGGCTTCGAAAAATTTGAATGGCTCGCCATCGTTGCGCAACAACATGCGTGGGGTCGCGGACAATGGCGCGGTCTCGCGACCGTCAAGCGTGGTTATCTCTCCGCTTTCGCCATCGTACCAGACAAGAAAAGCACCCCCACCCAGCCCGGAACTTTGTGGTTCTACCAGACCAAGCACGGCTTGAACGGCGACCATGGCGTCAGCGGCTGTTCCGCCTTCCGCCAACACACGACCACCGGCCTCGACGGCAAGCGGATGCGCGGCAACAACCATCCAGTTCTGGCCCTCGACAGGATGGCCCATCTGCTTGGACTGGTATTGCTGTTCCAGCCCTGCAACCATGGCCCTGCCCAGCGCGGTTGCGGCCTCTGGCGCAACGGCATCGGCGGCGTCTTGTGCAAAAAGTGATGATCCCAAAACGCAAAACGCGGTGGTCATTGAACGGAAAAATGCTGGCATATTACCCCCCTGAAAGCGCAGGGCTGCATGCTAGTCTGTTTTCGCGATCAAGATAGCGCAAAGTGGAAAGCAGACGTGTATCGCAGCCATGGCCCTGTGCGAGGCGCGGTCTGCACCCTCGCGCACATATCAAAAATCGTCCGCAGCAGTGGTGCCGCAGACGCCTTGGTCAAAGCATCGCTGGCACAACAAGATCCGGGGGACGGTGCCCATCATCAAACGTCTTGATGTTGATGATGACCTTTTCTCCCATCTCGAGGCGGCCCTCGACCGTCGCCGAGCCCATGTGCGGCAGCATCACAACATTATCCAGCTTCAAAAGGTCTGGATTGATTTCGATGCCATGCTCGTAAACATCAAGCCCCGCGCCGGCGATATCGCCCGCCTTCAACATGCGCACCAATGCGTTTTCATCCACCACTTCGCCGCGCGACGTGTTGATCAGATATGCATCCGGCTTCATCAATTTCAGGCGCCGCGCATTCATAAGGTGAAACGTCGATGGCGTGTGCGGACTGTGAATCGTAATGACGTCCATCCGCGCGACCATCTGGTCAAGGCTTTCCCAATAGGTTGCCTCAAGGCTTTGTTCGACTTCGGAACGAAGGCGCCGACGGTTGTGATAGTGAATCTGCATGCCAAATGCACTGGCACGGCGAGCAACGGCCTGTCCGATGCGACCCATACCCAAAATCCCGAGACGACGCCCCCCAAGACGACCACCAAGCAAGGCGTTGGGCGCCCATCCGGTCCATTCGCCTTTGTCCATCATGCGCAACCCTTCGGGCACACGCCGGATTGCGCCGATCATCATCGCCATCGTCATGTCGGCGGTATCGTCCGCGACAACACCCGGCGTATTGGAAACCAGCACACCACGTTGGCGGGCACTTTCAACGTCGATATGGTCGACCCCTGCCCCATAGTTGGCAATCAGCTTAAGCCGCTCTCCGGCCTGGGCGATCATGGGTGCATCAATGGCATCGCTCAGCGTGGGCACCAGCACATCAGCGGTTTTCATCGCTTCAACAAGCTCTTGCCGACTCATGGGGGTATCTTCTTCCCGCAAGCGCACATTGAACAGTTCGCAGAGTCGTGTTTCGACAGCTTCTGGCAAGCGTCGCGTTACAACAACACTCAGGCGTTCCTTTGGCATTCAGGCCTCCCAATCCATTGCATTTCATCGCGTTGATGTCACAGTGCCTTACACATAGACGGGGCACAAGAACCCGCGTGTCGTTACCGAGCAGAAAATCAGTGCAGATGACAAAAAATCTGAAAAACCAATTCGTAGGCGCCTTTTGTGCTGCGATGCTTTTGTTTGTTTTGGCAGGCACGGCATTCGCGGACCAAACCCGTGGCCCCGTCACAAATCTTCCTTTGCCGCGCTATGTCTCGCTTAAGGCCAGCAAAGCAAACGTGCGTCGCGGTCCGTCGCTGACCCATCGCATTGACTGGGTCTATACAAGGCGATCCATGCCGCTTGAGATCACAGCCGAACATGGCCATTGGCGGCGTGTCCGCGACATGGAAGGTGCCGGTGGATGGGTCCACTACTCTTTGCTGTCAGGTGTGCGCACTGTTGTGGTTGAGCAAGACATGCTGCCCCTAACCGTTCGTCCCGAAAGCAACACCCCTTCCGTAGCGCATCTTGAACTGGGCGTTGTTGCCCGATTGGGCGAATGCAACGCAGATTGGTGCAAGATCAGCTCGGGCGGCTATAAAGGCTGGGCCCCCAAAGAAGTGCTTTGGGGTGTGTCTGCGGATGAACTGCGCGAATAACGCCTAACGGTCGCAATGCGCTTTGTTTGCTCAAGGGCGCCCGGATGCGAACACAAGAACGCCCACGTGCCTTGCTTTACTTGACGGTCCATGTGGACTTGCGTCCGTTGGGATTCACAAAAGTCACCTCGTTCCCTTTGAGAGTGACCGTTTGACACTCGGTTCCGGCAAATTTCTTAGGCTTGGTCAACGTCCGGCAATACTTGCCATCCCGCTCTTCCCAAACACCTTCGATACCCGAGCCTTTGACCTTGCCATTGCTTTTCAAAACCACCGTGAGATCACCATTCTCAAGTTTTTTACCCACAATAGATAACCATTCTGTGGAACCACTGCCGGCCAATACTGGTCCTGCAATCACGCCCAGTCCAAGTGTCGTCATCAAAAGTAACTTTTTCATCTAAATCTCCAAAGCTTTCAAAATTGTCTAAAAAGGATATCGCGAATAGACGAACCTTAGGCGTGCGCGGCTTGTAAACCAAGGGAAAGACCAAACGGCCGTGACTTTAGCCTGCGCGAAACGCACATTGCTTTTATCTTTGGAGACTTCGGAAAAGGCGGAAGGCGCTCAAGTGACCGAGCAGACTTCCCCCCTAAATTGCGATCAAACTGCTTTTTCGGCCGCTGCCCGGATCGCACGAATGTTTTCGCCATAGACCTCGGGATTGGCGACAGAGCCGCCCTTGAACACGGCTGATCCCGCGACAAAGCAGTCAGCTCCGGCAGCGACCAATGGTCCGACCGTATTTGGATCAACGCCACCGTCAACCTGAATGTGGATCTCGCGGTCTCCGATCATCTCGCGAACCTGACGGACCTTATCAACACTCGACGGAATGAACTTTTGCCCGCCAAAACCGGGGTTCACGCTCATCACCAAAACCATATCACAAAGGTCCAGCAGATATTCGACCGCGCTGGCCGGAGTGCCAGGGTTGAGGCTGATACCAGCCTTGGCACCGGTGGCTATAATGGCTTGCAAGGTACGGTGCGGGTGCGGGCCTGCCTCGAAGTGGGCGACGATCATGTCTGCGCCTGCCTCGGCATAGGCCTCGATATAGGGATCGACAGGAGCAATCATGAGGTGCACGTCCATGAAGGTTTTCACATGCGGACGGAACGCTTTGACGGCAGGAGGACCAAAGGTCAGGTTCGGCACGAAATGGCCATCCATCACATCCACATGCACCCAATCGGCACCCTGCGCCTCGATGGCCTGAATTTCTTGACCAAAATTGGCAAAGTCAGCGGACAGGATCGACGGGGCGATCTTGATAGAACGATCAAATGACATGTGGGTCTCTCTGTTCTGGTGGTGGCAGGCGATTCGCGAATTGCTGCGAAAATGGAGCGATCAGGCGCAAAGTGCAATCACCCGCTCGCATCTCAACGCTGCAATGCAGCATTGGTAGCTTCATATTTTTTCATTTACGCCGATTTTCGTGACAAAAAGACAAATTTAAGCGCATTTTCGCCGAAAACCCGGGGTCATGTCATTGCAATTTCATGCTGCACTGCAACATAATCATCTTGATTAGAGGGAAAGAACATGTCTGCTCTGACAGCAAAAGCACTTTTACCCACGTCAATTTGGCCATGCCAAGACGTATCGGTTGCGACTTTGTCCGGCTTTGCAATTACATGTCTGTCCCGCTTCGCCACATGCGCCCGAAAATGCTGCGCGGTTTCTGCCGTGCTTTTGCAAACACCGCGACAGACATCGATCAAAATCGAATTCGGCAGGAAGGAAACAACCGCATGAAGTTGCTTACGGCTATAGGCGCCTTACTGACGAGCGCTTCGCTTGCGAAGGCAAGCACTCCGATGCTGCAAAACGGCACCGGGTCTGCGTGGATTCAGCTGCTGGTTGGCGTTTTGGTCGTCGCAGCGCTCGCGCGTTTGGTCAGAGCAAGCCGCTGAGGTCAAAGGACTTGCAACGGCATCATAGACAATCGTCTGGCACAGGGTCTCCCAGGTGCTGGATGGCCCACGTGGACTGCCAGGTTGAAGGTGGCCCAGGTATCCAGGAGAACTGAAATGACAACTATTATTATGACCCCGTATGTTGCCTCAATGCAGAACATGCAGGTGCTCGCCACCGCTTTTGAACAGCAACTGAGATTTAGCTATGCCATGGGTCGTGCCCTGTATGACAGCAACCCTTTCGTGGCGACATACGGCGTAACCGACAAACCGCGTCAGGCGACATCGCGCGCTGCCACGCCGAAAGCCCCCGCCAAGAAAGCGGCGCCTGCGAAACCAAAACTTGTCAAAGCCGAAACACCGGTCGCCGCCAAGGTTGCAACGCCAGCCGCAAAGCCCGCAGCACCTAAACCTGCGCCGGCGAAAAAGGCTGCGCCTGCGGCTCCTGCGGCCAAAAAAGCCGCCCCTGTGAAAAAGGCACCCGCCAAGCCAGCCGCTCCCAAAGCAGTTGCCCCTGCGGCCAAAGAAACTGCACCAACCCCTAAAGCAGCGCCAGTGGCAAAAGCTGCCCCAAAAGCAGAGCCCAAGGCCAAACCTGCGCCCAAAAGTGTTGCGGCACCGGTTGCAAAAACAGTGGCGGCTCCAAAAGCAGAGGCACCTGCGAAACCCGCTGCCAAACCTGCACCAGTCGCGAAAGTCGCAGAAGTTGAAACAAAGCCTGCAGCAAAACGTGGCCGCACCGCTCCGTCAAAACCACCTGCGATGCCAGCAGCTGCCAAACCGGCCCCTGTTGCCAAAGCTGCAGCCCCCAAAGCCTCTGCGCCAACAAAGACTGCAAAGAAGCCCGCAGCAAAAGCAAAACGCTAACGACGATCTAAAAGCTGTGCCTTTTCTTTAAGGCGCAGCTTTTTCTTTTCCCCGCGTGCCCGCCTTTATCGCGATGGGAAACAAACGACTCAGGCCGTTTTGTGAACCCCGCCCCCCTTTTCCGACATGATTCCGTTGTGCAGCCGTGATCGCGACCAAGGTGACATTCAGGAAGTCACGCATTTTGGGTCGGAATCTGGACTTCTTAACAACCTGAATTCAAAGAGATCCAACTGTTCGCAAACCGCCACAAATTTGAGCAGTGTAAAAACCGGAAAGCTTCACAATTCCAATGCCTTGCGCTAGGCGCAACGCGGATATGTCCAACTGTATCTGGTAAAGTCAACATAACTGACCCATTTTAGGTTCAAAGGGAGGCCAATCTTCTTTTGAATGAGGTCAAACATGGCAGCTACATCTATTCACTTTCCAGCACGCGACTCAGCACTTCGCATTCTGGCAGCTCCATTCGTCGCATTTGGAAAAATGCTTGTCACGCTCGCCGAAGCAAACGGACGTGTCAAAGAAGCTGAAGCTTATCAGGCAATGACCGACGCCGAACTGGCGGAACGTGGTCTGCGTCGTGAAGACATTGCTATGCACGTATTCAAAGACAGCCTCTATATCTGATCCGAGAATAAAAACGCGCGAACGCATCCTTACAACGTGAGGATGCCCGAAAAGCCCCGCCCTTTTGAGCGGGGCCTCTTCATTTTACGGCAACATATGAATTGCCCCCTTCCTTCTTCCTGATCGCATAGCCCGAAATATGTCTTCGAAAAAACGGGCTACCCATGCGTATTTTGCTCGGCTAGGCTGCGCGAAGCACAAAAAAAATAGACGTGCTTTTGGGAGGAAAAAAGTATCATGAATTTTTTAGGTAAAACTGCTGTTGCTGCCCTTGCTGTTGCGTTCGCAAGCGAGGCCGCTGCTACTGAATGGAACGTGTCTGTATGGGGCAAGCGTCGTGCCTTTACAGAGCATGTTGAAAAGCTTGCCGAGTTGGTATCCGCAAAAACCAATGGCGAATTCACCATGAACGTCAGCTATGGCGGTCTGTCCAAAAACCGCGAGAACCTTGATGGCATCTCCATCGGCGCGTTTGAAATGGCCCAGTTCTGCGCAGGCTATCACCGTGACAAAAACCGTGTTGTAACCGTTCTGGAACTGCCTTTCCTTGGCGTTTCCAACCTCGAAGAAGAAGTTGCCGTATCCAAGGCCGTCTATGCCCACCCCGCAGCGGCCGAAGAAATGGAACAGTGGAACGCCAAACTTTTGATGACGTCCCCGATGCCACAATACAACCTTGTGGGCACAGGCGACCCTCGCGACACACTGGCCGAATTCGAAGGCATGCGGGTGCGCGCGACTGGCGGTCTTGGCAAAGCGTTTGAGGCAGTTGGCGGCGTGCCAACCTCGGTCACAGCGACCGAAGCCTATCAAGCAATGGAAAGCGGCGTTGTCGACACCGTGGCCTTTGCCCAACACGCACACCTTGCCTTTGGCACAATCAATCAGGCCGACTGGTGGACTGCAAACCTGAATCCCGGCACCGTGAACTGCCCCGTTGTGGTCAACATCGATGCCTATGACATGTTGTCAGACGCCCATCGCGAAGCTCTGGACAGCTCTGTTGACGAAGCGCTTGACCATTATCTGGCGAACTATGCCACCCTGCTTGAAAAGTGGGACAGCGTTCTGGCCGAGAAAAACGTCGCCAAAGTTGAAATCGACGAAGCCGTTCTCGCTGAATTCCGCGCCAAAGCTGCTGATCCGATTCGCGATGCCTGGATCGCGGATATGGAAGGCCAGGGGCTCCCCGGTCAGGAACTCTATGAGCTTGTTGTCAAAACCCTTGCCGATCATCGCGCAAGCAACTGATATAAAGTGACACTTCTGGCGGCTCCGATATCCTTCGGGGCCGCTTTGCATCAAAATCAAAGGGGGCGGACATGGCTGGTTCTTCCGCCGTGTTAGAGGATGGCAGTCTACTCAGCCGTCTCGACAGGCAACTTCTCAAACTTGAACAGGTTTTCGCGTTGATAAGCGGCCTTGCCGTTTTCAGCCTCATGTTTCTTGCCGCTTATTCCGTGGGGGGGCGAAAGTTTTTCGCGTCACCGCTGGCGGGGTATGTCGACTGGATCGAAGCCCTAATGCCCCTGATCGCCTTTATGGGGATTGCATACGTCCAGCGGGACGGCTCTCACATCCGGATGGACATGGTAATCGGCAAGCTCAGCGGCCGTGTGCTCTGGGCCGCGGAACTCCTGTCTGTCGTGCTGATCCTGCTCTTGATGATTGCGCTCGTTATGGGAAGCTGGGCACATTTCGAACGCTCTTTTGACTGCGCACGCCCGCTCTGTTCACGTGACAGCTCGATCGATATCGGCATTCCCATCTGGCCTTCCAAACTGATCGTGCCGGTTGCCTTCTCCGTTCTGTGTTTGCGTCTTATGATTCAGGTCTGGGGATATGGGCGCGCTCTTGTTCTGGGGCTTGAAAGCCCGGTTGCCGTGCCGTTGGTGCAATCCATCGAAGAACAGGCGCTGGCCGAAGCCGACCAATTGGGAGGCCATGACAATGGATAACATTACCATTGGCCTCTGGGTCACCTCAGGCATGCTTGTCATGGTCGTGCTTGGCATGCGCGTGGCGTTCGCCGCGGCGCTGGCCGGCTTTATCGGCATCATCTGGATCTTTTGGGCCAAAATGGGCTACGCGCCAGAGAAATTCCTGTACTGGAACGAACGGCGCGAGATCTGGGACGGCGCTCTTGGAAAGTCAATCGCGATTGCCGGATCTGTGCCCCACTCCAAAGTATCCAGCCAGGCTCTTTCGCTGATCCCGACCTTCATCCTGATCGGCTATCTGGCCTATTACGCAAAGTTGACCACTGCCCTGTTCGAGGCCGCCAAACGCTGGATCGCCTGGGTGCCCGGCGGGCTTGCGGTCTCGACGATCTTTGCGACTGCGGGTTTTGCCGCCGTTTCGGGCGCCTCTGTCGCCACCGCAGCGGTCTTTGCCCGCATCGCCATCCCTGAGATGCTCAAGGCGGGATATAACAAACAGTTTGCCGCAGGTGTGGTTGCTGCTGGCGGCACATTGGCGTCTCTCATCCCACCCTCGGCGATCCTTGTGATCTATGCCATCATCGTAGAACAGGACGTAGGTAAACTGCTGCTCGCAGGTTTCATTCCCGGCGCGTTCTCTGCCATCATCTATGGTGGCATGATTGTGGGCATTGCCGTGATCTTCAAATCCGTCGGCCCGCCAGTTACCGGGTTCACATGGCGTGAACGGTTTGAATCGCTGCCGCCTGCCCTGCCTATCGTGGCTGTGGTCGTGATCATCATCTTCTTTGTCTACAACCCCTTTGGCGACGCGTGGGGCACTCCGACTGAAGGTGGGGCCGTGGGCGCCTTTATCGTTTTCCTGATGGCTTTGTTCCGCGGCATGCGTTGGCCAGAACTAAAGTCGGCTCTTCTGGAAACCGCCAAACTGACCGTGATGATCTTCACCATTATCTGGGGAGTCTTGATTTACGTCCGCTTTCTCGGGTTTGCCGATTTGCCGGGCGCCTTCTCGGACTGGATTACATCTCTCGAGATGTCGCCCTGGCTGATCCTGATCTGCATTCTCCTCGCCTATGCGGTGCTGGGCATGTTTATGGATGCAATCGGCATGCTGCTCCTGACTTTGCCAGTGGTGTATCCCGCGATTATGGCCCTGAACGGAGGTGAAGCCGTCACCGCCGCCGAAAGCTCGTTTGGCATGTCCGGTCCGATGTGTGCGATCTGGTTCGGCATTCTGGTGGTGAAAATGGCCGAATTCTGTCTGATCACCCCTCCGATTGGCCTCAACTGTTTTGTAGTGGCCGGGGTCCGCGATGACCTGACGGTGCAGGATGTGTTCAAAGGCGTCACTCCGTTTTTTGTCGCGGACGCCGTGACAATCGCCTTGCTCGTCGCCTTTCCATCGATCGTGCTTTGGTTGCCATCACTTGCCTGATGGACGGGGCCGCCTTAATGCGCGGCCCCTCGCTTCTCTTGGCCTCAAATATCCCCGCCGGAGGCTCCCGCACCTTCAACACCTCCGACATTTGCGGTAATAGCGCCCAACCACAGACACAGGCGCCGCTATGATCAATATTCACAATGTCTCGCTCTCCTACGCGGACCGCACGGTTTTGCGGGATGTTTCCCTGTCCCTGACCGAGCGGCGGATTGCGGTGATCGGTGCCAATGGTTCAGGAAAATCCTCTTTTGCGCGCATGCTGAACGGTCTGGTCCTCCCCACCGAGGGGGAGGTCGAAATAGACGGGCTGAACACCAGAACACACGGGAAAGACATTCGTCAGAAAGTCGGGTTTGTGTTCCAGAACCCCGACAACCAGATCGTTTTCCCCGTGGTCGAGGAAGACCTCGCATTTGGTATGAAAAATCTCGGCTTCTCGAAGGAAAAGATTGCACAAAAGACGGATGAAATCCTGACGCGCTATGACATGCGTGATTTGCGCGAACATCCCGCACATCTTTTGTCGGGTGGCCAGAAACAGCTTTTGGCGATTTCAGGCGTTCTGGTGATGGAGCCGTCCTATATCATCATGGACGAGCCGACCACGCTGCTGGACCTGCGCAACAAGAGGCGTGTATCCGAAGCGATTATGGCCCTCGAGCAAACAGTCATTTTGATCAGCCACGACCTCGATCTGTTGCACGACTTTGACAGGGTAATCGTTTTTGACGAAGGCCGCGTGGTCGAAGACAACATCCCTTCCGTGGCGGTGCCCGCCTATGTCAAACGGATGACCTGATGCTTGATCTCTACTCTCCGGGAAAATCGTTCCTGCACAAAATGTCGCCCGCGCCCAAGATGCTGGTCTTGATGGTCGCTGCCACACTGCTGTTTTTGAACGACAGTCTTGCCGTAACACTGGCCGCGATGGTGGCCGTGCTGCTTCTGTACCCTCTTGCACAACTCTCGTTCAAACAAGCCTGGCAGCAATTGCGACCCTTGTTGTGGATTTTCGCCGTGTTTTTTGCGCTTCAATGGTGGCTTGCGGGGCTGGAGCAGGCCTCCTACGTGGTGTTGCGCTTGGCTGCTTTGATCCTTTTGGCAAGCCTTGTCACCCTGACCACCCGTTCGAGCGATATGATCGACACGATCACGACGGGGCTGGGCTTTCTCAAGCCGATTGGCGTCAATCCCGCCAAGGTCGGTCTGGCCATTTCTCTGGCGCTGCGTTTCATCCCCGTTCTGGCCCAAGTCACGCAAGACGTGCGAGAGGCACAGAAGACGCGCGGACTTGAACGATCGGTCATTGCCGTGGCGATGCCCGTCGCCATCCGCACGTTGAAGATGGCGGACGATATTTCTGATGCCATCGAATCCAGAGGATATCGTCCCTAAAATCGCCCATTTTTCTGCACCTGCACTTGTCTTGTCGTGGCCCGCCTTCGTACGAGGCAGCCAAACGCCGGACCCGTTCCGGAACAGAAAAAAGAAGGACCAAACACCATGGACACAAAGAGCATTGTCTATATCGCTCTCTTCGCGGCCCTCACCGCCGCATTGGGCATTGTCCCGCCAATTCCAACCGGATTTGGCATCAACATCACAGCCCAGTCTTTGGGCGTCATGCTGGCCGGTAGCATCGCAGGCGCCAAGCGCGGCGGTCTGGCCATGGTTCTTTTCCTCGCGCTGATTGCAATCGGACTGCCGCTTCTGGCAGGGGGCCGGGGCGGTATCGCGGCACTGGCTGGTCCATGGGCGGGATATGTTCTTGCATGGCCTTTGTGTTCCTTCATCATCGGCTGGCTGATCGGTCGCAAACCCGGCGCAAATGTTTGGCTGCTGGGTGCCTTCATTGCATTTGGCGGGATCGTCGTGATGCACACCTTCGGCATTCTCTGGTATGCTTTTGCATCACAGATTCCTTTGGGGGTCGCCTTCATTAACAACTCGATCTTCATTCCCGGAGATCTGGTCAAAGTTGCAATTGCCGCTGTATTGACCCATGGTCTGCGCCGCGCCTTTCCAACTCTCTAAGGAGACCGCTTGCCCTTACGCAACGCGATAGAAACCTATGCCCGCCAGCGTCCAGATACGCTGGCGGTGTGCATTTCCGGCACGTCGCTGACCTATGGCGCACTGTATGAGACGGTCATGGGTCTAAACGCCGCCCTTGCCGCCCTGCCTGCAAGATCCCGACCAGACCTGACCCTGCCCGATGCGGGGCGTCTGTTTGCCTATGCCGCTGGTAACCATCCCTCTGCCGCCTTTCTTTTGGCCACCTGTCTTGCCACCCCGCATGCGGTTGAACTGCTTGACCCTCACTGGCCGGACTCGCTCCATCAAAAGACACTGGCGAAGCTGCCGCCAGATGCGCTTTTCTGCCTGTCCACCCAGACGGCGCTGATCGAGTCTGCAAGCCGGTTGGGCATTCCTGTCATCCGTGTCGACACCCCGGATTTTGCATCATTTCTGGCGCCGCCCGTTCCTCTTCCCTGGACTGCGGGCACCGATATCTTCCTTGTTGGATTTACCTCTGGCACCACGTCACAGCCCAAGGCCTTTGCACGCGCCCGCCATTCATGGCGCGCCTCTCTGGATGCAAGCCGCATTGCCTTTGCGCTGACCGAAAACAGCCACACATTTGCCCCCGGCCCATTGGCGCACGGCATCACCCTTTATGCGTTTGCCGAGACACTGGACCTGGGCGCGAGCTTCTTTGGTCTGACCCAGTTCGAACCCGTTGCCGCACAAAGGGCAATGTCGAACGCGCGGCGTATCGTTGCGGTGCCCACACTTTTGGGCGCGCTGTGCAAATCTGATCCTCAGGACCAGATCCGCGAGATCACAACAGCAGGTGCAAAGCTGGACCCAAACCTTCTGAAGAAGGCGCGCGCCACCTTTCCCAAAGCCCGCCTTCACGAATACTACGGTGCGTCCGAGCTCGGCTTTGTGAGCCTGAACACGCATGGCCCGAACAGTTCATCCGCTCCGGCGCACAGTGTCGGACGCCCCTTTCCGCACGTGTCCTTGTCGATCCGCAAAGACGGTCAGGAAGTTTCGCAAGGCGAAGATGGTACAATCTTCGTGCGGGGCGACCTTGCGATTGATGGCTATCTCTGGGGCGGTCGTAACAGCGGTTTTCGCCGCGAAGGCCCTTGGGCCACCGTGGGGGATGTGGGGCGCCTCAACAATGATGGCAGCCTGTCTCTTTTGGGGCGCGAAGGCGGTATGGTCATCACGTCAGGGCACAACGTTTATCCGCAAGAAGTCGAGACCGCCCTTTCGGAAATTCCCGGCCTTGAAGGAGCTGTCGTGATTGGCCTGACCCACCCGTCGCGCGGGCAGGAAATCAACGCTATCGTTTGCGGGAATGCCCCGCTTGGAGAGGTACGCGCGCAGCTGCGCCTGCGTCTGCCACGCTATAAGCTGCCCCGCCGTTTTTTTAAGGTCCAGGCATGGCCTCTGACCAGCAGCGGCAAACCGGATCGCGCCACATTGAAAGCGTGGCTTGAAACAAAGGATGACAAACTTGCGCCTCTTGGCCCCTGACCTCCAACCCGTAATCATCGCGGCCCGACGCAGCGCCATCGGGCGCGCTGGTGGCATGTTTCGCGATTTGGATGTTCAGGATCTGGCTGCTCCGGTGATGCAGGCGGCCGTGACGGACGCGCAGCTTGAGCCAAGCCAGCTGGATGATGTTATCCTCGGAAACGCCGCAGGCCCCGGCGGCAATATCGCAAGGCTATCGGCGTTGACGGCGTGGGGGGATGTCTCGGTGTCCGGTGTTACGGTCGACCGGCAATGCGGATCAGGTCTTGAAGCGGTCATACAGGCATGCCGGTTGGTGCAGGCGGGTGCAGGTCAAACAATCATGGCCGGAGGCGTCGAAAGCCAAAGCCGCAAACCCTTGCGGGCCCTTCCGTCGCGCACAGGTGGCGACCCACATTATTATACGCGCGCACGGTTTTCTCCGGAAAACATCGGGGACCCGGAAATGGGAGAGGCCGCAGATACGGTTGCCGACAGGTTTGGGGTCTCGCGTGACCGTCAGGATGCTTTTGCGCTGCAATCGCACGCGCGCTCCCTAACCGCACAATCAGAGGGGGTCTTTCAAGACGAGATCGCGGCGGTACAGGATGAGATGACAGACCAATGCCCCCGAGAAGGTTTGACGCCGGAACGTCTTGCCAAATTGCGGCCTGCCTTTTCAAAAACCGGAACAGTCACGGTTGCAAACGCATGCCCTTTGAATGATGGCGCCGCCGCGGTGGTGGTCACCTCCATGGCGCACGCAAAAAAGCTTGGCCATTCGAAAGCCCTTGCTTTTGTGGACGCAGCCGCCGCGGGTGTTGATCCAAATATCCTTGGTCTGGGCCCCGTGGCCTCGACCCGAAAATTGATGGCGCGTCATCCGGATTTGGCGCTGCCCAACCTGACTCATCTGGAATTCAACGAGGCCTTTGCCGCGCAGGTGCTTGCCTGTCTGGATCAGCTGGGTTTGCCACAGACCCTGCCCAATCCGCAGGGCGGCGCTATCGCACTGGGGCATCCCTTTGGCGCATCGGGGGCCATCCTTGTGACGCGGCTTTTTTCACAATTGGTGCGGCACCCCGCACCGGACAACGCCCTTGCCATGGCCATGATCGGGATCGGCGGCGGCATGGGTCTTAGCGCGGCGTTCCGCCCGATTTCTCTTTGAGGCTTGGGCCAGAATGCAAAACGGGGCCGTAATGACGACCCCGCTTCATGAGATTTTTAAGCAGGCTTAGTCGTCTTCTTCAACGATCCGAACCGCACCCAAAGACGCATTGGCAACGTGTGCGGCGTAGGCTTTGAGCGCTGTGGAAACGGCGCGAGGACGCCCGACCGCTTTCCACGATGTTTTGTCGGCTTGCGGGTGTGCCGCGCGGCGCGCATCAAGCACGTCTTCCGAAACATTCAACTGGATCGACCGCTCGGGCACCGAAATGGTGATCTTGTCGCCATCTTCAACCAACGCAATGACGCCCTTCTCGGCGGCTTCTGGCGAAGCGTGTCCGATAGAAAGACCCGCGGTACCACCGGAGAAGCGACCATCCGTGACCAAGGCGCAGGTCGTGTCAAGTTTCATCGATTTGAGATACGCCGTTGGATACAGCATTTCCTGCATGCCCGGTCCACCTTTGGGGCCTTCATAACGGATCACGACAACCGAACCCGGCTTGACCTTGCCGCCCAGAATGCCCGACACCGCGTCGTCTTGCGATTCAAACACAACAGCCGTGCCTTCGAATTCATACATCTCTTTGATGACGCCAGCGGTTTTCAGGATACAGCCCTGCTCTGCAAGGTTGCCGAATAACACGCAAAGACCGCCTTCTTCACTATAAGCGTTTTCGAAATCGCGGACGCAGCCGTCTTCGATATCCAGATCCAGTTCGGTATACATCCGCGACTGGCTGAACGCCTGCGTGGTGCGCACACCACCGGGGGCCGCGATGAACAGATCACGGGCCTCGTTGCCAGCGGTGTCGCGGCGCACGTCCCATTTATCAATGAATGCACCGACGTTTTTCTCGTGCACTGTGGCACAGTCACGGTGAATCTTTCCTTCACGGTCCAGCTCACCAAGAATACGCGCGATCCCGCCTGCACGGTGCACGTCTTCCATGTGGTATTTCGGGGTCGAAGGCGCCACTTTGCAAAGGTGCGGAATCTGGCGGCTCATCCGGTCCATGTCGGCCATGGTAAAGTCGACGTTGCCTTCGTGCGCGATCGCCAGAAGGTGCAGAACCGTGTTGGTCGATCCGCCCATGGCAATGTCCAGCGCCATCGCGTTTTCAAACGCTTCAAACGTCGCAATGCCGCGTGGCAGAGCCGTTTCGTCACCTTCTTTGTACCAGCGTTCGCACAGCTCGACGATCTTGTGGCCGGCTTCTTCAAACAGACCTTTGCGTTTCGAGTGCGTCGCGAGAAGCGATCCATTGCCCGGCAGGGCAAGGCCCAGCGCTTCGGCCAGACAGTTCATCGAGTTGGCCGTGAACATGCCCGAGCAGGACCCGCAGGTCGGGCAAGCCGAACGTTCCAGTTTGTCGACATCTTCTTGCGAGCGGTCCTGATCGGTCGCGCCCACAATGGCGGTCACCAGATCGGCCTTGTGCTCTCCGTCCTGAAGCAGAACCTTGCCTGCCTCCATCGGTCCGCCAGACACAAAGATTGCAGGAATGTTCAAACGCATCGCGGCCATCAGCATGCCGGGCGTGATCTTGTCACAGTTCGAAATACACACCAGTGCGTCGGCGCAGTGCGCATTCGCCATATACTCGACACTGTCTGCGATCACTTCGCGAGACGGCAAAGAGTACAGCATGCCATCGTGGCCCATCGCGATACCGTCATCTACGGCAATCGTGTTCATCTCTTTGGCAACACCACCGGCCTTTTCGATCTCGGCGGCGACCAGCCCACCCATGTCTTTCAGGTGCACGTGACCAGGGACGAATTGGGTAAAAGAGTTCACCACAGCGACAATCGGTTTCCCAAAATCACCGTCTTGCATGCCGGTTGCGCGCCAAAGCGAGCGGGCAGCGGCCATACGGCGGCCAAACGTAGAGGTTTTGGAACGAAGATCAGGCATGGCAGCTCTCCTTGAACTGGGTTGGTCCTATCGCGGGTCTGATCCCGACGGGTGCCACCTGAGCGACTGTTTTGCAAGAGGAGTCGCGTAAATTTGTTGCTGGAAATGGCCATCAGACGAACTAAAACCTCGATTTCAGATCATGTAAGGCAAGCGCGGTTTCTTCTCGGGAAAACCAACGGCGTGCACCGCCATGGTGCGCCACGTTCGTTTGGACGCTTTGGGCCGGATTCCACAGGGTCTCCCATTGACGTCGGACGCGGTTCTGTCAGTGTGTCGCGCATGCAAACAACGGCGGCGGACACAACGGTAATTGGCGGAGGCGTGGTCGGCTTGTCGGTCGCATTCGGCTTGCTGCGTGCGGGGCACAAAGTGACCGTTCTGGACGGGGCCGACACGGATCATCGCGCAAGCCTTGGCAACTTTGGATTGACCTGGCTGCAATGCAAGGGGGCACGCTTTGCGCCTTATGCCAAGTGGACGTGGGATGCGGTGCGCGCATGGCCCGCGTTTTCGCAAGAGCTAGAGAACCTGTCCGGAATGGATCTCGCACTCGACATGTGTGGCGGGTACGAGTTTTTCACGAACCAAGAGGAACTGGAGCACTACGTTGATGATCTCGCCGCACAGGCCAAGACATTGGGGCCTGACTTTTCCTACGACGTACTGAGAGGCAACGCGCTGAGGCAGGCATTGCCGGGCATTGGCAAGGCGGTTGTTGGGGCAACGTTTACTGCGCACGACGGACACGTGAACCCGCTGCGTTTGCTGTCGGCTTTGCGTCGGGCGGTGTTGAACATGAATGGAACGGTGCTTGGCAACTGGCACGTGACCGACATCACCAAAACCGGTGATGCAACAATCCTAACAAATGCGGACGGTCAAACACATCAGACAGGCCGCCTTGTTCTTTGTGCCGGTCTTGGCGCAAAGAACCTTGGGCCAAAGCTCGGGTTTCACGCGGCAATCCGCCCGCAACGTGGCGAATTGCTGATCACGGAACGGCTTCATTCAAAGCTTCCCTTTTTGTCCTCAACACTCCGGCAAGTGGATGAAGGCGGTATTCAAATCGGGGGCACCAAGGCCGAAGCTGGACTGGATGACCGCGAAACTTTGGAAAAGATGCAGGACCTTGCCCGCCACGCCGTTGATGTCTGGCCCGCATTGGCAGACGTGAATATCATTCGAAGCTGGGGCGCGTTGCGTGTGATGACCTCGGATGGCTATCCGATCTATGCCCAAGCACCGGACGGGTCCGAAACTTATCTTGTGACCTGTCACAGCGGCGTCACCCTTGCGCCGATGCATGCAAGCAAACTGGTGGACTGGCTGGACAAAAACGATCTGGCCCCTGATCTGGAGGCGTTCTCTGATGCAAGATTCAAGGTTTGAGCGCCGAACATCCCAAACGGCCACCGTGTCTTTTACCTTGGATGGCGTATCGGTTAACGCATGTGCGGGCGACACATTGGCCGCAGCACTGCTGGTACACGATGGGGCAGCGTTCCGTACAACAGGCGTATCTGGCGCACCAAAGCTTCCCTTTTGCATGATGGGTGTTTGCTTTGAATGTCTTGTCGAACTGGACGGACAACCCAACGTACAAAGCTGCATGGTTGAAGTGCAAAACGGCATGACGGTGCGCCGTCACTCCGGATTTCGCACCCTCGGAGATGCGCGATGACGGATCTTATCATCATCGGCGCAGGTCCCGCAGGCATGGCCGCGGCCGCAACCGCGGCACGTGGTGGGGCCAAAGTTGTCTTGCTGGATGAACAGCCCCGTGCAGGCGGGCAGATCTATCGCAACGTCGCCATCAACAACGGACGTGTGCCCCACTTGGGGGAGGACTATTCCAAAGGGGCGCACCTTGTGGCCGGATTGGATCACCCCAACATCACCTGCCTCTTTGGAAGTACGGTCTGGCGCGTCGAGGCCGGCCCGTCGGTGGTCGTCTCGCGTCACAAGAAAAGTCAGCGCATGGATGCGCCACATATCCTTATCGCGACAGGGGCACAGGAACGCCCCACACCATTTCCGGGATGGACCCTGCCGGGTGTGATGCCTGCTGGTGCGGCGCAGATCTTGATGAAATCCTCGGATCTCATGCCGCGCAATGCGGTGCTCGCGGGAACCGGACCGCTTTTGTATCTTATCGCAAGCCAGATGATCGATGCAGACCGTCCACCTCTGGCGCTTGTCGAAACACAGACGCCGTTCATGCTTGCGACCAGCCTTGTGCACCTGCCCCGCGCCCTTCTGGACCGGCATTCGATTTTCAAAGGTCTGGGCCTTTTGCGCAAAATACGCAAAGCGGGCGTGGCGAGATACGCAAGCGCACGGGCGTTTCGCGTCACGCTGGATGAGGACCGCTTGCACTTTCAGTTCACGTCAAAAGGAAAGCCTCAATCGCTTTTGTGCGACCTTGTGCTTTCACATCAAGGCGTCGTTCCCGCAACCCAGCTGTCTCGCGCCGCAGGTGTGCCTCATATCTGGAACAAGGCACAGCGCTGTTGGCAGCCCGAGCGTAATGACGAAGGCAAAACACCCGTCGATGGGATTTGGATTGCCGGAGACAGCGGTGGCATTCATGGTGCGGACGCAGCCCGGGCCGAAGGTGTCATTGCCGCCAATGCAATCCTTTGCCGTCTTCATGGACTGCGCCCCGAAGTGGCACCGCATGTGAATGCCCATGCCCTGAACCACCGGTTTCGTGCGCGTGCAATCCGCCCGTTTCTGGACGCGGCCTATGCACCTGCACAAGAGTTTCTAACACCACCGGATGACGCGGTCGTCTGCAGATGCGAAGAGACAACAGCAGGCGACCTGCGTCTGGCGATGCGCAATGGCGCCAGTGATCTGCGCCACCTCAAGGCGGCAACCCGCGCGGGCATGGGTCCCTGTCAGGGGCGCATGTGCGGGCTGACACTGGCCAACCTTCTGTCAGAACACACCGGCCAAAGCATGGATACCATTGCGCCATTGCGCGTCCGTAGCCCGATCAAGCCCGTAAGCCTTGGTGAGCTGGCTGCCCTTGATCGCCCTGAAAGCTAGAAACGGGACGGCGGGCGGGGCGTCGTTGCCCCGCAACGCGCGCCGCACCCGTTACGCGACACGGTTGCCCTTACTCCAGACCGCGCGCAGGGCCGGCACCCCTTCGGTCAGACGGAAACGGATAAGATCGGCCTGCATTCCAACTTCAAGACAGCCCCTGTCATGCAACTCGGTCATACGGGCCGGCGTTGATGTGACGGTGGCAATGCCTTTCGCCATATCACCCCAGTGCTGTCCCAACTGAACAGCGCCCAACAAAAGCGAGGACGGCACATAGTCCGAAGAAATGATATCCAACAGGTCCATGTCCGCCAGCTCAATCGCCGCAACGTTTCCCGAATGGGACCCCCCACGCACAAGATTTGGGCCGCCCATGATGGTGGCAATCTGATGGTCGTGACAGGCGCGGGCCGCCTCCACGGTTGTCGGAAATTCTGCCAGATGTATCCCGTAACCTGACGACACCCGCACCTGTTCCTGAGTGGTGTCATCATGACTGGCCAGCACCGCACCATAACGCTTGGCCGCTGCCACGGTCGCCTGCTCGTGTTTTTCGCCCAAGGTGGATCGCAGGCCATATAGAAAGTCGACATACCCGTCGAACGCATCCGGACCCATGCCATATTTACCGGTAATATAGTCCCTGTATTTTGACAGATCCGAGAACTGGCGCTGTCCGGGCGTGTGATCCATCAGGCTCACGATACCAACGCGATCTTCGACACCGAATTCCTCAAGTTCTTCAATAAGAGATTCTGAGCACACTTCGGCCCGCAGATGCAGGTGATGGCTGATCTTCAACCCGCCATGTGCCCGCATGGACAGGATTTCATTGGCAATCTGGCGGGCGTATTTCCCATATTTCTTGTTTGGGTCCGATATGATCGACCCCACCCGAATTGCGTCGAAAACAGTCGTAATGCCAACACTGGCCAACTCGGCGTCATGCGCCACGATGGCGGCTTGATGCGGCCAGTCCACCTTGGGGCGCGGATGTATATGCCGCTCGAGATTGTCAGTATGCAGTTCGATCAGACCCGGGGCGATATAATCCCCCTCACAGTCTTCGGCACCAACAGGGACAGCTGTTCCAGAGGCAACGGCGGTAATTTTGTCGCCACGCACAGCAATACTACCCCGTATGGTTTCGGTTGGCAGAACAAGAGTGGCATTGGCGAGGATCATGTCATGTGTCATCAGAGTGTTACGCGCTTCTGGCAATGGCTAAGGAAAAAAACGGAGACCCGACGTGCAGTTTACCCGATATGGCATCTACTACACCCCACCGCGTGGCGCATTGGCCGACTTCGGTGCAGGCTGGCTGGGTTGGGATATTGAACGGGGATGCGCCGTAGCCCACCCCGACATTGAGGGCTTGCCCCACGACATCGCACCGCTGACCCAGACACCCCGCAAATACGGGCTGCATGGCACGATCAAACCACCCTTTCGGCTGGCCGAAGGCAAAAGTGCCGCGATGCTTGCACAGGACTTTGACGATCTGGCGCAACGCCTGCCCCCTATCGATCTGGAAGGATTGGCGTTGACCCGATTGGGTGGATTTGTTGCGTTGACTGTTCAGGGGGATCAATCCCCTTTGGCGGATGTGGCCTCGGCCATTGTCCGTGGCCTTGACGCGTTTCGTGCACCCCCAAGCGACGCCGAACTGGCCCGCCGCCGCAAAGCCGACCTGACACCGCGACAAGAAGAGCTTCTGGCGCAATGGGGATACCCCTATGTGATGGACCAGTTTCGCTTTCACATCACGTTGACCGGCAAACTCGGCACCGACGATGCCGCACAGGTTACCACCGCTTTGACGCCGCATCTTGTGGATCTGCTGCCCAGCCCATTTGAGATCCGTGATCTTACGCTGGTTGGCGAAGATGACACGGGCATGTTCCACGAAATTCATCGCACTGCCCTTTCCGGGTAGAGCGCGACAGTGATCGCCTGGATCGTTTCGTCCAGCGCACCATCATTGCATATCTCGATAACATCTTCGCCTTGAGGGCGTGCATGTCCAGCGCGGGCCAGTCTGCGAAGGATTTCGTCCTGCGTTTCTCGCCCGCGACCACCCAAGCGGCGTGCAAGGGTTTCAGGGTTTGCCGTCAATGAAATGACACGGAAACCGTCAAAGCTGGCGCGAGCTTCGTCCAGAATAGATCGCGACAGGTTGACCAGCGCAACGGTCCCCTCGGGGCGGTGCTCGATCTGGGATTTCGGGATGCCATAAGACAGGCCATGTGCATCCCACCACAGGCAAAAGTCCCCGCGCGCAACACGCAGGTCAAACTCGTCACATGTGACACCGTCGAAGTCTTCGCCGCCCGCATCACTTGGCCGGGTTATGACCCGACGCACCAGCGACATGCTGGGATCGGATGCGGCCAACGCATGCATCACGGTATCCTTGCCAACGCCGGATGGGCCAACAACCGCTATGAGACGCGCTGCCATCACGCCACCTTTGGCGTATAGATGGCCACATCGATTTCACGATCACAGACACGATCCCGGGCTGCCTCATCGTGAAAAATGCCGATGATTGCCGCCCCACGCGCTTTGGCCTCTTCAATGAGGCCCAGAACAGTTTCACGGTTGGCCGCATCAAGACTGGCTGTTGGTTCATCAAGCAGCATCGCAGGATAGGTGTGGGCAAATCCGCGCGCGATGTTCACGCGCTGTTGCTCGCCACCAGAAAAGGATGTCGGGCTCAGTGACCAAAGCCTTTCCGGAATGCGCAGCCG
Source organism: Shimia thalassica (assembly GCF_001458215.1). Lineage (GTDB taxonomy): Bacteria > Pseudomonadota > Alphaproteobacteria > Rhodobacterales > Rhodobacteraceae > Shimia > Shimia thalassica. The sequence continues at coordinate 461,409 of NZ_CYTW01000001.1, read as the reverse complement.
TGTCAGAAGATCACGCGCCCGATCACGGGCCGTTTCTGTTTCGACACCAATGGCCAGCAATGGCTCGGCCACGACATCAAGCGTCGGCACACGCGGCACAACGCGCAAAAACTGGCTAACATACCCAAGCGTATGGCGGCGCAACTCAAAAATTTGGCGCGGCTCGGCCTGTGTTACATCCAGCCCGTCAATCAAGATGTGTCCGGATGCAGCAAGGTAATTGCCATAAACCATACGCATCAGGGTCGACTTGCCCGCCCCGGATGCCCCGGTCAGCGCCACACATTCCCCGCGGGCCACAGTCAGTTCAGCCCCATCCATCACGGGGATGACAACACCGCCCTGATTGTGAAGCGTAAAGGTTTTCGACAGATTCGAAATCTCGATCATATCAGTCTCTTTTCCGGATCAGACTTGCAGCACAGAGCTGACGAGAAGTTGTGTATAAGCATGTTGCGGGTCGTCCAGCACCTGATCGGTCAGGCCGGTCTCGACCACATGCCCGTCTTTCATGACCATCAGCCGATCCGCCAAAAGCCGGACCACGGCCAGATCATGTGTGACAATGATCGCGCTCAGGCCCATTTCACGAACAAGGCCGCGCAGCAGGTCCAGCAGGCGCGCCTGAACCGACACATCAAGACCACCGGTGGGTTCATCCATAAAGACAAGGCGCGGGCCGGTCACAAGGTTGCGTGCGATCTGCAAGCGCTGCTGCATGCCACCAGAAAACTGGGTCGGGCGGTCGTCCACACGGGATTCCTGTATCTCGACGCGGCCCAGCCAATCGATGGCCTGATCGCGGATATCACCATAGTGACGCGCACCCACGGCCATAAGACGTTCGCCAACATTTCCGCCTGCGCTGACGTTCATGCGCAGACCATCGCGCGCGTGCTGGTGCACAAAGGCCCAGTCCGTGCGTGACAGCATCCGGCGTTCCGGCTCGGACATGGTTACAGTGTCCTTCATCCCCTCGGCGCGTGTGTCGAACATTACCTCGCCGGCATCGGGGGCCAAATGTCCAGCAAGACAGTTAAGCAACGTGGATTTACCCGATCCGCTTTCCCCAACGATGCCCATCACCTCGCCGGGATAGAGATCGAAACTCACATCCGTACACCCGATGCGCTTGCCATAGAGTTTCTGGATGTTCTGAACCTTGAGCAGCGGTGTCATGCCGCGTCCTCCTCAAAAGCTGTGCCTTGTGCACCAATATGTCCGGCCTTGCGGCGGCCCGTGCAATAATCCGTATCCGAACAGACAAACATCCGCGTACCGGCGTCATCCATGATGACCTCATCGAGATAGCTGTCTTCGGCACCGCACAGATCACAAGGCGCATCTGCCTTGCTTGCCTCAAACGGATAATCATCAAAGTCGAGGCTCACGACCTGTGTATGGGGCGGTACAGCATAGATGCGTTGCTCGCGCCCTGCTCCAAACAACTGGATCGCGGCCATTTCCATCTTGGGGTTGTCGAATTTCGGAATAGGAGACGGATCCATCACATACCGACCCTCAACCTTGACCGGATAGGCATAGGCCGTTGCAATTGCCCCGTGGCGGCTGATGTCTTCGTAAAGCTTGACGTGCATCAACCCGTATTCCTCAAGGCTGTGCATCTTGCGCGTTTCCACTTCAGAGGGTTCCAAAAACCGTAGCGGTTCCGGGATCGGAACCTGATACACTAGGATCTGATCTTCACGCAGGTCTTCCTCGGGAATTCTATGGCGGGTCTGGATGACGCTCGCCTGCCCTGTTTCCTCGGTCGTGGCGACCCCCGCCGTCTTTTCAAAAAATTTGCGGATCGACACGGCGTTGGTGGTGTCATCTGCCCCCTGATCGATCACTTTCAACGTGTCGTCCGGTGTGAGCGCCGCAGCCGTCACCTGAACACCGCCGGTGCCCCAGCCATATGGCATCGGCATTTCGCGCGAGGCAAAGGGAACCTGATATCCCGGTATAGCAAGCCCTTTCAGGATCGCGCGCCGGATCATGCGTTTGGTTTGTTCGTCTAGGTATGCAAAATTGTAATCAGCCATAGAATGGTCAAGATATGGCCGGTTTTCACCCGAAAGCGCCATTAAATCGCCCCCCCTGTCGAGTAGTCCGAAGTCTCAGACCCCAAAAACAATGAGGAGAGAGACCAATGTTGATATGGACAGTGATTTTTATGCTGGGGATTTTTTCCGCAGCGCTGATTGGCAAAGTGCTGATGAAACGCTACCCGGATTCCGGTTTTGACGTTTTTTCCAAAAAGTGATTTTCGTTCGGGATTTACGCAAGTGAGTGAGGCCGTGATCATTCCGCGGCCTCCTTCATTTCACCCATAGCTTCACGCCGCAATTTGCGGATCAGTTCTAGCTCGGACTGGAAATCAACATAGTGCGGCAGCTTGATGTGTTCGAGAAAGCCGGTCGCTTGAATGTTGTCTGAATGGTACAGCACGAATTCCTCGTCCTGTGCAGGCGCTCCAAGGTTGTCTTCGCCCAACTCTTTCCAGCGCAAAGCACGATCAACCAAAGCCATCGAAATCGACTTGCGCTCTGATTGGCCAAACACCAACCCATACCCCCGTGTGAATTGAGGTGGTTCTGTTTTCGATCCGGTGAACTGGTTCACCGTTTCACATTCGGTCAGTTCGATTTCCCCAATATCGATCGAGAACCCCAATTCGGGAATCTCCATTTCGACATCGACCTTCCCGATCCGCAATTCACCGACAAACGCGTGGTTGCGCGCATAGCCACGTTGCGTTGAATACGCCATGCCCAGCACAAATCCCTCGTCGCCGCGCGACAACGATTGCAGCCGCAGCGCGCGATTGGCTGGCAATTCCAACGGTTCACGCGTTAGATCCCCGGGCGTTTTGTCCGTGTCCTCTTCGGTCTGGATCAAGCCTTCTTGGTTCAAAAACTCGGTGATGTGAGGCGTGGGTTCGTGACGGGCGATGCCTTCTGCGGCTTCGGGTGTGTCACCTTCGGCGGCTAGCGCAAAGTCCAGCAACCGGTGGGTATAATCAAACGTCGGCCCAAGAACCTGACCGCCCGGCGCATCCTTGAACGTCGCCGAAATGCGGCGGTCACAGGCCATATTCGCCGTCTCAACCGGAGAAGAATATCCAAAACGGGGCAAGGTCGTGCGGTATGCCCGAATAAGGAAGATCGCTTCGATCATGTCCCCGCGGGCCTGTTTGATTGCAAGCGCAGCAAGGTCCGGATCATACAAGGACCCTTCGGCCATCACCCGATTTACAGCCAGACTCAGCTGCTCGCAAATTTGCGCAACGGACAGCTCATCGACACTCGGATCGCCACGACGCTCTTCTGCAAGCCATGCATGCGCGTTATCGATCGCACGCTCACCGCCTTTGACAGCAACATACATCAGCTGGTCTCCACTTTTGTTGTGCGAGGCACCGCCGCGATGCGGTTGCCTGCGGTGAACAAAAAGTCCAAGCCCAACGGAAACAGCGCGGCGTTTTGTTGAAAGGCCCGCGTTTCAGGCAAAGACAGGTGTGTTGTGGTCTTGATCCCCGGCCCGCGCAAAACCGCGCCAGTGCTTTCAAGTGTGTCACACGCGACAATCAAAGTTGCAGACCGGTCCGGATACTCGGACGTGCCAATGGCAAATTCTTCAATCGGCGCCAATGTGGCCCACGTGCCAACCGCAAACATAGCGTCTGCCTTGTTCGAAATCGGCGCCCCGATGTGAAACGCAATCCAGTCGCGCACATCTTTGGTATCGGTGCATTCCGCCAGAAAGACCGGCGTTTCCGGATCACACAAAGTGAGAAGCGTCACACCTGCAGCAATCGACAAGGGCGCAGGGGGCATCGCCCCGGCCACTTCCCGTATCTCACCCGGCTTTGCCATCACATTCATGATGTCGCGGAACGCATGCGCCGACTCGACCGGCACATTGGCAAATCCACCTTTGAGGATATCTGAATTCATTGATCCTCTCCCCGTACCATGGTGAAAAAGTCGACCTTGGTCGCCGCTGCCTTGGCCGCCCGTTTGGATTTTGCGGCAAGCATTTCCGCCTCCAGTCGCGCAATCAACGTGGCGCGCAGGTTCTCCCCCTGCGGCCCTTGCATCAGGGCATCAATGATTGCGGCGATCCGAGCCTTGGCTTTATCGCGCCCCTGAATATAGGCATGCCCCACTTCCCCGCTTGTCAATTGGAGTGAGCAACGGGTGACCGTCATTTCCCCAAGATTGAACGGCGCGCCTGTTCCCCCCATGCGACCACGCACCATAGTTGCGCCGATCTCGGGGGAGCGCAGCCAAGAGAACTCTGGATCAAGTCCCGTTGCCTGCCAAAGGCTTTGCAATGTTTGCGCCGGGGCTTTGGCCAAAAGGCTCATCCAGTCGCGGCGGGCTAATTCACTGGTCATCTAGACACCTTGCAGATTTGTCTACTTTTCTATACAACTAGACAAATGTTACGCATTTGGCCCGAGTCGGGCAATCCGCAATTTGGTGAAAGTTTCATGACATGAACGCAGGACAAAAAAGAACTCCCGTCTGGGCGGCCATTTCAAGGACGCTCACCGCGGACATTGCAGAGGGGCGGTATGCGCCCGGTGACAAGCTTCCGACCGAGGCCGAGTTGTCGGCGCGGTTCGGGGTAAACCGGCACACGGTGCGTCATGCCCTGAAGGCAATGTCAGATGCGGGTCTGACCCATGCGCGACGCGGATCAGGCGTGTTTGTGGCACAAGTTCCAACCGATTACCCCATCGGGAAACGCGTCCGTTTTCACGCCAACTTGCAAAAATCCGGGCTCTTGCCGGGAAAAGAAATCCTGTCCTGCGAAACCCGCGCCTCGGACCAACGTGAAGCAGAGGCCCTTGGTCTGGCCAAGGGGGATTACGTACATGTCTATGACGGGCTTTCCCTTGCCGACGGACAAGCTTTGGCCGTTTTCAGATCCGTTTTTCCCGCCGACAGGTTTCCCGAGATTTTGCAGTATATTCAGGATTTCAAGTCAGTGACCGAAGCCCTCAAGGCCTGTGGCGTCGAAGACTATACCCGGGCATCAACGCGTCTGACGGCGAAACGGGCGACAGCCACACAGGCGCTTCATCTGCGCATCCTTGAAGGCGATCCGATTTTGCGAACAGTCGGAATAAATGTCGATCCTCAGGGCACGCCAGTCGAATATGGCACGACATGGTTCGCCGGAGATCGGGTCACGCTCACCTTGGCACAAGATGCCACGCCATAACCGCCGCAGATTTTCCGTGTGTTGTCACGCGTGCGACATACAACCTGCCTAGAAGCACAGAAAAGTGCTTTAGTGAGCAGTGGTTCGATGCCCAGACATCCTTTATCTTTGCGCCTGACGGGTGCGACAGTTCTTCGAGACGGCGAAATGCAGAAACGATCCCTCGCGATCGAGCATGGCCGGATTTCAAAGGGTCCCCTTCCCGAAGTGAACCTTGCGGGTTACCTGCTGATGCCGGGCATCATCGATCTGCATGGCGATGCTTTTGAACGCCACATTGCACCCCGCCCTTCGGCGCCGTTCCCTTTGGAAACTGGCCTGCGTGCAACAGATCGTGACGCAGCTGCGCACGGGATCACAACGGCATGGCTTGCACAAAGCTGGAGCTGGGAAGGTGGGCATCGGGGGCCGGCGTATGCCGAAACCTTGTTGGATGCACTTGCAGGGTATTGCCAGCATTCCATAACCGACCTGCGTGTCCAGATCCGGTGTGAAACCCACACGGTTGACACCGCTGAACAGCTTCTTGCGGCAGTCGAGCGCCATAAAATCGGCTACGTAGTTTTCAACAATCACCTCGACGAAGCGGTGCACCTTGCCCGTTTGCGCCCCGAAGAAATCGCGATCTGGGCCAAGAAAGCGGGACGCACACCGGAACAGCATATGCATTTGGTCCATCAAGCACAGGAACAAACCCCGCATGTGCCCCGTTACCTATGCAAGCTGGCAGAACGGTTTGACCAGCTCGGTGTTCTCTATGGGTCGCATGATGATCCGGATGGGGACACCCGCGAACGGTTTTCCATGATCGGGGCGCGTATCTGTGAATTTCCGACGGCGCGACCTGCTGCTGCGTTGGCCAAAGCTGTTGGAGACCATGTCCTTATGGGGGCCCCCAATATCGTGCGCGGTGGTTCGCAGTCCGGCAACATCGCCGCGATCGAACTGGTCGAGGATGACCTTTGTGATGCATTGGTGTCTGACTATTATTATCCGGCACTGGCACAGGCGGCCTTCCGGCTTGCAGATGATGGTCTGTTGTCGCTGCCCAAAGCCTGGGCGTTGATCTCGCAGAACCCCGCAAACATCATGGGCCTTGCTGATCGTGGGTATTTTGATCATGGGCGACGCGCTGACATCGCCATTATCAATGAACAAACACGCGCAATCGAAGGGACAATTTCCGGTGGCCGGATCACCCATCTGGTCGGGGAAGCGGCCCATCGCTTTTTCCAGGCCGGGCGTGCCCTGCCTATGGCTGCGGAATAACAGCTTTCGTGGTACGGTGATCAAGGTTAGGCTTTGGCTCAGGATCTCTCAGGAGCAACAATGCCCACGCCTTTTGCCGACCCAGATGTCAAAGCTGCTTTTGACCGGTTTCCAGACCCCGAGCGTGTCGGGTTTATGGCGCTGCGCGAAATGATTTTCGAGACGGCCATCGAAACACCCGAGGCCGGCACGATTGAAGAGACGTTAAAATGGGGACAGCCGTCTTATCTGACACCGGTCACGAAATCGGGGTCAACGGTACGGCTGGGTGTTCCCAAAACCGGTGGGCTGGCGATGTATACCCATTGTCAAACAACACTGATTTCCGATTTCAAGACGCTTTTCCCCGAGGACTTTACGTTTGATGGCAATCGCGGTGTCGTATTTGAATCAGGTCGGACCACCTTTGATGACAGGTTACGCCTTTTGATAAAAAGCGCGCTGACCTATCATCTGAAATGATCGGCTAGCCGCCGTATTTTTCCAAAAACGCTTCTGCCGGAAACGCGCGAAAGTCTTCCAAAGCCGCGCGAAGTCGCGCGTGGTCCCAATCCCACCATGCCAACGCCAAAAGGCGATCTGCCACGTTTGACGAAAACCTTTCCCGCAATGGAACCGCCGGAATGCCGGCCACAATCATGTAGGGTGGAACGTCTTTGGTCACGATCGCCCCGGATGCCACAATAGCCCCATGGCCCACCGCGACGTCGGGTTTAATCATCGCATTGTGACCAATCCAGGTGTCATGACCGATTGTGGCACGGCGCGATTGACGGTGCGCGAAAAAGGCATCATCGACGCCTGCATCGTCCCAATAGTCGGAAGACCGATACAGAAAGTGATGCAGACTTGCATTTTCCATGGGGTGATCGGTGGCACCGATGCGCACCGTTGCTGCAATGTTGGCGAACTTGCCAATTTCGGCATTCGCAATGTCCGCCATGCGGTCGCAGTATGAATAATCCCCGAAATGGCTGTTGACGATACGGGTGCCTTTGCCGATCTCGACAAAGCGCCCGAACGTGGCATCGTGAAGTTCACAATCAGGGTGAATGAACGGCTTTTCTGCGGTCAATCGAGCCATGGTCGCCTCTTGAATTCTGCATAAGTTCCAATGCCCGTTGCGGGGCTTCGGGGGCAAAAGGTGAATGCCCCCGACACAGTGCTGCAGCGCGTGCGATCAATGTCCGCTTTCGTCGCTTGCGATCAGACGGCGACGCAACCAGCCAGAGAACCAATCCATCGCCATCACCATCAAGATAATCAGCACGATGTAATAGGACACCTCTTCCCAGTCTTTCTGCGTGATCATCGCCTGCGTGAGCAACAGACCAATACCGCCGCCTGTGATCGCGCCAATGATGGTCGCGCTGCGCGTGTTGGATTCCAGATAATACAGAATCTGGCTCAACAAGACCGGTGTCACTTGGGGGATCACACCAAAGCGATAACGCTGTAACGGCTTGGCGCCCGTAGACTGAATACCCTCGATCTGTTTCTCGTCGACGTTTTCCAAAGCTTCCGAGAACATTTTACCAAAACTTCCGGTGTCGGTGATCAGGATCGCAAGGGCGCCGGTCAATGGACCCGGCCCAAAGGCGCGCGACAAAACAATTGTCCATATCAGTGCGTCAACGCCGCGGAAAAAGTCAAAGAAACGGCGCGTGATCTGGCGAACCACGGTAAAGGGCGAGAAATTCTTGGCAGCAAGGAAGGCCAGCGGCAAAGCAACCATCGCGGCCCCCATCGTACCAAGAAAGGCCATCAGGATCGTTTCAAAAATCGCCCAGGCCACATCGGCGTGCCGCCACATCTTGTTGTTCCAGAAATCGCTCCAGATTTCGGCAGCCTCTCCGTTAAGGGCGCGGTTCATTACTTCAACAGGACCCATGCCGTGATAGGGGCTGTCCAGTGTGAACCAGAACAATTCCCAGCCGATGAAATAGCGGAAAGTTTCGGTACGGTTCCGGGTGACTGTCAAACGACCTTCTTCGGTTGTGACCGTCAAACGGTTTTTCGAAGAGTTGATCCATTCCGGCACGTCCCCCTGAGGCAACTCGGCCTGAACCCCTTTGGCGCGACTGGGTTGGGCGGTGATCATTCCGTATCCCGGAATATCGTATGACACGAAGTTGTCGGCGCCATAGGTGACCACATGCCCCTTGCCCAGATCAATCACCGTTTCTGCGCCAAGTGCGACCCATTCTGGTGACGTTCCCGCCGCATAGGTGCCTTTGCGTTCCCCTTCGATCGACACCGAAACGTCTCCGGTGCGATTGTCACGGCTCACGTGGGTTTTATAGCTGTAGCTGTCAGCGACCAGCGCACGGGCGTTGTCGATTTCAAACCGCTTGGCCAGACCCGGCACATCAAAAGCAAAGAAAATATACGTCAGATACGCCAGAACAATAAGCGGAACCCCGAAAGATACCATGCGCTTGCGAGAGAATATGCGGGCCGCTTCGATCTTGAGATGATCAGCGTCGGTTGCGGTCATGGTCATGCCGTCACCTTCATTTTTACTTTTTTGCCGTGTGTCAGGCGTTCGCGGAATGTGCTGGACAGTTGGTCCACCACAACAATCGAGAAGAACAACAGGATAAAGATGGCAGCGGCCTCGTCATATTGGCCCTTGCCCCAGCTCATTGCGTTTTTGAGTTCATAGCCAATGCCGCCTGCGCCAACAAAACCAAGGATAGCCGAGGCGCGAATATTGATTTCAAACCGCAACAAGGCGTAGCTCAGATAGTTCGGTGCCACCTGAGGGATCACGCCAATCCACATGCGTTGGATCCAGCTTGCTCCGACAGATTGCAGCCCTTCCACGGGCTTGAGAGAGGCATTTTCGTTCACTTCAGAGAACAGCTTGCCCAGCGCACCCGCAGTGTGGAACGCAATCGCAATCATCGCAGGCACCGGCCCACCGCCCATGATGAAAATCAGGACCAGCGCGATCACAATCTCGGGGATTGCGCGCATGATATCCATGATACGGCGGAACAGTGGGATCAGACGCGGCCAGCGTGCCAATCCGCGTGTCGACAGCAACGAAAACACCATCGCAATCATGGCACCGATCAATGTTGATGCGGCCGCAATATTGATTGTCTCGATCAGAGACGGAAAGAATTTTACAAGGTGACCCGGCAGCTCGGCGATCTTTTCGCCAGCCTCGCCCAGCACTTCTTTGGGAAAGTCAAAAAAGCGGTGCAGGCCGTCCCAGAACCCTCCGGCATTGCGATCATCTGCGATCATGAAACCGGACATCATCAGTGCCACGAAAATGATCAGCAAGATCCCATCAAGCATACGCTTGCGGCGGACCTGCGTCATGTATTCGTCGCGCATATGGTCGGTATCGCCAGTTAGTTCTGACATGAGAGCCCCTCGTCCTGAAAAACAGGCCCCGCAAGAAACGGGGCCTGATAACGTGTGGAGACCGAACTTAGTTCGATTTCAGTTTACGTGCTTCGATGATCACTTCGTAAGCGTCGTGACCGATTGGCATAACGCCTTTCGCTTCACCCGACAGAACGCCATATGCGCAATCGGGGTCCATGGCTGGCAGGGATGCCATCAGGGCCGTGAACTTGACTTTGACGTCTTCGGGCAGGTCTTTACGCAGAACGATTGGGCCTTCTGGAATTGGCTTGGACTGCCAGATCTGAACCAGATCGTTCATGTCAACGAGACCGGCATCAACAGCGCGACGCAGGGCGCCCGACTGATATCCGTCTTCCCATTCGCCCAGACCGTCAGCCCAGGTTACGCCGCCGTCAACGTCGCCGTTGTTTACCGCAACGATGGTCTGTTCGTGGCCGCCGGTGAATTTAACTTCGCCGAAATAGTCGCCCGATGTCATGGTCGCACCGGTTGCTTCAGGAATTTCGATCGAAGGGATCAGGAAGCCCGAAGTCGAGTTGGGATCGCCAAAGCCAAAGACTTTGCCTTTCATGTCGTCCAGCGAAGTGATGCCACTGTCTTTGCGTGCAAAACCAATCGAGTAATAGCCGTAGCCGCCATCGGTGTTCACTTTGACCAAGATAGGCTCAACAGCTTCAGGGTCAGACAGGAAGGTTTTCGCATAGCCCGAAGCGCCCAACCATGCCATGTCCAGAGTACCGCCCAGCAGGCCCTGGATAACACCATTGTAATCGGCAGGTGCGAACAGTTTGGTGGGCACACCCAGCAACGCTTCTGTTTTCGCGCGAAGGCATTCGTTGTTGTTCATGCGGTCTTGAGCGTTTTCACCACCCAACAGGCCGATGCGGAATTCTTTGATTTCTTCAGCCAGAACCGGTGTGGTCAGGGCAGTGGTTGCCAGTACGGCAGCGATAAGTTTGTTCATCTTCTCTATCTCCAGTTGGTAAAGCCCCGCCTAAACTGGACAGGGCAGATGAATCTCAGGCGGGGACGCGGGTCAGCGTTTGGATTTCGGTGGATGTGTAAGCTTCGTTAAAGCTGTCATCGGCACCGTAGATGTCGCGGGCGACACCGGTTGTCAGTTGTTCGGGTGTGCCATCAAAAACGATACGCCCGTCACGCATGCCAATCACGCGGTCGCAATATCGGCGCGCAGTGTCGAGCGTGTGCAGGTTGGCTACAACCATACGGCCATCTTCTTCGTGAATGCTGCGCAGGGATTGCATCACCACCTGGGCGTTCATCGGATCAAGGGAGGCAATGGGCTCGTCCGCGAGAATGATGCGGGGGTCCTGCATCAGGGCGCGGGCAATTGCGACACGCTGTTGCTGGCCACCGGAAAGGGCTTCGGCACGTTTGGGACCGTGCGCCGCGATGCCAAGACGATCCAGAATATCAATCGCACGGTGGATGTCTTCGGACGGGAACAGGTTGAACATTGTCGAAAATGTCGACCGGCGGTTCAGCGTGCCATGCAGAACATTCGACACCACGTCCATGCGCGGCACCAGATTGAACTGCTGGAAAATCATCGCGCATTCCGACTGCCATCGACGCTTTTCGCCACCCTTGAGGCTGGTGATGTCGCGGCCCTCGAAGATGATCTTGCCAGAGGTCGCGTCACTGAGACGGTTCATCATGCGAAGCAGCGTGGATTTCCCCGCGCCGGACCGGCCGATGATGCCGATCATCGCGGGCTCGTTCACCTCGATTGTGGCGGAGTCCACGGCCGTATTTGGGCCGAATTTTTTGGTGAGTTGTTCGATCTGAAGCACGATGCATCCCCTGCAATATCTCGGCAGGAGGTACGAAGGGTTGAATACGGACTTTTGTCAGTTTGGTGAAACTTTTGTAAATCGCCGCATCATCAAAACGTTACATTTCACGGCGATCCGCGTCGATTTATTCGGGTTTTCAGTGGTTTTCCAACTTGCCCAGAGTCCGACGTCCGCTACAATGCATACGTAATTCTTTTTCCTTAACGGCGCACTGTACTCTTATCATGCCAGACTTCCCCAAAAAGACTCTCGTCGCTGATGCCTATTCCCGGCTTAAATCCGATATCCGCGAAAACCGCTTGCCTCCGGGCTTTCAAGCCCCGGAACCCGAACTTGCGACCCGCCTTGGGATAAGCCGCACCCCCGTTCGTGAAGCCCTGATCCGGTTGCAGGCCGACGGGTTAATCCGTCTGATCCCCCGCCATGGCGCGCTGGTCGTTGCGCTTTCGCCCTCGGACGTGCAATCGCTCTATGACATTCTGAGTGCGCTGGAACCCCAAGCGGGTGTGACTCTCGCCGAGGCTGCGCCAACGCCAACCGCGCTGGCCCCTCTTTATGAAACGCTTGATGCGATGACGCGTGCGCTCGAAGCCAAGGATCTATCGGCTTGGTTGGCTGCGGATGACTCGTTCCATCAACAGGTGATTGCGTTGCAGGGCAACGACCGTCTGCACGGCATGCTCGACCCGCTTCTGGATCAGCTGCACCGAGTTTTGATGACCACGCTCGCGCACCGCGAACAATTGGCACGCGCGACCGAAGATCATCGCACCCTTTTGCACATTCTGGCGACAGGTGACTCAAATGGCGCACGGCGCGAGCTGCGCCAGCATCGCCGCCGCGAATCCCGCGAGGTTCTGGAAATCATCGAAGCACAGGGATTAACCGCGCTCTGAGCCTAGTGGAAATCGCGGCTCGGGAACAACCGTTTGGCCTGTTCGCGCGGGTGGCGCGCGCTGGATTGGTGCCGAACGGGTCTGGGGCGCGGGGCTTCATCTGCCTGTGGCTGGGTGATGCCAACGGCATCATCCATCGGGTGGCCCAATTCGGCCAGCATATGTGACATGTCCTCGATGTGTTGCGCGATCAGGTGAACAACGATCCCTTCTCGTTGAAGATACCCTGTCACCCGCAGCAGGCGCCCGCCCATAACCGTACGTCTGTATTGCTCGTACATCTTGGGCCAGACCACCACATTGCTGACCCCGCTTTCATCCTCAAGCGTCAGGAAAATCACACCGGATGCGGTCCCCGGGCGCTGGCGTGTGATCACCAGCCCGCACACCGACACTCGCCCCATCGGCACGTCGGGCAATGCCGAATGAATCGTCAGCCCCTTCATCATCGGACGCAACAATTCCATAGGATGCGCCTTTAGGGACAGTCGCAGCGAAACGTAATCCTCGACCACCTCTTCCCCCAGATTCATCGCCGGCAGATCGACCGTGGGTTCGTGAATACCCTCGCCTTCGATGGGGTCATCAAACAAGGGCAACGGCGCCTTGCCCTTCACCGCCTTCACCTGCCACAACGCCGCCCGCCGTGTCAGCCCCATCACCGAAAACGCATCCGCCTCGGCCAAACGCTCAAGCACCGGCGGGGCGATGCTGGCACGGGTCCAGAGGCTTTCTGGATCAGGATAGCCGTTGCCGCGTGCCGCGACGATCCAATCAGCGTCCTCTTGTCGAAATCCCTTGATCTGGCGGAACCCCAATCGCAGGGCCAAAGCCCCATCCATGCGCCGTTCAAGCCGGTTGTCCCATTCGCTGTTGTTGACACAGACGGGGCGCACTTCGACATTATGCTCGCGGGCGTCGCGTACAATCTGGGCCGGTGCATAAAACCCCATTGGCTGTGAATTCAACAACGCACAGGCAAAGACCGCCGGATGGTGCCGCTTGAGCCATGCCGACACATAGGCCAACATCGCAAAGGCCGCCGCATGGCTTTCGGGGAACCCGTATTCCCCGAACCCTTCGATCTGGCTGAAACACTGCTCGGCAAATGCCTGCTCGTATCCACGTTCCAGCATGCCGCCCACAAACCGGTCACGAAAGGTGCTGATCGTGCCCATGCGCCGGAATGTTGCCAGCGACCGCCGCAGCCGGTCCGCCTCTTCCGCCGTGAACCCCGCCGCCACCACCGCGATCTGCATCGCCTGCTCCTGAAACAACGGCACGCCCAACGTTTTGCCAAGAACCGTCTCAAGATCCTTCGAAGGGAAGGACACCGGTTCTTTGCCTTGGCGACGACGAATATAAGGATGCACCATGCCCCCCTGAATGGGACCGGGACGCACAATGGCCACTTCGATCACAAGATCATAATATTCGCGAGGCTGCATCCGTGGCAGGAAATTCATCTGTGCGCGACTCTCGACCTGAAACACGCCAACGGCATCCGCCACACACAGCATGTCATAGGTCGCCGCATCCCCCTGCGGCACCGTTGCGATGGAATAGTCCTGTTTGTTGAACTCGGAAATCAGATCAAACGACTTGTGAATACAGGTCAGCATTCCCAAGCTCAGCACATCCACCTTGAGAATGCCCAAGGCATCAATATCATCCTTGTCCCACTCGATAACCGTGCGGTCCTCCATCGCCGCGTTTTCAATCGGGCAAAGCTCGTCCAGACGTCCTTTGGTCACGATGAACCCACCCACATGTTGGGACAAGTGTCGGGGAAACCCGATGATCTCACGAATAAGACGTACCGTCTGCGACAGGCGGGGATCACTGGTATCCAACCCGATTTCGCGCATCCGGTCAGGGTCCGCCCCCTGGCTCGACATGCCCCAAATCTGGCCGGACAGGCTCGCCGTCACATCCTGTGACAGCCCCATCACCTTGCCCACCTCGCGGATGGCCGCCCGCGATCGGAAATGGATCACCGTGGCACACAGCCCTGCACGGTGGCGGCCGTATTTTTCATAGATGTGCTGGATCACCTCTTCACGGCGCTCGTGTTCGAAATCCACATCGATATCCGGCGGCTCGCCGCGATAGCGCGACACAAACCGTTCAAACACCATGGTGATGTGCTCGGGACTGACATCGGTGATGCCCAGCGCATAACACAGGATCGAATTCGCCGCCGACCCGCGCCCTTGACACAGAATGTTCTGGCTGCGCGCATATTGCACGATGTCATGTACGGTCAGGAAATAGGCCGCAAACCCCAACTCCTCGACCAGCAATAGCTCTTTCTCTGCCATCTGCCGATACTTGGGCGGGATGCCCTCGGGACAGCGCCGCCTCAACCCCTCTTCGCACAGTCGTGCCAACCGCGCCTGAGGGGGTTCATCATCGCTGACTTCGTCGGGATACTCATAGGACAACTCGCTCAGGCAAAACGTACAGCGCACCGCAATATCACAAGCCCGCCGCAGCGCCGCCGGATGATTGCGAAACATCCGCGCCATGTCCTCTGCCCCCTTCAGCCGACGTTCGGCATTGGGAAGGGCACGCACCCCGATCCCGTCAATCGTCACATGCTCGCGCAGACAGGTCAGCACATCCGCCAGCTGTCGACGGTTGGCGCGATGCATCAAGACATCCCCGACAGCCACCATCGGCGTGGCCACCCGCCGGGACAGGACCGCACACTCTGCCAGCCATGCCTGATCCCGGCCATCATACCGGGGCGCCGCCCCCAGAAACACATTCCCCGGATAAACCTGTGCCAAGGTGCGAATGTGGTCTGCGGTTTCGCCCCTCGTATCAGGTGGCAAAGCGATCAGGATCATGCCGGCGCATCCTTTCACCAGATCGCGCATATCCAAAATACAATCGCCTTTTTCGGCCCGCCGTTTGCCCAGCGTCAATATCCGGCTGAGCCGCGCATAGGCCGCGCGATCCATCGGCAGCGCCACCCACTCCACCGCACTGTCACGCACCACCAACCGGGTGCCCACAATCAATCGCGGTAATGTCACGGTATCGGGACGTACAATCGGGTTTCGATCCCCGATCTCCTGACGCGAACAGGAATCCACCCGATGCTCAGAGCGGATCGCAATCGCCTCTTGCGCCTCACGCTGAAGCTCTTTCAACGCAGAATAGGCCCGCACCACCCCGGCCAGCGTATTGCGGTCCGTGATCGCAATCGCCTCCAACCCCAATTCGGCCGCCCGCGTCACCAACTCTTCGGGATGTGACGCCCCCGTCAAGAAGGTGAAGTTCGATGTCACACACAGTTCCGCATATGCTCCCACCCGGTCCTTCATCTGGCTAAAAATATCCCCGCCGGAGGCACCGCCCGCCCTTCGGGCGGGCATACAGCTGTCGCGCCGCAGGCGCGCCCTTGTGCGCAAACCCGCCTCACGCGAATTCGCCCTGTACATACCATCCCGGTGCCTGCGGCGTATGGTACATCCACAGCCGTCGCCCCTGACGGGTTTCCACCCGCCAGTAATCGCGCACACCTGACCGCCAGTTTTCATCCGGCAACCACCATTCCGGCGCGATCCGCTCGGGCCCCGAAACCTGCGCCGCCGTCAACCGCATGCGGCGCCACTGGAAATGTTTGGGAGGATGCCGCCCCTCTGCCGCCACCCCTTCTGGCGGAAACAGAACCACCGGGCGCGGGCGCGCCACCGGCCAACGCCCCGCTGCAGGACTATAGGCTGCCGCAGCGATGGAAAAACTACGCTCGGGAATATGGCTGTCGGCGGGCACCATCCGGTGAATATTGTCCAACCCGATCCGGCTGCCCAGCCGCGTGATCAGATCACTCACCCCATCCTTGCTGCGGGCCTCGACATGGCTCAGCTGACGTGCCGGCAAACGTTCGGCCTGCACCGCCTCAAGCCGCATCTGGTCAATCCCGAAACCCGCATCCACTTCAGAGAGGCCGCGCTCGAACAGGGGCAGGATGCTCTCGACATCCCGCAGCGGTCTGGCAAGACGCAGTTCAACCTGCTGGCTGGCCTGATCCACACGCCGCAATGTCAGTTCAAGACGCCGCACGCCAAGTTCTTCGGCTTTGAGACGCAAACACAATTGGGACAAAAGCCGCTCTGTCCCCGCAAGCACATCTCCGCTCAGGCCAATCGGTTCGGGAAACGTCAAACGCACGGCAAGTGGGGCCACTTCGGCCTCTGGCGTCACCCCTTCGGGCCGATCGCCCAGCGCCTGATCCAGCCGCAACAACACGTCATTTCCGAACCGGCGCGTCACCGTGGCCCGCGGAAGGCCGCGCAACTCCTGGACCGTCCGCACGCCCAACCGCTCAAGGCCGGTGCATATCTTTTCCTCAAGACGCAGCGCCGCCACCGGCAAACCGGCCAGAGCAATCCCCGTGCCGCCCTTTGCGGCAACCCCTTCTCCGAAGCGGGCCAAACCCCATGCCGCGCCGCGCGTATCTGCCAGACCGATACGCACATCCACCCCCGCACACATCAACCGCAACCGCATGTCGCCCAACATGCCCGCTTCGCCACCGAACAGATGCGATGCGCCGGTCACATCAAGCACAAGCCCCTCGTTCCCTTCATAACCGACCCACGGAGAATACTTGCCCGCCCAGCGCAACAAAGCCGCCAGAAACCTCTGATCCCCCTGCAGGTCGGCCGGACGTGTCTGAAGATCCGGGCAATAGGCCCGCGCGTCAGAGAACCCCATGCCACGGCTCAGCCCCTGTGCCTCGGCCTCGACATTCAGGCAATACAGCCGCTCTGTATTGCTTTGATGGATTGTCAGCGCAAAAGGGCCGTCCACGGACCTCCCCCGCAGGACACGATCCGAAGACAGCCTTGGAAACCACAATGACACGATGCGTCGCTGCATGACTTTCGATTCCAAATGTTCACTATTTGTTCCAAAATAGTTTTACCAACATCAAGAGTCGAGTCTTTTACATCTCCGAAAGAAAATCGCCCCGCCGGTTGCGGCGGGGCGTTCACTCAAAACCGCCAGGCGGCCCCCAGCATATAGGAAGATGCATCCTGATAAGTGGTGCCCGGTTCAGACAGGCTATAGCGACGATAGGCGGCATAAAGCTGAACATTGTGCTTTTTCACATTCTGCACAAAGGCAAGCCCCCATGCCTCGGATTGAGAACTCGTCGCGATGCTCATATCGTTGCCAGCATAATAGTCGACCGAAACCGCACTTTCGCCAATCGACAACCAGTTGGCGCGATAGCCGACCTTGCCATAGGTATAGTCACCACTTTCTTCGCGGTCGCCCGCCGAAAGGGACAGGTTCCAACCGGAATCGTGCAGAACAGAGAATGATCCAATTGTATCGTGACGCTCGGCCCCGGCCGCCAGTTCGACCTTGGCATAGCCGAGGGCGCCCTTCATTTTGAAAGCCCCGACCTTTTTGCCATACCGCAGTGCTGCGTTCTGGGTTGTGAAGTCGGCATTATAGGCCAGAACCTCTTCACCATAGCTTGCCGAGAGGCTGAACCCTGCGACCTCGGGCGTGTCATAGCGCACGCGCAAACGCCGCCCCCCGTCAAAGTTCGGCATCGTGGTGCCTATGGCGCGCGCGGTCAAAGAACCGGCGCTGTTGCGAAACAGATAGGCCCCTGCCATGTCCCCAATCCCCGACCCTTGGGCAAGGGATGTTCCGGACAAGTCGTTCATGGCCGCGCCATCGGTCGAGACGCTGCCCTGCCCCAGATAAAACGTACCCGCCTTGTCGGTCTTGAGGATGAACTCGATCTTGCGGATTTTCCGGCGACCCCACGCAAAGTTATCAAGAGACGCGACCTGGTTCACACCTGACGACGGGCGAAGTCCAATCGCGGTTTCAAAGTTAAAGGCAAGGTTTGACCCATAGAAAGGCTGCCGGACCCAAAAGCCCAAGCGGCTGGGCGCGTGGCCGTTGTCGACCGCTTTCGAGTAGGTGTCGACCCCATCGTCAAACCCGACCACTCCGCCATTCAAAAGACCATAGGCCTCGAATGTCGCGGCTTCCTGATCGGGATAGCGTTTCTCGCTGTTCTGCGCGGCCGCAGATGACGCAACCATCGCAACAAGAAGGCCAGCGATCGGACCTTTGAAAATTCCATTCATTTCGAAACACCTAGACAATACTTTTCGTGACACAGGATAAAGGCGCGCCACCCGAGCTGCCAGCCGTGACCAGCGGTTTCCCCGCGACTGGGGCGCTGCTGCAACGTATTAACGGTATGTGGGGCAGGCAAATTTCTTTGCCTGCCCCCACCTCTGTCAAAGGGACGCGGAATGACAGATCAGTGATCTTCTTCGGCCAGACGCGCATCCTCGCGCATTTCAAGCCACATGGCGTTCAGCACAGCGAACATCGCCGCCAGCGGAAGCCCCAAAATCCAAGCAAAATACCACATATCAGGCTCCTTTCCTTAGTAAACAGAGTGGGAATTTTCGGTGACATCCGCCTCGGTCACCTTGCCCCACAGAACTTTGTAGACCCACGCCGTATAGGCCAGAATGAGTGGCATGAAGATCAAGGCACAGATCAGCATGACAAACAGCGTCTGTTGCGAAGACGAACTGTCCCAGACGGTAAGCGAACTGTGGGGATCTTTGGAAGACGGCAGGATAAAGGGGAACATGGTCAACCCTACCGACGAAATGATGCCGGTGATGCCCATTTTAGAGAACAGCAGGGTCGACACTTCGCGCCCTGCCCGCAGTCCTAAAACAGCCAGCCCGATACCGGCGAAGCCCATAATCGGTGCGACCACAATCCACGGGCGTGTCGCATAGGCCGTCAACCAGCTGTCCCCTTTGATAACGTCACTAAACAAGGGGTTCGAAGGGCCATCCGTGATCACGTTTCCGGCAAACGCATAACCATCGATCCCGAAAGCAAGCCAGAGCCCCGCCAGCGCATAAGCCGCAAAAGCCACGATTCCCGACACTGTTCCGATGGACCGCGCCCTTGCCTTGATCGGGTCTTCCGCCTTGAGGCTCAGCCATGCTGCGCCGTGCATGATCAACATCGACAGGGACACGACACCCGCGAGAAGGGCAAAAGGATTCAGCAGCCCAAGGAACTTGCCGTAAAACGTCCCGTCATACATCGGCATCAAACTGTCAGTGAGATGGAACGGCACCCCTTGCAGGACGTTGCCCACAGCGACGCCGAATATCAACGCCGGCACCGCACCGCCCACGAACAAGGCCCAGTCCCAGGTGTTGCGCCACACAGGGTCTTCGCGTTTGGACCGGTATTTGAACGCAACGGGGCGCACGATCAGTGCTGACAGAACCACAAACATCGCAAGGTAAAACCCTGAAAAGCTGACGGCATAAAGCGGTGGCCATGCCGCGAAGATGGCACCACCCCCAAGGATAAACCAAACCTGGTTGCCTTCCCAGACGGGGCCAATGGTGTTGATCGCAATACGGCGCTCGACGTCGGTCTTGCCAACAAAGGGAATAAGAACGCCCACGCCCATATCAAACCCGTCGGTCAGAGCAAATCCGATCAGCAACACCCCGAGCAGGGCCCACCAGATCACACGCAAGATTTCTATGTCTATCAATTCATGAAGGATCATCAGCTTTACTCCGCTGGGGTGGCGTTCGCCTGACCAAGGCGCGCCACATGACGTTTTGTCCACACGTCGGTTTCATCAACATCCATGTAAGGGCCTTTGCGGATGTACTTGAGCATCAGCCCCATCTCGATCACGAACAAAACGGTATAGAAGGTGACAAATCCTGCGAGCGTGATCAAAAGCTCTGTCACGCTCAGATGGCTCACCGACAGGGCCGTTGGCAAAACACCATCCACTGTCCACGGCTGGCGCCCGAACTCGGCCACAAACCACCCCAATTCGGCAGCAATCCAAGGTGCAGGGATCATGATAACCGCCAGACGCAAAGCGGGGCGCGGAAACTGCATCCCGCGGAAAGACGCCATGTAAAAGAAATAGGCCATCGTCGCGATGAAACCGAACCCAAGTCCCACCATCAGGCGGAAGGCCCAGAACAGTGGCCAGACCTTTGGCACGGTATCATTCGCAGCAATCGCGATCTGCGTATCGGTGGCGTCGCGCGGATCATCCACATACCGTTTCAGAAGAAAGGCAAACCCGAGGTCGGCACTGTGTTCTTCAAACCGTGCCCGCAATTCGGGTGGCACGGGTGCGCCCCGCAATGCCTGAATATCCATAAGGGCGTCATAAGCCAAAATACCGGTCTTGATCCGGG
Source organism: Shimia thalassica (assembly GCF_001458215.1). Taxonomy (GTDB): domain Bacteria; phylum Pseudomonadota; class Alphaproteobacteria; order Rhodobacterales; family Rhodobacteraceae; genus Shimia; species Shimia thalassica. The sequence goes on along the minus strand of NZ_CYTW01000001.1, from coordinate 440,553 downwards.
CTTCGGCGTTCTCGACCAGTTCGGCAATGCCCGGCACTTCTTCGGTCAGCGACCGCGTTCCGATCAACCCCATCGCATAGGGCAAATGCACGGCGTAATGCGTTTCACGGGCTTCATCATCCGGGAACCCGACCAGCGTAAATGCCGCCGGAGCCGGTTCTGTGTGCCACATGGCCTCGATCGCGGCCAATTTCATTTTCTGGCTGTGTGTCGTCGAATATCCGGACTCGTCTCCAAGGATCACAACCGAAAAGGCCGACATCAATCCAAACGCAGCCGCAACAGTGATCGAACGGCGGGCCAGTTCAACGTGGCGATTTTTCAAGAGATACCACGCCGAAACACCCAGCACAAAAACCGAAGCCGTCACGTATCCTGCGGAAACTGTGTGTACGAATTTGGCCTGTGCGACCTCGTTAAAGACCACGTCGAAAAAGGACGTCATCTCCATTCGCATTGAAAGCGGGTTGAACTCGGCACCAACCGGATTTTGCATCCACCCGTTGGCAATCAGAATCCAGAGAGCCGAGAAATTCGATCCAATTGCAACCAGCCACGCCACAACAAGGTGGCCAACTTTGCTGAGCTTGTCCCAGCCAAAGAAGAACAACCCCACAAAGGTCGCCTCGAGGAAGAAGGCCATCAGCCCTTCAATCGCAAGCGGTGCCCCGAAGATGTCCCCCACATAATGGCTGTAGTAGGACCAGTTCATGCCGAACTGAAATTCCATCGTAATTCCGGTAGCCACACCCAACACAAAGTTGATCCCAAAGAGGGTGCCCCAGAATTTGGTCATTTGACGCCAAATCGGGCGGTTCGTCATGACATAGACCGTCTCCATGATCGCAACGAGGATCGAAAGACCCAGCGTGAGCGGCACGAAGAGGAAGTGATACATCGCTGTCATCGCAAACTGCAAACGCGACAGCTCGACAATATCTAGCTCCATTTCTAAATCTCCAACACATACGGTGCAAAGGTGCACCCAAGACTCATCTAATTTTGTCTTTACGCCCGCACCTGCCGGGTTGTGTTTGATCCAAATCAAAAAGCTATATTGTTAATGTATATTTAATCTTTGCCGCCTTCACCCGAGGCAGTTCGTTCGCAAAAGATCAGGAATTGAGCGCGCTTAGCCCTTGATTGAGACGATCCGGTCCGCACTTTCAATTTCAGAGGTCCGGTGGGACGCCATCAGGATGGCCGCTTCTGGCACCAAGGCACGTATATTGGACAACACATGACGTGCCGTAGCGGCATCAAGGCCTTCGGTCGGCTCATCCAAAAGCAAAACGCACGGACGTCGCAACAGGGCGCGGGCCAGAACAAGACGTCGGGCCTCTCCGCCGGACAATCCGGCGCCTCCTTCGCCCAGCGTGCCCTGCAAACCTACCAGACGTTCCACAACCGATGTCAGACAGGCCACATCCAAAATCTCAAAGGCTTCGCTTTCGCTCAAATCCGATTTGGCCAACGCCAGATTGTCAAATATGCTTCCCGAGACCAGAGCTGCGCGCTGGGGCACAAAGGTCAGCTTGCTGCGCAACTCTCTTTCGCCAAACGCACACAGGTCCTGACCCGCGATTGTGACGTGTCCTTCAAAATCGGGCTCGGTGCCTGCCAGGATGGCCAAAAGCGTTGACTTTCCGGATCCGCTGGGACCGGTCAGCGCAACGGTTTCTCCGGCTGCCACCTTGAGGCTCAGGTTTTCAAGGACCGGCACAGCTGTGTCTGAGCGGCGAAAGGTGACCGCCCGCACATCAATGCCGTGCCCTTTGGCCTGACCACCGATCCGCGCGGGGCCCTGCCCCTGTTCTTCAACTTGAAAAATCCGTTCTGCAGCATCGCGAATGCGTCCGATTTCGGCAAGGCCACGGCGCAAAGGCAACAAGGTTTCTGCCAGCGCCAGCGCAACAAAAAATCCGATAGCCGCCCGCGCAGGATCAAGTTCACCGTTGGTCACAAGATACGATCCAATCGCCAATGCCAGACCGGACACAACGGTACCCAGCACCGACAGCGCCATTCCGGCGTGCCGTTCGGTGGTGTCCAGACTCTCCATTGCGGCGCGCATCGCGTCATCCGTATCATGCAAGCGGTCCAGACTCGATCGCACGCGCCCCTGCAAAAACAGATCGGATCGGCCGCGCATCAGACCTATCGTGTCGCGCCGCAGGGTCTGGCTGGCCTCTTCGGCATGGCGCGAGGGCGCATAGGTGCGACGCGCCAACCGCAAAAGAATGATCCCACCACCCAAGACATACCCACAGGCAATCGTGACCGCCAAAGCGATATCGGTCAAAGCCCACAGACCAACAAACACGACAACATGCGTGATCAGCCCCGCCGCAATCGGCAGTCCGACCCGCAAAACGATGCCATCCAACGCGTCTACGTCCGCTGTGATCCGTGTCAGGGCCAAGGGGCCTCGCAAACGCTGCATCTCTGGTAGGGACAGCCGCGACAGGCGACGCATCAGGCTGATCCGCAAAGTGGACAGCGCCCTCAGGGTCGCGTCATGGGTGAAAATCCGTTCACCATAGCGCGCACCGGCCCGCCCCAAGGCCAAAAAGCGCACGCCCGCACTGGGGCGAAAGACATCAAACGCAATGCCGATGCCTGCGATCCCGGCAAGCCCCGTCGCGGTGATGAACCACCCTGACAATCCCAGCAGCGCCGCGCCCATCAGCAAAACAGCGACCGCCATCAAGGCACCACGCCACATCGCGGCAGGCGCCGCATTCCAGATCAGAACAAAGGCTTTCCAAAGCGCGCTCATGCCATCACCTCGACCGAAATGCTGCGATCCATTTGACCGATCACATCCGGATCATGTGTCGCGACAAGAACAATGGCCCCCCGATTGGCCAGACCGCGCAGCATTTCAACCAGCTTGGCTGTGGTATCCGCATCCAGATCCGCCGTGGGTTCATCCGCGAAAATAACTTCGCTTCCCCGATAAATCGCCCGCGCCAGCAAAAGACGCCGCGCTTCCCCGCCGGACACACCAGCACCCGTTTCTCCAAGCCGAGTTTCCAAACCATCTGGCAAGGCCGCCACCACATGGCTTGCCTGTGCTGCGTTCAGCGCTTTGGTCGGATCAACACCGGTTTCGTCAGGGTCAATGAAGCCGCGCAATGTCACGTCGGGCAAATGAACAAGCTGTGGAATGAATGCGACACGGGTGCGCCACGCATCGGCCGTTTCATCAGACAGCGCCACGCCGGCAACATTTATTTCGCCATTCTCAACGGGGATAAGCCCCGCCAGAGCCATCAGGCAGGATGTCTTTCCTGCGCCGCTTTTGCCGGTCAGCGCAACCGCCTCACCCGGATGAAGCGTCAAATCCGGAAGGTCGACGGCCTGATCTCCACGCATGACCTGCACTTTGCGTGTATTCACAACCGCCGCGCCCGTCAGAACGGCCGCTTTGTCGCCCTCGCCTGGAATTTGACGACCGGTTGTGCTTTCGAGGCGGCTCATCTCGTCCAGAACAGACAAGGCCCCCGCCCTGTCATGCCACGCCGCGGCCATGTCCCGAAGCGGTTGGAAAAATTCGGGCGCAATGAGCAGCAGGAACACACCTTCGGCCAAGGTAAGGCCACTGTCCCAGGCGCCAAAAGGGATCTCACCCAAAAGGGAAAACCCGACATAGACGGCCACCATGGCCACCCCAATTGCCGAAAACAGCTCCAGAACCGTAGACGACAAAAACGCAACACGCAAAACCGCCATTGTACGCGCCCGAAGCCCCTCGGCCCGCGTTGCAAAATCGTCCTCTGCGCGTGAAGTGGCGTCCAGCAACCGAATATCCGCGAGCGCCGACAAGCGGTCCATCAACAAACGGTTCATGTCGCCAATTTCAACCATCTGGCGGTTGCTGGCCTCGCGTGCCGCAATCCCGATGAGTGCCATGAAAACGGGGATCAGCGGTCCGGCAACCAACAGAATGAGCCCCGCAATCCAGCTGAACCAAAAGACAATCAGCAGCAACAAGAAGGGCACGATCCGGACACGCGCCATCGCGGGCTTAAAGCGGGTGAGGTAGGGCACCAGCATCGGCAGCTTCTGGGATACAAGCGCAGCCAGTTCTGCCGAGCTGACAATCTGTGTGGCGCGCCGTGCTTCGCGGGACAGGAGCGTATGCCTTTCAACGGCAATAACGGCGTCTGCAGTGCGGAACAAAATGCCGCCCGCGCGGTGATCCAACGCGGCGCGCGCAAAACCTGCCAAGATGAAAAAGGCAACCGCAACAAATGCGCCATCGACCTCGCCGTTTGCCCAACGGTCAACCAAAACCGCTGCGGCGGCGGCTTGAACAGGCCACATCAGAGACGCCAGAACCAACAAACGAGACGCAGCACGCAGGCCGGGCTTGGAAGCCTCATCAATCCGCTGTTGAACAGCCGTTTTTTCTGTCTTGGGCCGCTTCATAGAGTTCCTACGCTGGAGCCGTTTCGTGGTTTCCGTCCAATATTCGTTTCATGCCAAAATGTAAGGGGGCAGATGACGCGACATATCCGCCGAGCCCAACAGCAAAAAGGCCCGGACAAACCGGGCCTTTTCTGTGGATTGAAGAGATCTTGTATCAGGCAAGCAAGTCGTAAACCTGTCCCGCGATCTGCAGGTTGATTTCGCTTTGACCGGCGCCATCGACCAATGCCCACATGATCTGGCCAGTTGGGCGATAGATCACAAAAGCCTCTTCGATGCTGTCGTCACCGGACCGGTTGCCGCTGCTATCGGCAGTGTGCGTGGTGTTGACCTGGAACTGACTTGGTGTTGCGGATCCGATACCGAACACAAGAACATCTCCTTCAGAGGCGTCATAGTCCTGAATCCAGTCCGACCCGTGATCAAAGATACCGATGTGGAAGAACCGGTCAGCGCCGTCGCCCCCATTCACACGGTCATGGCCCCAGCCACCGTTGATAAAGTCATCACCATCCCCACCAAACAGTTGGTCGGAGTAGGCTGAGCCGGTCAGGGTGTCATTGCCGGTGCCACCAATAACAGTGTCCGCACCAAAGCCACCCGCAATCACGTCGTTTCCGGCGTCGCCACGGATCGAGTCATTGCCGAAGCCGCCATCGATATCATCGTCGCCTTCACCACCGTAGATCACATCATAAAGGTCATCGTCGGTGCCGCCGTCAGCGATGGTATCATTGCCGCGACCACCGATAATGGTGTCAACACCGCTACCACCGTCGAGGACATCGTCACCGTCGCCGCCATCAATGCTGTCGTTACCCTGACCACCAAAGACCGAGTCGTCACCGTCGCCTGCGCGCACGGTATCGTTGCCTTGCCCTGCAAGCACGTTGTCGTCACCGTCTGTGCCCGGGATATCATCGTCTTCTTCACCGCCAACACCCTGGACAAAGCCGCCCGACACGATGAATTGCCAAACACCGGCAACGCCAAGGTTACCCGACAGGGATTCAAGGCTCAGCATGGCAGGCTCGTTACCCGATGCAGGAAGCTCGAAATAGGTTTCGCCGAGCGAGAAGCCTGCGCGCGAGGTTGTCCCACCAACACCATTCTCACCGCCCGAGGCATCGCCTGCGGTCCAGGCGATATCACCATAGCGGAAAATGATTTCGATATTGCCGCAGCCGCGATCCATCATCTCGAGCTGGAAACTGCTCAGCAGATCGACATGGCGGCTGTAGTACCCAACATTATCCCACGTCACGATGAACGAGTCGCGGTCCGTATCAAAATCCCAATAGACGTTGCCGGGATTTGTTCCCTCAGATGGATTGCGGGTGTCCACATCCGCCCAGTACGGGGCCACAATCTGACGCCCTGACCCTTCAATCCGTGACGGTGTATAGGTGCTCAGGCTACCACCAAAGGTGACGTTGCCATTCGTGTTGACCGAAATCGTTGTATACGTTGTATCACCGACGGTGATCCCGTCTTCGAAGATCGAAGTAATGTCGACATTCGACTGGGACCCGTCATCGTTGCGATACAAAACGTTGTCGCCAAAATCGACAAAGCTGTTGCTGGTCACAGGTGTGAATTCCAGTGCACCTTCATCACCCAGACTTGTCAATTCATCGCTGAACTGCGCCTGTTCCACATCGACCAGTGTATCCGTGCCATCCACGCCTGCACCGTTATGGGCCACGGTGATCGTGCCGTCTTCGTTGTCTGTGATCGTATAGTTTGCGCGCGCGCCCGAGAAAGACGCGATATCGCAGCCTTCACCACCATCCAGTGTGTCATTGCCACCGCCGCCAATCAGAACATCGTTGCCGTCGTTCCCTGTCAGGGTATTCGCTTCCTCGTTCCCGATCAGAAGGTCTTCGTTCTGTCCACCGGTGGCATTCTCGATGTCCACGCCATGTGCGATTGCAAAACCACCATCAATGCCCGAGAACGTGCCGTCAGTCTCGGTAAGAACACGCGAGAAAAAACCGCCTGCATTATAATTCGAATCCGTGATTTCGGTGCGCAGGTTTGCCGCCAGCGAGCCGAAGAAATCGGTGTGCTGTAGCGCGGTAACAGCAGGGGACGCATCCGCAGCCACTGCCGAACGGTCCAGAGTTGCATCGTTCAGGTTGATCAATACAGAATTGGCAGAGCTGCCATATTCGAGAGTGTCCGTACCGCCGGAATCCCAAATCGTTGCATAGGCACGGCCAATGTGCATATCGCCTTCATTGAGACGCAAGGCTTCTGCCTGAGCATCAAACAGTGAATAGGTAGAGTTGCCTTCGGCATAGGTTTCGCTGAAATACTGTTCTTGCAGCGCAGCAATATCCAGCGCCATCAGCGTGACCGCATGGCCATAGGCATTTGCATCGGTCGCCCCATCATAGGACATCACGGTATAGCGTTCGTTATCCAACGCCGCGCCAACACTGGCCAGTGTGACGGAGGGGTCGCCGCTAAAGGGATGCAACAGGCCCAAACCGTGGCCGATTTCATGGATCAGGGTCCAGTTCAGGTACTCGCCGCCGCCAACTTCGGGCGCGACATTCATAGATGCTTGGTCACTGGTAAACGTGCTAAAGCCCCAGAAGTCGTCCGCCGCTCGCGTGGATCCCGGAGGAAGCTGGTGGAAGCCTTCGAGGCTTTCATCGTTGTTCACGGACGTCACATAAACCAGATCGGCGGTGGCCTGTGCGGTGGCCGCGTTTGTCACGCGTTCGAAATCCGTAAAAATGACGGAGTCGATCATTTCAAAGGCACGCTCGGTCTGAGTTGTATACGCGTATGCCGCGTCCGGCGATCCGCTATAATAATCGTCTGGATCACCTAGGTAAGCGTCGCGAAACTCTGTGTCCCACGCGAGAACATCACCGTTGCCCAAATAATATTGCAAAGTGACATCGAACCAAACGGTGTCATGCGTGATATCCGCCAAAAGGGATCGGCCCGAGGCCGAGATCGTATTGGAAATTGCACTTTCGGTTGTAGTATTAGCCATAGGAACTCCCCCCTAATCTGCCACTTTCGTGGCCTTCAAAGATATTTTTCGCCTCAATAGGGCCACCGATGTATGGAGGCCTTCTGATTGCTCGAAATAAGCGAGTCGCCCGAATTACGGGCGTTAATCCCTATTTCTTATCACATCTTCGGCTTTTGGCATATTTCTTCTTTGATCTCTATCAAAGTACTTGGCGCTATTTTGCCAAGGTATGTCGCGCTATATGCAACTGGTAATTGAGCCTGTTCTACACAGTGAAAAATTCCGGGAACAGCACCATCCGGTTGGTCCGCGGCAATGCGCGCAACAAAAAACGCGCGCGATCCATTTTTGCCCTCAACGGCAAGGATTCGGTTGGACTTTGCACGTTTTCCCGCTGACGAATACGCAACCCGATCAAAATCCGATGGTGTCACACCCAACTGAACAGCCGCGTCCGTCGCATCCTGAATTCCTGACTGAAGTGACAACGGATCGAGTTTCCTCACCAGCGCAGCCTGTGCTTGGACTGCTTCCGGCAAACCGGCAACCGATTGGATGTCTTTGGTTGAATAAATCCGCAAAAAACCAGTCGGCAATGCTTCGGAATCTCCGGGAGCAACATATCCTTCGAGATCGCCAAAAGACGCGGGCACCTGAATGTCCATTTGTCCGTTGTTGTGTGAAGAACCCATTGCAAAACCTCCCGATGATACGGCACCCATCAGCAAAATGATCCCGATCGTCACATTTGCTGGCTTCAAGAATCGGCTAACTTCAAAACGCATGACTGAAGTTCCTTCTAAGGCGCGTGGCTTTAGTAAACGCCGATTGAAACGTCTTGTCCATGTGACAGCGCGCGACAGAATGCACCACACCCGTTCATTACCGGTGGGACGTTTCGTGAAACCATTCAGAGAGGTAAATGGTGGCGGTACAGGGACTTGAACCCCGGACACGCGGATTATGATTCCGCTGCTCTAACCAACTGAGCTATACCGCCACGGTGCGCTGCGATTTAGAAGAGTCCCGCATCGGGGTCAAGAGAGAAAGTTGCAGTTTTCCGGATTTTGTCTGTTCCAGTCGATTTCTAGCTGGTCGAGACCGAAAAAGAATAGGGCGAGACCCCGAAACGCTCGCGGAATCGCTTTGAAAAATGTGAAGTCGATTCAAAGCCGCAGGCAAAGGCGACCTCGGAAACGGGCAAATCGGTTTCGGCCATCAAGGCGCGCGCGCGCTGAAGCCGCAAATCCATCAGATACCGTTTCGGTGTGCGCCCGATGTGGTGCGAAAACAAACGCTCCATTTGCCGTCTGGAAACCCCAACACGATAGGCAATTTCGTCCAGATCAACCTGCTGTTCGATTTCTTCGTCAAACAGGTTGATAATCTGAAGCAGCTTTTTGTTCCGAATACCAAGTGATGCGGATTTTGAAGAGGTCTGGCTGTCGCCATCCGAACGGTGCACGAAATGCAAACACATGTTCAAAACGGCTTGTGACAACATCGGGCCGTGTTTTTCATAGATCAGCTTGAGGAACAAATCCGTGGCGGCCGCACCGCCGCCGCATGTCATGATCCTGCCATCAACAACATAAAGCTGTTCCTGCACGTTCAAATCGGGATGGCTTTCGCGAAACGGCAACTGGTTTTCCCAGTGCAGCGTAAACTCTTTGCCACCCAAAATCCCTGCGCGCGCCAAGGCGTAGGCACCCGTGCACAGGCCGCCAACGACACGCCCTGTGCGCCACTGATACCGTATCCAGTCGGCAGCAGACTTGGTGGTCGCCTTATCTGGCTCGACCCCCGAGCACACAAACACATAGCTGCCGGGCTTGGTCTCTCCCATTGGGCTGTCCACACCGATCTCAATGCCGTTGGACGCCCGCACGCTGGCGCCGTCCTCAGACATCGTTGTCCATCGATACAGGACCTTCCCCGTCAGCTGGTTGGCAATTCGCAAGGGTTCGATCGCAGCACTGAAGGCCAACATCGACATGTTGGGCAAAAGCAAAAAGACAAAATGTTCTGGATCGGGTGTGGTCTCCAACTCAACATGGGCCACGCCTTTTGGAATTAGTCCGTTGGTCATTTTCACTCTCTTCAAACTGAAGGTGTCACCTTACCAATGCGCCCCAACTTACCGCAAGGTCATCAGGTGGTGAAACTGTCTGGTGCACCCGCGCCAGAGGGCATCGATGCCATAGGCGGATGCTTTTGCAACGCAGCTTGAAGCCAACCTAGGGCCCGTGACGGCTGAAGCCCAGCGCGAAAGGCCATCACCATCGGCAAAGGCTCTCCCATGTCATAATCAAGCACAACAAACCGGCTGCGGAACGTTTGGCTTTGAACATAAGTATCGACCACAACCCCGACCGCATCGGAGCGCTCGATAATTCCTGCCGCCATCGGGAAGTTCTCAAGGATATGCAGGCCACGGGCCGGATCGCCCTCGTGGTGTTCCAGAATGCCGATTATGGGCGACACGTGCGGCCCCGTGATGTCTGGCGAAATCATGGGAAAGGCGGCAATTTCTCTGGCTTTGAGTTTGCGGCCGGACAAGGGATGCCCTTTGCGGGCAAACATACGGGCCCGCAATGGCGGCAGAGGCGCCGTCACAAATCCGGCTTCACTCAACAACGGGTTCAGCGGTGCAACAAACGTGTCCAGATCCCCCTGTCGCAGCAACTGCAACCCCGCCTCAAACGGTGTGCCACGCAGATGCACCCGCACTTCTGGATGATCCAGAACCAGTGACCGCACCGCACGGTTCATAAGCCCTTCCAATGAGGGCGGCGCAATTCCGATCCGCAAGACACGGTCACGTGAATCGCGGCCGCTTTTGGTGTCCATGACCAGTTGGTCCATATCCGACAGAATCCGTGACGCCCGATCTATAAACTCGCGCCCGTCCGCCGTGGCTGCGACGCCGCGGGCACGACGGTCAAACAGGGCAAAGCCCAGCTCCGCCTCGACATCGGCGACCGCCTTGGTCACCGCAGATTGCGTGATGTGCAGATTTTTGGAGGCTCCCGAAATGGACCCTTCACGATCAACGGTGACAATGTAGCGGAGCTTTGTAAGATTCATCCATTCCCCCAAGGAATACCTTGGGACATTTTTGAATTTGCAAGATGCCTCCCGTCAACCACATAATTTGCACAACACATGGATTCGAGGAGGACACCATGAGCAAGAATTCCACAATCGTTGCCGGCGTAGGCATGATCAAATTTGCCAAACCGGGCGCTTCCGACAGCTATGACCAGATGGGCGCAGCCGCGATCCGCGACGCGCTGGCTGATGCGGGCCTGTCCTATGACGACGTTCAACAAGCCTATGCAGGGTATGTCTACGGCGATTCAACATGCGGCCAGAAAGCCCTGTATCATGTGGGAATGACCGGAATTCCGGTGGTCAACGTGAACAATAACTGCTCAACAGGATCGACCGCCCTGTTCCTTGCCCGCCAAGCTATCGAACACGGCATCGCCGACTGTGTCCTCGCCGTCGGATTCGAACAGATGCAGCCGGGCGCTCTTGGCAGCCACTGGACCGATCGCCCGACCCCGTTTGACGACTTTGATTCAGAAACGGACGATCTTGTCGGCAACAGCCAGGTGCCCTTGGCCTTGCGCTATTTCGGTGGTGCCGGAAAATCGCACATGGAGAAACACGGAACGCAGCTGAATGACTTTGCCAAAATCCGCGCAAAAGCCTCGCGTCACGCGGCCAACAATCCCCTTGCCCTGTTCAACACCGAAATAAGCGAAGAACAGGTGATGGAGGCCCCCATGATGTGGGAGGGCGTCATGACCCGCCTGATGGCCTGTCCGCCCACCTGTGGCGGCGCTGCGGCGATCCTGTGCTCGGAAGCCTTTGCCAAAAAGCACAACATCCCGACTACGGTCTCGATCAAGGCGCAATCCATGACCACCGATTTTCCGTCAACCTTCGAGGCGCATGATATGATGCAGGTTGTCGGCTATGACATGACCGCCGCCGCCGCCCGTCAGGTACAGGATCAATCGGGTATCAGCATTGACGACGTTGATGTCGTCGAACTGCACGACTGTTTCGCCCACAACGAATTGATCACCTATGAAGGGCTGGGTTTGTGCCCCGAAGGAGGCGCGCAAAAATTCATTGCGGATGGCGACAACACTTATGGCGGTAAATTCGTCACCAACCCGTCTGGTGGCCTTCTGTCCAAGGGGCATCCTCTGGGGGCAACCGGTTTGGCGCAGTGTTATGAGCTGACCCATCAACTGCGAGGAACGGCAGACCGTCGTCAGGTGGACGGCGCCAAAACAGCGTTGCAACACAATCTGGGACTGGGCGGCGCCTGCGTTGTGACCCTGTATCAGGCGGCATAACGATGGGTATTTTCGACAGAAACACGGCGGAGCACGAAACTGCGCCCATCAACGTCACCGTGGAACGCGGGGCGGTGGCCTTCTTCGCCGAAACAATTGGGGAAACCAACCCGATCCACTTTGACGCTGATGCCGCACGCGCCGCTGGCCATCCAGATGTTGTCACGCCAGCGACCTATCCCGTTGTCATCGAGATGGCCGCCGCCAAAATCGGCAAACGTAATGGCGTGCCTGATACGCAGGACGTGATCAAGGTCGACAACCGCTATGTTCTGCATGGATCGGAAAGCTATACCTACCATGGCCCGATTTATGCAGGTGACACTGTCGAAGTCATCTCGCGCGTGAAAAGCTTTGCGGATGCCAAAGGCGGCGCATTGGAAATCGCCAACCTTGAACTGGAAATCAGACACCCCGAGCGTGGTGTTCTCGCCGTGGCAGAGCGCACACTGATCCATCGACTGCCAAAGGAGAAACAGGGATGACGATTTCCCCGGAAACCGCCGCCGTTGGTGACACATTGCCCACCATCACGTTTGGTCCTGTGTCGCGCACCAAGCTTGCACTCTATGCAGGGGCCTCGGGTGATCACAATCCGATCCATATCGACCTCGACTTTGTAAAGCGCGCCGGTCTGGACGATGTTTTTGCGCATGGCATGCTGTCGATGGCGCAGCTGGGCCGTGTCGCAACCGATTGGGCTGGCTCTGATCGGCTGCGGGGTCTGTCGACCCGCTTTACGGCGATCACGCCCGTAAATGCCACCGTGACCTGTGAAGGGCGCGTGACCGAGCGTTTCGAGCAGGACGGCACACCGATGCTGCGTGTCGCGCTCACGGCCAAAGTCGACGACGGCACCCAGACTCTGCGTGGCGAAGCGCTGGTCAGCGCCGCCTGAGAAAACAAGGATATTCCCATGACCCATCACCTCTGGATGGAAGAAGAGCATCACGCCTTTGGCGATTCGGTGCGGCGCTTTCTCGAAGATGAATTCCAACCCAACCGCGACCAATGGAAAAAAGACGGCCTTGTCCCAAAGGATTTTTGGAAAAAGGCGGGCGAGATCGGCATTCTGGGCGCCACCATTCCCGAAGAACACGGCGGCCTTGGCCTCAGCCGTCATTTCGACGCTGTTAGTTTTCTGGAACAGGCCAAAATTGGTGATTCCGGCTGGGGCTTTTCGGTCCATAATATCGCGACACATTACATCACGGCTTTTGGCACAGAGCAGCAAAAGGCCAAGTGGCTTCCCGACCTTGCCAGCGGTAAAAAAGTGGCCGCAATCGCGATGACCGAACCCGGTACCGGATCAGACCTGCAGGCGGTGAAAACCAGCGCTGTGAAGGACGGGAACAATTACCTGATCAACGGCTCGAAAACCTTCATCACCAACGGCGGCAGCGCCGATCTGATTGTTCTGGTTGCCAAAACTGATCCGTCGTCGCGCTCAAAAGGCGTTTCGCTGATCATGATCGAGACCGAGGGCCTTGAAGGGTTCGCTGTCGGGCGTCGTCTCGACAAGATGGGCATGAAACGCAACGACACCGCAGAGCTTTCGTTTCAGGACGTGCGCGTTCCGCAAACCAACCTGCTGGGTCTGGAAGAAGGCCAAGGCTTTTACCAGCTCATGCGCCAACTTCCTTGGGAACGTCTGATCCTCGCCTATTCCGCCTTGGGGGCCGCACAATGTGCCCTGAACACCACGCTCGACTATGTGCGCGAACGCAAGGCCTTTGGTCAGCGGATCATGGATTTTCAGAACACCCGCTTCAAGCTGGCCGAAGCCGCCACAAAAATCGAAATTCTGGCCGCTTTTGTCGATCAATGCCTTGCGGAACTGGATCAGGGAAAACTGACCGCCGAAAAGGCCGCTATGGCCAAATGGTGGTCAACAGACGTGCAATGCGAGATCGTGGACAACTGTCTGCAGTTGCACGGCGGGTACGGGTATATGAACGAATACCTGATCTCGGAACTCTATACGGATGCCCGCGTTCAAAAGATTTACGGCGGGACAAATGAAATCATGAAAGAACTCATCGCGCGTTCTCTGGACGTCGACTGAAAAGGATCTACCAATGGGTAAACTTGACGGAAAAACCGCCTATATCACGGGCGCAGGCAACGGGATTGGCCGTGCGGTCGCGCTCAAGCTGGCGTCGGAAGGCGCGAATATTGTTGTAAATGATCTCGATGCGGATCCCGCGATTGACGTGGTGAATGAAATCAAGGCGGCAGGCGGGAACGCCGCTGCGGTCCCCGGAAGTGTGACGGAAGACGGCTTTGCAGAACGCTTTATCGGCACCGGCATCGAAACCTTTGGCGGGGTCGACATCATCGTCAACAATGCCGGCTACACGTGGGACAGCATGATCGGCTATATGACCGACCAACAGTTCGACGCGATGATGGATGTGCACGTAAAAGCCCCTTTCCGCATCTTGCGCGCTGCCAGCGGGTTCATCAAAGGCGCCGCAAAACAAGAAGCCGAAGAAGGGCGCGAGGTGTTCCGCAAAGTGGTCAATATCTCGTCCATCGCAGGCACCGGTGGGAACGTCGGTCAGGTCAACTACTCCAGCGCGAAATCTGCCATGTTGGGCATGACCAAGACCCTCGCCAAAGAATGGGGGCGTCTCAAGGTCAACGTGAACTGCATCGCATTCGGGTATATCGAAACGCGTTTGACCGAAGCCACGGATGAAAAGAAAACCATCACGGTGGATGGTAATGAAGTTGGCATCGGCATCCCGAAAAAGGTTGCTGGCGGGTTTGCCTCGATGGTGCCTCTCGGACGTCCGGGCACACCGGAAGAAGCCGCCGACGGGGTATATCTCTTCTGCTGTCCTGAATCGAACTATGTGTCAGGTCAAACACTGATCGTTGGCGGCGGCCTGACCGCGTAAAGGAACAAAACCATGTTGAACGGCATTCGCGTTATCGAAATCGAAGGCTTGGGCCCTGGCCCCTTTGCGGCCATGATGCTGGCTGATCTGGGCGCGGATGTCATCACCATCCATCGCAAAGGCAAATCCGGACAGGTTACGACAGACGGGTCCATCCTTGATCGTGGCAAACGGTCCATTGTGCTTGATCTGAAAGATCCAGAGGACATTGCAACGGCTAAAAAGCTCATCTCGACCGCCGACGCCTTAATCGAAGGGTTTCGTCCCGGCGTGATGGAGCGTTTGGGCCTCGGCCCTGCGGATTGTCATGCGGAAAACCCTGCTTTGGTATTTGGACGCATGACAGGATGGGGACAAACGGGCCCACGCGCCGAAACGGCGGGGCATGACCTCAACTATATCGCCACGTCCGGCGCGCTTCACTATGCATCCGAACCCGGGTCGCCCCCAATTACACCCGCAACGTTGGTGGGGGATATTGGCGGCGGTGCGCTCTATCTCGTTGTTGGGGTGTTGTCGGGCATCCTCAACGCCAAAACGACAGGCAAAGGCACCGTGGTGGACGCCGCGATTGTCGACGGGTCGGCGCATATGATGACGCTGCTGATGGCCATTCGCCAGACCGGCATGTTGTCAATGGATCGCGGTCAAAGCCTGCTGGATGGCCCACACTGGAGCCGTACCTATACCTGTGCCGATGGGGGCTATGTCAGTGTGCAATGCCTCGAACCACAGTTCTATGCCATCTTCCTTGAAAAACTTGGCCTGTCCCACGACCCCGAGTTTCAAAGACAACATGATGCGAAACTCTGGACCAAACTGACCGCCCGTCTGGAAGACATCTTTCTGGCCGAACCGCGCCTGCATTGGGCAGACCTGTTTGATGGGTCAGACGCCTGTGTGGCGCCCGTCCTGTCCCCTTATGAGGCCATGCATGCGCCGCATATGCAGGCCAGACATGTCTGGCAAACCCACGACGGCAATATGCAACCCGCCCCTGCCCCGCGTTTTGGTGGGCATGTCGGCAAGATCAACACCGCCTGCACGCGTGGAGAACACACGGCAGAAATCCTGGCTGAACTGGCTGAATAGGTCTCTGCCCTTGGGCCCAAGCGGATCAATTTTCGGCTTGGGCTCGGGTCATTCCCATTTGTAGTTGAAACTTACCGAAATACGCTCGTCTTCGGCCATGTTCATCGGCACTTCGTGGCGAAGCCAGCTTTCCCACAAGAAAACCTCGCCGATTTCGGGCTTCATATAGATGAACGCCTGCATGTCACGACGCGCGCCCTGTTTGCGCGCAGGTGCGGCCATCATCCGACCAGAGCGCGGATCTTCCAGTTTCAACGCCCCTGCCCCATCCGGCAGCGAGACATATGTGGTGCCGCTGATCACCGAATGCGGATGCAGGTGAGACGTGTGCAGCCCGCCTTCCGGCAGGATGTTGATCCAGATATCCTCAAGAACCAGCTTTTTGTCCTCAAGATTGAACTCGAGATCCTCTGCAAAGGCGGCAACGTGCTTATCAAGCGCGGCAACCATGTCGGCAAAGATCGGAAACCGCCAAGGCAGATCGGTCAGCGACGCATAAGAAGTATAGCCCGGATACCCTTCGTTCTCGCACCATTCCTGTCCGGCTTCATCGTCTTCGGCGATGGAATAGCAAGACACGACAAGTTCGTCGTTGTTGATAGCAGTGCCATACTCGGAGAGCATCGCACGGTAAAAGCGGGTCACAAAGAGAGATTCGATCTGGGCCATCCCAGCGGTTTACCCCAACCTCTTCTTCAGCGCGAGAGGCTGCGTTGTCATAATCCTCACCACCAATTCAACTCAATTACAGTCAAACCAAACTATATGCTATGTAATCAAAACGGAGTAGAGGATATGCGGAAACTCATTTTGTTGGGAACTCACGGGCTGGCACTGGCTATCGGCTTTGCTCTGGGCATCTATTTCCTGCCCATTTTAACCGCCCCTGCAGGCCCCGATCAGGCAGTTCTCGAGGCCCAAGCCGCAGGGGCCACTTATTCCGCCGAGTTCACCCGCGATCTCAAGGGCAGTGACCTGTTCCACTGGGGCGAAGGCACCATCAGTGTCTCGCCCGAACGCATCGTTCACATGGGTGATCTTGCTCCGGGTCCCGACTACAAACTCTACCTCGTGCCTGAGTTCGTCGACGACGAAGCCTCTTTCGAAGCGGTCAAAGACCAGTCCGTCCGCATCGGCGACGTGAAAACCTTCAACGGTGTTATCCTCGATGTTCCCGCAGGTGTGGACATCAACGCCTACACCACTGTGGTGATCTGGTGCGAGGCTTTTGGCGAGTTCATCACAGCTGCGAAGTATCGCTAACAGTTAGGTTGGACAATCTTGTGCGACCTACGGACTTGGACATTTGACAACCTTCATACGTGGGGATCCAGAACACCCTCGCACCTCCGAAACCAACAAGGTGCCCCCGCATCTGCAAGTATGACGCACTTAAAACTTTCCCTTGAAGACGATACTCAGAACCTGAAACTATCCCGCCTGGTCCCTTTCCCCCAGCGCCGCTTTCAACGCCGCGTTTTCCTGGCGCAACGCTTGCATTTCCCGCGCCACAACCTGCTTCACGACATCTGCCGGAAACAGATCGGGAATATACTTGGGACAATTCCAGTCAATCGCCACGACTTCCACGGTCAGCACCCGCTCAACTGCTGGCCCGTCTTTGCCAAGCAACGACAGCACATCTGGCGCCACCTCACTTGCTTTTTGCAACTTCGCTTCGCCTTGGATCTTCAACCGCGCCTTTTTCATATAGTCCATGCAGAATAACGACACCCGCGAACTTGCCTGCAGGTTGCCCATTGAGATGAACTGCCGATTGCCCCTGTAGTCACCACAGACCAACCGCTGGGTATCCACCACCTTCAAGAACCCCCGTGCCCCACCACGATGTTGCACGTAGGGCCAGCCGTCCGGGGTCACCGTCGCCATATAGAAGCTGTTGAGAGATTGGATGAAACCGATATCATCAGACGACAGGCTCTCTTGCGTACGATGCCTGTAGCCCACCTGATACTTTTCGAAAGAGCCATCCGCCTTTTGCAGATCAGCCACAGCCTCGTGAAACATCAGCTCCGCATAATTCTCCATGACACCTGATCCCCTTCTGAACGTCGGCCAAAAAAGGCCCTCAAACCCAACCTATGCATTATGCACAAAAAAAGACCCCCCAACCTTGCGGTCAGGGGGTCAATTCTTTGTCAGAAGCCCCGCGTGGGGCGAACTAACTTACCAGTCTTCGCGAACAACAACGCGGGTTTTCACCGGCAGTTTCATCGCAGCAAGACGCAGAGCTTCGCGAGCAACGTCGTCATTGACGCCGTCGATCTCGAACATCACGCGGCCGGGCTTAACTTTGCAGACCCAACGGTCCACAGAACCCTTACCTTTACCCATACGAACTTCGATCGGCTTTGCAGTGACCGGTACGTCGGGGAAGATACGGATCCAAACACGGCCCTGACGTTTCATGTGACGTGTCATCGCGCGGCGAGCCGCCTCGATTTGACGCGCAGTCACACGCTCAGGCTGAGTGGCTTTCAGACCATACGAACCGAAGTTCAGGTCAGAACCGCCTTTTGCGAGGCCTTTGATACGGCCTTTGTGCATCTTGCGGAATTTAGTACGCTTTGGTTGAAGCATTTGTCAGTCTCCCTTAGCGACGACCGCCAGCACCGCGAGGTGCAGGGCCATCCTGGACTTCTTGTGCCCGGCGATCATGTGCCGAAGGATCGTGCTCCATGATCTCGCCTTTGAAGATCCAGACTTTGATCCCGATGATCCCGTAAGGAGTCATCGCTTCGGAGTGCGCATAATCGATGTCAGCACGCAGAGTGTGAAGAGGCACGCGGCCTTCACGGTACCATTCGGTACGCGCGATTTCAGCACCACCCAAACGACCAGCAACGTTCACCCGGATACCCAGAGCGCCCATACGCATTGCGTTCTGAACCGAACGCTTCATTGCGCGACGGAACGAAACACGACGTTCCAGCTGTTGTGCGATCGAGTCACCAACCAGAGCAGCATCGAGCTCGGGCTTGCGAACTTCAACGATGTTGAGGTGCAGTTCCGAGTCAGTCATCGAGGCAATTTTCTTGCGCAGAACTTCGATGTCTGCACCTTTTTTGCCGATGATGACACCTGGACGTGCAGTGTAGATCGTGACGCGGCACTTTTTGTGCGGACGTTCGATGATCACACGAGCAATACCAGCTTGCTTGCACTCTTTACCAATGAACTCACGGATTTTCAGGTCTTCGAGAAGAAGATCACCGTAGTCTTTGGTATTTGCGTACCAACGGCTGTCCCAGGTGCGGTTGACCTGAAGACGCATGCCGACCGGATTAACTTTATTACCCATTAGGCTTGCTCCTCAACTTGACGCACCTTGATGGTGAGTTCCGAGAACGGCTTGATGATTTTACCGAAACGACCACGAGCCCGCGGACGACCGCGCTTCATAGTCAGGTTTTTACCAACATACGCCTCGGCAACGATCAGCTCGTCAACATCCAGGTTGTGGTTGTTTTCAGCATTGGCGATTGCGGACTGAAGACACTTCTTCACGTCTGCTGCGATACGCTTGTTCGAGAAAGTCAGGTCGACGAGCGCCTTCTCAACTTTCTTGCCGCGGATCATGCCAGCTACCAGGTTCAGTTTTTGCGGGCTGGTGCGAAGCATACGGACTTTTGCCATTGCTTCGTTTTCAGCCACGCGGCGTGGATTCTTTGCCTTGCCCATGACTTACTTCCGTTTCGCTTTTTTGTCGGCCGCATGACCATAATAGGTGCGAGTTGGTGAATATTCACCGAACTTTTGACCGATCATGTCTTCGGTGACGTTAACTGGGATGTGCTTCTGACCGTTGTACACACCAAATGTCAGACCCACGAACTGGGGCAGAATGGTGGAACGACGCGACCAGATCTTGATCACTTCATTGTTGCGACCCGACTCACGGACAGCTTCGGCTTTCTTAAGCACGTAAGCATCCACAAAGGGGCCTTTCCATACAGAGCGAGACATATATTAACGTCCCTTCTTCTTGGCGTGACGCGAGCGGATAATAAGCTTTTGCGACGCTTTGTTCTTGTTGCGGGTACGAGCACCTTTGGTTGGTTTGCCCCAAGGCGAAACCGGGTGACGACCACCAGACGTACGACCTTCACCACCACCGTGAGGGTGATCGATCGGGTTCATAACCACACCACGGACCGAAGGACGTTTGCCTTTGTGGCGCATACGACCGGCTTTACCGTAGTTCTGGTTCGAGTTGTCGGGGTTCGACACGGCACCAACGGTGGCCATGCATTCCTGACGGACCATGCGCAATTCACCCGACGAGAGGCGAATCTGAGCGTATCCACCGTCACGACCAACAAACTGAGCGTAAGTACCAGCGGCACGAGCGATTTGACCGCCTTTGCCTGGCTTCAGTTCGATGTTGTGAATGATGGTACCGATTGGCATGCCCGAAAACGGCATTGCGTTGCCCGGCTTGATGTCGGCTTTTGCCGAAGCAATGACCTGATCGCCAACTGCGAGACGCTGCGGAGCCAAGATGTATGCTTGCTCGCCGTCTTCGTACTTCACCAATGCGATGAAGGCGGTACGGTTAGGGTCATATTCGATACGTTCGACGGTTGCCGAAACATCGAATTTATTACGTTTGAAGTCAACAATACGGTAAAGGCGTTTTGCGCCACCGCCGCGACGACGCGAGGTGATCCGTCCGGTGTTGTTCCGACCGCCCGATTTGGTCAAACCCTCAGTAAGAGATTTGACCGGACGCCCTTTCCAAAGCTCCGAACGGTCGATCAGAACCAGCCCACGCTGGCCCGGCGTCGTCGGTTTATACGACTTGAGTGCCATGCTTTCTGTCTTCCGTTTAGCAATGCGGAGCAACGGGTTCGCCCGATATCTCCGCTATGTTTAGCCCCCCGAAGGTGGCCGATGGTGTAGGCCCCCGCAGGTGCCCAATTCAAAACGAACCGGCCCCAGAACGAATCTGAGGCTAGTGCGATGGCTGCTAATAGCAGCGGATAGAAGAGGTGTCCAGTGCATCCGGGATCATTGGTCAAAAGGACCAATATCTGTCAGGCTGCCGGACGGATTGAGGATACATCATCATAGTTTTCCAATGCAACACGTCCGTTCTTGGAAAGCCTGTGCAACAGTTTTTTCTGCTGTGCCCTTTTGGGAATACAATGGGTGGTCATTGCGGTAGGCGACATCATCTTAAGAGCCGGAAACAACGTGTAGATCTCATCCAGCGCCTCTGACGACATGACTTCTTCGCCTCTGGCCCCAGAAGCAGGCTTTCACTGGGGCACCCTTCTGCAAACACAATCTCATGTTCATCAAAAAGAATGTGCACATAGTCAACTTCGGTCACAGACGTATCCACATAGATATCTGGCAAGGCGGTAAGCCAAATGGCAGAGACCAAAACATTGCTTTGGCCAAACATACGCAAACAAACCGGAGAACTTACCAACATACGATGTTGTCGCGACACCCAAAGATCAGAGGCCGGAAATTCCCGACCAAACGCCCCAGCGGAGATCTTGACGGGGTATAGTTTTGGATCACTCGCAATTTCGGACATTGCAAGCTTTCTGCGGCCAACCCAGCGCACGGCTTTGGGTCCATTTTCAGTTTCGACAAGATCGCCCACGGCGATGTCCTTCGCAGGTTTTTCGCCCAATGGTGTTCGAAGGTGCGTCTGTCCACGAAAACACACCATCAGTTCGATGTTATCGACAATAGCTCCAAGGCTATCGTTCGGTCCCAGCTCTGTAAGACGCAGCGTGTAGGTTCCAGCAGCCGGAAAGGTCACGGGCAATGAATATCCCGTCAGCGAATTCGCCGTGGGCAGCACCGTCAAAGACGCAATCACGGTATTGCTGCTATCCAGAATTTCGACGGTGAACCCTTCGAGACCCGCATTGCCATTCGACGCAGTTCGCAACGCGGAATCAAATGTCAGCTCCGTCGCCGTTGAACTGGTGACATCGAAGCTTTGCTCCATAACGGTAACAAATCCGGATCGCCCATCCATTTCAGCAACCCGGTTCGAGGACCCGTTTCCAAGATACGCTCTTTCCCTGTGATTGGCCTCGATGTCGGTCCCACTCCAGCCCGCGGCCTGGGCATCAAAGGTGCCGTTGACGATCAGGTTAATGGGGGGCATGCGCAGTCTCCGAGGTATTCCACAGCAAACAGTCGCAGATGGGTATGGAGAAAAAGTGGATCAAATCTGAAAAATGTATGACCCCAATCTGCCGGGAGGCGTTACGCCCTTTGGATCGGGAAAATCGAACGCAGTTCAGGAAACGTCGGGCCTAGTAATTTGTGCATAAAAAAGGCCCTCCGTCTTGCAACGAAGGGCCATTCAATTCTATTTTGCGCCAGTCAGAAAATGTCGGCCGCAGCTTTCGACATAAAAAAGACCGGATTAGCTGTAGCGCGCGCGCACTTGGGAAAAGGACAAAAGCTGTCTGCTTTCTTCGTCCCACAGGTTCAAATTTACGCTGCCAAGGCTTTCGCGGATCGTCATGCGGTTGCTCTCGGCAAGTTCTTGATAGTCTCTCAGAACTTCGGGCAAGCGATAGAAGGGGATCCGGCTATACAGATGGTGCACGTGGTGGATGCCGATATTGGCGCTCAACCACTGCAACACGGGTGGCATCACATAGTGCGAGCTGCCTTCCAGCGCGGCTTCGTGAAGCTGCCAGTCTTCTTCGGAATTCCAATGTGTGCCCTCGAACTGGTGCTGCACATAGAACAGCCACATCCCAGCCGTTGCGGCCAGAAGCGTAGACGGTAGGAAAATCAGCAGGATCGGCATCAGGCCACCGAAATAGTAAATCACACCCAATCCAACCAGAATGGCAATGTTGGTGCCCATTGCACTGACCCAGTATTTGGCGCGGTCAGTGAACCCCAGCGGCAGCCGGTTCTGGAACAAGAACAGGTAAGCAGGGCCAAAACCAAACAAGATAAGCGGGTTCCGGTACAACCGATACATAAGGCGGCTGCGTGGGGACAGTTCCATATATTCGGCCACGGTCATCGTATGAATGTCACCATATCCGCGACGCCCGAGGTTGCCCGCAGAACTATGGTGAATCGAATGCGAACGGCGCCAGACATCATATGGCGTGAGTGTCAGAACACCCAAGAACCGACCAAGCCAGTCGCTAACTGTTCTGTTGTTCAGAAACGCGCCGTGTCCGCAATCATGCTGGATCGCAAACAAACGAACAACAAACGCCGCGTTGATCACCGAAATACCAAAGGTGAGCCAATAGCTGACGGACAGAGACCACCACGCCAGAACCCACAACAGCAGGAAAGGACCAATGGTCACTGCAAATTCGAAAACGCTGCGCAGTGTGCTCGGTTCACGATACTTGGCGAGAACTTTGACCCACTCTCTGGCGGCCCGTGCCTCGGGGCGTTGCCCAGAGGAATTTGATTGATCGAACATAAGACTGCTTTTTCCTCAGTTTGAAGCCCTCTTATACGAAGATTGACGTAGCGCAAATGCCGCTTTTTGGATTGATTCATCAAATCTTGCGGAGAAGGCGATCTGCCACAGGTTTGAGTGCCCCTGATATGGGGACATACCAGCCACAAACCCTGCGCGAAGACTCAACGGTGCCCCTTGCCAAGGAAGAGAGGCGCTAACGTCATCGCCCTAAGAATAAGGCATCCCGAGTATTTTAGACGGGAATTTTGCGAAACAGCTCCGCCTCTTCGCGCCCCGAAAACTGGCAGGTTAGTGCGCGTTTGCGCCACCCCTGTTCTGTGCAACAAAAGAACCTGCTTTTTGAGCGTTCCTTCGCCGACGAAGAATTCGCGGCCCGACGATTGTCAGACCACCCCATCTAGCTGTCTTCGCTGAACGTGCGAAAGATGCCGATTCGATCCATCAAGGACGCGCGGTGCTAGGGCGTGAGGGGGAAACCGGATTGGGTGATCACGATCTCGGCGCGAGGCCCCTCCCCCAAATGAAAAAGCCCCCCGCGTTTGCGAGGGGCTTCGTCAATTTTCAAAAAGACAAATCTTAGAGACCAGTGCTCACGTCGATTGTGTTGCCTTCTTCCAGGGTCACGTACGCTTTTTTCACGTCTTTACGCTTGCCGAGCTGTCCTTTGAACCGCTTGACTTTACCCTTGGTGATAGTGGTGTTCACCGCTTTGACCTTCACACCAAAAAGAGCTTCAACAGCTTCTTTGATCTGAGGTTTGTTCGAGTCGATAGCCACTTCAAAAACAACTGCACCGTTTTCGGATGCCATTGTGGATTTTTCAGTGATGATCGGCTTGCGGATCACGTCGTAATGTTCTGCCTTAGCGGTCATTTCAAACGAGCCTCCAGAGCTTCGATACCCGCTTTGGTGATCACGAGAGTGTCACGCTTGAGGATATCATAGACGTTTGCGCCCATCGACGGCAGGATATCCAGACCTTCGATGTTGCTAGCTGCTTTCAGGAAACCTTCATTGACGGCTGCGCCATCAATAACCAGTGCACGTTTCCAACCCAGGTTTTTCACCTGCTTGGCCAGCGCGGCAGTTTTACCTTCGGTGTCGGCATTCTCGATCACAACCAGTTCGCCAGCTTTCGCTTTGGCGGACAGCGCGTGACGCAGACCCAATTTACGGAACTTTTTGGTCAGCTCGTGGCCGTGGCTACGAACAACCGGTCCCTTATAGACCCCACCACCACGGAAGATCGGAGCCGAGCGAGCGCCGTGGCGTGCGCCACCGGTGCCTTTTTGGCGATAGATCTTCTTGGTCGAGTATTTGACTTCCGAACGAGTCTTCACTTTGTGAGTGCCGGCTTGAGCGTTGTTACGCTGCCAACGAACCACACGGTGCAGGATGTCTGCACGTGGCTCAAGGCCAAACAGTGCTTCGTCCAGATCGATCGAACCGGCTTTGCCGCCGTCGAGATTGATCACGTCAAGTTTCATGCTTCACCACCTTCCGCGGCAACTTCTTCCGCAGGCGCTTCAGTTGCAGCAACTTTCAGACCGGCCGGGAAAGGCAGACCTTCAGGGGCTTTCTTCTTCACGGCGTCCTTGACAGTCACCCAACCTGATTTTGGACCAGGTACGGCGCCTTTGATGAAAACCAAACCACGATCGGCGTCGGTTTTAACAACTTCAAGGTTTTGGGTCGTTACACGAACGGCACCCATGTGACCCGCCATTTTCTTGCCTTTGAACACCTTGCCGGGGTCCTGACATTGGCCGGTCGAACCGTGCGAACGGTGCGAGATCGAAACACCGTGCGAAGCACGCAGACCGCCGAAGTTGTGACGCTTCATAGCACCGGCAAAACCTTTACCGATCGATGTGCCAGCGACGTCAACTTTTTGACCTTCAAGATAGTGTTCTGCTGAAATTTCAGCCCCCACTTCAATCAGGGCATCTTCGGAGACGCGGAATTCCGCAACCTTACGCTTGGGAGCAACGTTCGCCTTTGCAAAGTGACCGCGCATCGCTTGCGATGTGCGTTTTGCTTTGGCCGAACCAGCGCCCAGCTGAACAGCGGTGTAACCGTCGGTTTCGACAGTACGCTGTGCAACAACCTGCAGGTTTTCCAGTTGAAGAACGGTTACAGGGATCTGCTTGCCGTCTTCCATGAACAAGCGGGTCATGCCCACTTTTTTCGCGATAATACCAGAGCGCATATTCCTATACCCTCCTTAAACCGAAATCTGGACGTCAACGCCAGCCGCCAGGTCGAGCTTCATAAGCGCGTCCACGGTCTGGGGGGTCGGATCAACGATGTCGAGCAGACGCTTGTGCGTACGGATCTCGAACTGATCGCGGGACTTCTTGTCAACGTGGGGACCACGAAGAACTGTGAACTTCTCAATCTTGTTGGGAAGTGGGATCGGGCCACGAACCTGAGCGCCGGTGCGCTTTGCAGTGTTCACGATTTCCTGAGTGCTGGCATCCAGTACACGGTAATCAAAAGCCTTCAGCCGAATGCGAATGTTTTGGCTTTGCATTACATTAGCCTTTATTGGCGTTGGAGTTGAGAGGAGGATCTGCGACCACCGCGAACCCTCGTCGAACCCAAAAGGCGGGAATCACCCCGCCTTCGTGTTCTCATTGAGAACTAGCGCGATATAGAGCGCTGTATCGGTGTTGGCAAGTCTTACTTAACGCATGTGCCGCTAAACTTTGCGACGCCCTTTTCATCGCGCGAAACTATCAGGTTCGCCACCTTTTGGTCTGTTGGGCACAATGCGGCAAAGGCATTCGTACGCAAATCCTGATCTGTCCAGTCCGAGCCAGCCGTGCCTGAAAAATTCGCACCATCGCGATCAACCGTCATCTGGTTATTCGATGGCGCACCACCACAAGCGGCCACGAAGCCTACCGCCATCAGAGGAATAATTACTTTTTTCATGTCTCGTTCACTCACTAAATTGATTCACGGGCTACCATCCCGTTTGGCGGGTATATGAGAAACCGTACAAGCTTCAAAGTGGATTTCCGCTTCATACACGATCATCATGCGCCCAACGAACCAATTTGGCTCCCCGTTCAGCTACCCAGCCCGATCGCGTCAAACTTCCCGTAGGTCAGCTTTTTCGTTGCACAGGTTCACTTATTGCCTGATAGACAAACGAAAGAGACGGGTTCGCCCATTTTGTCAGCGCGTGTCGTGACGCTGTACGGTTCAAACAGATAAGACCTTTCATGGCCCCATGCCCTTTTAGGGCCAGAATAAGTGACAGGTATTATGGCAAACGCCCCTCAGCCGCATGGCAACGCGACCACGCCGATCGACGGTTTCCCGACCCGCGTCCTCAAGCGCATCATGCTGATCCTTTTTGGGCCGCTCTACTTTTTGTTTATCGCCTTTGTCCCGCTGATCTGCGCGAAACGTACCGGATTTCGTGGATGGTATTGGCGGTTGGTTAAACGGGCTTGCTCTCGCCTTTTGTGGTTGCTGAGCATCCGCGCCGAGATGTCAGAAGCCAACAAGCAGGACCTTGCACAGGATTCAAACAGCGTCATCGTTATCAACCACCGCAGCCATCTCGACGGCTTTGTGT
This sequence comes from Shimia thalassica, assembly GCF_001458215.1. Lineage (GTDB taxonomy): Bacteria > Pseudomonadota > Alphaproteobacteria > Rhodobacterales > Rhodobacteraceae > Shimia > Shimia thalassica. The sequence goes on along the minus strand of NZ_CYTW01000001.1, from coordinate 413,714 downwards.
TGATGGATGTTGTCCCGGACAGCAAATGGTTCACCTTTGCCGCCAAGAAAGAACTGTGCGATGCCGCCCTGCTCAAGACAGGGTTCAAGGGCGCGGGTCTGGTGGAAATTGACCGCAAGAGCGGCAAAGTCGCCAAAGCCACCCTCAGCGCGGCAGTGCACTCGATGCCTGAACGCCGGTCTGTGGTCCTGTTTCCGGAAGGGACACGCACCAAATCCGAGTCTTTGGGCGAGTTCAAAGCCGGTGCAGTTCTGGTCGCACGCGAAACCGGCCGCATGATTCGCCCCATCGTCATCCATGACTCTGATCAGCTTTTGCCGCGCGGACGTTTCGTACCCAAAAGCGGCACAATCCGTGTAGAAGCCTTGCCGCCCTTCAAATGCGATCCAGAGGCGACGGTTGATGAAGACGTCACGCGCCTGCGTAACACGATGATGGCCGTTTTTGACAAGGGGTAATTACCCCGCGCCTTTGCCGGTCACCTTCATGGGTCTTGGTTAGCTTTGCCGCCTGACCTGCCAGCAGCACGATTAGCAATTGCCTGACCTAACTGACAGCACAGACGCGCCCTGCAAAACGCTTCACCCCAAAGCAAAAAGGCCGCCCTTGGGCGGCCTTTCCGGTATTCAGATCGAAGAGAGATTACTCGACGATTTTCGATACAACACCCGAACCAACGGTACGGCCGCCTTCACGGATCGCAAAGCGCAGGCCTTGCTCCATCGCGATTGGTGCGATCAGCTCGACGTTGAACTTCAGGTTGTCGCCTGGCATGACCATTTCGGTACCTGCTGGCAGTTCAACTGTGCCGGTCACGTCAGTTGTACGGAAGTAGAACTGTGGACGGTAGTTCGCGAAGAATGGCGTGTGACGGCCACCTTCATCCTTGGTCAGGATGTAGGCTTCTGCTTCGAACTTGGTGTGTGGTGTAACCGAACCTGGCTTACACAGAACCTGACCACGCTCAACCGACTCACGGTCGATACCACGCAGCAGAGCGCCGATGTTGTCGCCTGCTTCACCGCGATCCAGCAGCTTGCGGAACATTTCAACACCGGTACAGGTGGTTGTGGTGGTGTCTTTGATACCAACGATTTCGATGTTGTCGCCAACATTGATCACGCCACGCTCAACACGGCCGGTTACAACTGTACCACGACCCGAGATCGAGAACACGTCTTCGATCGGCATCAGGAAAGGCTCGTCAACAGCACGTGGTGGCTGTGGGATGTATTCGTCAACAGCCGCCATCAGCTCGGCAATTTTGTCTTTGCCGATGTTGTCGTCACGGTCTTCCAGAGCAGCCAGAGCCGAACCAGCGATCACAGGAATGTCGTCACCTGGATAGTCGTATTCGGTCAGCAGTTCACGGATTTCCATTTCAACGAGCTCGAGAAGCTCTTCGTCGTCAACCTGGTCAACTTTGTTCATGAAAACAACCATCGAAGGGATGCCAACCTGGCGACCCAACAGGATGTGCTCACGAGTCTGAGGCATTGGGCCGTCAGCAGCGTTCACAACCAGAATAGCGCCGTCCATCTGAGCCGCACCAGTGATCATGTTCTTAACATAGTCAGCGTGGCCGGGGCAGTCGACGTGTGCGTAGTGACGGTTTTCGGTTTCATACTCAACGTGTGCAGTCGAGATGGTGATGCCGCGAGCTTTTTCTTCGGGCGCGCCGTCGATCTCGTCATACGCTTTGAAGTCACCAAATTGCTTGGTGATCGCTGCGGTCAGCGTCGTTTTACCGTGGTCAACGTGACCGATGGTGCCGATGTTGCAGTGCGGCTTACTGCGTTCAAACTTTTCCTTAGCCATGATGGCCTCCTTTGATCTGAAGAGAGGAAGCGCAAACCGCTTCCCCAATTTCGCTTGGGCGTACGCTTATGCGTATTTCGCCTGAATTTCTTCCGAGATGTTCGATGGAACCGGATCATAGTGATCGAATTGCATCGAGAACTGGGCGCGGCCCGAAGACATCGAACGCAGTGTGTTGATGTAACCGAACATGTTGGCCAGAGGCACAAAACAATCGATTGCAACAGCGTTACCGCGAGGTTCCTGACCAGTTACCTGACCACGACGCGATGTCAGATCGCCAATGATACCACCGGTATATTCTTCCGGAGTGATCACTTCGACTTTCATCACTGGCTCGAGAAGTTTGGCGCCAGCCAAACGCATGCCTTCACGCATGCACATACGTGCAGCGATTTCGAAGGCCAGAACACTCGAGTCAACATCGTGGAACTTACCGTCGATCAGGGCGACTTTGAAGTCGATCACGGGGAAGCCAGCCAGAGGGCCGCTGTCCATAACCGATTTGATGCCTTTTTCAACGCCAGGGATGTATTCCTTGGGAACCGAACCACCAACGATACGCGACTCGAACGAGTAGCCTTCACCAGCTTCTGTCGGGGTGATGATGAGTTTAACCTCACCGAACTGACCCGAACCACCCGACTGTTTCTTGTGGGTGTAGCTGTGCTCGACTTCGTGACCAATGGTCTCGCGATAAGCAACCTGCGGCGCACCGATGTTTGCTTCCACTTTGAATTCGCGCTTCAGACGGTCCACGAGGATGTCCAGGTGAAGTTCGCCCATACCCTTCATGATGGTCTGGCCTGATTCCAGGTCAGTTTCCACACGGAACGATGGATCTTCTGCAGCCAGACGTGCCAGACCTTGAGACATTTTCTCTTGGTCAGCTTTTGTCTTGGGCTCAACAGCGATCTCGATCACAGGATCGGGGAACGTCATTGTTTCAAGAACAACAGGCTCGTTTACGGCACACAGAGTGTCACCAGTGGTGGTGTCTTTCAGACCCGCCAGTGCGATAATGTCGCCTGCGAACGCTTCCGTGATTTCTTCACGGTCGTTCGAGTGCATCATCATCATCCGGCCAACACGCTCTTTACGACCTTTGGTCGAGTTCAAGAGAGTGTCACCTTTGTTCAGCGTACCCGAATAGATACGTGTAAAGGTCAGCGATCCAACGAAGGGGTCGTTCATGATTTTGAACGCCAGTCCCGAGAACGCCATGTCATCGTCTGCGCGACGTGCAATGTTACGTTCTTCGGTTTCGTCACCCGGCGCAAAGCCCATGTAATCAACAACGTCCAGCGGGCTGGGCAGATAGTCGATTACGGCGTTGAGCAGAGGCTGAACACCTTTGTTTTTGAAGGCAGAACCACCAAGAACAGGAACGAATGCCATTTCCAGTGTCCCTTTGCGCAGCAGTGCGCGCAGGGTTGGAACGTCAGGCTCGTTGCCTTCCAGGTATTCCATCATCGCGTCGTCGTCCATTTCGACAGCCGCTTCGACCATCTTGGCACGCCATGTGTTCGCCATGTCCTGCAGGCTTTCGCGGATCGGTGCTTTGATCCACGACGCGCCAAGGTCTTCACCCTGCCACAGCCATTCTTCCATGGTGACCAGATCAACCAGACCCTCAAGTTCGGTTTCTGCGCCGATTGGAACACCAACCGGAATAGCAACCGCACCTGTGCGATCTTCGATCATGTGAACGCAGTTAAAGAAGTCTGCGCCGATCTTGTCCATCTTGTTGACGAAAACCATACGCGGAACCTTGTAGCGGTCAGCCTGACGCCACACGGTTTCGGTTTGGGGCTCGACACCAGCGTTCGCATCCAGAACACAGACAGCACCATCGAGAACCGCCAGCGAACGCTCAACTTCAATGGTGAAGTCAACGTGGCCGGGAGTGTCGATGATGTTCAGACGGTGCTTGGGTGTATCCGCAGTTTGACCATCTTCAGTGCGTTCCCAGAATGTGGTTGTCGCAGCCGAAGTAATGGTAATTCCGCGTTCCTGCTCTTGCTCCATCCAGTCCATGGTGGCTGCACCATCGTGCACCTCACCAATGTTGTGGGATTTGCCAGTGTAGTACAGGATGCGTTCCGAACAGGTTGTTTTACCTGCATCGATGTGCGCCATGATACCGAAGTTACGGTAATGGTTCAGTGTATAGTCGCGTGCCATTGGTCTAATGTCCTCTGGGAGTTACCAACGATAATGGCTGAAAGCTTTGTTGGCTTCGGCCATCTTATGGGTGTCTTCGCGTTTCTTAACTGCGGTACCGCGCGAGTTCACTGCGTCAAGAAGTTCACCAGCAAGGCGCTCTTCCATAGTGTTCTCGTTACGCTTACGCGAAGCAGTGATCAGCCAGCGAATGGCCAAAGCTTCACGGCGCTCGGGGCGAACCTCGACCGGCACCTGATAGGTAGCACCACCCACACGACGCGAACGAACCTCTACAGAAGGTTTGATGTTGTCCAATGCTTCATGGAAAACTTCCACGGGGGCACGTTTGATTTTTGTCTCAACGCGATCGAGGGCGTTGTAAACGATGGTTTCTGCAACCGACTTTTTACCGTCGATCATCAGGTTGTTCATGAACTTGCTCAGAACCTTATCGCCATATTTGGCGTCGGGCAGAATCTCGCGTTTTTCAGCGGCGTGACGACGTGACATCTCAGCCTCTCCTTCTTACTTAGGACGCTTCGCGCCGTATTTCGAACGACGTTGCTTACGGTCTTTGACGCCTTGGGTATCCAATACACCACGCAGAATGTGGTAGCGGACACCCGGAAGGTCTTTTACACGACCGCCGCGGATCAGAACAACAGAGTGTTCCTGAAGGTTGTGGCTTTCACCTGGGATGTACGAAATCACTTCGTAACCGTTGGTCAGGCGAACCTTCGCAACTTTACGCATAGCAGAGTTCGGTTTCTTCGGAGTCGTTGTGTAAACACGTGTGCACACGCCACGTTTCTGTGGGCACTGCTCCAGGTGTTGCGACTTCGAGCGCTTAATTTTCGGCTGGCGCGGTTTGCGGATCAGCTGTTGGATCGTTGGCATTCGGTATCTTTCCCCGTTTGCTACAAGTTTTGCACGAAGCGAACTCCATGCGGCTAAGGTTGCTGCAACTCACCCATAGGCAAGCGCAAAAACCGCAATCGTTTCCATTCCGAGGCAAACGACGCGGTGTTGTAACAGAGGGTCGAAGCTTCAAAGCAGCTCGGACCTTGACCACTACAGATTTGATTTCGGCGTAAAAAGGTGGACCTCTTATGCCGGATGAGGGGGCATATATGAGGAGTCGCACCGCTTGTCAACAGCTTGGTCAGGTTGCCTTGCCAGGAAGGCAATGCAATGGTGCCCCGAGATCGCAGAGCAGGAGAACTGACATGGACAGCCAGGATATGCAAGTGATCGGGCTTTGCCGTTTTTCATGGCCTGCCATCGGAGGTTTTCAGGTCGAACATGACAGCACCGAAGAACGATCCGCCTATCTCTATTCGCCCGAACGGATGGAAGACCGCTTTCGCACTTTCGAGGCTTTGACCTTGCCGCCACTGAAGGCCCAAACAGATCAGAACTTTCAGTTTCTCGTCGTAATCGGTGACGACCTTCCGACCCATTATCGTGAGCGGCTTGTCGGGTTGCTGGACGATCTGCCGCAAGCGGTCATTCAGGAACGCCCCCCCGGCCCGCACCGTCCGGTCATGCAAGAAGCGATCAACAGCCTGCGTGACGGGCGCACAGAACCCTGCCTGCAATTTCGCATGGATGACGATGACGCGGTGGGTATTCACTATGTCGAACGCCTTCGAGACGCCGCGCAGGACCTGCGCCCGCTGTTACGCAAGAACCGCCACGTTGCCATAGATTTCAATCAAGGCTGGATTGTACGCCCGACGGCGAACGGTCTTGATGCGAAACCAACGGTCGAGCCTCTCTGGACAGCCGGACTTGCGGTTTCCGCCAAGAAGAGCGTCAAGAACACCGTGATGAACTTTGGCCACAGCCGGCTGGCCCGCTTCATGCCCGTTGTCAGTTTTACCGGCGAAGACATGTTTATGCGCGGGCACAATGCGCACAATGACTCGCGTCAGAAGGCAAACGTGCGCCCTGTCCGCCTTGATCCTCTGGATGCCAAAGGCGAAGCCCATCTTCGCAAGGTCTTTAACATTGATGCAAATCGTGTGCGGGAACTTTACAGCGCGACCTAACGCGCGCGGCGAACATGGCCTTCGCGGATGAGGGTAAACACCCCTGTTGCCACAACGATTGCCGCCCCGATCAGGGTGATCGCATCGGGCCATTCGCCAAACACCACCAGCCCCAGCAACAACGCCCAAAGCAGCCCTGTGTAGCGAAAAGGGGCGACCACGGCGACTTCGCCAACGCGCATCACCAACACCGAAAACAGATACCCCCCGATTATGAAGAACGATGCGCCCCCCAAAAGCATCATGTCCCGCTGTGAAACAGCCACCCATGTTTCCCCAAGCGTTGCCACGCCGGAGAACAAAAGAACCCCCAAAGACGCCGACAGCGTCACTGTCATTGAGGGCACTTCTGAAGACATTTTTCGCGTAGACAGATCGCGCGCGGTCACACACACGACGGCCGCCAGCGCATAGAACGCATAGGTGTCAAACCCATCCGGACCCGGCCGCACGATCAGCAGCATTCCAAAGAAGCCAATCAAGATGGCCGATATCCTGCGCCATCCTACGCGCTCACCAAAAAACAGGGCGCCTCCCAGCGTGACGGTCAGGGGCAACACCTGCAAAACAGCGGTCACATTGCCAATCGGCATGTGCATGAGGGCCGTAATAAAGAAATAGGCGGCACTGATCTCGCTTGCGGTTCTCAACCCGATCAGGGCCCAGTCACGCCGAGGAAACCGCAACCGGATTGCGCCCATAGAACGGGCCATCGCGTAGATCAAAACCGACGTGATACAGGCGCGCAGGAACAACAGCTGGAACAGCGGCATGTCCGTGCCGATCAGCTTGACGCAGGTGTCGTTAAACGTAAAGGCGGCCATGCTGCACATCATCAGCACCGCGCCTTTCATGTTATCCGAAAGGTTATGCATCCCGCCCCCCGATCAGCTGCAAACCAGCCGACGGTAAGGCGCATTGATGCTTTCTCCAAGCCCAAAATCACAGGAGCATGGCCCCGGAACGACAAAGGCCCCCGACACGATGTCGGAGGCCTTTGCAAAATCATATGAGGACGCGATTAGTCCTGATCACGGCTTTCCGGTGTCTCAACCAAGCCGCTGTCGAAAACAGAATCCGCTGTGAATTCTTCCGAGGGCGCAGCAAGAGCTGCTGCTGCTTCGGCTTCTTCACGACGCGCTTCCAGAACAACGTTGTCACGATCCTGAGCAACACGACGAACTTTCTGGGTTGCCCCACCAGTACCAGCCGGGATCAGACGACCAACGATGACGTTCTCTTTCAGACCAACCAGTTTGTCTTTCTTACCTTGGACAGATGCCTCGGTCAGAACACGTGTGGTTTCCTGGAAAGACGCCGCCGAGATGAACGAACGTGTCTGCAACGAAGCTTTGGTGATACCCAAGAGGATCGGTTCGCCAGACGCAAGGCGACGACCTTCCGAAGAAGCCTTTTCGTTGGCGGCATCGAATTCTTGTTTATCGACGTGTTCGCCTTTGAGCAAAGTGGTTTCACCTGAGTCCAAGATCTCCCATTTTTGCAACATCTGACGCACGATCACTTCGATGTGCTTATCGTTGATCTTCACGCCCTGCAGACGATAAACGTCCTGAACTTCGTCGATCATATAGTCGGCCAGAGCTTCTACACCCATGATCGACAGAATGTCGTGAGGTGCCGGGTTGCCGTCCATGATGTAATCGCCCTTTTGAACGAAGTCACCTTCCTGAACAGGAATGTGCTTGCCCTTGGGCACCATGTATTCAACCGGATCACGACCTTCTTCCGAAGCCTCGATCGAGATACGACGTTTGTTCTTGTAGTCACGTCCAAAGCGCACATAACCATCGATTTCGGCGATGATCGCGTGGTCTTTCGGACGACGAGCTTCGAACAGTTCCGCAACACGTGGCAGACCACCGGTAATGTCCTTGGTTTTGGCACCTTCACGCGGAATACGCGCAACAACATCACCAGCTTTGACGGGTTCACCGTCTTCAACCGACAGAATCGCATCCACAGACATCGGATAGTGAACCGGGTTGCCCGCATCGTTGCGGACTGGTTCGCCATCTGCGTCCACCAGAATGATTTCCGGCTTCAACTCGTTGCCTTTTGGTGCCGCACGCCAGTCCGACACGATCTTCTGTGTCATACCGGTTGCTTCATCGGTGTCTTCGCGAACAGCAATACCCGAAACAAGGTCAACATATTTCGATGTACCCGACTTCTCGGCCAGAATTGGCAAAGTATACGGATCCCATTCGAACAGTTTGGCACCGCGAGCAATCACTTCACCGTCACGAACGAACAGCTTCGAACCATAGCCAACCTTGTGGTTGGCACGTTCTTCGCCATTCTCATCGATGATGATGAGTTTCATGTTACGGCCCATCACCAGCAGGTCGCCTTTGTCGTTCTCAAGAACGGCAGCGTTCTCAAATACGATTTTACCGTCTTGCGATGCTTCGAGGAAGGACTGTTGGCCACCCTGCGCAACACCACCAATGTGGAATGTACGCATGGTCAGCTGTGTACCGGGTTCACCAATCGACTGAGCCGCGATAATCCCGACTGCTTCGCCAACGTTCACGCGTGTACCACGCGCAAGGTCACGACCGTAACACTGGGCACAAACGCCTTCTTCCGACTCACATGTCAGAGGCGAGCGAATGCGTGTCGAGGCCACACCGGCTTCGTCGATCGAGTCCGCCATGCGTTCGTCGATCAGTTCGCCTTTTGCAACGAGAACCTCATCCGTACCCGGACGCAGGATATCTTCGCCAGCAACGCGGCCCAGAATACGCTCGGCCAGTGTCGCGACGACTTCACCGTCGTTCACGGCAGCTTCTGCAGTGATGGTGTTCTCCGTTCCACAGTCGTGCATACGAACGATACAGTCTTGTGCAACATCAACCAGACGACGTGTCAGGTAACCCGAGTTCGCAGTTTTCAAAGCGGTATCCGACAGACCCTTACGGGCACCGTGGGTCGAGTTGAAGTACTCGAGAACGGTCAGACCTTCTTTAAAGTTCGAGATAATTGGGGTCTCGATGATGTCGCCGTTCGGCTTGGCCATCAGACCACGCATACCGCCCAGCTGTTTCATCTGCGTAACCGAGCCACGCGCACCAGAGTGCGCCATCATGTAAACCGAGTTCGGCTCTGCTTCGGCGCCATTATCATCGCGCTTCACATCCGAAATGGTGTTCATCATAGCGTCGGTGACCTGATCGTTACACTTCGACCACGCATCAACAACTTTGTTGTACTTTTCACCCTGAGTGATCAGGCCGTCCATGTACTGTTGTTCAAAGTCTTTAACCTGATCGCGGGTTTCATCAACGATGCCCCACTTGTCATCAGGAATGACCATGTCGTCTTTACCAAACGAAATACCGGCCTTGAACGCTTCGCGGAAACCCATGCCCATGATCTGGTCACAGAAGATAACCGACTCTTTCTGACCGCAATACCGGTAGACGGTATCAATCACGGCCTGAACGTCTTTCTTACGAAGCAGCTTGTTGACCAGCTCGAAAGGCGCCTTGGCGTTCTGCGGCAGCAGAGACCCCAAACGAACACGTCCCGGAGTGGTTTCGAAGCGCTTCATGACTTCCATACCGTTTTCGTCAATCTGCGGGATACGGGCCGTCACCTTCGAGTGCAAATGCACCGCGCCGGAATCCAGAGCGTACTGAACTTCGTCAATCGAGGAGAAGACCATGCCTTCGCCCTTCATGCCTTCGCGTTCGATGGTCGTATAGTACAGACCCAAGATCATATCCTGCGAAGGAACGATGATCGGCGCGCCGTTTGCTGGCGACAGAACGTTGTTCGTCGACATCATCAGAACACGTGCTTCCAACTGTGCCTCGAGGCTCAGAGGAACGTGAACCGCCATTTGGTCACCGTCAAAGTCAGCGTTAAACGCCGAACAAACCAGCGGGTGAAGCTGGATGGCTTTACCTTCGATCAGAACGGGTTCGAACGCCTGAATGCCCAAACGGTGCAACGTAGGCGCACGGTTCAGCATGACGGGGTGTTCGCGGATCACTTCGTCCAAGATATCCCAAACTTCGGGACGCTCTTTTTCGACCAGCTTCTTGGCTTGCTTCACAGTGGAAGACAGACCTTTGGCTTCAAGACGCGAGTAGATGAAAGGCTTGAACAGCTCAAGCGCCATCTTTTTCGGCAAACCACATTGGTGCAGCTTCAATTCCGGACCGGTCACAATGACCGAACGACCCGAGAAGTCGACGCGCTTACCCAAAAGGTTTTGACGGAAGCGACCTTGCTTACCTTTCAGCATGTCAGACAGCGATTTCAGCGGGCGCTTGTTGGCGCCGGTGATCACGCGGCCACGACGGCCATTGTCGAACAATGCGTCAACCGACTCTTGCAGCATCCGCTTTTCGTTGCGGACGATGATGTCAGGTGCGCGCAGTTCAATCAGACGCTTCAGACGGTTGTTCCGGTTGATCACGCGGCGATACAGATCGTTCAGATCCGACGTCGCGAAACGGCCACCATCCAGCGGCACCAGCGGGCGCAGCTCTGGCGGGATCACAGGAATAACTGTCAGGATCATCCACTCTGGACGGTTGCCCGACTCGAGGAAGGATTCAACGACTTTCAGACGTTTGATGATCTTCTTGGGCTTCAACTCACCAGTGGCTTCGGCCAGATCGGCACGCAGTTGGTCAGCTTCGGATTCCAGATCGATCGCAGCCAGCATTTCACGGATCGCTTCAGCACCGATGTTGGCGGTGAAAGCATCCATGCCATAGGCATCCTGCGCGTCCATGAACTCTTCTTCAGTCAGCATCTGGCCGTATTGCAGGTCGGTCAGACCAGGCTCGATGACAACATAGTTTTCAAAGTACAGAACGCGTTCCAGATCACGCAATGTCATGTCCAGCATCAAGCCGATACGCGACGGAAGCGATTTCAGGAACCAGATGTGTGCAACAGGCGACGCCAGTTCAATGTGGCCCATACGCTCGCGACGTACTTTTTGAAGCGTAACTTCAACACCACATTTTTCGCAGACAACGCCGCGATACTTCATGCGCTTATATTTGCCGCAGAGACATTCGTAGTCTTTGATCGGGCCAAAAATACGTGCGCAGAACAGACCATCACGCTCGGGCTTGAACGTCCGATAGTTGATCGTCTCAGGTTTTTTGATCTCACCATACGACCACGACAGGATCCGCTCTGGCGATGCCAGCGAGACCTTGATTTCGTCGAAGGTTTTAACCGGTGCAACTGGGTTGAACGGGTTGTTTGTGATTTCCTGGTTCATTTTGATGTCCTCAAATTTGTGCGGAAGGGAGAGAGGGGTAAGAGCGCGAGGCCCTTACTCCTCTACCTCCGCATCCAGGAGTTCCATGTTCAGGCCGAGGCCGCGGACTTCTTTCACCAGAACGTTGAACGATTCCGGCACGCCCGCTTCAAAGTTGTCCTCACCCTTGACGATCGACTCGTACACTTTGGTCCGGCCCGCAACGTCATCCGATTTCACCGTCAGCATTTCCTGCAAGGTGTAAGCGGCGCCGTATGCTTCGAGTGCCCAGACTTCCATCTCACCGAAACGCTGACCACCGAACTGTGCTTTACCACCCAGCGGCTGCTGTGTGACGAGCGAGTATGGTCCGGTCGAACGCGCGTGGATCTTGTCATCCACAAGGTGGTGCAGTTTCAGCAGGTACTTGATGCCGACAGTCACCTTACGAGCGAACTGCTCACCGGTACGTCCATCGAACAAGGTCGACTGACCCGATTCAGAGAACCCGGCACGCACCAGCGCATCGTTGACGTCTGCTTCTTTCGCACCATCAAAGACCGGAGTCGCGATTGGCACACCGTTGATGACGTTACCTGCGGCTTCGAGAAGCTGGGCTTCTGCCATGCCGGAGATACCTTCGTCATAGACATCGTCACCATAGGCAAGATGCATCGCTTCACGCACCGGAGTGAGGTCACCCGAACGACGGTACTCTTGCAGAGCTTCGTCAACGTTCAGACCCAGACCGCGCGCGGCCCAACCCATGTGGGTTTCAAGAATCTGACCAACGTTCATACGCGAAGGCACACCCAGTGGGTTCAGACAGAAGTCGACTGGCGTACCGTCGGCGAGGAACGGCATGTCTTCCATCGGCACAACCTTGGAAATAACACCTTTGTTCCCGTGACGACCGGCCATTTTATCACCCGGCTGAAGCTTGCGCTTCACGGCGATAAAGACTTTGACCATCTTCATCACACCCGGAGGCAGATCGTCGCCGCGACGGACTTTTTCGACCTTGTCTTCAAAGCGGTGATCCAGAGCGCGCTTCTGAATTTCGTATTGCTCATTCAGAGCTTCAACGATTTGCGCGTCTTTCTCATCTTCGAGGGCCAGTTGCCACCACTGACCACGGGTCAGGGTTTGCAGCAGCTCTTCGTTGATTTCCGCACCGGATTTGACACCTTTTGGACCTTTGACAGCTGTCTTGCCCATGATCATGCCCTGAAGACGAGCATAGATGTTACGGTCAAGAATTGCCAACTCGTCGTCACGGTCACGAGCAAGGCGTTCCACCTCTTCGCGTTCGATCTGAAGCGCACGTTCGTCTTTTTCCACACCGTGGCGGTTAAAGACACGCACTTCGACAACAGTACCAAAGTCACCAGGCTTGACGCGCAGCGAGGTATCACGCACGTCAGATGCTTTCTCACCAAAGATGGCGCGCAGCAACTTTTCTTCTGGCGTCATTGGCGATTCACCTTTGGGGGTGATCTTACCAACCAGAATATCGCCCGGCTCTACATCCGCACCGATGTAAACAATGCCAGCCTCATCGAGGTTACGCAGCGCTTCTTCACCGACGTTCGGAATATCGCGTGTGATTTCTTCTGGGCCCAGCTTCGTGTCACGTGCCGCAACTTCGAATTCTTCGATGTGGATCGACGTAAAGACGTCATCGCGCGCAATGCGCTCGGAGATCAAGATCGAGTCTTCGTAGTTGTAACCGTTCCAAGGCATAAACGCGACAACCACGTTTTTACCCAGAGCCAGTTCACCAATATCGGTCGACGGACCATCAGCGATAACTTCGCCTTTGGTGACCAGATCGCCCACCTTCACCAGCGGACGCTGGTTGATACAGGTGTTCTGGTTCGACCGCTGGAACTTGCGCATGCGGTAGATGTCTACGCCCGCATCGCCCATCGCCAGATCTTCGGTTGCACGGATAACGATACGCTGTGCATCCACCTGGTCGATGATACCAGCGCGGTTCGCCATGATCGCAGCACCCGAGTCGCGTGCAACGATTTCTTCGATACCGGTTCCGACCAGCGGAGTTTCGGCACGCAGTAGCGGCACGGCCTGACGCATCATGTTCGAGCCCATAAGAGCACGGTTCGCATCGTCGTTTTCGAGGAACGGGATCAGGGACGCAGCCACAGAGACCAACTGTTTTGGCGAAACGTCGATCAGATCGACAGCTTCACGCGACGCAAGTGTGTAGTCACCGTTCTGGCGTGTCGACACCAGATCGTTGATGAACTTGCCGTCACCGTCCAACGTCGCGTTGGCCTGCGCCACGGTGTGACGCATTTCTTCGGTCGCGGACATATAGTGGACTTCGTCGGTCACTTTCGCTTCTTTAACGACGCGATAAGGTGTTTCGATAAAGCCATATTTGTTGACGCGCGCGAACGTAGCCAACGAGTTGATCAGGCCAATGTTTGGACCTTCAGGCGTTTCAATCGGGCACATCCGACCATAGTGGGTCGGGTGAACGTCACGAACCTCAAAGCCGGCACGCTCACGTGTCAGACCACCTGGCCCAAGCGCCGAAAGACGACGTTTGTGGGTGACTTCGGAAAGCGGGTTGGTCTGGTCCATGAACTGCGACAGCTGCGAAGACCCAAAGAATTCACGAACAGCAGCCGCAGCCGGTTTCGCGTTGATCAGATCCTGAGGCATGACAGTGTCGATTTCGACGGATGACATACGCTCTTTGATTGCGCGTTCCATGCGCAACAGACCAACTCGGTACTGGTTTTCCATCAGCTCGCCAACGGAACGCACACGACGGTTGCCGAGGTGGTCAATATCGTCCACGTCGCCTTTGCCGTCACGCAGTTCAACCAGCGCCTTGATACAAGAGACAATGTCTTCTTTGCGCAGGGTGCGCATGGTGTCTTCTGCATCCAGAGCCAGACGCATGTTCATTTTCACACGACCAACGGCCGACAGGTCATAACGCTCGGAATCGAAGAACAGAGTGTCAAACAGGGCAGACGCCGCATCAACAGTGGGTGGCTCGCCCGGACGCATCACGCGATAGATGTCCATGAGCGCGGTTTCGCGGTTCATGTTCTTGTCCATCGCCATGGTGTTGCGCATGTAGGGACCAACATTGACGTTGTCGATGTCCAGAACCGGAATCTCTTCGACACCAGCCTGCATCAGATCGTGCAGCGAACCGCCGATCACGTCGCCGTCTTTGTCGAATTCCAGCGTCAACTCATCGCCGGCTTCGACGTAAATCGCACCGGTTTCTTCGTTGATGATGTCTTTCGAAACAAACTTGCCAACGATGTGGTCAAACGGGACCAGCAGGTCGGTAATTTTGCCTTCGTCGATGATTTTCTTGACGGCGCGCGGCGTTACTTTTTTGCCGGCTTCCGCGATGACTTCGCCAGTTGCAGCGTCAATCAGATCGTATGTCGGACGTGTGCCACGAACCCGCTGAGGGAAGAACTTGGTAACCCAACCCTTGTTCTTTTCAAGCTTGAAGTCGACGGTTTCATAGTAAGCATCCATGATGCTTTCCTGATCCAGACCCAGCGCATACAACAGCGTGGTGACAGGTAGCTTACGACGACGGTCAATACGTGCAAAGACGATGTCTTTTGCATCGAATTCAAAGTCGAGCCACGACCCACGGTATGGGATGATCCGGCAAGCGAACAACAGCTTGCCCGACGAGTGGGTTTTGCCTTTGTCGTGGTCAAAGAACACACCAGGCGAACGGTGCATCTGGGACACGATCACACGCTCGGTGCCGTTCACAACAAACGTACCGTTTGGCGTCATCAAAGGCATGTCGCCCATGAAAACGTCTTGTTCTTTGATGTCTTTAACCGATTTCGCACCGGTATCTTCATCGACATCAAACACGATCAGGCGCAATGTGACTTTCAGCGGAGCTGAATAGGTCATGTCGCGCTGCATGCACTCTTCGACGTCGTATTTGGGCTTTTCCAGCTCGTAGCTGACAAACTCAACTACGCTGGTTTCGTTGAAGTCCTTAATCGGAAAGACCGATTGGAATACGCCCTGAATGCCTTCACCATCGGTGGGCACGTTCGCGTCGCCAGAACGCAGAAACAGGTCGTATGAAGCCTTTTGAACTTCAATAAGATTAGGCATCTCCAGCACTTCGCGGATTTTGCCGTAATATTTACGCAAACGTTTTTGGCCAAGGTAGGTCTGAGCCATGGTCGGTGTCACCTTTCGTTTCTCATGCGAGTGCGCCTGCCGTCGGGCCCCGGCATCGCCCCCATCCGAGACGACCAAACAGTTCGATCAATTCCCGGCCTCCGTCCCAAAGGAAGCCTCCCGATCTTTGAACCTGGTCTTAGGCAAGGCTTTCGCAAAAGCCTTCTCTGAGACAGGTTCGGCTGGGCACGGGAAAACCCGTACCCAGCCTGAAATCACATCCGGGGAAACCCCGGCAATGATTACTTAACTTCGACCTCAGCGCCAGCTGCTTCCAGCTTCGCTTTGACGTCTGCAGCTTCGTCAGCCGAAACTTGTTCTTTGACAGCTTTGCCGCCAGCTTCAACAAGCTCTTTAGCTTCTTTGAGGCCCAGGCCAGTCAGGGCGCGGACTTCTTTGATGACGTTGATTTTCGAAGCGCCAGCCGATTTCAGGATGACGTCGAATTCAGTTTGCTCTTCTGCAGATGCGCCACCGGCGT
Source organism: Shimia thalassica (assembly GCF_001458215.1). GTDB lineage: Bacteria > Pseudomonadota > Alphaproteobacteria > Rhodobacterales > Rhodobacteraceae > Shimia > Shimia thalassica. Next base: position 397,738 of record NZ_CYTW01000001.1, on the reverse strand, counting down.
CAGCAGGACCAGCCATCATTACAGCGCCGCCAGCAGCGGGCTCGATGCCATACTCGTCTTTGAGGATGGTTTTCAGTTCTTGTGCTTCCAGCAGGGTCAGACCCACGATGCTTTCTGCGAGTGCTTTCAGATCAGCCATTTTAGACTCTTTCCGTATATATATTATGTGTTCCAACGCCGGGTATTTACCCACACGCGGTTCTCAAGTTGCTTACGCAGCTTCTGCACGATCCTCGATGGTCGACAGAATGCCAGCGATGTTGCTTGCAGGCGCGCCAATTGCACCAGCGATGTTCGAAGCAGGTGCGCCGATACAGCCAACGATCGAAGCAATAAGCTCCTCGCGCGAAGGCATTTTCGACACGGCTTCTACACCGGCACGGTCCAACGCGTTTTCACCCATTGCACCACCAAGGATAGCGAACTTTTTGTTCTCCTTGGCGAAGTCCTCGGCCACTTTGGCAGCTGCCACAGGGTCCTCGGAATAGGTCAAAACGGTCATGCCATCGAGATAGTCAGCGATGCTTGCGCAGGGCTTACCCTCGAGGGCGATCTTGGCGAGCTTATTTTTGGCAACACGAACAGCACCACCCGCTTCACGAGCACGTGCGCGAAGGTCCTGCATGTCAGCAACCGTGAGGCCCGCGTAGTGTGCAACCACTACGACGCCAGAGCTTTCGAAGATCTGGCCGAGCTCGTCGACCAATTTCTCTTTCTGGGCTCTATCCACAGTTTTACTCCAAATTTGGGGATCTCTCCCCGGCTCAGTTTTGGCGGGTTGCCCCACCGTTCGGGTCCTTGTCTACGGGTCCCGAGGCCAGATCGCCCGAAGGTCGAAACCTTACGGAAAATTCTCGTCTCGTTTCCCATCTCAGGAAGGAATTATGAAGTTTCCTTCACCCTCCGTCTCGGACAGGACGGGGCCTATGTCGCGGCCCCGCCATTCATCGGGTTGCCCCGAAGAATTCTTTAGCGCTTATTGCGCGGCAGCGTTGTCAACGTCAATTGTTACGCCGGGGCCCATTGTCGAGCTCAGAGCGATTTTCTTGACGTATGCGCCTTTGGCACCTGTTGGGCGGGCTTTCAAAACGGCGTCCATAAAGGCGCGAACGTTTTCAACCAGCTTGGCTTCGTCGAAGGAAGCTTTGCCAACACCGGCGTGAACAACACCAGCTTTTTCAGCTTTGAACTGGACTTCGCCACCTTTGGCTTTGGCCACGGCATCAGCCACGTCCATAGTCACAGTTCCAACTTTCGGGTTTGGCATCAGGTTACGTGGACCAAGCACTTTACCCAGACGACCAACAACAGGCATCATGTCAGGTGTTGCAATGCAGCGATCAAAGTCGATGGTGCCGCCTTGAACGGTTTCCATCAGATCTTCTGCACCAACGATGTCAGCGCCAGCGGCCTGAGCTTCTTCAGCTTTTGGACCACGTGCGAAAACAGCAACGCGTACAGTTTTACCTGTGCCGTTAGGCAGACCAACAACACCACGAACCATCTGGTCCGCGTGACGTGGGTCAACACCCAGACAAACTGCGATTTCTACAGTCTCGTCGAACTTCGATGTTGCCGAGTTCTTGACCAGAGCGACAGCTTCTTCAACGGTGAGGTTGCTTTTGCCTGCGAACGCTGCACGAGCAGCAGTTGTGCGCTTACCAAGTTTAGCCATTACTTTACCTCGATGCCCATCGAACGTGCCGAACCAAGGATAATCTGCATAGCAGCATCGATGTCGTTTGCGTTCAGGTCTTTCATTTTTGCTTCGGCGATTTCTTTCACCTGAGCAGGGGTCACCGAACCAACGGTCTCGCGACCGGGCAGGTTTGCACCGGATTTAAGACCAGCGGCCTTGATCAGGTAGTAAGACGCAGGAGGCGTCTTGATGTCCATGGTGAAGGACTTGTCCTGATAGTATGTGATGACAGTCGGGCAAGGTGCACCAGCTTCCATGTCCTGTGTCTTGGCGTTGAATGCCTTACAGAATTCCATGATGTTGATGCCGCGCTGACCCAAAGCCGGACCTACGGGCGGCGACGGGTTTGCTTGACCGGCGGGCACTTGCAACTTCATCGTGCCGGCGAGTTTCTTGGCCATGTGGCCTCTCCTTCTTTCCAACACCCTCGGAACGCGTTCCTCGGGCTCTAGTTGTGTGGTTCAGTCCGCGCATCGCGATGCGCTCGCCTCCCACTCGGTTAAACTCAGATCTGTTTTGTGACCTGAGTGAATTCCAGTTCGACCGGCGTTTCGCGGCCAAAGATCGACACCGTCACCTTGAGGCGCTGGTTGTCGTCATCAACTTCTTCGACCATGCCGTCGAAGTCTTCGAATGGGCCGTCGTTGACTTTGACCTTTTCGCCCACTTCGAACGAGATCAACAACTTCGGCGCGTCTTCGCCTTCCTGAACGCGGTTCAGGATGCCGTTCACTTCTGCGTCACGCATTGGCATCGGGCGACCTTGCGGGCCCAAAAAACCAGTGACGCGGTTGATCGAGTTGATCAGGTGATAACCCTGATCGCTCATTTCCATGTGGACCAGAACATAGCCCGGCATGAAACGGCGCTCTGTGGTAACTTTCTTACCACGGCGCACTTCGATCACTTCTTCGGTCGGAACCAGCACTTCGTCGATCTCGTCTTCGAGACCCTTTTCGGCAACCGACGTGCGGATTTGCTCAGCGATCTTCTTTTCGAAGTTCGACAGAACACTAACCGAGTACCACCGTTTCGCCATTTGATCGCTCTTCCCGTCTTCATCCGACCCAAGGCCGGAAATAATCTCATTGCTAAAGGCGTTGCCGCCTTGGCCGGAACAAAAAAGCGGCGCGCAACACGAATCGCCGCACGCCATTTCCGGATTTCCTGCGGGAATTACATCCCAAACGCTCTCGGTTCAAGCACAAACGAAATATCTGACGAAATTCGTTGCGATAAGGACCGACAACATCCGTTGCGGCAAAGCCCCAATGAAGGACACCGCTTTCGCCGGAAACGCTTTGCGCCGCTGACCGCCCTGCGCAAAGAAACTCGGCTGTTGTTTAACTGATTTGTAATCAAGCCCCGAATCGCGGCTCGAATTCTCGCGTCAAAGCCGGAATGGCTTAGCCGAACATTGACAGGATGCCCTGCAGTCCGCTTCTGACGATGAGATCAACCAGGAAGAAGAACACCGCTGTCAGTGCGGCCATGATGAAAACCATAACGGTTGTCAAAAGAACTTCGCGGCGGGTTGGCCAGACGACTTTCGAGACCTCTGCACGGACCTGCTGAATAAAGGTAAGTGGATTGGTTTTGGCCATGATGCTTCTTCTTTGACTGGATCAGAGGCTCACATACGCGGCGCGCCAGACAATTTCAAGGGGTCGATTGCCCCAAGAGAAAACGCATCGAGGTTGCGACCCCGATGCGTCTTTCCGATAAAGCCGCCAAGGGTGTCAGCTTTGCTCAGAAAGCCCAGACAGCAACAACTGCCAAAAACACCACAGCAACCCCGCGCGCATAGGTATCCACACGCCACAGCAATCGGCGGCGCGCGCCACCCTGCGCATCCTGATGCGCCTTGGACACCCAATCTGTTGGCGGCGACAGGGGCGCCTCTTCTTGTGGTTCGGAAAAATGCAATAACGGCTTTAACGCGGGCTGCGGTTCGTCGTCCCGCAATTCTATGCCCAAGAGGCCTTCAGGCGGCTCAGGGTCATCATCCGAGACTTTCGGCGCCTCCCATTCCGCGTCTGGTGCATGATCGGTCTCCAAGCCTGATAAGGCTTCTGTTGCATCATGCTTCTCATCAACAAGAGACCGGATGACATCCAGCGTCTCTTCATTGAATTCCTGTCCTGGTTCGATGATCTCTTCGCCATACTGACGCGCAGGCCGACCATCGGACCGGAAAAGTCCGTGCTTACTGGTCATGGCAACCACTTCCCATGTTTCTGGCACAGGCGAATCAATCACATGTGCCTGTTTCCCCCTACGGGACGGGTTTCGTTGGCAGCAGCACCCAATCCCGGCACATCCATGGATGTATCGTGACATTTTGAAGGCCAATTAGGGTGATTAAAGGTCAAAAGTAGGGCGATTCCGTGACACTTGTCGCAGAATCAAAACTTCTCTGCACCATGAAAGAACAGACCAGCCCGACCGGGTCAATATGGATCACCGCAAGGTGTTCCCCCATTTCATTATGGCCCGATCCCGGATCACACCAAACGGAACATGGCACTTGATCTGGCAAATTCGGAACAGTTTTCGGCCGCAACCATGTGCCCTCTTACACGCACAAAAATTTCGGCCTATAACGCTGCGGTCGGGAGGTTTTCCCGTGTTCTGCTTTGATTTTCAATGCGACCGACCCACCAAGAATGCGACCCTGTTCCGCATGACATAACCGCGATGCCTTTGGCCTTTTCTGTAAGAGATCTTTTGAAATGCAACAGCTCAACGTGACACCGATGCCGCTGATTTTCAGCCAGAAACGGGTGGTGCTGTCCTTCTCGCCCAAATCTGCCTGTTCTCATGCGATCATCTGGTTCCTTCTGAAAGAAAACCTTTTGCCCGCCGCCAACTATTTCTCGCATTGGCCGCACGATTTCCGCAACAAGGTCTATTACAACTCTCAGGTCTACAAGCAGCGCAAACAGGCATTCGCGAAAGCCGACCCAGACAACTGGACCCTTCTCAAGGTCACCCGTGATCCCGCCAAACGGCTTATCTCGCAGTTCCGCCATTGCGTGCGGTACAACGTGATCGATACCCAGATTCAAAATCGTGCCGGCATCAGCATGTCAAAAGACGGCTTGTCATTTAATGACTTCGTGAAAGTCTTGAAAAAGATCCCACGCGAGCGCCCCTCAACATCCGACCCGCATGTCTGTGCGCAATTCCAACCGGTTTGGACATTGCCCTTTGGTCGGGTCATCACGATCAACGTCGACGATTGCGAAGTAAACGATGTGCTCAATCTCGTTGAAAAAGAACTCGACATGTCTGTGACCGACTTTGAAACACAAGGCACCTTTGCGCGGATCAAAAAGATTCACTACGCCAAAAAAGAACCCGTTGTTGTTGATGCGCCTGTCGAAGGTTGGGAAAACTTCAAACTGACGCGTCAGGCGATCAAGGATGACGAGTACTTCCCTAAAAAAGAGCTTTTGCCACACGCGCAAAAAGTAGCTGCCAAGCTGTTTCCCAATGACAGCACTCAGACAGCATGCAGCGACTCTGAAGGAACTATCTTCCCGAGACCTTAAGCGACGAAAAACGATACACAGGCCGCGCATCTCGATGCGGCCTGCCCGTGCTTATCCCTGCCTCGGTTATGCTGGATCGCAATCGGTCCCTCAGCGCTGACAAAATACACCCTTCGACGTGACCAATGGCCCAAAAGTGGCAAAGCGATCTCGCGCATCCGCAGAAACGCTTGTCATCAGCTTGGCGACAGCGGCTTTGTGTTTTGAGGGGCGCTTTGAGGAACGTGTGAAGTTATGAATCGGCTTATGGCTGTGATGTTGCGTAACTTACAAAAAGGACTTTGCCTTTCTGAGAGGCAAGAGTTCTTTGATGCTTTTCTGCGAATCTATGAGATCGGGGATAAATGAAATTGAGACACTCAAAAGCTACCGATTCATCTTTTTGTTGTGGCCGGTTGGATCGAACTAAATGGGTAATAATGTTGGCTGTACTTTTTTGTTTGACCAACTCAATGCTTCTTTTCTCGACCGCATATGCTGAGGAGGAGAGCTTCCTTGAGCGCAAGGATAGATACACCCGCGAAAATCCTAGCCACGATAGCCTGATCCAATGGACGGAACCGGTCAGATTAGAGATTTTGGGTGCGGCATCTGCTGATGACATGTTTTTCGCCGCTTCTACAATCAGTTCTGTAGCTGAATTGAGCCTCACATACGCCTCTTTAGTTGGTGAGAGTTCAACTTGGTTTACCGAAAAAAGTCTCTTCAGTCCCAAGGCCAACTACATAGTTGTTTTCCTACCAGATATCGAAAACAAGGAGGCGATTGACAAAGCAGACCTTCAGGCGCGTGGCTTGGATGTCTCTGCCGCACATCCTTCAGTGCGAGACATAGTCGACAACGGCATCTCGCGACTTGGCGCTGGATGCTATGGAGCGTGGCAAGCCTCTCAGAAAAATGAAGTTAGCGGGTTTGTCATTGTTGCTGACCCCAATCACGATCCAAAGGGTTGTGTAAAGTCAGTTTCCATTTCATCGTTTGGCGTTTATCCGGTCGTTAGAATAATTGAATTTCCAGACAAGTTACCTTTACCACTTGTGAGTGAGTCTCACCTTCTTCTTTTGATCTCCGGCTACTGTAGGAAGATTCTAAAAGATAACTCATTTCATTGTCCCGCAAGACTTCTGGCTTCTTTAGACGCGGTAGAGGCCGAAGATTAATCAGCGGCAAAGCAGCAAAAAAAATAGGAAAAAGTCATGGAAGAAGAGACTTCGGGCTTTGCCGAATTTGCGCAAGATATCCTCGGTGGTAACATATCAATTTCTTTTCAGTTTTGTGGAAAATGGCAGGGGCACACAGACTCGAACTGTGGGCCTACGGTTTTGGAGACCTACCCAAGAAATCTGAAACCCCTTATTTATTGGGGTTTCGGAAGCCCAGATGTTACTCAAGTATGCCCCTGCAACCCCTGACAACGCCTGTCGTGTTACATTTGGATGTTACATTTTGAGCAGTGCACGCTCTGCACAAAGGATGCGATAGCGATCGAAGGCCAGCCTGAGCTCCTTCTCGCTGAAGTGAGCAGCGCTTCAAAGTTAAAACTTGTTACTGAGCCAGCCATGGATAGCGTCAACTAATTGTTGCGGCCCCTTTGGTTGCAAGAGTAGCATTAGGTTAAGAGGAAGAGCCGTTAACACGATGTCAAGCCCGCCTAAACTAGACGAAATCCGCCAGTATGTTGGTGATCTATCTTGAGCCACTGGGTACGTGAGAGAAACACGTTGACACCCAAGGACATGCGCCGCAGTAACTAGCTGATAGGTGTCCGATGATTTAGGGCGGGTCCCCAAGCGTTTGTACTTAGCGTCCGATACGGCAATCGGCGTGCCCTTGGTGTCGCGAAACACAACATCTGGCTCTGTTACCAATTTTGTGCCGCCTCCGGAGACAACTTCACCAAATACAATCCTGCGCTTGTCTACACGGCTTCCCTGATGCGCAGCCGCTCTTTGGCAAAGCCAAAAGACATAGTTTTCGTAGATCAGGTCCGAGTTCCAGAGAAATCCAGAAAGTGAAAAGTTGCCTTTTGCATGGTGAACTCCAAACCCTTCAAGTAATAGCAACCCAACAATTCGAGCAGGCTCAAGTTCTCTATATTGGATACCGAGACCTATTTGCCTTGCATCAGCAATGTGGGGGGGATGTCTTCCGACATGAGCTAAGCCGGCTGCGATCTCAAGGAGGGCCCTAGATCGCGCAGGCGTTTTTACTGTTGCAGCAAGGCAGTTGGCCGACCAACGAAGAAGCCGAGCAAGGGCCGTGTCGTCGGTCAAGAAATCCGTTACATAGTGAAGCTCCCACGGACGTGCGACCCAATCTCCGAGGCGCGACGTATCGATGCTTCCGCGCAGCATAGATCCGCTTCTCTGCTCGTTCCGATAGCCGCGAGGAAGTCCGCGGGCTGCGCCTCTTGCGTAGGACTTAAGAAACATCTCCGCAAGCAGATCAGGTAAAGACTGCGAAGCGATTGATTGGGCCGTCGTCAAATTTTCATCAACGTGCCCTCCCTCTACGACCGAAAGAATTCGCCAAAGTACTGTTTGCCAATTTTTGGTCTCGGCGCTGAGAAATTTTGGAGCAATTTCTATGTCGACTTTGCCTATGCGAAGTACTCCAGTTACCGCTTCGGCACGTAGTTTCACCATATTTTCATCGTGGATTTCTACGCGAATTGGATCAAACGGAATTCCCAATTCTCTTCGCCAACGCTTATTTGCGCTAGCTAAAAGATCGAGATCCATTTTGTCCGCCCTGTATAAAACCGGCTCGCCGTACTCTTGGAGCTCAATTCGAGGTTGCGCGATTACCTCGTAAGCCACCTGAAGGACCTTTTGACAATTTCTAGATCAAGGTCGCTAACTCGAACGGGCGCAAGCGTACGAGTTGGCGAGCTGTTGCCTATAGTAGTGCGCAGCGCCCATGCGATTTCACCGGTGGCAGGAGGGCTATCGACCCGTAGCAATTCTATAAGCTGTTCGGGGCGGCCAGAATACCTGTCTTCAAGCTGAGGGAACAACACGTCGTCCCAGACACGCGCTATGTCGCGCCAAACTTGATCCTCAGAAATTGGAACCCCTGTATCGCTTGCGGCGGCTTGGATGGAAACCAAAAGCCCGTGCCCAAGCTCGAACTCCGGCCCAAGGTCGCCCGCAATTAAGGCGTTCAGACGATCGAGTAGCAAGTAGGTGGTTTCAAACGGGGACAATGTCTCCCAATTTTCGTCCGTTGGTGCATTGATTGTTTCTCTTGTCAGCCCCCAAAGTTTTCCAAGAACGTCTAGGTTTGGCCGCATCTCAATACGGTCAAATCGGCGTGCCAGAGCACTGTCGATCGGTACTGCAGCTCTATCAACGCTGTTCATTGTGGAAACAACATACACGTGTTTGGGAAAGGTGAACCCTTCAGGAATTGTGGCCGTCTTGCCGCCGGGTCGTCGGATTTCCTCACTTACACCACTTTCAAATGACAGCTGTCTTAACGGCAACGGGAGAGGGACACTTCCCTCTTCTCTATAGTCGAAATCCAAAAAGGTCATAAACTCGCCGAAAATTCTCGCTGCATTACCCCGATTGATTTCGTCAATGAAAATTACAACTGAGTTTACGTCGGTTTCGGGGTCGGAAATTTCGAGGGCCGCATCGAGGAAAACTCCAGACCAAGGCCGGAGCTGCGTCCCCTCAGAAGTCATTTCAGGTCTGAGACCGAGAACGAAATCCTCATATCCATACGATTGGTGAAAAGTTGTCCAAACAACTTTGACCGGTCGGGGGATCGGGATTTCCAACTCCGGTCGAACAAACGGTGTTTCGGTTTCGGCGGGGTCTAGCCAAATCCCCTGTTCGGCTTCGGGTGGACTGTTGAGGATTTCAAAAAGCTCGCTGATTAAGCGAGTTTTGCCTGTTGCCGGCGGGCCATACAACAAAGCATTCCGCCCTCGACCCCATGAAAGTAGGATATTTTTGATTGCGTCAGGCATATCTTGTTCAACCTGCCTTTATGACGCCACCGACTGGCCGATTTCCATCGGGGTACAGATCCCACATTGGACTGTTTCTCGACATATTCGCAGGGCGGTAACCGCTTGTGAAACCCGCGAAGTACTCTCCCGCATTTGATTTCGCAATATAGATCCTGAGCCCGCCTTTTGGAAAAAAGGGCAGCGCGTCCTCTTTGCTGCCGACAGTGTCGGGGGCCGATGGGAAGTTTCTCGCAGCTGTCCATGCCGGATGCCGCAGCGAATTGGGAGCCTGGCGGTTTTGATTTGCAATGCGAAGTCGGCCTCCAGCCTTAGACTTGAATTCGATAGGGCCGGAAACGTTGGCATCATCGACAGCACTCGCATCAACAACAATCGGACCAGCTTCAGCGTCAGCCGCAGTCACGCCCAAAAAGTCGAGCGTTTCAGCGACAAGAGAAGCAGGAATTTCAATATAAAGCGATCCACCCCCGCCGTCGATTTGGTGATGCCGCTCGATGTTGTAAAACTCGCCGGGTTGAACATTGCGCCACCAGATGCTTTGAATTTCCAGCTTGCCTTGCATAATCAAATTGCCTTCACGTGATAAAGTCTTTCGAGAACGGTACCATCTTTCCCTTTAGCATTGCTGCGGTACCGGGAATAAGGATGTTCATGCATCGCGACTTTGCCGAATTCTCTCAAGATTGACAACAGTTCCTTTTCGCCAACCTGACCGTCCTCACTATACGATATAAAGATATGTGGAACCCGGAGACGCTCGAGTGTTTCTCTAAAAGCGTCGGCCGCCGTTCGTTTGTAGCAAAACTTAGAGGCTTGCTCTTGCCAAGGACGAAGCCCTCCGTCACCAACAGCAATTGGCTCATCCCCTCGGGCGAGAGTTTCCAATACATGGTAGTTCCCAGCGTATTGCCTTTTGGTGTAAGGTGGATCGAGGTACACGGCGTCCGTGTTCAGTTTGGGTGCGAGGTCCTCAACATTACCCTGCACGACCGCATGATTTCCAATCGTGCGGTCAAATTTGAGCGCCTCGAAACTGAGAGGCCTAAGAGCAGACGTTGATAGAGTTCGCCTAAAGTACCCATAGGTACCACTAATGTTGGCCACCTTATTGGTCGCAAGGATAAGATGTTGGAGCATTACATACTGTTCCGTCTCGCTTATTTCTCCAGCCTTTCTCATTTTTTCAATCCCTGCACGAACTCCGTCGATGTGTGCTGCATTTTTCGCTGAGAAATAGCGCCTTGAAGACCGACCGTTTGCCGGTTGGCCTTCATCACCGAACTCTCGAAAAAAGTAACCTTCAATTGGTTGAACTGAGCGCATCCAATCTAAAGCTCCCTCATAGCCGCCCAGCGCTTCATAATCTGGCGCCTTCTTTGCAATCAGCCGCGCATGTGCGTGAACCACTGGAAAGCTCAACGCGTCCGCCGCCATGACCGAGTATCCTGCCTGTGCTAGCGCAAATGCTACTGACGCTGTGCCGCACATCGGGTCGGCGATGGACGATCCTATTGGAATTTCGCGTGAAATAACGCCTACGATCCAATCAACTAGGCGGGTCTTGTTTCCCAAATAGCGGTACGACATGGCTTACCCTTTTTGAAGTTTTTCATTTTAGCCGCCTGTTTCGGATAACGATCCGGTCATACATGCGCCGAAAAGTGCCGTCGCCGTTTGGCAAGTAGAAGCGTGGTCCTCCTTGCTGGTATGTTCCTTTTTCTGCAATCTGCGACATCGGGAGACTGAGGGTTTTACTGGAGCCACATATTTCAAATTGATCTGGATTGTGCTTGTCTAAAAAGGAGATCGGCACGCCCATTAGGCCGGAATAGTCCTTTGGTATGTTCATAGTTTTACTAACATCTATTGCATCATAGTTTGCATATTTGGGGTAGTTTTCTGGCTTGTAAGTCATTTGGAGTTCCAGATCCTTGTGCCTTAAATGGTAGTCAAGGTTTGTAAACCACCGAACCCCCTTCACCCTGACAAATCTATTGCCCTCTCGGTCAACCCTCGTGCTCGCAGCATTAAGCGGATAGTCGGCTGGAACTTGGAACTCTCGGTCCCCGCTACGTATGCTTGGACCATACCACATTTGATTATGCTGGAAGAGAGGGAAAACCTCCTTATAGGTCAAGGCATTCATGTTTCCGATAATCAGAAATTTCTTTTTGTGTTCAATTAACTGGCCCACGTACTCACGAAACAAGGAGAACGGCGGATTGGTCACCACGATGTCAGCTTGCTTAAGAAATCGGATGCATTCGGCACTCCGAAAATCTCCATCCCCCTGCAAGGGACGGGCAATTGCTGCGTCTCGATTGCTTCCATTATCTTCCGCCCTTTCGCCCGAAAGCTCCAAAAAGACGGCTTGATCCGAGGCACCGCGGCTAAATTGTCTGCAATCTTGACTACGATAACAGGTTGTAAGGAGCTTTTTTAGGCCAAGTCGTTCGAAATTTTCGGCAAAATAGTTATAAAAGTTGCTCGCTCTAGGATCGTCACAATTGCAATATACGATCTTGTTTTTGAAATGCTTTTTATAATGTTCGAGCTCGAGTTCGATATCGTGGAGTGATGTGTAGAACTCGTCCTGTTTGGCTTGGCGTGCCGAGCTCAGTCTGGCGGTCGTCATGCCGTTCTCCTGTCGTGATTGGACTGACAGAACTAACTCTAAACGAGGGCCCTGTAAACTGCATCCTAGTCCTGGAAGCCTTTCCCAGAGCACTGGTGTCCCACGCCGAAATCCGGAAGCTCCAACAACAAATTTTCTAGCGCCCTTATTAGACCCTCAACGGAACCGATAGGTCAGCAGTTATCTCAGGCGTCGGTTCAAACGGCGGCTTTACTGCAATACCTGAAAGAGTTCGGCGCTGGTGTCGGTCATGGGCCCTATCCTTCCAGTTTTGCGCGAAGGCGCGCGGTTTTTAGTTCGAACATCCATTTCTTCGAAATGCTGACTTCGACAAACGCCGTCCGTTCGGTCAACTTGTGTCCCAACTCCAACAACGCGGCGGCTGCTGAAACGTGTTCAATGTCTGGCGAGATCAAATGCGCGAATTCGGCAAGGAATGCGCCGCCGTGGGCGGTCTTCCTGAACGCTTCTGACGGCATAGCCTCAATAAAACGACGCGCGGCGAAGAAATCGGCGGTGTACGCCTTCAGTTCATGGGGGAACGGCTCGAATATTTTTCCGCAAGGGCCCAAGAATTTGTAATCGTGGTGTAACGCGCGGCAACGCTTCAACTGTTCAATGAATGGGGCGATTGGTGTGTCGTCGATCGTCTCGAATACGGCATCTGGAACGTCGCTTAGTCGTGGTGTCATAGTCTCTTTTCCCTCTTGCCATGCCCTCTGGGCTACGCATTGCGGTGTGAGACAAGCTTACCTGAAACGCAAAGTGGTGTTAAGGTATTGTTAAGGATTGATTATTCGACAGCTCGACAGCGGTTGTATAGACCTATTCGACTAGATATCGACTTCGACGACAAATGCCGCGCTGTCCAATTCGATGTCAAGAGACGCGAGGTCGGGCAGAGGTTCCGTTTCAGCAAATAAACGCAACGCAGCTTGCGCCCGCATGGGGACATCATCAATCGACGCGGCGCTGCTGAATAAGGGCAGGCCTGCAATGTGGATGCCGTAATCGGTGTCGGTGTCCTTGTGAACGACGGCGGTATATCTGGTCATGGTCAGGGCTTCCATATCGGGGGGCGTCGTCCTGATCGACGCGGCAATTTTGACTTTTCGGGTTCTGGCTCGGGCTCGGGCTCTGGGGTCGGTGCGAGTTCGATGGATGGTTCGGCCTTCGGCTTTTTCTTCGCCTTCCGTTTCTTTTTCTTCTTTTTCTTGGGCTCGGGCTGGGCCTCAATCCGCAACGGTTCACCGTCGATCGGTTCGTCGTCGTAGACTTCCGCATCCTCTATATCGTCGCCGACCACGCCATATTTTTCCATCCGCGCCAGTATTTCTTGGCCTTCCTCAAAATCCTTGAGGTACGGGGCAATCTTGGCGTCGAGGATGGAGACAGCGTGTTGCTTGTCGTCGTCATCCATCGCGGTGCCGCCGTTCTGGTGAACAAGGCGGTGCTTTTGTTCGGGTGACATGCCCAAGGTATAGTCGAAAATAAGCTTCGCGGCTTGGTTGCTTCCTTGGATGCTGGCCTGCTGACTGGCATTCCGCATGAGAACGCGAGAGAGCGTCGCTTCGATCTCGCCATTGCCTGCGTCTAATTCGCCTCGGAAATACTTGGTCAACGTCTTAACGTCGATCCCGATTTTTCGTGCGATCGTGGTTTGGTTATCCCCGTTTGCGCGGAGTGTGATTACCATCTCGCGATCGTCTTTTGTCGGGATGAAACGGTTGTCTTTTCCCCTATGTCCCATGCTGTTTTCTCCTGATTATGGAAACCCGTCGCGCGCGATCTCGGGAAACCGTACGGGGCGCAAAAATCGCCGATTTAAGCCAATATAACACCTTTTCGGCTGTGCTGGGTGCTGGGTCGCCGCCAGAGGCCATGAGATCGGCTAATTTCGGGGGGGGGTTCTGGCGCATTCTTCCCCCTATGGTCGGTCGTCGGTTCATCTCTCGGCCTGTGCGGCCCGTCTCAGGGCCTGATTGTGGTGGGCCTGCAAGACGAGGTTGGCAGTCTGGACGGCGGTGGACAAGGCGCTGTCGACGTCGGCGCAAGACGGACAGATCGTGTCGGCGCGTGTGAAGGCGTGGCAATGGCGGCAATTCATGGGGTGGGGTCCTTTCGGTGTTTTTTTGTCTTTGGTACTCAAAGTACCCAAAACCCCCATTTGAGGTCTTTTGAGTGCCTAAACCTTAAGTGAAAGGTACTCAAAACCCCCAAAACCCTTTAGGGTTGGGGTTTGGGTACCTCTTGAGGGAAGGGGGTTTTTGTCTTTGGGTATCATTTCGTGATCTTCATCTTCGGGTCCCAAACAAAACCGTCATTCATGCAAAGCCCGTCTTTTTCGATCATATCGTTCAAGCTTCGAAGTAGGTGTTCCCGCCGCCTGTCTTTCTTCCCTTCTTCGGGCGGCGTTATTTTCCCTTTTGCGTGGTTCAAAAGATCATCAACAGAGACGATGTGATACAGCCCCGCTTCGGGCCAGCCTGTCCCGCTCGGTTTTTTCTTCGCCTCTGGTTCGGCGGTAAGTTGTTTCAGGGCGTTTACAACGATCGTCTGATTTGTCCCTTGCGCGGTTTTCTTGTTAGCCGCTTTGATTGCGTCTTTGTCGGCTGGCACGGCAACGGCGGATTTTACGGGGTGTCCCTTGGGCGATGTTCCAACGTCAAAACCTTCGATCCTGAACCCGAACTGTTCGCCATCTTCGCCGTCCCGTTGTTTCGAGATGGTCATAAGCCGCCCTTCGTCGTTTCGTTCGATCTTGATTTCGGTGTCGACTGCGCCAATCAAACTGGAATGGCCGCGCATCCCTTGGGCCACATCTTTGCCGCTGTGGTGGACAAGCTGAACGGTTGTGTCGAACTGTTCGCGGATCGTGTCGAGTTCGCCGATTAGCTGGCCCATATCTTCGGGGCTGTTTTCGTTGCCGCCCCCAAACGCGCGGTTCAGGGTGTCCACAATCAACAATACGATTTTCTTGTCTGTGTGGTTTTCGATTGCTGTCAGGCAATGCCGCAATTCCGCGCCGCTGTCTTTTTCCCGCAAATTCACGGTTGCGTTGATCGTGGCGAAGTTGGCAAGTTCGTCGTCGGTTAAGTGGTGGTGCTTTGTGGCGGCGAAAACCCGATTGGAAAACACGCCGCCCCCCTCAAGGGCCACATAGACGACAAGGCCTTGCTCGACCTCCTTCCCGCACCATGCGCGCCCTGCTGCGATAAATAGGGCCATGCTTAAGGATTGGAAGGACTTCCCCGAGCCGGGAGCCCCATACATCGCCACCGCGCCGTTCATAGGCATGATATCGCGGATAAGCCAGTTATCCTCTAGGTTGGGAATGGCCGTGTCGGACCCAAAGCGAACCGCGAACTGTTCAAGCCGTTCTGCGTCGGTTTTCTTTCCTGCTGGGGCTATCCAGTTCCCACCTTTTTCATCCCATATCTTGCCGTCGGCTCTTGGGATTTCTGGCGGCGCGTCGAACGAAAGTTGGGCGGCGTCTAGCTGGCTTTCATCAAGCCCGCTCAGGGGCGCGGCGTTGTTGTCTTGTGGCATAGATTTGGCCTGTTGGTATTGGGCCCCTCTTGCCTTGCAGAATGCATCACGCTAAACTGAAACCTGTTGGTTTTTGGGAAGTTCGTGGTATTACTTCGCATTCGGACAAGGCGCTCCTTTGGGGCGTCTTTTTCGTTTTATGGTTCATTGGCGGGACCTTTCTATTTGTCGTTCTATTCTGCCCATACTGACCTATCAGGTCCAGCGGGGGCGGGGCAAATTCAAGCCTTCGGGGCGATCTGTTTCAGCTTTTCGTAAAACACCTTTCGAACCTCTGGGTCTGCGCGTTTAAAGGCTGTTGCCAAGATTTCCATTTGGCCCTGTTCTTCGATTTTAACGGGGCGCAAATCATCTTCGATGCGTTTATCTTTATACATTCCAATCGCGCGACAAATCCCGATACCTTGCCGTCCGTCGGTGCCAAGCTGCGATCGGGCGTTGTCGTATCGTTTGGCCTCTGTTGGTGTCATACGTTCGCCTGCCATTATCAGCCCTTCGATAAGTTCTTCGGCTGCGTGGTCGGCAACGTCCAGATCGTTGATTAGGATTTCGGCGATCGTTTCCATGCTGTTTGTGATGCTGGCCCCTGTCACAAGGTCGGCAACGGCGTCGCGAAGGCCTACCTCGCCGCGTTTGGTCCGCATATCCCCCGCAAACCCTTTGCCAGCTACGGCCATGCCGCCAACGTCGCCGCCCAAGCTGTGCGCAAGGGCCTTGGCGATCTGGGGTAGGGCCTCGCCTTCAACTTTCGTTAGGCTGTGCGTGGGGGTCTGCCATGGGGTCGCGTCTTCGTATTGCAGGCGCGCGCCTGATGGGTGCAGGCCGTGTAGATGCACAAACTGCCCCGCGTGGGCTGCGTCGCAGCCAATCGCCCCGAACGGGGTTTTAACAAAGCCGTCATTGGCGAGTTTCGGGGTGGTTTTGCCTGCGCCGTAAATCAGCATGAGACGGGGGCTATTATCGCGAAAACGCACGAGCGGTGCGGGGCCTGCAATATCTTCGATCGAAGCGCGCGCGTCGGCAACGGCGTCGGCGTCGTCTAGGTCCAGATCAAAGGTAACAAGCCCCGTAGTCGACGCGCCTGTTCCTAAGTGAGGAAGCTTCGATAAGGTCCCCGCGTTGGTCATTTGTCGCGGGATTGCGGGTTCTGGGTCCTGCGGGTCGTATTGGAATTGCGGCCATTTGCTGAACAAAGGCTTTTTGCCCGTTTCGTCGCTTGGAATGACGATGTATCCGCAACGCCATAGGCCATGCCGAACGTTCAGAATATCGTTCCATTCATCATTCGAGACGCGCCAACGGCGTTTCGGTTGCGTTGCAATGGGGGGTGATGTATTTTTAGCCATGAGGCGTCCTTCTGTTACAAGGTCGTTTTTGTTTGCTGCTGTCCGCGACGAACAACAGGCCTCGTTTGAGCGTTTGCGGCGCTCGCGGGGCCTCTCAATCTTAATCCCCTGAACCCGATTTGGCGACCAAAAATTCTGTTTATTTGCAGGACCTTACAGGTTGTCAGGGCTTGGGCTTGAGGCTGTTTAGCGGTTATGGTGACCGCTAATGCTTGTTGAAAACGCCCTTGGCCAATAACGCCGCATTCACCCGACCTTAACAACTTTGGTGTTGATATTCGTGAATAACACCCTCATATTGAGGGCATGAACGAAGCCGAACCAATCCCCTTTATGGGGCCTGACCTATTCATAAAGAACGTCCGTAACTACGCCAATGTACACCACATGGTGGTCATTACGGACCATGCAAAATCAAGAATGCTAGAGCGGGATTTAACCCGCCGCATGATCTTGCGTGTGCTCGAACGTGGGACATTGGCCTCGGGTCCGTCATGGAACCCTGACAAGGGAAGTTGGGAAGGGAAGGTTTCAGGGGTCGCCGCTGGTATGCGGGTGTCCGTTGTCTGCGCCATTCACAATGGCGCGATGATTGTCACCGTCATAACCGCGCATAGGGGCGGTCGCTGAAAGCGAAAGGAGAGAACTATGTCTGAACTGTTCCATTACGTGGACTGTGGCCTGCCATCTATCTGGTTGGAGGGCGGCGTTGAAGTTACCGAGACGCCATATGGCTCTGCGACTTCGATTGCCAATCTGGACGGGCTGCATCATGAAATTGCGATGGATATCATAGCGAGCCCGCATGTCATGACGGGGGCTGAGTTTCGCTTTATCAGAATTGAATTGGATATGTCGCAAAGGGCGCTGGCTGACCTTATCAAAACGTCGGTGAAGAATATCCAACGCTGGGAAAAAGAACGGGACGCGAAAGTGACTGGCCCTGCAAGTGTGGCGGTCGGCTTGCTCTATGCCGCATCGCGATCTGACGAAAAAATCCACGAACTCGTTAAAGGCCTTGCTGCGCTTGATCGACAGATCGTTGAATTAGAACATCACAAATTCAAGCTGGAAGGCGAACATTGGGCGGTCGCCTGACTGTCGTTTCGTCTAGGAAACAAGCTTGTTGAACATGCAAAGCCCCTGCCACCTCTGGCGGGGGCTTTTTATCGGTTGCGGCAACCGCTGCTATTTCTTCATCGCTGCAGCGCTGGCCTTAAACGTTTCGACCAAGGCAATTTCTTTGTCGCTCATTGGTTCAATGCCCAAGCTTTCGAAGACTTCCCAAGCGTGGCGTAGCGCCTCGGGCGACGGGTTGCCCTGTGGAGCCATAACCTTTTTCAGCGCCTTGTAATCCTTGAGGTCCAGAACGTGCTTTGACTTCAAAAGCTGCGTCAAACGCTCGTTCATTTTTTCAACGTTGGCGATCAAGGTTTCGAAACGCTCGTCGTGGGCGTAATGTGCGAGTTCGACGGCCTTGGCGTAGGTTGCGGCCTCGAATTCCCGCTCCAACCGTTTCCTGTGCGCTGCAATGGCGGCTGTCAGGCGATCCTTGGCCGACGCCCCGATAGGTTGGCTTCCATCGCGTCGGGTTCGGTGGCTGGGGTATCCGTTAGGCCGTCCATCATCGCCACAATCGAGGAATATCGGCGTTTGTATTTATCTGGATGCACGCAACTGTCCGACAGGTCCGAAATTCGAGCCCTATGGGTGTCTGGGTGATGTGCTTCTTGCTCATTCGGTTGCCCCGATACTATCATCGGCCTCCTTGGCGAACCTGCCCACTTCCGATCGCGGTATCAAAACGACTTTGCCTCGCTGAACCGCTTTCAACGTCCGCGCCTTGATCCAACGGTGAACCGTAACGCTCGACACGCCCATGGCTTCTGCAAACGCGGTTGGGCTCATAAATACCTTTTCTTCGGCCATTGGTTTTCTCCTACTGTCTTATGCGCCCCTCGTGGGCTCTCTTAACTTTGGTAAACAGCCTTCGTGTGGATTAAAAGGGTTACGCCTTACTTATATGCAAAACGCTACGGTTATAAACACCTATTCGGTCTTGCAATGCATTCTTACGGCATCTATGACGTACAGCCGTTACCCCACCGTCCCTTTTGAAGGCCCAAAAGTGCATAGGAGCGAATATGCGAAAAGCTGAACTCTGGAATAACCAGAAAATCGACGGCTGGGCGGCACGAATGTCGCAATTGTCGATCGAAGAAATCGACGCGAACCGCGAAGCGGATTGGCGCTATGAAGCCCCGCTTTTCCAATATACCCACAAAGAAGATATCTTTGCCTTCCTGCGCGAAATCTACGGGTTCTGGGCCCCGCTCGACGACGGCGGCGATTCTACCTTTCTCGACGACCCTGCCCGCGAACGGGTGACAGCGTCCAAGCTGAACCTGATTTGCTCGCAACTGATCCACTCTGGCGAAGTCAACGTCGATTTAAGCGAGGACATGGTACCCTTCGTCAATTACGGGACTTTACGTGCCAAGATGGGCTTCGATGCGGCAAAAGATTGGAAAGAGCGGCCCGACTTTCGTGCCTGCCATCATTGCGGGGGCCTGTTCCCTGTCCGCCGATCCGATGCGAAGTTCTGTTCGGGTCGCTGTCAAACCGCCTTTTGGCGCGCGAACAGGGGGGCGAAATAATGGCGTCAGTCTATCAACGTGATGGGGGCAAGTGGCTTGCGGCCCTTCGTATTCCCTGCCCTGCTGGGTCCGTCCGGGCCGACGGGTCGCCCGTCCTGATCCGCAAAAACAAAACCATCAAGGCGAAATCCAAAGCGGCGGCGCTACGGGATGCCAACGCGCTCGAAAAGCAACTACGGGACAACCCCGCCGCGCCCGTCACCGATGGGTCGCTTGAATGGTTCCTGCTGCAAATTTTTCTCCCATACCAAAGAGCCAACAAGGCGCTGAAAACGGCCCACAGGGATGCCCAATTGGCTAACGGGGTGTTACGGCTCATGAACGGGGCGATGAAGCTAACAGACGTGCGGAAACCCGCGTTTGTGGCGCTTGTCGATGCGGCGCGGAAAGAAGTCTGGCCAGTCGATCATCCCAAAGCGGGGCAAAGCCGAAACGGGGCGCGGAACGTGCACCACATCTGGGGCTTTCTCAAAAAGGCTATGGCTCATGCCTATGATGAAGGTCTGATTACTTGGAACGTCCGCGTCGAAGGTGTGAAGGCTCCCCCTGTGCCCAAGCGGGGCCCGAACGTCAAAATGGCAACGGCGGATGAAACGCAAATCTTGGTTGATGCCCTGCGTAACGGCCATGAAAAGCTGAACCGAAACGACGCCGATTTGGCCGATGTGGTCGAGTTCGGTTTTCTAACGGCTTGCCGCAAGCAAGAAACCCTTGGCCTGCCTTGGGCCCATGTGCATTTGAACGCGGAAACGCCGTTTGTCATTATCGAAGATGTGACAGAAGAGGCGGGCGGTATCTTCCGAATTCGGCGGGGCACCAAAACAAGCGCCAAAACAGGCGAACTTGGCCGCAAGGTCTATCTCGTGCCCGATGCTTTGGCCCTGCTACGGCGGCGCAAGGAAGCCGACAAGGGCGTCGTCTGGAATGTCGATCGGCTGGTGTTCCCTGATCCTCGCACAGGGCGCGTCTGGCGTCCGTCGGCGGTGTCCTCAATGGTGCAAACGGCTGCAAACAATCTGGGCGTAACGGCTGGGCTGCATTCGCGTCGGCACGGCGGAATTACGCACCTGATCGAACAAGGCGTTCCGTTGGAAACCGTTTCGCAATTTGCGGGGCATGCCGATCCTACCATGACTGCCTCAACGTACGGCTGGGTCACTGAGGCGCTTGCCCAAAAGCAATTGGTCGCAATCGCGGGTGGTCTGTCGTCAACGCCGAAACCCAAAACCGACGCGACGGGGGATGATCTGCCCCCAGAGGTTATGCTGAAAGCCATGGAATACGCCCAAGCGTCGGGGCAACCGTTAGAGGTGGTTTTGGCTGTCCTGCGGGGCGCAGGGGCGGCTCAAGCGGCTGAGTAACGCCTATTGTGTTGCTCTGGTTACTCTGGGTCGCCTGCGTTACGAAATCGGGCAAATCGGGCAAATGTTACAATTGGGCGTTACATAAAGCCGTTTAGGCCTTACCTATCGCCAAGGCCTATTGCCTAAAAGCTGTTTATTCTCAAATAGTTGTAAATGGCAGGGGCACACAGACTCGAACTGTGGGCCTACGGTTTTGGAGACCGTCGCTCTACCAACTGAGCTATACCCCTAAGGCCACGGGTTTCCTATGCCACTACGCGAGAGGACTCAAGAGGAAAAAACAACCTAATGCGTGGTTTTCCCGTTGGTTGTGCCGCACGCCCCGAGCAGGTAGTAACCGGACACAGGAGAGATGCCCGTGAGTTTGAGAAAAAAGATCGCAGACAGCCAGCTGGTCCAGAGCTTTGCAACAACCTTGTTCGAGCTGTATGTCCGATTCTGTCATGTCACATCACGATGGGAACGGGTCGGCTTTGAACCCATGGAAGAGGCCGTTCAAACCGGAGAGGCCGTCATTGTCGCGATCTGGCACCAGCGCCTGATGATGTCTCCTTACATTTTTGACACGTCCCTCGCGCCGATCTGTTCGCTGACGTCTGATGCCCGTGCCGGACGGCTGGCAGGTGATCTGCAGCGCCGGTTTGGATTTGACAGTATTTCCATGAACAGCCGCACCCGCCATGTCGTGGCTTCCAGAGAGATTCTCAAACGAATCCGCAACGGCGTCTCTATCGGGATCGCCTCGGATGGCCCCCGCGGTCCGGCGCGCGTATGTTCGACCGTCCCGATCGTCTGGGCCCGCTCCTCTGGAAAACGCGTGTTCACCGTGTCCTTCTCGCAAAAGCGCGTTATCGCCCTGCCAACCTGGGACGATATGTGGTTGCCCACTCCGTTTTCCAAAGGTGTCTTCCTTTGCAAGGAATGGGAACAGGACGTCCCCCGCAAAGCCGACGACGAGACCTACGAAACACTGCGTCTTGATCTCGAACAGGCCCTTGAAGAGATCACGGCCGCCTCGGACAAGCAAAGTGGCCGCGGATAGGCGGCTTAGGGTTTCGTCTCGAATTGAAAGGCTTTTCGTTTTTCTGGATTGGCTTTCACGGCCTCGATCAGCCGACGCATATACCGGTCCAGCGGAAATCCCTTTAGGCGTTGTTTCATATTCCTGAGCGCCTGAATCATCTCGCGATCCCCGAACTCTGCGACGCTTATATCCTTCAGAACATCCACAGGGACCGCCTTGGTGCACAAGAATGAAACCGAGTGTTTGGGGATATAGGCAACCGGCTCAAAATAGGGCTGTAACAATGCCATCTGCGCCGCGATCCACGGCTGCTGCCACCAGAGGAAATCCTGCTGCACCACCACCGACTTGCCCGGAATCAGGTGCGGGAAAAACTGGCGACTCATCAGGTCCATCGTTTCAGCCGTTTTAGAGGCATCCATGACCAAAAGCTCAATATCACCGCCATGCCAGCCCAGCTCTTCTATGCGGCCCTTATGCAGTTTGATTTGATCGCCCCAAGGCTCTAGAAAAAACTGCGCCAAGGGCAACAGGTCCGTCCCTGAAAACTCGGGCAAAGGACGCGGGGACAAACCGCATTCCGATGCAGGAGGCCGCGCAAGATAGCGCGCATGCCGCTTTGTCAGGGCCCGGTATTTGCCAACCTCAAATTTGTCATAGGCATGAACGATCTCGGATTTCTCTGCCTGCTTGAAACCTTCCGCAAGGCACGCCGCTGATCCGCCTGCAAAAGACCCAAGATCAGCCACCGCGCCGCATCCCTGAAACCACTCGCGGGTCAGCCAAAGATAAAAGGCCTGCTCCTCGATATTCAGCATTGTCGGCACCAAGGCCGCTTGCCGCAAGCCTTTGGCGTCAATGCCTTGCCAGTCTTTGCTGGCAAACATGCTCACGTGGTCTTGGATGGTTGAGGGAAATCCGGACTGATCTGCCATTCACAATATCCTGAAATCAAAAGTGCTTACCGCAGCATATCGACACTTTTGCATAACGGCACTGGAAAAGAGAATGGCGTTCGAAATGTGGGAACCGCTGTCAATTTTGATTGGGACAAGCGCGGGATACAGCTGCAAAGCAAAAAGGCCGCCCTTGGGCGGCCTTTCCGGTATTCAGATCGAAGAGAGATTACTCGACGATTTTCGATACAACACCCGAACCAACGGTACGGCCGCCTTCACGGATCGCAAAGCGCAGGCCTTGCTCCATCGCGATTGGTGCGATCAGCTCGACGTTGAACTTCAGGTTGTCGCCTGGCATGACCATTTCGGTACCTGCTGGCAGTTCAACTGTGCCGGTCACGTCAGTTGTACGGAAGTAGAACTGTGGACGGTAGTTCGCGAAGAATGGCGTGTGACGGCCACCTTCATCCTTGGTCAGGATGTAGGCTTCTGCTTCGAACTTGGTGTGTGGTGTAACCGAACCTGGCTTACACAGAACCTGACCACGCTCAACCGACTCACGGTCGATACCACGCAGCAGAGCGCCGATGTTGTCGCCTGCTTCACCGCGATCCAGCAGCTTGCGGAACATTTCAACACCGGTACAGGTGGTTGTGGTGGTGTCTTTGATACCAACGATTTCGATGTTGTCGCCAACATTGATCACGCCACGCTCAACACGGCCGGTTACAACTGTACCACGACCCGAGATCGAGAACACGTCTTCGATCGGCATCAGGAAAGGCTCGTCAACAGCACGTGGTGGCTGTGGGATGTATTCGTCAACAGCCGCCATCAGCTCGGCAATTTTGTCTTTGCCGATGTTGTCGTCACGGTCTTCCAGAGCAGCCAGAGCCGAACCAGCGATCACAGGAATGTCGTCACCTGGATAGTCGTATTCGGTCAGCAGTTCACGGATTTCCATTTCAACGAGCTCGAGAAGCTCTTCGTCGTCAACCTGGTCAACTTTGTTCATGAAAACAACCATCGAAGGGATGCCAACCTGGCGACCCAACAGGATGTGCTCACGAGTCTGAGGCATTGGGCCGTCAGCAGCGTTCACAACCAGAATAGCGCCGTCCATCTGAGCCGCACCAGTGATCATGTTCTTAACATAGTCAGCGTGGCCGGGGCAGTCGACGTGTGCGTAGTGACGGTTTTCGGTTTCATACTCAACGTGTGCAGTCGAGATGGTGATGCCGCGAGCTTTTTCTTCGGGCGCGCCGTCGATCTCGTCATACGCTTTGAAGTCACCAAATTGCTTGGTGATCGCTGCGGTCAGCGTCGTTTTACCGTGGTCAACGTGACCGATGGTGCCGATGTTGCAGTGCGGCTTACTGCGTTCAAACTTTTCCTTAGCCATGATCGAGGCGCCTTCTAGTTGGATGGGTGGGCCCGAGTGGCCCAAATGTGTCTACCGCGCGCGACATATTGCTTTGCGCAGCAAAAATCAAGCGCGACTTCGCGCTATTGGTTTTCGAGTGCTTCGCGCGATCTGCTGTCTTTGTTGTCTTTCCAGCATGCCGCCAATTCTGCAGAGCTTGGATTCGGTTTCAGACAGGCGCGATTCTCGTGCAGCCACTCTTCAATTGCCTTGGCCGCATTATAGGACAGATTGGCCATTTGCTCTTCCGGCCGCATCGTATAGCCCGACCCCAGCAAGGAAGACCCTGTGAAGGTTTCAAGGACAATTATTTCCTTTGGCTCGGCGTTAAACTTTTTGCCAGCCTGATCATCCCATGCGGTTACAGTCAGGATCAGCGCGGATTTTGGCGCCATCAAAACCGGCACACCCGGTTGGGCCAGCACATAGCCGGCAACGTTGATTCCAAGGTGTACCAGCCGTTCGCCGTCATACCGGCCAAGGCGGGCATCAACCGCACTCTCGACCGAAGCTTCCCAGCGTTCAGGCGATCCTTCACGCGACAACGGGCCTTTGGTCAGGTTCTTGGTGACCGCAATATTGTGCCCCAG
Source organism: Shimia thalassica (assembly GCF_001458215.1). Lineage (GTDB taxonomy): Bacteria > Pseudomonadota > Alphaproteobacteria > Rhodobacterales > Rhodobacteraceae > Shimia > Shimia thalassica. Next base: position 373,019 of record NZ_CYTW01000001.1, on the reverse strand, counting down.
AACAAAGTCCCCGAGATCAACAAGAGGTTCATCCACCGGCGTTGTTGGCACGGAACAACCTACCAAAGCGAACAGAACGGCAAAAACGGCAAAGATACGGATCATTCGACTGGGTCCTACGAAAAGATATCCCAAGCGGCATACCTCATGCCTTCTCACCACGCAATCAACGCTCTGAGATTTGCTGCGGGCGCCTGACCGACCTATGTTATTTTGCATCAGGAGAGATTTATGCACGATCCAGCTTTTCCCGCCTATGTTCCCTTTGCCACTGAACCCTTGGGGTTGATGGGGTCATTGCGGGCTGCACGCACGAACCTGCTTAGCATCCTGCCCGAACTGGCTGTCCGCCAGCCGATGGTCTCGGGCCGCACAGGCATCCGGTGGCATATGGTTATGGAACCGGGGGCGATCCGCAGGATTCTTCTCGAGAACGTGAATAATTATCCTAAATCGAAAGCCACCAAAAACATTCTGCGCCCCGCAATCGGAGACAGCCTGTTTATCGCCGAAGACGCGCATTGGCGCTGGCAACGACGCACGGCCGCGCCTGTGTTCTCCCACCGCAACGTTCAAAGCCTTGGCCCAATCATGATTGCCGCGGCCCAGCGCAGCGCAGACCGCATCGCAGCGTCCAATGGCCGTGCGGTTGACCTTATGGAAGAAATGGTGCGCACAACATTTGACGTGATTTCGGACGTGACCTTTTCGGGAGAGGGCAGCTTTGACAGCGACGCGGTTCATCGTTCGATCGATGCCTATATCGCGGCGGCGGGCAAAGTATCGATTCTCGACATGCTCGGGGTGCCCGATTGGGTGCCGCGCCCGTCCCGCTTTACCTCCGGACCTGTCGTCGCTCAGATGAAACAGGTTGCGGATCAGGCGATTGTCGAACGCCGCAAACGCGGGGCGTCGGCGGTGCCTGACCTTCTCGATATGCTTCTTTCCGGTCAGGATCCGGAAACCAAGCGCAAGATGAATACAGCTGAACTGCGCGACAACCTGTTGACCTTTATTGTGGCGGGGCATGAGACAACCGCCCTCACCCTTGCATGGTCGACCTATCTTTGTGCCTTTGCCCCCGAGGTACAGGACAAGGCCCGCGCAGAAATAGCCGATGTCACGGGCGGTGGCCCTGTGAAAACCGAACACGTTGGCGACCTTTCGTATTTGCGCATGATTGTTGACGAAGCACTGCGGCTTTACCCCCCTGCTGGCATCCTGTCGCGCACGGCCAAAGAATCTGATGTGTTATGTGGCCGCGATATCCACCCTGGCGACACGGTTATGCTTCCGGTTTATGCGCTGCACCGCCACCATGACCTTTGGAAGAACCCCAACGCCTTTGATCCGGAACGTTTTGCGGATCGCAAAGCGGTCGACAGATATGCCTACCTTCCCTTCGGGGACGGACCCCGCATCTGCATCGGGGCCAGCTTTGCCATTCAGGAAGCCGTGCTCATCCTTGCCACGCTGCTGCAAAGGTTTCGCTTTGATCTGGTCGCGGGGCGCCCGCCGGAACCGGTGATGATCCTGACCCTGCGCCCGGACACCGGCGTCTGGCTGACCGCGACACCGGTCTAGACGCGACCGCCGCGCATCGCGCGGCTTGGCCCAACATCTGGCAGGGGCACAGCCCCGAAGATGGCGGGCGTGCCCTACTTAGTCACAAATGTTTTGCAGGGCGTGCCATTCGACGTCGGTCAATATGGGTTGGGCCTCAAACCCGTCAGGGGTCGCGGCGCGCGCATCGGCGATACGAGCGCTCAATTTGGGGTGGCTCAAAAAGTGCGCCTGCACCCCGTCTGCATCACCAAACTGTGTCCGAAACGTATCGAACATATCACCCAAAGCCGAAGGAGGCACGCCCGCTTGGGACAGCACATCATAAGCAAAGGCATCCGCATCTGTTTCCGCTTGCTGGCTATGGCGCGCCTCAATCAGTTGTTCGGTCAGGAATAGCACCAAGGCCCCCCCCGCAAAATCACCGAACAAAAGACCCAGCACCCCAATGGACCCGGCAGACCGCAACGCGTGACGCGTCGGATCGCGTGACACAACATGCCCCATTTCATGTGCAAATACCGCCGCCACTTCTTCGGGTGTGTCCGCCGCCTCAATCAGGCCCCTGAAAAACACGATATGGCCCCCAGGCAAGGCAAACGCATTCACCATGTCATGGTCCAACACACGAACCGTCAAAGGATCCTTTTGCGGGCTCAGCCGCGCTTCCATTTTGGCAAGGGCCGCCAGCCCCTCTTCGTTTTCACAAAATGGCAACGGAGCGATGCCGGTCTCGTCAAGCGCTGTGCGAATCTGTTCCAGCGTCGCTTGCCCCAAAGCATGTTCCCCCTTTGCGGGAATCATGCCTGCCAACTGGTTCGCCATTAAAGGCACCAGCACCAGAATGATTAATGCAACGGACGCCACCGCACCGGCCGCCCACCGCAGCAGCCGCCACCGCGAGATATTGGCCCGCCGTTTGTGCAGGGCTGGAAACTGGTTCATCAAATTCCGGTTTGCGCTCAACAACCGTGCCAGTGGCGCAGCCTCACATCCAAGCACCAACCCCTTCTGGCCGGCCTGATCAGGGATCAAGCGAATATCTGCAATTGGCCAGTTTTGGTCGATCCCCTCTCCCCGAATTTCCAGAACGCCCGCGTTTTGATTCACCCAAAGCTGCACACTCTTTGCATGCGCGGTACGGCCATCGAACAACACGGCATCTGCATCAGGTGGCAAGGTTCCGGAGCGGACCACTCTGGGAATAATCGAGCTCATATCGCGGCCCCCACATCCAATGCTTCGGCAAAGCCTTCGGCCTCTTCAAAACTGTCGCGCCCCCTCTGCTGCACCAGATGCAGGGCCTGAGGGTCTATGACCGTTAGAGTTTCGGAATAGTGGCGCCATAGCGGCATAGTCACAAAGGCATGCGCAACCGCCCCCCATGCCAAAAATATCGCGAAGTAGGACCCGATCGACACCGCGGTCAGAGCCCATGAAGAAAGAGACGTCAGGTTCGCAGCCCCGCCCGAGGCCAAGGCTTCGACACCTCCCATCAGGGCCAAAAGCATAAATCCGATAGGAACAAGGAAGATAGTTACGACAAAGCTGCTCAGCCCATAACCCAGAACGTAAATCCAGAACACGCGCAGGGGCTTGGGACGGGCATGAAACACAATCCCCCCTGCCCGTTTGGCATTTGTCAAAAGTTCCCAGGTTTTCACCTTATAGTAAGCCAGACCGAAACCGCCCCAGATCACAGCGACTAAGGCAACCGAAATACCCCAGATGTTGTCGGCCCAAAGCAGAAGCGCCGCAATCCCCGCAACCACCGCTGCCAAGAAAACGTGTTTGGTTGCCGTGTACAACATGGTCCATTTGCCTTCCTGCTCAAGGCGGACATCACCGTACCATGTTCGGTCGGTCCGGTACTTCTCGAGCCAGAAAGTCATGCGCGGCCAAAGCAGCCCTCCGGTCAGGATCGTTACCGCCCAATGCACAAGTGCCCGCCACGCATACCCCCATGCCCCCGGTTCAAGACCGAACCGGATACCGCGCCAGCGGGTACGAGCCAAAACATACCGACGCGCCCGATACCGCGCATAGAACCAAAGCGGCACAACACCTGCAAAACTCAAGGCGTAGGCCGCAAAATTGCCCTCGAACAAGGAAAAGCTGACGAACATCAAAAGAAGATTAACGATCCCGATATAGAAGGCCAGAAAGGCAACCGCGATCAGGAAACCCAGAAGTTTCTCGAGCGGATCGCCTGTATACTCTGCCGGAGCACCCCCAACACGCACGCCGGACCAGTACCAGCGCCGCAATCGGGTTTTCATCCAAAAGCGGTAAAACCCCAAGGTAAGCACCGTCAGAAGACCCGTTTTCAGAGCAAGGCCAAAGACACGCCCACGATCACCGATAAACTCGCCATCCAGAACATTCAGATCGGGTCCATAAAGGGTATTCTCGACAAAGGTCGCGCCAAGATCTTTGGGGCCTTCGTCCCCATCGTCACCCATCCCTTTGGTCCAGGGGGAATCATCGGTCATGCAAAAAGCCTTTTGGACAAAACGTGGAACTCATAACGACTCGGAAACAAAAAAGCCGCCCCGATCAATAAGGGGCGACTTCTTCTTATCATTCAACCTCTGATCAGGTGAACTTGTGATTGCGCGGGAACCCATAGGGGGGCTTTTTGCCCACGCCCGCCCGCTTGCCCAGCCATTCGCTCATGTCGGGTTCGGTGCGTGTTTTCCCGCCGCCCATCTCCCAACTCAGACCATCAGCCCAGTTGAACGTGGTGATATCGGCAAGCCCTCCATCAAGCTCCAACGTCCCCTGACGTCCGCGTGCCATGTTATATTTCTGCAACCGGACCCCTTTGCCGCGCCCCATCTCTGGCAACTCTGCCACGGGGAACACAAGGAATTTTCCGTTCTCGGACACGACGGCAACGTGGTCTCCGCTCACCGGATGACAGATCATGGCCCTTGCATCGTCTTTTACGTTCAAAACCTGCTTGCCGTTGCGGGTTTGCGCGATGACATCCTTTTCAGGCACCACAAAACCATCTCCTGCCGAAGATGCGACAAGCAACTTGTTCTCGGGATTATGGATCAGGATATCGACGATCTCGACCTCGTTGGGCAGATCGACGATCAACCGCAACGGCTCTCCCATACCACGACCACCGGGCAGGTTTGCCGCGCTCACCGTATAGAAGCGTCCGTTGGTGCCAAACACCAGCAAACGATCCGTGGTTTCCGCGTGGAAAATGAAACGGGGGCCGTCGCCATCCTTGAACTTCAACTCGCGCGTCAGATCGATATGGCCTGACATCGCGCGGATCCATCCCATCTGGGAACACACCACGGTGATCGGCTCTTTGTCGATCATCGCCTCAAGCGGCACGTCTTCGATCTCGCCCGCCTCGGCAAACACGGTGCGTCTTGCGCCGCCTTCATAGTTTTTGCCGAACTGAAGTCTGGCCTCTTTAAGCTGCTCGGCAATCCGTCCCCATTGCAGGTCTTCGCTTGCCAGCAAATCTTCCAGCCCCGCGCGCTCTTCCATCAAGGCATCGCGCTCGCGGATCAGTTCCAGCTCTTCCAAGCGGCGCAAGCTGCGCAAACGCATGTTGAGAATGGCTTCGGCCTGAACTTCGCTCAGCTCACCTTCGCCCTTGGCCGGCAGCGGGGATACATAATCACGCTCGGTTGTGGCCCGAACATGGTCGATGCCCCAGTCTTCGGCCATCAGCGCCTGTTTCGGCGCATCGTCATAGCGGATGATATCAATCACACGATCCAGATTGAGGAAGGCAATGATAAAGCCTTCCAGAACTTCCAGACGGTGGTCAATTTTTTCCATCCGGTGGGTCGAGCGGCGGATCAAGACCTCGCGACGGAAATCAAGGAATGCCCGCAGCACTTCCTTCATCGAACAGACCTTTGGCGTCACGCCATCGATCAGCACATTCATGTTTAAACTGAAACGAACTTCGAGATCGCTGTTGCGGAACATCATGTTCATCAGAACTTCAGGATCCACGTTTTTAGAACGAGGCTCGAGGATGACGCGCACATCATCAGCCGACTCATCCCGGATATCCGCCAGAATGGGGATCTTTTTGGTCTGGATCAGCTCGGCGATTTTTTCGATCAGCTTGGATTTTTGAACCTGATAGGGAATTTCGGTAACAACAACCTGCCACTGTCCACGCCCGAGGTCCTCGATCTCCCACTTACAACGCAACCGGAAAGATCCGCGCCCCGTCCGATAGGCCTGGGCGATGCTTTCGCGTGGCTCAACGATAACCCCGCCCGTTGGGAAATCCGGTCCGGGCACATAGTTCAACAATGTATCTTCACGCACATCAGGCGTCTTGATCATATGCAAGCAGGCATCGCACAGCTCGGAAATATTGTGCGGCGGAATGTTCGTGGCCATGCCTACGGCAATCCCGCTTGACCCGTTGGCCAGCAAATTCGGGAAGGTCGCCGGAAGCACCACAGGCTCGGTCAGCGTGCCGTCATAGTTCTCGCGAAAATCAACGGCGTTTTCGTTCAGCCCCTGAAGCAGCGCTTCTGCAACCGGCGTCATGCGAGCTTCTGTGTACCGCGCCGCAGCGGGGTTATCCCCGTCGATGTTGCCAAAGTTCCCCTGCCCGTCGACCAGAGGATACCGCACGTTAAAGTCCTGCGCGAGACGCGCCATCGCATCATAGATCGCCGCATCGCCATGCGGGTGATAGTTGCCCATCACGTCGCCGGAAATTTTGGCGGACTTACGAAAGCCCCCGTTTGAAGCCAGCTTCAATTCGCGCATGGCATAGAGAATCCGACGGTGTACGGGCTTGAGACCATCACGCGCATCGGGCAACGCCCTGTGCATGATCGTCGACAGCGCATAGGTCAAATACCGCTCGCCAATGGCACGGCGCAGCGTTTCAGTAACCTCGGTTCCGGGGATGTCTTCTTCGTCGATCGTATCTGTCATGCTCTTGGTGTAGCCCCAAGCGTCGCCACGAACAAGAAAGCCACGGGGAAATTCCCTGTATTTTTTCCATTAATAGAATCGTCGGCGCCTGTGATACTCTGTTGAAATACTATCCGGTATTTTCATTGCGAGTTATTCCTTAGGGAGCGTTACATATGACACGGTTCATTTTCTTGAGCTTTGCCTTTCTAGGGTGGGCTTTCTATGAATTCAGCGGCGGCGGGGACTTTGTTCCTGAAACGCCCAAACGCCTTGAGAAATACGCTGACGAAAGTGTACCTCCGCCCAAGGTGACCAGCACGCAATCGACCGAACCTGTTCAGGTCGCGTCTTTAGCAGCACCCGTTGCGGCGGTGCCAACCACTTTTGCTGCGCAATCTGCAAATCAGCCCGTTGTCGAACAGGTCGCGTTTACGGCCCCGACACCGGCGCCGAACCAGTCGCTGGTCTCGGCCCCGTTCGCAAACACATCTAACGAAGCCCTCTTTACTCTTTCCGATCCCGCCAGTGTTCCCCAGACAGCCACCACTCAGAATGGAACGCAAACGCTGGCAGGTTTGACCCAACCCGAAGCGCCGCGCGATTTGCGCAAAGTTCGTGCAAATCGCATCAACATGCGAAACGGACCCGGGACGCAGTACAATGTTCTCGCCAAGTTATCCAAGGGCGAGAAGATTTTGGTGCTCCAGGATCCGGGCAAGGGTTGGGTCAAATTCCGTGTAATCGACTCGGGCCGTGTCGGCTGGGCTGCTGAAAGCCTTCTTGAAACAGCCTCCTGACCCGAGCACCCGGTCCGATCCGCCCAGACAGTCGCGCCTTTCCGTTTCAGCTGTTGAGATCACCTTTCGAATCCCCTAGCACTCTTGGCAAGCAGTTTTGAAAGGCTTGTCATGTCGACCAGATCCATACTTATCACAGGCTGCTCTTCCGGAATCGGCTATGATGCCGCCTGCGGATTACGCGACCGCGGATGGCGTGTTTTTGCCTCTTGCCGCCAAGAAGCCGATTGCGAGCGCCTGCGCGCCGAAGGGTTTGAAAGCCCCCGTATCGATTACGCTGACACAGCATCAATTCACGCCGGCCTGTCCGAGGTGCTGGCGGCAACGGGGGGCACGCTGGACGCGCTGTTCAACAATGGGGCCTTTGGTCTGCCCGGTGCAGTTGAAGACCTGCCAACGGACGGGCTTCGCGAAATTTTCGAAGCTAATTTCTTTGGCTGGCATGAACTGACACGCGCGGTCATTCCCACCATGCGCAAACAGGGCAGCGGACGCATCGTGCAGTGTTCTTCTGTTCTGGGATTTGTGACCTATTCCTGGCGCGGCGCCTATGCGTCCACAAAATATGCCCTCGAAGGCTTAACAGATACCCTGCGCATCGAAATGCGTGACACCGGAATTGACGTCGTCCTGATAGAGCCGGGCCCCATTACCACAAAAATCCGGATCAACTCGATTCCGCACTTTGAAAAGTGGATCAACTGGAAACAGTCTGCGCGCGCCGATCAATACCGCAGCAGCCTTCTTAAACGTCTCTATGATGGCCCTAATGGTCCCGATCCTTTCGAACTGCCGCCCTCGGCTGTTACCGCCAAACTCGTCAAGGCGCTTGAAAGCAAACGCCCGAAACCGAGGTATTATGTCACCACCGCCACCTATATCAGCGGCATCGGCAGACGCATCCTTCCAACACGCTGGCTGGACTGGATCATTGCCAAGAGCTGAAACCCTGTTACATAGCAGCAAAGCGATCTTTTCTTCGCGCCATACCGAACGCTCAGGAGGCACAAATGGAATCCAACGGACTTGCAAGTGACCCTCTTTTTTGGGTCGTCGCAGCGGCCTCTCTAAGCGTACTGGTCATCCTCATGATCGGGATCGGCGGCTTTGCCAAAGGCGGTGAATTCAACCGCAAGCACGCCAACAGGGTCATGCGTTACCGGATTGGCGCCCAATTCGTGGCCGTGGTCTTGATCCTGCTCTTTGTCTGGTTGCGTAGCGGAGGCTGATCTGATGGTTGTTCTGAACAAAATCTACACCCGCACCGGCGACAAAGGCACAACCGCGCTTGGCAACGGCGATCGCGTGGCCAAATTTGATGCACGCGTAAATGCCTATGGCACGTCGGATGAATTGAACGCCACCGTCGGCATGGCACGCCTTTATGCGGCCGATGAGATGGATGCCCAACTCTCTGCCATCCAGAATGACCTTTTCGATCTCGGGGCAGACCTGTGTCGCCCGGAAATGGACAAGGACGCCGAATCCGAATACCCGCCGCTTCGCATGGTTGAATCACAGGTGACCCGCCTCGAAGCGGAAATCGACGCCATGAATGCAACGCTTGAACCATTGCGCAGCTTCATTCTGCCGGGCGGCTCTTCCTTGTCGGCGCACCTGCACCTCTGCCGCACGGTCGCGCGACGCGCCGAACGTCTCTCGGTCGAACTGTCGCGCTCGGAAGACGTGAACCCTCAGGTGATCATGTATTTGAACCGCCTGAGCGACTGGTTCTTTGTGGCCGCCCGCATCGCAAATGATGCAGGCAAGGCCGACGTTCTTTGGGTGCCCGGCGCGAACCGCTAACTCCGGACTGCCTTTCAAGGCATGCGCCCTATTTCTTCTCTTGGCGTCAAATATCCCGGGGGTCTGGGGGCAGAGCCCCCAAAACCTTCACTTGCCTTTGAAGACAGGTTTCTGCTTTGAAATGAACGCCATAACCGCGCTCATCGAATCTTCGGAATTGGCACACATATTTTGATATTCGCTTTCCATCAGCGAAATCTGTTCGTGGCTCTGGGTGTGCGCCGCCCGCATGATCCGCTTGGCATATCTCAAACTCAAAGGCGCGCGCTCGGCCAGTGACGCGGCCCATGTTGCCGCCTCTTCTTCAAGCGCATCATCCCCCACCACACGGTTCACCAATCCCATGTCTTCACACTCTGTGGCCGAAATATGGGTTGCTTCGGCGATTGCGGCAAAGGCACGTTTCGACCCCATGTGTTGCAACAACAACCACGTCAGCCCCCCGTCCGGTACCAGCGAGATATTGGAAAAGGGCGCAAAACAGGTCGCACTTTCCGCCATCAGGGACAGATCACAACTCAGCGCGATAGACAGCCCCACACCACCGGCAACACCGTTGATGGCAGAAATATAGATCATGTCACTTTTGGTGATGGCATCGATGATCGGCTTATAGTCGCGCACCGAAATATCGAACATGCCGTGCTTGCCGCGAAACTCGCCAAGTTCTTTCAAATCCGTTCCCGAGGTAAAAGACGATCCCGATCCGGTCAGGATCACAACGCGAATGTTATCATCATCTTCGGCCTTGGCTTGTGCCGCGCGGATTTCGGCGCGTGTTGCCGCGTTCAGGGCATTCATGGCCCGCGCGCGATTCAGACGTATGGTCGCCACGTGGCCGTCTGTTGAATAGAGTACGTTTGCCTCTTCAGTCATCGTCCCGATCTCCTCTTTCGGATTTGACCTCATCAAAGACCGGAATCCGCCCGACGGAAAGCCCAGAGATCATGCGACGTTGGGACACCTCTCCTTGCCCTAACGTCAAATTCCTGTCGTCTTCGCAACATTCTTGCAAAATTCTGGCCTCAAATCACAAAACGCGACGTCGTATGACTGTGACGTGACGATTTTGCGCTGTTTTGCGGCCGCGCAAGATTATATCACGTCGGTGAGAGCATTTGGTCGAGTCGGAGTCCCGGCTCATACACACTAAGGAGTCCAACGCCCATGAAGGTACTCGTGCCTGTCAAGCGCGTGATTGACTATAACGTGAAGGTTCGTGTGAAAGCGGACGGAAGCGGAGTTGATCTCGCTAACGTGAAAATGTCGATGAACCCGTTCGATGAGATTGCTGTCGAAGAGGCCATTCGCCTGAAAGAGGCTGGTAAAGCAGACGAAGTTGTTGCTGTTTCCATTGGCGTAAAGCAAGCTCAGGAAACACTGCGCACCGCGCTGGCCATGGGCGCAGATCGCGCGATCCTGGTTATCGCTGCAGACGACGTCCACCAGGACATCGAACCTCTGGCGGTTGCTAAAATTCTGGCAAAAGTTGTTGAAGAAGAGCAGCCCGGTATCGTTTTGGCCGGTAAGCAAGCTATCGACAACGACATGAACGCCACTGGTCAAATGCTGTCGGCCCTTCTGGGTTGGTCGCAGGGTACCTTTGCTTCCGAGCTGGACATCGATGGCGACAAAGCTGTTGTGACCCGCGAAGTTGACGGCGGTCTGCAAACTGTCAAAGTTTCGATGCCAACCATCGTGACCGTTGATCTGCGTTTGAACGAGCCACGCTATGCGTCGCTGCCAAACATCATGAAAGCCAAGAAAAAGCCGCTGGATGAAAAGACTGCTGCTGATTACGGCGTTGACGTGACACCACGTCTCGAGATCGTTTCGACAACCGAGCCTGCTGCCCGTGCCGCTGGTATCATCGTTGGTTCGGTTGACGAGCTGGTAGAGAAACTCAAAGAAGCGGGGGCTGTGTAATGGCTGTTCTTCTTCTCGCAGAAGTTAACAATGGCGAACTGGCGATGGACGCCACCGCCAAAGCTGTCACCGCTGCGAAATCGCTCGGTGAAGTGACTGTTCTGGCCGCTGGTGGTTCTGCTGCCGCAGCTGGTGAAGCCGCTGCCAAAATCGATGGCGTTGCCAAGGTTCTGGTTGCTGAAGACGACTCGCTGGGCCACCGCCTCGCAGAATCGACTGCAGCCCTGATCGTGTCGCTGGCTGATGGCTACGAACACATCGTTGCACCAGCAACAACAGACGCAAAGAACGTGATGCCTCGCGTTGCGGCTCTGCTGGACGTGATGATCGTTTCGGAAGCAACTGCTGTTGTGGACGGGTCGACCTTTGAGCGCCCCATCTATGCCGGTAACGCAATCCAGACCGTCAAATCGTCGGATGCCAAGAAAGTCATCACTTTCCGGACATCGACCTTTGACGCAGCTGGCGAAGGCGGATCGGCTTCGATCGAAACCGTTGCAGCCGCTGGAAACCCAGGCCTGTCGGAATGGGTTGAAGACAAGGTTGCTGAATCGGATCGTCCAGAGCTGACTTCAGCCGGCATCGTTGTGTCCGGTGGTCGTGGTGTTGGATCTGAAGAAGATTTCGCTCTGATCGAAACTCTGGCTGACAAACTGAATGCTGCTGTTGGTGCATCGCGCGCCGCTGTCGATTCGGGCTATGCACCGAACGACCTGCAGGTTGGTCAGACTGGTAAAGTTGTTGCTCCGGATCTCTATGTCGCTGTCGGCATCTCCGGCGCCATCCAGCACCTTGCTGGTATGAAAGACTCGAAGATCATCGTTGCGATCAACAAAGACGAAGAAGCTCCAATCTTCCAGGTTGCAGACTTTGGTCTGGTTGCTGACCTGTTCGCGGCAGTTCCCGAACTGACCGAAAAACTGGGCTAAGCCTTTTCGTCGATTTTAGGTAATCGCACTGAAAGAATAGAAAGACCCGCCACATGGCGGGTCTTTTGCTTTAGGCAAGGTATTTGACCAAACGCGTCGCAGTCTCCTCGTGAACGGCAGGTCCAAGCATACGCCGCGCCGCGACGCGCTCCATCTCGCCGCACACCATCCCCTCTTCCCTTTTCGACAGCGCAACCTCACTTGCCACCACCTCAACGATGTCGCTGACCAGAGGCCTCAGGATTTCGAGCATGTCACGTTTCACAAACACCGGATCATGCCCGACATCGTGATGGAACTGCCGATCATCGGGGCTGTGGTCGGCCATCCATAACAAAATGATCTCGCCGCCAATGATGTTCACCAGCATTTTCATCCGCGCGACCCAGGCCTGCTGCAATTCGTCCTTGAGTATCTTGAACCGGTCGGGCGCGCGTGCGGCAAGAACCCCCAACATGTGACGCGTGAAATGAAATTCCGTAAAATCCACCTCTTTGAAGACCATTTTCATCACATTGGACGCCCCGATAAACCGGTCATTGCGGCGGGGATGCACGCGATAATACCTGTTCGACAGATTCTGCGCCCCGGGCAACTGGATCACGGTTTTTCGCGACCGTTGCGCCACCTGCAAGACCGCAGGTGTAGACAGGAACACATCCACCCCCGCGTTCAAAACGCCAAAATTCACACTCGCACAGCCCGTTTCCCGCGCAATTAAATCAGGAAAAGGTTCGGGAATGAACTTTCCATAGGTTTCCGTGCCTCCAAGGAAAGCCACGAACCGGCCTTTCAGGTCCGGCTTGGGTCCCCGAAACAGCAAACGGGACTCGGCCAGTCGATACGGCAAATAGTCGAGGGAGCCGCCCCCTCTTTTTAAATAGGACATGATTACCCACCAATTTAATTCTCACCCACTGGCAGATTCGCCGAAAGCTATTTCGAAACCGCTAATGTTCCACTTTGACTCTAGTTTTCATGGCTCTACGCCCTTGCAGGTCCATGACGCAGAGGCATATGGTCAATTTCAAAGGTGCAAGAGGACCGGATCATGGAAATCAAATCAATCGGCGTGGTTGGCGCAGGCCAAATGGGGAACGGGATCGCCCATGTGATGGCTCTGGCAGGGTATGATGTCGTGCTCAACGACATCAGTCAGGACGCGCTGGACGCCGCCATCCAGCGTGTTGACAAGAACATGGCCCGACAAGTCTCGCGCGAGGCCATTAGCGAAGACGCCAAAAACGAAGCCATGGGGCGTATCAAAACCACATTGCAACTGCCGGACCTTGGACAAACCGACCTTGTGATCGAGGCCGCAACCGAACGCGAAGAAATCAAACACAAGATTTTTGATGCGCTGTTGCCCCACTTGCAACCACACACGATTCTGACATCGAACACGTCTTCCATTTCGATCACACGTCTTGCAAGCCGCACCGACCGCCCCGAACGCTTTATGGGGTTTCATTTCATGAACCCTGTGCCGCTCATGAAACTTGTCGAGTTGATCCGTGGTATTGCGACGGATGAAGCCACTTACAAAACCTGTCTTGGCATCGTGCACCGGTTGGACAAAACAGCCGCAAGTGCGGAAGATTTCCCAGCCTTTATCGTCAACCGCGTGTTGATCCCGATGATTAACGAAGCCTGCTATACCCTCTATGAAGGGGTTGGGAATGTGGCTTCAATCGATAACGCTATGAAGCTGGGCGCCAACCACCCGATGGGTCCGCTTGAACTTGCCGACTTTATCGGGTTGGACACCTGTCTGGCGATCATGAATGTTTTGCACGAAGGTCTGGCGGACACAAAATACCGCCCCTGTCCGTTGCTGACCAAATATGTAGAAGCGGGCTGGCTGGGTCGCAAAACCAAGCGCGGTTTTTACGACTATCGCGGAGAAGTGCCGCTTCCGACACGGTGATACAGGAAATCGGGAATGCGAGGCTCTGCCTCGCGCTCCGGGATATTTGAGGCCAGAAGAAGCCTCAGGGCGCCGTTTTGCCGAGATCAAGCGTATGCTGGCGCAGCCATGCCATAAATTGGCGAGGGCTTTTTTCCAGCAATTCCATCTGTTCGTCGGTTAATGGCTCACCGATAATCGGGGCTTGGGGTTTGTTGCACGAGCGCACGATTTCATGCAGCAGCAACCCCTGGCGCAGGGTTGGCGACACCTGGCTTGCAATCTGATAGGCGCGGGAGTTTGACCCGGGATAGAAGATTGGCACAACACGCGCGCCGGATTTGCGGATCATCTTCGCGGTGAAAACATTCCATTCGCGCTCAATTGCAGGTCCGAACCAACTGTCTGATGACATCACAACACCCGATGGGAACAGGGCAACGACCCCCCCATTGGCCAGATGTGACATCGCATTCGCGCGCATTTCGACCATTTTGCGTTGTGCTTCGGGGTCGTGCGGGAAGGGCACAGGGATCATGAAAGAGGTTGCCGCTTCGTCCAGTCCGGTCAGAACCGAACGTGTCAAAATGCGATAGTCTTCTCGGACCCGCCCAATCAGATCTGCAAAAATCATGCCGTCGACCATCCCGTGGGGATGGTTGGCCACGACGATGACAGGCCCTTCTTTCGGAATATTGTCGAGTTGCTCTTTGGGTGTTTGCAATTCGATGCCCATGATATTGAGAGCCCCGCGCCAGAACTTCTGGCCGCGGTATTCCGCGTTGGCGCGTTCAAACTTGTTCACCATCCGCAGGATCTTGAATTTCCCGGTGAGCCATTCAATCGTCCGGATCGCGGTTGACGTCCAGCGGTCATCAAAACTGTTGGCATAGGTGAGCGTGCGACGGTCATAGACTTCGCCTTGCTGCTGGTTCGCAGCCATTTCCGTATCAGATGTCGCCTTAGACAAAGCTTTGTTCCCGTTCCCCACCCATGTCGGGTGTCAGACGCCTTCGCCGAATTTATCAGCCACCAGCGCCTCGATTGCATCGGCCAGCGGCGTCGCATCAGGTCCTGAGGTCTCGACCTCGACCGTTGTGCCTTTTGACGCAGCCAGCATCAGCAACCCCATAATACTGTCTCCGCAAGCACTCAAGCCATCCTTGGAAACTTCTGCCGCGGCATCAAAGCCCTCGACGACCTCAACCAGCTTTGCAGAGGCACGCGCGTGCAACCCCTTTTGGTTTACGATCTTGAGGGTACGGGTCACAGTTTCAGTCATGGCATTAGTCCGTATTGATATTCTGGCTGTCGATGTATTTTCTGCCTGCATCCAATGCGGCGCGCACCGCGTCGGGCACCAACATGTGTCGGCTTTTGGCAAGTTTGATCAACATAGGAAGATTGGCACCATAAACGATCCGACGATTGTCTGGTGCGCATGCCCGCAGGCTCAGGTTGGACGGTGATCCGCCAAACATGTCGGTGACGACGACAACGCCATCTCCCTGATCCACAGAATCGGCCGCAGCACAAATTTCGGTTTGTTTGGCCGTTCTGTCATGTTCGGCCTCTATGGTGATTGCGTGAATGCCAGATTGTGATCCGACCACATGCTCAACAGCTGCCAAGTATTCCTTGGCGAGCCCACCATGTGCCACGATCACTATTCCGATCAAATCTGTCCATCCTTGTCACTTGCAGCGAATCTTGACCTTGTTGCGCGCTCGGCTTGCAGGTCCAGTTCGCGATGCCTAATTGACACCTGCCAGCCCCGAGTTGCAAGGCCTTGCGCCAAGGTTTCAGTGGCAAAAACCGATCGGTGTTGCCCTCCGGTACACCCAAAGCCTATGGAAAAATGCGCGCGCCCCTCTGCGACATACGCGGGCAGCAACATATCCAGCATTTCATGCAACTTGGTCACGAAAGGCGCGAACCTTTCGTCCGACCCGACATAGGCGCCAACCCGTGGATCGGTGCCATTCAATTTGCGCAGTGACGGCTCCCAATAGGGATTGCGCAAAAACCGGCAGTCAAACACCGTGTCCACCCCCATGGGCAAGCCACGTTTGTAGCTGAAGGACTGGATCGTCAGTGCAAGCCGCGGCGCGCCCTCGGACACAAACCAGCGTTCAATTTCGGCACGCAGGGCATGGGGCGACAGTTCGCTGGTGTCGATCAGGATATCCGCCTGCGCCTTGATCGGCTCTAACAGGTCTAGCTCGCGCTGAATGCCCTCCATCGGGCTTTCCGCGGGCGCCAGCGGATGGCGGCGCCGTGTTTCGCTGTAACGACGCTGCAGCACCTGAGGCTGGCAATCCAGATACAACAATTCCGGCGCAATCCCCGGTGTGCGATGCAACATGTCCATCGCCGAGATCAACGCCGATTGCGAAAAATCCCGGTTACGCACGTCCACGCCCAACGCCAAGGGGCGGCTAAGACGCGGGACCGTCATCAAGCTTTCCAATAGGCCCAGAGGCAGGTTATCGATCGTTTCATAGCCGGCATCTTCCAATGCCTTGATCGCGGTGGACCGCCCTGCCCCCGAGGGACCGGTGACCAACACCAATCTTTGCACTTTGGATGCGTTTTCCGGCATCTTTTCAGGCCTCTCTGCCATGCGCGAGGAGTTGCAGTATCGCTGGTGCAAAATGTGGCTCTGAAACACCCCGAAGCAAGGGGACGGATTGACCCAGCAACATCGTCTCGTGCCGTTCGGGCAGCCGGTCTTTTTCCAGCTCATCCAGATCGACAACCAGCGCCAAAGGTGTGGGCCCGGCCGGAACCGCGCGCAAAATCCCGACACCACGTGCCTCTATCAATCCCCTGAGCCTGTCGGGGGCATCCACCATAAGCGATGTGTGTCCCTGCCACAGCTGCGTGCGATCATCCGCGACCAGAACGCCACCTAATGCAATAAGTTGCAACGCAAGCGTCGATTTTCCGGTGCCAGAACACCCCTGAATGAGAACCGCCTTGCCGTGGCACGCGACGCTTGTCGCGTGCAGCAATTGCATACCGTCAGAGTGTAAATCAGACAGCGATTGCCCCTGTTCCATGGATCAAACCGGAAGCCCAACCACAAAGCGGGCGCCCAAAGGCTCGGATGTGATATCGGCATCTGTCGGGCGGATGTTTTCTGCCCAGATGACGCCGCCATGCGCTTCGACAATTTGCTTCGAAATCGCAAGACCAAGACCAGAGTTATTGCCGAACTGCTCTTCTGGACGCTGGGAATAGAACCGGTTGAAAATCTTGTTCAATGCCTGATCCGGAATACCGGGGCCGGTGTCTTCGACAACAACCAGCACGCGGTTCTCGCGACGTCGCGCCCAGATGCGAATGGCATCACCGTCTTCACAAAAGCTGATTGCGTTGGTGATCAGGTTGACGAACACCTGCGCAAGACGCGCTTCGAGACCTCGAATTTCGATCGGATTCTCTGGCAAATCGGTGATAAAGTCGATCCCCTTGCTGCCTGCGTCTTCTCCCAAATACTGGGCGATATTGTTCAGCATGTTCAGAAGGTTGAACAACTCTTCCTCTTCCTTGACCAATTCACTGTCAAGGCGGGACGCGTTCGAGATATCGCTGACCAAGCGGTCGAGGCGACGCACATCGTGATCAATCACATCCAAGAGCTTTTCGCGATGCTCTTCCTTTTTCACCATGCGCAACGAGCCCACCGCAGACCGGAGGCTGGCCAAGGGGTTCTTGATTTCGTGAGCCACATCGGCGGCGAATTGTTCGTTGCCGTCAATCCGGTCGTACAAAGCAGAAACCATACCGCGCAGCGCCCCCGACAAGCGCCCGATCTCGTCGGGACGGGCCGTCAAATCAGGGATACGCACACGTCCAGGGTTCACTGTCCGGGCGCTGTTGTTGTCTCGACCAATCTCGGCCGCCGCTGCCAAATCCGAAAGAGGGTTCGAAATCGTCGAGGCCAGAACCATCGACAGCCCGATAGAGACCACCGTTGCAATCAGGAACATTTGCAGGACGCGTTCACGTTCACTGCGCACCCATTGATCCAGTTCACCTGCGGCACTTGTCAGAACCACGGTGCCGACAACAGTTCCGTTGTGTTCCAGCGGCACGCCCGCGGCAAAAACAGTGCTGTTTTCAGGGCCCTTGATGGTGGTCAGAATTTCGCCTTCTGACCCGATCTGGTCAACAAGGCCTGTGGCCTGTTCAACCACACTGGGCAAATCATAGATAACAGCGCTTTCTTCACCGGCGACCAGACCCCAAAGCCAGTTCAACGCACTGGTAAACGGGGTGCCCTGTGGCCGTTCGGAAAACGCCTCTGCGGCTTCATTCGTTTCGGTGCCCTGTGCCGTCCCGACAAGAGACTTGCCACCATCGAAAAGATAAACATGTGTCCCCTGCCGCAATGGCAAAAGATCGAGGGTCTGCTCGACATCGACACCATCACCGGTCGCAAGGTTAACGGGCGCACCTGTTGGCATCTGGGCCACAAATGCACCAGAAATCAAACGCGCCTCGGACATCAAGCCACCAGCGCGCTGCACCGCAAGGCTATCGCGGGCCGAATTCAAAAATAGAATGCCAATCACCAGAACGCCCAAGGCGATCAGGTTGAATGTAATAATTTTTCGGGTCAGCGGAGATTTACTCAACGGCAAAAGGCGCCGACGCTCTCTGCGTCCGCGCATCTCGCTCTCGACGTTGGCTTCGGGGGCGACCCAGTCGTCCCCCAATACAACATCTCCATCCCGCCCTTGTGCCACCTCGCGCACGTTAATCCTTTCGGCAAGAGCCATTATCAGCGCTTATTCTTCGTTGTATCTATAGCCGATCCCATAGAGCGTCTCAATTGCCGAGAACTCTGGATCTGCTGTGCGCATCTTCTTGCGCAAACGCTTGATGTGGCTGTCAATTGTACGGTCGTCGACGTAAACCTGATCGTCGTAAGCAACGTCCATAAGCTGGTCACGGCTTTTCACGAAACCCGGACGCTGTGCCAGCGCCTGCAAAAGCAGGAACTCAGTCACAGTCAGCGTCACGTCGGCGCCTTTCCAGCTTACTGAATGGCGCAGGGGGTCCATGATCAGTTCGCCACGGTTCATAACCTTGGTTTCTTCTGTATCCGCAACGATTTCGCCATCAAAGGCTTCCTGACGGCGCAACAGTGCCCGGATACGTTCGACCAAAAGACGCTGTGAAAACGGTTTTTTCACATAGTCATCAGCCCCCATACGAAGGCCAAGCACTTCGTCGATTTCGTCATCTTTCGATGTCAGGAAGATCACCGGCATCTGCGTTTTCTGGCGCAGGCGCTGCAATAGATCCATCCCGTCCATGCGTGGCATCTTAATGTCCAGCACGGCCATATCGGGGAGGTTTTTGTTAAATGCGTCCAGCGCTTGCTGGCCATCATTATAAGTTTCGACTTCAAACCCCTCTGCCTCGAGGGTCATGGACACAGATGTCAGGATGTTCCTGTCATCGTCCACCAAAGCGATTTTCGACATTGGGAGGTCCCTTTACTACTCGTTTTTATTGCCTGTTTTTTCCGCCAGTATGCCCCTTGGTCATGACTTTTAGCAATCCCAAAACGCGAATCAGGCCGTAAACCCCGCTTATTTCAACCAGTTTTCCCTTACCAATGGCTAAAATGACTCACCTATTTGGGCGGTTTTTGACCGATCTGCCTGTTGGTGGCGTTAACATACACTTGGTTGCGCTAACTGCGATAAAGCGTCCTGTTCAATCAGCAAATCCTCATGCTATGACCCCGCCACCGGGCATTTTGCCTGATGAAAGACAGTGGCCTCATTCGGTCGCAAAATCTAGCACCGCCGCCTCGTACGAGCCGGCTACAGGAGTTTGACTATGACATTTGGACGGGTAAACCCGCAATTCCGCCTCGAAGATCAAGGGATCGATGGGCTGGGTAATGTCTATTATAACCTCATGGAGCCCGCGCTGATTGAAGCCGCGCTCAAACGAGACGAAGGCACGCTTGGCAACGGCGGCGCATTTCTCGTTTCGACAGGCAAATTTACCGGCCGCTCTCCCAAAGACAAACACGTCGTGAAAACCGACAGTGTTGCGGATAGCATCTGGTGGGAAAACAACGCCGCGATGTCCCCCGAAGGTTTTGACAACCTCTATGCCGACATGGTCGAGCATATGAAGGGCGGCGACTATTTTGTTCAGGACCTCATCGGTGGCGCTGATCCCAAGCACTCTATCAATGTGCGTATGGTGACAGAGCTGGCTTGGCATGGCCTGTTCATCCGCCACATGCTGCGTCGTCCCGACCGTGACGACCTCAACGACTTCCTGGCTGACTTCACCGTCATCAACTGCCCATCGTTCCAAGCGAACCCAGAGCGTCACAACTGTCGTTCGGAAACCGTGATCGCGATGAACTTTGACAAGAAGCTGATCCTGATCGGCGGCACCGAGTATGCTGGCGAAAACAAGAAATCTGTTTTCACCCTGCTGAACTACCTGCTGCCTGAAAAGGGCATCATGCCGATGCACTGCTCGGCCAACCACGCCAATGACAACCCTGTCGACACTGCCGTGTTCTTCGGATTGTCCGGCACGGGTAAAACCACGCTGTCTGCTGACCCTGACCGCACTCTGATCGGGGATGACGAACATGGCTGGTCCGACAACGGCACCTTCAACTTCGAAGGCGGTTGCTATGCCAAAACCATCAGCCTGAACCCTGAAGCCGAGCCAGAGATCTATGCGACCACGTCGAAATTCGGCACAGTGATCGAAAACATGGTCTATGACGAAGAGACCAAAGAACTCGACTTCGAAGATGACAGCCTGACCGCCAACATGCGTTGCGCCTACCCGCTGAACTACATCTCGAATGCGTCGGACTCTGCGATCGGTGGCCACCCCAAAAACATCATCATGCTGACATGTGATGCGTTTGGTGTTCTGCCTCCAATCGCGCGCCTGACACCTGCTCAGGCCATGTATCACTTCCTGTCCGGCTTCACCTCGAAAGTGGCCGGCACAGAGCGCGGCGTGACCGAGCCCGAGCCCACATTCTCGACCTGCTTTGGCGCCCCCTTCATGCCACGTCGCCCAGAAGCCTACGGTAACCTGCTGCGTGAAAAGATCGCCCAGCACGGCGCAACCTGCTGGTTGGTCAACACCGGTTGGACCGGCGGCGCGTATGGCACAGGTTCGCGTATGCCGATCCGTGCGACACGCGCTCTGCTGACCGCCGCTCTGGAAGGCACCCTGAACGAAGTTGAATTCCGCAAGGATCCCAACTTTGGCTTTGAAGTTCCTGTAAACGTCCCAGGTGTGGCCGAGGTTCTGCTGGACCCGCGCCGGACATGGGATGACGGCGACGCTTATGATCGTCAGGCTGCAAAACTGGTTGATATGTTCTCGAACAACTTCGAACAGTACCTGCCCTATATCGATGCTGACGTGAAAGCTGCTGCAATCGGTTAAGCGGCACTTCCGCCGAAAAAGACAAAAGCCCCGGATCGCTGATCCGGGGCTTTTTCCTTACATAACAAATCGTTGCAACATTTTCACAGGCATCAGGAAACCAGTGATTGCCGCTGTTGTTGCCGCAACAAAACAGCCAGCGCAGCTGCCCCGACTTTGGAACGCGTGCTGTCTGCACGGCCATTCACAATCACCGGCACGCGCGCGCCCAAAAGCACACCGGCGATTTCAGCCCCTGCAAAATGCATCAACTGTTTGGCAATGACATTGCCGGCCTCAAGCCCGGGCGCGACAAGAATATCTGCCTCTCCCGCCACGTCGGGGCGACCGGAAAATGCCTTGGCAACGGTCTTGGAAATCGCCGTATCAAAGGCCATTGGCCCGTCCAGAACACCACCCGAAATCTGGCCGCGCTGTGCCATTTTGCACAAAGCGGCAGCGTCCAGAGTTGCGGAAACCGTCGAGGTGATCTCTTCAAAGGCGGACAAAATCGCCACCTTCGGGGTTTCTACATTCAAGGCCCGCGCAAGTGTTAGCGCATTCTCGATGATGTCCCGCTTTGTCTCGAGCGTTGGCTTTGTGTTCAACAACCCGTCTGTCACGATCAGCGGCTTTGGATAGCCCGGAACATCCAAAGCAAACGCGTGACTCATTGAAACCGCTGTGGACAGGGCCGGTGTGATCCCTTTGACCAATGCCCGAATACGTGCGGTGCCCTCATCCAGTGCATCGACCTCGCCCGCGGCGACCATTTCAACGGCTCGCTGGATCGCGTCCTTGACCGAAGCTGCATTTACAATTGTCGCGCCTGTCAGATCCACTCCGATTTCGTCGGCCACATCGCGGATGTCTTCTTCGGGACCAATCAGGGTCGGCAGGGTCAACCCCTGTCGAAAGGCATCCATCGCGCCATTCAGGGACCGTGGCGTCGTGGGGCAGATCACGGCAATCCGAATCGTCGACGCCGCCTGCGCCGCAGCCAGCAAACTGCTATAGGCCGCACCGTGGTGATGAAGATGCACATCCGGCAAATGCGCACGTTGCCGGCGAATTTTCTTCGAGGGCGCGATCACTTCCGCCTCCCCCTTGATCACGGCTTTGTCCTCGTCGTTCAAACAGGCACAGCCCAATTTGATCCGCGAGGTTTCGGCGTCCTTTTCAAGAACGGTCACCACCACCCGAATGCGGTCTCCCAGACCGACGGGGCGGCGAAAGCTGAGCGATTGGTTGAGGTAGATGGTCCCCGGTCCGGGCAATTGCGTGCCCAACACAGCCGAAATCAACGCGCCCCCCCACATGCCATGGGCGATCACCTTGTGAAAAATGTCGTCACGCGCGAATTCGGCATCCAGATGCGCCGGGTTCACATCCCCCGACATGATCGCAAACAGATCAATGTCACGCGCGGTCAGGACACGCACCATTTCGGCGGTGTCTCCGACACTGATCTCGTCAAAGGTTCGGTTTTCGATATACTGCATGGCTCAGGACATCACGTGATAGCCGCCATCGACGAACATGATGTTTCCGGTCATGGCGCTGGATTGTTCCGACAACAGACAAAGGGCTGCCTGCCCAACTTCCTCGATGGTCACCAGTCTGCACAAAGGCGCGCGGTTTTCGGCGTGGTGGGCAAGATCGTCAAAGTGATCAATCCCGCTGGCCGCACGAGTCATAAGCGGGCCGGGCGAAATTGCATTGACGCGAATACCCACCGGTCCCAGCTCTGCCGCCATATAGCGGGTCAACGACTCAAGCGCAGCTTTGACCGGCCCCATGACGTTATAATGATCCACCACTTTTTCGGCGCCATAATAACTCACGGTGAGCAGACTGCCCCCGTCTTTCATCAACGGTTCGGCAAGGCGGGCAAGACGCGCAAAGGAATGGACCGAAATATCCATCGCCTGCGAGAACCCTTCCCGAGAGCTGTCTGTAACCCGACCGTGCAGATCCTGTTGCGGACAAAAGGCAATGGAATGCAGCACAAAATCCAAGCCACCCCATTCTTCTTTGATGGCGTCAAAAGTGGCCTCCATCTGGGCGTCATTAGTGACATCCAGGGGCAGCAACATTTTCGCGCCCGTTGCCTCGGCAACTGGTGCGACAAACCGCTTGGCCTTGTCCGACAGATACGTTAGCGCAAGGTCGGCGCCCGCATTGGCCAGAACCGTGGCACATCCTGCAGCGATCGATTGATCATTGGCAACGCCGACAATCAGGCCGCGTTTACCTTTCAGAAATTCACTTTTTGGAAACATGGGTCACTCCATCATGACATAGGTGCCGGGCGCATCGCAGAGCGCTTTGCCCATTTTTGGCGGCACAATTTCTTCGCCCTGTTGCTGCGCGTCCAGCCAAGCCACCCACTCGGGCCACCAGGACCCGTCTTTGTGCTCGGCAATGTCCTGCCAATGGTCTGGCGACAAATACTGGTCCTCGTCTTTGCTCGAGTGCACCATATAGTGACGCCTTGGATGCCCGGGTTCACTCACGACACCCGCATTGTGCCCCCCGTTCGTCAGAACAAACGTGACCGGAGAATGCGTCAGCTGTTCGACTTTATAGGCCGACTTCCACGGGGCAACGTGGTCGGTTTCCGTTCCAACCGAGAAGATGGGAAGGCGAATGTCATAGGGGGTCACGGTGTTGTCCCCGACCATGAATTTGCCTTCCGCAAAGTCGTTGTTCAGAAACA
Organism: Shimia thalassica; assembly: GCF_001458215.1. GTDB lineage: Bacteria > Pseudomonadota > Alphaproteobacteria > Rhodobacterales > Rhodobacteraceae > Shimia > Shimia thalassica. The sequence goes on along the minus strand of NZ_CYTW01000001.1, from coordinate 349,016 downwards.
GCTTGCGCAGGTATTCGGAATGCATCCGGTACGGCATGCGCGTCGTGTCCGCATTCCACGACATCAAATCGTTGAACCGTGGTTTTTCCCCCATAAGGTATTCATGCTGGATACGTGACCAAACCAGATCCGAAGACCGCAGCAACTGAAAGGCGCCAGACATCTGGGTTGCGTCCAGATAACCGGTTTTCCACATCATATCTTCGAGGAAGGACACCTGACTTTCGTTGATAAACAACATCAATTCGCCGGCTTCGGTAAAATCGATCTGGGCGGCAAACAAAGTCATCGAGGCCAAACGTTCATCGCCATCGCGCGCCATTGCGGCGGCTGTCACACTGAGCAAAGTGCCCCCTAGGCAATAGCCTGCGGCGTGGATGCGGCTTGATCCGGTGATTTTTTGCACTTCGTCAATCGCGGCCAGCGGTCCCATACGGCGATAATCGTCAAATCCCAGCTTGGCGTCTTCTGCACCCGGATTGCGCCACGAGATCATGAACACGGTATACCCCTGCTCGGTCAGGTATTTGACCATCGAATTTTCGGGGCTGAGATCAAGGATATAGTATTTCATGATCCACGCCGGCACGATCAGAACCGGTTCGGGGCACACCTTGTCCGTGGTCGGTTCGTATTGGATCAGCTCGATAAGGTGATTGCGGAACACCACCTTGCCCGGCGTAACCGCAAGGTTTTCCCCGACCTTATAGCCGGAGTCAGCGCCGAACCGTTCATGCAGAACGGTATGTTTCATGTCATCGATATAGTTTTGATACCCGCGCATGATATTGGCGCCGTTCTCTTCAACCGTCTTTTCGATGATCTCGGGATTGGTCATCGGAAAATTGGCGGGCGACATGGCATCCAGAACCTGACGGGCGGCAAACCCAACGGCTTTTTCGTTCGCCGCGCTCACACCATGAATGCCCGTGGTTGCTTCTTCCCACCATTGTTGCGCCAGAAGAAACCCCTGTTTATAGGCCCCAAACGGCTTGGCATCCCAATCCGGATGCCGGAAACGGCGATCACGCTTGCCCGATTGCAGACAGGGTTTGTCCCCCTGCGACATCGCACATCGCATGAGATAGCTTTGAAACTCTGCGAACTTCTCAACGGCGCTCACGCCAAGCTCTGCCTGTTTCCCCGGCGATGCCGCAAGGTGCAGCGCCCAATCCGCATAGACTTGGCCCAAGGCGGCAGGCGACAGCCCTCCGGTCAAGGAACTCAGCGCGGCATGGGCCGCCGTATCGATGGTTTCGGCAACATCCGCCATGGCATCATGGCCGGTGCGGGCCTTGGGATTGGTATGGGTTTTTACAGGTCTTTTTGTCATCGAACTTTTCCAGCTCAGGTTGCGAACAGATCGCGCAGGTAAAATGCTGCACCTGCAAACAGCTTATAAGCCCATGTAAGTAGAGTTTTTATGACGTGACATGCGTCAGAGTAACCAGCATGACGGGATTGCACGCAACGCATAGGGTTTGCCCGCATAAAAGGCACAAATACGCCGACTGTCTCAACAGACAGCGCCGCGCAAAGGCAAAAGACCCTCAAAATGTTCGAGAACTGGCGCTCAAAGCCGCCGCAATTTCTATCGCTCGGCGGCCATGACTTCGATTTCGACGACAAACTCGGGACGTGTGAAACCGGACACAATCACCAACGTAGAGGCGGGCAACACCTCCAGACCTTCAAGATAGCGATCCCGCGCTGCCATATATCCCGCCATATGTGATCTGTCCGTGACGAAGGCGTTGATCCTCAGAACCGCGTGCCGGTCCAGCCCCGCTTCGGCCAGTATCGCGTCAATGTTGCCAAAGCAGATATCGGCCTGCGCCTCTGCGCCTTCGGGGATCACGCCTTTTCTGTCCACGCCCAATTGCCCACTTGTCAGAACAACCCGGCGCAACTCGGTTTCAACACCATGGCTATACTTGGCAAAGGGCGGCGCAATGGATTTCGGGGCAAGAGCTTTCATAGGGCAGTCTCCAAATAACAAAGAGCGGTCCGAGAGTGCCCCAGACCGCTCTTGATGTCGTCATGTATTTTCTCAGCTGGCCAGTTTTACTGCAACAGGCACGCCATTAAAGGCCGCGTTGCCGCTTACCGGATCAATTCGCGAGTCATCTGTCAGGTCATTGATGGAAATCGTCCCGACATCGCGGGCGATGCCGATCTTGCCATTCTTTTGACCCCAACCTTGCGGAATAGAGACCACACCGGGTGCCATCTCGTCTGTGACTTCTGCCGCCATCTCGACCGAACCAACACGCCCTTCGACGATAACATTGGCCTCATCCTCGATCCCGAGACGCGCCGCATCAACCGGATTAAGCTGAACGGTGCAACGGTTTTTCCCTTTAACCAGACGCAGGCTGTTCTGCGTCCAGCTGTTATGGCTGCGCACCTGACGGCGCCCGATCATAAGCAGAGGGAACTCATCCGTCACCGGCGGCTCAAACTCCAGTAACCGTGGCAGATCCTCAAGAAAGGCCTGTGGCGCAAGGTTTATCCGTTTGTCCGGCGTCTCAAGCCGGTCTTTCAGGTTCGCCACCAGCGGCCCCAGATCAATCGGTGTGCCGGATTTCAACAAGGCGTCAACGGACACGCGATCCGCATGATACCCGTTGGGCAACAACGCCCCAAGCGTGGTTGTCGGGTCCGGCCCGATGCTGTTGGCGCCGGTCAACCGGGCCGTGAGCTGGGCGATCACTTCCCATTCCTGCGGGTTTTGATTTGGCGGATCGAAAAGCGCAGGCGCAAACCCGGAAGTATTGCGCACCGCAAAGGTATGAAAGACCATATCATACATCACTTCTTCCAGCGCCACAGTCCCCGGGAGAATCAGGTCCGCATGACGCGTCGTGTCGTTGATGTGAATGTCGACCGAGAGCATAAAGTCGAGCTTTTCAAGCCCCTCCTCGATCCGCCGTCCGTTTGGCGCGGTCAGCACGGGATTGCCCGCAACTGTCACCATCGCCTTAATTTGACCCTCACCAGAGGTTTCCATTTCTTCAGCCATGACCGAAATCGGGAACTCTCCGTTATAAAGAGGCTGCCCTGAAACACGCGAACGTTTCTCGGGATAGGATCTGACCTGTCCTCTCCGGCTTGTCATTCCGACATAATCCAGCGCGGGCGTGGTGAACATTGCCCCACCCTCACTGTCAAAGTTACCCGTGACGATGTTCAGGGCATTATTGGCCCACTGGCAAAGCGTTCCAAAGCTTTGCGTGGATGCGCCCATCCGCGCATAACACACGGCCGATTTTGCCGTCGCGAAATCATGGGCCAACTGACGGATGGTGTCCGCCGGAATCCCTGTCATTTCGGCCGCTTTATCCGCATCAAACGGTGCGACGGCCTTTTTCAACGCCTCAAGCCCGTCAACCACCCCGGCAAGCGTTGCCAAATCAACGAGATCCGCTTCGAAAATCTCGTGCAGGAGGGCAAACATCAAAAAGGCATCAGTTTCCGGCTTGATGAAATGATGCTCGGTCGCTTTTTCCGCCGTTTCGGTGCGCCGCGGGTCAATCACAACGACCCGCCCACCGCGCGCCTTGATCTCGTCCATGCGCTTGCCAAAACCGGGGGCTGTCATCATCGACCCGTTCGACACCAACGGGTTTCCTCCGATGATAACCATGAAATCGGTGCGTTCGACATCCGGCACGGGAATAAGCATGGGATGCCCCATCATATGGATCGAGGCCACGTGATGGGGAATCTGATCGGCTGTCGCAGACGAATACCGGTTCACCGTACCCAGAGCCTTGACCAGTCTTGGCAGGTTCAAAAGGTTCCCGAATTTGTGCGCGTTCGGATTGCCAAGATAGACCCCGACCGCATCCTTGCCATGGGCCTGCTGCACCTCCTGAAGACGCTGCGCCGCAAAGTCATAGGCTTCTTCCCAGCTGATTTCGACAAAGGCACCGTCCACTTTCTTGAGCGGACGGGTCACCCTGTCGGGATCAACACGGAAATCCTGCAACGCCACGGCCTTTGGGCAGATATGCCCGCGCGACAAAGGATCGTCAGGATCGGGTTTCACGGACAACACCGTATCGCCGTCATGCGTGATGATCAGGCCGCACATGGCCTCGCAGATGTTACAGCTGCGGTGATGGGTCATTGGCTGGGTCATGGTCTACCTCGCTTTCCCGATTATACGCCGCGTTCGCGCAGCAACCATTCCGCGTGACAGGTCGCGTCACCCAGATATTCGCCACAGGCGCGGGCCTTTTTCATGAACAGACCAATGTCCAGATCATCTGTCATGCCAATACCGCCATGCATCTGAACCGCTTCGCGCACCGCAAGGTTCGCCGTTTTCGACGCCTTGGCCTTTGCCACTCTCGACAGACACTCGGCATCGTCACGACCTTCATCAATCGCTTTCAAAGCCGCCGCGATCACGGACTCTGTGGTCTGGATTTGCGTATACAGATCCGCCGCGCGATGCTGGAGCGCCTGAAACTGCGAAAGGGTCACGCCAAACTGTTTGCGCTCTTTCAGATAGGCCACCGTGCGATCAGCTGCTTCTTTCGAGACCCCCACAAGCTCTGCGGCTCCGACAGATCGTCCAACACGAAGGGCTGTGCCAAGCGCCTCTTCTGCGATGTCCCCTTTCGCCAGCAACGCCGAGCCGTCGACCTGAACATTGTCCAGTGTCAGGTTCGCCGCGTTGCGGTTATCCACGGTTTTGACCGGATCAACTGTTACACCATCCGTGGTTGGGTCGATCAAGAACAACCCCAGACCATCATCGGTCATTGCCGTCACAATCAGGCGATCCGCAGCACCGCCATCCCCGACAAACCGTTTTGTACCACGAAGTACAAAACCGTTACCCGAGGCTTCGGCTTTTGTACCAACCATATCAGGACGGTGTTTGATGTGCTCGTCCATGGCCAGTGCAACGACAGCCTCACCCGAGGCGACCTTGCCCGCCCACTCGGTTTCGCTCGCCACCCGCAGTGCCGCCGCCGACATCACAGCCGACGACAGGAAGGGCGATGTGGTCAGGTTGCGGCCCATTTCTTCGGCCACCAAACCGGCGGCTTGTGCCCCCATATCGACCCCACCAGCGTCTTCGCTGGTCAGCATCCCGAACCACCCCATTTCGGCCATCTCGTTATTGATTGAGGTGTCACCTGACTGACCCGCATTGCGCTGCGCACGGAACGCATCAACCGAGGCCTTGTCGCTTAGGAAGCCCGCCGCCATATCGCGGATCATCTGCTGTTCTTCTGTCAACAAAATCATAATCTTACCCCAACTCCAGAACCGCTTTGGACAGGATCGACAACATCACTTCCGATGTGCCGCCTTCGATGGAATTGCCTTTCGAACGCAACCAGAGCGAAGCTTTTTCATCGCTTTCGGCATTGGCAAAATCCCATTCCAGAGCCTCAAGCCCGCCTGCTTCCATGATCAGTTCCTGACGTCGCTTGTTCAGCTCGGTACCAGTGTATTTCAGCGTCGCAGACTCGACCCCCAATTGGTTCCCGGCCCGCATCCAGTCTTTGGCACGTGCCAGTTCGGCGTCAAACGCCAGTTCATCAATCAGGAAGTCCGCGATCTTGCCGCGCAGGACAGGATCGTCCAACTGATTGTTTTCATTCAACCCAATCGCATCCCGCGCCACTTCAACAAGGTCCTCAGACCCGAACAGCGCGGCGTCTGACGACCCGATCATTTCGCGTTCGTGGGTCAGCAGATATTTGGCAACGGTCCAGCCCTTGCCGCGTTCGCTCACGATCTGGTCCTTGGGCACTTTCACACCATCAAAGAACGTCTCGCAGAAGGGCGATGCACCGGAAATCAGCTTGATCGGTTTGGTGGTCACACCTTCGCTGGCCATGTCGAACAGAAGGAAAGAAATGCCCTTATGCTTGGGCGCATCCGGTTCGGTCCGTACAAGACAGAAGATCCAGTCGGCCTTGTCTGCATATGATGTCCAGATCTTCTGGCCTGTCACTTCGAAATAGTCACCGGCATCGACCCCTTTGGTCTGCACACCGGCCAGATCCGATCCCGCACCGGGTTCGGAATAGCCCTGACACCAACGGATCTCTCCGCGTGCAACTTGTGGTAAATAATGACGTTTTTGCTCGTCCGTCCCGAATTCGAGCAACGCGGGTCCAAGCATCCAGATGCCAAAGCTTTGAAGAGGCGGGCGCGCATTGATGCGGTCCAGTTCTTCTTTCAAGACACGCTGTTCGTCGCCGTTCAATCCGCCGCCGCCATAGGCTTTGGGCCACTCCGGCACGGTCCAGCCGCGATCCGCCATAGCATTCAGCCAGTCACGCTGTGCGTCAGACTGGAAAACCCAGTTGCGTCCGCCCCAGCATACGTCGGCCTCGTTCATCGGTTGCCGCATTTCCTGCGGACAATTCTCCTCCAGCCACGCACGCGTAGCGGCGCGGAACTCCTGCAAATCCGTCATAATGTCACCTGATGTCTAGATGCGGGCGCCCGCTGTCGGGCGCCCGCGAAGTGGTCCTTACTCTTCGTGGACCTTTTTCCATGCGCCACCTTCGACGACCGAAACGTAGACCGAGTCTGCGCCTTGGTGATCATCGGGGCCGTATGTCATGTGGTTGCCAACAAGGTCATCCTGGTAATCTAGAGTTTCCATGGCTGCGATGAATTTTTCCTGATCAACGTCACGACCAGCAATTTCCAGCGCTTTCACAACCTGCTCTGCCGAAGCATAGCCCAGCATCGAGAAGCCAACGGGGTTTTCACCGTATTTTGCGTTATACTCTTCGATAAACGCTTTTGGTGCTGGCTCGTCTGCACGTGCCCACAGATCCTGCCATGATGCAGCGGCATAGTACCCCTCGGTGATGCCACCGGGCACTTTGGCCACCACTGTCAGGAAGCTGGCAGAGGTTCCGAGGAACTTCATGTCAGCCAGACCCATTTTCTTGGCCGTGCCAACAATGGTGATCGCCTGACGCACACCAACAGCCATGGTGACGATGTCACAACCGGCTTCTTTCAGCTTCGAAAGCGATCCGACAAAATCCGACTCGTCCGGCTTGTGGGTGGTTTCGGCCACAAACTTGATACCTGCGGCTTCTGCACCAGCGTGGCTGCCTTCAAGGATCTCTTTGCCGAAGTCAGTTGGCAGATACATGGAACACACCGCCTGGCTGCCGTACTTGCCCGCGAGGTACTTCACACCGACCTGCGCCTGATCATAGTAGGACGAGAACGAGGTGAACTTGTTGTGCATCGGATCCTGAAGCATCTGACGTGCGGCCGAAAGCGGTGCAATGTTCGGAATGCCTTTGGGGTCCAGAAGTTTGAAGCCCGCAAGGTTCATCGGCGTGCCAAGGCTTCCCAGCATGGCAAAAACCTTGTCGCGGTTCAAAAGCTTGTTGTAGCCCTGCATCGCGCGCGGCATCTGGTAACCGTTGTCCTCCACAACGTACCGGATGGTGCGGCCATGCACGCCGCCAGCGGCGTTCACTTTGTCAAAATACAGGTTTGACCCTTTGACAGCGGGGACACCCACTGCGGCAAAGATGCCCGAAAGGTCATTCACCGAGCCAATGACGATCTCGGTGTCCGAGACACCTTGAACATCGGCCGATGCCACCGACGCGACTGCGGCAACACCTGCCGCGAGCGCCGTATTTTTTACCAAACTTTTCATATTTTTCCTCCCATTGGTAATTTCTTTCACGTTTCCGTTTTTAGTACATATCCTCAATCAGATGAGCCTGGGCCTTCTCGACATAGCTGCGCTTGAGCTTCATCGTCGCCGTCAACTCTTCATCTTCAGCCGTCAACAACACGTCGATCAGACGGAAATCCTTGATCTGTTCGACGCGGGCGAATTCCTTGTTCACCGCTTTGACCTCGTTTTCGATCAACTCTTTGACCTCTTTTGCCGCACAAAGAGAGGCAAAGTTCGAGAAAGGCACCTTGTTGTCCTGAGCGTATTTCTCAACGTTCTCCTGATCAATCATAATCAACGACGTCAGATATTTACGACGGTCGCCAATGATCACGGCATCCGAGATATAGTGTGAAAACTTCAAACGGCTCTCGATTTCGGCCGGGGTGATGTTCTTGCCCCCTGCGGTGATGATGATGTCCTTCAGGCGCCCTGTGATGGTGACATAGCCATCTTCATCCAGCTTGCCGACGTCGCCCGTGCGCAACCAACCGTCATCCGTAAAGGTCTCGGCGGTTTTTTCGTTGTTGCGCCAATACCCCTGAAAGTTGTTCGCGCCCTTGGTCTGGATCTCTCCGTCCTCGGCAATGCGCAATTCATATCCCGGAATTGGGGTGCCGATGGTGCCCACCTTGTTTTCATGGCGGGTGTTCATCGTTGCAAGACCAGAGGTTTCCGTCATGCCATAACCTTCGACCATAGGCACGCCGATGGACCAGTACCACTTGAGCAGTTCAGGAGAAATCGGAGCAGCGCCGGTGCCGGCGCGCCGCATCTTGTCGAGCCCAAGCATACGGCGCAGGTTTTGCAGAACCAGCTTGTCCCAAATCCAATAGTTGGCTGCGACACCAGCCGGAACAGGTTTTGCCTGCATCATGTATTCGGCGCGCGCCATTCCGGCCTTCATCGCCATGCCATAGGCAGCGCGCCCAATCGGTGTGGCCTCTTGCACGAGGATCAGAACCTGACTGTAGATTTTCTCCCAGACACGCGGCACAGCCGTGAATGTATCCGGAGACACTTCTTGCAGGTTGTTGAACACCGTTTCGGGGCTCTCTGCGAAGTTCACAACGCATTTTGCCGCCAATGGGAAATAGATCGACACATCCCGTTCAAGGATATGGCACAAAGGCAGGAAGCACAGCTGGTTGTCTGTTTCCAGACATTGCAGACGACGTGCGCCGGCCTCGACGGCAGCCATGATGTTCTCATTGCACAACATCGCCCCCTTTGGCATGCCCGTTGTCCCAGAAGTGTAGATCAGCAAGGCCGTATCCTGAGGCTGTGCCTTGGCGATTTCTTCTTCAAAGGCACCGGGTTCATCGGCTGCGGCCTTGGCCCCGATCTCGTAGAGGTCACTGATAAGGATGCAGTTCGGATGCTCCAGATCATGAAGACCTTCGTCTTCCAGAATGATCACCTTCAACAGGCCCGGAACCTCGTTTTCGATCTGAAGATACTTGTCCAGCTGCTCTTCGTTCTCGACCACCAGAAACCGGCTGTCGCTGTCATTGACAAGGTATTTGACCTGAGCGGCGGCATCGGTTGTGTAAATCCCCGACGCAATTCCGCCAACCGCCTGAATACCCATATCGAAATAGGCCCATTCCTTGCGGTCTTCCGAAAGGATAGAGACAACTTCGCCGCGTTTCAGCCCCAGCTTTCGAAGCCCCATACCAATCCGTTTGGCATGGTCCCAATAGTCGTTCCAGGAATAGTCTTTCCAGATCCCCAGATCTTTTTCACGGTGCACGGTCCGGTCGCCCAGATCCTTGCAGCGTTTTTCAAACAGGGCGGAAATCGTCGTGCACCCGTCAACGTGAATTGGGCGCTGGCCCGCTTCAGCATTGTAGGTCACACCATTGATGACGGCCGTTTGAGGCGCGTTTGCAGTATCTAACATGGTTACCTCCACGTCTTCTTGCGTTTCCAGCGACGCTCTTCGCGCACGCCTTCTTCCTGAACACCCAGATAGAAATTCTGGATATCTTCAGAATTCAACAATTCCTCGGCGGTGCCATCCATCACGATGCGCCCCACTTCCATGACATACCCGTCCGTGGCCAGTTCCAACGCCGCGCTGGCGTTTTGTTCGACCACCATCATCGTCATGTTCTGTTCTGCGTTCAGACGTTTCAGGATGCCAAAGATTTCCTGAACCAGCAGAGGCGACAGGCCCAGCGAAGGTTCATCCAGAAGCATCACCTTTGGTCGCGCCATCAGGCCACGTCCAATCGCCAGCATCTGTTGCTGCCCACCTGACAAGGTGCCCGCCTCTTGGTTGCGGCGGTCTTTCAGCATTGGAAAATAGTTGAAGACCAGTTCGCGGTCTTGTTCGATCCCGGCTGTGTCCTTGCGGGTATAGGCCCCAAGGCTCAAGTTGTCGTCCACCGTCATCAGGGGAAAGACCTCTCGCCCCTCGGGGACGTGGACAATCCCACGCTCCACAATCTTGTGGGGCTCTTTGCCCTGGATCTCTTCGCCTTCAAAGGTGATCGTCCCTTTTTCGGGGTCCATCACGCCGGACACGGTTTTCATCAGCGTTGTTTTGCCAGCGCCGTTTGCCCCGAGGATCGAGACAACCCGCCCGGGATGCACGTCAAGTGAAACCCCCCGAATGGCCATGATAGGTCCATAGAAACTTTCGACGTTTCGGATTTTCAGAATGGCGTCACTCATGCGGCATGCCCCAGATAAGCTTCGATCACTGCCGGATCAGATTGCACTTCTGCAGGGGTGCCCAGCGCAAGCCGCGCCCCATCTGCCATTGCGAGCACACGGTCGGAAACCCCCGACACCAGCCCCATGTCATGTTCGACCATCAGAACGGTGATCCCCATTTGCCGACGAATATCGTCGATCCACCAACGCATGTCCGTGGTCTCTTCCACCGACAATCCCGAGGCAGGCTCATCCAGCAAAAGAAGCTTTGGATCGGTTGCAAGTGCGCGTGCGACCTCGACCACTTTACGCACCCCGTACGGCAGGCCCGCGATCCGCTTTTCGCGATAGGCCTGCAAATCGAGGAAATCGATGATTTCTTCAACGTAGTGGCGGCTTTGAATTTCCTGCTTTTTCACGGACGGCGTGAAAAACAACTCGGTCAGAAAGTTCGACTGGCGATGGCGATGGCGTCCAACCAACAGGTTTTCCAGAACGGTGGCTTGTTCAAACAGCTCGATATTCTGGAATGTCCGCGCCACGCCATGGCTTGCGACATCCGACGCCTTTTCCTTCAACAGGTCATGACCGTCAAAATGGATGCTGCCGTTGATCGGCGTGTAAAACCGCGAGATCAGGTTGAACACAGTTGATTTACCCGCACCGTTGGGGCCGACGATGGCAAAGACTTCGCCTTGCTCGACCGAGAAGGACAGGTTGTCCACTGCGGTCAAACCGCCAAACTTGAGCGTTACGTTTTCGATTTCTAAAAGGCTCATCTCAGACGCTCCGTTTTCAGATAGGATTTCTGACGCTTGAACATGTCCTTGCGATAGAAGGGGAACAATTCGAACCATGTTCGGATCTTGAACCACCGCCCATAGATGCCCATCGGCTCGAACAGGATGAAGATGATCAGGATCATGCCGAAGATGCCGAATTCCAGCCCCGGAATGGCAACGCTGGATCCGCCTGCGATGGCACCGACCCACTCTTTGGCAATCGACAGGAACTGTGGAAGAAACCCGACGATAATGGCGCCAAAGAACGCCCCGTGGATTGAGCCAAGCCCACCAATCACGATCATCATCAAAAGCTGGATCGAGATAACAACACTAAAGGTTTCGTTGTTGAAGGCTCCTGCAAAAAGCCCCATCAACGCGCCGGCCAAACCGGTAATCCCGCAAGAGATCGCGAAAGAGATGGCTTTGGTGCGTGCCACGTCGATACCCATCGCTTGTGCCGACACTTCCGAGTCGCGCAATGCGATGAAGCTTCTGCCAAGAGGTGCGCGCAAGAGGTTGATATAACCCAGCGTGACAATCACGGACACAACCAGCACGAGGTAGTAGAATTCACGTGGTGTTCCCCAGCGGTCGACCATAAAGCCGAAGATATTCACAGGTGGCGCATATTTCCCGCCAACGCCACCGGTCCACGGTTCGGTCAGCACGATGATGTCATCCACAAGGATAGACATCGCCATGGTCGCGATGGCCAGATAAATGCCGTGCAGCCGCAAGGCCGGAATGGCAATGACCATGCCGATGATACCTGTCAGGATACCAGCCAGCGGAAAGGCGATCATGAAGGGAACGCCAGCATCCAGCAGGATGATATTTGCATAGCACCCCATGGCCAGAAACGCTGCGTGCCCAAGGCTTGCCTGCCCTGTATGACCGGTCAGGATCATGAGCCCGAGCCCCGCAATGGCCCAGATCAGAACGTTTGTCATCTCGCCCAGATAGAACGCGTCCATGAAGAACGGTGCGGCGAACACAACAGCCAGCAAGATCAGATACAAAGAGAGCTGATATCCGTCTTTCCAGGGCCGGATGTCCTGCATGTAGTTTGTTTTGAATACAATACGCATCTGCTTATACCTTCTTCACGCGGACCTGACTGAACAGGCCATGTGGACGGAAGATCAGAACCGCCAGCAACAGCGCATAAGGCGCAATCTGGCTGTATCCGGCCGCGACATAGCGGCTTGCGAAAGGCTCGATAACGCCAACAATCAATCCCCCTGCCAGTGCCCCCGGCAGACTACCAAAGCCCCCGATGACGGCTGCGGCGAATGCCTTGATGCCCATCAGACCGGTGTTTGGATCCACCGCACCTTTTGCTGCAAAGAGAATACCCGCGACACAGGCGACGGCACCGGCAAGACCCCAGATCAGGCCCTGAACCCGCTTCACCGGCACCCCCATGTAGTAGGCTGCCAATTGGTTCTGCGATGCGCCCTGCATCGCCATGCCAAGCTTGGTCCGGTTAAAGAACTCGTAAAGACCCCAGGTAAGCAGGATGGTGACAATGATGACGGCAACGTCCTCAAGGCCGAGCACCAAGCCGCCGAAAGACACCTCTTTGCCCGCCAAAGGGTTTTCCAGTGATTGTGGCTCGTGGCCCCAGATCAGACCCGCAACAAAGCGGATCACAAACCCAAGAGCAATTGTCAAAATCACAACCGCAGTTTGGCTTTGTCCGAACATTCTGCGGATGACCAAGCGGTCAAGCAGATACCCGAGCGCCGCCATAACCCCAAGAGAGATCGGTAGGGCAACCCAGAAGGGAAGCCCCATATATTCCGTATTCGTAAGTCCAATAGTGACGAAAGCGCCAAGCATCATGAAATCGCCCTGCGCGAAATTCACAGCCTCGGTCGCTTTGTAGATCAGCACGAAGCCAAGCGCGATCAGGCCATAAACACAGCCGTTCGCAAGCCCACTGATCAAGAGCTGAAGATTATCCAAAATGTCCTCCCTGTGCCGGTTTTCCGGCTTCTATTCGAGATGTCTCCGGCTCCTCCTTCCGAAGACTCTCAATCCCTACTATGGCGTGATCATCACTTTCCCGTCAGTCTTTTTCAGCGCTTCAGCCAAACCTGACACAACGTCACGAAGCGGCAGATGCGCCGAAACGTCGGTTTTCCAGCGACCATCCGCGAATCTTGCCTGCACCTCACCGATGACTCGCATCTGGTCTGCGGGTGGTGTTGATCTCATCCAGCTTGTCAGCCAGAAGCCTTCAATTTTTTTGCTTTGAAAAATGAGCTGCCCCATTTGCGTTAGCTTCGGCAACTCGTTGCTCAACTTGCCATAGCTGATCCAGCGCGCCCGGTTTGGCATCGCCGCAAAAAGCTGCTCTGACATTTGATCCGACACCGCATCAAGGAATACGCGCGGCTTGAGATCTGCGCTCACTGCCGCGAATTTCTTAACGACGTCGGGGTCTGTCGTGACCAAAACTTCTGCGGCCCCCATTTCCTTTAGCGGCCCCACAGCGTCTTCACGGCGCACAAGAGCGATCGGTTTAAGACCCAGATCTTTGCCCAGTGACACCATCAGTTTGCCAAGCTGGCTTGTCGCGGCGGACACCACAAAGGCGTCTCCGTCCTGCTGCGCAATGTCCACCATCGCCATCGCGGTCAACGGGTTCACAATTTGAGCAGCGCCATCGTCATCAGACACGTCGGGGCGCAGCGGAATACAGTTCATTGCATCCGTGATGGCATAGTCTGCCCATGCCCCTGAACAGCCCAGCGCAACAGCAAAAGAAACACGCTGTCCCATCAGCTTTTCGGCACCTGCTCCGGTGGCAACGATGTCGCCGCATCCTTCAAATCCCGCCGGATTGCCTTTGATCCGGGGCTGGCCGTACTCTCCCTTGATAAAGTGCAGGTCGGACGGGTTTACGGATGCCACGCGCAGCTTGAGCAGAACCTGTCCCGGTCCCGGCGTCGGTACAGGGATTTCAGCGGCTTCAAGATATTCGGACGCATCGGCAATTGCGGGGCCCTCGGCTTTGCCTGAATAGCCTTCGTACTTTTGCAGCACGGCGAACATTGTTTGAGGAAGGTCACTCATTTCGAGACTCCGGTATTCTGTTTGATTTTTCGGGTCATCTCGGCTGTCCATTGAACGCCAAGTCCCCCCATTGCAAAGCCCACCACCTCATCTGCGATGCGCTGAAATTTGGTCAGGTCGTCCCCTTCCCGTTCAACGTACCAGAAAACCGGCCCGTTTACGGTGACAAGGAAACTTTGAACGACAAACGACACAGCCCCTTCACGGAACTGCCCCGCCTCGATGCCTTCCTGAATGACATCCCGGAACATGCGCTCGAACTCGTTACGCTGTTCGAGGTGACGCTCGAGCGCCTGTCGCTGAAAATCGGTTGTGGCGCCGTAACGACGCATCCGCAGACCATCCAGCAAGACCTGCATGAATGCATGGCACTGGATCATGGTGAGCACATGCCCGTGCGCCATCAGGGCAAGACGTTCCACCGGATCACCTTTGGTTTCATACCCCGGCATCACGCCTTCAAAGGCCAGTTCCATGCCACGGTCACGAACCACGTTGAAAAGGTCCATTTTGGACGGAAAATAGTGATAAATCCGCCCTTTGGTCGATCCAAGATAGCGGGCAACCGTGTCAATCGACGTTGCTGCAAACCCCTGCTGTCGAAAACACTCGGCGGCGGCCGAGAGGATTTCTTCATAGCGATCAGGTTTGGCTTGTTCAGCAGCAGAATACGTCACGACACTTCCTTGAATTGCGCTTTACGGCTTGGCTCAAGGCAAACATACTACCGAGTATGTTGTCAACTTGCCGCGCACATCTGACGTGACGGCACAAGGCGGAAGGAATGCTGATGTTAGAAGAATTATTTGGGGTAAAAGGCAAAACCGCCCTTGTGACAGGAGGCGGCACGGGAATCGGTCTCATGATCGCGACGGCCCTCGTCGCGGGGGGCGCCAAGGTCTTTATCTGTTCGCGCAAAGAGGCTGTTGTCAAAGGTGCCGCCGAACAGATTGCAAGCCTTGGGCACCCCGGATCTGTCGAAGCTTTTGCCGGTGATGTCGGCTCGAAAGAAGGTGTTGATGACCTTGTCGCGCAATTGCGCAGCCGCACTGATACGCTGGATATTCTGATCAACAATGCGGGCATCACATGGGGGGCACCCCTGACCGAGTTTCCATTTGATGCGTGGCAAAAGGTGCTGGATGTCAATGTCAGCGGTCTGATGTATTTGACACAAAGCTTGCTCGGCGAACTTGCCGCCTCGGCAAAACCCGAAGATCCTGCACGGGTCATTAATATCGGATCGCTGATGGGCACGGCCCCGATGGGCGATGGTGCCTATTCTTATGCGGCCTCCAAAGCTGCGGTGCATCACATGACCCGCATTCTGGCCAAAGAACTGGCTGCGCGGCATATCACCGTGAACGCCTTTGCACCCGGACCGTTTCAATCGAAGATGACCGCATTCGCAACAGGCTCAGATGAGCTTGCGCAAAAGGTCGGGCAAAATGTGCCATTGGGACGTATCGGCCAAGCCAGCGATATTCAGGGCGCGACACTGTTCCTTTGTGGCAAGGCTGGTGCCTATACTACCGGTGCGATTTTGCCGCTTGATGGCGGGCTGCACGTGGAAACGGCCAGTAACATTTTTGCCCACTAAACTATGAACCTTTGGCGCAAGAGCGGTTTTTTTTGACGAAAGCGGCAAGGCGGGTATGGTGAGGAGAACCCGCAAGTGCGATGCAATCGAAGAGAACCGCTCCTTGGACGCCAAAGTTTCGTCTGAAATTTCCCAACAAACACAGTGGATGCTTGCCGTTCGGGATGAGCGTGACAGGGCTGCGTTTGCAAAGCTGTTCGACCATTTCGCGCCCCGCCTGAAGGGATTTGCCATTCGCAGTGGGGCCAGCAACGCCCACGCCGAGGAAATCGTACAGGAAGTTTTGCTTGCCGTCTGGCACAAAGCCAGCCAGTTCGACCCGCACCGTGCACAGGTATCGGCGTGGATTTATCAGATTGCGCGCAACAAGCAGATTGACCAGTTCCGCAAGGAAGATCGCCCTCTGCCCGAGGTTTTGCTTGTCGAAGAAGACGATACGCCTGACGCCGATCAGATTTTGGCGCTTGAACAGGAAACGCAAGAGTTGCACACAGCCTTGGGCAAACTGAACCCGGAACAACGCGAATTGATCGAACAAACCTATCTTGGCGAGCTGTCCCACAGCAATATCGAAAGCCTGACAGGTCTGCCGTTGGGCACGATCAAATCTCGCATACGCCTTGGAATGGCGCGCCTGCGCCACGAGATGAAGGGGCTTCGATGAGCATGTCGCACATCCAGCATCATATCCCCGAGCCGCTGCTGGTGGCCTACGTGTCAGGCAACCTGCCCGAACCTTTTGCGCTGGTTGTGGCGGCGCATATTTCCTTGTGTGTCGAGTGCCGTGCCGCAATGGAAGCCCACCAACAAGTGGGCGGCGTGATCCTGAACGAAGAGAAATGCGTCGCGGTCTCTGCAGGGATGAAGGCTGCTCTTCTGGATTTGCTGGATGTTCCCGTACCCGAAGAAAAACCATCACGGCCCAAAGGCCCCTACCCCGCGCCTGTTGCCGATCTGTTTGAAACAGAAACCCCGGACTGGCGGTCTTTGGGGCGGGGCGTGAAGCAAAGCATACTGATGGACAAAGGCGCCGGTTCTGTTCGCCTGCTTTCAATACCTTCGGGTATGGCCATGCCCGACCACAGCCATGGTGGCATGGAGATGACGCTGGTCCTGCAAGGAAGCTTTAGCGACGTTCAGGGCCGCTTTGCCCGCGGGGATGTCGAAATCGCAGACAGCTCGGTCACGCACACCCCGATTGCGGACGAAGGCGATACCTGTATCTGTCTTGCCGCGACCGACGCATCTTTGAAATTCAACGCCTTGCTGCCCCGGCTTTTGCAGCCTCTTTTCCGAATTTGACCCCAGAGGGCGCTCAACTTCCGCTCTGGTGCCTTAATATTTGTTTTTTCCGTCCAATTTGCCAAAGAAGTTTCTTCGAAATGCCCCATTTGCTGTGCTAGGCTCCTAAAAATTTTTATGGGCACATAGGAACGCGAACAGATGGCAGTAATTAACGGTGACAGCGGCAACAACAATCTTGTTGGCGGCGCAGTAGATGATCAGATTACAGGTTTTTCCGGCAACGACACTCTTACAGGACACGCAGGGAACGATTTGCTTCTTGGCGGCGGCGGCGATGACGTTCTGATTGGGTATGCCGGAGATGACACTCTTGATGGCGCCAGTGGTGACGATCAGGTCCTGTATTATCTCGGCACCGGAACCCTGGGCATCAATGCGAACCTCGCGACCGGCAGCGTGATTGATACGTTTGGCGACACCGACACATTGATCGGGATCGAGCGCCTTTATGCCTCTGACCGCAGCGACACCATCAGCGGTTCTTCTGGCGGGGATTTCGTATTCGGGCGCGGCGGCGGCGATCTGATCCAGACATTCGCGGGCGACGACACTCTGGTCGGCGACGCAGGCAACGATACACTTAACGGCGGCTCCGGGATCGATCAGGTTGCCTATTTCCTTGAACAAGGGACGCGCGGCGTTGTCGCAGATCTTGGTGCGGGTATTGCCATCGATACTTATGGCAATACAGATACCCTGATTGGGATCGAGCGGGTTTACGGCTCTATTCGTGCGGATACGCTCAATGGTTCAACCGGCGGAGACTTCCTTTATGGTCGCGGCGGAAATGACCTTATCCAAAGTCTTGCAGGCAACGACACCCTTGTTGGTGATGCAGGCAATGACACGCTGACTGGTGGCGGCGGTATCGACCAGGTGGCCTACTACCTCGAGGAAGGTACGCTCGGCATCAACGTGAACCTCGCAACGGGTGTCGCAACCGATACATTCGGCGCAACGGACACGCTTTCGGGCATCGAACGGGTTTTCGGATCAGAGCAGGCCGATACCGTGAACGGGTCAAACTCGGGTGATCTGGTATATGGCCGCGACGGTGCGGATTTGCTGCAAATGGCAGGCGGTGACGACACCCTGATCGGGGATCAGGGCAACGACACGCTGAGCGGTGGCAACGGCACTGATCAGGTTGCCTATTATCTTGAGCAAGGTGGGGGCGGCGTTAACGTCAACCTCGAGACCGGGATCGCACGAGACACCCACGGGTCGATCGACACCCTGTCCAGCATTGAACGCGTCTTCGGGTCGGATCAGGCGGACACCATCACAGGCTCCAGCGACGGCGACCTGGCCTATGGCCGTGACTCGGCTGACCTTTTGCAGCTGGCGGGTGGCGACGATACCCTGATGGGCGATCAGGGCGACGATACACTGGATGGTGGCGACGGCTTTGACCAGGTGGCCTATTACCTCGAACAGGGGCCTCAGGGTGTTGAAGTTGACCTTCGCGCCGGAACAGCCACTGACAGCTGGGGTGACAACGATACCCTGATCAGCATCGAATACGCCTTCGGGACCAACCAGAACGATACTCTGCTGGGGTCTGACGTTGACGGCGACCGCCTGTTTGGCTGGGGCGGCGACGACTATATCGACGCCCGCGACGGTAAAAACCTTGTATACACCGGTAGCGGCAACGACACCGTGATTGTTGGTGTAACAACCGAAGACGCGCGCGACACCGTCGTGATCGACGGTCTGGGCACCAAGATCATCACAGGTTTCGACGCATTGGGCTCGAACTATGGGCACCACATTGTTTTCGACATTACTGAAGCGGTCACAATCAACCTGATCACAGGACATGCCAGCACCGCCTCTGGGTCGATGACAGTCGACTTCTCGGAAGCCTTGTTCATGCTCGAAGTTGGCGGCACCTATGGTGACGACCACATGATCGGCGGCAACCCGAACCAAGACGATCTGGAATGGTTCAGCGGCAACCAGGGTAACGATACGCTGGACGGCGGATCGGGCTATGGTGACACCGTCGTTTATGACGACGAAGTGCTCTATGGTGCGCCTGATCCAATCACCGGCGTGCGTGGATATGGTACACAGGGTGTGACCGTACACCTTGGTCAGGGCTGGGGCATCGATACCTTCGGTGACCGCGACACGCTGATCTCGATCGACCAAATTCGCGCCACACAATTTGTGGACGTCATGACCGGCGGCAGCGATGACAACGGCTTCTGGGCTCTGGCGGGCGCCGATACCGTTGACGGTGGCGCAGGTGAAGACCGCATCCACTATGACGAAGACTATCTGACCGGCGGTACCGCAGGTGCGATTGTTGACCTTCAAGCGGGCTACGGCATTGACGGGTTCGGGGATCGCGACACGCTGATCAGCATCGAACACGTTCACACCACCGATAACACGGACATGATCACCGGTAGTGCCCATTCAAACCGTCTTGTGGCCTATGAAGGCGATGACACGGTGTACGGCCTTGAGGGCAACGACACGATCAAAGGTGATGGCGGCGACGACACGCTTGATGGTGGTGCCGGTAACGACGAACTCTGGGGCGGGCACGGTACAGACACGCTGAACGGTGGTGCCGGTAATGACACGGTTCGCTATCTTGATGACGAAGCTGGCGTAAACATCAACCTCAGCACCTCGACGGTGATCGACGGCACAGGTGCCACCGATACGCTGATCTCGATTGAAAACGCGTTTGGTTCGGAATTCAGCGACGACATTTTCGGCAGCACAGGCGGCAACCGTCTTTCGGGTCGCGGTGGCAACGACCGTATCTTTGCAAGCGATGGCGCAGACACGCTTTTGGGCGGTGACGGAGACGACTCTCTGGCTGCGGGCTCGGGCGATGATGAACTTTGGGGCGAAGCTGGCGACGATACGCTGGACGGTGGTTCCGGTGATGATGTCATCCGCTATCTGGAAGCCACTTCCGGCGTGCACGTCAATCTGGGTCAGGACACGGCCGCAGATGGTGACGGCGGCACAGATACTCTTATCAACATCGAAGACGCTCACGGGTCAGAGTTCGGAGACACCCTCATCGGGGATAGCGGCTCGAACCGTTTGCTCGGCTTTGGCGGAGACGACTCGATCAACGCTGCAGGCGGTGGCGACACCATGCTTGGCGGCGACGGCAACGACACGATCCAAGGGGCCGCGGGCAACGACGAAATCTGGGGCGAAGCTGGCGATGACATCATCGATGGTGGCGGCGGCAACGATATCGCTCGTTATCTGAATGCCTCGTCTGGTATTCGCGTGAACCTGAACCAAGGCACCGCATCGGATGGTGACGGCGGATCGGATACGCTTCTGAATATCGAAGACGTGCACGGGTCCGAGTTCGGGGATGCGATTACCGGCGACAGCGGCGGCAACCGCCTGTTTGCCTATGGCGGCGACGACACAATCAATGGTGGCGGCAGCGCTGACACCATGCTCGGCGGCGACGGCAATGACTCGGTCATCGGTGGATCGGGCGACGACGAAATCTGGGGCGAAGCCGGCGATGATACGCTGGATGGCGGCGACGGCAGTGACCTTGCCCGTTACAGAGAATCCACATCGTCGATCAACGTTGACCTTGCACAAGGCACCGCATCGGATGGTGTCGGTGGCACGGATACGCTGATCAGCATCGAAAACATCCACGGCACCGACTTTAGCGATACAATTTCAGGCAACGCCTCTAACAACCGCCTGTTCTCTTATGTTGGTGACGACCTTGTCCAGGGTCAGGGTGGCAACGATCTGCTTTTGGGCGGTGATGGCGACGACACCCTTGAAGGTGGCGCCGGCAACGACGAGCTTTGGGGCGAATTGGGAACCGATATCCTTGATGGTGGCGACGGAACCGACCTTGTCAGATACCGTTCATCCACATCGGCAATCGACGCCAACTTGAGCACAGGCACCAGCACAGACGGTCTTGGTGGTACTGACACCCTGATTTCTATCGAAAACCTGCACGGCTCGGACTTTGACGATGTCATTGTTGGGTCCGGCTCGCAAAACTCGCTTCAGGGTTTCCTTGGAAACGATACGCTGACGGGTGGTGCCGAAAATGACACCCTTGTCGGTGGCGCAGGCGGCGATACCTATCACTTCTATCTTGGTGACAGAATCGACACGGTGAACGATCTGGGTGTGGCGGGTGACGGTATCGACCACGTCATCATTCACGACTTTGAATCCATTCATGCAACCGTGACGCTGCAAAGCCCGACAAGCCAAAGCATCGTTTTGGACTTTGGCCCGACACGTGATGTTGTGGTGCTTGCCAATAGCCTGGGCGCGAACAACGCCAGCGCCATCGAACGCGTGACCTTCGCGGATGGGGTCGTATGGGACCACGCCATGTTGGTTGACAGCATTGGCCAGATTGGCCGTGCGGTTCCGAACAGCCCCACCAGCGGCGATGACTATCTGCGTGGCTCACCCAATGACGATACGATTGCAGGTGACGGCGGCGCTGACAGCATTGTCGGTCTTGCGGGCGATGACTCGCTGAGTGGTGATGACGGCAACGACACCATCTATGCCGGTGACGGTTCTGACACGGTCGATGGCGGCGCGAACAACGACATTCTTTATGGCGGCCAAAGCGATGCTGACGGCAACGACGATGTGTCCGGCGGCTCTGGCAACGACACCATCTATGGTGGTCATGGCGATGACATTTTGCGCGGCGATGGCGGCGCAGACATGCTCGAAGGTGGTGCCGGTGAAGACACCCTAGAGGGCGGATCAGGTACAGATACGGCGATGATTTCGGCGATCAGTACCGAAGTCATGGTCGATCAGGTTGGTTCCGATTTGTTGATCACTTTGCCTGACGGATCAGACCTGATCCGGTCGGACATTGAATCAATTCAGTTCCAAGACCGGACAATGTCGTTCTCGGAAGTTATCGCTCTGATTGATACAAACGGACGGAACCTGACGGGGACTTCTGGCGCTGATACACTGGAAGGCAACCTTGGCGACGATACCCTTTCTGGTCTCGACGGAAATGATGTCCTGCGCGGTGACGCTGGCAACGATGACCTCCAAGGCGGTGCCGGCAATGATTCCCTCGTGGGGGGCGCAAACAACGACACCTTGCATGGCGGACCTGGTGACGACACGCTTGAAGGTGGTTCCGGCACGGATACGGCTGTGATTTCTGCGACAAGCACGTCGGTAACTGTCGAAGAGTCGGGAAGCAATTTCCTTATCATCTCTGCAGACGGCTCTGCTCTTGTGAAAACAGATGTCGAAACCATCGAATTCCAGGATCGCACGATGACGTTCGCCGAATTGGCGACCCTGGTTGGTCCGTTTGACCTCAACCTTGTGGGCACCGCTGGTGCGGACACCTTGGAAGGCGAAGGGGCAAACGATACCATCTCGGGTCTCGAAGGCGATGACCTCTTGCGCGGACTGGACGGCAACGACAGCCTGCAAGGCGGTGACGGAAACGACAGCCTGCAAGGTGGTGGAGGAGACGACACGCTTGTTGGCGGTCTGGGCGACGACACCCTCGCGGGTGGCGCGGGCGATGATATTGCCGTCATCGACGATGGCAGCACATCGGTCACTGTCGAGCAAAGCGGAAGCAATCTTCTGATCACCGCAGCGGACGGCACAACGCTGGTCTCAGCTGATGTCGAGAAGATCCAGTTCGCCGACCAGACGATGACCTTTGCAGAAGCTACTGCTTTGATCCGTCCTGACAACCTCAACCTTGCAGGCACATCCGGCAACGATACGCTGGACGGTGCGGATGGCGACGATACGCTGTTTGGTCTGAATGGCGATGATCTTCTGCGTGGTCAAAACGGGAATGATTCCCTGCAAGGCGGCGCAGGTGACGATTTGCTTCAGGGCAACGCAGGCAATGACATTCTGGAAGGTGATGCTGGTGCAGATACCCTTGAAGGGGGCGCTGGAACAGACACCGCCATCGTCGATGGCAACAGCACCTCGGTCGATGTGGAACAGGTTGGAAGTGATTTCCTGATCACGTCGAGTGCCGGATCCGATCTGGTCCGTTCGGATATTGAATCGATCGAATTCCAGGATCGCACAATGACGTTCTCGGAACTGGCGACGTTGCTGCGGCCCGATGACCTTAATCTCACGGGCACTGCTGGCGCGGACTCGCTCGAAGGGGCGGACGGCAACGACACTCTCTCGGGTCTGGACGGCAATGACGTCCTGCGTGGCAATGATGGCAACGATAGCCTCATCGGCGGCGCTGGAAACGACACCCTGTTGGGTGGCAACGGCAACGATACAATGAACGGTGGTGCAGGAGCGGATGCATTGTCCGGAGGCGCTGGCAACGACACAGCAATCGTGGCCGGCATCAGCACCTCGGTTGCGGTCGAACAAAGCGGCTCAAACCTTCTGATCACAACTGCCGACGGAACGACACTTGTCTATGATAACATCGAAGCAATCCAGTTCCAGGACCGGACGCTGACCTTTGCAGAAGTTGCAGACTTGGTGCCCCCTCCCGGCTTGAACCTGCTGGGTACAACCGGCGACGATTCCATGGAAGGCGATGCAGGCGACGACACCATTGCCAGCCTTGACGGCAATGACATCCTGCGTGGTTATGATGGTAACGACAGTATGCGCGGCGGCAACGGCGACGACAGGCTGTTGGCAGGCAACGGCGACGACACTATGATTGGTGGCGCCGGAGCTGATACTGTGTCTGGTGGTTCGGGCGATGACCTCGCCGTGATTGCGGATGCCAGCACATCGATCACAGTTGCACGCAGTGGTACAAGCCTTGTCGTGACCTATGTCCTCGGAACCACCACGGTCTTCTCGGATGTTGAGAATATCGAATTCCAGGACGGCACCCTGACCTTTGCAGAATTGGCTGCCCTGGTACCGCCCGACGGTCGCAACATTCTGGGTACCAACGGTGCGGATACACTTGCCGGTGATGGCGGCGACGATACGATCTCTGCTTTGGCGGGCGACGACGTTGTCCGAGGTCATGACGGCGATGACAGCATCGAAGGGAACGACGGGAACGACACCCTGCTTGGTGGCAACGGCGATGACACCTTGTATGGTGGCGCAGGTGTTGACGCGATTGGCGGTGGTCCTGGTAACGATCTCGCCGTGATTACGGCAAACAGCGCCTTGGTCACTGTGGAACAAAGCGGCAGCGACTTCCTCATCACCAACTCGGACGGATCACACCTTATTCTGTCTGATGTGGAGATGGTCGAATTCCGCGACCGCTCCATGACGTTCTCCGAACTGGCATCCCTGATCAGGCCTGATGATCTGGTTCTGACTGGTACAGCTGGCTCTGACACGATGAATGGTGGCGAGGGCAACGACACATTGTCCGGCCTTGACGGCAACGACATGCTTCGCGGGCATGAAGGCAATGACAGCCTTGATGGCGGCGACGGTGGCGACACCTTGGTTGGTGGCGACGGCGATGACATCCTTCGCGGCGGCACAAGCGAGGATGACGTGCGCGACGTGGTTTACGGTGGCGTTGGCAACGATACTGTCGATGGCGGCTACGGGAATGACGAGTTGCGCGGCGACGCTGGCAACGACTCAATCGCAGGCGGCTTTGGGGCAGATACCGTTATTGGCGGAACCGGCGATGACACCCTAACAGGCAGCGCCTATGCTGACCAAATCTTCGGCAGTGATGGCGATGACTTTGTCAACGGCGGCTTCGGTCACGACTTGCTGAACGGTGGCGCCGGTGGTGACCGGTTCTATCACATCGGTATCTTCGATCACGGCTCTGACTGGGTTCAGGATTACAGCGCGGCAGATGGGGACATTCTTCATTTCGGCAATGGATCAGCAACCGCAGACCAATTCCAGGTCAACACAACCCATACTGCCACAGCCGCAGGCGAACGGTCAGGGGATGACAATGTTGAAGAAGCCTTCATCATTTACCGCCCCACAGGCCAAATCATGTGGGCCCTGGTAGATGGTGGCGGAGAAGCCTCGATCAACCTTCAGATCGGCGGAAACGTCTTCGACCTGCTCGCATAAACAGACGCCATAGAAAAAAAGCCCGCGCTTCTTATCAGAGGCGCGGGCTTTTCTTTTGTTCGGTACTGATTGGTGTTTTCCTGACACAGCAGCCAGATCATGTCATTCAGTATAGGGCTCGACAGCTCCGGCATGCATCGTATAGCTCACGGCAACCTGAGACGCGCCGTCCGAGTAATTGACATCACGCATGGCATGTTCTGCGCGGATCTCACCAGTGATCCAAACGGGATCATACAGACCAGTGACCGCAAACCCGCTTGGATAAGACACATGAACCATTTGGTTTGCGGGCGGCGGTGGAACGTGAATGCACGCCCCCACAGTCGGGACCAGCAAAAACTCGATTGCCTTTTCCCCTTCCATTTCCAACGGCAGCACATACCCGCCCAAGCGGATACTCTGCCCCAGAATTTCGGCGTTTGGGGTGTTGGCAGCCTTTTCCCGCGCTTGCATAACCACCAGCCGCTGCTCGAAGAGCCCATCCACATCAAGCCCTTCAGCCGTGAGTGACTGTCGCAGGCTGGCAGCATCATTGCGCGCGGCTTCATCCAGAGCTTCCGGTGATTGCGTTTCATATCTCAGCAAATTCGCGAGACGCTGCAGCTGATCGGATTCCATGCCTGCAAACGGGTTTTCATATGGTTCTGGCGCGGGCGCCAGATCATCCCAATAGATTTGCGTCGTTTCAGCTTGGGACGCGATCGCCGCCATGCTGAAGACACCGGCCATCAAAATCGTTTTCATGTTCGCTCCGATCATCATATTCGCATCGTCAGGCCATCTGAAAGCGTCATACGGTACACACGAATGGCTGGCGCTAGGCTGGCAAGAACGCTTCCCAGAAGCAAGGCCCCTGCCAACAGGATTTCGTGAACACTGGGCAGCGAAAGTTCCAGATAAATGCCATAGTTTGCCCCAAGGACAGGTGCCGCCAAAGCAATAGCGGCGCTCATCAAGACAAAGCCCAGCACGACACCGGCAAGAGCGACCAGCAAGGCCTCGAGAACAATCATACGAAAAATGGCAAAAGGCGTCGCGCCGACGGACCGCAAGATTGCAAATTCGCGACGGCGCGCTTCTAGCGAGGCCGTCAACATCACGACCATGCCCGCCACACCGACAAGAGCCACGGCAAAGGCCATAATCTGTAGCGCGGTTTCCGCCGTGCCCGTGACCGACCAAAGTGAGAGCAACGCCACATTCGGCATCACTGCGGAAAGAGGTTCGACAGGATAAGAGGCAACCAGCCTCTGCAAAGCGAGCACCGATGTTTTACTGTGAAGTCCCAGAAAGATCGCATTAATCTTTTCGGGTTCGTGCCCGTGGTGATTTGCTTCGTGGTCGTCGTGCGCCTCGTGATCCGATTGCATGACGTTTGTTTCGGACGATGCCGCAAACGGGTCTGCCTGCGCGTCTTCCTTTTGATCGTGAAGCGCATCAAACCCCTCCATTGGCACAAAGACCATACGGTCAACCGCAGTACCCGTGCGCTCCAAAACACCCGTTACGACAAACGGGGCTTCGTCGTGAACGTCGAAAGCGACCGAACCGGCACCGTGGGCATTCACAACGACACTGCCCGGAGAATAGTCAAAACGTTCGGCCACTTCGGCACCAAGAACCGCACTTTCCTTTCCTTGGAACGCAGCCCCCTGTGCAAATTCCAAAGGCTTCCCGCCGGTGTGAAGAAAGTGCTCGAAATAGGTTTCAGACGTCCCGATCACGGGAAAGCCGCGGTGATTGTCCCCCATCATGATTGGAACAGCCCAAGACACCGCAGGGTTGCTTTCGAACATTTCGAAGCTGTCCCAACTTATGCCAGCGCCAGTCGAACCGACGCCAAACACGGTGGCCAGCAATATCTGCACATCGTTTCCACGAGGTGCCACGATCAAATCCAAACCCGACGCGGAATTGGCAAACCCTTCTCTCGCTTCGTTGCGAAGCCGGTCCACCCCCAAGATCAGCGCCGTGCTCAATGCAATGGACAACACCGTCAGAAAAACAACGAACTTGCGGTTCCAGAGGCTCTTTACACTCAGCGTCAGCATTGCACCGCCCCCGCATTGTTCATGTCTCGAAATTCAACCAATCGGTCGAACTGCGTTTCCAGCCTTTGGTCGTGGCTCACGAAAACCAGCGCCGCCCCCGCCGCGCGACATTCGCTTTGAAGCAAGCTGACAAAGGCGTTCCTGGCCTCTTCATCCAGTGCCGAGGTCGGCTCATCCGCGAGGACAACATCTGGGCCGCCGATCAACGCCCTTGCGGCGGCAACCCGTTGCTGCTGGCCTACACTCAAGGACATGGCAGGGGCCTCAAGGATCGCTTGGTCCCGAAGACCCAGTTCTCCGAGCAGGCGCAGGGCAGCAGACCGTGGATCACCCTTGGTTTGCCGCAACCTGCGTTTTGAAAACCGGCAAGGCAGGATGACGTTGTCTATCGCGCTGAGCCAGGGAAGAAGGTTAAACACCTGAAAAATGATCCCCATGTGATCCACACGGAACCGATCCCGTCCGGAGGGCTCCAAGCTTGCAATGTCCTGACCCGCGATCCTCATGCTGCCTGCCGGCACATCAATCACACCAGACAGTGCCGATAGAAAGGTGGATTTGCCACACCCACTTGGCCCCTTAAGAAACACCTGCTCCCCCGGGGCCACTTCGAATGTGGAAACATCCAACGTGTTTTTTGCACTGTCGGGCCATGAGTATTTGAGAGATTGAACGCTGATTAGGGACATGACATTCGTTTTTGAAAAACCAGGATGCGCTAACCCTAGGGTCTATTTTGACCATGACAAGTAGCTGTGCCGTCGTTCCCCCAAATAGCATTTCAGGTAACCACCCCAGCGCTCTTGACTACGCACGTCAAAAGACGCGGTGAGACGCCATAAGAGGCCGCATCACGTTCCTCAATTGAGAGGGCCGAAGAACTGAGGAACACGGAAACTTAGAGCAAGGATAGGCACAAATTTGGCGTTAGAAGAGTTTCAATGGAAGTCAGACCTGCTCCGATTTGACCCAAATCGCTACTTGCAAAGCTGCAAAAACAAGCCGGCGCATCACCATTCCAGCTCCGGGAACAACGCCAAACAAACCCGGAAGTAGTTTCCATCCAAGGCACTGCGTATCTTGAGGAAAAGTGGTGCCCAGGGGCGGAATCGAACCACCGACACGAGGATTTTCAATCCAAATTGGCGAGAACACCCAATTGAAGACAAAAGCCTATTTTATTGAACTATCTTGGGGCAACCATCCGTTTTTAAACAATTTCTTAATCTTGGATAAAACCGATTTAAGCTTCCACCCGACTAACTCCTCGTTCGGATCGCGCTTTGTCCACATTTTGTTCGATGGTACAGAAGTGGTACAGAAACAAGTATCCGGTTGTACCTAGTTTTCGCGATTGGCTCACGGCAAGCAGGCCGCATAATCAAAACAACAAGATGAACCAAACTCTCAACCAGCTCGGGTTGCCCTTGGTCCCAGAAACCCTGACGACGGAAAGAAATTGACGAGTGTAGTCTTTTTCGACTGACGGTCTGCAATGCTGACTTTCGCGAAAGCTGGTTCAGGGTTTGGACCCGCGTTCAACGTGGACATGGATATGGTATGGTGCGGAGGCGGTTACTATGACCGTGTCGTTTTCGCGTGCTCCATAAGCCAAGAAGAACTGCCGCACCCAGCCGCGTTTCCGGAACATGCGTTTGGTTCGGTCGATGTCTGTCATTACAGTTGAAGGGCCACCCCAATCCACGGTTATTTCTTTCGAGCCAGCGGCCTCTTTGCTGCTTCCACCGATGCTGTCGGCTGGGAACTTGTCGAGGAAGTCTCCAATGTAAAAATGACTGTTCCGAAGGTTTCCACCGGTGATACGGCTTCTGCCGAGAAGTTGCCGTTGGGCTTCAGGCACGGAAGGCGACGCAGCTGGTGTTTGTTGCTTGATTAAAGCATCTCTGGTCGGTTGATCCGAAGCCCTCATGATAAGGCTTGTGTCGACCTTACGGCTCGGCGTCGCGATGGTATTGGAAGCAATTTGCGTTGAAGCCTCTTGTGCTTCAGCCAAGCGGGCTGAAACCTCGTCCGAAAACAAGACCCAGGTAACTGCGCCACTCTTATGTTCGTAGGGAACCGAGCGCTCAAGTGGTCGGATATCCTCAAGTTTCCATGGGATGACCCATTTCGAGACCGCGCCGCTGCGGATCATGGAGACCGGGATGCGGTGATGGTGCTGCGAAGCAATCATCTCGGTGGGGCTGAGAGCCTTTCCGCAATCGACGAGCCTGGCCAAGCCCACCACCAGTCCGCTCCCCTTGCGGATCAGGCCAAACCATTCTCTGTGCGAGGTTGCCTGCGAACGCATTTCCCAATCCTTTTGGCCTTCGAGAATGTGTCCAATCCAAGGTTCGTCAATTATCAGGCCCCGCTTTAACATTGTGTTGCGCCTTTCTACTTCAAGAAATCATGTCAGTTCCCATGCGCCCAGTGTATCAGGGCTGGGTATCGGCAAACCATCGCGCCGAAATTGTTCGGCCATACTGTCCGCGATCACTGCATGCTTGCATCGCTTGGGGGTTGCTATGGCTTCGGTCAGCCCCGAGACATCCGCCGCGCTGTCACCCATGGGCCAAAGCGCCTGTTCTGCGAGCTTGCGTTTGCGCTGCATGAGGCTCTGCAAGAGCGCGTCAAAGCTTTGAGCTCCCAGTTCCGGGTGCAGCGCCATCGGGATATGGACCGAGACAGGTCTCGCCTGACCGATGCGGTGGACGCGGTCATTGCACTGCTCTTCGACCGCCGGGTTCCACCAGCGTGAAAGATGAATGACGTGGGTAGCTGCGGTTAGTGTTAGGCCAGTACCAGCTGCCTTTGGCCCAAGGATAAGCAGGTCGAAACCGCCGTCCGCCGTCAGATGCCGCTGGAAGTGGTTTACGATTTCCTGCCGTCTTGGAATTGGCGTGTCGCCGTTGATCACGTCTATCTTTTCAAGCCCAAACAAGTGACGAACGATTTCGGCAAAGCGGAACTGCATGTCGCGATGTTCGATGAAAACCAACACGCGTTCTCCCGCGTCCCTTATCCGATGCAGGATATCGATCACGGCATCCAATCGGGCGCTCTGTGAAATGAATTCCTCAGGCGGCAATGCTGCGGTCGCACCGGGGTGGACCGACACAGAGCGGATGTGGTGTAGTATCTTCAGCGCAGCCCCTGGTCCGCCATTGGCAAGCTTCATCTGTGCGAGGTCATAGGCATCAGCCTGAACCTTTGGCATCAGACGCGGATGGAGGAAACGGCGCTTCTTGGGTAGATCACGCGCAACCTCATCCTTCAGGCGGCGGAGGCCGAGTGGCGGCACAGACCCACGTGGCTTGAAGACACGGCCGTGGAGCTCTGCCATGTTCTCGGCGTCAGGCGTCGCATAAAGTGTCTTGAATTCCGACCCGGAACCCAGGCAACCCGGTGCTATCCGGTCCATGATGGTCCAGAGATCGATGGCAGCATTCTCAATTGGGGTTCCAGTCAAGCCGATCCGAAAATCCGCGTTCATGGCCTCTACCGCCTTGGATGCCAGTGTCACTCGGTTCTTTATGTTTTGAATCTCGTCCAGAACCATCGTGGAGAATGGGATTTTCCCAAGCGAATGCTGGTAGTTTGCTAGCGTTGTGTAGGTGGTTAGGAACCAGTAGCGATGGGCGCGCCCGTCTTCGAAAGCCTCGTCAAGCCAATCGAAATCCAGCTGAGGAAGCCCTGATTGTGTTTCCGTACCGCGCGCGTCATGTCGTTTCTGCGAGCCCAGTGAACTGCCATAAAGGCGGATCAGGGTGCCAAAGCCACGGCCCTCGACGTGCGTGCCAGCTTCCTGTTCCCAGTTCCGGAGCAGCGAGGTCGGCGCAACGACGAGGATCGGACCACGGTTTGCCGCAGTGGGTTGCTTCATGTGCTCTTTCAACCAGGCCAGGAACGAGATGGTCTGGAGGGTCTTCCCAAGACCCTGTTCGTCGGCGTTCAGAACGCCGGGAAGTCCAGCCTCCCAGGCCTCTATTGCCCAGTGGAAACTGACCTTCTGATGCTCATGGAGCGGAGTGCGGATAGCCTCGGGCAGAACGACTGGGATGGAAGGTGCACGCGGGGAAAGTTTTGCCTCCCAGGTCAGGTCATCGAAGTTTTCCTTGGTATCGAGGATGATCGGCCCTTCGGCTTCCTTTGAGTGTTCATCATCTTCTTCACGGACGGCGACGAGCGCCTCACGTCGCTGGATCTCGCCTTCAATGGCGGCAAGCCTTGCAGGGGTGACCTGCACCTCTTCACCACCAATCTTGGCGGGGGTATGTGTGCCTGTCTCCAAGACCGTAGCCATGTGATCACGCAAAGCCTTAAGGTCAGGGTCCGGCAAAGACCTGATTTCTTCAACGAGGTGCGGGGCAAAGACCTCTGGCAACCAGGTTGTGCCGCTACCTTCGCCGATCTCCGGTGTGCGTATGTAGACAGTCACCCCCGTTACCCGTTCCGAGTACTCTAGGCTTTCGATCAGCGCTGGACCGGCGATTGCCTCCACCATCTCGGCCTGCTGCGCATCGTCGAGCCCGTCCAGCTCCCCAGTCTTGGCAAGGTGCCGATTGACAGCTTCTGTGATAAAGGCGCGCGGGTTCTCAACAAAAGCACGTCGCTCCTCGCGCGGGGCTCTTTGGGCACGGACCATTTCCTCGAGGACCGGTGCGGCGCCCTTGTCGATAACAACGTATGCGTTATTGCCGAGCCGGTAGGCCGGTTTTGCGCCATGCTGGTGCAATCCGAACTGGAAGACGGCCAACGCCTCTCCGCTCAGTTCGGCGTTCTCCTCTGAAATGTCATCGGTCAAACCGGCGTTTTCCAACCGCTCTGCCGAATAGGGCACCACGTCGAACTGTCCCAGTGCCTTGTCCGGCGAGATGGAGAAACGGTCGGCGATACGAACTTCGAGACCACGCAGGAAGGCGGTCATCGAGAGACCGGCCATCTCGCGATTGGCAGGCATTTTCGACTCGATTTCGGAGTCTGGTTCGATGGCTCGGCGGAACTCGGCCAAGGCCCGCCAGTGGTCTTCTATAGGCTGGTTGGCGTCGAAGCCGTCAGAAAGTTCAAGCGCGCGTTTCATCCAAAGCGGAATACGGCGGCGCCCCTTGGATGTACGAAGGATCGCACCGATGCGTTTCGGTGTCTCGCGATGACCCTCGCGGAACCATTCGTAGTGGAGTTTGAATTCCGGGCGACCAAGCACGCCGGTCACGTCTGTTCGCAACATCAGGTCAACAGTACGCGGCAGGCCCAAGGCATCGGCTGCCGGTGCAGATAGGCTGGCCGCGGCATCATGGGAAATGCGCAGTAGATCTGGCGCAACCTTGACCTCTCCTGGGTGATTGTCCTTCCACGCTCGCAGATCACCAATCGCAAAAAGCAGGTCGCGATCTTCTGGCGCCAGGTCGGTGAAACTGCGTGTGGAGGGTTTAGCCATGAGGCGGGAGAGCAGCCCCTGCTTTGCCTCAGGAAAGCGGATCTCGATGGCGTCCTCAGAAAAGGTATGGATAGGTGCGTTATCAGACATGCTGCTCGACCCACTGCTCCCAAACAGCCAGTTTTCGACTCTCGCTCCAATAGTGTGTTTGTGAAAGTCGAGAGGAGTTCCGGATTTTCACCGCGTCGTACTTCATCTGGTACAACTTTGGCGCATTCGGATCGTCGGTTCTGAAGATATGGGTTTTGTAGCTGTGGCAACCGTCGACGACGATCTTGTTCCCTATCCTCATAACTAACAGTGAAAGATCACGGATCGCCGTCTGTCGACCAAACCGCGTGGCGGAGTTTTCCTGTCGTCTCAACCTGCTCATGGCAATGCGATGGGCGTCGGAACTGAAGGCCACCCAAGCTTCGTCAATACGGCCCTGGTCATATAGGTCAAGCCAAAAATCCCGGCGTGGTTCCCACATGTGGCTTTCCTGGGACAAGCTTACAATTTCGCAGAAAAACTCCATGTTTTCTCGCGTAAGCCACCGCAGCAGCAGGTTCTTTAGGCCTACATCGAAACCGGGCCAGATGCCGCCTGCATGCAAACGCGGGTCCTTCCAAGCTGCTATGATCCGTTCCGACAGCTCGTTGCGCAGAGAGTCCGGGGGCGTACGATTGCGCCATACAGACAAAAGGGCCTCGACAGCAGGCCCTGCTCCCGCCTGAAGGACTGGTCCGTTTTCGGGCGTCAGCCATTTGAAGAATTTGGACCGAGCCTCCGGTCTTGCAAGGTCTGGAGCCAAGCGTTCGACGAATGTCTTGTGCGCAGCTTTTGCAAGCCCTGACGTGTGGGGGGTGCTTAGGCCTATGGATTTGAGAGCCGTATACGGATCGTCTGAATCCAGCATGATCTTCGCAAGATCCGGTGGCGCGGCATCGGGTTCGAACAGCGAGGGCAAGGTTTCAGTCAGCTTGCGATGGCGCCCCCCGAGTTCGGCTCTGCGTTGCCCAAGAGCTTGAGCGAGCAACCGCGTATGAGAGGCGCCGGGTTCGAAACTTTCGATGTAGACACCAACCATGCCGTTAAGGAAGGCGCCGGGTTGGCGTGTCTCGATCTCCGAAAGATAGAAGCTGCGTACGGGCGCCAAGTCCGCACGTGTTCGCCTTTCTTCATCGAAGACGGCCACAGCAGAAGAGATTACGCGCTGGGTGGTGATGTTTTCCCATTTCCAGTTCTGGACACGAAAAAGCATGTTCAGAGTGAGCTTTTCTCGATCACGGTCCTCCGGTGCTTTGATGGTGGCCGGCCAGCGGGAGAGAATGCTAGTAACCGAGCGGCTGATCTGGTCCAAGGGTGGCAGAACACGATTTCGGAGCGGGTTCGGTTGACCTAGTAGGGCGTTTATGCTGTCCGCGCGTTCTGGTTGGTCGTTCACTGCCGCTCTCCCACCGCTTCAAGAGCCTCGCGGATGACCTCAATCCCACCAGTATCCTGCGGCGTCACCATAATGAACCGTAAGTCGATTCGGCGGTTAGTGGCCCGACCCTCCGGCGTATCGTTTGTCGTGACAGGCCGATCAGGGCCGTAAGCTGCTACGGAAAGCACCGGCTGCTGCTTCAGGTTCAGATGCTGCATCACGCCTTGCGCGGCTCCGGTCATAGCGAAGAACGTACTGTTTGCGCGCGCAGCAGACAGAGACCGATTGACCTGATCCGTTCCCCTGTTGTCGGTATGGCCCTCGATTTGGACAGCCTCAACCAGGGCAAAAGCCGGGTTGCAAGCCTCGTCGAAGCGCGATGCGTCACCAATGGTGAAACAGGGAAGGATCTCGTCAAGACGCTCTGCCAGTTTCGAGACAATTGCCACCTTTTCACGAGTCAGATTCGAACGATTTGAGGCAAATAGCCCTTCGCCTTGGAACCTAAGGGCGTCACTCTCCTCGCTCAGTTCGACCTTGAGGTCCGGAAAATCTGCAAGGATGGCGTCGCGCAATCGGGTCAGAACTTCTCGCCGGGCCATTGAAACGCGCGCAAGGTATGCCTCGAGCGGATCGACCTTTTTCAATTCGGCAAGTTGCGCTTGCAGCTTCTCGATTTCCTCGTCCTTGACCTTAATCTGATCTTCAAGGTCTTGAATCCGTTCCTGCAAGTTCTGGACAAGCTCCTCGAGTTCCATGACGCGCTGTTTCAGAGATTCGTTGTCGGCTTTGAGGGATGAAATTTCAGCTTTAAGGGCGTCCCTTTCTTCAGTCAGCGCCTCAACTTGTGCAGTGAGTTCGGCGACTAGCAACTGAAGGGCCTCCAGTTCCTTCTCTAGGCGCTCGATGGTTTCAGCACGGGTTTCCGCCAAGTCTCGCCATTCGTCGCGCTGTTCAACCATTGCATCAAACCTGCTGATTGGAACTGTCTCGGAATCGCGTGCCTGGCTGGCAAAGAAGGCCAGCAGAATCATCATGATGAACAAGAAACCGACAGTCATGTCGGTCATCGAGACGAAGGCACTTTCTTCCTCTTCTTCTTGCCGGATTTTCTTTGCTTGCGCTCTCATGCTTGGCCTCGCGGTTGACGCGGGATGAAGGTTTCGGCCTGTTCTACGACACTCTTGAGGGTGTCGAGGCCCGGAGCCAGAGCATCACGCATCTGACCGACGTGATCCTGGGCCGAGCCAAGGGCTGAGTCGAGCTGTGCATTGTATTCCTTGAGCGCACGCCCCAGCATAATGTCGATCTGGTCCAGCTTCTCTGCCTCATCCGACAACTGCTCGATAACAGCTCGGGTAGCTTCGAGGTTCCGTCGGATGCCTTCACGTTCGCTGCCAAGCGCAGTCTGGGCGCTTTCCAGTACATGCGCTGCGTTTTCCGCCACTGATGCGGAATTCTGCATCAAGGTTTCCGAAACCGTCTCGACCAGGTCACCGGCGCGGCGAAGGGTGTTTTCGATCCGCTCTTGCGATGCTCGAATCGGTTCGGCTGCGGCCGTCAGGCTCTGGCTGGCGCTCCGGAAGCCTTCGGACGCGCCCTGGATAGCACTTGCACCTGTGTTCATTCCCTGCGCGGCGCTTTGGGCTCCGGATGCCCCACGCTGCACGGCTTCGGCCATCTCGGACAAACGGGTGCCGATGTCCTCAAGGCGCGAGAGTAGTTTTTCACCGATCACGTCGCCCATCTCAGTGCCAAGCTTGGCTATGTCCTGGCTGGTCTGATTGAAGCTGTCGAGAAGCGTGCGGCCAGCCCCTGTGATCGCCTGGCCGGCCTCGTCACTACTGGCAGCCATGCGCTGTCGTGCGGCTTCGGCACTCTCTTGGCTTGCGCTTTCCAAGGTTTTTCGGAACCCTTCGGCCGCGTCCTTCATCTCATCGGCAGCCGCCCTCATGGCCTCGGCCCCCTGGCCGGTATTGTCCCGGATGCTTGACAGCGTATCGTTCATGACAGAGAGCAGACGATCTGCACCGTCGTTCATTGCCTCAGACGCTGTACGCCCGCTTGCGGCTACTTCAGTGCGCATTTCCGTTATGGCACGCGCCATCTCGTCCAGGGCATCACGGAGCCCATCTCCGGCTTGCGAATTCGAGGTATTCATGCGGTCTACCATCAGACCGATCCGGTCGGTTGCTTCACCCAGTGAATCGCTTGCCCGAGTGAGGGCGTTTCCGACGGAATGAGACAATTGTTGGGACAGGTCGCCGACCAGCCCTTCCATGTTGCTGGTTCCCATGGTTGAAACACGGTCGAAAATCGGATCCATCTTGCTGGAGATGGCAGTAGTGATGGCCTCAGGCAGGGCATCGAGCGGCTCTCGAAGTTGGGCGATCATTCCTGTTCCGATTTCGCGAAGATGCTCGCGCTGTTCTGTCGCCGCGCGAAGTTGGCGGAACCCAATGTCTTCCAGGCTTACAAACACCAACCGACGTTCAATCCCGGTACACAGCCGATTGAGAGCCGCTTCGATCCGGTTTTGCCTCGCGCGGAGCAAGAACGTGAAGATTATCGAACAGAACAGACCGACCAGCGACATGACAAACTTGGCAGAGGCAATCTGCATGAAGTCCTGCATGGCACGGTCCATGCCTCCAGATCCCACATTCAGGGACTGCGAAAACTGGTGTAAGGCCGCAACCAGTCCGAGGAAGGTGAGCAGAAGGCCCGCTGACACGAAGGTATTCGGAAAAATGCGATAGATACCTGGGCCGAACTCGAGATCTTCTACATTTAGGAATGATGCAGGTCGGATCGAATTTCGCAGGCGCAGAGGGCCATCAATGTCATCGGGAACCACTGTTTCATTGAATTCGTCAAATGCCTCCCAAACAGCTTCTCGATCCCGATTTGTCCGATAGTTTTCTCGCAGTGACGCACGAAATTCGTCATAGCCCTCGGCGAAGGCTTCGATGCCATCATGCTTGCGCACTCGGGCATCCAGTTCCTTTACGGCCTTCACTTGCCGGGACGTCCGACGCAGGTAAAGGATCCCCGCAATGACAGTGAGTAACAAAAAAAGACCGGCCAAATATCCGGGACGGCTATCGGACAGAGTCAAGGCTTCTGCTAGGGCGATAATGCCGTCTTTCAGAAAAAGTCCAAGGTCATCGCCAAATTCGAATTGCACGTGCTTCTCCCGTCAAGTTCTCTAAGGTTGTATTTGAATCAGATCTGGACCCTAAGGTTGAGGTCTGAGAGATACAAGCCGGGATCCTTCAAGTGGTTCCCGCCGTATCGCACAAATAAATTTTTTTGCGCAGCTTTGCTTTCGAAGATCGGCCATTCTTTTTGGATATCATGACCGTTTGGACTGAAACGCCTCCAACTCGCTCGCCCAGTGAGGCGAAGATCCGCAGCCTGCCCCGAGTACAAGTTCTTTGGATTTCCATTGAAATTCGGGGCGGATGAAAATTGAATGGCCGTGATGTTCGCAGAACTCAACTTGCGGATTTCGCGTTCGCAGTCTTCAGGCATGAGCGGAATTCCTCTTTAGACGCGCAAGTCGGGTTCGGAACCCTCGATCCACAAACGCTCTTGCGCGCAAACGAACGTTTTGATCGATATGCATTTCTCGCTCCCTTTCAGCTGAGAGGCGTTCCTGCGAGGCTACCTGCCTTAATAATCGACTAAAGAGCGCAAACCTCTGATCGTGAATTTTCTTTTTGGTTTCAGAGCTTCGCCGCAAAAACGAATACCCTGCGTCTAAGTACATCTGTGTCCCAGTGACAGCCGCTTTTAAAACGGGTTCCGCGTCGAGCTGAGGGTTGTTTTAGTACTCTTAAATATTCCAACTTTAGAACGAGATACTTCTAGTCTTCGCTTCAGCAGATGCGGCAGCGAGGCTAACTTTTCCCTCGTCAACCCAATTGATCGCCAACTTCGTGACTGGTTTCTGCTGGAAAATCGCGCCGACCAACTTCGCGTAGGCTTCAAGTTGCTGAAGATAGTGTGCGAACCGTTTGCCGGTTTCAGCCACAGCGCCTGTTTTATGGTCTAAAATCAGATATCCATCGGGGCCTTCTGCGAGGCAGTCGACTATCGCGTTGATCTCCGCACCGCTCGAAGCAACAAACTGAAGAGGTAGTTCAAGATGGATACGCTCATATCCTCGGTTCTTCAGCCAGGCAGCCAATTCACTTGCGTAAGCCTGCAACTCGACGACTTTGTCTAGCGGTATCTTAGATGCGGCTGACACCCTTTGAGGATCAATGTCTGGCTCTTGCAGAAAAGCTCGAAGGGCTAAATGTGCGGCGGTTCCGCGCTCGGTTGCGCTTTCAAATTCAAGACCCCTCACTCCCTTTGCGATTTCGAAGTCCTCCACTTCCACTTTCATGGTCTCGAACTCTTGCTCAAGTCCGGAAGGTTGCTGGCGCCATGGTGTGTTTGGTGTAGGAAGTGCTGCACCTGAAGCGTCAAAGCGTCTTTGGGTTTCCACCGCGGCCTCGACGGGAGAATCGAAAATCTCTGGTTTCACTTTGACGCCAATGGTCTGACCAATTGAGAAGCGTTCAGTTCCCACGCGCATTTCGCTCATCTGAATCTCGATGTCAGCTTCCTCCAAAAAGAGATCTACGAAAGAACGGTCTTCTCCAGCGGACGTTTTGCCAATCGATGCCTCTGGCCATTCCAGAACCAATCGATCTCTTGCGCGTGTCATCGCGACATAGAGCTGACGTCTTGCTGTCATTTCATCTTTTGGGCGATGGTGATCCTTGAATGCCTCCGTTTTTTCTTTGATGTCCAGTTTTGGAAAGTATGAAAGTCGCGCTGTCGCGAGCACATTGGATAAGTCTGCAAAGTTGGAGAAGTCCGATTTCATCTCACCTGCGCGAGCGGCAAACTTCTCGTCCAACTGACAAACGAAAACGATGGGCCATTCTCGACCTTTCGCGCTGAACCAGGTGACGAGCTCGACACCTTTTCCAGTGCCCGAGTCAGGACTGGGGCGCGCGTTTGCGCCTGCCTGATCTTTGCGGTCCAGAAGCCATCCTAGAAATACGGACGGAGATTTGCCGAAAAAACCTTCGGCGGAAAGCAACTCGCAGTCCAGGTCAGAAAAAATCTTCGCTTCCTGATGGAGGCGCAAAAGATCTGCGACAAGCCGCTCGCAGTTGGGCTGATCCTTGCACCAAGCCATTAGAGCCGTCGCGTTTAGAACTTTGGCTACAAAGGTTTCTGTTGTTTGCGAAGACGCTTCTGCACTCAGCGTCCTCAAGGGTTCCAGAGCCGAAGATGAGCAAAGTGTGCCTTCGGTCAGTTGCTGAAGTGCGATTTCCACATCCATCCGAGTTGGCCCGAGGGTCAACCATCCTAGTGCAGCGTAACCGTCAGAGGGGTCAGCTGCGAACGCGATGGCGTGACGAGCTAGCTGGATCACCGGGCTATCGTGCCAGCCGGCTTGTTCCATCTGTACTGCTATACCTAGAGCCCGTAGTGCATTGGCGTAGTTGGCCATCTGTGCGTGAGAGGTACAGAGAACCGCGATGTCTTCTTCGATAGCGGGCCGCAAATTTTCGTTTTTCGGATCCACAATAAGAGTACAATCACTGAGCATTGCATCAATCCGCATGGCGACGTTGTGATAAGGACGAGCCTTGTCCTTTCGAGATCCACGCGTGTTCGGGCAGGACAGAATTTCAAGAAATTGGATGTCCTCTTGGGAACGAGAGGCAACAACAGGATGATACTCTTCTCCAAAGAGGCCTTTGGAAAATGCGTTGAAGAACCGCACGAGTTCGGAGCTGCTACGCCAGTTTTTGGGCAGGCGTTCGACGGCTTCAGCGTTCTGGGTCACAAGTGCCTCTGTGAGGCGCACGTCAGCGCCTTGGAACCCCATGATTGATTGCTTTGCGTCACCAACAAGAATGGTTTTTGGTGCTCGCTGAGCGAGCATCCAAAGGAACGCAAATTGCACAGGATTCGTGTCTTGGAATTCGTCGATTACAACGCAGCCGACTTCCCCAACTACCGCCGACAGCACCTCGGGGTTCTCCCGCAAGAGCCTTTCCGCGCCGGACACCATGTCGGCATAATCCACCGCACCAATTTTCTGTTTGGCGACTGAGTAATCGTCGATGATGCTTTGACTGCCCATCACGACAATATCGAGGAGGCGCGAAGCGTCAGCCAAAGGGCCAGGGTGACGCAAGATACCCTCTGCTGCAACCATCACAGCTTGTGCGAGCGTATCATAGCCTTGCGGCGTGGGGTTGCCTCTGACGGAGAGGCGCAGAGCTCGCAGCTCCTTCCAGAGCTTCCAGTTCCGGCTCAGGTCATCACACTTGCGAGCCCTGCTAAGGGCGTCGTAGTTGGCTCGAAAGGCCTTCTTAGCAGCGGCACTGCTGCCGTGGGACTGTTCCAATGATTGCGGGAATTCGTCAAGCAACCGACATACGGCATCGTGCAGAGTTTCTTCTATCTGCGAACCATCAATTTCTACGGCTCCATAGATGTCTTTCAGTTCTAAAACGGACTCGGCAGCTATGCCCAAGCGTTGACCGGAGGTTCCCAGTGCACGCAGCTGATCGATTGTCTTGCGCACAAGTGAGCGAAATTGGTCTTCGGCGGACCCAGCCTGAGGCTTATATGAGAAACCGTAGCGGGCCAAATCGGCATAAATCTCGCTAAACGCATCAGAAGACGCCAAGGCGCGTCGAATAAGGAAATCCGCTTCCGCCTCTTCAATCAAGCGTGGAGACGGAGATCCGCCAAACGCAAATGCATTTTCGCTCAGCAGTCGTTGACCCAACCCGTGGATGGTCGAAATGTAAGCTGTGTCGAGCAGAAGCGTCTCGTCGACCATACCTTCGGAGAGCAAACGGGCTCTCACACGCTCGCGTAGCTCGGCTGCGGCGGCTTCAGTATATGTGACCGCCAGGACTTTCTGCGGACGCACCTCTTTTGACGAAAGCCAGTCCGCCAGCGTTTCCGTCAGGAAGTAGGTCTTTCCTGCGCCAGCATTTGCGGGAATGATCTTGAAGTCTTTCGCCATCGTCAATCCTCACCCTCATCGATGAGAGACAATGCCAGCGCGACAGAATTGTCTTTTAGGGCGTATGGCTCGATCCCGCTTTCCTTTTTGAAAGTTTCAGCGTCAGAGACTCTGCTAAGCTGAATCGTGCCACCGCCAAGTTGCGCGATTGTATGGGTGAGCTTTTCCAGAGCTTTGATCGATATATCAGCATCGACCGCTTCCAGCCCTGGCACGGGTGACGCAACGCCATGCGAAAGCGTCACACCGTCTCTTAAAAGGTGATATGCCATGGCCAGATCGGTTTGACGATCATTCAGTTGTTGGGTTGCTTCATTCTCGGCGCCTGCGATCATGTGCTGATAGAGAGCGACTTGCAGGTCCCATCCTTTTTCCATCCGCTCCCTTCGACCGTCGGATTTCGACGCTTTGAAATCGACGACCATGACCTGTTTGTCTGATAGTTCAATGAGGCTGTCAGCGAAACCATTGAGCCGGAGTCCCAGAGCAGAACCTTCGAGGAACTGCTCGTTTGCCAAGATATTCGCTTTCAAGCTCTCCAGTCGCTCGCGCCAATGCAGAACGATTTTAAGGGCATCGGCCCGATGACTGGCTGCTTCAACTTTCCAAGTGGGCTCTTGAAGGAAAGGCGCCTCTCGCAGCATAGCTTTATCAAAGGACTCGTCGAAACGGGCTCGTATAGCACTCTCATCAGGGATAGGTTCTCCAGCGGGGAAGCAGAGCTCAAGAACAGCATGAAACAAGCTACCTTGAACCAAAACATCCATTTTGGACGGTGACCAATCGACTTGAGAGGCACCCGCTTCATTCATCACCCAAACAAGTGGACTTACCAACATGGTTTCAAGCCGACTCGGCGATTGGCGCTTCATAACCCCATTGTCGTCCTTTCGGGTCCGAAGAACGTCCCGACCCATGTGTAAAAGGCCGTCCTTTGGCAAGGCGACAGGCTGTGCCGGCTTTGGATCTGATAGGGACGCGCGGCATGGCCACGCCTCCAGTGGCACCGTTCCCAAACGTGTCTCCAAACTGCCGTTCGATGCAGGTACGAGGGCACGTTTGAGAAGCGAGAAAGCAGGTGCTTGAGGCCTTTTTTTCCCATCCAGATCACGCTGTGGCATAACAAACAACACATTGTCTGAGGTGGTTCTAAGGTGACGCAAAAACCGCGCGAGGTTGCGATGCAAACGCTCGCTGCGAGTCAGGATGCGCAAACCAGTTGTCTCTTCAATCAGCCGCAATTCGCTGTCCAAGAAAAATGGACTAGTTCCGACGTTTGCCGGGTAGGATGCCCCAGAGAAACCCAAAACAATGAGATGTCGCGTGGGCTTCCTTGGTTCCCTGTCTCCGAACCAGATGTTGACAGCCTCGACCATCCTTTGCGCATTTGATTGAGGCGAAGGGTGGGGTTTCAAATCTCTCAACAAGTCTTCAATGTCGAAATTCGTGTTCCGTTTCGAATTGCATAGCGCGCCCAGTCTCTTTTTCGCTCCGTCGAGAGCGGGCGCAACATCAAAGAAACCTGAAAGGCGGGCAAGCAAGCTGCGATACGATGCCGGGCGTTGACCAATCACAGTCTTCAGGCTCTCCGGTGCGGTTTTGCCGCCATACTCGATTATGGATCTTGCGAACTTTCGTCCTTCGGAGACCGACCAAGGCATCAAAGGAGATATGCAGAGGGATGCAAGGACCATTGGAGGGGGTGCCGGTTGGGCAGCTTGAACAAGCAACCACAAAGCTTCTGTTTCAAGGTCGCGTGATGCCGCCTCGGTCTGCCCGGAAATAGGAATGCCGTTTGCTTCAAACGAGGTTTGCAAAAACATCGTTGGATAACTCGCATCAGGCACCAATAGAGAGATGTCCTGAAGGGATACATTGTCATCCAAGAGCCTTCGCACCATTGCAGCTGCCAAGTCAGCCTCTGAGGCGCGGTCTCTAACCGTTAAAAAGCGAGTTGTGAGGTCTTGGATGGCAGGGGAAGTCGAGAGAGTGAGGTTGTCCTGAATATGCCGGAGGGCTGTGCCAGGCGTTGCAAGCGCCTCTACCAAAGGTCTTGAGGGTGCTGTGCCAAAGCGCTCCGAGAGTGTTTTGTGAAGCGCGCACTCCAGCGGAGTTGCAAAACCATCTGGGGGCGGCGGGCACATGGGGAAAGTTTCAAGTGAGGTGCCACCACTTAAAATGTGGCGCACTGTCGAGAAACCCGACGGGAGGGTTCCTAGGTCGGTGCCGATTTGCCGCAGGGCTTCGATGTGGCTGCGAGCGCGGGAGGGAGGCAGCTTGCCCAGATTTAGATTTTCCAAATCGGCGTCGTGTGTCGCAGACAAAAGAGTTTGATACGCGCTCTCTACAACCGGCCGAACTTGTTCGGGAATTTTCGCATAGCTTGCGGCCCACGGTGCGTCTGGTTTTGAAAGCGCTCTATCCCAATCCGGCTCACACCTTTTGG
This sequence comes from Shimia thalassica, assembly GCF_001458215.1. Classification (GTDB taxonomy): domain Bacteria; phylum Pseudomonadota; class Alphaproteobacteria; order Rhodobacterales; family Rhodobacteraceae; genus Shimia; species Shimia thalassica. The sequence continues at coordinate 305,455 of NZ_CYTW01000001.1, read as the reverse complement.
GCACTAAATAGGCCTCAGCCAAAAGGTCAGGTGTAAGAGTCCGCCACGCCCCGGTTAATGGGTGTTGAGTTTGAAAATTCGACCACTCAAATGTCATGATTACCCCAAATTTCTGTTTTCATTCAATCCGCATTACCCTATTGGCTCGCCCCTTTTTGATCTCTGCCGGCACTCGCCAAAGAGGTAACAGGCACGCCCGTAAAAGCCATAATGCGTTGTGCGCCATGGCCTCGAGCTACTTCCACCAAACGCATCACCACTCCATGACGAGCCTCAATAAGCCGGCCACGCAACTCCTCCGTTATCGTTCCGAACCCGTTTCCCAAGTGCAAATCTGACGTATGAACAAATTTAAAACCAACCATCACGTTACCCCCATCGAATCGAATGGACTAAGCCTGCCCCTAAGCACCGTACTTATTTGACACCCAGGGGTGTCAAAATCTGTCATATCCCTGCGGCCAATTCCAAACTCAAAACTTGACGAGCGGAACAAAATAGAAACAAACTTATGGTAGCGCCTCGAAATCAGAACGGCGCACTACATGCACAAGATCTCGTAACTCCTTTGGTGCGACAACCTCGACATCATCCCCCCACTTGTAGAGGTGCCATGTCATTTCGAGCCATCCCCCTGCTCGAAACCGCACTTCGAGTCGACCATCGCTCAGCCGTTTGGCGACCTGTTTCGGGTGAAATTGCCAGCTCTCAGCTCGGTCAGCTGCTGCTTCACTAAAAAGCCAGACCACGTCGCGAACTTGATCGGGGTTGTGAAAAGAGCCAAACGCAGCCTCCGCATAACTCGAGAGATCGAAATCCGGAGACCGCTCGAACCAGCCTTCCGTCACCTCAGCACTTTCGATCCGATCCAGCCGAAAATGGCGTAAGTTCTGTCCTTTGGCTGGTTGCCGGGCCACAAGATAACGGCGCGCGCCCAGAAGAACACCATAAGGCTCCACTAGCCGTACTTCCTGACCGTAGACGATGCGCATCACGTTGAAGCCTCGGATCGCCTCTGCAATCGCCTCAACAACACCGCGATCTGCACGTGCAACAGGCCCCGGCCGCGCAGCCATACCATAGGCTTCTAGAGCTGTTTCTGCATCTATCTCCGCTATTCGTGCCTTTGTGGACGGTAGCGCCGCCAAAAGCCGGTCCCGCAACGCCTGCAAAGCCTGTCTTTGCCTTACGTCGCCGGGTTCATTGAGGCGAGCCAGAGCAACTTCAATTGCCTCCAATTCCTCCGCTCCATTCAGATGCAACCCGGCCAGAACCGTCGACTTCATCTTCCATCGTCGGATCATGTCAGAATCGGAATCTTCAACAGATACGCTATCGCCGAAAATCTCATGCAGCGCTTGCGTCATTCTCTGTGCTGTACGCCTTGCGACACCAAATTCTTCTTCAATGTCTCTCAGGCTGACACCCATATGTCGCGACATAGCCATGTCAGCCAATCGCAGGATGTCTCGCGCCTTCTCAAAAGACATTTGCCTCGCCCCCATTGGTACTACGCCCGCGAAAAACTGGGCAATGCAACTATACTGAAAGACAGCCCCTAATTGAATTGCAAGTTGTTTTTCGCCTTAAAGGCCGGCAATGCAACCAGATTTTGGATCGAGTGTTTTGCGCGCAATTATGCCGTGCGAAGATCAGCGTAATTTGCGTTTCAGACCGGCACTGGGTCCAGCTCTTCCTGCTCTAAGGTGAAGGCACCTTCGCAAGAAAGCCATAAAATCAGTTCACTTGCTGGAGAATTCCTCGAAACAGAGATTGCCTTGGCGATGCGAGGCTGACCATGCTCACGCGCCAGATCAGGTGACATTTGATGTAGGAAAACGGGCGCCTTGGAACTGCGTGCCACTGCATCCGCAATGGCGGCGCCAGCCATGTCGATGTCACCCCAATGAAATACGCCTTGACTAACATGCTCCGAAAGTTTGGCGATCAGTTGTTTCTCACCTGAGCCCGGCCAGCCACCTGTGTACAGGACGGCCGTATTTGGAGCCATAGCCTCTGCGATATAGCGATTGAAGCTTGCGTAGTTTTCAATGGTTACGAGAGCACGCAGCGGGGTGACTTCAAGCGTTTCGATGATGGAGGGATGGATTCCCATGTGTAATTTTTTTTCAAAATGCGCCAGGGAAAATGGAATGTCAGCCGTGAACTGAACAAGATGGGGAAACTTCTCCAGCCCTAAGTCTGATCGGATCATGTCGTCTTCAACATCGGCTCCATAAAACTCGATTGCCCGGAGTTCAGCCATGATCCGTGTTAGTTGACGCTCGATCAACTTGGAGTCACCACACTCCACCCTGGAGTATGTTCGCAGGTCTCGACCATCTGTCACATCTTTAGAGAGCGCGGCTCCGTAGGCTTTGAGGTATTCTTTGACGGGCGGAAGGTTATCTTCGCTCAAACGGTGTGGGCGCTTGTTAAGTTCCCAATGCTCCAGAAGTCTCTCCATGGCCTGTGTGGCATGTCTTCGATGTTTATCAGGCAAAGTGCCTAAGAAGCTCTCCATAGCCCCCTTGGCGCCTGTCAGCTTGCCTGCCTTTGGTTGGCGACCAGTCATTTTGTAGAGCACATCGGCATCAGCCAGGACTACACATTTCATCAAGTGAGAGAGGTCACCATTGCCCATTTCGACATGGACAGCCCCGATGCGTTGGGCGTGCTGAACAGCTTCCTGAAACCGCTTTTGCTTGGCGGGATCTCGGAACGCCTGGAATACGAACTCTCTAATCTTTGGTCCTAGTCGCCCATCCCGCTCTGCCGCCTCGTAACGGTCAAGAAGTTTGGCGAACAACTCTCCTGCAACCTGATGTCGCTTTCTCGCGCTCATTCAGCAGGCTCCGTTGAAGCATTGTTGGGTGCCATCTGGCCGATGTAGCCAGATAGCACGTTCTGACGGAAGCCAGCGATTCCAACGTGTTCTGGGTTGGCTTTGCGCAGCTCGTCTTTTGTCTTTTCGCCGATCCTCTCCACATCAATGAAGAGTTCCGGGGCGCCTGGGGCTTTGGAGATAGTGACGATGGTATCGGCCACTTCCATGAAACTGGTCCGCTTCTCTTCTGGAGCGGCAATCAAAATTTGCAGATCCAGGTCGCGGTAGAGGCGAATGAGCTCCTGCGTGCTGCGGATATCAAGCTTATTGAAGGCCTCATCAAAGCAGACGAGTCCCATGCCCATGCTTTCGCCCGGTCGCGCATTTGGATAATAGGCCGCGGCCATAGATGCAGCGATAGCGACATAGTAGGGTGTTTGCTTCTGCCCACCTGAGCCTTTGCCGATCCGATCCGTCAGGTTGCCTGTCACGGCGATGTCTGTCTTCAGGCCATCAACACCTTGATTGTCGATATCGGCATCAGTGACCTCGTCTCGGGTCATCACCAGTTCAAATTCGAAGTACTGTCGATAGTCCTCGAATTTGGCGGCGCCTTCTTCAGATTTGAAGATCTCACGAATGATCTCAACTGCCTCGTTCAGAACTTCGTCTCCACCCTCCATGAGGAGTGTTCCCGCCTTGTCTGCCTCGTCCGAGACCCGCTTTGCCATCTGGTAGAGGGGTTTCATGGTCGGATCGATCTTCCAGTCAAAGACATAGGTCATGCCTTCGAACTTGTGGCGCCGGATACGCTTGTTCAGCTTGCGCATTTCAGAAAGGGCGATCTTGAGGTTGTCATTGAGCTTGGTCATGAAAACCTCGCGCACCTCCCGACGGGTAATCTTCCGAAACTCTTCGATCTGAGTCTGATACTTTAGAAGTTCATTGTCTTCCATGTGGAGAACGTGGGACACCAGCCAGTTCAGAATGTCGGGCGCAGACTTCTTTGCAAGTTCGATGTCCTCGCCATATTCAGACAAATAGGTGGCAATGCCGCGCATCCGGCGAGCTCGGCGCCCCGCAGCTTCACTATTGGCATCAAGCTCTTCACGTTTTTCCTTGCGAAGCCTCTCAATGTTGTCGATGTGCCAGGCTTCATCCTGCCTGGAGATTTGACCAAGGCGAGCGGTCAGCGCCGCGATGGAGCGACCCCTTGCAGGGTGGTCCATATGATAGAGGGCATTCCGCCACCGCATATTTTCCGGGCCCTTGTCGACCTCTGCAAGGTTATCGCACTCAGCCTGATGCCGCGCACGAGCACTGTCTTCCTCACGGACCTTTTCGCTCGCCCTCGCCTGCTCTCTGATCAGCTTATTCTTGCGATCCTCGAGATCTCCATCTCTGTATATCTTGAGCTGATTGATGTTCGCGCCATGTGTTTTGATGTCAGCAATCAGCTCACGCTCATCATCTGAAAGCTCTGCATCACGCTCATTTTCGAGGTTTTTGAGGGTCTTGATGCCCTCTTCGATTTCACCAATAAAAGCCCCGGCGGCCCCTGGATCGAGTTGACCAACTGAATGGAAAATCGAGGCCCCACTCTTCAGTCTTTGGATGTCAGTCTTGCGACGTTCGATTTGCGATGTCAGATCCTGAACCTGTGTCTGGAGTTCATACATGAGGCTTTCTTGGGCAACCCTGCCCAGAATAGGAGAACCCATCCGGTTCACGCGAACAGAGAACCCTTGGCTTTGGGATCCGTCCTTCATGATTGCGTCCGACTGCTGCTTCAGCTCGGCGAGCGTATCGACCATTACTGTCCCGCCGAACTGCGAGTCCAAGAACTTTCTGATCAGGTCATTGTCTGTCTCAAGGATCGAAACGATGGCATTGGATGCTGCATTGCGTAACCCCTTGCCGCGTGCGAGCTTTTGCGTGTTGATCAGGCGAACCTTCCAGTTGCGGTGTTCGCGCTCATACCCGCGGCCGGTAGCCTGTTTGCGGTTCCGAAGAATTTGATAAGCCTGGTCAAAGTTTTTCGGATCGACATAGACTGCCTGCTTGAAGGCTCCAAGCCGTGTCTCAAGTGCTCGTACCCAGTCTTCCATGCCTGGAGTGACCTCCACCATCATAGGTAGGGCTTCAGCAACGATACCTTCCTCAACAAGATACTCGATGAAGTCTTGAACCTGTTGATCCATGCCCTTTCCACCCTGCTCACGAGACCGCAGTTGGCGCAGTTTTTCGGAACGTTGATCTTCAGTCTTTCGCTGCTCAACAACCATGTCTTCGTATTGAGCGTTCAGCGAGGCAACAACTCTCTCAGTGTCACTTACGGTCGTAATGAGCTTGGAGATCTCAGCAGTATCTACAGGTAGGGTTCCAGAGCCGGTAAATTCTCGTCGAATTTGCTCCAGACGCTCAGCTGCAATCTTCATACAGCCCGCCGATGCAGGCAGAAAGCGCTTCAAATCATCGATGTTACGCAACGATGCTCCCTGCTCCAGAATTCCCTTGAGCTTGCCAGCGGAGATTTTGACATCCTTTTCCTGACTGGCGATCCTGGCTTCTGCAACCGCCTGCGATTGAGTGTAGCTGGAGGCCATGTGCTGCTCTCTTTTTGCCTCTCGAGCGGCCTCTTCACGTTCAATTTTTTGGTCAACACGAGACCGCTCTTGAGAGAGATCAGCCAGGTCAACATCGGCCTGGCGCGCTTTACCTCTGGCTTCTTCGCTTTTGATTTCGGAGATCTGCGCTTTGGACCAGGCTGCCTGATAGGCGTTCTCCTGGGTTGTGAAAATCGACTCTGCTTCGCTTGCGTAGGCAGCACGCAAAGAGCGCGCGTCACCGATCTTCTTTTTCAGTGTCTCCAGTGAATCTGAGATCTCATCCCAGGTTTGAAGGTTGGAACGCAGTCGATCAGTTTGGATGGGATCCTCATCCAGAACGAAAGTCCGCACAAAATCTGTCGGATCCTTGATTTCCTGAAACGCGATGGCATTGCGGAAACGACGGATGTAGTCATCCGCATTGGGAGTGGCGCCTTTAGGGCGCATCGCGCGCAAGTAGTTCTCGATAAAGCCTTTGGCAGAGTTGTTGTGCACCGAGTATCCACGACCTGATTTTTCGCGAACGCGCTCCAGGATAATCTCCGGGCTATCAACGACAAGCGTGCCATCTGCTTCCCGGTCTGCAAACTCCTCAAAGGAGAACATCGTGCCCTCTGCGATGAAGCGACAGGTGGTGTGCTCACGAGGTTCATCCTTATCGGCAAACATCGTGATGCCGACCGCGCATTCCGCATTCAGTTTGTCATCTCGATAGCTCAGGACAAGCATGCTGTGACAGGCATCCCTAGTCACACCAAGACGGATGGTGTCTTCTGTAACACCCAGGCAGTATTCCTTGACCGAGCGGGTCGATTTAATCGAACTGGCGGCCCGGTTGAGACTCAGCTTTGATACCTGATTACCCGTCTTCACGGTTTGAATGGCATCCAGAAGTGTCGATTTGCCGGATCCCATCATTCCGATGATGGCTGTGATGCCGTCAATTTCGATATCCTCCAGATCGAGGAGGTTCCAGTTCATCACGCTGATACGCTTGAGCTCAAACATCAGGCATCTCCTCGGCAACCTTGGAGTTGCTCATCTGGGTGTCTTCTTCTTGGGGAATGTCGGCATGCAGGTCGTCGAAGAAGTTAGTCTCTAGGACCTCTTCTTTTTTTGAGGTGTTCAGAGCTTTCTGTCGAACAGCATCTTCAGCCGCGACGCGGTTCTTCTCGATGTTTACGAAGACATCGCTTTCAGGGTCCTCGGCATCCAGGAAGATCTCGATCTCCTTCACGAGGTCAGGTGTAACCAGATGTTTGATTGCCGGCATAATCGTGACCGGGATGATCTCCTCTTCACGATCTTCCTCGCCAATCCGGACAAACCCCTTGGTTCGCCAAAGATCCATCATTTCCTTGAGGCGGGATTTACTCGGGGTGTTTCCGCCACCCAGTGTGGTCAGGCGATCAAGCAGGGAGTCGGTATCGATCAGGATGCGACCAAGATCATCCATTTCACCGTCGCGGGAGCTTTCTTCCCACATGATGCGCAACGTCAAAAGAAGGAGGCTTTCGTCTTTTTTAAGTTTTCCGCGTCGTGTGGCGCCATCGACGTTGCCCGGCATCACGATGATGTATTCGTAGATCGAGTCAATCAGGAGGACGTAGCCCAGCCCATGCATGAGGCGGTCGAAGTAGGGTTCGTGCCGACAGATTAGACGGTAGACGCTTTTATGGCGGTCATCAGCATGTAGAACCTGCCGCTCAATGAGTTGGCGGGCTGCTTTCTGGAACTGTTCAACGATTAGGTCATCGTCATCCTTCGTTATATTGTCGCCTCCTTGTTGGCGGTACTTGATTTCGCGGTCGAGAGCGCGCTCGAAGTCATCCAGCATCATCATTGTGAAATCTCCAATGTTTCGGCGCGTTTTTTAATTTCGAAATCGGAACAACTAATCCACTCGTTCTGAAGTGGAGTTGGGAGCCGCTTGATCTCTACTTCTTTAAGGTCATCGGGGAAGATCGTCTTGATGATCAACAGGCGTTCAAAAATGAAGAACTCATCCAAAGAGCCAATCTTGATGTCAGATGCCCGAATAGAAATCTCCTTGCCCATTTTGACATCAAGGAATTGCCGAACCCGATCTGGGTTGACCCGTGTCCGATCAATATAGTGACGCTTGGCGGCCTCATAGGCCACTAAGGCTGGATCCTTCATACGCTTTCTTGCGATGACCGGCGCCGGGATCTTTCGTGGTGGCCGTGATTTATGCAGCGAGCCGCGGTCATAATGAGGAAGCACATCCATTACGTCATATCTGACTGGAAGCTTACATTTACTGGTAAGCTTCGACCGCCCCAGACGCTTGGCGGCATCGATAAATTGACCTGTCTGGTCATCCCCCATGCGGCTAAGGAAGCGATTGATGTTGAGTACGCGCCGCTCGATACGAGAGTTGGTTGCCTCGATCATATCGATGTGGCTGTCGATACTGCTGAAGACCTCTGAAATCGTACTCAGAGAGTTGATGATGTTGTCTTCAGCCTCCTCCAGAGAGGGGGCTCGGCCTTCGCGAACAAAGGCCGAGGAAAGCACGTTGATAAGAAGGGCGTCTTCCATCATGGCGCGTACATCTTCAACGAGGTCATGGCGAAACCGGTAGGGGCTGTTTTCACCGCGGAGCTTTCTGAAGTCCGCGATGTAATTATCGGTGATGTAGTTGTGGAAGAAAGCGTCCATCATGCCGGATACACTGGACTGACCCTTCATACTCTGCTCGACCTTGCGCATAGCGCCAACAATTGCTCGTAGATTGGTCATGAAGCGCTCAGCGTGCGCACCTGCCCAGGTCAAGTTCTCTGATGTGCTTTCCGGGTCGCGACGAACTGCGTCTATCAGGGTTTTCACCTGAAGGACTTCCCCGCCAAAGGAGCGAACCTTTCCGGATTTGATGTCCAGTAATGCTTGAAGCAGAAGGCGCGCTTCACTGTTGAGGTCAACAACGGTTCTGAGGCCATCCCGGCCTTCCTCCAGCCACTTGGATTTCACAAGGTGGCGGTAGACCGCGTAATGTACCGGCCCATCTAGGAGACCTTCTTCGCTGGAGAGGCTGGCTTGCCATTCACGTGCCAGGATGAAGTCTTCAATGGCGCGCTGAACCTGTTTCTTGCGAATGGTTTCCGCCGCAAAGCGAAACACCTCGGTTGCAAGGTATTCGACCAAGTCCGCATAGAAGGTTGCGTTTTCGGTGCTGAAGATCCTGAACTGACTTGGCTCCAAAGAACCGAATATCGAAGCAACCATCCGTTACCCTCTTCTAATCGTAGTGACGCGGCCTGTTACTACGCGCTCACCTGATTTGACATTTGAGGGTGTCAAAACCTGTCACACCCTGACGACCCAACTAAAACCAAACTCTTGACGATCAGAACAAAATGGGAACAGAATCAAATTGGTGCCGCAAAATCAGAACACCGCGACTCGTCGGATGTGTAGTGCCTGACGCGAACCCCAAAAAATCGACTTGCCGGTTTACAAAGTACCCGCCGCCAGAGGTATTAACTCTAGGCCAGATATCAACCTGTGCATGAAACTCTACTCCGTAACGAACTGAGCTACCCCCAATGTTTGGACAGTTTCCAAAGTAGTTTAAACTATTCTCTGCTCCTGCTCGTTAGTTTGTGTTTCGTTTCTTCTCAACCAATAGACCACGGCTGGGGGTTTTCCGGAAAGCCGTGGACCGAGAGCATCCTCGGAGCGTTTCTCAAAAAAGCAGGGGTGTCAGACGTCACACACATATCATCAACCTCAAAGCGGCGGAGCCCCTTCAGTGTTGACGCTGGGTTGAACGCAAATGACCCTCCTGAAACGAAAGTTGCACGGCATTTACAAACAGGTTCTGGGCCGAATCCCTATCAATCGAATGCGCTGCCATTTCCCTAGCCAAAGCCCGGACAATAAGCGCCGTGGCTTCGGTAAGGCCCACGCTGTTGGCCTTTGCCGTAAACACCGCGGCCTCGATGAACCCATCCAGCTTGATTTGCAGCACTACTTTCCTTCGCTTGTCCAGATGATTGAAATCACTCATATCGCCTCCCCAATGCCTTCCTATGTGTTCCGTCATATTTCGTTGTGATGGACTGCCAGTCATCGATTGGCAGCCAAAAGTGCTTCGGCAAGCTCCAGCGTATCATCGGGCCAAAAGGCTTTTGGCCGGGGGTGACGGATACCCTTGCCTTCGATTGGCCGGCACGTAAGGACGGCATTTCGCCATTGCAATGGAACAGCATCACGACCTTGCCTGGCACCAACAAGCGCACCACAGATTGCCGCATTCGTATCTGTGTCCCCGCCTTGAGCTACCGTGCTTACCACAGCATCACGAAGAGATTTCCCAGCCATCAAACAATAGAACGCATTTTGAAAGGCGGTCAGAACCCAACCCATCTGATGCTGATACTCAGCCGGGCGTTTTGTTCGGGCATCGATGAGGCGCTTCCGAACCACATCTCCTCCGCTATTCTCTCCGGAGTAGGCGTAAGCAGCAGACCACATTTCTTCTTCGTTAGCTCCGGCGGTGCCAATCGAGATCGCTGCTGCAAATGCCGAATTTGCCGCCACGGTGACGCGATTGGGGTGCGTCAGATGGGCGTCCTTTCGAGCAATCTCTGAGGCCAATTCCGGATTTCCATGTGCAAAAACACCGATTGGGCTGGCTCGCATCAAGGCCCCGTTGGCTTGGCTATCGAAAGAAACATCGCTTCCAGTCTCTAGCGCGGAAATAGCCCGACTAGTGGTCATCCCGATGTCGAACGGCCTCGAGCGACGCCAGTCAATATATGACTGCTTTACGTGCTCTGTATCGAAACACTCCTGTGCGCACAGGCTTCGGGCAAGTGCCAAGGCCATTTCGCCATCGTCGGTCGGTTGCCCTGCAATCAGGTTCCAGGTCCCACCATCGCTAAGCTCAACGACGCCTTCCGGGTGCTGGTGCGCAATCGTGGCCGCATCCTGAAACTCTACGAATGATCCCAAGGCATCGCCTGCCAATTGACCCAGCAACGTACCCTGCGCTCGAGCAAGAGTATCAGCCATTTGTATTCGCACCTTCGGACTCGCAGGGGTGCGCCTTGATTTGGGATGCGGCTCTATTTTTGCTGATTTCAACCTTTCTACGATATCAGGCGCCCCCGCAATGACTCCATTGAACGTTTCCGATTTGTAGTCGACTACCCGGCCATTCCTCTGGGTGAGCGTTTTGCCAGCACCGATAAGAAGAGCATGCCCTCCGGCAATGTCCCAGGGGGCAAGGCCATTTACCAAGCTGATTGCGGCGTCAATTTCGCCAACAGACGCCAATGCCAGCCGATATGCGGGACTGGGAAGAGCCCTTACGCGAGCTCCCCCTAAGTTTACATGGTTCGCAAAAGCATAGTCCGCGGCATCTGCGTTCAGCCCAACAATCAGCTGTTTCCGATCCATCGTTGGCTTGATGGTCAAACCGTTGCGCGTGAGATCTTCACCTCTTGCCCAGCAGATCAAGTCACCCTTGTCATCAGGAGCAGTCGGGGCAAATACAACTCCTAGAACAGGCTCATCGTTTCTAAGAAGTGCCACCGAAATTGCGGATCCTCGCAACCCTTTCATGAAGTCGGCTGTTCCATCATGCGGGTCAACAACCCATGTGTCAGGCCCGTGAACTTCAGTTCTTTCGGTTTCTTCACCCAGCCAGCTTGCAGGATGAAGACTCACCAACTGTGCCTTCAAGAAGGCTTCCACTTCGTTATCTATCACTGCCTTGTGCAAAGTGCCCCGTGGACCAGCGGGACGATGAAACTCGGCCCGGATCATAGCTCCGGCAGTTTTCACAACCTCGGCGGTTGTGAGTAGTAGGCCGGAAAGGTCTTGGTTGGTGCTCTCTGTCATTTTGGATACCCCTTGATTTGTTTCGATTGGCACCAACCTAAATTGTGTTGAGACCGTCTGGGGGATACCTCGGGATTTTGCGGATGACTGACCGAAGAAAGAGGAAAGCCAAATGACAAAAGCTGTTGGGTTCTATTGGACATTACCCGTGACGTGGGCCCAGTTCACTGACCTGCCATCGGATGTTGAGGCTGCGGCAGCTGAGAGCAATACAATTCGCTATCAAATGCAGATGATACGTCGCTATGCGAAAGACCATGGCTTTGGCCTGATCCGGGAAGAAGTGTTTCTGGAGATTTCACCAGATCGAGGCAGTGTTCACATTCAGGATAGCCTTGAAGCGCTGGAAGATACTTGCAATGCGGCCGATGCAACGATTTTGATCGTCGACTTTTCGATGGTTCAGAACTGGCGCGGGCATGGTTACTTGGACAGTTGGTTTGAAAAAACAGATATTCCGTTCATCCGGATTCCACCTGATCCACTTCTGACCGCAGATTGGTCATTTGATCCAGGAGTACATTTCGGAAAATGGCGGAAGCGGCACACTGAATGGATGGGGTCAAAGCTAGAACGTGAAGCCGCGGCGAGCCATAGGGCTTTGGAACTGAAGGCAAAGGGTTTGGGTGTTAGCGCGGTAGCAAAGCAGCTCAACACCGAGAAAATTGCCTCCTCTACTGGAAAGCCGTGGACCGAGAGCAACCTCAGGGCATTTCTCAAAAAGCAGAGGTAGCCAGAGGCCCACTGGGCGTCCCGTCGCGGGAAGCTCTTGATGGAGACGGATTGGTCGCTACCCTATCAAGTACACTTTCTCGAACTCGGACTTGTCCAATTCCAAATCGATGCCATCCCAAAAAGCGAAGCCGCTGCCGGCCAAGTAAATCGAACTCCAAAATTCTGTGACGAGGCAATCTTCAATTAGATTTGGAATGTACAAGCGTTCACCTGGAATTGGGTCAGTAGGCAAAACAGAGGTGGTCGCGGAAATCGGACCAGTTGTTAAGGTGGATCGCATGATGAAAGTGACGATCCCAAATGAAGAAACGCAAGAACCACTCGCCTGAGTTCAAAGCTAAGGTTGCTCTTGAAGCGATCCGCGAAGAGATGACGCTGGCTGAACTGTCCAAGAAATACGGTGTGCATCCGACGCAGATCGGGACTTGGAAACGGGCAGCTATAGAGAACATGGCGACAGCATTTACACGCCGGGGTGCTGCCCCCGAGCAGATGAGTGCCGCCGATGTAGATAAGCTGCATTCCAAGATTGGTCAGTTGGTGGTGGAACGGGATTTTTTGACCGAAGCCTCGCATCAGTTGCTCGGGACGCGAGGCAAAAAATGGTGAGCCGGGATCATAAGTTAAGTATGCGTAAACAGTGCGAACTGTTGCAGCTGTCGCGGTCACGGCTTTACTACCAGCCTGTCGGTGAAAGCGCCGAGAACCTGCGGTTTATGGAAATGATAGACAAGCAGTTCTTGGAAACGCCTTGGTACGGATCGCGCCAGATGGCCCGGCATATGAAACGCAATAACCATAAATGCGGCCGTCACCGGGTTCGCCGTTTGATGCGGCTCATGCGCCTGGTGCCCATCTATCAGGAGCCCAACACCAGCAAGAAGCATCCGCAACACAAGATTTGGCCTTATCTTCTCAGGAACGTCGTGGTCGACCGACCAAATCAAGTTTGGTGTGCGGACATCAGTTACATCCCAATGCGTCGCGGCTTCCTGTATCTGGTCGCAATCATGGATTGGTACAGTCGCAAGGTGCTGGCATGGCGATTGTCCAATAGCATGGATGCTGACTTTTGCGTCGAGGCATTGAAGGATGCGTTAGCCAAGCATGGCAAGCCGGAAATCTTCAACACCGACCAAGGCAGCCAATTTACCAGTGGGGCATGGATCGATAGGCTAATCGACGCAGGCATCAAGATCAGTATGGATGGTAAAGGCGCGTGGCGCGACAACCGGATGATTGAGCGGCTTTGGAGGTCGCTGAAGTATGAATGCGCCTATCTGAATGCCTTTGAGACAGGATCAGAAATGCGGGCAGGTATCGGCAAATGGCTGACCTATTACAACGCTGAGCGCCCGCACTCGACCCACGGCATCTTGACCCCTGACGAGGCCTATGCAAGCAAAGCCGAACCAATGAGACTAGCAGCCTGAACTGAAACCCTGATCCATCTTAACAAGGCTGCAAACTGGTCTAAAACCTAGGACCACCTCTATGGCACCTGGTGCGGTCTTTGTCATAAGAACATTTGAAAGAATTGGCCGCTTCAGCATGCGAGATTTCTGGCGCACTTGCTTCAAAACTTGCACAGACGCAAGCGCATCCATTCGAGAGCTGCTGCAAGGTGAAACAACAAAATCACTTACGAGGACAGCGTCAATGAGAGACGCATCGTCTGATCCTTCGACATCAATGAGCAAGAAATCTGACTGAAGTGCGAGGCTTTCAGCGGCATCCGTCAGTTGATCTTGCGGCACAGCGTAAACTTGCAAATTCTTCGGCAAAGGTTTCAGTAGAGCCCAACTTGTCAACCAGTTCTTCGGGTCCGTGTCCATGACTTTGATGTTCCAGCCACTTCGGGCGAGTTCGAGCGCAAGTACTGCACAGGAGGTTGTTTTTCCGCTGCCTCCTTTGGTCGAGCAAAATGAAATGGTAGGCATTGTAATTTCCTTTCTTCAAAAACCTAAAATCAACTTACCAGCAACATGATTTCGGAAAGATTTAAGAAAATTGGATTTGATAGATTTTGGATGCCAAACAAAGAAAATCGAAGACATTTCTTGAAATGCCAAGCAAAGGCACGAGTTTCCATTTCGGGACTTTCCAATGCTTTTCAAAACAAGTCTTTCCAAGCCTTGCCTTTGCATGACTTGCATTTCAAATTCATGGAAAGGTTAAGGAATCCTGAAGGTTGACGACATTCAACCCTTTGCGTTCTCGAATAAATTTCTGCGAAACCTTTTGCTGCAAAAACGCTCCCGTCGGCAATTCCGCCGGCCAAAAAAACAAGAGCCGCAAAGGCCGGGTAAAGACTATGAATACATTGCAAAACATGTCCTTAACGCATCCCCCGTTTGACGGCTCAAGGAGCAGTCAAAATGGGCGAAACCCACAAAACAAGTTTTCAAGAAAATGGATCCAACAGAGTTACGGTTTTAGAAGCGACAGGACACAAACTACTTACCAAAAGATTTCACGAGGGTGGTTGTGACCAGTATGCGCGAGCCAAGTACTTCAAGCATGACTGTGTTTCAGTATCCAGCTTGTCAGATCTCGCGAGCCTTCTCCAAGATTTGGAGCGGCGGACGAACAAAATGATAATAATGGGATCGGTCAAATCCGAATTCCAGAATCAAGAGAGTATTCTTCGTCGTTCAAATGAGAAAAACGGGCATCCGGCAACGCTGGAAGACCTTGGATCGCGTGCAATTCATTTTGATATTGACGAGCTGGAAAGACCTGCGAATTTAGGATGGAATGATCCAGAAAGGCTGGCTCAGTGGACCTTGTCTCGAACCTGCAATCGGCTACCGATTCTCAAATCCGTGTCAGCCTTTTGGCAAGCGTCGTCAAGTGCCGGGGTTCCAGGCAAAGATCATCTGGCAAAATTTCATTTCTGGATGCTTGCTGATCGCCCCCTTAAAACACATGAGCGCAGATTTCTGTTTGAAACCGTTGGCAGCGACACGCAATTGGCTCTGATTGCACAACCAAATTACACTGCTTCTCCCACTTTTGATGGCGTACCCGATCCTCTTCAAGGCTTGCAGCGATCAGGGGTGTTCAAGAAAGAAAAGGATTTCCTTGAGACCTCTTCCATTAGCTTTCCAAAGGAAAACAAGAAAACACAAGGAAAGCCAAGGATTCCAAAGTCAAGGCAAGCAAAGGCTACGCTTTCAAAGCAAAGCATTGCTTTGGGAAAAACAACTGAAGATGGCCGGAACATCCTGTCGGCAACTTGCTCAAGACTTCACCAGGGCAAGGACGCAGGAAACACAGACATCTACAACGAATCCCAAGTGATCGGTGGATATGTTGCTTCTGGTGAAATTGCGTTCAACGACGCCCTCGACCACCTACTATTGGCCGCTTCGAAAACTGGTCATGAACGCTACGAAGAAGCCGTCAGAAATGGCCTGAACACCGGTTTAAGTCGCCCTCTTTCAACCAGCACAGATTTCACCGCAACCACGCCCTTTTACCCGGCTTCCGACATCGACAGGAAAGAAGCCATTTCTTTGCATTTCAAGACAATCAAAGACTGGGGAAGACTATCCAAGGCTTGGCTTTCAAAAACAAGGAAAGGCTTGGAGGAGAATGACTTGGCTTCACCTTCAAGAATTCTGCTTTCCGGCGCCCAAGGCGTCGGCAAAACAGCGGCTCTCGTCGGAAGACGTGGTCAGCCAGGGTTCCTACATGAAGCCCACGGGTTGGTTTGCCTGATGCTTCTGCCTGATCACAACAAAGCTCAGGAAGCTTATGGCGATTATCTGACAAATACGCCTCAGGAAGCGCCCCCAGCCATCACGCTTCTTGGTCGGGATCGTCTCGATCCAGAGATAGGAGATCGGTCGACGAAAATGTGTCTAGCCTTTCCGGCGGCAAAGCAACTTGCGCAGCATGGAATCTCAGTTCGGGCCAACTTGTGCAAACTTTGCCCTCATTCTGATAGTTGTGGCTATATGAGGCAAGAAGCACAAATTGCACAGCACTTGAAGGCCAAGCAAGGTCTGGTCATTTTCGCGCCGCACGAGTTCGGATATCTACCTCTTCCAGCTGAAGCAAAGCCGGACTTGGTCGTGTTTGATGAACGACCAAGAGATTTTGCGGTTGAAGACACGCACGTGTCGCTGAGTGAATTGGTGGATTACCTTATTCCGCCGTCAAACAGGCCTCAAAGTGGCGATGACCTTCGGGACGTACAAGTCGGCGACTCTTTTCTGGCTCAAGACGACGCCATCCAACCGATTAAGCAAGCGCTGCTCAAAGTGGCAGGGCTCAATCCACATCGTGTTTCGCTGGCAGCTCTAAAGGCAGCTGGTGTGACTTCGGAATTACTTGACGTAGCAATTGAAGACCTAAAAGGGTTCAGGTCTAGTAATGTCAAACGCGTTGTTTGGAAAACCCTTGGCCGGGAAGAGCGGGATACCTGCGCCAGTGATCTCGCTTCTTTGGCATCCAAATTGGAAGTCTTGCCGGCGAATTCAGCTCGTAGACTTCAGATTCTGTTTGAATGTTTGCGAGCCGAAATGGACGCATCTCATGAATTCGTGACTTCAGTTTTCAAGTGCGGGAAGTACCCCAAATCCTCTCAAAATGAGCCAGGCTTAATAGCTGTGAGGGTGAAGGAACTGGCGCATGGAAGCAGCACCCCCTTTTTGCACCTTGATGGCACTGCGGATATGGACCTCGCTAAGATTGCATTTGGGAACGACCTGGAATGCCATCACTATCCGGTAGAAAGGCATGCACATGTCACACAGATCGTTGGCTGCAATTTTGCGAAGCGCAGACTGATTGAAGACAGCGGGAATTGGTCACGTCTTTCCGACAAACAAAAAGCCGAAAACCGAAACTTGAAAAAGTACGTTGTAGACGTTTTGGATAGATATCCAGGTGCGGCGGTCTTCAGCAACAAGAGTATCGTTCAATCATTGACAGTAACTGATGCCGCCAGAATGGGGCACTTTGGGGCTCTCCGGGGCCAGAACAGGTGGGAAGACAGGGACTCTGTCATTGTCATTGGTCGGGAACAGCCTAGCCCTCGGGACGTTGAGGCTCGAGCGAGAGCCTATGCTGCGGCTGCTGGAGATGCGTTCGTTTCTGGTGACTTCAAACAAGTTTCAAGGGGTATCCGGTTAAGGGATGGAGTGAAATCAATCGAAGTTTTTGCTCACCCTGACAAATGGGGAGATCGAATTCTGCGGCAAATACGTGAAAAGGAAATCGAACAGGCGATTGATCGCATCAGGTTGATACATAACCAGAATAAGAAATCAGTTTTTCTTCTGAGTCCTGTAGTGATTGATATAACGGTTGATGCAATCAGCAAATGGGGTGATTTCAAAAAGGGTGGCACACGCATCGAAAGAGCAATCCGCGAGCACGGGCTGGTGTTCCTATCACCATCAGATTGTGCAAGGTACATGCCCCACATTTGGAAATCCAAACAACTAGCCAGCCTCGACCTCAAGCACGCGAAGGCAATGTCAAAAGAGCCATTTAGATATATTCTACATGGGGAAATTGACGGGGAGCACCCACTCGCTTTGAGCTTCAGTTTGGATGCAACACTACACAAGAATTCTCGTGCGATAAAAGCGCTTGCATTCGTCGATGCATTAAACGCGATCAACGAGATTGAAGTTCTGACGGGAACAAAACCCTTCATCTCCGAGAAGCCATAGCTTTCACTTAGCAACTTCGGCCGATCAACCCAATTGCGCCGAACGAGGTCGCTAAACAAGTCGTTGCCATTACGCCTCAAACCAATCTTGTCCCTTGCCACGGTTTCCATAATTTCCGTTGAAAGGGAGACCAGAATGCGCGCATGCGGCCTTAGACTTTACAAGGACAGAGTCCTCAGCGGACCAGATCAGCCGATTTGGTCCGCTATTAAAGATATGGGCGAACATCGCTTTCTCGTTCTTGGGCAATTCGAGCTTTATTCAAAAAAGGAATACGGCCTCTTTCTGGAGTTCTTTCGAAGCGACAAGAACGGCACTGGTTACAACCGCGGAAAACTAGAAACACTAAGGCATAGACTGCGAGCAACCGATCCACATTTGTTCGGCCATCTAAGGATCTCGGATGAGATCGTTGCCGCAGCCGCTTGGATATGTCGTGGTGACGAAAAGCAAAACTACTTTCACCTTACACTTCTTTGATTATAAACGCGGCCAAACCTGACGGCGGCACCTTCTTGATCTTCAATGCCAACCAAAAAGTCAGCTCAATTTGCCAACTCTCAGAAGTGGGCAGTCGGGGCTATCTGCAAAAACAGAGACCGCTCAACCAAACGCCTGGATTGCCTTCGAGTGCGTATGAAAGAGATTTGTTAACCTCACAAAAAGACGGATTAACATGAGATCAAAGTGGTACGGTGGTGGTACAGCATTGATTTTCACTATACCTCGGCTAAGTCATATCATATAAAATTGTTTATTTTCAGTGGCTTAGTGGTGCCCAGGGGCGGAATCGAACCACCGACACGAGGATTTTCAATCCACTGCTCTACCCCTGAGCTACCCGGGCACGGGTGAACGTTTACGTTCGGGTTGCGGCGTTCTATGTCAGCCGAAGTAGGGTGTCCAGAGGTATTCTGCAAAAAAATCAGTGTAGGGTGCTGTTTTGTTTTGCGATCTCTTCAAATGCTTCAATTTGCTCTTCCGGATCCTGCGACGGGACGGAATATACCCCGTCCAACCACTTGCCCAAATCCACATCCGCACAGCGTTTAGAGCAAAAAGGGCGATAGGCTTTGTCGGTTTCTTTCTTGCAAACCGGGCAGGTCATGACAGGGCATCCAGAATGGGAAGACGCGACCGCTTGCGTTGCAGTTCATAATGACCAAGCGGTGTCCAGCCGACCATCGTCGTATCAATCTGATCAGCGCGCAAAGACGTTCTAAGCGTGCTTTCAAAGGCACGCCGATCTTTTTTGGGCATGGGTGCCAGATCAAGCGTAATCTGCCCGCCCAGTCCGCGCAGGCGCAGTTGGCGGGGCAAGGACCGGGCCGTGGCCATATTCGCCTTTAGGCCGGCCGCAGGCGATGTGTCGCCACCGGTGTTCACATCCACGGCGACAAGCGCACGCGTGGGTTCGATAAACATCGATGCGCCACTTCCAAGGGGCACACGGATCGATTTTAGATCTTCCAGCGCATCCAGCACACCGTGAGTGTCAAAACTGTCCTCACGCGTGACAATTTCTGCGGTATCCGTCCATTCGCGCCATGCCTCGGTATGGGGAGTGTCGCCTTCGACGAGCAACTCAGCAGGCCCTTCGGCATCCGCCATCACCTGACGTGCAAGCGACAACATCGCATCAATATCTTCCGCGATCTCGCCGACTTCGCCTGTGGCACAGGAAGATCGCAGGATCAGGCCCATATCTTCGTCGTCGTCCATGACCTCGTTCACGATGCCCAAAAGCATGTCACGCAGATCGTCGTCTTTGATCGAGCGGCTGATATTGCGGCCCGGTGCACCGGGAGTGACAATGGCATAACGGCTTTTAAACAAGACCTTTTGCGTGACAGGGATGGCTTTGCCATCTTCGGCGTATCCCGTCACCTGCACCAAAAGGGGCTGGCCCGGCGCCAGTCCTTTGACCTGACGCAAGAATACCATGCCATCAGGCGACTTGAGGAACATGCCCCCCTGCCCTTTGACGGGTCGATCCGCAATCGCACGGTAGATTGTCCCAGGATTTGGCGCATCATTTTCAATCAGCACATCTTCGAGACGTCCGTCCACCATCAGGGCCGCAGCTTCGCGCCCGTTCAGATGGTCAAGGATGATCTGTGAACCCTTCATGGTGTTTCCTTGTAAAGAGGATACCCCGCAGCCAGCAAAAGAGATGCTGTTTCGGCAACGGGAAGGCCAACAATTCCTGTAAAAGAGCCGCTGATCCATGGCACGAATGCGCCAGCAGGGCCTTGGATTGCATAGCCGCCAGCCTTGCCTTGCCAATCATTCGAGGCAAGGTATGCATTCAATTCATCGTCTGACAAGCGCTTCATTTTGACAGCGCTGACAACCGTCTTTTCCCAAAGCTGATCTCCGCGTCGCAATGCGACCGAGGTGATCACCTGATGGCGCCGACCACCAAGAGCAATGAGAAATTCGGCAGCTTCGCCTGCATCCTCGGGTTTCCCCATGATGCGGCGGCCCAGGGCAACTGTTGTATCAGCGCACAGAACGATATCTTGTGCATCCGACACCACAGCCATGGCCTTTTCGCGGGCAATACGCTCGCAATAAGGGCGGGGCAGTTCGCCTTTGAGAGGGTCTTCGTCGATGTCGGGCGGACGAATATCATCCGCCACTACACCAATCTGAGCAAGCAATTCCTTACGGCGCGGACTACCTGACCCGAGGATAAGTTTCATGCCATCGGTCCTGTTCTACGCCACGTCAACGACGATGGAACGCTTATTTGAAGCGATAGTTAATCCGTCCTTTGGACAGATCATAGGGGGTCATTTCGACTTGAACGCGGTCCCCTGCAAGAACACGGATGCGGTTTTTGCGCATCTTGCCTGCCGTATGTGCGATGATCGTATGGCCATTTTCAAGCTCGACCAGAAATGTCGCATTTGGCAAGAGTTCCTTAACGACACCGGGAAATTCGAGCAGTTCTTCCTTGGCCATGTTTTCTCCTTCACATTACACCCGCCCGAACGCGGGCTGCCCCTAAATGGTCGCAATCCGCCTGATTTTCAAGGGCGTTTCTCACTTCATCGACAGATATGTGACCTCGCTGTCACGTGGGGATTGTTCGGGCCAATGGGATCGGTGCAAAACACCCCCATCCGCACGCACGTGCGCGACCGCATCAAGATCGACATCCGCATATGTCCATCCGGGCTGGTTCAGCGACCCTTCGGCCAGAACACCGGTCTCGGGGAACCCGATATCTGGCGGGCCAAAGACCCCTCCCATGCCTGTGTTTATGTCAACGGCTTCGGACCATTCAGCCGGCCCGACAAGAGAGGCCATGACCGTCACGCACTGGGCCTCCATCGCACGCGACATTGCACCGATTCGCACCCGCCAGTACCCGCTCAACGCTTCTGTGCAGGATGGAACAAGAATCACATCACACTCGGACAGGGCCCGCCCAAGCAACGGAAACTCGCTGTCATAACAGATCAAAACGCCGATTTTGCCCAAGCTGGTTTCAAAAACCTTAAGCGGCCCGCCGGGCACCATATCCCAAGGTGTACGTTCACACCTTGTCAGAATTTGCTTGTCCTGATGTTCAACCTTTCCGTTTGGCGCAAAAAAGTGAGCGCGATTGACAGGGCGATCCCCTTTGTCAAAAACGGGGCCTGATCCGCTCAGGATATGCACATCAAATTGGCTGGCCAGATGGGCGTGAAGGGCATTGGACTCGGCCATCCGGTCCGAAACCGCGTGAAACGATGTTTCCACCTCTTTGGCAACATCGGCCCCAGCAAGGGATGAAAGCTCCATCGCAGCATATTCCGGAAAAACAAGAAGGTCCGCGCCGTGACTTGCAGCTTCGTCAACCCAGCGAAATATCTTGTCTTCATACCCCGCCCAGCTTTCGAAAAAATCCAGTGGGTATGCTGCCGTTGCGACTTTCATAGAGGCCTCCTGTTTTCCATATTCAGAGCTTACGTCTTTCGATATTCGCCTGTCACGCCCAAGCCGTCATTGCGGCACAGCGTCCGCAAGCGCGGACGGCATTCCGGGCGGCCGTCACAAATCCCTGATCCAGAATTGCAAAGGCTTGAGGGTTTCGCTGTCCGCACCCAGATCTTTCCATGCGAAGTGAGCGATCACGCCATCCATTGGCGCATAGCCTCTTCGTTTCCAGAAACCGTTTAGGGGCACATAGTCTGGCGGGCACAAGGGGTGCTCCTCTGGCCGCAAGACGCCGCAAAAAGCAGACTTTTTGAATCCGAGGTCCCGCGCATGTGCTTCTCGCAAATCAAAGAACGCGTGCCCTATGCCTTGTCCGCGATACTCTGGCAACAAGACAGACTCGGCTCAATAAAACACATCAGATAACCTGATGTCGCTGTCACCAAAAGCCGCTGAGAAATCATCCGAGTGGTCCGACAACGGCGTCCCTGTTGCTGCTCCGACCAGCCGGTTTCCGTCAAAGGCACCAACAAGAACGGCACGATCGCTTTCACGATAAGCGTTCAGATACGTTCGCTCGTACTCCAGATCTCCGTCATACAGGTACGGAAAGGCCCGGAACACGTTGATACGAAGAAGCGCCACGTCATCCAGCGCCGTATCCAGCGCACTCCCTTTCAGAACGCGTGTCTCGATCATGAGACCTGCGCAATCCAGTCATTCAGATTGTAATAGGTCGTCACGCGGGTAATTTTGCCATCTTTCAACGACACGAACCCGCCCCCTGGCAAGCGATAGCTTTGCCCGCGCGCCTCAGGAAGGTTTCCGTCAGTCTTGAGATACGTGCCGTTCACGACAAATTCGGCCGCACCGCGCGTTCCATCCGTGTTGCAAAAGACAACCACATCGGTCAGCTCTTCTTTGTAACACTCCGACATATGCGCACAGAATTCGGAAAACGCCTTTTTGCCATCACGGCGTGCACCTTCGTTCACATCATGCACAAAGTCATCGGACAAACAGGCCACCATGCCTGCAATATCTCCGGCGTTGAACGCGTCGTAATACTGTTGAATGATCTGGATGCTCATAAGGGTCTCGTCAAAGTTTGTTTTCAAAAAACTAGACCGGGAATTTGTGATTCTATCGACGCTTTGCGACAGATCACCCTCCACAAACGCATCACGCTTAACGCGCAGGCCCCCAGCGCCCTACGAGGCGCGCGATGATTTCTTCCCGGGAAACGCGATAAGCCTCGAGACGGGCGTCGCGGGTTTCGCCAAGCCCGCAAGGATCCGAGATCGGCCAATATTCAAGCTCACAATGGCTATAACGTGTGAGGTCCTGAACTTCGCGGCGGCTGGCCGGGGTCAGGGCGACGACCAGATCAAACGAGGAAATCGGGTCGCCCCATTTTTCCATCTCTTCAAAGCTTCGCGACCGATGACGCGACAGTTCCACATCGATTTCCTGACAGACGGAAATGGCAAAGCCATCAATCTCGAGATCATTCTTGATGCCGGCAGACTGTACATAGGTGTCTGCGCCATAGAATTTTTTCATGATGCCTTCAGCCATGGGAGAGCGCACCGCGTTGTGATCGCAGCAAAACAAAACCGACTGTGGCAACTCCTCTCCCAAGACGTGATCAGCCCCCGAAATGCAGCACGCAAATCAGCGTGAAAAGGCGACGCGCCGTGTCGTGGTCGACGTCGGCCTTGCCTTCAAGCCGCTCTGCCAGAATTCTGGCGCCCTCATCGTGGATACCGCGACGCGCCATGTCGATGGTTTCGATCTGGCTGGGCGGCATGTTTTTTACAGCATCAAAATAGCTTTCGCAGATGGCCCAGTAATCTTTGACCACCTGACGGAAGGGCGACAAGGACAGATGGAACTCAACCGCTTTGTCGCCGTTCTCGGTCGAAATATCAAAAACAAGCCGCTTTTCACGGATCGATAAATCAACGGAATACGGGCCCGGAGGCACCATACGATCATCGCGTTTCGGCAAATCAAAGCGATTCGACTCAAGAAGGTCGAACATTGCCACCTTGCGCTCTTGCTCAATCTCCGGCGTCGGAGGTGGCAAGTTGCGATCATCAATCTCAATTCTGCTGATGTGGGACATAGGTTTTACTCGCTTTGAACTCGCCTGCATGAATACCCGAAACGGCCTTGCGGAGCAATGCCGCGCTGCAGCATTTATTCGTTGAGCGCATCCAGACGGGCCCGGACAGACAGACCGTGGGCCTCAAGACTTTCACTAGTGGCCAACCTTTCCGCCGATGGTCCGATCGCACGCAGCGATGCAAGAGTCATCTTGGACAGCGTGGTCCGCTTGACGAAATCCATCACACTCAGGCCAGAAGAGAACCGTGCCGACCGCGCGGTTGGCAGCACGTGGTTCGGCCCGCCGACATAATCGCCAATCGCTTCGGGCGTATACTGCCCCAGAAAAATGGCACCTGCATGGGTGATTTCTTCTGCCAGACCGTCGGGATCCTGGACACAAAGTTCAAGGTGCTCGGGCGCGACACGATTCGACAGCTGCGCGGCTGCCGAAAGATCCGACACCGTGATCACGGCGCCATAGTCACGCCAGCTTGCACCCGCAATCGCGCGTCGCTCAAGAGTTTCGAGGCGTTTGTCTACTGCGGCGGCAACCGCTTTGCCAAAGGCTTTGTCGTCCGTGATCAAAATGGATTGTGCACTTTCGTCGTGCTCTGCCTGTGACAGCAGATCCAATGCGATCCAGTCCGGATTGTTGTCTTTGTCGGCGATCACAAGAATTTCCGACGGGCCGGCAATCATATCGATGCCAACTTTGCCAAAGACGCGCCGCTTTGCAGCAGCGACAAAGGCATTACCCGGTCCGGTAATCTTGTCCACAGGCGCGATGGTCTCGGTTCCATAGGCCAGTGCGGCTACGGCCTGCGCCCCGCCAATGCGATAAACTTCATCCACGCCAGCCAACCGCGCCGCCAGCAAGACAAGCGGATTGGCCTGACCATCCGGAGTGGGCACAACAATTGCCAACCGCCCAACACCGGCAACCTTGGCCGGGATGGCGTTCATCAAGACCGAGGACGGATAAGAGGCAAGGCCACCCGGAACATAAAGGCCCGCCGCCGATACCGGAGTCCAGCGCCAGCCCAAGGTTGCACCGCTCTCGTCGGTCCAGCTGGCATCCTCGGGCATCTGACGTTCGTGATAGGCACGAATGCGTGTTGCGGCCAACTCCAGCGCCGTACGGTCTTCTTGGGACACCTGTTCGCAAAACGCATCGATTTCTTCGGCTGAAAAGACCAGTGTTTCCGGCGTCAGATCAAGGCGATCAAATTTCGATGTCAGATCAATCACTGCGGCATCGCCACGCGCCCGAACATCCGCAATGATTTCGGCAACAACCGCATCCACATCCGGGCTGTCTTCCCGTTTTGCCCCCAACAGGGCTACAAAACGCTCTTCGAAATCGACTGCAGAAGCATCAAGAAACTGGGGCATGGAGATCTCCTTCAGTGCGCTCCATAACGCCCACCCGCCTCATTCTCAAGCGTTTACGAGGTCGCGGGATTTCGACGCATAGACCAAAGCCCCAAACCCGCGCAAAGCAATGCAACACCAGAGACAAGGGTGCGGGCAATATTCCAAAACTGCCAAGGGCCGGAATAGTTGGTCCAGACGGCGATCGCATCAGCCTCGGGAAGAGGAAGTGAAATTTGGGCGAGGGCCTCGTTCATCGGCACATTGACCATCATGGTCAGCATCATCCCCCCGAACAGATACAAAAGGCCCCCCAGAGAGAAGCAGACCGCAGAACGCGTTTCGCGAAGGCGAAATGCCAATAGGCCGGTCAACAGCATTACAAACGGCGTACCAAAGAACGCGGGTGCAAAAACCGCATTCCGCACCGAAGCATTCATGGCCTGCATCGCCGCAATCGCGGTGTTTGGGGGCAGCGCATCCAACCCCCACATGGTCGAACATACCCAAGCGTAAAAGAAACCAAAAATGCCCCCGGACAGGAGCAAAGACAAAAAGGCCGAGAAGGGAAACAAAAAGCGCATATTTAAAAATCCATAACTTATCCGTGTTCTCCTTTTACGGAGAGACATGACGTTTCCGTCACAGAAAATGGAAAAAACCTGCCCGCATCCTGTTCTAATCAGTCGAAAATCGAGGAAACTGCGTCAGGCCCCGTGATCAGGAACCTGTTTTGAGGGCGCGACATAGGGTTTGGTCACATCCTTGAGCGTAACATCCAGTGCCTCGACAGACAGGCGCAATGCGCCGTCACCGGCCAAGGTCAACAGAACTTCGCCCGATGCATCCTCGCCTTCATTGAAGGACACCGAAAGCAGTGACAGGATCACTTCCTTGTCCGAGCGATCCACCCCTTGCGATGCCACATTCATGACGTTGTCGATCACCAACAGGGATTGCACGCGTTCGACCGCGCGGCCGCGTTGATTGGCTGCGTCGACATCTTCCCACCGAAACCGATTCACAAGAAGCGCAAACCGGCGGTCCGCCGGCATCCATTTCATCTCAGTCACAGGAAACACGGCATCCTGCGCCAATGAGGACAAAACCTGCAAATCCTCGACGTCCAATGCGCCGAGATTCAGAGGAACTTCACCACCGTCTTCGAATTTAGCGTCCATGCTCATTACGATTGTACCCGCTCAATATGGGCCCCGAGGTTGCCCAGTTTTTCTTCGACCCGCTCGTAACCACGATCAAGGTGATAGACACGGTTCACAATGGTTTCACCCTCGGCCGCCATCGCAGCCAGAATCAAAGACACAGAAGCGCGCAAATCGGTCGCCATAACCGGCGCACCTTTGAGACGTTCAACACCGTGCACCGTCGCGGTGCCGCCATGCACTTCGATATTCGCCCCCATACGCATCAACTCGGGTGCGTGCATAAAGCGGTTTTCGAAAATCTTTTCTTCCAAAACAGACGTGCCTTCAGCAGTGCACATCAAGGCCATCATCTGGGCCTGCAAATCGGTCGGGAAGCCGGGGAACGGTTCGGTCACGACATCCACCGCTTTGACGCGCCCACCCCGACGGGCCACCTTGAGACCGTTCGCTGTTTCCTCGACGTGAATACCAGCGGCATCCAGCTTTTCACAGAAAGAGCCGACAAGAGAGATGCTGCCGCCAAGACACTCGACCTCACCACCACAAATCGCGGGGGCCAGCATATAGGTGCCGAGTTCGATTCGGTCGGTGACAACAGGGTGGGTCGCACCGTGCAGGCGATCGACGCCCTGGATTTCAATGCGGCTTGTGCCATCCCCGTCAATCTGGGCACCCATGCTGCGCAGGCATGTGGCCAAATCCACAATCTCGGGCTCGCGCGCGGCGTTGTTGAGAACCGTTGTGCCTTTGGCCAGAGTCGCCGCCATCATGATGTTTTCAGTGGCGCCCACGGATGGGAAATCAAGGTCGATCACCGCGCCTTTAAGCCCACCCGGCACCTTGGCGTGAAGATATCCTTCTTTCAGTTCGATCTCCGCGCCCAGTGCCATCAGGCCTTTTTCATGCAGGTCCATCGGGCGGGTTCCAATGGCGCATCCCCCCGGAAGAGACACAACGGCCTGTCCCAAACGGGCCAGCATTGGCCCCAACACAAGGTTCGAAGCACGCATTTTCCGCACGATGTCATAGTCGGCGACATGGTTATCAAGGTTGTGGCTCGACATCGCGAGCACCTTGCCATCTTGCAAGGTGCTGACTTCAGCCCCCAAAGACGACAGCAATTCGGTCATCGTGCGGATATCCGACAGGCGCGGCGCGTTGGTCAATGTAAGCGGTTCTTCGCTTAGCAAAGTCGCAGGCATGAGTGTCAGGCAAGCGTTCTTCGCGCCGGCAATGGGGATCTGGCCGTTCAACTCGCCATTCCCGCGTACAATAATCGAATCCATTTGCTCTAGCCTTTTTTGTTTTTGTCGCTGTCCCCGACGCCGTCAGAAGTCGCACGTGCGCGTGCCTGGGCCTTTCTACGGCCCATATTAGACTTGAGCGCGGCCTTCAAACGATCTTCGCGAGTTTGGGCCTGAGGCTTCGGTTTGTTCGGGGGTGCATTACGTTCCATGCATCTTCATTACATGAGCAGAAAAAAACCGTCTAGATGGGGTTGCACCTACTGAACTTTACGTCTAAATCCCGCGCCACGGTAATGCTGTGGTAGCTCAGTGGTAGAGCGCACCCTTGGTAAGGGTGAGGTCGGGAGTTCAATCCTCCCTCACAGCACCAGTTTCCCCCAATAACCGCATAGATGATGGTGTAAAAAGCCGCATACGCTTTGCCTGTCATTCATGCAGTTATGTTTCGCCACGAGCATCTCTTGCTTTGCCCTGCAAACAGACCAATGATCCCGCCAGAGAATGTTCATACGACAGAGGCGGAGAAACAAATGAGTGATTCCTTTTTTGAACCGGTGTCCGGTTTCGATTTGCCGCGATTTGCCGGGGTTCCGACGTTCATGCGTCTGCCTCATGTCCCTTTGGACGATCCGCGCCTTGCCGAGGTGCAGGTTGGTCTGATCGGCACACCTTGGGACAGCGGCACCACCAACCGTCCCGGCCCGCGCCATGGGCCGCGGCAGCTGCGCGATATGTCGACAATGATACGGGCCCAGAATGGCGCGACTCTTGTGCGCCCGTTCGAGATGGTGAACTGTGCCGATCTCGGGGATGTTGCCCCCAACCCTGCCGATCTCATGGCCAGTATGGATCGCATTACCGCCTTTTATGATGAAATTCTCGCCGCGGGCATCGTTCCGTTGACGGGCGGCGGCGACCATTTGTGCTCGCTTCCCATTTTGCGCGCGCTAGGTCGGAACACACCCTTGGGCATGATCCACTTCGACAGCCACACCGACCTGTTCGACAGCTATTTCGGGGGCACGAAGTTCACCCACGGCACCCCCTTTCGACGTGCCATCGAAGAAGGGCTTCTTGACCCGCAGAAGGTGATCCAGATCGGCATTCGCGGCACCGCTTATGACAGCGAAGACAGGGATTTTGCCGCGGCTGTTGGCGTTACGATCATTCCAATTGAAGAATTCCACGCACGCGGGCCCGAAGATGTCATGGTGCAAGCCCGCGAATTGGTGGGCGAAACACCGACTTATGTGTCGTATGATATCGACTTTGTTGATCCCGCCTTTGCCCCCGGTACAGGCACGCCCGAAGTGGGTGGCCCCAATTCGTATCAGGCGATGCTCGTCGCGCGCTTGCTTAAGGGGGTGAACATTGTCGGGGCAGATCTGGTCGAAGTCTCCCCACCGTTCGATGCGGCGGGTGGCACGGCCTATCTTGGTGTGTCGATCATGTTTGAAATGCTGTGCAACATCGCGACAAACATCGCCGGTAAATAGGGTCCCCTATTCGTCCGGAAGCAGATCAATGGTTGGCACCCACGGCTTGATATCCACAAGGGGGGTGCCATCGAAACAGTCGATTGCATCAATACCGACGTTGCCGCGATCCGGATCAAGCGATGTGATGCGCACAGAGGACATGGCAAGAGGATTGGGACGCAACGGAGAGCGCAGCGAAAACACACCTCTTGTTCCCTCTGAATGCCTCGGGCTTTGAACAATGATGTCGCGACGCGTTTCATGCATCCAATAGATCAACACGATTTGTTGCCCGACCTTTAGCCCGTTCAGCCCTTGAACAAGCCGCGGATCCAACTCGATCCACGCCTCGCAAGTGCGTTCTCTGGCTTTGCGTATGTTCGCGGGACAGTCGCCACGTTTCCATGGGGAACGGATGTGCCCGATGAACATAACACTCGCGTCGGTTTCGGTGGCGGGGTCAAAATCCAGTTCCACTTCGCCGGGTCGGGCTTCTAGATGTGTCACGTCGCGTCCTCGCTTGTGTCAAAAAGGGTTCAGCGGCGGCAAGCTGTTGCTGTCCTGCCGAAGTTCTTGCGCCGCGCGGCGCACCTTGCGGGCCGCAGCAAAGGCGGTGCCAACACGGGTCCAATCGGGTTTTCCAGCCTCGTTTTCAGAGAACTGTGCCGCACCCAAGGCCAAAAGGCTCTGTTCAAGCTCTTGGTCTGCGATACCGCCAACCGGCGCAAGCCGCATCGACCAGACAGCCAGCGCATTGCGCGTTGACGACAAATCCCGGCTTCCCATTGCCTGACCTACCAGCCGTGCAGCATATTTTTCGCTTTCTAGATAGCGGGCCTTGCGCTCGGCACGCCACGCAACAAGTGTCCCCCAGACATACCTACGGAAGACCACGAGTATCAGCGCAATGATCAGAACGAGGCCAATCAATACAATCCATTGCTGGCGACTGAGCAGAGGCGTGCGCGGCGCATCGGGCGCCTCAATCTGAAAACTCCGCCCCTCTGCAACAAGTGTTTCAACCGTGCCCGTTTTGGTATTGAACCACCGCAGGCTCACATCAGGAAGGGCAAGCGTTCCGCCATATTGCGCCACATATGTTGTGCTGTCCTGTCTTGATCCAGACAAGACACCGCGGTTCTCGGTTTCACGCACCGTGCCGTCTTTGGGATAGGCCTGTACAGACGGGTTTTCGAGTGTTTCGATCAACGGAGGAATGAACAGCGCCGAACTCCCGGTTATTTTCGCCTCAACGGTCCGGATAATGGCGTCGCCTTCATTCAAAATATCCTCAGGCCCTTCAAAGCTCTGATCCAGCGTCACATTTTCGGCCACAATCAAGGGGTCCAAATCCTCGGCACCTTCCGGAATTTCTGCCGTGAAGGAAACTGGCGGAAGTGCAACCGAAACCTTGATTGGTGACTGGTTTTCGGGATCCGCATAGGTCACTTCTATGGACTGCGACGGAAGACCAAAACTTCCCGCCGTCATCGGGTACATGCGATATGCCCGCGACACGCCAGACCAGGTTTCGGACTCAATTTTCTGGCTGGTCGGTCCCGAGGCACGCGACGGCAGACGCACGATCACATTCGGGATTTCAAACGACGGAAAAACCGGCGGAGAAGGAAGCCACGTCGGCACCAAAACAGTGACCCGCACAACAACGGGTTGTCCCACTGCGACAACTTCGGGATCCACCTCGACGGTGACGAGAGGTACATCCTGACTTTGCGCGAACAAAGCAAACGGCCAGATCAGCAAAAGAAGAACACCCAAAACTCTCATTGGTTGCCTCCTGACGCTTCGAGCAAAAAGCGGGATCGCAGAAAATCCCCCATTTCGGTATCCACCGAACGCATCCATTGTTCTGTGCTTTTGAAAACGGGCTTTTCTTCTTGCGAGAAATCCGTCTGTGTGTCGGCGCCGCGATCCGCCTCGTTGTCATAAACCACATCGTCGGCACCAATCCCGCTGTCTTCACCGGTATCACTGGCTTCGCGCGCGCTTTCTACATACTCGAGAACATATGTGGTCACTTCGAGGTTATGTTGCGCCTCGGGAAAGTCCGGCTGTAACTCCAGCGCTTTGGTATAGGCCGCAATCGCAGGCCGGTATTCTCTGTTTCGCGTGCGCGCCATGCCCTCGCCAAAGGCGGCTTCGGCCGTGTCCATCCGGCTATAGACATCTGCGGCCTCGGGATATTGGCCCGATTTGAACAGCGCCAATGCCCGCCACATGGGATCGAGAAACAGTTCCGCCGCGTCAGCATATTCCTTATTGTTGTAGGCCACCATGGCTTGCTGGTCGGGTGTCAGGAACCAATCGACCACATCTGCGCGGGCTGTATTCGGTGCAAACAAGTTGCCCAGCAATAACAGCGCCAAAGCCCAGCGCATCGTCCACCCCTGCCGGAACCACAGCAACAAGATCAACGCCGCAGGCCATGCAAAAACCCATCCCCGATCTTCCCAATCCAGCCGGTCATCGCCCAGAAGCGCCGCGCGATAGGCAGATTCGGCAGCACGTTCGATCTTGTTCAGATCACTTTCATCCGCCGTCAGCCGGATGACAGAGCTGCTGGCCATCTCTTCCAAAGCCCCCAAGGGTTCTGTTTCTGGCGCTGCAAACAACACAACAACAGGGGCGCCCCCTTCGGTTGGTTGCAGCGCTGCAAGATCCGCGCGGTCGATACTGTCCAGAACCAACAGAATTGTACCCGGCGTTTCGGTTTTGGAAAGCTCCGCACGTGCAAGTTCAAGAGCCGCCGTGACGTTGTTTCCATCGGACGGCATAACCTTGGGAGACAACCCATCAAGCATCGCTCGCAAAATGTTCGGATCTTCGGTCAATGGGGCCACGCGGTGGGCCGATCCCGCATAGGCAAACAATGCGGTCCGGGCACCTGCGCGCCGCTCGATCAGATCGAGCACTTTGAATTTTGCACGATCCAGACGGTTTGGCGGCAAATCGGGCGCTTCCATCGAGCGGCTAACTTCAAGTGCGACAGCCATTGATGCCGTCTGGGATAAAAACGGGTTCTCAACCCTGCTCCATGTTGGGCCGGCAGCGGCCAGTGTCATCAGGATCATTGAAAGAACGACACCGTCAATCGGTTGAAGGCGTTTTGTGCCAGTGCTGCCAACGGTCAATGCCTCGGCCAAATGCGGTGCGATTTTTTCACTTGTCGCGGCGCCGGCATTGCGCGGTTTGCGCACCCGATACCAAACCCACACAATCAAGGGCAAAGCCAGCAACCAAAGCGGTCTCAAAAAATGAAACACCGCAAGGATATCCAGAAGCGTCTGCATCACGCGCCCCTCCGACGGGTTTTGAAATGCAGCCATGCTGAAGTCAAAAAGGCGATCAGCATCGAAAGCCCGAATGCGATCCAGCCAAGGGGCTGGCGCGGCTGGAAAGTCACGGTTTCGGTGATACGCGGGTTAAGCGCCTCAATCTCGGCATAGATATTGGCCAGCCCTTCTTTGTCTTCGGCGTAGTAAAAGGCCCCGCCCCCTCGTTTTGCGACGTCTTCTAGCGCACCAAGATCAACTCGGTCATCGCCCGACCCAGAGGGATTGCCGACACCTATGGTGTAGATCGACACGCCTTCCTGCGCTGCAATTTCGGCGGCATTGACGGGGCTCATCATGCTGGACGTATCGGCCCCATCCGACAACAGCACCAAAAGACGCTGATCGACCTCACTACTTTCGAAGGTGCGAATGGAAAGACCAATGGCATCCCCTATCGCGGTGTCGGGTCCCGCCATGCCGACCTGGGTTTCATTCAAAAGCTCGGCTGTACTTTGCAGGTCTTCGGTAAAGGGGGTTTGAACATAAGCCTTGGTGCCAAGCACAATCAGACCAATCCGGTCCCCGTCTCTTTCCGAGATAAAATCGCCGACAACATCCTTGACCATTTGCAGTCTTTGAAGGGGCTTGCCGTCTGCGTCCCGCATATCGCGCGCATCCATTGATCCCGAGATATCCACGGCGAGCATCATGTCACGAGCCGCTTTTTCCATGTTGATTTTCTGGCCCAGCAACTCTGGGCGCGCGAGGCCCACCACCACCAGTCCCCAACACAGGATTGCCGCGATGGTCTGCAAACGCTGACGCATCAGAACCGACGCCCCATCGCGGGGCGATAGCCCCGTTGCCTCGGTGATTTCGCGGAAAAAAGGTATGCGAATGGCGGCGCTTTTGGTGTGATAGGGCGGCATAAAACGCCACACCAGATATGGCAGTGGCAGCAACAACAACGCGTATGGAAAAGCCAGAGACAACATCATGCAGCCCCTTCTGCTTGATGGGACTTCACCCAGACCTTGGCCAATGCCTGCAAACCGGGAACCTCTTCTGTCGCACCACTTTGATAGGGGGCCGCGATCATCTTGCGGCCGAGGTCACTGTCAAACCCACCTTGGGCACAGTTGCGATCCAGAAAACGCAGCCAATCCTGCCCTGCCAATCCGGCAACGGCTTCTCTTGAAAATCCGATTACGGCAGTGCGGCGCAGGATCTCGGCGATCCTCACCGGATCATCACCGGCATCGTTCAACGCGACAAGCGCTGCACGGCGATAGGCATTGGCACGATGGTGATCCCGCCACTTTAACCACCCCCAAAGCGCCAGCAGCCCCACAACCAACAGAAGGAAAAGCCAGCCTTGCGTTTGTGGCCACATCGAGATCGCTGCGGGTTCAGGAACGGGTTCGAGCATGTCGAGCAATTCAACAAGGTTCTTGCCCTCAAAGTCCTCTGGCGTCATCCGCGCCCCCTTGCGCCGAACAGGCTTAGCATCTGAGGCAGCGTTTCTTCCGCTGATGTAAGGGGCAGAACCGGAACGCCGTATTTGCGGCTCCAGTCAAGAACCCGACCGATCCGTTTGTCGAACAGGTCTGCGATTTGAACCCGCGTGTCTTCTTTGGCGGTATCCAGATCGACCTGAAGGCGACCGTCCGAGGCAATCAGGCGAAATTCATCCGGTAGATCACGTCCGGCCGGATCTGTGATAGGAAACGCCAGCACATCATTATGCTGTGTCAGACGCCGGATCAATTTATCGCTGCGCGCATCCACACCATGAAAATCGCTAAATATCAGGATCATCATTCCTGTCTTTGCGATACGTACTGCAGCCTCAAGCTGTTGGTTCAAGGACATGGGTTCCGGCACTTCCAACCCCGAATCCAAAAGACCATTCGCATCCGCCAGAACCGAGAGGAACCTGTTAAGGGCCACACCGCTTGCGCGTGGGGGCAACTCGGCTACGCGCGCGTCCCCGAAGATAAGCCCCCCGACACGGTCGCCTTGCAACCGCAGGCGCCAAGCCGCAAGCGCCGCTGCCTCTGCCGCCGTCACGGATTTCATATTGCGCGATGTTCCAAAGAACATGCTCATGCGCTGGTCCACCAAAAGCAACGCTGGCCGATCCCGTTCTTCGGTATAGACCCGCACATAGGGCTCGCCCGTGCGGGCGGTCACCTTCCAGTCAATGGTCCGGATGTCATCGCCGTGCTGGTAATTGCGCAATTCTTCAAAATTCAGGCCACGCCCGCGCAAACGCGATGCATGACGTCCGTTCAACGCCGAGCGGGCCGGCTGTTTCGGCAGAAACGAGATCGAGCGCGCGTGACGTTCAAACCCACGCAAATGCGCGAGATCCACACGAATGCGCGGATCGTCTGATTTGGTATGATCCCCGACGGTCATGACCCGCCTCAGGGCAGTGCGACGAGCGTCAGAATTCGGTCGATCACCTGTTCGCTGGTCATCCCGTCCCCCTGCGCCTCATAGCTTAGGGCGATCCGGTGTCGCAGAACGTCCGTCGCAATCGCCCGAACATCTTCCGGATCAACGTAATCGCGCTGCTTCAACCAGGCATGTGCCCTGCTGCTTTTGTCCAGACCAAGAGACGCACGCGGGGACGCCCCGATTTCGATCCAGCGCGCCAGATCGGCATCCAGCACCCCGGGTGTCCGCGTGGCCTGCACAATATCGGCAATGTAGCGGTCGATGGCTTCGGCCACGTGTATCTGGCCGATTTCGGCGCGCGCTTCGAACACGGCCTCTTGCGGGATCATGACAGGCTTGTCGCTTCCGTCTTTCTTTGGCGCATTCTTGCGTTGCTCTTCTCCACGGACCAGACGGATCACTTCGACCTCGTCTTCGACAGGCGGATACTCGATGACAACTTTCATCAGGAACCGGTCCATCTGGGCCTCGGGAAGGGGATAGGTGCCCTCTTGTTCAATCGGGTTCTGTGTTGCCATCACAATAAACAGCGGCGGCATTTTGTGCGTTGTCCCCGCAACCGTGACCTGCCGTTCTTCCATCGCTTCCAAGAGGGCTGCCTGAACTTTGGCGGGGGCGCGGTTGATTTCATCTGCCAAGACGATGTTGGCAAAAATCGGTCCGGGTTCGAACCGGAATTCCGCTGTCCCGCCGGCTTGGTGATAGACCTCTGTTCCCGTCACATCGGAGGGCAACAGGTCCGGAGTGAACTGGATGCGGCTGAAGTCTGCTTCCAGATTTGTCGACATCGCTTTGACCGCACGGGTTTTGGCCAGACCCGGCAAGCCTTCGAGCAACAGGTTACCGTTTGCCAGAAGCCCAATTACCAATCTTTCGATCACGTGCTTTTGTCCGATGATCGAGTCGCCCATACGCTCGGTCAACGAAATGATCTGTTCATGTGCAGTCATGAAACGGCCCCGTTACTGTGAAGTTGCGGGGAATATCGTGCCCCAGTCAGTTGCCATGTCAATGACCAGCCATCCGCGCTCTTCGGATTCGTCCAGACCACGATTGAGCACGCCAATATGCCCCTCACGGTCATACGCCCATTCCCGCTCGGCATCGGTGTGATGCACATAAAGGGCGAAACTCGGGCCTTCTCCGGATGTGGTGAATTCAAGCATTTGAAAATCACCGTCAGAGTTTCCACCCGCAAAAATCGGGCGCTTGCCGATGTGGTGCATGATGCCAACGGGTTTGCCCTCTTTGTCATCATTAAAGAACAGATCCGCGCCCTTCATAATCGTAGGCACCCCATCGATCACTTCGTATGTCGAGGTTGTCGAGCTTCCGACGATTTGTTGAGGCGGGATACCATAGACGTCTTCTGCGAAAACACGCATGAACTGAATACCACCACCCGAGACAATATATGTGCTGAAGTCTTCGTCACGCAGATAGCGCAGCAATTCCAGCATGGGCTGATAGACCATCTCGTCATAGGAACGCCCCGTTTTCGGGTGGCGTGCGGTATCCAGCCAAATCGCGACGGCCTCGTTGAATTGATCCAAAGACATATTGGCATGTGACGCCGCGAGGATTTCCAGAAGCCCCGTCTTCCCCAGCGCCAATGCCGCTTCATAGTCGCGTGCCGCCGCGGCCTTGAGTGCATCCGTCGATGCAAAAGACGGATCATCTTTGGCGCGTCGGGCGACATCTTCGACTGCAAAGATCAGTTGAAAATACAGGGGCTGTTCGGCCCAAAGCGTACCATCGTTGTCAAATGTCGCGATCCGGTCCGCAGGCGTAACATAGTCAGGAGAGGCCGGGTCCGTCACGGTTTCGACAAAGGAAATGATCCGGGATTTAGCATCGGTGTCATTCCAAGATGGAAGCGGGTCGGCGAATGCGCCGGAAACCGTGAATATCAAAGCACCGGTCAACATCGACATTAAAGCGGATTTATGGGGAAACATTATGTGCTCCAGTATCACAGAAAAACTTGCTGTCAGTTTAACGTAAATGCCGCCCCGCAAAAAGTTGAGGGGCGGCACATAATTATGTGGTGGGATTACTTGGACCCGATCTGGCTATAGATCTTGTCTTTGGCATCCCCGATTGTGAAGCTTCCGGGCTTCTGACGTGGTGGGAATTCCTCAAACGTAGCCAGGAATTTCGATGTGTACTCTGCAGCTGGAAGCAGCAGGTAAACGCGGTCCAGATACCAGTCCCAATATGTGTTCGATGTAATGTTCGAACGCTCATAGGGATCACGACGCAGGTTGAACAACAGCGGAATACGCAGCTCTGTCCAAGGCTCGGCCCAGGCACGCAGTGTCTGTGGATAGCGGTGCTCCAGGAAAACGGCCTTCCAGTCGTCATAGCGCAGCGCGGTCAGGTCACCGTCATCAGAGAAGTAGAAAATCTCGTGACGCGGACCAGAGTCTGCTTCGCCAGTCAGATATGGCAGGAAATTGTAGCCATCCAGGTGTACTTTGTACTCGCGACCGATCGCTTGTACGCCACCCTCAAGAAGCTGTTCCTTGATGTCCGGGTTACCGGCGGCTGCAACATAAGTTGGCAACCAGTCCATGTGGTGCATGATTTCGTTGCTGATCGAACCAGCTTCGATTTTACCAGGCCAACGCACCATCGACGGCACGCGCCAGCCACCTTCCCAGTTGGTGTTCTTTTCACCACGGAACGGTGTCATTGCGGCATCAGGCCAGCTGTTCATGTGAGGACCGTTGTCGGTCGAATAGTGAACGATGGTGTTGTCAGCGATGCCCAACTCGTCCAGCAGATCAAGGAACTGACCGATGTGCAGGTCATGCTCGACCATGCCCGCCTGATACTCGTCCAGATGTCTTCCGGCCAGTTCATCGGCTTTCAGGCGCATCTCGTCTTTGACGTGCGTACGGAAGTGCATCCGTGTACCCGACCACCAAACAAACCATGGAACGCCAGCTTCTTCTTGGCGTTTGATGAAGTCGATCGCCGCCGCAGCGGTTTCGTCATCAACAGTTTCCATGCGTTTCTTGGTCAGAGGACCAGTGTCTTCGATCGTGCCATCAGCAGATGACTTGATCACGCCACGCGGGCCAAAACGCTCGCGGAACTCAGGGTTCTGCGGATAGTCTTCGTTCTCGGGCTCTTCTTCAGCATTAAGGTGATAGAGGTTGCCAAAAAACTCGTCAAAGCCGTGGTTGGTGGGCAGCATTTCATCGCGGTCACCCAGGTGGTTCTTGCCGAACTGACCTGTGGCATACCCTTGCGCCTTGAGCAAACCCGCAATGGTTGGGTCTTCGATCTGCATACCTTCTTTGGCACCCGGCATCCCGACTTTGGAAAGACCTGTACGGAACACCGACTGGCCCATGATGAAGGACGAGCGACCCGCGGTACAGGACTGTTCACCATAGTAGTCAGTGAAGATCATGCCTTCTTTGGCAACACGGTCGATATTCGGAGTTTGATACCCCATCATACCCATCGTGTAGGCCGAAATGTTTGACTGGCCGATATCATCGCCCCAGATCACAAGTATGTTTGGCTGTTCAGTTTCCGCCGAGACGGGCAGCGCCAGCATCACACCGGCAATGATGCCGCCTGACACGCCTCTCAAGCTGGAAACTAAAGATGTAAATCGTGGATTCATCGGAAACCTTCCCTGTAGAAAAAACAATCTCGTACAAAACGAGAGTAACACCACTTTGCATTCTGGCAAGTTTCGGTTGAGCGCAGCGGTTCCGATGTGTATGCATCGGGCGACTGATCGCCGCATGCCATTTTATGCCATTTTCCGGATTTTTGCTTTTTGACCAATACCTTTATACCCATGACGAACGCCCGTGGCATGGGCCCTCTTCCCGCTTTGGTTGAAGAAATGGGCGGCAGCTTTCTGCTCCACCGGGTGTTTGCGCGCGCCGGATTGCCTCTTGCCCTGATCGACAATCAGGATTCACAAATCCCCATGCAGCAGATGATTTCGCTGTTTACACATGCGAGCGTTGAATTGGGGGACAGGCTGTTCGGGTTGCGCGTGGGGCAGTCGATGACACCCGGTTCTTATGGGCTTTGGACCAACTACGCCACAGAAGCGCCCACTCTTTACGAGGCTATCTATCGCCTGCACAAAACACGTGGCGTGCATCAGAATATGGGCGCCATGCGGGTTCATACCCAAAACCAGCATGCGATCTGGACATACGAACATCCAATGATGAGAGAGGCAGACGGTCGTGTTCATGCCGACCACATCCTTCCCGTCATGCTGAGTATTGTCCGGCTTTATCTCGGAAGTGACTGGCAACCGGACTGGGTCCAGTTTTTCTATCCCCAAGACAAGAATACGCGAGGTCTGTCCGAAACGCTGAACTGTGAATGCCGGTATGGTGGACACGGGGTTGCGGTGGCCATCCCCCGCGACCTTCTGTGGAAGCCCCGCAAAATAGCGCTTGGTCGCCCGCTGACGAAAACCGATGTTTTTGCCGAGGCCAGTGCCCGTGATAAAAACGCCGGCATCGAGTCTCTTGAAGGCGTGGCAAGCATGCGGCTTCTGGATGGGCAGACCGACATTTCCGGTATGGCCGAGATCGTTGGCTGCAGCACCCGAAGCCTGCAACGGGAACTCGAAGGTATGGGGCTGACCTACCGAAAACTGCTGGACCGCGTCCGGTATAAAAAGTCGTCGAGCCTGCTCAGGGAAACCGATTTATCAATTACCGAGGTGGCGTTTCAAATCGGCTACAGCGATCCCGCGCATTTCAGCCGCGCCTTCAAACGCTGGACAGGGCGCTCTCCTCAGGCGTACCGGCGCTAGGCCCGCCAAAAGGTCCACATCAAGTTCTACCAAAACATGACAGACTGGCGACTTTGGCTTGGCAATGGCTGACAAAGCTCTAAGCTTACATACCAGCCTCATAAGCGGACAAAAAATGCTTGCCAAACTCTTCCCATTCGCCTGCCTTATTGTGGCTGCCTGTTCATTTTCACAGGTCGCAACAGCTTCTCCGCAATATGTTGGTAGCGAGGTCTGCGCCGATTGCCACACGGAAGAAACCGAAGCATGGCAAGGATCGCACCACGATCTGGCGTGGACGGACCCTGCTGACGGGCACATCATCGCCGACTTTTCCGGCACTGAGTTCTCTTTGAATGGGGTCATTTCCAAGTTCACCCAAGAAGACGGGCAACCCTTTATCGAAACCGATGGGCCCGACGGGACGTTGACAAAATACCCCGTTGCCGGCGTGATTGGCATAACGCCTTTGCAGCAATATGCGATTGAAACGGCGCCCGGCCACCTTCAAAGCTTTGACGTAACATGGGACGCTTTTGGCGAAGAATGGTTCCATCTCTACCCTGATCAGAACCTGAAAGCGTCCGACGGTTTGCATTGGACGGGCCCTTACAAAACCTGGAACAGCCGTTGCGCCGAATGTCATGCCACGGATTATCAACGCAACTTTGATCCCGCGACCAAAACCTATGACAGCACGGCCTCGGAAATCGGCGTTGGCTGTGAATCCTGCCACGGCCCCGCATCAGAGCATGTGAACTGGGCAAGTGATGCCCCCTTGCGTGATCCCTCTCCCGATCTGTCGCCCCTCGGGCTTGTGGTTGATTACGCCCAAGGCAACAATGAGACTCAGATCCAGCAATGCGCAACATGCCATTCACGACGCGAACCACTGCTGAGCGGCAGCCCAATGCCCGGCACGCCGTTTCATGACGCCTATCGCCTGTCGACCCTGCGCCAAGGGCTTTATCATCCCGACGGACAGATTCAGGACGAGGTCTATGTCTATGGATCATTCCTACAATCCAAGATGTATCAAAAGGGTGTCGTCTGCTCGGATTGCCATGATGTTCATTCGGGTAACAGGGTGGCCGAGGGCAATGCAGTCTGCACGCAATGCCATAACGAGGTCGGAAACGACCGCTTCCCAACCCTGCCTCTTGCAGAGTTTGACACGCCGGAACACCACTTTCACAAAGCGGGCAGCGAAGGCGCCCAATGCAAAAGCTGCCATATGATCGAACGCACCTACATGGGTGTCGACGGCAGACGTGATCATTCCTTCCGCATTCCGCGCCCCGATCTGAGTGTTGAGACAGGCTCTCCTAATGCCTGCAGCGACTGTCATGCAGACCGCAGCCCCAATTGGGCCGCACGACAAGTGGCACGGTGGTATCCGGCTTCGGACAAACGGGGCCCGCATTTCTCTCAGGTCTTTCACGCCGCCCGCCAAGGTGATGCAACACGCGCATCCGATCTGATTGATCTCGCGCTTTACGAAGCATTGCCGGGCATTGTGCGTGCCACGGCCCTCGATCTGCTGATCCCGTTCTCGTCAAAAGAGATCGCCGACCGGACCGCAGGATTGCTCGATGATCCCGATCCCTTGGTGCGCGTCTCTGCCCTCGCCCTTCAGCGGGGTGCAGGATCGGTCAATCTGGTGTCGCGCGTTCTGCCCCTGACAGAGGACACATCCCGTGCGGTTCGTATCGCGGCGGCACGCGAGTTGCTCGGTGCGCCAATCGCCCGACTGCCAGAGCGTCAGGAAAAGAGCATGCGGATTGCATCTCAGGAATGGCAGCAAAGCCTTGCCAGCAAATTCGACTTCCCTGAAACCCAGATGGTCATGGCCGGCATCGGATTGCGAACCCGCAATTTTGACAGCGCCCTGGCCTCGTTTCGGGAGGCCGTTGCCATGGATCCACAGCTTGTCCAGTCTTGGGTTATGATCGTGCGCATTCAGGCTGCGACCAACCGAACGGATGCCGCACGAGAAACCCTTAAGGCCGCTCTGGCGCTTAATCCCGGCGACCAGAACCTGCTAAACTTGCAAAGACAGCTTCCTTAGCATTCCCCCTCATTGGGGGGAAAAGCAGACCAAGAATCACCATGAATGACGTAGCTGGAGCAGCTATTGATTACTTACTGCGAATCGCCCCTCGCACCCACATTGGAACCAATTTTCCATTTTTCGACGCACTGTTGATGCTATGGATACAATCACTGCCCCACGCCGTATCCCATTGGCCACGGTAAACGCCCCCCTAAAAACCGAAGCATTGGTTCCATTTAGGAAACACACCCCCACAAACTGGTTTCTGATTGGCGTAAAATTTGATCGATTCGAGGGTATTGGCTGTGATTTCGTGTCCAAACAGGCCCAATCTTTGCCACATTTTGGCCATATTCACGAAACAATCCCCAAAAAATTGCCTCTTGAATCCCGCTTAAAACAAGGGGGATCGCGGTAAAAAGTCTGTAGTTTTTTCACAAAAATCGAAGGTTTTGGTTTCGTTAACGACCTGCTTGGCCCATATTTATGCCACGCCCAACTGGGGGGCGTTATGTGGCTAGGGGCGGCCAACCGAAAAATTTGAGAGCATCTGGCAGATGTGACCGGCGCATTGCGTGTATCGGAACCGAGAAGGTGTGTTCACCGTCTGGCTCCTGCGTATGGCGAGGTTGCTATCGAGCGTAGAGTGAAAAATGGGAAGAGGTTGCTATGGCTGATCCTAAAGGACCTGGCGTTGTAGACGGTACTATTAATGACGATCTGATTGACGCGACTTACGTGGATGCAGATGGAGATTCAGTGACGGAAGGAGACGATATTATCGTCGGCGTCGCAGGATCGGACACAATCGAAGGCCTCGGTGGCGACGATACGATTATCGGCGACAGCAGCCCGATGACGACAAGCGCTTCGACCGTTATAGATTTCAATGACCTCGCTGCAGGCACGCTGGTTGATGACCAATATCCCGGTGTGCAGATCCTGTCATTCGACGGCAACACGCCGACAATGATTTTTGACACCTCCAATCCAACGGGTGGGGATACCGATCTCGCCACGGACAACCTCGGCGGCGTTTTGATCCTGTCTGAAGACGGAGACACTTCCGATCCGGACGACAACGCAGACGGCGGCCTGATGGGCTTCCGCTTTGACGAGCCCGTCGCGATTGAGAGCCTGACTTTCCTTGACATCGAAGAAGGCGCCACAGTGCGGTTCTACGATGTGAATGGCGACCTGATCCAGGAAACAACCGTCGATGCAA
Source organism: Shimia thalassica (assembly GCF_001458215.1). GTDB lineage: Bacteria > Pseudomonadota > Alphaproteobacteria > Rhodobacterales > Rhodobacteraceae > Shimia > Shimia thalassica. The sequence goes on along the minus strand of NZ_CYTW01000001.1, from coordinate 262,608 downwards.
CCGACGACAATGGCCAGATTGTTCAAGAGTTTGACGTTGCGCGCGTTTCCAAGATGATTGTTGCCCTGCCCAGCTCTGGCGCAATCGACAACCTGACCTACTCAAGCTCTGATCCCGGCGTGACCAATGTTGGTGGCGACGATGTTATCATTGGTGGCGACGGGGACGACGTTATCTATGGCAACGATGGTGACGACACGATCGACTCGTCTTCTGGCGAGCTTGCCGGCCTTCCGGATCTTGGCTTCCCCTCGTACATGGGCCTTCCCGAAGTAGCTGAAGATGCAGACCCGGAGAATGACCTCGACTTTGTCGACGGTGGTGCAGGCAACGATGTTATCTTTACCGGCGATGATAGCGACACCGTTTTGGGTGGCACCGGTAACGACTTTATCAATGCAGGCCTTGATGCAGACTCAATCACCGGCGGTGACGGCGATGACACCATCATCGGTGGCGAAGGCTCTGACACAATCACCGGCGACGATGGTGATGACCTGATTTATGGCGGTCTTGGTGGTGACGCACCTGATGTGTTCAACATTCGTGACGATGGCTCGGTTGGCGACCCCGACCCTGTCACCGACAACGGTCAGGACCTGATCTCTGGTGGTGCCGGAAACGATACCATCTTCGGTCAGGACGATGACGACACGATTGACGGTGGTGAAGGCGATGACCTGATCGACGCTGGTATCGACGATGACGTCGTAACAGGCGGCGTCGGCAACGACACCATCATTGGTGGTCAAGGCCAAGACACCCTGAGTGGTGGCGACGACCGCGATGACTTTATCGGCGGCGACGGCTTGGACAGCATCGTTGGCGGCGAAGGCGGCGATGATGTCGATACGTTGGATCTGCGCGGCATGGGGCCCGTTGCGATCATCTACACCACACCCGACAACGAAGACGGCGTGGCTGTAATCGGCAACACTGGTGAAGTGTTCACGTTCGAAGAAATCGAAAACGTCCTTTATGACGAACTGCTTGATCCCGATGGCGTTGTCGAAGGCACGTTCGATTCCGATGTCATTGACGTCGAATATGATGGTGACCCGAACGGTGACTTCGTCGACAACGACGATGCGCTTCTGCCCGGTCAAGTTGGCGACGATGACATCATTATCGCAAAAACCGGCGACGACACTGTCATCGCTGGCTTAGGCGACGATCTGGTGTTCTCGGGTGACGGCGACGATATCGTCGACAGTAGCTTTGGCGAAGACACGCTGTACGGCAATGACGGCGACGACTATCTCGATGGTCGCGACGACGATGACGTTCTGATCGGCGGCGAAGGCGCAGACACCCTGTTCGGGGGCGACGGCAACGACGTGGCTCTGGGCGGCGAAGGCGACGACTTTATCGCAACAGGTAGCGGCGACGATACCGCACTTGGTCATGACGGCGACGACTTTATCGATGCCTTTACTGGCAACGACATGGTGTCCGGTGGCGCTGGCAACGACGCTCTGGTCGGTAACGACGGCGACGATACACTTGACGGTGGCGAAGGCGACGACGTCATTGAAGGCGGCGAAGGCGACGACATCATTGATGGCGGCGAAGGCGACGACCTGATCTTTACCGACGATGGCGTTGATAGCGCCGAGGGCGGTACTGGCGCTGACACGATGATTTCCGGTGGCGGCGAAGACACGCTGTCTGGTGGCGATGATCAAGACTTCTTTATCGGCACTCCTGGCAACGTGATCATTGGTGGCGAAGGCGGCATTGACGAAGATACGCTGGTTGTGAACGGACCGGCCGAGATTGAATATCTCGGTGGTGACCCGGACAGCGAAGCCGGCACAGTGTTCTTCCTGGATGATCTTGGTGATCGCACTGGCGAAACGCTGGAATTCTCGGAAATCGAGACTGTGGTCATCCGCGATCTGCCCGGCGACGGTGTCGTTGAAGGGACATCGGGCGACGATCTGATCGACGCGGCCTATGTTGGTGATCCTGAGGGCGACCTCATGGACAACTTCGATGGCTTCGACAACGTCACCGAAACAGACCTTTTTGCTGGCACACCCAACACATTTGTTGAACTACCCGGCGGTCCTTACACCAATGACAACCGCGATGCGGTTCTGGCAGGTGACGGCGACGATACTGTATACGGCAACTATGGCGACGACGTCATCTATGGCGGTGAGGGCAACGACGTTCTGGACGGTGGTCTGGGTCGTGACGACCTTATCGGCGAAGGCGGCGACGATCTGATGATCAACACTGCCGGTGTATCGCGGATGTTTGGCGGCACCGGAAATGACACCTTTATTGGTGGTGGCCAGTCCGACCTGATGTATGGCGGCGACGATGATGACATCTTCGCGGGCAACGAAGGTAACGATATTATCGAAGGCGAAGGCGGCAACGATACGATCGACGGCGGCCTCGGCGGCGACACCATTGATGGTGGTGATGGCGACGACAGCATCACAGGTGGCTTGGGTGATGACGAAATCACCACAGGTGCAGGCAACAACTATGTTGATGCCGGTCTGGGTGACAACAACATCATCGCAGGCGAAGGCAATGATACACTGATCGGCGACGCCGGATCGGATACGATCGACGGTGGCGCTGGCGAAGATACCATTGCTGGCGGCGCTGGTGACGATACGCTGATGGGTGGCCTCGGGGACGATACAATCGTCGGCGGTGCTGGTCAGGATGACCTGAGCGGTGGCGCAGGCAGCGATGTCATTACCGGTGGTACGCCCGGCGTCTTCGGTGAGGACGCGGTCGGCACAACCCCTGACCTGATTGCCGGCGGTGACGGCGACGACACTCTGGACGGGTCTTCCGGCGACGACACCATGTTTGGTGGCGACGACAATGACGAACTCTACGGCGGTACCGGCGCTGACGAGATGTACGGTGGCGACGGTGCCGATCTTCTCAGCGGCGATCAGGAATATGATATCCTGACCGGCACCGTGATGGATCCAAGCGACGCAGCGCTGGCTCTTGAACCATCGCATGACACCATCTTGGGTGGCGACGGTGATGACACCCTGATCGGTGGCACCGGCGACGATAGCCTTGAGGGCGAAGGCGGCGACGATCTTCTGGAAGGCGGCGAAGGCAGCGATACGCTGATCGGCGGAGAAGGCAACGATACAATCGACCTCGGTGGCGACACCACAGGCGAAGTTGACGTTGCATCCGGTGGTGATGACGAAGATACGTTCATCAATGTCAGCACCAATGCAACCGTTGTCGGCGGAGAAGGCGGCGTTGACTTTGACACGCTTGACCTGACGGGTTCGGGTGATCCGGATGGCAGCTATACAATCACCTACGATCCAACTGATCCGACCTTTGATCCGGTTGCCGGAACAGGTGAAAGCGGCACGGTTGAGTATTTCGACGCTGGCGGCGCCTCTATTGGCACACTGACGTTCTCCGAGATCGAAAACGTGATTTGCTTCACTCCGGATACTGCAATCCTGACACCGGTTGGCGAAGTGCCCGTGCAGAACCTCAGAGTTGGTGACAAGGTCGTCACCCGTGATAACGGGCTTCAGACCATCCGTTGGGTCGGCAAGAAACGTCTCTCGGGTCACAGCCTGATTGGACGTCCGAACTTGCGCCCAGTCATGATCCGCGCCGGATCTTTGGGCCCGAACTTGCCCGAGCGCGACATGATGGTTTCACCAAACCACCGGATGCTGCTTGTGGGCTCACAACCCCAGCTGATGTTCGATGAACGCGAAGTTCTGGTTGCGGCCAAGCACATGCTTCACTTCAACGGCGTGCATCAGGTCGAAACCGGCGGCGTCGAGTATGTCCACTTCCTGTGTGACAATCACGAAGTCGTCCTCGCGAACGGCGCATGGAGCGAAAGCTTCCAGCCTGGCGAATTCTCGATGGGTGGAATGGGCCTCGAGCAGCAACGGGAGATTTTCGAAATCTTCCCAGAGTTGCGGTCGCAAGGCGGCCTCAACGACTACTCCGCGGCACGCCTCACACTGAAGCGTCACGAAGCAGAGCTTCTAGGGTAAAGAACCTAACATATTGATTTAAAAGGCGGCCTTCGGGTCGCCTTTTTTGGTTTTATCCCGACGCAAAAGGGTGTTGACACGACTCATCAAATTTACTTAACATGTAAAGTATAAAGCCAGGGAGTGAACATGCCGCATTTTCAAATCGACTATTCCGGCAACCTCGAAGAGGTCGTTGATATGGCTGGGCTGTGCGAACACATTCGTGCAACGGCCTCGCAAATCGAGACATTTCCGATGGCGGGTATTCGGGTCCGCGCCGTGCGTGTTGACCATTACGCCATCGCTGACGGCAACCCGAAACATGGCTTTATCGATATCTCGATCCGCCTGCGTGCAGGCCGCGCCGACGATGTCAAAAAAGACGCCACGACACGAATTTTCGAAGCCGCCAAAGCGTTTCTTGCACCGGTCATGGCCTCGCATCCCGTCGCACTCTCACTTGAGATGCGCGACATCGACCCCGCCCTTTCGCCCAAAACGGGCACAATCCGAGACCACCTGGAGAGCTGACATGAGTGCGCTGGAACAGAACATCGAAAAACTGAGCGGCTACCTCAAGCGCTTCAAAGAAACCGGAATCCTGAACCGGATCGCAGGGGAAGACTACGCCGGAGGTTCAGGCACCTTTGAAACAACTTCGCCGGTCGACAAATCCGTTATCTGTCATGTCGCGCAAGGCACAGCAGACGACATAGATGCCGCGGCCAAATCTGCCGCTGCCGCTTTCCCTGCCTGGCGCGACATGCCAGCAACAGAACGGCGTAAAATCCTGCTGAATGTGGCCGCTGCAATCGAAGAAAGGGCAGAAGAAATCGCCCTGTGCGAATGCTGGGACACCGGCCAGACGTTGCGGTTCATGTCCAAAGCTGCCCTGCGCGGCGCGGAAAACTTCCGGTATTTTGCGGATCAGGTTGTTCAGGCCCGTGACGGACAGCACCTTCAGTCACCGACCCTTATGAACATCACCACCCGAAAACCAATCGGACCGGTAGGTGTGATTACGCCTTGGAACACGCCCTTTATGCTGTCGACATGGAAGATCGCACCGGCACTGGCTGCGGGCTGTACGGTTGTTCATAAACCTGCCGAGGCCTCTCCATTGACCGCCCGCCTGCTTGTCGAAATCGCAGAAGACGCGGGCCTGCCACCAGGCGTCCTAAACACTGTGAACGGGTTTGGCGAAGAGGCAGGCAAGGCTCTGACCGAACACAAGGCGATCAAAGCCATCGCCTTTGTCGGAGAAAGCCGCACCGGCTCTATCATCACGAAACAAGGGGCCGACACCCTGAAACGCATGCATCTCGAACTCGGCGGCAAGAACCCTGTGATTGTCTTTGCCGATGCAGATCTCGAGCGTGCTCTCGATGCGGTCATCTTCATGATCTATTCCATCAATGGCGAACGCTGCACGTCTTCGTCACGCTTGCTGGTCCAGGACAGCATTCGCACCGAATTCGAAGCCAAACTTGTCGAGCGCGTCAACAATATCAAAGTAGGGCACCCCCTTGATCCCGCAACCGAAGTGGGCCCACTGGTTACGCAGGAACACTTCTACAAAGTCACCAGCTATTTCGATATCGCCCGCGATGACGGCGCAACTATTGCGGCTGGCGGCGTCACAGTTGGCGAAGAAGGTTACTTTGTCCGCCCAACCCTGTTTACCAATGCGACAAATGACATGCGCATTGCCCAAGAAGAAATCTTTGGTCCTGTTCTGACCTCAATCCCGTTTTCGACCGAAGAAGAGGCCCTGCAACTGGCCAATGATACGGATTACGGCCTCACCGGATACCTCTGGACCAACGATCTCACGCGGGCCTTGCGCTTTACCGATAGTCTCGAGGCCGGAATGATTTGGGTGAACTCCGAAAACGTCCGGCACCTGCCCACACCGTTTGGCGGCGTCAAATCAAGTGGCATCGGCCGCGATGGCGGAGATTGGTCCTTCGAATTCTACATGGAACAGAAGCACGTCGGATTCGCGACGGGCCAACACAAGATCATGCGCCTCGGTGCCTGAAGGCTTCTTCTGGCCAAAAATATCCCGGGGAGTGTGAGGGGCTGGCCCCTCACGCCCCACATCTCCAAGGGAGGAACCTATGGGAGAAATCGTTCTCGCTGCTAAGTGCACCCACGTCCCAACCATGCTCATGTCCGAGCAGGAAGGACCGATCAAAGGCGCACGACAGCCTGCCATCGACGGTCACTATGACATTGCCCGCCGCGCCAAGGCCCTTGGCGCAGACACAATTGTGATCTGTGACACGCACTGGGTGATCAATGCCGGCTTTCACATCAACGCCAACGCGCGTTTCGAAGGTGTTTTCACCTCAAACGAGTTTCCCCAGTTTATTAGCGATATGCCCTACGCATACGAGGGAAACCCCGATCTTGGGGACGCCATCGCCAAAGCGGCCACGGACAAGGGTGTCTATACGCTGGCGCATCACCTCGATAGCCTTGAGCTAGAATATGGGTCCCTTGTCCCAATGCGCTTTATGAGCCGCCAACACGATATGAAAGTGGTCTCTATCGCAGCATGGTGCACCGTACACGATCACGATGAAAGCCGCGCCATCGGTGAAGCCATCCGTGAAGCCGTTGAGGCAAGCAACAGCAAAGTATTGCTGGTCGCTTCGGGTTCACTGTCGCACAAGATCTGGTCGAACAAGGACTATGCCCCCAACAACGGTACCTTCACCATTTCAAGCGAGTTCAACCGCCAGATGGATCTGCATGTCCTCGAGATGTGGAAGAACGGCGACCATGCCACCTTCCTCAAGATGCTGCCAGAATATGCCGAACACTGCTGTGGCGAAGGCTCCATGCACGACACTGCGATGCTCTATGGCGCTTTGGGATGGGATAGCTACGACGCAAAATGCGAAGTCGTGACCGAGTATTTCCCATCTTCGGGCACGGGACAAACCAACGTGATCTTCCCGGTCCAATAAAACCCATACGGCCCTCTATTAACTCGATGGTTCGGGGCCGTCACGTTTCTCCATATGACGCAGACACCACGTCTTAAAGACACGGCGATCTGGTCAAAATCCAAGAGGTCAACATGCCTGTACCCGCACCGAACCTGTATCCAGACTTTAACATTGTGCGCCTGAGCCACGTCGAATATCGCGTTCAGGACCTTGCAAAATCCCGTGCTTTCTATGTCGACACTCTGGGGTTGCAGGTCACTTACGAAGATCAGGACCGCATTTATCTGCGCGCAATGGAAGAACGCGGCCATCACTGTATCGTTCTTGTTCAGGCCGACAATTCGGATGTGGGCGTTCTGGGTTTCAAACTGTTTGACGACCCCGACCTTGATAAGGCCGCCGCGTGGTTTGCATCCAAAGGGTTGCCCGTTGACTGGATCGAACGCCCCCATATGGGCCGCACTTTACGCACCCGCGACCCGTGGGGCGTGCCGCTGGAATTCTATGTAAAGATGGACCGCCTCGCGCCCATCCATCAGAAATACAAACTCTACAATGGCGTAAAGCCATTGCGGATTGATCACTTCAACATGTTCTCGGCAGACGTGGATGCAAGCGTCGCTTTTTATAACGAGATGGGCTTTCGCACGACCGAATACACCGAGGATGCCGAAACGGGCAAAGTCTGGGCCGCATGGATGCATCGCAAGGGCGGTGTGCATGACGTGGCCTTTACCAATGGCAAAGGTCCGCGCTTACACCACACCGCATTCTGGGTGCCAACGCCGCTGAACATCATCGACTTGCTTGATCTGATGGCCACCACCGGCTGGGTTGATAATATTGAACGTGGTCCCGGTCGGCACGGGATTTCAAATGCCTTTTTCCTCTATATCCTTGACCCTGACGGTCACCGGATCGAGATTTACTGTTCCGACTATCAAACAGTTGACCCTGATCTTGAAGCCATCAAATGGGACCTGAAAGACCCCCAGCGCCAAACACTTTGGGGGGCCGCTGCGCCACGGTCGTGGTTTGAACACGGATCGGTCTTTGAAGGTGCCGATTTGAAAGAATCCGCCCTCAAGGCACAACCCATCATCGCGCCCTGAGCGCAGACGTTGGTTTTGAAAAGTTGAAGCAGGAAACATGATGAAACTAGCAACGATACGCGCCGACAACGCACAGCTTTACGGGGCAATCCTCGAAGACGGGTTTGTGAACCTCACGCCCGATTTTCCGCAATGGCCAACCCTTTATGATGCAATCTCGGCAGGTGGATTCGACCAGCTTTTGTCGATGGCTGAGGGGCGAACTGCCACCCATACCGACTTCACCTATGAGATGGTCTTGCCAAACGCGCCGCGTATTCTGTGCGTTGGGGTCAACTTCCCTGATCGCAACGCGGAATACAAAGACGGCAGCGCCCAGCCAAAATACATGTCGCTCTTTCCCCGTTTTGCCAGCGGCTTTACTGGGCATGGACAAAATCTGGTCCGCCCCCCTGAAAACCACACTCTGGACTATGAGGGCGAGGTCGCCATCGTGATCGGCAAATCCGGCCGACGCATCGCGGCCGAGAACGCATATGACCACATCGCTGCACTGACACTTTGTAACGAAGGCACCATTCGCGATTGGGTGCGTCATGCCAAGTTCAACGTCACGCAGGGTAAGAATTGGGACCGCTCCGGTGCGATCGGCCCTTGGCTTGTCCCATTCACGGATCCATCTCAATTGGACGATGCTCGGATCATCACGCGGGTGAACGGCGAAGTGCGCCAAGACGATGTGCTGAGCCGAATGATGTTCCCGATCCGTGAGGAAATCGCGTATATTTCAACGTTCATGACGCTTCAGCCCGGAGACATTATTGTTACCGGAACGCCCACGGGCGCTGGCGCCCGGTTCGACCCGCCAAGATACCTCAAACCCGGTGACGTTGTTGAGATCGAGGTGAACGGGATCGGGACGTTAACAAATGGTGTCGAGGACGAAGCATGACACCTGAACAGCACAACGCCGCCGCGGCTTCGTTGATTGATGCCGAAAAGGCAGGTCGCCAGATTGGTCTTTTGTCTTTGCAGTATCCCGACATCGACATGAACGATGCCTATGCCATTCAATCGGCGCTGGCTGCGCAAAAGCTTGCAGAAGGGCGCAAGGTGGTCGGATGGAAGATCGGGCTCACCTCGAAGGCAATGCAATATGCCCTGAACATCGATATTCCGGATAGCGGTGTTTTGTTTGACGATATGGTTTTTCCACACGGCGGAACCGTCCCTGCCGGACGGTTTATCCAACCGCGCATCGAGGCCGAGATCGCCTTTGTGATGAAAGCACCTTTGTCTGGGTCTGCGATCACCCGTGAGGACGTCATCGCCGCAACGGATTATGTCGCCCCAAGTCTCGAAATCCTGGACACGCGCATTTTACGTGCTGACCCAGCAAGCGGACAAGCCCGCAATGTGTTCGACACCATCAGTGACAACGCCGCAAATGCCGGTCTTGTTCTTGGCCCACAGAAACACGCTATTGATGCTTGCGATCTGCGCTGGGTCGGCGCGATTGTGTCACGCAATGGCGAAGTCGAGGAAACAGGTCTGGGCGCGGGTGTCTTGAATGACCCCGTCGAAAGTGTCGTTTGGCTTGCGCGCAGAATGCAGACATACGGCCAACAGATCGAAGCTGGACAAGTGATCCTGTCTGGGTCTTTCATTCGTCCTGTAGAGTGTCCCAGCGGCACACATATCCATGCCGACTTCGGAGCTTTCGGCTCTGTCGCGTGCAATTTTGCCTAAAGGGAACACCCATGCCTGCGCCTCATAACTCGTTCAAAACTGCCCTAGCCAAAGGGGATGCCCAAATCGGTTTGTGGGTTGTTGCCTCGGAGGCATCCGTTACCGAAATGATCGGCACTGCAGGTTTCGACTGGCTGGTTCTGGATGGTGAACATGCCCCGAACGACATTCGCAGCTTGCGGGATTCTTTGATGGCTCTGAATGGATCAGACAGCCATCCGGTCGTGCGTATTCCCATTGGCGAAACGTGGATGGTCAAACAGGTTCTTGATGCCGGTGCGCAAACCGTTCTGGTCCCGATGGTCGACACAGCCGAACAAGCGCGCGATATGGCCCTGGCGATGCGGTATCCGCCTCTTGGCGTGCGCGGCATGGGGGCGACGGGTGCGCGCGCTTCGCGGTTTGGCGAGATCACTGATTATGTCGCGACTGCGAATGACGAAGTGTGCCTGTTGGTTCAGGCCGAGAGCCGCGCCGCCATTGCAAATCTGGACGACATCTTGACCGTTGAAGGCGTTGACGGTGTTTTCATCGGCCCTGCGGACCTGTCTGCCGACATGGGGTTCCCCGGTGCCGCCTCAGCGCCAGAGGTCCAAGAAGTCATCACCGACGCCATCAAACGGATTACTTCGTCGGGCAAGGCAGCGGGGATTTTGACGCAATCTCTAGATGACGCGAAAACCTATCTGGAACTGGGCGCAACATTTGTTGCGGTCGGCATCGACATGGTGATGTACGCCAAAGTCACACGTCAGCTTTGCAAAGACGCCAAAGCGTTGCTCTGACGCTGGACAACCCTTGGCCATAGCGCCGATAAAGGCGGTATGGCTGGACAGACAGAAACCATCATCGCTGCAATCCTCGGGGATATCGAAGCAGGCACGCTTAATCCCGGCGACGGGATTGACGAACAGGCTTTGGCCTTGCGTCTTGGCGTGTCACGCACGCCGCTGCGCGAGGCGATGATCCAGCTTGAAACTGCTGGCCTAATCACCCGATTGCCCCGCAAGGGCGCCGTTGTGTTTCGTCCCACACTAGAAGAATTTCTGGCGATCCTTGAAGTGCATGCAAAGCTGGAAGGTCAGGCCGCGGGCCTTGCTGCACGGCGCTTGTCCAAAGAACATGCCGAAAACCTCGAAAGTGTTGTCCGTGCCTGCGAAGCCCACGCTGCCGAGAAGGGTGACGATGATCCGGACGCCTATTACCAGCTGAATATGCGGTTTCACGAAATCATTGCGATTGCAGCGGGCAACCCGTTCCTGCTTGAGATGATAAAAACCAACGCCCGCAAACTGATGGCCTATTATCGCGCGAGGTATCAATACGTCGGTGCAATCGCCGCCTCTGCAAAAGAACACCGCGAGATTGCAACTCTGATTACAAAGCGAGACGCAGACGCCGCCGAAAAGCGCATGGCACGCCACGTCCAGTTTGACCAAGTCACCGCAATGGATCTGCTGGCGGTTCTGGGCTAGTCAAAGGTGCGTGCCGCTCTTTAGTGCTTGGTCGCCCACTCGAAAAATCCGATAATTTGCTTGCCAAAGACGTCGCGGTCCGCCGTGTTTTTCAAAGACGCCCGCGCTGCTTCTGTCACTTCTGCGCCAACGTAGTCTTCTGTTTCCTCGACAAGGTCTGCAATGAAGCTGTCTGTCATTTCGGGATGATACTGTGTCGTAAAGATATGGCGCCCTTTGACATACCCCCCGACCATGCAATCGGGACCAGAAGAAACAACATGCGCGCCTTCGGGCAATTCAACCACCTGCTCGATATGGCTGGCATAAAGACCAACCTGCGCAGGGCGCGCGCACCACGGCAGGTCACCAACCGAATCGGTTCGCGCATACCCATGCACCCAGCCTTGTGGATTTGGCGACACTGTCCCACCCAATGCTAGGGCGATGGCCTGATGACCAAAGCATGCTCCAAAAACGGGCACGGCATGTCGATCCATGTCGCGGATCAACTCGAAAAGCTGTGCAACCCACGCATCGGAGTCATGGACCGATGCAGGGCTTCCAGTAATCAGAGCGCCGTCAAACTCTTGAATATCAACCGGAAACTCACCGTCTTTGACCGAAAATACAGCGCAATCCCAATCCGGTCGCTGCTCTTGAATCAGGGTGGTGAATTTCTCACCATCCTTTGGGTGAGCCTGCGCAAAGTCGCTTTCATCCGTGTTGGTCATCAGGATTGCCAGTCGCATTTTGATCTCCGGGCATTTTTCATTTTGCATATTTATGATCTCCATATATATACATAACAAAGCAACTAAACAAGCAACAATGGAGGCGCCCTATGACTGTCTGGACACCAAAAGATGACGGCTTTGCCGACCTGACCAGCCACGACACCTTTTCAGAAGGGGTGCCGCACAACACGTTCTCTCGTATGCGCCGCGAAGATCCCGTCTGCTGGACAGACTGGGATCAGGGTAAAGGGTTCTGGTCCATTACACGCCATCAGGACATCACCGAAATGAACCGCACCTTCGATGTCTTTTCATCGGCGCAGGGCATTCGGATGGAAGACCAGACCTACGAAGAATACCTTGCCCGCCGGACCTTTCAGGAAACCGATCCACCTGAGCACATGAAGACACGGATCAAGGTCGCCAAGGCGTTCTCGAAACCCGTTGTTGCAGGTTTTGAACAGGACCTTCGGGATCTGTCGAACCAAATTCTTGATGAGGCGCTGTCAGAGACGGACTTTGATGCCACCAAAGCCATTGCTCGACAGCTACCCATGTTGATGCTGGGGCGCATATTGGGCACCCCAGAGGAAGACCTGCCCTGGCTGGTGGAAAAAGGGGACGCCCTGATTGCCAATACAGATCCGGATTTCACCGATCATGTGCTGGACAAGATGACGACCGACGAATTTCGCATGATGCCCTTCAACTCGCCCGCCGGTGCGGAACTGTTTCAATACGCAAAAGAGCTGATGGCGCACAAAAACGCGACCGGCGACACGAACGGCGTTCTGCACCTGATCTTGCAACCTGACAAAGACGGCAACACCATTTCGGAAGAAGAGTTTCGCAATTTCTTTTGTTTGCTAGTCGCGGCTGGCAACGACACCACGCGATATTCGATTGCCGCAGGCATTCAGGCCATGTGCCATCAGCCAGAATTGCTGACCCAGATGCAGACCGGTGGCGATGCTCTTTGGGAATTGGCACCAGATGAAATCATCCGTTGGGCCACCCCCGCCTTGTACTTCCGCCGGACGTTGACCCGCGATTTCGAGGCGCACGGAAAAACCATGCGCGAAGGCGACAAGGTTCTGTTCTGGTGGTCTTCGGCCAATCGGGATGACGAGGTCTTCGACAATCCTTTCCGCGTAGACCTTATGCGCAGCCCGAACAAGCACATGTCGTTTGGCCAATCCGGTCCGCATGTGTGTCTGGGCATGTGGCTCGCGCGCCTGGAAGTGCGCGTTCTGTTCCAAGAGCTTTCCAAGCGGCTGAAAAGCATAGAAGCTAATGGCGAGCAAAAATTCCTGCGATCCAACTTTGTCGGCGGCATCAAAGAATTGCCTGTCCGTGTGAAACTTAATTGAGGGAGGCCAAGATGAGAGACCGTCTGCGCGCCGTATTCTGCGACCACCTTTCCATCATGCGGGGCAAATACCTGCCCGCGTCCAAGCTGGCCGATTCCGAGACACGGTTCTGCCGGTCTACCTTTGGCGTCCATTACGACAAGGACCTGCTGCCCGCCCCCGGCGCCATGATGATGGAGGGGCTGCCGGATATGGAGTTGCGCTGGAAACATGACGACATCCGTGACAGCTGGGACCCTCACACCAAGATTGTACTGGGCGACCTGTATGATCACGAAGGCGCCAACCTGCCCTTGTGCCCGCGCGGTGCCCTCAAACGCGCCGTCGCGGCGTGGGAGGCAAAAGGGCTGACTCCGAAGGTCGGTATCGAACTCGAAGCCTTTGCAATGCAAGCCGACAGTGACGGAAACCTGCGCCCTTATGATACGCCGGGTGCCGTTGTGTATGGCACCGGACCGCTGTCTGATCCAATGCGTTTCAACGATGCCATCTGGGAAAAAGCGGACGAATTGGGTTTTCGCCTTGATATGATCACGGCTGAATTCGACGCCCCGCAATTCGAATACACGCTGACATTCGACAATGCAGTACAGGCCGTCGATGACATCGTTCTCTTCCGTCTTATGGCCCGCGAGATTGCGCTGGAACACGGGATTATCCTGACGTTCATGCCCAAACCCATCGCCGAAGCAGGCGGATCCGGCATGCATATCAACTTCTCGTTCTCGGATGTATCAGGTGGAAATGCCCTGTCTTCTGGTGAGCGCAACTTGCCGGACACGCTTAATGATCTGTCCAAACAGTGTCTTGCGGGTGTGTTGCACCACCACAAAGGATTGGCCGGCCTTATCGCGCCAACGGCCAACAGCTATCAACGCCTGCAACCGGGATCGCTGAGCGGTTTCTGGAAGAACTGGGGTGGCGATCATCGCAATGTCACCACGCGGATCAGCTCGGAAGGGGGACCGAAATCTCGGCTTGAGCACCGGATGGCGGACGCCACCGCGAACCCCTACACCGCCGTTGCCGCCGTTTTACAGGCTTCCTTGCTGGGTGTTGAAAACAACTATCCTTTGCAGCCGATTGAAACCGGAGACGGGTTTGAAAGAAGCGACGCAAAAGAAAGCTGCGCCGCGGATCTGAAAGGCGCGGTTTCTGACCTCAAAAAAGATACAGTTTTGGCAGACGCGGTCGGTCGGATGCTCGTCGACAATCACGTTTTCATGAAAGAGAAAGAGGTCAAAAAGACCCGAGATCTCGAAGGCGACGCGCTGCGCGACTTCTATATCTATTTCGTGTGATCCCATCCCCTGTCTCTCGATATCTGCGCATGGGGCCCATCTCGTGGCCCTCGCGCAATCCTTGCAAAGGAGAACATTATGAAAGCCATTTGGAAATTGCCCAATGGAGAAGAAATCACCGCAGAGGTTTCTGACGGCACCAACATGATGCAGGCCGCAGTCGACAACAATGTGCCTGGTGTTGTCGGAGAATGCGGCGGTTGTCTGAGCTGTGCAACCTGCCACGTTTATGTTGATCCGGCCTGGGTGGAAAAGACCGGCGTCGCGGATGATTTTGAAGATGCAATGCTGGATGTCGCCGAGGCCGAACGCACCGACCAAAGTCGCCTAAGCTGTCAGATCGAGGCAAGTGGTGAGCTGGATGGTCTGGTCCTGATTGTGCCACAACCCTGAAGCGGTTTCATCGCACCCTTCAAGAAAAAAGGCGCCCGATTGGGCGCCTTTCTGATTTTAACAAACCCGAGATTTAGCTCACGGCCTTGAGGCCTGTTTCGAGAGACGACAGGATGACCTGAACATCGTCGGACGTCAGAACCAAAGGCGGTGACAGGATGATGTTTGGCCCTGAAACGCGCACCATTGCTCCTGCTTTGTAAGCCTCTTCCTGAATCTTTCCTGCCGAGGCTTTATCGATGGGCGATTTGGTTGCGCGGTCGCTGACAAGTTCAATGGCGCACATCAAACCATGGCCGCCACGCACATCACCAATCACGTCATAGGTCTGCATAAGACCCAGCAAACCGTTGTGAAGTTCCGTACCACGTTCTGCGGCGTTGTCTTTGACATTAAGGCGCAGAGTTTCTTCCAGGCACGCCAAGGCCGCAGCGGCCCCTACCGGATGTCCAGAATACGTATATCCATGGCCAATCGCCGCTTTGCCGGTCTTGTCATTTTCAAACACCTCGGCCACGTGATCGGCGATCATTACGGCGCCAAACGGGAAGTAGCCATTGGTGATCGCCTTGGCCGTGGCCATCATGTCAGGCTGCACACCCCAATGACGTGATCCGGTCCAGCTGCCTGTCCGCCCAAAGGCTGTGATAACTTCGTCCGCGATCAACAAAATACCATTGCGGGTACAGATTTCGCGCACACCCGGCATAAAGCTCTTATGAGGAGGGATCACGCCGCCCGCACCAAGGATCGGCTCCATGATGAAAGCCGCAATTGTGCCTGCGCCCTGGAACGCAACCTCGTCCTCAAAGGCCTGCAGACACAAAGCAGCCAGCTTTTCCGGATCGGCTTCATTGAAGGGATTGCGATAGGTATATGGCGCTGGGATGTGAAAGCAGCCCGGCAAAAGAGGTTCGTATTGGGTGCGGAAATTTGCGTTCCCGTTTACCGAAGCCCCCCCCATGTGCGTGCCATGATAGCCCTTTTTCAAAGACAGGAATTTTGTGCGGCCTTCTTCGCCTTTGACCTTGTGGTATTGCCGGGCAAGACGCAGTGCGGTTTCAACCGAATCTGATCCCCCCGAAGTGTAAAACGCACGTGTCAGACCGTCGGGTGCATAGAAGTCGCGCAGCACCTCTGACAGCTCGATAACCGCGTCATTGGTCGTGCCACGGAAGGTCGAGTAATAGGGCAAAACATCAAGCTGGCGCGCGATGGCGTCTTTGACCGGTTGGCATGAGAAGCCAAGATTGACGTTCCAAAGTCCCCCAACGCCGTCCACAACCTCATGTCCATCTACATCGGTGATGCGCACCCCTTGTGCACCCGTAATGATGGCAGGCGGGTTGTTGAGACTATCGGCGGGATGCGCCATCGGATGCCACAAGGACTTGGCATTTTTTTCTTTTAGGAAATTGCTGTCTTTCATAAGATCAGTCCTTTCGGATCAAGTGGATTAGGCAGGCTCGCCAAGCAACTCGGAGGCCTTGGATTTGAAGGTATCGGGGACAAAACCGCCAAGAAGGCGGGTCAATTCGAGTGACGATCTCAGCACTTCGGTGCGAATGGTGTTCTGAAGATCCGGGGTCATGCGGGCCACTGGTGCAGCAACGGCAACCGCGCCATAGCAGCCCTGCCGCGCGTCGAATACCGGACAGGCATGCGAATGCACATCCATCTCGTGGCCACTGACCGATTCCGCGATACAGGTTCTGGCGGCCTCTTGAAGGCGCTCGCGAATGATCTCGGGATTGGTTTCGGTCTGTTCTGTTTTCTTTTCCAGCGGACCGCTCAGGATCTCGTCCACAAAGGTCGGCGGGCTGAACGCCAGCACGGCGTGTCCTGAACTTGTCGAGTGGAACGCGATCTGTTCGGCGTCTTCCATCGTGACACGTGTCCCGTGAAGGGCGCTGTAGCTGAAACTAACCACCGAGAGTGTCGTGCCTTGACGAATGGACATGTGCGCGGTTTCCCCAGTGCGCTCACACAGGCCGCTCAGCACTTTTTGAGCAACCTCCCGCGTGGGAACAGCCGCTTCTCTAAGGGCGGCGAGTCGGGGAAAAACGGGCCCGAGCCGGTATTCTCGCCCCGTCCCGATCTGCTCAACGAATCCCTGTTCTGCCAATTCGGTCAGCAAACGATACACCGTTGCCTTGTTCATTCCTGACAGGCGAGTCATCTCGCTCAACCCGATTTCAGATCGATATCTCGAGAAATACCCAAGCAAAGACAATCCTTTAGATACAGTCCCCATCGAAAATGCCTCCGCTCCTTGTCTAAATATTAATCCGGGCGGAAATTGATTTTCCGCAGTGTCACTAAAACTGTTGACAGAAATATGCTTAACCTGTCAATCTATTTTCGAACCTTTGGTTTAAATAATGAACCGATCCACAATAACCGGATCTATCAGGGAGACGACTATGAAGACCAAAACCATTCTGGGCGGCGCACTTGCCCTTTCGATGGCCACCATTGGTGGTGCAGCTCTCGCGGAATATCCCGAGAAACCCGTCAGCTTTGTTGTTCCGTGGCCTCCGGGCGATCTGGAAGACGTGCTGACACGCATGATCGCGGAAGACTTTCAAAAGGCTTATGGCGTCTCGGCAGCTGTTGTGAACAAACCTGGCGGCGGCGGCGGCCCTTTCCCCGGTGCTATCGAGGTCGCGACGGCGCCTGCTGACGGCTATACCGTCGGGTCTTTCGTTCCTGCGGTTCCCGTCATCGGTCATGAAATCGGCATTGATGAACTGGCCGACGAAGTGTTCGAACCCATCGGCATTTTCCTGACCTACCCCTTTGTCATCGCGACATCTGGTGATGCGCCTTACTCGTCCATGGGGGAACTCGCCGAGTATGCAAAATCCAACGACGTAGCCCTTGGTCACTTTGGTCAGGTCCTGACACCAACCCAGGTGACTATGGCCTATGCCATCAACGCTGGTTTCGAGTGGGGCTCCGATGCAGCGTTTGACGCACTGGACTGTAACACGCTTGCCTCGGGTGATGCCGATGTCATCAACACCACACTTCAGCTGATCCTGCCTTGCCTCGACAAAGTGAAGGTGTTGACCGCAATCACCGGTGACCGCATCCCGCTGGTGCCAGATGCGCCAACCATCGGAGAGCTGGATTCATCGCTGGATATCGCCCTTTGGAACGGTCTGTTTGTTCACAAGGACACCCCTGCGGATGTCCGTGAAAAAATTGCGGCCGTTGCTGAGAAAACCGTGATGAGCGACCGCGCACAAGCGATTGCAAAAGAAACCGGTGCACAGGTTTACTGGGCAGATGCAGAGGCTTCGGCCGCGATCATCGCTCAGGACAAAGCGACCGGTGCGGTGATCTCGGGTATCCTCGAGTAATTAAGAAAAAACGGGCCGGAGGTACGCAAACCCCCGGCCCTTTCTGTATCCAGAGGTTGGATAAATGAGCGACCCAAAACCCAGCACCTTTAAAGGTCCCCTGCGTGGACAACTGCTGTTTGCAATTGTCTTTCTGGTGGCTGCGCTTTTGCTGCTTTCCCAACTTGGCGAAGAAACCAAGTGGGCAAAACGGACCAAGTTCTTTGCCCAGCCACGGTTTTGGCCCGCTGTATCCATTGGCGGCATGGTGCTGTTTGGCGGGTTGCATCTTTGGAAGCTGCCGCGGCGCAAATTTGTGACTGCGGACTATGCCGAGTGGAAAATCTGGTTTCTCGGCATCGAGTGGGTGGTCTGGTTTCTGGTTTATGTGCTTTTGGTGCCGATCTTTGGCTATTTGCCCGTAACGCTTTTGTTCATGCCTTTGATGAGCTGGCGCATGGGGTACCGCGACAAACAGATGCTCTGGATTTCTGCGGCCTTTGGCGCTGCTGTGGTGATCTTGTTCAAATCCTTGCTGGACGTGAAAATCCCCGGAGGCATGGTCTATGAATACCTGCCCGGATCACTTCGCAGCTTCTTCATTCTGAATTTCTGAGGGCATCATGGAGCTGCTTCTTTCTTCTTTCGACATTCTGGCCCGCTGGGATGTTCTTCTGGCCTTGCTTGCGGGCTCGGTCGGTGGCGTTTTGATTGGCGCAATCCCCGGCGTGGGGCCGGCAGTGGCCATCGCCATCTTGTTGCCTGCCACCTTTTCGATGGACCCGATTGTGGGGCTGACGGTGCTGTTGGGCATCTACGGATCGTCCATGTACGGCGGGTCCATTCCGGCGATCCTGATCAATACACCCGGCACGGCCGTGAACGCGTTGACCACCTATGATGGCTACCCGATGACCACACGCGGCGAAGCCCGTCGTGCGCTGTCTCTGGCTTATTCCTCGTCTTTCTTTGGAGGCATCTTTTCTGTTGTCTGCCTGATCTTGTTCGCCCCTGTTCTGGCCAAAATCGCCCCTATGTTCGGCAGCCGCGAAATCTTCCTCGCAGCGCTGTTGGGCTTGCTGCTCGTTGTTGTGGCCCATCGCGGGCAGGCCTTGATCGCGGCGGCTCTGGCCTGTTTCGGGATCTTTCTGAACACCGTTGGTCTTGAGCCTGTAAAATACTCCAAACGTTTCACCTTTGATCAGTCTTTTCTGTCCGGTGGCGTTGACCTGATCGTTGTGGTTCTTGGGCTCTTTGCCCTGTCTCAAGCGTTCTTCCTGCTTCAGGGAGAAGACGAAAAGGTGCGTATGACGAAACTGCGGGGCGGTATGTTCCAAGGGTTCCGCGAATTGGTGCGCCACCCGCGCGTGGCCGGAATCTCGGGAACTTTTGGGGTGTTGATGGGCATGATCCCCGGCGTGGGCGAGTTCACGGCGCAATTTCTGAGCTATACCTATGCTCAGCGCACATCAAAACGCCCCCAAGACTTTGGTCACGGGTCTTCGGAAGGCTTGATTGCCGCTGAAACCGCCAACAACGCGGTGCCCGCTGCGGCGATGGTACCCTTGCTGGCGCTGGGTATCCCCGGCGAGGCCCTCACAGCGATGATGCTGTCCGTGTTTTATGTGCACAACGTCGTACCCGGCCCCCAGTTGTTCCAGAACCAGATGGATTTTGTCGTGGCGCTTTATCTTGCCCTGCTGGTCCTCAATGTGCTGGTTCTGATCTTCCTGTTGTTTGCGACCAATCACCTGATCAAGGTCGTGAAAATCCCCAACCGTTTCCTTGGCGTCTGCATTCTTGTTCTGAGTTTCGTGGGTGTTTACTCGCTTCGTAACTCGGTCACCGACTGCCTGATCGCCGCATGTTTCGGCATCTTCGGATTTGTCCTGAAACGCCTCTCTCTGCCCGCCGTGCCAATCATCCTCGGGATGGTTCTTGGCGGCATCATGGAGGTCAAACTGCGCGCTGGCATGGCACGTGTCAAAACCCCCTTCGACTTTATCGATCGCCCGGTCGCCATGATCCTGTTCCTGATGATCCTGGGCGTTTTGTTCATCCACTTCCGCCATCTCTGGCTGGAACGCAAAAAAACCAAGGAGGCCAAATGGTCGACCAAACACGCATCGACGAACTTCGGAATGCACCTGTTGCGCCGCAAGGACTATTTATTGAAGGAGCGTGGACGCAAGGTTCGGGAGAAACACTTGAAGTACAATCCCCGATCAACGGACAAACGCTAACCACCATTGCGCGCGCCAATGCTGATGACGTAAACCGCGCTGTCGCCTCGGCACGGGCAGCCTTTGAAGACGGGCGCTGGAGCCGCATGGCACCGGCAGGCCGCAAGAAAGTGCTGTTCAAACTCGCCGAGTTGATCGAGAAACACGCACTTGAACTGGCTGTGTTGGGCGTGCGCGACAACGGTACCGAACTCAACATGGCGCTCAAGGCCGAACCCGGTTCTGCGGCGGGCACGTTCCGGTATTATGCCGAAGCATTGGACAAGGTCTATGGCGAGATCGCCCCAACCGACCCCGGAGTGCTGGGCCTTGTGCACAAAGAACCCGTCGGCGTCGTTGGTGCAATCGTGCCGTGGAACTTCCCGTTGATGATCGGAGCATGGAAGCTAGCTCCGGCTTTGGCCATGGGCAACTCGGTGGTTTTGAAACCTGCCGAAACAGCGTCTTTGACCCTGTTGAGACTGGCCGAACTGGCCTCCGAGGCGGGGCTGCCGGATGGGGTTTTCAACGTCGTCACCGGCCAAGGGGCGGTTGCTGGCGAAGCATTGGCACTGTCTATGAATGTGGATGTTCTGGTGTTCACCGGGTCTGGGGGCGTGGGTCGTCGTCTTCTTGAATACTCTGCTCGCTCAAATTTGAAGCGGTGTTATTTGGAACTTGGGGGCAAATCCCCGAATATCGTCTTTGCCGACGCTCCAGATCTCAAGGAAGCCGCCAAGGTTTCGGCCATGGGCATCTTTCGTAATTCGGGACAGGTCTGCGTTGCGGGGTCTCGGCTTTTGGTTGAAGAGTCTGTTCATGACGAGTTCGTCGAGACCCTTTCGCAACACGCTGCTGCACTTCGGGTTGGCAATCCCCTGGATTTGTCCACGGACGTCGGAGCCGTAAACTCTCTCACCCAACTGACAGGGAACCTCGGGTTCATTGACAGCGCCGAGGCCGAAGGCAACACAATTGCCCTTGGCGGGAACCGTATCCTCGAAGATACCGGCGGCTATTATATGGAGCCGACAATTGTAACGGGCGTAAAACCCACCGACCGCTTGGCGCAACAAGAGGTGTTTGGACCTGTATTGGGCGTCACCTCTTTTAAAACCGACGCCGAAGCCATCGAGATCGCCAACAATTCGATTTACGGCCTTGCTGCCGGTGTGTGGACGTCGAACCTTGGACGGGCACATAAAATGGTGCGCGGCGTGCGATCCGGTGTTGTGCACGTAAACACATATGGCGGCGCCGATAACACCGTGCCTCTGGGTGGCCATAAACAATCCGGCAACGGGCATGACAAATCCCTGCATGCCCTTGAGAAATACACCGACCTGAAAACTGCATGGATCAAACTATGACATCGACGCAGACACTGATTGACCGTCGGGCTCAATTGCTTGGGCCCAATGTCAGCACCTTCTATGAAGAACCCGTTCACATGGTACGGGGAAAAGGTGTGTGGGTCTGGGATGCAGACGGTCGTAAATACCTCGATTGTTATAACAACGTGCCCCATGTGGGGCATTGCCACCCTAAGGTGGTCGAGGCTATCACGAAACAGGCCAGCACCCTCAATACGCACACAAGGTATCTGCACGAAGGCATTCTCGATTATGTCGAGTCGCTGACCGATACCTTTGCCGATCCGCTGAACACGGCCATCATGACCTGCACGGGGTCCGAGGCGAACGACATCGCGTTGCGCATGGCGCGCGGGATTACCGGCAACACGGGCGTGATCGCAACCGACCACACCTATCACGGCAACACGATGGCAGTGTCACAACTGTCTTGCACCAACCCGCCGCCGGACCGGTGGAGCAATGTCGCCTTTGTTCCCGCCCCCGACAGCTTTCGCCCGCTTGGCGGAACCTCTGGCAAGGCACATTCTCTGGCGTTCGCCGCCGAGATTGAAAAGGCCATCGCGGACCTGAAAGAACGCGGTCATGAACTGTCTGCTCTGATCATCTGTCCCTATTTCGCAAACGAAGGCTTTCCTGATCTCGAAAAGGGCTGGCTCCAACCTGCGATTGATGCGGTGCACAAGGCCGGAGGTGTTGTCATCGCAGACGAGGTCCAGCCCGGCTTTGGCCGCTTGGGCACCGATTTCTGGGGTCATCAGAAGGCCGGCATTCTGCCTGACATAGTGACCATGGGAAAACCGATGGCCAACGGTCATCCGGTTGGTGGCGTTGTCACCAGCCTTGAAATCATGTCCGCATTCCGCAGCAACTTTCGCTATTTCAATACGTTTGGTGGAAACCCTGTTTCGGCGGCCGCTGCGCTCGCGACCTTACGCGTGGTTCAGGAAGAAGGGTTGATGGAGAACGCCCGCGCCGTAGGTGAATATGCGCGCGAAGGTCTTCGCAAACTGGGCGAAACGCACAAATGCATCGCGGATGTGCGTGGCTCGGGCCTATTCTTTGGGGCCGAAATGGTTCTGGATCGGCACAGCAAAACACCGGCCACGGCATTCACCAAAAGAATTGCGAACGCCATGCGCCAAAAGGGTGTTTTGCTCAACTTTCTGGGCATCCACTACAACGCCTTGAAAATACGCCCCCCCATGCCCTTTTCCCGTGAAGATGCGGACATCATGTTGACGCGTCTGGACGAAGCCCTGACCGAGACACCCCTAGAGCAATGACCAATTCCAGTCTCAAAGATGCGTTGCAATTGTGGAACCTGTCCGGGTCTTCCCCCGATCTGTTGGCAGAGCGTGAAAACCGCGTCTATGCGGTGTCTCACGGGGATCAGAAATATGCCCTGCGCCTGCACCGACCCGGATATAGATCGCTAAACGAATTACGCTCGGAACTCGCGTGGATGAAATACCTGTCGCAACAGGGGCTTCATGTGCCCACTCCAATTGCGACTGCAGATGGACAGCTCATTCCCAAGGTCGGGGACAGCCACGCCAGCCTTCTGACGTGGCTTGATGGCGTGCCAATTGGCAAGGGCACATCGATCACTTCAGGACAACCTGTCGAGGTCGCGCGAAAGGTGGGCGCGCAGATGGCCCGCCTGCACATGATAACGGACCAATGGCAACGTCCTGCGGATTTCGAGCGCCCCAAATGGACAGCAGAAGAGATCGTGGGCGAAACGCCGCTTTGGGGCCGGTTTTGGGAGCATCCTGACCTGCGCCCTGATGAAATCGCAATTCTTCAAGCGGTTCGGCAGGCGGCGCAGGATGATTGCGCAATACTTGAACAGGATGTCGGTCTCATCCACGCTGATCTTTTGACGGAAAACCTCGTGATGCACGAGGGAAAGATCGGAATTCTGGATTTTGACGACTGTGTTATCGGTTACCGCGCTTTTGAACTCGCGACGTTCCTGCTTCGCTATCTCGAACAGCCTGATTTCAAGGAGATTCGCGCTGCATTGCTGGAAGGATACAGCGCTCGGGCACAGATTTCGCAGCAGGCACTTGGTCTGGCGTTGCTGCTGCGCGCCCTCACGTATGTGGGCTGGATTGTTCCACGCCTGAACGAGCCGGGCAATCAAACCCGATCCACACGCATGATTGCCCGCGCCTTGGGGTTGGCACAAAACTATCTGGAAGGAAGACAATGATGTCTCAGGACAAAACCATCCTTGTCGTCGGTACTTACGACACAAAAGACGACGAATTGAACTATTTGTGTGGACGTATAGTCGATCAGGGCGGACGCGTTTTGACCATGGACGTCAGTGTTCTTGGCGATCCTTCCACACCGACCGACTATTCCAAACATGCCGTTGCCGAAGAGGGCGGGTCGTCCATTCAAGCGGCCATTGATAGTGGTGACGAGAACACGGCCATGCAAATCATGGCCTATGGAGCATCTTTGCTGGCATCGCGTCTGCACACCGAGGGCAAAGTTGATGGCGTTATCATCCTTGGCGGCACGATGGGGACCGATCTCGCGCTGGATGTCTGTCAGGCATTGCCCTTGGGTGTTCCGAAATACGTGGTTTCAACGGTGTCCTTTTCACAATTGCTGCCACCAGAACGCCTTGCTGCCGATATCCAGATGATCCTTTGGGCTGGTGGCCTGTATGGGCTCAATTCCGTTTGCAAATCTTCCTTGTCCCAAGCCGCAGGTGCCGTTCTGGGCGCCGCGCGTGCGGTTGAAAAATCGTCAGGCGATAAACCTTTGATCGGCATGACCTCATTCGGCAAAACAATCCTGCGCTATATGGTGAGCCTCAAACCCGCGCTGGAAGACCGCGGATTCGAAGTGGCCGTGTTTCATGCCACCGGTATGGGCGGGCGTGCCTTTGAATCTCTGGCAGCCGAAGGGCGTTTCGCCTGTGTCATGGATTTTGCAACGCAGGAAATCGGCAACCATCTTATGGGCGGGCTGTCGGCGGGCGTTGACCGCCTCACAAATGCGGGCCAAACCGCCACGCCGCAAATGGTGGCCCCTGCCTGCTATGATCTTGTCGATATGGTGGGTTGGAAAGACTTGCCCGAACGCATGAGCCACAAACCGGCCCATGACCACAACCGGCTGCTCAAATCCGTTGTGCTTGACGCCGACGAACGCCGCGAGGTCGCACGCGCCCATGCAGAGAAGCTGGCCACAGCCAAAGGCGCCACGGCGTTTTTGATGCCCAAAGGCGGCTGCAATGAATGGGATCGTCCGGGCGCCGATTTGCATGACCAAGACGGGCTGACCGCTTTTGTGAGTGAAATTGAAGCTGCGCTGCCGGACAATGTCGAATACATCCCGCTTGAATGTCATATCAACGACCCTGAATTCACCGCCAAGGTGCTTCAGGTTCTGGACCGGTGGGTCTCGGATGGCACCATCAAAACCTAAAGTGTGACATGGTCAGACGTTTTGGCGCATTCCGGTTGCCAAGTCGCACGTGGCAGAGAATACTCCCGCGGCACCTGACAACCGGAAGGACCAGACGTGACACTGACTTGGCAACTCATCTGGGGTTCATTTTTTCTGGCGTTATGCGCTGTCATTCACGTCGTTGCGATTGCTTATCTGACAACCATCGCCGAACGTTTTTCCGATCATGTAAGACGAAACCGCCCCTTTGTGCGCCTTGTCACGGTTGTGGGCGCCGCCTTTATCTGGATCACGCTGTCACACACCATTCAGGTCTGGATCTGGGCCAAGGCGTTTCTGGTCATGGGGGTGCTTGAGGATCTGAACAGCGCTCTTTACTTTGCGCTCGTTACCTATTCGACTGTTGGATACGGCGACGTTGTGCTTGGCACGGGAACGCGTATCTTTGGCACGATGGCCGGCGTGAGCGGTGTGCTGTCCCTCGGTGTGAGCACGGCGTTTCTGGTGGCCCTGCTTGGCAGGTTGCTGCCCGAGGCCAAAGGGTATGCCGAGTCAACGCGACACAAATGATAGAACTCTCGCCCCACGTTGCATCAAGAGGACCATGAGCCGAATGAAAATCGCCTATACAATGACCGAAGGCAAAGGGGACCTTGATCGCCTTCTTGCAGACTTTGCAGACAAGCTGGGTGCAAGGGGGGCGCGCACCCGCGGGATCGTACAGATCAATACCGACTGCGAGACGACACACCGTTGCGATATGGATGTTCAGGTTCTGCCCGACGGCCCCCGCATCAGGATTTCGCAGTTTTTGGGAAAGGAATCGAGCGGTTGCAGGCTGAACCCCGAGGCATTGGAACAGGCTGTTTTCGAAACCGGCAAGCGGATGGATCAAGAGTTTGACGTGTTCATCCTCAACAAATTCGGCAAACAGGAATCTGACGGGCGCGGTTTTCGGGATCTGGTGGCACAGGCCCTTTCACAGGGCGCGCATGTGATTACCGGCATCAACGGGATGAACCGCCAAAATTTCGAAGATTTCTCGGGCGGTCTTGCCACCTATGTTGCGCCCGACCCAGACTCGTTGATGGCGTGGTATGACGCCGACGAAGATTAGGACGCGTTTTCGTTTTCGGAATCTGTCATCGGCGATTGAGGAAGCTGCCCGTCATTGGTCAGCAAAATCGCAAGCGACTTTGACCCCGGAAACAACGCCATAATCGTTACGATGGCAGATGTCAGGATTACGGACAGGATCGCGCCCGCCGCGCCCCATATGGCGGTCCACGCGGCCAGTGAAATCATGACGACAACCGGGCTCATGTTCATGCTCCGCCCCATCAGGCGCGGTTCCCAGAAATAGCCCACGGCGACCTGTGCCGCACTTAGTGCCGCAAACAAAAGCAACACATTCATCGATAATCCCATCTGTCCAATCGCGAACAGGAGCGGGAGTGCCATGGCAATCCACGACCCCACATAAGGAATGTAGTTAAAGATCGCGGTGAGCACGGCAAAGAACGCCGCGAACTCAATGCCGAACAGCAGGAAAATCACCCAACAGACCACGCCAAGCACCACGTTGACCAATGTCTTCATGGTAAAGTACGTACCGATCTGAGAGATCAGCATATCGATCGTGCCCCAGACCCGCGCGCGCGCCTGATCATCCGGCACAATCGCCGCGATCTTGCCCTTGATCGCGTGGCGTTCAAACAAAAACAGGATGGCGTAGAGGAAAACCAGCGCCACATATCCCGCCGAATAAGACACTGAGTTCAACGCATAGCGGATGGCAACCTGAAGATCGACGTTGTCATCAAGCAGTTTGTTAAAGGACTGCCATGTCAGCTCAATTTCATAGTCAAAGTGGCTGGCCTGATCAGAGACGATCACAGACAGAGCCTCGACATAGTCGGGAATCGCCCGAACCACCGGCTCCATATTACGTGCGAAAAACCCAAGACCCAAAAAGAGGAACAAAAACAGCACAATGCCGGTCATGGTCATGCGCATCCACGATGGCACAATCCGTGAATAATTTGGCAAGCGTTCCAGTTCGCGCGAGATCCCATCCATAAGAAAGGCCAAAAGCGCACCCCAAACGATCGGAACAAGAATGGCCTGTGCGGCGCTCAGAGACCACCCCACGGCAATAGCCGCCAGTATGACCGTGCTGATGCCGGTCATCTTCGCATAACCGTCGCGCGTCATAGCGCCCCCTGTCTTTCAATTCCGTTCCAGTCGGCCGTCGCATCTCGGGTCAGGCTACAGCCTTCAGATAAGGGCCGTATCGCCTGTGGGCAATGCGACCCTCTGCATAAATTCACCCCATCACGGCGCGCCGCACAAGATTCAACGCCGCCACCGTCAAAACCACCAATGTCGCCTTTCGGAACATCGCGTGATCAATCCGGTCCTGCACCTTTCCACCCAACCACATGCCCAGCACCGCTGGTGGTACCATCGCCACGGAAAAGGGCAGCGTCTCGGCACGCATGACGCCCGAACCGATATGCGCAAAAAACAGGGCGAACGCACCAAGACCATAGATCACCCCCTGCACGCGCATTTGTTCTGTTTTTTCGGTGTTCAGCGCTGTGAGGTACAAAACGGTGGGCGGCCCCCATACACCGGACAACCCGCCAATCACCCCAGCGAACCCTCCAACACCTGCCTCAACCCGTAAAGATCTTTTGGGCAATGAAATCTTCAATCCCATCAGTTGTAGCAATGCAAAGAACGAAACCGGCACCCCAATGAGCAAAAGCATCACTTCGGACGGTAACACCCGCACAAACTGGGCCGAGATCAACAGGCTGACCAACCCTGCGAGCAAAAACACGCGAAAAGTTTTGATAGACTCGATCGCGGCACCGACACCCTGACGCAGGGACTGCATCCCATTTGTGACCAGTGTCGGCAGGATCAATCCAGCCAAGGCAAGCTCGGGTGGCAAAAACGTACTAAGCCCGGAAATCATCACCATTGGCATGGCAAACCCGACCATCCCCTTGATCACACCTGCCAGAATCGCGATGGCCAGTGTCACGACAAAAAGCTGGGGCGAAAGGTCGGCCAAAAAAACATCCATCTCTGACTTTTAGGTCTTTTAGCGCGGCTCTGCAAAAAATCCATGCGCAACAAACAAACAATTACGTCATGAAAGAAGCATTAATGTTGCGCTGCACCTGCAAAAGGATTATGTCACACTGCAGCAAAGTGAAGGACATGATTCATGGCCCATGACGGACAGGACCTGACGATGACACAATCCGCAATTCTCCCCGATCTTCTGACGCTTACCGGCGCGGCGATTGCCCCGGTCAAAGCTCTTTTGGAATCCGCGACAGCCAAAGTTCGCGAAACCGTTTCAAGCGACGGTCGTGTCTCGGGCGCACTGCTCGAACAAAACCAAGGCGCGGCACATGGCCTGTCTTGGCTGGCAACATACGAACAGTCTCTGATCCAGATGCAGGCTTGGGCGGAACGCCTTCAGGCAGACGGCAAGTTTGGTGAGATGGAACAGCTGATTCACCAGATCGCATTTGGCGAATATCTCAACCAGATCAAAGGCGGCATCCCGATGAGCCAGGGAGAAATCGTCCGTGTTGGCGATCTCGGCATGGATGCGGATGCGCTTGCAGGTTTGAACACCGCAGAAATCAATGCACTGTGTGCCTCGGGCAATACACAGGCCGCGCGCATGCGTCTTGTTGAACTGATGCAGGACAACGCTGGCCACGCGACTTTCGGCGCTTCGGGGCTGGATGAAGAACTCGAAATGATCCGCGAGCAGTTCCGCCGCTATGCAGATGACCGCGTCGTACCCAATGCCCACGAGTGGCACTTGAAAGATGATTACATTCCTATGGAAATCCTCGAAGAGCTGGCCGAAATGGGCGTCTTCGGTCTGACAATTCCTGAAGAATACGGCGGGCTTGGCATGTCCAAAGCGTCGATGGTTGTGGTCTCGGAAGAGCTCTCGCGTGGATATATCGGGGTTGGCTCTTTGGGCACCCGTTCCGAAATCGCTGCCGAGCTGGTCGAAGCAGGCGGTACCGAAGAACAAAAGCAATACTGGCTGCCCAAGCTGGCCTCGGCCGAAATCCTGCCAACTGCTGTCTTTACCGAGCCCAACACCGGTTCCGACCTTGGCTCTCTGCGCACCCGCGCCGTGAAAAACGCCGATGGCGACTACGAGGTCACTGGCAACAAAACCTGGATCACACACGCGGCGCGTACCCACGTCATGACCCTGCTGGCCCGTACCGATCCGAACACGACTGACCACAAAGGCCTGTCGATGTTCCTTGCCGAGAAAACCCCGGGTGACGACGAAAACCCCTTCCCGACCGAAGGCATGACCGGCGGCGAGATCGAGGTTCTGGGCTATCGCGGCATGAAGGAATTCGAACTTGGCTTTGACGGGTTCAAAGTCAAAGGCGAGAACCTCTTGGGTGGTGAAGAAGGCCAAGGCTTTAAACAGCTGATGAAAACCTTTGAAGCGGCTCGTATCCAGACCGCAGCGCGCGCCATTGGTGTGGCTCAGAACGCTCTGGAAGTCGGCATGCAGTATGCAGATGACCGTAAACAGTTCGGCAAATCGCTGATCAACTTCCCCCGTGTTGCCGGCAAACTGGCGATGATGGCTGTTGAAATCATGGTCGCCCGCCAGCTGACCTATTTCTCGGCTTGGGAAAAAGACCACGACCAGCGTTGTGATCTTGAGGCTGGCATGGCGAAACTGCTTGGCGCCCGCGTCGCATGGGCCGCAGCCGACAACGCGCTGCAAATCCACGGTGGCAACGGCTTTGCCCTCGAATATCAGGTTAGCCGCATCTTGTGTGATGCACGTATCCTGAACATCTTTGAAGGTGCCGCCGAAATTCAGGCGCAAGTGATCGCACGTCGCCTGTTGGGCTAAAATAGCCCTCAAAACACTCTTGAAAACGCGCCCTTAAGGGGCGCGTTTTTTGCATCTAAATAGGCATTTGGGCCACGCTCAGGCAAAATGCTGCACTGCGGCATTGCTGCGCTTGCAAAGAATCACCGGCGCGCTTACCTGAGGGTTATGACTGCGACACGCCTTTCCCCGGAAAGCTGGATTCAAGCCGGCTTTGATGCGCTTACTGCGCAAGGTCCCTCT
This sequence comes from Shimia thalassica, assembly GCF_001458215.1. Lineage (GTDB taxonomy): Bacteria > Pseudomonadota > Alphaproteobacteria > Rhodobacterales > Rhodobacteraceae > Shimia > Shimia thalassica. Next base: position 232,074 of record NZ_CYTW01000001.1, on the reverse strand, counting down.
GCTCTCAAGGCCGAGGCCCTCGCCAGAGACTTGCAAACGACCAAAGGGTCTTTCTACTGGCATTTCAAAGACGTTCCTGCATTTCACGACGCTCTGTTGAACCGCTGGGAAGCCGAGAGCCTTGATGGCTTTCAAACTGGCGAAGAAAACGCGAGCGCCGTTCAACGGTTGCGAAGCCTTGCCCAGCACAGTGAAAACACCAGTACGATCGAACCCGCGATCCGTGCATGGGCGCATGGCAGTGAAAAAGTCGCTGAAACCGTCGCGCGAGTTGATGCTAAACGTCTTGAAGAGCTGGATGTCCTGCTGTCAGAGATTGGTCTTTCCAACCCTGAACTGTCGCGGATCATCTATGCCGCGAACCTTGGCATGACCGAATTGTCCGGCCTTGACGGGCAAAGAAACGAAGCGGCCCTCGGCACTCTGGTAGATCTCGTTCTTGCCCTATATGCCTAGGGGATGACCCTACGCATTACATCAATTCTCGTCCTTGGTTTGTTGCTTTCGGCCTGCTTGCGGGACGAAACAATCGCCGGATATGACAACGAACAGACATGGCATCTAACCGAGATGCAGGGGAAGCCCGTAGATGCGCCCGTCACACTGTCGTTCGGCAACCGGGGCAAGGTAGTAGGGCAAGGTCCCTGCAACGGTTTCACGGCCCAACAATCAGCCCCATTGCCATGGATTGCGATTGATCAGATTACGGCAACAGAAATGTCCTGCCCGGATCTGCAAACTGAATTTGTGTTTTTCAAAGCCCTTGAAAGCATGACACTCGCCGAACTTTCGGGTGACGTTTTGTTGCTTAGCAATGACTCAGGGGCGCAGTTGGTATTTAGGGCAAAGTAAGCCGCCGCCGGAACAGATCAACAAAGCGGCCACGTGTCTCGGGCAAAGGTTTGTGCCCCAGATGGGGGGCAACTTTGTGTTCCATAAAATATCCGGTGGTCCCAAGCGCCTGAATGACCTCTTCGTCCGGCGCGGTTCCTTCGCCGCGCAGGCAAGGTGGCAGCGCCAACATGCGACCTGCCCAGTCTCCTGCCCCCTGCCCTGACACTGCACGTCCCGATTTGGGCGAGACATAAATCAATCCGTCACGCGCGCCCGTGACGGCGCATTCCGACAGATCAAGACCAAACCCAAGCTCTTCGAGAAAGGCCAGTTCCCATTTCAGATAGGCAAGCGGCCAAATTTCGTTTTGCCCAAGCAGGTCAAGCAATTGTTCGGAACGGGCATAAAGCTCTGGGTGTGGCTCACGTTCTGGCAAACAAAACATAAGCAACGAAGTCACGGCATTCATACCCGCCAAGGCCATCCGGTCAGACAGAACAACGGCCCTGCTTCGAAGCGGTTCAATTGTAAAGCTGCCGATGTGCTCTTCAAGCCGCGCGCGCCACCGCAGGTCCACTTGAGCACCGGCCTGAAGTGTAGGGGTCATTTTGCGACTGGTCCCGCCCCGTACAACGCCCGAGTGCCGGCCATGTTCCGGCGTGAAGACTTCGACAATCACAGAGGTTTCACCGTGTTTACGGCTGCCAAGCACAATGCCCTGATCCCGCCATTCCATCACTGCTCCTCCGTGGGGCGCCTTACCGTCAGAAAACGCGACCTGCAAGGTCCGTCAATCGCACAGATCGGGTTCATCCAGCAAATGTCGCCCCTGTCGATCTTCGACCTCTATCACCCAGATATCAGGATCGAATTCTTGCTGCCGGCGCAGAGCCGCGTCAACATCTGCTTCGGCCCCCTCGGACAAGACCACCCATTTGCGCGCGCCAGACATAAGATCAAACGAACGCTGAAATGCCTGTGCCTGCCCGTCAAGCGTTGCAAGTTTGATAAGAACCGCACCAGCTGTGTCATCCCCGTGCGAGATGACATAGGCAGGGATTCCCGAAAACTCCAGGCGGGCCATATAGGCCTGCACCCAGAACTTTGCAGTGAGACGTGTCATTTATTCCCGTCGCGGAAATCAAGCCCCATCTCGGAATAGCGTTCTTTCTCTTCCAGCCAATTGGGTCGCACTTTGACCTGAAGGAACAAGTGAACCTTGCGGCCCATGAATTCTTCCAGCTCTTCGCGCGCCGCCTTTGAAACGGCTTTAATGGTTTCGCCTTTGTTGCCAAGAACGATGCCTTTGTGCCCGTCGCGCATCACATAGATCAGCTGATCAACCTTGCACGACCCATCCTTGCGCTCTTCCCAGTTTTCCGTCTCGACGGTCAACTGATAGGGCAGTTCCTGATGAAGCCGCAGCGTTAGCTTTTCGCGGGTCATTTCCGCAGCAATCATCCGCAGCGGCAGATCGGCGATCTGGTCTTCGGGATACAGCCACGGGCCTTCTGGCAGTTTTTCGGCAAGCCATTGTTTCAAGTGCTCTGCGCCATGCCCTTTTTCTGCGGAAATCATGAATGTTTCGGCAAAATTGTAGCGCTCGTTCAAGTCCTTCGTGAGCCCCAACAATTTCTCGGACTGGACCTTGTCGATCTTGTTGATCGCAAGCGCCACAGTACGGCCCGTTCCGAAGTCTTCGAGCCCTTCCAGAATACGCTCGACACCTTCCGTGATGCCACGGTGGGCCTCAACCATCAGGACGATAACATCCGCATCTGCGGCCCCACCCCAAGCGGCGGCCACCATTGCGCGGTCCAAACGGCGACGCGGGCGGAACAAGCCTGGCGTGTCAACAAACACGATCTGGCTTTCTCCTTCGAGGGCCACGCCACGGATACGGGCACGGGTGGTCTGAACTTTGTGGGTCACAATCGACACCTTGGCACCAACCATGCGGTTGGTCAGGGTCGATTTCCCTGCATTCGGTTCACCGATAAGAGCGACAAATCCGGCGCGGCTGGTCATGAGCATTCCTTAGACGTTGCAAGCCTTGGGTCTACAGGGTTTCACGCCTTGGTTCCAGACGGGATTTTGCCTCCACTGCGGATCAGTGTGTAAAGGCCACTTCCAACGATCAAAATCGTTCCCGCCAGCATCAAAAAGTCCGGCCGCTCGCCAAACCAGAACACTGCAAACACCAAAGCGAACAACATTCGGGAATACCGAAACGGGGTCACCACGGAAATGTCACCCGTACGCATGGCAAGGGTGAGCGTATTATAGGCCACGACACCAACAATTGTGGTGCCGGCCACGATAGCCAGATGCAGCGGTTCCATCGGCGCGGACGGTAGCCCCTGAAACGGCAGCAAAACAAATCCCGCGAGGATAAGCACGATAAAACCAAGCGTGCCCAACTGGTTGCCCGACATGGTCTTGGGACTGATGCTTGTGGCAAGGTCGCGCCCCGAAAAACCGATGGTGGCCAGAACGGCAAAAATCGACGCCATTTCAAAGCTTGCCGGAGTGGGCCGCAATATCAACAGGACACCGATGAACCCAACCCCCATCGCAACCCACCTGCGTGGGCCGACATGGGCCCCCAAAAACAAAACGGCGCCCAGTGTCACAACCAGAGGCGCGGATTGCAGAATGGCCGTAGTGCTGGAAAGTGGCGAAAAGGCCAGAGCGAGGAAAAAGAACAACCGCCCTCCCAACTCGAACACAGACCGGACCAGCATTGGCGGTGACAGAATCGCTGTGTGCAACACAGGTTCCCTGGCCCGCACAGACAGCCCGGAAAAGAGGCACAGACCGACCACCCCGAACAACATCAACACGATAGATGTCGGCACAGTTTGCATCGCAAATTTGAGAAGCGCATCCTCGACCGCGAATGCCGCCATAGAGATGATCATGGCCAGACTGCCGCGCAGGTTATCGCTCATACGGATCAGCTCTGCAGCTGGCCCAGCAACGCCTTGGCGGCGGCTTGCTCGGCTTTGCGTTTGGAGGTGTCCGTGGCTTCCGCTGTCTTGCCATTGTCCAATCTGGCAGCAATCTGAAACACAGGAGCATGATCCGGTCCGGACCGGCTAACGATTTCGTAGGTCGGTGGCTTTAGCCCACGGGCCTGTGCCCATTCCTGCAGCGATGTTTTAGGGTCGCGTGCGTCGTCTTCTACGCGATTGACGCGGTCCCCCCACAGGCGCACGACCATCTGTTTGGCGGGTTCGAACCCGGCATCCAGATACACGGCGGCGATCAAGGCCTCCATCGCGTCCCCCAGCAGGGCAAGCTTGCGCCGCCCGCCCGACATCATTTCCGAGCGCCCCAGTTTCAGGGCATCACCCAAAGCGATCTCTTTGGCGACATCGGCGCAGGCTTCTTTGCGCACCAGTGCATTATAGCGCGGTGCCAGCTGGCCTTCGGTGGCTTTGCGGTCCTGCGCCAAAAGCGCCTCGGCCATCACAAGACCAAGAACACGGTCGCCCAAAAATTCAAGCCGCTGGTTGTCATCCCGGGTCGGCGACGACATCGACGAATGCGTCACCGCGCGCACCAAGAGTTCAGGTCGCGAGAATTCGTGCCCGATCCGTTTCTGAAGCGCCTTTAGATCCGCAGATAGCTTCATTCAACCGCCTTAAAGAAACGATCACCCCGCCATGTCCAGAAGAAGAACATAGACCGGCCCGCAGACGAGAACATGATGCGGTCAGCCCGACCAATCAGGTTTTCGTAAGGCACAAACCCTACTCCACGAGCAACACGAGGCGTGCGGCTGTCGGTTGAATTGTCACGGTTGTCGCCCATGAAGAAATAGTGGCCTTCGGGCACGGTATAAATGCCAGTGTTGTCCGTAGGCTGGTTGGCGATATTCAGGATCGAATGGGTCACGCCACCGGGCAATGTTTCCCACTGACGGGATTTCTGGCACAAACCGCCGTCCCCGACAGGGCCATTTTCACAGCGCGGGCGCAGACCTTGAGGGCCCTGCGGTCCGGCTTGTTCCTCAAAGATACCGCCATCTTCCAGCTTTACAGGTTCACCGTTGATATGCAGCACACCACGTTTCATCTGCACGCTTTCACCGGGCAGCGCGATAAGACGTTTGATATAGTCATAGCCTGTCACCGGATGGCGGAACACAACCACATCACCACGTTCGGGTTCACCACCAAACAAACGCGTGTTGTCTCCGTCGAACACACCACACAGCTTTTTCGCATCGATATTGATCCCAACAGCAGGCAGGCGCACCGAGGGGCAAGACGCATAGGAATAGCCGTAGGTCATCTTGTTCACAAAGACGAAATCACCAATCAAAAGGGTGTCTTTCATCGATCCCGACGGGATCCAGAACGGTTGGAAAAACAGCGACCGGAAGACACCGGCAATGATCAAAGCCCAAAAGATGGTCTTGACCGTTTCCATAAATCCGCCCGATTTCTTTGCCTCGGTTGCCATTCTGTTTTCTCCGATTGGAATTTGAGCGTTACATGCGGTGCGCCCCGTCAGGAGTCAACCCGAGCGATGGGTCTTGCCTCGATTACAACAAAGGCTTGCGCCCATGGGTGATCGTCGGTCAGCGTGACATGAATGATGGCCTCGTGACCTTCGGGCGTCATCTCTTTGAGCCGCTTTTCGGCCCACCCTGTGACATGCATCACCGGCTGTCCCGTATTCATGTTTGTCACGGACATGTCTTTCCACGCGATCCCCATGCTCAGCCCCGTCCCAAGAGCCTTGGAACAGGCCTCTTTTGCGGCCCAGCGTTTGGCATAGGTTCCGGCAACGTCTCGTCGGCGTTCGGCTTTGCCCTGTTCCGTATCTGTAAAGACGCGGTTGCGAAACCGATCCCCAAACCGTTCGAGCGTTTGCGCGATACGGTCGATATTTGCGAGGTCCGTGCCAATGCCGATTATCATTGCAACCTCGCCGTAAGAATTTTGAAGCTGGCAAGCCCGAAGAAACCGGCAAACGCCAGATCAAACAGGCGACGCGCACGGCTATACACGTAAACAACCTTTTTCGATGAAAACAAGAACGCATACCCGATGAAGATCAATATCGATCCCGCATACAGCATGGCAAAATACCCGAAAAGTGTGGTTGGTACAGCATCGCCCGGCGCCACAATCGTATAGATCGCACCCCAGCTCAGGATCGCTTTGGGATTAGTCAGGTGAATTGCCGCGCCTTTGGCAAACAGGCTGCGATAGCTGCCTTTGAACGGGGTCCCCAAAGCGACATCATCCTCTTTGGAAGTCGCCCGTTTAAGCGCCTTGAGCGCCAGCCACCCCAGATAAGCAGCCCCCGCATATCGCAACACTTCAAAAACCCAGGCGTTCGTCAACATGATGGCAGATAGCCCCAATGCTGCAGCGATCCCCCAACTTGCGGATCCCGCCAGAATACCAAGCGCAAAGGCAAGCGCCTGTTTGCGGCCTGCGGTCATGGCGGTGCCTGCAATGCCCATCGTTGCAGGCCCGGGAGATCCCCCGGCCAACAACCAAGCCACCCAGATCGCCATGAATTCTGGCGTTATCATGCCCGCGCCTCATCCATCATGCGGCGCATTTCACGAATAGCAGGGTCCAGCCCCGCAAAGATCGCCTCACCAATCAGGAAGTGCCCGATGTTCAGCTCGACAACTTCCGGAAATGCCGCGATGGGTTTCACCGTGTCATAGGTCAGGCCGTGGCCCGCGTGCACTTCGAGCCCGAGTGAGTGTGCAAAAGCCGACATTTCACGCAAGCGCTCCAGCTCCTCATCACGTTCTTCAAACCGGCCTTCGGCGTGGAAATCGCAATAGGCGCCGGTATGAAGTTCGATGACCTGCGCGCCGATGCGGTTCGCCGCTTCGATCTGAGCGGGGTCCGCTGCAATAAAGATCGACACCCGACATCCGGCATCACGCAAAGGCGCGATGAAATGTGCCAGTTTGTTTTCTTCACGTGCGACTTCCAAACCGCCTTCGGTCGTCCGTTCTTCGCGCTTTTCGGGCACAATACAGACAGCATGCGGTTTGTGCCGCAGGGCGATGGCCTGCATCTCGTCGGTGGCGGCCATTTCAAAGTTCAACGGAATGGACAGCGCGTCCATCAGCCCATCAATGTCATCATCCAGAATATGACGGCGGTCTTCTCTCAGGTGCGCCGTGATTCCATCAGCACCCGCAGCTTGCGCCACAGTCGCCGCGCGCACCGGATCAGGATACGCACCCCCACGCGCGTTTCTCACCGTGGCCACATGGTCGATATTCACACCAAGACGTAGCATCGCATTTCGCTCCAATACACAGACTGTTTGTTGAGGAACCTAGTGCGCGCAAACGCTGGTGAAAACCGGAATCTTACCCTTGTGGAAGATTGCCCTGATGTTTGGCAGCTGCCTTTTGGGCCTTGGCCTGCGCAGCGGCGACCTTTTTGCGAAAACGTGCTGCGCGCCGCTTCTGATATGCGCGAATGACGGGCACTGTCAGGTAGTAGGCAATGGTGGCCGTGATGATGCCTGGAATGATCCCGCCCACCAAATATGGGAAGAACACTTCTTCAAAAAAGACCGACAGACCGGTCCAATCCATTTCAGAATCCGTGAACATAGACACAAAGTTATGCCACAGATCAGCACCGGCATTGGCAAATTTGCTCGCCAATGACTGTTTTGCGCCTTCGTGGAATTCGGTCCCCAAAAGAAAGTGACCGGTCTTCAAAGACACCATCCCGATTGGGAGATAGGTCAGTGGGTTTCCGAAAAAGGTTCCAAGCAACGCAGCAAGCAAATTTCCGTTGATCACCCGCGCGATCAAAGCCGCGACCAAAAAGTGCATCCCGTAGAATGGACAGAAGGTGGTGAAAACACCGGCCCAAATTCCGCGGGCAATGAATTCCGGCGTTCCGGGTAGTCGACGCAAACGATGCTTCACATAGTGGAATGCACGGGTCCAGCCGCCCTTGGGATAGATTCCATCCGCAACGATCTTTGTAACACTGCGTTTGTCCCGACGTTTAAATACCACGGGGCGGTCCCTTGCTGGTTCGGCTAAGCCGGCGTCCTTGCTTTGGATGGGTCCCTGAATCTGGCGATTTCTGCCACATCGCTTTCCGCTTCCAACGCCAGCATCACCGAATGGAGGTGCTCTGCGTCGCGCAACTCGACATGGAGGTGCAACCGATAGAAGTCAGGTTTCCTGTCCACGAATTCCAAGTCCGAAATATTGGCCTTATGCTCGCCAATCAATGTGCAAATACGTCCCAGTACCCCTGCGTCATTTCCAATGGTGACTTCCAGGGTCACCTCATAGATGGCTTGGTGTTTGCCAGAGTGCCAATGAAGGTCCATCCAGCGCTCAGGCTGTTCTTCATAGGCCCCCAGAGTTTCACAGTCGATTGCGTGCACCACAACCCCTTCGCCTCGGTATGTGATGCCCACAATTCTTTCGCCCGGCAGGGGCTGACAGCATTGCGCACGGTGAAAGCTTTGCCCTTCGGACAAGCCAATCACGGCGCGGTCTGACCCAACCGCATCTCTTTCGTCTGGCAGCAAATCTGGATAGACCGCCTGAACAACCGATTCCGCAACAATTTCGGCACTGCCCAGTCGCGCCAGAAGTTCATCACGGTCATCCAACCGCAATTGTTTGGCGGCGGTGTCCAAAACGCGGTCGGTCACGGCTTTGCCAACGTTTTCAAATGCAGCACGCGCAAGTTCGCGCCCCAGCTTCACAAATCGTTCGCGATCCACTTCGCGCAACGCGCGGCGAATGGCCGTTTTGGCTTTGCCTGTGCTCGCGATATCCAGCCATGTGGCCTGAGGTGTTTGCCCGGCTGCGGTGATAATCTCGACCGATTGCCCGTTTTTGATCCGTGTCCACAAAGGCACGCGCATGTGATCCACTTTGGCGCCCACACAGGCATTGCCGATCCGGGTATGGATCGCATAGGCAAAATCCAGCGGTGTCGCACCACGCGGAAGCTTGACCACTTCGCCCTTGGGCGTGAAGCAAAAGACCTGATCCGAATACATTTCCAGCTTAACAGCCTCGAGAAACGAATCGTGGTCTTCGTCGTCAAACTGCTCTGTCAGCGTGCTGACCCAACTGACCGGATCAACGGCGAACGGGTTTTCACCACGTACCCCGTCTTTGTAGGACCAGTGCGCGGCCACACCGGTTTCCGCCACATCGTGCATCTGATGGGTCCGTATCTGGACCTCGACCCGCCGGCCGTCGCGCCCCGACACCGTTGTATGGATCGACCGATAGCCGTTGCTTTTAGGTTGGCTGATGTAATCTTTGAACCGGCCGGGCACAGCGCGCCAGCGTTGGTGAATGGCGCCAAGAACGCCATAACAATCCGCCTCGCTGTTGGTGATGATGCGAAAGCCATAGATGTCAGACAGGCGGCTAAACCCCTGATCCTTGGCCTGCATTTTTCGCCAGATCGAATAAGGCTTTTTCGCGCGACCCAGAATTTTCGCCTCAATGCCGGCTTTGTCCAGTTCATGCGTCATGTCGTCGGTGATGCGGCCAATGACATCGCCAGTTTCTTTTTGCAGCGTAATGAACCGCCGCATAATACTGGCGCGGCCTTCAGGATTCAGCACCTTGAAGGCGAGATCCTCAAGCTCTTCGCGCATCCACTGCATACCCATGCGCCCGGCAAGGGGGGCATAGATGTCCATCGTTTCGCGGGCTTTCTGGACCTGCTTGTCGGGGCGCATCGCCTTGATCGTCCGCATATTGTGCAGACGGTCGGCAAGCTTGACCAAAATCACCCGAAGGTCTTTGGACATTGCCATAAACAATTTGCGGAAGTTTTCGGCCTGTTTGGTTTCGGTGGAGGAAAGCTGCAGGTTGGTCAGCTTTGTTACACCGTCCACCAGCATCGCAACTTCTTCACCGAACCGCTTTGCAACTTCGGAATAGGACGCCTTGGTGTCCTCGATCGTGTCGTGCAAAAGGGCGGTGATGATCGTGGCGTCATCCAGCTGTTGTTCAGCAAGGATGTCGGCAACTTCGATGGGGTGGGTAAAGTACGGCTCGCCGGAATGCCGGAACTGGCCCTCGTGCATCGCAAGGCCAAAGTCATAGGCCTCACGAATTAGCTTTTCGTTTGTTTTCGGATTATAGGCGCGAACGTGACCGATAAGGTCGTCTGCAGTGATCATAGACGCCTGTCCACCTTCTCAGATCAGCCTTGACCCTGTGCTTCCATCAACTGGCGCAGAAGCATCTCTTCGGACATGTCGTCTTCTGCAGGTGCGTCAGATTCGGCGCCCATCAGAAGTGCCATGCGATCCTCTTCAGGCTCGTCAACTTCGATCTGGCTCTGATTATTTTCGATGAGACGCTCACGCAGTTCGTCTGCGGTCTGGGTTTCGTCGGCGATCTCGCGCAGGCTGACAACCGGGTTTTTGTCATTGTCACGGTCAACAGTGATCGGCGCACCAGCCGAGATTTCGCGCGCGCGGTGTGACGCGAGCATAACCAGCTCAAAGCGGTTCGGTACCTTGTCGACGCAATCTTCTACGGTCACGCGGGCCATGGAGAACTCCAGTATGTCTTCAACGGATCAGAAAACGTGTATTTAGTGGGATTTCGCCCCTAATACAAGCGCTGAATCACAAGGGAATGACGGCTTTTCGATCACTTTCCGGAAGGGCGGCAAGCATTTGCGAAACTGTCAGCCCCAGCACAGGGTGTTTCCAGTCCGGCGCGACATCATTCAACGGCACCAGAACAAAGGCGCGATCCTGCAATCGGGGATGCGGCAAAATCAACTGATCCGGCGTTTTGCGCACTTGCTCCTCTGCCGGAAGTGACATCCATTCGGCATGTGTTTCAAGGTCAGGCAACACAAGATCCCCACCGCCGATGAGATCAATATCCAATGTCCGCATACCCCAACGCTGATCGCGTTCGCGGCCAAATTCAGCCTCGATCTCATGCAAAACCCTGAGCATCTCAGAGGCCGATAGCGGGCTTTCGACCGTTACGGCTGCATTTACATAATCAGGACCCGCTCCGGCAGGAAAACAAGGCGTTTCATAAAAACGACTCACTTTGCACAACCGCAGATTGTCGCGATTTAGCGTCTTGCAGGCGCTATTTAGCGTCAACAGGGGGTCACCCTCATGAGAGGGCAGATTCCCGCCCAATGCCAACAGCCAGATATTGTTCACTTTTTTATTCACTTCCATCAACTTGGCGGCAATTTGGCGCACATTTACTTGCAGGTAGGAAGATTTGCTTTAACTTAAAGGGGCTGTCGCGCCCACCTTTTTTACACTCACGGGATATTTCCGGGCGGGACATATCAGAAAGGAACATTATGTTTTACAAAGACGAACGGCTTGCGCTGTTCATCGATGGATCGAATCTGTATGCCGCCGCTAAATCGCTTGGATTCGATATCGATTACAAACTTCTGCGTCAGGAATTCATGCGCCGGGGAAAAATGCTTCGTGCGTTTTATTATACCGCACTGTTGGAGAATGATGAATATTCTCCGATCCGTCCACTTGTGGACTGGTTGCATTACAACGGCTTCACCATGGTGACCAAACCGGCCAAAGAGTACACAGACTCTCAAGGCCGTCGTAAGGTCAAGGGGAACATGGATATCGAGCTGGCTGTCAACGCGATGGAACTGGCACCGCATGTCGATCATATCGTGCTGTTTTCGGGAGATGGGGATTTCCGGCCGCTGGTAGAAAGCTTGCAACGCCAAGGCGTACGCGTTTCGGTCGTATCGACCATTCGCAGCCAACCTCCGATGATCTCGGACGAATTGCGTCGCCAAGCAGATAACTTCATCGAACTTGACGGTTTGCGTGATGTTATCGGACGACCACCTCGCGAACCCGCTCCGGGCGAACGCGAAGTGGAATACACAGCGAACTAAATGCAACCGGGGCCTCGCGCCCCGGTTTCTTTTTGGGGGAACACTCGGGCGTGTGATTCCCTTTCGGATAGTGCGCCCGTTCCGCACCTTGAGCAAACGGCAAACAGCTTTGCGAATATGCCTGATTTTAAATTTGAGCTCGGCTCCCCCCACCCTATCTCATGCTCACCGCTGTCAGGCACGCCACAACTTCGCGCACGACTCAGTCTGGACGTATCTCGCGCAAACCCTTACCTCTTGGCCGAGCACTATTAGGAGCGAACATGTCCAATCCGCCTCTGACCATCCATCTGGCTGCACCGCGCGGCTTTTGCGCCGGCGTGGATCGCGCGATTAAAATCGTGGAAATGGCCCTCGAGAAATGGGGCGCGCCCGTCTATGTCCGCCACGAAATCGTGCACAACAGGTTTGTGGTCGACGGCCTGCGTGCCAAAGGCGCAGTCTTTGTCGAGGAATTGTCGGATTGCCCGGACAACCGGCCCGTTATCTTTTCGGCGCATGGTGTTGCCAAATCCGTTCCAGCCGAGGCCCAACGCCGCGACATGGTTTTTGTCGATGCCACTTGCCCGTTGGTTTCCAAAGTGCACATCGAAGCCGAGCGCCATTCGGAAAACGGCCTTCAGATCATCATGATTGGCCACGCAGGACACCCGGAAACCATTGGCACCATGGGCCAGCTGCCAGAGGGCGAAGTTCTTCTTGTCGAGACAGAAGGCGATGTGGCCACAATAGAGGTTCGCGACCCCGAACAACTTGCCTTTGTGACCCAAACCACTTTGTCGGTTGATGACACCATCGGCATTGTTGCGGCACTGAATGCGCGGTTCCCAAAGATCGTCGGACCTCACAAAGAAGATATCTGCTATGCCACAACCAACCGGCAGGAAGCGGTTAAGGAAGTCGCCCCGAAGGTAGACGCCATTCTGGTTGTTGGGGCGCCAAATTCATCGAATTCCCGTCGCCTTGTTGAGGTCGGTGCCAAGAACGGCTGCGCCTATTCCCAACTTGTTCAACGCGCGGATGACATCGACTGGCGCGCCTTGGAAGGCATTCGTCATTTGGGCATAACGGCAGGCGCTTCCGCGCCCGAAGTTCTGGTCAATGAAGTGATTGACGCCTTCAGGGACCGGTTTGAGGTCACGGTAGAAATTGTTGAAACAGCTGTTGAGCGTGTGAACTTCAAGGTCCCGCGGGTTCTTCGGGATGTGGAATTGAAAGCCTGACATCCCCTCGTGCGCCCGTTGTCTAAACCCGTTTCAAAAGGCAGAAATGTTCAATGAGCGATCACGAAACCATTGCCGTTTACAACGCACAAGCGGCCGAATACGCCGCAATGACCGAAAGCGATGCGCGGGACAAACAGCTTGCCGCCTTTATCAAGGCCCTGCCTGCGGGTGGCACTGTGCTGGATCTTGGATGCGGTCCCGGACATTGCGCAGAAGAGATGGCCCGTCATGGCCTGAATGCAATTGCGATGGATATGTCTGCCGAAATGGTTGCGCTTGCGGCCGCACGGCCCGGTGTGAAAGCGCAACAAGGCGCTTTTGCCGACCTGCAAGACGAAGCGTTCTATGATGGGGTCTGGGCCAACTTTAGCCTGCTTCACGCACCGCGCGCGGATATGCCCCTGCATCTGGCCGCAATTTTGAAGGCTTTGAAACCAAACGGGATATTCCACGTCGGTCTGAAAACCGGCACAGGTGAGGCCCGCGACCGCCTTGGCCGGTTTTACACCTACTATGAAGAAGACGAATTGCTTGACCTGCTGCGCTCTGCGGGGCTGACTCCGACAAAAATCAATCGCGGGCGCGGAACAGGTCTTGAAGGCAGTGTCAGTGATTGGATAACAGTGGCGGCTCATGGCTGATTTATTTGCATATACCGACGGAGCTTGCTCTGGAAATCCCGGTCCCGGTGGCTGGGGTGTTTTGATGCGCGCGATGGACGGGAACACGGTGATCAAAGAACGTGATCTGTCCGGCGGCGCTCCAGAGACCACCAACAACCAGATGGAGCTTATGGCGGCCATCATGGCGCTTGAAGCCCTTTCCAAGCCCTCGCGGATCACTGTCATCACCGACAGTACATATGTTAAGAACGGGGTGACCGGCTGGATCTTCGGATGGAAGAAAAACGGCTGGAAAACAGCGAGCCGCAAGCCAGTGAAAAACGCTGAACTGTGGAAACGTCTTGATGCGGCGCAAGCCGGACATCAGGTGACATGGGAATGGGTCAAAGGCCACGCCGGACATCCGGAAAACGAACGCGCGGACGAACTCGCCCGCGCGGGAATGGCACCCTTCAAATCCTAAACGTGATTACGCGACCTGTGCGTCGGTGGCCTCGTCAGGTGCAAGTTCAGGACCAATAAGTTGCAGGAACTTGCGGGCTTCTGGATCGCGACGCGCCTTGCGGGCACTGCGGCGCGCCCAAACCAAAGCACGCTCGTTCGCCAGTTTCAGATTGGGTTCTTGCGCATAAAGCCGTTCACGATACGCCTCGGCAGCGAAGAAGCCTTCTGCCAGCGAAGTGTCCTCTTCGTGGTTTTTGTTGAACTTCTGCCAATACCCCATCTCGATCGTACCGTTTTGGTGATTGGCCCGCCCCCGCGCCTTTTTGTTCAGGAATGAGTCCACAGACCGAAGCGCATAGTGGTTAAGCTGCGCCGCCTCGTACCCGAAATGGTCCCGAACAAACAATGCACCGGGCATGTCATTCTCGAGGATTGGCGTGCCATCCGGCAGCACCCAGGAAATCGGCGCGTGATCCTTTGCCAGATAGGGACGGTGAACGCCCATTCTGGAAAACTTGGTAGGATCGTTGCGATACAAGGTCTTGAAGAAGCGATGCTCTCCGGCCTTGCCTTCAACAGGTTGCGCACGGGTAAACCGCTTTGGAACCGGTTCGCGCGTGATGTCCCTGATCCCGGCGTTTCCGAAGATCCGCCATGGAAAAGAAATCGCATCTGCGCTGGAATTCTCATTAATCAGCGACTGGAACGTGCCATCCCCGACCTTAATTTCAAGGAATTCGTCAACGTCCACGACCAGCAACCAGTCTGCGTCACGGACCGCGGGTTCGTATTCCGCCCACATCAGCGCACTTTTGTGAGGCCCCCGTTTCATGACACGGCTGAACCGGTGATGCACCTCGCCCATCGCATTCAAGCGACGCAAAAGGTGATCTGTTGGATCATTCACGTCATTGGTGAATACAACAATGTCTGTTGCGCCAAGGGTCTTGTAATGTGCGACCCAATCCAAAATATATGCACCCTCGTCCTTCATAGTCGTGACGACGGTGACCTTGGGCGCGGAAGACGCACCCCTTAAGCCGAAGAAAGCCAATTTGCTCGCTGCCTCATGTATTGCGGCTCATTTATCGGCCGCTTGTTATGAGTGAAGCGTAGCGAGTTTTAGATAAATCGTAAACAGTTTTAACCGTTTGCAAGGCACAGTCCGCATTTGTGCTGCTTTCTGTGTCACCTTGGCATCGTTCAGCGACGATAGTGCGTTGGGACAATCACCAGTGATCCGATAGAGGAAATAATCGCATTTACGCCAGCACTGCCAAAGCTGATCCCGAACATCCGCCCCACCATGAAGAACAGGAAGGCCCCGCCGATACAGATGATGATGGACGGAATTATGCCATTCCGCGTAAACCCCGTACGTTCAGAAGCGTATCCAATGATACCTGCGATCACGACGGTTCCGAAAAAGGTAAAAAACATGGCGTTTCCCGATCAGAGTTGTTGGCCTTGTGACACGGGAAATCCGCGCAAGAACACATCTGCATCCTGAGCGCCTTTGCCTGCTCTTTGCAAGCGCAACAACTGAACCGCGCCATCACCACATGCAACGGTCAAGGCGTCATCCAGAATTTCGCCAGCTGTGCCCTGCCCTTCGGCAAGCCTTGAGGCTAGCAATTTGACCCGCTGGCCGTCGACCTCGCACCATGCGCCCGGAAATGGCGACAGCCCTCTAATCTTGCGGTCAACCTCGGTGGCGGGGGCTGTCCAATCCACTTTTGCCTCGGATTTATCAATCTTGTGGGCATAGGTGACGCCAAGCTCTGGCTGAGGTACCGGCGCCAGATCATCAAGCTGGCCCAGCGCGTTGACAATCGCGTCTGCACCAATGCCCGCCAATCGATCATGCAAATCGGCCGTCGTGTCCTGTGCCAAGATGGGTGTTTTTTCTTCGAGCAGTACCGGTCCGGTATCCAGACCCGCATCCATTTGCATGATACAAACGCCGCTTTCCGCATCCCCCGCCATAATGGCGCGATGGATTGGTGCGGCCCCGCGCCAGCGTGGCAAAAGGCTTGCGTGAATATTCAGACATCCCTTTTGAGGTGCATCCAAAATGGCCTGAGGCAAAATCAATCCATAGGCGACGACAACACCCACATCTGCGCCCAGCGCACGCATCGCGTCCTGCTCGCCTACGGATTTGAGAGACACCGGATGACGCACCTCAAGCCCCAGTTCCAATGCACGGGCATGAACAGGGGTGGGACGCTCTTTTTTTCCCCGACCTGCGGGGCGCGGCGGCTGGCAATAGACTGCCACGATCTCATGGCCCGCCTTGATCAACGCATCCAAAACCGGAACAGAAAAGTCCGGCGTGCCCATAAAGACAACTTTCATCGCTGCTTCCTTGCCCGTTTGATCAACATATCACGCTTGGTTTTGCTCAGATGATCGAAATACATCTTACCGTTCAGATGGTCGATTTGGTGCTGAACGCTTGTGGCCCAAAGGCCGACAAAATCCTTTTCAACGGTTTCACCGGTCTCGTCCATATAACGCACGGTGACCGCCCGAGGCCTTTTGATCGTGGCCCAGACGCCTGGCAGGTTAGGGCTTGCCTCGTCATGCTCGCGCAGCTGGACCGATGCATGAAGAATTTCGGGATTGGCCATCCGAACAACCTGCCCGCGACTTTCGCTGGCATCCACAACAGCCACCCGCAAAAGAGCACCGATCTGATTGGCGCCCATACCAACACCCGGCATGGCCTCCATGGTATCAATCAGGTCGTCCCAAATCTGACGCACCTCATCCGTGATTTCGGGAACCGGTGCGGACACCGCGCGCAGACGCTTGTCCGGCCACGGGATACATTTGCGAACCGTCATGCTGTGTCTCCCTGTGCGCGCAAAATCCGGCCTAGCCGCGGGTGCGCTCTCGTTTCATTTTTTGGGATTTGCGTGTCATCATCTGGCGCTTCATCGGCCCAAGATAATCAATGAACAGTTTGCCATTGAGATGGTCGATCTCGTGCTGCACACAGGTGGCCCAAAGCCCGTCAAAGTCTTTTTCTTGCGGGTTGCCGTTTTCATCCAGCCATCCCACACGAACAGAGGCGGGGCGGGTCACTTCTGCGAACTGCTCGGGAATGGACAGGCAACCTTCTTCGTAGACGTTTGTCTCATCAGAGGCGGCAAGAACTTCTGGGTTGAACATAATCGTCGGTTCCGGATCGCCTTCCTTGACGCAATCCATAACGATCAGCCGCTCCAACACACCGATCTGGGGCGCCGCAAGCCCAATACCGGGCGCGTCATACATTGTTGCCAACATATCCTGCGACAGCGCGCGCAATTCGTCTGACACATCGTCAACGGGCGCACACAGTTTCTTCAAACGCGGGTCGGGGTGAATAAGAATAGGCTTGATCATGGGCATCATCTAGGACAATGCGCCCGTCGTTGCAACGCCCCCTTGCGCATAGCGCGCAATCCGATAGCGTCTGCGCAAATGATAGCAGAAGGAAACCTACTATGAGCTTTGATGAAGTCATCAACCGGTACGGCACCCATTCCGTAAAGTGGGACATGATGGAAAAGCTTTATGGCGTTCCGGCAGAAGACGGTCTGGCCATGTGGGTCGCCGATATGGATTTCCGCCCGCCCCAGTGTGTCACAGACGCGGTCAAAGGAATGACGGACCATGGCATCTATGGCTATTACGGTGACGAGAGCGGATATCGGTCTGCAATTTGCTGGTGGATGAAAGAACGTCACAACTGGGACGTTGACCCTTCTCATATCTTCACGACGCACGGCTTGGTGAATGGCACCGCAATGTGTGTGGACGCCTACACCGCACCGGGTGACGGCGTTGTACTGTTCACACCTGTTTATCACGCATTCGCGCGGGTCATCTCTGCTGCGGGCCGCGAGGTTGTCGAGTGCAAGCTGAACAACAACGATGGCCGGTATGAAATGGATTTTGCAGCTTATGATGCGCAAATGACCGGCAACGAAAAGATGGTCATCCTGTGCTCGCCGCACAATCCCGGTGGCCGCGTCTGGAGCCGCGAAGAACTTCAGGGTGTTGCCGATTTTGTCAAGCGCCATGATCTGGTTCTTGTCTCGGACGAGATCCACCACGATCTTGTGTTTCCGGGCAACACCCACATTCCAATGACCCTTGTTGACGACAGCATCATGGATCGTCTTGTGATGATGACGGCAACCACAAAGACTTTCAACATTGCCGGGTCGCATTCGGGGAATGTCATTATTCCAGATGAGGCTTTGCGCACCAAATTTGCCGGTCGCATGGCTGCGCTCGGGCTGTCGCCAAATTCCTTTGGTCTGTTCAT
Organism: Shimia thalassica; assembly: GCF_001458215.1. Lineage (GTDB taxonomy): Bacteria > Pseudomonadota > Alphaproteobacteria > Rhodobacterales > Rhodobacteraceae > Shimia > Shimia thalassica. Next base: position 213,716 of record NZ_CYTW01000001.1, on the reverse strand, counting down.
GGCCGAGGCGGCCTATTCCCCCGAAGGGGCCGCTTGGGTGGATGATCTGGTTCAGTACCTTGATGGCAACCGCAAGCTTTTGGATGCGTCTATCAATGCGATCCCGGGCCTTAAATCCATGAACCTCGAAGCCACATACCTTAGCTGGGTCGATTTTGAAGATACCGGCATGCCAAAATCCGAGTTCATTGACCGGGTGCAGAAAAACGCGCGTATTGCACCGAACCACGGGGAAACTTTCGGGACAGGTGGCGAGATGTTCCTGCGCTTTAACATCGCCACACCGCGCAGCCTTGTAGAGCAAGCCTGCGAACGTCTGACCGAGGCGTTTTCAGACCTGCAATAATCACAATAGGTAAACTGTGGCTTGGGGCGTTTAACATGAATGCCCCAAGCCACGTTTCGTTTTGAAATGTCCCGTTTCCTTCGATTTTTCCTGCTTCTTTCGGTTCTTGTGGGTGCTTGGGTTCTGCTTCTGAGACCGGTAGAACCTGTACCACCACCCCCGCTTCACACCGAAATCGATCATATTCTCATCGAGAAAACACAACGTCTTTTGACGGTGTACAAAGCAGGCACGCCCCTACGGACTTACGAGATCGCCCTCGGGTTTGCGCCAGATGGCGATAAGGAAATCGAAGGGGATGGCAAAACCCCAGAGGGTTTTTTCGCGATAAACCGACGCAATCCGCAAAGCAAATTTCACCTTTCGCTTGGCATCGACTATCCGCAGACCGAAGACATCAAACATGCAAGGTCCCTTGGGAAATCCCCCGGCGGAGATATCTTCATACACGGCCAGCCGAACAGCCTGCCTGACAGCGTGATTTTGCCAGGCGACTGGACGGCGGGCTGCATTGCGCTGTCCAATCAGGAAATAGAAGAGCTTTGGCGCATTACACCAAACGGGACGACGGTGGAAATTCGCCCCTAGGCGCGATCAGGAATCTTGCGTGATAAGTGCAACCGGTGCGTTTTCACCGCGATAAAAATCGACTGGTGCACGTTCAGAGGCCGCGGTTGCGCGCTTGAATTCGTAGTGCATCAGATCGCCCTCCTCTTCGGACGCGACGATCAAACATTGCGACAGGTGACGCCCCCCGTCATAGAGATCAACCAGCCCCCGCAGACGCGGCGCGTTCTCGACATCCAGAGAAAATCCGTCTTCGCGAAATTTCAAAACCCGAAACGAATGCCCGTCGACCTCGACCCGCAGCTTGCTGCTTTTCTTGAGGCTTTTCTTGCGCGCGGCATCAAGCCCCGCCTGCACATCTTTGGGCAGAAAAGTTGTCATCGTTTCGTCTCCCTATTCGTAACCACCGTGAAAGCTGAATGCGATTCTGGTCAAGGCGAGATTTGGGTGACTGCGCGTCTCTGTGCGTGTGCGCGCAACTGATTTGCGAATTGTTGCGTTTTCTCCTCACTGCTCGCACGCTATCTGTTTTTCAACGCAACAGGGAAGGATCGGCAAATGGGATTGCTCGTAGACGGCACATGGACAAACAAGTGGTACGATACGTCTGCGAATGGTGGGAAATTCATCCGCTCGGAATCCCAGTTTCGCAATTGGATAACGCCTGACGGAACTGCCGGCCCCTCAGGGACAGACGGATTCGCGGCGGAAAGCGGGCGATATCACCTCTATGTTTCCCTTGCTTGTCCGTGGGCCCACAGAACGCTTATTTTCCGTCAACTCAAAGGGTTGGCAGATCACGTCACGGTTTCGGTTGTGCATCCTGACATGCTGCAAGATGGCTGGACCTTCGAACCGGACGACCATGGCGCCACCGGAGACCATTTGTTTGACAGTGCTTTTGCCCACGAAATCTATACGCGGGCGGATGCAGCGTATTCCGGGCGTGTGACCGTCCCCATTCTTTGGGACAAACAGAAGAATACGATCGTTTCAAACGAGAGCGCCGAAATCATCAGGATGTTCAATTCGGCCTTCAACACCATCACCGGCAACACGCAGGACTATTGGCCCGAAGAGCTGCACGATCCAATCGCCCGCATCAACGACCGCATCTATGACACGCTGAACAACGGCGTTTACAAATGCGGGTTTTCTACAACGCAGACGGCGTATGACGCCGCAGTTTACCCTCTGTTTGATACGCTTGAATGGCTGGAAGGTATCCTGTCAGAAAACCGCTATCTGTTGGGTGATCGCTTGACTGAGGCCGACTGGCGATTGTTCACCACTTTGATCCGGTTTGATCCGGTTTATCACCTGCATTTCAAATGCAACCGCAAGCGCCTGATCGACTACCCAAACCTATGGGCCTATACCCGTGAATTGTATCAAATCCCCGGCATCTCTGACACGGTGAACATGAACCATATCGTGCGCCATTATCACTATAGCCACGACACCATAAATCCACACCGGATCACGCCCATTAACCCTCTTCTCGACTATTGGGAGCCTCACGGCCGGTAATCACTGCAGGAATCAGATCGCGCGTTTTTGGTCAAAAGGCGCGCGCATCTCATTCGGCTCACCTTGCTTCTGCAAAGTGTTCGACCATTGCGACCAAGTCTTCAGGGGGTGTCCCCGACTGCACAAATGCACACGCATTTGGGCTGTGCCGAAAGATCGATCCGTCCGAAAAGAAGGATGTGTTTGTGACAAAGATCACACGCGCATGTGGTCTGCGATAGCTTGCGAAATCCGCGATGGCCAAAGCCGCGCCCTCTTCCAACACCAGATCCAGAACGATGATGTCAAAGTCTTGCATGCGTAACGCGTGGATCGCATTACGTTCATCAAGTGCCAATTCAACCTTGAAGCCCAAACGCTCCATGTGCCTTTGCCAGATGCGCCCTAGGTCCGGGTCGCTTTCAACAATTAAAACACGCATGACCACCCCTCTCGGTCTCTGCACTCGTTACCAATTTATACATAATTTATGGTTAATCCGGTTAATGTCCTAAGAATTGGTTAATTCGTCGTTAATGATAGCATAACGTTGGTCCCGACTTGTCAAACTGGCGAAATTCCGCTTGATAACGCCGCGGACATACGGAGATCGCCATGACTTTGGTCGAAACCAAAACACCACGAGATCACGGAGGCGGCTTGGATGCCGCTATGGCCCGTTGGGGCGGAGACCGCTCTGACTGGATCGACCTGTCTACGGGCATCAACCCTGTGCCTTATCCGGTGACCGCGCTGCCCGAGCATGCCTGGACTGCGCTGCCAGACAAGGCGGCGCAAGCGGCCTTGCTGGACGCGGCACGACGGTTCTGGCGCGTGCCGGAACAGGCAGCGATCCTTGCTGCACCGGGGGCTTCGGCGCTGATCGCACGTATACCGGCCCTTGCGACGGCCGCGGGCGTGGACATTCCAGAGCCGACCTATAACGAGCACGCAGCGGCCTTTCTCGCGCAGGGGTGGCAACGCACCCAAGAGGAGGCAACCGCCCGTGTCCTTGTGCACCCGAACAACCCGACGGGTCAGATATGGACGGCAAACGATCTGACGGCCCCGCTGACCATTGTCGACGAAAGCTTTTGCGATATCGCCCCCGATCAAAGCCTGATCGCGCACAGCGCAGACCCCGGCCGCATTGTTCTCAAAAGCTTTGGCAAGTTCTGGGGATTGGCCGGTATGCGACTTGGGTTCGCAATCGGGAACCCCGCCCTGATCGAGCGTCTCAATGATTTGTCTGGCCCATGGGCCGTTTCGTGCCCTGCCCTGCACATCGGCGCACTTGCCCTGCAAGATCCCCAGTGGGCTGATGAAACGCGCAACCGGTTGCAACAGGATTCCGAGAGATTGGACCGGCTTATGCTTTCCAAAGGGGCGGACCTTGCAGGCGGCACGCCCTTGTTCCGTCTTTATAAGGTTTCAGACGCCAAAGTCTGGCAAGAACGGCTTGCGTCCAAACACATCTGGTCACGTATCTTTCCATACTCTGAAACGTTCCTAAGGCTGGGTTTGCCGGCGCCAGACCGTTGGGATCAGCTCGAGGCCGCCCTATGAGTACCGCCATGATCCTGAGCATTGCTTTGACACTGGACGCCCTTCTGGGAGAGCCGCGCTGGCTTTGGAACCGTGTCACGCATCCCGCTATTCTGATGGGGCGGGTGATCGGCCAAGCAGATAAGCGCTTTAACACCGGCGACGCGGCAAAGCTCATTGGCATTCTGGTGATCGCGGCTTTGGTCGCAGCCATGTGGTGCCTTGGTTGGGTCGTGTCCCTCTTTGGATGGCTGCCACAAGTCATCATCGTAGCCATTCTGCTGGCCCAAAAATCACTGGTGCAACATGTCCAAGCGGTGGCGGATGCCTTGCGTATCTCTCTGGGCGATGGGCGTCGTGCGGTTGCAATGATCGTGAGCCGCGACACGGCGCACATGGATCAATCCGCAGTTTCCCGATCCGCAATAGAATCCGCCGCCGAGAATCTGTCCGACGGCGTTATTGCTCCGGCGTTCTGGTTCCTTGTCGGCGGGCTGCCCGGAATTTTGATCTATAAGATCATCAACACGGCAGACAGCATGATTGGATATCGCACACCACGCCATGAACAGTTCGGCTGGGCCGCTGCCCGTCTTGATGATGTGCTGAACTGGATTCCGGCCCGTCTGACGGCGGTGCTGATTGCTTCCACGCATCATGGGCTGAATGCGCTAGGGGACATCCGCGCGGACGCTGCCAAACACCGGTCACCCAACGCGGGCTGGCCGGAATCTGCGATGGCACGCGCGTTGAATGCCGCGATTGCCGGCCCCCGCGCCTATGACGGTGAAATGCGCGACTTTCCCTACGTGTATCCCAATGGGCGCAGAACCCTTGGGCCTGATGATGTGGATGCCGCCTGCCGCGCCCTGTGGCGCACATGGGCCGCGTTTCTGGCCATCTGTCTCGTGTTGTCCGTGTTCTAGGCTTTGCCGAAACACAATCACCTGTTAACCAGTACTTATAGTTAAATTCGAGGTATTCATGCGATTTTCCCTTACCCTCGCCGCCCTTGTTCTGAGCGCCAGCACCGCCCTTGCAAACACACCTTGCGGCGGGTCTTTTTCAGGCTTTGTCACCGGATTGAAAAAAGAAGCTGTCGCCAAAGGCTATAGCAAATCCACCGTGGACAATTTTTTCGCAAACGTGCGTCAAGACTCAAAGACGTTAAAGGCGGACCGCTCACAGGGCGTGTTCCAGATGTCGTTCACTGATTTCTCACGCCGTCTGATCAGCCAAAATCGTATCGACACGGGCCGCAAAAAGGCCAAGCAATACGCAAATACCTTTAGCAACATTGAACGCAAGTATGGCGTGTCGCGCGGTGTTCTGTTGGCGTTCTGGGCGTTTGAGACAGACTATGGGGCCTTTCAGGGGGATTTTAACACTCTGAACTCGCTCGTGACCCTGTCGCACGATTGCCGCCGCCCGCACCTGTTCAGACCACAAGTGTTTGCAGCTCTAGAGCTTTATACTCGCGGCGATTTCAGCCCGACCAAAACCACTGGCGCATGGGCTGGCGAGATCGGCATGGTGCAAATGCTGCCAGCAGACATCATCGAGAACGGCGTCGATGCGGACGGCGATGGGAAAGTGCGCTTGAAAACTTCGGCTCAGGATGCGCTGACGTCGGGCGGGAAAATGCTTCAGCACCTCGGCTGGAAAGCAGGCCAGCCCTGGCTGCAAGAAGTCATCGTGCCCAAAAACATGGATTGGTCACAGTCGGGACTGCACACGACAAAGTCCACAAAGGACTGGGCGCGTTTGGGTGTCAAACCGCGTCAGGGGAACCTTTCGAACCTGCCGGCCTCTCTGGTCCTGCCCCAAGGACGCAAAGGCCCGGCCTTCCTTGCGTATCCAAACTTTAGTGTCTACTTCGAGTGGAACCAAAGCTTTGTCTATGTGACCACTGCTGCGTATTTTGCGACCCGTCTGGAAGGTGCAAAACCCTATATTGCGGGTAACCCTGATCCTGCACTCAGCAACAGCCAGATGAAATCCCTGCAAAAGAAGCTGCAAAAACGTGGGCACAATGTTGGCAAGGTGGATGGCATCCTCGGAAAGAACACGCGCAACGCGGTTCAGGCCGAGCAAAAACGCCTTGGTCTTCCTGCAGATGCATGGCCGACGTCCCAACTTTTGAACAAGCTTTGAGTACTTCCAAGACGTTTAACGAGTTGCAGCAATGACCACTTACAGATTTACCGGCACCGTCGTTTCTTATGGAGACAACGATCAGGTCATTTCGGTGGATACTGCCGAAGCACGCCTTGTCACCCGCAATGATGCTGTCGACAGTTACAGCTATAGCATCCTGACAACTATTCCCGACAACCTGCCCCTGTCGTCACTCTCTCTGAACAGTGACTTTGCCTCTTTTACTGTCGACGGGCTGGGATTGCCGGGGCAAACCGGCGGCATTTTTACGGATTATGAAATCGGCTGGATCCAGTGGCAGAACAAGACCAGCTATGTGTTCAAGATCACGAACTATAATATCGACAAGGTTTGGTATTTTGAGTTGGGTGGCGCATCCTTGCCGGTTGTTTCGACCATTGCGCAGGCAAACAATTTCAATCGGCTTGTGCGCGCGGGCGGTGTTGCCCCCGACAACAGCGGTTTTGCACCGCGCGACGATATTTTACTGACATCTCTTCCCAATGTAACGATCAGCGAAAACGATGATTTCATCGCGTCGAGAGATGCAACTTCATTCATGACGGGGGCAGGCGACGATACTCTCAGGTACTATGACGGGCAGATGACCTATGATGGCGGCGAGGGGCAGGACACACTTGTGATCCTGAACGCCTATGAGTTGCCCAACTATGATCTTAGCCTCGAAGAAGGTGGAGGCGTCACAATCACGCGCACCCGCTGGGAATCAATCACCGTCACCGATGTTGAAACGATCAGCCTAAACGTGCAGCGATTCGCGGGCGATGATTGGACCGTGGATTATTCCTTTGATGAAATGCGTCAACTGGCTTCGAATCCGGCTTTGGATCTGACCGGTGGCGATGACGATGACCTGTTGACTGGTGACAACAACGATGACCGTATCGCCGGTGCGGGCGGCAACGACACCCTGAACGGGGGCGACGGGCGGGACACTTTGAACGGTGGTGAAGGCAACGACATTATCACCGGCGGGGCAACGGCGGACGATCTGCGTGATCTGATTTATGCCGGTGCAGGCGACGATAGCGTTGATGGCTCTTATGGCAACGATCTCCTTTATGGCATGGACGGGAACGACACGCTCGTTGGTGGTTTCGGGGCCGACGACCTGCGTGGTCAGGACGGCGAAGACGTGCTGAACGGCGCCGCACTTGCCGATTTGCTTTATGGTGGCGCAGGAGACGACTTTATCAACGGTGGCTTTGGATACGACCGCGTGAATGGCGGGTCAGGCGGAGACAAGTTCTTTCACCTTGGTGTCGCCGACCATGGCTCTGATTGGATACAGGACTATTCGCAATCCGAAGGAGATGTTCTGGTCTTCGGTCAGACAACTGCAACTGCTGACCAATTCCGCGTTACGATCGCAAATACGCATGGTGCAGGGGATACCAGCACAGACGAAGCCTTTGTCATCGACACATCAAGCGGACGGATCATCTGGGCCTTGGTGGACGGTGCAGCGCAAGACCAGATCACCCTACAGATTTCGGGTGGGTCCAGCTTCGATTTCGTTCTTTAGGCAATCACTCGGAGGGGCGAACCGGAAAACGTTCGCCCTCAATCGTCAGAACAACAAGCCGTCCGTCATTCTCGACGATACGATCACAACGCGTGCTGCCCGTTACAAAGGTCACGCACACGATGCTGTCGTCTTGCGCCTCAAACCGGCCTTCCCAAGTACCGCCACCGCCATAGGTATAGCTATAGCTTCCGTCCGCCCCATAAACCGAGCGGCCCTCATCATAGAAAACCAAGTCTGACTGTATCAGGCGTTCTTTCAACTCATGCGCCGAAAACAGGTGGTCTCCGTCTCGCATTTTCCACTCTTCGGCAAAAGACGGCCCCGCCAAAAGGGCAAGTGTTAACGTCAGTTTCATCATCTCTGATACCTCTCTGTGGGCACAATCGCACAGTTCGGCCCAAAGGGTCGGTCACGTTCCGGTGACATTGAGTGGCGTTTTCTGAAAGGGCTCTTCTAACAGCGCAATCAAGGACCTGTGGCTAGATCAGGCCACCATCGACTCGGCGGCTTTCAGATCGACCGAAACAAGCTGTGACACGCCCTGTTCGGCCATCGTCACACCAAAGAGACGATCCATCCGTGCCATCGTCACCGCGTGGTGCGTGATGATCAAAAAGCGCGTATCGGTTTGTCGACACATCTCGTCCAGCAGATCACAAAAACGGGTGACGTTTGCATCGTCCAACGGCGCATCGACCTCGTCCAGAACACAGATCGGAGCCGGGTTTGCAAGGAACACAGCAAAGATCAGCGCCATCGCCGTGAGGGTTTGTTCACCACCTGACAACAGGGAAAGGGTTGAAAGTTTCTTTCCCGGAGGTTGGCACATGATCTCAAGACCCGCTTCAAGCGGATCATCACTTTCAACCAGCACAAGGTTGGCCTCGCCCCCGCCAAACAGGTGTTTGAACAAAAGCGCAAAGTTGCTGTTTACCTGCTCGAATGCCGTCAAAAGCCGCTCGCGGCCTTCGCGGTTCAGGCTTGCAATACCGTTGCGCAGGGTTCGGATGGCTTCTTCCAGATCCGTTTTCTCGGTAACGAGATGATCATGCTCTTCCTGAACTTCTTTGGCATCTTCTTCGGCACGAAGATTGACCGCGCCGAGACTGTCGCGTTGCCGCTTGAGCCGGTTCACATCTGCTTCAATCGCATGGCTGTCGGGCATCTCGTCCGGATTCACATCCAATGTCTCGAGGAGTTTCGCTGGCGAGACCTGCTGTTCTTCGTAAATACGCTCTGCGGCATATGACACTGTTTCACGCGCGGCATCTGCGCGCGCTTCGGACCGCGCGCGTGCTTCACGGGCTTCGCTGGCAAGACGCTCTGCTTCGCGTTCCGCGTGCTCTGCTTCGCGCGATGCGGTCTCGGCTTCGGCAAGAACATCAGACGCCGTGCGGCGGCGTTCTTCGGCATCTTCAATCGCGGTGGTCAATTCTTCACGTTTGGCCGCGATTTCCTCGGGCGCGCTTCCTGCTTCGTAAAGCTCGTCTTCCGATGCCTCTTTGCGTTCCGCCAGCTCGTTGATCCGCTTCTCGGCCGTTTCAAGCCGGTGCCGCCAACCGCTGATCTCTTTGGTGATTTCCTGCGACCGTTTCAAACGGGCTTCACCTTCGCGACGCACCTCGTCATGGGACGACCGCCGCGACATCATCGTGATGCGGGCAGCCTCAACCGTCATTTTGACATCTTCGACCTCCGCCCGTGCGGCGCCAAGGTCGCCAAGATCCGACAATCCGCGCTCTGCCTCGAGCAACTGCGAGCGCGCTGCCATGGCCTCTTCTTCATGGCGTGTCACTGCCAGACCAAGTGACTCCAACCGGCCTTCGGCAAGGTTGCGATCTGCCTCGGCACGGCTGAGGGCGCGATTGGCATCTGCGACGGCGCGGTCCGCGTCGCGTCGGGCCAAACGTGCCGCTTTGTCCACCTCGGACAGCTCGCGCAAGCGCATTTGCAGGGTTTCATGCGCCTGGACGGCCCCCTCGGCGCGCGCGGTTGCTCTTGCCAACTGCTGCTTGAGTTCTTCGAGGCGGTTCAATTGCTGAAGACGCAAGGCCGCAGCACTTGGCGCATCTTCGGCCCAAGCCCGAAACCCGTCCCAACGCCACAAATCGCCTTCCAACGACACCAGCCTTTGGCCCGGCTTCAGCAGGGGTTGAAGGGCCATCGCATCTTCCGTCGCCACCAGACCAATCTGGCTCATCCGGCGTTGCAACACTTCGGGCACGGAAACATGCGCAACCAGCGAAGTCACACCGTCCGGCAGCGGCTGATCGGTGTCATAAGGGGGCAGAACATGCCACCCGGACGGCCCGTCTTCATCAACTTCGGGCGCTCTGAGGTCGTCTGCCATGGCCGCGCCCAATGCCTTTTCGAAGCCTTGCTGAACTTGCAGCCTGTCAAGAATTTGACCGCCTTCAGCGGTATCCCGTTCCACCAGTTTCGCCAGCGCCGTTGTCTCGGCCCGAAGCGCATTCAGCTCTCCCTCGGCCTCGGACCGTTCGGCCCTTGCATCTGCTTCGCGCGATTGGGTCTCCGCGCGGTCATCTTCGGCCTGTGCCAAAGCTTCTTCCGCAGCTTGCGCCGATTCCAGCGCAGCCTCTTCAGAAGCCTGCGCCATCTCGAATTCTTCCGCCGCGCGGGTCAGCGCATTTTGCGATTCCTGCACGGCATCTCGTGCCTTCAGTGCCTCTGCTTCGCTTTTTGCCTGCGTTTTGCGGCTGTCTTCCAGCAAACGCTGTGCGGATTGGTGGCGCGCTGCGAGACGGGCAACATCTTCCGTCAACTGCGACAGGTCGCTTTCGCGTTCCTGCAAAATATTTGCTGCCTCGCGCGCTTCCTCAACAGCGGCTTCCAGCCGGTCTTCGTGTCCTTCACCAGCCTTGGCGATCTGGTTGGCTTCCCAGTCGAGACGCTCGATGGTTTCGCCCGCGTCCCGATTGAGCCCCGATTCACGCTCCATATCCAAGGCCAGCTGTTCGATCCGGTTCTTGAGCGTTTCGATAATCTGCAAAGCATGGGATTCTTGATCGTTGAGCGAATCCCGCTGGACCTGCAAACGCTGCAAGATAGCAGAGGCAATGGCCTCTTCTTCGCGAAGGGCCGGCAGCGTGTCATCGCGCGACGCCCTCTGCTTTGCCGCTTCGCGGGCAAGGGCCTCGGCCTGAGCTGCTTGCGTCGTCCTCACGCGCAACTCTTCATCGGCCTTGGATCGTGCATCGTCCGCTTCACGCCAGCGGCGGTATAACAGCATCCCTTCCGACTTTCGCAACTCTTCCCCGATGGCGCGATACCGTGCGGCCTGACGCGCCTGCCTTGCCAATTGCGCCAATTGGCTGGCCAGTTGTTCGATCACATCATCGACGCGAGACAGGTTGGTCTCTGCCCCTTTGAGCTTGAGTTCGGCCTCGTGCCGACGCTGATACAAACCAGAGATGCCAGCGGCTTCTTCCAAAATGCGTCGGCGCGCTTTGGGCTTGGCATTGATCAGTTCTGAAATCTGTCCCTGTCGGACAAGCGCAGGTGAATGGGCCCCTGTCGATGCATCTGCAAACAACATCTGCACATCGCGTGCCCGCACGTCTTTGGTATTCACCTTGTAGGCGCTGCCAACGTCACGCGTGATCCGACGTACGATTTCGAGATTGTCATCATCGTTAAACCCGGCGGGCGCCAGACGTTCCGAGTTATCAATCTGAAGCGACACTTCCGCAAAATTTCGTGCGGGCCGTGTCGCGGCACCGGCAAAGATCACATCTTCCATACCGCCGCCCCGCATCGCGGTCGGCCGGTTTTCACCCATTACCCAGCGCAGCGCTTCCAAGAGATTAGACTTGCCGCACCCGTTCGGCCCAACAACCCCGGTGAGACCGTCGGCCACAATAAGGTCAGTTGGATCGACGAAGCTTTTAAAGCCGGTCAGTCTGAGTTTCGAAAAGCGCAAAGTGGTCTGATGCCCTCGTGATTCTTGCCTATCTCAAGAGCCTGCCCAAGCGATTGTGCCAGAGTCAACGCCAAACCACATGATATGCTCCATACACACAAGTTATCCACAACATTTCGTGCTAAACCCCTTGCCGCACGACCTTGGCAAATACTGAGCGGCCCGCATGATCCAAGGTCAATTCCCAGAATCACCAATGGATCATGGTCAGAAGCGGCCTGTCAGCAAAACGTTCTCGACGATATGACCCAGCTTGCGCGAAATAAGGACACAACACGCGGGGTAATTGTGACACGTGGACGCTGCAAGGGGGTAATATGTCGGAAACTGTCTTGACCCGAAGCCCAGATCACGTCCAAAGAGAAAGGGTGTGGTTCCACGCAAGCTTGCTTGATGGATCAAACGGGAATGTGGAAAGGACCTTGGTCCGAAGCCACAGCCGCCCCCGCGACTGTAAGTGGCGAGCGCGCGTTCACAACCACTGGAGTTTACTCCGGGAAGGGAATGCGACGCGTCGACCCGCGAGCCAGGAGACCGGCCATGCAACGGATTACAACCCCAGCCCGTCGGGTGTGACGGGAACAGGAGACTATAACAATGGCAACTAAGACCGCCAATATCGCAGCCGTCCGCTCAAACGCCGGTGCATTCATCCTCGTCACGCTTGTTGGCCTGGGTCTGCTCACCGTTTCGGGTATGGCACAAGCGACTGTACTGCATGATGCAGCACACGATCAGCGTCACGCAATGGCATTCCCCTGCCACTAAGCTAGCGCTTTTCGAAAAATGACCAAAAATTTGGTGTCCAGCGCTGTGTTCGCTGGCCTGATAGCAGGGCTGATTGCAGCCCTGCTTCAGTTCGTTTTCGTGATCCCGCTTTTGCTGGAAGGCGAATTATATGAAGGTGGCGAGCGCGTTCACTTTCTTGTTGATGGAATGACGCAGTCCGAAAAGGGATCTCCTGCTCTTGGGAACGACTGGGCCCGGCACCTGATGACGATCGGCTTTAATGCCGTTACCTATACTGGATATGGGTTGCTGTTACTTGTTGCGATGGGCGTCGCGCGCGAGCGTACCGGTACGCAGATCACCGCCAAGAATGGCCTGATCTGGGGCCTTTGCGGGTTCATCGCGATCCAACTCGCTCCTGCGATGGGTCTGCCACCTGAATTGCCCGGCACACCGGCCGCCGAGTTGGCGCCGCGCCAGATGTGGTGGTTCCTGACGATCATTGCATCGGTCATCGGTCTTTTGGTTATCGCCTTTGGCCGTGGCGTTGCCATGCTGTTGGTCGGCATTGCTATCTTGCTGCTGCCTCACATCATTGGCGCACCACATCTCGACACGTACTTCGGGATCGCACCACCAGAGCTGTCTGCCGAGTTTGTTACCGTCAGCATGGGCGTCGCAGCTGTTGGCTGGACTCTTCTGGGGTATTTTGCCGCCTATTTCTTTGAGCGTGGCGAAACCGCCTAAACAACGTCAATTGCACGTTTTGATACCCTCCCGCGTTGGGAGGGTATTTCTTTTTGAACCTCATCTAGACTCAACCAGCCGCGCCTGTCACACATGCGCATCAACAGGAGCACGACTGTCATGTCCAACATTAAGGTTCTTGCCGCAGATCCACGCGACCCACAGGCAACAGCACTTCTTCGCCAGAGTCATGCGTTGATGCAGTCTCTTTTCTCAGCCGAGGAAAACCATTTTCTCGACATCGAAGAATTGTGCGTGCCGTCTATCCACTTTTTCGTTGCGCGAGAGGAGTCCAATGCATTGGGCTGTGTCGCTCTTGCTAACAAAGGTGACTATGGCGAAATTAAATCCATGTTTGTCGATCCTCGCGCCCGAGGAAAAGGCATCGCGCATCACCTGATGCACAAAATCGAAGCTGATGCTCGTGCGCAGAACCTGTCGACGATAAAGTTGGAAACGGGCGACAAGCTTACCCAGGCCCATAGCCTTTACAGTGCGCATGGTTTCGTCGATTGCGGCCCTTTTGGTGAATACGAAGCCAATACGTCATCGCTCTTTATGACCAAAGACCTGAGCTGACCCAAAGCCATGCTTGGCCGAGGGGTCAGATTTTCAAGGTATTTTCAGCTCTGTTCTCAGGCTCCATTGCCGATACGGGCAAGGTCATCTGGCTCGCCGCACTTCAAATAAGCCAGCATCATCGAGGCATCGCCCCTAATCCGATCCACCGGACAGACATAGGTTTGTTCAACCGCGATCTCGGCACGCCGCCCCAATTGCTGGCTTAGACGCGGCGCATATTCACGGCTTGTCCGGATGACCTGAACAAGATCAGCGTTTCGCCGCAGCTCGAACTCGGTTCCCAAAACCATGATTTTGCGGGGTGATATGCCCTCAAAGTGCATGCTTGGCGAATTGCAGGCCGACAAAAGCACAACGAGGCATATTTTTGAAATGGGCCACATGCCCTCTCTTTTTGCGCCTTAGTCTTAACAATTCCTTTCCGCTCATCCGGCGCTGTGCGCGAATGTCGCATATGTATTCCAAATTTAGAATGTAATATATATTCCAAATTCGGAATTCTTTGGAGATTCGCCCATGTCTACGCAAACCAAACGTCCGGCAGACACCTATTCACCGCTCTACTTCCTCGCCTCGCTTGGTGCGGGGGGGCTCTCGGTCACGTTTTTCATGTATTTGATGTTCTGGGTCCCACACCCCCGGAAACCCGTCCCGACATTCGAAGACATTTCGGCCGCTTTTGCGACAGGAAACACACCGATGCAGATTGCGATTGTCATCGCGGTTATCGGCATCGCTGCCATGGTGTTCCTGAACCTGAAGTATCTGATTTGGAACCTGACAGCCTACAAGGCATTCAAACAGACCGACGCCTATGTCGCGCTGCGCAACTCCAATGCAGAGTCGACCTTGCTGGCCATGCCGCTGGCCATGGCGATGACGGTTAACGGTCTTTTCATTGTCGGCCTTGTCTACGTTCCCGGGCTTTGGGGCATTGTGGAATATCTGTTCCCAATGGCACTCGTCGCCTTTGCCTTGATCGGGTTCCTGGCCTTTAAAATGATCGCAGACTTTTTGGGCCGCATTCTGACCCAAGGCGGTATATTCGACGTCACAGCCAACAACTCCTTTGCCCAGATGTTGCCCGCCTTTGCGCTGTCTATGGTGGCAGTTGGCCTGTCTGCGCCTGCAGCAATGAGCCACAGCACGCTGACCGCAGGACTGTCCTTGATCTTGTCCACGTTCATGGGCACCGCTGCGATCGTCTATGCACTTGTGGCCATTTTTACGGCCTTCAATTCCATGCTGCATCACGGAACAGCGAAAGAAGCAGGGCCAACTCTTATGGTTGTTGTGCCAATTATGACCATTCTGGGGATCATGTTCCTGCGTCAGGATCACGGTTTGCACGAAACATTCGGCGCGCATACGGCAAAAGTGGACACCATGATGATGTTGGCCCGCCTTTTGACGGTTCAGATCCTGTTCGCATTGCTGGGCATGCTGGTACTGCGTCGTCAGGGTTATTTTACTGACTTCGTGCTCGGCTCGAAAACTTCTCCGGGTTCCTATGCTCTGGTGTGTCCTGGAGTTGCTCTGGCCGTGATGATTCACTTTTTCACCAACAAAGGCCTCGTCGGCGCGGGCCTGATCGAGAAATTTTCCCCCTCATTCTGGCTGATCACCGCCATCGCTCTAGCCTTTCAGTTCGCAATGATCGCTTTGGTCATGCGCCTCAACCGTCAGCATTTTGGCAAACAGGCGCAAGGCACAGCAGTGCCCGCAGAATAAATTAAACCACCACTCATAAAAGCAAAAGAGGGGCGCATTTGGCGCCCCTCTTGTCTTTTGGACCTGCACGACAACTGGGCATTCTAGGATCAGCCAATAGCCGCCTGAAGCGCCAGTCCCAGCCGCCGCATACCTTCCTCAATCGTTGCCTCATCCGCACAAGAAAAGCTGAGCCGGATTGTATTGCGTCCCGACCCATCTGCAAAAAAGGCGTGTCCGGGCACAAAAGCAACTTTCTGCGTTTCCAGCGCAAGGGCCAAGAGGTCCGCGCCATCCACTCCAACCGGCAAGGTGAGCCAGACAAACATTCCGCCCTCCGGCCTGGTCCATTCAACCCCTTTAGGCATATACCGCTCGAGTGCCGCGAGCATGGCATCCCGTCGACCACGATAGGCCTTCCGCACATCAGAGACGTGATCCTCGAAACAGGCGCGGGCAACAGCATTGATCGCAATCTGGTTGAGGGTCGGAGAGTGAAGATCAGAGGCCTGCTTCATGAGTACCAACTGCGAGATAACGGGTTTCGCCGCAACAATCCAACCCACTCTCAACCCCGGTGACAGAGTTTTGGAAAAGCTACCGCAGTAAATCGTGCGGCATGCCTCGATATCCCCCTTGCGGGCAATTTCGAACGCAAGGATTGGCGGGATGTCCGCACCGTCATATCGCAATGCCTGATAGGCCGCATCTTCGATCACAGCACAATCAAGATCATCTACCAGATCAAGAAGGCTTTCACGCCCGCGCCGGTCGACCGTCTCGCCTGTAGGATTTGAAAAGTCGGACGACAAGTACGCAAACTTTACGCGCCCGCCGGTCTCGGCTTTGGCGCTGTCTTTGAAATCCTCGGCTGATCTGTTCCCATTGATGCTCAATTGGTCATAGCGCGGCTCGTAAGGGTTAAATGCCCCCAAAGCCCCCATATACGTCGGCCAATTCACCAACGCGGTATCACCGGGCGACAGAAACAGCTTCCCAAGATAGTCCAGCGCTTGTTGGGATCCGCTTGTGATCAGGATGTTGTCGACACTGCAAGGCACACCGACCTTGGCCATTTCCCCAACCAGCCATTCGCGCAGCGGTAGGTATCCTTCGCTGACGGAGTATTGCAAAGCCGAACCGGCCTGATCCCCTTCCATCGTCTGCGCGAAAGCTTTGGCAAACGCATCAGACGGGAACAGCGCCGGGTCGGGAATCCCCCCTGCAAACGAGATGATTCCGGGCTGATCCAGAAGTTTGAGCAACTCGCGAATTTCAGACGCCTTCATACGCGCAGTTCGTTCCGCAAACATTTCTGTGAGATCCATAGCGAGCCCTCCTCGAGACATAATATTTCGAGCAACCTAGCCAGAACAAAATATAAGTCAATATTGCTGACCAATTGTAACAATTTTCGTGAACAGCCACCCTCCCCTTGCTCCCAATCGCCCAATGTGGTCAACTCAGGTGACCACTTGCGCACAGGTCCACAATGCCCTTCCAAAAAGTCCAAACCGAAAAACTGTCCACTTCTGTCATTCGCCAAATTGAGCTTTTGATTTTGCGCGGGATTTTGCGCCCCGGAGAACGGCTGCCCTCGGAAAGAGAGCTGTCTGAACAATTGGGTGTGTCCCGCCCTTCGCTGCGTGAAGCGATTGGCGAACTACAGGAACGCGGCCTTCTAACATCCAAGGCAGGTGCAGGTATTTTTGTTGCAGATGTGCTGGGCAGTGCTTTTTCCGAAAGCCTGGTAAAACTCTTTTCCTCCCATGAAGAAGCGGTGTTCGATTACATCTCGTTTCGCCGTGACATGGAAGGACTGGCGGCCGAGCGTGCCGCTCGCTTTGCATCGGATACGGATCTCAAAGTAATACAAACAGTGTTTGACAAGATGGAAACGGCCCACGCCAAGCGCAATCCGGCAGATGAATCCCGCCTCGATGCGGATTTCCATCTGGCGATTATCGAGGCCAGCCACAACGTGATCATGCTGCATATGATGCGGTCGATGTACCAACTGCTGCGCGAAGGCGTTTTTTACAACCGTGGCATCATGTTCAAACAGCGCACATCCCGCGGCGATCTTCTGGAACAACACCGTGCGATCAATGCCGCCCTCCAAGACCGCGATCCCGAAGCGGCACGCAAAGCCGTGATCGATCATCTGGAATATGTGGAACAGTCATTGTCGGACCACATCAAGGCCGAACGGAACGAGGCCGTTGCCCGCCAGCGTTTTGAACATGAACAAAGGCGCTAGCAGGCGATCTCGAAAGGATACATAAAGAGAGGGGCAGTGCCCCTCGCTTTGTTTCAGCTTACTTTAAGAACGATCTTGCCGATATGGCCGCTACTTTCCATACGGGTATGGGCTGCCGCGGCCTCTTCCAGCGCAAATTCGCTATCCATAACCGGAGCCACGCGCCTCGCATCCAACAATGGCCAGACTTTCTCGCGCAGATCCGCCGCAATACGCGCCTTTGCAAGATCACTTTGCGGGCGAAGCGTGCTGCCGGTGACCGTCAGGCGCCGCGTCATGATTTGGGCAAAATTCAGCTCAACCTTGGGACCAGACAAAAACGCGATTTGAACCAGCCTGCCGTCATCCGACAATGTCTTGATATTGCGCGGGATATACGGACCGCCCACCATGTCGAGGATCAGGTTCGCGCCACCTTCTGCGCGCAAGACATCAACAAAGTCTTCTTCGCGATAATTGATCGCACGCTCTGCACCAAGATCAAGGCAGGCCGCACATTTTTCTTCTGAACCGGCGGTTGTGAACACACGCGCGCCAAAAACATTGGCCAGTTGGATAGCTGTCGTTCCAATGCCGCTCGACCCACCATGCACGAGGAAACGTTCACCCGCTTGCAAGCCGCCGCGCTGAAACACATTGGACCAGACCGTAAAGAACGTTTCGGGCAAACAGGCCGCACGCTTCAAATCCATGCCTTTGGGCACAGGCAGACAATGGGCGGCGGGTGTCAGCACATATTCCGCATACCCTCCACCCGGCAAAAGGGCACAGACGTCGTCACCTTCCGCCCACTCGTCCACACCAGGGCCAACAGCGACAATTGTCCCCGACGCTTCAAGACCGGGCAGATCACTAGCTGTTGGCGGCGGAGCATAGGCCCCGGCGCGCTGTAGCGCGTCCGGACGGTTCACGCCTGCATAGGCAATCCGGATAACCACTTCGCCCGCCCCGGGCATCGGCACAGGCCGCTCGGTCACTTGCAAGACATCCGGCCCTCCGGGCTGAGTGATCTCAATGGCGCGCATGGTCTGTGTCATGGGGGTCTCCTAGGGCAAAGCGTTTGTGGGCGAACCTTATCAGCCCAGACACCCTGAGCAATCCGAAGGCGTCGCATGACACCATAAATTCTCTGACAATACGTGTCGTAACGTGGCCCCCGAGCAACGCGAGGCCACGCCCAACGCTTTGAACCGCATCTATGATGCGATTACAAAGCGGCGGGAGGCTTCTTTATTGGTGGGTCTGACCTGGCAGGTCATCGCGCGATTGCGGCGCACGCACCCGTCCCAGAACCTCGAGAGGCCCGGACATCAGCTTGCCAAACGGGCTTGCCCGAAACTGGGCTTTGGCTTTCTCAAACTGCATGACGTTATCGATCCGACGGTCCAGAAACTCCCATGTGGCAGATTGCGCCTCGCTTTCATCCCCCAGCCAATACAGAACCGTTGATCCATAGACCGCCGAAAGCGTCATCCGCTTTGTGTACCAGTTAACATCATCAGAGGAATCGCCAAGAGCGTTCCAGATCGCGTCACATGTGCCCCAGATCAACTCGGCGCCGGTGCCGGCATACTGTGGCAAGGCAAACAGGGTCGACCCGCGCCGCACCGCTTCTTTGTCGTCACAGGCCTGCAATCGAAAGCGCACCAAAGCGGCAACCTTTTCGCTATACCTCAGCGCCGAGAGATCCTCGGAAGCAAACCGTTCCAACATCTGCTGGTCACCGCGTTTGTGATACGCAACCGCCAGATCGACAGCTCCGCGCGGGCACAGTGCTCTGGCCACAACAGCATTGACCTCTGCATCCACGATGGCGGCCTCGAATGTGACCTCTGTCCAGCCATCAAAGGCCACATGCATCAAAGCAGCATCCAGCAAGGCATCTTTGGCATCAATCTGACTCATTTCGGTACTCCTGTCTCGGGCACATACTAGACAAACCAAATCTGCTTTGCTATAGGGCGGCTTCCTGCAAATCCTTGCAACACAAACTTAGAGAGGTGGTGACAACCACATGCAGGTTAGCGTTCGTGACAACAATGTCGATCAGGCACTTCGTGCCTTGAAGAAGAAGCTGCAGCGCGAAGGCGTTTTCCGCGAAATGAAGCTCAAGCAACATTTCGAGAAACCGTCCGAGAAAAAAGCGCGCGAAAAAGCTGAAGCGATTCGCCGTGCCCGGAAACTGGCACGCAAGAAAGCTCAGCGCGAAGGACTGCTCTAAGCCCTTCACCGTAGCTTTGGACGCCAAAGTTAGACGACCCCCGTGGCATGTGCCCGGGGGTTTGTCGTTTTTTGGGGGCAGAAAACTCTCTCGTTTAGATCTGACGACAACACAGACTGCACCTGCAAGTCACTCGCATTAACCCATTGATATTTTAAAGACTTCCTCTTCCCAAAGCCATTTGCGCACCTATATCACTTGGGACTAAGCTAGTAGCAGCCAGCGCCACACGACGCCCGCCAGCCCTATGTCGAGACACGGAGAGGACGTACTATG
Source organism: Shimia thalassica (assembly GCF_001458215.1). GTDB lineage: Bacteria > Pseudomonadota > Alphaproteobacteria > Rhodobacterales > Rhodobacteraceae > Shimia > Shimia thalassica. The sequence continues at coordinate 193,578 of NZ_CYTW01000001.1, read as the reverse complement.
AAGATGAACCCTGAAGTTGCCGAAGCTCTAAACGCTCAGATCAATGCCGAGCTGCAGGCTTCTTACACATATCTGTCTATGGCCGCCTATTTTGACTCGGTCGCCCTGCCCGGATTTGCCGCCTGGTTCCGCAGCCAGTCTCTGGAAGAGAACGAGCATGCGATGCGAATTTACGATTTCGTCGTTAAACGCGAAGGCCGTGTTGTTCTGGAAGGTAATTCCAAACCCAAAGGATCTTACAACACGCCAGAAACCGCGATCGCCGCAGCGCTCGAGATGGAACAGGGTGTGACCGCTCAGATCAACGCGCTGTTTGCCTTGGCAAAAGAGCATGATGACTATTCCGCCCAGCACATGCTGAACTGGTTCCTTGACGAGCAAATCGAAGAAGAAGACGTCTTTGCAACCGTTCTGGACAAAGCACGCGCTGCAGATGGCAATCGCTGGTTCCTGCTGGAACTGGACAAAGAACTCGGAGCAGAGCGCCCCCTGCCCTCCCCTGACGACGCATAAGCGGTTCCAAAAATACGACGATCAGAGAACAGGTTTCGGGGAAGCCCCCCGAAACCTTTTTCTTTGTTCCATCCACTGAAGATGTGAACGGAGTTTGATCCGAAATCAAAAGACGGCGCAGCGTCCCCCCTCCACATTTGCGAAAGAACGCTTACATTCATCTAAATTCATCGAAACAGGGCGCGAGAACACATGAACGAAACCTATACCCCCCCGAAAGTCTGGACATGGGATTCCGAAAGCGGCGGCAAGTTCGCCAGCATCAACCGGCCGATTGCCGGACCGACCCATGACAAAGATCTCCCCGTCGGAGAGCAGCCCTATCAGCTGTACTCATTGGCTACACCCAACGGTGTCAAAGTGACGGTCATGCTGGAAGAGCTGTTGGCAGCAGGTCACAGCGGCGCGGAATATGATGCGTGGTTGATAAACATCAGCGAAGGGGATCAGTTCGGGTCCGGCTTTGTGGATGTGAACCCGAACTCGAAAATTCCGGCACTAATGGACCGCAGCGGTGCAACACCGACCCGCGTATTTGAATCGGGTGCGATCCTTTTGCATTTGGCCGAAACCTTCGGTGCCTTCCTGCCAACTGATCCCGCAAAACGCCCCGAGATGCTCAGCTGGTTGTTCTGGCAAATGGGCAGCGCACCCTATTTGGGTGGCGGCTTCGGACACTTCTATGCCTATGCGCCGGAAAAGTGGGAATACCCGATCAACCGGTTTGCCATGGAAACCAAGCGCCAGCTTGACGTGATGAACAGGCACCTTGCCGAGAACCGTTTTTTCACCGGCGATGAATACACGATCGCCGATATTGCAATCTGGTCATGGTATGGCGCACTGGCATTGGGGCGTCTTTACGAGGCGGCGGAATTCCTTGACGTTGAAAGCTATGAACACGTTCAACGCTGGGCCAAAGAGATCAACGACCGCCCCGCTGTGAAACGTGGCGTGATGGTGAACCGCGCGTGGGGTGACCTCGACAAACAATTGCGCAACCGCCATGCCGCCGAAGATTTCGACACCGGCACACAAGACAAACTGGAACCCGCCGAAGGCGATGCCGCCTAAGCACCCTCCAATATCATCTGACTTGCTTTCTCGCCGATCATAATGGTCGGCGAGTTTGTATTCCCGCTTGTGATCGTCGGCATCACCGACGCATCCACGACCCGAAGCCCCGCCAGCCCCCGCATCCGTAGCTGAGGATCAAGCGGCGCGTCTGCGTCCGTACCCATGCGCACTGTGCCCACCGGATGGAAAATTGTCGTCCCGATGTCACCTGCCGCCTGGGCAAGGTCCGCATCGTCTTGGGCGGCAAGTCCCGGCTTCATTTCCTCTGGTCGGTATTTTGCCATCGGCGCCTGCCCAATGATGTTGCGTGCTTGCCGAATGGCCGCAATAGCAACGGCACGGTCGCCTTCGGTCGAAAGGTAATTTGGCGCAATCTCGGGCATCACGTCCGGATCAGGCGATGCAATGCGGACATGCCCCCGGCTTTCGGGACGCAAGTTGCAAACGCTTGCCGTCATCGCCGGAAAGTCGTGCAATGGCTGCCCAAAAGCTTCGAGCGTCAGAGGTTGGACATGGTATTCGAGATCAGGCGTGTCCAGATCGGGGCGCGACTTGGTAAATGCACCAAGTTGGGACGGGGCCATCGACATGGGGCCCGACCGGGACCAGAGATACTCAAGCCCGATCCGTGCATTCCCCACGAGCGAATTAGCCATCGTATTCAGGGTCTTTGCGCCATCCAACTTCCACGCACAGCGCAGCTGTAGGTGATCCTGCAAGTTGCTACCGACACCATGGGCCTCGTGCAGTGTTTCGATGCCATATTTCTGCAAGACGGCACCGGGACCGATGCCCGAGAGTTGCAGTATTTTAGGAGAGTTCACGGCACCTGCGGAAAGCACCACCTCTGCTGCGGCGCGGGCCTGTTTAACCTGACCATGCTGGGTGTATTCGACGCCAACCACACGCCCGTTCTCGACCAGAAGCCGGTTTGTATGTGCGTGCACTTCGATTTTAAGCTTGGTGTCTTTCATCGGCCGCAAGAAGGCCTTGGCCGTGTTCAACCTCCAGCCCTTGTTCTGGTTCACTTTGAAGTAACCAACACCTTCGTTATCGCCCGTGTTGAAATCGGTCGTGCGCTTGATTCCGGCCGCCTGCGCAGCCGCCATCCAGTCATCAAGCACATCCCAGTGCAGACGCTGGTTATCAACATGCCATTCGCCTCCGACGCCGTGCATCTCTGAAGGCCCGTCAACATAATCTTCGGCTCGTTTGAACAACGGCAGGACATCATCCCACCCCCAGCCGGCATTGCCCATCTGGCGCCAACCGTCATAGTCGGCGGCCTGCCCTCGCAGATACAACATGCCATTGATCGACGAACATCCGCCAAGAACCTTGCCACGCGGGTAAATCAGCGACCGTCCGTTCAAGCCCGGATCTGCCGCCGTTTTATACAGCCAATCAGTTCGGGGATTACCGATGCAATACAAGTACCCCATCGGAATATGGATCCAGTGATAGTTGTCTTTTCCACCCGCTTCGAGCAGCAGAACTTTATGCCCAGCCGCGCTCAGACGGCTCGCCACGACACAGCCTGCGCTGCCAGCGCCCACCACGATATAGTCCCAAGTCATGCGATATCTCCGCCGATCAGCATTTGTGTAAGAAGACTGTTCGCGCTGGCCAATCCATCGATCACATCAAAGTGGTGTTTGCCCTGTTCAACAACGTGCCCGCATTCCCATGCCTCGGCAAGCCATTGAGCCTGATCCAGAAAGGCGGGGCGTTCTTCTTCTCCGACCCATACGGTCACCGGCACCTTGAGACAGGTTTTCAACCGGGGGCTTTCCTGCTCTGCGTCCTCAAGGGTCAAGCCAAAGTCCTCATTCATCGATGTTTGCAACAAAGGTCTCAGGTCGCTTAACGGTGAAATCGGGACAACATGTTTGAGACGACTGGCAACATTTGTGGGAAGCACATTTTCACAGACCATTCGCGCCACAAGATGCCCACCTGCCGAATGGCCTGCCAGCAATATTGGACCTTCGATCTGTGCGGCGGCTTCGGTAACCGCGAGCGTTATTTGTCTTGTGATTTCCTTGATACGGACATCGGGGCAAAGATCGTACGATGGCATGGCCACAGCCCATCCCGCGGCCAAGGGACCCTCTGCCAGATGGGACCAATACGATTTGTCGAATTTCAGCCAGTACCCGCCATGCACGAAAACACAAAGCCCTTTGGGCCGCCCCTCCGGCCGCATCAAATCGAACACCTCGCGCGCCCCTTCGCCATAGGGAACGTCTTCTGAAATCCTGCCCTCTGCCCGCAATGAGGTACGAAAATCATCTGCGGCTTGAAGCCAACGCCGCGGATATTCGGCAGCATTCGGGATATAGGCGCCATTAGCATAGGCATCATCGAGGGTGTTTTGACTCATTTTATTATCATGTTAATTAATTGAAGGAACCGGTTGCTCTCGGACCCTAGCCGGAATTACGCTGCCTGTGCCATCGAAAACCGGAGAGACGACCATGCTCGACACAATGACCGACCTAAAGTCCCTGCTCAAAGATCCAAGCCTATTAGAAACACGCGCCTATATTGGCGGTAATTGGGTGGAAGGTGACCATGGCACCTTTGATGTCACGAACCCCGCCCGAGGAGACGTCATTGCACAAGTGTCCGACGTCAGCCGGGTTCAGGTTGCAGGCGCAATTACACAAGCGAACACAGCCCAAAAAGACTGGGCAAAGTGGACCGGCAAAGAACGCGCCGCGGTCTTGCGCAAATGGTTCGACCTGATGATCGAAAACCAATCGGACCTCGGGATCATCCTGACCGCCGAAATGGGAAAACCCTTGGCGGAAAGCGTGGGCGAGATTGCCTATGGCGCCTCGTTCATCGAGTTTTTTGCCGAAGAAGCCAAGCGAATCTACGGTGAGACCATTCCTGGGCATCAACGCGACAAACGCATCACTGTTATCAAACAACCCATCGGTGTCGCGGCCTCGATCACCCCCTGGAACTTTCCGAATGCGATGATCACGCGCAAGGCTGGCCCTGCCTTGGCCGCCGGATGTGCGTTTGTCGCGCGCCCCGCCGCGGAAACACCATTGTCTGCCATTGTCTTGGGCGTGCTAGCCGAACGGGCGGGTATCCCAGCTGGCGTTTTCAATGTCGTGCCCTCTTCACGCTCAAGCGAAATCGGCAAGGAATTCTGTGAAAACGATGCCGTTCGCAAATTGACCTTCACTGGATCCACTGAGGTTGGCCGCATCCTTCTGCGACAGGCGGCGGACAGCGTCATGAAGTGCTCGATGGAACTGGGCGGGAATGCCCCTTTCATCGTGTTTGATGATGCCGATCTGGACGCAGCCGTTGAGGGCGCGATCCTGTGCAAATTCAGAAACAACGGTCAAACCTGCGTCTGCGCCAACCGGATTTATGTCCAAGCCGGCGTCTATGACGCCTTTGCAGAAAAGCTGCGGGCGCGCGTGGCCGATATGAAGGTCGGTGACGGTCTTGAAGACGGGACAATCTTTGGTCCGCTGATCAACGCCGACGCCGTTGTCAAAGTGCAGGAACACATTGCCGACGCGACAGCCAAAGGCGCAAATGTCATTCTGGGCGGCAACCCCTCCAGCTTGGGCGGCACGTTCTTTGAGCCTACAATCGTGACGGGCGCCACGCGCGATATGGCTTTTTCAACAGATGAAACCTTTGGGCCCCTCGCCCCTTTGTTCAAATTCGAAGACGAGGATGAAGTGATCGCAATGGCCAATGACACGATTTTTGGATTGGCCTCCTATTTCTATGCCAAGGACCTGAGCCGGGTCTACAAAGTGGCCGAAGCTCTGGAATACGGGATCGTTGGCGTCAACACGGGCATCATTTCGACAGAGGTCGCGCCGTTTGGGGGCGTGAAACAATCGGGCCTGGGGCGCGAAGGCAGCCACCACGGCATCGAAGACTACCTTGAAATGAAATATATCTGCATGTCGGTCTAGGCATTCTGAGGAGCCATGTGGGATACCAATTCCTGTATGGCCTTTTTCCATGCCTGCGCGGTTTCCGGTGCCATTTCATTCTGCAAAACATCCTGCAGCGCGGCCATCAACGCATCCACCGCCATTGCATATTGTGCGTGCGAAACACCAAGGTTTTCATGTTGCCGCGCCAATCGAGATGCGAGTTCATGAAAGGTCTGCGGACGAGAGGCGAACTTCAGGATCATCGCCAAGATCGACACAAACATTTCCCGCTGCACATACATGTCTTCCTGAAACAGGGCACGCAGGTCAGGGTTCTGTTGAAAAAGGTGGTCATAAAACTTTGTGGCCAGTTCCGCTTTGCGCGCAAAAACACAAACATAGCTTTGCTCGACCAACTTTGCCTGTGCGTCTTCCATATGCCTGTAGGCCCCGACCTGTTTCCATGAACCCAAAGTCGCACGATCCTTTGAATCATTCCTTAAGACGGAACAGGTTCCAAAGACACACGCCCCTTGCACTTGTCCAAGTGATAGAGAAAGCTTTGCAAATCCGTGACCGATCAGGAGCGCACATGGCCAATTCTTTGATTTCTTGCGAAGTTGATTTCGAGACTGACGGCAAGCAGGCAGGCTTTCTTCGTGTCCCGCATTCCGTGCATCGCAGCGCCTATGGCTGGATTCCGGTTCCTATCGTTTCGATCCGCAATGGGGACGGACCAGTTGTTTTGATGATGTCCGGAAACCACGGGGATGAATACGAAGGGCAGATCGCCCTGTCACGACTGGCCCGGGATTTCCTCCCGGAAGACTTGCGCGGGCAGGTGATCTTTTTGACGATGGCGAACCAACCCGCAGCGGAAGCCGGGCTTCGGTGTTCCCCGATTGACGACGGAAATCTCAACCGCTCGTTCCCCGGTGATCCTGCTGGCACGCCGACCCAGATGATCGCGCATTACATCGAAGATGTCTTGTTGCCGCGATGTGACTATTTAATTGACCTGCATTCGGGCGGCGGTTCCCTGTTTTATCCGGCCACGCTTTTGCGTGGACAGGGTTGGACCGATCAAGAGGGGCAAACCCTGCGCGGTTTGCAGGATGCATTTGATTTCCCACATGCGTGGGTTTTTCAGGGTGGCGGCGGCCCAAACTCTACTGCCAGAACTGCGATGGGGGCCGCAAACAGGAAACGGGTTGTGCCCATCATGGCCGAACTTGGCGGCGCCGGATCGGTGACGCCAAGCATTCTTGCCATGACAGAACGCGGCCTGCAGCGCAGCCTGCACAGCCTTGGCATGCTGCCTGACTATGTCCCCGACGCTGAGCGAGGCACGCGCGAGCTTTATGCCGCCGGTTCGGTATTTGCCTATGACAGCGGGCTGTTTGAACCCCTGAAAGACATTTCAGCCCCCGTAGAGCAGGACGAAACGGTGGGGCACATCCACGATCCCTCCACCCCTTTGCGCGGATCGGTTGCGGTAAAATCTCCTTACGCAGGCATCGTGATGGCCAAACGCCCCATGGCGCAGGTGAAGCGAGGAGATGCCGTCTTTCAAATTGGGATCGACGTTCAGAAAAAATAAAAAAATTCCAAGGATCGCTCAGCGGTGCGCGTCTAACGGAATACAATGCTTATGGAAACATCTGACACAGATCTGGTCAACAGGGCCAATGCAGGCGACGGCGATGCCTTTGCCGCCCTGCTTGCACGCCATTATGACCGCATCTTCGGGTTTGCTTTTCGACTGACCGGCTCTCACTCCGAAGCCGAGGATTTGACACAAGACATCTGCGCTGCCTTGCCAAATAAACTGCGCCATTTCCAAGGTCGCGCCCGCTTCTCCACATGGCTATATCGCGTTGTTCTCAATGCGTCTCATGACAGGCGTCGCAAGCAGACAACCCAACAACAGGCATCCAACCAATGGGGGGACTGGGAAAAATCGCGAACAGCTGCCATCGCAGAAGATGCCGAACGGATTGACTGGCTGACCCAAGCCATGCGCGCGCTCTCTGATGACCTTCGCGACACGTTGGCGCTTATCCTTGATGACAGAACCCATGCCCAAGCGGCCGAGATACTCGGCGTTTCGGAAGGCACCGTGAGTTGGCGGATGTCCGAAGCAAAGAAACGACTCAAAGACATGAAAGCGCAGGAGGATCACACATGACTGATGACCTCGATGATCTGAAAGCAGCGATGCAGGCCATGACTCCCAAGCCTGATGACGCACGCAAACGTGCCAACCTTGCATTGGCGCAAAAAAACTTTGCGCGACTCCAAGAAACCGACACCGCGGCACGTCTTACCTCTGATGCCCGCAATACAGGCTGGTTCAGAGGAGTCACTGCAATGTTTCAATCCATCTCAACAAAGACCGCGCTCACTGCGACAACAGCGCTGTTTGCGGTCGGTCTGGTGATTTACCTTCCCGTTTTCCCGATGGGCCCTCAATTTGAGACACCCTTCGCCGAAGACGCCGCTTCAGGGATCGATGCGCCTGTGTTGGCGCTTGAGCAATCAGAACCCAGACCTGCACCCCAAGCTGCAGAGGCTCCGCAAGCGATCGCAGGTTTCAAAGACGACGCGCAGGCCGGCATGATGGCTGATACCGCATCTCTTGCCCGCCCTCAGATGCAGCGCTCGAAGAGGAGCGTCAAATATCCCACACCACAAGATGCACCCGGTTTTCAGCAATTCATTGTGGAAAACACAGAAACCTTTCCCGATGCCGAGACCAACCCCATTAGGGTCACATCAGAAGCACCGGTTTCGACGTTTTCCATCGATGTTGATACCGCATCCTACAGCTTTGTGCGCAATGCGATCCTGAACGGTCAATTGCCACCCACAGACGCCGTGCGGATTGAGGAAATGGTCAATTACTTTCCTTACAGCTATGCGGCCCCCGCCACTGATGACACACCCTTTGCCACGCATGTCTCAACATTCCAGACGCCATGGAACTCCGACACCCAAATCGTGCGGATCGGGCTGCAAGGACAAATGCCTGATATGGCCGAGCGCCCCCCACTGAACCTTGTGTTTCTGATAGACACGTCCGGATCGATGAAAGATGCCAAAAAGCTTCCGCTACTAAAGCAAAGCTTCGCGCTTATGCTGACACAGTTGCGTCCCGACGACAGCGTCGCGATAGTCACCTATGCGGGGTCTTCCGGTCAGGTTCTCGAACCGACCAAAGCAACAGACAAAGCCACCATATTTGCCGCTCTGGATGCTCTTGATGCGGGCGGTGCAACCGCTGGTCAGGCCGGATTGCAGCAAGCCTATTCCGTGGCCGACGGGATGCGCGCCAAAGGCGAGATCAGCCGCGTGATACTTGCAACGGACGGTGACTTTAACGTCGGCATTTCCAGCCCGAAAGCTCTTGAAGAGTTCATTTTAACCAAGCGCGACAGTGGAACGTACCTTTCGGTTCTGGGCTTTGGTCGTGGCAATCTTGACGATGCGACGATGCAGGCTTTGGCCCAGAACGGGAATGGGCAAGCAGCCTATATCGACACGTTGAACGAAGCCCAGAAAGTGTTGGTTGACCAGTTGTCCGGCGCACTGTTTCCGATTGCCAACGACGTCAAAATACAGGTCGAATTCAATCCTTCGAAAATCGCCGAATACAGGCTTATTGGATATGAAACACGTTTGTTAAACCGTGAAGATTTTAACAATGACAAGGTTGATGCAGGTGACATTGGCGCCGGACATTCGGTCACCGCCTTATACGAAGTAACTCCGGTCGGGTCCAAAGCACGCCTTACCGACCCGTTGCGATATGGCGAGGCCCCTTCCGGTCTTGCACAGGGGGAAATGGGATATTTGAAGCTGCGTTATAAATCCCATGGAACAGACGAAAGCCAGTTGATTGAAACGCGTCTTCCAGATGTCGCCACCGCGGATGACGAGGCCCGATTTGCAACCGCAATTGCAGGGTTTGGGCAGCTTCTGAAAGACGACCGTTTTCTCGGCGAATGGGGTTGGACAAATGCCATTGCCTTGGCAAACGAGGCCAAAGGCGCAGACCCGTTTGGATATCGCGCCGAAGCGATCCAGTTGATGCGCCTAGCCAAAACTCTGCAAAGCCAAGAGTAACGGGGCGCGTTCTTTCCAAGCAACGTCCGGTGCGAAACCCGCCGCCAAAAAGAAATCCCCCCAACAATCTCTTGTCAGGGGGATCTGTGAAAGCGATGGGCGCCGCGTTAGTTTACGGCTTTTGCATCCATCACGTCTTGCTCAACGCTTTTCGGAGTGGCCGAAGCGATTTCAATCCGGCGCGGCTTGAGCGCTTCCGGAATTTCACGCTCGAGGTCAATGTGCAGCATGCCGTCTAGGTGGCTTGCTCCGGTGACACGCACGTGATCCGCAAGATGGAAGCGACGCTCAAAAGCACGGGTCGCAATACCACGGTGCAGATACGCCCGCTCTTCAGGCTCTTCCGCTTTGCGCGCAGTTACAACCAATGCGTTCTGCTTGACCTCAATGGCCAGTTCTTCGGCACCAAAGCCGGCAACGGCGATCGAGATGCGATAGGCATCTTCTGCGGTTTTTTCGATATTGTAGGGGGGATAGCTGGGCTGTCCTGCTTCATTGGACAGAACACGGTCCATCAGGCTGGCCAATTGGTCAAATCCGACCGAAGACCGGTAAAGGGGTGCGAGATCAAAACTACGCATGGGTCATCCTCCTTGATGAGCGAAACCATTATGTTGTGCCTTCCCGTTTGGGACAGGCGAGATGTGTCGGAACCCAATCATTGGCGTCCCGATGCGTTAGAGGTGGGTAGCTCTTTTACTGGTTTCAAGACCCTCGGGCGGATAGTTCAGTTCACCTTCACGAACTTGGCGCCACCGGCACGCGTCCCGCTGCCGACGGTGATGCGCTTTGCACCTGCTCCCGTGCTCAGAGTGTTCGGCTCGCCATAACGCATACGTTGTTTGAGCCGTGCAACAGCTTCGGGCAATTCCATCCCCAAAGACACCTTGTCGCCGTCACGATCTTTGCCCATCGCAGAGACCACAGACAAAATCCGCATCCGGGTGCCATATCGCACAAACACCGGCGCACCAGATGACCCGAATGTCACGTTACAGTCGAAACTCATCAAGCCGGAATACCGATCAAGAACGCGACAGTCCTTTTGCCATGACAAATGCTCGCTGCGACCACGTCCATAGCTTAGTACGGAAACAACTTCGCCCTTTTCAGGGGTGGTATGGATCGCAAATGGATCGGCTTCGCTCGAATAGATCGGAGAGGCCAACCTCAAAAGCGCAAGATCATGGCGCATCATGGCGCTTTGGATCATGCCATCCTGACTTGGGACATAGCCCGCGTCTGCAATAATCCGGTTGATCTTGCGCACGGACAGGGACTCTCCATTCACATATCCAGATCGAAAAATGACGCGTTCTGGGGCAATCATGCGGCCGGTGTCATCAAACACGCAATGTGCTGCCGTCAACACCAGATCCTGCGCGATCAAGGCGCCCGTGCAAAACCCTTTTCCAACCAGATCAACCCGTCCGATGGCCTCCCATCCCAGAAGCTCGCCACGGCTGCGCAAGGCTTTGAAGGTTTCTCCGCTGGCGACAGGCGCGGCGGTGAGGATGGATAATACAAAAACAAGACAAAGGCGGATGATCATGGCTTGATAAACTTTGCACCAGTGCTGTTGCGGCGTGCCGAGGTGTCGGTTCGAACCTCAGCGCGCAAAAGCTGGATCGCCCCTTCCAGAGACATGCCCAAGGCAACGGGTTCAGCGTTCATGTGCCCCTTTGCAGAGACCACCGATGCAATACGTGGTGTGCCGCCATCAAAGACAAAGATCGGGGCGCCGCTGCTGCCAAATCCCACATCACAAGAGGTCACGTATACACCGCTTTGCTGTCCTTTGACTTCGCACATTTCCTGCAATGATGGCGCCTCAGAACGCTCGAGCGCATAAGACACCACCCCGACCCGTGATCCCCGTCCAAGATGTTCAACCATTTGATAAGGTTTGACCGTGGTGTTGCGGATTGGGTGGTGCAGCTTCAACAGCGCGAGGTCATTCACAACACGCTCGGCACCACCTTTGCTACGGTACCGATAGTCCGGATGCACAACAATCTGGCGCACATTCCGATAGGCCGCAGCGCGGCCATTGCGCCAACCTGCGCGAAATTCGATGTCTTCAGCCAGGATCCGGGCACCGTTCGTTTTATCAAAGACACAATGCGCAGCCGTCAGAACAAGATCGGCAGCGATCAAGGCTCCGGTGCAAAAACCATCCGTGCCAATTTCCAACCGCCCTACGCCTTCCCAGCCGCGGCTGTCTTCGGCAGTATCAAGCCGTTGCAAGTTCGTTGTCTGCGCAATTGCAGCCCCCGCGAAAAGCAGGCCAAAAAGAAGACTGAAAACGATACGCATCATGGGCATTCCCGACTTTGGTTGCCCCTTCGATATCAACGTCAAAAGGCGAAACTTGGGCAGCAAGGTGCAAGCCTCGCGCCAATCTATCGGTTTGGCAGCCTGATCCGCACAGGCTAAGGTGTGGGTATGATCTGGATTGACCGCCTTTCGCTTTTCTCGCCATTGGATTTTTTGGCTGTTGGCCTGCTTAGCCTGTGCTGGGTTGGAATAAGCCTGCGCATTGAAAACTCGCCAGCCGACAACCCCTCGCTGTCCAAGTTGATGACCCGTTATCGGCAAGAGTGGCTCGTGCAATTCGTGAGCCGCACACCGCGTATGTTTGATGCGCAAATGCTGTCGATCCTTCGTCAGGGCACGGCCTTTTTCGCCTCTGCCACTATGATCGCGATCGGGGGGGGGCTGGCCTTGATCGGCAACACAGAGCGGCTTGCCGGTGTGGCAAACGACCTGACCATGGTCAGCGCACCGGCCTTTGTCCTCGAGGTGAAACTTGTGGTGATGTTGCTGTTCATCGCCAACGCGTTTCTGAAATTCGTCTGGGCTCACAGATTGTTTGGCTACTGCTCGGTTGTCATGTCCGCCGTGCCGAATGACCCGAATGATCCAACGGCCCTGCCGCGCGCCAAAAAAGCGTCGGAAATCAACATCACCGCTTCGCGCAGCTTTAACAGGGGGATGCGGTCGGTTTATTTCGGATTGGCGGCAACGGCCTGGTTGTTCGGTGCGCTGGCACTGATTTTGGCAACCCTGCTAACGGTGTTTGTGTTGTGGCGGCGGGAATTCAATTCGCATTCACGCGCGGCCCTTCTGGAACCCACCGACGGTTTCGGCGGATGAGCCGACAGCGGGTTATACCCGATGATACGGCGCGCCAGACAGAATAGACGCCGCCCGATACAGCTGTTCGCTTAACATCACCCGCGCCAACATGTGCGGCCAGACCATCTTTCCGAAACTCAGCTTGGCGTCTGCCTGTGCACGAAGAGACGGATCAATCCCGTCCGCCCCACCGATAACAAAGGCCAGATCGCCACGCCCCTCGTCGCGCCATCCACCCAGCATATTTGCGAAATCGGGTGACGACATCAGCTTGCCACGTTCATCAAGCGCACAAATCACCGCCCCTTTGGGGATGACGCCTGACAACAATCCGGCCTCGGCGGACATGCCGCCGCCTTTTTTGTCCTCGACTTCATGCACAGCAACCGGGCCAAGGCCAAGGGCCCGCCCGGTGCGGTCAAAACGCGTCAGATAGTCATCCAGTAAATCACGCTCGGCGCCGGACCGAAGCCGACCAACGGCGCAAATGTGCACACGCAAAGGCATTTTTCACCCGTCGCCCACGGCTCTTGGATGGGTTAGGCGTTTCCGCCTGGCAACCACATCTTCTCGAGCTGGTAGAACTCTCTCACTTCAGGGCGGAACACGTGGACAATCACGTCACCCGTATCAATCAGCACCCAATCGCCGGCATCCTTGCCTTCGACTTTTGACAGCCGACCGAATTCCTGTTTCAGACAATCCACCAGCTTTTCAGAGATCGCGGCCACCTGACGGGTCGAACGACCCGAACAAATCACCATGTAATCACCAATAGCCGACTTGCCGCGCAGGTCGATTTGGACGACCTCTTCGGCTTTGTCATCTTCTAGCGAGGAAATGATACGCGCCAACAGTTCTTCGCTGGTTGCGCCGGTCTTGGCCCCGTTGCCTTCAGGGCCCGCTGCAGCATTTTGTGCCACGTCAGTATTCAGAGACAGAGATCTGCCCTCCTTTCAACGCGCCGCAAGACCCCGACGCCGGGTATCCTGATAAGATAGCATCGCACACGGCCTTTCTCAATGGCACCTGCGACAGACACTTTCCAAAGACCCTTTTTTGAGGTTTTGCTGCACCACAGCATTCCTGATGCGCCGGCGGCCTCACCAAATAGAAGTCAAAGCACAGACCGGGGAGTGTGAAAGAATTAAGCCTTCTCGGGGCCTTCGCCCTCATCCTCCAATAAACGCACCTCGCGTTGCGGGAAGGGAATACTGATACCCGCCGCATGGAAAGCATCCCAAAGCGCAAGGTACACGTTGCCACGAATGTTGGTGAGACCCTTGGTCGGGTCCTCGATCCAGAACCGCAGAATGTAATCAACCGAGGAGTCTCCGAATCCCACGATGTGACAGACAGGTGCGTTTGGATAGGTCAAAACGCGCCCGACGCTTTTAGCTGCGTCCACCGCAATCTCGCGCACCTTATGGGGATCATCGGCATAGGCCGTGCCAAAGAAGATATCGAGGCGCACATATGAATTGGTATGCGACCAGTTCACAACCTGCCCCGTGATCAGGTCTTCGTTCGGGATCAGGTACTCGCGCCCATCTCGGGTGACCACGCTGACGTACCGCGCCCCGAGGGCGTTGATCCACCCAAAGGTCTCTCCAAGGCTGATCACATCCCCCGGTTTGATGGATTTGTCCAAAAGGATGATGATGCCCGAGACAAGGTTCGACACGACCTTTTGCAGTCCAAACCCCAGACCAACACCGATAAAGCCGGACAGAACGGCCAACCCGCGCAAGTCAAATCCAAGCGTGCGAAGACCAATGATAAAGGCCAACCCGTACAGAATGACCTGCATGACTTTGACGATCAGGACCTGCATCGTTGGCGAGATCGAGTCGTTGCTCTGGATTGTGGCGGATGACTGGCGGGACAGGAACCGGACGATGGCAATCGTAAAGCCCAACATCAAAACGCCCTGTGCCACCTGCCACAAGGAAAGGCGCGCATCGCCCAGATCGATTGCCGCGCTGTCCATCAGCTTCATCGCCTCTTCAGACAGCCCCAAAATCGAAAGGGTCACCCAAATCCAGGCGCCATAGCGCAGGACGCCACGCAAAAACGCATTGTTCACAAGGCGGACCACCACCACCACGACAAGCCACGCGGTGGACAGGTTTGCGAGAATAGCCAGCAAATACGACCTGCTGGGCCACGTCATGCCCCGCATGAACCAAACGGTAAGCCAGATCAGGATAACAAAGATCACCAAAGGCAGGCGTCTGTGTAACGTCACCAAATAGCGATAGCGCCACTTGGGCCAGCCTTCGCGTTCTTTCATCCATTCATAAAGACGTGGTCGCAAAAACTGCGCCAGCAAGACAGAGATCGCCAAAAGCGCAAGAGCAATGGCAACCTGATACGCGTTCCACGTGCGCACCAATCCTTCGGCAAATGACAACACCTGCCCCCAGACCCCCAGTGCGATTTCCTGTGCATCCTGACTGGTGACGCCTTCAAGTGGCGTCGCCGTCTGATCCAGCGTCGTTTGCTGTTCTGCTCCGGTCTGAGCGTCGGTGGTCATCTCTTCCAAATCTGCCATTGTCTCCATCATGCACCCCCGACCGTAGGACGGCAAATGCTTTTGTCTTTCCATTCAATGATTTGCGATCAAAACAGGGGGCAAACAGCTACCACGCACTTTTCATTCAAACAGAAAGGACAACTGCGTATTGACGGAAAACACGGCCCGCCCCTGACAAATTCACCCTAGTTTTGTTGCGACACAATCCGGCCATGTCCCTTCCTGACTTGATGGAAATCGATTCGAGGTGTATGGCAAGCGCATGAAACGCATCTTTGACATAGACGACCGCGCCTTTTTGCCTTGGCGCTTCTTTGGTCAGTCGAAATCTGTCAACGCCGCCCTATGAGCGCGGCGGCGCGCCTTTTGGCGTGCCCGATTTGCAGCCACACAGCCAATCAAAACAGATCGGAGAGGACCCATGTCCCCCAAAACGCTTTATGACAAAATCTGGGATGCCCACGTCGCCCACGAAGCCGAAGACGGCACATGCCTGTTGTACATCGACCGTCACCTCGTCCACGAAGTGACATCGCCACAGGCATTTGAAGGCCTGCGCATGACCGGTCGCACAGTGCGTGCACCAGAAAAAACCATCGCTGTGCCAGATCACAACGTGCCAACCACTGCCGGCCGTGAAGATCCTGCACAAATGACCGAAGAGAGCCGCATTCAGGTTCAGGCGCTGGATACCAACGCCAAAGAATTCGGCGTGCACTATTATCCAGTGTCCGACGTCCGTCAGGGCATCGTGCACATTGTTGGCCCCGAGCAAGGCTGGACCCTGCCCGGCATGACCGTTGTTTGTGGCGACAGCCACACCGCAACCCACGGTGCTTTTGGCGCGCTGGCGCATGGCATCGGGACTTCGGAAGTGGAACACGTTCTGGCGACGCAAACGCTGATCCAGAAAAAGTCCAAAAACATGAAGGTCGAAATCACCGGCAAGCTGAACCCCGGTGTGACAGCCAAGGACATCACGCTGGCCGTGATTGGTGAGACCGGCACAGCTGGTGGCACCGGCTATGTGATCGAATATTGTGGTGAAGCAATCCGCGATTTGTCGATGGAAGGTCGTATGACGGTCTGCAACATGGCCATCGAAGGTGGCGCGCGCGCCGGTTTGATCGCCCCTGACGAAACCACCTATGAATATTGCAAGGGCCGCGCGCATGCCCCCAAAGGTGGCGCATGGGAACAGGCTCTGGCCTATTGGAAAACGCTCTTCACTGACGAAGGCGCGCATTTCGACAAGGTTGTGACCCTCAAAGGTGAAGATATTCAGCCCGTTGTCACTTGGGGCACATCGCCCGAAGACGTTCTGCCGATCACTGGCGTTGTTCCAAACCCTGAGGATTTCGAAGGCGGCAAAGTTGAAGCTGCTCGTCGCTCAATCGAATACATGGGTCTGACACCGGGTCAGAAACTGACCGATATCGAAATCGACACCGTGTTTATCGGATCGTGCACAAACGGTCGTATCGAAGATTTCCGCGCCGTGGCCGAAGTGGTCAAAGGCAAGAAAATCAAAGACGGCATGCGTGCGATGATCGTGCCCGGTTCCGGTCTCGTGCGCGCTCAAGCCGAAGAGGAAGGTCTGGCCGATATCTTTAGAGAAGCCGGATTTGAATGGCGCCTTGCAGGGTGTTCGATGTGTCTCGCGATGAACCCCGATCAGCTGTCCGAAGGCGAGCGTTGCGCCGCAACCTCGAACCGGAACTTCGAAGGCCGTCAGGGATATAAAGGGCGTACGCACCTTGTCTCCCCCGCGATGGCCGCTGCAGCTGCTTTGACGGGCAAGCTGACCGACATTCGCGACTTGATGTAATCTAGGGGCTGGAGAATAAAATGGAAAAGTTTCAAAAACTGCATGGCGTCGCGGCCCCTATGCCGCTGGTGAATATCGACACTGACATGATCATTCCCAAGGTGTTCCTGAAGTCGATCCAACGCACCGGGTTCGGCGTGAACCTGTTTGACGAAATGCGCTACACACGTGACGGGGAAGAGATTCCCGACTTCGTTCTGAACAAACCACAGTACCGCAACGCCGAAATTCTTGTGGCGGGTGACAACTTTGGTTGTGGCTCGTCGCGCGAGCACGCGCCTTGGGCCATTGCGGACTTTGGCATCAAATGTGTGGTCTCGACGTCTTTCGCGGACATCTTCTTTAACAACTGCTTCAAGAACGGCATCCTGCCGATCGTCCTGCCGCAAGAGCAGGTCGACATTCTTATGGAAGACGCGGAACGCGGTGAAAACGCCCGTATGACCGTTGATCTGGAAGCGCAGGAAATCACCACATCCGAAGGCACAACCATTGCCTTTGAAGTGGATGAGTTCAAAAAGCACTGTCTGCTGAACGGGTTGGACGACATCGGCCTGACGATGGAAAAAGCCAGCTCGATCGACGCATTCGAAGCGCGCATTGCTGCAGAACATCCCTGGATGTAAGCGCAAATGTGACGAAATTGAGGCGGGCCGTTCTTTTGAACGGCCCTTCTTTTTTGCCGAAAGGTGAAAAGAAATGCAGACCTTCCAAACAGGTTCGGCGCCTTGTTTGCACCACTACATATTGTATCCAATTGTATAAAAAGCACTTTTCCGCATGTGGATTGATGCAATACAGCATCAGTCCACTGTGTCAAAATCCAAAAATCCCCTTCATTTGAAACAAAGCCTTGAGCCGACGCCTTAAACTAGGCAGAATTGAGGCAAGATTGAGGCAAGCCCCGCCAATGAGCGGGATCAAGTTGGAACAAGATCGCGGCAACGAATCGTGACCGTCCAGTTTGAAGGGAAAAGGCAGTGTTCGAGAAACTTCTTGGCGCTATTACGCGCGCTCTATTGGTGGCTTTGTTGATCGCGACACCCGCACTGGCTTTGCCTGATGTTGGGACGGACGCGATTCATATCGTCGTACTGTTCTCGCTTTTTGCTGGCCTTCTGGTGTTCATCGAATACTTTTCAACCTATCCCAGCATTATTGAATTCCGGTATGCGCCGCCATTCAATCGCCTGCGCTTTGCTGCCATTTTCCTTACGGTCTTCACCCTGTCGACCATCGCGCGCGGACAATACGAGCCCAATGCCTTTACAAGCTTTCTGTCCGCTCTCGGGAATGTAGTTAGCAACTGGCTCGACTTTCCCTATTCTCCCGTGCGCCTGATGGTCATCATGTTGCCAGAGAATGCGACCGTCGCACTGACAGATTCCGTGCGGACAGCAGCCGGTCTTTCATACCTCGTGTCCCTCATGACGCTCGCGATCTTCTATTTCTGTGTGCGGATCATGGGGTGGCCGGCCCGCAATGGTGCCTTTAACGTCTGGGTGAACCTGCCGTTGTTTGATCCGACCGCTGGCGGCGATGTCTTGTCACGTCTGCGTCGCGACGGGCGCCTTAACATTGCGTTAGGGTTTTTGATGCCATTTTTGATCCCAGCAATTGTGCAAATGATGTCTGACCTTGTTGATCCGATTTATCTGGACGACTCGATGACCTTGATCTGGACCATAAGTGCATGGGCCTTTATTCCGGCAAGCCTGATTATGCGTGGCATGGCAATGACCCGCGTCGCCGAAATGATCGACGAAAACCGCCGTCGCGCCTACGCCGCTGCACAAGCGATCCAAGCCGCCTGATCCTCATCCTTTTCCTGTTGGTTTGTGCCCCTTTGGGCGCTGCGGCTGACAAGTTGCGCGTTGCGGTGTTCGACACCGAACTCGCAGCACGCGGACCGGGATTAATGCTGCGCGACATCCGCAGGGGCAGCCCGAAATCCCGATCCGCCGCAGCCCTGATTGCCAAGATCAAGCCCGACATCATTCTGGTCTTAGGCGTTGACTACGACCATGATCTTCAAGGGCTTGCTGCCTTGCAACAAGCGATTGCTGAGCACGGCCATACCCTGCCGGTCCGGTTCGCCCTTCCTACAAATCGTGGAGACCAAAGTGGCATGGACCTCAACGGGGATGGCTGGTCGACCGGAGCAGAAGATGCCTTTGGGTTCGGACATTTCTTTGGTCAGGGCAGCATGGCCATTCTCTCTCGATGGCCAGTATCTCAGGACGGGGTCAAAGACTTCTCTCATCTGTTGTGGAAAGATCTGCCCGGTGCACGATTGCCTTTTGTGGATGGTCGCCCGTTTCCGTCAGAGGCAGCCCAAAGTGTTCAACGCTTGTCGTCCGGGGGGCATTGGATTGTGCACATAGAGACCCCCGCAGGAGACCTGCAGATGCTCACACTAGATGCAACGCCGCCGGTTTTCGACGGAGAGGAAGACCGCAATGGCCTGCGCAATGCTGATGAGCTGCGGCTTTGGCAACATGTCTTGAACGGCGGATTTGGCGGGATAACAAACGAGCAGTTTATCCTGTTGGGCAATGCCAATCAGGATATCCAAAAGGGAGAGGGCCAGAAAGGCGCACTTCGCGCCCTTCTAAATCACCCCCGCCTTCAAGATCCACATCCCGTTTCACGTCTTCGCGGGGACATAACGGCCGACTGGCCGGATCCGACGCCCGGAGACATGCGTGTGGATTACATCTTGCCCTCATCCGCATTAACCGTGCTGGACAAAGGGGTCGCATGGCCCGAAGGCGAGGAAACCAGCCGTCACGCCTTGATCTGGGTTGATTTGGCGATGTGATCCGATGTGGGCAAAACCGCATTCACGGAACGCGCGATGGCCTGCTCGGCCGGTGTATGAACAAACTCGGGAAGGAGTTGCTCAAAGCGTTCATGGCTTAGGGAATGCGGCGTGTTCCACAGATAGCGCATTTCACACAAACAGCGCGCCATAGGCCAGGCCCACGCCAGAAGCTGTAGCGGCAACCAACTCATCCGCTTCAGGTGAATCGCTTGCCCCATCGAGGCCGAGATCATATCCGCGACTTCTTGCCCGCTAAGCGTGAAGCCCGGAAAATGCACGTCTTCATAGACGGCAAGATCTAACCGTTTCTCCGCCAGAAGAACTGCGGCTTTTGCAATGTCTGGAAGATAGGCCCAGGCATGGGCAATGTTCGCTTCGCCAGGATAGGTGAATTTTCCTTTTGCAACATTTGACGCCATAATTCTGTCGAACCAGTTTCCAGACGCAGTGTTGTCGAGATAGTCTCCAGCCCGCAGAACAATGGTGCGGACCCCACTGTCGCGATAGGCTTGCTCCATCTCTATGCGAATTTGCCCAAGAGGGTTGGTCGCGAGATGAGGGGTGGTCTCGCTCCAGACACCCGGATGCCCTGCGCCAAACACATAGACATTTCCGGGGAGGATGACAGTCGCATCTGCGGCGCGTGCTGCGGCAATCACAGATGCATGCAAATCAGGAACCAAACTCGCCCAGTCCTGATATTGCGGGTTCCATGCCGAGACGATGACATCTTTGCCTTGGGCCGCATCCATCAGATTATCAGTTTTCCGATCAAACGGTGTCACCTGCCAACCTGCGGCAGAAAAGGCCGCTGCCGTATGTTGCCCGAAACGACCGGACGCTCCCAAAACAAGAACAGATTGAGACATCTTGAACTCCCACTAATTAGCATTTCTCCCTTACCCTCGACCATTCACATGCATTTAAAAATTGGCAAAAATCAAAGATCGTGTATTCATTTTTGAATGGATAATTTGTCATCAACAGATTGGTCGCTCATTCAGGTTTTTCTGGCAGTTGCGGAAACGGGGTCGCTGTCTGCTGGTGCGCGCCGACTCCACTCCAGCCAACCCACTGTCGGGCGACATATAAAGACACTGGAAACCACCCTTGGTGTCGAACTCTTTCATCGTCATGCAAGGGGGCTCGAACTGACAGAGCTTGGGCAGGATGTATTTCACACAGCCCGCGCCATGCAGCGCCATATGTCCGAACTCACCCTCAAGGCCGCAGGTGCGCAAACCTCGCTGGCCGGCGATGTGCGGATCACCTGTAGCGTGTTTATGGCCCATCATGTTGTACCGGACCTTCTGGCCAGCATTCGCACCAAAGAGCCCGAGATCAAACTGGATTTGCTGGCAACGGATGATACGGAAAACCTGCTATTTCGCGAAGCGGACATCGCCATCCGCATGTATCGCCCCAAACAGTTGGATATGATTGCCAAACACCTTGGGGATATCACGTTGGGGCTGTTCGCAGCTGAAAGCTATGTCGCGCGCAGAGGGCTCCCGCAAACGCCGGAAGATTTCATTAACCATGATATCGTAGGATATGACCGGAACGATCTTATCATTCGCTCAATGACAGATCATGGATGGTCGGTCACCCGGGATACCTTCTGCGTCAGGTGTGACAACCAGACGGCTTATTGGGAGCTGGTCAAGGCAGGGTGCGGGATCGGGTTTTGTCAAAAACACACCGCCATGGCGACTGACGGAATCATCGACCTTGATCTCGGAGTTCCCCTTCCGACATTGCCGGTTTGGCTTACCGCACACGAAGCTATGCGCCACACACCGCGAATTTCCCGTGTCTGGGACCTTCTGTCCGACGGTCTGCAACCCTTCGTTTCTTGATCTTTTCGCGTTCTCCAGCTAGGGCAATCCCAAGCAAATTCATCAAGGACGAAATCCATGAGCAACCCTTCGCTTCTCATTCTCGCCGGCGACGGCATTGGCCCCGAAGTCATGGCCGAAGTACAACGCATCATCGACTGGTTCGGTGACAAACGCGGCCTGAAATTCGACGTGAGCGAAGATCTGGTGGGCGGCGCGGCCTATGACGCACACGGTGTGCCTTTGCATGATGACACAATGGCCAAAGCCCAAGAGGTTGACGCCGTTCTTCTGGGCGCTGTTGGTGGACCAAAATACGACGTTCTGGACTTTTCGGTAAAACCTGAGCGCGGCCTGTTGCGCCTGCGCAAAGAGATGGACCTTTTTGCCAACCTGCGCCCGGCCCAGTGTTTTGACGCCCTGGCAGATTTCTCTTCTTTGAAGAAAGACATCGTCGCGGGCCTCGATATCATGATCGTTCGCGAATTGACCTCTGGTTCCTATTTCGGTGAACCACGCGGTATCTTCACCGAGAACAACGAACGCGTCGGTATCAACACACAACGCTATACCGAGTCCGAGATCGACCGCGTTGCACGTGCTGCATTCGAATTGGCCCGCAAGCGCGGCGGCAAGCTTTGTTCGATGGAAAAAGCAAACGTAATGGAATCCGGCATTTTGTGGCGCGACGTGGTCACTGAAGTGCACGAAGCGGATTACAAAGATATCGAACTCTCGCACATGTACGCAGACAATGGCGCGATGCAGCTTGTTCGGGCACCAAAGCAATTCGACGTGATTCTGACAGACAACCTGTTTGGCGACCTTCTTTCGGATTGCGCGGCCATGCTCACCGGATCGCTGGGTATGCTGCCGTCGGCATCGCTGGGTGCTCCGATGGAAAACGGTCGTCCCAAAGCACTTTACGAGCCCGTACACGGTTCTGCGCCTGACATTGCCGGTGAAGGCAAAGCCAACCCTTGTGCCTGTATCCTGAGCTTTGCGATGGCTCTGCGGTATTCGTTTAGCGAGGGCGGCGAAGCAGATCGTCTTGAAGCCGCCGTTGAACAGGTTCTGGCTGATGGCGTTCGCACGGGCGACCTGATGCAAGCGGACGGTGGAACACCGGCAACAACATCAGAAATGGGCTCCGCAGTGATTGCTGCTCTGGACGCCAGCCTCTGATCCAGCACTGGATATGCAATCGAAACGCCCGCATTTCATGCGGGCGTTTTTTGTTGCGCCTCTTCTGGAAATTCGGGGCGTACTTTGTGAAATGTCTCATAGTGTTTCGCGATACGCTCGGCATGGTGAAGAACACGGTCCAACCATCGCATGGCATCGGTATGAGAAAACACATCTGACACAGAGTACATCCCTGCGTGTTCGCCCAACAACATCGCGCGCCGGTGCCGTTTCCTGCGATGCTCGACCAACCGATGCAGACGGGCCAAACGTTCGGCATCCCGCTCGGTCAAAGGCGCGGGCGGGTGACGCAACAAAGCGGCTCCTACTGCCAAAGCAGGGCGCCTGAGGATTCGATCCTCCAGCAGGATTTGAACAAACGCCGGACGACGCGCGTGCTCTAGCAGCCGCATAACGTGGTCCGTCTGATGCAACAGTTCGGTGTAGATCTTCTCGTCATCTTCGACGCCTTCTGGCAGACGGATATCTTCCAAAAACGCGACCAGTTCTTCGACGGCCTCCTCAACCGGTGCCAAGGCCGCCAACAAGCGCAAATCCGGTTCGGGTTGCAACGCACTGCCCAGCGCATCGAACAGCCGCCCCACAATTGTAATGAGCGCCGTTTGAGCCGCGATCAACGCGGTGCCTGGATCTTGCAGAAGCGCACGATCCAGAGAAATCAGACTGTCGGTTTTGGTTTCCGGCACCAGTCGGGCAATGAACGCCGCGAACTCGGACGTGAAGGGTAAAAACAGGGCCGTTCCCACGACGTTGAACCCCAGATGAAACAACAACAGCGCAGTCATCGGGTCGGTCGCCACGGCCAGCGCCGTCATCTGGTCCTCTGCAAATATCGCGACGGGCAAGGCCAGCGCAGATGTCACAAGGTTGAACACAAGGTTCCCGACGGCAGTTTGGCGCATCGGACGAGAGCCCCCGACAGAGGCCATCATAGCAGTGAAGGTCGTGCCGATGTTCATCCCGATGACCATGGCAGTCGCCTGAGACACCGAAATAACGCCACCGTCCAGCAGCACCAACGCAAGCGCCACAGCCGCGCTAGAAGATTGCACCAGGATCGTGAAGACCGCGCCAATCAACAACAAAAGCAAAACCGATCCCAGCGTGCCCGAGGGAAGCATGTCGAACCTTGCGCCTTCGGTCAGCCCCTTCATCCCATCCTGGAGGAACTCCAGCCCAACCAGCAACAGACACAGGCCCGCGACAACCCGGCCAACACGGGCCAAAGTGCCATGCGCCAAGAGATCCAGCAAAGCCGCCGGGAAGAGCAAGGCCATCGCCAGGCTGCCCAATTGCAACTTGAATCCCAACAACGACACGATCCACCCCGTCGCAGTGGTTCCGATATTTGCCCCGTAGAGAACCCCAAGAGCCTGGCCAAGGCTCAGCAATCCGGCGCCCACAAACCCAACCACCATCACGCTTGTTGCGCTGGAGGATTGGATAATGGCTGTGGTGATCGCACCGGTCATAACCCCGCGCAGAGGGGTTGTGGTGAAACGGGACAGCCAGTCACGAAGATTGCTTCCTGCCGCTTCACGAAGGGCGTTCGTCATGATCTTCATTCCCAGAAGAAACATGCCGATGCCGCCAATGGCGAGGAAAAAATCTTCGTTCATCTACCGACTTTCGTTTGAGCCCAGAGTGCGCCCACATCCCGCCGGTTTCAAGCCAAAGCGTTACCTTTTTAACACCTCCCTTGGGGCACAATGTCACTCTTGAGCCGAAACACCTCTGGCTTGGCGAGTATCCCAATCATGGGAAAGGCGTCACTTACATTCTGCGCACCCATTGTCAGCGTCGAGTACCGCCTGAGCCACGTGAAAGCGCGGCCAAGGCAAAAATGGCCCAAGAAAAATCGTAACGTTTTTAGGCATTTCTGGAAAATGCGCCAAAAGTATAGGTCTGACGCGAACGTAAGCCATTGACCTGACAGCATCCTATACGAAAGGATATAAGACCTACCGGTTTGCGCATTAGAAATGCTTCTATGTTTGCGCTAGTGACTTGTGCAAAGCCATTAGTATGCCACTTTAGAAAAGAGGAAACGGCCATGAAGGGCGTTGTTTTTGTAGAATTGCTGAGCATGGCCGAGTCCGCATTCGGGGAAGCCACGGTTGACAATGTCCTTGATGAAGCTGACTTGGATAACGGCGGTGCGTTTACGGCGGTAGGGAACTATCCGTGTGATCACCTTATAAAGCTGGTTGAAGGCTTTAGCGAAAAGTCTGGTGCAAGCCCAGAAGCCCTGCAACAAAAATTTGGCTTCTGGATGCTCGACTTTTTTGAAAAAGGGTACAGCGATTTCTTTGTCGGAAAAGAAAACTCATTCGACATGCTCGAAGCCATCGATACCGAAATTCACGTCGAGGTTCTGAAGCTCTATCCCGAAGCAGAATTGCCCAGCTTCACAACCGAGCGTTTTGGGGATAGCCAGTTCGAAATGGTGTATTCGTCTCCACGCCCATTGGTGGAGTTTTGCCAAGGATTGATCGAAGCGTGCATTGAACGTTTCAAAGAAACAGCGACAATTGAACGTACTGCTGTTCCAAATCAGCCAAACAACACTAGGTTCTTGATCACTCTCACCTCTTAAGGAGTTATCGTGAATTGAGTGACGACGCAGAGAAACCTGTCTCCCGTTCCCGTTTCGAACGGGAGAAACGGGCACGTCAGGAAGCAGAAGCGCTTCTTGAATCCAAAAGTCGCGAGCTGTTTCTCGCGAACGAAGAGCTTCTCAGCCACCAGAACTCACTTGAGGAAATTGTAGAAGACCGCACCGCAAAGCTTCAGGCCGCATTGGAAAAGGCGCAGGCCGCTTCTGAAATGCGGTCGCGTTTTTTGGCCACGATGAGCCATGAAATTCGCACCCCACTGGGCGGTCTCATCGGTATGATCAACCTGCTTCGCATGGAAGAGGACGACTCGAGAAAGATCGAGCTTCTCGACTATGCCACCGCTTCGGGTACGGCGTTGAAGCGCATCGTGAACGATGTTCTGGATTTTTCAAAAATGGAAGCCGGAGCCTTTCAGTTTCACAAAGAAGCTGTTGATATTCGCGCGCTGACCGCAAGCGTTCTGGCGATGGCGATTGCCAACTCGACCAAAGATGGCCTGACGTTTCGCCAAAGTATCTCTGATACGGTGCCGAACCTGTTTTCGGGGGATGCCACACGCATTCGGCAGGTTCTTTCCAATCTGATCAGCAACGCGACCCGGTACTCTTCGGAAGGGTTGATCGAGGTGCGCGCCACAGCGGAGCATTTTGATAATGGATCGTTGCTGCGCGTTGAGGTGGAAGACCAAGGTGTCGGGATTGCCCCTGATGAAAAACAGCACCTGTTCAAGGATTTCTCGCAGGTTCAAAACAAGCTGACAGCGGCAGCGCAAGGTACCGGTTTGGGCCTCGCAATCAGCAAGCGGATTATCGAAGGCTGCGGTGGCACTATCGGTGTTGAAAGCCGTTTTGGTAAAGGATCCGTGTTCTGGTTCGAACTGCCGGTCGAGATAGTAACGGGCACTTCTGTCGAAGAACTGCCCCAGATACCGGAAATCAAAGATATCGAAGCGCTGTTAAAAGGCGCAAAGGTATTGCTGGCCGAAGACAACAAGATCAATCAGAAACTGATCATGACGTTCCTTGACCGCATGGGGCTTGATGCGGATCTGGCAGAGAACGGGCGCATTGCCGTCGAGAAATTCGAACCCGGTAAATATGACATCATCCTGATGGATGTCGCCATGCCGGAGATGGATGGCCTGCAGGCGACACGCGCCATTCGCGACACTTGGGCTGCGGATCAGATTCCCCCAATTCTTGCGTTGACCGCACACGTCATGGAAACCATCGAGGACGAAAGCCGCAGTGTTGGCATTGATCGAGTATTGAACAAGCCCATTGGTTTTCAAGACCTCAGGATGGGGATCGCCGAAGCGCTCAGAGGCAGAAACAGGTCTTACCGGCGAACCGCAAAGCCGCGTGACGAAGAACAGGCAACCGTTCTGAAATTGATGTCAAAAGACATCGCAGAAGGTCTTGTTCTGGCCATGGATGCCCGCGAGATCAACGCCCTGGTGTCTGACTTTCTGGACGATGGAACACGGCTTTTGAGGGCGATCCGGACCGGCTGGAAGAAGAAAGACTTTGAAACGGTCTCTGCTGACGCGCACTCTCTCAAAGGGGCATCCGGCCTTCTGGGGTTCAAAGACCTTTCCGAATGCGCAAGCATTGTAGAAGACAACGCTGATGTTCTGGACGCAGAAGATTTCGCGGAAGTCACCGACATTATCGCAGATCAAATCAAGATGATCCGGTCCGAAGTGGCATCTTAGGCTTGCGCTGGCAGCTGATGCTTGCCAGACAACTCATTGAAGTGGGCGCCAGACCTTTTTAAGTCTGGCGCCCGTTTTTTTCATGTCACATGTCTGGTCTTGGCGGTCATCAGACCAGAGGCAGATCGAAATACTGGATATCTGCGCCCTGCTGAAAGTCGGAGACAGCGATTTCCTTGAAGACGATCTGGTCATCGCCACCCATTTCGACAAGTGTCCCGGACCCAAAGCTCGAGAATTGCAGATCCGTGCTGTTGATCCCGTAGAGTTCAAGGGTATCTACGCCGAGTTCGAAGTCAAACACGGTGTCGTAACCATCGTTCGAGCGGAAAATGAAGGTGTCTGCGCCTGTTCCTCCAGACACCAGATCACGCCCTTCGCCGCCATCCAGCACATCAGAACCTTCGCCTCCGCGCAGGTTGTCCGACCCCGTTCCACCTTCGAGTGTGTCATCCCCTTCGTGGCTGAACAGTTTGTCATGGCCTGCTCCACCAACCAGTGAATCGTTCCCGCCATTCCCATCAAGAGCATCACGGCCCGCGCCGCCATAAACGGTGTCGTTGCCGTCACCTGACAAGATGCGGTCGTTACCGCCAAGCCCGGACAACGTGTTGTCCTGTGCGTTGCCGGTGATCATGTTGTTGTTGTCGTTGCCGGTTCCAACAAGAGCGGTTTCTGCTGCACTAAAACGAAGATCTTCGAAATCTGCGGCCAGCGCATGGGATATATCGGTGATGACCAAATCGCGCCCTTCGTCCGCGTTTTCGGTCACGACGTCATCGACGTTATCGATATAGTAGATGTCGTTGCCTTCGCCGCCGATCATCGTATCGACGCCCGTGCCGCCATCCAGAACATCACGTCCCGAACCACCATCAATCAGATCATCGCCCGAAGCGGCCCGAATGAAATCATTGCCTTCTCCGCCATAGATATCGTCATGCCCCAAGCCGGCAAAAATCTTGTCGTTGCCACCATATCCCATAATGACTTCGGAATCGCCGTCGTCACCGTCAATCGTGTTCCCTTCGTTGTCGGAATACCCATAGCGCATCCAGTCGTTGCCGGATGTGCCATCGACCGGATCTGTCAGGATCGTGGCATAGGCCACGTCGGACGAACCATTGCCGTCTGAAACCGTATAAGTGAACACGGTTGAACCGGCATCTCTGGTTGCGGTGATCAACGACCCGTCAGATTCAAGAGTGACGCTCTGACCCGTATCAAGAACAACGGTTTCTCCGACTTCGATCGCCTGACCATTGATGTGCGTAATAAACAGCGTTGCGCCTGTTGGACCTGTGTCGTTTTCCATCAGGTCAATTTTAGAAACCCCTTTGGACGTCATCGTAAAGGCATCATCATTCGCGATCAGCGCTGTCTGAATACTGTCTCCGACAATCAAGAGATTACTGTCATAAACCGCGTCTCCTGCATCGGCGATACCAAGCCGCAGCGTGTTGACTTCCCCAATTTGAACCGGCGCCTTCACAGTCAGAGTGATGGTCAGGCCGTCCATTTCGGAATTCACGATAGAATTCGTATTGTCGATATAGAGGTTTTCGTTGGTTGTTGTGTTGATGTTGTCGATGGAGATATCGCCGTCGCCAATGGCCAGTTCGGCCTTGGTTCCGTTTACCCAGATGCCAACCGCATCATTGTATCCCGCGTTGACCCATTCGAGGTATTCCTCGGATGAAAAGACCAGCTGCATGGTCAGGGTGTCACCGGTCGGAATGAATTCGGCTTCGAAGATGGCCGCATCATAGGTGGCCACACCCGCAATGCCATTCAAGAGCGTGTCGCCGTCGATACCAGCCGTATTGGTGCTTGTGTTGGTAGCTTGGTTTGCATCTCCCGAGGAATTCGTGATGCTCGTTGCCTGCCCTGTGGACAG
This sequence comes from Shimia thalassica, assembly GCF_001458215.1. Lineage (GTDB taxonomy): Bacteria > Pseudomonadota > Alphaproteobacteria > Rhodobacterales > Rhodobacteraceae > Shimia > Shimia thalassica. The sequence goes on along the minus strand of NZ_CYTW01000001.1, from coordinate 164,347 downwards.
AATTACGCCTGTGTCCGCAGGAACGGCATTTGGGGAAGTCGTTTGCCCCCCTGTAAAAATGCCTGACGACAAAGCATCGCCAGAATAGCTTGAGCTGACGACGGTCACACCAGCGCCAAACATCGCCGCGGCCATCTGTTCGGCCGTGACAGACGTGTCAATTTGAAGTTCAGTCGCTTGAACCATACCTTTTCCAATCGTTATTGATATCGTTTTGAAATACCAAGCCGAGCCGCCCAGAGCATTCTCGCGAAAGATCATTCACTGTTTCATTGGTATAGGACGCCATCCAAACGGATGTTGATCCATCCAATTGGCCACCGCATTGCACCAATGGCTAGCGCGCCTCTCGCCTAATGTATGAAGGGCATACCCCTTATTATGCTTGGGAATTCCGGTTTCGGAACTAATGTCCGAGCATCACCGCCTGACTGGAATCACCGTCACCGATGGATTTATGCGCCGCAAAGATGAGGTTAACGTCGACCAAACCAATGAGCCTCACCATTGGAATTCCACCTCAAAGGCGCGCCGCAGAAACACGAACCGCCCGCTACTCATGCTCACCACGTAAACTGTGATCCAACGTTGCTGAAACACTTTCTCATTTTCATCTCACTGACCCAACTCGTCGCCGTCCCTTTGGCTGCGCAAGAGGCCAAACCCTTTTGCAGAGGGTGGCAGATTGATGTGCAGGACAATGAGCCTCTGGCCGCTCTGGAACGTGACAACTCCAACATTCTGGAACTCGGGCCTGATGTGGAGCTTTCAGAAGCGTTGAGGGCTGCTGGAAGCCGCCCCGTTACCATCCTGCTGGCGGGTGGCACATATGGCCAGTTGGACGTCCCGCAACGCTTGCGCCAGACGGATGATGCACCCGCACCAATTACGCTTCGATCTGCAAACCCCGAAATGCCTGCGATCTTGACGGGCCTCATTCTAGATGGAGCCACAAACATACGGTTTGAGGACATCCAATTCGCGTATACCCCGAATGATCAGTCTACGTTTCGCGATCGACCGTTTCAGGTTCGCAATTCGGAAGACATCTCTTTTTCGCGGGTGATTTTCCAAGGGGGAGCAATTGACGGCCTTTTCGCCGGACAAGGCCTGTTCGTCAGAAACAGCAAGAATGTCTCCATCACTCACTCTGAGTTCAAAGAATTCCACCGCGGTGCTGTGTTCCTGAATGTGGAAAACCTGCTTGTCAAAAGGAACAACATTCACAGCATGCGGTCTGATGGTTTCGATTTCGCGCAAGTCACGAATGTAGAAGTCGCGGAAAACTACTTTCACGACTTTGCTCCTGCGGCCGCAGGCGACCACCGCGACATGATCCAGTTTTGGACAAACCGGACCTCTGCCCCTTCAATCAACGTATACATTCATCACAACCAACTGTTTGGTGGCGAAAACGCAGGCACCCAATCCATCTTTATGCGGAATGAGATCGTCGACAGCCAAGGTGGCGGAAACGACATGTTCTATGAAAACATCCGCATTGAACACAACCTGATCCTCAACAACGACACACACGGCATCTCGACCGCCGAGACAAACGGTCTTGTCGTGCGGCACAATACAGTTCTGCAAGAGGCCCATACTTCCGAAGATAAGCTGGTGCAGGTCCCAAAGATCCATCTGGACCCACGGTCCACCGAAGTGACGGTGCAAAACAACATTTCCGGCGACGCGGTTTTATCTGATCCACGCTGGATCGTTTCTGGGAACATGATTGCCAAGCGATCTTCGCCACGCGCCAATGAACGCTATCAAACGCTTTTCCTGAATGCCCTGACACCGCGCCCCTGTATGACCGATCTGCAAGCCCTCCCAGATGGCCCTATCGGCAAATCCGGCGCAGGCGCAGATATCACACGTTTCAACCCAACGCCGGATCAATTGGCACCTGTCATTCACTGGTCGCAAAAACATGATCTTGTTCACCTTACGGCGCGCCACAGCCGCGGCCCCATGGGCCAATTGCCAAAAGATACCCAATTTCTCTGGGTGCTTGGTGATGGAACCACGTCGAGCGAGCCAGACCTTTCACATCGGTATGCCAAACCGGGCGAATATGATGTACGGCTATCCGTGACATTGCCAGATGGACGCACGGCAACCAATACATCTTACATCACTGTCCGCGATCCTGTGCTCTTGGATCTGGGTGTAGAAGACTCTCGTCTGATTGATCGTTCGTCATACAAAACGGACCTTCCTGATGATCAGCTTCCCATTCCAACGCCTGAAACCTCCGCGCTATGGCTCTCTGCAGAAGCTTCGATCCGCTTTGCACCTGGTCAGCCCACGGCGGTGGTCAACACGGAAGCCGTGTGGATCGCCATGGATATCCGCCCCGCAAGCACCGCAGGCGGCCATCTTGCCCGTGTGCATAGCTCTTGGATCCTGAGCGCCGAACCGAACGGCGAGGTGTTGTTCATTGCGACCAACACCCTTGGGCAAACGTTCAAACTGGAAACCAAGGGTGCGCGCCTGTTAAGGGGTGAATGGCATACCCTTTTGGTCTCTTTCGACAATGAACATGCGCGCATGCAGGCCTTTGTGGACGGTCGGTTGGTCGGAACGTTGCCTGTGTCCGGAGACCTCAATAGATCCACATCGCATGGATTGATTTTGGGCAAGGCCTTTAATTGGGCAGGATTTGACGGTGACATAAGGTGGCTGCAAATTCGCAGCACGCCCGATAAACAAGAGCGGCCCTAAACAGGCAAAATGCCTCGTGCCTGCTGTCCGCGAAAACCACTGGCGATCAGAGGCTCTTCACCAGAACGATCGGGGTCACAATGCCACCGATCACCTCAAGAGTGGGCAGGATCATCTCGATCACATCATTCCATTCCCCAACCGAGTCTTGTGGAACATAGACCACATCGCCGGGCGCCAGCGGATAGTCGAGCGCCTGCCCTTTGAGCATCTTGTCGACATTCACAACAAGCAACTCTCCTTCGGTCGTGGAATAGCTGCGGATGATGCGGACCTCGTCCAACAGCGCCTTATTCCCGTCCGGCCCTTCGGCCATTGTCAGCGCTTCGAGTATGGTGCGACCCTGCGCCCCGAAAGGCAGCGCCTGAGGGCTGCCAACCGCGCCAAGCACGTAAACCTGCATGTCTTCTTTGCGTGGCGCAAAAATGACGTCGCCGCCCGTGATCTGGATGTTGTGCTCAAAGCGGCCTTCTTTCAAAAGGCCGTGCAGATCAACGATGCACATCGTGTTGTTGCGGATCAAACGTGCTCCGGGAAGGTAAGCATCCTGCGTCAATCCCCCCCCAAGCGCCAGAGATTCAAGCAACGTGCGGGGATGTTCGAGGTATTGAACACCGGATGAATTGAATTCCCCGAGGAAGTAGAGCGGATGGCTTTCTGCATGAACCAGCTCAACAGTCACCCAAGGGTTGTTGAAGTGATCGCTATAAGATTGCTTCACGTCTTGCTGGATCTCGCGCGTCGTGCGCCCGGCAACCTTTACGGTTTCGACGATGGGCAGCTGGACATATCCACCGCCATCCACGCGGGCCACGATGTCGGTCAGACCCGTTTCGCCGAAAATATTGAATTTCAGATTGTCACCGGGCCCAACCCGGTAACTGCGCTCGACAGAGGCGGAATGCAGCTGGCTTGGGGCCTTTGAAGATGATTGGCATCCGACCTCCTTGCCCGGAACACCGGGATTGGACACCACTCTTTGGCGATCAACAACACCATCCGAATATAACCGGCTTTTATCAAATGATTCAGAATCACAAGCGGCCAAAGCCACAAAGAAAACCACCGAAAGGAACCGTGAACTATACGAAAGAATAGGTTGCGAGGAAGGAAGGAAAACACTTCGGCTATACTTCGGTATAGGCCAAAACATGTTTTGTAATCTTTTGAATAGATACTCCAATCCCATGGACCTGCTTGTAACCTTCCGACGTGGTATTCATCGCCGTTTACTCGGCTATGGTCAATGCATTCTAACGTAATAGACGACTTAACAGAGGTCTCAGATGATTACATTGCTCGGAGCTGCACCAAATACCGGAAATCAAGGCGTAAGTGCTTTGTGCTATTCTGCCGTTTCCGGTCTCGCCCAACGTGGCATTGCAACGGTCAATGTTGCCGATCACGGACTGGGACGTCGCCAAACACGCTGGTCCATTGATGGGCGCGACATTGACGTCGGCCTGATTGGCCTGTCAAACAACCGCCGCTTGTGGCGTGGCGATTGCTTGCGCACGGTTGCCTTCCTTGCCCAGTTTGGTGGACTTGGTAACGCGGCCGCACACTCGGTCCTGTCATCACGTGCCGTTCTCGATGTGAGCGGCGGAGACAGCTTTACCGATCTTTATGGAGAAAAGCGGTTCCAGGCGATGTGCCGGACAAAGCGTCTTGCGCTCGACAATGACCGCCCTTTGATCCTGTTGCCGCAAACGCTTGGCCCGTTCAAGGACAGCGCAAAGAAAGCAGAAGCTGTCGACATCCTCAGACGCGCACATGCAATCTGGGTCCGTGACAGCAAAAGCTATGAATTCCTCAAAAGCGAGCTTGGTTCGGACTTTGATCCGGCGCGTCATCACCTTGGTGTCGACATGGCCGTTCTCTTGCCAACAACGCAGCCTGCCATCGCCGTGCCTTCCGTGATTGACGGTTGGTTGAGCGATGCCGCGACACCTGTTGCGGGCCTGAATGTCAGCGGGCTGTTGTGGCAAAATCCCGAGCAAGCCCAAGCCGACTTTGGGCTGGCCGACAATCACCGCCGTCAGCTTCTTTCGGCTGCGCGCACTATTCTGGACAGCGATCCAAACATGCGCCTTGTTCTTGTCCCGCACGTCAACCGCCCGGAAAACGATCCCGAAAGCGATTGGGAAGCCGCGCGCGCCTTGGAAACCATGCTGCAATCGGAATACGGCGATCGCACCGCGACATTGCCTCAGGACTATACAGCGCCCGAGCTGAAAGCGACCATTTCGCGGATGGACTGGTTCGCCGGAGCACGGATGCACGCGACAATTGCAGGTTTTTCCTCAGGCGTCCCTACACTTGGTCTGGGTTACAGCGACAAAGCTGCTGGCGTTTTTGAAGAGTGCGGGTTTGTCGGGTCGGTCGCTGACCTGCGCGAGATGGATGCTGAAACTCTGGCCCATGCCGTTAAGGAAAGCCTTGAGATGCGAGCTCAGACAAAACACGACCTTGATGCCGCCCTGCCAGCCTTGTTGCAACGCGCTTCTGACCAGATGGATCAGGTTGCTGCCGCCATCCGTGCAACCGAGGTCTGATTGATGCGCACTGCCACGATCAAAGGTCGGGTCACCGCCTGGAGCGTTCCCCTGGCGAACGAGCTTGCCGCGTTTGTGCGCTCGATCATCATGGCACGCCTTCTGGGTGCTGAGGAACTTGGCAAAACAATGCTTTTGGCGCTTGTTTTGCGTCTTGTTGAAATGGCCAGCGACGTGTCGTTTGAACGCTTTATGGCGCAGGTTCCAGATGGTGGCAGCGCCCGTTTGCAGGCAAATCTTCAGGGCGCTGCGGTATTGCGGGGCGTCTTCCTTGCTCTTGTTCTTTTGGCTCTGGCCTTTCCTTTGTCCCAGGCATTTACAGATGGCCCCACTGCTGGCAGCTATGCCATTCTGGCGCTGGCCCCGCTGATCCGCGGGTTCGTGCATCTGGATTATCGGCGCCATGAGCGCAAATTCAGCTATAACCGGCTGGCTGTGGTGGAATTGGGCGCAGCGGCAGCCATGTTGATTTCGACCCCGATCTTCGCAACACTGCTTTCAGACTATCGTGCCCTTCTGGGTGTTATACTGACCCATGTGTTCTCTTTGTTTGTTTTGTCCCATCTGCTGTCCGAGCGCCGCTATGCCCTTGCCTTCGAGCGTGTTGTTCTGGTTCGGATTTGGCACTTCGGAGCGCCTCTTATTCTCAACGCTGGCTTGATGTTCCTGACGTTTCAAGCGGATCGCCTGATTGTTGCGGGATACTTTAGCTGGGCCGAATTGGGGATGTACGGCATCGCCCTTCAGCTCGCGCTGCTTCCTGCCCAGATTACGGGGCGCGCTGCAGCCTCGTTGCTGGCCCCGAAATTCCGTCGTGCCATTGCGGCCCACAATTTGCCCGCGGCCGCGCTACCTTCCTTGCGCAGCTATTCAGCACTTGCCGGGGTCTTTTTGCTGGCTTTCGGACTGGCTGCTGGACCGATGATCCAAACGGTGTACGGGGCCGACTTCTCGCCCAGTCAGGCACTGATCTGGGCGCTGGCTTTGGGGGCGGCGATCCGCATTGCCCGGACGCCGATATCGCAACTGGCGGTTTCTCTTGGTCGCACGGACATTCCGTTTCGGAGCAACACCCTTCGGGCGCTGGCCATCATCCCTGCATGGGCTGCCGTTGCGGTGGGCGCCCCGCTGTTCGCCCTGGCCCTCATCGCCGCGGCAGGCGAAGCGGTTGCTGCACTTCGGGCTTGGTCGCTGCTGAAACCGTATATTTCTTCGACACATTCCTCTTCGCAAAAGGACGTTTTTGTATGACCCGTTCATCTGATCCAATCACCCGCGCCGTCGAAACCAGCCTTTGCACAGGCTGCGGTGCCTGCGCCGGTGGCTTTCCGGAACTGATCCGCATGGTGGAAGACGTTCAAAACGGACGCCGTCCCGTGGTCTCGCAAACATCGCAAGGGCGTGCAGCAGCACAGGAAGCCATAAAGTTGTGCGCCGGTGTTGGTGCCAACTATGATGAACTGGACACACGCGACGACACGGATCGCAGCTGGGGTCCCGTTCTCAAGGTTTGGGAAGGCTGGGCCAGCGACGATGAGATCCGCCATCGCGGATCATCCGGCGGAGCGGCAACAGCGCTGAGCCAGTCGATGCTCGCGTCTCAAAGCGCTGGTGGTGTGGCCCATGTTGTCCAACGCGAAGACGACCCACGCCTAAACACGTCCGTGATCAGCCAGACTCGAGAAGAGCTGTTGCGCGGCGCAGGTTCACGTTACGCCCAAGCTAGCCCCGGCGAGCGGATCGAAGATATCCTGACCCGTGACACACCTACGGCCTTCATCGGCAAACCATGCGACGTTGCATCAGTTGCCAAAGCCGGGAAAATCGATCCGGCTTTGAACGACAAACTTGCCGCGACGATTTCGATCTTCTGCGCAGGGGCACCAAACATCAACGCCACGGACGCGTTGCTGGACCGCCTGTCCGTGCCAAAAGACGCCAAGCTGACCGATCTGCGGTATCGCGGCGAAGGCTGGCCCGGTTTGATGCAGGCAACCTACATCGACAACACAGGGGAAACCCAGAAAAGCGACGCCATTTCATATGGCGAAGGCTGGGGCAACGTGCTTCAGGCCGGCCGCAAATGGCGCTGCCGTATCTGCGCCGATCACACGGGCGAATTTGCCGACATCTCGGTCGGGGATCCCTGGCACAACCCACCAAAGGGCAACACCGATCCGGGACGCTCGATGATCGTTGCCCGCACCCTGCGCGGCCAACGCATTATCGAAGAAGCAATCGCCAACGGTTTTCTTATTGCAGAAGAACGGCCACGTGACCTTATCGCAGCGGCACAACCCAATCTTTTGGATACGCGCGCCTCGGTGTTTGGTCGCCGGCTTGCTATGCGTCTGGCTGGAATGCCCGCGCCCAAGGATGTCGGGATCAACAGCGCAAGCCTTTGGTGGTCTCATTTGAACCTGAAACGCAAGGCCCAGTCGGTTGGCGGCTCTCTCAAGCGCATCATTCGCAACCGGCTCTGGAAGCCAGTCAAGATCAAAGCAATTTGAAGGGCGATATGATGTCCAACACTATCACACTTGAAGACGGTCTGAATCGGGGTCGCCATAACAATATGGATATTCTCCGGCTTGTTGCCGCGATGGCTGTTGTTGTCAGCCATGCCTGGCCTCTTGCGCTTGGGCCCGGAACGCCCGAGCCGCTGGAAGCGTTGATCGGCCTCTCGCTCGGAAAAGTGGCGGTGTTTGTCTTTTTCTTTTTGTCAGGCATGCTGGTCTCGGCAAGTGCCGATCGCAACATGGGATCGCGAGCGACTTTCCTCAAAGCGCGGGTCTTTCGCATTTTTCCGGGCCTTGCCGTTGCTTTGGTCGTAACGGCCGGATTAGCGCAGGCTTTTGGCGCAAATGCCGGATTGAGCGAGCTGGCCACATATGTTCTGCGCGGGCTGTCATTGGTGTCGCTGCAACACACGATCGGCGTGGCATTTGCCGACGCCCCCTATCCTCTCGCCGTGAACGGGCCGCTTTGGACCCTGTTCTATGAAGTCTTGTGTTATGCCATCGTGGCCAGCGCAATTTGGTCCGGTTTGCTTGGCAAGGTTTGGGGCTGGGGGCTTTTGGTCGCCGCGGCCGGCGGACTTTGGATGGCTTTCGACGTGTTGGATGCCGCAACGGCAAACCCAATCAGCTACCGCCTTTCTGTACTGGCGCCATTATTGCTCACCTTTGTCATGGGCGCTGTTTTCTGGCGCCTGCGCCGACGTATCGTGCTGCACTGGGGCATCGGGGTCCTACTGATGGTGCCCGCGATATTGCTGGTCGGGCATGCGATGTTCCTGCCGGCATTCGTATTGGCTTTGGGTTATGGCCTGTGCCTTGTGTCTTTTCGCCTGTCAACCGTGGCGTTGAAGGGCGATATTTCTTACGGAATCTACATCTATGGCTGGCCCGTATCGCAATGTCTGGTCGCGCTGTTGGCGCCAATGTCACCTCTTGCGCTGGCCGTGCTGAGCCTTGGGGCTGTCTTGCCGTTTGCATGTCTCAGCTGGGTGCTCATTGAAAAACCTTCATTGGCGTTGCTTCGCAAACCTGCCATCATTCAAAAAGCACGTACGGCAGTGTCAGGATGAAACAGGCATATTCTGATGGCAAAAAAGAAAAAGACATGGTTCGGCGTCAAAATCCCGATTGCCCTGTTCTTTATCGGCATCCTGATGCCGCCCGAAATGTCATTGACGGTGGGCGGGCTGCGGTTCTCGGGATACAGGGTCGTTCTGATCATTCTGTTTCTGCCAAGCCTTTATACGTTGCTGGTGGGCAAACATGCCAAGTTTGGCGTCTTCGACGGGCTGGTCCTCGGGCATTCTCTCTGGGCGACACTTGCCTTGATCAAATGGGGCGGTTTGGCACAGGGGATCGAGAGTGGCGGCATCTATGTCATCGAGTTTGCGGGCGCCTATCTACTCGGGCGTCTGTATATCCGCTCTTACGAAGACTTCGCAGCCTTCGCCCGTGCCTATGTCGGCGTTGTTCTGGGCATGCTTATTTTTACCATTCCGGAATCCCTGACAGAGATCCACATTCTGCGCGACAGCTTTTCCGCAGTTCTGGGCGGCCCTGGCGCGCCTTATATCGACAAACGCATGGGCATCGAGCGCGCGTTTGGCCCCTTCGACCACCCCATTCTGTACGGTGTGTTCTCGGCCAGCGCGTTTTCGATGGCATACTATGTGGTGGCCGGCAGAGACTTCAAAAACAAGCGCGGCATGTTCAAAACAATTGGCGTCATGGTGGCCACCTTCCTGTCCGGATCGGGCGGACCCTATGTCGTTCTGGCCGCACAAATATTCGTGGCGGCGTGGGAACGTGTTCTCAAGGGCGTGACAGGCAGGTGGCGGATGTTGTTTGGTCTGTTCGGCCTGACCTATTTCTGGATCGATCTGATGTCGAACAGAACGCCGTTCCACGTCTTCGTGACCTATCTGACCTTTTCGCCCCAGTCGGCCTACAACCGGATCAACATCTGGAACTACGGCACGGCCGAGGTCGCCAGACATCCGATTTTCGGGATCGGCCTAGGGGATTGGGTTCGCCCCGTCTGGATGTCCGACAGCATGGACAATTTCTGGCTTTTGATCGCGGTGCGATACGGTTTGCCGGCGTGGTTTATGCTGGTGGCCTTGTTGCTGGGTCTGATGATCGTGATCGGCATGAAGAAAAAGCTGCCACAAGAGTGGATCAATGCCAGACACGCATGGGCCTTTACGCTTTTCGGGATTTCGGTAGCGGCCTGCACGGTTCACCTTTGGAATTCGCTGTTCGTGTTGTTCATGTTCCTGATCGGATCAGGCGTCTGGATGGCCGACACAAAACCCGGAAAGGCGAAAAAAACCGGAGACGACCAGACACCAGCCGCAAAGCAGAAAAAGCCGCGCCATACTCTTTTTTAACTGTCCAGTGACACCGAGGACTTCGTGATGGATTTGTCTATAGTAATTGTGAACTGGAACACGCGAGAGATGCTGCGCGATTGCCTGCAATCGGTTTTTGATACTCTGAGCAACCTCAAGGCCGAGGTTTTTGTGGTCGATAACGCCTCGGAGGATGGCTCTCAGGACATGGTCCGAGAGAGCTTTCCGCAAGTGAAGCTGATCTGCAACACTGACAACCGCGGCTTTGCCGCCGCCAATAATCAGGCTCTTGCCTTGGCCAGCGGTCGGTACGTGCTGTTGTTGAACTCGGACACTTTGGTGCACGGAGATGTGCTGTCGGCGTCCTGTGCGTTTATGGATGGACGCCCCGAAGTTGGTGTTATGGGATGCCGCGTTCTCAATCGGGATGGCACCTTGCAAATCACCGGAAGCGGCTATCCCAGCCTTTTGAACCTGTCGTTGATGACAACGGGATTATGGAAGCTCAAGAACGTGCCCTTCTTTGACCGCTACCAGATGCAGACATGGGATCGCCGGACAGAGCGCGAGATCGATGTTGTCTCTGGGTGCTACATGGTGGTGCGCAAAACGGCGATGGACGAGGTCGGGTTGCTGGATGAAGACTTCTTCTTTTACGGCGAAGAAACAGATTGGTGTCGTCGGTTTGCGGATGCAGGCTGGAAACTCGTTCTGTCACCGGTCGGCGAGATCACCCACTTCGGAGGGGGCTCGGTGAAGAAACTGAACCACAAGCGCGATGTTATGCTGACCGAGGGAACCGTTCGCCTGCACCGGAAGCATGGAGGTGTTCTTGGTGGCGCGGCGTGTTGGACAATGTTGGCGGGGTTTAACCTGTCACGGTCGGTGTTCTGGACTCTCGCCAGCCTGACTGGCGGCGAACGCGCAAAAGAACGGGCAAGCCATTTTCGGCGGGTGGTTGCTGCATCCCCTGATACCTGGCCGAGTGCTTCACAATGAATACATTAAAAGTTCTTCTGATTGCCCCCAATATTGATGGCACAGACGTTGGCGAGGCATTTGTCGCCTTTAAATGGGCCGAAGCCTTGGCCGAGCTGGTCGACCTTACCGTGCTGTCGTTTGAACGGCCGGGGCGTGAAAGCCTTGCCCAACAGCTGCCGGCCGCCAAGGTGGTCAGCTGGCCTGAACCGGCATGGGCCCGCAAACACGAACGGCTAAATGCGATGCTCAAACCCGCGTGGCCCGTGTTTTCCTCACACGTCCGGCGCTGGATAAAGACGACGTTAGCAGAAGGGACAACCTTCGATATTGCCCATCAGCTTATGCCGCAAGCAGCCCGCTATGCCTCGCCGCTTTATGGATGTGGCATCCCTTATGTGATCGGTCCGCTGGGCGGGGCGCTGGAAACACCCGAGGGCTTTAAAGGCGAGATGGGCTCTGCCTCCTGGTTCACAAAACTGCGTGCGATGGATTCCGTCCGGTTTGCTTATGATCCATGGTTGCGCCGCAGCTATAGCAACGCGGCGGTAGTAATCGGCGTTGCCCCTTATGTGCGCGACGTCTTGGGCAAGGTCCCACTCAAAAAATTCGCACCTGTCCTTGAACTCGGGATCGAAGAGTTGGCCCCCGAAGTGACGCGCCAAACCGGCACCGATACCCTCAATCTGTTGCATGTAGGGCGGGGCGTGCGCACCAAAGGGCTGCGCGATGTCATTCGTGCCCTCGCACAATTGAAAGATCGCCCTGACATCACCCTAACCAGTGCCGGTGCCGGAGAAGAAATTGACCTGTGCCGCAAAGAGGCTGAAGAACTGGGTGTTGCGGATCGCGTTACGTTCTTGGGACGCATTCCACGCGATGAGGTCGAAGATCTGTATCGCAAGGCCGACGTTTTCGCATTCCCGAGTTTTCGCGAACCGGCAGGGGGCGTTCTTTACGAAGCCATGAGATGGGGACTTCCCATTATTGCTGCGCAACGCGGGGGGCCCGATTGGATCGTGGATGACACATGCGGGATCAAACTTGCGATTTCGACACCAGAGGCTTTGGCCCGTGATCTTGCAGATGCCATCCGCACACTGGCCGACGATCCCGAGCAAAGACATCGTCTGGGGCAGGGTTCCCGGGAAAAAGTGGCACGCGAGGGGCTTTGGCCCACCAAGGCAAAAGAGCTTGTAAACCTTTACGAATCTCTGATTTAGCGCCCCCGCACCCCCATTTTTACAGCACTTGTGTAGTGACACCTATCCTTTTGGTTAGGTGCTACTTCTGTTGCGCTTTCCTTTGACCTTTTGCGGGTCTGCCAAGCTGTCTCGACTGACTTTAGAAGTAGAGGAGTAAGACGACCCCGCCAAACAGGAATGAAGATGCAACACACTGCAAACGCCAAAAAGAAACGAGTACTTGCCGTAGCATCTGGTGGTGGTCATTGGGTTCAATTGCTGCGCTTGCGCCCTGCATTCGCAAACTGCGACGTCCACTTTGCAACGGTTGATGCCGGCGCAAAAGCGGATGTGTCCCCTTCCCCGTTTTACACTTTCAAAGACGCAAACCGCGACACCAAGCTCAGCCTGATCCTTTCGACATTCCAGATCGCGATGATTGTTCTGCGGGTTCGTCCAGACGTTGTGATCTCGACCGGCGCTGCTGCGGGCTTTTTGGCGATCCGCATCGCCAAACTGATCGGGGCGCGCACAATGTTTGTCGACAGCATCGCCAACGCAAACGAACTGTCGCTGTCGGCCCAGCTGGTCGCGAAACACGCGGACCAGTTGGTCACGCAATGGCCCTCGGTGGCTGACAAAACCCAGGCAACTTACATCGGCTCAGTGCTGTAAAGGAGATCCCAGATGATTTTTGCAACCGTAGGAACACAACTGCCTTTTGATCGCCTGTTTAACTCGTTGGACACATGGGCCGAAACCCGTAGCGCACAGGAAATCGTTGCCCAAACCGGAACAAGCGAATTTCAATCCTCGCGCATGGATGTACGCCGCATGATTGATGCACCGTCGTTTCGGTCGTTGGTCAAAAAGGCCGACGTTCTTGTCGCGCATGCTGGCATGGGGTCGATCCTTACAGCCATCGAATATGCAAAGCCGGTGATCATTATGCCGCGTCGCGCCGAATTTGGCGAGCACCGCAATGACCACCAAATGGCGACTGCTGAAAACCTTGCACATCTGAGCAACCTGCGCGTCGTATATTCGGCAGCGATGCTCGAAGACGCGCTGGACGAGGCGCTCAACACCCGCCCTGTGGATATTCAGCACGACCAGATTTCACAGACTCACCAAAGCCTGCTCTCCGGCATTCAGGATTTCATCTTTGCAGAAGCGCAAACGCCTGCACGTGCACACCACGCCACATTGGCAGGTTCAGTATAATGAACGTTTTCAACGCACAAAACGCACCACGCGCGACTGTCTTGATACCAGCCTACAACGAGGCTTCGGTTATCAAGGCGACACTCGCCAAGGTTTGTGCGGATATGCATCCCGGTGAATTCGAAATCATCGTGATTGCAAATGCGTGCCATGACGACACCGCAGACGTCGCAAGCGCGGCCTGCCCTGCTGCGACGGTTCTTTCTACCAGCACGCCCGGCAAAACAAACGCTTTGCGTCTTGGGCTGGCACAAGCCAACAGCTCGATCTTTGTGTTTCTGGACGCCGATCTTCTTGTCGATACCGATACTCTGCGCGCGCTCATTGCGCCGTTGGAAAACGGTACAGCGATGGCCAGCTTTGGCCGCATGAATATCGACCTCACAGGGTGCTCTGCATTTGTGAAATCGTTCTATGCGGCCTGGAGCCAGAGCCCCTATATGCAAAACGGCAAGTTCGGCGGCCTTTTTGCGATGACCCAAAAGGGTCTGGAACGCGCACTGCCTTTGCCAGACCTGATTGCAGATGATGAATATTTTTCGCGTCACTTCTCCGCTTCGGAGAAAACTCTTGTCAATAACGTCTCATTCACCGCGCACCCGCCCCGTTCGCTTCCGGATTTGTTCAAGGTCCGCAAGCGTGTGCGTCGCGGAACGCAACAGCTTAAACAAATGAACATCCTTCCCCGCCAAGATGGCGTGCAATCGTCTGCACCGTCGGCGCTGAAGTCGCTTGTTTTGAACCCCACTAAGTGGACTGCCCTGATGACCTATGTCGGGCTGTCCCTGAGCGTTCGCGCTGCTCTCGCGTTTGAAAAGCCGGTATCCGGATTCAAATGGGAACGCGACGACAGCAGCCGCTCGTTTATTCAACAGAAGGAATTTTAAAATGGATGGTTTCCGCACAGATCAAGATCTGCCTTTTGACGAAGCTGTCCTTCAGGCACAGCCCGAAAGCCAAGAGTTTGCTGACGAAGCAGAGGCACCGGAATTCAGCCCATTTGGCGCCCTCACACGGATCATGCGCAAGCGTTGGCTCGTTCTGCTGGGCCTGATTGTCGTATTGGGCGGCGGGCTTGGATATCTTGGTTTTGTAAACGGATCAAAAACCTATTCAACCCAGGCGATTTTGCGCGTTTCTGCGCACGAGCCCGGTATTCTTTTTGCCAGCGGTGACGATTCAAAGTTGAAGCTGTTTCAATCCTTTGTGAAAGCCGAAACCACATACGTCGCCAGCTCGCCCGTGATGGAGCGCGCGACCGCCATTATCAAATCCAAGATGCCTGACGCGGACGACGAACTGACCGCGAAATCGTTGGCCGAATCCATCGAGATCAAGCGCAAAGAAGCGTTGATCATCCTGAAGACAAACTCGAAAGACCCCGAGTTTGCGGCACTGAAATTGAACTCTGTCATTCAGGCCTTCATGGACCTGAAAGTTGAAACAAAAGAAAAGCTCGAGAACTTCCGTGCCAACGAATTGACCGTGCGCGAAGCGGAACTTCTGGCACAGCTGCAAGACCTGAACGCCCAAACTCTTGAAGCAGGCGGTGAGTTTGGCATGGCGTCTCTTGTCAAAACCCACATCGAAAAAGTCACACAGATTGAATCCCTCATTGCGCGTCAGGCCGAGGTCAAAGCAACCCTTCTGGCAATCAGCAGCAGCGCAGATTCCGCAGGCAGCGCAGACATGGCAGATCAGGAAATCATGCGCGCCACGTTGCTGGACCGTGCTCTTGCAGATCTGAACTTTGACAAAGCCAAGCGTGAAGCCGAGCTGACTTCGCTTTTGAAGCGCTATGCAGAGAACACACCCAAGGTGATTGAAAAGAAAGAAGAAATTGCCATCATCAGCAGCGCAATGGCCGATCGTCGCGACCAGATCAAAGTTTTGGGCCAAACTGGCGCTTTGACCGAAGGTGGCGAAGCCAATCAAGACGACCAGATGGCTGAAATCAGCGCTCTGTTGGAAAAAGTAACAAGCCGCCTCGAAACCGCTCGCGAAGAAGCGCGCGAACTGAACCGCAAGCGTATTGAACTGACCTTCCTCGAAGAAGAGCGTGAAGAACTTCGCCGCAAACTCGACGAAACGCGCCATGCTCTTGATGTGATCCAGCTGGAAAGCCGCAACTCAATGCCCGGTCTTGTCGATGTTATGGCCTTTGCTCTGGTTCCACAAAAGCCTGCCGAGGATAGCGCAAAAATGCTCGGCGCGGGCGGTGTTGTTGGCGGCGCAGTTCTGGCGATCATTCTGGTGATGGGATATGGCCTGACTTACAAAAAAGTTCGCTACACAGATGACCTGTGGCGCCACACCTGGTTCATGCCAATTCTCACAACGATCAAGGCAACTGCTACGCCTGCCGAGATTGAGACCAGCATTCACCGTCTGCGCAACAACATCAAACTGTTCCCGTCCCGCACACGCCCGGATACCCGCAAGGCCCGTATTATCGCGGTCAATCGTTTTGACAGCGCCGAAAGCGGAACACTTGCGCGCAAACTGGCGGACAGCTTTGCAACAGCGAACCTGAGAACGCTTTACATCGACGCTGATCTGCAAACCGTTGCACCACAGAACAAAGCAGGGTGGCGTGATCTGATCGTGGGTGAATATGTTCAGCCGGAATGCAACGAATTTGGTGCCGAAGTCATCGGTGCAGGTTCTGACGCCCGTATCACCGACGCAACCGTATCGCTGGTTGCTCTGCGCAAGGCTCTGAGCTTCTATGAAAAAGACTATGCGGTTATCGTGGTGAACTCGGGGAACCTGGACACCGGCCTGTCATCCGAGCTGTTTTCATCCACAGCGGATCTGGCGGTCAGTGTTGTGAATGTTGACGACATGCGCAGCAAGGTAAATGCGGGTATCGACCGCATTATGTCCCTCGCCCGCAATGGCAGTGCCCTTGTCTTCACAGGCGCTACAGGAAGCGACCCTGCAGTCACTGCCTAAAAGTTCTAGAAGTCCTAAAAGAGACCCGCATCCTTGGCTGTCACAGCAGCTTGGGTGCGGTTTTTTGCATCAAGCTTTCGACAAAGTGTTTTCACGTGCAATTTGATCGTCACTTCCTGAAGACCGGTATCACGCGCGATTTCTTTGTTAGATAACCCCTGACATAGCCCCTGCAAAACTTCGAGCTCTCGCTCGGTGAGTTTCTTTGCAAGCTCGTGCTCTTCTTCTTCAACGACTTCGGTCATGAATTTGACAGGCGCATAAATTTCGCCAGCCATCATAAACCGCACCGCATTCACAAGAGATTTGGCACCCATTGTTTTGGGAAGGAACCCTGCGGCGCCTTGATCCAGTGCATCCTGGGCCACCGCACGCGGCGCCGTTCCCGACATGATCGCAACGGGCATGCCGCCATTGGCCGCCATCGCCCGTTCAAGACCTTCGAGACCGTTCATTTCTGGCATCGAATAATCCAGCAGAACCAGATCAAATGGTCCTGCTTCTTCAATCATGGCCAGTGCAGCCCCCAGAGACTCGCACGATGAAAGCTCAAGGTCCGCTTCACGGTCGAGGAAAGCTACAACTGTATCGCGTACCAAATCATGGTCATCTGCAATCAGTATCTTCATGTTTCTCTTTTCTTCTCAAATGGCCAAGCGTGTCGCGCTAGGGGATATATAGCGTAGCTTGGATGTTTCGACAGGATTTGCCAACCCTGCTTAAGCCGTGTCGGCCCGAAGAGGTTGGTCCGGACACATCCATCTGCCCGAGAGTTTCGTCTCTCAACAGTCCACAATCGGAACGCCTGTGAGAAACCAGATTGATCTTAGTGTATCTCCGGCCTTCGGAGGGCATCAGGGGAAATATGCCTGAAGAAAGTCAGATCGACACAATCTGTGTAACCCGCAAATAGGGCAGTTCGAGGGCTCTTCATCGATAATTTAAGCCAATTTGTGAAAATCCAATGGCCATACAGATACACATCCATAGAAACCGAAATGCTCACGCACCTTAAATCGCTTCATGACTGGTGTGCCCGAATGCGCCTGTCGAAAGGGGCCGAGTCGCAAGAGAGGCGGGTCAGAGTGCGATTTATGGCCCGACACGCGTGCAAATCGGTCTCATTCGATAATCGAATATACTTTCGTATATCGCCAACACCAAAAGGCGTAGCCCGCGCGCTGTTCGCGCCAAACAGGTAAGCGAAATCAACACCTTAATGGCCATGCGCACCATAGAGCCGTTCAATCAATTTTGTCATAAAGACGTTACACCGAATTGGCGGAGACACATGATGACAATGGCTATGCACACAGATTTCGAAACCTCGGCGAAAGACAATCGTCGGGCAAAGAGTTCTCGAAATCTCACAAAACGCGTTTTGGATTTGTCCCTGACCTCATTTGGTATTCTGGCGATTGCCCCGCTTTTGATCGGCACTTCACTTGCGATCAAACTGACAAGCCGCGGACCGGTCTTTTTCCGTCAAGAGCGGATTGGCAAAGATGGCAAACCTTTCATGATGTACAAGTTCAGATCGATGTTCATCGATGCCGAAGAGCGCCGCGCGGCACTTCTTGAGACCAGCGACCGCATAGGTGTTTGCTTCAAACAGAAAGATGATCCCAGGATCACACGTGTCGGCCGTTTCATCCGCCGGTTTTCAATCGACGAACTGCCCCAGCTTTTGAATGTCATCAAAGGGGATATGTCTTTGGTTGGACCGCGCCCTGCCCTTCCTGAAGAGGTGGCTGTGTATTCTCCGCGCGCATTGGAACGCCTCAAGGCCACTCCGGGTCTTACGGGTGTCTGGCAAGTTTCGGGGCGCGCTGACATCGGCTTTGACCGGATGGTCGAAATGGACATCGCCTATAGCCGGTCAGTGAGCTTGATGCTCGACCTGATGCTTTTGGCTCTGACATTCCGCGCCGTACTTTCGGGTCGCGGCGCTTACTAAAAATTTCCTTGGATCAGACGAAAAGAAAGAAAAACCAATGAGTTCCATCGATACTGCTGTATTTCCGGTTGCAGGGCTGAATACACAATTGCTGCCGATCACCAAGTCAGTACCAAACGAGATGCTTCCTTTGATCGACAAGCCTTTGGTGCAATTTGCAGTCGAGGAAGCCCGCGCATCAGGAATCCGCAACTTCATTTTTGTCAGCTCACCAGACAAACCCAGCCTTGATGAATATTTCCGGACCAACCACATGCTCGAAATGCATTTGGCCCGCAGTGGAAACACTAAGGCGCTTGATTGCGTGCGCACGGCAACTCTGGATGCGGATTCGCATTGGATCATTCACCAGAATGAACAGCGCGGACTCGGGCATGCGATCTGGACCGCCCGCGCGTTTTTGAGCGACAAACCCTTTGCCGTGATCCTGCCCGATGACTTTATTCACGCCTCTCGGCCGGCATTGGCGCAAATGATCGAAATGCACGAGCGGATCGGCGGCAATTTGGTGGCCAGCAAGGACGTCGGGTATGACCAGATTTCCAAATTCGGATGTCTCGATATCGAGGCCCGTGCCGGGCATTGTCTCAACATTGCCAACTTGGTTGAGAAACCTTCACGGTACACAGCCCCGTCAAGCAATGCCGTAATCGGAAGGTATATCCTTCAACCTTCTGTGCTTCGGCACCTTGAAAAGACGCCTTGTAACCATAACGGAAAAATCGAACTCACCGATGCGATTGCCGCCGACCTGTCAGAGAACAGCGCCTGGGGCATCGAATTCGAAGGACAATATTTCGACTGCGGCACCAAAGACGGTTTCGTGGGGGCCACTCTCGCCCTTGCCCAGAGCCAAGCACATTCGGATCACGCGACCTTGCAACCAACAGGCAAAAGATCATTCGGATTGGTGGCCTGAAGCGTAGGTCTCCAGACTACGTTTTCAACAGGCCCCAGAGCAAAGAAGGGAGTTCAAAAGTATAGTCCCGTTACTCCAAATTTCGTGAAGTTAACCCTTCGAACCCACGCAGAAAACCATGGCAAATGATAATGTCATCTAAAGCAACCTTAGACACTGCCGCCACTCACTTTAAGGGAACATTAGTATGACACTCTCGATCTGCCATCTTGTCGAAACCCAGTCGGACCTTTTGAAGCGTCCCGAGCGACATCTGGTCAATTCAGCGGAATTCGCAGTGGCAAACCACGAAATCAGGTCCGTTGGGGGGCGGACCTTTCGCGCGCAAAGTTTCGATGTAGACGTCATTGTTTCCCATATACCAATTCGCTGGAAAACATTTCCGTTTCTCGTTTCTTTGCGCGCGGCGAATCCGAACAGCAAAATCATCCACGTTGATCTTGCTGCGAACAAATCAAGCAAACCTCTGCGGCAAACGGCCTTTGCGTTGTTCGATCAGGTTATTTTGGCAAATTGAACCATTTAGCCTGATCGAACATGCGCGATCAGACCGAAACAAAGCTCATGATTTCTGATTTCTCGAGCGTGCCCTTGTCGCCTTTCAAAACGACTTCGCCCCGGCGCATGACGGCAAACTGATCCGCGAGGTCATAGGCGAACTCGAAATACTGCTCGACCAGGATGATTGCCATATCGCCTTGATCCCGCAGCAATTTGATAACTTGCCCGATTTGCTGAATGATGTTCGGCTGAATGCCCTCGGTTGGTTCATCCAGAAGCAACAACCGTGGCTTTGTAATCAGGGCGCGCGCAATGGCCAATTGTTGTTGCTGCCCACCGGAAAGATCCCCGCCACGACGACCCAGGAAATCTTTTAGGATGGGAAACAGGTCGTAAATTTCATCCGGGATAAAGTGTTCTTTGGAGGGCAGGCACGCAAAACCCGTTTCCAGGTTCTCTTTAACCGTCAACAGGGGGAAGATCTCGCGTCCCTGCGGCACATAGGCGATTCCCTTTTTCGCTAGCGCATGAGACGGCAAAACCCCAATTTCTTCGCCATTCAATTCCATCGTGCCACCAGATCGCGGATGGGCACCCGCAATGGCCTTTAGAAGGCTGGTTTTCCCGACCCCGTTTGTTCCCATAACACAGGTCACTTCGCCCAATGACGCCTCGAGTGCAACGTCGTGCAGGATTTGAGAATGCCCGTAATGCAGCGTCAGATCGTTCAGTTTCAACATCTCTTAGCGTCCTAGATACACGTCGATGACGTCTTGATTTGATGTGACGTGGTCAAGGCTGCCTTCGGCCAGAACCGACCCTTCGTGCAACACCGTGACCTTACAGTTCAAGCGGCGCACAAATTCCATATCGTGTTCAACGACAACCACCGCACGGGTCTTTGCCGCCTCAACCAAAATGTCTGTTGTGTGCTCTCGTTCTGCCAGCGTCATGCCTGCTGCGGGTTCATCCACCAGCAACAATTGTGGTTCCTGTGCCAAAAGCATGCCAATCTCGAGCCATTGCTTCTGGCCGTGGCTCAGTTCGCCCGACTTGCGCGACAAGGCATCTTTCAAACCGATTTCGTCTGCCAGTTGCGCGACCTTATCCAGATCTTCGGAATTGGCCCGATATCCCAACACGGCCAACCAGCCCCGTGGTTTTTTCAACGCCATCAACAGGTTTTCCTGTACCGACTGGTCTTCAAAAACAGTCGGTTTCTGAAATTTGCGCCCGACGCCCGCTTGGGCAATTTTTGCCTCGTTCATTTTGAGCAGTGAAACAGATTTTTCGCCCCACAGGACACGTCCCTCATCGGGTTTCGTCTTGCCTGTGACAATGTCCATAAAGGTGGTTTTTCCTGCACCGTTTGGTCCGATAATCGCGCGCAGTTCGGCGCTTCCAATCTGGAACGACAGGTTGTTGATCGCACGAAATCCGTCAAAGGTGACCGAAACGCCGGATACTTCGAGAAGATTGCTCATTCGCTGGCCTCCTTTTCACGCAATGCCCCGTCGTCTGGGCCCAGGTCAGCGCCATGCCGGTTTGGAACACGTCTGTCTGTCCACAGATCAACCAGCCCACCCATGCCTTTTGGGGCAAACAAAGTGACCAGAACAAAGGACAGACCCAGAAGCACAAGCCACCAGTCAACCCACTTGATTGTATAGAAACCCAACGAGATATCGGGCGCCTGACCACCAGTGAACCATGTCGACAAAAGGCTGACGAAGGCGGCACCGATCACCGCGCCATACAACCGCCCACGCCCGCCGATCGCGACCCAGACGGCAAGGTAGATGGATGCGATAGGCGCAATTTCTGCAGGGTTGATAATGCCAGCCTGCGGGTAATACAGCGCCCCTGCAATCGCGGCGAGACAGGCAGTCAGTGTAAAGACGGCCAATTTGTAGGTCTCCACCGAATAGCCGAGGAAACGCACACGCGCTTCGTTATCGCGAATGCCGCGAATAACGGATCCGAATTTGCCCGACACCACCCATGCGGCGATCATGTATCCCACCCCAAGTGCAAAGGCCGACGCCCAGAGGAACCAAAGCGAAACCTGATCCTGCGAGGCGGTGACACCGGGAAGGTTCTGCAGACCAGACAGGCCATTGTTGCCGCGCAACCCGCTGTCGTTCTGGAACAGATAGAGCGCCAGTGCCAAGGTCATCGCCTGTGTCAGGATCGACAGGTAGACGCCTGTTACGCGGCTGCGGAAGGCCAGCCAGCCAAAGACCAAGGCCAAGATACCCGGGACAAGCACCACCAGAGCCAGCTGCAGGAACAGGCTGTCTGCGAATGCCCAAACCAAGGGGAACTCGCTGCTGCCGACAACGCCAAAAATCTGGTTGCCGATGGCATCCACGACTTCGGCCGATGTTGGCGGAATTTCCGCTTGGGACAGCGATTCAACGACAATCAAACGTGTCCGCTCGTACATGAGCCACATGCCGATCATATAGCCGCCCAACCCGAAGAACGCGAAATGTCCCAAGCTGAGAATGCCGGTAAAGCCCCAGATCAGATCCATCGCGACCGCGATAAGGCACAAGCACAACGTCTTGCCCAAGGTCTTGATAAAGCTGGTCGAGATGAAGCCCATGCCAAAGCCTTCGGACAGAACGGTCACAACCAGCGTAAAGATTGCGAGCAAGGCCAGAAACACCAAGACAGAGGGGTTCTTTGCAAAAAAGGAACGCTGCATGGCTCAATCCCCCGCCGCGCGGCCTTTGAGGGCAACGATGCCCCTCGGCCGGAATTGAATGAAAATGATGATGAAGATGATCATATAGGTTTGCGCCGCCAGCGTGTTTGACGGGTTCAGCCATTCGATTCCTTTTTGAAGGAAGCCGATCATCGTTGCCCCGGCCAATGTGCCCCAGATGTTGCCGACACCTCCGACAACGACGGTCATGAAACTCTGAACGATATAGTCGCTGCCCAGCTCGGACGTGACCTTGGCAAACAGACCGATGGCGACGCCGGCAATACCTGCGATGCCCGACCCCAAACCAAAGGTCAGCATGTTCACCTTGTCTTTGTTGATCCCCATCGACGAAGCCATACGCGGGTTCTGGGTTACGGCACGTGTCTCCAGTCCCAGCCGGGTGCGCTTCATGATGAACAGGAAGACCCCGAGGAAGATAAAGGCGAGAATGAAGATCGCGATGCGGATATAGCTGATCGAGACAACATCATTGATCACCCATGCGCCGTCCAGCCAACCGGGTGCCGTGAGCGGACGCGCCTGTGTCCCAAAGATGTTTTTGGCCAGCTGTTGCAACGCGATGGAAATCCCGAAGGTCGCAAGAAGCGTCTCGAGCGGGCGGTTATAGAGCCAGCGGATGACCAATCGCTCCATTGCGACACCTGCGGCAAACGTCACCGCAAAGGCCAGTGGTATGGCCACAATAATGGAAATGGTATGATCGGGAATGATCTGCTGAACGACGTAACCGGTATAGGCGCCCATCATGATGAATTCACCATGCGCCATATTGATAACGCCCATCACACCAAAGGTGATGGCCAGCCCGATCGCCGCCAGAAAATAGATCGACGCCAGTGACAAGGCATCCAACGTCAAATCAAGGGCCTGGTTCATGCCGACATTGACCGAGATATCGTTAAGAGCTTTCTGTGCCGCGTCGGTCACCTCGGCAGAGGGTTCGGAGTAGACATCATAGAAGACGTGTGTTGCCAATGCTGCCTGAATGGTTTCATCGGTGACCAGCGGGGGCACTTTGCCCTCTGCGGCAAGCGACGCATAGGCCTTGCTGCGGTTTTCCAGCGTGTTCATTTGGGCGACTGGCACACCTGCGATGCTGCCACCGTCAATGTGTTCGGCCAAAATCGCGCGCATCTCGCCAGACGACAGGCGCGGTGCGGCAAGGTTTTCTTTCACAAGCAGCTCATAAGCAGCTTCTGTGTCGAAATCCTCTTTTCCCGGAACCAGAACCTGCGCGATGTTCAGCCCTTGCGGCACGTCCCCCGCGGAAACTGCACGGGTGGTGGTCATCAATGGGTTCAGCGTGGCACGGACATCGACACCAAGATCGCCTGACATCTCCAGAATGGCGTCAACACGGGCTTGCGTATCTTCGTCGTAGCCAATGGTCAGAAGACGTTCCAACCGTTGTTTTTGGGCCTTTAGGCCTGCGTCAGGTTCGGCATCAATCGACGCCCGCAGAGGTGCCAGATGTGCAGCCTCGGGGTCGCGTTCGATCGACGTCAACGCATCCTGACGTTTGTCTTTGTCGGCATCCATCAATTGGAACCGGACCAACGCGGTGCCGATCATGGCGCGAATACCGCTGTTGGGTTTGATCTGTTTCAGATCAGCTTTCAAGACACCGTCAATTGTTTGACCGGTGTCAAAATCGGTCAACCGATAGGTTTTGTCTTCGGCTTTCTCGGCAATAAAGAACACACCGTCAGATTTGCGCATCCACATGTTTTTGGCTGCCCAGACCTCGAGGACCTGTTGTGCCTGCGGCACGCCGCTCGAGGCAATCGCGTCAATTGCCGGAGCGATTGTTTTGCGAGAGCTTTTTACAATGGCGGCTTGGTGGTTCTGGAGGACAGGCTGGATGGCCCCCTCTTGTGCGAAGGCACCAGTGCACGACAATAGAGTTGCGATAATCGCAATCAGAAGATGTCTCATAAGGGGTGTTCCGAGATTGCGGAGAAAGGGGTCAAGGAACCCCTTTCTCCTATTCAGGTCTTAGTAGTTCGACAGAGTCTGAACGCATGTTTTGGTTTCGGTGTTGTACATACCGCAACCAAGGTCTTTCCAGTCCGACTTCAGAACAGCCGACTCGGGTAGGAAGTCTGTCCAAGCATCGCCTGGCACTTCTTCTGTCTGGCTGATGATATCGAATTGGCCGTCGGCCTGAATTTCACCAATCAGAACCGGTTTAGCAAGGTGGTGGTTTGGCAGCATAACTGCGGTACCGCCCGTCAGGTTCGAATATTCCTGACCATACATTGCGTCACGCACAGCATCGACCTCGGTCGAACCAGCTTCGGTCGCAGCGTTCACCCACATGTTGAAGCCGATAAAGTGTGCTTCCATCGGGTCGTTGGTAACGCGCTCATCGCCCATGGCAGCTTTCCATGTTTCGATGAATTCTGCGTTCGCGTCACTTTCAGCAGACTGGAAATAGTTCCATGCCGCAAGGTGACCAACGAGGTTCGACGTGTCCAGACCAGCCAGCTCTTCTTCCCCAACCGAGAAGGCAACCACAGGGATGTCGTCAGCCGAAACGCCGGCCGCAGCCAGTTCTTTGTAGAAGCCGATGTTTGCATCGCCGTTGATGGTCGAGATCACACCAACCTTTTTACCGTCTGCGCCCAGCGCAACAACGTCAGCAACGATCTTGGACCAGTCGGAATGGCCAAAGGGTGTGTAGTTCACGAAGATGTCGTCATCCGCGATCCCCTTACCCTTCAGGTAGCTTTCCAGAATGTTGTTGGTTGTACGCGGGTAAACATAGTCGGTTCCCAGCAGCGCGAATTTCTCAACACCCAGCTCGTCCAGGAAATAGTCGGTCGCAGGGATCGCCTGCTGGTTGGGAGCAGCACCGGTATAGAAAACGTTCTTCGAGCTTTCTTCACCTTCGTACTGAACAGGGTAGAACAGCAGGCCGTTCAGCTCTTCGATCACTGGCAGAACAGATTTACGCGAAACCGATGTCCAGTTACCAAAAATGACGTCTACGTCATGCACGGTCAGCAGCTCACGCGCCTTTTCCGCGAACAGAGGCCAGTCAGACGCAGGATCTACGACAACCGCTTCCAATTGCTTGCCCAGCAGGCCGCCTTTGGCGTTTTGCTGATCGATCAGCATCAGCATGGTGTCTTTCAAAGTGGTCTCTGAAATGGCCATAGTGCCGGACAGCGAATGCAAAACACCGACTTTGATAGTGTCTTCAGCCGACAAAGCCGAGGTGGCCAGAGTGGCGAAAACCATTGAACCGGCGAGAGTTGATTTCAGAAAGTTCATTCTATCCTCCATGCAGAGTCTTAGGTGGAATGACTTGCGCAGGGGCGCCGACTTCCCTTACCTGACTCTGCAACAGTTATTGTTGCAATCCGTGTGGCGGCCTTTCCGAGGTTCCAGTTCGATCGGTCGTCACACACCCACATTTTCAGACATACATCCCCAGCAGGTGCCTATAGCGATTCTGCATCGCAGCGCCGATAGCAATTTTGCTGGCCCTTGATTGAGGGCTCATCGCACCAATAGATTAATTTTTAAGCTGACTTTTCCATGTATGATTATTTTTTAATCAAACACACCTAACCACACCCTCAAAATGATCACCAACAATGGTGTTTCGGGCCTAAGAGCGACGAAAAAGAGTGCAACAACGCCATTTGGGGACGACTCATCAACATCAAGCCGCACATATCGACAGCACAAAGGTTAACGGGCCAGCCCCGCGCCATTGGAGACGCAAAGCTGAGTGTGAAGCTGCGTAATGGCAAAACCGTGCTTGATGGTTTCCGTCAATCCGGCTCTATGAAGTGCCTCTTTCCGCGCTTGCCACGGTCAGCATTTGAAACCGTTCTGGTGAATACCGCCGGCGGCGTAACAGGAGGCGATGACTTCTCGTTTGCAGGTTACGCAGGCCAAGGCACACAACTAACGGTCACGACCCAAGCCTGCGAACGGGCCTATCGGGCACAGCCGGGTCAAACCGGCACCGTGCGCAACAATCTTCGAGTCGCTTCGAATGCGCGTATAAACTGGCTTCCTCAGGAAACCATCCTGTTTGACCAATCGTCTCTCAATCGCAAACTCGCTGTCGAAATGGCACCGGACGCAACGCTTTTGCTGGTCGAACCTTTGGTGCTTGGCCGCGCAGCCATGGGGGAAACAGTCAACGATGCCACCCTCAAAGACCGCATCGACATTCGCCGCGATGGCACGCCCTTATATCTGGACGCCCTGCGCCTTGAGGGAGATGTCACAGCACATTTTGCCAATCCGTTCATCGCCAATGGTGCGGGTGCAATGGCCTCGGTTGTCTATGTGGCAAACAACGCCGAAGCCCATCTGAACACTCTTCGCGACCTGCTGCCTGATACCGCGGGCGCCAGCCTTTTACAGCCTGACGTGCTGGTTATGCGCGTGTTGGCCGAGGACAGCTTTGTCCTGCGTAAATCCCTTATTCCGGCCCTCACATTGTTGAACAAGGCCCCCCTCCCACGATGCTGGATGATCTGACATGAATCTGACCCCGAGAGAAAAAGACAAACTCCTGATCGCTATGGCAGCCGAGGTTGCCCGCAAACGTTTGGCGCGTGGCGTCAAGCTGAACCATCCGGAAGCAATCGCGCTGATCACCGATGCGGTGGTTGAAGGTGCGCGCGACGGGCGTTCCGTCGCCGACCTGATGGAGGCCGGCGCTCAGATCATCACCGTAGAAGACTGCATGGAGGGCATCTCCGAGATGATCCATGAAGTCCAAGTCGAAGCAACTTTCCCGGATGGCACCAAGCTTGTCACCGTTCACAACCCGATCCGCTAAAGGAGACCCGAGATGAAAACTTTGCTGGCAACGATTGCTACACTTTCCGCCGCCCCTGCATTGGCACACAGCGGCGCTCACATGCATCCCCACGCGTCGGACCCGTCATGGGTTCCCTTGCTTTTGATCATGGCGTCTGCAGCAGCGGCCTTTTTGTGGATGCGCGGCAAATGATCCCCGGCGAACTGTTTCCTGCCGAGGGCACGCTTGAACTGAACGAAGGGCGCGCGGTCACCACCCTTATGGTGGCCAACACGGGCGACCGGCCCGTTCAGGTTGGCAGTCACTATCACTTTGCCGAAGCGAATGCCGCGCTCGATTTCGATCGCGAGGCCGCACACGGTCAACGGCTTGATATCGCCGCAGGCACCGCTGTGCGCTTTGAACCTGGTCAGCGACGCGAAGTGCACCTTGTTCCAGTATCTGGTGCGCGCCGCGTTTTCGGATTTAACCAAAAGGTCATGGGAGACCTCTAATGCCCAGCCATATTTCCCGCGCAGATTATGCAGCCATGTTTGGCCCGACCACAGGCGACCGCTTGCGTCTTGCCGACACCGATCTGATTATCGAAGTCGAACGTGACCTGACCGCAGAACGTGCGGGGGCCGCCCAAACCGGCGGTTCAGGCTCGAATGCTCTTCTTTATGGTGAAGAAGTCAAATTCGGCGGTGGCAAGGTTATCCGTGACGGCATGGGCCAAGCCCAGACCACCCGCGCCGAAGGCGCGGTCGATACGGTTATCACCAATGCTCTGATCGTGGACCATAGCGGGATCTACAAAGCGGATGTCGGACTGAAAGACGGGCGCATCGCCAAAATCGGCAAGGCCGGAAACCCCGACACCCAACCGGGTGTAGACATTATTGTCGGGCCCGGCACCGAGGCTATTGCGGGAGAAGGCCGGATTTTGACGGCTGGCGGTTTCGACAGCCACATCCACTTTATCTGCCCCCAACAAATCGAAGACGCCTTGCATTCCGGCCTGACCACAATGCTGGGCGGCGGCACCGGTCCCGCGCATGGCACCCTTGCCACCACCTGCACGCCGGGCCCTTGGCATATCGGACGCATGATGCAAGCTGCGGATGCGTTTCCGATGAACCTTGCCTTTGCAGGCAAAGGCAATGCCTCGCTTCCCGCGGCACTGGAAGAACAGATCAAGGGGGGCGCCTGCGCGCTCAAACTGCACGAGGACTGGGGCACCACGCCTGCCGCGATTGATTGCTGTTTGTCCGTTGCCGACGCGATGGACGTGCAGGTGATGATCCACACCGATACGTTGAATGAATCGGGTTTTGTTGAAAACACGGTCGCTGCCATGAAGGGCCGTACCATCCACGCCTTCCACACCGAAGGTGCCGGCGGCGGGCACGCGCCCGACATCATCAAAATCTGTGGCGAAGAACACGTTTTGCCATCGTCGACAAACCCGACCCGCCCCTTCACCGTGAACACCGTCGACGAACACCTCGACATGTTGATGGTCTGTCACCACCTCGACAAATCGATCCCCGAGGATGTGGCCTTTGCCGAAAGCCGTATCCGCCGCGAAACCATCGCGGCCGAAGACATCCTGCATGACATGGGCGCGTTTTCGATCATTGCGTCAGACAGTCAGGCCATGGGCCGTGTGGGCGAGGTGCTCATCCGCACATGGCAGACCGCTGATAAAATGAAGAAACAACGGGGTCGTCTGGCGGAAGAAACCGGCGAAAACGACAACTTCAGGGTCCGCCGCTATATCGCGAAATACACCATCAATCCCGCCATCGCGCATGGGCTGTCACAAGAGATCGGCAGCATCGCGGAAGGGAAGCGTGCAGACCTCGTTTTGTGGAGCCCCGCGTTTTTTGGCGTAAAACCCGAGATGGTTCTGTTGGGCGGCACGATTGCAATGGCACAGATGGGCGACCCGAATGCATCGATCCCAACGCCGCAACCGGTTTACAGCCGCCCGATGTTTGGCGCCTATGGCCGTTCGGTCGAAAATTCCGCCGTGACCTTTGTCAGCGCCGCCGCTCAGGCCGAAGACATCGGTAACCGCTGGGGGCTGGCCAAGCAAACAGTTGCCGTGTCCAATACACGCAATATCGGCAAATCCGATCTGTTGCTGAACAATGCCACGCCGGAAATCGAAGTGAGCCCCGAAACCTATGAAGTGCGCGCTGATGGCGAGCTTCTTACCTGCGAGCCTGCGGAAACCCTTCCGATGGCGCAACGCTATTTCATGTTTTGAGTAAACGACAATGACCCAAACCTTCCCAACAGCCCGCGCCTATCGCTCTCATGCCCACGCGACCCTCTCGGCCCAGGTGGCACTGGACTATGACGGGCGGTTTCTACGCCGCAAAATGCTGACGACAGACGACGGTCAATCCGTTCTGGTCGATCTGGCAAAGACCACATCTCTGGATCATGGCGGCGTTCTTGTTCTGGACGATGGCCGCGAAGTCGGCATCGTTGCCGCCCCTGAAGAACTGCTTGAAGTGACCGGAGACGACCTGCCCCGGATCGCATGGCACATCGGTAACCGCCACACGCCCTGTCAGATCGAAAAAGACCGACTGTTCATCCAGCGCGATCACGTGATCCGCGATATGCTGGGCAAAATTGGGGCCACAGTGCGCGAAGTCGTTGAACCTTTCACCCCAGAAGGCGGCGCCTATGGGCATGGACGAACTCATGGCCACGCACACTGATATCCTGACCCTGACGCAATGGTTTTCGCCCGCATTTCCTGTGGGTGCCTTTGCTTACTCTCATGGTTTGGAATGGGCGATTGATGCCGGGGATGTGGTTGATGCCCAAACCACCCGCGCATGGGTTCAAAGCGTTTTGAACAGTGGTGCCGGTCGGAATGATGCCATTCTTCTGGCCCAGGCCTATCTGGCAAACTCAGACGAAGACCTGCAAGAGGTCGAAGCCACCTGTAGGGCGCTTGCTTCGTCCAAAGAACGCTTGATGGAAAGCCGCCTTCAAGGGGATGCCTTTTGTGCGACGACCTCGGCGATCTGGGCGAATGCGTTAACAGGGTTGAGCTATCCTGTGGCGGTGGGACATGCCGCGCACCTTGAGGCGCTGCCCTTGGACCTCACGGCGCAAATGTATCTGCAAAGCTTTATGAGCAATCTGATCTCGGCCGCCATGCGCCTTGTGCCACTTGGTCAGGTCGAGGGACAAACCCTTATTCGAGAGCTGACCCCGTTGTGTGCAAGCGTCGCGGCCAAAGCCACGACGGGGTCACTTGACGATTTGGGCAGCTCGGCCTTCATGTCCGACATCGCGGCCATGAAACACGAAACACAGTATTCGAGGATTTTTCGAACATGACATCAATGAATGGTCCCCTGCGCGTGGGTATCGGCGGCCCCGTCGGGGCAGGAAAAACCACGCTTACCGCCGCCTTAAGCGAAGCGCTGCGTGATCTCTATTCCATCGGTGTCATTACCAATGACATCTATACCCAAGAAGATGCCGAAGCGTTGATGCGCATGCAAATTTTGCCCCAAGACCGCATTATTGGTGTCGAAACCGGAGGCTGCCCGCATACGGCAATCCGCGAAGATGCCTCTATCAATCTGGCCGCGGTTGCCGAGATGCAGGAACGCCACCCCGATGTCGAAGTCGTGCTGATTGAAAGTGGCGGCGACAACCTGTCGGCGACTTTCAGCCCCGAACTGGCGGATGTGACGCTCTATGTCATCGATGTTGCCGCCGGAGAGGAAATCCCGCGCAAGGGCGGGCCCGCGATCACCAAATCGGACATTCTGATTATCAACAAAACCGACCTTGCCCCCTATGTTGGTGCAAGCCTCGACGTGATGGAGCGCGACGCGACACGAATGCGCAAAGGCCGTCCGTTTGTGTTTGGCCAGATGCGTCACCGTAAAGGCGTTGATGAGGTGGTAAAGCTGCTTCAGAACATCGGCGGGCTTGCCGTTTCCGAACCTGCCTGAACACCCGCAAACTTCGTGAAAGTGCCAGAGGGGTTTCCCGCACCTTCTGGCAGGTCTATGTAAGGGCCATGCATAGCCTGATCATCCATATGCCCGGATCAACCGAGCGCGGCGCCAATGTCGAGCGTCTTCTTCAAGTGCTTCCAAATGCCGAAGTGGTCGAAGCCGTGGATGGCCGTCTTCCAGAAGTGCAGGCCACCACCCCGACGGCGCCCGGAGATCTGTTTCGCCCAAAATACCCTTTTCCGCTGAAAGGCGGCGAAATCGGGTGTTTTTTGAGCCATCGAAAGTGTTGGCAACGCATTGTCGATGAAGGCTGGGACGCCGCACTTGTGGTCGAGGACGATCTTGAAATAGCGCCAGAAAAGCTACCGGCACTTCTTGAGTTGATCCAAAGGCATGCCGTGCCAGACGCGTTCATTCGTATTCCGCCAAAAGACCGCGAACCGCAAACGGCGGTTCTGGATTCAGAGCAAGGTTTGACCCTGTTCACCCCCCCTGTGATTGGCCTTCAAACCACGGCACAGCTGGTCGGGCGTGATGCGGCGAAACGATTGCTTGCGACCACCGAAACGCTTGACCGGCCAGTTGACACGTTCTTGCAGATGCATTGGGTCACGGGGCAAAATGTTCAAACGATCTTGCCAAACGGGGCGCATGAAAAGACCTTTGGCAGCGGATCCACGGTGCAGCAAAAATCCGGCGGGTCGGGTCAAAAATTGGTCCGTGAGATCCAGCGCTTCAAGTACCGGTCAGCGGTAAAACGGCGCCCCCAGTAACAGGAAAAGGCAGGAAACCCCGCCTTTTACCTTGTTTTATGCAGCGCGCCCCGTTTCCAAGGCGCGATCTTCCTTAGCCCGGCTGTTTTGTGAAGCGCAGGTAGGGCAGCTTTGCGTCGAACTCACCGAATTTTTCTTTGGCAGCTTCGTCATTCAAAGTCATGGCAACAATCACGTCCTGACCCGCAACCCAGTTTGCCGGCGTTGCAATCGGCACGCCATATGTGGCCTGCAAGCCATCAAGGGCACGCAGGACTTCTGCAAAGTTACGACCAACGGACATCGGATATGTCATGATCAGTTGCACTTTTTTGTCAGGCGAAATGATAAACACCGAACGCACGGATGCGCTGTCTGCGGCAGTCCGGCCATCCGGCAGATAGGCTTCGGCGGGCAGCATGTCGAACTCTTTGGAAACGGCCAAAGAACTGTCGGCGATGATTGGGAATCCAGCCTTCGCTCCTGCGAAACCTTCAATGTCGCTTTTCCATTCAACGTGCTCGTCAACGCCGTCGACGGAAAGACCAATCACTTTGGTATTGCGCTTTTCCCACTCGTCGGCCAATTGCGCGACAGCCCCAAATTCGGTTGTGCACACAGGGGTAAAGTCTTTGGGGTGAGAGAACAGAATTGCCCAGCTGTCACCGATCCAGTCATGGAACGTGATGGTCCCCTGATCGGTTTCAGCAGTGAAATTCGGTACGATGTCGTTGATGCGCAGACCCATGTTTTTCTCCGGAACTGAGGGTTAGGTTCAAATTCTATTTTTTAGATACATTCTAAACTAGCATTTACTAGAGGGCATGTTCGGGATTTTTTTGCTTGTGACCGAATGCCGCGATATTGACAGTTTGAAAAATTTGATCAAATTTACTGATGACGCTACGGCACGCCGTGCATTTGCTCTCTTGCGGGACTCAGATCACGCTGACAGAGTGCGTTGATATTCTCGGAGGACTACCATGATTGAGAAACGCCAATTCTACATCGATGGGGCTTGGGTCGATCCCGTAGCGCCTCATGATCTCGAAGTTATCGACCCCGCAACCGAAGAGGTTTGCGCGGTTATTTCGCTGGGTGACAAGGCAGATACGGATGCGGCTGTTGCTGCTGCCAAAGCCGCATTTCCTTCTTGGGCGGATACACCGCTGGAAGAGCGTGTTGCCCTGATCCGCAAACTGGGCGAAATCTATAAAGCCCGCCAGGAAGAAATGGGCGAAGCCATCCGTCTCGAGATGGGTGCCCCCAAAGATCTGGCTCTTAACAGCCAATGGGGTGCAGGAAGCTGGCATCTGGACGGTTTCCTTGAGGCGTTGGAAGGTTTCGAATTCGAGAAACCCTATAAAGGCGTCGACCGCATGCGGCTTGAACCGATTGGCGTTTGTGGCCTCATCACACCGTGGAACTGGCCAATGAACCAGGTTGTCCTGAAGGCCATTCCGGCCATGGCGGTTGGGTGTACAATGGTTCTGAAACCTTCGGAAATCGCACCGTTGTCTTCGCTTCTGTTTGCCGAAATGGTTGACGAAGCCGGTTTCCCCAAAGGTGTGTTCAACCTCGTCAATGGCGACGGTGTTGGTGTTGGATCGCAACTGTCGTCCCATCCTGACGTCGACATGATTTCCTTCACCGGTTCAACCCGTGCCGGCATCGCGATCTCAAAGGCCGCGGCCGATTCCCTGAAGCGCGTCAGCCTCGAGCTGGGCGGAAAAGGTGCGAACGTTATCTTTGCAGATGCAGACGACAAGGCCGTCAAACGCGGCGTGATCCACTGTATGCAGAACTCGGGCCAATCCTGTAACGCCCCGACACGCATGATGGTTGAGCGCTCGCGCTATCCTCTGGCGCTCGAAGAAGCCAAAGCTGCAGCTGAAGCGACCAAAACCGGCCCGACCACAGAAAGCGGCCGCCACATTGGTCCGGTTGTTTCAGAACTTCAGTACAACAAGATCCAAGGCTTGATCGAAGTTGGCATCAAAGAAGGCGCAACCCTTCTGGCGGGTGGTCTTGGGCGTCCTGATGACACCAACAAAGGCTATTACGTGCGCCCAACCGTGTTCGCCGATGTGACACCAGAGATGACAATCTACCGCGAAGAAATCTTTGGACCTGTCTTGTCGATCATTCCGTTCGACACCGAAGAAGAAGCCATCGAGATGGCCAATGACACAGTTTACGGATTGACCAACTATATCCAGACACAAGACGACGAAAAACGCCTGCGCGTTGCGCGTAAGGTGCGTTCCGGCATGGTTGAAACCAACGGCATCGGCCGCCAAAACGGATCACCCTTCGGGGGTTACAAGCAATCCGGCAACGGCCGCGAAGGTGGTGCTTGGGGTATTGAAGAGTTTTGCGAAGTCAAAGCAATCTCCGGCGTGCCAATGGAGTAATCCAACACGTTGCGAAACAGAAAACGCCAGAGCCCAGCTCTGGCGTTTTTTTTGAACCGGATTGTCAGGTTCCAAGCCCCTTGATGTGCCATTCTTCCCATACAAACGGGTAGCACCAGACACAGTCGTGGGTCTGCGACAACGCCAGACGAATGTCATCTCGTCGTTTGCGGTCTCCTTCGCTGAACTCATGAAACTGCACCGTAATCCGGTCGAATTTTTCGATATAAGCCGTTTCTATCAGAGTGGGCAGCAACTCGTACTCGCCCCCTTCGATGTTGATTTTTGCAACACCGATCCGATCAAGTTTCAGTTCTTCGAATACCTCAACCAAATTGCGCACGGCGCCTGTTGTGGTCGCATCAGATTGGACAAACACCGAAGAGGCATCAGCATCGTCAGAAAGAGACAATTCCATATTGTCTTTGCCAAGCGCAAACGCGTGGGTGCATACCGCTTCATTTTCAGAAAACCGTTTTTGCAGCTTTGCTGCAAACTGTGGATGCAACTCAAAAATATGCGCATTTACAGCGTAACGTTCCACCATCATGGCGGTCCAGTCACCGCGGAACCCGCCGATATCAAGAACGGTTTGTCCCGGTAAAAGGCCGGGGTAACCTGCGGGCGTGCCTTTGCCGTGCGCACGGCGATAAGCTTTGTAATCTCTTCGAAACGCGCGATACTCGGCGTCGGACAGAATGCGCCAGAACTTACTCAATTCGCTGTGGATGCTCATACCTATGTCCATTTTCCGCCTCGCCTTTCTCAGGCAGGCTCTGTAATCAAGAAAGATATGCGACAACCAAGCGGGCCTACAATGATCATTGCAAGACTGTTCGGGGGTCTGGGAAACCAGATGTTCCAATATGCCGCAGGAAAGTCACTCGCTGAACGATTGGGTGCTGAGCTTGCACTCGATTTTAGAATAATTGATGAACGTGGCACCCGCCGCCTGACAGACGTGTTTGACCTCGACATTGTGCCGGCAACAAACCTTCCCGCCACCAAACATGAAAATCTTCTGAGATATGGGCTATGGCGTGCATTCGGTCAGTCCCCAAAATTTCGACGCGAGACAGGTCTTGGATACAATGCCGCCTTCGCGGAATGGAGCGACGACACTTATCTGCATGGCTATTGGCAGTCAGAGCAGTATTTTTCGGCAATCTCCGACCATTTACGCCGCGTGTTTCAAGCGGTGCCTGCACCGTCGAAAGAGAATGGTGCAATTGCAGATGACATTCGCGACTGCAGCGCGATCTCGCTGCATGTGCGCCGCGGGGACTACCTTGCCCTTGGGGCGCATGGCGTCTGTGATGAAGCCTATTACAATGCGGCGTTGTCTCATATCGCACCCCAATTGAACCAAGATCCACGTGTCTTTGTGTTTTCCGACGATCCGCAATGGGCCAAAGACAACCTTCCCCTGCCGTTTGAAAAGATTGTCGTCGATCTGAACGGCCCGACAACCGACTATGAAGACCTGCGATTGATGAGCCTGTGCGACCACAACATCATCGCAAACAGTTCATTTTCCTGGTGGGGCGCATGGTTAAACGCAAACCCTGACAAGATTGTCACCGCGCCAGCAAACTGGTTCGCGGATGCAAAGTTGGACAACCCCGACATTCTCCCTGAAGGCTGGCAAAGGATCACCCCCTGAGCCTTGCAAACTGTGGATCAGAACGGTGCTTTCGCGCGAAAACTCATGCCGCGCCCGTTTTCGGGATGATTGATGCGCAGCTCTTCAGAATGCAGCATGAGACGATCATGGTTTTCTAACGCCGCACCTTTTGCATAAAGCGGGTCACCAAGAATAACGTGACCAAGCGCCAGCATATGCACCCGAAGCTGATGGCTGCGCCCGGTTTTGGGCGTCAGACGGACACGTGTTTCACCTTCGGAGTATTTCAAAACGCGCCAGTCGGTGACGGCAGGTTTCCCATTCTCGTGATCGACCATCTGCAGCGGCCTGTTGGGCCAATCCACGATCAGCGGAAGGTCAACCGTGCCGGTTTTCGGATCAAGACGCCCATCCACCCGTGCTACATAAGTCTTCTTTGTTGTGCGTTTCTCGAACTGCATGGACAGGTTACGCTGTGCATGCGGTGTCTGTCCAAAAATCATCACACCTGACGTGTCGCGATCCAACCGATGCACCAGCAGCGCCGTCGGAAAGGCCACCTGAACACGACTTAACAGGCAGTCTGCCAAGTGCTCCCCCCGACCGGGTACGGAAAGCAAACCCGAAGGTTTATTGACGACGACGATCTCGTGATCCTCGTGCAGCACGTCCAGCGGGTCCTGTGGCGGGGTATAGGGGGTCGAAATACTCATGCGGTCGCAATACGCCGATCAATCTGTCACGGCAACCCAACGTCATGCTTGCTCCGCATCAATCAATCGGCAGGCTTGGACACAAACGGAGGAGAGACTCATGCACCCGACCATCGCGCGTATGACCGAGATTGTTGCTTCTGGCGACGATACCAAGATCATTGAAATTCTGGCGGATGACGTCCAGTTTATGCCCCCCACCTATTTCAAGACCTGGACAGGTGCGGAACCCACAGCGGCCATCCTCGGCCATGTCGGTCAGATTTTTCAGGACTTTGAATACCGGCGCATCATGGGCGAAGGCAATGACTGGGCGTTGGAATTCCAATGCAAGATTGGCGATCTGGATGCGGTCGGAGTGGATCTTATTACGCTGAACGACGAAGGAAAGGTTTCCAAGTTCGAAGTGGTTATGCGCCCCTATAAATCGGTCGGTGCTCTGCGTGACGCGATCATGGCCCGCGTGATGAAAGACCCTCGATTTCTGAAATACAAAGATGCACTTTCGTAACAGCATCTAACGCTTTTCTGGTCGCCCGCGTATCGTGGGCGACCAGCCCTTCCAAACAGGTTATTTTTCCATGCCGCTTGAGGCTGACCAACTTTTACGTATTCCACTCATCCCCCTTTTGATTGGACAGGCAATTTATGTCCGCCAATCCGCGATGCAACTTCCGGAACCTCCCGGCCCGAGACAGGGCAAATATGGAAGTGGTCCGCGACTTCGTGTGCTCATTCTTGGAGATTCTTCAGCTGCTGGCGTGGGCGCTTCGGTTCAGCGCCTTGCCCTCAGCGGGCAGCTTGAAAACTGCTTGTCTGGGGATAATTCAATTGAATGGCTGTTGGCTGCTGAAACCGGTGCCACCACAAAAACATCGCTTGGCAAACTGGACACGCTTCCCCCGCACCGGTTTGATGTCGCTGTTCTGGTGCATGGGGTGAACGACACGACGCGCCTGACGTCAAAGCGCCGGTTTATGGCACGACAAACCAAGCTGATTGATGAATTGAAGCACCAGCACAAGATCAAGCATTTTGTCCTGTCGGGCGTCCCGCCGATGCACCATTTTCCTTTGCTGCCCCAACCTTTGAGATGGGTTTTGGGTTGTCAGGCGCAGAGACTGGACAAGGGGCTGCATGACATTGCCGCTAACCGCCCCGACTGTAGCCACGTCGCGTTGGATTTGCCCTATGAGCCCAAATATGTGGCCAAGGATGGCTTCCATCCGTCTGAGGAGGCCTATCAGGTTTGGTCGCAATTGATCGCAGATCACTTACGTCCTTTTCGCGAGGCAACAGCAAAGGCGTGACAACGTACTGATGCTGAACGGTGAAGACTTCTCTATAACCTAAACAAGCCGCCCACAGGTCCGGGCGGCTTGCTCAATTCATCGATGGTGGGATCAGACTTTGACCCGCTCGGACTTGGGATCATACATTGGCTTCAGAGACGCTTCGGCTTTGACCTTTACGCCACAAACGTCAATTTCATAGGTTGATCCCAATACATCCGCGGCGCTTTCCCCTTCGCACGGTACATAGCCCATGCCGACAGCCGCGCCGAGCGTGTGCCCGTAGTTTCCGGAACTGAGATAGCCAACATATTCTCCGTTTCGCAGAATAGGCTCATTGTGGAACAAGAGCGGCTCTGCGTCGGTCAGCTTGAATTGAAGCATCCGGTTCTTGGGGCCACTTTCCTTGCGCGCAATGACGGCCTCTTTGCCAATAAAGTCGCTCTCTTTGGTCGCCTTCACCGCAAAGCCCAAGCCGGCATCCACAACATGATCTTCGCAGGTAATGTCGTGGCCAAAGTGACGGAAGCCTTTTTCAATACGGCAACTGTCCATCATGTGCATGCCACACAGTTTCATCCCGAATTCTTGTCCCGCGTCGAACAGCGTCTCGAACGCATGACCGGCCATGTCCGAGGAAACATAAATCTCCCAGCCTAGCTCTCCGACATAAGTCACACGGTGCGCTCGCGCCAATCCCATGCCCAATTCGATCTCTTGCGCGGTGCCGAAAGGATTGGTCGCATTGGTGAAATCGGCAGGCGAAACCGCCTCCAACACCTTGCGGGCATTGGGCCCCATGATGGCCAGGACACCTTCACCTGGTGTGACATCCGTTATGACCACATTGAAGTTGCCTTTGTTGCGCATCATCCAGGTCTGATCCGCAAGGCGGGTCGCGGCAGGTGTCACAACAAGATACGACGTTTCGGTAAGGCGCGTCACAGTCACGTCCGCCTCGATGCCACCACGATTATTGAGGAATTGGGTGTATACGATTTTACCATTCGCTACCGTATAGTCGCCGCCGCCGATATAGTTCATGAAGGCTTCGGCATCGGGTCCTTCAACCCGAATTTTCCCAAATGAAGACATATCGTACATGCCAACATTTTCGCGAACCGCACGGTGTTCCTCGGCCGAGTTCTCAAACCAGTTCTGGCGCTTCCATGTGTATTGGTATTCACGTTCCTGGCCTTCTTTGGCAAACCAGTTGGCGCGTTCCCATCCCGCCAGTTCACCGAAAACGGCGCCCTGCTCTTTCAGGTGATGATGGAACGGAGTGCGGCGCACGCCGCGCGCGGTCGCCTTTTGACGGTAAGGATAGTGATCCGCATAAAGCAGCCCCAAAGTTTCCTTGGAACGCTCAAAGAGATACTTTTTGTTTCCCTGAAACGGTTGCATCCGGCTGATGTCGACATCCCCGAGATCAAACGGTTTTTGACCGGTATCCATCCATTCAGCAAGCGCCATGCCCGCGCCGCCCGCAGACTGAATTCCAATCGAATTGAACCCAGCAGCAACCCACACATTGTCCATCTCGGGTGCAAGCCCAAGGTGATAGGCGTCATCCGGGGTAAAGGATTCAGGCCCGTTAAAGAATGTGTGAATACCCGCTTCGGCCAGCATCGGCATCCGGTTGATCGCATCTTCCAAAATAGGTTCGAAGTGATCAAAGTCTTCGGGCAACTGGTCAAACTCAAAGCTGTCGGGAATACCTTCCATCGCCCAAGGCTTGGATTCAGGTTCGAACGCCCCGAGCATCATTTTGCCCGCGTCCTCTTTGTAGTACGCACACTCATCCGGTACGCGCAGCACCGGCAATTGGGTTAGGCCCTCGATCGGTTCGGACACGATGTAGAAGTGTTCACAGGCATGAAGCGGGACGTTCACGCCCGCCATGCGGCCCACTTCATGGCCCCACATGCCGCCGCAATTCACGACCATGTCACATTCAATGTGCCCCGAGGCCGACCCGTCATCCGCGACCCAGTCAACACCCGTCACTTTTCGTCCGTCCTTGGCGATCTCCGTGACTTTCACGCGCTCTTTCACGATACCGCCACGCTGACGTGCGCCTTTGGCTAGTGCTAGCGCGATATTGGCGGGGTCCCCTTGGCCATCCAGAGGCAAATAAACGGCCCCGACAACGCCTTCGAGGTTCAGGTGAGGATACATTTCCTGAACGCGTTCGTTCGAGATTTCTTCGACTTCAACACCAAAGGCCCGCGCCATTGCCGCCTGACGGTAGATCTCTTCCTTGCGATCTTCGGTCAATGCGACGGTGATCGACCCCACGCGTTTGAACCCCGTGGCAACACCGGTTTCTTCTTCCAATGCGCCGTAGAGTTCCTGACTGTATTTTGCGAGCTTCGTCATGTTGGCCGTCGCGCGCAACTGGGCAATCAGGCCCGCCGCATGCCACGTCGTGCCGGACGTGAGCTGTTTACGCTCGAGCAGGACGACATCGTCCCAACCGAGTTTAGTCAGGTGATAGGCTACGGAACAGCCAACGACACCGCCGCCGATAATGACCACGCGGGCCTTGGTAGGAAGATCAGCCATCATACTCTCCAACGATCTGAATTTGTGTCACCCTGTCACGGGCTGCATTACGAAAATACGCGGAATCCGGCACGAAACATCTCAAAAATCCGCCTCAGCTCTGGCTTTGGCGGCGCTGTTTGCGCAGGGTCAAAGGGGTCACGCCGAAAAAGCTTTTGTAAAGGCTGCTGAACCCGCTCCCGAATCCGCAAGCGAGCCCGATTTCCCGCACGCTCATGGTTGTGTTCAACAGCAGGTTATTTGCCTTGCTCAATCGCAATTCGCGGTAGTAGGTGTTCGGCGTGGTATCAAGGTACATACGGAACTTGCGTTCCAGCGACCGGTTCGAAATCCCCAAAACCCGAACAAGTTCGTTGATCGGCAAAGGCTCTTCGATATTCGCCGCCATCAGTTCGATACAATCGTCCAGTTCCGCGTCACCGGTGTTGGTCCCTTTTACCCCGCTAAAGGGCTGCTGCGTCGAGTAATCCCGGATACGTTCGTGCAACATGATATCCGCAACCGTCATTTTGGCAGCAGCCGAGATATAGCGCCCAATCAACAGCAAAACCACATCCATGGTTGAGCTCATTCCGGCGCAGGTCACCACCTTGCCGTCTTCTACTGCCAAGGCAGATTGCGCGTCAAACACGCCCTGCCGTTCACGCAAGACGGCACTGTTTTCCCAATGGGTCGTCAAGGCGGTATGACGGTTGCCATGTTCGCTGATATAGCGGCTCGCCGCCTCGGCCAACAAAAACACCTGCGCGTTGCGATAGGTATAGCGGGACACGTGCGATCCCACCGACAATGCGGGATTGTCGGGATTGGAGTTGCCAATCACAAAGAGATAGTCCGCATCGGGCCTTTCCGTCATGGACTGGGTCTCGACAAGAACTCCCGTACGGCTGCGTATGGAGCCACCATGCAAGGATCGGAAAGTCCATTGAAAGATGGGAGAGACACTCACCCGGTTGGCGATCATCAGCACGTCAACCACGCTGGCCAACTCTGACAACACAAAGTCATCCGCGACCAGAATATCAAATTTGATCTGGCGCGTGATGGCTTCGAACTCTTTATGGCGAGACGTGATTGTCATGGTTCAGACTACCTCAAAACCTCCTGCGGTCAGGCGCTTGGCCAGCTCCGCAATATGGGCGGGGCCGATTTCGCAACA
The DNA here is from genome assembly GCF_001458215.1 of Shimia thalassica. Lineage (GTDB taxonomy): Bacteria > Pseudomonadota > Alphaproteobacteria > Rhodobacterales > Rhodobacteraceae > Shimia > Shimia thalassica. The sequence goes on along the minus strand of NZ_CYTW01000001.1, from coordinate 122,455 downwards.
CCCCCCGGTTAAGGTGATCCCCTCAGCCACCCAGCTCATGGCAAAATCGGCATAGGCATCGGGCGTCATTTCTTGCCGTGCCTTCAAATCTTTGACCGTGCCGCCAATTTCAAGTGCATCAATACCCGCAAACCCGTTGGCATATGCCCCGACAGGTTTGTTCCGTCGCAACAGCGCGGGCAAATTCGCGCTGACAATCTCGGGTTTCGAGCAGTTCAGCATCACGCCCGCATGGTCCAAATCTTCAAGAGCGTCCAACGCCGCCTCAAGTGTTTCGCCCGATCGCAGAGTGGCGCTGTTGTCGTCCGACAGGGTCATAGCCACCCACGTCGGCACACCGGTTTCACTTCCCGCTTGTGCCGCGGCGGTCACTTCGGCGATGGATGACAGGGTTTCGCACAACAAAAAGTCACTCGCTTCGGCCTGTGCTGCGGCAATCTCGCGATAGAGCGGCAGCATGTCTTTGTGACTTCGTGCCTTGTCCGGCCGGTATGACCCATGCAGCGGGGGCAGGCATCCGGCGATCCGCACTCCTTCAACACCCACTGCATCACGGGCTGCATTCACCAATTCAACAGCTTTGGCCTGTAAGGGCTTGAACAGATCACCAACGCCTTCACGTTCAAGCCGTTCGGGTGTCGCCGTGTAGGTGTTCAAAGTGATCAGTCGCGCCCCTGCCCGGATAAAATCCTCATGAACGCTTTGAACGAAATGCGGCTCTTCCATCATAACCTTGGTCGACCACAAGGGGTGCGCCGGCATAGACGACCGTTTGATAAGTTCCTGACCGGCGCCACCATCTTTGAGAATGATCTGAGTCATGCTGTCTCCTGTGGCGGAATGAGGACAAGTTTACCCGGAAAGGTTTTCGACATAAAATCTTCCTGGGCCTCCTTGATCATGCAGAGATCGTAGGTCTTGGACACAAGTGGCCTGATTTTGCCCTCGTTCATCAATGCGACCAAGCGGGCGAACACTTGAGGCGGTTGATAGGTGCATCCGTGCAATGTGATATCCGGCAAGTAGATTTCCCGAAGATCCGCTTCGACAATCGGGCCTGCAATCGCACCGGACACGGCGTAATGACCCGCAGGTTTCAAAGCGCGGATCAGCGTCGCAAAAGCAGGACCGCCCACCACATCGATAACTGCATCAAAACATGCTGGTGCCGGGTCGCTGCCTCTTTCCAGAATGCTGGTGGCCCCGGCATTGCGTACAACGTCGGCTTTGGTGGCGGTTGTTTGTCCTGTCACAACTGCACCGCGCAATGCTGCAAGCTGCACCGCAGCCAGACCAACCCCACCCGAAGCACCGGTAATCAAGACCGATTGGCCTTCGCTAACACCTGCTCGGGTCAACAGGTTTTCAGCCGTGCCAAAGGCACAGGGGATTGCCGCAATTTCAACGTCTGAGAGCGGGGATGCGCTGACATCATAAACGTCCGCTGCGTCCACGAGACAATACTCGGCAAAAGCTCCGTCTTTTTCCGACCCTAGCGCGATATAGGCTGTTGGGGCGGTCTTCGTTGGGCGCGGCAGATTAATCGGGCAGGTAATGCGCGCACCTATCGGAAGGTCTACGGCGTCGCCTACTGCAACAACACGCCCACAGAGATCACCGCCCTGAATGCGCGGGAAGGCCAGCGCTCCGGCGTGACCACCGGCCTCGCCGACTTCTCCACCATCCGTGGCGCCAGTCACATCGGACGCGTACCACCCGATGCGCGTATTGATGTCGGTGTTATTCACACCTGCGGCCAGCACCCGCACAAGCACCTGTCCCGCATTGGGACGCGGGGCGGGAATGTCCTCTCGCCATTCCAGCACCTCGGGGCCGCCATGTGCGGTGAGATAAATGCCTTTCATGAGCTCTGGCAGCATGGCGATTTCCTATGGTGATGCGGTTGCCGAAAACAAGTGTTCCGGCAAACGCAAGAGATGGGATCAGGCGCGCAAACGTTCGTTCGCAGGGTCCCAAAGAGGTTGGTCTTTCTGTACCACGGCGCGATGCTTCTCGCCGTAGATTTCGACCTCCAGTTCGGTGCCTTCCACAGCGTGTTCAGCCTTGATCATGCCCAGCGCAATCGATGCATTCACCCGGTGGCCGTACCCGCCCGACGTGGTTTCACCAACGATCTCTCCATCTTTCCAGATGCAGGACATATAAGGCGCATCCGCGTTGCCAGCTTCGATAATCAAAGTGGCAAACGACTTTTTCACACCCTGCTGCTTTTCGGATTGGATCGCGGCCTTACCCGGGAAATCCTGAGGCTTGTCCAGCTTGACAAAACGCCCCAATCCACCTTCGAGAAGCGAATAATCGGTCGACAGATCCCCTTTCCACGCACGATAGCCTTTTTCCAAACGCATCGAGTTGAGCGCGTACATACCAAACGGCTTGGCACCCGCATCAAGAACCGCATCATAGATTGCCGGCATGTCGTCATTCAACGCGTGCACTTCCCAACCCAGTTCACCGGCAAAAGACACACGCACCAGATGCGCGGGTTTGCCTGCGACGGTCGCCGCCTGATGTGTCAGCCATCCAAGCGACAGATCGGCGTCTGTCAGCGTTGACAGGATCTCGCGCGACTTTGGCCCTGTCACGATCAGCGTGTCACGGGTGGTGGTCACATCTTCAACCGTCACACCAGCAGGCATTGCTTGGACCAGAATGTCCCGATCGTGCCATTGCGCCGTAGCAGCGGTGATCATGACGAACTCGTCTTCGCCCAGACGCAGACAGGACATCTCGGTCAGGATACGGCCACGCGGGTCAGAGATATATACTAGGTTGATGCGGCCCACTTTGGGAAGGCCACCCGCAACAAGACCACGCAACGCCTCGGCAGCACCCTCACCCTTGAGCATAAAGCGCGAGAAACCCGGCAGGTCCAGAACACCGCAGTTGTCGCGGACGTTCTCGACTTCTTCCTTGATGCGCTGCTCCCACGGGCCCGAACGCCCCCATGTGTGGGTTGCTTCTTCTGAGGTGTCGTCGCCGTCCTTGGCAAACCAGTTGGCACGCTCCCAACCATTGTAGGCGCCCATCTGACCACCCAAGGCTTTGACTTTGTCGTGGACCGGCGACAGCTTCTTGTCGCGTGCGGCAGGCCATTCGTGCTGTGGGAAATGCATGGCGTATTCGTTGCCATAAACTTCCATGCCTTTCTTGTCGCAATAATCCTGATCGGTGTAGTCGGTATAGCGGCGCGGATCGACCGCCCACATGTCCCACTCGGTTGAACCGTCCACGATCCATTCCGCCATGACCTTGCCAGCACCGCCACCCTGCGCGATTCCGAAGGTAAAGACACAGGCTTCGAAGGCGTTCTCGACGCCAGGCATCGGACCCATCAGCGGCAACCCGTCGGGGGCGTATGGAATGGGGCCGTTGATCACGCTGGACACACCCGAGGTTGCCATCAGCGGCACACGCTCCATCGCGTCGGTCACGATGTCTTCGATCCGGTCCAGATCTTCCTGCCAAAGCTGGAACGAGAAATCATCAGGCATCTTGTCATCAGTAGACGACAGCCAGTGACCTTTGCAGTTTGGCTCGTATGGGCCGAGGTTGTAGCCGTTCTTTTCCTGACGCAGGTAGTAGGACACGTCCACGTCGCGGATCAGAGGCAGCTTGCCGCCGTGTTCCTTGGACCAAGCTTCAACCTCGTCGATCTGCTCGGTCAGCAGATACTGGTGCTCCATCACCATCATTGGGACGGTGCGGCCACCATAAGGTTTGAACCATTCGCCAACCCGCTGCGCATAGTAGCCAGCAGCGTTCACAACCTTTTCACATTCGATGTCGCCCTTATCGGTGTGAACGATCCAGGTTTTGTCTTGTTTCTGGGTCACGCCCGTTGCGGGGCAGAAACGGATGATTTTCTGGCCCATGTCACGGGCCCCTTTGGCCAGCGCCTGAGTCAACTGAGCGGGGTCGATGTCGCCATCCGACGGATCCCAAAGAACACCTTCCAAATCGTGCGTTTCAAGGAAAGGATAGTTTTCCTTGGCTTGCTCCGGTGTCCACATCTCCATGTCGATGCCCTGATAACGACCCATCGACATGGCCCGCTCGAATTCTTGCATCCGCTCTTTTGTGTGCGCCAAACGGATTGAGCCTGACTGGTGATAGTTCATCGGATAATCGACTTCTTCACCAAGACGTTCATACAGCTCGGTCGAATACCGCTGCATGTTCATGATCGCCCAAGACGTGGAAAAGGTCGGCACGTTGCCCGCCGCGTGCCAGGTGGACCCGGCGGTCAGCTCGTTCTTTTCGAGAAGCACGCAATCGGTCCAGCCCTTCTTGCCCAGATGATACAGCGTCGATGCGCCAACGACGCCACCGCCGATGATGACCACACGGGCCTTGGTTGGAAAATCAGACATGGTCTCTCCTTGTTAGTCCTTTTGCGGCACGTCGTCCGCGATGTCATAGTAGTCGCCCTTTTCGGCAACAAAGATGTGCTTGGAGAGTGTCAGGCCAGTCGGACCGTCCACTGCACCAAGAGCAAAGCTAATTGTGTCTTCGTCGTGCGCCTTCCAAAACAGAAAGGAACCGCACCGCGGACAGCTGCCGCGTTTTGCAGTTTCGCTAGAGTCGAACCACCGCACCTCGCCAGTGATCGTCAAATCGCTTTCGTTCACAAAAGCAGATGACCATACGCCACCGGATTGTTTGCGACACTGGCCGCAATGGCACATTGACGGGCCTTGCGGCTTTGCCGAAGTTTCAAAAGAGATATCCTTGCAAAGGCAGGTTCCTTTGAGCATCACACTCTCCTCAATACACCGGTGGTGCGATGACCCAGATCGCAACGCAGGGGGCATCATGCGGATTCGACCATTGGTATTCTTCGCCACGGATACGGAAGCTATCTCCTGGTCCTACTGAAAAGCTGCGATCCCCGATGCGCAGGTCCAGACGTCCGGAAATGATATACCCCACTTCCTGCGTTGGGCGATTTGCGGGCACTTGCATTTCCGAATGCGGCTGGAACGTTGAATGCACCATCTCGAAGTCATCCGTGAGATCAGGCGACAACAGTTCTTCAACCAAACCTTCCGTGCTGCCACCCATCGGACGACGCGCACCGGCGCGAACCACGTAACCTTGTTCTCCGGCGGATACGCTGGCGTGGCCAAACAACATCGACATCGGCACGCCCAGAACTTCACCAATTTGGCGCAGGTCAGAAATTGTCGGTTCGGACTTGTCCCGCTCCACTTGGCTCAGCCATCCAACCGAGCGCCCCAACCGTTCCGCCATATCCACGAGTGTCAGATCGCGCGACTTTCGCAGCGCGCGAATGTCCGCACCTAGCGTCTCGAGATCAGAAGGAGGTTTGTGCAGCATGAACGTCGGGCATCCGTGAAATTTTCAGTAACAATTTCACGGTGCAGCAAGTTGGTGAAATTTCCAAGCATTTTTTCACACCGCAACGCAGCATTTTTCACAGCCCCTCTCTCGAGAGGCTGTCCGGATATCGAATTAAGGTGAGTTAGGAATGCCCTTTACGGGGTGAACTAGGCGGCGTCAGAAAACGCCAAAGCCAGTATTTTTTCAATGTGATCAGCGTCTTCCTGCGTGAAGGCATCAGGTTGGTCGCTATCGATATCAAACACCCCAAGCAACGTGCCCTGTGCGTTCACAACCGGCAAAACCAGCTCGGAACGGGTGCTTGAAGAACAAGCAATGTGATCCGAGAACGCTTCGACATCAGGCACAAGTTGAATGTCACGGGTGCGCGCCGCAGCACCACATACCCCCCGCGAGAAGGGAATCACCAGACAGCCATGTCCCCCTTGATAGGGGCCGATCTTGAGAACCTCAGGCGCAACCACCCGATAAAACCCCGTCCAGTCAAAGCGCTCGTCGCTGTGGTGGACCTCGCATGCGACGGTTGCCATCAAAGAAATCACATCGGTCTCGCCCTCGGTCAGAGCCGCGATTGTTTGTGCGAGTGTTGTGTAGTCTACAGACATGATCATCCCCATCGGTGGCGTGGGGGTGTTGTGCCCCCAATTGACCTCAGAGGTCAATTCACCACCGCGAGATTTCAAAGGGCACGTTTATTCGACGCGCTCGATTGCGATGGCCGTTCCTTCACCGCCACCGATACAGATCGCTGCAACCCCGCGTTTCAATCCGCGTTTTTCCAGCGCGTTGAGCAAAGTCACCATGATCCGCGCGCCCGAAGCACCAATCGGATGCCCAAGGGCACAGGCCCCGCCGTTTACGTTCACGATATCGCGCGACAGACCCATTTCGTGCATGAACGCCATGGGAACGACGGCAAAGGCTTCGTTGACTTCCCAAAGATCGACATCGTCTTTGGTCCATCCGATCTGCTCCAACAGTTTTTGAGCGGCGGGGACTGGTGCGGTTGTGAACAACCCCGGTGCCTGTGCGTGGCTGGCGTGGCCAAGAACGCGCGCTCGAATATTGAGCCCCTTTTCTTTGGCCGCATCTTCCGACGCCAGAACCAAAGCCGCAGCGCCGTCCGAAATCGAAGACGAGTTCGCAGGTGTCACGGTACCGTCTTTGCGAAACGCGGGTTTCAATTGAGGGATTTTTTCAGGGCGCGCCTTAGCGGGCTGTTCGTCTTCTGAAAAAACAACTTCGCCTTTGCGCGTTTGCAATACAACCGGCGCAATTTCGTTTTCAAAAGCACCTGACTTTTGGGCCTCGAGCGCGTTGGACAACGATTTCAGCGCATATTCATCCTGGGCTTCGCGCGTAAACTGAAAGCTTTCGGCACAATCTTCGGCAAAGGTGCCCATCAGGCGCCCCTTGTCATAGGCATCTTCAAGGCCATCAAGGAACATATGGTCCTGAACCTGCTGATGTCCGATCCGTGCGCCGCTGCGCATTTTTGGCAAAATGTATGGGGCATTGGTCATGCTCTCCATACCACCCGCAATCATAAGGTCAGTATGGCCCAGCGCAATTTGGTCGAATCCGACCATCGCCGCCTTCATACCTGATCCGCACATTTTGTTCAGCGTGGTTGCCGGAACGTCCTCACCCAGCCCACCGGCAAATCCGGCCTGTCGCGCTGGCGCTTGTCCCTGCCCCGCAGGCAGAACACAGCCCATCAGAACTTCGTCGACGGTTTCCGTCTTGGCATCCTCAAGCGCGGCCTTGATCGCAGCGCCGCCCAGTTGCGCTGCCTCAACCCCGTCGAACACACCTTGAAAGCCACCCATCGGGGTTCTTGCGGCCCCTGCAATCACAACATTTTTCATCTTCGCTCTCCTCTAGCGACCGTGCAGTTTTCCCAGCCATGGCGGCAAATCGTTGCAACGATATTTCAATGCGCAGTTTCGACCGGAATCTGGCCAAGGTCCATCCCGCAGAAATGCGGGAGGCGCTCATGGATTGGTAAGACTTGGGTCCTAGCATGTCTTCGAAACGAAAGAGGACGCCATCATGGATTTATCAAGCAACGCTGACAGCGGCACCCTAATCGTGACTGTAAACGAAAAACGGATTGATGCATCAGTGGCTATTCAATTCAAAGACAGAATGCGGGTCGAAACCGAAGGGCAAGACGGCCGCGTGGTTTTGAATTTGTCTCAGGTGGATTTCATCGATTCAAGCGGATTGGGCGCCATCGTGGCTGCGATGAAACAGCTTGGCCAAGACAGACGGCTTGAACTGTCCTGCCTCAGCACAAACGTCGACAAAGTGTTCCGCCTGACCAGAATGGATACGGTTTTCAACATCCACGACACCTTGGCCGATGCCCTTGCGCATTAACCTGGCATAGATGCAGCTTGATCTCTCGGCTTTGCCAGGTGCCTCAGGAAACGGTTACATGACATCACCAACGCATTTTTTTGAGGTCACATTGGAAGGCAAACCTTCGGCCGTGCGCGAGGGGCTGGCCCACATCAGGGCCGAGTTGGCGGCCTTGGGCGAGACCGAGAATTTTCTGGGTCGCCTGGAAACGGTTCTGGCTGAAGTGCTAAACAATATTGTCGAACATGCGTTCAAGCCCGGCACCAACGGTGAAATTACGATTCATCTTAGGAAAGGACGGCATAACTGGCACATTCGTGTCGATGACACCGGCAACTGCATGCCCAATACAGCGGTTCCGAACGGCGACCTGCCATCGCTTGAAACGGATTTCTACAACCTACCGGAAGGTGGGTTCGGATGGGCTCTGGTCAAAATGCTGGCAAATCAGGTGCGCTATGTCCGCCATGAAGGGGGAAATCGACTGGAGTTCCTTCTTCCGCTCGCTTGGGACGCAGAGTGATTGGCAAAGTTGGAATCGCCACCTAAGGTCCAATGCGGGATCAAGGGAGAGCACATGAGAAATTTTCATTTTCCGGGCCGGTCGCCGGTCTATGCCGAGAACGGTGTTTGCGCCACATCACATCCGTTGGCAGCGCAAGTCGCGATCGACGTACTTAAACGTGGTGGCAACGCGATGGACGCCGCCATCGCGGGCGCGGTTTTACTGGGTATCTGCGAGCCGCAAATGACGGGCATTGGCGGCGATTGCTTTGTTCTGTTTTCACCAGCAGGCAGCGATGACGTTCACGCCTTCAATGGATCAGGCAAGGCCCCAGCCGTTGCTAGTGCGTCAAAGATGCGTGAGGCCGGACACAGCGTCATGCCTCTGAACACCCCTGATGCCGTGACCTTGCCCGGCGCGATTGATGCCTTCTGCCAACTTTCCGAAAACTGGGGCACACTTGGCATTGATGCCATCCTTGCACCGGCAATTCACTATGCCGACGCAGGTGTGCCGGTTGCCCCACGTGTCGCCTTTGATTGGGCCAGTTCAGAGGCCACTCTGCAAGGCAGTGCACGCGAACACTATCTTGTGGATGGCCGCGCACCAGCAGTCGGTGAGATGTTCCGGGCACCCGGCCAAGCAGAGGTTTTGCGGCGAGTCGCGGCCCAAGGCAGGTCTGCTTTCTACGAGGGTGAAATTGCCGAAGACATGGTTGCCTCGTTGCAAGCATTGGGCGGGCAGCACACTCTCGAAGATTTTGCTGCTGTGCGCGGTATGTCTACGACTCCTATCAGCGATTTCTACAATGATGTCGAACTGGTAGAGCATCCCCCGAATGGTCAGGGGGCCACTGCCATCTTGATGACAAACATCCTGTCTCACTTTGATATTGCTGGGATGGACCCGCTTGGCGCCCAACGCGTTCATATAGAGGCAGAGGCCGCCAAGTTGGCGTATGATGCCCGCAATCGTTTTCTGGCCGATCCGGATGAAACGGCGCGTCTCGCACATATGTTGTCCAAGGACACGGCGCGACGTCTCGCGGATCTGATCGATCCGGCCACAGCACACCACGCCACAAGCGCACTTTCAGAAGCGGTTCACAAAGACACGATCTATATCACAGTTGTCGACAAGGATCGCATGGCGGTTTCATTGATCTATTCGATTTTCCATGGGTTCGGATCGGGGATTGCATCGGACAAATTCGGCATTTTGTTCCAAAATCGGGGGGCTGGCTTCTCACTGGAACAAGGGCACCCGAATGAACTCGCGCCCGGCAAACGCCCAATGCACACCATCATTCCCGGAATGCTGAAGGAAAACGGAAAAGTGACCATGCCGTTTGGTGTGATGGGCGGGGCGTATCAACCAAACGGCCACGCTCGTTTCTTGTCCAACTTGACGGACTTTGGCATGGACCCGCAATCCGCAATTGATGCGCCGCGTTCTTTTGCGGACTCGGTCGATCTGAAACTGGAACTGGGATATGGCGATAGCGTGCGCCAAGAGCTGAGTGATCTTGGGCATGAAATTTCCACACCCGACGGCCCCATTGGTGGGGCGCAAGCCATTCGCATACATAAAAACGGCGTTCTTGAGGGCGGATCTGATCCTCGCAAGGATGGCTGTGCAATAGGATACTGAGACATGCCCATTACACCTGTAAAAACTCTGGTCGCAGAAGCTAAAGAGCAAATTGAAACCTTGCCCCAAACCGAGGTTGAAACGCTTTTGGCAAGCGGTGAAATCGTTTTAATCGACATCCGCGATATTCGTGAATTAAAGCGGGACGGGCGTATTCCGGGCGCGATACATGCTCCACGCGGTATGCTCGAATTTTGGATCGACCCCGAAAGCCCCTATCACAAACCTGACTTTGCTACAGACAAGAAGCTGGTTCTGTTTTGCGCGAGCGCGTGGCGCTCGGCTCTTGCCGTGAAAAACCTGCAAGATATCGGCGTGGAGAACATCGCGGAAATGGCTGATGGATTTAGTGCGTGGAAGTCGCGTGGTGCTGCAGTCGAAACCGACTGATTCACGAAAAAGGGCCGGTCAATCCGGCCCTGCATCAATTCATCTGAAAATGCAGCGGATAAGACCCGTCGGTAAACGGGCCGAACATGTCCGGGATATCAGGGTGGTCCACGGGTTCACCAGAATAGTCCGCTATCAGATTTTGCTCGGACACATACGCAACATAATAGGTGTGATCGTTTTCCGCGAGCAGGTGATAGAAAGGCTGCTCTTTTGCAGGGCGGCTGTCTTCGGGGATCGCGTCATACCATTCGTCAGTGTTCGAGAATTCGGGATCCACATCGAACACAACTCCGCGAAACGGGTGTTTTCGGTGACGTACGACCTGACCAAGGTAATATTTTGCGCGTGTTTTCAACATATCTTGCAGCCCCTACCCCTCAAAGGTATCCCGTTCAAGGGGCCTTTGTCCAATAATTGCCACATTTTTCAAGGAAACAGTCTGTGAACCTTGCCTTAACAGTTCTGGAAATTACGGCCCCTGTGTTCCTTTTGGCTGCGGTTGGGTTCACCTGGGTGAAAGTTGGATTCGAGTATAGAATTCAATTCGTTACCCAGCTTGCGATGACCCTTGCGGTGCCTTGTTTGATCTTCACCGCCCTTATGAAAACCGAAGCGGATATCGTTGCGCTTGGGCGGCTCGCGGTTGCCGCTACGGTAAGTTATGCCGCAGTTGGCATGGTCGGCTGGGCGCTTTTGGCGGCTTTCGGTTTGAACCTGCGGACGTATTTGGCACCCTTCATTTTCGGCAACACGGGTAACCTCGGCATCCCGCTCGCACTGTTTGCTTTTGGGCAGGCCGGTCTTGAACGCGCGGTTGTTCTTCTCGCCGTGAGTGCCGTTTTGTCTTTTACGATTGGCATATGGCTTGTCGCGGGGCGCGGCGCATTTGGAAAAATCCTCAAGGAACCGATGATTGGCGCGACCTTGCTTGGGGCGTTGTTCCTTTGGCAAGGGTGGGAGACCCCAACCTTTCTGACAAACACCCTCGAACTTGCCGGGCAAATGGCGATTCCGATGATGTTGATCACACTGGGGGTGGCGGTGGCCCGCCTGACACCCGGCCGCGTGGTGACGGCGATTGGCCTTTCGGTGGTTAAACTTGTGGTCTGCGCGTTGATCGCTTGGGGAATCGCCTCGGCCTTTGCCTTGGACGACACATCATTCGGGGTGCTTGTTCTCCAGATTTCGACGCCAGTGGCTGTCACAGCGTATCTTTTGGCGGAAAAATACGGTGCCGACAGCGAGAGCGTTGCAGGTTTCGTCGTGGTATCCACACTGATCTCGATTGCAGGCCTGCCACTGTTGCTGGCGCTTCTGCTTTGACCCACGCAATTGTCATTTTCCTATGCCTGAGGATCAGCTAGACTGTCGCAAAACATACAAAAGATAGCGAGAGGCAGATGAGCAGATTCTTTCGCGCGCTGGTAATTGTGGTTCTGGTTGGTTCATGTGGTGGAGGGTACAATACTCCGCCGCACAATCTGGATGACGCCTGTGCGATTCTCAAACAACGCCCACAGTTCATTAAGGCGTTCAAAGCGACCAAGCGCAAATGGGACATTCCCGTTAATGTGCAGATGGCGATCCTGTATCAGGAAAGCAAATTCGATGCTGATGCACGCACGCCTTACCGCTATGTGCTGGGCGTTTTGCCGATGGGGCGCCAAAGCAGCGCATATGGATATGCCCAGGCGCTGGATGCAACATGGGAACAATACAAACAGGAAACCGGACGCCGCGGTGCCAAGCGTGATGACATCCGGGATGCGACCGACTTTATGGGGTGGTACATGAATATTACCCGTTCAAAGAACGGCATCGCCCTTGATGATGCGCGCCGACAGTACCTTGCCTATCACGAAGGTCACACCGGATACGCACGCGGTTCCTACAAGAAAAAACCGTGGCTCATGCGTGTGTCTGGCGAGGTGGAAGATCGGGCAGAGATGTATCGTTTCCAGATCGAGAAGTGCGCCCGAATCCGTTAAGGGACACTCATCAAAGAACAAAAAGGGCGCCCGAATATTTCGGGCGCCTTTTTTTAATGTCCGCGCAAATACATCTCGATGTTGAAGATTTTGTTTTTGATCGGAATACCAACTTGAGTGTCACCAAGGACGACCGTGGTCCGCCCCCCGTTTCCGTCGTTGATAATCCACTGACGCAGTTCGACCGGAGAGTCCGTAAAGCGCAGTTGAATGTTGCCGTATTCGGGGTGTTCCGGATCTTGTGCCGTCACAATAGTAGCCGTCCCGTCATAGTCGTGACCAACCACCATGTTCGCCCTTGAGAGATCAACGTTTCGCGCCAAAATCACGCTGAGGGGTGTCCGGTGCAAAGGGTATTGTTCCGGAGGCTGGTTAGAACGGCCATCAAAAATCGCAACATTGTTTGCACTGACCAGAACCAACGCTTTCTCTGGTGGATTATATTCAAAACGGGCTTTGCCGGGACGCTTTAAAAACAAAGTACCCGTCGAAATCGACCCGTCATCATTGATCTGGGTAAACCGCGCCTCTGCCGTTTTCATCCGGTTCAGGTATTTGGACAAATCGTTCAAAGACAGCTTTTCAGCATAAGCCGGTACAGCCGTAGCGAGGATCAGAGCGGGAACCGCGAGGAATCGTAAAATAGTCATGCACATAACCTAAGAATGAAGCCGCCGGATTTGCACCCCGGCGGCTTCACGAAATTGTGGATCGGCTTATTGTTGCTCGGGCACAAGGATTTCGCGCTTGCCGACGTGGTTTGCCGGACTGACCAGCCCTTCGTCTTCCATTTGCTCAACAAGCCGTGCTGCCTTGTTATACCCGATTGCCAGTTTCCGCTGGATGTAAGAGGTCGAACATTTGCGGTCCTTGATCACAATGGCCACAGCCGTGTCATACAGCGCGTTTTCTCCGTCGGTGTTTCCACCAAGACCCAGAACCGCATCGATATTGTCGGCTCTGTCGTCTTCGGGGCCTTCGACAACACCACCAATGTATTCCGGTGGGCCAAAGCTTTTCAGATGGTTGACGATTTCTTCGACTTCTTCATCGCTCACAAACGGGCCGTGGCACCGGGTGATCTTTGCCCCGCCAGCCATATAGAGCATGTCACCCATGCCCAGAAGCTGTTCTGCACCCATTTCACCAAGGATCGTACGACTGTCGATTTTCGAGGTCACCTGGAACGAAATCCGCGTTGGGAAGTTGGCCTTGATCGTCCCTGTGATGACGTCAACCGATGGACGCTGCGTTGCCATGATCAGGTGAATGCCCGAGGCCCGCGCCATCTGAGCAAGACGCTGAATACAGGCTTCAATCTCTTTGCCAGCCACCATCATAAGGTCTGCCATCTCGTCGACGATCACAACGATATAGGGCATTTTTTCCGGTGCGAATTCTTCGGTTTCGAACACGGGTTCGCCGGTATCATCGTCAAAACCGGTTTGCACCGTGCGGCTGAACAACTCGCCACGCGACAGGGCATCATTCACGCGGCTGTTATAGCCGTCGATGTTTCGCACGCCCATTTTCGACATCTTGCGATAGCGTTCTTCCATTTCGCCCACGACCCACTTGAGCGCGACAACCGCTTTTTTCGGGTCAGTCACAACAGGCGACAACAGATGCGGAATGCCGTCATAGACGCTCAGTTCAAGCATCTTGGGGTCAATCATGATCATGCGGCATTCTTCTGGCGTCAGGCGATACAGCAAAGACAGGATCATTGTGTTGATCGCCACGGATTTACCGGAACCCGTTGTACCCGCGATCAGCAAGTGAGGCATCTTGGCAAGGTTCGCGACAATCGCATCGCCGCCGATGTCTTTCCCTAGCGCAAGCGGGAGCTTCATGTTCGTGTCGCCAAAATCCCGGGCCGAAAGAATTTCGCTCAGCACCACCTTTTCACGGTTTTCATTTGGCAGTTCGATGCCGATCACGCTGCGACCGGGCACCGTGGACACACGGGCGGAAAGCGCAGACATAGAGCGCGCAATATCGTCAGCAAGACCGATAACGCGGCTGGCCTTGAGGCCTGGCGCAGGCTCGAGTTCGTACATGGTGACAACCGGACCCGGACGCACCGAAACGATTTCACCCTTCACGCCATAGTCATCCAGCACGGTTTCCAGCATGCGGGCGTTTTCTTCCAGCGCTTCATCACTCAGATGATGTCGCTGAATTTCCATCGGATTGGCCAACAGGCTCAGAGGAGGCAGCTCATAAGCGACCGCATTCTCTTCAAACGCCAGCGAAGGCTGAGCCTCGGCTTTTGCACGAGTCGAGGGTTGTACCGGCTTGATCGTGCGTGGCTGAACAACTTTGCGCGGCTCTGCCACGGGAATCGTTGGGGCGGCTTCAACGGGTGTCGGAGTCGCAACCTGTCTCAACTGAAGCGGTTCAACGTTGTCCATTTCTTGAAGGCTTGGTGCATCCTCGACCATTGGCGCCTCGTCGAACGCAGAGATGTCTTCCACCATCGGGGCCGATTCGACGGACGGCGCGGCATAGTGATATTCGCGCGTTGCGGTCAGCGGTGGCTCGGGCGGCAATTCGCCATGTGGGATCGGATCCAGAAGCAATGGATCGGGGCGTCGACCTCGGCCTTTGGTCAGTGGTGCAATTTCTTCAATCAGCGGCTCTGCCAATGCGGGATCTTCAAATTCGGGTTCTTGTGCAGAACGCGCACGGATGACGTCTGCAATTTTGGCCCGAATGCGATCGTCACCCGGCATTTCGTCAAAATCTGCCAAAGGCTGCATCTCGACAAGTTCGGGCTCTGGCAATTCCGGTTCGACAGGAGCAGGCGCACGCTTGATCAACCCCGGCACACGGGCAAGCAAGCCGGTTTTGGCAACTTCCGTTGCAGGTTCGGGCGAGGCATAGGTTTCAACCTCGTCAATCAGAATATCGGTTTCATCAGCGGCATAGGCATAACCCGCGGCGGCGGCTGCTTCGACTTGGGCCTCTGCCTGCGCTTTGCGCTCAATACGACGCTCTTTAGCATTATGTGCAGCAGCGGCGGCTCCGTTAACACCGCGCCCCAGCAAGTTCATCAAAGACGCATAGCTCAGGATGATGCCGACAACCAGAAAACGCCCAACCAGTCGCAATTCAGGTTTCGTCGCGCCCAACACGAACAAAGACAAGAGAACAAGCGCAACACCCGCGAGGAAGGACATCGCCTTGACGCCAAAGGTCGTTCCGACAGGCAGGATATTCAGCAACGCCCCCAAAATGGTGTCACCAAACAATCCACCCAGCCCAAAGCTGTGTGTCCAGCTGGAAGAAGGCACCAAAGTCGCCGCATAGATTGCGGCCAAAGCAAGCATAATCGGAGCAAAGCTCAATCGTGAAAGGGCGCGGTCTTCACCGACGTGCAAGGTAAACCGCAGGCCCCAAGCCAAAAGAATAAGCGGAATGCCCCAGCTGCCCCAGCCGACGATCATGAACAAAGGCGCAGCGATTGACGCTCCGAAACGGCCCATCCAGTTTTCAATCGGGGCATCTGTAGCGGAAATCCAGCTTGGATCACTCGGGGTATAAGATGCGATCATCGCGGCAGTCATACAGCCAAGAACGATCAGCGCGATACCAATCAGTTCTTTACCCCGTTTTTCGATCGCGGCCTGCATATTGCTATCCAAAAGCGGATCACGTCCGCGCGCCTGATATGCCATTCCTCGTACCCTCTTTTATCCGTAAAGGCAGTCACGCAGCGTCAATAGCGCCGACCGCACCTCGGTTTTTGGGGCCACCAAAGCGACCCGAATATAGTTTTTGCCGGGGTTTCCGGTTTCTGTGTCTCGGCTGAGATAGGCTCCGGGCAACACCCGCACCCCTGCATCTTGCCAAAGTTTCAAAGCTGCGGCTTCGCCGTCTTCGACTGGCAACCACAGGAAAAATCCACCTTCCGGACTGCTATAGCCCGGCACATCGCCCAAAACCTCGTCAGCAATTGCAAATTTCTCGGCATAGAGACGGCGGTTTTCTTCGACATGTGTCTCATCTGCCCAGACTTTTGCAGCCGCCATTTGAAGAGGCAGCGGCAACGGCGCACCAGAGTAGGCCCGCAACTGACGAATTCGGCGCATAGATTCAGGGCCACCCGCAACAAAGCCGGACCGCAATCCAGGAAGGTTGCTGCGCTTGGACAGCGAATGGAACACCAGTACGCGCTCGGGGTCGATGCCCATTTCGGCCGCAACCTCGAGCGCACCCACTGGCGGTGTGGATCGGTAAATCTCAGAGTAACATTCATCCGCAAAGACGCGGAAATCATACTTTTCAGCAAGCCCGAGAAGGGTCTTCCAATAGGCGCGGCTGGCGACGGCCCCCTGTGGATTGGCCGGCGAGCAAATATAGGCAATCGCCGTGCGTTTCAGCACATCTTCATCAAGTGCGGAGTAGTCAGGAAGGAACCCGTTTTCCTTCACTGCATTGACAAAAACCGGTTCTGCGCCGACGGCAATCGCGGCAACCGCGTAGACCTGATAAAACGGGTTCGGCGTTAAAACGACCGGCTTTTCTCCGTTTTTGGTTTCGGGGCAAAGCGCCATCGCGGCATTGTACAGCCCTTCCCGCGTGCCATTCAAAGCCATCAAGCGATCTGGCTGGATATCGACACCATACCTGCGCCCAAGCCAACCCGAAATCGCCTCAAGCAGTTCAGGCGCACCGTCATTGGGCGGATATTTGTTAAACCCATAGGAGTGTTCGGAAATAACATCCGTCACCCAAGCCGGAAACGCATGTTTCGGCTCGCCAATGGTCATGTGCACAACATCACCGCCGGGCTGATGGTGGTCCAACAGCGCCCGTAAACGCGGAAACGCATATGCCGGAAGGTTCGAAAACCGCTCGGGAAACATATTCAACTGCCTCAAGGTTCGGGATCATTAACGCCCCGTTTCCCCCAAAGTACCGAAGCAGGCCTGTTTCGTCCAGAAAAATGCCGCCCTTTCCGCCGGTTGTGGCTTTTGGGCCAACCCTCGGATTTGTCGAGGCAAAATCAATGGAGTTTGGGGGGCAACGCCCCCTGCCCCACCGCCAGAACTATGCTTTCAAGGCAGTCTCAACAGCAAAAGCTGTCCGCAAAAGACGCTCTTCCTGCATCGGCGCACCCAACATCATCAATCCGCAGCTTGGTACATCCGTTGGAAGTGACATCGCACACACGCCCATTAAATTGCCGATACGTGTGTTGCGCAGCGCCAAAAGATTCTCGACTACATAATAATCCTGATCTGTCATCAGACGTTCTGCATCCGGCGGAAGAATCGGAGACGTCGGTAAAAGAACGGCATCATATCCGGCCACACGGGCATCCCAGATTTCGCGCAAGCGGTTCAGGGCGTGCCATGCCGCAACATAAGACGGGCCGTCAAAGGATGCGCCTATGCGGAACCTTTCCAGAATCTGGTCGAACATTTTCTCGGGATGCGCCTCGATCACGTCGCGCCATGTTCCATAAGCCTCGGCGGTGAACAGGGGGCCAGACAGCGCAAGTGCGTCTTCAACTTCGGGTGCGGCGATCGTGTCGACCTCGGCACCCAGATGTCGGAGACGATCGACCGCACTGTTGAAACCTGCCAGCGGCGCCTCACGGATATCGTCAAAGGCGGCCGTTTCCAAAACGGCAAACCGTTTTCCCTGTAAGCCTGCGCCACGCAGGTCAATGGGGCGGTCACCCTCAAGCACAGCCAGAAACAGCGCGGCATCTTCTACGGTTCTGCACAGCGGCCCCACCGTGTCGAATTTCTCACACAGCGCCACGACACCTTTGGCAGATACGCGGCCAGACGTGGTTTTCAGGCCAACAAGATCGTTCCAGGCGGACGGAATACGCACTGATCCCCCCGTGTCCGAGCCCATACCGGCAGCCGCCAAGCCAAAGGCTACGGACGCCGCGGCCCCCGAAGACGACCCACCGGGCACAGCTTTCGGATCATTGATACATGGCGGCGTTTCGGTCATCGGGTTCAAACCCAAACCTGAAAACGCCAATTCGGACATATGGGTTTTGCCCAAACAAACCAACCCCAGAGCCGTCGCGTTGCGCACCACTTCGGCATCATGTGTGGGCACCCGCCCTTCAAGCAATTTTGAGCCCGCTTCAGTCACAATGCCCGCCGTATCAAACAGGTCTTTCCAACTGATTGGCACGCCATCCAGCAAAGACAGACGGTGCCCTGCCCGCGCGCGTTCTGCGGCGGCTTCGGCCTCGGCCAATGCGCGGTCATGCGTCACAACGGAATAGATGCGATCACGCGCATCATGGCTGTCGATCGCCCCAAGGAACGCTTTCGTCAACGCAACCGGATCAATCGCGCCATCCTGAATGCCACGCCCCAATTGTGCGGCACTCATCACAAGCCAGTCAAACATGCGGTTCCCCTCAAAAACTTTTTCACTTCGACGGTAGCGGCCTTGCGACTCATGGACAATCCTGTTTCGCCGCGCATATTGAGGGCATGGACTTTGACACAGATATTCTGATCGCAGGCGGCGGGCTTAACGGTCCTGCTTTGGCTCTTGGACTGGCGCAGGCCGGGTTTGATGTCACAATCGTTGACAATCGACCAACCCTGGCACGCGCAGACGACAACTTTGACGGACGCGGTTATGCTCTGGCGGTTGCATCAAAGCGTCTTTTGACGGCAATCGGCGTTTGGGATGACATTGCTGGCAATGCGCAACCAATGAATGACATCAAGGTGACCGACGGGCGCGCAGGTGAAGGTCCATCGCCGTTCTTTTTGCATTTCGACCACACCGAAATCGAAGAAGGCCCGGTTGGGTTTATGCTTGAAGACAGGTTTCTGTATCGCGCCTTTATGGATGCGCTTGGAAAAGAAAAGCGTATCACGCAGATTTCACAAGACAGCGTTATCGATCAGGCCCCCGATGCGACGGGCGTTACAGTGAGCCTTGCCTCGGGTCGCACGCTTCGGGCGCGTTTGTTGGTTGGCTGTGACGGACGTCAAAGCGGCGTCGCCCAGCGTGCGGGAATCAAACGCACCGGTTGGGGATATGGTCAAACGGCACTGGTCTGCGCCATTGCACATGAAAAACCGCACCACGGCATCGCGCATCAGTTCTTTATGCCCCCCGGCCCACTGGCCATCTTACCCCTGCCCGGCAACATGTGCTCAATCGTGTGGAGCGAAACAGACGAAAACGCCGCCGAAATTCAGGCCCTGTCGGATGAAGACTATATGGCGGTACTGCAGCCGCGTTTCGGCGACTTTCTTGGGAAAATCGAACTGGCCGGCGCGCGGTTCACATATCCATTGAACCTGACCGTCGCGAATGAGTTTGTTGCCGATCACGTCGCCCTGGTCGGGGACGCAGCCCACGGGATGCATCCGATTGCCGGTCAGGGCCTCAATGCGGGCCTGCGCGATGTCGCAGCACTTGTCGAGATCCTGCAAGACGCCAAACAGCGCGGAGAAGACTTATCAACAATCAACGCTCTTGAACGGTATCAGGAATGGCGGCGCTTTGACACGCATGCACTTATCGCGGCGACAGATCTGACCAACAAGCTGTTTTCAAACGACAATCCGCTTCTTCGGCTTGGCCGTGACATCGGTATGGGGCTTGTAAATGCCTCTCCTGCGCTGCGTCGGACCTTTATGAGAGAAGCCGCCGGTCTGAACGGAGAGCTTCCAAAGCTTATGCGCTGATCGCACCCGTTTCGTTGTCGATCAGGCGTGTTCGCACGCATAAAGTGCGTCGCTTGAGCTCTAGTCCAGCGCGCGCGCTTCGTCGATCAACATGACCGGAATACCGTTGCGGATCGGGAATGCCAAATTGGCAGCCGTCGATACCAACTCTTGTTTTTCGGCATCGTATTTCAATGTCGTGTGCGATTGCGGACAGATCAACGATTCAAGCATACGACGGTCAAATGGCTGGGATGTCTCGGTCATTGCAACAGGTCCTCTCCGGCGCCGCCACGCAGCGCAAATTCAATCAATGTGATCAGCGTCTCTCTTCGGGTCGCCAACGATGGCGCCTCGAGCAAGGCTTGCTTGTCCTCATACGGGAATTCCAAAAGCATCGACAGTGAATTGATCAACAGTTCGTCGTCTGCGTCTTGCAAAGTTTGCCAATCGGTCGACAGGTCGCGTGACGAAAAATAGCGCGACAGCAAATCCATAAAGGCCTCGCGGTTAAATTCACGATCCTGCTCTTCCGGCCCAAGGTCGCGTGCGAACCCGTCCCAGTTGACCTCGCATCGCCGATAAGACTGAAACCCGTCCATTTCTTTGACAATGCGAAAGCGCGATGTGCCTGTCAGCGTGATCAGGTATCGATGGTCTTCTGTTTCCGAAAACTGCGTCACACGGCCAGCGCATCCGATCATTTGCAACCCCGTGCCATCACGTCCAGGCACCTTGTTGGGTTGCACCATACCGATCAGGCGACCTGGTGTTTTTAACGCATCATCCAGCATCGCAAGGTAACGCGGCTCAAAAATGTGCAAAGGCAATCTAGAGCGTGGCAATAGCAACGCTCCAGGTAACGGGAAAACGGCGAGCGTGTCCGGAAGATCGGCGGGATTAAACATACCCAAATTCTAGCGCGGAACAGGGATCAGGCAAATATTAACGAGCTCAATTTGCGACGCCCGTTCAAAACCACCGGATCATTTGCAGGCAAAGCGTCGAAGATTGTAAACAATTGCGTTTTGGCGGCACCGTCGTTCCATTCCCGATCCAGTCGGAACAAGTTCAACAATTCTGTCACGGCCCCTTCTGCATCGCCTGAGGCATGCAGCGCCTGCGCCAGATCCAAACGCGCCTGATAGTCATCAGGGTTTGCCTCGACGGCGGCGCGCAGCTCGGCCACAGGTCCGGCTGTTTCGGCCTGACGGGCCAGTTCCAGCTGCGCACGCGCGGCTTCGACTTCTGGCGCGTCCATCATGTCTTCGGGCGTTTGTTGCAGGATCGCTTCGGCCTGATCCAGTGCTTCCATTGCGATGTTTGCCCGCACCAGCCCCCCAAAGGCCGCCGCCAATGTCTGATCCTGCTCCAGAATTGCCGCGAAGGTTTCTCCGGCACCTTGAGCATCACCCGCTTCCAGCATTTCTTCGGCCGCGGCAATGGCATCATCCAGCCCGCCGTCCATTTCACCGCCAGATGTTTCGACAACACGCTTTACGAATTCTTCGATTTCGCTCGGTGGAACTGCGCCCTGAAACCCGTCAATCGGCTGTCCCTGCCAGAAGGCATAAACAGTCGGGATCGATTGGACCCGCAACTGGCCAGCGATCATCTGGTTTTCGTCGACATTGACCTTGGCCATTTTCACAGCACCACCCGCCGCAGTAACCGCAGCCTCGAGAGCAGGCCCAAGGGTTTTGCAGGGGCCACACCAAGGCGCCCAAAAATCTACAATAACCGGTACGGTCTGAGAGGCTTCAACGACCTCTTGCATAAACGTCGCTTCTGTAACGTCCTTGATCAGATCGCCTGCTGGCGCTGCGCTGCCTTGTCCAAGTTCGAGCATGGGTGTGGTTCCCTAAGAAGAAATTCGGTGTCTTCGCCTAGATGGCGTATGGGTCGCCCCTGTGCAAGGGGCAAGACCCTCTGATGCGCGCCCGACACTGAACCGATGCCGGTTCTGCGGCGTGCCGGATCAGGCGCCCATTTGTTTCAGATATCGAATGCCGCAAAAACCGGTGCGTGGTCGCTGGGCTTTTCCCAGCCCCGCGCATCGCGCAAAACACGGCTTTTGTGGCCGGCACTTGAAATATCCGAAGTGGCCCAAACATGGTCCAGACGACGACCTTTGTCAGCGGCATCCCAGTCGCGCGCGCGGTAACTCCACCAGCTATAGAGCAGTCCTTCGGGGATATCCTGACGGGTGATATCGACCCAGTTGCCCGAGTCCTGCGTTTCGGCAAGATGTTCCACCTCGATCGGTGTGTGACTCACAATCTTCAAAAGCTTTTTGTGGTCCCACACATCATCTTCCCGTGGCGCGATATTCAGATCGCCGACCAAAATGGACTTTTCGGGTTTGTTCGCATGGAACCAATCCCGCATCTCGGTCAGGTAATCGAGTTTTTGCCCGAATTTTTCGTTGATTTCACGATCGGGTTTGTCGCCACCTGCGGGAACATAAAAGTTGTGAATGGTCACACCATTCTCGAGCTGTCCGGCGATGTGGCGCGCGTGACCGAGGCTGGCAAAATCTTCACTGCCTGCCTCAACCATCGGAATCTTCGAAAGGATCGCCACACCGTTGTAGCCCTTCTGCCCACGCGCCACCATGTGCGTGTATCCCAGCGCCTGAAAGCCTTCTGTCGGAATCTTGTCGACGGGGCTTTTGCATTCTTGCAGACACAGAACGTCCGGCGCTTCTTCTTCAAGCAGTTTCAACACGATAGGCTCGCGTAAACGTACCGAATTGATGTTCCAGGTGGCGATCGTAAAAGACATGTGCGCGCTCCATAGACGACGTTTCGACGCGACCTTATCCGCTCTCTTGCGCAGATGCTATCGGCAATGGCGTTGTCTTTGCTTCGCGACAAAACCGCAATTTAGCTTCTTCGGACACCGCCTCTTCAAACGTCGTAACGGCACTCTCGACAAACGGGGCATCGCCGGTGACACTTCTCTCAACCAGAGGGAGCCCGAATTCATGATTTTCTACGACTGCAGCACCGCCCCAAGCCCAAGACGCGCCCGTATGTTCATTGCCGAAAAAGGTCTTGAGATTGAGACCCGTGAAATTTCGATGGTCAAAGGTGAACAATTGTCGCCAGAGTTTCTGGCCGTTAATCCCGGCGCAACCATTCCTGTTCTGGTCACGGACAGTGGCCAGATGTTGAATGAAAACATCGGTATTGCCGCGTACCTCGAAGCGATGTGTCCCGAGCCGCCTTTGATGGGCACCACGCCGGATGAAAAAGGCGCAATCCTGAACTGGAACGCCATTTCTGAATTTCAGGGCGGTCATTCCATTGCCGAAGCCCTGCGGAACGGCAACCCCCATATGAAAGGGCGCGCTCTGCCCGGACCGAATGATTTCGAACAAATTCCAGAACTGGCAAAACGCGGCATGCAACGTGTGCATTTGTATTTTGACAAGCTGAACACCCAGCTTGAAGGGCGCGAATTCGTTGCCAGCGACACGTTCTCGCTCGCGGATATCACAAGTTTTGTTTTTGTAGATTTCGCCCGTGTTCTGAAAGTGCGAGTCGAGGATACGCATCCGCATCTCAAACGCTGGTATGAAACGATCAAAGCGCGCCCCAGCGCACAGCTGTAATCCACCGTTGGACAAAAAAAGACCCGGAACAAGTCCGGGTCCAGTCCAACAGGGAGGTGCATATCGTAACCCGGATATGCGCGGGATCTGATGGATCGACCATAAAGATGCAGATCACATGCTTCTTTGATCCATATCAACAGATCTCGACTCAAGCTCAAAGCACTTTCGAGACCTGAACGAACCCTACGCTACCAGACGGTAGCCGCCGGATTCCGTGATCAGCAAGCGTGCATTGGATGGATCGGGCTCAATTTTCTGCCGCAGGCGATAGATGTGCGTTTCCAAAGTATGCGTTGTCACGCCTGCATTGTATCCCCACACCTCGTGAAGCAACACGTCGCGCGCCACTACACCATCCGTCGAACGATACAGAAACTTGAGAATGTTGGTTTCTTTCTCGGTCAGGCGAATTTTGCGATCTTCATCCGTGATCAACATCTTCATCGAAGGTTTGAACGTATATGGTCCAAGCTGGAAAACGGCATCTTCGGATTGTTCATGTTGGCGCAATTGCGCCCGCAGGCGAGCCAAAAGAACGGGGAATTTAAAGGGCTTGGTCACATAATCGTTCGCACCGGCATCCAGACCCAGAATGGTGTCTGCATCCGTGTCGTGACCGGTCAGCATAAGAACGGGACATTTGACGCCCTGTTTGCGCAGCAGACGACACAACTCGCGCCCATCGGTATCCGGAAGGCCCACATCAAGGATCATAAGATCATAAAGGCCCTCTTTGGCCTTCACCATGGCTTCGGCCCCGTTGCCGGCCTCGAACACATCGAAGTCTTCGGTCATCAGCAACTGCTCTGACAACGCCTCTCGCAGATCTTCGTCATCATCTACCAGCAAGATTTTTTTGAGCTGAGCCATTGGGGCCTCCTGTTTCGTCTTGTTATGTAGCAGATGTGGAGGCACTTCACGCTCTCGACAAGATATGCTGCAATTCTCTCACGGCCTCGTGTAAATCCACCGTCAATTGTTTCATATTGCTACAAAGGCCGCTACATCTGTGGCTTCGGCAAAGCAGAGGACATCATGAGCTTCGCACCTGATATTATTGAACGCCTTGCGCGTGCGCGTGCTGATTTGCGCATGGGCGTTCCGATTGTTCTGACTGGCAGTGGCAAGGCCGCTTTGGTGTTTTCTGCGGAAACTCTGAACGTTGATCGGCTTGCGGATATACAGTCTCTTGATGGGAAACCTGTCCTGACCATCACGGCGAGGCGCGCAGAAACGCTCAAGGCGCGCGCATATGACGGTGATGTTTCGCGTGTCGTTTTACCTGCGGATGTGTCTCTGGCGTGGATTCAAGGGATTGCAGACCCCGCCGACGATCTCAAATCTCCAATGAAAGGCCCCCTCTTGTCCGAGCGCGATGGCACAGCAGACTTGCACCGTGCCGCGATCAAAATCGCAAAATCCGCACAGCTTTTGCCGGCTGCAATCGTCGCCCCCCTGGAAGATGCCGCGCAATTTTCACTTGATAATGGGTTGACCGTCATTCCCGTCGACCTCGCATCTCCCCACCTGGCTGCGACAAGCCCGCTAAATTCGGTTGTGCATGCACGCCTTCCTATGTCTTTGGCCGAGGCCGGACGCCTGCACATTTTCCGCCCTGAAGATGGCGGCGAAGAGCATTATGCGATCGAGGTCGGGCGCCCCCCGCGCGACAAACCTGTTTTGGCGCGCCTTCATTCAGCCTGCTTCACGGGCGATGTACTTGGCAGCCTTAAGTGTGATTGCGGGCCGCAACTGCATGGGGCACTTGCACAGATGGGCTCCGAAGGCGCTGGCATCCTTTTGTATCTCAATCAGGAAGGTCGCGGCATTGGTCTTGCAAACAAGATGCGGGCCTATTCCCTGCAGGATCAAGGGTTTGATACTGTTGAGGCCAACCATAGGCTTGGCTTTGAAGATGACGAGCGTGATTTCAGGATCGGCTCTAACATTCTCAAGGAAATGGGGTTTTCCGCCGTGCGATTGTTGACGAACAATCCGCGCAAGATTGCCATGATGGAAAGCACCGGCATTGATGTGGCCGAACGGGTGCCTTTGAAGGTCGGGGAAAATGCCCACAACGCGGCGTACCTCGCAACCAAGGCCAACAAATCCGGACATCTGCTGTGAGTCCCTTTGACCTTGTTCTGACGCCGACAGGTGTGCGGTTTTGGGGTCGCAGGCTCCCTTGTACAATTGGCCGCGGCGGTCTGAGCGCCCACAAGCGCGAAGGCGACGGGGCAACACCGGTTGGCCAACATCGTATCGTCGGGCTTTTGTATCGGCCTGACCGGATGGCGCGCCCAACCCCGTGGGCACAACCGATCACCAAAGACGATCTTTGGTCAGACGCTAGCGGCGATGACGCCTACAACCAATGGGTGCGCGCGCCTTATCCGCACAGCCATGAAAACCTTCGACGCGCTGATCCGTTGTATGACCTCGTTCTGCTGACGAACTGGAACTGGCCCAATGCCCACGCCGGAAAAGGGTCGGCGATTTTTCTGCACCAATATCGGCGCAAAGGTTTTCCTACAGAAGGGTGTATTGCCTTTCGTCGGGATCACATGCGCTGGATAGCCGAACGCGCAAGCCCCGGCACAAAAGTCTTAATAGGCTGATATTTAATCACTTTATTCGCAAGAATATGGCGCACGCACCTCATGTATCACCCATAGTCGCGTGCCCCGAAAATGGCAGAACCGACACGCACGTGAGTTGCCCCCAAGGCAACCGCGCGTTCGAAATCTCCGCTCATACCCATCGAAAGACCCTCTACACCATTGCGCGCGGCGATTTTCGCCAACAAGGCAAAGTGCAAAGACGGCTCTTCTTCGACAGGGGGAATGCACATCAACCCAACCACAGGGAGATCAAGATCGCGACACGTTTGGATGAAAGCATCCGCGTCAGAGGGGAGAATTCCGGCTTTCTGCGGCTCTTCACCTGTGTTGACCTGAACAAACAGGTCAGGACAGTGTCCAAGTTCTTGCGCAAGACGGGCCAGAGTATTGGCCAATTTTGGACGGTCTACAGAATGGACTGCTTCAAAAAGCTCCATCGCTTGACGGGCTTTGTTTGTCTGAAGCGGACCAAGCAGATGGACAGAAACACCATCGAATTTCTCTCGGAAATCCGGCCACTTTCCGGCGGCTTCCTGAACTTTATTCTCGCCAAAAAGCCGGTGACCTTCGGATAACACCGATTCAACCCGTGCGTTGGGTTGTACCTTGGAAACTGCGATCAACTTGGTTGATCCTTGCTCGCGGCCTGCCGCAATCTCTGCTTTTTGAATGCGATCCGTAATTTCAGCAAGCGACATTTTCAGGCTCTCCTTGGTCTCGTCCAGTCAGGCGCACAGAACACTATCGTTGCACAAAAGAAAAGGGCAGGTCCGAAGACCTGCCCTCTCATTAGGTTGCTTCTTGTTCTAAATTAGAACGAGAAACGCAGACCCAGGTCGGCGCGAGTTGTGCCGGCCAGATCAGCTACACCACCTTCGATGAAGGTGCCGCCGCCGAGACGGTGTTGGAAGCCGATACCTGCATTGGTGTCGTCAACAGCTGGGTTGTTGTCTTGGTTTACGTAGCCACGGATGAATGTAGCCGAACCAACTTGGTAGTTGAATGCTACGCCGTACTTGTCGTCGTTTGCGCCGTTGTCTGCATACTGCAGAGCAGCGTCAAGGTTGCCCCACGAACCGCCGATGGTTACAGCAAAATCGGTGTCGCCAACGACGTCCGAAGATTGTGCACCAACTGCGAATGTGTAGTTACCCATGGTGTAAGAAACGGCACCAGCGATACGCTCGTTAGTGTCGGTCAGACCAGTGTTTTGGGTAGTTTGGTCAGGCGAGTAAGTCAGGTGAACGCCCCAGTTGCCCGACGAATAGATTACGTCGATACCTTGGCGACCAGTCGAACCCGAAGTGTACGCATCTGCACCGAAGTTATAAACAACGTTTGCATAGCCCAGACCGGTCAGACCGATCGAACCTGTGTACATGTTAGGCATGTTCTCGATGGCACCCAGAGTGTTACCAACCGAAACAGTGAATGGGCCTGTCGACACCCAGAAACGTGGGGTGTTGAAAGCGCCTGTGCGTGCGCTGTAGCCGTCAGCGTGCTCGTTAGCTTGGTAACGAACTTGTGCACCAAAAGTCAGACCGTTGTCCGATTCTGCAGTTGCAGTAACGATCAAGCGGAAGCGGCTTTCGATGGTTGTTTCGTTAGCTGCGCCTTCTTGATAGTAGATACCAAAACGGCCCAAGCCGCCGAAGGTGACGTCTGCGGCTGCAACACCGGCGGTTGCGACCAGAGCAGTCGTAGCGAAGAGAACTTTTTTCATAGTTTTTCCCTCGGTTTTCCAATTCATGCGCCCAAACCGGTCCATCCGGAAAGGGTATGCCGTAGTCTGTCGCTCTTTTCGGGGTCTCATTGCAAGCTTGGGCATCATAGCGATGCACAAAGTGGCAGGATATGGTGCAGGGATGCCACAGTTTGGCCATCCGCAAACCATCCCGCCCGAGCAAGACTTAGGGAAACAAGGGAAATCGAGGTTTTTCTCGGCGGCTTTCCGCCAATCGTGTCTTAGCTTTCAACTCATCCAATTTTGTCGAATTTGCCACGGAACGCCTGTTGCAGCGCTCCGTGACAAGTGATTCCGTTCTGGATTAGAACGAGAAACGCAGACCAAGGTCAGCTTTGGTTGTGCCAGCTGCATCAACTACGCCGCCTTCAAGGAAGGTGCCGCCGCCAAGACGGTGCTGGAAACCGATACCTGCATATGTGTCATCGACAGCAGGATCGTTGTTTTGGGTGACATAACCGCTGATGTAGGTCGCCGAACCAACTTGGTAAGTTGCGCCGACACCATAAGCATCGTCGTTTGCACCGTTGTCAGCATACATCAGAGTGGCTTCGAGGTTACCCCATGTACCTGCTGCAGTTACAACTGCGTCAGTGTCGCCAGCCGCGTCAGACGATTGTCCACCAATTGCGAAGGTGTAGTTCGCCATTGTGTAAGACACATAACCGGCAATACGCTCGTTTGTGTCGGTCAAACCAGTGTTTTGAGTGGTTTGGTCAGGCGAGTAGGACAGGTGAACACCCCAGTTGCCCGAAGCGTACAGAACGTCAACACCCTGACGGCCGCTCGAACCTGAAGAGTACGCATCAGCGCCGCCATAGGTGTACAGAACGTTGTGGTAACCCAGACCAGTCAGACCGATCGAACCGGCATATGCACCTGGCATGAATTCCAGAGCACCCAGAGTTTGACCAACCGATACGGTGAACGGACCAGTCGAAACCCAGAAGCGGGGTGTGTTGAAGCCAGCTGTACGAGTGCTGTAACCGTCAGCGTGCTCGTTAGCCTGGTAGCGGATTTGCGCACCAAACGACAGACCGTTATCCGATTCAGCAGTCGCAGTTACGACCAGACGGAAACGGCTTTCAATGGTGGTTTCGTTGGCAGCGCCTTCATCATAGTAAACGCCAAAACGGCCGTAGCCGCCAAAGGTTACGTCTGCTGCGGCAACGCCTGCGGTTGCAACAAGAGCAGTCGTAGCGAAGAGAACTTTTTTCATAGCTGTGTACTCGCTTGTTCGAATTCAAAAGCCCAAAGCGAAGAACCGCCAGGGGACAAGAGACTTACTGGAACAACGGCTCTTTTAAAGCAATGTTTAAAGCATCGTTTAAATCTAAATTTCAAACATTGCCCTAAAAATGATGCCTGGCTGCAACACTCGACCTCTGGAAGGCATCTGGAGATACCTTACCAACGCACGGCCAAACGGTTTCCGTCGCACAAGGGGCAAAAAATCTCGCAGACCCCGCACACAGACGGTTTCCGACCCTTCAAAGGGTGAAATTCTTTAAATCCCTTGCCGATGCCCGCTCTGTTGGATAGGACGGTATCAAAGCAAAGATCTGGGCAAGAACGATGAAGAAGAACCGTTTCTTTGGGGCATTGGCAGTTAGCGTGGCTTTGATTGCGCTTGCGTCATGTGGCAACAATCGCAACGCGACGGGTGCGAGTTCAGGTGCAGATGCGTACCTGAACAGAGAAGATGTGGGTAATCCCATCGAAAGCGATCAGGTCACCGGTGAAAAAGGTGCGTCGATCTGGGATTTGTTCGGATCTGATGATTCTGACATCACCCTGCGCGTAAACAAATACCTTTGGGCCGCGTCCCTGGAAGTTCTCGACTTTCTTCCTATCCAATCTGTTGATCCGTTTTCCGGCGTGATTGTAACTGGTTACGGTCGCCCACCGGGTGGCGGTCGTTCGTATCGCGCCACCGTATATATCAGAGACCCCTCGCTTGATGCGCGCGCGCTGCACGTTGCGATGCAGACCAGCGGCGGCGCACCGGTTGCAGCAGGCACCGTCAAAGCGGTCGAAGATGCGATCCTGACCCGTGCACGGCAACTGCGGATCTCAGACGGGAAGCTCTAAGCGCTTCTCATCCAGCACATCATCAGGGCGCCAAGTGGCGCCCTTTTTTGTGAACACGGCGTCTAGTAAGTGAATTCGCCCGCCTTCATGTTCGCCAAACGCTCGATCCATTCGAGCTGCTGCGGAAGGCACACGGTCTCGAGATCATACTTTTCAACAGCCAGCGCGCGCGCAGCTTTTCCCATCTCGGCGGCAAGCTCGGGATCATCCAGCACACGATTCACATTGGCAACAAGCGCCTCTCCGTCAAAGAAGGGGAACAGAAGGCCTGTTTTTTCGTGCGTAATCGCTTCGTGCAAAGGCGCGGTATCGCTGGCCACAATTGGCGCACCAGCGCTCATCGCTTCTATCAACGACCAACTCAGCACAAAGGGATAAGTCAGATAGACATGCGCCTTGCTGATCTGAAGCAATGAAAGGAACTGGTCATATGGGATACGCCCCAGAAAATGCACACGATTCCAGCTCGAGGTCGGAATACGCCCGCGCACCTCATCAATGAATATCTGCTTCCACGTCTGACCGGCCGGAGGACGCGAGCCATAGCTGACCTCGTCCCCGCCAACCAAAAGAACCTGAGCATTCGGACGCGATTTAAGCAACTCTGGCAAGGCACGCATAAACACATGATAACCGCGATAAGGTTCGAGGTTGCGATTCACAAAGGTGATCACCTCATCCTGACGCGTTAGAATCTGGCCATCACCCAGCGTAAAGGTGACATCCGGATTGGGAACGACCACTTTGGTATCGATGCCGTCATGGATCACGCTGATCCGCTTGCGGAACTCTGGCGGGAAGGTATCTGCCTGAAACTCGGTTGGGCTGATGCCCAGATCGCCAACTTCCAGATGCATGAAATTGTTCATATTCTTCAAACGCAGCCGCATCGACTCGGTTTCCGAAGATTTCACAGGGAATTCAGGGTCAAAGCCCGTATCGCCTTTGGAACCACTATAATAGAGCTCGTAAAACAGACCGATCCGCGCCTCGGGCCACAGATCCTTGAGAAACATCGACTCGCCCCATCCGGGATGCGCGACAATCACATCCGGATTGAACCCGCCGCTCTTGAGCTGTTTTGCGGCGACATAACAGGATTCACCGCGCAGTAACTTCGATTCGAAATCCACAAGCCAGGGATGAAGCCCCTGTGATGGCTTTCTTTTCAGCCCATAGGGCAGAATCTGTACGCCATTCCACGTTGTTGGTTCTTTGACACGCAATGTTAGGGCAACAGCTTTGTGTCCACGTGCGGCAAGGGCCGGTGCCAGATGTTTGAACTGCCCGGGAAAATTTTGGTGAATAAAAAGAATGTTCATCTGTAAGCTTTCAGAAACAGGCCTTCGGTCACTATAGCGGAGTTCAGCCATGATTATAGCGCGTCTTTTTTCATTTTGACGCGCTCGCCCCCTAGACCGCAAGCGTTCAGACGCATATCACCCCTGAAAACGCCGTATTGCCTGCATACTAAGGAAAGGTGACCCAATATGTCGCGCTATTCTGCTGCTGAAATCGAAGCCAAATGGCAAGAAGCCTGGGTCACGTCCGAAACGTTCAAAGCTGTTCGTGACGAATCCAAGCCCAAATACTATGTGCTGGAGATGTTTCCCTACCCGTCGGGCAAGCTTCATATGGGCCACGTCCGTAACTATACAATGGGCGATGTGATCGCGCGTTATAAGATGTCCACGGGTCATAACGTACTGCATCCAATGGGCTTTGACGCCTTTGGCATGCCAGCCGAGAACGCCGCGATGGCGTCGGGCGGGCACCCCAAAGACTGGACCTATGCCAACATCGACACGATGGTTGAACAGATGAAGCCGCTTGGCCTGTCGCTCGACTGGTCACGTATGTTTGCGACCTGTGACACCGAATACTACGGCCAACAACAGGCCTTGTTCCTTGATATGCTCGACAAGGAACTGGTTTATCGCAAAAACGCCGTTGTGAACTGGGACCCGGTCGACATGACGGTTCTGGCCAACGAGCAAGTTGAAGGCGGCCGTGGCTGGCGCTCTGGCGCACTTGTGGAACGTCGCGAACTGACCCAATGGTTCTTTAAAATCTCGGACATGTCCGAAGAATTGCTGTCTTCATTGGACGATCTGGAAAACTGGCCTGCCAAGGTGCGCCTGATGCAGGAAAACTGGATCGGCAAATCGCGCGGTCTGCAGTTTGGCTTTGAACGTGTGGACGGCGAAGAGCCCATCACCGTTTATACCACGCGACCAGATACCCTGATGGGGGCGTCTTTTGTTGGTATTTCGCCTGACCACCCGATTTCCAAAGAGCTGGAAGAGGGCAATCCGGAACTGGCCGAGTTCCTCGCGGAATGCCGCAAGGGTGGCACCACGGAAGAGGCGATCGAAACGGCGCCCAAGCTGGGCTACGACACTGGTATCCGGGTCAAACATCCGCTGAACCCGGATTGGGAACTGCCGGTCTGGATCGCCAACTTCATCCTGATGGATTATGGCACAGGCGCAATCTTTGCCTGCCCAGCGCATGACCAGCGTGACCTTGATTTCTGTCGCAAATACGACCTGCCCGTCATCGACACCTTCTTTGCACTCGACAATCCGACACCGGTCGAAGCCGAAGCATTTGTGCCGCCAAAGTCGGAAAAAGTGAAATGGGTGAACCATTTTGCCGGCCTTGACGAAGCCACCGGAGAAGACGCCATCAACGCGACCGTTGATTTCGCCGAAAAGGCCGGATGGGGCGAAGGCGTTACCAAATATCGACTGCGTGATTGGGGCCTGTCCCGACAGCGATATTGGGGGTGTCCGATCCCTGTTGTGCACTGCGAAAAATGTGGCGTGGTGCCCGAAAAGAAAGAAAATCTGCCGATTGAACTGCCCTATGACGAAGGTGGCAAGCCAATCGACTTTTCCGTTCCCGGCAACCCGCTGGACCGCCACCCGACGTGGCGCGATTGCTCTTGCCCGACCTGTGGCGCACCGGCCCAGCGTGAAACCGATACCATGGACACCTTCGTGGATTCGTCTTGGTATTTTGCCCGTTTCACTGCACCACGTGCCACCACACCAACCGATCTGGTCGAAGCCGAATACTGGATGAACGTCGATCAATACATCGGCGGGATCGAACACGCGATTTTGCACCTGCTCTATTCGCGCTTCTTTGCGCGTGCGATGAACATCACGGGGCATTTGCCAGAAAAATCGAAAGAACCGTTCGACGCCTTGTTCACCCAAGGCATGGTGACCCACGCGATCTATAAGAATGCCGAACGGACCGACGAAAACGGCCGCGCGATTTATCACTATCCAAACGAAGTCGAAGAACGCGACGGCGAAACGGTTGTGAAAGAAACCGGTGAAAAAATCACCGTGATTCCTTCCGCAAAAATGTCGAAGTCGAAAAACAACGTGGTCGATCCGCTTGCGATCATCTCGTCTTATGGTGCCGATACCGCACGCTGGTTCGTTCTGTCGGATTCGCCTCCCGAACGTGACGTGGAATGGACGGCCTCTGGCGCGGAAGCTTCGGCCAAGCACCTTGCACGGGTTCACCGCATCGCAACAGATGTTGCGGACATGCCCGAAGGCACGGGCCAAGGCGACGAAGACCTGTTGCGCGAAATGCACAAAGCCATCCGCGATGTGACCTTGGGCGTCGAAAGCTTCGGCTTTAACGCCTCAATCGCCAAGCTCTACGCCTTCACCAACACCCTTGCAAAGTCCAAGGCCGGCAAAGACGCAAAACGCGAAGCGACTCGGACACTTGCACAACTGATGTCACCGATGACCCCTCACCTGTCTGAGGAAATATGGGGCATGCTGGGTGGCGAAGGTCTTGTGATTGACGCCGCGTGGCCAAAAGCCGACGATTCCATGCTGGTCGAAGCCAATGTGACCCTTCCGATCCAGATCAACGGCAAGCGTCGCGCGGAAATCAGCGTACCCAAAGATATGCCGAAGGAAGAGGTTGAAAAAATCGCCCTCGCCCACGAAGCTGTCGCCAAGGCGCTGGATGGGGCCCAGCCCAAAAAATTGATCGTTGTCCCCGGTCGGATTGTGAATGTCGTTATCTAATCGCAGGTCTTTTGTGATGTTTGGCGCGGCCAGCCTTGCGCTGGCCGGGTGTGGCTTTACGCCGTCTTATGGCACCAACGGCACCGCTTCTGCGTTTCTGGGGCAAACAGTTGTCGATGAACCTACGGACAACGTGTCGTATCTTGTGGTGCGTGAACTGGAAGATCGTTTGGGGCGCACGCCCCAAGGCATCTATGGTCTGTCCGTGTCATTGCAGACAGAACAGCGCAGCATCGCCAAATCAATCAGCGGCATCACCTCCCGCTATGATCTTCTGGCAACGGCAACATATGCACTGAGGGATCTTGAAACCAAAGAGGTCCTGACGAGTGGTAAAGTCGAAAACTTCACCGGCTACTCAACAACCGGCACAACCGTCGACACGCTGGCTGCGGAAACGGACGCATATGAGCGTTTGAGCGTCATCCTGACCGATCAGATTATGGCACAGCTTCTGGCCTATGCCGCTGCAAAC
This sequence comes from Shimia thalassica, assembly GCF_001458215.1. Classification (GTDB taxonomy): domain Bacteria; phylum Pseudomonadota; class Alphaproteobacteria; order Rhodobacterales; family Rhodobacteraceae; genus Shimia; species Shimia thalassica. Next base: position 87,889 of record NZ_CYTW01000001.1, on the reverse strand, counting down.
CCGCAATGAAGCTGAGCGCGCGCGACGCCAACAAATATTTCGCTAAACCGGACCCATCCCGGACCGGCCTGCTAATCTATGGCCCTGACACCATGCGCGTTTCCCTGAAACGTCAGGAAGTCATCACCGCGTTGATCGGGCCTGAAGGCGAAGAGGAAATGCGACTGTCGCGCATTCCGGCAGGCAATCTTCGAAAAGAACCTTCCCTCTTGCTGGACGCCACCAAGGAAATCAGCTTTTTCCCCGGCCCGCGTGTAGCCTTTGTCGAAGATGCAACAGATACTGCGGCCCCGGCCATTCTGGCCGCATTGGAAGACTGGGCACCGGGCGATGCACAGATCGTCGTGACCGCGGGCCAACTCAAGGCAACCTCCAAGGTTCGAAAAGCCTTTGAAGGGCACAGCAACGCCTATGCCGTCGGGATCTACAACGACCCGCCGACGCGCGAAGAGATAGAAGCCGAGCTGGCACGGTCTGGCCTCAGAGAGGTCGAGCGTGATGCGATGACCGATCTGTCCAATCTTGCACGTGAACTGGACCCCGGAGATTTTCGCCAGACACTCGAAAAGCTGGCTTTGTACAAATTGAACGATGCCGCGCCCGTCACCAGCGAAGACATTGTGAACTGTGCGCCGACCTCGACCGAGGCCGCGCTGGATGATGTGTTGAACATTGTGGCCGAGGGCCGCGCTGCGGAACTGGGCCCCGTCCTGCGCAAGCTGCAATCACAAGGCATCACACCCGTAACACTATGCATCGGCGCCACACGGCATTTTCGCGCGCTCTATACTGCGGCCTCCGATCCAGGTGGCGCGTCTGCTGGTATTGCCCGCATGCGCCCCCCCATTTTCGGACCGCGACGAGACCGGATGCTGCGACAGGCACAAGGTTGGGGTGCGGCAAAGCTGGAACAAGCGCTCACGATTCTGACGGACACCGATCTTATGCTGCGCTCGGCAGGGCAAACCGCGCCTGCCATGGCTTTGGTCGAACGTATGTTTTTACGCTTGGCCATGCTGTCACGCCGCTAGGGGACCGTCACCTCTTTTACCCAACGTCGCCATACTCGCGGGTTGCGTGCCACCTTGCACGCTGTACCCTTCACGTAAGTCATTGGGAGGAAAAAAATGTACGAAGTCCTGGGAAGCCCCACCAGCCGCGCTTTTCGCGTGATCTGGCTTTTGGAAGAGCTGGGTCAACCATACAAAGTCAACAAGGCAGCCCCGCAATCCGAAGACGTTCTGGCCTTGAACCCGTCAGGTAAAATTCCGGTGCTCAAGGACGGCGACGAGATTGTGACGGATTCGACCGCCATCATGACCTATCTCGCTGACAAACACGGCGCATTGACCTTTCCTGCCGGTACAATCGAGCGCGCACATCAGGATGCCCTCACAAACTGTATCCTTGACGAGATCGACTCGGTTCTCTGGATTGCGACGCGACACAACTTTACCCTTCCGGAAGAGCAGCGCGTCCCCGAGATCCGCCACCCCGCAAAATGGGAATTTGGCCGCAACGTTGACCGGTTGATGAAACGCTGCAAAGGACCGTTTTTGATGGGGGACACGTTTACGATTCCCGACATCATTTTGTGCCACTGCGGAACATGGGCCAAATCGGCAAAGTTCCCGTCTGACAACGAGGACCTCAAGGCGTACCTCAAACGATGCCGCGCACGGGATGCGTATCAGAAACTCACATCCGGATAACGCCTTTGGCGGTGAGCTGACGTGAGAAAACTACGAGGCCGGACAGGTTTGTCTGGCCTCTTTTATTTGGCCTCATCCGCGACATAGCGCACCGCATGCTGTCCAGCCCAGCGCCCGGTTGCGATACAGGCAGTCAAAAGATATCCCCCTGTCGGGGCTTCCCAATCCAACATTTCTCCGGCTGCAAAGACGCCGAGCGTCTCTGCCAGCATGAGCCCGTCGGTCAAGGCATCGAACCGCACACCACCCGCCGTTGAAATCGCCTCATCTATTGGGCGTGGCCCAGACAAACGAACCGGCAATGCCTTGAGAATTGGGGCAAGATCGTCCGGCAAGGGTTTCGCGAACTCCATTAGCAAGGCCTGCTTTACGGGGTCCAGTTTCAAAACCTTGCGAAGGTGGTTTGCCAAACTGGCTTTGCCACGTGGCTTTGACAGCCGTTGCCGAATGACCTGTTCGCCGAGATCAGGTAACAAATCGACCGTCAGGTCAGCCCCTTCTCGCAAACGCCGAGAAACGGCATAAATGCCTCCCCCCTCAACGCCGCGTTCAGACACGACAAACTCTCCCCGAACACATTGTTCTCCGGCGGACAGCGACACGCCTTTAACCGGCGCGCCAAAGTGTTTGACCATATGTGTGGACCAGTCGACCTCGAAGCCCATGTTTGCGGGCAGAAAAGGCGTGGTGGCGTCTTTAAGCAAGTCGGCCCAAACTCCATCCGATCCAAGACGTGACCAGCTGGCCCCACCGCACGCCAGAACGGTTACATCGGGATCAAGAACCTGACGCCCTTCAGGCGTTTCAAACACAAAGCCATCTTGGCAGCCAGTCCAACGCCAACGGGTGCGAATTTCCACCCCTTGCTCTGCCAACCGCGTTAACCATGCGCGCAATAAAGGAGACGCCTTCATTACCCTTGGAAAAACACGCCCCGACGTGCCGGTAAACATTTCTTGTCCCAGCGTTTCTGCCCACGCAACGATGTCCTTTGGGCCAAAGGCCCGCAACATCGGTTCAAGCGCTGGCACTGCTTCTTCGTAGGCTGACAAAAACTGATCAAAGGGTTCATCCTTTGTCAGGTTCAGCCCCGATTTCCCAGCCATCAAAAACTTGCGGGCCACCGAAGGTTTGGCATCAGCGACAATCACCCGCATGCCAGCCGCAGACATGACATCTGCCGCCATTAAACCCGCAGGTCCGGCCCCGATGACCAAAGCCGTTTTCATGTATCGGGATTCTTTCGTGTGTCGCGCAATTCAACCACACGGTGTGGATATGGAATTTCGATGCCATTGTCCTTGAGCGCATTCCAGATACGGAACAAGACATCCGAGGTGTATTTGTGCCGCCCGTCATCGATCCCGTTGACCCAGAATTCGACCGCAAAATCGACACCGCTGTCGCCAAACCCGCGCAATTCACAGTCCGGCGGGAACGGGTCTTTCAAGACATCCGGATTCTCGGCCACGGCTGCCTCTACGATATCCGGAACAAGGTTGATATCGGTGCCATAGCTGACCGAGAACGGCGCCTCGTACCGGTTGGCCGAACCGCTGTCAGAGTAATTCACCACACGTGTCGTGATGAAATCTTCGTTCGGCACAACAATCCATTTACCGTCATAGGTTTCAAGGATCGCGGCGCGTGCGGTCATTTTGACGATGGTTCCGGCTTCACCTCCGTCCAACTCGACATAGTCCCCCACGGTCGCCTGCCCTTCGAGCAACAGGATGATGCCCGAGATAAAGTTGGAGGCAATTTTTTGCAGGCCAAACCCAAGACCAACACCAATCGCACCGGTCAGCACTGCCAAGGAGGTCAGCGAGATTCCCATAATGTTCATGAGCAGCAAAAACGCGACGCCAAAAATGGCAATCTCTGCCGTTTTGGCCGTCAGCTCTCGCATCGCCGGACGCATCTCGGACTGGTTTTTGATAAAGCTTGATGACTGTTCGTTCGACCAGCGGCCCAGCCAGAAAATGGCACCGCCGACAAGAACGAACCGGATCAGGAACAAAAGCGAGAAAGACAGGTTGCCCAGAGGCACCACAGTCTCGTCCAGTTTCAGCATAACCTCGTCAAGGAAGCCGAGGGCATAAAGACCTGCAATGGGCACCAGAAGGTAGCGCCCCAAAACCTTCATCAATGGATCGGTAATGATTTCGCGGACAAGGATACGTGCTGCAAGGAACATGAACACGCGTTTGCCAAAGGCGATCACCTCGCCCGATCCAAACACAGATCGCGTCACGCTTTCGCCGATCCCCGTCAGCGCATAGGCTAATAGTGGCAAAACCAGCGGTGCAAACATCAGGACAAACCTGCGCGCCTTGGCCAGATAGGTGTCCTGGTCTTCGGCTGGCGTCAGAAACTTTTGAACAGTAGGTAGGATTTTGCGCGTCACAAACAGTGCCGCGACATAAGCCACAACAAGCAATCCAAACTGCGTCCACGCCGCAGGGCTCAGAAGCCAGCCTTTGGCAAAGCCCCATGCCTGTTCAAAGTAAACAACACCCTGACCGATGATTACATCTGTATCCACACCCGAACCTCTTGAGAAAACACAACCTTACGCCATCTTCTTGCCTGACACCCCATTCGGACTCAAGAGAAACCCATTGTCAGACCCGATTTGCCCCTTATGTGACAGACCCATTCCGCCAAACGCGAAGCAAAGCGAGCATCATCTCGTCCCGAAGTTAAAGGGCGGCAAGGGTGGGCCAACCGTTCTGTTGCATCAGATATGCCACAACGAAATCCATGCCACGCTCAGCGAAGCAGATCTCGCCCGCAACTTTTCCACTGTCCCGGCTTTGAAGGAACATCCCCGCCTTGCAAAGTTCATCGCATGGGTCGCCAAACGCCCTCCGGCCTATCACTCGAAAACACCCAAGAAACGCCGCAAGCGTTAGCGACGTGATTTGGGTGTTTCCCGCGCGCCTTTAGACCAAGGCGTTACGCACAAAGGTTTTTGATGCCACGCGCGATGTCAGGTTTTGCCGCCAACGTATCCGAAGCAATGCTACGTGCTGTTTCAAGCAACGCATCAGGCTCAACCAGTTGATCAACCAAACCGAACTGCAGCGCCTCTTGCGCCAGAATTTTCTGCCCGCCCATCAAGATCAGCTTTGCGCGGCTTGGTCCGATCAGCGCCGCCATACGTGCCGGATCAGAGGGCTGAGGCAGGAAACCCAGTTTCATGACCGGATAGAAAAACTTGGCCGTTGGCACCGCCAAACGCAGATCACAGGCCAAAGCCATTCCCATGGCCCCGCCCGCAAGGGTGCCGTTTAAAGCTGCAATCGTCAGCCCTGGCAAACGCGCGATATTGCCAGACAGACGTTCCCACACATCCGAGGTCGCCAGACCTGCGCGCGCTTCGTCCAGATCGGCGCCAGCCGAAAACACTTTGCCAGCGCCCGTCAACACCAAGACCCGCGCCTCTTGGGCGGCTTCTGCAATATCGGCCAGTTCGCTCAACATCTCATGGGTGAGTGAGTTGGCTTTGTCAGGGCGGTTGATTGTTGCGATCCAAAGACCGCTGTCTTCTTTGACCAGATCGATCATATCAGGCCCACCGCCTTGCGGATGCTCTCGTCACGCAACGATATTTCATCGCCAAGCCAGTCATCGCCACCCGGACCGCACATCCACAACAGGCACTTTGCCGGCCATTCCGGCGGGATGTGATCGGACCAGTCCAGCTTGCTCACAGGGTTTACGCCACTTGATTTGATTTCGCGTTGCATCTCGGTTGCAACAGTCCCGGGGGACAGGCCAATCGCGCGGATTCCCTTGTCGCGGGCTTCTTTGTCGACGCACCGGTTCAACATATTAACAGCCGCTTTTGACGTGCAATAATGGCTCCATGCCTCAACAGGGCCATGCGCCGCGCCGGACGAGATCGTCAGGATGGATCCGCCTCCGTTTGCTTCCATCATCGGCTGGACCGCGCGTATTCCATAGTAAACGCCTTTGACGTTGATATCGATGACTTTGGCCCAACCTTCGGGGTCGGATGTAGACAGGTGCGAAATCGGCTCGATCACGCCAGCGTTGTTGATAAGGATATCAACGCCACCAAAGGTTTCCACGGCCTTTGCAACCGCGGCTTCAACCTCGGAAAAGTTCGACACATCGCATGTCACTGCCAAGGCCTTTTCGCCAATTTCATCTGCAATGCGGGTTATGTCATTGGCGCTGCGCGCCACCAAAACGACATTTGCGCCCGCTTCGGCAAAGACGCGCGCTGCGCTTTCGCCAATGCCACGGCTCGCGCCTGTGATCAGTACGGTTTTTCCCTGAACGTCTGTCATTTTGTCCTCCATGACCTGCTTGCCACACAGACCTAGACCGGACAAATGCCGCCGTCCAGTGCCAGCCCCCCTTGACCCTTCCTTCGCAGAGTCCGAAGTTAAGAGCAGCTTATTTAATGGAGTGGCTCCAAATGATTAAATGGAAAAGTATTGCTGGCGCAGGAACGCTGGCCGCTTTGCTGTCTTCCACAGCGGCCGTAGCTGACGTTAGCCCACGCGAAGTTTGGGATAACTGGCTCAATAGAATGACCGACTTTGGCTATGAAGTCAGTGCTACTGAAACGGACGAAGGCGACACGCTTGCGATCCGTGACATTGTTATGACTGTCGAAATGCCAGAAGAGGACAGCACGATACGGGCTGCGCTGGGAAGTCTTCTCTTGAAAGATCAAGGGGATGGCACAGTTTCAATCGACTTGCCCGCCACGATGCCAATCGACATTATGACAGAGGTCGAAGGCGAAAAGACGGACATGCAGGTGACCCTGTCCTATACGGGACCGTCCGTTGTGGCGTCGGGGTCTCCGGAGGCGCTGAACTATGTCTATAGTTTCGCAAATGTCACCGCCGAGCTGACCCGTCTGCTGATTGATGGCGCGCCCTCGGAAGATGTCGACCTCACGATGTCTCTGGATGAACTGAAAGGGACATCCGAGATCGAAGAGGGCGAAATGACCAAGATGGTCCAGAAGATGACCGCCAGTGCGCTGACTTACGAATTAAGCGCACAAGAGCCTGAATCGGGCAGTTTCAAAATGGAAGCCGACGTTCAGGGGATCAATTTCGAAGGCAGCGGAACCGTTCCCGCCATGGAGAGCACCGACGACCCGGCGGCTCTTTTGAACGATGGATTTGCTTTTGAAGGCACCTTTACACAAGGTCCCGCCACAATGCGTATTGAAGGGGCCGACAACGAAGGACCCTTTAGCGCCGATCTTGCCTCAGCGACCAGCAATCTTGGTGTAGAATTCGGCATCAACGGTTTTGACTATTCCGGACAAGCGCGCGATGTGACTGCAATGGTTTTGGGTGGTGGTGTTCCCCTGCCGATCAATGCCGAAATGTCCGAAGTGTCCTATCGCATCAAGATGCCCCTTCTCAAAGGAGAAGGACAACAAGACGTCGCAATGGAACTGACGCTTGGAGGATTGACCGTTTCCGAAATGCTCTGGGGCATGATCGATCCATCCGGTGTGCTGCCACGTGATCCGGCCACGTTGTCTTTTGACCTCGCTGGCAAAGTTACCCTGTTTGCCGATCTGGTAGACGAGGCCACAGCAGAGATGGACGCGCCGGGCGAATTGAACAGCCTGAACCTCAAGAGCATGCTGCTCGAAATCGCAGGCGCGCGTCTTTCGGGGGACGGGGCATTCACGTTCGACAACACAGACATGTCCAGCTTTGATGGCATTCCACGTCCCGAAGGCGCCCTGAACCTGAAACTGAAAGGGGCCAACGCCCTGATCGACAACCTTGTGACCATGGGTCTGTTGCCAGATGATCAGGCCATGGCCGGTCGCATGATGATGGGCATGTTCTCGGTTCCTGTCGGAGAAGATGATCTGGAGTCGGTGATCGAGATCAATGCCGAAGGGCATGTTCTGGCCAACGGACAACGTATCCAGTAACGCCTTTCAACGCTGCATTTCGGGCCGTTCTGCCAAAGCAGGGCGGCCCATTTTCTGCCAAACACTTGCGCGGACCCGCTGTGCGGTCTACCTCAGAACAAACATCAGAATAACTTTCGGCCCAAGGCCGCTAGGTCGCAAAGAACGGGAATGAGTATGAAACTGGAAAACCTCGCGCAGGCCATGCTTGATGCCGCTTTGAATGCAGGCGCAGACGCAGCCGACGCGATGGCGATACAGGGGACCTCGGTTTCTATCGATGTGCGTGGCAATGCACTCGAACAGGCGGAACGCTCGGAAGGCATCGACCTTGGCCTTCGTGTGCTGATCGGACAGCGTCAGGCCAATGTGTCTGTGTCCGACGCCTCTCCCCAGACCCTCGCGACAATGGCCGAACGCGCGGTTGCCATGGCCAAAGAAGCGCCTGAAGATCCCTATATCGGTCTGGCCGATCCGGAACAGATTGCAACCAACTGGGATATTGCGGCGCTAGAGTTGTCCGACCCGGCGCAAGAACCAGACCCCCAAGAGCTTTTGGCGGATGCCGCCGAGGCAGAAGCTGCTGCGTTTGCCGTCAGGGGTGTCACACAGGTTCAGACCGCAGTCGCCGGATACAGTGCGACGCAAGTCCACCTTGCTGCCACAAACGGATTTTCCGGTGGATATGCCCGAACCAGCCGCGCCACATCTTGTGTTGCCATTGCCGGCGAAGGTGACCGAATGGAGCGGGACTATGACGGGGATAGCCGCATTTTCCAGTCTGACCTGCGCAGTCCAACCGCAATAGGCACGTCGGCCGGGGAACGTTCCATCTCACGTCTGGATGCAATCCAGCCGCCAACCGGCGCCTATCCGGTTCTGTTTGACGAGCGTATTTCAACGTCTTTGATCGGCCATTTGCTGGCCGCAGCAAATGGCGCAAGCATTGCCCGTGGTGCCTCTTGGTTGCGCGACTGTTTGGGTCAGGATGTGCTGCCCAAAGGGCTAAGCCTGATTGAAGACCCCTACCGCCCCCGCATAGATTCAAGCCGCCCGTTTGATGCCGAAGGGTTGCAAACGCGTAAACGCGCGATTGTCGATGATGGCGTTTTGACCGGATGGACACTGGACCTCGCGAACGCCCGCAAGCTTGGCATGACATCCACGGCAAACGCCGCAAGAGGTGTCGCATCTCCGCCATCGCCAACCACGTGGAACGTTGCCCTGACCCAAGGCACCACGTCACGCGAAGATCTTATCCGTGACATGGGCACCGGTCTCTTGGTCACCTCGATGATCGGTTCGACCATCAACGCGACAACGGGCGAATATTCGCGCGGCGCTGCGGGTCTCTGGATCGAGAACGGCGAGATCACACATGCGGTCAACGAATGCACGATTGCCGGGAACCTGAGGGACATGCTGCGCAATCTCATCCCTGCCAATGACGCGCGCACTCATCTGTCTCGGGTTGTCCCTTCACTGCTCGTTGAAGGTCTCACGCTTGCTGGAAACTGATCTTTCCCTTTTGATTGACGCCGCCCACGAGGCAGGCCGGATCGCGCGTGGCTTTACCGGACCACAGGCCCGCGTGTGGGACAAACCGGACGGAGCCGGCCCTGTCACCGAGGCCGACCTTGCCGTCAACGAAATGCTTGAAGACAAGCTTCGGAACGCCCGCCCGGATTATGGCTGGCTAAGCGAAGAATCGTTGGACAACACGGACCGGCAAGCCGCGAAACGTGTGTTCATCATTGATCCGATTGATGGCACGCGCAGCTTTATCGAAGGCTCAAACACTTGGGCGCATTCTTTGGCCATCGCGGAACAAGGCGTCGTGACTGCGGCGGTGGTGTTCCTGCCGATGCGGGACAAGTTGTATCACGCCGAAACAGGCAAGGGTGCGTTTATGAACAACGCGCCGATTTCACCGAGCATGCGCTCGGCCTTGACCGGTGCGTCCCTTCTGGCCGCTCGGCCAGTGATGCAACCCCAGCACTGGCACGGGCCGGTTCCCGATGTTTCGCGCAGCCACCGCCCTTCCCTTGCCTATCGTCTCGCTCTTGTGGCCGAAGGGCGCTATGACGCGATGCTGACCTTGCGACCTACGTGGGAATGGGACGTTGCCGCCGGTGATCTGCTTTTGCGCGAGGCTGGCGCGATCACATCGGATCGATTTGGCAAAGCCCTGCTGTTCAACAACCCCGATCCCCGCCTGTCCGGTATGGTCGCCGGAGGGCAAGACGTACATGCGCAGCTGACACAGGCGCTTTCTGCCTCCTAGACGCTCTTCACGGTAACCCGAGGTTGCTGCCCTTTGGGCAAAAGCGCCTCTCCGACTTCGGAATAGAGATTTACAACCCAGAGTCAGGCGTCCTGCGCATAAACGTCTACAAAATTGCGCAAGACTTTTTCCGGTGCATGCACATCGGCCGACCGGCACATCTGCACAAGGTCATCGGCATCCTCGGGGCGGAAATAGCCACGGTGTTTGTAAATCCCGATACGCACCTCAAATCCGTCACTGTCGGCTTCGGGGTGGAACTGGGTTGCGTATACATTGTGACCAAACCGGATCATCTGATACGGGCACGTTGGTGAACTCACCAAGTGCGTGCAGCCTTCCGGCAATCGTTGAACCGCTTCTTTGTGGCCGACAAACGCAAAAAAACGGTCAGGAATGTCTTTCAACAACGGGTCATTGCTGCCGTCCGGTGTAATCGAACAATCCGAGACCCCGACATCTTCGGAATAATTTTCTTTGGACACTGTACGCCCGAGGTGATGCCCCAGAATGCCAATCCCATAACAACATCCCAGAAACGGAAAGTCTTTCCCTGTAATCTCGGGCATTAGGCCCAAAACCGCGTCCTCGATACGCGCTTCGATGTCTGACTTTTTGTCGGGGGCATCGCTGACGCATCCCGGCCCGCCGCCCACAATCACGCCGGAAAACGCATCAAGTTCCAAATCCCGAGGCAGGTCTTCGACATCCAACCGGATGCGCACGGTATCCTCTGCGGACAGTCCACTTTTGGTCAGGATGGCCTGATATTCATCATCGGACGCTTCTGTTTCGGGACGCAGTTGCAGGATCAGGAAAGGTTTCATCAGGAGTGCCTCGCTGTCTTGGCTTCCGAGGTGCCGCATCATAAGCGACAGGTCAACAGTAGAGGCCTTTGCAAACTGCCCGAAATTGCCGCAGGCTTGGCCTTGCCTCCTTTACGGCAACCTCATAGTTTGCGCACGAACCTCGGAGGATCCTACATGACACAGCGCTTGCACCTCGTATTTGGCGGCGAATTGGTCGACCCAAGCAAGAATGTTTTCAAAGATGTAGACGACATCCATATCGTTGGCATTTTCCCGAACTACCAAGCCGCACATGACGCCTGGAAAGCAGAAGCCCAACGCACAGTCGACAATGCCCACATGCGTTACTTCATTGCGCACCTGCACCGTCTGCGCGACGAAGAAGCCGCGGCCTCTTCGACTGAAGAGCTCGGATAACACCAGCCTATGGCGCGGACACTAGGGCTTTCTGCCTATCTTGCCTTTGCCCGACGGGAGGTGTCGCACGCTCCTGACACATCCACGTCGCGTCCTGACGGATGTCTGATCTGGTTGCATTGTGCAGATGTGGACCGCGCCAATGCCCTGATACAACTCGGGCTTCGCTTGTGCGCCCAGCGCATGGGCCACTCTCTTTTGATTACAACATCTCCGGGTCGACCTGCGCCGTCACTGCCCGAAGGTGTTATCTGGCAAGAGGCACCGGGCGAACATCCAAACGATGCGCGCGCATTTCTGGACCACTGGAAACCGGATGCCTGTTTGTGGCTTGGTCCATGGTTGCGGCCTTCACTGATTGATGCGGCGCACAAACTCCAGATTCCTTTGTTCCTGCTGGACGCTGACGAGCCCGGGCTGGAACACACGCGTTGGCGCCTGTTGCTCGAGCCGGTCAAAGGCACCCTAGCACTTTTTAACAAAATCTTCGCCCACTCTGAAACCGCCGCCATGCGTATTCGCCGTACGCTCTCGGATAGCCACCCAGTGCAAAAGTCCGGTCCGCTGTTGGAAGAGCATTCGGTCTTGCCGTGTAACTCCGATGACCTTGAAGAGCTGCGCGAGGCCCTTAAAGGCCGTCCTGTCTGGTTTGGTGCGCACCTGCATCCCAGCGAATTGCGGGCTGTTTTGGATGCACACCGCAGCAATCTACGTTTGTCTCACCGACTTTTGCTGGTGTTGGCACCGGAAGCGCCCGAAGACGCCCCGTTGTTTAAGGAACGCTGCCTTGAAGATGGGTGGCGCATTGCGGAATGGGACGAGGGCGAATTTCCCGATGGAAACACCCAAGTTCTCTTGGGATCAGACCCGCGCGAATTGGGCCTGTGGTATCGGATTTCGCCCGTGACCTTTATGGGAAGCTCGTTGGTGTCCGGCCTGGGCGGGCGCAATCCGTTTGAACCTGCGGCGCTGGGATCTGCCATTCTTTATGGCCCAAGTGTGCGCAGGCACCTTGAAAGCTATTCCCGTCTTGTTGAAGAAGGAGCCGCGCGCATCGTGCGTGACGCAGACAGCCTTGGCACGGCGCTGGCACTTCTCACTGCTCCGGACAGAGCCGCCCAGATGGCCCACGCGGGCTGGCGGGTAGTTTCGGAAGGCGCAGAAGTTTCAGATCAGATCATTAATCTGGTACAGGATGCGTTAGACGCCAAGGAGACTTCGTAATGCGCGCACCGCGTTTTTGGGATACCGCACCTGACGCCCCTGACTGGCGGGCACGTCTTTTGGCACCTCTCGGGACGATTTATGCGCGCGCAACGGCACAACGCCTCGCCAAAGGGAACGGTACGGCCCATCGTTGCAATGTCCCCGTTATCTGCGTTGGAAACCTCAACGCCGGAGGGACCGGCAAGACGCCGACAACCATTGCCCTGCTACAGCGACTTCAGGCGCGCGGGTTGACCCCGCATGTTGTCTCTCGCGGTTATGGCGGATCTTTGAAAGGCCCGCTGCAAGTGGACGAGCGCCAGCATACTGCGGATCAGGTCGGCGACGAGCCTTTATTGCTGTCGGCGTTTGGACCTGCATGGATTGCAAAGGACCGTGAACAGGGCGCCAAAGCGGCGGAATCTGCTGGTGCAGATATCATCCTCATGGATGACGGGTTTCAAAACCCGTCGTTGCACAAAGACGCCTCGGTCATCGTGGTCGATGCGAACAAAGGGTTTGGAAACGGGCGCTGCATTCCGGCGGGGCCACTGCGCGAACCTGTTGATGTTGGCCTGAAACGGGCCGACATCGTTTTGTCGATTGGCGACGCGCAGGCCCAGAACCGTTTTGCGGCGCAATGGAGCCGCCACATCCCTCTGCCTCATGCAAAGGGACATCTTGCCGTTCTGGAAATGGGTATGGACTGGACCGGAACACCTTTTCTGGCCTTCGCCGGAATTGGTCACCCCGAAAAGTTCTTTGCCACGTTGCAGGCTCAGGGCGCGCATCTGATCCATGCCGAAGCGTTGGAAGATCACCAGCCTTTAACACCAGCTCTGATGAACCGGTTGGAAACGGATGCCCGCCGATTCGGTGCACAGCTTGTCACGACGGAAAAAGACGCTGTCCGGCTTCCTTCCGGATTCCGGTCCAAGGTTCTGACCTTGCCTGTGCGTTTGGAGATCGAGGACTGGTCAGACATAGACCACCTTCTCGACAAGGTTTTATCCGGGCAAGGCTGATTGCGCCTCGCCCGAAGAATTCAGGGTTACTGGGCCAGCTTGTCGTCGATCAGCTTTTTGAGATCCGCATAGCTCATGTTCGAGTGCTTTTCGCCGTCAATGATCAATGAAGGCGTGCCCGAGATGTCGTCCTTGGCAACGTTCTTTTCGTACCATGCGACCAGGGACTTGGCTTTGTCTTCGTCTTGCATGCAAGCCTGCAGCTTCTCGTCTTCAATACCGGCAAGTCGTCCGACCTTGCGCAATTCTCCTGCGATTGCGACAGGGTCACCTGCACGGGTCCATTCGCTTTGACCCTTCATCAGAAGGTCAGCCATCCCGAAGAATTTTTCAGGCCCGGCACAGCGCGCCACCATCGAGGCCCACAGTCCGAAGCGGTCAAAATAGACATCGCGGAAAATGAACTTCACTTTTCCCGTTTCGACATAGTCCGCCTTGAGCGGCTTGAGCACACCTTCATGGAAGGTGGCACAGTGTGGACAGGTGAACGACGCGTATTCAATGATCGTGACAGGGGCATCATCCGAGCCCATGACCATTTCGATAACGCCAGAGGTATCAGCCATTGCTGCATCGTCGCTTGACGATCCGCTCGACTGAATCTGTGTCTGTTCGGCGTGGGCTTCGCCATTTGACTGGCTAAACCAGAATCCGGCGCCGGCAGCAGCGATCACAGCAACGATCGCGATGGGGATGATACGATTCATCGAAGAACCTTTCTTAGCGGTTTGTCTTTGTCAGGAAATTGCGAGACAGCCGTTCAAGCGCATCTCGCAGATCGGAGTCCTGTGCCGTTTGCGCCATACGGGCCGCTTCGGTTCGGATTTCCGGTGTTACGTTCTTTGGTTTGGCCTTTGGCTTGTGCGCGAAAACGGCCTGCCCTTCGGCAAAGCCTGTCGAGGCGGTTTGGGTAATGCGCAGCCGTTCAATCGCATTATAGCCATAGACCTGGTTTACGCGGGCGCGCAGCTTGTCTTTCTGCATTTCCAACATCGGAGCCTGCGCACCGGTTGTCAGCACGGTTAAAGTTGCCCCCAAACCCTGGCGGCCATATTTCACATCAACAGGCCGGCAGATCGATGCCATATCTTCGCCCACGATCTCGGTCCAATGCGTCAAAACACGCGTCACCGCGAAACCACGGGTTTCACCCGTCTCGCGAATGCGTTCCCTCAGCAACGATGACGTGCGGGCAAAGCCTTTGGTGGTGGTTCGGCGCATGTGGTGTCTTGCATCCTCCGGTTCAGCGCTATTTTAGTGGGCGCGCGGCAGGGTGCCAGCGAAACCGGACAAAGCGGGGTATAAAACTTGCGTGATCAGCCTTCTTCTGAGGTTTTGCTTGAGTGGTACGACCACCACGCCCGCAAAATGCCGTGGCGTGTCGGCCCAAAGGACAGGGCGAACGGCGTGATTCCCGATCCCTACCGGATTTGGCTGTCAGAAATCATGCTTCAGCAAACCACAGTCGCGGCCGTGAAAGACTATTTCGAACGTTTCACCAAACGCTGGCCCACCGTGCGCGACCTTGCGGATGCACAAGACGAAGACGTCATGGCCGAGTGGGCGGGGCTTGGGTATTATGCGCGCGCTCGCAATTTGCTCAAATGCGCGCGTGTTGTTGCCAATGAAAAGGGCGGCGTCTTTCCCGATACCGTCGACGCCCTTCTCGAACTGCCCGGCGTCGGTCCTTATACGGCAGGGGCCGTGTCGGCGATTGCCTTTGATAAAAGCTCGGTCGTGGTTGACGGGAACGTCGAACGCGTGATGGCGCGGCTCTATGATGTGCACACGCCCCTGCCTGCAGCCAAACCCGAGCTGACAGCTCTGGCTGAGTCCCTCACCCCTTTGGAACGGGCTGGCGACTATGCCCAAGCCGTTATGGATCTTGGCGCAACCATCTGCACGCCCCGCAATCCGGCCTGCGGCATTTGCCCGTGGCGTCCTGCATGTCAGGCAAGGTTGGCAGGAACCGCGGTTGACCTGCCAAAGAAGACACCAAAGAAGCCCAAGCCGATCCGGTTTGGTGTTGTGTATATTACGCGCCGCGTTGACGGCGCCCTACTGCTCGAGCGGCGCCCCGACAAGGGGCTGTTGGGGGGCATGTTGGGCTGGCCGGGGTCCGAGTGGGTCGAAAAGGAGGCCCCAAAGCACCAAGCCCCCATTCGCGCGGAATGGAAAACCCTGAACGGCGAAGCAAGGCACACATTCACCCATTTCCATCTGCGCCTGACCGTAAAGACAGCGCTGGTTCCGATGGAAAGAGAACCTGCTGTGGGACACTTCCTTCCACTTGAAGACTTTAGCCCAACGGACATCCCGACGGTCATGCGCAAGGCCTTTAATCTCTTTCACTCCGACTAGGGGATTCGGCTTGCGAAATCGTGATTGAAGTCAGTGGGCCATCGACCCATTATGCACCTGCGCGCGCCCTGTTCTGGAGAGTGACCATGATCCCGTCTTCGCAAGTTGCCAAACTGCAAAGCGCCCTGCCTTTTTGGCTGTCTCTGTTTCTCGTTCCCCTCATCTGGATTGTTGCGGGGCTGGGCGGCTGGTGGGTTCTTCTGGTGCCCATTGCGACCTGGTATCTTTTCTCCGCGCTGGACGCAGCGCTGGGGTTGAACCTTGCCAATGCAGATCTGGACACAACGGAAGACGATCTGTTCTGGTACCGTTTGGTCACGCTGATCTGGCCCTTCCTGCAATTCGCAACACTATTCGGGGTGCTTTGGTATGCTACGCACACCGAACACCTGACGATGGCCGGAAAAATCGGCCTGTTCTTTGGTGTTGGGGTGGTGACCGGAACCGTGGGCATCAATTATTCTCACGAGCTGATGCATCAGAAAGACAAACGGGAACGCTGGTTGGGCGATATCCTGTTGGCGATGGTTCTGTATTCCCATTTCCGAAGCGAACACCTTTTGGTGCATCACCGCTATGTCGGCACGCCTCGTGACCCCGTGACGGCCCGCTATAACGAGGGCTTCCACCGCTTTTTCCCGCGTGTTCTAATCGGATCTTTGCGTTCGGCGTTCAAAGCGGAAAAGGACATGCTGGCCCGCAAGGATTTGCCCTGGACGGACAGCTCAAACCCGTTTTTCCGCTATTGGGCGTTGCAAGCGGGGATGTTGGTTTTGGCGCTGCTGATCGGCGGATGGGAAGGTCTTTTGCTGTTCATCTGGCAAGCCTACATCGCAATCTGGCAACTCGAGCTGGTGAATTACGTGGAGCATTATGGCCTTACCCGCAAACATCAGGGCGAAGGCAAATATGAACACGTCAAACCACACCATTCGTGGAATGCCGCGCACAAGGCATCAAACTGGTTATTGATCAATTTGCAGCGACATTCGGATCACCACTACAAGCCGGACCGCCGGTTCCCCTTGCTGCAGAACTATACAGAGGCCGACGCCCCGCAACTGCCTTATGGCTATCCCATCATGACGATGGCGGCGATGATGCCGCCTGTTTGGAAGCATTACATGAACCCGCGTGTGCGAAAGTGGCGGCAGATGTACTACCCCGAAATCACGAATTGGCACAGCTACAACAAGGCCAAGAACCCCATGCCCCGATAACGGGCCGAGGACGCGCATACCCGTCTAGTTGATGTTTTGGATCAAGCGGCCTTTACATCTGGTCTGCAGGCCGTTCAAAGGCCCAAACCGTCAGCTTTTGTTCGACGCCACGGATATCCTGCTCTTCAAAGCGGCGCAGACCAGCCAGACAGGCGTGCCCGCCTTCATCCACGACTTCTTGGCGCATGCCGTCACTAATGACGAGCCGTGCATTCAGACCACGTGTCAGCGCCTCGAGCCGTGATGCAACGTTGACTGTATTACCCACCACCGCAAACTCCAGACGGTTGGCCCCGATATCGGCCAGAACCGCAGGCCCGTAGTGGGCACCAAAACCCACGCGCAGGGGCTGAAGGTTGCGACGGGTGCGATCATCATTCCACGCATCCAAGGCTTCCATCATCGCATGCACACAATTCAGGGCATTGATGGCGTCCTGCTTGGTTGGCTCTGGGGTGCCAAACGTGGCCATCAACCCGTCCCCCAGATATTTATCCAAGGTCCCGTTGTGCGCAAAAACCGCGCCCTCCATCAGGCCGTGGAATTCACGCAATGTCTCGATCACTTCTTCGGGTGCGCGCGTAGAAGCAAATTCGGTGAAATGCACGATATCCACAAACAAAACCGCAATTTCGTGGTTTCGAATTTGCTTCAAGGGTTCATCATTTTTGGAGAGTTCTTCCACCACATTTGGCGAAAAGTACCGCGACAGGTTGGTCCGCTCGCGTTCTAGAGCCGCGTTAGAGCGCAGCAAACGATTAAACCGTCTGACAGACACCGCCAAGGTGATCGCAACCAGCAAGAAAACAACAACTTCCTGAACACGCATCTTGAAGTGGAACTGCGTCGGATCCATCAAAAACCCAAGCGGAGAGTTCGGATAAGCATCTTGGGCGGCTTGGCTGATCTCGGGCATGGGGTCGGCAAACCACCACCCCACAACCAGCGCAAAGGTCCACAAACCTGCGGTCCATGTGCCGATCACAACCACAGTACGCCAGGAATAGGCCAGAGTTCCGGCCGCCAACAAAATGAAGAAGTATTTGAAGTTACCGAACTGATACTGCATCGCCTGCGGCCATGCGTGATCACTGAACGGGTTAGGCACGACCATGCCCAACGTCATGACCGTGAGATCCAGAAATATCAGGACCAGCTCGGCACGGGACAGTCCCACTTTACCGACACGCAGCATCAACCAGCCGTTGAAGGCGATGATCAGCAGGATGAACTCATAGAAAATGACCTCGGGCCACGGAACAACGAACAGCATAAGGATCGCAACAACGCCCATCGCAACCCAACGCGCGCGCACAGCCAGAAAAAGACCTTCGCGTTTGTGGCGCTCAAGAACCTGCTCGGTGTATTCGTATTCTGGTGTGCCCTGTTCGGGCAACTCGTAGGTCTGATCTTCGAAAAAGGAAGAAATCGATCGGCGCGCCATGCGTTTAAGCCTTAAATGATCCTGTGCCTAAGATAATGGCACTGTGGCGTCTTTAAAGTCAAAATCGACCATTCTAACGCGGCAAAATGGACTTATCGGCTTTCCAGAACACCACTCACCAAAAAACCCCGCCGTGAGCCGGCGGGGCAAGTCATGGCGCCTGTGTAAGTCAGTCCACAGGCACCGGCGGTATTCTTAAGTCGTTTTTTAGAAAGACTAGTTTGGACGATCGGCCATTTCGGCCCGAATCTGCTGACGCAGCAGATCAATCGGGGTTTTCTTGCCGTCGCGCTGATAAGACCAGTAAGTCCAGCCATTACAGCTCGGTGCGCCTTCAAGGTGCGCACCCACCTGATGGATCGATCCTTTGACGTCATCCCCGATAAGGGTGCCGTCTGCGCGCACCTTGGCCTTGTGGCGACCATTGTTCGAATAAAGGCTTTCACCCGGACGCAGCATGCCGCGTTCGACCAGTTGCCCAAATGGAACGCGGGGTTCGGCACGTTTGCTGGTCGAAACCTGCAACGCTTCTCGATCAAACTTCCGGACATTGGCAAGGCGTTTGGTCGCGACCTTGCGGTACGCCTCTTCGCGCTCAATCCCAATAAAGTCACGGCCGAGCATTTTTGCCACTGCGCCAGTTGTGCCTGTCCCGAAAAATGGGTCGAGGACAACGTCACCCGGATTTGTGGATCCCACCAACACACGGTGCAGCAGGCTCTCGGGTTTTTGCGTCGGATGGGCCTTGTCGCCGTTCTCGTCTTTCAGACGTTCATGACCGGTACAGATCGGCAGCACCCAGTCAGAGCGCATCTGGATACCTTCGTTCAACGATTTCAGAGCTTCATAGTTGAACGTGTACTTGCCACCTTCCTCTTTGGAGGCCCAGATCATGGTCTCATGCGCATTGGTGAACCGCTTGCCGCGGAAGTTTGGCATCGGGTTCGACTTGCGCCAAACCACATCGTTCAAAATCCAGAAACCCTGATTCTGAAGTTCGGCCCCCATGCGGAAGATGTTGTGGTATGATCCGATAACCCAAATGGCACCATTCGGTTTGAGAAGACGGCGTGCCGCCTTGAGCCATTCACGGGTAAATTTGTCATACGCAGCAAAGCTCGAGAACTGGTCCCACTCGTCATCAACAGCATCCACTTTGGAATTGTCAGGACGGTGCAAATCCCCCTTCAACTGAAGGTTATAGGGGGGGTCTGCAAAGATCAGATCGATCGAGTTTTCCGGCAGACTGTTCATCATTTCGATACAGTCGCCATCAAGAATCGTGTTTAGAGGGAGCGCAGCTGCGCCCTTGCTTTTGGTCATAGTCTTCATTCTCTGCCTCAATAAACCGGCACAATTTTTTGCGCTCTTTGGTTAAGACAAAGATGAGTCAAACCTGATTCTTCGTCAATTTCTTTTTTGAATCAGTAGGTTGCGATTTACTCTTGATACAAGATATTGTGCACCGGCTTGAACGAACGTCTATGGTGTGGGGTTACCCCAAGATTTTGCAGCGCTTCCCTGTGACTTTTAGATGGATAACCGGCGTTTGTTTCCCATCCGTAACCAGGGAACTGTTGCGCCAAATCCCACATGATCCGGTCCCGACATATTTTCGCCACAATTGAAGCCGCTGAAATCGAAAGAGATTTTGCATCTCCTTTGATCACCGCTTCTGTCGAACCGGTCAGGCCGCGAGGGATCATGTTGCCATCAATCAGCAAATGGTCCGGTGCCGTTTTCAATCCTGCGACCGCCCGCTCCATCGCAAGATGGCTGGCCCGCAAAATATTGAGGTCGTCGATTTCCTCGACGCTGGCATGGGCGATGGACACGTCCGCCACGGCCAGGATCACGTCGTACAAAGCTTCGCGCTTTTTCGCGCTCAAAACTTTCGAGTCGTTCATCCCCGGTGGAATGTTGTCGGGATCGAGTACAACGGCCGCCGCCGTCACAGGCCCCGCCAAAGGGCCACGCCCCACTTCGTCTACGCCGGCAACGCGCGTCGCGCCGCGTGCCAGTGCTGCTTGCTCATAAGAATAATCAGGTCCAGTCATAGCCCTGACAAACAGGACCCAAGGACCCCTTGCAAGTAAAAAGCCCGGCGGCCAATGGCACACCGGGCTTGAGGCGATCTGACGCCGCCTTCTGCTCGATACTTATTTACGACGTGTCAGTTTGAAACCTTTGTCTTTCAGGCAACGCTGGTCATATCCCTTCACAACCCCATAGGCCGGAGTGTGAATGCGGGTTTTACATGTCTTGGGCAACAGATGCGCCTGTGGGTAGTGTTCCTTGATGCAACGCTCACCGAGCATCGACACATGTCCCTTGCGGTTGGTTTCAAATTTGCGAACACATCCACGCGGCACATAGGATTTATAGCTCTCGCGGGCACGCTGGGGCAGCGGACGCGGGGTTGGTCTTGCAACATGGGGTGCTGCGTGTGTGTGGCGTGGCTGCGGGCGCACGCGCTGGGGTTGGGGGTGATAGTGCTGCTGGCGGGTCACGCGTGCAGGTTTGTCATGGTCATCAATCGCTTTACCGATCATGAACAACGCCGCAGCCCCGAAAACAAGTTTGGCCGCATCTTCATCTGACAGAGCCGAGGCAGGGCGGGCACTGAGGGCGGTGACCGCAACCGCAGCAGAAACAATGGACAGGATAAACTTGCGCGAGATTGACAGGGAGGACATGTGCATTTCCTTTCGATTTAAAGACGTGCCCCGCATCACTGCCGGGCGGCTGTCCTCAACATCGGCGGGACACCGAAAGACAGGCAATATCAGGCGCCTGTTATCGAATATCACCACGCAAAATCCCCAGTTGTTATTGAATATCATCCGATTTGCGCGCAACTTGGCCCCATGAAACAGAAACTCATGATAATGGCTTTGGTGGCTGGTGCTGCGCTGGCCTCGCCCGCGGCGGCGGCCGATTGTTTTGCCGACTACAAAGCCAAAAAAGACAACCCGCTCAAACTGCACTATGGCGTCGTTCAGCTGTACAACGGGTGCAGCAAAGCCTCAGCGAAATCCGAAGTTGCAGGCCGCATCGCCCGAGATGGCTGGACCCTTTTAAACGTCTTGTCGGTCTTTGATGCCTCCAAGCTTGCCGGAAAGGATGCCAATGCCGGACAGTTCTATCTCCGCTATTGAGGCCCGCCGGCACGGCACACGGGTTGTTGGTCTTGGGCTGGCAGGGATTATCGCCCTTCTGGTTCTGGCCGCCGTTTTGTTGTTTTTGTCATTGCCCGACGCCAATGCCTTTAATGCGCGCGTCGAACAGTTGTTTTTGGAAAACGACGATCTGACCGGTCAGGCCGAGATCAAGCTTTTGGAAATTCTGGCCCAGTCCGGCACGGCTTTTTCCGAGACGCTTAGCAGCTATCGCATGGTCATCTTTGCCCTGCTGGTTTTCGCCACGGGCATGCTAGTTGCTGCGATGGTCTTTCTTGTGATGCTCATCGTTATGAATCGCCGGATGGCCGCGATCGAGCATTCGGGGATCCAAGTGAATTCCCTGCTGATCAGTCGCGAGGAAAAAGCCGTATATCTGAACAATATGGGTTTCAAACTGACAGAAGCCGCCATGGAAACGCTCTCGGTTTTGGCAGAGGCGCGCATGGATGACGACATGCTTTCCGGCGTTCAGATCGAGGCCATGATTTCTGGCAAACCGGAAACCGACTGCGAAGAAGCTGCGGGCGCGACCCGCATCAAGCGATTGCGTGATTCTTTGGGGAACCAGTTGGTCAGTGAACTGTTGGTCAAAAACATCGCACGCAAAGGTTATATGCTGTCTATCGACAAGGACGTGATCCGCGTTTTGTAAGCCCGAGTACAGGGTGGGCACACAAAGGTGATGCCCGCCCCCTTGGCAAATTGTGTCGCGACCCTCATCTTAATACCCTCTAGGAACATTGAGGGACTGGTTTATGGGCGCGCCTATCCGTGAGTTTTCACAGGACTACCAAATCCGAATTGATCCGATTGACGGCGTTGTGCGGGCGTGGCGGGATGGAACCCTTCTGGCCGAAAGCACGCAGGCCAAAGTCATGTATGAAACGCGCCTGCCGCCCACAATCTATTTTCCGCTCAAGGATGTGCGCGCCGATCTTTCGGCCCCGTCCGACCTGCAAACCTTTTGTCCCTTTAAAGGCACTGCCACCTATCGTGATATGGCCGTTGACGGTCAAACAGTTCCAAATGGCACATGGAGCTATGACAGCCCCTTGCCGGAAAGTGTCGGAATCGGTGGATATGTCGGGTTTTCACGGGATGACCATACACGCATCGATTTGGGAGAGAACACGCTTCAGGACGAAACCAGCAGCCATATCAGCGGCCCCTTGGTTGATTGGCTGTTGCGAGAGGCATGGCGCAGCAAAACGCCAGAAGACCTCACCGTGGCGTTGTCTGACAAGCTGCTCGAAAACGGAATCGCAATTTCACGCCTGTCCGTAATGATTTGGTCATTGCACCCACAGATCGCCGGTCGCCATTACATTTGGAACAAAGGCGCGGAAGAGATAACAACCTATGCGCCATCTTATGAGATTTACGACCACCCTGCCTTTGTCGGTAGCCCGCTGGACCATGTCTCTAAAGGGCTGGGCGGGGTGCGCCAAAAAATTGGCGTCGAAAATGACGAAGATCGCTACCCCATTATTCGGGACCTGAAGAAAGAAGGCGCAACCGATTATGTTGCGATGCCCTTACAGTTCTCTGATGGCCAAACCAATGTTTTGACCCTGACCTGTGATCACCCCGATGGCTTTACCACGCCGAACCTTGGATTGGTGTTTGAATGCAGCGCCATCATCAGCCGCCTGTTCGAAGTTTTCAATCAGCGTGAAAATGCGCAAGGGTTGCTCGAGACGTATGTTGGCAAACGCACCGGTGCCCGCGTTCTTGGCGGTGATATCCGGCGGGGGGATGGAGACGAAATTGATGCCGCGATCATGTTTTGCGATCTGCGTGAATCAAGCCGCCTTGTTACCGACCTTGGCCAATCCAGCTACATCGATCGCCTGAACCTGTTCTTTGAAACAGTCACTGATACGGTTCAGGAACACGGCGGAGAAGTTCTCAAATTCATTGGAGATGCTGTTCTGGCGGTGTTTCCGGACGATGGCTCGGCTGACAAAGCCCGCGCCGACGCGATGGAATCGGCGCGCGAAATCGTTGCCAGACTGGGTGAGTTGTCCCATACGCAACGCGGATGCGACTGCTCCATCGGCCTTGCCTATGGTCGTGTCACCTATGGCAATGTCGGGTCGCGCGAACGCCTCGATTTTACCGTTATCGGGCATGCGGCCAATGTTGCTGCGCGACTTGGGGATCACGGCAAAAAAGTAGGGCATCGGATCGTGGCCACAGCCGACTTTGATGTGCCCGCGTGCAAGACCACGCATTTGGGCTCTGTCGAGCTTCATAATGTACGTGACCCTGTTGCCTGCATCGCCGTGAAATCAGACATATCTTCGCCCGTCGATGACTTGGCCGAGAACACTCCTCTGGCCTGATTGTATCCTGTGATCAAAACTAGTTTCTTCTGAAAGCACCCAAACCCACACAAGTGCCGCGCCATATGAAAGCGGAACTGACGGACGTCATCCCGGCTCTATGGTTTCATCTTTTGCCGGGAATTTTTCCGCCAAGCGCCATAACCAATTCACGGGCAAGCGTGCACAATTTTTGCTTTTTATCCACGCCAAGTGCCTCTTCCATAATAACATCCATGTCGCTCCAGGCGTCGTGGATGTCTGCGATCAAGGCCGTCCCTTTAGTGGTCAGAGATACGATGTCACCCCGCATGTCGGTCTTGCTTTTTTCACGCGCAACAAGATCAAGGCTCAATAGCCTGTCGATCATGGTGCTCATGCTGCCTTTGGTGATGTCAAATTCGCTTGCCAAAATGGTCTGTGACGTTGGGCCAATGACATCAATCGCAACAAGAATACGCGCTTGTCGTGGTCGCACGCCTAACGGCGCGAGCCTTTCGGTCAAACGTTTTTCAAGCAAATCCGCGCTGTGAAGCAAGGCATGAAAATGTGCATGCTGAGTCATCGTGTATCCTTTGCACCCAATTTAGTTTGCATCCAAACTAAATTGTAGTATCCATACACTTGAGTACTACAATCGACCACAGTTTCAACGCGGTAACGCCGCCCGTTCCGGTTGCAAGCAGCCTCATAAGACGAAAACAGGCCACGCCACCACATTAAAACCACCCACCAAACGGCCCAAAGACAACCCCACCCACAGGGTGTTCGTAGTGTGATATGCGCCCACCCGATGCGATGACCGTCACCCGCGTCATATGCCGGACTGCAAAGAAGGACAAAAGACAGATGAAATATGTTGGAAGGATTGCCATTTTTGCGGCATTGGCTGGCATTGCCGCTGTGGCGGTTGTGTTGCTTGGCACCCGTTTGGGGCTTTGGCAGCCAATCGTCGGATTTGGATTGTATCGCACATACTTTAACCCAATGGGCGCCATCATTGCGGGCCTTGGCTTGGTGGCAATCCTCGTCCATTTGAAACGCAAGGAACCAAGGGGCGTCCTTGCAGGCGCTATTGCGGCGCTCATTGGCGCGGCCTGTCTTGCGCCTTTGATTATCGGAACGCTGAACCCGCCACTGCGTGCCCCGCCGATCCACGACATTTCAACCGATACCCTGAACCCGCCCCTGTTCGAAATGATTGATGAAACACGTGCCGGTGCAAAAAACACACTCGTTTATGGGGGGCCCGAACTCGCCGCGGCGCAAGCCGCCGGATACCCTGACATCATGCCCTTGGACACAGACCTGTCGCCCGATAACGCATTCGCGCGGGCTCTGGACGTTGCAAAAGAGATGAAGTGGGATGTGATGGCCTATGACACCGCCCGCCGCCGGCTTGAAGCTGTCGCGCGCACCTCGGTGTTCTACTTTGCTGATGATGTTGTCCTGGTGGTTTCCCCAGCGGGACAAGGCAGCCGCGTTGACATGCGGAGTGTATCGAGGATCGGACGAAGCGACCAAGGCGTGAATGCCGCGCGCATTCGCGAATTCCAGCAAAAGTTCACAAACTAAGCGGCTGTTCTTTGGCTCGCGCTGTTTCGCCCCTCTGATTGCAAACCTAAATGCAATCAGAGGGGCTTTTTGTTACATGCTTTGCCCCAAGTGCAGGAGAGGGTCAGTTGCTGTTGGCTCCGGTCGCACCGGCCCCTGCGCCTGTTGCAATCTTCAATGTCGCCCACGACTGCGCAGCATCATTCACGGCAGAAGCGGCTGCAATTCTGGCCGAGGCGGTATTCCGGTCCGTTTCAAGCAGATCCAACAACGTGGTTGCCCCACTTCGATAGTTTTGTTGGGCCAGTTCCAAAGCCCGCCCGTATTCATCTGCCGCTGTTCTCAACAACTTTGCCCGCTGGCGATAGCGGGTCAGATTCGACTGGGCCACCTGCACATCTTCGACGGCGGCCAAAACGGACGCGCGCCATGCGATTTCGGATTGTTTGGCCACGGACAGCTGTGCATCGCGCGAGGCACGCAACTGCCCCTGATTAAACACAGGCAGCGACAATTCCGGACCAAAGCTCCATGAATTGACGCTTTGCGTGCGCCCCACCGTGCCGGTCAGTGACAGGGAGGGATAGAGAGCAGCCTCGGCCACGCCAACCTCGGCAACCGACGCAGCCAGGTTTGCTTCGGCGCTGCGCACATCGGGACGATTGCGCAACAAATCCGCTGGCACACCGCTGCGCGCACCACCGGGCGTGCGTAATTGCGGCGCCCCCTTTTGCATCTGGGTCATTATCGGGCCGGCCGGCTCGTTAAGAAGCGTCGCCATGGCATAGACATTGGCATCAAACAGGGCTGCATATTGCGGCAATCCCGCCTGTGCCGTCGAAAGCAAAGCCCGCGCCTCGGCGACCTCGTATTCCGTAGTCGCGCCCGCAGCCAGTTGGCTGTCGGTGATATCGACCGTCTCTTGTCGTGCATCGATTGTTGTGCGGGTCAGGGCCAGCATTTCCTGATAGTATCGCGCGTTCGAATAGGCCGAGAGAAGCTCGGCCAACCAAGCCAGCCTGACAGTTTCCGCTTCGGCGCGCGCACTGGTCAACGATGCCTTGGCGGCTTCGCGTTCACGCTGGATACCTCCGAACAGATCGATCACCAAGGAAGCCCCCAGTTCGGCGCTGTCGATTGTGCTGGACCCACCGGTAACATCGCCTCCAAACCGCTTGGTCGATCCGGTGAGGGACCCGTCCAACGCAGAATTCAGGCCTGTTTTACGCAGTTCGGCCTGTGCCTGACGTATGGCCTCGGTCGCGGACATGACATCAAGGTTTTGCGCCAGCCCCCGCGTCACGTACTGGTTCAGCGTCGCATCCTGATAACTCAGCCACCATTGTTCCATGGCAACCGCGCCGATTGATTCGGCATTGCCCGTCGCAAAGCGGGTCTGCATGGAAACCTCGGGGCGTTGATAATCAGGACCAACGGCACAACCAGCCACAAGCAGCCCCATCAAAAGGTAATAAGGTTTCACTGATTTGCCTCCATTCGCGCACGGAACAGGCCCGTGGTTTTGATCACTGCAACATAGAAAACGGGCACCATCACAATCCCGATGACCGACGTAAAAATAATCCCGCCCAGCATTCCGGTCCCGATTGATTTCTGCGCATTCGCACCCGCCCCCGAGGCCAGAACCAATGGCGTAATGCCGATGCCGAAAGTCAGCGCAGTCATAAGGATGGGTCGCAGACGCAGGCGGGACGCCGCACTTGTAGCCTCGAGCAAGGTCTTGCCTTCTGACCTCAAGGTTTCAGCAAATTCGACGATCAGAATGGCGTTTCGGGCGGCGAGACCGATCGTGGTCGGCAACCCGACCTTGAAATAGACGTCATTGGATTGCCCGAAAACCCATGTTGCAACCAGCGCGCCCAGAATGCCGATCGGAACCGACAGCATCACCGCAAAGGGCACGGTCCAGCTTTCGTAAAGAGCGGCGAGACAGAGAAACACCACCAAGGCAGACAGCGTATAAAGGATCGCTTCTTGGTCCCCTGACAGTCTTTCTTGATAGCTTAGACCGGTCCACGCAGCGGCATAAGAGCCATCCAGATCGGCCGTCAGCTGCTCCATTGCCTCCATTGCGTCGCCCGAACTGAGGCCGCGTGCGGCTTCGCCGGAAATCTCGAGCGCGCGGGTTCCGCCATATCGGGCCAGCTTGGGCGTGATGGTTTCCCATTCCTGGCTGACAAACGCCGAGAGGGGCACCATTTCGGATCCGTCGTTGCGCACATACCAGTGATCGATGTCCTCGGGCTGCATGCGCCATTGTGCATCGCCCTGCACGATCACCTCGCGCAGATCATTCCCAAGCGGGAAATCATTGACGTATGATCCCGAAAACGTTGTCGACAACATCGTGTTCACATCCGACAGAGAAACGCCCAAGGCCTCGGCCTTTTGCTGGTCGATCTGCAATTTCAAGGCAGGTTCGGTCGCCTCGTTATTGCCGCGCAGGTTTGACACGCGCCCGTCCTGCTGGCCTTTGATCACAAGCTGATCCGCTGCAGCGCTCAATGCTTCCTGACCTGCGCCAGCCTGATCAACCAGGTACATCGTAAAGCCCGACGTTGTCCCCAGCCCTTGAATGGCTGGTGGTTGCAGCACAAAAATGCTGCCCAGACGCGATTGAAAGAAGGCGCTGTTCGTGCGAATCATCAGATCAGCGGCATCCTGGCCCGGACGGTCGTCGTAATCCTTGAGCCGGATAAACATCATCGCATAGTTTTGAGACGTCCCGCTAAAGCTGAACCCGAGGTTCGAGAACACGCTGTCCACGGCGTCTGTTTCCTCGGTCAGCAGATAGAGCTCGATCTCAGCGACTGTGTTCTCGGTTTGCTGCAGTGTTGATCCTTGGGGCAGTTCGACAATCGTCATCAGCACGCCCTGATCTTCGGTTGGCAGAAACGACGAAGGCAAGCGATCAAAGATCACATAGGCCCCGCCAGCCACCAGCCCCAACACCAGAATCATCCGGTAAGGACGCAGCGAAAACCGTTCGACCACCGCGCCATACCGCCCTGTCAGGCGTTCGAGGCTTTCGTTGAACCAGCGCAGCGGTGCGACGGGCTGTTTGTTCTGCGACGGCTTAAGAAGCTGAGCGCACATTGCAGGTGTCAGGATCAGCGCCACAAACAACGACAGCACCATGGCCGAAATGATCGTGACCGAGAACTGTTTATAGATCACGCCTGTCGATCCGGACATAAAGGCCATCGGTAGGAAAACGGCTGACAGAACCAGCACCATACCAACCAGCGCGGTCGAGATTTCGCCCATACTTTTTTCTGTGGCCGCAACCGCATCAAGCCCGTCTTCTTCCATCACGCGTTCGACATTCTCGACCACGACAATGGCGTCATCCACAAGCAACCCGATGGCCAGCACCAGCGCAAACATGGACAGGGTATTGATCGACATACCGAAAGCCGCCAAAACCCCAAATGTCCCCAGCAAAACAACAGGCACCGCAATCGTCGGGATCAGCGTTGCACGCCAGCTTTGGAGGAACAGGAAGATCACCAGAAAAACCAGAACAATCGCCTCGAGCAGCGTGTGATAGACTTGCTCGATAGACTGTTCGACAAAGGGCGAGGTGTCATACGGGCATTCCACGGTCACACCCGTCGGCAAAGCCAATGACAGACCATTCACAACGTTGCGCACGGCCTCGGCGGTATCGACTGCGTTCGCGCCGGTGGACAGGTTCACGCCGAACCCCGCCGCCGGATGACCGTCATAGCGGCTGACGCTGCCATAGTCTTCTTCGGCCAGTTCAACCGTAGCCACATCCGCCAGAAGAATGGCCGAGCCGTCCGTGTTTGCCTTCAACAGGATTTTTTCAAAGTCTTCGACGGTCTCAAGCTGGGATTGCGCAGACAGCGAGACCGTAAATTGCTGGCCTTTGTTGACGGGCTGCGCCCCCAGACTGCCTACTGTGACGTTGGTGTTTTGTTTGGAGACTGCCGCGGTCACGTCATTGGGCGTCAGTTGGTATTGATACAGGCGCGCAGGGTTCAACCAGATGCGCATCGCGTATTCGGTGCCGAAAATATTGACCGACCCAACGCCTTCGGTGCGCTGCACCGCATCCTGAATGGTGCTGCTGAGCATGTCGCCCAGTTCCAGCGAGGTATACCTGTCGTCTTCGCTGACCAACGCGCCGACCAGAAGAAAAGAGCTGGTCGAGCGTGTGACGGAAACGCCGGAATTTGTCACGGTGTCGGGCAGTTGCGATTCCACCAGTTGCAATTTGTTTTGCACCTGAACCTGCGCCATGTCCGGATCAACGCTGTCGTCAAAAGTCAAAGAGATGCTCGACGCGCCTTCGCTTGAGCTGGACGTCATATATGTGAGCCCCTCGAGCCCTGTCAGGCCGCTTTCAATGACTGTTGTCACCGAGTTTTCGACCGTCTCGGCCGAGGCCCCTGTATAAGACGCACTGATCCGCACGGTTGTCGGCGCGATATCAGGATATTGCGAGATTGGCAGGCTGACGACGCTGAACGCCCCCAGAACCATCACCCAATGGCAAGCACCCACGCGAAAACGGGGCGGTGAATAAAGAAAGAGGCCACGGATCAATCCTCTTTGACTGGAGTGGGTGCATCGCGCACGAGACCATCTTCATCGATCATCGCCGCGACAGGTTGAACCTCTTGGCCCGGTCTGATGGAGGACAGCCCGTCCACAATCAGTTGATCGCCCTCACTCAGGCCATCGCGAACGATCCAAGCGTTTTCATAACTGCCGTCGTCCTCAAGCGTCACTTGCTGCGCTGTGCCGTCTTCGGCCACGATGTAAGCGGTCAAGAGGCCGGAATTGTCGCGCGTCGCTGCGCGCTGCGGCACGAGATAGGCCTGCATGGTGCCAAGAGTGATCGTGCCACGCACAAACATGCCCGGAATAATCACGTGATGCGGATTGTCGAATTTAAAGCGGACCGTCACGGTGCCAGTTGTTGTCGAGACATAGTTTCCCGGTGTCACCAACTGCCCCGTGCCACGAAAGACATCTCCGTTTTCAAGCGTCAATGTCGCCTTCAACGCATCGTTCTCTTTCAAGATGCCATTGTGAATGTCCTTGCGCACCGACAGAACACGCGTGCTCGCCTCGATCATGTCCACATAGATCGGGTCGGACCTGACGAGAGTTGTGAGCGCGTCGGTCTGTCCTGCGGTCACCAGATCCCCAACCGAAACCGTTGCCACATCCGCGCGCCCTTCAATCGGGCTTTTGAGCGTGGTCCAGGACAGTTCGGTCAGCGCATAGTCCAAAGCCGCTTGCGATGAGACGAGGATCGCTTCGGCTTCGGCAAGGCTGGCACGGGCAGTTTCAACCTCGGCCTCTGTATATCCACGTCCAGACAATGCCTCGGCCCGGGTGTAGGCCGCTTGCAAGACGGGCAGGTTGGCTTCGGCGGTGGCAAGATTCGAGCGGGCCGTGGCCACAGCCGCAAGGTAAGAGGAGTCGTCGATCCGGAACAGCGGCGCTCCGACCTCAAGCGATTGCCCCGGGGCATAGAGGATTTCTTCAACAACGCCCCCGACACGCGGACGCACCTCAACATCCTGATACGCAACAGCCCGTCCTGGCGAGGTCACAACACGGGGCACCTCTTGCAAGGTGGCCGCGATCACACCGACCTCAACCGGACCTGACGGCGCAGGCATTCCCGGAGGGCCGGGTTGTGCACTTGCCGTCATGGCGAACCCTGTCAGGGCGATAATCACACCCGTTATCTTCCAAATGCTGCGCTTCATCTGCTCACGATCCTTGACTTTTCAGCAGTAATAATGCCTACTATGCAAAGTTTGCACACTATGCAAGGATTGATCGTTGACACTTTCGTTACGCCAAAAACGCCGGCAGGAAACTGCACACGCCATTCAGACTGCGACTCTGGAATTGGCTATCGAAAACGGCCTTGAAAACATAACCACCGAAGAAATCGCCGCCGCCGCAGGTGTCAGCACGCGCACGTTCTTCAACTATTTTACAAACAAGGAAGCTGCCGCGATCGGCACCCCGCCGGGGTTCCATGAGGAAGACAAGGCAGCGCTGCGCGATGGAACGGCACCTTTGACCGAAGACCTGAAGCGATTTTTGGACAAGCACATGGAAACACTGGCAAAGAAAGACAACATTCTTCGCATGGTGGGAAAAGTCCTTCGATCCAACGAAAAAGCGCGCGGTATCCTTGACGGATTTCTGACCATTGAACGTGATGACCTGACAGAGTGTCTGATGGCGCGTGTCGAAAACCGCCAGGTTGCCGCCGCAGTTGCAAGCAACGTCACCAACGTTACAGCCAGAGCCATACACCTTTGGGAGCATGAACCGGATCGATCCCTTGGCGAGGCATTGGACACGATCTGGGAAGGTTTGATCGTCGCGTCGCATCTTCTTGCGGGATCGTCAGATCAAAGGTGAAGGCAAAGGGCCGCGCCGGTCTTTGCCTTTTGGAATATCCTGAAATGCCTGCAGGGCAGCCCCAAGCCGACTGACTTGTCTATTCAAAGGTGCGCTGGATGTTCACGCTCGTGTCGTAGAGGGTTTTTTCGATGATTGCTTTTTGCTCGGCAAAACGTGTTGACGGCACCGGCACCGAGATGGCGTGCAAATCTCCGGCCCAGTCCCAAAAGGCAAACCCGATCGCCGAAACGCCCGAGGAATGCTCGTCCAGATCATAGGCGAGGCCAGACTTGCGGATATCTTCAAGCTGCTCGAGAAACTGGGGCAGATCTTGCTTAATGCCGTTGCGATCCCATTCATTGCGGATCAGCTTGATCGCCTCATCCCGATCCATTTTGGCGAGACACGCTTTGCCATTGGCCGTTGACGTCAATGGAAAGGCTTCTCCGACCTTTGAGACGGTTGTGAGCCGGTGCGTTCCCGGAACCTGATCCAGAAATACCATTCCAATACCACGAATTGCGGCCAGATCTGTGGTCTCTCCGGTTTTCTGGGTCACTTCGTTCAAAAGCAATCTGCAGTGTTCAACAATGTTGTATTGCGCCGCTCCTGCCAATGAACTGAGTTCCGGACCCAGTCTTAGACCACCGCCCTGAGCATCGCTGATGACAAAGTTCTCTTCAGCCAATGCGCTGGTGATTCTCTGTACCGTAGAGCGGGGCAAACCAACCTGCTCTGCGATTTTCCCAAGGCTCATACCAGATTGCGCCTCCTTCAGAACCCGCAGAATTGATGCTGCACGGGAGATAACCTGAATTCCGGATCTGTCGCTTTTCGAATTATTTTCAGACATATAGCCGCTTTGCTTTTAATGGAGCGCCGCCTCGTGCGCTGGGGGTGTTGTGTTCATTTCTGTCCCGCATTGCGATACATGTCAACCGCATAGTGAACTTTTATCTTGACCGCAATGCGGTGCGCATGCATCACTATGCGAGACAGGTGGAGGAGCCACCCTGACAGTTTGAAACCAAAAACGCCGGGATTCCGGCGAACAGAGGAGATGTGCCCAATGGTTGAAATTCGCGGCATCGAGTTCCAGGCCAATGACGATAACGACATGGGGTTGGAGTTTGTGAACCTGAGTCACAGGTTTGGTTACCAGTGTCCAAACTGGCCTTACTTCAAAGACGTTCAGATCGACCGGAAACACTACATGGCCAAATCTGGCGTGTTGAGCCAGACGATCACTACAACAATGCACGTCACAACGCACATCGATGCGCCCGCGCACGTGGTACAGGGCACGCCTTTCATTGATGAAGTGCCGCTGCCGCATTTCTTTGGCTCTGGTCTGGTCGTGTCTATTCCCAAGAAAAAATGGGAATCCATCACCGGCGACGATCTGGAAAAAGCCTGTGGTCATGCCATCCGCAAAGGTGACGTGTTGATCATCAACACCGGCTGGCACAAACAGTACGAAGATGGCGATTACTTTGCCTATTGCCCCGGTCTTGTTCAGTCCGCCGCGGACTGGATGGTTGAAAAGGGCGTAAAGGTTGTCGGCCACGACACCCAGGCCAACGACCATCCGCTTGCCACGGCCATTGGCCCACAGCGCAACGGCCCGATCCTTCCGCATCTGGAAGAAGAGTACAAAGAATGGTCTGGCGGCAACGACTGGAAAGATGACTTCCCAGAGTGGGAACCTGTGCACAACACCCTGTTTTCGAACGGCATTATGGGCATTGAAAACGTTGGCGGCGATCTGGATTCGGTCACCGGAAAACGCGTGACCTTTGCCTTCTTCCCCTGGAACTGGGACCGCGGCGACGGCTGCATCATCCGCTTGGTTGCGATTGCCGACAAAGGCCAGAACTACCGCATCGAAGCGGGTGAAGAATTCTGAACACTCCCTGACTGGTCGCCGGGCAACCGGCGGCCGTCTTTTCTGTGACGTTTCGGGAGGAGAAACATGCACATTAAGCGCTTCAAAGATGCCCAGCCCTATGAGGCCCCGAACCATTTCGGGTGCTACGGCCTGCGTTTGCAGGGTTTCGAACAGGGCGGCCCTGAAAACCAATGGGTGGGCTACAGCCAGTTTCTTCCCGGAGGTGGGGCCGGTCCGGATTCAACCCCCTTCGAGAAGGTCTATGTGGTCCTCGAAGGCGAGATGACCCTGACCATTGACGGCAACACCACCACATTGGGCCCACTCGACAGTTGCACCATTCCGGCAGGCGAAGTGCGCCTTCTGGAAAACCGGTCAAACCAGACCAGCAAAATGCTGGTTGTCATCCCCTACCCTCCGGAGAGTTGAAATGAACGTAATGGCAAACCCTTTGTCCATGTTCGACGTGAAAGGTAACGTCGCCCTCATCACCGGTGCCTCGGGTGCCTTTGGCATGGTGGCGGCCCGTATTCTGGCCGGTGCTGGCTGCAAGCTGGTGCTGGTTGCGGGCAATCAGACCGCGCTGGACGAGATCGCCAAAGAATGCCGCGACATGGGCGCGGATGTGACAGCGATCAACACGCGACCAACGGATGAAGACATCTGTAACGGGCTGGTCGCCCAAGCGGTCCAAGCCTATGGCAAGCTGGACATTCTGGTAGTGGCATCGGGCATGAACAAGGTTGCCCTGATCAATGACATGGCACCCGAAACGTTTACATCGGTCATGGATGCCAATGTGAACCAGACCTGGCTTTTGTCGCGTGCGGCAGCTGGTCAGATGAAGAAACAAGGCAGCGGTAAGATCGTTCTGGTTTCCTCTGCGCGCGGGCTTTTGGGCCATCCGGCGGGCTATACGGCCTATTGCGCGTCCAAAGCCGCAACCGACGGGCTGACCAAGGCGCTTGGATGCGAACTGGGCGCGGCGGGCATCACTGTCAACGCAATCGCACCCACGGTTTTCCGCTCGCCCCTGACGGGGTGGATGTTCGAAGACAACGAAGATGCGAAGAAGGTCCGCGACGGGTTCCTTGCGCGTGTTCCGGTCGGGCGTCTGGGTGAACCCGAAGATCTGGCAGGGCCCCTTCTCTTCCTCGCGTCGAAAGCATCCGACTTTTACACCGGGCATATTCTCTATGCCGACGGTGGCTATACGGCGGGCTGATCGATGGAAGCGAAAAAACAACAAATCGCCGTCATTGGTGCAGGCCTTATGGGGCACGGCATTGCCCTTACACTGGCAAAGGCGGGTCAGTATGTGACGGTCACGGACCCCTTTCAAGAAGCCCGCGCAACGGTATCTGATCGCATCCGCCACAGCATGTCTGCCATGGGCGATGATGAAGCCACCATCGCCGACGCTCTGAAAATGATCGAGATACTGGACACCACTGCTGAAGCGGTGCGCGGTGCAGATGTCGTGTTCGAGGCGGCCCCAGAAAAACTGGCCCTGAAGCAGACGATATTCGCCGCGATCGAAGCACATGCGCCCGACACCTGCATTCTTGCGTCGAACACCAGCGTGATGCCGATCACGCAGATCATGTCAAAGCTGCGACTGAAAAACCGAGCCGTGGGAACGCATTGGTGGAACCCGCCGCATCTGATCCCGCTGGTCGAGGTGGTGAAAACCGAATGGACCGACCCGAAGGTCGCGCAGGACATGTTCGACCTGCTGGCCGATGCCGGAAAAACGCCGGTGATGGTTGAAAAGGACGTGCCGGGTTTCATCGGCAACCGGTTGCAGCACGCACTTTGGCGCGAAGCAGTGAGCCTTGTCGATAACGGCATCTGCGAAGCCGAGGATGTCGACACCGTGGTGAAGTCCTGTTTCGGGCGTCGGCTGGCCGTGCTTGGCCCGCTGGAGAATGCCGACCTCGTGGGCACCGACCTGACGCTCGATATCCACGAAAACGTCCTGCACGACCTCGAAAGCCGCCAAGGGCCATCTCCTTATCTCGAAAAACTCGTCGCCGAGGGGCGGCTGGGCATGAAGTCGGGTCAGGGCTTTCGGAAATGGACGGACGAAGAGGCCGACGCCGTCCGAGCAAAGGTCGCCAGCCACCTGAGAAAGCTGGAAACCATACTGGAAAACTAAACAGATTTGTCGACGAGGAGGTCGGCAAAAGGGAGGAACATCAAATGAAACTGAAGACCACATCCCGCAGGTCATTCCTGCTTGGCGCCAGCGCAGCTCTTGCGACCCCAGCCATCCTGAAAAGTTCGCGCGCCTATGCCGCCACGCCGACCTTGCGCATCGGCCATGTCAGCCCCCGCACCGGCCCCCTCGCCGGATTTGCCGAGGCGGATGATTATGTGCTGGCCGGTATCGAAAAGGCCTTTGCGGGCGGTATCAACAACAACGGCAAGACCTGGAACGTCGAGATCATCTCGAAAGACAGCCAGTCGAACCCCAACCGTGCCGCCGAAGTGGCTGCTGATCTGATCCTTGGCGATGAGGTCGACATCATCGTTGCAGCCTCGACCCCCGACACGGTGAACCCGGTTGCAGATCAGGCCGAAGTCAACGAAGTGCCCTGCATCACAACAGATTGCCCCTGGCAGCCCTATTTCTTTGGCCGCAACGGAGTGCCGGGTGAAGGGTTTGCATCGACCTACCATTTCTTCTGGGGTCTTGAAGATGTGATCGGCGCGTTCCTCGACATGTGGGGCCAGTCGGGTGTGTCTAAATCCGTTGGTGGGCTGTTCCCGAATGATGCTGATGGAAATGCTTGGGGCCACCCTGAACTGGGCCTGCCCAAACCATTGGCCGCAGCGGGATACGATCTGGTCGATCCGGGCCGGTATCAGCCTCTTTCAGATGACTTCTCGAACTATATTGCCGCCTTCAAGGAAGCTGGCTGCGAGATTGTAACCGGTAATATGATCGCCCCGGATTTCGCCACGTTCTGGGCGCAGGCCGCACAACAGGGGTTCAACCCCAAGATCGTGACAATCGGCAAGGCCTTGTTGTTCCCATCTGTCATCGAATCCCTCGGCGCGCGTGGCGATGGCCTCTCGTCCGAAGTCTGGTGGTCACCGAACCATCCCTTCTCTTCCTCCCTGTCGGGTGCATCGTCAAAAGAGCTTGCCGAGGGATACGCAGCCGCGTCCGGCCGCCCGTGGACACAGCCAATCGGCTTTAAACACGCGTTGTTCGAAGTCGTCGCGGATGTGGTGAAACGGGCAGACGACCTTGAAGATCCCGAAGCCATCGTAGCGGCCATCAACGGCACAAACCTCGACACCATCGTGGGCAATGTGAACTGGGCAAACGGGCCGATCAACAACGTCACCAAAACACCTCTGGTCGCTGGCCAGTGGCAACAGGACGGGGACGCGATGGATTTGAAAATCGTGGCCAACTCGGCCGCCCCGAACATCCCGCTGACGGGCGAGCTGAAATTGCTTGGCTAAATCCCAATGGGCGGCGCCCAAAGCGCCGCCCAATCATCTGGTGAGGATACCATGGGTGCTATTTTGAAACTTGACGAACTGAGCAAAGCCTTTGGCGCAGTGACTGTCGCGGATGCGCTCAGTTACGAGGTGCAGGAAGGCGACGCTTTGGGGGTGATTGGTCCGAACGGGGCAGGCAAGACCTCAATGTTCAACCTGATCACGGGAACCCTGCCTTCGAATTCGGGGAAGGTGCTGTTCGCGGGTCAGGACGTGACCAAATGGAATGCGGCCCGTCGCAGCCACGCAGGAATCGCGCGATCTTTTCAGGTGCCGCAGCCGTTTTCCGGCATGACCGTGTTCGAAAACGCGATGATCGCTGCAACACAATCCGCTGGCCTGCATGGGCATGAAGCCGAACGGTTTTGCCTGCGGGTGCTGGAACAAACCGAATTGTTGCCCAAGGCCAATGTGCTTGCCGGAAGCCTGACCTTGCTGGAACGCAAGCGGCTCGAGCTGACACGCGCACTTTGTGCCAAACCAAAGCTTTTGCTGCTGGACGAAATCGCCGGTGGCCTGACCGAGGCCGAATGCACCTCGCTGGTACAGACGATCAAGGACATTCATGCCTCCGGTGTGACGATCATCTGGATCGAACATGTGGTGCACGCCCTTTTGGAAGTTGTGGACCGGTTGATCGTCATCGATTTCGGAAAGCAGATCGCAGAAGGCGAACCACACGCGATCATGAACAGCGCCGAAGTGAAAGAGATTTATCTGGGGATTGAAGCCGATGCCTGAGCCCATTCTTCAGTTACACGGGCTTGATGCCCATTACGGTGATTTTCAGGCGCTCTATGGCGTCGACATGAAGGTCATGGAAGGCGAAGTGCTTGCGATCATCGGCTCCAACGGGGCAGGCAAGACCACGCTTATGCGCTCCATCACCGGATTGCTGTCCAACGGCCCAGCGCAAATCAAATACCGCGGAGTAGACATCAGCGCTCAGCGGGCAGACGAGATCGCCGTGCAAGGTCTGGCCATGGTGCCCGAAGGTCGACAGCTGTTTCCGTCGCTTTCCGTGCGTGAAAACTTGATGATCGGCGCACAGGTCGGCCGCAAAGGGCCATGGGATCTGGACGCTGTTTACAAGCTGTTTCCCATTCTTGAAGAGCGCAAGGATCAGCAATCGACCTCGCTTTCAGGCGGGCAGCAACAAATGGTTGCGATTGGTCGCGCGCTGATGGCGAACCCGGATCTGATCCTCTTTGACGAGATCAGCCTCGGATTGGCGCCAATTATCATCAAAGACATTTACGAAGCCCTGCCGGGCATCATCGGCGAAGGCATGAGCGCGATCATCGTAGAGCAGGACATCAGCAAAGCGCTGTCCGTGTCCTCTCGTGTCTATTGCCTGCAAGAGGGGCGCGTTTCGCTGGAAGGCGCCTCGGATACTGTATCGCGCGAGGATATTTCCCGTGCCTATTTCGGGATCGAATAACATGGACTGGCTGAATGCAATCGTACAAGGCACTTTGCTGGGCGGGCTATACGCCCTGTTTGCCGCAGGATTGTCGCTGATCTTCGGGGTTATGCGACTGGTCAATATCGCTCATGGAGACATGATTATTCTGGCGGCCTATCTGGGGCTGACGGTCACCACCGCGACCGGGCTGCATCCATTGCTCGCGCTGGTTCTGGTTGTCCCGACGATGGGTGTGATCGGATATGTGCTGCAACGTGGCCTGTTGAACCAAACGCTGGGCGATGATCTGCTGCCACCGCTGCTGGTGACTTTCGGGCTCAGTGTGATCATCCAGAACGGTCTTTTGGAAGTGTACTCCGCCGACCCGCAAAAGATGGATGCCGGTGCGCTGGAAACCGCCAGCGTTGCCGTGGGCGGTCTCAACCTCGGCGTACTGCCGGTTTTGACTTTCGCGGTGGCCGTCGCGGTGATCTGGGGCCTGCAATGGACCTTTTATCACACGGCACTGGGCCGCGCCTTCCGCGCGGTTTCGGATAATCAGGACATTGCCCAGCTGATGGGGTTGAACCGTCGCCATATCTTTGGGGTCGCCATGGCGCTGGCGCTGGGGGTGACGGCCATTGCGGGCATCCTGCTTGGTATCCGCACCAGCTTTGATCCCTCCATCGGCGGAGGGCGCCTGATCTTTGGCTTTGAGGCCGTGATCATCGGCGGGCTTGGCAACCTTTGGGGCACATTGGTCGGAGGTGTAATCCTTGGCGTGGCTCAGACAGTGGGGGCCAAGATCGATCCGGGTTGGCAGATCCTGTCCGGTCACCTCGCCTTTCTTCTTATTCTTGCCATCCGTCCCAACGGTCTTTTCCCGAGGATTTCATAATGACCTTGCAGGATTATAACGTCACCCGCTCTTCGAATGCGGCCCGTGTCGCGGCCATTCTGGGCGCGCTCATCCTTATCACTCTTGTGGCCGCCCCATGGTGGGCAGGCCGCGCCGACATGCGGCTGATGGGAGAATTGTTTCTCTATCTCGCGTTAGCAAGCCTTTGGAACCTGATGGCGGGCTATGCCGGACTGGTGTCCGTCGGCCAACAGGCCTTTGTTGGATTTGGCGGCTATATGCTGTTTGCACTGACGATGTTTGCCGGATTGCACCCGATTGCCGCGATTGCTGGCGCGGGTGTTTTGGGGGCCCTGATTTCAGTTCCCGTAGCGGTTTTGATCTTCCGGTTGCGCGGGGCCTATTTCGCGATTGGCACATGGGTGATCGCCGAAGTGTTCCGCCTCGGGTTCGCACAAATCTCGTCTCTTGGCGGTGGCTCGGGGTCCTCTCTACCTGTGGCCATTGTAAAATCGCTGGCATCGAAACGGGCGATGCGCGAGTCGATCAGCTATTGGTTGGCCCTTGGGGCCGCCGTGATTGTCATCAGCGCCGTCTACCTTTTCCTGCGTTCGCGCAAAGGGCTGGCTTTGACGGCAATCCGTGACAACGAACTGGCCGCGGGCAGCCTTGGCATCGACATCTGGCGCACAAAGTTCATCGTCTATGTGGTGACCTCGGCGCTGACTGCCATGATCGGCGCGCTGATCTTTCTGCAAAAACTTCGGATCTCGCCGGACGCCGCCTTTAGCGTCAACGACTGGACCGCCTTTGTGATCTTCATTGTTGTGATCGGCGGCATCGGCACCATCGAAGGCCCGATTATCGGCACGCTTGTTTTCTTCGCCTTGCGTGAAACGCTGGCCGATCTGGGCACCATTTACCTGATCGTTCTGGGCGTGGTGGCCATCGTCATGATGCTGAAGGCGCCAAAAGGGATCTGGGGCCTGATCCGCAGCCGGTTCGACCTCCAACTTTTTCCGCTGGGCTATCGTGTGATTACACCTGGCAAAACAGACAAATCCTGAGGAGCACGCCCAATGGCACGCCAAAAGAAAACCGTCATCACCTGCGCCATCACGGGGGCGATCCATACGCCCACCATGTCGGACGCGTTGCCTTACACCTATGACGATATCGCACAGCAAGCGATGGATGCGGCCGAGGCTGGTGCCTCGATCCTGCACCTGCATGCGCGCGATAACGAAACCGGCGCACCTTCGGTCGACGTCAAAGACTTCGCGCCGTTCCTGCCGCGGATCAAACAGGCGACAGACGCAGTTGTGAACATCTCGACAGGCGGCTCGCTGACATTGTCGATTCAAGACCGGATCAATCCGGCCAAGACATTCAGCCCAGAGATGTGTTCGATGAACATGGGCTCTATGAACTTCTCGTTTCACCCGCTGGCCAACCGGTACAAGGATGACGACTGGAAGTTTGACTGGGAAAAAGACTATGTCGCCAACTCCGACGGCAACATCTTTCGCAACACCTTCCGCGACATCAAAGAAGCGGCCGAAACCCTAGCGCCCCATGACATCAAGTTCGAGCATGAATGCTATGATGTCGGACACCTCTATAACCTGAAATTCTGCATGGACATCGGCCTGTTCAAGGCACCGGTCTTCATCCAGTTCATTTTTGGCATTCTCGGGGGCATCGGGCCTGAGATCGACAACCTTGTATTCATGAAGCGCACCGCCGACCGTCTGTTCGGTGACGATTACCGCTGGTCGGTTCTGGGTGCTGGCGGATCACAAATGTCGCTAGGCACCACCGCCACGCAGATGGGGGGCAACGTCCGTGTTGGACTGGAAGACAGCCTGTTTATCCAGCGCGGCAAGCTGGCCGAAAGCAATGCACAGCAAGTCGCCAAAATTCGCCGCATCGTCGAAGAACTCGGATGTGAAGTGGCCACGCCAGACGAGGCGCGAGAGCTTCTTGATTTGAAGGGCGGAGACAGGGTCAACTTCTGAGCTACCTCCAGAAAGCGCATTTAAGAGTCGTCGGGCGCAACAGATCCTGCATTGTAGGAACAGTGCCAGACCGGCGCACGTCAGACTTTCAGGTCATGATCCGCAGATTGCGCATGAAGGCCCGGTTCACTTGTTTGGAACCGGGCTTACCTCCTTACCATCCGGATGTCGATCTGTATCAAATTGCGCTTCGATCCAGTCGCTGAATATTTTCGCGTTTTCGTGGTTTTGCCTGCAGTACAGATAATAGCTGTCTCTCTCCAAGGCAGGAATATCCGCCATCGCAATGAGCGAGCCATCCTCAAGAAATGTATCCACAAGAGGACGCCCCGCCAGAGCGATCCCCTGCCCTTCGATCGCGGCCTGTAACATGTTGATATAGGTATTCACCGAAACACCCAGTCGTTCCTCTGGCGGATTTAGCCCGCGTTCAGAGAACCAATGCTGCCAACGCGCCTCTGCACGATATTTCCCCGACAGGAACAAAAGACGCTCCTGACGCAGGTCACCTTCGTTTTTCAAAGGGGTGCGCGCGGCATAGCGAGGGCTATAAACGGGAAAAATCGCTTCTTGGACCAAAGGACACCACCCCGCTTCGGTTGGCGCCTTGGGGCCATACCGTACCGCCACATCAATGCCTTCTGCATCAATATCAATGTACCTGTCCGAAACGACCAAATTCACCTCGATATCAGGGAAACGGGCCCCAAAATCAATCAAGCGCGGCATCAGCCAATAGGTCGCGAAAGCAGAAGTCACCGTTACCGAAAGCCGCGCGTCAGAAGCATCCGCACGCTGGTTTGCCAAAGCCTGCGCAATCGCGTCCAAGGCCGGATTGACCTCTTTCGCAAAGACTTCGCCGTTACGGGTCAAAGCAACCATTCGATGGTTTCGCGAAAACAGTTTTTGGCCAATAGCGTGTTCCAGTTCAGCAATCTGACGACTTACAGCAACGCGCGACACCCCAAGCGCTGCAGCGGCCTTTGTAAAGTTCTCGGAACGCGAAGCTGCTTGAAATGCCACCACATTTCTTAATAAATGAACATCTTTTCGAAGGTTTACCATAAAGCAATGGTTAACACAGTGATGCCTTATCAGCAACTATACGGGCAAAACAAATCCGATAGCTTGGTTTGGAATCAAGACGACCACATCAGCGGAGTGATAAGATGAACAAACTAAAAATAACCACAGCTGTTGCAGCAATCGCTTTTGCCAGCAGCGTATTTGCACAAGATATGCCGGGAAAAGGCGTCACGGTTGAGCCTATCAAAGGAAACCCTGCAAACGCGTGGTTCCAGCATATGGTCGTCCAGCTGGGCCTTGAGGCATTGGGCTATGAAGTCGAAGAAACCCGCGAAGCAGATTTCCCCGCCATGCACCTTGCCGTCGCTTCCGGTGACGCGTCTTACACGGTGAACCACTGGCAACCGCTGCACAATCAGTTCTTTGACAAATCCGGCGGCGACGCTGTCATGGTTCGCGAACACGCGGTCATCACTGGCGCCGGTCAGGGTTTCTATATCGACAAAAAAACTGCCGAGGCTCATGGCATCACCAGCATCGCACAATTGTCTGATCCGGCCGTAGCGGGTTTGTTCGATAGCGACGGCGACGGCAAAGCAAACCTGTCCGGCTGCAACCCCGGGTGGGGCTGCGAACTCAAAATTGAAGACCACATCGATAATCTGGACCTACGTGACACCGTGCATCACGATCAGGGCAGCTATTTCGCGATTATGGCCGATACAATCACGCGCTATAATGAAGGGGCTTCAATCCTTTATTACACATGGAC
Organism: Shimia thalassica; assembly: GCF_001458215.1. Taxonomy (GTDB): domain Bacteria; phylum Pseudomonadota; class Alphaproteobacteria; order Rhodobacterales; family Rhodobacteraceae; genus Shimia; species Shimia thalassica. Next base: position 44,518 of record NZ_CYTW01000001.1, on the reverse strand, counting down.
CCCCAACTGGATCAGTGACGTTCTGGTTCCCGGAACGGATGTAGTGCAGATCGGCGTGCAATCCACCGAAGAAGCAATGGATGTCGGTTTCGCAATCAATGACGTTTATGTCGTCGCGAACAAAGAGTTCATGGAAGACAACCCTGCTGCGGCTGCCTTCCTGAACACTGTTGAAATCCCGATTTCTGCGGTCAACGCCGCTCAGGTCAAGTTGCGCGATGGTGAAGACACCGTTGAAGACTTCCGCCGCCATGCGGAAGACTGGGTTGCTGCAAACCAGTCACAATTCGATGCTTGGGTCGCAGAAGCGGCCAAGGCAGCACAATAATCCTCCCTGAACCTTGGAGCACCGGGAAACCGGTGCTTCTTTTTCTTTAATGAGAGAAGGTCACGATGCCTGACGTAGAAATTGAATGTCGCAACCTTTGGAAGATTTACGGCGCCAACGAAAAAGAAGCCCTTCAGGCCGTTCAAAACGAAGGACTTTCAAAAGAGGAAGTGCGCGATCGCTTTAACTGTGTTCTGGGGGTGCGTGACGCGAGTTTTAGCGTCAAAAAGGGCGAGATTTTTTGCATCATGGGCCTGTCTGGTTCTGGCAAATCCACTCTGGTTCGACACATCAACCGTTTGATCGAACCCACCGCTGGCGAAATCCATGTCGCCGGTCATCGCGTCGACACGATGGGCGAAGCCGCGCTGCGCCAATTGCGTGCTGAATCCATTGGTATGGTGTTTCAACATATGGCCCTGTGGCCTCATCGATCACTGGCGCAAAACGTCGGCTTCGGGCTTGAGGTGCGCGATGTACCTTTGGCCAAACGCCGCAAAGCCGCCGAACAAGCACTGGCCGCCATGGACCTTCAGGGGTGGGAAGACCATTACCCAGATCAACTTTCGGGCGGCATGCAGCAACGTGTTGGCCTTGCCCGGGCGCTGGCGGCGGACCCCGATATCCTGCTTATGGACGAACCGTTCTCGGCGCTGGACCCGTTGATCCGCCGGCAATTGCAAGACCAGTTTCTGAACCTGTCCAAGAAGGTGAAGAAGACCACGGTTTTCATCACTCACGATCTGGACGAGGCGATCCGCATGGGCGACCACATCGCCATCATGAATGACGGGGTTATCGTTCAAACCGGAACTCCCGAAGAAATCGTCACCAACCCCAAAGACGCCTATGTGGCAGAATTTGTCAAAGGCATCAGCCGCGTCAGCCTTGTGCGGGCAAAAACAATCATGACGCCTCTAGAGGGGCAAAACCCAACGCAAAAATCCGTGCCGGTCGAGAGTGAATTGGGCGACATTATAGACACATTTATGGACGACCAATCACCTGTGACGGTGCGTGACGCAGAAAACAATCCCGTGGGGATCATTACGATCACCGACGCATTGCGCGCCTTGCGCGGATAAGGGGCACACATATGGATATCTGGAATATTTTTGACAAGGAATGGGTGCCGGTTGGCACTTGGGTCGAAACCGCATTGCAATGGGTTGTCGACAACTTTCGGTTCGTTTTTCAAGCCATTAAGGTGCCCTTTGACATCGTTCTGACAGGGCTGGAAGACGCGCTGACCGGCGCTCCAGACCTTTTGATGCTGGCTGTGATTGTCCTCATCGGGTGGCAGGCGGGCGGCCGCAAGCTGGCTCTGGTCACGGGCGCTTCGATGCTGTCCATCGGGTTGATGGGCGCATGGGAGGAAAGCATGGTAACGCTTTCCATCGTCCTGACTTGCGTCATTTTCTGCTCGCTGATCGGCATTCCATTGGGCATCATGGCGGCGCGGAATGACAAATTCTGGACAGTGCTGCGCCCACTTCTGGATCTGATGCAAACGATCCCGTCGTTTGTGTATCTGGTTCCAATCGTCATGTTGTTTTCAATTGGCAATGTCTCGGGCGTAATCGTGACGTTCATTTACGCTTTGCCTCCGGTTGTGCGATTGACCAATCTCGGCATTCGCCAAGTGCGCGAAGACATGGTCGAAGCCGCGCGTGCCTTTGGCGCAAGCAAGCGACAAACACTGTACAAAGTTGAGCTGCCTCTCGCGATGCCAACCATCATGGCCGGTGTGAACCAGACCATCATGATGGCGCTGTCGATGGTGGTTGTGGCCTCCATGATCTCGGTGACAGGTTTGGGTCAGATGGTGCTGCGCGGCATCGGAAGGTTGGACATGGGGATCGCCACGGTTGGCGGTTTGGGCATCGTGTTCCTTGCCATTGTCATCGACCGGGTGAGCCAGAGCTTTGGCACATCGGCACGCGATCGCGGGCATAAAAAATGGTACGAAACGGGCCCTATTGGTGCGCTTCGCAAACTTGTCGGCAAAGGCTAAACCACCATGACCTCTCCTAACATTCTATTCATTCAGGTCGATCAGCTTACCGCGAATGCGCTGCGCGCCTATGGCGATACGGTGTGTCATGCACCCAATCTTGATGCGCTGGCCAATTCCGGCACCGTGTTCGAGAACGCATATTGCAATTTTCCGCTTTGCGCGCCGTCCCGCTTTTCGATGGCCGCCGGTCAACTGTGCTCGACGATTGGCGCCTATGACAATGCCGCTGAAATGCCGGCGTCGATCCCGACCTATGCGCACTATCTCCGCGCGGCGGGTTATCAAACGGCCCTGTCCGGCAAGATGCACTTTATCGGACCGGATCAATATCACGGGTTTGAAAAGCGGTTGACCCCTGACCTCTATCCAGCTGATTTCAGCTGGGTCCCCAACTGGGGCGATGAAGGCAAACGCGATACGAACGATCAGCGTTCCGTGCTTGTTTCAGGGGTTTGTGAACGGTCAGTCCAGATCGACTTTGACGAGATGGTAACAGCACAGGCCGTGCAACATCTCTACAATCTGGCGCGCTCTGACGACACACGGCCGTTCTTTCTGCAAGTGTCCTACACCCATCCGCATGAACCCTATTTGTGCCGCAAAGTGTATTGGGACCTTTACGAAGGTGTTGATATTCCCTTGCCGAACGTGCCTGCCCTCGCGGCGGATGAACACGATGCGCATTCGCGCCGTTTGCTGACAGATTTCAATATGCTTGATCTGCGGTTCAAGGACGAAGACATCGCACGCGCCCGTCGCGCATACTATGGATCGATAAGCTATATTGATGCGATGGTCGGCCAGGTTCTGGGCACTCTGGATGCAATCGGCAGAAGCGAAGATACGGCCATCATTTTCACCTCGGACCACGGCGAAATGCTGGGGGAACGCGGGATGTGGTTCAAAAAGCACTTCTATGAACGCGCGTTGCAAGTGCCTTTGCTTATGAAACTGCCCAATCAGACGCCTGCGCGAGTTTCGACGCCGGCCTCACTGGTTGATCTCCTGCCGACATTTATGGGCATCGCAAAAGGTGAAGTCTGGCAAAGCGAGATTGAAGCGCTGGAAGGGCATGATCTCACACAATGTCTGGAAACAGAAGACGATCCCGAGCGTCCAGTTTTCGCAGAATACCTTGCCGAAGCAACACCAACGCCGATCCTTATGATCCGCAAAGGGAATTACAAATTCATCTACTCCCGGCATGATCCGTTGCTAATGTTTGACCTTGAAAATGATCCAGACGAACTTTCCAACATTGCAGATCACCCCGATCAGGCTGAACGCGTGGCCGAATTCGAAAAGATGATCTCAGAGAAATGGGACATCGACAGTTTGACCGCTGACATCATCGGAAGCCAAAAGCGCCGTCGCCTTATCGTTGAGGGCTATAAAGGCGGCATGAAGCCCCGCTGGAACCACGCTGAAGAAGCAACCGATGAGGTCATTTGGTATCGTGGTGAAGGGGGCTACAACGAATGGGCCTTTTCATTCCTGCCAGTGAGAATGACGTAAGGCGCCCCCGGACGCCTATGTACATGCTTTGATCACTTTTCGGGCGAATTTCGGTTTTCGCTCTTTCCTCTGGGGGTAAACAACGCTTCGCTGTTTATCCTCGGAGGAAGCCGCCATGCTTATTGGGACATTGATCCATCCAGATTTCGTGGCGGGCTATAACCCGCCCGCCCCAATACCTCGGCCATGGCCACACCGCGCTGGGCTTTGAGAACATCGGCATCATGGATGATCTTTACCGCCAACGGAGTCTGGCTGATCAGCGCAATTGCAACGCCTGCGAACCTAAGGCAAGTCACAGGTGTGAACGAACGCACCTTGGAGTAGGCACTTCGCGAAAGGTTCGGCCTAACACCTGATGAGTTTGTAAAGAACCGGAGACAGTTTGGAGTACGCCAAAGCCCTGAAGCAGCGGAGGCAGAGAAACTGTCCATTGCAGACATCTCTGCGGCCCCAAGGCGATGCAAACAGTTTTCATTTTCCCCAGGGGCAAAGCGCTTCGATCTCTCGGCGACCAAGTTTATTCAATGCCTTTATGTTATCCAAATAGATCTTCTCGGGGTCCGAAACGTGCGCGAGGACTTTGGTCATCTGATCTTGGCGCAGAAGATGTATGGTTGGGTAGGGTGAGCGATTGGTAAAGTGACTAAGGTCGTCTGCCGCCACACCCTCAAATTGATACTGAGGATGAAAAGACGCCAATTGCACATGATCTGTCAGGTCTGCTTGCTCCAATAGCTGCTGGAACCAATCGAGTACGTCGAGGAAATCTCCGAACTCTTCTAGACCTTGGGTAATCATGAGCAAGCTCGTGGCCACGTCATTTTCGTTCGTCTCAAGCAAACGCTGTAATTCAGTCAGATAGAACTGCTGTAGTTCTGCATCGGTGGTGGCATCACATACGGCATAAAAGACTTGGTTTCGGGCTATGACGCTCGAGGAAAACGGGCATAGATTTAGTCCTACGACCATCTGGTCAAGCCATCGGCGGGTGTTTTCAACCACGTCTTGATGAGCCTGCGATAGCGTCTTGGGGTCAAACGTATTGATGCGACAGGTCCTTTCTTGTTTGACCGGCTTAAAGCATGTTCTGCCTATTTTTCCAATTTGCTTTCCGCAGCCAAAACCATCGAAACACCGAGGATACAACCGTCATTAGTTTGGCTCTACCCCTCACCTTTTTGCGAACGCCCCATTGCGGTCATTGATGGCCATTCAGGCAACGTCTGATTTGAACCCAGAATGACCGATGCTGCGCTTTGCGCCATTGGCTACTATTGAGGAACAAACTCTAGCCAACCTGCCGAATTAGCAACATATTGAAAACCAATAAACAGTGCCAACGCTATGAGCCAATGGATGAACGTCTTCCAACGCCTGCCCTCTTTGGGGAACCATTTGAATTTACGTAGCCAACCCAAGACTAAGTCCATGAACATAAGTATGAACATGAAGTGGCGAAAAAACAGGTAGACAACCAAAACGACAAGGATGACTCCTGCGACCGTGTTTGTCGGAGCAATCTCCCAGCTGTTTCCATTGGTTGAAGTGGTTATCTTATTGTCCATCTGTTCACTGCCTCTGTGGTTGCATCACATCTCCCCCTAACACGCGACAGCAAGCAACCCACAATGGGGGATTACTAAGAAAAAGTCGCTCGTCCGGTTTCAGTGAACGTCTGTTTTGACCTGCAACCCGGGCATTCAAGTAAAACACACAGAATAACCGCTGCCCCCTTGCTTCCAATTGGTCCTGTTTGCTGACTTTTTACAGTGGAGCTCTTTTCGAACCTGAAAGATGAAGCAAAAATTCTGTGCAAAATTGCAAGGCTAGCGTCATGTTGTCGTTGTGGCAGGGAGTGGTGGATCAGCTATGAAAACACCAGATTTACCTACCGTTCTCGCTATGCCCTGCCAAAAACCAATGCGATTGGGTTCGGCGCACGACCGCAGATAGCGCGTCGTTCTCGGGCTATGACGCAATGGTTTGATCTCTTCTCTGAAGGGCTCCCAATCGCACGGTGCCTTATTGGGTTTATTATGTTATTTCTCAACAACTTAGGTGAACTTCAGCTTCCCCATACATAAATAAAAATTTCAAACAACTGATACAAAACTGTCTAGCTTCTCAGGGATAAGGCGCATCCTGAATTGCTTTCATTCGAAAGCGATAACCTCTGGAGAGCCCCATGAAGTCCTTCGCCACATCCACCGCTTTCGCGCTTTTGGCCAGCACAGCCATGGCCGACACGATTACTCTTTACACCTCACAACCCAATGCCGATGCGCAGCGCACGGTTGACGCATTTATGGCCGCCAATCCCGGCACCGAAGTTGACTGGGTTCGCGACGGCACAACAAAACTGATGGCGCGTCTGCGTGCCGAGATTGAGGCCGGAAACCCGCAGCCCGATGTCCTGTTGATCGCAGATACCGTGACACTGGAAGGCATGGCGCAAGAGGGTCTTTTGACCGCTTATCAATCGCAAGAGGCCGGTGCCTATGACGCGGCGCTGTATTCTGCCGAAGGCTACTATCACTCGACCAAACTGATCACGACCGGGATCGTTTACAACACAGGTGTTGAAGCGGCGCCAACGTCATGGAAAGACCTCTCGGAGGCCGCCATCAAAGGGCAAATCGCGATGCCTTCGCCGCTGTATTCCGGTGCCGCGCTGATCCACCTTGCAACGCTGACCGGCGATAAGACATTGGGCTGGGGTTACTACGAAAACCTCGCTGCGAATGAGGCCCGCGCACAGGGCGGTAACGGCGGCACTTTCAAAGCCGTCGCCTCGGGTGAAAAACCTTATGGCATGGTTGTCGACTTCCTCGCGATCCGCAACAAGGCTGATGGCTCGCCTGTTGACTTTGTCTTCCCCAAAGAAGGCGTTTCTTACGTCACCGAACCTGTCGCGATCATGTCCTCTGCCAAGAACGTCGAAGGCGCAGAGAAATTCGTCGACTTTCTGCTGAGCTCCGAAGGCCAAGAGCTTGTTTTGGAGATGGGTTATATCCCTGCCCGTAACGGTATGGGCGTCCCCGAAGGGTTTCCCGCCCGTGACGATATCAAGCTGATGGCCTTTGACCCGGCCGAGGCCCTTGCAAACGCCGAAGCCAACAAAGTCAAATTCTCAGAGCTTTTCGGCGCCAACTGATGAACGCCATCCAACAATCTGGAGGCAGCCGGTCCGAGGCCCGGCTGCTCTCTGCTATTCTTGTTATCGCGATTTGTCTGACGCTCGCACCGGTTCTGCGTCTGTTTGTGGAAGGCGTCACCGATCAGGGCAGCCCCAGCCTGACCCTCATGCGCGAGGTGCTGGCCCAGCCTTCGACGCTGAACGCTCTTAAGCATTCGCTGGTCACGGCCGGTTTTGGCACATTGGTATCGCTGGTGTTGGGCGCGGCCTTTGCATTTCTGGTGGCGTTGACGGATTTGCGCGCCAAGGCGGCTTTGGTGTTTTGCCTGATGATCCCGATGATGATCCCGCCGCAGATCACTGCGCTGTCTTGGACCCAGATCATGGGCCCTTCTTCGGTTTTGCTAAAGACATTGGGCATTGCCCCCCCGCTTGGCGCGCCACAGCCGCTTTATTCACCACAAGGGATCATCTTCCTGCTGGGCATCCAGCATATGTCGATTATTTTTCTGACCCTGCGCGCTGGTCTGCGTTCAATCCCACAAGACGTGGTTGAGGCCGCCCGCATCAGCGGTGCCAAAGGTCTGCGCACATGGTGGCAAGTTGTGATGCCGCTGACCTTGCCCAGTCTGGCGGCCGGCACGGCGATTACCTTTGTGACTGCGCTTGGCAATTTTGGCATTCCGGCGATGCTGGGCATTCCGGCGGGCTATGCGACCCTCCCGACACTCGTTTATCAAAAGCTGGCCGGTATGGGGACAACCGTCCTGGCCGAAGTTTCGGTTCTGGCGATGCTGATCGGGGCCGTCGCCGTGGCGGGCATTCTGTTGCAACGCCTGTGTCAATCGCGTCAAAAACTACATCTTGTGGGCAGCACTTCCCGCCCTTTGGCCTTACCGTTGGGTGCCGCCCGTCTGCCGGTCGAGATTTTCCTCTGGACGGTGGTCTTTGCCATCCTTGTCCTGCCGATGTTCGGGCTTTTGGCAACATCATTGGTGCCTGCATACGGGGTGTCGCTGCGGCTTGATACAGTGACGCTTGCCTCCTGGTATGAGGTTCTATTCCGCCAGCCTGTCACGTCACGAGCCTTTGCCAACTCTTTTGGGCTGGCTGTAGGGGCGTCTGTCGTTTTGGTCATTCTCTGCCTGCCCTTGGCGTGGCTGATGGAACGGCGCAAAACGCGACTTGCCCGCCTCTTCGACAGCCTGCTTGATTTGCCCTACGCGTTGCCAGGTGTTGTCCTGTCAATTGCGATGATCTTGCTGCTGATCAAGCTGCCCTTTACCGAGGCCACGCTCTACGGCACCATCTGGATCATCTTTCTGGCCTATCTCGCGCGTTTCTTTGCGGTGATGTTTCGCCCGGTTCAGGCAAGCTTGAAGCAATTTGATCCTGCCATGGACGAGGCCGCGCAATCGGTCGGGGCTTCTCTCTACCGACGGCTGCGTGATGTGATCTTTCCCCTTTCGGCACCAGCGGCGGCGGCAGGGGCAATCCTTGTTTTTCTCACCGCGTTTAACGAACTCACGGTTTCTGCGCTCTTGTGGTCTTCGGGCACCGAGACATTGGGCGTGGTGATTTTCAATCTCGATGACAGCGGCGAAACCGGCATGGCCAGCGCCTTGGCGATGACCATCGTTTTTGTGGTCGTGGCCCTTATGGCGCTGATCCAACTGTTTTCCCGCCGCTTTCCCAAAGGAGTTGTCCCATGGCAGACATAGACCTGTCCTGCGTTGGCAAAACATTCGCTGGCACGCCTGCGCTGCAAGACATCACAACCCGTTTTGAGGATGGCGAGTTCATCGCGCTTTTGGGGCCGTCCGGCTGTGGCAAGACCACCCTCTTGCGCCTCCTGGCAGGTTTCGAAGCGCCCAGCAGCGGTCAGATCCGTATCGGCACACGCGAAATGGCCAATGCCGAAACGGGGGCAAACCTGCCCCCGGAGGAACGCAACATAGGGTTTGTTTTTCAATCATACGCCCTCTGGCCGCATATGTCGGTACGCCGCAACGTATCCTACCCCCTGGAAATCCGCAGGTTCTCAAAGGCAGAGGTCACCAGACATACCGATGCGGCGCTCGCCTCGACTGGGCTTGAAGCATATGCCGACCGCATGCCTTCTGACCTGTCCGGCGGGCAACGGCAGAGGGTCGCTTTAGCGCGCTGCCTTGTGTCTGATCCCTGTGCCGTCCTACTGGATGAGCCCCTTGCCAATCTCGATGTCGCACTGCGGGCCACGATGCAGGGCGTCTTTACCGACTTTCACAAACGCACCGGTGCCACGATGGTCTATGTCACCCATGATCAGGCCGAAGCCATGGCAATGGCTGACCGGATTGCGGTGATGGATCAGGGCCGCATTCAGCAATTCGACACGCCACAAACCCTGTATGAGCGCCCCAAGAACCGCTTTGTTGCCGAATTTGTCGGACGCGGGACCGTCGTGCCCGTGCAAGAAATCAAACAGGACGGAAGCGCACAGCGGGCGCGGATACTCGGAGCAGAGGTTGACGTGCAATCGGCACAGCAAGCGGCGCGGGTCAGTCATGTCTGCCTGCGCCCCGAAAACCTGACCATCTCCGAGAGTGGCGATCTGCGCAGCAAGGTCGCACGCGTCACCTATATGGGCGGGAAATATCTGTTGGAAACGGTGACCGACTGCGGCGCGTCCTTGTTTGCAGAAACGCGCGCCCGTTTCGAAGTCGGCGCGCAATTGGGCGTGACCATCACAACACCCTGGGCCTTTTCAGAGGAATAAATGCAAAGCATACGATTACTTTCCGGCATCGGGGACAAAGGCCCTGCATGCATGCAATTGACCGTGGACAACCGGATCTGGCTTCTTGATTGCGGCTTTGGCCCCGAGGCCAACGCGCATTTCAATCCTGCATGGCTTGAAGGGGCCGAGGCGGTGTTCATCACCCACGACCACATTGATCACATCGGAGGCGCGTCCCATGCGGTTGAAGCAGGGTTGCCTATTTATGCCACGACACAAACAGCCAAAGCGTTGCCCCCCGCAGCCAATGTGCATCTGTTGCCCGAACAGGGCCAGACGACAATCAACGGCGTCACCCTGACCACCGGTCGCAATGGCCATGCGATGGGTGGGGTCTGGTTCCATTTCGATCTCGGCGAAGGTCTGTTCTATTCCGGTGATTGGTCCGAGGAATCCGACTGGTTCACTTTTGATATGCCGCCCCCTGCCGCGACAGCGATCTTGGATTGCTCTTATCATCTTGACGATGTGCCGCAGTCGGATCGGCTCAAGGCGCTGAATTCGTTTTTGGACGGGGTCGAGGGACAAGTGCTTTTGCCCGCCCCGCCCTCTGGTCGCGCGGGCGAAATGGCCCTGCATTTGATAAGGCGTTATGGATGTGAAAGCGTGATGCTTGACCCTGAATGCCAATCCACGCTGCGCGCCGCATTGAGCAGCGGTGCCGTCAGCACAGATGCACAGGAAATCGCCCCGCTTTTGGACCGTGGCCCGATGGAACAGGCACGGTTTCTGATTTGTGACACGCCCAACGCCGACGGAGGCTCTGCTTGGGGTTATGTGCGGGCATGGCATGAAAGCGGGCGTCTGGGGCGCGACGCGCATGTTGTGTTCACCGGCCATATGACCGCCCATGCGCGTGGCATTCGCAGCGTTACGGGCGGGTATTTCCGGCGTTGGAATGTGCATCCGCCGCTGCGCGATCAGGTAAAGATGTTAGCGCGCCTCGGCGCAAAACGTTTTGCCCCTGCCTTTTGCACGAAACCGGAAGATTACCTGATTGAGGAGCTGGACGCCGAGGTGTTTTTTCACGATCGGGTGCGCCTATGATTGCGACACACCTACCCTCTCGCAGTTTTTGCCTGATCCGCCACGGCGAGACGACAGCCAACGCGGATGAAATCATCGCCGGAGTAACGGATGTGCCGCTCACCCAGAGGGGTTGTGATCAGGCGCGTGCGCTTTCGCACAGGCTCTGGCCAGAACCGATTGCACTTTTTGCCAGCCCAATGTCACGCGCCCAGTGCACCGCAAGGCTTGCCTTTCCGGGCCAAGCGTTCGAACTGCATAACGGATTGCGCGAGCGAGACTGGGGCGTCTTCGAAGGGCACCCCTTGAGCAACCAGCCCGTCCGTGAAGACACGCCGGATCGCGGCGAAAGCTGGCCTGATATGCTGATGCGCGTACAAACGACGATCATCGATATCTGCGCGGCATCAGAGGCGGCGCTGCCGGTCATGGTCTGTCACTCAGGCATAATCCGCGCCGCGCGCGTGCTTTGGACAACAGGTGATGTCGGCCAACGTCCCCCAAACGCAATACCGGTTTTGTTTGAAAAAGCAGGGCAACAAATGCTGGAGAAGACTTTATGACCCAAGCAGCACGATCCCCTGTGTGATTTTGAATAGATGGCGCCCTTACCAAAGCAGAGTCTTAGCGGTCAGATGGCCGCTCTTTCTGTTTGTGGAAACATTCACAAACAAGACATTTTCAAAGTGTTACACCAGCAGACATCGCAATCTGACCGGCCTTTGGAGTTAATGGAAAACTGCCAGATTTTCATTTGAGCGCAGACAACCGTGCGTTTATGGTCCTGAAAGTCCTGATTTTTCCCAAAGTCGGGTTTGGTCCTATCTCCTGAAAAGTCAGCTATTGTGATCAGCCCCATCTATTTGGTCCAGTTTGAATGTTGGTGCATGCGTGGCCTGGACTCCATCGGCAAGTCGCTTACGAAAACGGCTCCGAGATTCCGGTAATCGAAAAAAGTTGCAATATTTCGTTAATTTTTTCCAGTTTTTGTCTCGAAGTAACGATTTCGGCCAAATCGGTAACGATCCGGTAATGCTGCCTGTGCCCCATGCCCTTGCACGACAAGGAGGGCACCATGTCCAAAGAGGTAAGTTTCACATTTCCGGCTCCGGTTAGCACGGAGTCTGACCAAGTGGTCGAGGCGCTCAAGCGTCGTGCTGCGATGATCCCTTTGGCTGCTCTGGAGGTTGAAACCCATTGCAACGGCGAGGCCGAGGCTTTTCACGACACATGGCCAACCAGCTTTTCTAAAGGGCTGGAACACAACACTTTTGGTATTGTGACGCCCTATTCCTACACCAGCTTTTTTGCAGAGATTACCGACCCAAGCTATACCGACAACGCCGGAAACCGGATCGCGTTGTTTGATCTGCCGGCCTATTGCGGCACCTTCCAAACCCAGCCGCATACTGATGGGGGCGATTTTGGTTGGCGTGACTGGGATATGCCTTTCCCCGATCAACAGCTTGTCACAGAAGTGAAAACAGTTGCGTTGCCGCCGGCGCCCGGCCTCGGGTCGGACGAGCTCGCTGCGGAAATGGCCGAGCTTTACGCAATGGCGCATCTGCGGGATCATTCTTTTGAAGATTTGCGTAGCAGCAAAGCCGCCGAACACGTCGCTTTGGCGCTGTCCAATATGGCATGGTTCGATCCCAAACAGACGCCAACAGATGCCAATGGCAACGCCCTAGACTCAGTGTCCAGCTGCCGGCGCGTTCGGGATGGCGAAGGTTTGACGTCGCAATCCCTGTTCCGCGGAGCAAGCGCGGGCTGTGCTGATGGTCCCTATGTGTCGCAATTTCTTTTGCAGGGAGCGACCTCAGAAGATGATGCAAACCTGACGGCACGGGATGGGTTTATCCCAAACGGCGCCGAACCCTTGGATCAGCGGATCACTGCGCCTCAGCCGGGAGTGGATTACCTGCGTGACTGGGCCGAGTGGCTGGATGTTCAGAATGGTGCCAACACAAAACAAGAGCGCGCCACTTTTGAGGGCGAGAGAAAGTTCATTGAAACCCCGCGCGATCTGGCGACACTGGCCTGCGCGGATGCGTCTTGTGATACCTATCTTAACGCGATCCTTCTGCTGATGAACTGGGGCACCGCATGCGATCCCGGACTGCCCGACGATCATGCCGAAGATCGCTTTGCCAGCTTGGAAAAATCATATCTTCTGTCCTTGGTGACGGAAACCGCGACACGGGCGCATCGGGCGTCGTGGCGACAGAAGTTTCAGGTGCACAACCGCGCCCGTCCTGAAAAACTGGGCAGTGTGGCCTGTTTGGTTGAAAACGGATACGGCGCGGAACTTGGTGCGGCCGAGGCTATGGCCTCTCGGCATCTGGACAAGCTCGACACGGCCTATGCTGAGGGTTTTGATCTGGTCGAAGCGATTGTTGCGGCCCCGTCCGAACGCCGGTTCAAGCATGCCTCCCCGTCCTGGCGTCGCCTACCCGAGATTACGCGCAACCTGTTGTTGCCGATGACGTGCCCCGAAGGTTCGCCGATGCATCCGTCTTACGGGGCGGGACATGCCGCAGTGGCGGGTGCCTGCGTGACCATGATCAAGGCGTTTTTCCGCACCCATGACGCAGACCGTACGCCAATGTCTCTGCGGGATGCAGGTGCCCCCGAGGTGTGTGTTCCTGAAGCAGGCGGTCTGGCTTTGGCGCCGGCACAAGACGGCGACACGCCCGAGACCCTAACCCTGAACGGAGAGTTGAACAAACTGGCGGAGAACCTGTCGCTCGCGGGCTGTATGGCGGGCGTGCATTATTACAGTGACTGCTTTGAAAGCCTGCGCATGGGAGAGCGGATCGCGGTCGGTATTCTGTCAGAGCAGATGGTCGCCTTCTCCCAAGACGTGACCATGACACTTGAAACCTTTGACGGCGACACGCTGACCATTTCCGGAAATGGGCGCGGTGACGCGGACATTCACCTGCACGGTTGCAGTTTGCACGACTGGTGGACACGTCACCTGCCGTCACAGACCAAGGCGTAACGCCATGAAACAAAGAACATATCGACCATCGTTTGAATAAACACGCTGGTCGTTTCCCCCCTGTCTGCCGGAAGAGCCTTGTCCCCAGCTGTGCTCTCCGGGCCGACGCGGCCGCAGGAGCCCGTCCTGCGGCCGCCCAAATTCAAATCCGCACTGTTTGAGAGGAGAGTCAATGCACATTTTTCGTTCTCCGGGCCTTGCCGATCCGGGTGTAAACGATGCGGTTCTGTCCGTATGGAACGACACAATTGTCAACCTGATCAATTCGCATCACGCCAGCCCGTTTCTGGTGTCGAATCCAGCGGACATCACCGACAGCAAGATCGCCCATTCCATCAAATGGCTCGCCAATCCACGAGAACCGCTGGATTGCCTTGGAGAAGAGTTGGCGGTGCAATTGTCCGACTGGGGATGGCCCGGACGGGCGGAGCTACACAATGAGTACCTTGAATACACATTGATCATGTCTCCCGATGCAAAGGGCAACCTGCGCCCAAAACGATTTGTCGCGACAACCGAAATGATGGAATGGTGGCAGGCCATGGCGGTCTATGACCTTCCTTATTTCCTGCAACGTGTGACCAGCATCACGGGCCGTGCTTATGACGCAGAAGAGCTGTTCGGCATGCCGGCGTCGCAATGGAATAGCCTGAATGTCAAAACCCGTACCGAGATTTTTCGCCGGAGGCTGGTGGGTTGGGGGCGGTCACAACCACCCGAACACCCGCTAAATGTCAATCATGTGTTGTTCATGGCCGAAAATATCAACGGGCTGAATGATCTGATTTTTGTCGTGCATTTCGGGTCATTCCCCTATGCCGTCAATCAGGATGGCAAACGCAGGCGCGCCAAGTTGGAAGAGATTTTTCTGTCGGTCGATCGCGAAGATCTTTATTGCCGCAACGCCGATTCCAGCGCGGCCCAAGCGGCCTATGATCAGGTCTTTTTGCGCGGTTCAAACCCGCCACAGGGGCGTGTCATGGCCTTTGCCAATCCGCTGGGTGTCTATCTGCGCGCGTTCAAAACCAAAGACCTAAGCATTGATGGGCAGCCGGTTCCCAAGGACTGGATTCGTTTTTCCCGCGGGCGTGAGGGTATGGCCATGCGGCTCGAGTTCGGCCCGGGCGATGACGATCCGCGTTTTCTGGATGATCTCATCTGGACCAAGGGCGCACGGACGATGCCCGTCTCGGGCTATCTTCTGGCACGTCTGATCGAGGTAGGGCCGCTTGTGGTGATCGGAAACACCCCACGCCAGATCGCCAAGGACGAGTTTCGCGACATTCCTTCAAGGTTAGGCTCTGCCATCACCCGCGGGTTGCCAAGCTATGAGCGCTGCAAGGAAATCGCCGCCTTTGCCGATCTCTACGAAAACCCGTTGGGTGTGGTCCCGGGCACGCGGGGATTGCGCGGAGACTAACTGGCTTGTGGCCTTAGCCCGTAATCGGCACCGCTTTTACCACAGGCAGCGGAATGTCTGCCGCCGTCATGTCAAATACGGCAACCGGCGCGCCCAGAACCTTGGCCGCAAAATCCAGAGTATGGGCAAGGTCGGGCGCAGGAGAGCTCCACGTTTCAACGTCAAAAACGGTGTGCGGCGATATTGGCCGGTCCCCGCGAGCGCCCCGATACAGTTCGAAATACCGCGATTCATCCGCGTCCATTCCTTGGGGCGTCACGCCCTTATGCTCAAGCGTAACCATATTGCGCCACGAGACAATCGCTTCGCCCGCCGCACTCAGAGCGCCCTGCCCCAGTTCGGCGGCAAATGCCGTGCCATAGCAGGGCCGCCCCCCGTCAAAGTCACTGCACATCACGCGGACAAGCAGCCCGATCTCGGGAAAGGGCTGCACATGAATCTCGAGTGTCCGCAGATGCTTGGCCAGCCAGGAAACCAGCGTATCTGGCAAACACTCCGGTGATGCGACATGCGAATAGTCTCCCGCCCCATCCAGTGCATGCTCCAGACACTCATAAACGGCGCGCAGGGCCGCATCGGCAAGCGTTGGTCCAGCTGCTGCCCCTTTGGAACTGATGGTACCATTGGTTTCTGGCGCGCCAAGCGCCAATGCCCCTAGCGGGAGTTCTTGGACGATACCATCCGACGAAAACAGGCTCTGGCACGCCTGTTCAACATCCGCACTGTATTGCAATGCATAGCGCTCGATCGCTTCGAACCCCGACAACTGCGCCGCCATTTCGGGCGTATCAGCCACCCCGAAAGCTACCCGACGCGCCATCGCACCGGGCGGTGAAACCGTCCCCTTGCGCAGCTCGATCAGTCGGAACGCGGCATGAATCGGGGCATTGTCGGGAAAGTCGGCGAAAGACGGTTTGGAAATGAGTTTTGACGTTTCGGCATTTTGAATAAATGTGACGGACATTTTCATTTCCTGCAAATAGCTTAAAGAGTTATTAACGACTATTATTGAGCCAGTGAAAGGACTTTTGGAATGGCAAGATTGAAACTGAATGACGGCGTTTCGCTCAAAGAGCTTGGACTCGCAATTCTCGAACTGGCGGCTGAGTCAGATCAGTCGCAAGGCGCGAACCGCGAAGCAGGTGAAAAGACGATCCGGGACATGTTCAACGGCACCAACGAAGGCGGTGACCCCGCGAATCCTGACATTTCCTTTGTCTATGACACCGCGGAACAGGTCCATTTGGTGGTCCCTGATCTGTCCTCGAAACGGGGCAAACCCGCAGCTTCGGCGCTGGACGACTACGATCTTCGTGACATCGCCGCAGAAGCCATGGGTGAAATCTCGGTGCGCGGGTGTGGTAAATAACTAAAGCGTTGCGGCCTTTCTGACGGATGACCATGAGCCAAGCTCGAACCAAGATATTCCTTTCGGGCCCGTTTCAGATCATCTGCGACGATGGACGGGACGCAACCCCACGCGGCACCAAGGCCAAGGCGTTGCTCGCGCTGGTCCTGTTGTCGAAAAACACAGTCCGCAGCCGGGTCTGGATTCAGGACCGGCTGTGGAGCAGCAGCGCCCCTGCGCAGGGGGCCTCATCACTGCGCAAGGAACTCAGTGTTCTGACCAAACACTTTGGAAAGTTCGGCCTCGATTTTCTGGACATCGATCGCGAAACCGTTTCGATCAATCTTGATGCGCTTGAGGTTGATCTGTTCGACGAACAATTGTTGCCAGACCGCGCAGAGTTGCTCGAAGGTCTGGATGTCGCTGATCCCGAATTCGAAGATTGGCTGACGGTTGAACGACAGGCCTATTGGGACATTGACACCGGAGAAGACATTCCCGGCGGATTGCCGTTTCAGCCCCGTGTGCCATCCCAATGGGGCCGTCAGCGTCCGACTGTGATGGTCGAACAAATGGAACAGGTTGGCAGCGATGCAGAACTGGATATCGCGGCAAGTTCCATCCATGACGAGCTTATGTTTCTTCTCGGAACCCTGTCCGATGTGATCGAGCTTCGCGATGCCAGCCGTCAGGAAGGCCCGGTTGAAGGATATATCCTGAGCGGGCGTGTGATTATCGGCGCGTCGGGCCTGCGGGTGTCGGCTCAACTAACGTCGTCACTGGACAAAACCTGTCTCTGGGCCGGTCGGTTCCGGTTCCGCGCTCAGGATACCTTTAACGCAGTCGAAGAAATCTCGATGCAGGTGGTGCAGGCACTGCAGTTGAACCTGCGTGACGGGCACTGGTCCGATATCTGGTCATCGCGCGCCACCTCAACCGAAATCTGGACTGCCTTTCAGCAAGGCCGCATACAAGAAAGCCATACAACACAAGACGGGTTGGTTCGGGCGATCCAGCAATATGAAACCTGTCTGGCGCTGGATGACGGATATTTGCCCGCTCATGTGGCGATCGGGTTTTGCCAGTTGGACATGATCCGTCTCGGTATGGACACCACGCCAGAACAGACGCTGAAACAGGTGATCTCTACCTGCCAGACATTGCGCGCCAGCCACCCCAGCGACCCCTATTGCGCCGCGCTTGAGGCGTTTACTCTTAATGTTGCTGGTGAAACCGAAGAGGCCTGTCGCCTGATGCAGAAAGTGCTTGAGCGGTTCCAGAACAGCCCGGAATTGCTCGGGTATCACGCGGGGCTTTTGGGATACGATGATCAGCTTGCGGGCGAGATTGCCCTTTGCCGACAGGCGCTTGCGCTCACTCCTCACCCACCGATCTGGATCGAAGCCAATCTGGCCATGGCGCTGGCCCTGTCCGGTGACCAGAGTGCGTGGAGACATGCGCATAATGTGCTGCGCGTCAGCCCGGGAAGCGTACGCGCGCGCGTCGTTTTGTGTGTCTTGTCAGCCGAGGCCAACAACCTGTCCCTCGCCCGCCGCCACGCACACCGCATCCTTGATCTTCAGCCCGGCTTTACTTCGCTCAATTGGGCCTGGCCGAACTGTTTCAAAAATCCTGATCACTATTCCTGGGTTGCCAACCTGCTTCGCGTAGCAGGGTTGTGACGCGTTTGATCATTTTTCATTGCGCTTACCGCGCTTCAACACTTCCCCCCTTGGAAGCGCGGCAAGCCGCCCTTGGGCGGCTAGGAGACGAGTGTATTTGATTTGGTTGCGGGGGCTCGATACCAACGATTTTTGCTCAACGTTGTTCGGGCGAAAATCTAAGCTCGCATTTGACTTTTTTCACCATCCCAGAAGCTCGCTTCGAATTGTCCTTACCTGCAAGCGCTCCTACGATATAGATGGCCCACAGCACTCCAGCTAAGTATCAAAACCATTCACCCTACCTCGGAAAACCCAACGCAGTTCCAAGCATTTTTGGGCTTGGGAAATTGATCTGCAAGCCCGGCTTCATCGCTTTGGAAGTATTGGGCATATCCCATTGCCCGGCAGACGCTTTGCGGAGCAAATCTGCAGAGAGGGACGATAGAACGGTGCGCGGAGGATGCCGGAATTGGCCAATGTCCGATGCGCTGACAGATGATTTTCTTCGACCACCTGCCAGTCCCCGCTTTTCAGATTCCATAAAGTCCCTACCGGGTCAGATGTTCACGCATTCAAAACACCAGAGCTGCTGCTTAGCTTCCTGCGCGCCAGCTCCTCCCCATTGGTGCTCGAATTGTGGACATAGTAAACGCGTTTCGGAAAATCTAATCCATAGGCCGTAACCTCTACGATCGACGCCTCAATTAGTAGGTATTTGCAAACCCACAATGACAGGTCAAAGCCTCTCGGGGGCGTTTACCCCTCTACAAACTACAAACACAGGCCAAATTTACAAATCGACGACCAGTATGTGTAATGCTACCGTGACGTAGCTGCGTTGCTTTTTGGGAAAACAAATATGACGTCGAAACAGGATGAAACCTTAGCGAAAAACTCCTCCAAGGACGATGTCCGCAAGGTTCTCGAAACTGCTTCCGAACAGGTTATTGTCCTCGACACCGAGTTTCTCACATCCGTAAAGCTGCCCGATGGCGCCAATATCGAGTTCCCCTTTATCCTCGACAATCAGTTCATTCTGCTGCAACCCGACGGAACTCTGATTGTTTTTCCCAATGCTGCAGAGTCCTCCCTTCTCATTGATACTGGCTCGGTTCTGGTGCCGATCACAAGGCTCATTAGCGTCGCGACTGCTGAAGAGGATTGGGGCGTTTTAGAAGACGTCGCAGAGATTCCGCTGCATTTCATCGTGAACCCCGGCACGCCCGTTTGGGGGTCTGCGGACGAACGCGAACTGATTGTCGAAGACCCGCTTATTGGTCTTGATATCAACCCATTGCTGCCGCCGACAGGCTACGCTTTTGGTACACGGGAAGACCGCGAATACAGCGGGGATGACGATGGGTCCACAACCGCCGATCTGGAAATAACGTTGACCGGACCGTTTCGGTTTTCCGAAACAGACGCCGCGATCCAGTTTCGCCCAACCGACTACATCGGCTTCACGTTTACGTCACAGGACACAACAAACACGGTCACAGAAGTTCGGCTTCAAATCGACAGCCTGCCCTCTGGAACCCAAGTCAGCGCCGGACAGCTTGTGGCTCAACCGGACGGCACATTCATTCTAGAGTTTGTCGGCACTCTTGCCGAGTTTGATACGCTCGACATCACCTTGCCCACGGATTTTTCCTCGGCGTCCCGCTCGGATATTGCATCTGGTCCGCTGCTTGGTTCGGTTGAGGCCGTTTCAAACGCGGGCGAGACGGCAACGCTTCGCTTTCCTGTCAGGGTCACCCCCGAAGGCGATGTCGAGATCGACACCAGCCAGCCCGACACCGTGCCCGACGAGACCGACGCCGCAACCCCCGTGGTGCCCTCGGATCTGTTGCTGCCCGCCGTCACCGATGCCGACGGATCAGAGGCCCTCGAGACACTCCTGCTGACCATCTCCGGCCTGCCCGCAGGATCAGACCTGCCAGGCCTCGGCATCACCCTGCCCGCAGGCGCCATCGCAAACATCGACGACGACGCCACAACCGGCGCCGCAACCCTCACCATCACCCTCAACGCCGCAGATGTCGGCGATGTCATGGCAGCCTATCAGGCCCTCTCCCTGACCCTGCCCGCAGATTTCTCAACCGCAAACCGCGCAGACCTCACAGACGGCAGCACAAGCCTGCCCCTCACACTCACACTCAACGTCCAGACCAACGAAGACCAGGATCCAAACGCAGACACACCCACAGACGGCACCGCAACCGCAACACGCATCGTAGACATCGGATACGAACAAGACATCGACCTCACAGCCCCCCGCCTGCGGATCGCCGCCGAGGACGATGGCGTGCCCGTCAGCGACCAGGGCGTCGATGTCGATCTCGGGATCGGGATTGCCATCACGGATATCGACGGCTCGGAGACCGAAGACCCCGCCGACCCGCGCTTTGCCGCGCGCGTCGAGATCGCCTTTGGCGGCCTGCCCGCAGGCAGCACCGCCAATGGCGGCGCACTCGATGTGGCCGCAGGTCTGTGGACCGGCACCGTCGCCGAAGCCGAAGCCCTCATCCTGTCCCTGCCCGGCAACTACAACGGCACCATCCTGTCGACCATCACCGTGATCACCCCGGAAGGCGTCGCAAGCGCGCCACAGGCCATCGTCGTCACCCCGACACCCGACATCGTGATCGACGGCACCATTGTGACCACAGAGACCGACGCCCCCGTCGAGGTCCTGCTGTCAGACTTTATCTCGGTCCTGGTCAGCGATCCAAACGAGACCATCCAAAGCCTCAGCTTCGCCCTGCCCGGCCTGCCCCCGCAAATGCAGGCCCTGGACGGCGCAGGCAATGATGTCGGCACCTTCACCGACGCAGGCAACGGCACCTTTACCTTCGATCTGACCATCGCCGCAGGCGACACCCTGGACCCGGCAGACGTCCGGCTGGTCTTCCCCACCGATTATGCGACCGAGAACCCCGCCACAACGCTCGAGGCCGCCCTCACCGTCACAACATCAGACGGCACCGCCTCCGGCGACATCCCCGTCGTGATCAATGTCGAAGGCGATGTCACACTCGCCGATGCAACCCTCGCCCTCACCGAGACCGATGCCCCCGTGATCTTCCGCCCCAGCGACAGTATCACCCCCCGGGTGACCGACGCGGATGGCTCGGAAAGCATCCAGATGGTCGCCGTCGCCTTCAACGCGCTGCCCCCCGGCACGCAGGTCTCTACAGATGGCGGGACAAGCTTTGCCCCCCTCGCCCTGCCAACCCTGAACTTCATCGGCACACTCGCGGAATACCAGAACCTGGTGCTGTCGCTGCCCACCGATTATTCCACCCAGAACCCGGCAACCACCCTGTTTGCCGAGATCGCCGCCGTCTCAGACGAAGGCGGCTTTGGCATCGCCCGTCTGGACGTGACCCTGGCTTACGAGCTGGACGTGACCCTGACAGCGCCTGCAACGGTTCTGGCCGTGGAAGACGGCGATGGCGCCGACAGTTCCGGCGTCACGGTCGACCTCGCGATCACAGTCGCCGCAACAGACATCGACGGCTCAGAAGACAGCACCACCGTCGAGATCGCCTTTGGCGACCTGCCCGCAGGCGCAACCGCCAGCACCGGCACACTCGAGGCCGGCACAGGCCTCTGGACCGGCAGCATGGCACAGGCCAACGCCCTCTCGCTGCATCTGCCCGCAGATTATTCCGGCACGATCACCGCCGCCATCACCGCCATCAGCCCAGAAGGCCAGATCAGCACCGCACAGACCATCACCATCGCCCCCGCAGGCGATATCGACTTCGACATTCAAGAACTCGTCGCCGCAGAGACCGACGCCCGTGTCGTGCTCACCCCCTCGGATGCCTGGGCCATCGCCATCTCGGATAGCGATCCCAACCTGCCCCGCGAGACACTCGACACCGTCACCCTCACCCTCGCTGATCTGCCCCCCGCGGTCCTCGCCCTCGGCGTCCCCGCCAGCACCATCACCTATAACGCCGCCGCCGGAGGCGCACTCACCTTCACCGGCACCGAAGCCCAGTATCTGGCCCTGCAACTCAGCTTCCCCGCAGACTATTCCACAGAAAGCCCCGCCGCGGACGGCCTCGTCCTGGACGGCACCCTCTCGGCAACCTCCTCAGAGGATGCCGCAGGACAAACAACACCCGTCACCCTGCGCATCACCCCCGAAGGCGATGTCGAGATCGACACCAGCCAGCCCGACACCGTGCCCGACGAGACCGACGCCGCAACCCCCGTGGTGCCCTCGGATCTGTTGCTGCCCGCCGTCACCGATGCCGACGGATCAGAGGCCCTCGAGACACTCCTGCTGACCATCTCCGGCCTGCCCGCAGGATCAGACCTGCCAGGCCTCGGCATCACCCTGCCCGCAGGCGCCATCGCAAACATCGACGACGACGCCACAACCGGCGCCGCAACCCTCACCATCACCCTCAACGCCGCAGATGTCGGCGATGTCATGGCAGCCTATCAGGCCCTCTCCCTGACCCTGCCCGCAGATTTCTCAACCGCAAACCGCGCAGACCTCACAGACGGCAGCACAAGCCTGCCCCTCACACTCACACTCAACGTCCAGACCAACGAAGACCAGGATCCAAACGCAGACACACCCACAGACGGCACCGCAACCGCAACACGCATCGTAGACATCGGATACGAACTTGATGTCACGCTGACAGCCCCAGCAACCGTTACGGGGGCAGAAGACAGCGATGGCGCGGGCGTCACGGTTGATCTCGGGATCGCAGTCGCCGCCACCGACATCGATGGGTCGGAAGACAGCACCACAGTCGAAATCAGCTTTACCGACCTTCCGGATGGGGTCGTTTTCTCGTCAGGTCAATATGATCCATCAACGGGGATCTGGACCGGTGACATGGATGACGCAAACAGTCTGAACCTAACGTTGCCTGAAGATTACTCGGGCACGATCCAGAGCCAGATCACGGCAATCAGCCCAGAAGGGCAAATCGACACCTCGCAGACTATCACGATCACACCAACGGGTGATATCGACTTTGACATTGACGAGCTAGAAGCGCAGGAAACCGATGCCAGAATAGTGGTGACACCGTCATCTGCATGGCAAGTGGGTATCGACGACACCGATCCCAACACACCTGTGGAAACGCTGGAAACAGTTTCGCTGACATTGGTCGATCTTCCCGCGAACATTTTGATACTGAACGTGCCGGCTGCGACCTATTCATACAATCCGGCCACGGGCGGCGGTTTCTCTTTCACAGGAACGGACGCGCAATACCAAGCATTGCAATTCAGCTTCCCGACGGACTATTCGACGGAGAGCCCCGCGTCGGACGGGCTTGTCCTGAATGGTACTCTGTCTGCCACCTCGTCAGAGGACGCTTCTGGCGACAGCTCCCCTGTTGTGCTGCGGATTACACCGGAAGGGGACGTCGAGATTGACGACACCCTGCCGGATACCATCCCTGACGAGACGGATGCCAGCACGGTGATTACGCCGTCGGATTTGCTGCGGCCCGCAACAACAGATCTTGATGGGTCCGAAAACCTTGAAACGCTCGTTCTGACGATCGAAGGGTTGCCCGCAGGTTCAAACGAAGGGTCGTTGAACATCACCGTCCCAACAGGGGCGATCCTTGATTTCGCAACGGATCAGGCCACGGGGTCCAGCACCCTGACCCTGACCATGCTGTCCGCAACTGTGGCAGACATTTCCGCGGCCTATGCGACGTTCAACTTGACGCTGCCTGCCGATTTCTCGACCGCCAACCGCGCGGATCTGACAGATGGTTCCACCACACAGGCCTTGACGTTCTCACTTGATGTCCAAACGGACGAAGATCAGGATCGGGGCACCGATACGGCAAACGACGGCACCGCCACTGCAACCCGAATTGTCGAAATAGGCTTTGAGGCCGATATTTCCCTCACAGCCCCACTTCGCGTGAATGCACAGGAAGATGACGGGAACACTGGCGATCCGGACTTGGGTGTCGATGTCGATCTTGGCATTGACGTGAGCATTACAGATCAGGACGGGTCGGAAACGGCTGATACAAGTGATCCCCGGTTTGCAGCGCAGGTCGCCATAGAATTCTTTGGCATACCCGCAGGGACAGGTGTGAATGGCGGCGTGCTGAGCGGATCAAATTGGACAGGAAGCGTTGCAGAGGCAAACGCGCTTGTTCTGTCTTTGCCGCCGAATTACCACGGCGAAATTCTGAACCTGATTACGGTCACCACGCCGGAAGGCGTTCAGAACACGGTGCAAGCCGTGATTGTTTCCCCAACTCCGGACATCATTATCGACGGAGAAGTCATCACCGATGAAACCGATGACACGGTTTCGGTTCTGCTGTCCGACTTCATTGATGTAATCGTCGGACCCGGCGAAACGATCCAAAACCTCACCTTCGATCTGGATGGCATTCCCGCCGGCACACAAGTGATTGATGGCGGCGGGAACCCCATCGGCATATTTACCGATAACGGAGACGGCACCTCCGACTTCCTGTACATCTTCAACGGCACCGGAGCGATCGCGACGGACGCCACCATCCTTTTCCCGCGGGACTATTCAACAACGTCTCCGCAACAAGACCTGTTTGCGACCATTACGGTTACGACAAATGAAGGCACTGTGTCCGAGAACATCCCCATAACCGTCACCGAAGAAGGTGACATGACGATCAATGACGGTAGTTTTGCGCTGGAAGAAACCGACGCAGCCATCCAATTCCGTCCGGCAGATCAAATCATGCCGGTCGCGACAGACATTGACGGGTCCGAGTCGATTTCGCAGGTTGCCGTGATTTTCAACGCCCTGCCGACCGGAACACGTTATGCAACAGATGGCGGCACAAACTTTACAGATACCAGTTCAACGCTTCAGTTTGTGGGCACACTGGCCGAGTACAATGGTCTGGTTATCGAGTTGCCAGCAGATTTCTCGACCGAAAATCCGGCCACATCGCTGATTGGTAACGTGTTTGCAATCACAAACGAGGGCGGTGCCGGACGCGGAGAGCTGACGGTCACGGTTGATGCCGAGGGCGACGTTGCACTCAGCGGTCCGGGACGACTGGACCTGACTGAAAACGATGCCCCCGGAGATTCTGACGAAGACACCACCACGGACACACCGCTGGATGTGCATCTGGTAGATGCCGTAGCGGCAGCCGGATCGGATGCAGACGGGTCTGAAACTGTCGCAAGTGTCGATATATCCGTGTCCGGCCTGCCAACCGGGTCTTTGTATTCGACCGATGGCGGCGCGTCGTTCACGGCTGTCCCTGATGGCCCTACTTTTGGTCTCACAAGCCTCAGCTACGCACAATACGCCGACCTGATCCTGCGTCTTCCAGCAGACTTCTCAACAACCACAGACATTACCGGCAGCGCGACATTCACCACGGACGAAGCGCTGCTTGCAGGCGAAACAGATGTTGATGGCACAGACGGGATCGAGACCCAAGCCTTTGTTATCACCGTGGCGTCGGAGCAGGATGTTGTCATAACGGCCCAGGACATCACCGTGATCGAAGATTTGGGAACCTTCATTCCCTTCAACCTCGACACGGCTGTCACGGATATTGACGGATCCG
Source organism: Shimia thalassica (assembly GCF_001458215.1). Lineage (GTDB taxonomy): Bacteria > Pseudomonadota > Alphaproteobacteria > Rhodobacterales > Rhodobacteraceae > Shimia > Shimia thalassica. Next base: position 18,701 of record NZ_CYTW01000001.1, on the reverse strand, counting down.
AAATCATCACCGCCATCACCGTTGATTTTGTAGACCTGCCCACTGGAGACACCGAATTGACCGGTGGGGTCATTGTGAACGGCCCGACGGCAACGTGGACCGGCACATTGACCGAGCTTCAGGCGCTTGGGGTTGTCTCTTTCCCCGAGCACTTCTCGGGCATTATCGATATCAATGTCACCGTGCAAACCGACGAGGGCACAGCCGCAGGCACGTCAGAGAGCTTTGCCCTGAACGTCACGCCGGTTTCCGAGCCGACATTGGTTGTGTCGGTTGATGCGACACCGGCAAATGTCGACATGATCACCGCGGACAACTTTATCGTGGACGAAGATACATCGTTCCTGATGACGTTCGACGCGCAGACACCTGATCGGGATGGATCAGAGCAGCTGACGACAATTGTCGTGGAGCACGTGCCAGACGGGTGGATTCCAAACACCAATGGCGCAGTTGATCTTGCCCTGTTCGAACAGGGTGCTGCATCTATCTCGTCTGCGACCATCAATGGAACGACACTTACAATTACACTGAATGGCAACGTTCAGGAGTTTATTGGCGCGCTTCGGATAACGCCTCTGGCGGATGACGATCGCGATGTGGAAACCATTGTTGGCAACGACCTTGTGACAACTGTAACCTCGGTCGACAGCGCCGCGGGCCTGCCCTCTGACACCCAGACCGCGCAAGATGATCTCGACATCGACGTTGACGCCATCGTCGATGATTTGGACTTCAACGTGGCAGATACACGCGTTCAAGAGAACACAGATGGTGCGCGCCGCATGAACATCGCCCTAACCGATGTTGCACTTCAGGACACCGACGGTTCGGAAGTCTTGCAAAGCCTGACTCTGAGCATTTCTGTCGAAACGGAAAGTGACAATTTCGATCCGTCGCACGCCTCTGATTTGCTTCTCGAGGTGCGCAACAACGGATTGTCCAAGCTGGTTCAGATCACGCAAACGGGATCAACACCCGATAGTGTCGATTACACCATCACACCTTTGCCCGGAACAAGCGGCGCGGATTTCACAGCTGCAATCGAAGACCTGCGCATCGAAGTGCCCCAACACTTCAGTGGAGTGCTGACGTTGGATGGCACGCTGGCATGGAGCGAAACCACAACAGGTGACGTCGAGCTTGACCCCGGCGACAATCCAGGCACCTCGACCTTCCAGATCGTGCAAACGGTCCGCCCCCGTGTCGAAGCCGAGTTGACCGCTTCTGTCTTTGTACGTGACGCCGGTGACGTGGCAGATGATAGCCCGATGATCGTTCACGCGACCGTCGAAAACGGATCTGTCAGCGGTGATGAAATCCTGACATTGCTCGAAAGCACGTCAGATGGCAGCGGTCCGGGACAGGTCGATCTTTATGTCGGCCTCGATGCCTGCACGCCCGACACGGACGGCTCGGAACAGATCGAAACAATTGTGATTTCGAATGTCCCGACGGACTGGATCGCGGATCATCTGAGCGGCACTGACGTTTTGCAATCCGCCTTCTTTGATCCGGACGGAGGATTGCCGCTCGAGCAGTCCGAATATGATCTGGTTGACAGTGCCTCCTATGATGAAAACTCGGGAACGCTGACCATCACGTTTGTTCCTGATGTCACATCGTTCGAGGCCTCTTTGCAACTCAGACCCTCCTTGTACGAAGACTATGATGTCGACAGACAAAACGGAGATTCCTTTACCGCCCTCGGCGATTTCTTCGGCGCGGACCTGATAATCGAGGTCACGGTCTCTGATGACAACACCGACGAGGTGCGCACCGATGACGCCGACGCGACATTCGATGTCGATGTCGATCCCGTCAACAACATCGCTGTCATTCTGAACGGCCCCGTTGGCAATGAAGGGACGATTGATGCGGCCGGAGGCGTCTGGCAAATCCCGTTTGAGCCAACCATTCTTGATACAGACGGATCAGAGACGGTCACGGCCGTGGTCATGCGCCAGGTACCCGCAGGCGTCACGGTCTATGTCACGGACCCGAATGATCCCGGGGGCGAAAAAGTGCCCGCACTGCTGACGGACGTCAATCAACCACCGGGATTCAACTCATGGAGCTTGGAAAACGGTGCATGGCTGACGGCAGAACTACGCGGCATCCCAACCCACTATGCGGGGGATTACCCTCTGCAGATCGATGTGGTCACAACCGAAAGCGATGGCGGTGGCACACGTGTCACCACGTTGAATGAAATTCTTCATATTGATCCCGTCATCGATGGTGGCGATCCATCCGAAAGCTTTGGAGGCACCGAAGACACCGCAATCGCCACGCCAATCGACGGCAATATCATCGACAACCTCAACAATTCACCGGGGTCGCCAGAGGACATTCTGGGCGAACTGGTGATTTCAAATGTCGTTCCGGACTCTTTCGGGCGCGTTCCGACGTTCTTCTTGGGGCAACCCATCGCGAACTCAAGCTCTCCCGGCGATTACATCAACGCAGTCCCCGTCGATAGCAATGGCGAAATCCGTCTGACACCCGTGCAAGCGGCAGAACTTTGGGTGCTTCCTGGCACTGACAGCAATGAAACCATCGAATTTGATGTAACGGTCCTCTACTACGAGACAATTGACATCACGCAGGTCCAGCTTGCGACCGGTACAGTCACGATTGATGTCGTCGGCATTGCCGATGATCCAATTTTGACGCTGCAAAATCCTGACCCGACCGATGATCCCCTGTCGACGATCACAGACGACGAGATTGACGACACGTTCCGGCCTACGGAAATTGTGGACGGCGTTGCCAACGCGGATCGCGTTTATGGATACGCAGGCTTTGATACCGGTCCGTTCTTCCTGGATTCACAGCTGCGGGACGTCATTCTGAGATCGGGGCTTATCGCGCCGAACAACCTTTTCAGAGCCGCCGACCCCATCTCTGGCGCCATGACCGAAATCACATTCGGAACCGGTCAATTCGATGGCTCGGAAACACTCTATTATCTGATCACAGGGGTCGATCCGAGCGTTTCATTCCTGGGGGCTACTCCGGTCGACTCGTCCGGTGAATCCTTTGTCGTCACGGCACAGCAGCTTGCCACCCTGGAATTCGTGCCCACCAATGTGACCGAAGTGACCTATTACGACATGACGCTTCACGCCATTGTCGTGGAAGACGATCAGCCGCTGGATGGGCTCATCGGCACCCCCGAAGAGGTCTTGGACCTTATCAACGCATTGCCGGGTGGTGCAGTGGTTCCGATGGACTTCACTGTTGTTGTTGTTCCTGCTGACGGCAATGGCGGTCTGCCTTGCGAACCCGAACAGGATTTGCCGCTTCCCATTCTTGAACTCATTGGCAGCGGCGATGAAGACACGGTGATTGAACTGACGGTGTCGATCACACCGCAGCCTCCGTTCTATGACTCGATTGACGACCTGGTGAACCTGCCAAACGGCGTTACCGGCGATTTCGGACTGGGCATTGAACTGCCTCCGGGCGCATCTCTTGCGACAGATCCACCCGGTGGTGTTTTGTTTGATCCGGTCACGGGGCTTTGGGTGGTCGACCTTTCTGTTTTGGGAGTGGACCCTAACGATCCGACACAGACCGAAGGGAAGCTTCTGTTTACCCCACCAGAACATGAATCAAGCCCGACGAACCCCTTCGCACCGTCAGAGACCTTTGGCGATGAAGATCCCTATGACGGGCTGGATTCCCTCGAATATTCAATGATCCTGAACAACCTGACCTGTGGAACCTCGACCTCGGCAGCCAGCACGTTCAATCTCACGATCAACCCGATTGTGGATCAACCCACCATCGTGCTGGGTGGACGATCATTTGACGAAGACACCACGCTTGACCTTGGTCTTCAAATCAGCAGCCCGGATGGGGGTGAGCGGCCTTCCGGAACGGTACAGATCGACGTGGAGTCCACCAACGGCGGCCAACTGCTGGACTCGAATGGTGATCCGCTGACAGGTACGGACATAGGAGGCGGGTTTGTTCGGTACGAAGTGAACTATGCCGACGTCGATGGTCTTTCCCTCAGTGCCGCCGAACACTATAGCGGCCCTTTGACCGTGCGCGTTACCGCAAGCTCTGAAGACATCGACAACACGACTGCGGCAACAACCATAACACAGACCTTGAACGTCATTCCCGTCGCCGATGTTCCATTCTTCAACTTCGACGAGACCATTATCGATCCCGATACAGGCCAGCCGTTTGTGGATACATCCGGTGCAACACCTGTCATTACGGCAATCGAAGACATTCCGCTAAACCTTAGCCAGCTTCTTGACGCCGGATCACCCGACCAAGACGGGTCTGAAACAATCGCGATCGTGCTGTCAGGTGTTCCTGACTATTTGAACGTCACCGGCCCGTCGAACAACGGATTTATCGATAACGGTGATGGCAGCTACACGATTTCGGAATCGGCCTATCCTCTGGTGTCAATTCAGCTGACCGCGATTCATGGCCGTACGCCGGACTCACTTGATCCGACCATCCCAAGTGAAATCCCCCTGACGTTGGCGGTGAACACGCTTGAACTGGCCAACTCGGACGAAGCAACGGGCACGCAGGATTTCATTCTGAGAATACGGCCCGATGCGGATGAACCGGTTCTGACGGCAAGCATCGATCCCGTAAAGGGTACCGAAGACTCTGGCGATGTGTTTACGCTCACCCTGAGCGGTGAAACACCTGACCCGCATGAAACGATAAGCTTTGAAATTGTGGTTCCGGACGGTGGCAAAATCTTCCTGGACGGGGTCGAGCAACCCGTCGTCAACGGCATCGTGACACTGGATTCGTCGCCTGCGCCGACCATCACGCCGTCGGTCAATCTCGGATTTGCTCCAAACGGGGTGGTGACGTTCCTTGCGCCGCCTGACTTCGGGGGCATGACCTCGCTTGACGTAACTGCCATCACAACAGATGCGGATGGCCTTTTCACCGATACGGAACGTTCCCCAACCGAGACCCTTGATCTTGATATCGCCGTTGCCCCTGACCTTGTGTTCAGCGTTCTTGATCCGGATGTCGAACTTGATGAAACAGACGCCACAGTCACGCATGATCCGGCAGGCGATTTTGACATACAGGTGACGGATACCGACGGGTCCGAAATTGTAGACAACGTGACCTACACTCTTGTGGGTGTTTCAGAGGGAATGGCCTATCAGGTGGCTGCTGGCCCCATTGTACCAGTGACCGGAGATCTTGTGTTCTCGGGAAGCTTGGCCGACTTCCAACAGCTTACCCTGTTGTTCCCGCAGGACTATGCCACAAACGGTACGCCGCTTAACGGCACCATCAACGTCACCACAAACGAAGGCGGCGATGAAAGCGGTGTGTTCACAATCGCCGTTGATGGCGAGCTGGACTTGACCGTGACTGTCGATGTTCAACCGGATACCGCACCGCAAACCGGAACACCCATTGTGGTCGACTTTGGGATCGACGCCATGGTCACGGATGTGCAGACCACCCCGTCAGAAACCCTTGAAGAAGTGATTGTCCAGTTTGACGATCCGCTTCCTGCGGGCACAACCGCGTCTGCAGGCACCCTTGCCGGAGACCGTTTGACACTAACACGCGGGGCCACGTCACCGACCGATTTCGCGGCTCTTGTCGCCGCATTGTCGATCACAGTTCCGGGTGACTTTGCGGGTGTTCTTGAAGGCACAATCACGGTGTCCACCAACCATGGCACTGGCGCATCCGATACCTTCCTTGTGGCGATCAACGATCAACCGGATATCAGCGGCCCCGTGGACATCACCTCGACAGATGCGTTGTTCGCGATTTCCTTTGCGGATCTACTGGCGAACGCGACGGATCCTGATCTTCCTTTGACCGTTGAAAACGTGACTTCGGATGATCCTCTGGTGGGTCTGACGGTGATCGGCACCACGGTTTTCGTCAACGTGCCAGCCGCCTATATCGGCACCCCTACCCTGACCTACGATGTTGTCGACAGTGGTCCGGGTCCAGCACGATCCACCGCGACGGCCAATCTGGATATCGACACGCTTCAAATGGTGGCCGACGGCACACATACCGGCCCGGACGGGGTAACCCGTGATCTTATGGATGATGTGACGGGTGCCACAGGGGGCAATGATATTGCGCGCGGCACCAGCGGCGATGATGCTGTCGTTCTCAGCCTTGCAACGCCCTATACCGAGATTGATGGTTTCGAGATGCAAGGCGGGTCCGACTTTGTCGATCTCAGCGCCTCAAGCCGCGATTTCACCATTGATCTTGGCGACGACGATGATTGGGCGATTGGCAGCAGCGGAAACGACATTCTGATTGGCGGCGCCGGTTCCGATACGCTGGAAGGTGGAGCCGGAACAGATGTGTTTACCATCACCGATCTAGGCTCCGCAGACCTCATTGTTGATTTCGAAGAACCCGTTGGACTGCTGTTCCCGACCGGTGTCGACCAGATTGATCTCACGGCAGTTGTTGCACTGAACCTGGGTGAAAACCTGGATGACCATGTCGGCTATGATAACGCCACAGGCGAATTGACTGTGGACGGGTCTCTTGCGGCAACGGTAGAAACCGGATCAGGCGGATTTGCAGACGAGGTCGAGGTCATTTTCGCGAATGCCAGTGGCGCACAGGAAACCGCTATTATCTAGGGGTTTCCAAACCTGCTTTACCGTTCCCGCAAAGCTTCCAGCCGGGCTTTTCGGAACGGCTTGAGCAGGTAATCCAGAACGGTCCGCTCACCGGTCTGGATGTCCAGAGATGCCACCATGCCCGGACGGATTTCGTGATTTTCGTCGCCGCGTGTCAAAACGTTACTGTCTGTTTCGACAATGATCGGGAAATAGATTTCGCCGGTGGCCTCGTCCTGTTGCGCATCGGCCCCGACGCGCATGACACGCCCCGCCAACGCCCCGTAGATCGTGAAATCAAAGGATGTCAGCTTTACGCTTGCGGGAAGACCGGCATACACAAACGCCACATCTTCGGGCCTGATGCGGCCTTCGACCTGCAAGCGGTCTTCCTGTGGAACGATCTGCAAAAGTTCTTCGCCCGGCGCGATAACAGAACCGATTGTGTGCACATTCAGGACCGACACAATGCCTGTCACGGGCGCGCGCAAATCGGCGCGCGAAACAACGTCACTCGCGCTTTTGATGCTTTCTTCGATCACGCTGATCTGGTTCAGCGTGTCAGAGCGTTCCAGACTGATTTCGGCGCGCCGCTGCAACCTGAGTTCTTCCAGACGGGCCTCTGCTTCGCGCAGGGCCGCACGTGCCTGTTCCCTACGGCTGGCAAGCGCGTCTTCTTCCTGACGACGCGCGGACAGTTCACGTTCGATCGGGATGATCTGCGCACGCGGGACAACGCCGCTGGCGTTTTTCAGGTCAATTTCTTCCTGAAGTAGCGCGATGCCTTCTGCCACGCGGGTCAGATTACCTTCTGTCTCTTCGATTTCTCTCTGGCGTTGGTTCAGCTGCGCCTCGAGAACGGCCCGCTGACCGAAATAGCTTGCCAGCCTGCTGTCAAAAATGGCGATCTCTCGAAGAGCTTCTGCGCTTTCGGGATCAACAGTCGTGTTCTCGAACGTCAGCACCTCATCTCCGCGCAGTTCTGACGCGAGGCGCATGCCCCTGATCGACAGAGCATACATCTGTGCCTTCAACTCGCCCAAAGAGGCAGAAGACCCGGTGTCATCTATCCGCACAAGGATATCACCGGCTTGGACGACATCCCCTTCGCGCACCAGAATGTCCCGGATAATACCGCCTTCAAGACTTTCCAGAACGCGGGCTTTGCCGGATGGCACCACCCTGCCCTGTGCGCGGGCCACTTCTTCGATACGGGCCTGTGAGGCCCAAACCAGCGCGGCCACCAGAAGGGTCACCAGCGCAATCAAAAGCAGTGTCAAAGAACGTGCCGACCGTCCAAGACGGGCCGCGTCTTGGCCTTGGGCGAATTCGCGAATTTGCCAATCCTGCCTGCTCATTTTTGTTTGACCTTCAATGAAGCCAGAACCGTATCCCGCGCGCCATCCATTTTGAGTTGGCCGTCCTCGAGCACCATGATGCGGTCAACAAGCGCCAGAAGGCTTGTCCGGTGGGTTGATACAACCAGCGTCATTGGGCGTTGCGACAAGATGCGTTTCAGCCTTTCAACAAAAAACTGTTCGGTGGCTGTGTCCATCGACGATGTCGGCTCATCCAGAATGAGCACCCGCGGTTTTGGCAAAAGAGCACGCGCCAAGGCGATCATTTGCCTTTGCCCCCCGGACAGGTTTGCGCCGCGTTCCGCGATCTGCATCGCAAAACCCATCGGATTTTTAGCCGCCAACTGATCAACGCCTGTCATGCGGGCCACGCGCAACACATCTTCGACGGTGGCCTGTGGCATTCCAAATGCGATGTTTTCGGCAAGTGTTCCGGAAAACAGAACTGCATTCTGGGTCACCAGTTGCACATCGCGCCGCAAGGTTGCCGTTCCCAGTTGCGCAATGTTCAAACTATCAAGCGTGGCAAGCCCCGACGTCGGGTGGTAAAGCCCGCTCATCAACCGCACCAGACTGGTTTTACCAGCGCCAACAGGGCCGATGATGCCGATGCGTTCCAATCCGGATGCCGAAAAGGACACCTCTTTCAGGGCCGGCACCGAGGTTCCCGGATATTCGAGCGACACATCTTTGAAATCATACGCGCCCTGATCAATGCCAGCGTTCAGAATGACACCGCTCGAAGGTTTCTGAGACGGGCTTTCCATCAGGGCGTTCAGGCTGCGCAGGGTCGAAAAGGCGAAACTCGCCCGTGTGAACAGGGATGCCAAAGACGCCGTGGGTGCCAAGGCCCGCCCCGAAAGGATCATCGCGGCGATCACGGCCCCCATCGTCAGGCTTCCCTCGAATGCGAGATAAACGCCAATGATGACGATCCCGATGCTGGAGGCCTGCTGCACAAAGCTGGTCACTGTTGTCGAGAACGTGGCGATCTTCTTGCTGCGCTCGTTCACGCGTGCGCTTTCAGCGACGTATTGTTCCCAACGCGCCTGCATCCGGCCCTGTCCGGCGATGGATTTGAGCGTTTCCAGCTCGGTCAGTGCCTCGACCGCAACCGCGTTTTTGATGCCCGTAGACTGTCGAGAGGCATTTGTGGCCCCGCGCAAGGGCACCATGGTGAGGACTCCCAGCGTGATGATCACAACCAGTGCGATGGCCGGCGGGTATGCCAAGGGCCCGCCAAGATAGGCAATAACGGCAATGAACAGAAAGCTGAAACAAAGATCCGTGAGCGTGGCCAGCGTTTGTGACGAGAAGAAATCGCGGACCTGCTCATAGTCTTTCAGCGTATTGATCAGCGCGCCGGCCGGTTGCATCGCTTGTTGCAACTCAAGATCCGACAAATGCCGGAAGATCGACGCCGACACGGCCTGATCAACATTTCGGCCCACGTTGTCGACCACGGATGACCGGATCCATTTCAATATGGCATCAAACACAAGCGCGACCCCGACAGCCGCCACCAAAGACCAGAGCGTGGTTATCGCGGCCGTGGGGAAAACCCGGTCATAGACATTCATTGTGAATATCGGAACGGCGAGCCCAAGCACATTCACCAGAACCGATGCCAGAATGACCTGAAAATACTCGGGCCAGTATTGCCCTGCGACGCTCCAGTACCAGTGACGCGGCGTTTTGGGGGCTTCGGCCTCTTGCGTGGTACGCGGCATATCCCGCCGCATGATCAGCAAATGGCCTGCATATAGTTTCTGAAAGTCTTCTCGCGATATTTCAACTTGTTCGTCGGATCGCGTCGGCCAGATAACCACGAAGCTGTCATTCAGACGCTCAACCAGAACACAGGCTTCTCGGTTTCGCATAAATAGAACAGCCGGCAAAAGACCATCCGGAACAGCACTCAGCTTTCGTTTCGTCAGATGGGCGCGAAACCCGTGCTGTTCGAGGGTCGAGACCGCCAAAGCCGGTGTCATCAGTCCGTCAGACGGCAAAGCAACCCCGGCCAACAGGCCCTCGGTGCCAATGTCATGACCATTCAAACGTGCGCACACTGCCATGGCCTGCACCAAAGGGTCCGCGGAAATACGGGCAAAATCCCACTCTTGTGCAGAGGCGGCTTTACCGCCAGTGCCCTTGGTCACAACAGGTTTGATTTGAATCCTGGGATTTGTGTCCGTCTTTTTGCGAGAGTCAGTAATTGCGCATCTCCTGCAACACCGCGAGGCGCGTTATTTTTCAACCGACTGTCGCCACTGGCGAAAGGTTTTGGCGTCAAACTGTTGCTCGCTGCTGGCTTCGCTCAGACCCGGCGCACCCACTTTTTCACCGGCGTATGGCTTGGCGTCTTCTGGTGCTTTGATGCCTAAGGTTGGCAGCAGAATACCAACCGAGGCAAGCAGGCGATATTCGGCATAAGTCGTCAAACTGCGCGCGTTGATCAGATTGGCTTCGGCCTGAAACAAGGCACCTTGAGTGTTCAACACATCCAGGAGAGACCGGTTTCCAACCACAAATTCGTTTTCATAGGCCTCGCGCAATTGGCGGGACAACCGGGCTTGGCCCTGAATGGTCGAAAGGCGTCTTTTGGCCGAACGCAGCGTTGACCATGATTGGCGAACCTCGCTTTCAACACGGCGTGTGCGGGACAACAGATGCGATTTGCTTTCGTTCACGCGGCGGGCCTGTTCCTGACGCACTGCGCGTTTGCGTGTGCCCTGAAACTCGTACCGCAACACAAGACCGACGCGGAAATCCTCTCGATCTCCGAGGAAGCCGCCGACGTCTTCGCCTGTGCGGCCTTCTGCTTCGAGGTGGAAAGACGGATATCGATTAGAGTTAGCCCTGCGAGACAACGCCTCGGCAGATCCGACATCTGATTGCATGAACTTGATTGTGGGATTGTCGGTGCGCGTGCGCCCCAAGGCGAGATCAAGCGAAGATGGCACCGCGCGGCTGACAGAGGGTAAGGTTTGAAGGGATTTCGGTTCAACGCCAACGGTCTCGAGAAACAGCGTTTCGGCATCTTCCGCGTTCAATTCGAACTCGAGAATGATATCTTCGGCAAGGTAAACGCGCTCTTCGCCTTGTTGCAGATCACCAATTCCAATGACGCCACGGTCATACCCTGTCTTAAGACGGGCATAGACATCTTTGTGATAGGTATAGTTCCGCTGGGCCAAGGACAGCAAAGACCGCGTGCGCAGGACATCAGAATACAGACGGACCGCTTCCAGCGACAAAACCTCGGAACGTTCAAGCACACGATAGGCCGCTGCGTCTATTCTATAGGCTTGTCGTTCGATTTCGGAACGTGTGCGATACCCGTCAAACAACATCTGGGAAACACGCGCGGTCAGTTCATATCCTTCAACCGAACCAGACGCAGCCCCAAGATCCGGAGACGCGTTTCCTCTGTTTTCACTGGTGCCAGCCCAAGCCTCCAGCTCGAATTTTGGTGAATAAAAATTGCGCGCTTGCTCGAGTTCGAACTCAATTGCCTGCTTGTTGGATTCCGCAGCCTTGATTTCCGGGTTCGTCTCAAGCACGTAAAGAATTGAGTCTTCGAGTGACAATGCCGAAGAAATATTCGGCCCCATGGCAGTCGCCATAAAAAAGATGACAGCAGGTATCTTTTTGAGCATTAGCAACCCTATTGGTTTCGTTCTTCAATCACGCTGATGACCAGCCTACACTCAAAAAATATGCGTGCCATACACATTTAGCACGTTACTTGAATAATTCCGACATATTGTTCACAGTGTTGCAACTCACAGTTCACACTCAGCGACTTAAGGACATCAAATGCGCTTGCAGTTTTTCTCTGTTATTTCGGTGTGTATGGCCCTGTTGTTGCCTTCTGTTTTGGTCGCTCAGGTGTTTGGAACGGTGAATTTCGATTTTGACTCTGACCAGCTTGATGCACAGGCCCAACAACAGATTCTTGAAATCGCTGACTCCCTGAAATCGGTGGATACCTACAAACCGACCGTCATCGTCGGATACACAGACGCGGTTGGCGGATCGTCTTACAATGACAACCTTGGTTTGCGACGCGCACAAGCCGTCGCAGAAGCGCTGCGAGCAGCGGGCGTTCCTGTTGAAAAGGTTGGAAAAACCGAAACGCGCGGCAAACATGATCTTTTGATTTCGGTCTCGACACCTGAGCGTCTTAATCGCCGCGTCACGGTTGGGCTGGAAGATATCCTTGCCGCCTGCAGGACCTATCGCGAAGTGCCTCTGTCCGTCTCGGACGTGGGTGAGGCACTGCAAAACGATCTCGTTCAGCGTGTGAAAGAAGCGTCGGAATACTATGGCCAGCTTAGCATCAATGGCGGGAACGGCGCCGCCTTTCAGATGGCAGGGGCCGCACGTGAAGATTGCGAACAGGCCGTTGGCTTCAAACGCGATTCAATCCGCAAAGTCGAATACGCCCAAAAGTGTTTCTGCAGCTCTGCACGGATGCAAGTGGCGTTGGGCTTGATCCCGGCGAACTGAACCTGCTTATATGTTAGGCCCTGATGGAGCTAACATCCCCTTATCTTCGATCTGATAGATTTGCGAGATGGAACCCATCTGGGGTTTGACCCAGCCCGTCGTTGGTGCGGGTGGCGGGAGTTTTTCCATGACATCGCAATCGAAACGTAGGTTGCTATGAGGTCCGGCGTATAGCTGAGGCCGATCGGGCCCTGAGCCGCTTCGATCATACCCGACCGCCAGGAAAATGCCGGAACGCGCAGTCCACCTTCCAATGTTATGCCCTTTTCGCCACTTGAATTTCGCTAAAATGCCCACAAGTATAGAAGCAAGACAACGTGAAGAGCGCGACTGCGAGGTCGCCACCAACCCGGATCCTGCTGGGTGGTCCTGTCGGAAGGCAGCACGAGGCAACTGATGCAACCAAGGAGATTTCACATGCAAAATCCAAGCCGCGACTGGGAATCAGTTCAATTGCATTTTGAGGAAATCGCCACACTTCTTGAGGTCCCTCAAAACAAACGTAATCTCTTTCTTCAAGAAGTTCTGGAGTACTCCGAAGTGCCAAGTTGGCTTCGTGACCAAGACATTTCGTATGACGTGATACGTTTGCATCGGCCTGCAAATGCGCTCCAAAAAACGGCTCAAAGGCTGGGAGAAGTCATTGAGGAGTTCTGCCAACACAGATTGACGTTGCATTTCTTGGCATCGCCCGAGCTTAGCCGAACTCTTGCACTGCTCCTCAATCAACCTGATGCAAACGCACTGTTTCCGGACCTAAGTTTCATTATTCCGAACCCGTCTAACGTTGAGTATCTTCCACAGCTTTCGAACTTTGAGGGTTTGGGGGCGATTGACGGATCCATCTCTAAAGACATCTCGATCAAATACGCCGAAGATCCCGATCTCGCTCTAATCTCACTACTGCGTGCGTTGCATAAGCCACTGGAACAGAGTCTAGAAGGTGATTGGCATAACAAAGGTGGCCGTCGATCCGATCGAATTCGGGAATACACACTGAAGACATTGCTTGCTCTGCACGATAAGGTTTTTGGTAGTCGAGCCACTTCCACGCCCACAGGCAAGTTCTGCACAATGTGCCATTATCTCTTTGAAAGTTTTGGCGAGTCCACGGATGGCCTAGATGAAGCGATCAAGCGTTTCTTGCTGAAGCAACGCGCCAAGTCTTCTTGACTAAGGCCAATGGTCATAACCTCACTCCGAAAGAGATGAGGTTGTGACCACTGGTTTATCGCCAACCTCGCCTAAGAAGGGTCCATGACGGACACTTCGCGCCAAAAAGCAACAGCAACTGACGATCGGCATAGCGCCTCTCTGAAGGCTTTGGTGCGCGTCCTTGCGCGTGCTTCGGCACGGCAGGTCGTGTCCGACATGGAACAGAAGCAAGGTGGGGCTAGAGACGTAGATCCTCCCCACTCCAAGTCGGAGGACCAAAAATGAACGACGTCGAACGCGAGCCCATGCTGACGGTTAGCGATGTGGCAGACCGCATGTATGTCTCGGAGCGTACCGTTTTTCGTTGGATAAAATCTGGGCACCTAAAGGCGTTTCGCACGGGCCGCGTCTTGCGGATCTCGGAGGCGGACCTCGAACGCTTTCTGCACATGTACCGAACTGGGCGCCGCGCGACCAATCTCCGAGCGCACTGATTTTCCCCTTGTTTTCAGCGGACCGACCGTACGCCAGGGAAACTCTGCCAGAAGAATACGTCATATTCCTCTCTACGTGTTTTCCCAAATTTCAACACCTGTCAGTAGGAGACACCATGGGACATCAACAGTCCAAACCCGTCACGCTAAATTGCGTGCTTGAGCACCTTAAATCCGCTGGGCACCTAACCAACAATCAGAGGTCCGCAATGGCATCTGCGGTCAAAGCAGTCGCCAAGATGCTGAATCGTCCTCCAAGTGGGGTAGCCATCGATATAGCCGCATTTAGGGTGGCCCTGGAACGCGGTCAGCCAGGACGTTTTGGCATAACGCCCAAGCGCTTCAGCAATATACGTTCAGCGTTTGCTCAAGCGCTCATCGAAAGCGGCGTCGACCTTGATCCATTGCACTTGACCGCACCTCTGACAGCAGAGTGGGCGAACCTAGACGCAATGATCACGAAGCTAACTGATCGCCGCGTTTTGATGCGCTTCATGAGGTGGTGCAGCTGTCACCGCGTGCCGCCAAAATCAGTAACACAGGAAGTTGTGGGGCAGTACTATGATCGCGTGATCACCCACAGCATCGCCACCAAGGCAGATGACAAATTCCAGATGCTGATCAATCGGTGGAACACGTACGCCAATACGGTTGGGGGTTGGCCCAATGTGCAACTCGCGGGCCTTGATCGGAAGAAAGGTTTCCAGATTCCGCACGCGGATTTTCCCGCAAGCTTTCAGAAGGAGCTTCAGGACTTCTACAAGTTCCTGATCGCGGACGATGTCTTTCAAGAACGCAGCCTTCCACCACAACGTCCGGTCTCAGCACAAAAGCGGGTTGAGAACCTCAAGCGCGCGGCGTCAATTCTCGTCCACAAGGGGGTTCCAATTGAACGCATCACTTCCTTGGCTGTACTCGTAGAATTCGACCACGCCAAAACCATTTTGACGTGGTATCTGGAGCGGACTGACAGAAAGCCCAATCGGCAAACGCAAATATACGCAACCGACTTGCGCTGTGTGGCTCGTCACTGGGTAAATCTTGGTGAGGAGGAGATGAGAGCTTTTGCCGATCTTTGCCGCCGTGTCCATTTCGAACAAACGGAGATGACGAGTCTCAACCGCGAGACTCTAGCGCAATTCAAGAACCCAGAGTTGGTGATGCGCTTCATCAACATGCCCAAAAAGGTTTTCGATCACAACTTACGGGTCAACGATCCGTCGCAGATCCAAGTGTTTCGTGCAAGTGCGGCCTTGGCTATTGCCATCCTGCAGTCGGTACCGATCCGCATAGAGAACCTGTGCAACATATCTCTGTCGCAGAACCTTGTTCGTCGAGGAACGAAGTATGTCCTCACCTTTGAGGCTCATGAGGTCAAAAACAACAAGGCGCTGGAGTATCCGTTGCCGGGCCGGGTGGCGAAGATGGTTGATCGCTACTTGGATCGGATTTGGCCTCAAATCGCGTCGCCCAATTGCGACGAACTATTTCCCGGAAAGAGAGGGGAGCGAAGAGCCAAAGCGGGGCTAGGCGAGGCAATATCGACTATATGCGAGCGGGAACTGGGTATACGGCTTACAGCCCATCAGTTTCGCCACATCTGTGGGTTTCTATATCTGCAGCACCGGCCAGGAGACTATGAGACCGTACGTGTTCTGCTAGGGCACAAATCCATCCAAACAACCATACAGTTCTACGCTGGTATGGAAATGGAAGCAGCAGTCGAGCGCTTCGACGAGGTGATCCACCAAACGGGCCGTGGCTCACGCGGCAATGGACGTCGCTTATGAATGCGCTTGCCGATAACAGCTACATCGCCCTGCCCTTTTCTGAATGGCCGCATGATGAACAGAACGCTTGGCTGTCGGCAAAAGCCAAAGGCAACGTTTTTGACGGTCAAGGCCCTGCAGCGGCATGGAGCCCCCACACTCAGGACAAGATAGAGTTAACCGTGGGACGGTTTCTCAAATGGCTTCTCGTAGGAAGGGGGATAGCGCATCCCAGGGTTCCCTCCAACCTAGACCAACCAACCCTGCAGTCTTACCTAGCTTTTCTGCAACCTCGGGTTAGCCCGGTCTCGGCGCACATGTATATCAATGACCTGCGCAGGTATTGCCAAGTAGCCAGGCCCGAAGCGGATAGGTCCGTCTTGAACACTTTAGCGCGTAACTTGCAGTGGCGCGCCACGCCGTCGCGCAACAAACGCGCCAAGATCGTCGATCTTAACGCCCTCGTAGATTTGGGGCGCGACTTTCAGGACATCGGACGCACGCTGATCGATACCCATCCAGTGCGTGGGGCAATCTTGGTACGCGACGGTTTTGCAATCAGTCTGCTTGCTCTTCGGCCGCTACGCATTCGGGCCTTTGGCTCACTGCAAATTGGCCACCACCTCGAACAAATTGGAGGCCAATGGCATATTCTGATCCCGCCGGAACTTTCCAAAACAAAGCAACATTGGGAAGGTCCTTTCCCCAATGTCCTGCGAGCTGACCTCGAGTACTACTTGGAGGTCGCACGCCCAAAGTTGCTGACCGATCAGAGGAGTAAACCTTGGGTTAAAAGGAGAGCAAAGGCGCGAACAGAGCTTTGGGTTGGTCGCAGCGGCCAAGCACTGCCACATAAAGAACTTGGCGCAGCCATCGCCAGGCATACCCAAAGGCACTTTGGCGTTCGCATTGGGCCTCACATGTTCCGCGACTGCGCGGCAACCTATGTGGCAATTTACAGCGGGAAAGACGTCGGCATAATAAAATCGGTTCTCGGTCACAGCACGATGCGTACCGCAGAACAGTACTACAACCAAGCGAACCAATCCGATGCCGTCGGAAAGCTAGATGAAGCCATAAGCGCCATCAGTGCAAATTTGACCCGCAAAAAAGGAAGGGCCCGAAGATGAACACCCCCCAAAACCGCGTAGCTCTTTACGCCCGTTACAGCTCCGATAACCAGAGGGACGCGTCGATCGAAGACCAACTGCGTCTGTGCCGTGAACGTGCAGGAACAGAAGGTTGGGACATTGTGGATAGCTACAGTGACAGATCCATTTCCGGTGCCAGCTTGATCCGGCCAGGTATCCAATCCCTTTTGGCAGATGCACAAAGTGGGCTGTTTGACATCGTTCTTGCGGAATCACTGGATCGCATTTCCCGGGACCAGGAAGATATCGCCGGCGTCTACAAACGTCTCAGTTTCGCGGGCATCCGGATTGTCACGCTGTCCGAGGGAGAGATCAATGAACTGCATATTGGGCTGAAGGGCACAATGAGCGCCCTGTTTCTCAAAGACCTCGCCGACAAGACACGGCGTGGTTTGCGCGGCCGCGTAGAAGCCGGACGGTCAGGGGGGGGCAACAGCTTTGGCTACGATCTCGTTCGTCGATTAGAGGCCGACGGTAGCCAAGCAACTGGGGAACGCACCATCAATTCACCCCAAGCAGCCACCATCACCCGCATTGTCGAAGATTATGTAAACGGAGCGTCGCCACGCAAGATTGCCCAATCTCTCAACAAAGAGGGCGTGACAGGCCCAAGAGGAACAGCTTGGGGCGCCTCAACCATTCATGGCAATGTCACCCGTGGCACAGGCATCCTGAACAATGAACTCTACATTGGGCGTCTGGTTTGGAACCGGCAGCGCTACATCAAAGATCCTGATACAGGTCGACGGGTTTCGCGCCTCAACCCGGAATCGGACTGGATTGTCGTTGAGACGCCTGACCTTCGTATCCTCCCACAAGAGCTTTGGGATGCGGCCAAATCTCGTCAGCAACGAACCGCACTCCCCCGGCGGAGCAATCTCGGCAGCGCCATGGGCAAGGTGCGACGCGCAAAATACCTGCTCTCAGGTCTTCTGACCTGCGGGGCCTGTGGTGGCGGCATGTCAGTGATTTCTCAAACCCACATTGGGTGCTCTGCGGCGCGCAACAAAGGTATTTGCAACAATCGCAAATCGATTGCGCGGGCGAAGGTTGAAGACCGGGTTCTCAGTGCGCTGTCTCGCAAACTGATGGAACCAGATCTGTTCAAAACCTTTTGCGAGGAGTTCACCGCGGAGACCAATCGGTTGCGATCAACCTCAAACACGTCTCGCGAGACAAAGGAAGCTGACCTCGCCAAAACCATTCACGCTCTGGACCGTCTGGTCCAAGCTCTGATTGATGGGGCGCCGGCCTCTGCCGTTAAGGGCAAAATGGCAGAATTGGAGGAGCGGAAAGCCAAGCTAGAGAGTGACCTGAAGTCAGCGCCCTCCCCTCAGCCTGTTTTGCACCCCAATATGTCGAGCCTCTACCACGCCAAAGTCAGCAACCTTGCCGACGCCCTTAATGCATCCGACCTGCGCAACGAGGCTGCTGAGGCGTTGCGGGCCTTGATTGACAAGGTTGTCCTGACACCAACTGAAGAAGGATATGACATAGACCTACAAGGGGATCTTGCCGGGATTCTGGGCTTAGCGACTGAACCAAAAGCAAAAACCGCCGAGGCTGGTGTTGCCGAGGCGGTTTTGCAATTATCGTTGGTTGCGGGGGTAGGATTTGAACCTACGACCTTCAGGTTATGAGCCTGACGAGC